>NZ_QGEG01000002.1 GCF_003149745.1 Flagellimonas aquimarina
TCGATTCCGTTGTATGGGATCTCCTCCTGTCCTGGGTTGACGGCCTGGTCGCCATCGTCACAGTCATCGGCTTTGTCGTAGCCGTCCCCGTCCATGTCGTCGTCCAATGTTGCGGGGTCGCAGTCGTCGTCGATTCCGTTGTATGGGATCTCCTCCTGACCTGGATTGACGGTCTGGTCGCCATCGTCACAGTCATCGGCTTTGTCGTAGCCGTCCCCGTCCATGTCGTCGTCCAATGTTGCGGGATCGCAGTCGTCGTCGATGCCATTGTATGGGATCTCTTCCTGATTAGGGTTCACGCCAGCATCGAAATCATTACAATCTAAATTGCTTAATACTCCATCATTATCAAAATCTATTGCTCCAAATCCATAATGGAGACTTAGGTATTCGTTAATTGCGATTGCACATAACTCTGCAAATTGTTCTCTGGCATCCTCTCCTCCATTTATTCGAATATTTTGATCACACTCGATTTGGAACGCATCAATTACATCATTGAAATGTGCTCCGTGATAATACACATTGTATCCTCCGTTAAAGTACGGATCATCAAAGTCTGGAAAAGGGTCGTCAAAGCTTGGTACTGCGGGGTATCCCTTATTATGAATGATTGTACCAAAGCTTAAGGGTCCTCTAACTAATTCGGAGTGCTTAAGATTTAAAACATTGTCATTGACCAAATTTTTGGTGCTGTTTCTATTAACGTGAAAGGGAGTGTTCAGTGTTTCATCTGTTTGGTTAAGATCACTATGTGTTAGAATGTACCCTAGCTCTATTCGTTGAATCGGGTGCCCATGTCCATGAAGGGCTATTAAAAGACCTCTTCCAAAATCTTGTGTAATTTTAGTTTTGGCTGTTTCAATGTAATCTTGGTAGTTAGTCCAAGCTTCCTCTCCTAGTGGATCACCATCGGCACCTTCGCCAATGGGACGGTTGGTGTCAAGTTTGCTGCGATCCAAAAGGTTGATGATCACATGGGGGTAGTAACCCGTTTGGTCGTGAAAATACTTGGTAATGCTTTTTCCTATTTCTTGGGTAAAGGAGTCTCTGGAATATACACAACCATTACAGTTTCTATCTGCAATCTCATTGGGTGTTAAGTATCCACCATGAGGCACAGAAATAATCAGTGGATAGTTTCCGGCTACATATTCTATGTACCCTGTGTTGTCAAAATAACTTTGCCCCGGAATCTGTGCTTTACTCGTATTTTGAGAAAAAATCGTGAACAGTATACAAAGGAAAAGTGCAGGAGAATGATGCAAAGTGGATAAAGTGGTAATTTTTTTCATTCCAATCAATTTTAGACCGAATTGGCAACCATATTTTAAGGTAAGATTTTGAGATACTTTTTTCGGGGTTCAATTGATGAACGGCCGATTTGAATTAACCTATTGATAATCAATCATATAAAATGAACTTTTTGTAATATTATTTTCATATGATCAAAAAGTTTAATCGGACTAAATTATCAGAAAAATATGCATAAAATTTCCTCTTTATTTGCCCCATTTATTGGAAAAATGTAGATTTATGTAAAAGGTGACTCTTACTGTGCCTTTTTTAACGTGAACTATTGTTTGGCAAGAAATAAAGGTATTTTCTCAGCTTTTTCCAAATTCCAGTCAACCGTTGTTTTCTAATAAAAGCCCCCTCTTCTTTAGTGACGAATCTTGGCACTTGGCTAAACACGGCTTTAAAGTAGCCTTTGAGTATTTGAAAGTATAATAGCATGTTATTAGTCTGCCACGCCATTTTTAATGCCGCCATTTTGGTTAAAACAAGCCCATAACGCATTTTGTAAAGGGCTTCGCCTTTTACTTGATAGTTTTTAGTACTGTATCCATGGCCCGTAGGGCGAAGGTGCCTTACGGGTAATGAAGAATCCGTCAAGGTTTCAAAATCGTGGTATTTAGATAAAAGGACATCAACAGTATCCCATCCAACTCCTTGGCGCAAACCTTCAATTTTATTAAAACAAGCTTTATGGTAAAGTTTTATGGGGCCACGAATATGGTTTTTGTCGGCAATATTTTCATACACCCAATCTTCTCCTTTTTTTATATAAAGCAAACCAGAACACATTCCCAGTTTCCAATTGCTTTGAAAATGGTTTAACATGGTTTCAAAATAATTGGGAGGAAGAATGATATCTGCATCAAACTTCCCTATCAAGTCATGGTCTGATGTATGTTTTAGTCCAAAGTTAAAAGTATCCACTACTTTTTTTCCTGGTACATGCTCATCCACCGACTTTCGTTGTAAAACCTTGATCCAATTGAATTTTTCACTATAATCCGAAGCAATTTTGAAGGTGGCATCGCTAGAATTATCATCTACCACGATTACCTCATCCGGAGTGTGGGTTTGGGCAACAAACGAATTCAAACAGGCTGAAAGATAAGAAGCTTCGTTATGGGCAGGGATAATAATGCTTATTCGCATGTGCTAAAATTCCAAAAAACAACGGAGATATGCTAATCATTTGTCATTTTCAAATAATCTAAACCATCAGTCACGCTCTGCGTAAACAATATAGTATCTGGGAGTGAAAAGTCGCAGAATTGGTCGTATTCCGAATTTTTTTGTAGGGTTGGTCCATTTGGCAGTATCCTTGATTTTCCATCCTGCTTTTTCCAAAAGCCAATCAAACTGCCAATCTTCAAATTCATGATAATGCCTGTCCCAAGGATCGGTTTTACTTCTATATGCGGATGAAAACCACAAACGCATTGGGATACTGGCAACCAGTTTCTTTGCTTTTATTTCCTTCAACACATTAAAAGGAGCCACTAAATGTTCAAAAATCTCAAAGGCGGTGATTACCTCTGCATCTGAGCTTATAACTTTTTCAAAATTAACATCTAAATCCTCTCCTGAAGTATTATTGACCTGATAACCAGAGGACTTCATGATTTCGGAAAACGGATTTTCCGCCCCTAGGTCCAAAATGGATTCTGAAGTATTGATGTGTTTTTGTAAAAAAGCTATGGTATGCCTGTAACGTTTGTTTGGAAAGTTGTTTTCGTACATTTAATATCTGTAAACGATGGCATTGATGTTCATACCAGCGCCAACGCTGGCAAAGATAACAACATCTCCCTTTTTAACTTCATGATCGTCGATTTCTCCCTTGCTCACCAAATCGTATAGCGTAGGGACCGTCGCAACAGAACTATTGCCCAGTTTATGTATGCTCATAGGCATAATACCCTCTGGTGCCTGCTTATTATATAACCGATAAAACCTTTTTATAATGGCTTCATCCATCTTTTCATTGGCTTGGTGAATGAATATTTTTTTCACTTCATCAATATGAACACCACTTTCGTTTAAGCAAGCTGCCATTGCCTGTGGCACATGTGTGCAGGCAAATTCATAGATTTTTCGGCCATGCATTTTAATATATCTTGTATCTGGACATCCTTCATTGTTGTAGGTTTTGTCAAAAAACAAATAATAAGCTTCTTCATTGGCGTATGTAGCAGAAGAGTGGCCCAAAATGGCTCCTGAGACCGGATCTGCCTCAATAATGGCTGCTCCTGCACCATCTGAATAGATCATACTGTCCCGATCATGTTCGTCCAATACGCGCGAAAGTGTTTCTCCGCCGATTACCAAGCACTTTTTGGCCATTCCACTCTTAATAAATGCATAGGCCTGAATAACACCCTCTATCCAGCCTGGACAGCCAAAAAGCATGTCGTAAGCTACACATTTTGGGTTTTTAATTTTAAGCAGATGCTTTACCCGTGTTGCAAGGCTAGGTAGCGTATCCCCTTGATTTTTTCCATAGGTTAAATCCCCAAAATTGTGCGCAAAGATGATATAATCCAAGTCTTCCTTATTAATTCCAGCATCTTCAATAGCTTTTTCTGATGCAAGGTATCCCAAGTCAGATGTTTTCAATTCTGGATTTGCATACCTTCTTTCCGAAATTCCAGTAATTGCTTTGAATTTTTCAATGATTACAGCATTGTCATTTCCGAAAGTGGTCCCATCAGTTCCAAGAAATTCATGTTCTAAAAAGTCATCGTTTTTTGTGATGATCGATGGAATATAACTTCCGGTACCTGTTATGCCAATTTTCATTTTGAGGTTTTAAGAATTTAAATATAGTTGTTTAAAGTAATGGGTATTATGCGTGCATAATAATTCCTACGATGTCCAAGTTTGGTTTTCTATTTCTACAAACAAAAAAAAGCCTTGGGTTATGGACCAAACCAAGGCTTTTTATTACTAAATATGATGTTTTGCTAGACTTCGGCGTACGCTTCTATTGGCGTACAAGTACAAATCAAATTACGATCCCCAAAGGCTTCATCTGTTCTTCGAATACTAGGCCAAAATTTATTTTCTGAAACGAAGGGCAATGGGAATGCAGCTTTTTTCCTACTATACGGGTAATCCCAAGTGTCACTGGTTACCATTTCCAATGTGTGAGGTGCATTTTTTAACACGTTGTGTTGATCTTCTGAACTTGCTTCATCAATTTCTTCTCGTATGGACAACATTGCATCACAAAACCTATCCAATTCTACAAGACTTTCACTCTCGGTAGGTTCGATCATAATTGTTCCTGCTACTGGAAAAGATACTGTAGGAGCATGGAATCCGTAATCCATGAGTCTTTTGGCTATATCGGTTACTTCTACACCATGTGCTTTAAAAGGCCTGCAATCGATAATCATTTCATGAGCTGCCCTTCCTTTTTCACCGGAGTATAGTACTTCAAATTTCCCTTTAAGCTTGTCCTTGATATAGTTGGCATTTAATATGGCAATTCTAGTTGCATCGGTTAATCCCTCGGTTCCCAGCATTTTAATATAACCATAGGAAATTAAACAGGCCAGTGCACTTCCCCATGGTGCTGCTGATATGGCTGTAATTGCTTTTTCTCCTCCTGTTTCCACTACTGGATTGGTAGGAAGAAAAGGCACTAGTTGTTCGGCAACACAAATAGGACCAACTCCAGGACCACCCCCGCCATGAGGAATGGCAAAGGTTTTATGAAGATTAAGGTGACAAACATCCGCGCCAATAACCGCCGGATTAGTTAAACCTACTTGAGCATTCATATTAGCACCATCCATATATACTTGTCCGCCATGTTCATGAATCAACCTAGTTATATGAACTATGGAGGATTCAAACACACCATGAGTAGAAGGATATGTAACCATTAGGGCTGCAAGGTTTTCTGAATGCAATTTCACTTTTTCTCCAAGATCAGCAACATCGATATTTCCCTTTTCATCTGTTTTGGTAACCACTACTTTCATGCCTGCCATGACTGCAGATGCAGGATTGGTACCATGCGCCGAAGCTGGAATAATACAGATGTTTCTATGTTCTTCACCTCTTGATGCATGATAAGCCCTTATGGTCATTAACCCAGCATATTCTCCTTGAGCTCCGGAATTGGGTTGTAATGAAGTAGCTGCAAAACCAGTAATTACATTTAATTGTTTCTCTAGTTCTTTTAGAACCTCTTGATAACCTTCTGCCTGATTTAAAGGCACGAAAGGATGAATGTTTCCCCAATTCGCCCAACTCAGCGGTAGCATTTCAGAAGCTGCGTTTAGCTTCATGGTGCAACTTCCCAAAGAAATCATGGAGTGGTTCAATGCCAAATCCTTTCGTTCCAACTTCTTGATGTAGCGCATCAGCTCAGTTTCAGAATGATACGAATTAAAGACCATGTGTTCCAAAAAAGGTGCTTGACGTTGTAGACTGTTTGGGATAGCTTCTTTTAAGTCTATCGCTTTAGAAGAATCTTTTGAAATATCCTGAGATTCCACGAAACAAGAAAGCAAAAGTTTAAGGTCATTGTCCGAAAAAGCTTCATTCAAAGAAATTGAGACTGTTTCTGAATCAATGTAATTTAAATTTATGCCTTTACTTTCTGCAACTTCTCTAAGCTCTTTTACATTTGAGATGTTAATTTTGATAGTATCAAAGAAAGCGGTGTTGGTTTGCTTAAAACCAAATGTCTCAAGAGTTTGAGCAAGCGCCTTGGTTAGAGTATGAACTTTGTTCGCAATATATTTAAGACCATTTGGCCCATGGTAGACAGCATACATCCCTGCCATTACGGCCAATAAAACCTGTGCGGTGCATATATTGGAAGTAGCTTTGTCTCGTTTTATGTGCTGTTCTCTGGTCTGGAGCGCCATACGCAATGCATGATTGCCATCGGTGTCTTTTGTAACACCAATAATTCTACCAGGAATAGTTCTTTTATATTCTTCTTTTGTGGCAAAAAAGGCGGCATGTGGGCCACCATACCCTAATGGGATTCCAAAGCGCTGTGTGGTACCCACTACTACATCTACACCCCATTCTCCAGGAGGAGTAAGCAATACTAGGCTTAAAATGTCTGCTGCAACAGCAACTTTGATGTCGTTTGCTTTGGCTTTTTGTACAAACTCAGCATAATCGTGTACTTGTCCATGTTTGCCAGGATATTGCAACAAGGCTCCGTAGAAACTATTGGAAAAATCAAATTCTTCATGGTTTCCGATGACCAATTCTATTCCTAATGGAGCAGATCTAGTCTGGAGTAGACTCAGTGTTTGTGGAAGCACTTCTTCTGAAACAAAAAACTTTAGTGTGCCATCTTTCTTCTGTTGTCTTGAACGAATATCAAAAAGCATTGTCATTGCTTCGGCTGCCGCGGTGCTCTCATCCAATAAGGATGCATTTGCCAGTTCCATTCCTGTTAAATCACACACCATGGTCTGGAAATTTAACAAAGCTTCCAAACGCCCTTGCGCAATCTCTGCTTGATAAGGGGTATAAGCAGTATACCAACCCGGGTTTTCAAGGATATTTCTCTTGATTACAGAGGGTGTTAGGCATTCATGATACCCTAAACCAATATAAGATTTGAAAACTTTGTTTTTTTCAGATAAGTCCTGAATATGCATCAAGAATTCATGTTCACTTATACCATTAGGGAGCTTTAATGGTTCCTTAAGCCTAATATCATCTGGAATGGTTTCATAAATAAGCTGCTCCAAATTTTCTACGCCAACCGTTTCCAGCATAGGTTGGAAGTCTTTTTCTGTAATGCCAATATGCCTTGAGGCAAATACTTCTGTATTCATATCCAATTCAATAAAGTCCACAAAATTAGGGATTAATTCAATGAAAATAAGCAATTTTGATAATTGCCAAATCAAAGTTGTTAACCATGAATTAACCTTTTTATTTGGCAGCCATATTCTGTTTAATGCGAACCTTACGTACAATTTTTAATTTTTACCTAGATGCCAGTATACATGTGGCTTTGGCCGTAGTTTCTCTGGTTGTTGTTACAGCGTTTTTGTTAAACATTTCCATTGATTTTGCCTTAATTGGTTTTATTTTTTGTAGTACCATTGTGTGCTACAATTTTGTAAAATATGGAGTAGAGGCAAAGAAGTATTTAATTGTGTCCAATGGTTACCACAAAAACATTCAGATTTTCAGTTTTTTCAGTTTTGCCTTTGCCGTTTATTTTTTAACTCATCTTAGCAAGGATATTTGGGTGGCTGTAATGGTATTAGGCTTGGTTTCAACCTTATATGCTATTCCATTTCTGCCCAAGGCGAAGAATTTAAGAAGTCTAGGCGGATTTAAAATTTATATTGTGGCCGTTGTTTGGGTAGGTTTCACCGCATTATTGCCGGTTTTACAATCTAAAACTCCAATTACTTGGGATCTGTGGGTATTGTTCGGTCAAAGATTTATTCTTGTACTGATACTTATTCTTCCATTTGAAATAAGGGACCTGCAATGGGATGACATAAATTTAAAAACATTGCCACAATTGATAGGAACTAAAAAAACCAGCGCTTTGGGGTATTTATTGATCGGTTTATTTTTAGGTCTAACTTTTTTAAAGGATGAATTAACACAAATAGAGCTTATAGCCCGCTTTTTTGTTGCTATCCCTTTAGCAATAGTCTTTCTATCAATAAATAAAATGAAAGGCAGGTATTTCGCTTCATTCTGGGTTGAAGGAATACCAATTATTTGGGTCGGTTTTTTTCTGCTTGTAAATGAATTCTATTAAAGGTGCTTTTTTAAGTCTTTGCGCATTTCCTCTTTATCGCTTTCAGAAAGTACATTGAGTCCTGCTCGGTCACAAAGTGAAGTAAGCATAGTATTTTGCTTGGTGAATTTTGCGCAAGCTTTGCATGTAAGAATATGTAAACGGAGTCTTAGGATTTCCCAAAACCCAGCTTCTTTATATTGTGATTTGTTGCATATGTTCGATGCTTGCTCACATGAAATCTTCATATCTAATACCAATTTTGATTTAGGCAACCCATTAGCGCGGTTCGCGCTCTATGGATCATCACCCAAAGGTTGGACGGATTAATTCCCAATTCATTACAAATATCTTCAGTGCTCATTCCTTGAATGGTCTTCATGTTAAAAACCAAGGACTGTTTTTTGGGCAGTTTTGAAATGCATTCTTGTATGGCCAGTCCTAATTCTTCATTTTCCAGTGTGTTGTCACCATTTTTACTAAAAGGGTCTGCCACCTGTTCCTCTAACCAATCTCCTTCAGAATCTGCATTGGCGTTGTAATTCATTCGAACCTCTGCTTTTCCTTTTTTGGAGTTTATTTTTCTATAGTGATCAATAACCTTTCTTTTTAAGATAGCGATCAACCAAGTGCGTTCAGCCGCATCTCCTTTGTAATTTTTAGCGGAGTTAAGCCCAGCAAAAAAAGTTTCTTGTACCAAATCCTTTGCAATTTCTGCATCACTTACGCGAGCCACTGCATAATTGAACAAGTAATCTGCATATTGATCTACCCAAGTATCGGGTTTGAGTTCGTGAGCTGCCATATTATTTTCAAGAAGTGTCAAATGTAATGGATTTTAGTTAATGATTATATGTTTTGTTCATTACAAACGACTTCAAAAAGTATCACGAAAAGGTCATGAAAGCGAACTTTAGCTTATTGTTATGATTTTGGCGCCATAACAACGCTGATAAAACTATTAAATTATCCTTTTTAATGATGTTTGGACATGAAGTCAACTCATTTTGTACAGGTTATGAGGTAATATCCAAAGCTTTGCATGTGCAGACCCGACAACAATGCATAAAAAGAACCTTTTAAGTTGTGTAGACTTTCCTTTTTTAAAGAACCGTTTTCCCATAGTTTTTTAAACATAAAGCCGACTATTGCAAATGGTACGTGAAATACAGAGGGAGCAACTCGGAAAGAGATGTCCTCGACCTGTACATTTTTAAACCCAACTTTTTTTAGCTCATCTACCACCTTTTTTATATGGCCTAACTTTTCCAAGCTCCAGTGACTACAGAGGTTTTTGTATGCAAATGAACTTCCGTGACAAAGCTTTTGAGCTTCTTTTTTTAGAAAAGCATCTGCAATGACCAATTTTCCTCCTGGTTTTAGAATACGGTGTGCTTCTGCAAATGAAGACTTGTCATGTCCAGAATGGCAAAAGCTTTCTATAGCTATTGCTCCATCACATGAATTTGAAGTTAAAGGTGTATGGTTGTAGTTTTCTTTTAAAATAACAGCATTTAAGTCTTTCAAAAGTTTGTTTCCTTCTTGGACCTGAAATTCTGACAATGTAACTCCTATGGCAGAAAGATTTTGATTTTTTCTTAAGGCATATCTAATACTACCGCCCATGCCGCAACCTAAATCTGCCAATAGACCTTTTCCTTGGTTTAGGCCCAATCTATTTAAGACTTGCTTGTTCATTTCATTCAGCATATGATCCCTTTTGAAAGGATTTGTTCTAAGGGGATGGTAATAACCAAAATGCATATTAAAGTCCTTGCTCCAAAACTCATAGTCTTCTGTTGCTTCGTTGTAAAAATCAATAATATTTACTTCTATTTTTTCTTTTTCTTCCGAGAGACAATACCGTTTTTCAAAAATTAAATCTTTCATAGTTTACGTTTTAATGATTAGAGTACAGGATGTAATTGTTAATGCACAACCAGGTAAAGACTACTGCGAATAATATAAATAGTGCATTCATGAAGTAGGTGCCAATTTTAAACAATGGTTTTTGAGGAATGGTGTACTTGGGGTAATATGCTATTTGAGTAGCTACTTTACCTATCCAATAAGCACCTATCAATCCGGTAATGGCAATAGCTAAACTGGTTCCATTTTGTAAATCCTTGGTCAATAGGATTGCAATGCAACCAAAAGAAAAGTTGAGCCCTTGAATGTACCTTCCATATGTCTTGGCTATTTCTTGGTTTAAAGGTTTTAACTTTTTTACGTCATTGTACCAATCAAAGACTTCATGCCTGATGTATGGATAAATAAGAGCTGTAAATATTTGACCGGCACCTCCTAAAATAATCAACCAGTTTGGAACATAATATTTCATTGTTGTATGTTTTTAAAATTTCAGAAAATATTGAAAGTTATAATCAAAAAAATTATTTTATTATTTTGATTAAGGCACTGCTTACCCAGTTTTGTTTGTGATTTATTGCTTTGTCCAAAAGAGCATTTGCCGTTGTTGCCAAGTCATGCAGTGCTTTGGTTTGTTTAATGAGTTCTTTGGTGTTTTTGGTTCCATCATCCTTTATGGAACTGATTTCTTGAAGCGTTTTGATAACGGGTTGTATTTCTCTTCTGCTGCGTTCCTCCGCTATGATACGAGCCAATTCTTGCACATCTTTCTCAGTAGAAAAGTACTCTTTGCGTTCGCCTGCTTTCAATTCTTTCTTTACAATTCCCCAGTCAATCAATTGACGAACGTTCATGCTGGTATTCCCTCTGGAAATTTGAAGTTCTTCCATGATTTCTTCGGTGGTCAATGGTTTTGTAGAAATAAAAAGTAGGGCCTGTATTTGGGCCATGGCCTTGTTTATGCCCCATAGTGTGCCCAAACTTCCCCATGTACTAATAAACTTATCTTTTGCTTCTTGGAATTCCATAAGACAAAGATAATATAATTTTTATAGTTTCAAAAATTATTGAAAGTTATAAAACGATAAAGCCGAACTTTTGTTGGTCAATTTGATTGTAATTATTATGTAAATTTGTGATTATCAGTGCTCAATGCCACCCTAACACCATACCTCAATGAGAATAACTGCACTCTTAATGACTTTTTTAATGTTGTTCAATAGTTGTTATAGTTACAAAAACTTAAACTTGGGAATTGATGATTTTGAGGTTGATCAAACATATGAGGTCAGATTGGGGGAAAGAAAAATGGAAAAAGTAAAAGTGGTGGAAGTTACAGATTCCACAATTGTTGTACTCCAGAACAAAAATAGGACGGTAATACAAAAATCGATGCTTACAGAAAGCAGGCACAGAAAGCTTTCTCCAGGCAAAACCATTATAGGTTCTGTTATTGGTGTGCTTGCCACCATTTCTATAATAGGTATTATCTCTTTTGGCGGAGGAAGTAATTCAGGTGGTTTTGTAACATTCTGATACTAAACCTTTGTTTTGGCTAATCCCGATCTTTCCAATAACGCCTCAATTTTAGGTTCTGCTCCCCTAAAACGTTTATAAAGTGTCATTGGGTTTTCCGAACCTCCTTTGGAAAGTACATGTTCCTTAAACTTAGTTGCAATTTCCTTGTTGAAAATTCCATTTTCCTTAAAATAGGCAAATGCATCAGCATCCAAAACCTCTGCCCATTTATAACTGTAATACCCAGATGAATACCCTCCTTGAAAAATATGGGAGAAAGCCACGCTCATACAGGTTTCAGGAGTTTCTGGAAATAGATTTGTGCCTTCAAATGCTTTGGACTCATAAGTTTTTACATCTTTAATTTTTGAAGGGTCTGTTGCATGCCATGCCATATCCAAGAAACCAAAACTTAATTGCCTGAGTGTAGCAATGCCTTCTTGGAAGGTTGCAGATTCTTTAATTTTTTCAACCAATTCCATGGGAATCAATTCTCCAGTATCATAATGAAATGCAAAAAGCTCTAAAGCTTCTTTTTCATAACACCAGTTTTCCATCACTTGGCTTGGTAATTCCACAAAGTCCCAATACACGGAGGTGCCGGATATACTTGGATATGTAGTATTTGCCAACATGCCGTGCAAAGCATGTCCAAATTCATGGAATAGTGTTGTTACCTCATTGAAAGTAAGAAGCGAAGGTTTGGTGCTTGTAGGTTTTGTAAAGTTGCAGACATTTGAAATATGTGGTCTACTGTTTTTACCATGCAAAGTGTATTGTGGTTTGTAAGAAGTCATCCAAGCACCACCGCGTTTACCAGGTCTGGGATGAAAATCGGCATAGAAAAGTGAAACCAGATTTTGCGAGCTGTCATAGACCTCATAGGTTTTTACATCATCATGGTATTTTTCAATATCAAAAACCTCTTTAAAATTGAGGTCAAATAATTTTTCTGCAACCTTGAAAACGCCATCAATAACATTTTCAAGCTTAAAATATGGTTTTAGTTGTTCATCATCCAAATTGAACAGTTTTTGCTTCAATTTCTCCGAATAGTATGCGCTATCCCATTTTTCCAGTTGGTCTATGCCATCCAGTTCTTTTGCAAACGTCTCCAATTCTTTAAATTCTCTTTCGGCAGCTGGTTTTGCTTTTTCCAGAAGTTCGGTCAAAAAACTCTGCACTTTTTCTGGAGTTTCAGCCATTCGTTCTTCTAAGACAAAGTGTGCATGGGTTTTGTACCCCAGCAAGTTGGCTCTTTCATGCCTTAGTGATACGATCTTTAAAACATTTTCTTGATTATCCAGATCGTCGTTATGAAATCCTTTGCTGCCAAATGCCAGAGAAAGTTCTTTTCGTAACGCCCTATTTTCTGCGTACTTCATGAATGGAATGTAGCTTGGATAGTCCAAAGTGATTAACCACCCTTCTTTATCTTTTGATTTTGCCAACTGCGCCGCAGCTTCTTTTGCCCCTTCCGGCAATCCCCTTAGACTTTCTTCATTAGTGAGCAATAGTTCATACTTGTTGGTTTCTGCCAAAACATTTTCACCAAATTTCAATTTTAGTTTAGATAGTTCAGCGTCTATTTCTCTGAGCCTTTTTTTCTCTGAGTCACCAAGATTAGCCCCATTCCGACTAAAGCTTTTGTATTTTTTCTCCAACAGTGTTTTCTGCTCTGGAGTTAAGTTTAGGCCTTCTCGTTTTTCGTAGACCGATTTTATTCTTTTAAAGAGTACTTCGTTCAATGTAATATCATTGCTGAACTCTGATAGAAGCGGAGAAACTTCTTGCGCTATTTTTTGAATTTCTTCATTGGTTTCTGCGGAATTCAGATTAAAAAACACACTTGAAACCCTATCCAATTGCTTTCCTGAAAAATCCAAAGCTTCCAGCGTATTTTCAAAAGTTGGTGCTTCCATATTTTCAGTAATGAGATTTATCTCCTCTCTGGCTTTTTCAATCGCATCTATAAATGCAGGTTTAAAATGCTCGTTTTTTAGTTGTTCAAATGGTGCTCTATCAAATGATTTGAGAAGGGGGTTGTTCATTGTATCCTTTAATGGTTTGTGAGTTCAAGGTTAATTGAAAAATGTACTTATATGAAGTTGAAACTAGTTATTTTTCTTTCTTACCTCTTCAGCGCCTTTAACGACTTTTTCTTTTAGTCCTTGTTTATAGATTTCAATTTTATCCAAAACACATTTATCAGAAGACCCAATAATCTGAGCTGCCAAAATACCAGCATTTTTTGCGCCATTTAGTGCTACGGTTGCCACGGGGACCCCGCCTGGCATTTGAAGAATTGATAGTATAGAATCCCAACCATCAATAGAATTGCTGCTTTTTACCGGAACGCCTATTACGGGTAATGGAGATAATGAGGCTACCATTCCGGGGAGGTGTGCAGCACCTCCGGCACCGGCAATAATTACGGCATACCCATTTTTATGGGCAGTTTTGCTAAAATCGAACAGTTTTTCAGGAGTTCTGTGTGCAGAAACAATATCTACATCAACTTCAATATCAAATCCTTTTAAAATTTCAACTGCTTCTTGCATAACGGGAAGGTCGCTTGTGCTTCCCATAATTACGGCTACTTTGCTCATAATGCTATTTGCTTATAACTTTAATCGTTTCTTTTACTTGTTGTGCCACCTTTCTTGCTTTGGCCATATCTTCATCTACAATGGTCACATGGCCCATTTTACGAAACGGGCGTGTCTGCTTTTTTCCATAAATATGTGGTGTTACGCCATCCATTTCCAAAATGGAATCTATGTTTTCATAAACAACATCTCCCGTATGCCCTTCCGCGCCTACTAAATTAACCATGACCCCGGCCACTTTGCTATCTGTTTTCCCCAATGGTAAACCAAGTATTGCCCTTATATGCTGTTCAAATTGATTGGTATAGCTGGCTTCAATACTATAATGCCCACTATTATGCGGTCGTGGAGCCACTTCATTTACCAAAATTTTATCGTCTTTGGTCTGGAACAATTCCACAGCAAGCAATCCAACATGTTCTATTTGTGATGAAACTTTTAAAGCGACCTCCACAGCTTTTTTGGCAACAGAAGCCTTAATACGAGCAGGACAAATAACATATTCAACTTGATTGGCTTCAGGATGAAATTCCATTTCCACAACAGGATATGTTTTTATTTCACCTTTAGCGTTTCTTGCAACAACCACGGCCAATTCACTTTTAAAATCAACCATTTTTTCGGCAATACATTCTACATTGGGTAAGTCATTTAGATCTTCTAAAGAGCGTACCACCTTAACTCCCTGTCCATCATACCCGAACTGGGCACTTTTCCAAACAAAGGGAAATTGCAATCCACCATTGGAAATGCTATCCTCAATTTCGGAAGTGTAGGCAAATCGTGTAAACGGGGCAGTTGGAATATTGTTATCTGTATAAAAGAGTTTCTGTGTTGCTTTATTCTGAATGACCCTTAATGCATTGGTAGGGGGGTATACTTTTACACCTTCGCTTTCCAATTTTTCCAAAGCATCCACATTTACATTTTCAATTTCAATGGTCAACACATCCACATCTTTTCCAAAAGTGTATACATCATCAAAATCTAGAAGACTGCCCTGAACAAAATGATTACAGGCAATTTTGCAGGGAGCCTCTGCCGAAGCATCCATTACCTTGGTATAAATGTCCCATTTTCGAGTTTCATAAAGTAACATTTTGCCCAATTGACCACCACCTAGAATACCGAGTTTAAAATTGGAAGAGAAAAATTGCATTAATCTGTTAATTGAAATGAAAGCAAAAATACATGAATTCCTCGAAGGGATAAAAGCTCAGCGAGTAAAGCGCACCTAAAAATGTTATCTTTGCCAACCTATTAAAATTGATGACGACTTGATCAAACTCCATGACAAAGTTTTTACGCCCTATTTAAGGGAGGAACAAATTTTAGCTGCCGTTGAAAAAATGGCTGTTGAAATAGCCAAAGACTACCAGCATGAGACCCCTATTTTTGTAGGTGTGCTTAATGGTGCGTTCATGTTTGTATCAGATTTTCTAAAGGCATATCAGCACCCATGTCAAGTTTCATTTGTGCGGTTGAGTTCCTATCATGGATTAACATCTACAGGCATTGTAGAAGCTTTATTGGATGTTCCCGAGGATATAAATGGAAGAAGCGTAATTATTTTGGAGGATGTCATTGATACGGGAAGGACATTGAAAAAATTGGTGCATTTGTTCTCCAAAACCAATGTAAAAGAGTTTAAAATAGCATCGTTGTTTTATAAGCCCGATGTTTATTCGGGTGAATATTCAATTGATTATGTGGGAATGGAAATTCCAGATAATTTTATTGTAGGATACGGTTTGGACTATAATGAATTGGGCCGAAATTTAAGAGAAGTATATCAACTAAAGCAGAATAATATGATCAACCTTGTGCTTTTTGGAAAGCCGGGAGCGGGAAAAGGAACCCAAGCCGGGTTTTTAAAGGAAAACTACAATTTAAAGCACATTTCTACTGGAGATGTTTTTAGATATAACATTAAAAACGGAACAGAACTGGGCAAATTGGCCAAGTCCTATATAGATCGGGGTGATTTGGTTCCTGATGAAGTAACCATAAACATGTTGAAGGACGAAGTAGAGAAAAATCCAGATGCTGCAGGGTTCATTTTTGATGGATTTCCCAGGACCACCGCACAAGCAGAAGCATTGGACAATTTTTTAGAATCCAAAGACATGCAGATAAACGCAACCATTGCGTTAGAGGCAGACGATGATATTTTAGTGGCCCGCTTGCTGGAACGAGGCAAGGAAAGTGGACGGACTGATGATCAAGATGAAGACAAAATCCGAAACCGATTTGATGAATATAACCAGAAAACAGCCCCTTTAAGAGCTTACTACGAGAAACAAGGAAAGTTCCATTCTATAAACGGAATAGGGGAAATAAGCCAAATTACGGAGCGACTAAGCGTTGTGGTAAACAGCCTTTCATAACATTTCACAAATCATAGAAAACCTAGATGAGTTTTGACTTACAGCCAACTCTAGAAAACGACTTGGTAAAGCTAAGACCGTTGTCGTTAAAAGATTTTGATTCGCTTTATAAGGTTGCCTCGGATAAATTGATTTGGGAGCAACACCCAGATAAGGAGCGATATACTGTATCTGGGTTCAAAAAGTTTTTTGATGAATCCATGGCTTCTAAAGGAGCACTTGTGATAATCGACAGGCAATCAGGTAATGTGATTGGTGGTTCGCGGTTTAATTTGGTTCCCAAGTATAAAGAGGCCGTGGAAATAGGTTGGACATTTTTGTCAAGAGCTTATTGGGGAGGAACATACAATTCATTGTGCAAAAAATTAATGATGGATTATGCATTTAAGTTTGTGGATGAGATTATTTTTTTTGTTGACAAGAACAATATTCGTTCTCAAAAAGCCGTAGAGAAATTGACCCGAGTGGACAGAAATAGATTGACCATAGAAGAAAGTATTGAAAATCAAGGAAATGACTTGGTTTATAGGATTGCAAAGGCATAACTTTAATTGCGAAAATTTGTACCATGACAGAAGGTAATTTTGTTGATTATGTAAAGGTAAATGTAGCCTCTGGTAATGGTGGTAAGGGCTCTGTGCACCTTCATCGTGAAAAATACATTACCAAAGGCGGTCCAGATGGTGGGGATGGTGGTCGTGGTGGTCATGTAATAATTAGGGGTAACAGTAACCTTTGGACCTTGGTGACCTTTAAGTTTAAAAAGCATTTCAAAGCGGGCCATGGAGAACATGGCAGTAAAAACCGAAGTACCGGTGCAGATGGAAAGGATGTTTATATGGATGTTCCGTTAGGTACCGTGGTAAAAGATAGCGAAACCAATGAAATTCTCTTTGAGATTACTGAAAACGGAGAGGAAAAAATTGTTGCAGAAGGTGGAATGGGCGGACGTGGCAACTGGCATTTTAAGAGCTCTACCAATCAGACCCCAAGATACGCCCAACCTGGAATTCCTGGTCAGGAAGCCCAAGTTACATTGGAATTGAAAGTTTTGGCAGATGTAGGTCTTGTTGGTTTTCCCAATGCTGGTAAATCTACGCTGCTGTCCGTAATGACCTCCGCAAAACCAAAAATTGCAGACTATGAATTCACAACCCTCAAGCCTAATCTTGGTATTGTTGAGTATAGGGATTTTAGGAGTTTTGTAATGGCGGATATTCCAGGTATCATTGAGGGCGCAGCAGAGGGAAAAGGTTTAGGGCATTACTTTTTAAGGCATATTGAACGCAATGCAACATTACTTTTTTTAATACCTGCGGATAGTAATGACATATCAAAAGAATATGAAATTTTACTGGACGAATTAAGACGGTACAACCCTGAACTTCTGGATAAGGAGAGATTGGTGGCGATTTCTAAATGCGATATGTTGGATGAAGAACTCATGGAAGAAATGAGAGTTGAATTGGACAAAGATTTAAAAAATGTACAGTATCGGTTTATTTCATCAGTTGCTCAGCAAGGTATTCAAGAGTTAAAGGATGACCTTTGGAAGTTGTTGAACGAATAACACTGGTTATTCTCCTTCTGAAACCAAATATTGATTAATTTTAAAGGTATTCCCAATAACTAATGCGATACCTTTTCTTCATACTGTTGTTGTTCTCGCTGTTATCCTGTAGTGGAGTTCGGGTTAATTATGACTACGATAAGGGCACAAATTTCTCTAATTACACCAGCTACAACTATTTTTCAGATATTGAATCTGGCTTAAGTCAACTGGATGAAAAAAGATTGATGAATGCTCTTGATTCAACCCTACAATCGAAAGGCTATCTTTTAGCTGAGGAACCTGATTTTTTTATCAACATACTTAGTAATGAATACAGAAGCAGTCCAAACAACGCTGTAGGAGTTGGTATTGGAGGAACAGGCAGAAATGTAGGTGGGGGAGTTTCTGTGGGATTGCCTTTAGGTAACTCGGGTATTCAGCGGCGAATTCAGTTCGATTTTGTAGATGCAGAGAAAGATCAGTTATTTTGGCAGGCTTCAAGCGAAAGTGGTTTTAGAGAAAATGCTTCTCCCAGTGTAAGAGAGGAAAGATTAAGAGCTGTCATAAAAAAAGTGTTTGCCAAATTTCCGCCAGAACAGAGGTAACATCCGTTGCCCAAAGCTTATCCACCGTTTATCATATTTCGTTTTCCTAGGTATATGTTCCAACCTATTTTTGATTGAAAAAAATGTAACAAATACTTTCTAAAAGAGTCTTATTTAGAAGATTAGCTTCAATTTTCAATCAAAAACTATTAATTCACACTTATGAAAACAACATTCAATTTTAAAACGGCCTGTGGTATTGCCTTGTTTTTACTATTGGGGACTACCTCACATGCCCAAGAAAAAACTGTTCCTGGAAATCCAAGTTTGGTGAGCTCAGATGACGAATTGATTTCCCTGGCATCTTTAGATGAAGGAGATTATAGATACACAGTGGAAGACTACTTTGCAAACCCAAAGGCTTTTACTTTTAGGTTTTCACCCGATGGGAAATACTTGTCATACAGAGAAAGTAATGAAGAAGGTAAAAGGCATATCTACGTAAAAAACCTTGAGACCAATGAAATAAAAAGAGCGATTGAGGAAAAAGATGAACTTGTTAGAATTTATGGATGGGTAAATAATGAAAGATTGTTCTATTCCATGGATAAAGGTGGTGATGAAAATTACCATATTTACGCAGTGGACTTAGACGGTGGAAATCAAAAAGATCTTACTCCTTTTGATGGAGTAAGGGCTCAGTTCACAGAACTGCTCAAAGAAGATAAGGACCATATTATTGTGACCTTGAACAAAAACAATCCACAAGTTTTTGAGCCTTACAAAGTAAACCTTAATACAGGGCAATTAACACAACTGTACTCTAACGAAGATGCGGCGAACCCAATTGCTGGTTATAATTTTGATAAAGATGGTAACCTTAAAGCGTTTGCCAAAATACGTGATGGTGTTGAGCAAGACATCTATTATGAAGATGGAAATGGAGGTTATAGGGTCATAAAAAAACTAAACTGGAAAGATTCCTTCAATATTCTTGATTTTAACTACACCTCGGACAACCCTCATGATGCCTATGTCATCTCCAATTTAAACAGTGATAAGGCAGAGATCGTGCTGTACGATTTAATGGCAGATAAGGTGATTGAACAGGTCTTCATCAATGATCAGTATGATGTTCAGAATATGGGGCTTTCAAGAAAAAGAAATTATGAAATAGATTATTTCTCTTATGAAGGGGAGAAGAGCATTGTTGTGCCTATTAGCGATGCTTATAAAAAATTGGACAATAAAATTAAGGAAGAACTTCCAGGGAAACAATACAGTGTTTTGGATAGCACGGACGATGAGAACCTCTATATGGTTTATGTAGATAGTGATCGTTTGTACGGAGTGTACTATGCGTACAATGTTCAGAAAAATGAACTTATGGAGCTTTACAATACCATGCCTCAGCTTAAGGAGGAAGATATGTCAGAAATGCGACCTATTACCTTTAAAAGTAGAGACGGCATAACATTGCATGGGTATATTACCTTGCCAAAAGCAGCGTTGGCAGGAGAAAAAGTCCCGGTGATCGTAAATCCTCATGGAGGCCCGCAAGGAATACGTGATTCATGGGGCTTTAATTCAGAGGCGCAATTGTTTGCCAGTCGAGGGTATGCAACACTCCAGGTAAACTTTAGAATCTCTGGGGGCTATGGAAGAGAATTTTTGGAATCTGGATTTAAACAGATTGGTAGAAAGGCCATGGATGATGTAGAGGATGGTCTACAGTATGTTATTGACCAAGGTTGGGTAGATGCAGATAAGGCTGCAATATATGGAGGAAGTCATGGCGGATATGCTGTTTTGAGAGGTTTGACCAAAACACCCGATTTATATGCTTGCGGAGTGGATTATGTAGGAGTTTCCAATCTTTTCACTTTTATGAAGACCATACCCCCTTATTGGAAACCTTATTTAAAGATTATCAAGGAAATCTGGTATGATGAGGATGTGGCAGAAGAGAAAGCAATTATGGAAGAAGTCTCACCCGTCTATCAAATAGATAAAATCAAAAAACCATTGTTTGTAGTGCAAGGTGCCAATGACCCAAGAGTAAATATAGATGAGTCTGATCAGATTGTAAGCGCGCTAAGGGGGAAAGGTTACGATGTGCCCTACATGGTCAAATATGACGAAGGACATGGATTTGGTAAAGAAGAAAACAGAATTCAACTTTATAAGGCCATGATGGGGTTTTATTCCAAGCATTTAGGAAAGCAAGAAATACCAACACCTTTAAAAGACTAGATATAATATTTGTATTTGAGGTAAAAAGGAGCTTAAAAAGCTCCTTTTTTTATGGTCTAAAACTTAAAATACCGTTCACGCTTTCAATTTTACCACTGGTCATAATCCACTTCTTTCCAACAGACTTGTTGGGTATTTTAGCTGTGTAAACAATTACAATCCAAGAACATGATAGCGTTAGCAAAATTAATTATCACTTTATTAGTCAACATTTTTATCTAATCAACCAATAGGTTTAATCTTTAATATACAACAATGAAAAAATTAGACACTTCACAAAAGATAGTACTGATTTCAGGAATAATAGGATCGGTTATTGGGATTTATGGAAAGTTCGCAGGTTGGGAATATGACGATTATTTCATATTCTTTTACACAGGGGTATCACTTACATGGGTTGCTTTTCTGAAAACGGACAGAAGGTGCCTCAAAATCTTCAAAAAGCAAAGCCAGGCATAAGTTGTTAAAGTACGTCTAATGGCAAACTTTTGATAATGAAAGGAAATAAAAAAATTTCAGAGTTAATTGCTGCAATGTGTTTCATGATCCTTGGTTACGTGCAACTATATCGTCCTAATGGTTTTTTTGATGCAATACCTCATTTCATGATTGCTCTTGGACTGGTTTATGCCTTATTTGATAGTTCTCAGGTTTATGGTGTAAATATGATTAGTAAAACAGCTAAGAAAATGGTTTTAGGCCCATATGCAAAGAGAACTTCCAAGTATAACTCTTTTAAAACCACAATGCTCACCGTACTTTTTGTTACAATTTTATTGACCCTTGGTTTTGGTATGGGCAGTGCGGCCCATCACTTTTTTAGATAGACAGCAAAATTGCAAAGAACTATATTTGAAACATTATTGATTGCTAAAAATGAAATTGACCAATAAAAAAAGTAAATACACTTTTTGGATACTTCAAATTCTAGGATGGGGGTTTATCAATATGCTTTCCCTTTTTGTTCTTAAGAAGATAAGTGCGGAACTGATAATTTATTCAATTATAGTTGGAATGTTTATTGGTATTTCAACTACCTCAATACTCCGCTGGTATCTCAAAAGAAATATTCAGTTTGATGCCTTTGGCTTTAAGGAATTCCTAAAAATCATGGTGTCCTTTCTTGTAACTGCAATACTGTTTGGAGCAATGAATTACGGTTTTGGGTATATCTACGCAAAATATGGCCCTGAATTAACTGATGTTGAAATACAGATGTTCAATAATTACGATAAAATTTGGATTCAAGTGTTGAATTCACTTTTTATAGTTGGAGCGTGGACCACTACGTATCTGGTGGTAAAACTTCTCTTAAAGCTGAACAAAGATAGAATTGAACGTCTGGAACTCAACACCAATCTTAAACAAGCACAGCTTAACACCTTGAAAGGTCAAATTAATCCGCACTTTATGTTCAATAGCCTCAATAATATAAGAGGCTTAATGTTGGAAGATGTAGATAAGTCCAGAGAAATGCTTACAAAATTATCTGAGATTCTGAGATATTCCCTTACTAAGAATAACATAAATGCCATAACAGTGCAGGAAGAATTGGAGATGGTGCGCAATTACATAGATCTTTCAAAAATCCAATTGGAAGATCGATTGGAATTTGTTGAAGAAATAGATGATGATACGCTAACATTAAATATTCCGCCCATGGTTGTACAACTATTAGTGGAAAATGCTACAAAACACGGAATTTCAAACTTAAAACAGGGGGGAAGAATTGTTTTGAGCATAAAACGAGAGGGAGAACTATTGGTAATTCAAGTAAGAAACACTGGAAAACTTCAAATAGGCAAAAATACGACCCAGCTGGGGCTAAAAAACATTCGACAAAGACTAAAATTACTATATGCGGACAAAGCTTCATTTAGTTTGAAAGAAGTATCGAGCGAAGTTGTGGCGCATATAAAAATTCCTCTAGCATGAAGATTAAAGCTGTAATTGTTGAGGATTCTAGATTAGCTCGAAACGAATTAAAGGAGCTTATCAAAAAACATGAAGAAATCGAGCTCATTGGGGAAGCGGAAAATGTAGATAAAGGATTTGAGCTCATACAAAAAGAAAACCCCGACTTACTTTTTTTAGATATAAATATGCCAGAAAAAGATGGTTTTGAACTCCTTGAAATGTTAGATGAGGTGCCAATGACCGTTTTTACCACCGCTTTTGATGAATATGCCATTAAGTCTTTTGAGTATAATGCATTGGATTATTTACTAAAGCCAATAAACGAAAAGCGTTTTACAATGGCCCTGGAAAAAGTAAAGGCGCAATTGAGCAGTAATACTGAAGAGACCGAAGCTACACAGAGGCTAACAGAAAACAGTCAAATATTTATTAAAGATGGGGAATCTTGTTGGTTGGTAAAAGTTGGAAGTATTTCTCATTTTGAAATTGTGGGGAACTATACGCGTGTATTTTTTGAAGAGAAAAAGCCACTATTATACAAGTCCCTTAATCAAGTGGAGGAAAAACTGCCCTTACAATCTTTTTTTAGGGCAAATAGACAACAAATTGTTAACACCAATTTTATAGAAAACGTAGTGCCATGGTTTAATGGCAAACTAAAGCTTAAAATGAAAAATGGTGAGGAAATTGAGGTGTCTAGAAGACAGTCGTATATTTTTAAAGACAAGATGAGCTTATAATCAAAAAACGAGCATTATTTAAAAAGCCCTCCTATTTATAAGAGGGCTTTTTTGTTTGAGTTTAAGCTCGTAGGATATCTTTATACCTATCCTTGTAGCCTAGAAGGACAACTATATTTAAAATAATCAATGCCAATGCCCCGCCAATATCAGCAGGTGCTAAAGTGGCATGAAACAAAACGGCGTTTACAGATACACTCATTAGAATAAGTGCCATTAGAGCGCCATATTTGTTTAGTATAAATGCTAGTCCCGCCAATATCTCTATAACACCAACAATTTTTAAGGTGTGGGTTGAAGACAGTGCACCAAAATAGTTCATTGCCGCTTCGGGCATTTCTCCAAATGGGATAAAACCAAAGAATTTGTTTAAGCCAAATACTAGGACAAATAGCCCAAGAAGAATACGTGCGACTAGAAAAACTTTTGAATTCATGTGAGTTAATTTATTGGTTAAGCAATAAAATTAACCAAAAATTACGAATTCAATAATTTATTAGGTAAACTGCTTAGTTTTTTAAAATGTTTTGGTTCAAAAAGATTTTAGTAGCCCACCGTCAATAGGAATATTGGTACCCGTAATATAGGCTGACTGTTGAGACGCTAGGAAAGCCACTAAAAAACCATATTCCTCTGGTCTTCCAATACGTTTCATGGGCACTTGCGCTTCCATGCTCAAACGAACCTCTCCAGGTGTTATTCCCATTTTTTCTGCTTTGGTGACATTAAGTTGCGCAATTCTGTCCGTATCAAAGTAACCAGTAAGAACATTGTTTACGGTAATTCCATCTTTGGCAACATCAAAAGCGAGACTTTTTGCCCAGGTTACCACTGCCGCTCTTATAGAATTGGATAGTGCCAAATAATTAAGAGGCTCTTTAACGGAAATGGAAGCTACATTTATGATTCTGCCCCATTTCTTTTTCTGCATGCCTTTGAGTGCAAGCTCGGTTGTTAAAACAACGGACTTAAAAAGAAAATCGAACGCCTTTTGATAGTCCTCCACTTTTTTTTCCAATGCACCTCCTGCTTGGGGACCTTGGGTATTGTTCACTAAAATATCAATGGTATTTTGTTCAAAAAACGTGGTAATGGCTTTTTTAAAAGCCTCAAAGTTTGAAAAGTCAACAACCAAATATTGATGCTTTTGCCCTTGATCTAATGAAAGTTCCGAAACAATGGCTTTCATATTGGTTTCGTTTCTTGCCATGAGAGTTACATTGGCCCCGCTGCTGGCCAATTGCCTTGCAATAGCTTCACCAATACCTTTACTGCTGCCGCCAACCAATGCATTTTTACCTAATAAGGATATATTCATAACTATTTGTATTCTTCTCTCGCGGGGCTAAAAACATCCATCAATTTGCAAGGGGTCAAAGCTTTTCCGCCATGCGGTACATTAGAAGGGATTACTACTACATCCCCCGAATGATAGACGTCCGTTTTTCCACCAACAGTAAATTCAAAATCACCTGCTAAAACATGCATAATTTGCTCATGCACATGATTGTGTTGAGGTACTTTGGCGTCTTTTTCAACATCCCAAAAAACCCAGGTCATGGTTTCTCCGTGAACCATTTTTCCATGATAGCCCGGCATGATTTCTTTGGATTGAATTTCTGATAAGTTCATTACATCTAATTTTGGTCTAAGATAAAGATTAATAAGATCAAAGGTTTGTTTGTATTGGCTATGTCAATGTCTATTTTTGACTTTTAAACTGTTTAAATGAAAATCCATTTTATAGCAATTGGTGGTAGTGCTATGCATAATCTTGCCTTGGCATTGGAACATAAAGGGTATGAGATTACCGGAAGCGATGATGTTATCTTTGAACCTTCTAAAGGCCGTTTAAAGGAAAAAGGTTTGTTACCAGAAGAGTTTGGCTGGTATCCAGAGAAAATTCACGATCAATTGGATGCTGTAATTTTAGGAATGCATGCCAAACCAGATAATCCTGAGCTGCTAAAAGCCCAAGATCTTGGAGTTAAAATTTATTCATATCCCGAGTTTTTATATGAGCAATCCAAATACAAAACAAGGGTTGTTATTGGGGGAAGCCACGGTAAGACAACTATTACTTCAATGATTTTGCATGTTCTGCATTATCATGACATTGCAGTTGACTATATGGTAGGTGCACAGTTAGAAGGATTTAACCGAATGGTTCATCTTACTGAAGAAAATGATTTTATAGTATTGGAAGGTGATGAATATTTGTCATCCCCAATAGATAGAAGGCCAAAATTTCACCTTTACAAACCAAATATAGCCCTGTTGAGCGGCATTGCTTGGGACCATATCAATGTATTTCCCACTTTTGAAAACTATGTGGAGCAGTTCAAGATTTTTGTTGATAGCATTGTTCGTGGGGGTAGTATTACCTATAATAAAGAGGATTTGGAAGTGAAAAAAGTAGTGGAGGCAACGGAAAATTCAATTCGTAAGTTTCCATATAAAACACCAAATTATAGGGTAGAGGATGGGGAAACATTGCTAGATACACCTGAGGGTGATATGCCAATTGCTGTTTTTGGAAAGCACAATTTGAACAATCTGGCTGGAGCAAAATGGATATGCCAGAACATGGGGGTAGATGAGGATGATTTTTATGAGGCAATAGCTTCTTTCAAAGGAGCTTCCAAGCGGATGGAAAAAATTGCAGAGGGTCCCGGGAAAGTAGCCTTCAAGGATTTTGCACACTCTCCCAGTAAAGTAAAAGCTACTACTCTGGCGGTAAAAGAACAATATGCTCAAAGAAAATTGATTGCCTGTCTTGAACTGCACACCTATAGCAGTCTCAATGCGGAATTCTTAAAAGAATATGATGGAGCTTTAGATGCAGCGGATGAAGCCGTGGTCTTCTATTCACCAGATGCGGTAAAGATCAAGCAATTGGAGGAAGTAACGGCAAATCAAATTGCTGAGGCCCTGAACAGGGACGATGTGCAGATTTTTACCGATTCCAATGTTTTTCAAGAGTATCTTTTTGCCCAAAATTTTGATGATACCTCTCTTTTACTGATGAGTTCTGGCAACTATGGAGGATTGGATTTTGATAGGGTAAGAGCCATTTTCCAACAATAGGGCTGTTTATAAAGCAATTTTGTCAGCACATATAGGTGTGGAACAATAATTGTCATAAAATCTGGGTGAAGCAACAACAACATTTTTCTATTAAAAGGGTATATAGCAAACTTCAACGTTTTGCTTCCATAGTGTTGGTTTCATTTATGCTGGGAATCTCCAATGTTATCTTAGAGGAGGACAGAATGATCAATGATTCCTATAACAAAGTTGAATTGCAAGAAATCCAAGACGAAGATGAAAACCTCTAATACAGCTGATTTTATTTCCTAACTATTTCCAATAATTATTGGCTTTTGCAATGGTTGCAAATTCCATGGCAACCGTTTGACCAATAGCAATTAGCATTGAAGCATCATTGGCATATACTGGGCGTAATTTTTCTCTGGTTTTAGCATCTGGCTGGGTAATTTTTATGGTTAATCTAGCAATCTTAACCGCTAGTGCCCTTCCATCTTCGGGTGAATTCGTTTTTAATGAGTTACCGGGAATTAATTGAAATTGTTCTGACATGTTTTTATAATTTGGGCATAAAACTATTGGTAATGCAACATAAAAACAGTGACATATGCTACTTTACAGCACTTTTATTTTTCGCCCTATCTGTTGCACTTCTTGATTGTTGCTTAGTTTTTTCATGACACGGGTTATGACTTCTCTGGAGGTACCCAGATTATCAGCAATTTCTTGATGGGAAATATTTAGAAGATTGGACTGTTCTATTTCTGCTTTGGTTTTTAAATAGTCTATCAGTCTACCTTCAAGATTGTAACAAATAACCTGTTTTGTGGTATGCAATAGGTCTTTGTAATGTTTTTGATAATCATTTAGCACTATACCAGCAAAAGATGGATACTTTTTTAACCATAAACGAACTCTTTCCAAAGGAAGGAGCATTAAAGTACTTTTCACCTCTGTTATAGCTGAAAATTCTACAGGTTCACTGTTGAAGGTATGTGCAAAACTGTAAATACAGGACGCCCCTGATGAAATGTAGTACAATAGAAACTGTACCGCATCTTCTGTACTGTATACCCTTATGCTTCCGTTCAGCACAATGGGCAATGATCGTATAAACTCTCCCTCTTTTACCACGTATTCTTTAGGTTCAAAATTTTTAACAGTGGAATAGCGCTCTATTTCTGAAACGAGTTCTTTTTCAAGGTTTGGAAAACAGTCAACCAAAAAAGATGCTTTCATATTGATTCTTAATTCAGGCTAGTATTGGTATTCTTTTTTTCTAGAGCAATAATTACAAATGAAAAGAGTATTTCAATTGTTCCTCCTACGAGTCCAAATAAATAGAAGGATGAATTAAAAAAGAAACCAAGAACTCCCGATAGGGCTAGTATTGACCCCAAAACCCAGTAAAGTCGCATTCCATAAATTGATGAAAATAGCAAATACCGTCCGCCTATAATGAGCATCATTATTGGAAAAAACCAATTTGGACGAATGTACATTACGGAATAGGCAATAAACAATCCAATGAACAGTAAAAAGGTGCTTTCCAACGCGAAAGTTGATAATGGATTTCCTTTTTTATGTTGTCCGGAGCGTTTTAAAAGCTTTGACAACAAAATCCCTAAAGGGTGTATAAACATTCCTCCGATAAAGAATACCAAAACACCTATATGTTCTGTGTTAGAGATGGAGACAATACCAGACGTAAGCCAAACAACTCCTGATGCCAAAACACCCGGGCCGCCTCCAAAGTAGGAGGCACGCATATCTTCCTGTGCTTCTGTAAAGTTCATTCTTAATTGGTTTTAATGGAACTGGTAAAAGAATTATTGTTTTGGCAGATTGCCGGTCTCATCTAAAATACCCTCCATTTTTAAATGTGTGATTATAGGTTCTTTAGACATTCTTACTAAAGTAACATGGTCAAAAGATAGGGAATCCCCCTTGTGTTGACCGCCTCCGGTGGTGCCTAAAATAGTATAATCCCTACCCTTTCTTTTGCGATGGGAGAAGGAATGAAAATGCCCATTGATTACAGTGTACGGTCGGTTAGTCATTAATGCTTCAAGACTACCCAGTCCTTTTTCATCTTCTCTCATCCAAAGTGGCTTGTGCATGAGCACAAAAGTCCATTTTACATTTGGGTATTTTTCCAAAACTGTTTTAAAGTAGTCAAACTGATTGTTGCTCATTCCACCGATTCTGCGCTCGGCCATGTCAAAATATTCGGATTCTTCGTAAACACCTTCAATTTCACCGTTTATAATCTTAATTGCTTCTGCTCTGGCATGATAAATTTCTAACATCCTTTTTTCTTCATAGTCTTCCGAATCCATCATTAAGAACAACACATCATCATATAAAAAATGGTAATAGCGGGGACCAAATCTATTTTTCCAAAATTCCCTCATTTTAGGATTTGTCAAATCATGATTTCCACCCAAATAAAAGAAGGGCATGTTTAATTTTGAAGTTCTCTCATCAAAGGAATCCCATTCCTTTGCCAATTGCAAAGAATCTTCTGTGCCACCATCAATCAAGTCTCCCACACTAAGCACAAAAGTTGGGTCTAGTCTATTTAATTGAGAAACTGCTGTACTGTAGACGCCTTCACGCTCACCTCCATTTAAATCGGAAATTATGGCAAAAGTGAAATCGTCTTCAGTGGCTTCAAAATTTTCGGAAGTCCAAGGTTTTGGTTCGCTTGCTACATCGGAAACAAAAAGGACTTCTTTTTTCTCTGTCGCTGTTGATTTTTCTTTGCATGCAGAAATAAGGAGGAGTAGAACCAATAGGTTCGAAAATCTAAACTTTAAGATATTCTTTGAATTATAATTCATGGTTTTTAGATTTTAAAACAATGTAAAACATCAAAATATATTTTGAAAATGATCATCTCAATTTTTTCTCTTTACTGTACAAACGAAAATAGAACCAAGCAGCCATACCGCCTACCAATGAAAATGCGGCAAGCATCCAAAAGACATGTTGATGTCCTTCCACCCCCGGAGAACTGTCAAGCAAATAACCCATAGCAGGGCCAGCAAAAATATCTGGAGTATACCCTATGATGGAAATAAGACCAACAGCAGTTCCGGTAAGTACTAAAGGTATTTCACCTCTTTCCATTACGGCAAAATAAAGAGAACGTGCGGCATAAACCCCTGCTGCCACAATTAGTATAGATATAAAAAACAGAGCTGTTGTCGACACAGAAATAATTCCTGTTGCAAATAATAGGGCGCCAAAAAATGAGAGTATAAAACTCACCACCAACCAATATGTGGTTCTTGAGCGATCGGCCAGAATTCCAATGACAACTCCTATTACAGGGCGTATAAACAGCAGGAACGTGCCAACTTGTGCGGATTTTACCTGATCATAAAGCATAACATCCTGTGCGTATAGTGAAAACACATCTGTAATTTTGTAACCTACATAAGCGCAAAGAATAATAACCATTAGCAGTAAGACTGAAGGAAGCTTGAGTACTTCTTTGATTTGGGAAGCAGATATTTTCTCCAAAATAATGGCTTGTTCTGCGTTATGGCCCATTTTCATGAAGAACCAGACAAGAAACCCTACCAGGACTGCAATTGCTGCCGAGACCAAAATTACATACCTAAAGGCATCCCTGCTCTCTGAGACTGAAGCCTCAGCAATTATAGAAGTAATGAACAAGGAGAAAATTAGAACGCCCATGGCACCGAACAATGCACCTACCAAACCACGCCCCCCATCTAAAAACCCAAAAGCTTTGCCTTGTGCGTTTGATCCTCCCCAAACCCTTGTGGCCTTGATCATTGGGGCCCAGAACAAAAAAATGGTGGTAAAACCCCAATAGCCATAGAGAATTTTTAAAACGGTATAACTGGGGAAAGTGGAGTAGACCAATCCTCCTAAAGCTGTCATCCAAAGTGCTACGGCAATTAATTTCCTTGGAGGATATTTATCGGCCAAAGGCCCACCTACAAGATATGATGCCAAAGCTACAATACCATAAACAGAAAAACACAGGCCGAGCTGTACGTTGTCCAACCCAAATACATCAAGTACGGTGGGTCTAAATACGCGGGAAAGTACAAATGGAAGTATAAAAACGGTCTCACCAGCTAAAATAAGTAGAAGGAGGTAATACCATGGAGCTTTCTTTTGTTGCATGCAGCTTAGGCTAAAAAACTATCTGTTGGTTGCTAATGCTTAAAGATAAGGTTTCAAGATTAGTTAAAAATATTTGGGAGGCTTGCCCTGTAAATTGGATTGTAAAATGTTTTGATTTTTAATTGTCAATATACTTTTCATTCCAGGTTTTGTCAGGGTCATGATTTCTTAGATCAATTTGAAAGTCAGCTGCCGCTTTAAGATTCATCAAAACAGATACCCAACCGGAATATACTTCTAAAAACTCATCTTCAGGGACACCTTCATTGGTTAGGGTTAAATCTGTTCCATTGTTTTTGGAAGGTTCTAGGCTAAACATGACTTTAGAATTGAAATAATCCAGGCAAAACACCCTGTTTGTATTGGACTCCAGGATTTTACCTTCATAAGATTCGCGATTTGGAAAAGAAAAGAGGATGATTCCATCTATCTCTGGGGCTTTTTCAGCCCAAAATTTTTCCCGTCCACTTGCTGTGGAAAGAAAACCAAAAACTACTTCGGGAGAAGATTTTAAATGTATTTTCCAGAAGACACTTTTCATAAATAGCTGTACTCAGAATTTATTTTGTTTTCGTTGTTTTTTGACTTCTCTGATCATTTTTCCTAGGTTCTTGTCCTTTTTTTTCTTCTCAGCAACACTGGATTCAAAAAAGGCTCTTTCTTTTTCCATTTTTTGAAAATTAGCATAGGAATCTTCATCAATCTCTCCACTTTCAACGGCGTCAAGTATGGCACAACCATCCTCATTCGAGTGTGTGCAGTTGTTAAATTTACAGCGCTGCGCCAATTCAATGATTTCATCAAATGTAATTTCAAGTCCTGCGGAAGTATTGGTAATGCCAATTTCTCTCATTCCAGGATTGTCTATTAGGATTCCACCTTTCTCCAAAACAATTAATTCTCTATGTGTAGTAACATGTTTTCCTCTGTCAATACGTTCGCTTATAGACCGGGTATCCATAAGTTCTTTTCCTGTAAGTTGGTTTAAGAGTGTTGATTTGCCTACGCCGGAGGAACCTAGCAAACAGTAAGTCTTTCCTTTTTGGATAATCGCTTTTACTTCATCTAATCCGACAAGAGACTGATTGCTAATTGCAAAAACCGGAACTTCTTTGATTCGTGCTTTTATTTCATCAAGAAACGAACTTAAGGTTTGTTCGCTTATTAAGTCAATTTTACTTAAAACAATAATGGGGGTTACTTTGGCAGTATTGCAAATGGTTAAATACCGTTGTAAACGATTAATGCTAAAATCTCTGTTTACAGATTGAACAATTAAACCATAATCAATATTTGTTGCAATTATTTGAATCTCTGCAGATTTGCCAACGGCCTGCCGCTCTAATATGGAGTGTCTTGGGTAAACCGCATGTATGAGCGCTTTATTCTCGTCGTATTCAGAGATAGCCACCCAATCGCCAACAGCTGGCAAATCGTACCTGCTTTCTGCAGTAAATCTAAGATTACCAATTAGTTCGGCATCTAGTTCTCCGGCCTCCGTTTTAACGACATATCTGTCTTTGTGTTCCAATATAACACGACCCACATCAAAGGAATTGATGTTATGTTCTTTTGCATATTCTTCTAAGGCAATGGTATATCCTAAATCTTGCAACGTCATTTTAATAATTATAGGTAACTGAGTTATTAGTTTTCTTGTGCGATGAGTTTTACAAAGTTGTCCAGATTCTTCAAGTCTTCTTTTGTTTTAAGATATTGGTCCGTTCTTTTATCTCCCATATCTTGAATTCGATAATCTGGCAAGTACGTATTGAAATTTAAAAATACAAAAGTGTCCACAATACGTTCTTTCAATGCATGGGGAATTTTATATTTAGTAATAATCGAATCTTCAATGCCAATATGAGTTATTTCATGAATAATGGTGTTGGCCGGATTATCATAATTTCTAAACCCGCCTAAGGGGTTAGTCAAAATCAATAATGATCCCTCATCTGGATTATAACTTCCTCCTGGCCCATACATGGTGAGGTTCACCTTATATGTTTTGAATGTTTTGAAATTCCAGTTGAAGTTTGATTGATTTATTTCATCAATCATTTTGTTGATCAGTTCAAGTTGGTTTTCTATTTTTTGATACCCTTTTTGGTAGTCAGTTTTATCATAGACGCTATCTTGAACAAACACTTTTAATCTTTCGTAATCTTCATTTGTAAGTTCTCCTGATTTGGATTTAACCTTTAAATCATCTATTAACGAACCCTCCGGAAGATTAACTTGATAGTTTTTCTCCTCAAAGAATTTAATGTCCTGTATTGTTCTCCAAATATACTCTGACTCTGAATCTGCAGCAGGAATATTGACCACAATGCTGTTTTGGCTCATTGCATAGATCGAAATTAGAAAGGCTAAGAATGTTAATATGCCAATTTTAGGTCTCATTTTTTACCCTTGTTAAAGTTTAATGCGCTTAGCTGAGAACAAGTAATTGCTCATTACTGTGGTCGTGGCCTCTACTGCGTTAACCCTTTCGCGATTATTGAAATACCTCGCTTATTTGAACAACTGGCTGAATATTGGTATAGTTGGGGATGTCGCCAACAATTTTTTCCGCATTGGGTCCAAAAGAATTTTGATAGTCTGAAAGTTTATCAAAGTACAAATATCCAATGGCCAAATATGGAATCGGTTCTTCTGGTGCCCGGCCGGCTATTCCCTTGTCAATGGAGAGCAGTTTTAATGAATCGCCCAACAAATTTGCAACCATTGGCATATGCTTATTGGAATAGTAGTCCATGTCGAATGTTTTCCCTTCACTGTTCGGATATAGTATCGTCACTTTGATTATACCCTTCTTAATTTTTGAAGAATCTGCTGACGCACTATGCTGGCAGCTGGCAAGAATTGTAACGACAGCAAGCACTAAGAGGGTGATTTTGGTTTTCATTTTGTTGAAATTTAATAATGTTAAAAGATGATGTTTTTTAATGGCAAAGGCATAACAATTACAAAACTGTACTGGGCAGTGATTCTTATGACCGCTTATTGATTACTGAAAATACATTATTTATGATAAATGGGAGTGATCTGGCATGCCTTATGGATTGAATGACCGCAGATATTTTTCCTGAAATGTTTGTGTGTGCTTAGCAATTTGTGAATTTAAGTTAACAAAAGAAGGAAGACGTAGAAATTAAATAGGATGTTCAGAACCGCTGATAAACATTGTTAACTAATGGGTTGTTGTGCACAGGACCTTATTCTCAAATATATTAGCACATAGTGGGCTTATTTGTTGATTGTGTTTGATGAAGCTTTAGGGGCGACAGATTGGAAGATCGATTCTTCATTGATGGATGTAATACTCCCTAAACTATCAATTTGTTCAGAGGCTTTTTCTATAATTTCCTCATAAAGCTTTAAAATATCCGGATCAAATTCAGGAGTGTCTTCTGCCGTGATTTTAAAAATCTGCATTTGATTCAAGAAGTTATTTATTACATGATGAGACGAAGAAAGCATGGCTTTATATATTGAAAGTTTTTCTTGATTGATTTTATTTTGTTTTTGTCTTTTAAGCAAGTCAAGACACGTAAACACCAAGAAAACAAAAAGTGGAATGATGAACTCGTCGATCTCATATCTTTCCATAAGACTCAAAAAGTCCACAACACTTTCAAATATGTCTAAATTATTAATAGTGGATAGTAGTAGGATTACAATTGATATTATTAATCCCGTTAATGAAAGACTATAATTTTTTACAAACTTAAAACCGTTCATACAACCAAATATATAAGTATTCCTATTTTAATCAAGTCATTCTTTTTTTTGCCAAGGCCCTATCCTAGGTGTGCATTGATATAAAAGTATGGATTCTGTTTTTTTGAGCTTAGTTGCTTTAACTATTTAGGTACGGTTCAATAAAAATTTTACAATTACATGGTTAGGAAAAACAAATTAGGTGTGTATTACTTCAATTTCAGTTTTAATTGAGTCGTGAATTATCCCTCTTTTAAATATTTTATGATTATCCCCAGTTGTCCTAAATGATAAATATCGTGATGGAGCATTCCGTAAATTACAAAACTGTATTTATAATTGCCCTTAAAATCTGTATCATAATATTCTTCATTCAGAAACTCATCATCTTTTAATTGTAATAAATCAATCAATTTGGTCAGAGTTTTGTAATATTCAGATTTGATATGTTGCCAACCCATTAATTCCAATTTGTCATTAGTCAACCAGTTTTCCTCGCAATCATCCGTTTTGCTCCCCTCACCTGTCTGAATTTTCAAGATCGTCTCTTTTCTCCACAAAGTTAAATGAGAAATTATTTCTGCAATGCTGTGCAAACCTATAATAGGTCTTTTAAAAACCATGCTTTCATCTACTTGATTTAGTTTACTGGTAAATGTGCTACCTATCCATAATTTTCCATTTTGGACTTCTTCATATTGTTGAATAATATTTTGGATCAAAGATCTCATTCTAATATATGCTTCCACTGCGGATAAGAACAGTGCAGATTTGTTTGCAAGTATTTCAAAGGAAAATCAGAGCAAACGAAATTGCAAGCTTCTTGGATTACGTATCTAATTTAAGATTATTTTTAAACCCTGTTGCAGATGGTTCTGTTCCGTAGTATAGCACTCGCCTATACTTTCTAGATATCTTTAGGTTCCTTGTATGCAGTCATTTTCCCAAATTTAATTGCATCATTGATAGATAATGTGTCATTTCAACACCTTCTAACAAATCTCTAATTGGATTGATTTTTAAGCTTACACATAAAACCCTCCCAGCAATGACGAGTAGTGTTGCCAGCAAGCTGGCAAAGAGCCACAGGCAGCCATTATTGTATACAGTATTTATTTGTTCGTTAATATGATCTTCTTTATTAATACAATTTGTCCAAGGTGATAATAACTGTGTTCAATCAATCCATCAATATTTCTCTGATAGGTTCCGTATTTGGCATCTACAAAGTTTTGATTTAATTTTTCATCAGGTAACTTCTCTATAAATTTTGCTAGACTTTCTGCATCTTCCCAAAATTTAGTCAGGAATATTTTCCATTCATTTTGTGATTTAATTTCAGGAAAAGCAAAACTGTATTTATCTCTTATTTCAAGATTCCCTCCATTAAATACATTTTTGATTCCGTTGGTATAGTAATGAACATGTTGGGCCAATATTGAAATTGTATTTAGTGAATCAATGTTTGATGTCGCGATTTTCCAATTTAAGTTTTCCAACTGGTCTTTATAGTTTGTGTTCGCTACCCAAGTTCCGTATAAGATTATTTCTCTAAATCGATTGGCTAATTCTTCTGTTTTTTTCATTTATTATAACAGTTTGGTCATATTTCTCCCAACGACCCGGTATATGGGTGGCAGCAGATTTCTACTCGCTAACTTTTTGGTTTAGAATTGAACTTTGTTTTTATCATTATGCCTAAGGTCTTGGTATATTAATAACCTTAGCTACTGGCTAAGAGCTGCGTATAGCTATTGTTAGCACCAGTTTTATTTTTTTTCTTCACGTAAAATTTTCTCCATTTTTCTACCTTTCGCCAATTCATCAACTAATTTGTCTAAAAACCGAACTTGTTGAGTTAATGGATTGTCTATTTCCTCAATTCTATAACCGCATATAACCCCTTTAATTAGGTAGGCATTTTGATTTAATTTTGCTTTTTGAAAGAATATTTTGAACGTTGCTTTGTCATCAATAAATTCTTGCATTTTTACTTCGTCATAACCGGTCAACCACTCAATTACCTGATGAAGTTCATCTTTTGTCCTTCCTTTATTTTCCACTTTTGATAAATAATGAGGATATACTGAAGCAAAGGTCATTTTTGCAATGCGTTCATTGTGTTCTGGAGTGGTTTTCATTTTGGCATAGTTTTATCTTCTTGGCTTTATTTTTTTCTCATAAATTCAAATGCTCCTTTACGAAGTTGGATTCCATATTCTAAAAAGGCTTTCATACAAGCAAGGAAATTTGCCCATCCCGCCGTATTTTCTAAAACCCATTTTAGGTTATCCTCATTAAACTCCTTTCCATTTTCATTCACTTTTACTAAGGTGCTATTGTCTGGTAAAGCTTCTAATGTTATAGTTACAACCGTATCAGGGTCCCAAACAAATGAAATTGAACGATTGGTTTCAATTTTAATATCCTTGATGGGAAACTTATCAGGAAATTCAGGGAATTTCCAAATCACGTTCTTTCCAGTTTCCAATTTTCCACTACTTTCAGAAATGAAATATTTGGTCATTTTCTCTGGATTTACAATCCCTTCAAAAACTTCATTTATCGGTTTTTGAATTTGTAGAGTCCCATTAGATTCTAGTTTCATATCAAATTCCTTTAGTTATTGAATATCTTAAATATAAGATTATTTTGAGCGAAATTGCGGTCGTGCTGAGAAGCTGTTAAGGGAAAATTGTTCAAGAGTGGAGATGGCGACTGCATGGCTTGAACGGCCGCTGGTATTTTTTCAATGTTTGCTATATGGTGGCTGTGAGTCTACCACAACTCATTTAGCAAAGGGAAACCGAATGTTAGGTTTGGTTTTTTTTTAATGATTAAGTACCAATCTTATAATGGTATAGCAATATTTTCATAATGGCTAACCGAACATTTTTCAATGTATTTCTCCATTCCTTTGGGTATATGGGCTTCATTCCATCTGTCTCCTGCGAAATTTATTAAATCACCCTCTTTTTCCCATCTTGATATCATAATAAATTCATTAGAATTCCATTTGGTAGGTCTTGCAATTTCAAGAGAAATAAATCCTTCATAGTTATTGACTATAGGAACTGAAATTTCCTTGAATTTAACTTCAAATTCATCATGAAGGTTTTTTGGAATATTTGCTTTAAAAATTCGAATAATCATTTATTGTGTTTTAATTGAACCTACAAGGGCGTTCGTGTATGATTTTACCGTAATAAGATAGCAAAATGTGAAGAACCTATTGTTCAGCAACCAAGATTTACCCATTAAGTGAACTAGGGCAATGAACTATACAAGGTGTCTGCAACAGTTTACTTTAAATGTATTTTTAGTTGTTTGGTCAACTCCACGGATTGGTCAATCCATGGCATATGTCCTGCATTTCTAATACTTGCCATTTTAATTCTTGGCACCTCTTTATTCCATTTTTTATATAAATTATTGCCAAAGTCCAACCAATCATGATCTCCAATTATAATGCTAATGGGATACTTTTGTTTTTTAAATTCGGCATAGTAGTTCCAACCGCCTTTGGGATAAGTTCTTGCAGTTAAATCGTAAACTTTTCCTTTATATAATGCCTTTCCATTGTCCAATTCTGTCCATTTTGAAATATCATAGAGCATTAACTTACCAAAGTTAATTCGGGATTTAATAGTTTCTTCTTTTGAATTAAAAGAGGAACGATCTGCAGTGAGATTGTATTTCTGAAATTCTTGAGTTATTTCAATTCTGTTTTGGAATTTCTTATTGGCCAAATATTGTTGATGTTGGATATCTTTATCTTCTTCAGGAAAAGGTTCTTTAAGATGAGCAGGGCTTATTAATACAAGTTTTTTAATATGTTGAGGGTACTGTGAAGCATAGGCCGAGGCTAAAACAGCCCCCATAGAATGGCCAACGATGGTCATTTTATCAAGATCTAGCTCTTGCCTCAACAACTCAAGGTCATTAACATGTTGCCTAAAAGTGATCAAGGAATCTGGAAATGGTGAACGTAGCGAGCCTCGTTGTTCGTAGAAGATGAACCTGTATTCATTTTCAAGTCCTTTTATTGCATTTATCAGTCCGCTGTGCTCGGCTCCCCAACCGCCATGAAGCATTATAACGGGTTCATTTCCATTACCTATCTCCCTTACATAAATCTGGGGATCCTTTTCCCAATTGCCCGTAGATAAAAACCATTGATTTAATATATACTTGTTTGGATTTGATTGCGCATCACTCCTCTCAACAAAAAATATTGAAATTGTGAGAAGAACAATCATTTTTAATGGTCTCTGGATAGTAGTGATTTTCATTTTGCTAAAGTTTACACTTTAGAGACCATGGGATAACAGGTTTGTTACACTATAAATTAATAGCGAGGTTGTTGGCATTAGTGGCTTTCACACAATTTGATACTAAGCCCCAGATTCCATGATGTTTTTAAATGCATTGATAATCAATAAATTAAGGAATTTTTCGTATATTGAAATCATGAATTTACCTGAAGAGTTTTACCAAATTGTGATTTTAGTTATTTTAGTCAGCGTAGGCATGACTGTAGTTGGTTATTGGACAAAAAGTGGCAGAAATTTCCGTAGTAGCAGAAATAAAAAGGCGAGGAGACAGTTTTAATCCGTTTAGATTTCCAGTTCCCGATATAATATTTTCTGACCCATTTTCTTCAGCCTTCTTTTCAATTCTTTGAAACATTCAGTTTTCGAATAAAAAACCCTGTAAATTCATCCATTTTGGGCTACAAGAACCTTTATGTTTCTGTCATGTACTCTACTTCGTTTTCAAATGTGTGTTACAACAATGGGTTATTTACACTCAGCAAAAATGGTAACGATTTACGTCATACAATAATATGTATTGATCAGGCACCAAACTGCCTTAAATGGTGATCCAAGTGTTTATACTGCATTTTCCCCCACTGGTCATGTGTAAAATCTCCAAATGCAGGATGTGGCTCCCAGGTTTTTCTGTCTTTTTCCAAGTGAAAATCATTGATCAAACCAACCAACAAGGTTTTCTCAGCAGCAAAATCCTTTTTATCGATCACCTTAAAACCTTTTGCCGTTGGTAGATTGGGTTTCCATAGAGTGTCATTATACATGCCTTTTTTAAAACTTTTAAAAATTAGCCTCATTAAAGGATTGGGCTTTTTCATATGGTACCTTCCCAAGGCAAGGCTTAAGGGAAAATGGCAATGATGCAACATTTGGCCAACCTCCATTTTCCCCCAAGCAGGTTCAATGGATTGGTTCAAGGTATCAATACGGTTCAGTATTTGGGAACAAGTATCAGCATCAAAAAGAGATTTCATTATTGAAATATTTGGTGTTAGAAAATTACATAAAATATTAATCTCCTATATTTAGACCATGCAAGAAAAAGTGGCTTCTTTTTCCATTAAAAATTGGGCAGATGATGATAGGCCAAGGGAAAAACTGGTACAAAAAGGACGCTCCGTACTTTCAGATGCAGAACTTATAGCCATATTAATTGGCTCAGGTAATAAAAAGGAAAGCGCCGTGGAGCTTGCTAAACGGATTTTAGCCTCGGCAAACCATAATTTAAACGAGCTTGGCAGACTTTCTGTAAGCCAATTAATGCAGTTTAAGGGTATTGGCGAGGCCAAGGCAGTCTCTATTGCCGCAGCTTTGGAAGTAGGTAGGCGCAGGAGAGGAATTGCTGCCGATAAAATTGTTAAGATTTCTGGTAGTAGAGATGCTTTTGACCTGCTTTACCCATTAATTGGAGAATTGCAACATGAAGAGTTTTGGATTGTCTACCTTAACAATTCCAACAAAGTGATACATAAGTCCCAGTTGAGCAAAGGCGGTATTACCGGAACACTTGTAGATGTTAGGCTGGTTTTAAAACAGGCATTGGAATTGGGTGCCGTGGGCATTGTACTGGCACATAACCACCCGTCCGGTACTTTAAAACCAAGTACCGCGGACAAGGAGATTACAACTAAGCTCAAAAAGGCATCAGAAGCATTGGATATTAAGATATTGGACCATTTAATTTTAACCCAGCACGATTATTTAAGTTTTGCGGACCAAGGAATACTATAGTTGACCAGTAGATATGTTATTGATATTTACCCATAAAATCACAAACAGACTTACCTATACGGCAAAACAGCTGTTTGAAAAGATTCTGGGCATAGAAATCACCTTTACAACCAAGGTTGAAGACTTCATAAGACATACAGGCCCCAAGATAACCTACTCAAAGCAACCACTCCAGAACGAGTTTTTTATCAGGAGCAATGACCTGTTGTTTGAGCAGGGTATCAACGATTTGGATATTAAAATTGCAGATTGGGACGGTATCCCGTGCTTTTTTTCGTGTGGAGAAAAAAGTACAATACCGTATGACATATTTTCAGCAAGTTTTTATCTTTTGAGCAGGTATGAAGAGTATTTGCCACATGTAAAAGATGGTGTTGGAAGGTTTCCTGCAAAAGAAAGCATTGCCTACCAGAACAATTTTTTGGAACTTCCAGTGGTTGATCTGTGGGCACATAGACTGTTGCAAGCCCTAAAGGAACGCTTTCCTGATATACAAAGCCCGAAGAGAGCATACACCTTCACATCAATAATAAATGTAACTACATCCCATAATTATGCATTAAGGGGTTTTGTAAGAAGCCTAGGAGGGCTGCTGTTGGATTTGGGCAGTTTTAAGTTTAGGAGCATTGCCAAACGCATATCGGTGCTTTTGGGCATAAAAAAGGATCCCTATAATAATTTTCAAGAGTTGATAGGAATACACAAAAAGTTTCCTATAAAGACTATGTTTTTCTTTCAGTTTGCAAAGTATTCCGCACATGACAAGAACATTTCGCCAAACAACAACAAATTTGGGTACCTTATAAAGTCGGTTGCGGACTATAGTGCCGTTTCTTTAAGTACCTCCTTTCTGTCCTCAACAGATAAAATAGTATTAAAAGAAGAAAAGAGGCTTTTGGGCAACCTCATTAACAGGCCCGTTAAGTATTCCAGATTAAGATACAACAGGGTTAACGTACCTAGTACATACCGCAACCTAATAGAAACAGAGTTCACAGACGATTTTTCTATGGGGTATACCCATGAGATTGGTTTTAGGGCAGGAACCTGTACGCCATTCTATTTTTATGATATTAACATGGAGGTTAGGCAACCGTTAAAAGTACACCCCTTTGCCATACATGATTATGCCTTGGTAAACTGTAAAAAGAAAGAAGAGGCTTTTACCGTTATGGATCGGGTGTATAGGCAAGTAAAACAAGTAAATGGCGATTTGGTAATAATCTTCTCCAATGAATTGCTTGGAAGCAGTCATAAACTAAATTGGTTAGAACTATATCAATCCTTCTTAAGGCGTTACTATGTTTAAAGAGGTGGTTACCGATGTTTTCTTTGATCTTGACCATACCCTGTGGGACTTTGAAAAAAATTCTGCCTTAACGTTTCAAAAAATTCTTGTGAAAAATCAGTTGAATGTTGATTTACAGGATTTTTTAAAAGAATACATACCCATAAACCTGGAATATTGGAAATTATACCGCGAGGACAGAATTAGTAAATCTCAACTTAGATATCAACGTTTAAAAAGAACTTTTGATAACATAGGTAAAACAATTTCAGACGAAACCATAAATGTTTTGGCACATGAGTACATAGAACACCTATCCTCATACTCGCATTTGTTTCCAAATACCGTTGAGGTTTTGGAATACTTGTCACCAAGATATAAACTTCACATCATTACCAATGGATTTCAAGAAATTCAAGAAAAAAAGCTAAAAGGTTCGAAGATCTATCAATACTTTGATCAAATAATCAATTCGGAAATCGCGGGAGTGAAAAAGCCTCACCCCCATATTTTTGAATTAGCATTGACAAAAGCAAACGTTGCACCTCAAAATTCCCTTATGATCGGAGATAGCCTAGAGGCAGATATTATGGGGGCCAAATCAGTAGGTTTGCATGCACTGCACTTTAATGCACACAACGAACCTGAGCATGATTTATGTAAAATCATCAACGATCTTATTGAAATAAAAAGCATTTTATAAAGTTATAGTAGGGTATAACAGGGCCACATTGTTTTATTACAAAATGCTTTTAAACCTATGAAAAAATTGCTTTCCCCCTTCCTGTTGTTGGTTACAACTGTTATTCTGATACTCTCATGCGCTGAAGAACAGGATTTTGACCAGTTTGATGACTTAAGTGTTACTCCAATAGTCGCTTCCAGTATTTTTTATTTAGAATCTGATGAAGAGTTCATAAATTCTGCAAGTGCCGCAAGTACGTTTTATGCTCAAACGTTCAATTTTGATGCTTTTAATGAACAATTTGTAGCAGAAAGACTTTTACAGGGAACAATGATTTATGAACTGGAAAACACTACAAGTAAAACGTTAAGCATAACAATAGAATTTTTAGATGAAGGAGGCAATCTATTGGACCTAGAGTCTTTTAGTATTGATCCCGCACCTGCTCAACCACAAATTATAGAAGTTGCCTATGGACCGGGAGGAAAAAGTTTGGATATTCTCACCAATACATCAAATCTTAGGGTAATAGGAAATAACCTTGGAGATGTTACAAGTGTTTCATCCGAGCCGGAACCCAAAATAATTATGCGATCTGCCGCTGAATTTTTATTTCGATTAAAATGAAGCTGGGCAAATTAATGTTTTTAACCACTTTATTTGGGGTAGCTTCATTGTGGTCCCAAAACAAGCAACTGCTTTATGATTTTTATGAGATTCCTCAATCATTAATGGTCAATCCTGGGGTAAAGGCTTCAGAAAAATGGCACACTGGAATACCAGCTTTGTCTGGATTGTCCTTTCAAGCAGCAACCAGTGGGGTTACCGTAAATGATTTGTTTGCCAATGATGGTGTTGACTTTACCACAAAAGTTAGAGAACGACTAATAGAAGATATGAGCAAAAGGGATGATTTTAGCACCACCAGCCAAATAGAACTCTTCAATATTGGCTTTAGGGGCAAAAACAGACCGGATGATTACTATTCTTTTGGAATGTATGGAGAAACAGATGTCATTGTGTATTGGCCCAAAGACTTGGCAATTTTAGCGTTTGAAGGTAACGGAGGAGATAATATAGGCAGAAGTTTTGATTTGGGTGATCTAAACCTAAGAGGGGAGATGGTCAATGTATTTCATTTTGGGATCAATAGGAAAATAAGCAACACCCTTACTGTTGGGGCTAGAGCTAAAATCTATTCCAGTATTTTTCAATTTCAATCCATAAAAAATTCGGGGTCGTTTACAACCACAGTGGGCCAAGATAATATCTATGCAAATAATATTAATGCTGATTTAGAATTGCAGACTTCGGGGATTGAGGAAATTTCAGATATTTTGGATGAGGACACCTCTACAACACAAAGGGATTTGGCCAGTTTATTTACCAGAAGGGTCTTGTTTGGCGGAAACCTTGGATTGGGTTTTGATGCTGGGTTTACTTATCACCTAAATCCTCAAACAACCATTACAGGAAGCGTATTGGACGTAGGCTTTATTTATAACTCCAAGGATATCAAAAATTATACATTAAGAGGAAGCGCAACCAATGAAGGCATAGATGTCATCCTACCAGAGGATATAAACAACATAAACAACGATCTGTGGCAAGAACTTATAGATGAAATTGAAGAATCCGTTCCTTTCAATGATAATGATACAAGTAGCTACATATCATTTAGGCCAATTAAAGTTTATGGATCATTTCGTTATGATTTTGGTCTAAAGGAAGCTTCCAACAAAGATTGTGGATGTGCAATAAACCAAGACAGTGGGCAAAATGACGATTTATATAGGAATAGTGTAGGGGGGCAATTATTTATGATAAAGAGACCTAGAGGCATTCAGGCTGCTTTAACAGGTTTTTACCAAAAAAGATTGGGGAGAACACTTTCTCTTAAAACCACCTATACGGTTGATAAATATTCATTTTCAAATATTGGACTCGGCCTTAGCTTGCAGGCTGGACCGGTTAATTTCTATGTTTTGGGAGATAATCTATTAGGTTATAGAAATGTTGCCGATAGCCATTATGCCTCTTTACAGTTTGGATTTAATATTATATCTTGGAACGGTAATTGATTATCTACTCAATATGAAATCTAGACTACTATTTTTTTTGATATTTACAATAGGATTGAGCAGCTTATCCTATGGTCAATTAAATGATTATAAATATATAATAGTGCCAAAGAAATTTGACGCATATAATATTCAAAACAAATACCAAACAAGTACAACAATAAAGTACCTTTTTAATCAAAGAGGTTACCAGGCGGTTTATGATGATGAACTACCTGAGGATTTAAGAAAAAATAGGTGTTTGGGCCTTGTGGTAAACCTTGAGGATACTTCTTCCCTTTTTAGCACCAAAACCACTCTGGTTCTAAGGGACTGTAGGTCTATTGAAATTTTTAGAACGGTTGAAGGCAGAAGCAAACTCAAGGAGTTTAGGCCTGCCTATACAGACGCACTGAAGAAGTCATTTGTTTCTTTTGATACTTTGCAGTATAAATACGTGCCCAAGGAGGAAAATAAGGAAGTTGAAGAACCTATCACGGTAAGTTTTAAAAACGATGTAAAATCGTTGGACGAAGAGCCTAAAAAACCCATAGTAGTGCAAGAAGCCACTACAGAAAATCAGAGTTTTAAAAGTATGGAGCCCGTAACTTCTCCCATAAAAAAGGCAGATGAGGTCGTGGAACCCATAAATTCTGATTTGTTGTATGCGCAACCTATAGAAAATGGATATCAACTTGTTGACAGTACCCCAAAAGTGAGGTTGAAATTAATGGAAACCTCTGTGGAAAATGTCTTTTTGGTAAGCCATGGAGACAAAAATGGAGTGGTTTTCAAAAAAGATGATAAATGGTTTTTTGAATATGCAGAAAACGGTAAAAAGGTAGTTAAAGAGCTAAATGTCAAATTTTAATATTGATATTTATCCTTCCACCTATTTTTTAGGAATTCCTTCATTGCATTTTCCCTAGGATTGCCACCTGGTCTATAGAACGACGTTCCAGATATTTCTTCAGGTAGAAATTCAAAATCAACAAAGTTGTTTTCGTGGTCGTGGGCGTAGTTGTACCCCTTGCCATAACCAATATCTTTCATCAATTTGGTTGGGGCATTTCTAATTGCCAAAGGAACCGATAAATCTCCTGTTTCCCTTACTTTTTGTTGCGCTTCTTTAATGGCAACATAACTGGCATTGCTTTTTGCTGAACTGGCTAAATAAGTGGCACATTGACTCAGTATTATTCTAGCTTCTGGGTATCCAATGGTATTTACTGCCTGAAAAGCTGAATTTGCCAATACCAATGCTGTCGGATTGGCGTTTCCAATATCTTCAGATGCTAAAATGACCAGTCTACGTGCAATAAACTTTACGTCTTCGCCACCTTCGATCATCCGTGCCAACCAATATACCGCTGCATTGGGGTCACTTCCTCTAATGGATTTGATAAAGGCAGAAATAATGTCGTAATGCTGTTCGCCAGTTTTATCATAAAGTACTGTATTTTTTTGCACCTTGCTCATAACCAAATCATTGGTTATGGTAACGTTATCACCAGTTTCAGAATTTATGATAAGCTCAAAAATATTTAGAAGCTTTCTTCCATCACCCCCAGAAAGTCGGAGTAGCGCTTCAGTTTCTTTTAACTTTATTTTTTTTGACCCTAAAGTGCTGTCGGTTTCCATGGCCCGGCTCAAAAGAGTTTCTAGATCTTCTTTTTTAAATGGATTTAGTATGTAAACCTGACACCTGGATAAAAGCGCAGGAATCACCTCAAAGCTTGGATTTTCTGTTGTAGCCCCGATAAGAGTAACCCAGCCTTTTTCAACTGCGCCTAAAAGAGAGTCTTGCTGCGATTTGCTAAACCGATGTATCTCATCAATGAACAAAATGGGGTTTTTAGAAGTGAAAAGACCTCCGCTCTGTTTGGCCTTCTCAATAACCTCTCTTACATCTTTTACCCCACTGCTGATTGCGCTAAGCGTATAGAAAGGTCTTTGGCTCTCGTTGGCAATGATATTGGCCAATGTTGTCTTGCCGGTACCTGGTGGCCCCCATAAAATCAATGACGGAATTATCCCTTTTTTAATTTGATGGGTCAATGAGCCATGTTCCCCAACTAAATGATGCTGGCTTATATAGTCATCAAGGGTTTTAGGTCTTATGCGCTCGGCGAGGGGTTCATTCATGAAGATAAAAATAAGATAATTTTACATGAAGGATGTATCGTAATGACCATCTTTCAAATCATATATTTTTTTTAACAAACCTGACAATTTGTGTAAATTCACTTGTATGGTCAAGTATTTGAGAGTGGGGTATAGTTATGACAGAAGATAATCATTTCAAATTTTCAAACTGGGTACTGTTGGCGCCTTTGTTGGCGGTCCTATCTATTTGGACAGTATTTTGGGTTGAAGTGAATTTTGGCCTCAATTTTAACGATTTTGGCATTTATCCAAGAAAACTCTCGGGTTTAATAGGTGTTTTGTTCAGTCCATTTATTCATGGGTCTTTGGAACACCTATATAACAATACCATTCCTTTGGCAGTGTTAACCGGTTTTCTGGTTTATTTTTATAGACATGCGGCATTAAGAACATTGGTGCTGGGAGTTCTTGTTTCGGGACTTTTAACGTGGTGTATTGCCAGGCCTTCTTATCACATTGGTGCCAGTGGACTTATTTATGTGCTGGCCAGTTTTATCTTTTTTAAAGGAGTCTTTGCTAAGCATTTTAGATTGGTTGCACTCTCATTGATAGTTGTTTTTGTTTACGGAAGCATGATATGGTACATTTTTCCCGTAAAAGAGAACATTTCTTGGGAAGGGCATCTTTCAGGATTTGCTACAGGGTTGTTTTTGGCGCTTACTACAAAGATCAGGCTTCCAGTAGAGAAAAAATATGATTGGGAAAAAGAAGGTTACAATGAAGACGATGATCCTTTTTTAAGACACTTTGATGAGGATGGCAATTTTATTGAGACCAAGGGGGAGGAGGAAGGACATCAACAAATCAACGTCACATATCATTATAAGAAAGAAAAGAAAGAGTAAGTTTTAGCTCATTCGTTGGCGCACCACTTCGTATAAAAAAACTCCACAGGCTACAGAGACATTTAAAGAACCAATTTCTCCCAATAAAGGAAGTTTTGCCTTATGGTCAACTAGGTTAAGTATGGAATTTGAAATGCCCTTGTCTTCTGCTCCCATGACTATGGCGCAGGGGGTGTTGAAATCCACCGCATAAATATCGTTTTCAGACTTTTCCGTTGCAGCGACAACTTGAATAGCTGAAGATTGAAGGTAAAATATAGCGTCTTTTAAGTGGTCTACTTTTGCAATGGGCACCTTAAAGGCAGCGCCTGCAGAAGTTTTGACCGTATCATCCGTAATGGGTGCTGCACCAGTTTTTGGTATAATAATGCCGTTTACACCGCAGCATTCAGCCGTTCTGATTATAGCTCCAAAATTTCGAACATCAGAAACTTGATCCAAAAGCAAAAACAAAGGGCTCTTTTCTTTACTTAGCACTTGTTCCACCAAATCCTCAAAATTATGGAATTGTACAGGAGATATATTGGCGACAACTCCTTGGTGGTTGTTTTTGGTGAGGCGATTTAGCTTTTCAATAGGGACATAGGAACTACTAATGCCTTTTTTTCGTATTGAGGTTTCCAGTTCTCTGAACAACTCCCCTCCAAGTCCTTTTTGAAGAAATATTTTATTTATGGGCTGTTCAGAATCAATAGCTTCCAATACTGCCCGTATTCCATAGATTTGGTTGTTCATAGTGTTCAATTGAATAACGTTTTTCAGATGAAAACCATCTGGTGCGCCCTACAAAGATATTTTATGTACGGACAACGGACCGTTATTCACGGTATTTATTATGTATTTCTCGTTTTTTTGATTGCCAATGATTTCAATGTCCTTTACATTGCCATCCAAAAACAACCCTGATTCTTGATTGGAAAGACTGGTATAACCATCTTTTCCATTCGATAAAAGAATAAGACCGGAAATAGCATCAAGCCTGGGTGTTTCAACTTCTGTTCCGTAAATGTTCCCTACAGGAATCATATCTTCATACCCATCTTTATTTATATCAATAAGAACACAATCCAATAAGGGGAAAGATTGACTTTCAGCCGGCAAAAGTACTTTTTCAAAGTTTAAGTCGCCTTTGTTAATGAGGACAATGGATCTAAACTCTGTAACGCTACTTTCATAAGAGGCATCTAATTTTTCTCCATAAATATCCACTAGGCTAGCGTTGGCAAATTCTGAGTAAGTTTCAAACTTATCTTTTATAAATGGCATTTGTTGAGATGAACATTCCCTTCCGCGTACGGGCACATATGTGCCATTGTATTTTTTGCTCAATACAATATCGTTGGTGCCATTTTCATCAAAGTCGGCGGCATATACCTTAAAAGGTTTTTCTGAAGAAGCTTTGAACTTAATATTGAGTCCGGCGTTTCCAATAATATAATCTTTAAGGCCATCATTGTTCACATCGGTCTCACTAATGGAAAACCACCAACCTTTTTCGTTCAACGCAGTAGTGTTCTCTTCAGTCTTTTCAAAGGTACCTTGCTGGTTTATAAAAATCCCAATGCCGGTCCATTCACCAACCGCAATAAAATCTTCCCAGCCGTCATTGTTGATATCAGTAACTTGTAGGTCATTGATTATTCCAAAATTTGCAAGCCCTGGAGCAACTTTTTGGGTGACATCAACCAGTTCTCCTTCCATATTCTCATACAAAACGGATGATTGATGTTTAGGGTAATTTTTTGGAACAACCCTGTTTCCTACCAAAATATCATTGTCTCCATCTTTATCATAATCAATTATGGATACTGTTTTACCATTTTTGGGATACGAGCTTAACGCATCACTGTGCAGTCTATCAAATTGACCGTTACCATTGTTTATATAGATTCTGTCCGCATGGTATGATGAATGCTCTGCAAATTCGTTTCCTCCACTGACAACGTATAGATCTAGGTCCTTGTCTCCGTCAAAATCAAAAAGGACAGATTCCATGTCTTCATATTGAGCATCATTTGTAAGGGCAGGGGAGTCGACTTTTGTAAAGCCCCTATCGGATTGCAAGTACAATTGCCCAGCTTGCCCAGCTGCACCGCCTACATGTAAATCCAATAAGCCGTCATTGTTAATGTCTCCTTTGGTTAAAAACGGACCTAAATTGGACTGTTTATAGGGCAATAGGATTTCTTCCTCAAAATCGTCATAAGCGTTTTCTCTATGTGTAAAATCCAATCCCAGGCCTTTTGCGCTAACCTCTTGGAAATGTTTAGTCCTTTCTTTTGGCTTTTTGATATTCATAGTGGCTTCACTTTCACTAAAGGATATAACGGTATTTGAAGGCACATGGAGCTTTTGCTGCATTTTACCTGATTTCCAAAAAATAGTGACTGTATCAATTGTTTTTTGATCGCCTATACCAAACAATGCGCTGTTTTCCTGTGATGATCGGTAGCCCCTAACCCTTTTTATTTCAATTACCTGCGAGGTTTCCCCTATGTCTATTTTTACTTTGGCAAATTCTTCTGATAAATCCCCATGGGCGTTTACTTTTAGGTAATTGCCTTTTTTTTCTTCTATGGACATGTTCTTATAAAGAAATGCGTTTTCATCAATGTTGTTGATGACTAGGTCCAAATCCCCATCATTATCCAGATCTCCAGAGGCAGCACCGTTACTAAAAGAGAAATCATCCAATCCCCAAGCTGATGAAACGTTACCATAGCTTAAACCTGATGTTCTTTTGTAGAGAATGTTTGGTAATTTTTCCGATGGCATAGATTCATAGAGTCTACTTTTTACATCTAATGGTACGTTTGAGCCATATTTTTGTCTGGCTTCAAATACTTGTCTTTGTAGGTCGTTATCAAGCGCATAGCGCCTATAACCATTGGTAATGTGTATTTCTTTGTGGCCGTCAAGGTCAAAGTCGTTCATAAGTACAGACCAGCTCCAATCCGTATTTGCGACACCTGATAGTTGGGCAATATTGTTGAATTTTGAATCGCCAATATTCTTTTGCAAAGAGTTGTACATGTATTGGTACTGAAAGTCTGCTTTGTTCACCAAATAGTCAAACCGCCCTGTGCTCATGGAAGCCATGAGCGTTTTTGATCTTACATGATCATTTGCAGCCATATCCAGAACAAAAATATCCTGTAGGTTATCGTTGTCTATATCAGCAATATCAATACCCATACCATAAAAGGATATCTGATTGGTAGATTCCTTTATTTTATCTGAAAATGTACCATCTTGATTATTTATATAGAGGGCGTCGGGAAGATAGTAATCACTGGCCATATAAATGTCCATCCATCCATCTTCGTTGATGTCTGAAATTGTAAGTCCCAATCCAAAAATTGGTCTTTCAAGCCCAGCACTTTTAGTAATGTCTACGAATTTGCCGCCATCGTTACGATAAAGATGGGATGAATTGAAATAGTGGTTGTCAGGATTAGCTTTTAAAAGTCTTTGAAGGCTAATAGGATCTACTCCATACAATTCATTTTCATTCATTACTACGCAGTCCAAATCACCATCCTTATCAAAATCAAAAAAAGCGGATTGTGTACTAATGCCCATGTCAGCTAAGCCGTACTCTTCGGCACTTTCCTTAAACGAACCGTCCTTTTGGTTAATAAAGAGCAAGTTTTTGCGATTCTGTCTGGTATTTGGCCCTCCTTGGGATATATAAACGTCCATCCATTTATCTCCGTTGATATCAACGAAGGTTATCCCGTTGGACCATTGTTTTCCCGTATTGATGTTAGAAGTTTCCGTGACATCCTTAAACACGAAATCACCCTTATTAATATAGAGCTTATTGGCCACTTGATTTCCGCAGAAAAAAATATCCAAAAGGCCATCATTGTTTAAATCTTCGAGCCCAACTCCTGCGCCATTATAAAAATAGTCGTAATCGAACAGGTTATGCATTGTGCCCACATCATGTTCTAAAGTGTTTGAAAAATTGATGCCACTATCGTTTTTATCAATTTTATTAAAAACGGAAATAGGTGTTTCAACATTTGTGGGAACTCCACTTGAATTCTTTTGCTCAACTTTTTTACAGGAAAGCGCAAAAAGCAAAAAAAGAAAAGAGATTGTTATTTTTTTCATTTGAAATGGCTAAGCCCTAACATGATTTGCCTAACAAAGAAATCAATTTTTTATGATGGACTCATTTTTTAATTATTTTTTTTCTAAAAACTTCGCCTGTAGCATCTGTTAATTGTACGATGTAAATTCCCGTTTTTAAACTGGATAAATTAATGTCATTCTCATTTGAGCTGTTTGCAACCAAACCACCTAGCATATTAAATACTTCTATTTTATCTACGCTTTCAAGTGAGCTTGTTCGCAGAAATTCTTCTACAGGAACATTGTAAAATATTACAGATGAATCATCTGGCATAGTGTCAACAATAGTGCCTGTTGCTTTATTATCGAATTCTGACAGCCTGCCTGAAATGATATTAAGTACACCAATTTCAAAAGTTTCATTGATTTCGTTTAGCTCATCATTTATTGTAGTCACCGTCACTTCTACGGATACTTCTCCGGCGGGAATGGTAACCTGAAGGACTGAATTGGAATAGTCTGTATTGTTCGTAGTAATATCGATTATTTCCATGGATAACACAATATCTTCCGAACTGGGGCCGCTTATGGTTATTGGAAAACTTAAATTCTCTCCTTCAATGGCACTGGAGTCTTGAATGGTCAAAATGGGCGAAATATCGTTGTCGATAATGGTTCCGATAGCGCTAATAGGGTCTATATCTGTGTCAGATGGAGTGAGGTTTATTGTAAAGGTTTCATCTGCCTCATCAATTTCGTCCTCCAAAGTATCAATGGTAATTGAACCACTTAAAGTACCCGCAACAATAACTATTTGACCTGATGTAGCGGAGTAGTCATTGTCTTCAGCAGTGTTGTTGGTAAAAGAGTAACTTACTGTTATGTCTTCGGAACCGGTTTGGCTCAAGTTGACTTCAAAAGTAATTGTTCCTCCTTCTAAGGTTGCACTGTCATTGGCTGATAGGCGAATAGAGCCATCAAAAACTGTGCAAGAGTTTAAGTTTGGATTTTGCTCAATTGGAAGTCCTGGTGTTAAGTCTCTTCCACTAAATGCAGCGTAATCGGGAGAGTACCTTAGCACTCTGAAGATATTATTTGCAGTTGGAGGGGAATCACCTTGGCTAAGTATTCCGCCATTGGTGTCTGGGTTAATAAATTCCCAAACTATATTTTCACTTGGGTCAATTTCAAAGAAACGTCCACTTGTGCCTTCACAGATTAAAGTATTGCCATTTGGTAGGCGTTGGGCACTTGATAATATAAGGGAGAAAAAATCTTCTGGATTGTTTGGGTCCGTATAAATGTACTCTGGGGTTTCTGGACCAAAATTCGAATTGATGGGGACAACGTAGTTTCCTGGACTGCTTTCTGGGGGGTCAACAATAAGAACGCTGGAAAAAAAAGGAGTACGACCAGAGCCGTTGTTATAAAGTATTATTTTTCCACCATCTGGAGATGTTTCTGGAATCCAGTGTGGGAAATGTTGTCCAAAGAGTTGCTTGTCCAATTCTGTGCCTTGATTGTATGATTGTGGGTTTCCCCAACGATATAGAAGATCTCCTCCTTTTCCTCTAATCCCACCTGAATGGGAGCCTGCTTCTGAGGTAGTAGTAGAATGGTCAATAATGTAAAATTCATTTAACTGTCTTGAACTAAGTACAATTTGGTCAAGGGTTTCGTTGTATTGTATTGAATTCACATGCATCCAATTAGCGCCTCCACTTGAGGTACCAAGAAAGTTTATATTTAGGAGTTGAGGATTTTCTGAAACTATTCCAAAGTTATCCTGGGTATTATCATAATCCTGGATTAGGTGATCCCAAATATTCCATTCCCATACAACATTCGCTCCATTGGCTCCTGTGGGTTCAATTTCTATTATTTGTTCGTTATAGAGTTCGGCTGATGGAAGATTTGCAGGATCACGTCCTGCTGCGATAGCCTCTGCTTGTGTCTTTCTTGTAACGGCTAGTATTAAAATGTTCCCATTAGGCATTGGGAATACATCATGATGCTGACTTACCTGAGAATCTGAATAGTCATATTCCCAAACTAAGTTGTCATCCCAGTCTTTGATTTCAATATGGCCGCCTATTCCACCAATGGTAATATCTGGGTTGTCAATTTTGCCGGTTCTTAAAATGGAGCCATTTTCTAAGAGGTATACAGCATTACCAGGATTAAATTCGCTGGTCCATTGATTAACTACTTGCCCACAATTATCTATTAAATAGGTGTTTTTTTGTACGGTGTAAAAGGTATAGCCATTATAGGACTCCTCTGTGTTAAGAATCACCCCAATAGTATTTTGGGATTGGGAATTAGTAGGGTATATAAGAATGAACATAAGTTGCAAAAGCAACATATGCGTAAGTATTATTTTTTTCATAGCGCACACAATTAAACAAAAATAGAAAAAGGATGCATATATATATAAGAAAAAAGAGAGAGGTTAAAAAAACCTCTCTCTTGATATAAAAATAAACTTGTAAACGTATTAAACTTTTGTAAGCCTAACAGCCGCTTGAACAGAATTTGTACAATCTGCTGTCTCATCAGATGTGAAATTCAAAAGGAAATCACTATCATCTGGGTTCATCAAGTCATAAGTTGCATTTACGTTTGCAGGACCACTTTGAATTGTAGCATTACAACCAGCGCCTACACCTTGTGCAGGTTTCATGATTATTTCACCACAAACCAATTCAAATTCTACATCTACAGGACCGAAACCTCCAAAAGCAACAAACGTTGTTACATCTTTAATAACCTTAGTTGTGTTATTAACGGACTCTAAAGTGTACACACCATCTGCGTAGTCCGCTACACCATAAATTCCATTGGTTACGGTTGTAAGCTGGTATTGACCAGTATACAAATCATCATTTGGAAGTGGAGCAATCAAAGAAATTCTATAAGCATAAGGAGAAGAAAAGAAAGATCCTCCAGATACATTTCCTGTTGCATCAGTATCAGTAAACATTCTACCATCTGTAAGTGCCAATTCCATACGCACATTAAACTGGTCACCACAGTTATAGTCACCCAAAGATAATCCTAGGGTAGAAGCTATTTCACTAAGGGTGGTGTTGTACGTACTCCTTGGAAAGCCATTGGCTCCTGTAGAAAAAGCGGAAGCTGGTAAAGTAGCGATTAAGGTTTCAGCTGGATCGGTTATTACAGCCTCAGTATTGTCTACCAAGTCCACATAAACCCTAACCTCTGAAAGTAATGCACCATCTTCAGCATCTTGAACTTCTACTTCAACAGAATAAGCTTCTGTGTCATCAAGCACATCCCATGCGGTACCTGTCTGGGCAATAGTTCTTAGTACAGCACCACTGGTAACCGTATTTTGCACATCGATAGTAACTTTATCATCTTCGGAACATGAAGTGACAAATATACCAGCTAAGGCAAAAAGTATATAGATTTTATAATTTTTCATGAATTTTTGTTTTATGTTCATTGCTCTTTTTTAATTGGCCGCAGGTACACTTCCAGTATCCCAAAATACAGGTACGGTTTGGTCTGCTTTTTGAGTGATATTAGAGTTGTTGTTTACCGCATTTGCTGGGTAGTACATGGATCTGATAAAGACACCTGGATCTGGCTCAAGATTTGGCTGAAGTGTTGTTGGAAAACCTGTTCTTCTGTAGAAGTTGTATGGCTCAACACCGTTACCAAAATGTGCTATCCAGTATTGCTCTGCCATTACATTCCATTTTCCATTATCATCAGCTGCATCAAAATTGGCACCAATAGTATTTCTATAGGCTGTAATGTCACCAGGCGCTGGCTCAAAAGAGGTATCTGCACCACCTTCTCTACCAACAAGAAAGCCTTGTACTTTAGCTACGGACTTATCAAACGCATCTAACAAGAAGGTTCTTGCAGCGGGCATATTGCCAGCTACCATGGCCATCTCAGCTTGCATGAAGTCTACTCCAAAAGCAGTCAATAGGTTAGTTACCCCTGTTCCGGCACCACCACCGCCAACGGTAAGTGCGCTTAAGCTATCATCATCAAACTGACCACCAACAGGGTATGTTCCGTAAGTTGTACGCAATAATCCATCTGGTGGAATACCATCAGCTTCACCGTGAGCTCTACCCCAGAAACCGTTTGGAAGGTAACAGAAATCTCCGCCAAAACCTGCATCTATATAATGCTGTGGAGGTGTTTCTAAAGAACAGTTCAACAATTCTTCGTTAGGTGGGATTTCTCCTGCACCTGGAACTGCCGGTGTTTGTCTGTAGAAATAATATCTAGTTCGTGGATCACCAGTTGTATCCATTAGGCTCATTAGCCAGTTAGACATATATTCTCCAGCACCTGCTGCTTGGTAGTTAATACCATATCTTGGATGTCTTGCATCTGGTTGTGTAGCACTTGTTGCTGACCAGTTGTAAACAAAATCGTCTGCAGAATCCTGGATATAGTTTCCACTTGCAATGATGGCGTTAAAACTAGCCGCTGCACCTGAATCTACCAATCTACGTTGAACATAGATTTTAAGTTTAAGCGTATTGGCAGCTCTTTCCCATTTGTCATAATCATTCCCGTAAAAGAAATCAACAGCCGGGTCTGCAGATGGAGTGCTATTGAAATTAGCAATTGCATCATCCAAAAGAAGCAACATGGCATCGTAAATGCTTGCACCTGAATCTACAGCTGGATTGAAATTCTGCTCTTCTCCTTGAATGATTTCAGAATAAGGAACATCACCGAAGAAATCCACCATGCTAATCATAAGGTAAGCCTCAATAAATTGGGCAATACCTAAATGTCTAGTTTGCACAGCTTCTTCAGCCAAAGGTTGCATTGCACGAATATCTGCAAGAATACCTCTGTAGGCATTGATCCATTCATCGTTCATATCACTGTCCTGGTAGACACTTGTATAGTTTCTACCATTCATATTAACAATACGAGTAAGTTCCATACCTAACTCGTTGAATCCATCACCTGTGGTATTACCACCTGATTGAAAGTTGTCATTTAGGTCAAAATCGGCATCTCCTTCAAATTGTCTTACAAAATCCTCTTGGATTGAGTTTAAGAAGAAGTCGACACTGGCCTGATCCGGAGTAAGGGCATTTGGATTCGCCGTAATGTCAAGCTCCGTAGTCTCACAAGAGGTAAATGCAAGCAATCCTCCTAAGACCGTCAAAGTCAAATATCTGTTTATATTTTTCATTATTTTCATAGTTATTATTCTTAGAATGATGCTTTTACACTTAATCCGTACCTTCTTGAGCTTGGCCCGTTGATAAAGTCAAAACCGAATCCATTACCAACTCCAGTACCACTAGTGTTAGGATCAAAATTCGCACCCTTAGGAGTATTTACAGCTCTGTACCAAAGGTTGTTACCAGATACCGTGAACGTAAGCGCCCCAAATGGAGTTTTATCCAAGAATTTAGATGGCAAACTATAGCTAAAGGAAGCTTCTTGCAATCTAACGGAAGTAGCATCGTACACCTGCAATTCACTAGGACCAAATAAAAGGTTACTAAAGAAATAGGTGGAGTTGTTAATCTGTAAATTGTTTGTATTTCCGTTGGCGTCAACACCTGGAAGTATAAAGGTGTTTTCTCTATCAATAGTTTCAGTAATCAATCCCCTACCCAATAAAGTTGAAATAGTTGAAGAATAAACATCACCACCTTGAGTATAGTTCCACTGGAAGCCTAAAGTAAAGTTTTTGTAAGAAAGTGTGTTTCTAACGTTTGCTACCCAATCTGGATTAGGATCACCAATGATACCATCTGTTGGATCTTGAACATAGTTACCGTCAGCACCTACTACAAAATCTCCATTGGCATCTCTTAGAATCTTACTTCCAAAGAATACACCTAGCGCTTCACCTTCAATTGCAGCATTACCCAAGTTTGAAAAACCAGAATAAACAACTTGATCTGTATCAAGACCTAAGTCAACCACGGTAGTTTCGTATGCCGTGAAGTTTAAGTTGGTGCTCCAATCAAAACCACCTTCTTCTTTTGCACGTATCCAATTAACACCTAAGTCAACCTCAACACCTTCAGACTCTATCTCTCCAATGTTGGTAGCAGTAACAGTAAATCCAGTAGCAGGATCTAGAGGTCTGTCCAAAATCAAATCATTGGTCTTTCTTTGGTAAACAGAAGCATCCAATGTAATTCTGCTGTCCCACCATCTAGATTCTATACCAACTTCTATTTCTTCCAATGTTTCTGGTTGTAGATTCGGGTTACCAAGTCTAACACCAGTAGTATTGGTTACAATGTTTGTACCTGTAGCATCTTGAGAATCCTGAGTGTCCAATATTAAAGTACTTGCGATTGGATAGGCAGAAGTACCATCAAAGTTTGCAGAAACTCCGATACCACCACGAATCTTCAAGTAGTTAAGTACATTTTCTGACTTAAGACCATCAATTGCCGCAGTTGGTATAAAAGAGACACTTGCAGAAGGATAGAACTGAGAACGGTTTTCTGTTGAAAAGTTAGATACCCAGTCATTTCTTCCAGCTAGTGTTAAATATAGGAAGCTGTCATAATCAAAATCCGCTTGTGCATACACCCCAGCAATATTTCTTTCTGTAAATGTTTGGATTTCATTTTGATTCAAGAAGTTAAAGTGTCTCAACACTCCAAATACTTGCTGACCATCACTGGCAACACCATTTTGATCGAATACTTCTCTTCTTGTAGTTGCTCCTACGTTGAAAGTAGAACCAATTTTTTCGGTGATATCATAATCCCCGTTCAAAACAAGGTTGTGGTCCCAAATAGTGTTGGTGTTGTTCCAAGTTTCATAAATACCACTTGCCAATCTAACATCACCAGAGTTACTGTTGATACCTCCTTTATTTTGGAAGTTAGTGTTACTCTCACTATAAACATCTATACCGGCACGGTATATAATGTTAAGGTTGTCATTTATCTCATATTGAACAGTAGCCTGTCCAAATACCCTATTAGTCTCTTGGTTTGTCTCTGCATTGTTAACAGTCCAAAGAGGATGCTGAATAGAGTTGTTCTGTCTGTAGTAAACACTACCACCCGTAATAGGATCTTGGAATGGAAGTCCTTGAATATCGATACTTCTTGGAGTAAACCAAAGGTCACCAAATACAGAAGAACCTGTACCTGTAGCACCGTTACCCTGGCTTAATGCAACAGGAGGTGAAACAAATTTGGTTCTTGCAAAGTTTAAAGTACCATTTACGGTAAACTTATTACTTAAAATTGCACGACCACCAACAGAAAGCGTATTTCTTGTTACACTGTTGTTAGGAGTAAAACCGTTATCTTTTAAGTAACCATAGTTCATGTTGTATCCAACCTTTCCATCGTCAGAAGTTCCTCTTACGTTAACAGAAGTATTTGCAACTGTTCCTGTTTTGAAGAAGTCCCTAACACTGTTATATGGTCTCCAATCGTAACGAGCTCCTTGAAATTCAGGGAATGACGCTTGAATAGCTGCAGTGGAAGTTGAATAAGGGTGTGCAAGGGTTGCGTTGTCATCAATAGCCGCTTGATTTGCGTATCCTGATGCTCCATCTCTTGCAAACGCTGGTCCCCAGTTACTGAAGAACCATCCAAAAGACTGGTCAAATCCATTACCATAAACATCTTGGTAATCTGGAAGTGATGCAATCTCGTTGAAGAACATAGAAGAGTTAACAGTGATTTCTGTTTTCTTGGGTCCTTGTTGAGTTGAACCACCTTTAGTAGTTATCAAGATAACCCCGTTACGTCCTTGTGAACCGTAAAGCGTAGCAGCGGCAAGTCCTTTAAGAACGTTAACGCTTTCTATACTGTTTGGATCTAAATCCAAGAATCTACTGGAACCGTTGTTACCATTTACAAAATCTTGGCGGGATCCGTTTCTTCCTGAAGGGTTAGTATCGGTACTGAAAGGAACACCGTCAACAATAAACAGTGCTTGGTTACTACCACTAAAAGTTGTTTGACCTCTAATAATAATATTTGTACCAGAACCTGAAAGACCACTTTGTTGAGTAATCTGTACACCTGAAGCTTTTCCCTGAAGTACACGAGCAACATCACCTTCTGGGCGTTGTTCAAGATCTTCGGAACCTACTTCCGTTACTGCATAACCCAATGCTTGTTTCTCTCTTTTGATACCAAGAGCCGTAACAACTACTTCTTCAAGAGCTTGAGCGTCCTCCTGCATCTGAACGTTAATTACGTTCTCAGCGCCAACAGTCCTTCTCGCGGGTTTTTGCCCTATGTAAGTAAAAAGTAGTGCTTGACCTTGACTTGCACTAATAGCATAGTTTCCATCAAAATCTGTTTGAGTACCGTTAGTGGTACCTTCAACGACAATGTTAACCCCAGGCAACGGAAGTCCATCGGAATCCGTAACATTACCTGAAATCGTCTTGTCTTGTGCAAACGAAATTTGCACAACAAACGCCAATAACAGCGTTAACAATCCATTAAGTTTTGTTCTCATTTTAAAATTATTTGAATTAGCTAGGCGCTAAAATCATAATTTCATGTTAATAATCCAAACTAATTTTACTAAATTTTTAAGACAGTGTTTGTAAATGGGTTAATGTCAAAATGATTCTTGTTAATTATCGACTCTTCAATTTGTGGCATTAAAAATTACGTTAAACGCAAATTCTTCTGTTTAATGATCGGGTTAAAAGTGGTTTGTAATGATGGGCTTAGACACATTTCGCGGTAATGAGATATTTGCGCCTGTTGTTTGTTAAAAATCTGGGATGCATGTTAAAAGACGATTTTAATTTGTAATTTATACCTTAATATATATATAGCTATTATGAGGGTCATTTTACTAGCATCTGCAGTCTTATTGTGTTTTTCAAATTCACTCGCACAACAGGGTGCAAACGTTCAGCCAGGAGTCATTAATTCATACCAAAAAGGTTTGCAGGGAATAGGTCCTGATTTTGGTAACAATCCAGCGTCTGAGAATTTTTATAGCCAAATGAGGGATAAACTCGCCAATATGGGAATAGAACAAAAAATAGAGTTAAGCGATATTGAAGGGTCCATATACCTAGAGGATGAGTTTGTGTTGGGGACAATCTTCTTCAATAATGATGAAGAAAGTAAAATGTATATGAGGTACAATGCGTTTAATGACGAATTTGAGATTAAAAAATCCAAACTTGAAAATGAAGTAACTCTAGCTCTGCTTAAGAATTCGGAAATCTCATGTGCTATGAAGAACGATAAATTTACATATGCAGCCTTTCTTGATGATAGGGATGTTAAGTCGTACGGTTATTTAAAAATGGTGTACTCCACGGGAGATTACAAATTGTTTGAACGAAATAAAAAATTGTTTAAGGAAGGTAAAAAAGCAAAAACATCACATGCCGTGTCTTTTCCGCATCGTTTTGTGGATGAGATTGACTACTATATTTCAATTGAGAATGGCACCCCTGTTAATGTGGGCAGGAGTAAGAAGGAATTGGTTGATTTGTTTAGGACGGAACACCAGAAGGAGATCAAACAATTTTTAAAGAAAAAGAATGTAGACCTAAAAAGTAAAAGCGGTTTAGTGAATTTAGTAGCTTTCAGTGGAACATTGTAAAACAAAAAAAGAAGTGGGGCTTAGTTCGTAAACCTATCGTTATCAAGGTGTTTTTATCTTATTTATTGGCATTCATTTTGGTTTTTTAAGGTAGATCGTAAATTTAATCTGCCAAGATTTGAATTATTCCGAAATATCACTACATTTGCAGCCCTCAAAACGAGGGTTGTTTTGATTTTTAATAGAAATTTTAATGCCAACAATTTCACAATTAGTACGAAAAGGAAGAGTCACAATTACCAAGAAGAGTAAATCGGCTGCTTTGGATTCGTGTCCTCAAAGACGAGGGGTTTGTACGCGTGTTTATACGACTACACCAAAAAAACCTAACTCTGCAATGCGTAAAGTTGCAAGGGTGAGGTTAACAAATGGTAAAGAAGTTAACGCATATATCCCTGGTGAAGGTCACAACCTCCAAGAGCACTCGATAGTATTGGTTAGAGGTGGAAGAGTAAAGGATTTGCCAGGAGTTAGATATCACATCGTCCGTGGCGCATTGGATACCGCAGGTGTTGCAGGTAGAACACAACGTAGATCTAAATACGGTGCAAAACGTCCTAAAAAATAAGAAGAGATGAGAAAAAGACAGGCGAAGAAAAGACCATTGTTGCCAGATCCAAGATTTAACGATCAGTTGGTGACACGTTTTGTGAACATGATGATGTGGGATGGTAAGAAATCAGTAGCTTTCAAAGTTTTTTATGATGCAATTGACATCGTTGAAGAGAAAAATACTGACGAAGAAAAAACTGCTTTAGAGTTATGGAAAGATGCTCTTTCCAATGTAATGCCACATGTTGAAGTAAGAAGTAGAAGAGTGGGTGGAGCTACATTTCAGATTCCAATGCAAATCCGTCCAGATAGAAAGATTTCTACAGCTATGAAATGGTTGATCAGTTACGCTAGAAAACGTAATGAAAAATCCATGGCGCAAAAATTGGCTGCAGAAGTTTTAGCTGCTGCCAAAGAAGAAGGCGCGGCGGTTAAGAAAAGAGTAGATACTCACAAGATGGCGGAAGCCAATAAAGCATTCTCTCACTTTAGATTCTAGTTGGTAAAATGTCAAGAGATTTAAAATATACAAGGAATATTGGTATTGCAGCACACATTGATGCTGGAAAAACCACTACTACGGAGCGTATTCTTTTTTATACAGGTGTAAGTCACAAAATAGGTGAGGTGCATGATGGCGCCGCAACCATGGACTGGATGGAGCAAGAGCAGGAGCGAGGTATTACCATTACTTCTGCAGCAACTACTTGTACATGGGAATTCCCTACAGAAAACGGAAAGCCTACGGCAGATGCTAAAGGATACCACTTTAATATAATAGATACCCCAGGTCACGTTGATTTTACCGTAGAGGTGAATCGTTCACTACGTGTATTGGATGGTTTGGTCTTTTTGTTCAGTGCTGTTGATGGTGTGGAACCACAATCAGAAACGAACTGGAGATTGGCTGATAACTATAAAGTGCCACGTATTGGTTTCGTTAACAAAATGGACCGTCAAGGATCTAACTTTCTTATGGTTTGTAATCAGGTGAAAACTATGCTTGGTTCCAATGCAGTTCCAATTGTATTGCCAATAGGAGACGAAGCTGATTTTAAAGGAATTGTTGACCTGGCAAAAAACAGAGCTATTGTATGGCACGATGAGAACTTTGGTTCTACATTCGATGTTATCGATATCCCTGAAGAAATGAAGGCTGAAGTTAAGGAGTATAGAGCTGCCTTGATTGAAGCAGTTGCGGAATATGATGAGGAGTTGATGGAGAAATTCTTCGAAGATGAAGATTCTATCACTGAAGAGGAAGTGCATGCTGCACTTAGAGCTGCTGTTATGGATAGAGCTATCATTCCTATGGTATGTGGTTCTTCATTCAAAAATAAGGGAGTTCAATTTTTGTTGGACGCTGTTTGTCGCTACCTGCCATCACCTATAGATAAGGATGATATAGTTGGTACCGATCCAAATACAGGTAATGAAATTACTAGAAAGCCTGATCCGAAAGAACCATTTTCTGCCTTAGCATTTAAAATTGCTACAGATCCTTTCGTAGGTCGTTTGGCATTCTTTAGAGCATATTCTGGTCGTTTGGACGCGGGTTCATATATTTTGAACAATCGTTCAGGTAAAAAAGAACGTATTTCCCGTATTTATCAAATGCATTCAAATAAGCAAAATGCTATTGATTACATAGAAGCTGGAGATATAGGTGCTGCCGTTGGATTTAAGGATATTAAGACTGGGGATACCATGTCTGCTGAGAAACATCCGATTGTATTGGAAAGTATGGATTTCCCTGATCCTGTAATTGGTATTGCGGTTGAGCCTAAAACTAAGGCTGATGTGGATAAGTTGGGAATGTCTTTGGCTAAATTGGCCGAGGAAGATCCTACCTTCCAGGTAAAAACTGATGAAGCATCTGGTCAGACTATTATTTCTGGTATGGGTGAGCTTCACTTGGATATTATTGTAGACCGTTTACGTCGCGAATTTAAGGTTGAAGTGAACCAAGGTCAGCCTCAGGTTGAATACAAGGAAGCGATTACGCAATCTGCAGATCATAGAGAAGTTTACAAAAAGCAGTCTGGTGGTCGAGGTAAGTTTGCAGATATTGTATTTACCATGGAGCCTGCTGGTGAAGATGTGGTTGGATTAGAGTTTGTGAACACAATTAAAGGAGGTAATATTCCTAAAGAATATATTCCATCAGTAGAAAAAGGATTTAAAGAAGCCATGAAAAATGGTCCTTTGGCCGGATTTGAAATGGATAGTATGAAGGTTACTTTAAAGGACGGTTCTTTCCACCCTGTGGATTCGGATTCATTATCCTTTGAATTGGCTGCAAAAATGGGATACAAAGCTGCTGCAAAATCTGCGAGGTCCGTATTGATGGAGCCTATCATGAAGATTGAGGTGTTAACACCTGAAGAAAACATGGGTGATATTGTTGGGGATCTTAACAGACGTAGAGGAACCATTAGCGATATGAGTGATAGAGCTGGTTCTAAAGTGGTAAAAGGTGAAGTGCCATTATCAGAAATGTTCGGTTATGTAACTTCATTGAGAACATTGTCTTCTGGTAGAGCTACTTCTACTATGGAATTTTCGCACTATGCAGAAACTCCTACCAATATTGCAGAAGAAGTTATAAAATCAGTAAAAGGAGTAACCGCTTAATTTTTCAGCAAGATGAGTCAAAAAATAAGAATAAAACTTAAATCTTACGATCACAATTTGGTGGATAAATCTGCTGAAAAGATTGTGAAGACAGTTAAGACAACAGGTGCTGTGGTTACTGGTCCAATTCCATTGCCAACGCACAAAAAGATATTTACGGTTTTGCGTTCACCTCACGTGAACAAAAAATCAAGAGAGCAATTCCAATTGAGTTCTTATAAGAGGTTGTTGGATATTTATAGCTCTTCATCAAAAACCATTGATGCCCTTATGAAGCTTGAGCTTCCTAGTGGTGTTGAGGTTGAGATAAAAGTATAATTAGTTGCTGCCTTAATAAGGTGGTGGACATGTCCTGAGCGTTTCGCAATGGAAAAACGGAGAAAGAAAAAAATCTGGGTCAGAGGATTTTCTTGACCCAATTTTTTTGCCAAGAAATTGGCGTAACAAAAAGTAAACAATTAATAATTATATATATGTCTGGGTTAATAGGTAGAAAAATCGGTATGACCAGCATCTTTGACGAGAGTGGAAAGAATATTCCATGCACCGTTCTTGAAGCTGGACCATGCGTGGTTACCCAAGTCAGAACCGAAGAGGTTGACGGGTACAGTGCCCTTCAGCTTGGTTTCGATGACAAGGCAGAAAAACGTGCAAACAAGGCTGAACTAGGTCATGTTAAAAAGGCAGGTGCTTCTCCAAAGAAGAAAGTCGTTGAATTCCGAGATTTTGAAGGTGAATACAAATTAGGTGATACTTTGAGTGTTGACCTTTTTGTAGAAGGTGAATTTGTGGATGTAGTTGGTACATCAAAAGGAAAAGGTTTTCAAGGTGTTGTTAAAAGACATGGTTTTGCCGGTGTGGGTCAAGCGACTCACGGTCAACATAACAGACTTAGGGCTCCAGGTTCCATTGGTGCTGCATCATACCCAGCTCGCGTTTTCAAAGGAATGAAAATGGCAGGTAGAATGGGTGGAGGAAGAGTGACAGTTCAAAACTTGAAAGTATTGAAAGTGGTTGCGGACAAAAACCTTATCGTAGTAAAAGGTTGTGTTCCTGGTCACAAAAATGCTTACGTAACAATTGAGAAGTAATGAAGGTTGCAGTTTTAGATATTAAAGGAAAAGAAACAGGAAGAAAGGTTGACCTTTCTGATGATGTTTTCGCTATAGAGCCTAATGAGCATGCCATCTATTTAGATGTTAAGCGATATTTGGCACACCAGAGACAAGGTACCCATAAGGCTAAAGAAAGAGCTGAGATAGTAGGTAGTACCAGAAAGATTAAAAAACAAAAAGGAACTGGTACCGCAAGGGCTGGTAGTATTAAATCTCCTATTTTTAGAGGTGGTGGTAGAATTTTTGGTCCAAGACCAAGAGATTACCAACAAAAATTGAACAAAAATGTTAAGCGTTTGGCTAGAAAATCAGCCTTAACATTAAAATCAAAAGACAAGGCTTTGGTTGTTGTTGAAGACTTCAGTTTTGAAGCGCCAAAAACCAAAGATTTTAAAGCATTTTTGACCTCTCTTGGAATAGAAAATAAAAAGTCTCTTATAGTGTTGGGCGATTCAAATAATAATGTATATTTGTCGTCGCGCAATTTGGAGCGTTCCGAAGTTGTAACAAGCTCAGAATTAAGTACTTACAAGATTATTAATGCTGGTAAGGTAGTGCTGACTGAAAGTGCTTTGGAAGGAATAGAATCGAACCTAAAGAAATAAGAATATCATGAGTGTGTTGATAAAACCAATCATTACGGAAAAAATGACCGCGGACAGCGAGCTTTTCAATCGTTATGGTTTCTATGTTGACCCTAAGGCCAACAAACTTCAGATCAAAGAAGCGGTTGAGACTACCTATGGTGTTTCTGTGGATAAAGTACGTACCATGAACTATGGTCCAAATCGTAAAAGTCGTTATACAAAAACAGGAATCCAACACGGAAAGACTAATGCCCTAAAAAAGGCAATTGTAGATGTGGCGGAAGGCGATATTATTGATTTTTACAGTAATCTATAAAGACGAGAGATGTCAGTTAGAAAATTAAAACCGATAACCCCTGGACAGCGTTTTAGAGTAGTAAACGGATTTGACGCGATTACTACTGATAAGCCGGAGAAAAGTTTACTTGCTCCGTTAAAAAAGTCTGGCGGTAGGAACAGTCAAGGAAAAATGACCATACGGCACAGAGGTGGTGGTCATAAAAGAAGGTATCGTGTTATCGACTTTAAAAGAGATAAGCAAGGTATTGATGCTACTATTGTTTCAATACAATACGATCCTAATAGAACTGCATTCATCGCGCTAGTTGAATATAAAGATGGCGAGAAGAGATATGTGGTTGCCCAAAATGGAATGCAGGTAGGTCAGAAGATTTCTTCTGGTACTAAATCTGCTCCAGAAATAGGAAATGCACTTCCTTTAAGTGAGATTCCATTGGGTACTATTATTTCTTGTATCGAATTAAGACCTGGTCAAGGTGCTGTTATGGCAAGAAGCGCAGGTACTTTTGCTCAGTTAATGGCAAAGGATGGAAAGTTCGTTACGATTAAACTACCATCTGGTGAAACACGTATGATATTGGCCAACTGTTTGGCTACTATAGGTGCGGTTTCCAACTCCGACCACCAATTGTTAGTGTCTGGTAAAGCAGGTAGGAGCAGATGGTTGGGTAGAAGGCCAAGAACTAGACCGGTAGCCATGAACCCTGTCGATCACCCAATGGGTGGTGGTGAAGGAAGGGCTTCTGGAGGTCATCCTCGATCTAAGAACGGTATTCCTGCTAAAGGATTTAGAACTCGTTCTAAGACAAAAGACACAAATAGATATATCATAGAACGTAGAAAGAAATAAAAGTAAAAGCAAATGGCACGTTCATTAAAAAAAGGACCTTACGTTCATCATAGTCTGGAAAAGAAAGTCCAGAATAATATAGATTCAGGTAAGAAAACGGTAATCAAAACATGGTCTAGGGCCTCAATGATAACACCGGATTTCGTAGGGCAAACCATAGCGGTACATAATGGGAGACAATTTGTTCCTGTTTACGTAACTGAAAACATGGTAGGTCACAAGCTTGGAGAATTTTCACCTACAAGATCCTTTAGAGGTCATGCAGGAGCTAAAAACAAAGGAAAAAAGTAAGTAAGCTATGGGAGTTCGAAAAAAACAAATGGCCGAAAGGTTGAAAGAAGAAAAAAAGCAGCTTGCTTTTGCAAAGCTTAACAACTGCCCTACTTCACCAAGAAAGATGCGTTTAGTAGCTGACTTGATCAGAGGGAAGCAGATAGAAATGGCACTTGCAATTTTAAAGTTCAATTCTAAAGAAGCTTCTAGAAAGTTGGAGAAACTTTTACTTTCTGCAATTGCTAACTGGGAAGCTAAGAATGAGGATGCAAGTATTGAAGATGCAGACCTTTATATAAAGGAAATCCGTGTGGATGGTGGTACTATGTTGAAAAGATTGCGCCCAGCACCCCAAGGTAGAGCACACAGAATTAGAAAACGTTCCAATCATGTTACCATGGTTTTGGAATCTAACAACAACGTTCAAAGCTAGAGTATAATATGGGACAGAAAACCAATCCGATAGGAAATCGCTTAGGAATTATCAGAGGATGGGAATCCAACTGGTACGGTGGTAAAGATTACGGCGATAAGCTGGCTGAGGATGATAAAATAAGAAAATATATCCATGCACGTTTGGCAAAAGCAAGTGTGTCTAGGGTTATTATTGAAAGGACTTTAAAACTTATTACCATTACTATTACCACAGCAAGACCAGGTATTATTATCGGTAAAGGAGGTCAGGAAGTTGATAAGCTTAAAGAAGAGCTCAAAAAAATTACTGGTAAAGAAGTTCAAATCAATATTCACGAAATCAAGAGACCTGAGCTTGATGCCAATTTGGTAGCTGCAAGTGTTGCAAGGCAAATTGAAAGTAGAATTTCATATAGAAGAGCCATCAAAATGGCTATTGCAGCTGCAATACGCATGAATGCAGAGGGTATTAAGATTCAGATTTCTGGACGTTTGAATGGAGCTGAAATGGCACGTTCAGAGTCTTACAAAGAAGGAAGGATTCCATTATCAACTTTCCGTGCAGATGTAGATTATGCTTTGCATGAAGCGCATACTACTTACGGAAGATTGGGTATCAAAGTTTGGATAATGAAAGGTGAGGTTTATGGTAAGAGAGAACTTTCCCCGTTAGTAGGATTGTCCAAAAGTCAAGGAAAAGGCGGCAAACAAGATGGTAAAAAACCACAACGTCGTAGAAAGTAATAAGATAAAGTAAAGGTAAAATGTTACAGCCAAAAAGAACAAAATTTCGTAAGGCCCAGAAGGGACGTATGAAAGGAGACTCTCAAAGAGGACACCAGCTTTCCAATGGAATGTTTGGTATCAAATCCTTGGATTCACACTTCATTACCTCCCGTCAGATAGAAGCTGCGCGTATTGCTGCGACAAGGTATATGAAAAGACAAGGCCAACTGTGGATTAAAATATTTCCAGACAAGCCTATCACTAAGAAGCCTCTAGAAGTACGTATGGGTAAAGGAAAAGGTGCTCCGGAATATTTTGTAGCCGTTGTTAAGCCTGGAAGAATCATGTTTGAGGTAGCTGGAGTTCCAATGGATATTGCAAAGGAAGCGTTAAGACTTGCCGCACAAAAATTACCTGTGAAAACCAAGTTTATCGTAGCAAGGGATTATTCCGCTTAATTTTTAATTGAGAAGAAGATGAAACAATCAGAGATAAAAGAACTTTCAATTGAAGAGCTAAAAGAAAGGTTAGCTGAACAGAAAAAACAACACGCTGACCTGAAAGTGGCGCATTCAGTTACTCCTTTGGAAAATCCTTTACAAATAAGAAAAACGAGAAGGACGGTGGCAAGACTTGCAACAGAATTAACAAAAAGGGAATTACAATAATTGGTTCTGCCTTATGGAAAAAAGAAATTTAAGAAAAGAAAGAATAGGGGTTGTTACCAGCAACAAAATGGAGAAATCAATAGTGGTTTCTGAGGTAAAGCGTGTAAAGCACCCTATGTACGGTAAGTTCGTTTTGAAGACCAAAAAGTATGTTGCCCATGACGAAAAGAATGATTGCAAAGAAGGCGACACCGTTAAAATAATGGAAACAAGACCATTGAGTAAGACTAAATGTTGGAGACTGGTTGAAATCCTTGAAAGAGCTAAATAATTATGTTACAGCAAGAATCTAGATTAAAGGTTGCGGACAACACGGGGGCTAAAGAAGTTTTGACCATTCGTGTGCTTGGAGGAACAAAAAGAAGATATGCTTCGTTGGGAGATAAGATTGTAGTTACTGTTAAAGAAGCTGCTCCCAATGGTACCATAAAAAAAGGTTCTGTTTCAACAGCTGTTGTGGTTCGTACAAAAAAAGAGGTAAGAAGACCAGATGGTTCTTACATCCGTTTTGATGACAACGCATGTGTGTTATTGAATCCTACAGGTGAAATGCGAGGAACTAGGGTTTTTGGACCAGTTGCCAGAGAGCTTAGGGACAAACAGTTCATGAAGATTGTTTCATTAGCCCCAGAGGTGCTTTAAAAGAAATATCAGAAAGATGAAGTTGAAAATAAAAACAGGGGATACGGTAAGAGTCGTTGCGGGAGACCACAAAGGCACTGAAGGTAAAATACTTCAGCTTGACCGTGAAAACAACAAAGCTATTGTAGAAGGAGCCAATATGGTTTCTAAACACGAAAAGCCAAGTGCAAAAAACCCTCAGGGTGGAATTGTTAAAAAGGAAGCTCCTATCCATATCTCTAACCTTTCGTTGATCGATCCAAAATCTGGAGAGACCACAAGAGTAGGTTATGAAGTGAGAGATGGAAAGAAAGTTAGATTTGCGAAAAAATCCAATGAAGTAATTTAGTTATGAGTTACATTCCAAGATTAAAGACAGAATATAAAGAACGTGTTGTAAAAGCATTGTCTGAAGAATTTGGTTACAAAAACGTAATGCAAGTTCCAAAGTTGGAAAAGATAGTTGTTAGCCGTGGGGTTGGTGCTGCTGTATCTGACAAAAAGCTTATTGATCACGCGGTTGATGAGTTGACAAATATTACGGGCCAAAAGGCTATTGCCACTCTTTCTAAAAAGGATGTTGCTTCCTTTAAATTAAGAAAGGGTATGCCAATTGGTGCCAAGGTGACTCTTAGGGGAGAAAAAATGTATGAATTTTTAGACAGATTGATTACATCTGCACTTCCTAGGGTACGTGACTTTCAAGGAATAAAAGCTACAGGTTTTGACGGAAGAGGAAATTATAACCTTGGTGTTACCGAGCAAATCATATTCCCAGAAATCAATATTGATAAAATCAACAGAATTAATGGTATGGATATTACATTCGTTACTTCTGCGGAAACAGATAAAGAAGCAAAATCATTGTTAACCGAACTGGGATTACCCTTTAAAAAGAACTAATTATGGCTAAGGAATCAATGAAAGCCCGTGAGGTAAAAAGGGCTAAGACGGTAGCAAAATATGCTGAAAAGAGAAAAGCTCTTAAAGAAGCAGGTGATTATGAAGCTTTACAAAAGCTTCCAAAAAACGCATCTCCAGTACGTATGCGAAACCGTTGCAAATTGACTGGAAGACCAAGAGGATATATGAGAACATTTGGTATATCTAGGGTTACTTTTAGGGAAATGGCCAATCAAGGCTTGATTCCAGGAGTTAAAAAAGCAAGTTGGTAAACAGATAAAGAAAAGAAATGCTTACAGATCCAATTTCAGATTATTTGACCAGAATTAGAAATGCCAGTAGTGCAGGTCATAGGGTAGTGGATATTCCCGCTTCCAATCTAAAAAGACAGATTACCAAAATATTGTTCGATCAAGGATATATTTTGAGCTACAAGTTCGAGGATAACAAAGTTCAAGGGAACATTAAAATTGCCTTGAAGTATGATAAGTTTACCAAAGAGCCGGTTATCAAAAAATTGCAAAGGGTAAGTAAACCTGGACTACGTAAATATTCTGGTTCAGACGAATTGCCAAGAGTTCTTAACGGCTTGGGTGTTGCTATTATATCAACGTCCCATGGTGTTATGACAAGCAAGCAAGCTAAGCAAGATAACGTAGGTGGCGAAGTTTTGTGCTACGTTTATTAATTGAGTAAAGAGAAAAAAAATGTCTAGAATAGGTAACAATCCAATTACAATTTCTGATGGAGTCACTGTAGAAGTGAACGAGAATGTAGTTACCGTTAAAGGTAAGTTGGGAGAGTTGTCCCAGGAGTTTTCAGGGGTTACGGTTAAGGTTGAAGATGGAAGTGTACATGTGGCGAGACCTTCAGATTCCAAAGAACATAAAGCCAAGCATGGGCTGTACAGGTCCTTGATTTTGAATATGGTTGAAGGAGTCTCTAAAGGCTGGACCAAAGAACTTGAATTGGTCGGTGTAGGTTACAGAGCAAGCAATCAGGGGCAAAAATTGGATTTGGCTTTAGGTTTCTCTCATAACATTGTAATGAATATTGCTTCAGAAGTTAAGATTGAAGCTATTTCTGAAAAAGGGAAAAACCCAATAATAAAATTAACGTCTCATGACAAGCAATTGGTGGGTCAGGTGGCCGCCAAGATTAGAGCTTTCCGTAAGCCAGAGCCTTACAAAGGAAAAGGAATCAAGTTTGTAGGTGAACAGTTAAGAAGAAAAGCCGGTAAATCAGCATAATAAGTAACAAGATGGGATTATCTAAGACCGAAAGAAAATTACGAATCAGAAGAAGAATACGAAAAGTTTCTGCTGGTACTGAAACAAGACCAAGATTGTCTGTTTTCAGAAGTAATAAAGAGATATACGCTCAATTGATTGATGATGAAAATGGTGTCACATTGGCTGCTGCATCATCAAGGGATAAAGACGTAGATGCAAAAGGAACAAAAATTGAAATTGCAAGCCAAGTAGGTAAAGCAATTGCAGAGAAAGCTGCAAAACTAGGTTTTGAAACAGTGGCTTTTGATAGAGGGGGAAACCTTTACCACGGCAGGGTTAAATCATTGGCTGAAGGAGCTAGAGAAGCAGGACTTAAATTCTAAATAAACTATGTACCAGAAATACAAAAACGTAGAAACAGTAAAGCCAGGTGGACTGGAGTTGAAAGATCGTTTGGTTGGTGTCCAAAGGGTTACAAAAGTTACCAAAGGTGGTAGAGCATTCGGTTTTTCGGCAATTGTTGTTGTTGGTGATGAGAATGGTGTGGTAGGTCATGGTTTAGGAAAATCTAAGGAAGTTGCTACAGCTATTGCCAAAGCTATTGAAGATGCTAAAAAGAATTTAATAAGAATTCCTTTGAACAAAGGAACGCTTCCTCATGAGCAGAAAGGAAAGTACGGTGGTGCACGAGTATACATTCAGCCAGCATCTCATGGTACGGGAGTTATTGCAGGTGGTGCGGTTAGAGCAGTATTGGAAGCAGTGGGAGTACATGATGTACTGTCAAAATCACAAGGTTCTTCCAATCCCCATAATGTTGTTAAGGCCACTTTTGATGCGCTTTTACAATTAAGAGGAGCACAAACAGTAGCTAACCAAAGAGGTATTTCTTTAGAAAAAGTCTTTAAGGGATAAATAAGAGGATATTATGTCAAAGATTAAGGTTAAACAAGTAAAGAGCGCTATTAAGAGAACCCAAAACCAAAAAAGGACTTTGGAAGCTCTAGGTTTGCGCAAGATTGGGCATGTTGTGGAGCATGATGCAACGCCTAATATCCTTGGAATGATAAATAAGGTAAAACACTTGGTTTCCACTGAGGAAGCTTAAAATATAACGGTACATGGATTTACATAATCTTAAACCAGCAGAAGGCGCTGTTAACAGAGATGGAAAACGCTTAGGAAGAGGTCAAGCCTCTGGTAAAGGCGGAACTGCCGCAAGAGGGCATAAAGGTGCAAAGTCTAGATCTGGATATTCCAAAAAGATTGGTTTTGAAGGTGGACAAATGCCTTTGCAACGTCGTGTTCCTAAATTTGGTTTTAAGAACATCAACAGAAAAGAATATCAGGGTATCAATTTAAGCAAATTGCAAGAATTGGTGGACAATGGTACCCTTAAAAAGGAAGTGACCTTGGATATTCTTGTTGAGAACAGATTGGCACATAAGAATGATTTGGTGAAAATTTTAGGAAATGGTGAATTAAAGGCACCTCTTAAGATTTCAGTACATAAATTTACTGCTTCTGCTAAAGCAGCAATTGAAGCCGCAGGAGGTGAAGCAATAAGTTTATAAGGAAAATAGCATGAAGAAATTTATTGAGACCATATCAAATATTTGGAAAATTGAAGAACTAAGACAGCGTATACTTATTACGTTAGGGCTGTTATTGGTTTATCGTTTCGGTGCCCAAGTGGTACTTCCAGGTATTGATACTTCCCAATTGGCGCAATTAACCTCTAATACTGAACAAGGTATTTTGGGTATTCTTAATGCTTTTACCGGTGGGGCTTTTGCAAATGCTTCTGTTTTTGCATTGGGTATTATGCCATATATCTCTGCTTCTATTGTAGTTCAGCTAATGGGAATCGCTATTCCCTATTTGCAAAAATTACAGAAAGAAGGAGAAAGTGGTAGAAAGACAATAAATCAGATTACGCGATGGCTGACCATTGCTATCTGTATTGTTCAAGCCCCTGCATACTTGTTCGGTCTGGGTGCACTTGGTGTTCCAGATAGTGCCTTTGTTTTGGGAAAAGGCCCGGACTTCATAATTCCGGCAGTAATCATATTGGTTACAGGATGTGTGTTTGCTATGTGGTTGGGAGAAAAAATTACAGATAAAGGTATTGGAAACGGTATTTCTTTATTGATTATGATTGGTATTATAGCCACATTACCACAATCATTTGTTCAGGAATTTATTTCTAGAACAGCCAACAATACGGGAGGCATCATGTTTATCCTTATAGAAGTGATCATTTGGTTCTTGGTGATATTGGCCAGTGTCCTTTTGGTAATGGCAATAAGACAAATTCCGGTACAGTATGCTAGAAGGACTGCATCGGGAGGTTATGAAAAGAACGTTATGGGGTCTAGACAATATATCCCATTAAAGTTGAATGCATCAGGCGTAATGCCTATTATTTTTGCACAAGCAATTATGTTTGCCCCAAGTTTATTGGGTAGAACATTCAATAATACAGCTGTTGGTCAATGGATGGAAGTTCAGTTTGCAGATATCTTTGGTTTGGCTTACAATATACTATTTGCAGTACTGATAATCATCTTTACCTATTTCTATACGGCTATTACAGTTCCTACGAACAAAATGGCCGATGATTTGAAAAGAAGCGGTGGATTTATTCCTGGAATACGACCTGGTAAGGAAACCGGGGATTATTTGGATAAAATTATGTCCTTAATCACATTACCTGGTTCTGTTTTCTTGGCACTATTGGCAGTATTGCCTGCAGTAGTTGTAAAGTTGATGGATGTGCAGGCAGGTTGGGCGCTGTTCTATGGAGGTACATCGCTATTGATTATGGTAGGTGTTGCAATAGACACGGTACAACAAGTAAATTCATATTTGTTGAACAGACATTATGATGGTTTGATGAAAACCGGAAAAAATAGAAAAGTAGCTTAATTTATGGCAAAGCAGCCAGCAATAGAACAAGACGGAACAATAATAGAAGCATTATCAAATGCAATGTTCCGAGTAGAATTAGAAAACGGGCATGTTGTTACGGCACATATCTCTGGGAAAATGCGTATGCATTATATCAAATTGCTTCCCGGCGACAAGGTGAAGCTTGAAATGAGCCCATACGATTTAACAAAAGCAAGAATTACTTACAGATACTAATACGATGAAAGTAAGAGCATCAATAAAGAAGAGAAGCGCCGAATGCAAAATAGTTCGCAGAAAAGGCAGATTATACGTAATCAACAAAAAGAATCCTAGATTTAAACAAAGACAAGGGTAATTATGGCAAGAATCGCAGGTGTAGATATACCTAAACAAAAGCGTGGAGTTATTTCACTCACCTACATTTACGGAATTGGTAAAAGTAGAGCACAAGAGATTTTAGAGAAGGCCCAAGTAAGCGAGGATACTAAAGTTTCGGATTGGAATGATGAAGAAATAGGAAGAATCAGGGATGCTGTTTCCTCTTACACAATTGAAGGTGAACTTCGTTCAGAAACACAATTGAACATCAAACGTTTGATGGATATAGGTTGTTACCGTGGAATTCGTCACAGATCTGGATTGCCACTAAGAGGACAACGTACCAAGAACAACTCTAGGACAAGAAAAGGAAAAAGAAAAACGGTTGCCAACAAGAAGAAAGCAACTAAATAATAGGTAGGTATTATGGCAAAGGCAAATACTAAAACAGCTAAGAAGCGCAAAGTAATAGTAGAATCTACAGGGGAGGCCCATGTTACTGCTTCATTCAACAATATCATTATTTCTTTGACCAATAAAAAGGGAGATGTAATTTCTTGGTCATCTGCTGGTAAACTTGGTTTTAGAGGTTCTAAAAAGAACACACCTTATGCAGCTCAAGTTGCAGCTGAGGATTGTGCTAAAGTTGCACATGAAGCAGGTCTAAGAAAAGTGAAAGTATATGTAAAAGGACCGGGAAATGGTAGAGAATCTGCTATCCGTTCTATTCACAATGCTGGTATAGAGGTAACGGAAATAGTTGATGTTACCCCACTTCCACACAATGGATGTAGACCACCAAAAAGAAGAAGAGTTTAATTATTAATAAATCGGCCCATTAGGGTCTTCACGAAAGTGCTTTATAGATTATCGAAGGATAAGCCTTAATTCATAATCGCACTTTCCAATTTAAAGAAGATGGCAAGATACACAGGACCAAAATCAAAAATCGCTAGAAAATTTGGAGAAGCGATATTCGGAGACGATAAAGCCTTCGAAAAGAAAAGTTACCCTCCAGGACAACACGGTAATAACAGACGTCGTGGAAAAAAGTCTGAATATGCTGTCCAGTTGATGGAGAAGCAAAAAGCCAAGTATACCTATGGTATTTTGGAAAAACAATTTAGAAACCTATTTGAAAAAGCAAACAGAAGCAAAGGAGTGACCGGTGAGGTTTTGCTTCAGTTGTGTGAATCCCGTTTGGACAACGTAGTCTATAGAATGGGACTTTCTCCTACAAGAAGTGGAGCAAGACAATTGGTTTCTCATAGGCATATCATTGTAAACGGAGAGATTGTAAATATTCCTTCTTATTCTTTAAAACCAGGAGATGTGGTTGGAGTTAGAGAGAAATCTAAATCTGTTCAAGCAATATTAGATTCGTTAGCTAACAACAGTAGCGTTTACGAATGGATTACCTGGAATACTGAAAAACAAGAAGGTTCTTTTGTAACCGTTCCAGAAAGAATGCAGATTCCTGAAAATATCAAGGAACAATTAATCGTCGAGTTATACTCTAAATAAAATCAACATTAATCCAATATGGCATTACTAAATTTTCAGAAGCCCGATAAAGTTATAATGATAGATTCAACCGATTTCGAAGGGAAATTTGAATTTCGCCCTTTGGAACCCGGTTACGGATTAACAGTTGGAAATGCGCTAAGAAGAGTCTTACTTTCCTCTTTGGAAGGTTTTGCAATTACTTCTGTTCGTATAGATGGAGTTGAACATGAATTTTCTGTTATTCCTGGCGTTGTTGAAGACGTTACAGAAATGATATTGAATCTTAAGCAGGTTCGTTTCAAAAGACAGATTGATGATGTTGAAAGCGAAACAGTTTCTGTTTCCGTAAGTGGAAAAGAACAATTGACAGCCGGAGATTTTCAAAAATTCATCTCTGGGTATCAAGTACTAAATCCAGATTTGGTTATCTGTAACATGGATCCTAAAGTAAGTATTAACCTAGAGGTTATTATTGAAAAAGGACGTGGATATGTTCCAGCTGAGGAAAACAAAAAATCCAATGCCCCATTAGGAAGCATTGCGGTTGATTCTGTTTACACCCCAGTTAAGAATGTAAAATATAGCATCGAAAATTTTAGGGTAGAGCAAAAGACCGATTACGAAAAATTGGTTTTCGAAATCGTTACTGACGGTTCAATTCACCCAAAAGATGCGTTGACCGAAGCTGCTAAAGTTTTGATTCACCACTTTATGCTGTTCTCTGATGAGCGCATTACATTGGAAGCTGATGAAATCGCGCAGACAGAGACGTACGATGAGGAATCATTGCACATGCGTCAATTGTTGAAAACCAAACTAGTAGACATGGACTTGTCCGTAAGGGCATTGAACTGTCTTAAAGCTGCTGAGGTTGATACCTTGGGAGATTTGGTTTCCTTCAACAAAAATGATTTAATGAAGTTTAGAAACTTTGGTAAAAAATCATTGACCGAACTAGAAGAGTTGGTGATCAATAAAGGTCTTCAGTTTGGTATGGATTTATCCAAATATAAACTGGACAAAGATTAAGTAATCATATTTTGCTCCTCGTAATGATGCGAGTTAGGAAGCAAGATGATAAAACAAAAAGATGAGACACGGAAAAAAATTTAACCACTTAGGAAGAACAGCTGCCCATAGAAAGGCAATGTTGGCCAATATGGCATGTTCCCTAATAGAACATAAAAGAATCAACACTACGGTTGCAAAAGCAAAAGCATTGAAGCAATTTGTGGAGCCGTTGATTACCAAGGCTAAAGCCGAGAATAATCAGACTACAGAAAAAGGTACACATAACAGAAGGATTGTTTTTAGCAATCTTAGAAACAAGTATGCCATTACCGAATTGTTTGGGAATGTAGCTGAAAAGGTTGGAGATAGGCCTGGAGGATATACAAGAATCATCAAGTTGGGTAACCGTCTTGGCGATAACGCCGATATGGCGATGATAGAGTTGGTTGATTTTAACGAAGTATACAATGCTGGCAAACCGGCCAAGAAAACCACACGAAGAAGTAGAAGAGGTGGAGGTAAAAAAGTTGAAGCGGCCGCTCCAGTTGCAGAAACAAAAACAGCGGATGATTCAGAAGAATAACAATATGTTATTAACTATTGTATTATTGAAAAAAGGATAAGTGAAAACTTATCCTTTTTTTATGTTTTTTTGTCAAACTCGAAATTAAAAATCGCAATGAAATATCACACAAAGAAAAAAGCACTGTTATTGTTGGCTGATGGTACAATTTTCTATGGCAAGTCCATTGGGAACAAAGAAGGTACCGCAGTAGGCGAAGTATGTTTCAATACTGGGATGACAGGATATCAGGAAATTTTTACGGACCCATCCTACTTTGGGCAGTTGATGGTAGCTACAAATGCCCATATTGGTAACTACGGAACCAATGTGGACGAGGTAGAATCAGACTCGATCAAAATTGCCGGACTTATTGTAAAAAACTTTAGCTATGAGTATTCTCGCCCCAGTGCGGATATGAGTCTGTTGGAATTTTTAGACAAGAACAATCTTTTTGCCATTTCTGATGTAGATACCAGGGCATTGGTAAGCTATATACGAGATAATGGAGCTATGAATGCTTTAATTTCCACCAGGGTTGATGAGATAGAAGCGCTTAAAATAGAGTTGGCCAATGTTCCTAGTATGGAGGGGCTGGAACTCGCTTCTAAAGTTTCAACCACAGAACCCTATTACTATGGTGAAGAGAATGCCACATATAAAATTTCAGCTTTAGATATTGGCATCAAGAAAAACATCCTTAGAAACTTGGCCAAAAGGGGAGCTTACATAAAAGTATTTCCGTACAACACGCCATTTAAAGATTTACAAGCATGGAACCCAGATGGGTATTTCATTTCCAATGGACCCGGTGATCCAGAACCATTGACAGATGCTATTTCTACGACAAAGGAGATGATGGAATCCAATAAGCCATTGTTCGGAATTTGCTTGGGACACCAAGTGCTGGCTTTGGCAAATGGCGTTTCAACATATAAAATGCACAACGGTCATAGGGGTATCAACCATCCAATACTCAATTTGGTTACCGGAAAAGGTGAAATAACGTCGCAGAATCATGGTTTTGCTGTGGATAGGGAAGAAACTGAGGCTAATCAAAATTTGGAGATTACCCATTTACACCTTAATGATGATACAGTAGCTGGTATAAAAGTGAAAGGAAAAGATGTATTTTCCGTACAATATCACCCAGAAGCCAGTCCGGGGCCCCATGATGCGGAATATTTGTTTGATCAATTTTTTGAGGCAATAAAAACAAGTCGCAACTAAAACGTTGTAGTTCATTTTTAGGTTATTATCAGTGTTTTATGAGCATTATCATGAAGCTAAAAAGTTCACCTTTCGTATCTTAGCCAAATTAATTTCAACCATAAATATTAAGTTCAGATGAGCATTATCATAAACATTCATGCAAGACAAATTTTAGACTCAAGAGGTAACCCAACCGTAGAGGTAGATGTGGTGACCGAAAACGGAATTTTGGGCAGGGCGGCGGTACCTTCTGGGGCATCTACAGGAGAGCATGAAGCTGTTGAGCTAAGAGACGGGGGCAACTCATTTATGGGAAAAGGTGTGGGCCAAGCGGTTAACAACGTCAATACAACGATAGCAGAAGAATTGGTGGGAACATCGGTTTTTGAGCAAAATTACATTGATGAAACCATGATTGCCCTGGACGGTACACCTAACAAATCCAAGTTGGGGGCAAATGCAATCTTGGGGGTGTCCCTTGCAGCGGCCAAAGCAGCGGCAAATGAATTGGGAATGCCATTGTACAGATACGTAGGTGGAGTTAGCGCAAATACATTGCCGGTGCCCATGATGAACATTATTAATGGAGGTTCTCACTCAGATGCTCCAATCGCTTTTCAAGAATTTATGGTAATGCCAGTAAAGGCAAATGATTTTAGCCATTCCATGCAAATGGGCACAGAAATTTTTCATAACCTTAAAAAAGTGCTTCATGATAGAGGTTTGAGCACTGCCGTAGGGGACGAAGGTGGATTTGCACCCAACTTGGAAGGTGGAACGGAAGATGCCCTGGACACCATTGCCAAGGCTGTTGAAAAGGCCGGGTACAAGTTAGGTGATGACGTAATGATCGCTTTGGATTGTGCATCAGCCGAATTTTATGTTGATGGTAAATATGACTATACCAAGTTTGAAGGTGATAAAGGAGTTGTAAGAACTTCAGAGGAACAAGCGCAATATCTTGCAGACCTTTGTGAAAAATACCCTATCATATCTATTGAAGATGGAATGGACGAAAATGATTGGGATGGTTGGAAAATGTTGACAGATAAGGTAGGAGATAAGGTGCAATTGGTTGGGGATGATTTATTTGTGACCAACGTGGAAAGATTATCAAGGGGAATTGAAAACGGCATTGCCAATTCGATACTTATAAAAGTAAACCAGATAGGAACACTTTCTGAAACCATAGCTGCTGTAAACATGGCAAAGAATGCTGGGTACACTTCAGTTATGTCCCACCGCTCGGGAGAAACAGAAGACAACACAATTGCCGATTTAGCTGTGGCGTTAAATACTGGGCAAATTAAAACAGGTTCTGCCTCGCGAAGTGATAGAATGGCAAAATATAACCAGTTGTTACGTATTGAAGAAGAGTTGGGAAGTATAGCGTACTATCCACAAGAGAAAGCCTTCAAAATAAAGTAAGGATAATGATTTTTTAGCACTAAAAAAGCCTTTCTCAATTGAGAAAGGCTTTTTTTTGTTTCCAAAATAAACTTTGGTTAACTTAATTGGCTAAACAAAACTTACCTATGAACAATTTTCTTTTTGCTGCGGCAGAAAATGATGCTTTGGCCAATTGTAAGGCCGGTGGAATGGGGGACGTGGTTAGAGACGTTCCTAGGCAGATTTCGGAACGAGGGGATAAGGTTCATGTAGTTGTGCCATCATATTGTAGGCTTCATCAAGATGGCCTATTTAAAACAAACCTAAATTTTAGTTTAAGAGGACTTCCCTATACTGCAGAGCTTTACGAAGTAAAACCAAAGAAAGAGTATCCAAATATTGTTCATTATGTAATACATCATCCGGAAATTGAGGCTGGGGATATCGCCCATATATACCATAATGACCCGGAAGAACCTTTCTATACTGATGCCGTAAAATATATCATTTTTTGTACCGCTGTGGCAGAGGCTATTAAAAAAGGCGCTTTTGGAAAGCTGGATATTATTCACTTACATGATTGGCACTCAAGTTTGCTTTTGTTTTTAAGAGAGTATCATAAGGATTATAAAAGCCTAAAAGATATTCGTACCGTATACAGTATCCACAATTTAGCCATTCAAGGTATAAGACCATTTGATGATAATTACTCATCGCTTAAGAATTGGTTTCCAGAAATACCAATAGATTATATGTCTCTTATGGATTACCGTTATCAGGATTGTATTAATCTAATGGCAGTTGGTATTCGTTTTGCAGATGCCGTGCACACGGTTTCCCCTTCCTATAAGGAAGATGTGTTAATTCCTAGTTCACCTCCAGAATTCATTGGTGGGGAAGGATTAGAAAAGGATTTGGTACAAGCAGATGAAGAAGGAAGGCTTTTTGGCATTTTAAATGGGTGCAACTACAAAAATATCAATGCGGAAGAAAAAGGTTTTATTTACAGAAATACCGTAAAAGCACTTTTTAGATGGCTTCAAGAAGAGTCAAAAAAGTACAAAGCAGACTTTTTGGCCCATACGGGTGAAAAAATAATGGAGTACGTAGATGTTAGGCCTAAATTTATTGTGTCTAGCGTAGCCAGATTAACAGAGCAAAAATTTTACTTTTTTAGGCGTTCCCCAGAGGCCTTTGTTGAGATTTTGAACAAATTAAAAAAAGTGGATGGTATTTTTATGCTTTTAGGCACAGGAGCACCCGAGTATGAAGAGCTTTTTAGAAAGTTGAGCTATGAACACAAGAATTTTGTTTTTACAAATGGCCAATCCGAAAGCCTTATTGACTCCATTTATTTAGAATCGGACCTGTATTTTATGCCAAGTCTTTTTGAGCCATGTGGAATAAGTCAGATGCTAGCTATGCGCAATGGAAACCCGTGCTTGGTTCATCATACAGGTGGACTAAAAGATACCGTCTCTCATATGAAGACCGGATTCAGTTTTGATGGTGATACATATGATGAGAAAATTAAAAGTATGCTAGAAGGCTTTGACCTTGCTTTGGATGTTTATAAGAACGATAAACCAACCTGGAAAAAAATTCAAGCTGCCGCTAAAAAGAAGAGGTTTACCTGGAAGAAATCCGTAGATAACTATTACAAAGAGTTGTATAATTTTAGTTAGCTCCCACACTTGTTTACGACATACGCAATATGTAGTCATCTGTACTATAATTGAAGCTTGGAATATTGTTAATGGTCGTGCTTTTTCGTAAATTTCAGGTTCTATTTTATTAATCTATTAAAACATACAATGTCGGACAAAGCTATACTTGAATATGATGGTAAAAAATATGAATTCCCAGTTATTAAAGGCACTGAGAATGAACTGGCTATAGATATAAAAACACTTAGAGGAGTAAGTGGTATAGTAACAATTGATCCAGGCTACAAAAATACAGGTTCATGTGAGAGTGCTATCACATTTTTGGATGGAGAAAAAGGAATTTTAAGGTATAGAGGTTATTCTATTGAAGATTTAGCTGAGAAAGCTGACTTTCTAGAAGTAGCTTATCTTTTAATTTTTGGAGAATTACCAAATAAAGAACAGCTAGATACTTTTCATAATGATATTAAAGAGGAATCTCATGTAGATGAAGAAATGAAAAAGATTTTGGATGGTTTTCCAAAGTCAGCACATCCAATGGGTGTATTATCTTCTTTAACAAGTGCCTTAGTTGCTTTTAACCCAACCTCAGTGGACGTTTCTTCAGAAACAGCTATGTACAGTTCTATAGTTCGTATTCTTGCCAAGTTTCCGGTTTTGGTTGCCTGGGCGCAACGTAAAAAGAAAGGACTGCCGCTGGACTACGGAGATGATACCTTGGGCTACGTAGAAAACATTCATAAAATGATGTTTAAAAAGCCAAATCAAGAGTATAAAAAAGATTCAATTGCAATAGATGCACTAGATAAACTATTGATTTTGCATGCAGACCATGAACAAAATTGCTCTACATCCACAGTTCGTATCGTAGGTTCGTCCCATGCAGGCCTTTTTGCTTCATTGTCAGCAGGAATTTCAGCCTTATGGGGCCCATTACATGGTGGTGCCAACCAAGCAGTTTTAGAAATGCTTGAAGCTATTCAAGAGGATGGAGGGGATACAAAAAAATATATGGCCAAAGCTAAAGACAAGAATGATCCATTTAGGTTGATGGGCTTTGGACACAGGGTATATAAGAACTTTGACCCAAGAGCAAAGATTATTAAAAAATCTGCCGATGAAGTATTGGGTAATCTTGGAATTGAAGATCCCATCTTGGATATCGCAAAAGCCCTAGAAAAAGAAGCTTTGGAAGATGAGTATTTTGTAAAAAGGAAGCTTTATCCCAATGTTGATTTTTATTCCGGAATTATTTACCGAGCATTAGGTATTCCTACTGAAATGTTTACTGTTATGTTCGCTTTGGGAAGATTACCTGGGTGGATTGCTCAATGGAGGGAGATGAGATTGAGAGGTGAGCCAATAGGAAGACCAAGACAGGTGTACATTGGTGAAAACCATAGACCTTTTGTTAAAGTAGAAAAAAGATAAACAAGTCTTTAAGATGATAATTTATAGAAAGGCGATTTTCTCAAATCGCCTTTTCTTATTTATAATTTGGTAACATTGCCATTAGATCCAAGGTTTAAAAACCTGTCCTTGTCATAACATATTTGCATTATGCCTCTGTGATAATATTTCTGAATTTCTGACAAGGAACCTGTGCTGATTTTAATTTTGCATCTTAGATATTCGCTATGCAAAAACTCATGGGCATCAATCGCATTTAAATTCTTAATGGTGGAGTTTAGAGAACGTTGGTAATTTTCAAGGCATAAATCTATTTCTTCAATAAAAATTTCTTCCTCTTTGGGCACATCTGTTCGTGTAGCATCGAAAAATTGGAGGTAATCACTTTTAGCAACACAATCCGAGTACTTTTTAGAATAATCACTTTCTTTATTTTCTTCAGTATTAAATACTTTGGATAAGGATATTTTTCCAGAGAAAGAATTCATGGACAGTAGACCTACGCACACCATGATTATAAAACATAAAGGGAAAACAACTTTTTTCATCCTGAAGTTTTTTCTCAGATTAAATGTAGTGATAACAATGTATTTTTTTGCACTTTTGCACAATAAATTATCAACTTTTAACTTTGTAAATATCTGATAATCAGATTATTAAATAATTTAAGGAAAAACCGTCCAAAGTTTGTAAAAAACCCTAATTAAATTGGGTTTTTTCTGTTTTTGTAAAGGGAAAATTGCCAGTAAAGCACTAGTTTTGCCATAGAATTTTTAAGGATTTCTTCCTTCTAAAACAATTGAGTACCCTTTAGTTTAGAAAATTATTGTATGATGCAGTTGCACATTGTAGATGAGACAAGTCCGCTAAAAGCGGTGATTTTAGGAACAGCAGAAAGCTGTGGTCCAACACCAACACCAGAAGAGGCATATGACCCAAAATCTTTGGAACACATTCTTGCAGGGACATATCCTAACGAGACCGATATGACAAAGGAGATGGAAGCTTTTTACAATGTTTTTAAAAAATATGGGGTGAAAGTTTTTAGGCCATCTGTTTTAAAAGATTGCAATCAGATTTTTTCAAGGGATATCGCTTTTGTAATTGGGGACAAATTGTTTCATGCCAATATATTACCAGATAGAGAACGGGAGTTTGAAGCAATAGATCATGTTTTGAACAAAATGGACCCAAGCAAGGTCATAAGACCTCCAGAGGAAGTACATATAGAAGGTGGGGACGTAATGCCTTGGAAAGAATATATTTTTATTGGAACATACACAGGGGAAGATTACCCAGATTTTATTACTGCGAGGACCAATAAAGCTGCAGTGGAATACATTAAAAGTCAATTTCCAAACAAAAAGGTAAAATCCTTTGAATTGAGAAAGTCCAACACTAACGCCAAAGAAAATGCGTTGCATTTGGATTGTTGTTTTCAACCAGTAGGAAAAGACAAGGCCATTTTGCACAAAAATGGGTTTTTGGTTGAGGAAGAATACCAATGGTTGGTGGATTATTTTGGAAAGGAAAACATATTTGAAATTACCAAAGATGAGATGTACAACATGTTCAGTAATGTATTTTCTATTTCTCCGGAAGTGATTGTTTCAGAAAAAAGCTTTACAAGATTGAACAATTGGCTCAGAGAACAAGGTTTTACCGTTGAAGAAATTCCATATTCCGAAATTGCAAAACAAGAAGGCCTTCTCCGTTGTAGTACATTACCATTAATCAGAGCATAATCAACTTTTTCAATGCAAGTAACAAATACCATTTTAATGATCAGGCCTGTTAATTTCAGGAAGAATGAGCAAACTGCCGTTAACAATTACTTTCAAGAAGATTTAAGCCTAAAAAATGACGAGATCAACAAGAAAGCTCAAAAGGAGTTTGATGATTTTGTGACCAAACTCAGAAGTCATGGGGTTAACGTTATTGTGGTCGATGATAAAATAGAAACCGACACTCCAGATTCAATATTCCCAAATAATTGGATTTCATTTCATGAGAGTGGGACGGTATGCGTTTATCCCATGTTTGCCGAAAATCGCAGAAAAGAACGTCGAGAGGATATTTTTGATATTTTGGAGGGACACGGTTTTCGGATAGATAATATTGTTGATTACACAGCAGCTGAGGAAGAAGGTGTTTTTTTGGAAGGAACAGGCAGTATTTTAAAAGACAGAATCAACCAAAAGGCATATTGTGCCTTGTCTGAAAGAGCTCACGAAGAACTTTTTATTGAGTTCTGCGAAGATTTTGATTGTTTTCCCGTAATATTCACAGCTAACCAAACTGTAGATGGTAAACGATTGCCCATCTATCACACCAATGTAATGATGGCAATGGCCGAGACGTTTGTCGTAATCTGTTTGGATACCATAGACGATAAAAAGGAACGAAAGAATGTAGTGGACCATCTTAAAAAGGATGGTAGAGAGATTATTTCTATTACTGAGGATCAGATGTACCAGTTTGCCGGGAATATGCTTCAAGTAATAGGGGCAAATGACGAGCGTTTTATGGTAATGAGTTCAGCGGCGTATAATAGTTTGGATAAGGCAAGGCTGAACGCTATTGAAAAGCATTGTAAGATTATCCATAGCTCGTTAGATACTATTGAGACCTGCGGAGGAGGAAGCGCCCGTTGCATGATGGCAGAAGTCTTTTTGCCAAAGGAGTAAGATTGTTTTTGGTGATCACACATCATTATTTTTGAGCGCCCTGTGATGTGCATAGAAGAATTTAATTTACCCAAATTACTTCTCTTATTGAGATTGATTCACCAGAAGCTGTGAACCCTTCAAGGCATATTTCATATTCGCCCGTGATGTCGGAGGTGAAAAAGTCTATTGTTGTTGTGTTGCTGTTCAGTTTAAAATTCGGTTCCCATACTAGTTGATGTCTAAAGTCCAATATCCTGTCTGTATAAGGCTTGTTCTCTATAGTATATTTTTGACGGAAATAATTTTTAATGGGCAGCGGCTTAAATAAATCAACTTCTATCCTATGATCTCCATTATACGGAGAAACATAATTGCCATCAAAAGTTTCAATATCTAAAATACCCTGGAAAATCTTGGAACCAAGAATATACTTGCTTCTTAGAAAACCAATGCGTTTAACATTTCTTGCATTGTATTCCAAAAGGTGGTTATGGTTTTGAACAGGAACACCGTCTACTACTACCAAAGGCGAAAAATCAGGTTTCATGTAAAAATCATAATCATTCTCCTTAATTTGAAAAGTATATTCATCTCTCCCTATTTTTTTGGACCAAACAAGCTCAATTACTTCTATAAGGGTTTCCTTAATGGTTGAAAAGCGGGTATAGTCATCCAGAACATAGGTGTTCAAAATATCTTTGTAGACAGGTACAACTGTTGGTGTGGGCTTTAAGGAATCTGGTTTTATGGAAAAATACGTGTTTTCAATCTGATTATGAACACTTCTTTCAACAATCATATTCTTCATTTGTGGAGTTATCTCGAATCTATTGAAAGTCAAATCTGAATAATCCATAGGAGGGTTGGAGCCTAGTTTCAATGTGTAGTTTTGTCTGTCCTTACCTAAAACCTGCACAAATGCCTTGGTGCCATTATAAGGGTTTTCCAAACTAACTAAAAAGTTACCGTTCTTATCTGTGGTAACTACTTTTAGGTCATACCCATTTTTTTCAGGAATGGATAAAGCAATGTTCACGTTCTCAACCTGGCTCGTGGAATCTTTTGGAAAAACCCTTCCAAAAATTAGCTCTCCTCTAAACTCTGGAAGAAAATGGTAATTTTCAGCATAATCATTTAGCATTTTCACTTGTTTGTTCTGTGGGGAATAGAAACTCTTGGAAGTATGCATTAAAGGTTTTTCTATGGTGTCTTTGCTTCGTACAGAAAGGGAATATGTGCCCTTGGCATATGGTTTGGCTACTTCTTTAATTTTTAGTGAAACCTTTGATCTTCTCTTAAATGTATCCTGACCGATACTGATATTTATTTTTTTCCTTCCCAGTTCCTTTATAGTGCTTGACAAGTTTATTGAATTGTTATGGACAATGCTTGTATCCTTTAGTATTTGCTCTTGATTGCCTTGATAGGGATTGATTATGGCTATATCGCCTTGAAAAAAATTATTCTTGCCTCCATTTTTCATCCATTGGGTATAACCGATGAGTTTATAGTTTCCGGACCTTACCGTTGTTGGAATAAAAAAATCCCCTTGACCAGAACTGTTTTCTAAACGAACCTTTTGCTTGAACACAGATTTTTTATCCTCGCTCACCAGTTCAACATATGCTATCTTGCTTAGGTTACTTAAACCATTCGTTTCTGAATTAAGGTTATAAACTTTATAGTACAGATATTCCCCTGTATACAATAAGGTATTGTTATAGTGTATAAAAATCTTTTCTTGTGGAATGTTTGAATAATCCAGCTCTAAGGATTGCCCAAATAAGTTGAAGATTCCCATAAAAAGAATCAAGAAGAACGCGAGGATATGTTTTTTTAGTTGTTCCATAATTATTCTATCCAAAAGTCGGGAATTGTGCTACTTCCAAGTACGGTGCAATCACCACAAACTCTGGGCACCAATTTATAAATGCCTTCTGATGCGTCTTCAGGTTCATGTGGCCCTGCATATTTTGATGTATTAAAATTTATGGCACCAAACAGTTCACCTAGAATTGGAGTGGTAATTCTGCAATCATCAGGATAAGTGGGGACAAGGTCTTCTGGAAAAAAATCTTCATGGTTGAAAAAAATTCTTTCTGAATCTACAGACGATACATCAAAAAAACCAACTACTTTTTCCTTGGGGTCGTTCTGCGGAATTATGTTCCCACTAAAAAAACCAGGTTGATTTTCAGAGAAAATGCTTTCCAATCCCGAAAATTCATTGAGGGTAGTATAAAAAGAGTGGGCTTCTCTGGATATTACATACTGCCTTACCAAAATACTGTACCTATGGCCAATTATATAGTCAAACCTATCAAGAAAACGAATGGGAAAACGCGTTAATCGATCTTCCGAAAACCCAGTGGTATTTCCCAATATAATATTCAGTGAGTTTACGGTATTGTAGCATACTTGCTCTTCTCTGGGCCTTGGGGCAAATCCATAAATAACAGGAGACTCAGAAACTACTATCAAATCTTGTGGATTCCATCGTGGTGCTACAATCTTATATGTTTCTTCATAGTCATATCTGTAGTATTGGGATTCCCCTTCTGGATCAAATGTATCCACTAAGATAGCAACGCCCTCTACATTTTGGTCATTAGTTTCAACTGCGGCATATAGATTGTCTATTGAGGTATTTGTTGGTAGAACCACAGAATTGGAAATATAGGAACTCCCTCCGCTTGTGGTAATGGACAATTGATATTCAACATTGGGTTGGGCGCTAAACATATTGGTAGAGACATATGTGCCAGGAACACTTTCTTGGAAAACATATTCGTTCCCTTGACTATCTTCTATTTTTATTGCGGCATTGCTTTCTCCACTTGAAATTCCGTCTTCCAAACGAAAGGTTCTACTTAGATAGACTACCTGATGTTTAAACTCATTGGTAATCAAAGCATCAATTACCAAAGCACTCTCAAAATCCTCGGTTGCGGCATCAAAGGGTTCCACGCAACCAAAAAACAAGCCATTGAGTAGCACTAAAAAGATAAAATGGTATTTATGTTTAAACATTTGTTTGAATCCTGATTGTACTTAAAATTTGAAATTATAGGTTATTGTTGGTATTGGAATTGAAAAAATTGAACTCTTAAAAGCTTTAATTTCACCACTTTCTGTTACAAAAAAAACAGAGTAGGGATTATTTCTTCCCAGTACATTATATATTGAAATGTTCCAAAAGCTATGTGCCAGTTTTTTTAACTTGTGATTTCCCTCAACATTAAAACTTAGATCTAACCTGTAATAGTCTGGAATTCTGAACTTATTTCTGTCGCTATAGAAAGCATAATTTGCGCCTCTAAAAGTATAGCTGCCAATAGGATAAGTTACAGGTCTTCCCGTTTGGTAAACAAAATTAGAGGAGAGGCTAAAGCGTTTTGTGAACTTATAGTTGGCAACAAGGCTTATATCATGTGGTCGGTCAAAATTAGTGGGGAAATATTCTCCGTTATTCACCACTTCTTCTGCAAATTCACTATCCAGTTTTATAAAAGACCTTGCATATGTATATCCAAGCCAACCATTAAGTTTTCCTCTGTTTTTTCTAACCAAAAACTCAAGACCATAGGCTTTTCCTTCACCCTGTAAAACTTCTGTCTCTAAAGTTTCGTTCAATAAAAGATCAGCACCTACTTTAAAATCAAGATTGTTTTTAGATTTTTTATAATACCCCTCCAAGCTTAATTCATAATTGCTGTTGTCAAAATTTTTAAAGAATCCCAAAGAATACTGGTTTGCCCTTTGAGGTTCAATATTTAAATCGGAAAGTTTCCAAGTATCTATAGGAGATACGGTGGTATTGTTTGATAAAGTATGAATGTATTGATATGTACTATTGTAGGCTGCCTTAACCGAAAAGTCTTTTGCCAAAAAATATCTTCCAGACAGACGGAATTCTGGTCCGGAATAGGTTTCTATCACTTCATTATTTCCAAATTCAACACTTTGCTCAACAGTTCCTTCACTTCGGGGCAATCCTTCCTGGTAAATCCTTTGAGTAGATTTTCCCAACGCAAAATAAATAGAGTACCTGAACCCTAAGTCGAGCAACAATTTGTCACTTACTTCATAAGTGTCCGATAAGAACAGTGCCGATTCTAAAGCTTTTTCCTTGGGAATGCTTAATGGCTCCACAATGGATTCACTGCCTTCGGGATTAATATCGCCAGGGTTTACCAAGTAGAGTTTTGATGAAATCCCGTAGTTAAACCTATGGGTATTGCTGTGCAAATACCTCATTTTGAATTTCACCTCCGTTTCATTGATTCTATATCCTAGGCGAAAATCAGCATCCGCTTCACCGTCAAAATCTATATTGAATCGGTACTCACTATTGGCCAAAATCAAGTCTCCAGAATTCTTTTCATTAAACCTGTGATTCCATTTTACGGAAAACAGCCTATTACTGTAGTTGTACAAGGAATCCGATGTTATACTAAAAGCGTCTCTGCTGTAATAAGCTGTTGCTTTTATATCATTTCTGTCGTTGATTTTATGGTTGTATTTTAGAATAACATCATAAAACGAAGCTTGGCTGTTTTTCAAGGACTCCTCATCCAGAGATCTAAGAATCCAATCTGAATACGAACTTCTACCACCTACCAAAAGTCCAGATTTTTCTTTGGCAATCGGTATTTGGAGTGCTATGTTATTCGTTACGGGTCCAACAGAGGCTTCACCTGCAAACTCTTCTGTATTGGCATCCTTATTGGTAATTTCAAAGACCGAAGACAAACGTCCGCCATATTCCGAAGGGATACTTCCTTTATATATTTTAAGGTCCTCCGCGGTAAAAGGATTTACTGCCTGAAAAATTCCAAAAAAATGGGTGGGATTGTAGATTACCGCATTGTCCATGAGGACCAAGTTCTGATCTGTGTTTCCTCCTCTTACATTAAATCCGGTGGCTCCTTCTCCAACTGAACTTATTCCTGGTAAAGTGGTGGCGACTTTTAGAATATTTCGTTCTCCAAGCACAACTGGGACATTTTTGGTCTCTTCAGCAGATATTTCTGTGGTTCCCATGACCGCTTCTTCCACGTTTTTGGCCAAATCTGCTCTAACCACAACTTCTTCCAATCGCTCCACACTTTCATTGAGCTGAAAATCAAGCTGGCCGTCATTGTAAATGATAACATTCTTCCGAATGGGTTGAATTCCAAGTGAACTGGTTTCAACAATATTTAATCCTGCCGGCAATTCAATTCTATAGAATCCCGAAGCATCCGTGACAGTTCCTATCTTTTGGTTTATTACTACAATAGAAAGATTGGGGATAGGTTCTTTGGATTTTTTGTTTTGAACATACCCGGTAAGAACAAATCTTTTTCTTTCTGTAACGTGTGCCTTGCCAATTCGCACAGTTTCAACTTCTAATCTTTCTATTGCATCATCTTTGGTGATGAATACTGCATTATTGACCACGGTGCTTTCCTGTTCCTCGATTTTAGAGGATCTTTCCAGGTTTCCAAAAAAGCCTGATGGTAATTCATCATATACAATGTTATTTCTACTCAGCGCTATTTTCTTATCCTTAAGGATATAGAAATTAATAACGCTACCATTAAAAATATCTTCAAGTATGAACTGTATCGTCGCATTTTCATAGTCACCCGAGATGGTTTCATTTCCAAGCCAGTCCGGTACATAATAAAAGCGATATTCTGTTAGTTCTTCTATTTCTTTTAAAGCATCAATGATTGGGGCATCTTCAAAATCCACTGTAATCTTAATTGAGTCATTTTGGGCAATGGCCAATTTAAAACCTAACAGGATCAGTATTGTTAGAATCCCCTTCATTTACTGTTGATTTTTTGTTCCAATAACAATTCATGGATTCTTCTGGCTAGAGAAACCAAATGTTGGCGGTAGGTTGATTTTGGGAATGACTTTTTTTTAGAATATGTCTCAATTTGCTTTTTAAATTCAGGAAATATCTTGGTAAAGTCTTTTCTGTTCTTTACCGTGAAATATTCGTTATTGTAGTGAAGAATATTAAAATTCCTACTTTTAAACTCATGATAAACAGTATTCTTTCCCTTACGTTGAAACCTTTTCTTCTGGTGTTTTTCCAACAATTGAAAACTTGAGTTTTCCAAAAGCACTTCATGAAAACCTAAGATATTGAAGGCACTGGCTAAACTGTCATTTATATTGATGAATGAATGGTTGTCAATGGTGAATCTCATGACTTTTTTCTTTATTGGCTGCAAAAGGACAATTCTTAAACCATGTTTAAGGTTTAATACAATAAGATCTTCATCCAAATCATACTTCATTTCCAATCCAGAATAGTAGTTTTTATCATAAACTATGGAGCCGGGAAGAAAGTCGGTAGTTTTATAAAACTTATGGTAATCGTTGATTACCTTATATTTTTCAATATAGCCTATGCCATTATATAACGCGGTGTTTTCAATACCTACCAATCCATCAAACCATTCGTGGTACTGGTCGTTAGATTTAGTTTGGCCAAAAACAAAAGAAAAGCATGAAATGTAAAACAACGGGATAAACGTTGGCCGTCTTTTTTTTTGCAAAAGTTTGTAAGCGTTTAAAAAAAACATGGCTACCGTGTTAAAGGTTATTTCATGAATACATATTCATGTAGTTTATTCTTTTATGAGAGGGATCATTTGTAAAAAGCTTACCTTATAATTAAAGATAATTATCTTTTGAACCCTGTAGCAATTATTTATACTAACGACAATGTAAGGAGGTAGTTCTGCATGATAACGTCGATAAAACCAATTAGATAAGTAGATTATTGAGGTAAAATGAGCACTTTTTTTGGACTGTTTTAAAAATTAAATAAAACCATAATGTCATCTTATGCAATGTTCTGGAGCAATGTCAATTATATTGATGTTTTTGGATATTTCATGATTTTGAATGTAGACTAAAACGTGATTGGGCAAAACTATTTTTCCTTTCTATATTGAAACATCCAGTTATAAATTGACATATTAAAAACACTATAATCTGTACTTTCTGCTCCCATGCCAGAGCCGCTATATGTCTGTGTCCATGAGTCATGACCTACATTTGGGTATATAGTGACCTTTGCAGTAAAAACGGGATTGTTTTGATTAATTTCTTCTACCATAGGGACCGAGCCGTTTTGATTAAAAGCACTTATGATATTATCTTCAGCGCCATGAAAGGCCCAAATAGGCACAGTAGAGAGCTTGTCTATTTGTGATGGGTCTCCAGACCCACAAATTGGAACTATTGCCGAGACAAATCCTTCATTGCCTTTTTGCCCAATATATGACCAAGTGCCTCTTCCGCCCAAGCTTAAACCGGTTAGGTATATTCTCGTTTTGTTTATTCTATAGTTGCCCAAAAGATGACGTATAAATCCATCTACCAAGGATGGGGACCAATTACCAGAGCCTATTTGAGGAGATGCAACGATACAGGGAAATTTGGGGTCCCATTGACTGGAATTAATCATGAAAGGAGGACCATGTGCCAACACTTTTTCTAAGTCGTTTGCATTTTCAAAACTGTTTCCTCTTTGCCCCCCACCATGTAAGAAAACGAGCAAGGGATAGCTATGATCATTATTGTCGTAACCACTAGGTGTATAAATATAATGTCCAAGGGGCGACAATAGACTTGAAATGGGATTTGCCGTGTGCTGTCCACCTGTGTCTTTTGGTAGGTCCATTAGATCTGTGAACTCAGGGTCAAACAATATGCTTTGGGTTTCTACAACAATTTCATCATCATTGGGGTCACTTGCTGGTGCAGTTGGTTTTTGATCGTCCTTTGAACATGAAATTAGGGCGACCATAAATAAGATTATGAATCGCTTGTTTTTCATTTAAGATAGATTAAGGATAAAAGGTACGATAGAAACGTATTTAAACCAAAAAGTGTCACTCTTCTCCAGCGGTGAACTCTCTTATTGCGCGATTAGGTTCCATAATGTTATGTCCTTTCCAAAACTCTGGTTTATAGGAAGATAAGTAAGTGGCCTTTACTGTTTCATCTTCGCTCAATCCTTCAAAACTTGATTTGGGGATTGTGCTGGAATCAAAAACCACCATTTCAAACTTTTCTGTATTGTAATTGACAATATCCAAGGCAAGTGACAGTTCGTTTTGTTTTCTTCTCCCTTTTACATGCTTGTTCTTTTCAATCACTTTTAAAGGACGGTCCACACCCATTTTACGTCCAAAGGTTAAAGCCATAAACTTGAGGTTATACTTATCGGTTCCGTACTTGGAGAACACCGTACTGCCAGAATAGGTTTGTTCTTTATAACTAAAACCCAATAGCTTAATACTTTTTAGAGGTTTTATGTTTTCGTAATCTATGCGCATTATGGCAAAATCTTCTATGTTCACAAAGAGCTTGCCTTTAAAATCGGCCCTGCCAGAAGGTTCATAACCAATTACATACACGCCTTGGTTTTCTAGTTCTGAGTAACCTAAAAGTTCAAAATCATAGCGGTTAAGTTTCTTGGCTACATCTAATTTGGATTTTTTTCCAAAAAACTGAGAGTGAATTTCATTAAGCACATATTTTCTGTTGCCCAAAAAATCATTTTTCTCAGGTTTTTTTAACTCTTCTTCTATTTCTTCAGTATCATTTTCGGCCTCCAAAATAGAGTCTACTTGCACTTTTTGGCCAAAAATGCCTGATTTTATTTTTAAATAAGAGTCTGGCTTTACATTTGCCTTGAAAATTGCTTCCATCTTTTCTGAAAGTGCTTCCATGGAACCTTCATTGCTTTTGTCATACAATTCAGCAGCCTTGATTACTTCCAATTTGTTTTCTTCATCGGCACGATAAAAATCTCCAAGAGTTTCTGTGTAGTAGGCAGCACTTCTTGGAAGAATGCTAATTATGCTATCTATGAGCTTTTTGTTCAATTCTGCAATAGTGGATTTTTTAAACTCGATATCCAGTTTTTGCATTGTATTATAGCTGGACTGTCTTAAAAAAAACCGTTGCTTTATTGGAGCGTTGTTATAATTAATGGGAAGACGTTCTTCCACTTTGTCCATAATGTCGTCGACACTTAATTCTTTGTCAAAGAGATACACTCCACTGAGTTCAATGGCCCTAGGTGTTATTGCTATCACACTATCCATAACTTGTTGAAATGGGATTCCGGTTTTGGAATACCCCATGCTGGATACGTAGATTGAATCCAATTGATGTTCAGACCTACTTAGTTCAAAGCTAAAGCGTCCTTCTTCATTTGTAATTACCCCTTGGTTTTCGCCATATTGTACGGTGGCATAGGGGATGGGTTCCTTGGTCTTACTATCTATGATTTTTGACGATATGGTCTGTGCAGATAATTGAAACTGTAAGAAGTTGAATAATAGAAATAAAACAATAAGCTTAATAGATTGCATAGAGTCAGTTTTCATGGTGTTTTAAAGAAAGACAAGTTTTTACGTCAAAGGGTTGCCTTAGGTTATAAGATTTGACGATTTAAGGTAAAACTTGTTTCAAAGTTCGGGCCAGAATGTTATGTTTTTGAAAGATTTTTGATCATTCCACCAAAAATAAAGTAGTGAAAGGGTAAAATGCTGTACCAGTACAATCTACCTCTAAGACCTTTTGGTCTAAAGGTCGCAGTTTGGTGCAGGACATTGTCGTCATCTATTTTGAACTCAAGCCATGCTTCTCCTGGCATGCGCATTTCTGCAAAAAGAAGGAGTCGCTTTGCTTTTTTATCAGCAAGTAATACTCGCCAGAAATCAAGTGCATCCCCAGGAAATATTTTGTCAGGATGGGTGCGTCCTCGCCGTAATCCGGGACCACCGTTCAATTTATCTAAAAACCCACGAATTTTCCATAACCTATTCCCGTAGTACCAGCCATTCTCACCACCAATACGCCAGATGTTTTCCAAAACGGCATCTCCATTTTTTATAGAAAGCCTTTTCTCATCTATTAGTACCCCATATTTGGGTACTTGAATGTATTTTTCTAAATGATCACTTACTTGTCCGCTAACAATACTGTCTTTCCAACTGCTTAACACCAAGTTTTGTTCGATTTTTTTAAAGGCCATTTCAATTGCTTGCTCATAAGAATGAGTTTTTATTCCCAATAATTGTTGTAATTGATCATCTTTGGCCACTACCTCCATTTTCATGCTATCTACCAGATTGATAGCCAACTTATAAGACGTTGAGGTTACAAAATAGAGCCAATAGGATGATAATTTGGGAGTCATTATAGGTACAGTAAGTATCCAATTTTTAAATCCCCTTACCTCTGCATATTTATGGAGCATTTCCTTATATGTAAGTACATCTGGCCCTCCTATATCAAATGACTGATCATAGGTTTTTTGATTTTGGAGCACTCCTGTAAGAAATTTGATGACATCTCTAATAGCAATAGGTTGTGATTTGGTCAAGACCCACTTAGGCGTGATCATAAAGGGCAATTTTTCACATAAGTCTCTAATTATTTCAAAAGAAGAGCTTCCTGAGCCGACAATGATACCTGCTCGTAAAACGGTAAGATGAAAATCTCCTTGATATAGAATATCCTCTACATTCTTTCTTGAGCTTAGATGTTTAGATAGCTTTTTATCATTTACAATACCGCTTAAATAAATAACCTGCTTTACGTTTGTGTGGGAAACATATTCATTGAAGCTTTTGGCAGTCGCGGCCTCTTTTTCATCAAAATCGTCAATGGACGAGGTCATTGAATGAATAAGATAGTAAGCGGCATCAATATCTTTTGGTAGTTTACTTGTGTCAATATTTTCTAGAAAATCTATTTCCACAATCTGGATTTGTTCTTTGGTCCTTTTGTCTACAGAAAGTCTTTTTTCATCTCTTACGGCACAGATTACTTCATGCCCTAATTCTAATAGTTGTGGCAACAACCGCATTCCAATATAACCGTTGGCGCCGGTGATAAGAATTTTCATTGTTTGGAGACATTGAACATTTTAAAGACATAGATAAAGGGAAGTAAGGCTATGGCAATCCATAATCCAATAAGGGTCTCTGTATCAATAGTATCAAAAATCCCTTTTATTTTAAAAACGAAAATTAGGGTAGTTATTAAAAAAATAATGACAGTGGTAAGGTTCATTACAGTAAGCATGCGTATGCCCAAAGCATATAGTTCTTTGGCATTTTTTTCAGTTACTTTTACAGGGTAGTTCATGTAATAAGGCTTCATTTTTAAAACCAAAATACTCATGGCCATATATATGGATGCGCTAATGGAGGGAATTATCCAAAGGATAGATTTACTTCCAAACCCATTGATTTCTCCTTTTAAATTAAAGTGAACAGGTATGGTCTCGGGCAAATCAAAATAGAATAGCAGTACCACAACAAAGTTGAGGATTACAATAACCCATCCTATCAAAACCAATTTTTTGTCCGTTGTGGTTGGTTTTACTTCAATTTTCGGTTTTTTTCTTAAAATATTCATAGGTCTTCAATTGAGGTTGGGGCATTATCTGCTTTGTAATCCAAAAGTTTTCTAAAGTATTTTTGGATGGCTTTGGTATCAGATTTTACTTTTATAAAATAATTGTCCTTATAAATGGAATACACAGCGAAATCACCTTTGTATATTGTGAGTTTGTAATAGGGAATGATCAAGCCATAGGTTTCCAAAAGTGACCTAAAACGTACTATAATCCCTTTAGGGCGCATTTCTATGTTGCAGGTGTTTAAATTGTTGTCAAGTATCAGTAAATTTTGGATTTCGATACTGGCGTCTGTCATAAAAAGTTTAGGAGAGCCTATGCCCCCCAATGCAAAACGTTCTTTTAGCGTAAAAGGCTTGCCCACGGCTTCATCTACTTTTTTAGTGATTTTTTTATCGGTGTATGAGACATTAAGAAGCATGGGACATAGTTTTATATGGAAGTGTTTTCATTTTCAAGTTGCAGGCGCATTGATTTGGGAAGATTGGCAACAACCAAATTATAAGACGTGTCCAACCAACTAAAAAGCAATTCATCAGGAATACTGCCATCCATAACAACTCGGCTCCAATGTTTTTTACTAAAGTAAGAAGGTTCTTCCATAGCAGGATATTCCGCCCTTAACTCTTCAATGGTGTCTGGATTGCATTTAATACTAAAGCTGGCGAACGTATTTATGTCTGTTGCCGTGAACATTTTGCCCTTTACTTTAAACACCAAAACATCTGGCAGCTTTGAAAAAGGAATGGACTCGGTGACTCCATTTTTTGACAGGCAATATTGTCTATATACTTCTATGTTCATATTTCTATCAAAAACTGAATACATAAAGTTAACCAAAACTAGGTGGATTACTGATGGTCTTATGAATTAAAGACAAAGAATTGATTAGTTTTGCACCCTTAAACGCAGCGTATAGATGAACATTCAAAACGTCCTTACTACTACAGTTAAAAAAGCGGTTTTTTCCATTTTTAATGTGGATTTACCTTCAGTGGAGTTTCAACCCACACGCAAAGATTTTGAAGGTGATATTACCGTGGTCATTTTCCCGATGCTCCGCTTTGTAAAAGGAAACCCTGTTGAAATAGGCACAAAGATTGGCGAGTACTTAGAGGAAAATGTGGATGAAGTTGCCAAGTTCAATGTGGTAAAGGGTTTTTTGAACGTTGTTATTGATAATGATTTTTACCTTAACTTTTTTAATACTATTCAAGGTGAAGATAATTATGGATATGTAAAAGCTTCTTCCGTTGGAGCCACAATGGTCGAGTATTCCTCTCCAAATACCAATAAACCGCTGCATTTAGGGCATATTAGAAACAACCTGTTAGGGTATTCCGTAGCTGAAATTCTAAAAGCTTCCGGTAAAAAGGTCTATAAAACCCAAATCATAAATGATCGCGGAATCCATATTTGTAAGAGCATGTTGGCTTGGCAGCAATTTGGAGATGGTGAAACACCTGAAACTTCTGGTGTAAAGGGCGATCATTTAGTGGGGAAATACTATGTGGCTTTTGATAAAGCGTATAAAAAACAAATTTCGGAACTAATAGCAAATGGGGTTGAAAAAGGAAGAGCTGAGAAAGAAGCGCCTATCCTACTTGAAGCTCAAGAAATGCTAAGGAAATGGGAAGCCGGCGATGATGAGGTCGTAGCACTTTGGAAAAAAATGAACGGCTGGGTATACGCTGGTTTTGATGTTACCTATAAGAATTTAGGAGTTGATTTTGATACTCTGTATTATGAGAGCAACACCTACCTTTTGGGTAGAGATGTGGTCAAAGATGGTTTGGAAAGAGGAGTTTTCTTTAAAAAAGAAGATGGCAGTGTTTGGATTGACTTAACAGATGAGGGTTTAGATGAAAAGATTGTCCTGCGATCTGACGGAACAGCGGTATACATGACCCAAGATATAGGAACCGCAATTCAGCGAGTAACTGATTTTCCTGACATTAATGGCATGGTTTACACTGTTGGCAACGAGCAAGATTATCATTTTAAAGTGCTGTTTTTAATTCTTAAGAAACTGGGATATGATTGGGCAAAGCAATTACATCATCTAAGTTATGGAATGGTGGATCTTCCCAGTGGAAAAATGAAGAGTAGGGAGGGTACGGTTGTAGATGCAGATGATTTAATTGAAAATATGGAAACCACGGCCGCTAATATCTCACAGGAATTGGGGAAATTGGATGGTTATTCTGAAGAGGAGAAGTGCCAATTATATAGAATCATTGGCTTGGGAGCTTTGAAGTACTATATTCTCAAGGTAGATCCTAAAAAACGTATTCTTTTCAATCCTGAAGAATCAGTGGATTTTCAAGGAAATACAGGACCTTTTATTCAATATACGTATGCAAGAATCCAGTCTATTCTTCGCAAAGCAGAAGGTAATGGGTCTGACCCTGTGGATACTTCATTAAAATTGCACGAAAAAGAGAAGGAATTATTAAAGCAGCTTCAGCTTTTTCCCGAAACCATTCAACTGGCTGCGGAAAACTATAGTCCTGCTTTGATTGCAAATTACACCTATGATTTGGTGAAGGAATTCAATTCTTTTTATCAACAAGTATCAATTTTGGGAGAGGCAGATGAACATAAAAAAATGTTTAGGGTACGGTTATCTAAAAAAGTTGGAGAAGTAATCGAATCTGCCTTTAAACTTTTAGGGATTGACGTTCCAGAGAGGATGTAGTCAAAAATTGACCCTAAAACTAACATTTGGTGTAATACCCAAAGAAATACTTTCCACAGTTTCAATTTGGTTGTCCTCTGTAACCCTATAATACTTGTTTAAACTGTTTTTCCGGTTGGTCATGTTAAGAAGAGAAACACCAGTAGTGGCCTTTATTCTTTGGTTAATATTAAAAGTGTAAATGGCAGAAGCATCTACCCTAAGATATTCAGGAAGTCTACTGCTGTTAGGTGATTCATAATTTATTCTTGCCGGAAAAACAGATGTGTCCAGAGCTAAATCACCTTCTTGGGGTTCAGTAAAGGGCTTTCCAGAGCGGTAGTTAACCCCTAAACTTAATTTTAGGTTTTCGTAGGAATAAGTGCCTGCAAAAGTAATTGTATGTCTAATATCCAAGTTGTTGGGGAAACTGTTGGGAACTATAGCACTAAAGTCATAATCATTTTTGTTATAGGTGTAGGTTAACCATGTGCTGTAGTTATTACCCTTTTTGTTGATTAAAAATTCAACTCCCTTAACATCATAGCTGCCAATTTCACCATTAAATTGATTTTGATTCTGAAATCCTTGAGTACTGGTGCTTATACCATCAACTTTTTTATAAAACCCTTCTACACCAAGATAGATGTCGTTCCTATCATAGTTTATTCCTAAAGACCCCTGTTTACTCTTTGTAATGGGCAAAGTATTATCATCAGATAAAATCCACCTACGTTTTTCAATACCGAGGAAATTTTGTTCTAAATCTATGATCTGATTGGTGGTCTGACTTTTAAACTCTCCCAAAACTTCTCCCCTTAGATGATTTGCCAATCTAAAATTGAGATTAAGACGAGGCTCAATCAGGAACCTTGAAAATGTACCAAGGTTTTCTATATAGTTGAAACGAACACCTGCTTTACCAATAAATTTATTTTCAGGAGAGCTATAACCAATTTCACTGTGCGGGGCATGAATTCTAATAACTCCCTTTATTTCACTATCAAAACTAGGTTGGGTTAGAAATGTGGTATTTGTAATGCCTGTTTCAATGTATTGATAACCATTGCTCCAGTTGAGGTTCTTTAACAAGGAGTAGTCAGTATTTAGTTTTATGGCATTTTCCAAAACTTGATTGTTTTGCAGAAGAAGCTGTATTTGATTCCCAAAAAGGTTTTGGGCATCCAAATTATAGCGAGAATAGTAAATATTTAAATTGGAAGAAAGCCTATCGGTCCATTTACTCTGTAGTTGACCACCAAAAGATAGATTGGTCTGCTCTAGAACACTATTGGTAGTTTCCAAATCTACTAGATTGGTTTCTACATAATCAAGATTGTTATTGATGCTGATAAAATTCAACCTTAGTTGATGCTGGTCATTTACATCATATAAAAGCTTTCCGGTAAAATCGTAAAAAAAGAAATTTTCATCCCTTATAATATCCTCATCTACTGCTATATTATTTTCATTGGTTACTTCACTATCCTGAAAAGCACGATCAAAAAACTTATTGTAGGTGGGGGTGTTCAAAAAATCAGTGGTTGATCGTCTAGCAGAGAACTGCAATCCAATTTTTTCCGTGATAGGAATTTGCCCATAAACATCTCCACTAATAAAGTTAAAACCTGCCCCGCCAGTTAGATTATCTGATAGTTCGTTACTGGTTTCCATTTGTATCACGCTGCTTACACCATCTCCATATGCCGACGGTGTGCCATTCTTTATTACGGTTATTTTGTCCGTTAAATAGGGGTTAAAAGCAGAAATCAACCCAAAGAAATGTCCAGATTGATACATTTTAATACCATTCCATAAAATTAGATTTTGATCATTGGTTCCACCACGCACATTAATGTCGGAGACGGTTTCATCAATACTTTTAATTCCTGGGAGTGCCTGTAAGGTCTGTAAGATGTCAGGCTCGATTAATCCAGGTAAAATTCCAAAATCTGCAGTGTTTAGGGTGATACTGGCATCTTTATCCCTAACAAGTCCGGTTGTTAGAAACTGATAAACGATGACCTCCTTTAGTTGTTCGTAATACTGGGCCAATAGTATTTTTACGGGACCACCTTCTTTTAACAATTCTTCTACAGTAATGTATTTGGTGATGTACCCCAGATATCTAACTTTTAATGTTGCGTTTCTGGGAATATCTTTGAGTATAAAGGTGCCATCTGTATCTGTGATAATGGCTATCTCTGTGTCAAAAACCTCTACAGAAGCACCTGGAATGGTGTTTTCAGCAAAGTTGTCCAGTATCTTTCCTTGGACTGTGACAAGGGTACTTTTTGTAATGGTGTAATACCTATCATTGAGCTTTTCAGTTTTTATCTGAAATTGGTCTTCAATGTATTTAAAGATATCATTGAGTGAAACTAGATTTTCTGGTACAATGATAGTTATATCTTCTAAATCTTCATTGATGTAAGAAAACTTTACGTTGAATTTATCTTCTAAATTCTTTATGTACTGAACGAGTGTTAGGGGTGTGTCTTGTCCACCCTGTGCATTTATATTCAAACACAGGAAAAAGAAAAACCCAAAGAGGAGGCCAAAATGGCTACTGCGGAGCTTTTTCAGCATAGAAAAGTACATTATCACCCTCAAGTTTGTAATTAATATGAGATGGGGTACTAATACTTTTTAACGCCATATTTAAGTCTGTGTTGCTAAAAGTTCCAGTAAATAACAGACTTTTATCCACATTTTGTGAATTTACTTCAATATTGTATTGTCTTTCAAGCTCAGCAAAAACATATTCTAGTGGAATTCGGTCAAAACTACTTTCGTTATTTACCCAAGATGGTTGCAATGCATCAGGCCTTGCGGTATTCATAATTTTGCCATTAATGACCAAAAAGGATGTGCCAGCAGGCAACTTGGTTTCAGCATTGTTATAGGTTACACTTACCAAACCTTCGTAGCAGGTAACTTCAAAAAAACCGTCTCTGTTTTCTACGTTAAATTGGGTGCCGAGTACGGCTACCGTTCCTTGATCTGTAGAAACAGTAAATCGTTTTCCTTTGGCAACTTTGAAGAACGCTTCACCATTTAAGGTAACATTTCGCTTTTCATTCCAATTTTTCTCACTGAAGGAGATTTTAGAACCTGCATTCAATATAATTTCAGAATTGTCCGGTAAAATAACCTCAGAATGTTCTGCCAACTGTGCAGTAACGGATTTGTCCAATGTGCTTACATAAAAATAGGAACCTGTAAGCAAAACTGCAATAACGGCAGCAATACGCAAGAATTTTTTAAACGGATTTAATGCAATAACCTTAGGGGCATTACCAATTCGTTCTTCTTTCAATTGTTCAAAAGCTTGGTCAACATCAAATTCAGGAGCTTTCAATTTTGCTGAAACATCCTTTAATTTCTGGTAAGAAGCATAAGCATCGGACTTTTTAAATTCCGTAAGCTCCTCCCCAGAGAGTTCACCGTTTAGCCATTTTGCCAAGTAATTTTCTTGCATGATTTCTATGCTTTACATCTTTATAACAACTATCTTTTTAAAAACCCTACTTTTTAACCGACCTTTAAATACCATCAATCTGTTCCCGTAATGTTTTTAATGCCAAATGCATACGTTTTTCAATGGCTTTAATGCTTACCCCCTCCATTTCTGCAATTTCAGCATATTTTTTTCCATCAATCCTATTAAGTAAAAAAGTAATTCTTTGGTTTTCGGGCAAATCATTTAATGCTTTGTCCAATTTTTCCTTGTATTCTTTCTCCTCTAACAAAAACTCGGGAGATTCATTTGAGTGTTTATAAGTTGGTTCCGCATACTTAAGCCTAACTTTTTCAGCCTTGATTACATTCAGGTATAAATTGTTGGCTACCGTATACAAATATGATTTGGCTTTTTCAGGAGTTACCTTGGCGCAATTTTCCCAAAGTTTTACAAATGCCTCTTGGACAGCATCATGAGATTTCTCTTCATTGCCAAATTTATAATATATATAATTGAATACCGTTTTGGAATTAGCCTTGAATATTGTGCTAAAGACTTGCTCTTCGCAAACGTTGTTCATTGAGGAAGGTTTGTCGATTGCCCAAAGATATTTTAAAAAAAATTAAGATAAAGTAGGGTTTTTTATTTGAGAGTTGTTTTAAGGTTGTATTCTAACTGAAAATCCAAATCGTTATGAAAAAGTTGATAAATAACTTATTGTATGCAGGCCTTGTAGTTATGGCCTTTAGTTTTACCTCTTGTCAAGAGGAATTTGAAGAAGTAGCAGGAGGTAATGACCAAGAAACCATTACAGCAAACTCTTCTACTGCTCAATTAATAGAGAAAACGTCTTCCAATGATGGTTCTTTTGACAATATTGTGGACGGCGCTAGCTGTATTGCTCTAAAATTTCCATATACTGTTGAAGTAAATGGAATCCAAATTACAATCGACTCTAGAGAAGATCTTCACACTATTGAAGATATTTTTGATGAAGTTGATGTGGACGAAGATATTTTAGATATCATTTTTCCTATTACCATTACACTAGCAGATTTTACTGAGATTGTTATTGAGAATAAGGAACAATTAAGAGAATTGGCCGCACAATGTTTAGAAGGTGGGGACGATGATGATATTGAATGTATTGACTTTGTTTACCCAATCACACTATTTACGTTTGATATCAACAACCAACAAACTGGAGAGGTTGTTGTGGAAAGCGATGAAGATTTAAGAAAGTTCTTTAACGGGTTGGAAGATGACGATCTAGTGAGCATTCAATTTCCTTTGACCTTAAAGAAATTTGATGGAACTGAGATTGTTGTAGATAGCAATGGTGAGCTGGCCAACGCTTTGGAAATGGCCAAAGATGAGTGTGACGAGGATGACGACGATGATTTTAATGATGATGATTTTGATGAAGAACGATTTGACTTCTGTTTGACGCAGTGCCCATGGGAAGTTCGTGAGGTAGTAAGAGACAATCAAAGTCAAACAGAACAGTACCTAGAGTACATAATGACTTTTGCAGAGGATGGAACAGTAGTAGTAAAAGATAGAGAAGGTAATATTCTTAACGGTACTTGGACCTCAAGTTTTACCGATCGTGGTCCACTTTTAACTCTTGAATTTGATGTCTTGGTAGACTTTAACCTTGAATGGTTGGTATATGAAATTGGTGATCATACAATTAAATTATATGCTGAGAATGGGAATAAGATAATCCTTAAGCAGCTTTGTGAAGATGATCCGGGAGAAGTACCAGGTCCAGATACACTAAGAGAAATCCTGAAAGAATGTGAGTGGATTATCAAAAAGGTTAAAAACCAGGGTGAAGAAATTGACAGACTATTAGGATTTGAATTCAAGTTCTTGCCTGAGGGTGTAGTAACCCTAAGCAATGGAATTACAACTTCAGAAGGTACCTGGGAAATTGGGTATAACAATGATCAGGTGTTGTCCTTGTTGATTACTATGGGAGATGAGCCTGGAGTAAGCTTTGAATGGCCATTAAGAGACCTTAACAATACCAGATTAAGGTTTGAAGTAGAAGAAGTTGACTATGAATTGGTTCTATTGCGTGTATGTGATGATAATGCCAGCGATGGAGATGTACCTGAAATCAGAAACATTATGATGGGTGGAGCATGGAATGTAGCCATGTATAAAGAAAATGATATGGACATGACCTCAGAATTTGCAGGAATGGACTTCAATTTCTCTACTATGCACCAAGTTGAAGTTTCAGTCAATGACGACCCTATCTCTGCCGGTATCTGGAGAGTAATAAGAAATCATGATAATGAGTTGAAATTCTTCTTGAACTTTGGCGACGAGGCTGTTCTAGGTGAACTTACGGATGATTGGTACATAAATACAGTAGACTCAAATCGTATTGAATTAATACATGAAGATGAAAATTCTACTGAAACATTGGTTTTTGAAAGACCATAAAACTATTTCCCCATTTTTTTTGAAAAGGACGGCTTCCCCCAAAGCCGTCCTTTTCTTTTTATTCTTAAATTTGTTCCTTCTTCAAAAATGACGAGAGCACATGTTTGATAATTTAAGTGAAAAGCTGGATAAAGCGTTCCATGTCCTAAAGGGTCATGGACAGATAACCGAAATCAATGTAGCCGAAACCCTTAAGGAAGTAAGAAGGGCTCTTTTAGATGCCGATGTTAACTTTAAGATAGCTAAGGAATTTACAAATAGAGTAAAGGAAAAAGCCTTAGGGCAGAACGTTCTGACCAATTTACAACCGGGCCAACTCATGGTCAAGATTGTAAAAGATGAGCTTACGGAATTGATGGGAGGAGATGCAGAAGAGGTGGACCTTTCAGGTAATCCTTCTGTAATTCTTATGTCCGGTCTACAGGGTTCTGGTAAGACCACTTTCTCTGGTAAATTGGCCAGTTATTTAAAAAGCAAAAAAAGTAAGAAACCACTTTTGGTCGCATGTGATGTTTATCGACCGGCGGCAATAGACCAATTACATGTGGTTGGGGAGCAGATAGGGGTAGAGGTCTATTCAGATAGGGGAAACAATGATCCCGTAGCTATTGCAAAAGCAGGTGTAAAACAAGCAAAGAGCACTGGCTGTAATGTAGTAATCATAGATACCGCAGGTCGTTTAGCTGTAGATGAGCAGATGATGACAGAAATTGCCAATATCCACAAGGCAATTACTCCTCAGGAAACTCTTTTTGTGGTTGATTCCATGACAGGTCAAGATGCTGTAAACACAGCAAAAGCCTTTAATGATGTCTTGAATTTTGATGGGGTCATATTGACCAAATTAGATGGCGATACCAGAGGTGGTGCCGCCATTTCCATCAAATCCGTTGTTGACAAGCCTATTAAGTTTATCGGTACGGGCGAAAAAATGGAAGCCATTGATGTTTTCTATCCATCAAGGATGGCAGACAGAATTTTAGGAATGGGAGATGTGGTTTCCTTAGTAGAACGCGCCCAGGAACAGTTTGATGAAGAGCAAGCTCGAAAAATTCAGAAAAAAATTGCCAAGAACCGCTTTGGTTTTGATGACTTTCTTAGTCAGATACAGCAGATTAAGAAAATGGGGAACATGAAGGACCTTATGGGGATGATTCCGGGGGCTGGAAAAGCACTAAAAGGATTGGACATAGATGATGATGCCTTTAAACATATTGAAGCCATTATCCATTCTATGACACCAGAAGAACGTTCCACACCGTCAAAGTTGAATGCAAGCCGTAAAAAACGCATCGCAATGGGAAGCGGACGTACCGTGCAAGAAGTAAATCAGTTGTTGAAACAATTTGAGCAAATGAGCAAGATGATGAAAATGATGCAAGGCGGCGGCGGAAAGAAGATGATGCAGATGATGCAAAACATGAGATAGTTCTATACAATAAATTATTGCCTAAATAAGCCGACCCAATGGAAATCCTCGACGGAAAGAGAATATCAAACCAAATAAAAGATGAGATAGCTATTGAGGTAGCAGAAATGAAGGAGAGAGGAGAAAAAGTGCCCCATTTGGCCGCTGTTTTGGTTGGGACGGATGGAGCAAGCTTGACCTATGTGGGCAGCAAAGTGCGCTCCTGTAAAAAAATAGGCTTTGAGTCAACCCTAGTACACCTTCCAGAAGAAACCACCGAGGAAGCATTGTTAAAACAAGTTGAAGATTTAAATGCCAATCCAGATATTGATGGTTATATCGTGCAATTGCCCTTACCCAAGCACATAGATGAGGAAAAAGTGCTTATGGCCGTTGATCCAGACAAAGATGTGGATGGTTTTCACCCTACCAATTTTGGTAAAATGGCCTTGGATATGGAATCTTTTATATCCGCCACACCATTTGGGATAATGGAATTATTAAGACGTTATAATGTGGATACAGAAGGCAAGCACACAGTTGTTATTGGCCGTAGCCACATTGTAGGTCGACCTATCAGTATTCTAATGAGTCAAAAAGGGAAAGCTGCCAATTCTACAGTTACCTTAACCCATAGCAGAACTAAGAACATTGAGTCCTTCACCCAAAAAGCGGATATCATTGTTTCCGCTTTGGGAGTCCCCAACTTCTTAAAAGCTGAAATGGTTAAAAATGATGCTGTCATAATTGATGTAGGCATCACCCGTGTACCAGACAAGACCAGAGAAAAAGGCTACTACATTACTGGCGATGTAGATTTTGAAAATGTAAGCAAAAAAGCATCCTATATTACTCCTGTTCCTGGAGGGGTGGGCCCTATGACCATTGCAATGCTTTTAAAAAATACATTGTTGGCAAGAGAAAGACATAAATTAAAGAGCAACTAGTTTTTGACTTCTTTTTCTGGATGGGATGACGTTACTTCCTGTTCATCATTTGGGGTTAGAATATCAAGGTCGCCTTCACCTTCATCATTGGTGCAGCTAGATAAGGCCATAGACGAGAATAACACTGTAATCAATAGTAGAACAACTTTCATCATTTGGTAATTTAGTAGGTATAGTACCTTATGATTTCTTCATATATAACGTTTTACAAGTAATAATTAGTATCCATTATTTAGTTAGGATGTGAAATGATTTGAACAGCGATTTAAATTCAGTACCTTTTTGATCAAATTCCCATCCATCATGAAAAATCATCTTTTCGCATTAGTTTGCCTTATACTTTTCTTGAATTCTTGTACCAAAAATAAAATCACAAATCAAATTGTGGTCTCTTTTTCCAAAGAGGCAAAAGAGGGTGCTGTTGATGGGCGTTTGCTTTTAATGCTTTCCACCAATGATGAAAAAGAACCACGATTTCAAATCAGCAGCGGACTGAATGCTCAATTGATATTTGGAATGGATGTGGAAGATTTTAAACCAGGAGATGAAATTGTCTTTGATGATTTGGTATTTGGATTTCCGTATGCAAGTTTAGCAGAAGTATCTCCTGGCGAGTACAATGTGCAGGCACTTTTGCACACGTACGAAACATTCAACCTATCCACAGGGCATACAGTTAAATTGCCCATGGATAATGGGGAAGGACAACAATGGAACAGGTCTCCGGGAAATTTGTACAGTACTCCCTTTAAGATTACAATTAATGAAAATGGTGTCCAAAACGTAAGTGTTACAATGGATAAGGTAATTCCACCAATTGAAGAAGCAGAAGACACCAAATGGATAAAGCACCTGAAAATTAAATCTGAAAAACTATCTGAATTTTGGGGAAGGGATATGTATTTGGGAGCTCATATTCTGCTGCCAAAAGGTTTTGAAGAACATCCAGAGGCAAAATACCCGTTAATGATTTTTCATGGGCATTTTCCGAACGATTTTGGCGGTTTTAGGACTACGCCCCCAGACCCCAACACAAAACCCGAGTACTCCGCACGTTTTGATGTTGAAGGCTACAATATCATCCAAAAACAAGAAGCATACGATTTTTACAAAAGATGGAACGAACCCGATTTTCCAAGGTTTTTGATTATTGAAATTCAACACCCCACCCCATATTACGATGATTCGTATGCTGTAAATTCAGCTAGTCAAGGCCCTTATGGTGATGCCATCACTCATGAGTTGATTCCATACATAGAAAAAGAATTTAGGGGCATTGGAGAAGGCTGGTCACGGTTTTTGTATGGAGGCTCAACAGGAGGTTGGGAAGCCCTTGCCGTTCAAGTGAAGTATCCTGAGGAATACAATGGTTGTTTTGCCGCTTGCCCAGACCCTATTGATTTTAGAGCCTATTGTTTGACCAATATTTATGAGGACAAGAATGCATATTATTATGAAAGCGACCATAAAGTAGCAGAAGTTCCCGCCCATCGTGATTACCTTGGCCATGTTCAAAGTACTGTTCGTGAAAACAATCATTTAGAATTGGTATTGGGAACAAAATCACGATCAGGTCAGCAATGGGATATTTGGGAGGCCACATATTCCCCCCAAGGGAAAGATGGGTATCCGCAACGACTGTGGGATAAAACTACAGGAGTAATCAACCCAGAGGTAGCGGAATATTGGAAAGAAAACTTTGACCTTAAACATATTCTAGAACGGGATTGGGATAAACTAGGCGAAAATCTTAAGGGGAAAATTCATATTTATTGCGGTGATATGGACAATTACTATTTAAACAATGCCGTTTATTTAATGGAGGATTTTCTGGAAAGTACCACAGATCCATATTATGAAGGTGAGGTATTGTATGGGGATAGAGCGGAACATTGTTGGAACGGTGACCCAGAATTACCCAATCATATTACTAGAATGCGCTACAATACTATGTATGTGCCAAAAATAATGCAACGAATTGCTGAAAGCGCACCAAAAGGTGCTGATCTTAGTAGCTGGCGTTATAAATGATTGAACTTTTGGCAATAATCAGTTTAATGGCAAAAATGTCAGTTTAATAGGTTTTATTACGATTCAGATTTCTGACTATTGCACCTTAACCAGTTTATTTAATAATTTGCATATAAATCATCAATCATGGCCGGTATCATAAGAAACAAAATAGCTTGGGTAGTATTTGCCTTTTTAGCTATGGGTGTGGGGCTCTATCCCTTTGCATATTGGATGACTTCAGAAAAATTTGGGTTACTTTCTAGTAAAACGACGGAGTTATTAGCAAATGAAATCTGGACTGTTGGGTTTTACGGACATATTACTTTTGGCGCTTTTGCGCTTATGAGCGGGTGGTCTCAATTCAGTAAAAAAATCAGGTCCAGAAACCTAAAACTACATCGAAATCTGGGAAAAGTATATGTTTTTTCGGTGTTGATCAGTGGAATATGTGGCGTATACATTGCTTTTTTTGCCACAGGTGGGCTTATTACTTCGCTGGGTTTTCTTGGTTTGGGGATTATCTGGTTGTTTACTACTTTAAAAGCATATTTTGCCATAAGAGCAAAAGATTTAGCACTTCACCAAGGAATGATGATTTACAGCTATGCCGCTTGTTTTGCAGCAGTAACACTTCGACTTTGGTTGCCATTGTTAACTATGGCTTTTGGGGAATTTTTGATTGCCTACAAAATAGTGGCTTGGCTTTGTTGGGTTCCAAATATGATATTTGCCTTTTTCTGGGTTAAGCGAAAAGGTTTGACCTTGGTTTAGTGTTATTTGGCAAACAGCTGACCCATATCCTTAAAAGCCTTAAATTCCAAAGCATTACCGGCTGGATCTAAAAAAAACATAGTGGCCTGCTCGCCTATTTCACCTTCAAACCTAACATAGGGTTCAATAATGAACTCAACACCTTTGGTCTTCAGGTTCGTTGAAAAAGACTGGAAGGTTTCCCACGGCAGAACAACTCCATAATGAGGTACAGGAACGTTTTTGCCATCTACGGGATTGGTATGAAGTTCAATATTGGATTTTGGTTTGTAATGAATCACCAGTTGGTGACCAAACAAGTTAAAATCTACCCAATGATCGCTGCTTCTCCCTTCCTTGCATTCTAAAACGTTTCTATAAAAGTTTCTACATTCATCAAGGTTATGGACGGGAATGGCTATATGAAAAGGAGTGATATTTTGCATAGTGTGATAAAAGTAAATTGTGGGGATCAATCTTCCAAATAGATATGAGGCTATTTTTATTGAAATTTTCAATGGTTCCAGATAAAATGGTATTCATGGTTTATGGGATGTTGATAGTCTATATAATATTTATAAAAAAATAAATGTATTTATCTTTAGAAACCACCGTATATCAATTTGATTAACAGTACTATGAAAAAAATAGCGTTCCTATTAGTTTTGATTCTAATAAGCTCTTGCAAAAAAGAGAACAAAACCCAAACAGCAGAAAGTAATTTAAATGAACAAGAAACCATACCTAATGAGTGGGTGTATCTTTTTGATGGTACCAACACCGATGGATGGAGAGCATATAACGGAGATGTATTGCCGCCAGGTTGGATTATAAAGGACAGTACACTGACATTTGATACCGAACTAGGTCTTGAGCAAGATTACAAAGGAGGCAAGGATATCATATATGGTGCCGAGGAGTTTGATAATTTTGAACTATACCTTGAATGGAAATTGCCTGAAGGAGGTAACAGCGGTATTTTCTATCACCTTAAGGAAGGCTATGACGGCCCTCCGGAAGTTTCCCCTGAATACCAATTAATTGATGACGAAAATTATGCTAGAATCCATGATTTAACAGCTTACAACACCAGTCTTGGATACACAGAAAAACCTGAAGAACTGAAACCATTGCAAAGAACAGCCTCGGATTATGCCATGCACCCTGCAGATACAATAAAAAAGAAATTGAACCCTATTGGCGAATGGAATTCTTCTAAAATTGTTTTTACCCCTAAAAAAGTGGAACATTGGCTTAATGGGGAAATGGTGCTTTCCTTTGTCCCATGGGATGAAGCTTGGTACGAAAAGAAAAATTCCGATAAATGGAAGAACAGCGCAGATTACGGAAAATTCAAAACCGGATTCATTGGATTACAAGATCATTCCAGTCCTATCTGGTTTAGAAACATAAAAATTAAAAAATTATAACAGGTTTTAGATATGAAAAAAAGAGAGTTTTTAAAGACCGCCGCTATAGCATCATCATTGGCAATAATGCCATCGGGAACTTGGGCTTTTTCAGGAAATAAACGTTTGAGAACAGCACATATTGGTGTAGGCAATATGGGTTTTGAAGATTTAAAGGCAATTTCATCTCATAAATTGGTCGATGTGGTGGCACTATGCGATGTGGATGCCAATAATCTAGAAGCGGCTCATAAAATTCATTCTAATGCTAAAACTTTTCCAGATTATAGAGAAATGTTACGGGTCATGGGTGATGAAATTGATGCTGTTATCGTATCAACCCCGGACCATACGCATGCTCCAGCTTCAATGATGGCAATGAACATGGGTAAACCGGTTTATTGTCAAAAGCCACTAACCCATCATGTGTCAGAAGCAAGAGCAATGCGCAAACTGGCTGCCGATAAAAACTTGATTACCCAAATGGGTATTCAAGTACATTCATTTTATGATTATAAATTGGCCACGTTGCTCATCCAATCCGGCATTATTGGCAAAGTACATACGGTAAGGGCATGGTCTCCCAAGGATTGGGGGTACAATGGTCCGGCACCAACAGGGATTGACCCAATTCCAGAATCCTTGGATTGGAACCTTTGGTTGGGAACAGCGGCTGAAAGACCCTATAAAAAAGACTATTATCACCCTGGAAATTGGAGAAAATTAATGGATTATGGGTGTGGTACTCTAGGGGATATGGGAGTGCATATTTTTGATACTCCTTATAACGCACTTCAATTGGATGTTCCACTTACCGTTAAAAATGAATGCAGACAACCAACAGGATTTGGCTATCCAGAGAAGAATATAGTTACATATGAATTTCCAGGCACAAAATATACCGCCGATAAACTAAAATGGGTATGGTATGATGGTCCAGGTGCCCCAGAAATGCATGAGGACCTTAAATTGCCCAATTCAGCGGTTCATGCAAAGAAAAGTAAAGAAACCGCAAATGGAGATGATCAGTCTATGGAAGATAAAATGTCACTAGACACCAAAGAAGCCATGGATGGAGCCTTACCTGACCAAGGGGCTATGTTCATTGGCGACAATGGACGTTTGCTGCTTCCTCATTTTATGCAATTGCCAAGGAAAATAGTAGATGGGAAATATGTGGATATATCCAATGAAATTGCTGAGGTTGAGAAAGCGAACAACATGGGCAAACCTATACGTAATTACGATTCTGAAGGTCCAAAACATTATCATCAGTTTGTGGATGCGTGTTTGGGGAGTGATGATTGTACTGCACCCTTCTCTTATTCGGCACGATTAACGGAAACCATCTTGTTAGGTGTTATAGCGGGTCGTTTTCCTAGTAAAACGTTGCATTGGGATAATAAAACAGCTAGGTTTTCAGAAGAAGAAGCCAATAAGTATTTAGAATCACCATATAGGGATTTTTAAAGCCTCATGATTACTTAGCACAACTTTGCCAAAGTTCCTTTAGGCTTCCAAAAATGAAATAATTTGGTTGTTAACATCTTCTTGGTGCATGGAATGTCCTAACCCCTCAGTACTTATCAGCGTGCTGCCCTTCCAATTTTCGTTTACTTTTTGGGAAGCATGATAAGGTGCTACAGCATCTAATCTATCATGAAATAACAATCCCTTTTTGGTGTTTGACCGTGCAAATTTTGATGCCGAAAAATCATGGATTCTAAACCCAAATCTTTTAAGAATATAGTTGTCTAATGCTGTCATTACCCTATTGTTGAATTTTAGTAGGTACTGATAATGTTCCATAATTTCATGAAATTCGGATGGAGCACCAATGGTCACCATTTTTTCAACCTTAGGATTTGGATTCTTGTACTCATTGTACATCAAGGTCATGCCTCCAACGGAATGTCCCACAAGGTATTTTGGATCGTATTTGTTTATCATATGTTGTAGGGCTTCCTCATACAAGGGCACGTATAAAATTTTGCCAGTAGAATACCCATGTGAGGGTGCATCAAAAGCTATGATGTTAAAATTGGCTTCTTTAAGCTTATCAATGAGATTACGCCATCGAAAGGTGTTGCTCTCCCAACCATGTACTAACAAGACAGTTTCTTTGTTACCTGGCCAATGATAAGATTGCAGTTTATGTCCAGCCGCAGTTTCTACTTCATTTTTGGCGTTATCCAAATACGCTTGCTGTTGAGGTAAAACCCTTCCTTTTCTAACAGTACAAAACAAGTTAAAGGCCTTGTCTGCGGTTTTTTGTGGTGCAAATAGTGCAAACAGGTTAAAATATTGGCCGTATGCCAGAGGTAGTATTTTGGTGATTAATTTTTTCATTAGGTTACTTTTTGTAACTTACTCTTTAAAAGAAACTAAAAATACAGAATCCTTTTGTAAGAAAAAAGAAGTCACCTATTCAAAACCAAGTATAATTATGGAAACTGTTACTGAAAATCAACAACTTAGAACGGCAAAAAAAATTGAAAAAATGTTTGGGCATATTGATTATAAAAATCCACCTGAACTTTGCCCCGTTCGCGATGTAATGTCTGTTGCTTCAGATCAATGGAGCACTTTGATTATTCTTTGGTTGGGATATTTTCCAGTTTTACGTTTCAACAAGCTTAAAAAGTTTGTCTACGGTATATCTAACAAGGTTTTAAGTCAGCGCTTGAAAGTATTGGAGGCTGATGGTTACATTTCTAGAAAAGCGTATCCGGAAGTCCCCATTAGGGTAGAATATAGTTTAACCGATTTTGGAAAAACCTATGTTGAAAAGCTACTGGAATTGACCGAATGGATGCAGACGAATAGCCCAAAAGTGATTGCAAACAGAGAAAAATATGGTTTGTTCTAATCTTTGAGCCTATTCCATATATCAATGTACATTTTCCAGTCACCACCTTCTTTTTTCCAGATAACCACATATTTCCCTTTCCAACTGGACACAGGTTCTTCTCCTTTTTTACTAGTACCATGGTAATATCCATAGTCGTATGCGTAATCACCGATGATATTTATTTCGGAAGCATCCATACCGTGAGATAGAATTTTGGTTTCCTTTCCCATTTCCCATCGTGCTTTTATTGCTTCTCTGCCTTCTATTATGGGAATTCCTAATGGAATGAGTTTGGCATCTTGCGTATAACTATTTGCCATGACATCAAAATCTTGGTTCATATATGCTGTTGAAAAAGCTCTGGAAGCAGCAACTATTTTACTTTTTTCACCTTCATCGGTATTTGAAATTTTACCATTGGAGCAATCGATTCGCCAAGTTGGGAAAACTACAGATTCAGTTTTATCTACCCATTCGCCAACCCATTTAAAACCTTTGTCATCAATGTCATAAAATGAAAGTCTGTAAAAACCATCAATACCGTTTGGAGCCTTTTGTTCACTATACAATACAATTTTGCCCTCTTCGTTTTTATTTCCTTCCCAAGCCCTTAATGTGGTCGAAACAGTTCGGGTGGTGTAATAATGAACATACCATCTGGTACTGTCTGGACTAAATTGACGAATACTGCCGGAATAGGTTTCATCTTTTTTTAAAGTTTCATCTTGAATGGCCATGCCGTTCATAATATATTTAAACCGCCAGATCATATCTACGGGCTCTGCCCATGTTTGGTCCGGATTTCTGGTCTCAGACTTGCAATTGCATTCCCCTATCATTGGTGCAAAATCCATCAGTTCTTTTGGCGCCTTCGGATTTGGTAGCCCAAACGGATGTTCCGCTGTGGGTTCAAAATCGTATTGAGCCAGCAAGGCAAAGGGAACAAGAAAGGTGGTGAGAAAGTATATAGTCTTCATTTGGATTGGTTTGACAATCAAATTAACCAAACGAAAATAAGTAGCTGCGGCTTTTAGGATTTAATTAACAGTGATTAATCCCAGGCCAACATCAAATATTTTATTTTGGAATTGTCCGGTATTTGGACAGTTTCAATATTGGAAGTGGTGTACCTAAGGTTAGATGGCAATTCCTCCTTGTCAATTGTAAAATACAGATTACTGTGTTTAGGAAATATGACTACGCTATTCAGTGTTGTTACCGTTTTTTTTATGCTGTAGTTATTTAGGATTTCTTTGAATGTGCTGTTTAAGCCAATCCCTTTGTCAGTAGTATACCGAGAATCAAATATTCTAATATTTCCTATAGTTGGAATGCTGTCCAAATTTGAGGTTAGTGTCAAAAGATGCTTGCCTCCTTTTTCAAAAACCATGATTTTTTCCGCTGTTGCCCCAATTTTAAGTTTGGAGGTGTCTTTTACAATGGAATCCTGAGCAAAGATTGCTTCCAAGGTATCTACAGGAGATGTTTTTTGAAGAGTTCCCACGGAGTTTTCCGTGATTAAAAAAGTAGTGTTCTTTTCGCTGCACTGTATAAATGCCAAACAGCATGCAAATACACAAACTATAAGTGTTCTTTTCATAAAAATTATCGGATAACTTTTTTCAAAACTCCCAGCACCCCACGAATAAATGTAGCACTTGTCAAAACTTTTACAACCGGATTCATTCGTGTACTTCTTCTTGTGGATGTTTTACTTCGGGATGTTGCCTTTTGCTTTTCTTCTTTTTCGGCTTCCTTTTGCGCTTTTTCTATCTTTTCATTTAGTAACTCATAGGCACTTTCTCTATCAACATCATCGTTGTATTTTTTTATCAATTTGGATTTAGCCAACGTTTCTTTGAGTTCAGCTTCCGTTAAAACATCCATACGACTCATTGGCGCGCGCAGCATGGTAGCCGCCAAAGGAGTAGGACGTCCTTTTTCATCCAATGCTGAAATAAGTGCCTCGCCAATTCCTAATGATGTCAATACTTCCTTAGTATCATAAAACTCAGAATCTGGATAGTTTTCGGCGGTTAGTTTTATGGCCTTTCGGTCTTTTGCGGTAAACGCCCTTAAGGCATGCTGTACTTTTAACCCTAACTGTGCCAACACATCATCAGGGACATCGGTTGGGTTCTGGGTTACAAAATAAAGTCCAATTCCTTTAGATCGGATTAATTTTACAATACTTTCAATCTGGTCCAACAAAGCCTTGGAAGCCTCTTTAAAGATTAAATGTGCTTCATCTATAAAAAGAATCAACTCTGGTCTATCACTATCTCCCTGTTCAGGAAAAGTGGCATAAATTTCAGCTAATAGGCTCAACATAAATGTTGAAAACAACTTTGGTCTGTCTTGAATATCCGTAAGCCTTATAATGTTGATGTAACCTCTGCCATTTTCATCAATACGAACCAAATCATCCACTTCAAAGGATTTTTCGCCAAAGAACAAATCAGCTCCTTGTTGTTCCAGTTCAATGATTTTTCTTAGAATAGTTCCGGTGGAACTGGTCGAAATTCGACCATAAGACTCTTGGAATTCTTTTTTTCCTTCTCCAGTGGCATACTGCAATACTTTTTTGAAATCTTTTAAATCCAGTAATGGCAACTTATTGTCATCACAGTACTTGAATACAACCGCAACAATTCCTTCTTGGGTAACGGTTAGGTCAAGAATCCTGGATAGCAAGACAGGACCAAATTCTGAGACCGTAGCTCTTAGGCGAACACCATCTTGTTCTGAAAGGGATAAAATCTCTACTGGAAATCCGCTGGCTTCAAAAGGAAGGCCAATTTTTTCATGACGTTCATCAATTTTAGGATGGCCTGGGCTAGGTTGTGCAATTCCACTTAGGTCACCTTTTAAATCCATTAGAAGAACTGGAATGCCTTTATTGGAGAGGTTCTCGGCAATAACCTGAAGCGTTTTTGTTTTTCCAGTACCTGTTGCGCCGGCAATAAGTCCATGTCTGTTAAGTGTCTTTAAAGGAATTTTCACAAAAGCGTTGGTCACTGTTTCGCCATTGTACATTCCAGCACCCATAGTAATGAAGTCACCTTTGGTTGTATAGCCTTTTTCAATATGTTCAAAGAAATTTTCTTTGCTGCCCATGGTATTCAATTTCCGATAAAAATAGGGTAATTTTAGGCAAATTTAAAAACGCACTTATGAAAGCTACTCTTCGTATTTTTCTTTCTATTTTGTTTATGGGGGTATTGACGAATACCTATTCACAAGAAAAAACAGAAATCATTTTTCACAAGCCTGCAAATCCTGAACGAGCAAAGGCTCCATTCAGTGAAGCCGTTCAGGCAGGAAACCTGTTCTTTTTAGCAGGACAGATAGGCATGGACCGCTCTGTTGGAAAATTGGCTGATGGAGGTATTCAGGGCGAAACGAAACAGACCATCAAGAACATTCAAGGAGTTTTACAGCATCATGGATTATCGCTTGACAATGTGGTTAAATGCACTGTGATTCTAAGTGATATCAATGATTTTAAAGCCTTTAACGAAGTATATACACAGTATTTCACCAACAAACCGGCTAGGACTACTTTTGCAGCTAAAGACCTTGCCGCAGGAGCTAAAATTGAGATTGAGGTTATGGCGATCAGATAAGTTTAAACCTAGGTCTAAGATGAACTAAACCCTATCTTTGCAAAATGGTTACAGCAGAGGTACATGATTTGGTGAACAAAGGGCATATGCTCCCTTTAATGGAAGAATTTTATACCATTCAAGGTGAAGGTTATCATAAGGGGACCGCAGCATACTTTATTCGTATTGGAGGATGTGATGTTGGGTGCCATTGGTGCGATGTTAAGGAGAGTTGGAATGCCGAAACGCACCCGCCTACTTCAATCGACAGTATTGTGGACAATGCAGCGTCTTATTCAGATACCATAGTAATTACTGGCGGCGAGCCGCTTACATGGGACATGGGACCATTGACCACTGCATTAAAGGCAAAAAACCTTCAAACGCATATAGAGACTTCTGGGGCTTATCCTCTAACAGGAACTTGGGATTGGATTTGTCTTTCTCCGAAGAAAAATAAACTTCCAGAGGAAGAGATATACAATGTGGCAAACGAGCTAAAAGTCATTGTCTACAATAAGCATGATTTAATCTTTGCAGAAGAGCAAGCGGCAAAAGTAAATGAAAACTGTATTCTCTATTTACAGCCAGAATGGAGCGTTAGGGATAAAATGGTTCCCTTGATCGTGGACTATGTAATGCAAAATCCCAAATGGAAAGTGTCTCTGCAGACGCACAAATACTTAAATATTCCGTAGTAGGTAAAGTTAGCGTCCCCCGTTACCTTGTAAGTCAAGAATGCACTCAGCATCAAGCACGGGAACCGCGGCAGATCCTTTGGATGCGTTGCTTTCCAGCATTTTCATCATAGGACCGCCAAACTGTAGTTCAGCTCTCATAAGGCAGCCATTAACATTACAATGATTTTCCGCCTCTGCATCTTCATGATTGTTCACCGGTGTGGTTCCAAGATTAACCAAACCAAATAAATGTCCAAACTCATGATTGAGCGTAGCTGTTTCTACGTCTGTCAAGGTTATTGTAGTTGCTCTATTTGCCAAATCCCTTATAGTTGACTCATATATTACCATAGACGTGTTTCTGTAAACCGCACCTAGAGTTACCAAGCCTTCAGACTCATCATCTCCATCAGAGGGGGCATCGGCAAAATAGATGTACACCGCTAGCGTGGTGCCATCATTATAAGCAGTTCTATTCTCGTTTTCCAATTCAGAGATCTCTTCCAATACAAGCGTTTCTTCATTGGGAGATGAAAGACTTTTAAAGGAGAATTCTATGTTCTGTTTAAAAGTTCTTTCTCTAAGATAGTCTTCAAAATTGGCCACTGTCTGTCCGGAAGGTTGAAATCCTTCAACATAGGCGATTTCAACTAAAAGTCTATCAAAATTAGTATTGGATAAAAAATCATTTGCGGAAGAACCTGTTGCCTGAAGATTGGCAGACTTGTTAACATTTTGAGTGGTCGGCGCGTCATCTGAATCATTAGAACAACCAATGATGCATCCGAAAACAAATATAATGGCAATTAAGATTTTCTTTTTCATATTAATTTGATATGTATTAAAAACGATAAGGAGGCCATTCTATTATGATTTTAGAGAAAGTTTTGCTAAATAGTCGTAATGTTCTCCTTCTCTTACAAGTTCACAATTAAGATCAAGGGCGGAGCAAGCACTATGTAAAGTAGCAAAATCAAGGTAAAGCCATTCAAAAGGAGCACTTTTCTGCTTCTTGTACTCCATGACAAAGGTTACTTCGCCATAATAATCTCCATTGTTTGGAACCCAAAACCCACCATCCTCATCTTCTTCAAACATATAAATGATATTGCTGGAATCCAATAAAACTTGTCCCTTTGGTTGTAATAGTGATTTTAAGTGATTCAAAAAAGAGCTCAAGTTATTCAGTTTTCCAGCTAAACCTATCCCGTTCATAAGCAGTAATAGGGTATCGAATTTTGAGTCATTATAATCAAGAAACGAATTGTGAACAGAAGATGTAACACCTCTATTTTTACAAATTTCAATAGCTCCTTTTGAAGCGTCCAAGGCAGTAACATCAAATCCTTTTTTTTGTAGATATAAGGCGTGGTTTCCAGCGCCGCAACCAATATCAAGAATGGTTCCTCTGGCCATTTCCAATGCTTTTTGCTCCAATAAAGGCATTTCTTCAAAACACCTGAACAGATAGGGAAGCGGAATACTATCTTCTTCATCTAGAGATGAATAGGTTTTAATGTCTTCCGTGTATTTCCCTGAATGGTAATCTAGCAAGGCCGTTCCAAGAATATCCAACATAAATTAAAATAATTGATGCAAAAATGGGACTTTATTAATAGATAAAGGTTTAAATGAAATGTGTTTTTTATGTTTGTCTCTCATGAAAGAGAAATTAGAACAGCTACCAAAAAGAGCAAGGGAAAAACATATTGAAAATAAAAGGTTCTTTACAAAACTGAAAAAACGCCCGCCAAAGAATCTGGATTATATGATGAGTGAATTGCATGAGGCTGAGTTTAAAAAAACGGATTGTCTTACTTGTGCCAATTGCTGCAAAACAACAGGTCCTCTTTTTACCAATACAGATGTTGAGAGAATTGCAAAACACTTTAGAACGAAGCCCTCAAAATTTATTGATGAGTACTTGAGAGTAGATGAAGAAAATGATTATGTATTAAAGAAAGTGCCCTGTGCTTTTCTTGGAGCTGACAACTATTGCTCCATATATAATGTAAGACCAAAGGCATGTAGAGAGTTTCCCCATACAGACCGTAAAAAGTTTCATCAAATCAACAATCTTACCCTTAAAAATGTAGCTATTTGCCCTGCTGCTTTTAACATTGTTGAAGAGATGAAAAAGAAACTAGGTAAATAGCCCATAACTATTATGAGAATTGAAAAATTGCTATACTTGCAAACTCATTAAAAAAATCAGAAATATCTTATTATGAAAAGCTATATTACTTCTGTAATCTGCATGTTTTTTCTTTATTTACCAATTTTGAATGCTCAAAATATTGAAGTTAAATTGGTTGATGGAACATCATTAAAAGGCATTGCCAAATACGGTGGGTGGGTAAAGACACCAGCTGAAATTGAGATAAAGTCTGACGAAGAAACTGCGATTTACAAACCATCCCAGATTTTAGAGTTTGATATAGACGATGATAGATATCTCTCAAAAACTGTAGATCTTAATATCACAAAACAGGACATTCAGAATCTATCAGATTTCAAAGAGTTGAAATCTGTCCGTAAGCAGGTTTTTTTAAAGGTAATAGTTCAAGGAAATGCAAACTTGTACACCTATAGGGATAATAGAACGCATTATTTTGTAGAGAAGGGAGGGAAGATTATCGAACTCATACGTTTGATACGATCTACTAAGTCTCCATTTAATAAATATGTTGGTCAATTGAACATTTTATTCTCGGACTGTCAGAAACTGTCTAAAAATGAAAATGTTCAGTTTAATAAAACAAGTTTAAAGCGTGCTATAATTGCATATAACAAATGTCAGTCTGGTGAAAGTAGTTTTATTGAAAAAAAATATCCCATCCAATTCTCTTTATATGCTATTGGGGGTTATAAGTTAACTTCTTATGGAATTGATAATGGTAGTTTTTATGGCAATTACCAAATTGAAAATGAAAGCAATGGAACACCTGCCTACGGAATAGGTTTTGATATTAACATATTACAAAGAACAAAAAAGCTACAATTTTATGCAGAATTCCTTTTGCAAAACTACAAGTTTGAGGCGTTTTACCGAAATCAAAGATTACCAGAACAGTACATTGATTACTTTCTTGATGTGGATGTTAGTTATCTGGAGATAAACGGATTAGTAAGGTACAATTTTGGAAATGATTTGAATAGCACTCGTTTTTTTGTAAATGCGGGTTTTAATGAGGCAGTTCAGGTTTCTGACAAAAGCGAGGAGTACTCAAATTCAGTTTTTTTTGAGGCCGAAAACAGGAGAGAACGAGAGCCTTTAAATGGGGATATTGTCACCAATAGGATTACCTTTTTGTTAGGTGCGGGTCTTAGATACAAGTTTGTTAGCGGTGAAATCAGGTATGGTTTTAATCCACGATTTTCTGATTTTCCAACTATTTCAAAAACCGATAATCTGAATTTTTTGTTAGCATTTAAGGTGTTGTGATTTAACTGGAATTTAGATAGTTGAAAAAAATAGGTAAAGGGTAAAAAAGGTCTTTTTCAAATATTACTTATTTTAGACGGGAATCTATCCTTGGTACTTATTTAGATGGAGCAGATAATCACATACTTTGAAAATATTCCGGCACTGCACAGAAGTCTTATTCTGGTCGGAGGAATTACGTTCTTCTGGGTTTTAGAAGGAATAGTGCCACTTTTTAGTGTTAAGTATAAAAAATGGCGTCATTCCATTCCTAATTTTTTCTTTACGCTCACAACCATAATTATCAACTTTCCACTAGCATTTTTATTATTGAAAACATCGGATTGGACGGTAGAAAACCAATTTGGGATTATTAATTGGTTGCCAGAAATGCCTCTGTGGCTGTATGTTGTTCTAGGCGTTATGCTTCTTGATCTAATTGGAGCATATACTGCGCATTTGGTTGAACATAAGGTAAAACCCCTTTGGATGGTTCATTTGGTGCATCATTCCGATCATAATGTGGACACTACCACTGCGAACAGACATCATCCATTGGAGAGTTTAATTAGGTATACTTTTACTTTAATAGGTGTTTTCATTGTTGGTGCCCCTATTGGTGTCATTATGCTATATCAAAGTTTATCGGTTGTTCTTTCTCAATTTAATCATGCGAACATACGTTTGCCCAAGAAAGTTGACAATGCAATAAGTTGGTTTATTGTGAGTCCAGATATGCATAAAGTGCATCACCATTACAAATTGCCTTATACAGACTCAAATTATGGCAATATTTTTTCTATTTGGGACAGGCTATTTGGAACCTTTATGAGGATGGATGTAAATTCAATTGTTTACGGAGTGGATACCTTTCCTGATGAAAAAGAGAATAGTAGTATAATGGGGTTGCTTAAACAACCTTTTCATAAATACAAAAGACCTACCACAGAAAACTAATCGTAGATCAAATACTTTTGCCTTATTTTTTTAAAAGCATCCAAATCTTGTTTCCAACTTGCTTTTATTTCTGATTCTGATTGTCCCTCTTCAATTTGTTTTTGCAATTCTGGCGTTCCCGCATGTTTGGTAAAAGATGCGGTAATAAAGAACTTCGACCTGTCCAAGGTGTTTTGGTAGGCATCGAGCAACCATTGTAAAGAAACCGATTCCATTCGTTCAGATTGGGATAAATCTCTTCCAAAGGAAGTTTTACCTTGTTCTTTTGGGTGTTTGGACCCAAAATTAGGTTTAGGCACATAGCTAAAATCATATTGCACACTATCTAAAAAAGATGCTCCATACCGCTGAAACTGAAACTCAGTTCCACGCCCAGCATTAACATTGGTGCCTTCAAAAAGGCCCAAGCTGGGATAAAGATTGATAGATACATCATTTGGGAGGTTAGGGGAAGGTCTGATGGGAACATGATACTCAGAATGATGCTTGTAATTTTTAAGTGGAACAACGGTCAAAGCAACAGTTGTATCTCCTTTTAGCCATCCTTCAGCATTGATCATTCGTGCATATTCACCAATTGTCATACCGTATACCAACGGAATTGTTGTCATGCCCAAAAAACCAGTATGTTCCTTTTTCATTGTTGGGCCATCAATGTAGTGACCATTAGGATTTGGTCTGTCCAAAACAACAATGGGAATGTTACTTTCAGCACAGGCTTCCATCACTAATTGTAATGTGGCTATATAGGTGTAAAATCGCACTCCAACATCCTGAATATCAAAAATCACAAGATCAAGCCCTTCCAATTGCTCTTTTGAAGGTTTCTTGTTTTTGCCATATAAAGATATAATGGGTAAGCCTGTTTTGGTATCCAAACCGTCCTTGACCAATTCTCCTGCATCTGCCTTCCCCCTGAACCCATGCTCTGGAGCAAAGACTTTCTTGACACCAACTTTTAACGAGATCAAGGAATCTACCAAGTGTGTGTGTCCATTTTCTTTAAAAACAACACTGGTTTGGTTAGCGACCACCCCAATGACTTTGTTTTTGAGTAATGGGAGGTATTCTTCTGTTCTATTGGCAGCAACACTAATTTTTGATATAGAATCTGTTTCTACGCTAACAGTGGTGAGCTTACTTTCTTTTTCCTGTCCCTTACATGAAGAAAACAGCAAAACCAACAATAAAACTGTACTTTTGAAAATAGATAAAATGGGCATTCGTTGAATTTAGAATTGTTTATAGCCAAGCGCCTGATTACAGGGAAGGAGCATAAAATTAGCATTTCCGCCCCTATAATAAAAATTGCCATAGCAGCCATTGCCATTGGCGTAGTAATGATGCTTATTGCAATTGCTACCGGGGTTGGGCTAAAACATAAAATTAGAGAAAAGGTGGCTGCCTTTAATGGCCATATTCAAATTTCAAATTACGACAATAATACCTCCGAAGTTTCTGTAGATCCAGTTCCATTGGAGCAGGATTTTTATCCAGAATTTAAAGATGTTGAAGGGGTTTCTCATGTGCAAGCGGTAGCTACAAAAGGTGGGATTATACGCACCGAGGACACTTTTGAAGGGATGTTGGCCAAAGGAGTGGGCCAAGATTACAATTGGGCCGTTTTTGAAGAATACATAGTTGATGGGAAATTGCCGGATTACTCGGGAAAACTCAATGATGAGGTGTTGATTTCAAGGATGATGGCAAATCGATTACAGTTAAAAGTTGATGATTCTTTTTTCTCATTTTTTCTAAAAGACGGAGATGCCTCCAAAGTCCCCAATAATAGAAAGTTTAAAATCACCGGAATTTATGATAGTGGTTTTGAGGAGTTTGATGCTACCTATGTTTTTGTAGATATTCGTCATATACAGCGAATGAATAAATGGGCATCCAATGAAGTTGGAAACTTTGAAGTGTTTATAGAAGATTTTGACCAACTTGAGGAGAAGAGCAATGAAATTTATAGCAAAACATTGTCCAGCCTAGATACCCAAAATATTAAAACCAAATACTTTAGGATATTTGAATGGATCAGTCTGTTCGATTTTAATATTGCACTTATCATAGGAATAATGATTATTGTTGGGGGGATAAACATGATTACAGCTTTATTGGTGCTTATTTTGGAACGGACTCAAATGATAGGGGTCTTAAAAGCTTTAGGTTCTGAGAATTGGAGCATCCGAAAGGTATTTTTGTACAATGCCACTTATTTAATAGCAATAGGGCTGTTATGGGGCAATGGCATTGGTTTAACACTGCTTTACCTTCAAGATAAATTCCGATTGTTTAAATTTCCCAATCCTGAGGAATATTATATCGAATATATTCCAGTGCATATTGATATTTCTACGGTTCTGCTGTTAAACCTTGGGGTAATGCTACTTTGCTTGGTTATGCTTTTGGTGCCATCCTACATTATCACAAAAATAACCCCTGTCAAAGCAATTAAATTTGAATAACAGACCTTGGTTTTGGTGTTCTTTTTTTGGATTTTATTGACATTGTCACCAACTCAAAAAACTATCTTTGCGAGCACTATGGAATATGCAAATAACATTCTTGAAACCATTGGAAATACGCCATTGGTAAAACTAAATAAATTAACGGCCGATCTTCCTTGTATGGTCTTGGCCAAGTATGAAACTTTTAATCCAGGGAATTCCGTCAAGGACAGAATGGCACTTCAAATGATTGAAGATGCGGAGGCTTCTGGAATTTTAAAACCAGGTGGTACCATAATAGAGGGTACTTCAGGAAATACAGGAATGGGATTGGCGCTGGCAGCAGTTGTCAAAGGATATAAAATGATATGCGTTATCAGCGATAAGCAATCAAAGGAGAAGGTAGACATTCTTAAGGCCGTAGGTAGTGAAGTACATGTTTGCCCAACGGATGTAGCACCAGATGATCCAAGAAGCTATTATTCAACAGCTAGACGTTTATCCACAGAAATTCCAAATTCATGGTACGTAAACCAATATGATAATCCAAGTAATGCCAAAGCGCATTACTTGAGTACAGGACCGGAAATTTGGAAACAAACTGGGGGTAAAGTGACCCATTTTGTGGTTGGGGTAGGCACTGGAGGAACGGTTTCGGGTGTAGGCAAATATCTTAAAGAACAAAATCCCAATATCAAAGTATGGGGTATAGACACTTATGGCTCTGTATTCAAAAAATATCACGAGACAGGTATTTTTGACGAAAAGGAAATCTATCCATATGTAACGGAGGGGATAGGAGAAGACATTTTACCAAAAAACGTAGATTTTGATATTATTGATGGATTTACCAAGGTAACAGATAAAGATGCTGCCGTTTATACGCAACGCTTGGCAAAGGAAGAAGGGATGTTTTTGGGGAATTCGGCAGGAGCCGCCATTAAAGGATTGTTACAGCTAAAAGATCATTTTTCCAAAGATGATGTGGTTGTAGTATTGTTCCATGATCATGGTAGTCGTTATGTGGGTAAGATGTTCAATGATGATTGGATGCGCGAGAAAGGATATATAGACTAAATTTTCTTTAAATTAGAATCAAAATCAGCCAATATGCAAAGTAAAAACTTTTTTATTGCCTTAAGTTTTTTAGTTTCAATTTCACTAACTGCCCAAAGACTTTCCAGAACGGAAAAGAAGATTATTGCTTCAGTAGAAAAGAGTAATCCAGACGCTATTTCTTTTTTAGAAAAAGTGGTCAACATAAATAGTGGCACCTTAAATTCCAAAGGAGTAAAAGAAGTGGGTATGGTTTTTAAAGATGCCTTTGAAGGAATCAATTTTCAAACAAATTGGATTGAAATGCCAGATGGAATGAACCGTGCTGGTCATTTGTTTGCTGAGACTTCTGGCAACAAAGGAAAAAAACTGTTGCTCATTGGACATTTAGATACTGTTTTTGAAGAAGACAGTCCTTTCCAAGAATTTAAATTGGTCAATGACAGTATTGCCCATGCGCCGGGAGGAAATGACATGAAGGGCGGGGATGTTATTGTACTTTATGCCCTAAAGGCATTACATGATAATGGGTTACTGAAAAATGCACAAATTATAGTTGCATTTACTGGAGATGAGGAAAGTACAGGTAAACCTTTGACCGTTAGCAGAAAAGATTTGGTCGAGGCTGCAAAGAAGAGCGATATTGCCTTAGGTTTTGAAACTTCTACAGGATTCAACTATGCAACTGTGGCTAGGAGAGGGTCTTCTGGTTGGGCAGTGGAAGTTGAGGGAAAAAGAGCCCACTCCTCTGGTATTTTTAGCGAACGTACCGGAGCAGGTGCCATATTCGAGATGTCACGTATTCTTCATCAATTTTATACAGATGTAAAAGGGGAAGATCTATTGACTTTCAATCCAGGTACATTGTTGGGCGGTACATTTGTAAATTTTGACAAGACTACCAGTAAGGGAGACGTTTTTGGAAAAAGCAATGTTGTTGCGCAAACAGCAATGGTTAGGGGAGGATTACGTTTTATTTCCGAAGAGCAAAAAGAAAGAGCTAGGACAAAAATGAGGGAGATTGTGTCCAATAACCTCCCGAAGACCTCCGCAAAAGTTACGTTTACGGATAGTTATCCTGCAATGAAACCAACGGAAGGAAACAAGGCGCTCTTAAATCTTTTAAATGATGTGAGTTTAGATTTAGATCAGGGTGAAGTTTTGGCGTATGACCCTGGCAGAAGGGGAGCTGCCGATGTATCTTTTGTTGCTGAATATGTAGATTGTTTAGATGGACTTGGTACAATGGGTTCCGGGGCACATACCCCAGAAGAAACCGTTAATCTTAATACCATTGAGGCGTTAACCAAACGTACCGCAATATTGATTTATAGATTGATTAATACCAAATAATGGTGCAGCTCAAAAAAAGAAATTGCACCGTTGGGATTGATAAAGGAGAGCTGGTAAGCTTTATATCAGAAAACCATGAGTTCGTCCACCAAAAAGGTAGCCCTGGTTGGAGAAGTTCTGATACTGAAATGTTCCCCATTATTGGACCATTGAACGAAGCCGACTTTAGAGTACAGGTGCCAAGAGGTAGCGGAGCAATTCAAGACCAGCACGGATTGTTGAGAGAATTGAAATATGAGTTAATCTCTCAAACCGAAACAGCAGCCATCTTCAAAAAGGAATATATAGCAGGAACAAGGGTGAAAAACTCCAAATTCCCTGAAAAATCCAATAAAGAATGGCTGTTTTGGCCATATACATTTACTTTTAAAAAGTCTTTTGAGCTAAAAGAGGGCAATTTGGAAATTAGTTTTACCATCTCTGGCGAGCGGGATATGCCTTTCATGCTAGGTTACCACCCGGCCTTCAAACTTTATACGGACAGTCCGGTCATAATCACTGATGAAGAAAAAATAAATTTGGATGAGGTTTTGGCAGTGGGCAGCAGAGCCTTACAAGTTGAAAATTGCAAATTTATTACACTAAAGGATAAAAAGGATATTACCATTAAAACTGAAGGTTTTGGACATTTTATGTGCTGGACAGAAGTAAGAAATATGGTTTGTATAGAGCCAATAACTTTTTATCCCTATGCTGTTGCGCAAAGAGAATTACATACCGGTTTTGAGTATACAAAAGATATTGAAAGTATATTTAAGGTAAGTTTATTTGTGTGAGGTTTCTCTTCCAAAAATAAATGTTAAGGAAATCACAATTTTTTTATATTCTTCATCGTTATATTAAGTATATTAGTGGAAGCAATTTTACGAAATACACTTAATGTTCAGAAATTTTATTGAAAGGGTGGGAGTTATGAACTGCATCATGCTCCTGGTTGTGGTATCAATTATCATTGTTGCAGAAGTACTTTTCCTTCAAGGAAAAAAAATGGATGCTATTTTTATAGCATTTTGGGCACCGACCATTTTAGGTTTTATGAATTATTTGAAATACAAAAAATAATGGATTTTGTCTTAGGTTACTCCATTGTAGTTGCAGTAATATTTCTTGCATGGGTGCTGTTTATAGTTCGTATGTACAAGAAGATTAAGGACTAACCTTATTTGCCCTCCCTACGTTTCAAAAACGGTTTCCACTTTACCTACCTTTTCATTTTTCAATATGTAAGAATTGAGTATGCGCTCGGTTTCTATTGTGTTTTTCTGTGGAACGATAAAGGCTTCAATATCTTCTATTGTGGAAATTTCCAATTCTTGATCAATAAACCCATATCCCCTATACATACCTTCGGTAATTAGAATAACCGCATGTTCATCTTCGTTTCTGCCTTTTTCCTTAATAATCGTTACCTCAGATTGCATTGCTTTTATTTTAGCCATGGCGGCTTCAACTTTTTTATTGTATTCAAGCACAGGTTCATTATCACGACACACACCTTCACAAGAAGTTATCTCATGGTGGGAACAAGCCTCGTTAGTTTGTTGTAAATGACAATATTTTGGACAAAGTGCAAATGCTTTGCATATTTCCTTTAAATATATTCTGCAATCTGTTTGGTTGTAAAATATTTTAAGTGGATTTGGAACTCCTTTTATGGCATTAAAGGCAAGGTGTAGTATTCCCTTTCTGTCTTCATATGCAAATATGGCGTACTGTTTTACGATTCGTTTTTGCGCTCTGTTATAAGGGGGGAAACGTTTTTTGATTTCGGCTGATTCCATGAGAAGCGCAACAAGTTCATTTCCTGAAAGTTCAAAATCGATATCTGCAGTTTCACTGCACATTTGGATCTCTTTGGTGCTCTTGTCATAAAAGTGGCTCAAAACCCTTTTTTTAAGGTTGATCGCCTTGCCAACATATATAATATCACCTTTCTGATTTTTAAAATAATAAACACCGGGCTTTTGAGGAATCCCGTCAAAAACAGATTTGGATAGATGTGGGGGCAAAGTGGCCTCTTGATTTCTTGAATTAAGAAATTTTTGAAATACAACCTCTGAATCTGGAGTATTGATTAGTTTTTGAAACAAAAGCACTGTAGCATGGGCATCTCCTCTGGCACGATGCCTATCTGTAAGCGGTATACTAATGGCAGAACAAAGTTTGCCCAGACTATAGGATTGCAGCCCAGGAATGAGTTTACGGGACAAACGGACTGTACAGAGTTTTTTCTTGGAAAAATCAACACCTATTTGCCTAAATTCTTCCTTGATCACACCATAGTCAAAGTTTACTGCGTGGGCAACAAAAATACTGCTCTTGGTAATCTCAAGAATTTTATCAGAAATGTCAGAAAAGGTTGGAGCATGTTGAACGAGCTGATCATCTATGCCGGTTAAACCTGTAATAAATTGAGGTATAGGGCACAATGGATTTACAAGAGAAGTGAATTCATCAATAATCTGCTCCCCATCAAACTTAAAAATGGCGATTTCTGTAATCTTGTTCCCTTTTATACCATTGCCAGTGGTTTCTATGTCTATGATGGTATACAAATCCGTAAAAACAATTAATAATTGAATTTATGCATAAAGTAAAAGCCCACCAAATAGCAGAGTGGTTTTGGTATATATTAATACGGAACCTTAAGCCTTAAAATACTATGAAAGAATTATAATAGTGTTTCTCTACCAATAACAGCCATAATAAAGAAAACTGTTATGGAGATGATCAAACAACTAATGGCCGCAGTTAGATTATCTGGAATGGAGAATTCTTTTTTAATGTTGTTAAGTATTGTTTTCATTGGGATTTATTTTTAACAAAGTTGGGAAAGACCCAAGATTTTGTCATAAAGGAATCGACCAAGGAATGGAAGAGCGGATAAAGGGTAGAGGAAGCTGGTTTTACCGAATAATTGAACCTTTCAACCATTTTTCTGGTTTAAAAAGTGCAATCGTGAGTTAGTGAACCAAGGAGTATCCTAATTCTTATTGTTTTTTAATAGAAAAGATGTTGTTCCCCTGATTGGGTAAATCTTCGTTCAATCATTTAATGAACATGCCAGTGATAATACTTTTAAAAAGAATAATTTGATACTATTTCTATACATTGGCGTGCATTTTTCAATAAAGAGCCAGTAGCATACTTTACAAGTTGTACTGGCTCATACTGCCTAATAAACTAACTCAACACTTATTGTTATAAGTTTATTTCTAAAGATTGAAGTAGTAATGTACTCCACCACCAAAAAAGATACCTGAGTAACTGAAACCATCGCCAAAAGAACCTCCACCGTAACCAGCTTCAACATTAAAACCTAATTGCTCCAATCCGCTGAAAGCATATTCAATTCCCGCGCCTGCTCCATATGAAATTGACGATTCGCTTTCATTTGCATTGGTTCCAAAGAAATTATCCTTGTATTTTACTGTCCAGACACCAACTTGTCCTACTGCGTATGGTCTTAGGTTGTTTGTGTTTGAGGTGAAACTATAAAGATACCTGCCAGTAAATGTGAAAGCACTTACACTGCCGCCAAAACCATAGTTGGCACCACCAATAACAGCTTGTATCCCATGAGTTTCTGTAAGATTGTAACGTGCACTTAACCCATAGTTTAAACTGGTAGCCTGTATACCCGCGCCCAACACACCGGATTCTGAAATTTCCTGGGCATTTATACTTACCATTGTGAAAAGGGCTAAACTTAAAGTGATAAATAATTTTTTCATGATTAAATAGTTTTCGGTTTTAATAACTGATTCTCTGTTGCCGTCAAACCTAATGATGTTCTTATGTTATTTTTTACGGATTTCCCTATGTGTATGCCCGTTTTTATACCCAAAGACTCTATGGGACAATGGATGAAATCCACTTGGCTGGGTCATAGACAGCTCTTTAAAAGTCTGCAATTAGAATTGGGTAAAGATTTACATCAATTTCAAGCCTATTTGCCTCATCTACAACATCTTTCAAGCTGTAAACAGTTCTGGACCCTTCTAAAGGAGGTGCATCTCCTATGACTATTGTAATTCTTTGTGATTCAGAAGCCCAGGACATTTGGTTTAGTGTTAGAAAAATACCATCATAGACAGATTCGGGAGCATCTCCACCTCCAAAAACCCTTATATTGTTTAAAAAGGCAATTGCATGATCGTAGTTGGTATTCAAATCTATACTATTGTACCACTCGGTTGTAGAATTGGCATCATTGTAAACTGCCATGCCAAGCCTTACACCGGCAGGAAGTTGGTCAATGATGTTGTTGATTGAATTTTTTACTTGAGCAATGTCATCGCTCATGCTAGAAGTATTATCAATTAGGAAGACCAGGTCCGTATTGGTCACTGCATTATCATTTATGATATCTATGATTGCACCGGGCACTTCTTGAGCATTATTGGCATTATAAACGGTGCCTCCTGTGAACTCCGCCAAAACATCAAAAGCTTCTGAGGCAGAGATTACTCTGGTTTGACCAATGACTTCTGTGGAAGTTTCGCTGATTACATCGCCATTAAAAGCCTCAATTTTATAATAATACTGAGAGTTGGAATTGACAGTTAGGTCGGTAAAAGCTTCTATACTTTTAACTTTGTCGATCAAGCTGAAAACAACATCTTCTAAGGCAAAGTTAAAATCTGCGCGATAAATATTATAGCCTTCTGCTTTGGAGACCGCATTCCAAGTTAGTTCTACTTTTAGCGCAAAATCTGTTGATGCGACCAGTGCATCTGGCTGTAAAAGTACCAAAGGCTCATCCTTGGTACAGCTGAGAGGTAAAGCAATACATAGCAGGAACATTGCTACTTTGATTATATTCTTATCCATTTTCTTTGTGTTTAGTGATTACACACCAAACCTAATCTTGAACGGGTGATTATCCTTACGGTAATCCATATCCAGAGTTTTCCATAGCTAACTTTGGATGAAACACGGATAAATTCGATAAATTACGCTCAGGCAATTGGAATGATTTGAGCAAAGCAGCTCTCTTGAAGAAATGACGAATAAAAAGTTTCCCATGGTGTTAAATATGACCTCACTTACATGGCTTTTTCCCTGTAACAATGAAGAGTTTCAAATTGAGAATGGGGTTATGGTTTTTCGTTTAACATGTTAAAGCTTATATGATTTATCACTTTGAAAGTGTAACACATTCAAGCTTTGCATTAGGGTTTTTAAATTTTTCCAATAGTAAATCAAACTTTTTTCCCTTGATTTTGCCAACTGAAAAATCCCCCTCGACACGGTTTATATTAAACTCAAGAATTTCTGCTTTTCTAGTTCGGTTTCCACTTTTGATGATTTCGTAAACCTTGAATTTGTCTTTTGCTGTTATCCCTTCTTTTTCTCCAGCTATGATAATGATTTCGCCTCCACCTTTTGATTCGTATACATCTTCTATGTCAACGGTTATAGGGAACGTTTCAATAATGAATGAACGTATTTTCTTTTGTAATATCCGTAAGACCGAAGACAATGTTTCGGTCTTGGTGCCGCCGGCACAGGTTAAACAAAAGGCCGGAGTATTAAAGTTTTTTGAACCTATTACATGTCCATTTTCAATATCATTTATGGTTATGCTAAAAGTCATGGAGCATTCGTAGAGCCCGTTTTTGTCCTTTCCATAGGTTAATGAGGTAAGGTTGCCCCCAACAATGGCCTCCGCCCCATTTTGCTTGCCTTGTTCAATTACGTAACCTTCAATATATTCTATGTTTTTTTGAACTTCAATCTCCTTATATATAATGGTTTGTGAATATTTGGTTCTGTCCAGCACCGTGAATCTATTCCGCTCAGAAAAAAGTTCTTTTACTTTTTCAGTTATTGCTTCCGCTTCTGCGTAGTTATTGATATCAGTTGTTTTAAATGGTGCCAGTCCAATATATTCAACTTGGCCTGAAACCAATAAAGGTGCCGTTAGTAAAATGAGAAGCGCAATGATTTTGGTTTCTTTTATCATGGTTTTGTTTTAAGAGTCATGGTTGGATGGTTATATTTTCAATGTGTGGATATTAACCCTCTTGCATTGCACGATCCATTTCTCCTTGGTGTCTTGTACGTTTGAATTCGGTTCTGGCAATTTCTCCCATTTTTTTTCTCTTTTTAGCTCTACGTGTTTCTCTCTCATTACCAGAAACAGGGCTGGATGTATTTACGGTTTTTGTTGGTTTTTTATCATCAACCAAATTGGTGTTTGGTGTTTTTACTGAATCATTGGTTTTTTTGCTTTCAACTGGTTCGGTACTTGAATCGGAAGTTCCAGAATTTTGTCCATTGTTTTTGGTCCTTGTCTGTATTTTTACTTTTAACTGTTGAGCAGAAGAGTGGCAATTGGATTCGGTCTCAATAGCGCCCAATATTTCTAGAGCTGTTTCATTATTGTTTTTTGAAATTTCGGCTTTTGCCCGTACCAAGTTCTTTTCACAAGTTTTGTTCAAATACCCATTATAAGCTTCATCTAGCTTTCTTTGTATTTTTTTGTAGCAATCGCCACCTACTTCCTTTGGTACTGGATACAACAAAGCAATTGCCTCATTATACCTTTTCTGCTCGACCATGGTATCTGCCTCGTTATAAAGTCTATTGCAGTTAGAGCGGTAATATTCTAAAATTTTGGTCTTGGCATCTTGTAAAAAGTTTTTGATTTTTTCTCCTTTTGTCTTTATCTGAGAGATGCTTTGGTTTATCGCTTCTTTTTTGGAATAGCCATCACCGGTAATTTCTTGATTAAACACACTGTAAACCTTTCCTGTTTTTACTTCTTTGATAATAAAATTTAGTTCTACATCAATTACATGAACATTTTGTAGACCTTCCACAATTTTGTGGTCATATATTTCATATTTGGGATACATGATGAACTTATCGGTATAACCTTCCCCAGCTATGCCATAATTGCTCACCATTCTTAGCATTTTTGATTCAATCTTTGAAAGCTGTCCACTGGTCAGGCCTTCCATTTGAAGAGGAACAACAACCGATATGTTCAAATTGTCTTCGGATTCATTATTGTTCAAAGCCTGAATCGAATTAAAACTCGCCAGGAAAAGAAGTGCTATTAGATATATTTTAGTTTTCATGATTGTTAGTTATAATATGTTGATATAAATGGTACCTCTGCTATTGTCAAACTTCACGGGCAAGTCTATTTTGTCAAAAAAACGGTCTAGTTTGCGTTCAATTTTGCGTGCCGTCATATTAGTGCAATTCTTTGGGTCACGGACGGGGTATCTATATTCCTCGACCATTAGTTTGGTCTCGGTCACAAAAGTCACTACATAATAATTTTTGTAGGCAGTTTTTTCCAACCAATCTTCAATTAAATATTTTAGTTTTGTGTTTTCTGAAGGAACATCATCATCCATGGTAATGTTGGCATCTTCGGAAAGACTGAATTCCATTTTAACGGTCTTTCCTTTTTCCCTAATCTCCGCCCATTTTTCATTCATTTTTCTTAAAAATTCGTCGAGAAGTAGTTCATTGTTGTCATTCTTCTTTTTCAATGCCGCTCCTATCAATAAAATCTTATCTGGCGTATAGTACATATTTCCCTCAATAGGTACACTTGCCATAGAATTACCGTTGTCGGTTACGTTCGCTTCCAAGATGATCGTTGCCCTATTTCCTTGATCTAGATTACTTATTATTACATCTATTTCCACAATAATATCAGAAGGAATATTTCTGAAAATTCTATTCTTGAATTCTGTTTGTGTTTCTTTTGTGACTACTTCATCTCGCATTCTGGCTTTTAGAGTTGTTTCAAAATCCAAGGTAGTGTACTCTCTATCATCAAAAGCTTGTTTTACTTTTGAGATGGCCACTCTAACTTCTGGTTGTTCATCCATAATAGTCCTTAGATCCTCTCCTTTTACAGTTCTGGGCAATACCATTATACTAGGTTGTATCGTATTTACCTCTTCACAACCTCTTTGCGCCTGAAGATCAAAGGTATTTACAACATATAGTATGGAAACCAAAAAGATGTTGCGTATCAATGTCATATTTTTCATAGTCCAAATTTTTTAATTATTCCATTTTCTTCTAAATCCTTTCTTAAGGCCAACATATTTATGGTCATATCAATTCTGGCCGATCTTTTACCCCTCTTAACCTTTGAAACTGATTGGGTGTAATTTGTAATAAAGGTTCCCATGCGGGAGTTGTAGAAAGAATTTAGGTAGTCCTTGTGCTTTTTATATTCAACATGTTCGTTGATTCCTATCAAGGGTTTGTTGAAAGGGGAATTTGATATGCCTCTAAAGAATAGATTTTGAAATGCTAGTCTCTTTGCGTTAAAAATGGCTTCTTCTTGATTTTCACCAATATCGAAGCTACTTACGGTTAAGGATTCCAGCCTGTCATTGGAAATGTAATTCACCTCGGCTGAATCAAAATCACCATGTTTATTGCTTCCACAAGCCATTAAAAGAAGAACCATTATTGTAATTGTTTTTTTCATGCTATTTAGATTTACAGATTAATTTGGCCTGGGAATTAAACTTATCCAAAAGCTCTCTTCCTCCCTTTATTACTACCGCGGTGGATAATTCTTCTCCTTCAGTGGCATCGATTTTTATATCAGCAACCCATTTTTCACGTTGGGTCTGCGTATTTCCAACCGTAACCATGGACAATTCATAGATGCTGATTTTATCGTTCTTTTTAGCGCCATTGGCTTCTCCTGTGTTGATTAGGATTTTTTTAGCAGCCCCGCCCTTTTCTTCTTCAATGGAAAGAATCGCAATTGATTTGGAAACAAACTTGTTCAGGAATTTTTTAAGATTTTTTGTCAAGGAGTTTAACCCGCTTACAAATGCTTCTGGCTTTGTAAGTCCTCCTAAAGATTTTGTGTTGGTCAATCCTATTTTGAAGGTTTTGGTCTCTAGAGTTTGTGAGGTTTCAGTATCAATTATATCAATTGAAAAACTAAATATGGCCCTTTGTAACGATTGTCCTTCAAGCTTTGATTTACCTAGTATATTCAGAGCTTTTTTATACTCAACACTTATTAACTTACCTCCAACTATATTTTTTGCACCGGCAATTCTGCCCTGATCTACAACTTTTGCATTTATGGATGTGATTTGTTTTTGTATTTCTTGCTCCGTTAAAACTATGCCCAAACTTTCCCTGTCCAAAACTTTGAAACTTCTGGAGTTGACCAAAATTTCCTTTACTTTTTGAAAAATCAATTCCGCCTCAACATAATCGCTTGAAGGATTAGAGGATTTTATGGACTGTAGACCAATGGTCGACTCTTGGCCAAACGTAAATAGACTAAGAAATAACAAGGGGATTAAACATTTTTTCATTCTCATGATTTTCATTTTTGTGTTTTGCTATTTTAATTTCAATTTTTGTGCACCTAGTCGATATCGTAAAAAGCGTCGACGTAATCGTACTTGAACTTTATAATGATTTCTTGCTCTTTATTGATAAACCCTTGCTGCCCATCAACTTTTACCGGAGCAAGACCGTTTAGAAAAACAAAAGCGTCTTCATATTTTGGTGCAATTACTTCCTCTCCTTTTCTGTTGATAAAACCCCATTTTCCATCTACTTTAACAGGAGCTAAATCTTCGGAAAAGCCCCAAGTTTGTTCGTACTTTGGTTCAACAATAGTTTTACCGTTCTTTGCGATGAACCCCCATTTTCCACCTTTGCTCACAGGTGCAAGACCTTCTGAAAATGGTAGTGCAAAATCAAAATTTGGAGGAATTACCATAATATTTTCTTTATTGATAAACCCTTCAAATCCATTAACTCCTACTGGGGCCAATTTTTCAGAGAATAGATAGGCACTGGTGTATTTATATGGTATGATGACCTCTCCAGATCTGTTTATAAAGCCCCATTTATTTGCTTTTTTTACAGGAGCCAAATCTTCAGAAAACGATATGGCTTCTTCAAATTCTGCTTCAATCACCATATTGGCTTCATGGTCTATAAATCCCCATTTCCCGTTTAGTTTTGTTGCCGCTAAGCTGTCAGAAAACGGCTGTGCACTTTCGTATATCATCGGAATCTTAATTTTATTGTTCTTATCTACAAAACCCCATTTCCCATTTTTTTTGACCAAGGCCAAACCCTCAGACATTTTCCACGCCATTTCATATTTAAAGGGTATAACCTCTTTCCCACCTTTGTCAATGAATCCCCAGTTTTTTCCTTCACGGGCAAGGGCAAGCGCTTCTACATTGCTGGTGGCAGAAAAATAGAAGTACCCCCCAATCAGTATCATAATGACTGCTGACAATATGAGAATGGGCAGTCTCTTTTTTTTTCTTCTTTTTGATTGTGATTTTTTTCTATCTAGAGGTTCCATATTGTAATTGTCTACAAGTGTGAATGTATCTTTTGATAAGCGGAGCAGTAATCAGGGCCATCAATATTTGGGTTAACCCTTATGCTGCCAAAGGGATTCGTCTCTATATCAAACTCTTGAAGAAAGGGGATTTGAAAATCATAGCCCTCTATGCTTATGGTTACCGATCCGGCACCTATGTATTTTGAACTGTCACTGCTTAGAAAAAAGGTGCCCAAATTTTGTAATATGTTTAGATTGTTCGACTCAATGTCTAGTGGAATCTTAATGGTTTGTAAACTAGGGGCATCAACTATGGTATCTAAAACTCCCTCTAGAACAACTCTATTGGTGCTTTTTGATTTAAGTGAAATTTCAATTTTCCGAATTTTGTAATCAAAAGATTGACTGTTGTGGATTCCAATTTTGATGCGAAAATTTGATTTGGTGGGATTACTGTTTGAGAACGGGTTGATTTTTTCAATTTCAATATGCTTAAAGACCAAATCGCTGCTCAACATATTGTTAGAAATAAAGCTTTTTGCCTGGTAGGGAATTTTTAGTTCAAAGCCTTTCCTTATACTTTTTATTGGATGCACGGCAAAAGCCTCACCAACAAAATAAAAGTCAACTCTATCCTTAGATAAGATCTGTTTGTGTTTTTTTTGCAGTTGAGCAAGGCTAAGATTACAACTAAAGGGAAGTGCGATAGTATCCTTTGGTTTAATCTGTATTGGAGCGATCAATTTTCCATTACCAATCTTTCCTCCATCATAGTTAATATCAAAAAACAACTCCTTTAATTGGTATTTAAGCTTCGTTGGATTGTATATGTAAGAATCAATTGAAAACTGCAAAATAGAGTCGTTTACACTTTTAAATTTTAAGTTATCATTAGAGATGAATATGGGCTCTGCTACATTACAAGAGCAAAAAGAGAGCACGCAGATGAGAAGGTATAACATTGACTTTTTCATATGCTGTCCTTTTTGCTGAGTGAAATAAATATCAAGAGATACATGATAAAGCTCAGTATCAGAACTGCCAATACATTTGTGGCCAGATTATTGAAGGCGCCACCTATTAGAACACCTTTGTCAATTAAACTCTCATCATAGAGTCCTAGTTGGTTCAAAGCGCCTGAAGCTTCACATTTACAATCATTTTTATGGTAACCGTCCGGGTTGAATTCAGGAATTAAAACGCTTTCGGTTTCAATTGCACTGTTTTCAAAATAAGTATCCTGTAATCTTGCGAATCCTTCGGTGCCCCATCTGCCTAAAGTGAAAAAGCTTAAGATTTCAATAAAACGGGTGTCTAGTTTTGTCATTACACCTGCCAACATTATTTGGGGCATGAGCGTAATGGGGACTACGGTCATAACTTTTTCTGTGTTGCTAAAGTAAGATGACAGAAAAAGACCTATTAAAGTAGCAGAACAAGAAATCATAAATAGAAAACCAACACTTTCCCAAAATGGTCTTAGGTAGGTTTCTGGAAATTCGGTTATTGCATTGATCTTAAAATTGAAATAGATGATGGCTACAAATACTACAACCTGTATTAAGGCAATTAGTGAAAGAATAAGCAGTTTTGAGACAATGTATGTGTTTATGTTTAGGTTATACATGCGTTCTCTTTTGTAAATGGGCAATTCGCTTACGATTTCTTTTGCTGAGTTACTAACTCCAAACCAAATAGCAGAAATGGCGGTTAAAAAGATCACACCTATTCTAAATTCGCTAAAAACCAGACTGACAAGTCCTCCAATGATTATTGGTTGCAGCAATAACAATAATAGATTACTGTGGTCATTGAGCTTAATGTTCAAGTACCTCTTTGCAAGCCAATAAAGTTGTTGAAAGCTAGAATCTGGCCTGCGTTTATTCAGTTTTGGGTTTAAGTTCAAAGAATGAGAATCCTCTTTTGGTGGATGGTAGTTTTTTTTAACCTTCTCCAGATCGCTCATTTTACTGTAAACTTCAATGATGCTGTCAACATTAAAATGTTCCGTTATTTTATTGGGAAGTCCCTTATAAACCAAATGACCCTTTACTCCAAGAAATACAACTTCATCCACATAGTTAAGATCTTCAGGTTTATGGGTAACCATTATAATGGTGGTGCCTTCTTGAGCTAAATCCCTTAAACTTTTTAGAAAACTGTCAATTGTTTCAGGATCTAAAGGCGAAGTTGGTTCATCTAAAAATAGAATAGAAGGTTCGGTTAGCAGTTCAACTGCAATTGAAATTCTTTTTCTTTGACCACCGGACAACTCTTTTACTTTTTTGTCCTTGATGTCTTTTTGTCCTTGTTGATTGCCTTGGTCATGTTGATTTAGTTTTAAGCTTTTTAAAACTTTGTTGATGCGTATATCGATTTCTTCTTTTGGTGTACCATCCGGCAATCGCAGTTTTGCTGCATAAAAAAGTGTTTTGTAAACACTCAGTTCTCTATGAATGATATCATCTTGTGGAACGTAGCCAATACTTTTTTTGACCAGATCATAATTATCGATCAGTGAAAGCCCGTTTATATAAACTTCACCCGAGGTGGCAGGGTTATCGCCATTTAAACATTTGAGCAATGTAGATTTTCCGCAGCCGGAAGGTCCCATGAGGGCAACAAAACTTTTATTCTTTATTTCTAGGGACAGCGGTTGAAGCCCAATTTTGTTTTTAGGATACTTCTTTGTTATACCAATTGCCTGAATGGATAAATCTTTTTCTTTCATATTGGTATTAATTGGCAATGTACTTTTCCAAACATTTCCTTCTATCGCTTGAAAAGGGATGGGTAGAATTAAGCTTTATAAGGATTGACCTTTTTTCATTTTTTTCCAGTTTTTTAAAAAAATCTGCAAAATTGTTTACATCGTATCCACTTTTTTTTGCAAGTTCAAAGCCATACTCGTCTGCCTCGTACTCATTTATTTGATCAAAAGGCGCAGAAAATTTACTGTTTAGGTCAATGGCAATCTTGGCAAACTCTTCCGCACCTGTGGCGCCAAAAAAAGTGGATGTCGCCATTATTTTTTTTACTTTTCTTTCTAAGTGAAGCTTTTCATGATGACCAACTTCGTGACCTAAAATAAAAGCAAGCTCATCCATGGAATCTATGTAAGACAATAAACCAGTTGTGAGGTATATATGACCTCCTATCATGGTAAAGGCATTGATGTCTTTAGATGCTATAATATGCAACTTGAATTGTGTGGAGCTTTTGGCGTTTTTTTTAATGTTTTCAAAAGTCTGAAGAACATTTGTTTTGTTTTGGAACTCGTTGAGCAACTTATTTTTTTTAATAACCTGTTTGTAATTCGCTTTACCAATCTGCTGCTTCTGCAGTTTGGTAAGCGTGAACATGTTATCCAGAGATTTGTTCTCCAATTGTTTTATGTAAAAGGAAGGACCATCAAGTAAATGCCCGCAGTTTACAATGTTATTGTCTGAATTTGATTGAGCCTGGCCATGAGAAGCTTTTTCCGTCTGGGAATTTGATTTGGTCATGCCAAGTGTTGCAATGACAAGGCCCCAGAATATATTTTTAAGAATTTTCACAGGTAGTGTTGGTTTGGTTTGACAAGATTTTTTAGGTTGAATGATCTTGCTAAACAAACCTAGCACCCATAGTTAAGTTACCCTTACGGGAACCCGTAATCAAGAAAGGAAAAATTTTAAATTCGACCAAGGGTCAAAAAAGCCGTTTATTGGGGTTCAAGGTGTCAGATTAATCCTAGGTCTTTGGCATTGGCTACCAATTGGATAGTATTCTTGGCTCGGAGTTCGTCCTTTAATCTGTTTAATCTTTTCTCAATTGAACTTAGACTACTGGGAGAAATACCGTTTTGATCAAAATACCTCGCTATTTCATCCTGTGTGAGACCGTTGGACAAGTGAGATAGTAGTCTTACATCATAATCCTCTACCTCAAAGATTCCTCTTTGCCTTATTGCTCCGGATAGTTGTGGTGAAAGATATGTACCTCCTGTTTGCACAGATTCAACAGCTTTTAACAGGTTTTTTAATCCACTTCTTCCTTTAACCACATAACCTGAAATGTCTTGGCTTTGAAACAGTTTTTTTACCGCTGCCGGCTTTTCTTCAACAGAACAAACAATGATAGGGGTTTTATGGCCTAATGCCCGGATTTTTTTTATCAATTGCTTTCCATTTGCAATCTTGTCCTCTCTATGATCCTCATTAAATGACAAGTCTGTAATGAGAAGGTCAAACGCCTCTTGTTCTTTTACCGATCGCATAAATTTAAGATAGGCATCACCACAATATTGTGATAGCACAACTTCGCCCACACCCAGTTCTTGCTTTAGCATAACAGCTATGCCATAGCCTATGCTATCCAAGTCTTCTACAACTAAAACTTTTTTGAACATTAAACTCCAGATTGGTTAGGAATGGAAATCTCGATTGAGGCGCCTATTCCCTGTTTTGGAGTAAAAGTAAAAGTACCACCACAACTTCGAATACGGGAAACCGCATTTTGTAATCCAAGACCGTACTTTATATCTGTAGGAAAACCAATACCATTGTCCTTATAGTCCAATCGTATGTTTTTTTTGAAGTATGAAAATTGCAATCCTACCAAATTGGCTTGACTGTGTTTTTTCATATTGACCAAAAGCTCCTTTAATGCCCTGTGCAAGGCCACACATTTTTGTTCGCTAAGAGTTGCCCATTGGATATCTTCCAGGCCTTTGGTTACTATTGTTATGCTATCGCTTTGAAAAGTCAATATAAGACTCTTTAGTTCGTCTAGAAAATGCTCATGAATGTTTACAGGACTGTTTTCATGAGATATTTCACGTGTTCTTGCATAAATATTTTCCAAATGATCAAGAAACTCGGTGTTTTTTATTCGCTCTTTGTTTTCAACCCTTGCCATTAAACTAAAAATATCGTTCGCCAAACCGTCATGGAGCCTTTGACTGATATGCTTTTCAGTGTTATAGATTTCCTTTAGTTTCTCCTTTTTATGACGCTGTTTCAGTAGAAAAAATAAGAAGGTTCCTCCCATAAGTAAAACGGCACTAAACGAAAGAAAAAGTATTTTTTGGGTTTCTTGTTGGGCCAACTGGGCTTCTTGTTTGGCACTTTCAGCTTCTAGGGCCAATAACCGGGCCTTTTCTTCTTTATCCTGATATTTAAGGTGTGCAAATTGGTTTTTAACCTTCAATTCTTCTTTATATAGGCTGTCCTGTAGAAAGATATACCTGTTTTTATATGCTATGTTATCTGGCTTTAGCCGGAATAAAATCTGCAACGCTTCAATTTCGGCTCTGGGGACTTTTAATTCTTTTGATAGACCTATTAATGTATCTGCATACTTTTTTGAGATGTCTGGATTGGAGTGCTCATAGAACTCTGAAAAACCAATAAAACTTGAAAGTAACCCTCTTTTATCGCCAATATTTTTCCTTATTTTCAAAGCAATAAAATAGTCATGTAAAATATTATCATTGGTAAGTTTCCATTTTGCCTCGGCCTTGTTATGAATCAGCCTTGCGTATTCTTCTTCACTAAAGTCTTCTGGAATCGTTTCAATTGCATTGCCCAAGAGCTCTATGGCTTTTGTATAGTTGGCGTTTTTTGAATGGAGTATGGCCAAATTATTTATATATATGATTTTGTCAACAAGATTTTTTTCAGCATTTATTGCCTTTTCATAATTGTTCTTTGCGTTTTCAAAATCATTTAAACTAGTATAGTTGTTGCCCAATTCGTTCCAGCACCAGGTTATGAACTTTTTATCCTTTTGCTTATTAAAAAACTGTAGCGCTTCAGTTATGGACTCCTTAGATCCATAAAAATCATTTTGGCGATATTGTAATTGGCCCATATTTAATAGTTTCCTCCCGACCTGAGTGCTATCAGACAATTCGAGAAAGCTGTTTTTTGCTCTTTGATAGTAATAAAATGCGCTATCAAATTGCTGAGCTTCTCTAAAATCGTAGCCTACATATGATTCTCCTTTGGCACGATACTCCAGGGCATTGGTTTCTGTTGCCAATGTCATCAATAGTTTGTCATATTTAAGGACAGAATCATGATTGCCTTTTTCTTCAAAGAATTTTGACTTAAGAAGGATTTCCTCAAAAACAATGGTATCTGCCGGTTTTAATTGGAAGCTATCTAAAGGATAACTCTGTGAAAGAGGGGTGGAGACGGTATGTGATTTTTCTTGCTGACATGAGAACAAAAAGCTGCCAAATGATATTATCAGTAAAAATTTGTACGTGCTCATGAATTTTATAATTGAAAAAACTAAAAATTACCTAGAGGGGTTCCTTTTAACCAACCTAATTTAACCCAGATTTTCTAGGCAAAGTAAGCTAATGATTTTGTTGCCAACTGGTAATAGTTTTTAATTATAGTATCAATTAACCCTTTTTTTGTTAAAAAACAATGGGTGTCTTTTACAAAACACCCAGAGTTGATTTAATCCTTTCCATCTTTAGGACTGGATGTAGAGCCTTCGCCAGATGCAATTGTAGCTAGTGCTTCTTGATCTGCAACATCTTCTTTAGTGCAAGAAATGGAACAAAGTGACATAGCGAAAATAAGTGTTAAAATAAAAGTTCTCATAATAAATTGTTTTAGAATTATAAGAGCTAATTACACTGTATTTCAGTGACTTACATTGACATGTCGGACATGTCAAGACACATAAACGTCAACAGAAAGAAAATGGGCAACCATTTTTTTTTACATTTAGGGCATGGGGTTCAATAGACTAACAGAGGCACACCTGCCTAGTTTTATTTATTTGATAGATGCTATCAAGGAAGAGGAATACGACGTTGACTTTAAGGAAATTGCAGATAGAGAGAGCAAAACTCATGAAATGGTAGTGCCCAGATCTATAGATAGAGCTTTTGAACTCAGGGAAAAGTTGATTAGCGGATGGGGTGGAAAAAAACCAGGTCGTCCACAAAAAAAAACCTTGGATGTGCTCACCGCCTTTATAGAAGGTAATTCAAGGCTTTCTTTTTTAGAGTATACCATTGAATACAAAAATGAAATAGAAGCATATTACGCACATAACAAGCCTGAGCAAAAATGGATTGATTTAATTTTTGGCAAAAAAATGAATAGTGCGCTACAAAGAATTTCTGAAATGGAGGAGAAAAGTGATGATATTTCCGATATTTTGGAGAGCTATAGTTTGGAAGAGCTTAAGAAAAGTTTGGGGCCAAAGGCCAAAGAGCAACTAATGCTACTTTTAGAAGAGTGGAAAAGTGATGAACTGGAACCTTTTTTTAAGAGCTTGCTAGAAAGGCGTTTGGAAAAACTAGAAGATAAAATCGTAACATCAAAAAAAAAGTACCGCCGTTTTGGACTGCTAAGCCTTTTATTCTTGCCACAAGATGATAAACTGCTTTTTGAAGAAAACATGTTTTCGGCAATCAAAGATTATCAAGATGATATTATAGATGACACGGGCGTTGATGAATCATTGCTTGAAATTCTCTCTGAATTCAGTAATTAAGGGGTTTACTTGATTTTTCTTTTTATTTATTGATTTAATAATTCCTGAAGTTCTTTTGGATTGTCCGTGATAATGCCATTGATATTTTTGGCTGTTAGTCTTTGCATTGAACTTCTTGAGTTTACATTCCAAGCATATATTGAGCTATATTTTTTCTGTAATTTCTTGTACCAAGAATCAAAAATCAATATGCTGTGGTATTCCACCCCCACAATATCTACGTTTGGTAGTTTTTTAATGGAAGAAGGTCCTAAAACGAAGACACCTACCGTAAGTTCTGGAAAACGTTCCTTAAGTTCTTCACAAAAGGACCTGTTGAAGGAAAAAATGTACACTTGTTCTCCCATTTTTTTTTCAGTAATGTCACTGACCAATTTTTCTAGTAATTGGTTGTAGTTTTTACCTGTTTTAACCTCAATCAGTAGCTTTGTTTCATACTTTGAAATTAAGGTTAAGGCCTCATTAAGAGTGGGAACACCGGTATTTGCAGAAGTATCGTTCAAATTTAATTTTTGAATCTCTTCTAAAGTTAGATTGCTGACAGAACCTTTTCCATTTGTGGTCCTATTTACACTTTTGTCGTGCATGAGCACTAAATGCCCATCTTTGGACATCCTTATGTCGATTTCAACGATATCAACGCCTAATTGAAGCGAATTCTTTATTGCTTCCATAGAATTTTCGGTAAATAGAGCTGCCCCTCCCCGATGTGCCACAATTTTGGGTGTTTTCAACATCTTAGTGGTATTTTCAAAAGTAATATTAAACTTCCCTGAATTGTTTTGCCATTCTTTATCATTTATAACGGCCTCCAAAACATCGCCATTTTTTACAGTAAATTTTAAGTGCGATTCATTTCTACCGTATTGAATTAAATCATTTTCTGGAAAGCTAACCCAATTTCCATTGTTTTTTCTAAACACAAGTGCTCCATGATTAAGTTTTTCCAAACTAGGTCTATTCCATGTGTTGCCCAAACTCATTCCTAAAAAACCGGATTTTGTGCCGGCAGGGGAAACAAAGCCCACAAAAGATCCCAATTTCACCTTTCCATTGGCATTTATCTGAATTGCCTTTTCAGTGTCATCTTTAATGCCGTTTACGACAAACACGTTTTTTAAGCCCTTGTCATGATGGATTAAATTACTGTTGATGTTTATATTGTATCCATGTTCATTTTGCCAATGCGATTCGTTTTGGAACCTACTAACTAATTTAAAACATATTGGTGCAGACAACACGATTACTATACCAATTGGAATTAGGTACATGGATTTCTTTGTTTTTTTTGGTACAGGAGAGTTTCTGTAGTAATCCCGAAGTGATGGGTGTATAAATTCATACCCAGAACCTACAGGCCTAACAAAACCAATTTCAGACAGGTGGAGCAAAAATGAGCGAATGAATAATGGGAAACCTTTTTCAAGCGATAGTATAATCCTTAATAACCAATGATAGATGGCATCCAAACCGCCAAACCAGGCAAATGCCAGAACCCCAAAGCCAAAGGCAGTTTTTAAAGCTTTGAACACTGCCGTGACCTCCATTTCTGTTAGGCCAACATAACTTCCTAATAGAGCACCAGTGACCAAAGTGGAAATAAGAGCTGACTTAAGAGCATTGGTAAAAGATTTGGTTATTGGAGTTCGCTTTGTAATCTCAAGTTTTTCTGTTTGTTCAAGAATGACCCTATTGCCCTGTAAAAAACCAAAAAGCCCAAAAAAAAGATAGCCTAGAAAGAAACCCGCAAACCCTGCAAACAAGTATTTGTCCTGTAAATACAATTCTTGGTTAAGCCAAGCATTGATGGATGATACATCATTAGTGAAAAAATTAAAAATGTAAAAAATAGGGACAACGATAATTCCCAATAAAAGACCACCTGCAAATCCCGAGATGAAGTAATTTTTAAGACTGCCAATTATTCGTTCAACAGGTCTTATGTCAAAATCTCTCCGTTCCCAATTGCTTCGGATACCAAAAAATATGGAGAGCAATATCCCTACAATAATACCAACTAGAGCCTCAGTAGAGGAAAACATGCCGTTCATTAACATTTCGCCTCCGTATTTGGCGGACCTAGGTGTTGTAAAACCGTAATAAATCCCCAGCACAGATATTAAGGGGACAGTCCTTTTTACAATATTGGCTACCGGCGGAATGAGTTTGTGGTCTTTGATTTTAAAAATTGATTCTTCAATTTTATATGATGCATTAAAAAATAACTTAATAAGGTCAATGGATGTGGTGGTTATGCCCCCTATAATGGCCGCGTCCCAAAAGTCAAAAGGTCCCGCTAGAAATAAACCCGCCGCTATGGACACCAATGTAGCTCCTAATAATCTAGAGACAAGATAATATGTAATGACAGACCATCTAAAATCAAGATAAGAGGGCTGCAGCTCTTCAGGGAAGAACAGCCCAGAATTCAGCGCTATCTTCCTTAACCAAATTTTTAGCTTCTTTTTTTTGTGGTTAGATAGAAAACTAGAACCGTTTAGCATTTTTAACTCGTACCACCCCCATATCTGGTTAAAAAAATCCTCATGTGAGAGCTGCTCGGCTCCTAAATTATCTTTAATAAATTTAGACTCGATCCCTATGAGTAAATTTAGGAAAAGGGGATACCTACAAAGAAATTTAAACTTGGGATTGGAGCGAAAGATTTCTAATTTTTGACTGTCTCCATTTTCTTTTAAAACATTTTCAACCTGTTTGGGTTTTAAAGTTTTTAGCTCGATCAAGTTATAAGGCAACTTCCAAAACTTGTCTTTTGTGGTGTATTCACGGTTTAATTTTCCATATGTTTCCGTTTTCATTACTACTGCTAACGAAGTTTTGGCGGATAAGGCCATCAGTTTTTCAAACAACGGAATGATGTTTTCTTCTTTGACCCGGTCCAACCCATCATATATTGGAAAAATAAGACCTCTTTTCAGTCCCGCTTCAAGCCTTTCTCCATCTAGATGGTATATTTTGGATGCTTTATTTCTGGTCCATTGAAGAAGTGATTTTTGGCCGTTCCAGTCAGATAATGAAATAAGTATAGGTGTAAAATCTGAATCTACTTCAATACCCCTTTTTATATAGTCAAAAACTGCAAACGTTTTGCCTACCCCAGACTCACCAAAAATGATAAAACTGTTTTTTTGTTTGTGCTTTACTGTGGATAATAATCTGTATAAAGACCCATCATGTGTTTCGAACAGATCGTTATCTGTATGTAAGCGCCAATTTAGGGTTTCAATATATTCCAGATTGTTGTTGCCAGAAACTCTAAGGGTGCTTTTGCTTCTGGTAATTGCTTGACTTCGTAATGAATCGCGAAGGAATTCCTTTTTTGTATCCGATAAGATCAGGTCATCCAAATTAGTACTCCTCTTTTGATTGAAGTATTTTTTTTTGAGGAACCCTATCAAAAGAATACTAAGTATCCATAGCAGAATGGAAAGAACACCTTCTTTTAGTAGCTGGTATTTAATAAAGAACAATACCAAAGCTACTGTTACTAAAATCAGTATTCTCTTCAGTTTCATTCTTTGGACTCTAATTTAATGCACACTTAGATAATGGTTTATTTCCAATCAAAGCACTATTTGGTGGTGAAGTCCGTAAAGATTATTTGAAAAGGTACATTCTTTCTTTAAGAATGATAAAAGAACCATTTCATATACTGGGGAAAGCGCAATTTCAATCATTTTAAAATGATAAGCAAGTAATTACGGAAAGCCGTAATAAAAATAGGAATGATGAGATTAGGTTTGTTACCAAATCAAACTAATATGAATTATACCAACAAAATAAAGCTGCTAATTGTATTTATTACAATGGTGTCCTGCTCTAGTATGGAGGGTGATGCAGAAAAAATGGCTGATTTACAGTGCGAGTCGATAAAAATGGCAATGGGTGGAGCAATGAATGCAATGGGCAGTGGAAAAGCGGATGTTGAATCAATGAAAAAGCATGGTGAAAAGGTTCAAAAATTTGCTGAAAAAATGAAGAAGAAGTACGAAAGTTATGAGGAAAGACAACAATTTCAAGCTCTGGTCATGGAAAAATCTTTAAACAACTGCTCAAATTAATGGAAACTGTCACCAAAGAATTTAAAAAGCTAGATTGGGGCAAGGCACTTTTGCGTGTACTTGAATTACTAATCATAAAACCGTTCACGTTACCGATCAAAATTTATATCAATGCATTAAAAAACCTCTCGAACGCAAAGTCTGAAAATGGAGAAGTACATCAATTATCAGATGAATTTCCTTTGTACGTTTGGTTGATAAGCATTTTTGATGCATTAATTTTTCTGGCGTATCCTATTGGAATTGTAATGGCCATTAGAGGGGCAAACAGCTATTTTGGAGGTTTTGGCCTTTTTATGGGAATTTTGGGCATAACTTATTTCCTGCCTTTATACCTCAGTCTTATAAGGGAACTAGCGCAAATCTCTCTCAAAATTTTATTGTATTTAAAACTAATAGCTTCAAAAAAATGAAAAGAACTATAATGATATTGTGTTTTTCACTGCTTGTCTTTTCATGCGATTCGGGTAAGTTGACCAATTCAAAAGCAGAGGATATCATATCTGATTGTCTGGAGAGTGAACCAGAAGATAGAAGCGTTTCAATTAAAATCAATAAGGTGCAATTTTCTAAAAATCAAAAAGAGGAAGTGCTCAAGTATGAAGAATTAAGGGATGATGGATATCTAGAACTGACCTTGATTGAAAAGCCAAAGTTAAAACCACTTTCAAATTCTAACGACCCTCTTGCCAGTTGGAGGAGAGAAGCGGAAATCAGAAGACAAGAAAGATATTACAAAGAGTACGATATATCGCTTACCAAAAAAGCAGAGGATTTTATTGTCAAAGCAAGGGAGAATTCAAACTTTGTAACCCTTAAAACTTTTAATTATGAAGTGGATGAAGTTTTAGAAGTTCAAGAGATTCCGACCATGAACACTGCTAAAGTAAAGGTGAAATTTAAGGCAGTGGATTTAACCCCGTTTGCTATTTTATATAAAAAAGACCCATCCAAACTATGGATTGATGATGTATCCATGTCCAAAACCTCAAACGGTTGGAAATATTGTGATGATTATGATTGATAAGTTGGTGGGTGCAGGTGGGACTAGAACCTACCTTAAAAAATCTTAATATGTAAGGGCTTTTCGACTTATCAAGAATTTATGTTCACCTAATTGGTGATTTTTAACAGTATTTATAAAGAATTAGGATAAAAATTGTTAAAAAACTGCACAATACCCATATAATTTATAAGATTTTTGTGTAATGATATTTTGAAGGAATGTGCTAATTTGCGAAGACAACCTCAACACTTATTTCATAGATTTTTCCTCCAGATTGTTTTAGGCATCCCCCAAACAGTTCTTAAAACTTTTGAGACTCAAAGAAATTTCGGTCTTGATTCATTTATTGTGTTATACCAAACTTAAACGGATGAAAAAAGTAACATTGTTATTATTGATTTTAAGCATTGTACCATGCTTTGGACAGGAAACTCAAAACCCGTCTGTTCAAGAATTAAGCCAACTTCATAATGAAATCATGACATCTTTGGAAAGATACGCCTCCATGTCCGACGAGGAAAAGGACAAACTAAATACCTCATGTTTATTGGCGACAAGCCTGTACAGCTATTTAGTGGCTAAAGAAGATATTGTTGTTTCAGATAGTATCAATCCTAAGGAGCTTTGTGGAAAAATAGAAGGAAAACAAATATTGGAAAAGTTACAGATTATAGGAGGGCTTATTAAAAAAAAGGAGGAAGAATTTGAAAACAACCTTAAAAAATTAAAACCCTCGGAAAAGGATGGTGAATTTGACAAGGCCACTCAAAGAATCACCGAGCTGAAAGCAGAAATCGTTGCGGAGTGTGCGGTGGTTGAAGAATTGCTGGAGACCATAAAGAAAAACGGCAGTGTGGCAAAGTCAGAAATAAATGAACTTGACCTTAGTTCTTGTACAGAATTCAAAAAACTTGAAAAAGAAGAAAAAAGTGATTCTCAAAAAACCACTGAAGCAATAGATAGCTTTGGGGACCAAGATATTGCAAGGATAATTTTGAACAAAAAGACAACTTTACCCATAAGGGAAAAACCTGAGAAAAAGGAAGGTGATGCCAAAGAGATTCGTAAGTATAGGAAGGAGATTCGTAAATATAAGTATGATGGTAAAGAAATACAGTTTAAAAATGCTGTGTTGATTTTTTTTAATAACAAAGCTACCACCATACATGTAGAGGCCAGTATAGGAGATAAGACTATTGATTTAGTCAATGGAGATTATAGCATTCCCATACGGGCATTTTTATTTTATAGGAATGTAAGTCAATTGATAAAGTATAAGTATCATCTAGTTGGAGAAATTGAAGAGGGTATAAAAATAAAAGTCCCTGTTACGGAGATTTTTGACTACAAATCAATAATAAAAGGTAAATCAGGAAACTTTGGATATTCGGTTGCAAATCAAAAAGTTATATTGTCCCATGATGATGAGAATGATGGTGTTGGTTCTTTTGTGGTTAAGCAACGACGCTTTTTGGATTTTTTCAATGCAGTAGTCTATTCAGATTTAATGGGTTTTAATACGGAGAACAGTAATTCTGCACTTAATGCCCAGGCTAGTTTGTTGAAACCGCTAAATTTAGGGAGCTGGGAACGTGTTTCGGCATTTAGACAGTTTCGTATTATATCAAATATAGCTCTTAGCAATAGCTTTGAGGATGAAAACAGGTTTATCGGTTTTACTGATGACGAACAAGTCCCACATTTCGATTTGTTGAGGAAAAATAATCTAAATGCTGTTATGAGCACCGACCTGATTAGCATCGAAGCAAAAGGTTGGTTTTCGGTAATTTCTTTTGGTTATAATCTTGGATTTTATAGAACAGGATTTAGGTATACGAATACTGAGTCAAGTGATGAGGATGAAATCACAAATGGTCAACTCTTGTCAATTTCCCATGGGCCTTATGTAGGGTTTGAGTTTCGACCTCAAGATAATTTTGGTGCGGATTTAATGCTCAGTTTAGAAAAATTTAGTCTCAATGACAGATTAACGTTGAATAGCAGGGATTTTAGAGATGATATAGTTACTGATATTAAGGATAACGATTTTTTATTAAATCATAATATCATCAACTTTTCCTCTAGTTTTTACTGGTTAACTAGTCCTGGTAAAAGTAATGGGGGAGTCTATGCAAGACTAGGGGTTGCTTATCACACTCCAACGGACGCTATATTTCCTCAATTCTTCGTGGGTTATGCGACAAACTTGACCTCTTTCGTTAATCGTTTTAAACAAAAAGAAGTACCTGAACAAGTAAAAGAATAGTTCGTTGAACTACTGATTTCAGACCAACGTTTATTATAAAGTTTTAATTATGCTTTTTATTTGGCTTTCAAAAAAAGAAAATTGGCCCCTTATTTTTTGGGTCTTATTGTCATTGGCTATGTTGATTTGCCCAAGTTTTTTTTGGATCAATGATTACATTACGACACCCCAACATGGTCATTTCGATTGTTTTGAAACGGTATCGGAGATAATTCAAAAACCTGAGAACTCCAAAAATAGGTGGTGGTACGAGGCCTTTTTCGTACTTGATTTCGTATGGGCCTTTTTTACCCTTACGCTTATTGGGATGGCAATAAGCAAAACTACTTTTAGAGACTTTTTTAGGTTCAATGGGCTGCACTGGTCCATTAAGATATATGTAATCCTAGCCAGTATCGCATATTTGGCCGATGTGACAGAGGGTATTCTATATTTGACGTACACCTTTGTTGGTCTACAGGCCATGGTATATCTAAAAATAGGAGCTTATGTCATTTGTCTTTTATTTTTTCTGTATTGGTTGTTGCAAACCTTTATTGTCAAAAATTTCAAATCGTTCTTAAGATTCGTGAATACCTCATTGGTAAGTTTGTTCTTTATAGCGACAATCTACCTTTTGATTACTCTGATGCCACAGGGCGGCACCTTAGTGGTGCAACTGTTCTACAATCCTCCCAACATTGTGATTTTCTTCTTTTTGCTAATGTTTCTGTCCCTGATACTTTCCCATTACCCAATCTATACCGATATATGGTCCAGTGACATCAATAAAGAGGTGAGGTTACGAATGGACTCAAGGCTAAATTTACTTGGATTTGGAATTATATATTATGATACCAGCGGGCTATCTGCCAATAGCCCTTTCAGGAACCCGGTAGTACTAAGTTTTAGAAGAAGCTTGGGATTGCTGCTGTACGTTGCAGTTTTCAATATCATGTTCGGTGTCATATCCAGATATTTTGAGGTGCACTTCAATGTGTTGAAAATCAGCCTATTTGTTTTTGCCGTTACGGTATTTATCTATTATCTAGAGGGCATGACCCATAAGCACTGGACGAATGTCCTGTATGGCAAGGGAGTGCCCCCAGCCACGTTGAATAAGAACATTGGGTACATTTTGTCCTATGTGAGATGGTTTCCACATTATTTTCTCTTATGTGTTCTTGGAGCTGTCCTAGTCGCCATCTTGGCGTCGGAACTGAAGTGGCATAGACATGCAGTTCTTCTCTTCATGATTGTACTGGGGCTGCAGATGTTTCTTTATATCATGTTCAAAATATCCCGTGCTTTTTTGAAATATGTCTTCATAACGAAAAGGCTGTATTTTAAAAATCGAACGATGTATGACGATCGGATTGCACGTTATTTTATAGCATATTATAGGAAAAATCCGAACAAGAGGCCAAGAAGACTGTTTATGGCATTTGGAAACCTCAGTGACAATATCACCTATTTGAGGTTAATGCGATTTAGTGGTATTTTATCCTTGGCAGTCATTTTTTGGGCCAATTACAGTGTGCCAATGGCTACATTTTTGAATCCTATTGTTGTCATTTTGTTCTACATCATATTAATATACAGCCTCTTTATGATAATCTTTAAACACTTGTTATACTATGGTAGAAATACAGGTGTCAGGTTTAGAAGATTTTTTAGGTTCGGAATTCCATTGATGCTGATTCTAATTATTGCTGCGGCAAATTATGGGTCTCGTCAGTCCAATGACTTGCATGAGTTGAATAGGGTTGTTCGTAAAACAGACATGGATTTCAAAACCTATTTAAAGAGTAGGATGGAGAACCATCCTGGTAATGGTAAGGAAAATTATTTCTTCATAGGCTCCTATGGAGGAGGGTTAAAGGCAAATCTCTGGAATTTGTTGCTTCTGAACGAATTGGATAGTATTTACCGAGAGGATTTTTTTTCAAAAACCTTGGTCGTTTCTGGAGTTTCTGGTGGTGCCGTTGGAATAGGGAACTATACCTCTTTGGTGGCCCATTTGGGGGAGGCCCCAACTTTTTACGAGGAAATATTTAAAATAGGTAGGTCCAATGTGCTGTCTAATGAGTTAGTTTACTTGCTGGGCAGGGATTGGTTGAGGGAATATAATCCGTATTATAGCCACCATGGAACAGATCGATCCTACAGAAGTATGGAAGTACATGCAAAATTAACTCAGCTAGATAGTTTCAATACCAAGGGGCTTGAGGATGTTTGGAGAGAAGCTTATGAAAATAGGGACGGACAGTACCCGTTATTGATATTGAACTCAACAGGGGTTGGGGGGCAGCAAGGTGTTGCAACCTCCGTACCTTTTCCGGATGATGCGTTTCCGGGAGCTTTAATTACCAATAAGTTCAAGAAAGCTGATTCCTTGACTTTGACTTATTATGGTGCAGTTTCTACAACAAACAGATTCCCGATTTTCAGTCCCACTGCAAAAATCAAAGAAAAGGGTGCCTTTATTGACGGGGGCTACTTTGAGAATTCCGGGTTATTGAGCGCGATGGAAGTTTACGATGCCATGGCTAAAGATGGTACATTAGAGTACACTGATAATGTTCAGCCCATCTTTATCAATATAATTAATTCAAAAGATTTTTATGTCAAGCAAAAACTGAAAGAGTATAAATTGGAGCCAAATGCAAAGACTGACCCAAGTGAATACCAATCAATTATCGAAACAATTACTTCAACTAACATTTTGCCCTACTACATTCTGGAAAAGTTGAAGGCCAGGGGTTTTGCTGTCGAACTTATAATGATGCCCCATAAAATAAGTCTGGAAGATGTTGAATCTAGCATGAGGGGCGAGGTGGAAGATCCGATAGCAATTATGGACAAACTCAAGTTGCACAATGATTCTATTGATGATGCCCTGAATAAATATCAACTATATGATCTGAAAAATTGGGGGGTTGTCGAACCGCCGCTGGCTAGACTACTGAGCGTACCTGCTGCAAGATACCAACAGGCCATGGTCAAAGAACATCCATTGATTCGCGAGAAAATAGATTTTAGGATAAAGGAATATATCAAATCTAAAATACCGGTAGACACCACTTTTCAGTATTTGATAAGGCAAGTGGAATACTCTCCTAACATTTATAAATTGAAAAACGGTTACGATGAAGCGTGGCAGATCAAAAAAGAGGATTCTGTAAGGAACGATTCCCTTTAAATACTATTTATCTTTTTTATTTTATATATAGTTTTTGAATGATTTATCATTCAAAAACTATATTTTTTATGTATAATGAACGACTTATCATTCAAAATGATTTTTTATTAAATTTGTTTTTTGTAAATTTGTATGATATTTCATGCGATAAGTGATAAAAATAAATATAATGAATGATAAATTGTACAATAATTGGCACTCAATGAGTGATAAATCCTTGATGGAAACCATAGGTTTTTTTGTGAGGCACCATCGACTAAAAAAGAACCTATCCCAAGGCACAGTGGCTAACGAGGCCAATATCAGCAGGTCCACCCTTAGTTTACTGGAGCGAGGGGAAACGGTAACCGTTGCCACCTTGATACAGGTGTTGCGCATGTTGGACCTGTTATTTGTCATGGATGCATTCCAGGTTCAAAAACAAGTGAGTCCCATTGCCTTGGCAAAGCAAAGAAAAGAAGAAAGGGAAAGGGCGCGTGGTAACAAAAAAGACGGAACGGAAAAAAGTGAATGGTAATGGACAGTGTTGCATTTATTAAGATATGGGGTAAGCTAGTTGGTGCCGTTGCTTGGGATCCAGATCAACACCTAGGTGTTTTTGAATATGATAAAAAGTTTGTCAACGAAGGCTGGGAGCTCTCTCCGCTCAAAATGCCCCTGAACAGTGGGCAGACCATTTTTACCTTTCCTGAGCTGAGACCCGAAAGAAACAGTGAATACGATACGTTTAAGGGATTGCCTGGGCTATTGGCGGATGTGTTGCCGGATAAATACGGAAACCAACTGATCAATGTCTGGCTGGCCCAACAGGGACGTCCGGAAAATAGTATGAATCCCGTAGAGCAATTGAGTTTCATAGGCGTCAGGGGAATGGGGGCACTGGAGTTTGAGCCGGAAAAACCAAAAAGAAGACGGAATACATTTAAGGTAGAAGTAGATAGTCTTGTGGATATTGCAAGACAAATGCTAAAACAAAGGGAAGACTTCACGGTTAACGTAAAAAGTGAGCAGGAAGACGCAATACGTCAAATGATCACGATAGGGACATCAGCAGGGGGGGCACGGCCAAAAGCTGTGATTGCACTCAATAGAAAAACAGGTGAGGTCAGGTCCGGACAGTCCAATGTGCCCAAAGGATTTGAGCATTGGCTCATTAAACTTGATGGTGTAAGTGATGTGCAACTTGGGGATACGCAAGGATATGGACGTGTGGAAATGGCCTATTACCTAATGGCCAAGGATTGTGGTGTTGACATGATGCCCTGTGAGCTATTGGAGGAAAATGGACGGGCTCACTTTATGACGAAAAGATTTGATAGGGAAGAGGGAAACATAAAACACCACATACAAACCTTCTGCGGTCTCAAACATTTCGATTATAACGAAGTCACCAGCTTTAGTTATGAGCAGTTGTTTCAGACCATGCGAGAACTTAAGTTGAGTTACCCGGAGGCAGAAGAGATGTTTCGGAGAATGGTATTTAATGTGCTGAGTAGAAATTGTGACGACCATACGAAAAATTTTTCATTCCGGCTAAAGCATGACGGAAAATGGGAATTGGCACCGGCCTATGATTTATGTCATGCCTATAGGCCTGATAGTGTGTGGGTAAGCCAACATGCATTGAGCATCAATGGCAAGCGCAACAACATTTCATTGGCAGATTTTCTCAATATGGCAAAATCCATGAATATTAAGAATGCACGGGAAATCATTGGTCATGTCAATGAAGTGGTCTCCCAATGGTCTAAATACGCTGATATGGTAGCTGTGGACCAAAAGAAAAAAAATGCAATCCGGGAAACATTAATCCAGATGGATATAAAATAGACGTATAAAGACCAGAATCTAACTCCAAGATTTTAGATGTAATAGGCTTTCCAATACCTCCTATTATTAATACTCACCGTATAACCCCCTTTTTTAATAAGATTTGATATCAATTATTGCCATTTGTTGGGTCGAAAAAGAGAAAATGCTCTGAATGTAAAAAACAAAAGACTTTTAATTTCTTTTCCTTGGATTTGATATTGTTTGAAGAGCTGATAGTTTACAGTTTGAAGCGAGTTTTTACGAGTAAAAAATGCAAAGCAAGAGGGTGGCATGCTAAAAACGATGCTCTGATGCAGCATCGCAATAAAACAAACAAAGCCCCCAGAAGGAGGCTTAAAAAGTGGAGCCGGAGGGAGTCGAACCCTCGTCCAAACAAGCAAAGTCAATGCTTTCTACATGCTTAGTCCTTGTTCAATTTTCGATGCACGACCGACCAAAGACCGCCTATCGTACACTTAGCTTCTTAAGGTTTTAGTGACATTGCCAAAGCGAACAACACCCTTATGTTGACTTTTATGGTGCTCCAAAACGAATCGCCGTCAACAAGGGCTATCCAGGAACATCTCGCTTCCCTACCTAGTAGGGACGAGGCTAAATCCTACTATAATTCGGATTAAGCGGCAAGAGCGTAATTATTATCGCCAATTAAAAGTGTGGAAAATGAGATTAACGAGCTGTATCCCAGCGCTCGACATGCTTACATTGCCATTGGTCTCGCTGTCAAAACCGGTCGGCCCCATAATTCAAAGAACAAATATGGCGTTTCCCTTTCTCTAAAAGGGTCGGGCTATCGGCTGTACAATGTACTTGCCTCTATCCCTAACGCGGGCGGCAAAGTTAACTTTTATCTATCAAAGGAGAAAAAAGTTTGTACCACCTCTTCAATACCCTTATTTTAGGTCAATAATTATACCAGATCATTTATGAAGTTCGGAATTATAAGAGAACGAAAAAACCCTCCAGATCGCAGGGTGGTGCTGTCCCCGATCGAGTGTCAAAATGTCCTTTCCACCTTTCCAGAAGCGCAATTAACTGTAGAATCTTCCCCTATTAGGGTGTTTAAGGACAATGAATATCAAGAAAAAGGCATTCCAATATCCCGCAATATGGAAAATTGCGATGTTTTACTTGGTGTAAAAGAAGTCCCAATAGAAGCTTTAATTCCGAGCAAAAAGTATTTTTTCTTCTCACATACCATCAAAAAACAACCTTATAACCGTCCCCTACTTAAAGCCATTTTAGAAAAAAATATAGAACTCTACGATCATGAGGTAATTACCAATAGCAATGGGCAACGTCTAGTGGCATTTGGCCGTTATGCGGGCATAGTGGGCGCTTATAATGGCATTCGGGCCTATGGTCTAAAGTTTGACATTTTTAATCTTCCAAAAGCGGAAACTTTAAAGGACCAGCAGGCTTTGATCTCTGAGCTTCAAAAAATAAAACTGCCAAACATAAAGATTATGCTTACAGGCAGGGGTAGAGTGGGCAACGGATCTAGAGAAATGTTGGATGCCATGGGTCTAAAAAAAGTAAACGTGGCCGAATACCTTAAAGATACTTTCAATGAACCTGTATATTGCCAAATAGATGCTTCGGAGTATAACAAGCGCAAGGACGGTGTGCGTGGCAACAAAGCAGACTTTTTTAAGAACCCCTATGAGTACAGGTCCAATTTTTTTCGTTTTGCAGAAGTAACGGATTTCTACATAGCAGGCCATTTTTATGGTGACGGGGCTCCATATTTGTACACGCGTGAAGATGCAAAGCACCCCAATTTTAAAATAAAGGTAGTAGCAGATGTTAGCTGTGATATTGACGGTCCCGTTGCCTCAACAATAAAACCGTCTACCATTGCTGAGCCCATTTATGGCTATGATCCACAAACAGAAAAGGAAACAGACTTTAAAAGACCAGAAGCTATTGCCGTAATGGCCGTGGACAACCTTCCCTGTGAATTGCCCAGAGATGCCAGTAATGGTTTTGGAGAAGCATTTTCAAAACATGTGATACCGGCTTTCTTTAATAACGATGAAAATGGAATTCTAGAAAGAGCGAGAATGACGCAGAATGGAAGCCTTACCAAACGGTACGCTTACCTTCAAGATTACGTGGATGGTCTGGAATAAAATGTGGTTAGTCGAACAGCAAAAGAACACTGTTCATTAAAAGACATTTTTTGTTATCTTGAGCTTTCCTTTTATAACCAAACTGTGAAATTCAACTGGGTAATTTCTGGAGATACCAATCCAACCATTAAAAAGGTCTGTATAGATTTAGAATATCGATTACGACCTAGAATAACCAAATTTCTATTATCCCACATGGATAATGAGTGCCATGGAGATTTTTCTTCTTTCCATTTTGATGTGGATATAAAAAACCAATGGGTTTGGATATCAGAAAAAACGCCACAGGACTTCATAGAAAAGATAAAAACGGACTTTGATGATGAAATCAACGGTTCTGCGCTTTTCTCCTTGGTTTAGTTATTACCAACGTCAATCTGCCATTTTACTACGGGATGTTTTTTAGGAGCAACATAAGCTCCCAAAGCTTTCATTTTTAGTTCAATGGAACTCAATCTTTTCAGAGTTTTTATTTGTATGGTTTTTGTTCCTTTCGCAGGAACCGTAAAAACGGGAGAACTTGAATAGAATGTATGTTCCATTTGGTTTTCAAACAAGAGGTCACTGCTCGAAACGTTTTTCATGGTAACCTTCAAAATAGAGGTTTTATTGATATACTCAACATCCTCTAGAACAATGGATGCTTTTAATAATGGAATTAAGTTCTCTTCCTTTCCAACCAATAGCGAATTAAAGACAGCAACCGTTCTACCTGCAAAAAGAGCTTCTTTTAAGGCAGTTTCTGACCTTTCTTTGGCAAAAACCAGCGTAATTGGCCTATTGTGCCCTTTTTCAATATAGTCCCAATCAATTAGATCATGCACGTCACTCGTTCCCATAATCGTTAAATTGTTTTCTAGGGCTAGAGCTAAAGATTCTTCGGCGTAGTCGGTTGTATTGATCACTTCAATACCATGTAACTCCCCATTTTTGATTCGATTTTTTTGAAAATCACTCAAATTGGGATTTCCATCGGGATTTTGGGGATACCAGGCCGGATGATTCCAAAACACAAAAGCACCTTGTTTTTTTGCTGTGGCAAAAGCGTCTTCAGCGTCTTCTTGCAGCAGCTTATTGGCATCAGAAATAAAGATGGCATTGCTATGTCCTACTGGTGCATTTCTTGTAATTTCAGAACCATGCACAATTAATAGATCATGATTCTTGGCCTCTTGCAGCGCCAATTCAAAGGAACGATTTCTATCAGGATGTGGAATGTCCTCGGAATGGGGTTGGTACTCTATATGTTCGGTCAATGAGATTACGTCCAAGTTGTCCCGTAAGGCTTCCATCACACGAATGGTAGGCCAAACGTTTCCATCAGAAAATACAGTATGTTGGTGCAAATCTGTTTTCAAAGTTTTGTAACCGGGAACATTTGGGTACACAATAGCGCCCAAACTTTTGTGCGAATGTTCTTGGGCATTTAGCACAAAGGAAAAAAGAAGAACAACTAAAAGTGGTTGGAGTTTCATAAGTGTGGTTTTCTCAAAGTTATAAAAACTAGCATTTAGCTAAGGAGGCGTAAAGATTTTTTCTTGGTTAAGAAATGATTAATCAATAGGTATTGTCGATTTTTGAAGTATGAATCCGGCAGAAGACTATATTTTAAATCAAGAAGAACCCTTTAAAAGTATTTTACTACAGTTGCAAGTACTGATTGAAACTACTTTTCCAGAGTTGGAATTAAAATTCAAATATAGAATTCCATTTTATTATTTGGAGGGCAAGCCTTTTTGCTATTTGAACGTATCTTCCAAAAAGAGGTACGTAGATGTGGGTTTCTGGAGTGCGACCCATCTGACCAAGCATCTAAATAAAATGACCACGGATGGAAGAAAAGTAATGAAATCCTTACGCTACACTACTTTGGAAGAAATAGATGGCCAAATTTTGGTTGAGGTCCTGCAAGATGCCCTTAGCGTAAACCACAAAGGGTTTTGGAAATAGCATCTATATTTTTTCCAATACAATCAGTGAATTTTTTTGGACATTTACGGCGTTTTTGAAGATTTCTTGAAGAGGACTGTAGTAATCTGGAGGGTAATGAGACTTCTTAATGGAAAAATCAAAAAGTATTGTAATTAAGCCATGCTTTTCTTCATACAACAATCTTAAATGACCTGAATCATCGCCCAGAACAATATTGCTGTTTTGTGGTAAATTCTTTAGACTGTATCCTTCGGGGACTTTAATGTGCATCTGATACTTAAAGTTCCTGTTATATCCAAAATCTATTGGATAGTTGTGTTTCTCAAGGATAAAGGGATTCTTTGTAAAGAATTTAATGAAAAAGGGGTTTAGATATAGTTTGTCCTCAACTTTTTCAATTTGCCATTTGAACTTATACCGTTCTGAAACCGTTTTCTCATCTGAGATTTTTTCCTGTAACTGATAATCCGAAATGGTTACCTCGTTTGCAAAGGAATCTTCAATTCCTAAAAGATATTCCTCGTTGGAGAATGCCTCAAGGTCTTTTCTTTTTTTGACTGCGTAATACCCTGTTTGAATAGTATTAAAACTTCCTTCAATTATTTGGTTTTCCAAGTCCAAAGAAACCATGCCCCTAACTAGGCTTCTATTTTTCTCTTCCGGTTGAATATCGTGCCAATAGCTTCCGTTTTTAAAATCCATTACCCTGCCATAAAGGTTTAGGCATCTATAAGGGAGCATTCCAAAAGGGATTTCCTTATCAGTGGCATCCAAAAGATAGCTTACCCCATTAATCTCTGTTTTTGCCACTAGATAATTAAAATCCGACATTACGGGGTGTGTTTTTTTTGGCACCCCCTTTTCTCTAGTTGACATGAGCATTATTTCTGCTTTAATATTAGAAGCATTAAGCAAGTTAATTAGGGACAAATTAATTTCTCCCACACTCCCCGTTCTTTTCTCAAAAGCATCTTTTACTCTGCTATTTTGATGAATGCTGTATTTTTTATTCCAAGTGAAATAGCTTTTTGTAAACTCATATATTTTTTTTGCTCTTTTAAGGTCATCAGGTTCATTAAAAAGTTCGAGCGGCACATTTTTTTCGAAATAAGAATTTTTTGAAAGCTGTCTTCCAATATTTTTATCAGCTCTAAACTCTTTATCCACATCTTTCCAAGTTTTGGTATACTTTTCCCGAACTCCATCGAATCCTTTAAACTCAGATAGCTCAAACTCAATTTTTGAAATGTAATTTGAAGGAGCCAACATATAATTTTCCGCTTCCTTAAAAGCCGGGATATTTTTCATTCCATATTTGACCACCTCACAATCACCAGTTTTAGCATAACCCTCTATGTGAAAACAATTTTTTTTAAGAATGGATTCGTTAATATCCAGTTTTAAGGAACCAATGAGGGTTCTATTGTAAACATAATTTCCTGGTATCTCAGCGGTGAATTCACTACTTATTTTTGGAATATCACTTTGGAATACCCATCCTGTTAAATTGAACATGTAAGGTGTGATCAATTTGTATTCATACTCCAGAATACTGCCTTCCTGTACATTTGGAAAAGTGAATTTTTTTTCTGACCGATTTTCACTTATATCAGAGGTATAAATCTTATTTTCCAAAACATGACTTTTTGAATCTCCGTTATGGGTTATGGCATTAATCTTTTCAACTATTTCGGTTAGTCTATCTTTATGATAGTATGGAATGGAAATATTGGCTTCATCAAAACCTTCCTTTTTTAAAATTTTTATCTTGACATGGTATTCTTTGATCAGCCTTATTTTTCTACCTAATACTTCAAAATGAGCTTTACCTTTTTCAAAAAGTACGATTGCATTTGCAGTTGAATCCTTCTCGTACGTTTCAAAATTTTTCTCAAAAGAAGTAAGGCTTCCAAATTCATCATCTTTTTGACCATTTACCACTAAAAAACAACAATAAAATAGTAGTTGAACAATTTTCTTAAAATCCATTCAAATGAGAAGTTGGTTAGAGGCTATTAATGGTTTTCCTGATGGCGACCAAATCGGTCAATAGTTTTTCAAGTAAGCTTAGGTCCAGCATGTTTGCCCCATCGCTCTTGGCATTGGCTGGGTCAAAATGAGTTTCCATGAAAAGTCCGTCAACTCCTGCCGCAATTCCAGCACGAGCCATTGTTCCAATAAGTGCGGGTCTACCTCCTGTAACGCCAGAAGATTGATTTGGTTGTTGTAAAGAATGCGTTACATCTAGTACAACGGGCGCATACTGTTTCATGGTTGGGATGCCTCTAAAATCCACGATCATATCTTGGTAACCGAACATGGTGCCTCGGTCGGTTATGATCGCTTGTTCATTGCCTGTCTCCGTTACTTTGGTAACAGCATGCTTCATGCTTTCGGGAGACATAAATTGCCCTTTTTTTAGGTTAACTGTTTTACCAGTTTTTGCAGCGGCTACGACCAAATCTGTTTGTCTAACCAAAAAAGCAGGAATTTGAAGGATATCCACATATTCCGCTGCCATAGCTGCATCTTGTTCTGTATGTATGTCCGTAACCGTAGGAACATTAAAGGTTTCTGATACTTTTCTAAGTATTTTCAAAGCTTTTTCATCACCAATACCGGTAAAAGAGTCTATTCTGCTCCTGTTGGCTTTTTTAAAACTTCCTTTAAAAACATATGGAATTTTGAGCTTGTCAGCAATCTCAACAACACGTTCCCCTATATGGAGTGCCATATCCTCGCCTTCTATAGCACAAGGGCCCGCAAGCAAGAAAAAATTACCACTGTTTGTATGTTTTAACTGGGGGATTACGTCTAATTGCATCAATACATGTTTTGGCAAAAATACTATTTTGAAAAAGTATATGTTATAATAGTACCAAATTAACCTACAATGCATAGAATTATCTTTTTGGCAGCATTCTTTTGTTGCACTTTGATAAATGCCCAATTTGGCAAAAACTGCGAGGTAAGACAGATCAAAATAAATCTCTTTAACCCAGGTCTGGAATATGAGATGGCGTTGGGGGTCAATAGTACCTTGGATTTTAGGGTAGCATGGCAAGCAGCAATAGAGCCGGCAAGCTCCAAACCAATTGAGGACTATGATTTCTTTCCCGCAATTACAGTTCAGAATAGATACTATCATAATTTAAATAGCAGAGATAGGAGGGGTAGACAGATTTATGGAAACTCAGGAAATTATATTGCTCCCACTGTGGCATTTTTTTCTCCTGACGATCGTATTGTGGAAAACAGATTGGTAAAAGGAGTTCATGGTTATGGTGGACTGGTGTATGGCCTTCAACGAAGTTACAATTCTGGATTGAGTTTTTCTATTGATGCCGGAGCGGGCTATTATGTAGGACCTTTTAGAGGCGGTGTTCATCCGGTTGTTAACCTTAGTATAGGATGGATAATAAGTGAAAAAAGATGGTGTGTTGGTCGATGATCTTATAGCATAATCTTCTTTATAGTATCCATATAACCACGGCTTACCCTAATGACATCTCCATTTTCCATGGTTACATCATAACTTTTACCATATTTATTAAGTTCTTTGACCCGATCTAGATTAATCATTGAAGAACGATGTACTCTCAAGAACAATTGAGGGTTAAGCTTCTGTTCCAGGTCAGAGATACCAAAATTACTGAGATGAATTTGGTTGATGGTATGAATTTTAGAATAGTCGCCATAAGCCTCAATCCATATAATTTCTTCGCATTTGATGGTTATCAGTTTTTTATTGTGATGCACCAAAACCCGGTTGGGATAAGAAGTCTCTTCCATAAAAATGCTCTGGGCCAAACCTTCTATTTTTTGGTTGTCCGAGTTTAAACGTTCTACGGCTATCTTAAAACGTTCTTTGGTATACGGTTTTAATAAATAGTCCACCGCATGAACCTCAAAGGCTTTAAGCGCATATTCGTCGTACGCTGTTGAAAAGATGATTTTTGGAATTTCTTCTAAATGATTCAATACTTCAAAACCTGTTTTACCGGGCATTTGAATGTCCAAAAAAACCAAATCTGGCTTAAACCTGTTTATTTCCGTAATAGCATCTACCCCGTTATTTACCTCCGCAATGAGCACTAGATCTGGATAATCTTCTAAATATTCTTTAATAAGAATTCTACCTGCCTTTTCGTCATCTGCAATTAAGACTTTCTTCATAACACAAAGGATATTTTAAGACCTTGTGGATAATTATCCAAAACTTCCAATTTGGATTGATACATTTTTAATAGGCGCAATCGCGTATTTGTGAGCCCAACACCTTTGTTGAATAAGCTCTCTTTGTCTTTTGCCCCAATTCCAGTATCTGCAATTTCAAACTTTAATTTTTCGGCTTCCTTAAAAATGGTTATGGAAATAGTTCCGCCCTTTAAATTGTTGGAAATACCATGCTTGACCGAATTTTCTACCAAAGGCTGCAAAAGCATTGGAGGGATTTGTTCTTTGTATAAGAATTCCGGAACATTAATCTCGATGTTAAGTCGTTCTTCAAAACGTGCTTTTTCCAATTTCAGATACTTTTTTACAAAATCCAGTTCCTCTTCAAGAGTTACAAATTCCTTTTTAGAAGCTTTGAGCTGATACCGAAACAGATCGGAAAGTGTGGCAATAAGTTGCCTGGTTTTTTCTTGTTTGGGAGGAACAGAAGCATTGATGGTATTAAATACATTATACAAGAAATGTGGATTTAATTGTGCTTTTATGGCGGCCAACTCACTTTTTAGGGCGGCTTGCTTAAGTTCTCCTTCCAATTTCAACTTCTCTTGATTATCCTTGTAATGCTCATATGCATGAAATATCCCAAACTGAATAAGATAAAAGAGAGCGGGAATGTACAGATCCCATACTTGTCCGGTACCTTCAAGATGAAACCATCCCAATGCTTCACAAACATAATAATACAGTATTTGGGCGGTATAAATAAAAATAGGTAAAAAGAGCATGTGCAATAGCAAACGCTTCCAAAGCTTAATGTGCTTCAACTTTATAAAAATTAACCACCAAATAGGAATAGTGAACAATAAAAATATTCCATATTGAAGCCCTCCGCCGTCAGCAAATGCTTTAAGTCCAAGAAGTGCTGAATTGGTAGTGGTATACTGCGCTGAGCTGGACCAGACGGTAAGATGATAAAAAAACGCAGATACAATGTAGAATGATAAAACGATTAAAAGCTCTTTTACCGTAATGCCCCAAATAACCTTATTGCCCATTATTTTTCTTTCACGAAAGGTAATGACAAAGCATATTTTATAAAAACCAATACAGGTGAATGGTCCTATACGTCGATGGATGGTCCGGTCCATTCATCACCAAATAAGGCCATTGGGCAGATTCTCCTTTTAAATATGTAACCAAATTGGAAATTTTGGGTATCTATTTAAAATAAATATCATGAAAATCAGTATTTCGGCTTTCTTTTTATTCCTATCAAGTCTATCGTTTGCGCAAAGTATAAATGGGGTCCTGCAATCAGAACTAGGGAATTCGGTTCCATATGCAGCTATTACCCTTAATAGGGCCATTGATTCTACTTTGGTCAAGGCTACTATAAGTGAAGAAAATGGGGGCTTTGTATTACAAGGAATTTTGCCAGGAGAATATAATCTAAACATTTCTAGCATTGGGTATGAGGATTACGATAGAAACCTAAACTATAATGGCGGCAATCTTAATTTAGGAGTAATTCTGTTATATGAAACTACCGAAAGTTTGGAAGAAGTAACAGTTGTTGCTGAAAAACCTATGGTACAGGTTTTTGCAGATAAAACCGTGTTCAATGTGGAGAATACCATCAATGCAACGGGGACAAGTGCTTTTGAGTTGTTAAGGAAAGCACCAGGGGTAATAGTGGACAACAATGGAGGGATTGTTTTAGAAGGTAAAACCGGTGTTCAAATTTTTATTGATGGAAAATTATCCGTTTTACAAGGAGAGGATTTGTTCAATTATTTGGAGAGCATTCAGGCAACGGATATTGAGGCAGTGGAGATTATTACCCAACCTTCATCCAAATATGATGCTGCAGGTAATGCAGGAATCATCAATATAAAGCTGAAGAAGGATAAAAGTTTAGGTACCAATGGAACATACACCTCTGGACTGACCAATGGGGATTTTGCAAGGTATAACTCTAGCTTAAACTTTAACAATAGAGGTAGAATAGGAAATCTATACGGTACCTACAGCAATCGATTTGGGAAAAGTACCAGCTTCATAGACCTTTTAAGAACACAGTCCGAGACACAATTTGATTCAAGAAGCAATAGAATAAGTGATAGGAATAGCAACAATCTGAAGCTGGGCTATGATCATTATTTAAATTCCAAAAACACCATTGGTGCTATTTTTAATGCCAATTTAAACAATGGTTTCAGTACAAATAACGCCCGAACACCAATTAGGCTGGCAAATAGCGCTCAAATAGACAGTGTATTGGTTGCGTTGAACCAGACAGACAATACTTCTTACAACATCAATGCAAACTTTAACTACAAATACTCAGATACGTTAGGCTACAGTGTAAATGTTGATTTGGATTATGGTAAATATAACAGTGATAGGAACGCGTTTCAGCCCAATGTATATTTTAATGGGGATGAGACTCAGATACTGAATGAACGCATCACTTTTCAGCAAACACCAATAGATATAGATATTGTTACCATTAAAACGGATTTTGAGCAAAACTTTTTAAAAGGAAAGTTGGGTATTGGATTTAAGTTTTCCCAAGTCAATACGGATAATACTTTTGATTTTTTCAACCAAATCAACGGTCAGAATGTTCTAGATGCTTTACAGAGCAATCAATTCTCTTATGCTGAAAATATAAACGCCGGTTATGTAAATTTCAATCGTAAATGGGGCAAATGGAACATTCAGGCAGGTCTTAGAGTGGAAAATACAGTATCTGATGGTGAATTGGAAAGTACTCAGGATAGTAGTGATGAAAGAGTACAAAGAGATTACACTGATTTTTTTCCTTCTGGGGGCTTGACTTTTCAACTGAATCGGAAAAACCAATTTGCACTTACCTATAGCAAGCGCATACAGAGACCCAACTATCAATCCTTAAATCCCTTTGAGTATAAATTGGACGAGCTGTCATTTAGCAAAGGAAACCCCTTTCTCCAACCGCAGTACACAGATAACATAAAACTATCCCACACCTTTAATTATCGTTTAACCACCTCTTTGAGTTATTCGTACATTTCAGATTTTTTTGCCCGTGTTACCGTAGCAGATGGAGAGAGTGCCAATTTTTTAACCACATTAAACGTAGCAGATCAGGAAGTCATCAATTTTGGGGTTTCATATCCCAAGAAAATGTATGAATGGTGGAATATCTATTTTAGCCTTAACGCTTACATCAGTGATTACAAAGCCACAAGCCTTGAGTTTTTACCTGTAAGGCAAGAAACCTTAAGTTTCTATGCCCAGAACACTTTTACATTGTCCAAAGGTTTTAAAATGGAAGTTTCTGGTTGGTATAGTTCACCGTCAATTTGGGGAGGTACCTATCAGACTGAAGCCTTAGGCTCTCTGAATTTGGCATTTCAAAAGAAGTTCTTTAATAATAGGGTGACTGGAAGATTGGCCTTTAACGATATTTTATATACCGTTCCTTGGACGGGGACAACCCAGTTTGGAACGCTCTTTATAGATGGGAGAGGAGGAAGTGATTCTAGGCAAGTGGCATTCAGCTTTACCTATGATTTTGGTCGAAACGAAATAAAAAAGGCCAGAAAACGTAAGACAGGGCTTGAAGATGAAAATAAACGGATAGGTAGTTAATGCAAACTCCCTAAAAATCAATAAGATAAAAATAACATTTGATAGTGCCAACAAGCAGAAAATAGCAGTATCTTTGCAGGCTTAAAAATCAGGTTATGTCCAAAATTAAGAATATTGCTATCATAGCACACGTTGACCACGGTAAAACAACTTTGGTTGACAAAATCATGTTTCATTGCCAGTTGTTCCGGGACAATGAGAACAAAGGTGATTTGATTTTGGATAATAATGACCTTGAAAGGGAACGAGGAATTACTATTGTTTCCAAAAACGTTTCTGTTGTTTATAAAGACACTAAAATAAACATTATAGATACTCCCGGTCACGCCGATTTTGGAGGGGAAGTGGAGCGTGTGCTTAATATGGCAGACGGTGTACTGTTATTGGTAGACGCCTTCGAAGGGCCTATGCCGCAAACCCGATTCGTTTTACAGAAAGCTATTGACCTTGGATTAAAACCTTGTGTTGTTATCAATAAAGTGGATAAAGAAAATTGTACTCCGGAAGAAGTGCATGAAAAGGTGTTCGATTTAATGTTTGAATTGGGGGCTGAAGAATGGCAATTGGATTTCCCAACAGTTTACGGTTCAGCCAAACAGAACTGGATGAGCGAAGATTGGGAAAAACCTACTGAAAATATTGAACCTCTATTGGATATGGTCATCGATCATGTTCCTGAATTTAAGCCAGAGCAAGGGTCTACTCAAATGTTGATCACTTCTTTGGATTTTTCATCTTTTACAGGACGTATTGCTATCGGTAGATTACAACGTGGTACTTTAAAGGAAGGTCAACAGATCTCCTTGGTTAAAAGGGATGGTAGTATCGTAAAGACCAAAGTGAAGGAACTTTTTACTTTTGAAGGATTGGGTCGCAAAAAAGTACAAGAAGTTGTAGCGGGGGATATTTGCGCAATAGTCGGTATGGAAGGCTTTGAAATTGGTGACACCGTTGCTGATCTAGAAAATCCTGAAAAGCTAAAGACCATTGCCATTGATGAACCTACCATGAGCATGTTGTTCACGATTAATGATAGCCCATTCTTTGGCAAGGATGGTAAGTTTGTTACATCCAGACACATTAAAGAACGTTTGGAAAAAGAATTGGAAAAGAATTTGGCACTTCGCGTTGAAGAAACAGATAGCGCCGATAAATTCATGGTTTTCGGTCGAGGAGTTTTGCATCTTTCCGTATTGATTGAAACCATGCGCAGAGAAGGTTACGAACTTCAGATAGGACAACCTCAGGTTATTATCAAAGAAATTGATGGGGTAAAATGTGAACCTGTTGAACATTTAACCATTGATTTACCAGAAGAAGTGTCTGGAAAAGCAGTGGAAATGGTCTCTATTAGAAAGGGTGAAATGACCAGCATGGAAGCCAAGGGCTCTCGAATGCTATGCGAATTTTTGATTCCATCCAGAGGAATAATTGGTCTTAGAAACCAATTGCTAACTGCTACCGCAGGTGAAGCCATAATGGCACACCGTTTTTTAGAGTACCAACCTTTAAAGGGAGAAATTGCTCAAAGACAAAATGGATCGTTGGTTTCCATGGAAAATGGCACAGCCATTCCTTATTCTATTGATAAACTTCAAGACAGGGGCAAGTTTTTTATTGATCCGGGAGAAGATATTTATGAAGGGCAGGTCATTGGGGAAAATTCACGTGGCGATGATATGACAGTGAATGTGACCAAAACAAAGAAGTTGTCCAATGTGCGTTCCGCAGGGGCAGATGACAAAGCCAAAATAGTTCCTGCTATCAAATTTTCGTTGGAAGAAGCGTTGGAATACATACAAAAAGATGAGTATGTTGAGGTAACTCCAAGTCACCTTAGACTTAGAAAGATTTATCTAAAAGAAGTAGATAGAAAACGGAATAAGATAGACTAGGCTTTCTCACTTAAATGACCATGATGCTGTTCCCTCAGGCAGGCAACAGCAGCCCCAATAATACCAGCATGGTTCATGAGTTCTGCTTTTACAACATCGGTCTCAATGGTTATCAAATGGTTGAATTCCCCCCATTTTTTTGATGTGCCCCCACCAACAATAATCAAGTCTGGTGAGATGATCAATTCTACCAATTTTAGGAATTTGTTGAAGCGTTTGCCCCATCTTTCTAAAGTTAGGCCTTCTCTTTCTTTTGCTGATGCAGCTGCCCACTCTTCAATTTTCTTGTATTTTTTATATGGAATTTGACCCAATTCAAAATTTGGCAGCAATACACCATTGTAAAAAGCACCACTGCCCAATCCCGTACCAATGGTAATCATAAGTACTAGACCATCTTTTCCTTTTCCAACCCCGTAGTTCATTGAAGCATAGCCCGCAGCATCAGCATCGTTTAAAACGGTGAACTCATGGCCGGTGACCTTGGTGAACAATTCATCAATATTTACACCTACCCAACTTGAATGAAGGTTTCCTGCCGACATACAAACCCCGTTTTTAACAATTGTAGGAAAACCACAGCCCACAGGGCCTTTGTAATCAAAATGATCAACAATTTGAGATATGACTTCCGCCATATCTTCTGGTTTTCTTGAACTAGGAGTGGGTATGCGATATCTTTCTGTCAACATTTCTCCGGTTTCGGCATTCACCAATGCACCTTTAATGCCCGATCCGCCTATATCAATACCAAGAATTTCCATAAAAGGGAAGAAAATTTAGTTTTAACAAATAAACAAAAAACTTTTGGCGGTCAAAGGATTAACTGGTCAACAATATTCATTTATTTGTCAACGGTCCTTTTCGTTAGGCTGAATATAGTAGTCTATAGAGTTTAGAGAGTGATTTGCATCTATACTGTCCAAAATTTTGTCTATCGCCTTTCCAAAACCAGATAATGTGCCTAGTTGCTTGTTTTTACCAAGAGCACTAGAAATGGTTTCATCGCTGTTCCCAAATTCATACCCTCCATTTTTTATCCATAATAAGTTAAAAAGATGTTGCATAATAACATTCCCAAGCTGATCTATGGAGACAGCAATTTTTAGAGCAAACTCACCTATTCCTCCCAAGCCTTTGGTAAACAATTGCTGAAAAAAACCGTAAATGAGTCCTACAGGCCCCGTTACGGCCATCAAAACTATTGATATTAAAAATAGAAGTATACCAATAAAGGGTCTAGACTTTTTGTCCCTTTTACAATCTTGTTTTTTAAGAATCATGATTATATCGCTTTTTGAATAACTTCAAAAACCTTGCTTCCATCACATTTTAATGTTTTGTGGGGATATTTTAAGATGAGTGCATAATCGTGGGTGGCCATGATTATTGTACGTCCACTTTGGTTGATATCCTGCAACACCTTCATAACCTCTACGCTTGTTTGGGGGTCTAGGTTTCCTGTAGGCTCATCTGCTAGGATAAGTTCTGGGTCATTAAGTAGCGCTCGGGCAATAGCTATGCGCTGCTGTTCCCCCCCAGAAAGCTCATGTGGAAATTTAAAACCTTTGGTTTTCATTCCTACCTTGTCCAAAACCTCTTCGATCTTGTTATCCATTTTCGCAGCATCTGTCCATCCAGTGGCTTTTAAAACAAAACGAAGGTTGTTGTTTATGTTACGATCTGGAAGTAATTTAAAATCTTGAAAAACAATACCTAATTTCCTCCGCAAGAAGGGAATGTCTTTTTCTTGAAGTTTTTTTAAATTAAAATCTACCACACTTCCGGTTCCCCGTTTTAAAGGAATATCTGCATACAGGGTCTTCATAAAACTACTTTTACCACTTCCTGTTTTTCCAATGACGTAGACAAACTCCCCCTTCTTGACTTCCAGGGTAATATTGTTCAGAATTAAATTTTCATTTTGAAAAACAGCGACGTCCTGTAATTTTACGATAGTTTCGGGCATAGTTTCACATTAAAAAAATAAAGGTACTAAGTTCTAAAATTATAAAGCGTTAAGCCTGTCCAAATTTCGCTTCTTCACTTTCAAATATACTTTGGCCCAAATTTTGACGTTATGTAAACAATCAATCGAGAACAGCGTAGAACACTATGAATCGAAAAAATCTCTTTCTTTTCCCCATTTTGTTGGGTGCTCTTTTTATTGTTAGAGCTCAAGAAACCAAAATTTATTCACACAAGGACAAGGCTTTTCAAGATGCATTGGCCCTTTATAATAATCAACAGTATCAAGCCTCTCAGGCTGTTTTTGAAAAAGTAAAAGTCACAACCAAGGATGTTGAGACCGAAGCTAACAGCGCTTATTATTCAGCTAATGCCGCAATTAGATTGGGTCAGCGTGGAGCGGATAAAAAAATGGAGGACTTTGTAGAGCGCTATCCCACCTCCACAAAGCGAAACTCTGCTTTTTTAGATGTGGCCGATTACTATTTTGAGACAGGAAAATACCCCTACGCCTTAAAATGGTACAAAAAGGTGGATCAGTCTGCAATGTCCAATACAGACAAGGAACGTTTTAACTTCAATAACGGCTATGCGCTATATGCTTCCAAAAAGCCCAAGGCTGCGGAACGCTATTTGAGCAAGGTGAGCAATTCACCTAAATATGGTTCGCAGGCAAAATATTATTTGGGATACATTGCATATGAACAGGACGATTATGATGAAGCAAGTGCACGCTTTGACCAGATTACAGATCCTGAGTTGCTCAATGAAAAGCTTTCCTATTACCAAGCTGACCTAAATTTTAAGCTTGGGAATTTTGAAGAAGCCATTGCCATGGCAAAAAATCACTTGCCAAAGTCCGACCGAAAAGAAATATCAGAGCTAAACAAAATCATAGGTGAGAGTTACTTTAACCTTGAAAAATACGATGAAGCGATACCCTATTTAAAAAAATACAGGGGAAGAAGAGGCAAACTGAGTAATACGGATTACTACCTAACGGGCTATAGCCACTATAAAAAAGGGGATTATGAAGGAGCCATTCAACAGTTTAATAAAATCATAGGAGGCACAAACAGTGTTTCACAAAACGCCTATTATCATTTGGCAGAATGTTATTTGAAGTTGGATAAAAAGCCAGAAGCGCTTAATGCTTTTAGAAATGCATCTGAAATGGATTTTAGTGCAGAGATCCAAAAAGACGCGCTTTTAAACTACGCAAGATTGAGCTATGAAATAGGAAATGCTTATGAACCAGTTCCGCAGGTAATGACCACTTATTTGGAAAAGTATCCTAAAGATGAGCACCAACAGGAAATACAAGAATTGCTTGTGGATTCTTATATCACCTCCAAGAATTTTGAGGGGGCTATGGTGTTATTGGAAAAGAATAAGGGCTATGCAAGCAAGGAAACCTATCAAAAAGTAGCTTTTTACAGAGGGATAGAATTGTTTATGGATGGGGATTATGAGCCTGCATTTGAAAGGTTTTCAAAATCCTTAAGAAGTGTAGAAAATCCAGATTTTGAAGCACGGACCTTATATTGGAAAGCTGAATCGGCGTACAGACTAAATCGCTTTGATGAAGCACTTACAGATTTTAGTCAATTTGAGAAACTTCCAGCTTCAAAGAAATTGGAGGAATACCAAGACTTGGACTATAATTTGGGATATTGCCACTTTAAATTAAAAGATTATGGCAGGGCAGTTGCATATTTTAAGAATGTAACGAATTCTGATACAGATGATAACGAACGATTGAACGATAGTTATTTACGCTTGGGGGACAGTTACTTCGTTACCAGTAAATACCGCTCCGCTCAATCCGCTTATCATGAATCTTCAAAACTAAATGGCCCAGAAAGAGATTATGCAGCATTCCAAAAAGCCATGTGCAGTGGATTTCTAGGAAATAATTCCGTTAAGATTGATGAGTTAAATCAATTTTTAACCAGGTATTCCAAATCTTCCTTACGAGATGACGCGCTATTTGAACTTGGTAATTCTTATATCAAAAGCAACAAAGAATCCATTGGTTTGCAAACGTATGATAGATTGGTAGATGAATTTAGCAGGAGCAAATTCGCACCGCGCGCCATGTTGCGGCAAGGACTAGTGCACTATAATGCCAATAGAAATGACCAGGCTTTAACAAAATTAAAGGCAGTTGTGCAGAAGTACCCAAAAACGCAAGAAGCAAAACAAGCTGTGGCTACAGCTAAATTGGTGTATGTAGATGAAGGCAGGGTTAGTGAATATGCAGCTTGGGCAAGAAATTTGGATTTTGTTGAAGTTACGGATACTGAACTGGACAATGCAAGTTTTGAATCCGCAGAGAGAAAATATGTAGAAGGAAAAACTGACATGGCCATTCGAGGGTACGAAGATTACCTAAAAGAATTTCCAAACGGACTTCATGCGTTAAAGGTGAATTTTAATTTGGCCCAGATTTATTTTTCAAAAGGGAACAAGGACCTGGCGTTACCCAAATATCAGATTATTGCAGATAGGGGCAATGGAGAATTTACTGAGCAAGCACTTACCAGAGTTTGCGAGATTTACGTTGGAAAACAAGATTACCAGAGTGCCATACCGTATTTGGAAAAATTAGAGAACACTGCAGAGATTGTACAGAACAGAACCTTTGCACAGTCCAATTTAATGAAAGGTTATTATGGACAAAAAGATTATCGCCAGACCATAACATATGCAGAAAAGGTGTTGAAAGCCCCAAAAATTGATAATCGCATTAAGAGTGATGCGCAAATTATGATTGCCCGTTCGGCCATTGCAACCAATAATGAAGTATTGGCGGAGACGGCATATAAAGAAGTTAGGAAAATAGCAATTGGAGAAATGGCAGCAGAAGCTTGGTTTTATGATGCCTATTTCAAAAATAAGAACCAGGACTTTGAAGCTTCCAATGTATCTGTTCAAAAACTGGCAAAGGACTATTCTGGGCATAAGAAATGGGGCGGAAAAGGTCTTATTATTATGGCTAAGAACTTTTATGGTTTGGAGGATGCTTTTCAAGCAACGTATATCTTGGAAAGTGTAATCACCAATTTTACCGAGTATGATGATATTGTGGCCCAAGCAAAAGGAGAGTTGTCCATTATTAAGGCCCGTGAAGCACAAAGTAATTCCTCAGTAGACCCAAATGGGAACTAAATCACAGCAAGTCATGTACAAGAACATCTATATATTATCCATTCTATTTTTGAGCCTTTGGGATACTGTTTTAGCGCAGGAAACCGATGATATAGGCACTGAAACAGTTACTGTTGTAAAACCGTATTCCCCTACTGTTTCAGATGCCTTTAAATTAAAATCTACTCCTAACCTTAATGATTCCATCGTCCTTCAAAAAAAGAAAATTAATTATAGCATTTTCTCCGTTCCTGTGGCCTCTACATTTACACCTGCTAAAGGAAAAGCATCAAGAGTAAAGAAAACTCCGCCACCTACTTTGTATAATTCATACGCCTCGGTAGGGCTTGGGAATTTCAACAATGCTCTGGTAGATCTTTATACTAGCCGGGAATTTAATAGGGGAGAAGACCTGTTGGATTTTGGGTTAAGCCATCATTCATCCCGTGGAGCAATAGAAACCACACCACTGGATGCAGATTTTTATAATACAAAATTTGATGTTTCTTATGCTAAAAAAGATAGAGACATGGAATGGGGCGCGGACATTGGGCTCCAACATCAACTATACAATTGGTACGGAATAGAAAATGGTGCTTTTGATGATGCCACTGTTGGCACAATTGATGAAAGACAAAATTATTTTAACGCTGAAGCGAAAGCACATCTGAATTTGGAAGATTCCTTTTTTAAAAAGGGAAATATCTTGTTGAGACGGTTTTGGGATGCTACAGAATCAGGAGAGAACCGGGCAGTTATTAGCCCGAGCATAGAACTGCCTATTACCGAGGAGTTGGTGACGATCAACACAAAATTGGATTATGTAAACGGAAACTTTAAAAATGCATCTTTAAACAATACCGTAAACGATGGTGAAATAAATTATAGCCAATTTCAAGCAGGTGTAAACCCTAGTCTTTTAATACTAAGAGATGATCTTACCCTTAATTTGGGTGCCAATCTTGTGTATGGATTGGATACGGAAAATAGCGACAGCAATTTTTATATTTATCCGGCGGTGACCGCCTCTTATCGGTTGCTGGATGAAACCGTAATCGCATACGGTGGAATAGAAGGGGAACTAAAACAAAACTCTTATTATGATTTTGTACAGGAGAACCCTTATGTATCTCCAACCTTATCCGTATTGCCAACAGATCAACAATACGAGGGATACTTAGGTTTAAAAGGTCAATTGCTATCTAACGTTAGTTATAACATTAAAGGCTCGTACACTGCAGAAAATAGAAAGCCATTGTTCCTTTTAAATCCGCAGAACTTAGTAAGAGATGATGAAAAAGGTTATTTCTATGGGAATTCCTTTCAGGTCTTTTATGATGATGTAAAAACACTTGGAATTTTTGGAGAATTGAACATAGATCTAAACCGAAACTTTACTTTAGGAATCAATGCTGAGTTCTATGATTACGATACAGAAACAGATAACCCAGCGTGGAACTTGCCAAGTATTAAAGGATCTTTGTTCATGGATTACCAAATAGACAAACAATGGTACCTTGGCGCTAGTTTGTTTTATGTTGGAGAACGTGAGGATTTAATATCAACGGCATTGGCAAGTACTCCGCCCAATTTATTTCCTTCTACCATTGTAACGTTGGACAGTTTTTTCGATGCCAATGCTCATGTTGGGTACCGTTTCAATGAGCAACTTTCTGTTTTTGTAAAAGCCTCCAATATTGCCAATAATGACTATCAGCGTTGGTCCAATTTTAGGGTTCAAGGTTTTCAGGCCCTTGCCGGGGTTTCATACAAGTTTGATTTTTAAGTGTCATTGGACTAAAATGACAAGTCAATGAACTTTTAGACCTTATCATTTTCATTGTAAACCCCTAACTTTAATCATTATAGGAAACTTGTGATTAAAGAACACCGACAAATCGAACTTTTTGGAAAAAAAATATTCGAAAAGGCAGTGGTATCACCACCCTTTCGGTTTTTTTATGGAATGCCCAATGAGGCATGTTTTTTTTATTTGGTTCATGGAAATTCTAAATTGATGACGCCCAACAATACAATGCAGATAAATACTCATGAAGGTGTGGTACTGCAGTGCGGAAATTATCTTGCTGATATGGTAAAAGGATCAGGGAGCGAGTATTGTGAGGCGGTGGCGGTACACTTATATCCAGATGTGCTGAAAATGATTTACGACAAGGATTTTCCCAATTTTTTACTGGATTTAGACAAAGTAAGTCAAGCACCAATAGAGAAATATGAAGCTTCCGAACTTCTTGGAAATTATATTGAGAGTCTTCAGTTCTATTTTAAGAATCCCGCGTTGGTGAGTGAGGAGCTAATGCGTTTGAAACTTAAAGAACTTATGTTGTTATTGGCTAGGTCCAATAATGCCGAAGTTTTAAAACAATTGATTTCAAGACTTTTTTCTACAATAGAGTTCGATTTTAAATCTGTGATCGAAACAAACATTTTCAACAACTTGAATATTGACGAACTGGCCAAGTTGACCAGCCTAAGCGTATCTTCTTTTAAAAGGGAGTTTGCCAAACATTATAAGGACTCTCCGGCAAAGTACATTCGAAAACAAAAGCTAAATAAGGCATCAAAACTTTTAAAGGGCACGGATTTAAGGATATCAGATATTGCATATGACTGCGGATTTCTGGACCTGTCCAGTTTTTCTAAATCCTTTGTCAAACAGTTTTCAGTTTCTCCCTCAGTGTTCCGTATGGACCATAAGTCCAATTCTTTGGCCTAAAAGAACAAAGAAAAGACTTCAAAGAACAGCAACTTTACTTCATCAAATATTGTTTCATTCTAAAATCAATTTAAAAATGAAAAGTCCAGTTGTAGTAAGTGCGGTTTTACTTTTAACCGTGGTGTCCACTCAGGTAGTTAGGGCACAAAAAAAAGTGCAAAAATTTACTGAGTCCAAAGTAATTGATCTCCCTGCTGAAAAAGTTTGGGCCATTATAGGTGAAGATTATGGGGCAATAGCCTATTCGCACCCCAAGATTATTTCCTCCAATTACATTAACGGGTCGTTGAAAGCCGGAGAAGGAGCAGAAAGAGTTTGCCACTTTAATGAAAAGGGAACCAAATTCCTGAAAGAAAAAATGGTAGACTATAATCCAGAGAAAATGAGTTTTACCAATACGGTATATCAAGCTGGTCGTTTTCCTGTGGACTCAGAATATACAAAGGCATATTATAGTGTAAAGGCCTTGGCGAATGGGAAAAGTAAAATCACATTTGAAATGCACTTTCGAACTAAACCGGCATTTATGGGGGCTATGGCAAAAGGTAGTTTTAAAAAATTAATTCGAGATTATTTCATTGCTATTGAACATCACGCTAAGACAGGAGAGAAGGTGACGAAGGAAAATTTTAGGAAGGTCAAGAAATTGTATTCCTAAAAACAAGATTCTTGTTGGTGTTAAAAAGGTCCTGAATTTGTCAGGATCTTTTTGTTATGTAGAGAAAAGGTATTTGTTACACATCTTACAATTATTGGTTTTGACTAATGATGATAATAGGAGCGAACCTATCAGACAGTGTCCGTTTGTAAGTAAAAACGCAATAAAACATTAGGAAAATCGTTATATTCTTCAATAATGACCTGCTTAATTAATCAAGGTCGGTTGCTCCAATTTAATTGGAAGTCATGCGATTACGATTTATTCACATATGGCCCCTTTCACTTTTTACCCTGATTTTCTCATCGGCGGTGTCACAAAACCTGGTGCACAATGGCGGTTTTGAAGATTTTGTAGAATGTCCTATTAAGATGAGCAATCTAAACAAGGATGCAGAATACTGGAGTGCTCCAACGCTTGGCACCACAGACTACTTTAACGAATGTAGCAAGACCAAACTAGGAATTCCACTTAATTTTAAAGGAAAACAAGAAGCTTTTGAAGGAAACGGCTATGCCGGTCTGTATTTATTTGCTCCAAAAGACTATAGAGAATATATCCAAGTACAGTTATCCCAAACCTTGAAAAAAGGGCATAGATATAAATTGAGTCTTTCTTTGAGTCTTTCTGAAAAATCCGATGGGGCGGTAATGGATATTGGAGCTGTGTTTTCCGAAAAACCGTTATCCATTCATACCAAGAGGCAGCTTTCCAATGCTACCCTGTCCTCTGTGATTACCAAAACAACTCATGCCAAACAGTTTTCTTCCCATGGATTTTATGACGATAAAAAGAACTGGATGCAAGTTGAATTGGACATGGTCGCAAAAGGATTTGAAAACAACTTGGTTTTAGGAAATTTTAAAAGTAACGGAGGTACGCATTATTTGGATTTTGGAAAGAACACGGTCAATGATGAAGGATATTCATATTACTATTTAGATGATGTAACCCTTATTTATTTGGGCCCCGAATACAAGCCAAATCAGAGCTACGTGCTGAATCATGTAAATTTTGATTTTGATCGCTTTGAGCTTGAGCCTAAAGCAAAAAAAAGTTTGAAGGATGTTTATGAGTATCTAATAAAGAACCCTAACCTAAAAGTATCCATTAGCGGACATACGGATGATTTGGGTTCTGAAGAATACAATGATGTACTGTCCAATGAAAGGGCCAATACCGTTGCACGCCATTTAATTAGATTGGGACTTGAAAAAAAGCGTATTACCTATACCGGTTATGGAAATAAAATCCCTCTGGATAGCACATTCACAGATAAGGCAAGAAGAAAAAATCGCAGAGTTGAATTTGTGATGACCGAATTTGTAGATGAATGATGATCTATCATCAATAAGAAACCTTAAACCGGCAAGAAGAACGATTCAATTAGTTTGATAGACTGAAAACACTTGCCAAAAGATTTTCCGATCTGGGGAACAAAATTGCTTCGTTCCATGAATCCCAATAAAACTTTTGATGTAAGCTAGAACTACCATCTAGGAGTTTCTTTATATCAGCATCATATTCCAAGACAATATTGCCGGCGTTACCACCACTTAAAACAAAGAAAGACTCTGGTTTATACCCTTTGGACTTGATGTTGATTTTCCAATGAAAGTCTTTTTCACTGTTTAGTAAAAAGGAGCCATCATAATCAGTGTAGGTAACAATGTCCGTTCCGTTTATTTCAACAGAAGCACGGTAAACAGGAAATCCAAGCTGGTCAACAACTTTACCGGTTATCTTATTTTGGCCAAGACCAAAATAGGGAACAATACACAATACTAGCATATAGGTCACTAAGCGCATCCTAGTAAGATTTGGACTATACTAACGAATTTTATTGGAAGTTAGTATCATAATAAAGATGAAATTGACAACACCAAAAAAACTGAAGTTAAACAATATGGGTTAAAAAATCACGTTTGTATAGGCGGTACGAGAACCTAAAATCAACATAACTATGTTTTATAAGGTTACTCGTATTTTTTTGTTTACCATCTTTTGTTTTTTGACAGGGGCTTCACTTTTTGGACAGAATTTAATTTTAAACCCAAGCTTTGAAAACTACAAATCTTGCCCGTTGAACATCACCAATTTTGGGACTTTGTTAGAGAATGTTTCTTTGCCAACGTCAAGTTCCGGTGACTATTTTAATGCATGTGGATCAAGTGATTTTGGAATACCATCTAACTTTAAAGGCTCTCAAAAAGCAGCTGAGGGCTCAGGCTATGTAGGGCTTTATTTCTATGCATTAAATGACTACCGTGAGTATGTTCAGTTGAATACAGGTAAAACGCTCAGAGAAAAACATCCTTATAGAATTACATTACAATTAAGTTTAGCCGAAACATCTAGCTTAGCGTTGAAAAATATGTCCATTGTATTGGTCAATAAAAAAGTAAAGTTCCCAAACGGTTCAGCTTTAACCGGTTCACGCATGGATTTACAAGAGGATATAGCGTTTCATAAGGTAAGGCTAAAACCGAACAAATCATTGGCTAGCACCGATGGTTGGGTTACCCTAACAGCTGAATTTGAGGCTAAAGGCTATGAAAACCATATCATTGTGGGTAATTTTAGCAACAATGTAAATACAGAGTTGTTAGATCAAGAGGGGGCTGTATTATCAAGCGATTTCTCCTATTATTATGTTGATAATTTAGCTCTGGAAGAGTTGCCAAGGGTTAATTATGAAAAAGACAAGATATACGTTCTAGAGCGCAACCCATTTGAACCCAAAGGATACGAACTGGATGCGGAGGCGATAGCAAGCGTCAAAAAAATATTCAAGTACCTCAAAGAAAATGCAGAGGTGCAGATGAAGATTACTGGACACTCGGACAATGTTGGGCAGCCTGGATACAACAAATTCATATCATCTTTAAGAGCTAGAGCAGTCGCGCTTTATCTAAAAAACCTTGGCATTGACGACAATCGTATTGTTTGGGAAGGTGTTGGGGATACAAGACCGCTCGGAAATGGGAAAATTAAAGAGAGCCATCTTTCTAATCGCAGAGTAGAATTTGTGATGACCCAATTTGAAGATAAGTAAGGGGATAACAAATACATACGATTACATTTTCTATTTTTGGAGGAAACCTTCAAAAATGAATAAGTTTCTTTTCTATTTTTCAATCACTCTTTTATTTGTCTCTTGTAACCCAAAAGAAGAGATAGATTTAATCGTTTTCAATGCCAATGTGTATACGGTAGATGCCAATTTTTCCAAGGCAACCAGTATTGCCGTAAATAATGGAATAATTGTGGCCGTTTCTAATACAGGCAACATCAATCAAAAATATAAAGCAAAGAAAGAGATAGATGCCAAAGGAAAAACCATTGTTCCTGGATTGATAGATGCACATTGTCACTTTTATGGATTGGGCCTTACCCAGCAGGTTGTTGATTTGGTAGGCACTTCTAGTTTTGATGAGATTATTGACAAAGTTGTGGCTTTTCAAAAAGAACACCCAGCCAATTTTATTCAAGGAAGAGGATGGGACCAAAACGATTGGGACATTAAAGAGTTTCCTACAAAAGAAAAGTTGGATGAACTATTTCCTGATACTCCAATTGCTTTAGAGAGAGTAGATGGGCATGCATATTTGGTGAACCAAAAAGCTTTGGATTTAGCAGGGATTACTGCCAGTACCCAAATTGAAGGAGGAGAAATCGTAAAAAAAGACGGAAAAATAACAGGTGTACTCGTGGACAATCCACAGAGAATGATAGATGCTGTTATTCCGCAGCCTAATAGGGCCACCCAAATACAGGCTTTAAAAGATGCAGAGCGTTTATGTTTGGATTATGGTTTAACCACTGTTAACGATGCAGGCTTGTACAAATCCACAATTGAGCTGATTGATAGTCTTCAAAATGCAGGAGAATTGTCAATAAGAGTCTATGCTATGGTGAGTAATACCAATGATAATCTGGATTATTATTTGGATAAGGGAATTATTAAGACAGATAAGTTAAATGTGCGTTCTGTAAAGGTTTATGGCGATGGTGCTTTGGGTTCCCGAGGTGCGGCATTAAGAGAACCGTATTCAGATAAAGAAGGGCATTTTGGGGCAATGGTTACTCCAGTAGACCAAATTGAAGGTTTGGCAGAACGTATAGCAGCTTCCGAATATCAGATGAATACCCATGCCATTGGAGATTCTGCAAATATTGTTGTTTTAAGAGCTTATAAAAAAGCATTGGAAGGTAAACAAGATAGAAGATGGAAGGTGGAGCATGCACAGGTAATCTCAGAAGCGGATTTTGATTATTTTGAAAATGGAATAATTCCCTCCATACAACCTACACATGCTACCAGTGATATGTACTGGGCGGAAGATCGTTTGGGAGCGGCACGTGTACAAGGTGCCTATGCCTTTAAAACATTGTTGGATAAAGCGGGTACGGTGGCTTTAGGTACCGATTTTCCAGTAGAGCATGTAAGTCCTTTTTTAACATTTTATGCAGCTGTTGCACGTCAAGATTTGGAAAAATACCCTGAAGGAGGTTTTCAAATGAAGGATGCACTCTCGAGAGAAGAAACCTTAAAGGGAATGACCATTTGGGCAGCACATTCAAATTTTGAAGAAAGTGAAAAAGGAAGTATAGAAGTTGGCAAATTTGCTGACTTTGTGATTTTAAGTGATGATATTATGACCATGCCAGTTGATGGTATTCCCAACTTAAAAGCAGAGCAGGTTTTTGTTGGAGGGAATCAAGTAAAATAAAAAAGCGAGCCAAAGGGCTCGCTTTTTCAACATTAAAACTATTTTGATTACAGGCTCATAGCTAAAGAAACACGAGTGGTTCCCCATCCCATGACCATATTGCTTCCAGCTTCATCAAAAGCAATAGAGAATGCTTCCAAAGACTCGCTATCAGTACTGGCCTTTGCAGTTACTCTAGCAACATCTGAAGCACTGTCGTATGAATATGCGCCCCATTGATTCAAATTGCTGTTAAGAATAACGGTCCACTCATCTTCTCCAGGAATTGTAAACAATGCATACGTTCCAGCTTTTACAGCTTTTCCACCAACAGTGGCATCCTTGTAAAAGGTGATTTCCGCCGCTTCGTTAGCTCCAGTTCTCCAAACTTTACCAGCAGGGGCAAGTTCTGAAAGACTTCGACCTTTTAATTGAGGGCGACTATAAATTACACGAACGGCCTTATCCGAAACTCTATAACTGGAAGGATAAGCGGCAATGTCCGCAGGACTTTTATCTAAACCACCAAACTTTTGGGCTGTGGCTTCTGTAGAAAAAACCATTGCTAGGGTTAAGAAAGTAAGTAAGAATACATTTTTCATGATTAAAATTTTAGTTGTCCCCAAAACTAGCGCGTAATTAAATGAGGTTTTTATAAAGAGACGTTAAAATTTGCCAACCTTTCAAAATGTTCAATATTTATGTGAAATAACTTTATATAGTGTTGATTCTCTTCTAATATCAAATATTTGATATCAAATTATAACTAAATAATGGCTTAATGTTTTATTAATGAAACCATGGGGCCATATTTGTATTAAAATTGTTATTAAATAAAAGTTATGTGCGGAATAGTATGTGCGTTTGATGTTAAGGAAAGTACAGAAGCGTTAAGACCCCAACTATTGGAAATGTCCAAAAAAGTTAGGCATAGAGGTCCAGATTGGAGTGGAATATATTCAGATGATAAAGCGATACTGGCTCATGAGAGATTGGCCATTGTAGATCCGGCATCTGGAAAGCAACCTCTTTTCAGCGCTGATGGAAAATTAATTTTGGCGGCTAACGGAGAAATTTATAATCATAGAGAGCTTAGACAGCAGTTTGAAGGAAACTATGAGTTTAGAACCAAATCTGATTGTGAGGTAATCTTGGCACTGTACCAAGAAAAGGGCGTTGATTTTGTTGATGAGCTAAACGGAATCTTTGGTTTTGCCATATATGATAGTGAAAAAGACGAGTATTTCATCGCAAGAGACCATATGGGAATCATTCCGCTCTACATTGGATGGGATAAAAATGGAACCTTTTATGTGGCTTCAGAACTTAAAGCTTTAGAGGGAATATGTTCAAAAATTGAATTGTTTCCTCCCGGTCATTATTTACATAGTAAAGACGGTAAGTTTAAAAGGTGGTATAGGAGGGATTGGATGGATTATGAAGCTGTAAAAGAAAATGAAACCGGTATTATGGAGATTAGAGATGCTTTGGAAGCTGCGGTTCATCGTCAACTAATGTCAGATGTACCTTATGGAGTGTTGTTATCTGGTGGATTGGATTCTTCTGTAACCTCTGCAATCGCAAAAAAATATTCCCAAATGAGGATTGAATCAGGTGATACAAAAGAAGCTTGGTGGCCTCAGTTGCATTCTTTTTCAGTAGGGTTGGAAGGTTCGCCAGATTTAGCGGCCGCCCAAAAAGTTGCGGAGCACATTGGAACTATTCACCATGAGATAAAGTTTACCATACAAGAAGGTTTAGATGCGATTAAGGATGTAATCTTTAACCTAGAAACCTATGATATTACTACCATTAGGGCTTCCACTCCTATGTATTTAATGGCCAGGGTAATAAAATCTATGGGTATAAAAATGGTTTTATCAGGAGAAGGTGCAGATGAACTATTCGGAGGATATCTATACTTTCACAAAGCCCCAAGCCCTAAAGATTTTCATGAAGAAACAGTAAGAAAACTAGATAAGCTGCACATGTATGATTGTCTTAGAGCAAATAAGTCACTTGCAGCATGGGGAATAGAAGGGCGTGTTCCTTTCTTGGATAAGGAGTTTATGGACATTGCCATGCGTATCAACCCAAAAGACAAAATGATCAATGGTGAGCGTATGGAAAAATGGGTTGTTCGTAAAGCATTTGAATCCTATTTGCCACACAGTGTGGCTTGGAGGCAAAAAGAGCAGTTTTCTGATGGTGTAGGGTACAGTTGGATAGATACATTAAAAGAGCTGGTAGAGCAGGAGGTGAGTGATGAACAATTGGCTAACGCACATTTTAAATTTCCAATACAGACCCCTACTAGCAAAGAAGAATATTATTACCGCTCCATTTTTGAAGGGCATTTCCCTTCAGATGCCGCTGCACTGAGCGTTCCACAAGAACCTTCTGTGGCTTGTAGCACCAAAATAGCTTTGGAATGGGATGAAGCCTTTAAAAATATGAATGACCCTTCAGGAAGGGCTGTAGCCAATGTCCATGAAGACGCCTATGCAAAATAACTAACCAACCAAAGAGATATGTAGTAGGAAGATGTCGTTTTGTTTCATTTTCAATTAGTCAGAAAAGCCCCTTTTTAAGGGGCTTTTTGATGCATTTTATGGTCAGTTCTGAGCCAAAAAACCAAACCTTTTTTTCCACATTCACTTGTTGATAACTTGAGAGGTGCAAAAGGCTTCAAGCACCTAATTTCACTGGGTATTGCTTATATTTGTAAGATTTGAAAATTTCAAGGCTAATACAGAAATTATATGAGCGAAGAAGCTAAAAAAAACCAATATTCAGCGGATAGTATCCAAGCCCTGGAAGGGATGGAACACGTACGTATGCGACCTTCCATGTATATTGGAGATGTCGGTTCCAGAGGATTGCATCATTTGGTATATGAAGTAGTGGATAATTCCATTGATGAGGCCATGGGTGGTCATTGTGATACTATTAATGTTACTATCAATGAGGATAATTCCATAACAACCAAAGATAATGGTAGAGGAATTCCAGTAGGATTGCACAAAAAAGAAGGAGTTTCAGCTTTGGAAGTTGTAATGACAAAGATTGGTGCTGGTGGTAAGTTTGATAAAGACTCCTATAAAGTTTCTGGAGGTCTTCATGGTGTGGGTGTTTCCGTGGTCAACGCTTTATCTGTTCATTTAAAAGCTACGGTATTTAGAGAAGGAAAAGTATGGGAGCAAGAATATGAAAGAGGTAAAACCTCATACCCTGTTAAAAGTATAGGTGAGAGTAAAGAAACGGGCACGGAGGTAACCTTTATGCCAGATAACACTATTTTCTCTCAAACCACAGAATATAATTATGACACTTTGGCAAATAGAATGCGTGAGCTTTCTTATTTGAACAAAGGGGTTACGATTACCCTTACGGATAAGCGAAATAAAGATGATAAAGGAGAATTTATCTCGGAAACTTTTCATTCTGATGAAGGATTAAAAGAATTTATCAAGTTTTTAGATAGTAATCGTGAGCCACTTATCCAAAGTGTAATCTCAATGGAGGGCGAAAAAAATGGAATTCCTGTAGAAGTGGCCATGGTCTACAATACAGGGTTTACAGAAAATCTTCACTCTTACGTGAACAATATCAACACTCACGAAGGGGGGACTCATTTGTCAGGTTTTAGAAGAGGGTTGACTTCTACTTTAAAAAAGTATGCAGATAGTTCTGGAATGCTTGATAAACTAAAATTTGAGGTTGCCGGTGATGATTTTAGGGAAGGATTAACAGCCATTGTTTCGGTTAAGGTTGCAGAACCTCAGTTTGAGGGTCAGACCAAAACTAAACTAGGTAATAGAGAGGTGACTAGTGCGGTAAGTCAGGCAGTTTCAGAAATGCTGACTAATTATCTGGAAGAACATCCAGACGATGCAAAAGTAATAGTCCAAAAAGTGGTTTTGGCGGCTACAGCGAGACATGCAGCTGCGAAAGCTAGAGAAATGGTCCAACGTAAAACGGTAATGAGTATTGGAGGTCTTCCAGGAAAATTATCAGACTGTTCAGATCAGGACCCGGCCAATTGTGAAGTGTTCTTGGTAGAGGGTGACTCCGCAGGAGGAACAGCCAAACAAGGAAGAGATAGAAAATTTCAGGCAATATTACCACTACGTGGTAAAATCTTGAACGTTGAGAAAGCCATGCAGCACAAGGTTTTTGAAAACGAGGAGATTAAAAATATCTACACCGCACTTGGTGTCACGATTGGAACCGAAGAGGATAGTAAAGCATTAAATCTTGAAAAATTACGCTACCACAAAGTAGTGATCATGTGCGATGCGGATGTGGATGGTAGCCACATTGAGACTTTGATTCTTACGTTCTTTTTCAGATATATGCGTGAATTGATAGAAGGAGGACATGTTTACATTGCAACCCCACCATTATATCTGGTTAAGAAAGGTACTAAAAGAAGATATGCCTGGACCGATGAGGAACGTGATGAGATTGTAGAGTCCATGAATGGTGGAGCCGGTATTCAGCGGTATAAGGGTCTTGGTGAAATGAATGCAGAGCAATTGTGGGATACTACAATGAATCCCGATTTTAGAACTTTACGACAAGTTACCATAGATAATGCGACAGAAACTGATCGTATTTTCTCCATGTTAATGGGTGATGAGGTACCTCCAAGACGTGAATTTATAGAGAAAAATGCTGTCTATGCGAACATAGATGTATAGATAATAGCATTTCACAACAAAAACTCGCTCCTACAAAGCGAGTTTTTTAGTTTTAGGAAAAATTTTACAAGATGAAAAGAATTGTTCTTTTACTCGCATTGTGTAGTTTTTCCTTAGGAATGGCGCAATCTAACTTAAATGATCTTTTAGCTGCAGGTTTAAATGATGCCGAGCGTTTTACAACGGCTTGGCTCGCGCCAGTTACGGAAGCAGGGGTTTATAGCATCTCCAATGGATGGTATAACTCAGCCGATGCAAAACCACTGGGCGGTTTTGAAATTTCGATCATTGGTAATATTACTGGATTTAAAAATAAAGGTGATAAAAAGGCCTTCACATTGAATACGGCAGATTATGAAAACCTTACGTTTACCGATGGCAGTACTTCCAAAGAGGTTGCAACTGCATTAGGTGACATTGAAGGGGTGGATGTTGCGGTCAACGCAACCATTGAAGGCCAGCAAGTTAGCACAGTCTTTGAACTGCCTTCTGGTCTTTCATCCGAAGATTTGAACTTTGTTCCTTCAGGATACATTCAAGCTAGTGTAGGTCTTATTAAAGGAACAGAGGTAAAAGCACGCTTCTTACCTAAAATAAAGACAGATGATGTCTCTATTGGGCTAATTGGCTTTGGGGTTCAGCATGATTTCACAAAACACCTTCCAGCAGATAAATTGTTGCCTGTTGCAATTTCTGCAGTAATTGGATACACCAAATTAAGTGGCGAGTATGATTTTACAAGTACAGATGTCATAAATGGAGAAAACCAACGTATTGACGCCCAATTTAGTTCTTGGAACTTTAGTGCCGTAGTTTCTACTCGTTTGCCGGTCATCAATTTTTATGGAGGACTAAATTATATCACAGGAAAAGCCGATACCGATATTTTAGGTAGGTATGAAATTGAAACAACCGTTGGTGCCCCAATCGTTTATAACGACCCATTTGCAATTGGTAATAATATTAGTGGAGTCTCCGGTAATATTGGAACAAAATTGAAGTTAGGTTTCTTTAGATTAAACGCAGACTATAATATTGCTGAGTTTAGCACCTTTACATTTGGAGTGAACTTTGGATTTAGATAGTCCATAGATTTATCATATAAAATATAAAAGGCCCCAACGAAAGTCGGGGCCTTTATAATTTTCATATTGCGCGTCTTCTTGATTACTCTCTGGTGGCGAAGACAGTACCATTATCCAGAGCTAATATTTCTGGGTCATTGGTCTGTTCTAAACTTACACTAACATCGGTTATTTCAGTATCAGAATAAATAATGGTATAAACGCCATTTTCTTCAGACCATTTAAAATCGGTATAATACAATAGGTTAGAGTCAGAATAACTTTGATATCTACCTAAGTATACGTCGTTGAAAATCCACTCCTCTCGAGTAGTATTTTCATTTTTGTTGTCAGAAGCGGAGTTCGCACGTGCCCAGATACCCAAAATAGGGTCATTGTTTTCTGGAATACTTGTACAGTTACTAATTGCAATTATGCATACAATTGACAACAATGAAAAGAATTTTTTCATAGGTTAAGTAGGTTAAACATAATTTGGGATTATTAGAACGCTGATTTATGAAGAACTATTGTTACAAATTCGATGTATGGTAGATCTAGTTTATATTTCTTCGTTGAACTGCATATTTCGTTAACATTAAGGATAATTTACCTACAAAGCCATAGGAAAATAGATATTACCTAAAATGCCAAAAATCAGTTTTTTTCTTACCTAAATGCCTTATTTTTGAACCATTAAAATTTAAACCTATAAAGATGAAAATTACCGTAGTTGGAGCAGGCGCCGTTGGTGCAAGTTGTGCCGAATATATTGCAATGAAAAATTTTGCATCAGAAGTTGTTTTATTGGACATAAAAGAAGGATATGCTGAAGGCAAGGCAATGGATTTGATGCAGACGGCTTCACTAAATGGTTTTGACACCAAAATTACTGGAAGTACAAGTGATTATTCTAAGACGGCTGGTAGTGATATTGCTGTAATCACTTCAGGTATTCCTCGTAAGCCAGGAATGACACGAGAAGAACTTATAGGGATTAACGCTGGGATCGTAAAGACGGTATCTTCTAGTCTTTTGGAACATTCTCCCAATGTTATTTTGATAGTGGTAAGCAATCCAATGGATACAATGACCTATTTGGTTCATAAAACCACAGATTTACCAAGACATAGAATCATAGGAATGGGAGGCGCTTTAGATAGCGCTCGTTTCAAATATAGATTGGCAGAAGCCTTAGAAGCTCCAATCTCTGATATAGACGGTATGGTCATTGGAGGTCATAGTGATAAAGGTATGGTGCCACTAATTGGACATGCGGCAAGGAATAGTGTTAAGGTTTCTGAGTTTTTGTCCAAAGACCGTATGCAACAGGTAGTTGAAGACACCAAAGTAGGAGGTGCTACACTCACAAAGCTTTTAGGAACTAGTGCCTGGTACGCTCCCGGAGCAGCTGTCTCTGGATTGGTGCAGGCAATTGCTTGCGACCAGAAAAAAATGTTTCCGTGCTCCACATTGTTGGAAGGAGAGTTCGGTCTTAACGATATTTGTATAGGGGTGCCGGTACTGTTGGGTAGAAATGGTATTGAGAAGATTGTTGAAATCGAATTAAGCGATGCGGAAAAAGCCAAAATGCAAGAAAGTGCCGAAGGAGTTAAAAAAACCAATGGCCTACTTCAATTGTAAACTTTGATGCATTTTAAGATTTAAAACAAATGGGCGGGAAACCGCCCATTTGTAATTCCCATAAATTCTATTGGCAAATCTTGTGGGAAATGATATATTTGCACGCTGTTTAAGAAAACTTCTAAAAATTTAATAATCAATGCAAAATAAAGGACTTATAAAGCTTTTTGCGCTCCTTTTTGGTTTGGTAAGTATTTATCAGCTTTCCTATACTTTCATCGCAAGTAAGTTGGAAAAGGATGCTGAAACATTCGCCGTTAACCAAATTTCGGAAGCTGAAGAAGACTATGTAGCAAAGCGTGAGGCTTTAGAAGCATCATATTTAGACTCTATTGGGAGCAATCCGGTTTTGGGTTACACTAGTTATGACGATGCTAAGAAAAAAGAGTTAAACAAAGGGTTGGACCTTAAAGGTGGTATCAACGTAACGCTACAGATTTCGGTAAAAGATATATTGAAAGGTCTAGCGAACAATACCAAAAACCCAATTTTCAATAAAGCTTTGGCAGATGCGGACAGTGCCTCTAAGAATAGTGATAATACCTATTTGGAATTGTTTTTTGAAGCTTTTGACAATATTAAAGGGGATGCTAAACTAGCTTCTCCCGATATTTTCGCAAACAAGGGATTGAGTGATGTCATCAATTTTCAGATGACCGATGATCAGGTTAAACCTATCATTAGGACCAAAATTGATGAATCTATCGTTTCCGCTTTTGAAGTGCTTCGTGAGCGTATTGATGGTTTTGGAGTAACACAACCTAATATTCAGAGAGAAGGAAATTCTGGGCGTATTTTGGTCGAGTTACCTGGAGCAAGAGATATTGCCAGAGCACAGGAATTGTTGTCAAGCACAGCCCAATTGGAGTTTTGGGAGACTTATTCGCAGAGCAATCAGAGCCTGGGAAGCTTTTTTGTAAGCGCTAATGAAAAGCTTAAGGAGATTTTGGAACCTGTTGAGTCAGAAGACGAAATTTCCAAGCCTGAATCTGAGATTGATTCTTTGTTATCAGATGTTGCTCAAGATTCATTGGACCTAACAGCTCAAGTGAATCCCTTATTAGGTAAATTAATTCCTGCTAGCCCGGGAAGCCATGCAATTGCCAGGGTATTGGTTACAGATACTGCGGAAATAGGCGGATACCTTAGAATGCGAGAAATAAAAAGACTTTTACCAAACGATGTTCAGTTTACGAAGTTTCTATGGGAAAGATCCGCTAAAGATTCTGAGTTAGCTGAATTGTATGCCTTAAAGTCCAACAGAGACAATACCCCTAGAATAAGCGGAGATGTGGTTTCTGATGCCCAAGATACTTTTGACCAGTACAATAAGCCCGCGGTGAGCATGACCATGAACACAAAAGGAGCAAAGGAATGGGAGAAGTTGACCGGCGATGCATTTAACAACCAGACCGGTATTGCCATAGTCTTGGATAACAAAGTGTATACAGCTCCTGGGGTTTCAACAGGACCAATATCTGGTGGTCGTTCAGAGATTACTGGAACTTTCACCGTGAATGAAACTAAAGATATTGCTAACGTATTACGTGCGGGTAAATTACCTGCTTCAGCAGAGATCATACAATCAGAAGTTGTTGGTCCATCTTTAGGTCAAGAAGCAATTGACAGTGGTTTTATGTCTTTCTTGATCGCAATGGCCTTTGTACTTGTATGGATGGTTTTCTATTATGGTAAAGCTGGAATCTTTGCAGACATTGCCCTAATATTGAACATTCTCTTGATTTTTGGAGTTTTGACAAGCCTTGGTGCTGTATTGACCTTACCTGGTATTGCCGGTATTGTCTTGACCATTGGTATGTCTGTTGATGCCAACGTTTTGATATTTGAACGTATCAAGGAAGAATTGGCACGAGGTAAAGGAAAAGCGCAGGCCGTTGCTGATGGTTTTAGTAATGCACTGTCCTCTATTCTAGATGCGAACATTACAACAGGACTAACCGCAATCATATTGTTCATTTTCGGTTCGGGTCCAATTAAAGGTTTTGCAACTACCTTATTAATAGGTATTGTTACCTCTTTGTTCACTGCAATTTTTATAACACGATTGTTGGTGGATTGGTATGTTTCCAAAAAAGGAAGAAGCTTGGATTTCTCTACAGCTATGACCAAGAACCTTTTCAAGAACATGAGCATCGACTTCTTGGGCAAACGAAAAATAGCATATGTTGTTTCCTTTATTTTAGTAGGTGTTGGAGTATTTTCATTATTTACAACAGGGTTGCAGCAAGGGGTTGATTTTGTTGGAGGACGTTCCTATCAAATTCGTTTTGAAAAAGCGGTTAATCCATCAGAGATAGCTTCCGAGCTAAATGCCGTTTTTGGTAGCGGAACAAATGTGAAAACTTTTGGAGAGGCCAATCAAATAAAAGTAACTACACCGTACAAAGTTGAAGTTGAAGGTATTGAAGTAGATAACGAAATTCAAAATAAACTGTACACCTCACTACAAAAATATTTACCGGATGGCACTTCTTTTGAAAACTTTACAGTAGGTGCATCGGAACAGTCTATAGGTATATTACAATCTGTTAAAGTTGGTCCAACGATCGCGGATGATATTAAGAACAACGCTTTCTTAGCCATTATAGGTTCTTTGGCTGTTGTGTTCCTTTATATTTTATTACGATTTAGAAAATGGCAATTCTCTTTAGGAGCTGTTATGGCGGTATTCCATGATGTAATGATTGTATTGGGAATCTTCTCTTTAACTGGTAGTATCATGCCGTTTAACATGGAAATTGACCAAGCCTTTATTGCGGCAATTCTTACTGTGATTGGTTATTCCTTAAATGATACCGTGGTTGTTTTCGATAGGATTAGGGAAATTGTCGGATTAAAAGGTTGGAACAATGGTAAAAATATTAATCAAGCATTGAATAGTACGTTGAGCCGAACATTGAATACCTCATTAACTACATTGATAGTATTGTTGGCTATATTCGTCTTTGGTGGGGAAAGCTTGCGAGGATTTATGTTCGCGATGATTGTTGGTGTAATTGTGGGTACATATTCATCCGTATTTATTGCAACGCCTATTATGTTTGACGCATTAAAAAAGAAAATAGCAGGAGCTGACGAATAGACTTCTTTAAGATATTTAAATGTAAAAAACCACCTTTAAGGTGGTTTTTTTTATATCCCTAAAATCTATTTACTTTTTTGGCCATAATTTTCATCAATATAGTCTATGGCTTGTTTTTGAGTAAGCACAGCAAAGTTTTTATACCGATGGTGTACGTCTACAATCTCATCCAAGGCTTTTTCGACCAGTTCTTTGTTTTTCCAAGTATTCAAAGCATTAACTACCGTTTCCAAGCACCCTTTTTTATAAGCAATTTGCCCCAAGACATGAATCAACGTGTTTTTTACGCGAGCTGTTGGGTCATGCTGAAGCTGTTTTAACAATGGAAGGATATCTTGAGGGTGTTTTCGTCCTCGAAGTTCTATACCATGACAAATTTCGCGTCTAACTTCTTTGTCGGGATGATGGAGGTATTTCTTTGCCCAGTTTAGAACGGGGACTGGATTTTTCTCCCCCATTTTTTTTATAGAACCTATTACGGCATTTCTAACGGAGTGATGCTCATCAAACAAACCCTTGTCAAAAAAGTGTTCTACATTTTCAAAATTGGTTTTTCCTAATTCTCCCGCAGCGTTGATAGTTGTCTGTCTTACCTTTTCAAGTTCAGACTCTAGAAGTTTATCAAGAACAGAAATAATCTCCGTAGCTGCAATTCCGTTGTCTTTGTAGATCTTTCCAACGGCTAAATATGCGGCTTTTCTGATATAGGTGTCTTGATTTGAAAAAAAGCTATGGATATGTTCTGTTAGTCCGTTTTGAAAATCGTCCAGTATGTTAGATTCAATTGTGCTTACCAATTCCTCTCGCTCACCTTTGGATAAATCGTAGAACCCCATAGTTAAGAATGTTATTTTGGAGGTAGGGACATTACATATTCATGTCCTTTTTGAAGGTACTTTCCTAGTGTTTCCTCATCTGTTAAAAGCGACTTTGGAATCAGGACATATTCTCGCATTATAGCTCCGTGAGATTTAAGGGGTTTGGCACCATAAGCATTATCAAATTCAAGGGTATCTTCTTTAGAAAGTCTAATCCCAAACTCCCCGTCTTTGTTTAATAAGGAAAACATGTATCCGTTTGCAGAAGTATAAGGCATGGTTTTTCCTTTCCTTATGAAGTTGGGATTTGCTTCTACTACCTTATCATATATTTTGAGTACGTCTTCTCGCATAAGGATTTCGGTTTAAGTTAAGTTTTTAGCCATTGCCTGAAACTCAAAATGCTCCTTCCCAATTTGAAAATCATGGTCGCCAATAGTTTCAAAACCATTTTTTTCATAGAACTTGATTGCCCTGACATTACTTTTTAGCACGGATAACCAAACTCTTTCTGAGTTACTTTCGGCTGCTCTTTTTAAAAGCTCATTTTGCAGCGAATGACCAACTTTCTTGGACAGAAAATCTTTTAAGACATATATTTTCTGAAGTTGACACAGATTTTCCGCTGTAATAAATTGTGATGGAGAATTTAGTTTCAATTTAGCATACCCAACCGGAAGCTCTTCAATAAAGGCAAGCCAAAAGATGTTATTTGGTTTTTCAATGCTATTGCGAATTTTTTTAACCCCAAAAGTTTGATTTAAATATTGATGCAAATCTGTTTTATCCGTAAAGAAATGGCCAAAGGTTTCTGTAAAAGTAATTCTGGCTAAAAGGGCAATATGAGCTGCATCTGATGCGTTTGCTTCAACTATTCGCATGGTTTGTTGCTTTTCCGGTGGAACCATTTTTATTCATAGTTAAAATGTAATGAAATTGTGGTTCTAATCCAACCTCGGTTCTGTGGGAGACAAAAATGATTGCCGTTTCGCTTTCTTGAGAAATTTTGTTGACCAAAGCAATGAACAATGCTGCACTGGTATCATCTAACCCAGCGGTAGGTTCATCCAAGATTAATAAGGGAGGGTGCTTTACCATGGCCCTTGCCACCATAACCAATCTTTTCTCACCAGTGGTCAGTTCCAAAAACTGAGTGGTTGTTTTCTCATAAAGATGTAAAAGTTTTAACCATTGAGCTGCTGTACGCTTCTCCTGATCAGACGGATTGGTATAAAGACCTACAGAATCATAAAACCCTGAGATGACCATGTTTTCTGTGGTATGGTAGCCTCTAAATTTGTCTGTCATTGCCGGGGTAAAATATCCAATGTTCTTTTTTAAATCCCATACACTTTCACCGCTCCCCTTTTTTTGGCCAAACAAAGTAAGGTCTTGCCCATAACCTTTGTGGCTATCGCCTGTAATCATAGAGAGCAGGGTAGTTTTTCCACTTCCATTTGGACCAATGAGCTGCCAGAATTCTCCTTTATTAATAGTCCAATTAATGTTGTCTAAAACTTGGCGACCATCAAAGCTAACGAATATGTTTTTGAAATTGATAAGCCGTATGTCCTCAACTTCTGGTGGCTTAATTGGTGGCGGAATTGTTTCAATAAATTTAGTGGAAGCTTGTTTGTGCTTTTTCCAGAATGTTTCTGGCGAAGCGTAAGAAAACAATTTGTTTCCATCTAATTTGAAGAAATCCGTAGTTATTGGTAAAACGTCGTTTGAACGACTTACTAGCAGTACTAAACTGGTAGTTTTGCAAATAGATAATAATTGTTCTTTTAAATTGCTCTGGGTGGCAACGTCCAAATTGTCAAAGGGATTGACCAATACCAAAAAATGGGGCTTTTGCTCCAGTAAATAACGAAGAAGAACTTTTTTCTGTTCCCCACTGCTCATGGATTTTAGAGATTGAGAAATTCCGCTTGTTAGAATTTTAGCGTCGTGCCGTTCCTCTTCATCCATGAAACGTTCAATCTCGGATCTTGAAAATAGTAATCCTTTTTTGTTATGGAACTCTTTAAACTCTTCAACAACCGAGTTGTTTAATAAACTGTTTACCAAACTTTTGGTTTGGGATGTATTATTGATGAGTATAGCGTAGTTTTTAGGCTGATTCATTCAACTGTCAATATCCAGAATTGGATTAAATGAATTTGAAAATAAAGATTATACTTGGTTTACCCTAAAAATATGAACAGGATTGTCCTTGTAAGATGTGGTTTTGTCCAAGTACATGCCATTTTTAAGCGCAACTTTTCTTGAAGGCATGTTATCAACATGAATTATTGATATCAAGGAGTTGGCAAAGTTATTTTTAAAGGCGAAATCCTTACATTTTTGGGCAGCCTCAAAAGCAAAGCCTTTCAACCAAAATTCTGGTAAAATAGAATACCCAATTTCTAGTTCTTCAAGTCCATCAACAATTTGAACCAAAAGGCCGCACATGCCAACTAGCTCGTTGGTTTCTTTTAGGACAAGGGCATTCATGCCGCCCGATCCCTCTTCATATCGCTCAAAAACTCGTGCAAATTGCTCTTTACATGCTACAACGGGGTCCAGGGGCAATCCATCCCAATATTTGGTGGACAATGGGTTGTGATAGAATGGTATCCAATCGTCAAAATCAGAGGGAAGAAATTTTCTAAACTGCAGTCGTTCTGAGGTTTGGTTTTCTAATAGGTAACGTGACATCTATTCTTTGGTAAAAGATATGTTATCGCCAATAGTTAAACCCAATCTTTCTGAAAGGCCTGCATTAATTTCCAAAACATATTTTACGGGAACTTTGGATGTAAGCCCATTTTCATTAAAAGGTTGGGCATTTTTTTGGAAGCTGGCAATTTTTAGGTTTTCATCAATGTAAATAATATCTAAGGGAATCTGTGTGTTCTTCATGTAAAAGGAATGCATGGCCACATCAGGAAAAATGAACAACATTCCTTGATGTTCTTCCATGGATTCTCGATACATTAATCCGGTTTGAGTTTCATACTCAGATTCAGCAAACTCAATATCCAATCTGGTTATTATTGAGTCGGTTTCTGATTTTAAAATGGCAAGACTTCCTTCCTTAGTGAAGCTGATAACATCTGTTTTTATCTCCTTTTTTGTATCTGTTTTACAAGAATTCAATAAAAGAACCAAAACAAACAGAGTGGTGAAAAACGCTTTCATTCTTACTTGGTAATTTTACTGGGAACAGGTCTGAACATAAAGTATAAACCAACCAAAATCATAGGGATGCTCAACCATTGCCCAATTGAAAGTAGCTCAAGAGACTCGTCAAAGTCATTCTGTCTTTTTTTGACAAATTCAATGAAGAATCGTATGGTCCAGAGGGCTACCATGAATACTCCAAAGAGATAACCTGTCTTGTCTTTTTTGTCTGTTTTCCAGTATAAAAGGTATAAGGCCAAAAACACAAAAAGGTAGCAAATGCCCTCATATAATTGTGCTGGATGACGAAATGGGATAGACTCTAGAACACTTGAAAATTCTGGATTGTTTTCAATTGCTTTATATGCCGCGCTTGCGGTTTTTTCCTTGGTAATGGACATTGCCTTGTAAGCAGGCATATCATCTGAATCCCTAATAAATCTTGTTGCCATAAAGAAAGATTCTTTCACTTCTTTCCCATTGATTTCGGAGTTGAAGAAATTCCCTATTCGAACAAAACCGGCTCCAATAGCTGAGGCAACAACCATTCTGTCCAACAACCATAGCATTTTTATATCTTTCCATTTTCTGCAATAAAGCCAAACACCGATAATTGCAGCGATGGTTGCCCCGTGACTTGCCAATCCTGTAAACCCTGTAAATTCATATCCATTTATAAACCCGAACAATGATCCATCCGCACTCTCCCTAATTGGTAATAATATTTCCAACAAATGATTTTTGTAATAGTCCCAATCATAAAAAAAGACATGTCCCAAGCGTGCCCCCAACATAATGGATACCACCCCGTGGATAAAAAGGGAGTCCAATTTCTCCATGGATTTTTTTTCGTTCAGGAAGATTTTCTTCATGATATACCAACCCACAACAAAAGCAGCGATCCAAAGTAAGTTGTAATATTTAATTTGGATAAAACCTAATGTAAGCAGCGTGTCATCTGGATTCCAATTAAAGCCAAGGAAATACATGTATAAAAATTTTTGAGCTAAGATAAATGTTTTGAATGGTTGCCAAGTTAGATTAACTTGATTTTTGGAAGTTCTGCTTTAATCACGGATTAGCAAATTCATCTCTTTAAAAAGAAGGTTTTATTAGGGCACCGGGTCATATCCTTTTCCTCCCCAAGGGTGACAACTAAAAATTCTCTTTAGAGCCAACCAACCTCCTTTAAAAAGGCCATGTTTTTTCAAAGCCTCTAAGGTATAGGCAGAACAGGTAGGTGAATACCTGCATGTGGCCGGAGTTAGCGGGGATATTAGTAGTTGGTACAACCTGACCAAAAGAACAAAAGGCGCAATAAGAATTTTTTTAATTGACATTCCTTTATGTTCAATATGATATATCTATTTAATTTACACTGAAAGAGGTACCATCTTTTCCGTCTTTAAGCTGAATGCCAAGGGCGGTCAACCTATCTCTTATCTGATCAGAAGTGGCAAAATCTTTATTCGCCCGTGCTTGATTGCGCAACTCTATCAACAAATCCATAACACCGTTCAATGCATTGGAATCATCTTTTACAGCAGATTGATTTTCCAACCCTAAAACATCATAAACAAAGGTGTTTAGTGTATTTTCAAGCAATGTTTTGTCTTCTTTGGTAATACTTTCTTTACCTTCTTTGATTAGATTGATGTGTTTGACCGCATCAAAAAGATGTGCAATAAGAATGGGTGTATTAAAATCGTCATTCATGGCGTCATAGCATTTCTGCTTCCATGCGCCAAAATCAAAATCAGACTTGGCCCCTGTGCTAAGGGTCTGAAGATTTTCCATAGCATCCATCAAGCGATTATACCCTTTTTCCGAGGCTAATAGTGCATCATCACTAAGGTCTAAAATACTTGTGTAATGGGCCTGCATCATAAAAAACCTAACTGCAGAGGGAGCATATGCTTTGCTTAGGATGTCATTTTCACCACTAAATATTTCTGAAGGGTATATGTTGTTCCCAGTGGATTTTGACATTTTTTTCCCATTTAGGGTCAACATATTGGCGTGCATCCAATATTTAACCGGGGATTTTCCTTTGCTAGCTTCTGCCTGGGCAATTTCACACTCATGATGGGGAAATTTTAAATCCATCCCACCTCCGTGAATATCGAATGTTTCACCAAGATATTTTGTGCTCATGGCTGTACATTCCAGATGCCAACCCGGGAATCCATCTCCCCATGGAGAAGGCCAACGCATAATATGCTGTGGTTCTGCTTTTTTCCAAAGTGCAAAATCTTGAGGATTTCTTTTTTCATCCTGTGCCGTAAGTTCACGGGTATTGGCAATCATATCTTCCAGCTTTCTTCCACTGAGTTTGCCATATTCATTGTTCTCGTTAAACTTTAGAACATCAAAATATACTGAACCATTTGCCTCATATGCATATCCTTTTTCAAGGATTTCCTTTATAATTTCTATTTGCTCAATAATATGACCAGTGGCAGTTGGTTCTATACTGGGGGGCAAAAAATTAAACTTTTGTAGTGTGTTATGAAAGTCAACGGTGTATCGCTGCACCACTTCCATAGGCTCAATTTGTTCTAACTTTGCCTTTTTTGCGATTTTATCTTCTCCATCGTCTGCATCATTCTCCAAATGCCCGGCGTCCGTAATATTACGGACATACCTAACTTTAAAGCCCAAATGTTTAAAATACCTAAAAATCATGTCAAAGGACATGAACGTGCGGCAGTTTCCCAAATGAACATTGCTATAGACCGTTGGCCCACAGACATACATGCCAATATGGCCTTCATTTATGGGTTGAAAAACCTCTTTCTTTCCTGAAAGTGAATTATGTACTTTTAGGTTTTGGTTCTTATAAAGTTGCATTGAAAAACTAATGATTAAAAATCGGTATCTAGGTTGATGTAGTCCAAAAATTCTCTTCTAACGGCTTCATCCTTAAATTTTCCACCATATTCTGCCGTAACAGTGCTGCTTTCAATGTCACGTATTCCTCTGGAATTTACGCATAAGTGTTTTGCATCTATTACACAGGCAACATCTTCTGTTCCCAACACTTTTTGAAGCTCCTTAACAACTTGAATGTTTAATCTTTCCTGTACCTGAGGACGTTTTGCATAGTAATCGACCACACGGTTCATTTTTGAAAGGCCTACAACAGTTCCGTTAGAAATGTAAGCGATATGGGCCCTGCCTATAATGGGTAGTAAATGGTGCTCACATGTAGAATACAGAACAATGTTTTTCTCCACTAACATTTCACCATACTTGTACTTGTTTTTGAAGGTAGAGGATTTTGGTTTTCTATCAGGATGAAGTCCTCCGAAAATCTCTTTTACATACATTTTGGCCACTCTTTTTGGTGTGCCGTTAAGACTGTCATCATCCAAATCAAGGCCGAGGGTCAACATTATTTCCCTTACACTTTTTTGTATTCTTTCTATCTTTTCATCTTCACTCAATACAAAGGCGTCTTCCCTAATAGGGGTCTCTGTTGAAGAGCCAACATGGTCGTTGCCTCTTTCCTCATACTGTTCTTCCAAAGCCTGCTCTAGTTTCATTTCCTATTTCTTCAAGAAAGCAAAGATATACATTAATAGCCTATTTAACATCTGGTATGTATAGTTTGACAACATAAATTATTGTTAAGGCAAAAGGCTATTTATTTTTATAACACCCAAACTTACAACCCTTTATGGTGAAATTGTTAACAAAAGTTTTAGCGGTTATTTTCTTTTGCCAAATGGCACATTCTCAAGTTACTTCAGAATGTGCTGATGCTACCCCAATTTGCAGCAATACACCAATAAATGGAGGAGCCAATGGTTATGGTATAGATGATTTCAATGGAGCTACTTCCAGCGGATGTCTGGAGCAAACTGTTTCTGGAGCTATCGAATCCAATTCGGTATGGTACAGATTTAGGACAGCTGCCACGGGTCAGCTAGGATTCAATATTGGTCATGACAGTGCTGAAGATTGGGATTTTGCTCTTTACAGAGCCAGTAATTGCAACAATTTGGGGGACCCCATACGCTGTAATTTCTTTGATAACAGTGATTTTAAAACGTTCATTGGTGTAGGAGAGGACCCAACAGGAGATATGGATTCAGTCCATTACGAAGATTGGGTGGATGTAAGTCCGGGTGAAGACTATTACCTCCTTATCAACAATTTCAGTAATGTAAATTCCGGATTTTCCATTCAATTTACAGGGGATATTTGGGTTACAAACCCAAATAGTGCACTTGATTGCTCCATAGTTAACAATTTGCTGGGCCCACCAATTGCAGCATGTGAGAATGAAACTGTTGTTTTAGATGCCACAACCCCCGCTGCAACAGGTTATGAATGGTATGCTGATACCGGCAGTGGATTTCAGTTAATAGCAGGGGCTGTATCGCCAACGTTAAATGTTTTAAATTCTGCTATGTACCGCACCGTGGTTACAACCGCTACTGGCACGGTAATTAGTGATGTTCAAGTGGCATTCAATCCAGTGCCCGTAACAGGAGCGATGATGGAGGAGATTTCATGCCATATAGAGGGTATGATCTTTGATTTGGAAACAAAAGATATAGAAGCACTTGGTGCGCAGGATCCAAACAGTTATATTGTTAGTTACCATAGTTCTCAGGCAGATGCTTTGACAGGTATTAATCCTTTGATGAAGCAATATGCAAAAAGTTCTGGCCAAGAAGTGATTTATGTTAGAACAGCTTCTTTGGCAAATCCTAATTGCTATGATGCTTCAGAAAGTTTTGTCTTTGATGCAATAGAAACACCAAACCTTACCTTTTCAGAAGAGGTGACTATTTGTGAAGATTCTAGCGGAATTGTTATTGGTGAGACTATGCCAAACCCTAATTATTCCTATTCATGGAGTACGGGAGAAGTAACACCTACCATAAATGTTTCACAAGAAGGAGAATACATGTTGACCGTAACCAACTCTTCAAACGGAATAAACTGTGAAACAAATAGAAATGTTAGTGTTAGGACATCTGTTTTGCCAGCCATATATGATATTGAAATAGAAGATTTGCAATCTAGCAATACCGTGACCGTTGTCACCCAGGTAGATGGGAACTTTGAGTACCGTCTGGACGATGGGGCTTTTCAAACAAGCAATGTTTTTGATGGAGTTTTTGCAGGAATGCACACAGTTACCATGAGAGATATCTTTGGTTGTGGGGAAGTGACGGAAAATATTGTTGTTGTCGGTTTTTCACCAATTTTCTCTCCTAATGGTGATGTCCTTAATGAAACATGGCATATTGATGGTCTTTCAGTATTGAATTCTCCGATTGTTACCATTTATGATCGTTATGGAAAACTAATTAAGGAAATGACAGAATTTAGTGCTGGTTGGGATGGTAGTTTAAACGGAAAGCCGCTTCCCTCTACAGATTATTGGTTTAAATTATCCTATATCGATGATAACGGAAATAGGACAGATGCCAAATATTTACAGAACCATTTTTCCCTGAGAAGATAAGATAACGTGCATTTTATCGATTAAGTGTATAATTTTTCGGTTAAAAAATAATAAAAGCGTGTTTTGGGCAGTTATACAAGGTAGATTACAGAATAACCTTTAGCCCCAAAATTCTATGAGAGCTCTATTTAGCGCTATCTGTTGTTTATTTCTATTTACTATAGGAGCAAATGCTCAAAACTCCCCAGATTGTAGAACTGCAATTCCTGTTTGTGCTGATATGCCAATTTTATCAGCTACGGACGGAAGCGGTGATATTGACGATTTTGACCCAGATGTAATCGTGCAATCTGGTTGTTTAGAAAAAGGTAGCGTCAGTTCTGCCAATATTGAGAACAACACTTCATGGTATGTTTTTAGAGCGGGAACGGATGGTCAGATCGGTTTTGATCTTGAAGCACTTCCTGTTACCCCTGGAGGAATTGTTACTTCCGAGTTGGATTTTGCACTGTACGGTCCTTTTGATCAAACCAGTGGACAAAATTTCTGTACAATTGTCGGTAATGGAACTTCGCAACCCATTCGGTGTAATTACGAGGTAAATGACACAGGTTTTACAGGTATTGGAGTTAATCCCATAGATGGTAGAGTAGGGGCACCATTTGTGGTGGGAAGCCAAAATACCTATGATGAATGGTTAGATGTAGTTGCGGGAGAGATTTACTATTTGTTCATAAATAATTACAATACCAATTTTAATGGTGATGCAGAGCCTTTTTCGTTGACATTTACCGGAACCTCTGTAGATGCAGATCAGAATACCGCTTTGGATTGTACATTAAGAGATGAATTTTTAGGATTGGATATTATTGCCTGTGAAGGCGATCCAGATATAGTGTTAAGTGCTTTAAATTCTCCAGCAGGACCTGCAATAGCTAATGTTACTTGGGAACTGGATGCGGATGACGATGGTACTTATGAAACAGTTTTGGCAAGTGGACCGGCGCAAACGGAATTTACGGTTACAAGTCCTAATTCTGGACGTTATAGAGTGACTATAGAAACTACTTTGGCCACTGTTATCACGGATGATATTCTTATCACATTTTACGGAGTTCCAGAATTGGACGAAGTACGTGTGGTAGATGATTTGGTAAATAGCGATCAAACAGATCCTTACAATATTGAAATTATTCCTTTGGGTGATGGTGATTATGAATATGCCATTAACGGTGGCGAATTTCAAGACGATCCATTATTTTTTGATGTACCACCAGGTGAAAACACGGTAATCATAAACGATAAAAATGGTTGTGGCATTACCGAACCTCTTCCTTTTCTAGTGGTTGGTTACCCAAAATTCTTTACTCCCAATGGCGATGGAATACATGATAATTGGAATGTATTGGGAATTGAAACCCTTACGGACCCCAGTGTCTTTATCTTTGATCGTTATGGTAAACTATTAAAGGAATTAGATGTAACAGGAGGTTGGGATGGTACTTTTAATGGTAGACAATTACCCTCTTCGGACTATTGGTTCCGTTTGGATTATGACCGTGATGATGCAGGGGTCATTGTTGCACGATCGGTAAGAAGGCACTTTTCTTTAGTGCGCTAAACAAAAAAGACCAGATCGCTCTGGCCTTTTGTTATAACGTCTTAGTTATCTAGAATTTTAAGGTATACCCCAAAGTAACATTGGTGTTTATCCTGTTTATCATAGCGGAACTATTTATTCCCGCATCAAACAACAAAGTATTTACATCTTGTTCTGTTCTATTGACAGCTAAATCTAATCTGCTTCCTCCAAAATTATAACCAATCCCTCCGGAGTATCCGTTTAAATCACTTATCATATCTCCATTTTCATAAGGGCTGCTCTCATATCTATATCCTGCACGTAAACTCACTTCATCAATACGATATTCCCCTCCAACCCTATATGTGTTCACAACACCTAGCTGGCCGGCGATAAAATCATTTTCAGATACAAAGCTAGGGTCCGTAGTTGGTCTAAGTTCAGCTTGAGACATATCTTGATATCCGTAATCAAAACTCAAAAGACCATCTTTTCCAAAAACAACAGCCACACTTCCAGTAAGTTTGGCCGGAGTTTTTATTCTATATTCTTCAAACAAATTGACAATACTGAAGTTGATAAAGTCAATATCCTGCTCTGCCAATGTGGAATTAATGCGTTGAGATGTATCATCAGTCAATTCGTACCATGTTGGAGATTGGTAACTACCACCTACACGAATGTTATCGTTCAACTTTGCTATACCACCCAAACTAAAGGAAAATCCATAACCTTCGGTATGAAGAAGATTATCAAATGTGGTAAACTGCACCGGAGAATCGGCATCATAGCCATTTTCATCCAACAAAGTCAATCTATCATATAAAACAGTATGAAAGTTCAAGGAAGCTCCTAGGTAGAGGTTCTCTTGATATTGTCCGGCGAAATTTACGGTGAATTTGCTGTTGTAACCTGTGGTGCTTTGCAGATAATCCTGATTTACACTGCTATATTGAGCATTTGAGAAATAAGAAGTATTCGTGTCTTCATCAACAGTAGGTTCAATTATACCTGCTTGAAACCCAAGAAATGCTTGTTGTGCACCAAAGCCAATATTGGAACCTATATCTAAATAAGCATCTTCAATGAATTCTCCTTGTTGGATGCGTAGGGGTCCAAGAGCTTGCCCTTGGGCAAAATTTAAGAAGTAATTGTCTATACCTTGATTAGTATTTCCTGAAACCACAAATTCATCATCAAAATTTTGTACTAAATCATAATTGAAGGCCAATGCAAGTTTTTTCCATGGACTGTCCGAAGATTTAAAAACAAAAACACCTCCAACTTGATTTAACTCCAACGAGTTGATGTCCGTGTTTCGAAGACTGTTGCCAAAAAGGGCATCATTGCTTCTATTGTAATTGGAACCGGAAACAGTAAGTTGGCTGTGATTAAAAACAGCAGAACCGGCTGGATTTACATTGAGAGAAGATAAATCTCCTCCCAAGGCGCCAAAGGCACCACTCATGGATTGAAATCTAGCTGTTCCCTGAATGTTTTCCGTGCTATAACGTAATACATCATTTATGTTTTGAGCACTTGCCAATGCGCATGCCAATACCATTATGAAAGTTGAAATTCTTTTCATTTCTCGCGATTTTTTTACCGTAATTTTTTAAGATTTATTGCCTTCTTCCACTTCTGCCAGATGATGACCTTGAACTAGACCCTGAAGACCTACTAGATCTTCCAGAGCTTCTATAGTTTCCAGAACTTCTTGAGCTGCTCCCTGAACTTCTGTAACTTCCGCTACTTCTTGAGCTTCTGCTACTTCCAGAACTTCTATAACTTCCGGAACTTCTTGAGCTACCAGATGATCTATTGTAGTTGCTACTGCGCGGTGCAGTTCTACCGGAAGATTGATAACTTCTGGTACTTCGTCCAGATGTTCTGTAACCAGAAGAGGAATTTCTATTTGTAGTGCCTCTTCGGTATGTGCCGCTACTTCTTGTAGATGGCGAAGTTCCATAAGAACGGTATGTTCTAGAGTTTCTATTCACATTTGGAGTTGTTCTGGTACTTCTGCTTGTTCTATAGCTTCGGTTTCTTGCTATGGCATCAGCACTTACAGACCTTCTTGTAGTGGTTCCGCTTCTATATGTTCTTGAGCTTCTTCCTGCAGATGCACTCCTGCTTACATTGGAACGCCCAGCACTGGTTCTGTATCTTGAGGAGTAACCGCTTCTTCTGGATGCTAAATTAGATCTTCCTCGAAGTGATGTCCCCGGAATTATACTATTGGAATATCCTCTTCTACTTCTATTGTATGCATAGCCTCTATTGTAATATCCTCTATGATATCCTCTGTTCCAGCCATAGCCATAGCCGCCCCAGCCCCAGCCAAAGCCACCACCCCAATAGGGAGATCCCCAGCCACCGGCCCAGCCATAACCACCGCCCCAACCGAAGCCACCGCCCCAGCCCCAACGATTCCATCTCCATGGGTTGTTCCAGCCCCATCCATAACCAAAGCCACCCCAGCCCCAGTTATTCCATAGCCAAGGGTTGGCGCCCCAACCAAAGCCACCGCCCCAATTGTCATAGACGTTTATTGTTACATTTGAAGGGTTATCTCCCCAGCCTGGATTACCATTATAGGAATTGTTATTTGCAAAATAGTCGGTTTGTTCGCCCAAAGGGATACTGTCATTCTCGATATTACTGGAATAACTGTCTACGTCAGTGAAAATCTCATCTTCTAAAATTTCATCGTATTCATTTGCTTTTTGCCCAAAATAATCTCCATAAATATCACTCTCTTGCTTTTCTATTCTAACTGCTTCAGCTGATTTTTTTTCTACACGGACTGTGCGGTTATTGTTGGAATAAATTCCATCGTCATCATAATATGAAGCCGTTTGATAAGAACCACAAGAGGCCATAAGAAGAATGCCCATTACGGATACTGTAAGGATTTGAGATTTGGAGTGGAGTAGAGACTTTATCATTGCACAATTTTTATTGTTGAACATACTAAAAATAGTTAGTTTTACCGAACTATTTTGAAGACAAAGTCACAAGTTTTGTGCCAAACTATTGTAGATGGGAAAAAATTTAACGAGTAGAAGCGAGGATTATTCCAAATGGTATAATGAACTTGTAGTAAAAGCGGATTTAGCTGAAAATTCAGGGGTTAGGGGATGTATGGTGATTAAACCATACGGCTTTGCCATATGGGAAAAAATGCAAGCTCAATTAGACAAAATGTTTAAGGAAACTGGGCATGAGAACGCTTATTTTCCTCTATTTATTCCTAAATCATATTTGAGCAAAGAAGCAAGCCATGTAGAAGGTTTTGCAAAAGAATGTGCAGTTGTTACCCATTACCGATTAAAAAATGCCGAAGATGGGAGCGGAATCATTGTAGATGAAGATGCCAAGCTAGAGGAAGAACTTATTGTTCGCCCTACATCAGAAACCATTATATGGGACACCTATAGAAGATGGATACAGTCTTATCGTGATTTACCGCTACTAATCAATCAATGGGCCAATGTGGTGCGTTGGGAAATGCGTACACGCTTGTTTTTACGCACAGCTGAATTTTTATGGCAGGAAGGTCATACGGCCCATGCGACAAGACAAGAGGCGGTAGATGAGGCCGAGCAGATGATGCATATATATGCAGAATTCGCGGAAGAGCATATGGCAGTTCCCGTAATAAAAGGAACGAAAACGGAAAGCGAACGCTTTGCTGGTGCTGAGGAAACATATTGCATTGAGGCTTTAATGCAAGATGGAAAGGCTTTACAAGCTGGAACCTCGCACTTTCTTGGACAGAATTTCGCAAAGGCCTTTGATGTTAAGTTTGCCACAAGAGAAGGAAAACAGGAACATGTTTGGGCCACTTCATGGGGAGTGTCTACCCGATTAATGGGGGCACTGGTAATGACTCATAGTGATGATAATGGATTGGTACTTCCTCCTAAATTGGCGCCTATTCAAGTTGTGATCGTTCCCATCTATAAAGGATTGGAGCAGTTAGATGCTATTTCTGAAAAAGTAAATCCTTTGGTAAAGGAATTACGCTCCAAAGGAATTTCTGTAAAATATGATAAAAGGGATACCCATAAACCAGGCTTTAAATTCAATGAATATGAATTAAAGGGTGTGCCGGTGCGTTTAGCCATTGGACAACGAGATTTGGAAAATGGAACATATGAGGTTGCAAGAAGGGATACGTTACAAAAAGAATCTGTAAAGGCTGAGGATGTTGTTGCTAAAATTGAATCTTTAATGCAGGAAATTCAGGAAAACATTCATAAGAAAGCCTTGGACTATAGAGAAGCCCATATAACCAAAGTGGATTCCTACGATGAATTTAAGGAAGTTATAGAAGGAAAAGGAGGTTTTGTATTGGCCCATTGGGATGGTACCCCAGAAACGGAGGATAGAATAAAGGAGGAGACCAAGGCTACAATACGATGTATTCTTTTAGATGCTGAAAAAGAGGAAGGTAAGTGTATGGTTACCGGAAAACCATCAATACAGAGAGTGCTGTTTGCCAAGGCTTACTAAAAGGCGGCAAAAAATAAAATTTACTCTTGCAAGACTTAAAAATAGTTGTATTTTTGCATCCGCAATTATGCACCCGGCCCGTTCGTCTAGGGGTTAGGACGCCAGGTTTTCATCCTGGTAACAGGGGTTCGATTCCCCTACGGGCTACGAAGTTCAGTGAAATACTGGGTAGATTGATTAAAAGTCATATGAGATGAAACATGCTCATTTAACTCTTAGTTGTTCAGTTTACCTAAATGGCCCGTTCGTCTAGGGGTTAGGACGCCAGGTTTTCATCCTGGTAACAGGGGTTCGATTCCCCTACGGGCTACAAGAATAATTGAAAAGTAAAAAAGAAAGATTTAAATTATAGGTTATTACCAGTTTCAATCTTTTGTTATCCATTTAAATTAAGACAATGGCAAACCATAAGTCAGCATTAAAGAGAATTAGAAGAAACGAAGCAGTACGTTTACGTAACAGATATCAACACAAAACTGTGCGTAATGCTATTAAAAAACTGCGAAATGAAGAAGATAAAAAAGCTGCTGAAACACTTTTACCTACAGTCGTGGGTATGATAGATAAGTTAGCAAAGCGAAATATCATTCATAATAATAAGGCTGCTAACTTAAAGAGTAAGTTAATGACTAGAGTTGCAGCAATGTAATTCCATTTCATTTCTATAAACTAAAAGCGCCCCTGTTTAAGGGGCGCTTTTAGTTTTATGCTAGTTGCTTAATATACAATTCTGATTCGCTTAAAAACAAGTTGAAGCTTTACCTCAATTTTTTAAAAATTCCTTTAATAAGGTTGCTAAATTAGTTTAGTTCCCTTTTAGTTTTGACTTGTTTCTATAACCAGGAAAATCTTTGTACCAATCCTTTCTGTTGTTACCACCAGATAATCCCCATTCTTCAAAATATAGATAGCCCGTATTTATGGGTTCTTTCTCCTGTAATAGAGGAAAAGATTCAATTACGTTTATGGCCCAGGGCAGACCATTCTCCGTTGTGTAGCTACCATCTGTATCTGCATTGTTTCCTTGTACTTCTGGTTGGGAATTACCTAATGTTGTTGGCTCGTAATTGGCTAGATGGATTTCTTTTTCCCTTTCTCCATTGGCCACTAAAAATGGATTAAAAGGAGCATAATCCAATGAAGTGTTGGAAATTGGGTTGACAAATGTGACACTAACTTTGTTTTCTTGGTTTACCAGAATTGAATGATCATCAAATAGTGCAATCACTGTATGCTGTTGATCTAACTCCGTTCCGTTACTGGCAAGGTTAAAAACATTCCTCTCCAAAATTTGGCCTGTTACGGATGCTACATTGTTTGGGTTGAGTCCTTCTATTTCAAAAGCCATACTATTAACAAAACCAGCACCATCCGAGGTTACAACATAATCAAAATCAATTGCTACCATTTGGTTTGATGAGTTAAAAATCTTGACTATTGAATAGTCCAAAGCTGTATCATTAAAATCATAATCTCCTTTAAAAGGCCAGAGATCTTCAAAAACTATAGAAGCTTTTGTTGAACTTGAAGGATAGGTTATTGAGTATGCTTTGGTTGCATCCTCCGGATACTCATCTACAGAATCTACAACACCATCGCCATCTTGATCATTGCAAATTTCAACTTCCGAAAATGTAAACCAATTAGAGTCATTTTGGGAGTTGGTTGTAGGGTCATCAATTCTTCTCCAGACAATTTTGTCAAAAGTTCCTGAGGTTGCTGATATCAAAATAGATCCGTAACCATCTCTATAATATCTTCCCTTGGATCGAGAATCAATGTCCTTTAGTATTCTTTCCGAATCATCATAAAAGAACTCTCCACCCCCAGATAATATGGTTTCTTCATGCTGCTCACCAACAAATTGATACATTGATGCATCCACACTTCTAAAGTGCATTAACAGATTTTGAACAGGAGTATCAAATGTCATTTCGAATTCCACATAACCATCTGAATCATTATTGGTATCAATCCTTGAGCTTATCCAAAAATTAAAGCCTGAAAAGGTGAAAATTGGGGTAGAGAAACCTGCACCGGCAAGTGAAAGACGGTTTTTAAGCTCCACACCATCTACTGAGGTAGCTGTGATAATTGAAGTTACCCCTTGTTTAGGAAACTGGATGTTAGATATGGTGTTAACATCACCATCATCTGTAATTATTGTGTTGCTAAGATCTGTGTAAAATCTTTGACCGTAAACATTTGCACAATCGGTGCTGCGCTGATTCTCCTCTATAGTTGTTTTAAAAATGGCTTTTTTTCCAGAAGTGCCATTATAAGTATAAGAAGCGGAATTTTGTATTATTGGCACCACAAAATCATCAATGTGTTCGTTTGATTTTCTAACAACAAACAGATTGTCAATTATGGATGATAGTGTTACACTTTCTTGGATGGACCCGTTAAAAGGTAATCTCTCAAAAAGTTTATTGGGTAGGGGCCCCGTAATGCTGTCTAAGCTATTTATGAGTTCATCGCTATAAGCGTAAACTTCATAAAGCGCATTGGGAGAATTATCTGTGATATTGACTGATACAATATTTTCGGTCCTAAAATCAAAGTCGGAAGGAAATTTTAAATCTGTAAGAATTAAATCCTCAACAGCTGTAGAATCATTGGCAATGGACTCAAGATAGTTATTGTACTTCTCTTTTAAACAACCTTGCATAAAAAAGGCCGTAATTGAAATAAGTAATAACTTAAAAATCCTATTCTTCGTCTTCATAGATAAGAATTTCATTAAATGAACGAAAAAACCTACAAAAACCTATATTTTGTCGATGAACTACGTTGCAAAGTTGTAAAAGCAGTTAAAAACGTTGCAAGGAGAAGGTTTTACCTTTGGGGGCTATTACCATAAAGAAGCGCCTCTTTATGAGGCGTTTCTTTTTTATAATTATCACTAAACTGGCTAGTCCTGTAATTCCGATTCATTTCTATAACCATTTGAATCTTTATACCAATCCTGGAACAAAGTTCCACCTGAAGTGGCCCATTCATTAAAGAAATTATATGCTTGGTTTACTGGGACATTTTCCTTTGGGGGTTTAAAATTGTGAACAACGTTTATGGCCCATGGCAATCCAGTGTCGGTTTGATAATTTCCATCAATATCTCTATTCACGCCTTCTACGGATGCATCATTCACACCCAAAGTTGTTCTGAACCTGTTTGGCAAATGAATTTCTTTGCCCCTGTCCCCATTAACAATTAAGAAAGGGTTAAATGGCGCCAAGCCCAACTGATTGGTGGTTATGGGAGTTGTAAATTTTATGGACACCATTGAAGGTATGTTTAACATGGCGTGGTTATCATCAAATAATATTATTACAGCTCTATTTTGTCCTTGTTCCACCCCATTTGGCGCAACGTTGATAAAATTTTCTGTCAAAACGGTTCCTGTAACAGATTCGATTAGACTTGGGGCTATACTTTCCAATTCTATACCAAAGGCATTGATTAGGCCAGCTCCGTCTGATGTTACCTCAAAATGGATATCTAACTGTACGGCCATGTTATCTGCATTCAATACGGCCACAAACCGGTAATTTACTGCTGTGTCATTAAAATCATAATCTCCAAGAAAAGGCCATAAATCTTCAAAGGCCAAAGTTCCCCAACCATATTTACTGGGGGTAAACTGCTCAAAAGCTTTGTCAGCATCATCTGGATACTCATCATTGCTATCGGTAATTCCGTCACCATCTGTATCGGGGTCGACAGTAACTTCATCAAAAATCCTGAATGTGGTCAAGTCATTTATGGCTCTATCATATGTTATGCCTGATGTTGAACTTGGGCCATAACGATATTCCCATCCTCCGGTTTCCGTGTCCATGACAATTAGATTGCTATTTCCACCATTATTGGCTAACCATAATTCATTATTTGAGTCAAATGTCATGGAAGTGGGTTGGAACGGCAGATCTTCACCACTGATTCTTGTGGAATCATAATCTCCATTGGAATTTAGGGCCAGTCTATACAATCCAGAAAACGAGCAAAGAAATATTGTACCATCCTCTGCAAAAGCTAAATCTCCTCCTTGCTTTTTGTCTAAGCCTTTTATATCCCAATTTGAAAGAATATTGGCATTTTGGGGGTCAATGGTATATAGTTTTTCTCCTGTAGAAAAGTATAACAACCCATCTTGACTGTTAAAATCTAATCTGGGGCCACCTTTTCCAACATTACCAATGGTAGTCCAAAGGTCGTTGACAATGTCATATTTCATAAGTGGATATGGGCTGCTCTTTCCTATGGAGTACAATATTTTGTTTTCCTGGTCAATGGCTGCTGTCCAGCTTCCCATGGGCATATCGGAAATAAAGGTATAAACACCTGTTACGGGATCTACTTGGAATAAATCTCCTCCGCCGTTAACGCAGTACAAGTAGTCTTCTACCATTGGTTTACCATTAGATGCTCTTTTTCCACTATTATCGGGTAGATATGTATAGGTGACCAAACTTGAAACTATGTCAACTACAGCCGATGAGTATTTAAAACCTTCTTTTCTGCGGATGTAAAGTTTTTCAAAATAGTCTGGGACTATAAAAGAATGTTCAATTTTACCACCTGATGGAACTCCGCTTAAAATAAGATGGTTTAGGTTATCCACTGAAATATCAAAATCTGTTTCTTCCTCGTCTTCTTCGTTTAGGTAAGTTATCTGTTCACCAATCACTATTTCATCATTATAGGCATAGACATCATATTTAACATTTAAAGTGTTGTCGTTGATGACTAAGCTTACCTCTTTCTCCGTCTTAAACTCAAAATCAGTTGGTATTTGTAATTCTGCAAGTTCCAACTCATCTACAGGGATTTCTTCTACAGGCGGGTTGGTTTCTCCTTGGGGGTCTGGCTCAACAGGGGCATCTAAGCTATCTTTTACACAAGAGGTGTAGGTTATTGCTGTGATCAAGCATAAAGCAGATAAAACAATTTGGGATGTCTTCATCTTTGTAACTATTTGGCGGATTTACTATCCGAATTTTAAATAAAAGTATGTACCCTTAAATGAGGTACATTTTGTTTTTAGTTGATTTACTTTTAGGTATCGATAAATGGCATGTTTTAATCGATAAAATAAATTTTACTTTTTTTGAACGAAAAAACTTACAAAATTATATTTATAATCGATGAATGACCACATAAAGTTGTGAAAGAAGTGAAACATGTGGTATTTGGGAAGTAATTGTAAAAACAGAAAAGGGCTTACCTAAAAGCCTTTCTTTTTCCCATTAGAAGCCCAATAATGAAAAGCAAATACATTAATGCTATAAAGGTTAGTAATGTAATTCTAAGGTGATACTGGGTGGAAATGCTAAAATTAAAATAATCTGAAAGCAAAATGAAAGGGAAAAAAGTATAAAAAACAAATAAACCCGCGCTTACCCAATATAGCAAATTGTGTTTTTGAGGATAAGGATTATCTTCTGATTTTTTTTCTTTAAAATAAAGTATAATTGCCAACACCAAAGCTACTGAACCAATAGCATGAGCATAGGTTAGTTGTTTGTGCAATGGATTCTGAAAGAAAATGCTAACCAAATAGGATAGAGAGCATAGATAAGCCCCATACTTGATCATTTTTTTTGAAGATTTGTTTTTTAAGGTTTTCCAATAGACCCAATAGAAGAAAAGAAAAGTTACTATCTGATAAATATTATATATGATGACATTATGCCAATCATATCTATAGTCTGAAAAAAACTGAAAATCTGCATGGTTTTTAATAAAGTAACCCAAGAGTTCGGTAAAAAAAGTATAGATGATAAGTATAGGAAGGTATTTCAATACTGTATCAAAATACCTTCTATACCTATATACAGCAATAAGCCATGTAAGTAAATACAAGGGTATATAAAAATGTTCTTTAATAAATTGAATGAACTCTTGGGTCATGTAATTCTAAAAATCGTTGTTTGGGGGAGGTCCGGAAGAACCATGATTCATATTCAAGCTTTGCCCTGCAAATAGTGCAGGTGGAGAAGAAAAGCTGGGAGCAAAACCTGCATAAGACTTTTCATCGTTTTTAGAAATACTCCCCATGCCTTTAGCACCAACAGCATCCTTGATTAATTTGGCCTTACCATCCTCACCTATATAGAATCCATAATCCAGGCTATCAATTTTTATGGTGGGAAGCATAAAAATAGAGTTTTGTCTTGGGTGCACCACTTTTTTTCCATCAGGGAATTTTTCTTTGTTTGGGTAGTTGCCAAAATAAAAACGAACCGTGGAGATATCGACCTTGGCATCTTTTGCTTCTTGTTCAATAAATGCCATATATTGTTTTAGGGTTTTATAATCCCATGAGGTATATCTGGCTGCTTTAAACTTTTCATCATCATTTTCTTCCCTTTCATACGATTGTATGAGTTCTACCCTATTCTTTGAATAATTGTCATACAGTTCTTTGGACTCTTCCAAGGAAATAATTTGTTCTGGTGGTTTTACTCTTTCTCTAGGTTCTTCATGTGGTGGTTCTTCTTTTTTAGTTTTTTCTTGGCAAGCTCCTAAAATAAGAAACATGGAACCCAATAGAAGGGTGGCTATTTTTCTTGTGTTTTTCATTTTGTAAGTGTTTTAGTGTTCATAGTATGAGGAAACTGCTCTAAAGATATGTTTTTTCTTCAAAATTAATACATAAAAAAACCCTTTGATATCACTCAAAGGGTTTTAAAATCTACTATTTTCAAGCTTTTAGAAACAATGGATCATTGACTCATGGTCAACAAAAATTCTTCATTGTTTTTGGTCTGTTTTATACGCTGTTCCATAAACTCCATAGCTTCTACAGGGTTCATATCTGCCAAGTATTTACGCATGATCCACATACGTTGTATGGTGGTTTCATCCAGCAATAGATCATCTCTACGCGTAGAAGATGAAATAAGGTCAATAGCTGGAAATATTCTTCGGTTGGAAATTCTTCTGTCTAACTGCAGTTCCATATTACCGGTACCCTTGAATTCTTCAAAGATTACCTCATCCATTTTGGAGCCTGTCTCTGTTAAAGCAGTAGCTATAATGGAAAGTGATCCCCCATTTTCAATATTTCTAGCCGCACCAAAGAAACGTTTGGGCTTATGAAGGGCATTGGCATCAACACCACCACTCAATACTTTTCCAGAGGCGGGTTGTACTGTATTATAAGCTCTGGCCAATCGTGTTATAGAATCTAAAAGAATGACTACATCGTGTCCGCATTCTACCAAGCGTTTTGCTTTTTCTAACACAATATTTGCAACACGGACATGTTCTGTGGCTTCTTTGTCAAAAGTAGAGGCAACCACTTCACCACGCACATTACGCTGCATATCTGTAACTTCTTCAGGACGTTCGTCTATTAGAAGGATAATTTGATAAACTTCTGGATGGTTGGCAGCAATTGCATTGGCAATATCCTTTAACAACATGGTCTTACCCGTTTTCGGTTGCGAAACGATCATACCGCGTTGTCCTTTACCTATAGGTGAGAACAAATCCATTATCCTTGTAGATAATGTACTTTGTCTTTCTGCCAGTTTAAACTTTTCCTTAGGGAATAATGGGGTGAGGTGTTCAAATGAAACCCTGTCCCTGACCACCTGTGGGTCTAATCCATTTATTTTGCTAACCTTAATTAAAGGAAAATACTTTTCCCCTTCTTTAGGTGGTCTTACGTTACCCAGTACGGTATCTCCTGTCTTTAAGCCAAATAGCCTAATCTGCGATTGGGAAACATAAATGTCATCCGGAGAAGACAAATAGTTGTAGTCAGAAGAACGAAGAAAGCCATAGCCATCTTGCATAATGTCAAGAACACCTTCGCTTTCAATAATGCTATCAAATTCAAATTCAGGTTCTTTGTACCTATTTTTTAAATCCTTATCAAAATTGCTGCTCTTTTTTTCATGGCCGCTATTTCTTTGATGAGGGTTGTTTCTTCTATTGTTTTGAGGTTTTTGCCCCCCACCTTGCTTGTGCGGTTCCCTTTTATTGGGCTGCGTTGTTGGTGTATTCTCTTTTTTCTCAACAGTTTCCGATTCCGCTTTTACCTTTGCAGGTTCAACAACAGGTTCAACAACAGTTTCAGAAACAATTTCCTTTGTTTCTTTTTTAGGTCTTGGAGCTCTTTCCCTTCTTGGTTTTGGAGCAGTTTTTTCTTTAGGTACTATAGCGCTTTCTTGCAAAACTTTTGGATTGGATGCTTGCACATCAAGTATCTGGTAAACCAAGTCCAGTTTTTTTTGGGTCTTAAACTTTGGGACATTGAGGCCTTTTGCAATTTCCTGTAATTCAGGAAGCTTTTTAGCTTTTAGATCTGAAATCTCGAACATTAAGTAATGAATAAATTAAACTTGTATAATGTGTATAATTGAAGTAAAAAGTTATCGGGGTACTACGATAGGAAAGATTTCCCTGGGTAAGTGCTTCGCTAATAACGACACAAGTATACAAATTATTTTTCAACAATAGAGGTCATTTACCGAAAAGACACTTATTTTTGCCATCCAATATCAATTTAAACAATGATTCAGCGAATACAAACATTTTTTTTAGGTTTAGTGACACTAATTTCCGGTGCACTGCCGTTTGTATTGAATTTATGGATTGATGGCGATGGAACGAAGTTTTTTGCTAAAAGCGAATTGTGGATCAGTATTGGGTTTTATGCCTCTGCAGCTTTAGCTTTGATTTCGATTTTTATGTACAAAAACAGACAAAATCAATTTGTGGTAAACAGATTGAATATGATATTGAATCTTTTTTTACTAGGATTTTTCGTTTACCGATCGCTAAACTTATCCGGAGAAAATGTTATTTCTGAGAAGGGTATTGGGATGCTGATTCCTGTATTTTCTATCGTTTTTCTAGTTCTGGCCAACAGAGCTATCAAAAAGGATGAAGATCTTGTAAAATCTGTTGATCGCTTACGTTAAACCTAACATCTTAGTAGTATTAGTGCGAGAAAAACCCGGCCTTGGCCGGGTTTTTTATTTCTTTTTATTATGCAAAAGGGTCTTTACTATTGCATTAATGTTTCCTCAGTAAACCCATTGCCAAATTTTACATTGGTCATTGTTTGTACAATGCTGGGTTCGTCTGCATAACCTTGCTCGCTTGGCATAAAATAGGTTCGTTTTGTTGAAATCATTTGTCCATCTATATTCTCATATTCATAGTTGGCGAGGATAACAGGTTCTTCAACACCCAAGAATGGTAATGAAAAGAAAAACCTATCAATCATTTTAGTTTCTGGATTTACAAACAAAATGTAGATGTCATTTTGTTCTTTTCCGGTAATTGCAGGGTCATAGGTTACGTGAACCTTGTCATAAGTTGTGCCATTATACCCTTCTTGGCCTTGATAAGTGATAATGGTTCCTTTATCGTTCAATTTATATGGCATCACAAACCAAAAATGGTTTGCCTTTCTTAAAAACTCACCCACTGCATTGCCTTGGGGATCTTCAGTTTTCTCTTTATTTACAAAAACAACGGTTTCCTTGCCATTAAAATAATGAACTACTTCACCTTCTGTATCAGGCATCACATTGATTTCATGTTGAGCGTACTTTCCGTATGATGCTTCGGAGTTAAAAATGTAACGTTCTGTGGATACGTCTGCTTTTCCATTTGATCTATAGTCATAGGTGTATTCTACATCTCCTTTTTTCCATAAATCGTTCCAACCACCATGCGCGTGTGCAATGGCTGCCATAATCGTCCTTGGTTCGTTTGTGTCATAAACTGGGGCTTTAGAAACTTCTTCAACAGGCTCAACCTCTGTTGTCTCTCCTTTTTTAGCTTTTTGCGCACAAGACGCCAAAAGTAAAAATGCAGTAATGGTCAATAGTTTTAAACTAAGTGTTTTCATGTTGTTTTGAATAATTGTTTGCTCCTTTAGACGCAATACATGTAAAAATCTTACCATCAAAAAAAACGAACAAAGAAGAAATTACAAATCAATCTTTTTATTGAATTGAGCAACGTTAAAGCCTTGGTTGATTAGGTTATTGAATTCATCACTATTATCATTGAGCAAAGGATTGGTGTGATTGAAATGAATAAAATGGATTTTTGCCTTTTCCTTGTCCGGAAGTCTTTCAAAAAGTTTCGTGCTTTCTATCACAAAAGGATGTGGTATTTCTGAAATATCCCTGTTGTTTATCTCTTTTCCATCATGAAAAGTAGCGTCTAAAAAGGCAAAATCTACTTTGCTTATCTCTTCAACTATACTTTTCTCCCATTTGGACCATTTATCAATATCAGGAATAAAAAGTGCAGATTTATGGTTTCCGATGATTTTATAACCTACAGTTTCCGAGTATTCATCTCTATGTGGAACGGTAAAAGGAATCACACTCAGGTTTGAGGTAAGCTGTACCCTTTTTTCGTTTTCAATTTCTGTAATAAGTATGTTTTTCAAGTCTACCAGCTGGTTCCAAGGACCATTGTTTTCTAGGAACGATTTCATTTTTGGCATTGAGTAAAGCACAACTGCTTTAGCGCCCATTGCCTCCCTGCCTAAATACATTAAACCTGTATAGTGCCCTATGTGCGCATGGGTCAAGAAAATTCCGTCAGGGGCTTCTTCATCTTTTTGGGAGTGTTCTTTTAAAAGTCTTAGTTGCGAAGGCATGTCCGGAGTGGCTTCAAAAAGGAATGATTTTGAATTTTCATGATCAACAACTCCCAAAGAAACAACTTTGCGTTCATGATCTGGATTTTCAAATAAAATGGAACAACACTCTTTTTTGCAACCAATATGTGGACTTCCTCCATCTTGCGCGGTTCCTAGAATGTAAAGAGAAACACCCGACTTGGGGGCAGAAGCATGAAGAACTGCTTTTTTTTCTTTTTTAGAGCATGCAATTGCAAAAAACATGAATAGTAATAGATGACCTTTTACTTTCATAGGTTATCTTTTTTCCAGTTCAATTACTTCTAAATTAGATATTTTGTCTCCATTTATTACAAACCTGAGCATAGTCCTTACATGATGGAACCCATGCTTTCCGCATGCTCCCGGATTCATATGCAATAGATTTAGTTTTTTGTCATTCATTACCTTTAAAATATGTGAATGGCCACAGATAAATAGTTTTGGTGGGTTCTTTTTTATATCCTCCCTCACTCTAACATTGTATTTGTTGGGATAACCACCAATATGCGTTATCCATACATCTACCTCCTCACAAAAAAAACGGTTGTGTTCTGGAAACTCTTTCTGTATGATGTGGTCATCTATATTTCCATAAACTCCACGTAAGGGCCTAATAGCCTTAAGCTTGTCTGTAACATCGAGGCTTCCAATATCACCGGCATGCCAAATTTCATCTGCCTGTTTGGCGTATTTTAAAATAGCTTCGTCAATGTGTCCGTGAGTATCTGAAAGCAAAAGAATTTTGGTCATAACGCTAAAAATATGCTAAAAAATAGTGGTTAGATATCTTTTGCGGGGGATTCAAGTATCTTTAATGCCTTAAATTTAAAGAATCCAATTGAGATATTTTATCCGATTTTCTTATTTCGGAAAGGCTTATCATGGATGGCAGAACCAACCTAATGCCATTACAGTTCAAGAAGTGTTGGAAAATGCCATGTCTACCCTATTGCGAAATAAAATTGAAGTGGTTGGGGCAGGTAGGACAGATGCTGGTGTGCATGCCAAAGAAATGTTTGCACATTTTGACTTTGATCTAATCCCGAACAGAGAGGAACTTGCATATCGTCTTAATGCTTTCCTTCCAGATGATATATCTATTCAAAAAATTATCCCAGTAACATCAGATGCACACGCTAGGTTCGATGCAATAGAAAGGTCTTATGAATATTGGGTGGTCCAAGAAAAAAGCCCTTTTTATTCAGATTTTGCCCATTTCGTTAAACAACCTTTGAATATTGAAGCCATGAACCGTGCAGCTTCTTTTTTACTTGAGCATTCTGATTTCGAATCTTTTTCAAAATCCAATACAGATGTAAAGACATTCAATTGTGATATTAGTCTGGCGGGATGGAAAAAAGAGGAGGACAAACTAATTTTTACCATTAGCGCAGATCGTTTTCTCCGTAATATGGTTAGAGCAGTTGTAGGCACGTTGTTGGACGTTGGCACTGCAAAGATGAAACCGGAAGAAATCAATTCAATAATAACAAGTAAGAATAGGGGGGAAGCAGGAGTTTCTGTCCCCGCAAAAGGATTATATTTGACTAAGGTCTCATACCCAAAAAATATATTTAATGAGTAAGAATGATGAAATAGGAAAAGCCTTTGATTTTGGTCTGTTCAAAAGAGTTTTTGCGCATACTAAACTCTATAGAACTATTTTTTGGGTCGTGGCCATTGTTGCTATCCTATCAGCTGCTTTTGCTGTCTTAACACCAATTCTGGTCAGAGATATCATTAATGAGGCGTTATCCAACAAAGACAGTGAAAAACTGGTTTTTGTTGTACTCGCCATGCTGGGTGCCTTATTTGGACAGGTATTATGTCAACTTTCTTTCAACTATTATGCAAATCTCTTGGGGGAATCTGTGATCAAAGATATTCGCATCAGACTTTTTCAAAAGATGATGGGCTTTAAGATGACATACTTTGATAATTCCTCGATCGGTGTTTTGGTTACTAGAGCAGTTGCAGATATGCAGCGTATTGGGGAGATTTTTAGCCAAGGGTTTTTTGTTATAGTGGCAGATTTGCTTAAAATGCTTTCAGGGGCGGCAGTGATGATCTATATCAATTGGAAATTGGCTTTAATTGTTTTTGCCATTTTGCCAATAATTCTTGTGGCTACGCGATTGTTCCAACAGGCAATGAAAATCGCTTTCATTGAAGTACGGGCCCAAGTTTCTAACCTTAACTCTTTCGTTCAGGAAAGAATTGCGGGAATGAAGATCGTTCAGCTCTTCAATAGAGAGGAAATTGAAAAGGAGAAGTTTAGAAAAATCAATGAAAAACATCAAAATGCTTGGTTGAAGACTGTTTGGTACAATTCGATCTTCTTTCCAATTGCAGAGATTTCCTATTCCATTGGTATTGGTTTAGTGGTTTATTTTGGTGTTATCCAAAACATTGAAAATGTTGCCTTAAATGATACGGGATCCATTTTTGCATTCTTTTTCTTGATGGATTTACTTTTCCGGCCACTTCGCCAGATTGCGGATAAGTTCAATACATTACAAATGGGGATGGTTGCTGCCAACAGAGTATTTAAGATTTTAGATACCGAAAGCCACATTTCTGATGAAGGCAAATTGAAGAAAACTGATGTTAAAGGAAACATTGAGTTCTCTGATGTTCGTTTTGGTTACGTTGAGAATGAAGAGGTTTTACATGGCATTTCATTTAATGTAAAGGCGGGAGAGACTGTTGCAATAGTAGGGGCGACCGGTGCTGGAAAGTCCACCATTATTAACCTATTGAACCGTTTTTATGAAATAAATTCAGGAAACATCTTAATTGATGGCCATAGCATACGCGACTATTCGTTAAAGTCACTTCGTTCTCATATTGCAATTGTGTTGCAGGATGTTTTCCTCTTTGCTGATTCAATAGCAAATAACATTTCACTTAGAGAAGAATCTGTTACCCTATCAGAAATAGAGGCCGCTGCCAAGCAAATTGGAGTGCATGAGTTTATTTCAAGTTTGCCGGGAGGGTATCAATATAACGTTAAAGAACGTGGAACCATGCTTTCTAGTGGACAACGTCAATTAATAGCATTTTTAAGAGCATACGTTAGCAATCCTAGCATTCTAATTTTGGACGAGGCCACTTCATCTGTAGACACCTATTCTGAACAATTGATACAAAAAGCTACGGATAAAATTACAGAAGGGCGCACATCTATTATTATTGCGCACCGATTGGCAACCATCAAGAAGGCAAACAAAATTATTGTAATGGATGCTGGAAAAATTGTTGAAATAGGGACGCACCGAGAACTTCTTAAAAATGGCGGTTATTATAGTGATTTATATGAAGCTCAATTTTTGGCTGAAGAAGTTGCCTAAACTATTTTGGAGCAAAGTCTTCTATAGTGAACTGTCCCATTAGCATTGCTAGCAGCACAATTACCACTCCTAGGGCAAGCATTACTATAACAAATAGAATTAAGTAGACCAACCCTCTAAACAAGGTGCTTAAAAATCGGGTTTGGTGTATTCTTCCAAAAACAAAGAATTGGTACACCACAATCGCAAGCAAGAATACCCAATTGAAAATATCGTATCTAATGTCAAAAAAACCAAATAAGGGTAAACAAAGCAGTACTTGAACGAAAGAAGTCTGACCTGTTATATAAGCATTGGCTACCAAGTGTTCTGTATAATTGAGCTTTTTCTTGTCAATAAAAAGTAGCCAGGTCATTAAAGCATAAATGGGCATTATGATATAAGAAAGTAACCCTTGATAGTCAAACACAAAATCCAAGTTTGGCGTCTGGGCTTCGGTGAAACTGTTACGTGTTAGTTCCACATCATATACATTCCTAAGCACAAAAAATAAGACCCCCGAAAGTGTTACCGCAATAGCAAAATAGCTTATTGGGTTCATGTATTTTTTTCGTGTTCCTGATATATAGCTTTCAACAACAACTTCTGGTTTGGAAAACAAATGTCTAAATGTTTTGAATAGCGTGTTGTCCAAGTTAAATACCTGGTAACTTAAATCTTGCCATACATTCATTAGTGACAATCGGTTTTTGACAACTTTTCCGCCACAATTTGGACAATAACGAAAATCTGTTCTTAATGAATTGTCACAATTTTTACAATACATCTATTCCAAATCCTTTTTGATGAAATTGGTTAGTTCATTTAAACCTTTATAAGGAACAAACTCGCCGTTTTTTATGTAGGAGATTAAACCGGTTTCCTCGCTGACCACTAAACAAATAGAATCAGTTTTTTCGGTAATTCCAACAGCGGCACGGTGTCTTAGTCCAAAACGCAAAGGAATATCTCGGTCATTGGAGACTGGCAAAATTACTCGTGTAGCGGTAATGTAATTGTCTTGAATGATAACTGCTCCATCATGTAAGGGGCTGTTTTTAAAGAAGATACTTTCCAGAATGGGTTGTGTTATTTCAATGTTCATTGAGTCGCCAGAAGACCTTACAAAATCCAGGGAATTGGTTCGTTCGATAACAATGATTGCACCTGTTTTTGTACTCCCCATTCTTTCACAGGCGCCAATAATGGCATCCACATCTGTATCCGTTGGCATGGCCTCCTGTTTTAGAAACTTAAAGTGCCTAATAAAATTTCGTTTAGATGCAAAGTTGGTAGAACCGACCATCAGTAAAAATTTTCTAATTTCTTGTTGAAAAACAATGATTAGAGCAATAAGGCCAATGTTCATGAATCCGCCGACCATACTGCTGATCATTTTCATTTGTAACAGCTCCGTAAGTTTCCAGAGTGCCCAGACGATTACAATACCAATAAAAATATTAATGGCAACAGTGCCTTTAACTAACTTGTATATGTAATAAAGTAGGGCGGCTACTAGCACAATGTCTATGACATCTGTGATTTTGAATTCAAGAAAATTAAAAAAATCCAACCGCGGTGTTTTTGTAAAATTAGCAAAAATAGAAGAACCAAAAATTACATGGCATTCACATTTAATTCTTCCACAAGTTTAATGCATTCCATAGCTTCTTTAACATCATGTACGCGCAAAATATTTGCTCCTTTCAACAAAGCGACCGTATGCAGGGCAGAGGTCCCGTTCAAAGCTTCGCTTGGAGATGATTTCAAAACTTTATATATCATGGACTTTCTGCTTAACCCAACTAATATTGGTGCGCCAAAAGTCTTGAATAAATCTAAGTTGACAAGCAGCTTGTAATTTTGTGCTGTTGTTTTTGCAAACCCAAATCCCGGATCAATAATTACGTCATTTATCTTTTTAAAGGTTGCATCCTTTACTTTTTTTGAAAAATAGAACAACAAATCTTTCATCAAATCCTCATAGACAGCCTGTTTCTGCATGGATTGGGGCGTTCCTTTCAGATGCATCATTATATACGGAACTTGATATTCTGCTATTACATTAAGAATTTCGGCATCCAAATTCCCGGCAGAAATATCATTGATGATTGCAGCACCAGCTTGTATACTTTCCAATGCCACCTTACTTCTAAAAGTATCTATTGAAACCAAGGTTTCCGGAAAATTATTGAGTACCAATTCCAGTATGGGAAGCATCCTGTTCAACTCATCCTCTTCAGGTACATGTTCTGCCCCTGGTCTTGAACTATAAGCCCCCATATCTATAAAAGTGGCGCCATCTAAGAGCATTTTTTCTGTCTGCTTAAGAATGGAGTTTTCATCTTTATATTTTCCACCATCATAAAAAGAGTCTGGGGTAAGGTTAAGAATACCCATTATTTTTGGGGTACTTAAGTCTATGAGTGCTCCTTTGCAGTTTATGGTCATAAAAAATTCCTGCTTTATTGTGTTTGATTATCTTTGGCGAAGTGCTTTAAAGTACCATTTATTTGGACGAAATTTACGCAAATTAGCAAGAATACATGCAGCAGACCTCCCAACAATATGATGCAGTGATCAATACCTGCCGGGAACTATTTTTAAAAAAGACGCAAGATTACGGTACCGCTTGGCGTATTTTGAGACTCCCATCCCTGACCGATCAGATTTTTATCAAGGCTCAGCGCATTCGTAGCTTACAACAAAATGAGGTGCGCAAGGTGGATGAGGGAGAACAGTCAGAATTTATTGGAATAATTAACTATTCCATAATGGCATTGATCCAGTTGGAAAGAGGTATTGCAGAACAACCGGACCTTGAGGCTAATGAAGCTATTGAATTATATGATAAAGAAGTTTCCATCACAAAAAGTTTAATGGAGAACAAAAACCATGACTATGGGGAGGCTTGGCGAGATATGAGGGTAAGCTCACTAACAGATTTGATTTTACAAAAATTACTTCGGGTAAAACAAATAGAGGATAATGCCGGAGCTACTTTGGTTAGTGAGGGTATAGATGCCAACTATCAGGATATTATTAATTATGCGGTGTTTGCGTTAATTCATTTAAGTGAAAAAAGATGAAGTACTTGGTATGGATTTCTAGAATTGTTGTTGGAGTCTTATTTATAATAAGTGGACTTATAAAATTGAACGATCCTGTTGGTTTTTCTTTTAAGCTTGAGGAATATTTTAGTCAAGGGGTTTTAAATTTACCTTTTCTAATGCCCTTGGCATTGTCAATTTCCATTTTTGTCGTCATTGTTGAGGTGCTTCTGGGGATACTTTTACTGATTGGTTTTAAACCAAAATTTACTATCTGGAGCCTTTTGTCCATGATAGTGTTTTTTACGTTCCTAACATTTTATTCAGCGTATTTCAACAAAGTAACGGATTGCGGTTGTTTTGGAGATGCCGTAAAACTGACTCCATGGGAGTCTTTCACTAAAGATATCATTCTACTTGGTTTTATTTTAATTCTCTTTTTTGGCAGAAAATACATAAAGCCCATATTTGGTTCCAAGGTCAATTGGATTATTGGAGGAGTATCATTGGTTGGTTGTATTTTGTTCGCCAATCAGGTATTGAACCATCTTCCATCGGTAGATTTTAGGCCTTACAAAATTGGAGCAAATATTCAACAGGGTATGAGTGTTCCGGATAATGCTCCCAAAGCATTGTATGAGTATGCATGGCGGTTTAAAGTAAATGGGGATGACAAGATTGTTGTTACAAATGGGGAGTACCCCAGCGTGGATGGAGAATTTATAGATGTTGAAACAACAGAAATCCAAAAAGGATATGAACCTCCCATCCATGATTTTACCATTGAACAAGATGGACAGGATTTGGCGGCAGAAATTTTGGAAGAAGATAATTTGGTCATGGTCATTGCATATGATTTGGCCAAAAGCAATAAGGATTTTTTCGCTGGGGTAGCTACGGTCACTGCAAAAGCAAAAGCAAAAGGATACATGGTTGTAGGTATGTCGGCTTCCAGCAATGAAAGAGCAAATAAAGTCAAGAAAGACCATAACTTGGATTTTGACTTTTATTTTACTGATGAGACTACACTCAAGACTATTGTGCGTTCCAATCCGGCAATACTTGTTTTAAAGAGAGGGACAATCACGCAAAAAGTACATTACAACGATTTAGATGAACTAAATTTTTGAACATAATACTAAAGAAATATCAATAACATGAGAACCAAAATAGTTGCAGGAAACTGGAAAATGAATAAGAATCTTGACGAAACAGAAGTTTTGTTATCAGAACTATCGGCAAAATTACCTGATACTCATGCTGATGTGATTGTAGCACCAACCTTTGTTAACTTGGTTGCTGCGCAAAGAAACCTACAATCATCTACAATACATGTAGCTGCACAAAACATGCACTTTGCAGAAAATGGGGCCTATACCGGTGAGATTTCAGCAGATATGCTTTTAAATATAGAAGTAGATACTGTTATCATTGGTCATTCCGAAAGACGTTCACTTTTTGGAGAAACAGATGAATTATTGGCAAAAAAGACCAAAACTGCATTAGAAAAGGGAATGAGGGTGATTTTTTGTTTTGGAGAAGAGTTGGAAGACAGAAAGGCAGGAAACCATTTTTCCGTAGTGGAAAGTCAGCTAAAAAATGCTCTTTTTAGTTTGGATAATGGAGCATGGGGTAAGATTGTTCTAGCCTACGAACCAGTTTGGGCAATAGGGACTGGTGAGACGGCAAGTCCAGAACAAGCTCAAGAAATGCATGCATTTATTAGAAAGACAATTTCGGAAGCGTACAATGATTCAATTGCAGATAAGGTTTCCATTTTATATGGCGGTAGCGTAAAACCTTCAAATGCGGAAGAAATATTTTCAAAACCAGATGTAGATGGTGGTCTTATTGGAGGTGCATCGCTAAAAGCAGATGATTTTGTTGCTATAATCAAGGCTATATAACCCAACCCTTACTGCCTAGTTTGATATATATCGAATACAATTTTAAAATAAATCCTGCTCAACCAGCAACTGATATTTTGATTGCTGAGTTGGGTGAGGTAGGATTTGAGAGTTTTGTGGAGAATGATGCCGGACTATTGGCGTATGTATTGAAATCTGACTGGAAAGAAGATATTTTGAAGGATTTGTTCATTCTACAAAACCCAGACTTTAAAATTACATGGTCCAGTAAGGAGATTGTACAACAAAACTGGAACGCCGAGTGGGAAAAAAACTTTCATCCCATTAAAGTTGGTGACCAATGCATGGTAAGAGCTCCCTTTCATGATTCGGAGAATGTGGCGTATGATATTGTCATAGAACCTAAAATGAGTTTTGGAACAGGACATCATGAGACAACAAATATGATGTTGCAACACATTTTAGATACAGACTTTGAAGGAAAATCGGTTTTGGATATGGGTTGCGGTACAGGAGTTTTGGCAATTCTTGCAAAAATGAAAGGAGCGAAATCTGTAGATGCCATTGATATAGATGAGTGGTGTTTCTTAAATTCCAAAGAGAATGTTGAGCGGAACAACTGCAACAATATTGAAGTTTATCAAGGGGACAGCAGTTTGTTGGCCAATAGAAAGTACGATATTATACTGGCTAACATTAATAGAAACATTTTGCTTGAGGACATTCCAGTGTATGCAAAATGTCTAAATACGGGAGGTATTCTTTTCTTAAGTGGCTTTTATTTGGAGGATTTAGATGCAATTTCCTCAAAATGTGGACTATATGGCTTAGAATTTGAAAAAAAACTAAAAAATAATAATTGGATTTCCGCAAAATATGTAAATTAGAATTGATTAATTCCAAGGTTATGGGAACCAAAGAAAAAATATCAGAAGAACTTCTTTTAGAAGAAGAAACCGTAAAGCAGAGTGAGATTGTGCTTTTCAATGATGATGTGAACACTTTTGATCATGTCATTGACACACTGATCAATGTCTGCGACCATACTCCGGAACAGGCCGAGCAGTGTTCCTTAATTGTACATCACAATGGTAAATGTACTGTAAAAACAGGGGAGTATACAGATTTAAAGCCTAGATGCTCCAAATTGCTTCAGGCCGGATTAAGTGCAGAAATCGTTTAATGTCTATACAAGCAAAACGACTAGGTTAAAACTTTAACGTCTCATCCTTGTCCCAAAGGCCCCAATAGGCGCCTACATCACCTTCAGCTCCCACTTTCCAAGATTCATCAAAAGATGAGAAGTAAAACACTTCAATATCATCTTCTTCAGACCATTTTTGGGTGTTCATGAAATACTTTAACGCATTTTCATGAGACGGAAATGCACCTTCAAGACTTGTACCTTGACTTGGCCATCCGGTTTCGGAAACAATTATCTTTTTACCATTGGCAACTTTTAGCACTCTTTGGTACATATCTTTCATATACAACAAAGAATAATCCATATCGCAACCTTCCCAGAAAGGATAGCAATTGGCTAAAATAACATCACATGCCTCGGTTATTCTTTCACGCTCCGTAAACTCATAGTACGCATCAACGTAGCCAACAGGAACATTGGGAACGGCCTGTTTAACTTGATGCATAAAATCCAACAGCTCATCTTCAGTTAAATCTCCGCGTAGCATTACTTCGTTACCTACTGCTGCAATATCCACATATCCATCTTTGGCCAATTCAATTAGGTTTTCAATTTCTTGCTTATTTATTTTTGGGTCATCACCTAACCAAGCTCCAACCATGGTCTTAATTCCATATTCTCTGGCAATACGGGGAATAGCTTCATTGCCTTCCGTGCACGAAAAAGAACGAATCCATTTGGTATATGGTTTTATGATTTCCATTCGTCTGCGAATTTGGTCTTCCGTAATCTGATCACCTGGTTTTTGACCTTCAATATAGGGGCTAAAACATAGTCCATGCATTCCACCTTCCAAAACACGTTTACATAGACTTTCTAATTCTTCAGTAGTTTTATCTGCGTATTCCAGTGCAGCCAACGCCAAAAACTTCTCTTTTCTAGATGATGACATAATGTTCCTTTATATTGTATTATTAGGTTTGTTCAAATTTAGACTAAAGTTCTCCTCTTCGTGCAACCAATTCAGCCTTAATTTCTTTTGCTCTTTTTTCGCTAAGGCTATATTTCCACATTACCCATATAGCAAGGGCAGCTGTAAGCGATGGCACTAAGATATCAGCAATTCTAAGATTATTCATGGTTTCTATAGATTGTTCAGTGACATTCGGGTCAAATCCTACAATGCTTAAAATCAAACCACCTAAAACAAGTGCAATAGACTGACCTATTTTAACCATTAACCAATAGATGGCGCCAAAAGTACCTTCTTTTCTTGGCATACCATTTTCTAATTCATCTAAATCACAGACATCGGCTGTCATGGACATCATCAATGTAAATAACCCTCCCATTCCGAAAGCAAATAATGGGATCGGTAAAAATACCAGCCATGGGACCTCACTTCCAGGGTCTATACTAAACCAGGACATGCCTATATTATCGAGTACTGGATTTAATGATTCAAAAATAGAACCTACTCCTGAATTTAAACTCTTACCAAATCCTGTTTGGTTGAATTGACTATTCAGTTCTTTATCAAACCCCCACCATTTTAAAAGATATCCGACAATGGATAAAAAGGTTGAAATGATAAACGCTTTTCTCTTTCCCCATTTATTGGCCATTCTAGAGATTATGGGAATCACTATGAATGCAGTAATCATTGCATTGATCGTGTTGAACCACGCGGGCCATGTTCCTGCTGCTTCATAACTACCATTATACATATAAAACACGATAATGAAAACTCCAAATGCTGCTACCAACTGAAACCCATTGAAGACTAAGAATGTTGCTCCGCACAATTTCATAAAAGGCTTGTTTTTGGAAACTTGAACAATTCCTGCAAATAGGTCCTTTAAATTGGCCGCAAGGGTCTTAAAATTAATTTCTTTTCTATTCTCCATATTGGCAGAGTCGATTCCCTTACAAAATATTGCGGGTAGAATACCAAAAACTATACACAGTGCTCCAACTATGAGGGCCATTGTTCTTACACCCTCGGTTTGCGTATTAAATGTGTTTGAGTCTGGAATAATTACATACAGCCATGGCACGATCATCCAAGCAATTTGGCCCATAGTATTGGAAAAAGCCATTAAACGGGTACGCTCGTTATAATCTGATGTCATTTCGTACCCCAGACCAACCAACGGCGTTGCAAACATGGTGTTACCAATAAGGAACAGTAATTGCAGCACCATTACATGCCATATGATATATGATTGTGAAGCATTATCATCAATTTGCCACATTAAAAAGAAGAGTATTCCACTGATGATGGCACCAATAAAAATATAAGGCCTTCTTCGTCCCCATCTGGATTTGGTGTTGTCCGAAATAAAACCCATAATTGGATCTGTAATTGAGTCAAATATTCTTGGCAAACCGCCCAAAAGTCCAGCCCACAAGGGATCTACCCCCCACGCTGTAAGTAAAAAGAACTGAATGAAAACGCCTAGTGTGCCAGGTAAAATATTCAATATAAAATGACCTGCTCCGAAGGCGGCTTTTTGCCCAACTGGGACTCTATCTTTTTTGGCGGTTTTTACAATTGACATAAGGATTGTGTTTTAGTTAGTATTAGTTGGTTTTTTAATCACCACGGTTTGTATTGCTTGAGCACTAATTGATATTTGTTGTGAAGCCTCTCCCAAAATAAGTTCAAAACTCTTTGCTTCCAAATCTTGATTTAAGAGCACTACTACGATGGAACCATCAGGATTTTTGGCCGCAGTGGTCATTAACGAATCATCAGAATTCTCAAATCCAATTCTTATAGCTCCGGGACGAATATATTTACTGAAATGAGCCATTGTGTGGTATATGGGAGTAAAGTATACCTCGTCTTTCTCTGGATCTACAATTACAGGTGCAACACACCAGTTTTTAAACCAGTTGGGTCCTCCTTGTGTGTCCAAGACCATGTTCCAGTCTATCCAGCCATCTACCCAATTGTTAAGACAGCCTATTATGTCTCGTGCGTAGCGATATACGGGAGCATATTTTGGATGTAAATGTTTTTCATGCTCTGGAGCCCAATCCCATCCCCAGTCTGTTGCTTCCTTAGACCAATACCACTGATCGTCTCTCCATTTGGGTACTTCCGCATCTACACATGCTTCGGATTGAATCAAATATTTTTTTGGAGCTGCATTATGGGCAAATTGCAAGGACTCAGGAAACCAATCATAGGTGCTGGCATACCAATGTATTGCAGTGCCATCAAAGTATTTGGAAGATGCTTCATCTTGGAACATAACCTTAATCCATTCCTCTAATTCTTCACCCCTGTTTTGATCATAGCCAAGTATCTTAACATCATGCTCATCAGCTTCTAGTTTAGGCCCCAGATGATGCTTTACAAAATCGGTCATTTCCTCTGGCGTGTAATGCATGCTTTCCCAGTTATTGTTGTTTCCCAATGGTTCATTTTCCACTGTAAAGCCCCAAATATCAATACCTTCAAGTTTATATGCGTCTAAGTATTTTGAGAAGAACAACGCCCAGGAATCATAATATTCAGGTAACAGTTTACCACCTCGCCAATCATTGTTGTCTTTCATCCATGGTGGAGCCGTCCAAGGTGATGCCAATATCTTAAAGCCATCTTTGGAAGTTGCCATTGCTTCTTTGATAAACGGAATAATATCGTCTCGATCCTCATCAATGGAAAAATGATTTAATTCTATATCTCCTTCAACAGGAGCATATGAATAGTTGCTTACCGAGAAATCACAAGAGTTCATATGGGTCCTTGTTAAGGAATATCGGGCACCATCATCCCCAAAGTAAGCATCTATGATTTTTTTTCGATTTTCTTTGCTCAATTGATTCAGCAAATAGGCTGAAGCTTCAGTAAATGAGCCGCCAAAACCAGTAATGGTCTGAAATTTTTTCTCTGGCAGCAACTTTATTTGCGAGGCATTTCCTTCTGCTGTTACTTCGGTTATGGAACTTAACTTGTTTCCATCTGCTGAAGTTTCATACACTTCAACTTCTAGTTTGTTCTCAACGGTGCAAGCACTGATTACAGTCAATGTCAATATGATATTAAATTTGTTAAACATTCTCATCTTAATGGGTAATAGCTTGTTCTTTCTTTGTTGGGGGGACCAAAACATCTTTCATCAATGCCTCTTTATCTCCTTTATATGTTTTGGTGATAGGATTTCCATTTCTGGTCAACCCATTAAAAGTCCCTTTGTCAACCAAATCCCATAGGGCATATTTTGCTTGCCCATCTATTGTGATCAAACCAAAATGATTTTCGGAACCCAGTGCGTTTTGAGCATCTTTCCATTGCTCATTAAAAGCTTCAAAATAAAAGCAAGATATACCATTGGTATTCGTCCAATCTCGAATGTGTTTATGATAAGCAGCTTCTTTGTATTCATCTGTTGCTTTTGAGCCGGTTGGTCCATAATGACCATTGGACACTGTTGCCCAACCCGTCTCACCAATATGAATGGGCTTATTTACACCAACACTTTTTGCATAATCTGAAACTGCTTTGTACTGAGACATTGCAAATCCTTTTGCTCTTAGCATTGCGGCATCAATTTTTTCAATATCTGAAAGTTGCTCTTCTTCCTCAGGAACCCCCCAGAACTCTGGATTGTAATGAGAGTTGTGATAGGCATAGGTGTGCATGGAGATGTAATCCACAGCATTAAGAAGGTTTTCAAGGTCCTCAGTATGATAGCTCTCATCACCACCTCCCCAAGAGGCAAAATCATCAGAGCTTGTGATCCATAAATCCTTTGGAAGTTCTCCATTTTTCTTTAAGTCTTGAAGATGATTTACCCATTTTAAAATGACCGATGGTTGCACATAATAACTGGTTGCCCATTTTACCATGGCTTCATTGCCAACCGCAATAATTTTTACAATATCCGGATATTCATTTGCCAATGCCGCAGCTCTTGCAATTTCACCTTCATTTTGTTCACTCTCCACATCATGATCTGGTGTTTCTCCGGTCCAAGCATTTTTACAATCTATCCATGCGCCAAGCATTACGTACATTTCAAAACTGGAATCTTCTATCTTCAGTTCTGCAATGGCTTTTAACAAATTGGAAGCCTGTTGCAGTTGAACGTTATATGTTCGCAACACTTTGATGCCCATTGCGGATAATATCTTCATGTCATCTTTTAGCTCCGCAATCGTAGGTTGAACATCTCGGGAAGCTTCTCTATAACCTCCATACGATATGGCCAAGTAATCAGGATTGCCTAGAATATCTTTAGCTGTCACTTCTTTTATTGTTTGGGGTTGATTTTCTTCTTTTTTTATCGTTTTCTCTTTGCATGAATGGTTCAGTATTAAAACCATTGCTACAACTATTATTTTTACTATTGATTTCATAGCCTTGATGTTTGTTTTCCTTGTTGTTTTCTATGAATCTTTATGTTTCATTTGCTTTATTCTTTTAGAAATATCATTATCGCAAGCCAAACCCGTAAGAAAATAGTGGTGTAATAGAATCATCCCAAAAATTTGGTCCGTATTTTCCATTATAATCCTCTTCTGATTTTGGCCAAGAGTGCGGCAACTTTCCTTTAAAACTATAATTTCCGAATAACACTTCTGCAATGCCATCTCCTTCAGAACCTGGCAGCCAAGCCGCAACAAATGCATCTGATTGTTCAATCTGTTTGGTGGTTACTAGTGGGCGTCCAGAAATAAGAAGCACAACGGTCTTAACACCTTTGTTTACATAGTTACTGATATAGTTCTGATGAGCTTCGGTCAATGTTATTTCATAAGCATCTATTTCACCACCTATATCCCCAAAAGATTCGGCATACGGTGTTTCACCAACGACAACAATGGCAACATCTGCATCGCCATGATTTCCGGTTGCATCCGCATCATAAACTACGTTGCCACCTGCTATTTTCTCAATTCCTTTTAGAATTGTTGTTGCACCTGCATAGTTTTCAGTGGAGCCTTGCCAGTTTATGGTCCAACCTCCAGACTGAAGACCAGAATTGTTAGCGTGTTCACCAACGACAACAATCTTATTCAGATCCTTTTTTAGTGGAAGTATGTTTTTGCTGTTTTTTAGCAAGACCAATGACTCTCTTACAGCTTGTCTTGCAATATCTCTATGTTCCTGAATTCCTATTTTTTCAATCAAGGTTGAATCGGGAAAAGGATTTTCGAAAAGCCCCAACCTATATTTTTGCCTCAATACACGACGCACAGCATCATCGATTCTGTTTAGGGATACATAACCACTTTCAACACCGCTTTTTAGACCTTCCAAGTACATATCCAAGTCCCCTTCTACGGCCATTATAACATCTACACCCGCATTGATAACATCATTTTCGCCAAATCGTGAGTAGCCTTTCCAATCGGATACCATAATTCCATCAAATTTCATGGCGCTTTTGAGCATATCTGAAATAAGTTCTTTATGGGCATGCATTGGCCTGCCAGACATAGAATTGAATGATGCCATTACAGAGCCAACCCCTTCATCAACCGCAACAATGTATGGAGGAAGTAATCGCTCTTGCACTTGTTGAGAGCTTAAAGAGGTTTCACCACCTTCAGTACCGGAATCCGTTGCGCCATCACCTATAAAATGCTTAGCCGTCGCCATTACCGTATGTCTATCTAAAAGGTTTCCTTGAAGACCTTTAACGGAAGCTCTTGTCAACACTTCAGTTAACTTGGTGCTTTCAGAAAAAGCTTCATAAACTCTTCCCCACTTTTCGTTATATGGGATAGCTATACATGGAGAAAACACCCAAGTAAAACCGGTTGCTTGTGCTTCTATAGCCGTTATTTTGGCAGCTTGCTCAACAAGAGCAGCATTTCTAGTAGCTCCTAAACCAATATTGTGCGGAAATATGGTAGCTCCTTCGTAGGTGTTTTGACCATGCACTGCATCAACGCCAAATAATAATGGAATTCCCAATCTAGTGGACAGTGCAAGCTCTTGTAACCTTGTGAATCTAGCTTGCCACTCGGCAGCGCCATTCCCGGGCAAAGGCCCTTGAGTATGTATAACCGAACCAATAAACTTGGTAGCAATGTCATTGTCATCAGAAAGGTCATCAAAATGCCTGACCTGTGTCATCTGACCAATTTTTTCTTCTAAGGTCATTAATGCCAACAAAGAATCTATTTTCTGTTCTATAATGATATCAGCGTTATTTTCTTTGGCCATCTGTTGTTTTTTGCAAGATGAAAGGAAGCAGTTGCCAATTATCAGTAATCTGATAACAATTTTTATAGCTTTTGAATCCATCTTAATCTGCTTCTTTGGCTTCAACAATTGTTGTTGTGATCGAACCTATTCCTGTAAACTTTTCAGTTTACGATAGCCCCCAAACCTATGGACCTGTACAATCGAATTGGTTAAAAAAGGCTAGCATCAAGCAAACTTTTTGCTAGCCTTTTGTCTTATTCATAGGTATTTATTCTTTTTCCTTATTCAAGAATTACATCATCGATATAATAAGTTTCTGCAGTACCTGTTGGATCATTACCCGGGTCAAAATCAGGAATTATAACAATAGCATTATAAATATTTGGATTAAAGCCTGGGTCACCTGATGTAACAGCATTAAAATCGAAAGTTAATTCTACCCACTCATTTGCATTTGTTACGGATTGGTCTATACTAAAGTTTGGACCATCAGGTCTTGTTTGTAATTCAAACCGAAATACTACATTTGGTTTTGTAGAATACACCTTGACCTTAAATGTTCTCGCCGTTGTCAAATCTAAAGGTGAAGCGAAAACATTTTCCATACCTCCATAAAACTCTGTCCCTGCAGGTTTGTTGAATGTGTAAATGTTTGCAGAAGTATTGATGCCTCCTGAGACTGTGTTTGACGTAATAGCACCGTTGACACTTGCTGGCTCAAAAACAGCACTAAATTCTTCTCCACCTTCAAAATCTGCTGGTAAAGAGGATAATGCCGTGACACCTCCTCCACCAGAGCCACCTCCATCTAGGATAAGAGACACATTATCAATATTTACCAAACCAGCTGCTCCATTTAAATCGAATAAAACTCTCGAAGTGGCATCACCAAATCCGGTTGCAGTTAAGTTGGCCACATAGGTCTGTCTGGTAGTAGTAATATTTACCGTTTCAGTGGTATTGGCAAAACTTCCGCCACTTAACCCAATTCCAGCGATAATGGTCCTGTCTGTGTCAGACCAAGCATCAAAGGTCAATGTGTACATGGCGTCTGGTGTAATTTCCAGTTTCTGGCTAAGATTGACCAAGAATGGCTGACCAGGGTCTGGAGTTATTACATTTACGGAATAAAAGGAATTACCATTTTCCGTAGTGACCGGTGCAGTAGCACCATCATCCACGCCTAATATCCAAGGGGTGCTGCCGCTCTCAAAATCCCCATTGGTTAGTAATCCACTATCAAAAGCAGCTACGTTGACCGTTCTTGTTACTTGAGTTGCCGCATTTCCTGCCGCATCACTAACATTATAAGTAATAACATATGTGCCTATCATGCTGGTATCAACAGTATCTCCTCCTACAGTAATACTGCCAGAAATATCTCCATCAGTGTCATCGTTGGCAGTTGCTCCAAGATCTGTATAAGAATCATTTTGAATAAGGTCAACAACTGCATCACCATTTAAAGTAATGACAGGGGCGACCGTATCACCACCACCAGTTCCGCCCACAACCAACGATACATTATCTATCACAACAGTACCGACCTCAGCAGCCATGTCAAACAGTACTCGGCTATCTACTCCGCCAAATCCAGTAGCATTGAATTCCAATGTGAATGTTTGGGTATCGGTCGTCAAGTTGACTGTTTCATTGACATTTGTAAATGGATTAACATTAAGTCCAATACCTGCAATGATTGTGCGCGCTCGATCAGAAGATGCATCAAACGTTAAAACATAGTTCTCATCTTGTGTAAGTTCTACTACTTGGCTTAGGTTAACCAGGAATGGTTGACCAGGATCTGCAGTTTCCACATTGGCAAAGTTAAAACTGTTCCCACCTTCTTCCATAACGTTGGCTGCATTACCAATCCATGGATCTACACCGCTCTCAAAATCTCCGTTGGTCAGTAAACCATCATCGAATCCACTACCGCCACCAGCAGTTCCAAGAGTGATATCATCTATGTAATATGTTCCACCATCAGTGATAGGGCTATCTGCCATATCATTATCTGGTTTAATTACTAAGTGATTATATGTTGTTGGTGAAGCAGGTAGATTTATAAACGTAAACTCTATTTCTGTCCATTCATTCGCATTAGGAATGGTAACAAAAACAGGAGCTGGATTTCCGATGCTGCCATCATTTGGTATAACGGCCAGTTCTAATCTAAAGACCACATTTGCCTTGGTAGAATACACTTTCGCTTTAAATGTATCCGTTGTGGTCAAGTCAAAGTTAGTAGGGAAGGTATTTTGAACCCCTCCAAAGAATTCTGAACCAGTAGGCTTATCTATCTGTAATACAAAATCTGAAGTGTTTATTCCTGTTTGAAAAGGATTCGCTACAAGTGCAGAAGTTAGACCAGCTCCAAAATTAGCATCGGCGAGAAAGGTTTCACAACCTTCAAAATCCAATGGAAGCTCTGTTGCTGCCACTAGTGTATCAGCACAACCACTTGGTGGAGTCATGGTTTCTACTTGTTCAATATCATCTAGATAGAAAACACCTGCTGTTGTGCCAGGGCCATCTACAAATAACGTTATTCTAGAGAAGCTGTCCGATGAAGCAAAATCAAAAGAAATTAATTCCCATCCTGTTCCTCCATGACTAGCGGTGATTTCTGAATCAGCTCCTGTTCCTTGCTCTAATTTCATTAAAACATCAATAGGAGCTTCAGACCAGAAGTTCATTTGAACCGTTTTATTCGTAGTAAGGTCAATTGCCGTGCCCAAATTAAAGAAAATACCTTCAAATTCTGCGCCAATATTTGTAATCTCACCTACTTGAGAAGCTTGGTCATTAGAACCTCCTGGCGCAGGGTTTGCAACAATTTCAAAGGCTGCACCCGTGAATGTTCCTATACTACTATAATCCACGTTGGCATCATCAAAAGTAATGGGCAACATGATTGGATCAGGAATAGTAATGGTAAGTTCATCTTCAAATGTACTTGAAGCACCTGCGACATTTGATGCAGTTAGTATTACTGTATAGGTACCAGAAGTGTATGTTTTTATGGGATCTATCTCTGTAGAAGAGGTGCCATCTCCAAAATCCCATTCAAAATTTTGGGCATTTTCGGATATATTGATGAAGGATACCGTACCGGAATTTTCAATAATGGTTTGTGTAAAGCCCGCAACGACCTCAGGAAGGGAAGTTCCTTCGTCATCTTCTTCGCATCCTAGAAAAGATATTGCCAAGATCAATACGGATAGTATCTTGATATTTTTGAGTAATAGTTTCATTGTCTTTTTCGTTTTAGTTAGTTTAATCAGTGTTATTTTTATATACCCTCACATAGTCAACCAGCATGGTTTGTGGGAATTCGGTTTCAGCGTTTGGTGAACCTACAAAAGTGCCTCCAACGGCAAGATTCATTAGAATGTAGAAGGGCTTGTCAAAGACCCAGGGGCCTGTTAAATCCTCAGGTGTAATTTGATTGTACAATACATCATCCACGTAGAAGTTTACAAATTCAGGACCCCATTCAATTCCAAAAATGTGGAAACCTGTATCGAAGCGGTCGTTTTCTAAAGTATATTCTTTTGATATTGCTTCTCCGCCGGAGTATCCTGGGCCATGCACGCTACCTATTAAAACAGTAGGATTCTGTCCTCGATACTCCATAATGTCAATTTCCCCGGCTCCTGGCCATGGATTTTCATCTATGTCAGCGCCAAGCATCCAAAATGCAGGCCAGATACCTTGTCCAAAAGGCAAACGAATACGGGCCTCAAAACGACCATATCGTTGCTCAAACTTATCTTTTGTCAATAATCTTGCTGAGGTATATTCCGAACCTTCAAAAGATTCTTGTTGCGCAGTAATCAATAACACCCCGTTCTGAATGGTTACGTTTTCTGAACGGTTCGTATAATATTGCAATTCTTGATTCCCCCATCCATCTATACCATTACCGATATCGAAGCCCCAAACTTCACTATTTGGTGCTCCATCTGTATCAAAATTCTCGTCTAAAACTAAGTTTGTAAAATTTGCCACTGTCTGAGTTTCATCTGTTGAACAACCGGAAATAGTTACAACCAAAATGACAGCAAAGCATTTTAGTACTACCGATTGTATTGTTTTATTTTTAAAATATTTCATGTTCATAATCATTTTTTTCGTTTTTGAAGACTTCATTATTCTGTGTAGAAATAGATGTTGTCAAATATGAAATCGGGGCCATCTGTAAGAATAAGCGCACCCAAGTTGTTTTTCTGGGTGGCAAGGTCACCCCCCAAGGGTATCTCGAACGATGTCCATTGACCCACAGTCAATCCTGTTAGATCAAACCTAAAATCCACATCATCACCCTGTGGCAAACCATTGGTAGTATTGGTCTCTAATTCTTGGTTGGCCCCAACATCCCTAATTTGGAGCCCGACCTCAACCCCGGCGCTCTGCACATAAACATCTACATGCAAGAATGTTAGTCCCGAGGCATCTACTGTATTTTCGAATATGATACCAGTAAAATTATTATTGGTATATGCCAATACATTATCCCCATTGTTGTTTGTTATAACAGTTTCTGTAGTAGACCCTCCAAAACCGGGAGCAAAATTGCTGGATGTATCGGCTGTATATGCCTCACTGAAAATTGATTTTACGTTGGCTGCCGGCCTTGTTGGGGTCGGAGCTAAAGCTAAACTACCAGCAGAGGTAACTTCCAAGGAACCCGAAGCACGAACCCCTGCCAACTGTGCCGTAATATTTGCAGTACCTGTGCCAATGACCAAAACTTGACCAAGTTCGTTCACAATGGCCACGGAATTATCCGAAGAATTAAAATCGAAATAAGATGGTGCCGCAATTACTGTTTGGTTAATCCCAGATTCCAAATTAAAGGTCTGAGCCAACCCATTAACCAAGAGGTTGGACCCGGTAAAGGCCTGTTGTACAACATCCACCCCGTTAAAAATAGCCGGGCTTGGTTGCGCTATCGTTCCTAATTTTTCAAAACGTAACTCATCTATCCAAAAAGTATATCCAAAACCACCAGTAGTTTGCGTCCCTGCAGAGAAAAAGAACATTCCTCTTTCCTGTATCAATTTTGACGAATCTGGAATAGGAATGATAACTTTTCGCCAATCCGTAGATAATCTTATGTTCTGGGCAGTTACCGCAAATTTGTTTTGACCAAAATCAGTTCCAAAGCCTACTTCCCCTATGGTAGCGGTAGTAGAACCTTTAACATAGAAGGTCAAGGCATCAAAACCTGTTAAGTCCCTACCGGCACCACGATCTAGGAAAATACCTCCAATAAATCCTCCATCGGGGTCATCTGGAGCGGGAACATCAATCCGTATGGAAGATGACCCTTCAAAAGCCACGTTATCATCAGTACCAAAGCCTTCGGGATTAGCACCTTCATTTGGATCAAAAGAATCAAAGAATTCATCCGTAAGTCCTACAGGAGCATCTGTAAAAATGTCCCCATTGGCAGAAAATGTGGCAAATTCCACATCATCTGAAAATTCTCTTTCACAACTACTGAAAAGAGCAATGCCCAAAGTCAGAAGAAGTATAAAATGTACGTTGGTATATTTTTTATTTTTCATTTTTCAATCTTTTTATTTCCCGATATTGATATGTACATATGTCATAATTTCCCACTCACTCCCGTCACCAAACCCAACAGGACTTACTATAGGTTCTTGTGAAAAAGTGTTGGGTGGTACCGCGTTTGGCAAATAACGTGGTGAAAACTCATTTAATGACCTCCATGTACCACGGATTCCTATTTGTGTACTTGGCAAAATAAACCAGTCTGGTTTGCCAAGAGTTGTAGAGATGTCCAACATCAATTGTACTGGGTACGTTAAGTTAAAATCTCGATGGTAATCAAATGGTCCCCAATCGTTAATTTTTTGTGTGTACTGTACTTTCCATTTCTTATAGATCATTCGGACATCTCCGCCAAAACGTTTTATCAATCGATCACTATCTCCATTAGCTTGCCCGTTGCCATAGTAGAAATTTCCAATTAGACCGAAATCCGAACCAAGTTTGGATACCATTCTGGAATGGACTTCCCATAAATCTTCGGCGGGAACCGAATTTGGGAAGGCAAAGAAGGTCCTGTCGGCGTTAAAACCAATATGTGAATCAATGGTCGTAGGAAGGTGGCGGTATACAAACCCTAAGTTCATAGCGAACTTAGCATCTTCTGACCTATCATTGTCCCACTCGTACATCCAAGTACCTGGGGTAGGGTCAAAAGTCAAGAGAATCTCACCGGCAGTGGTCTCTCTGTTACCTCGAACGGAAAAGGGATCATCAAGATTGTTTCTTAACCTACCAGGGCCCTGCACATCTTGTGGCATAGCCTCTACCAATGGTTTTTGCCACATGAAATTGGGAGCAATTTGAAAATTTCCTGCGGCTATGGTGAATCCAGAAAATACACTGGTTACATTACCACTTCCCGTATCCCTTAATTTCCAACCGGTAAAAGTCATCGTTTGATCAGCACCACCATTGGCAATTAGACCCATAGCTGAAGCTTGACCGTACCAATTGAATTTTCCACCTTCATAAGTAAGCTTAGCTTTACCGCCCCAGTTATCACTTGATTGAATCCTATCTTCAAAAACAACATAATTTCCGGGCGTACCCCTAACATCTTGAAATGAGGTACCGTTCAAAGGGCTTCCAGCCCAAATTCCTCCCAGCATAACTCCAAATTTGCCGAACTCCCTTTCAATAGCTAATGTGGCCCTTTCGGTCGGCCAAAAGGGGATTACACCACTTCGTACTTGATTTGCATTCAAGACCCGACGTCCATTTTCATCAAAAACCAGATTGGTTTCAAAGTCTCTATGGTAAATACCGGTTACATCAAATTTCCCAATATGCTTTTTGTACTTGAAAAGCATTGTAGGGTTTGCGCCCCACCATAATTGAGGACCAATAGCCGCTTTCAATCCTTTTAAAGGGCCCTTGCCGTCAATTTCCATTCCTAATATTTCACCATTGTAAATATCTAGGTTTGGGCCATAGTTGGCTTCTGGATACAATCCGAAAAAGTCACCTTCATAACCCCAATGATAATGACCTGTTCTATAGAAACCTCTTAGATCAAATTCTTTTGCGTTCCATTCAAACTCTGCTTGATATACCCGAATTCTATTTACATCTGAAACAATTACATCCCCTTGGTCAGTACTCACATCGATAGGACGGGAGTTATTCTCATAAAAAATCTCATTGATTGGGTTTCGGGCCACATTACCCACAACATTCATATTTACCTCTGCTCTCATGTTAGGTGCAGGGTTTCCTTCTACTCCAATAAAATACGACTGCATGTGATCGAATCCTAACTGATTTGGAAAGGTGTTAGGGTCATCCGGGTCAGGAGTATCCGGAGTCGTAATTAAACTACCTCCAGTACTGAAGGTTGAAAACTTGGCTTGAAGGTTGCTGATGCGAAGCAGATTACTTTGCTCTCCATTTAATGCTGCTTTATCCCCACGTGCCTTAAGCACGGCATCCATCAACTGAATGTTATTAAAATGATTTGTAACGAAATCGAGGTTTACACCTTCATCATATGGATTGAGCTGATGTGCATCTTTTAAAGCATAGTAGGCAGCACGGGGATAAAGATCATATAATCCTCTAGGGTTTGTTGCGCCTTTGGCACAAATTCCAAACCATTCCTCGTTCATATTGTTTACTCCCTCGGCAGCGAGATCTCTTGCATACCCACCATTTGACCATGAGGCGTTGTTGTCATGCACATCTGCATTTTTTCTATCATCAAAACCAAATTTCCACCAACCATCACTAAATTGGAAAGTGAAACCTCCAATTGAATTGTTAGCTTTTCCTAGACCAGCGGCATTTTCATAAATCTCTTTCCAGTTTTCTACCATATAGTAGGCCTGGGAATATTGATCTTCTTTATTTTCAATGGCATTGAATGCATCCGCCCCAAATTCTGTGAACATTACAGGTTTGTTGAGTTTTTCCTTTACTACTTCAAACATATCTCCAAAGGAAGCTCCACGGTAGGTATTGGTTCCATAGATATCTACATCTTTACATTCTTCTGCGACTATATCAATGAACAGCACATCACCATTACAAATTGCAACTGGGTGCGAGGCATCCATGGCCTTCATCTTTTTAGCGGCTTCGTTCATTAACCGATACATAGGCCTTCCTCGACTCTCACCTATAAAGTTTATCCTTCCTTCATCGTCTGGAAAATCTTCCGTCTCTGCTCCTGCCCAGAACAATCCATAGTTGTTTTCATTACCTAGCAAGTAGAGTAGTAGTCCTGGCGTGTCTTTATAACCATTGACCAACTCTTCCATTTCGGACATTAAAAACTCTACTGTTGTAGGGTCATCATAAATGGTTACTGGAGTCCAAACGCCATTCAATGTTAGGCCATAACGTCCAAACGAATGGTTGAGCATGGTGTAAATACCATAATTCTCGTAGATATACTGTATCCATTTTGCTGGGACACCCGTATATTGGCGAATAACATTGACCCCCATGTTTTTTAATAAAGACATTTCGGTATCAAGACCTGCCTTGATAATGTCATCCGACTTTTTCCAGAACGCGGCGTTCACTGTGTTGGTGCCAATTGGAATATAATCCCAGTTCATCCCATTCATCATAAAATCCTTTCCATTGACCACCAATTTCATTCCGTCATCATTGCTCACAACTGAAACCTTATCGGCTTGGGCATATATCCCGGTTGTAAACAATAAGAGTAGTAATCTCAGTAAATTGTTTTTCATAGTAATGTTTAGTTTTAGTTTGATATTCGCTAAGAGGAAATAGTGTATGCAGTTTTAGTAAAACAAAACCTGTGAAGAATTGGGGAACTTCCTGTTTTTGCGAACGGTTAAACTTATCTTAAAAAAATAGGAAGACCTTAAAAATCACCTCAACAAAAAGCATACATAGCAAAAAAAACACCATTTTTTTACGAAATTGATAAAACTCCTTGTTTTATAGGGCTTCAGAGGCAAAACGGAAGTTTTAAATTTTTGCCAAATTCTTGTTTGTATAGGTATTGTTGAGGTGTTATTGAAAGGTTGTAAAGAAATTTACAGTTTAAGGATGTAGTTAACTAGGTTATCATCATGGGTTAAGTCCATTTTTTTACGAAGTCTGTACCTTTTGATCTCAACACTTCTGGGAGAAATGTTCAGTAAAGGAGCTATTTCTTTTGATGATAAATTCAAACGAAGGTAAGCGCATAACCTAATATCATTAGGAGAAAGATTAGGGTGAGCTTTCTTTAGTTTCTTCAAAAACTTTCTATCTGCATTATTAAAAGCTTCTTTGAACAATTCCCAATCATCGTTTTGATTAAGGCTTTTATCAATTATATTGATAATAGGCCTTACCGTGCTTTTATCCTCTACATTGGATACAAGTTGTTCTTTGACTTTGGATAGCAATTCATTCTTTTTTATAATACTTAAAGTTGAGGCGGCAAGCTCATTGCTCTTACTTCTAAATTCTTCTTTGAGCTGCTCGTTCTTAATTTTGATAATTTCTTTTTCGTTTTGCGCTTTTGCCAGTTCCATGTCGCGCTTGTTCTTTATGATAAGTTTTTGCTGTCGCTTGTGATAGTGTCTTTTGTACAAATTATGTATAAGAATTGAACCTAAAATTGCGCAAAACAAATAAAGCCCCAATAATAAGTTCGAGATATACCAGGGTCTTGCAATTTTAAAAGAGTAACTGGCAATATTACTGGACATTCTATCTCCGATTTTAGACCGTACATTAAAGGTATAATCCCCAGGGGGCAGATTTTCAAAGGTTGCAGATGATTCTTGGGACCACTCGCTCCAGTTGGTGTAAATCCCTAAAAGTTGAAATTGATAACTGGGCTTTAAATATTTGTTGTAGTCAGCAGAATAAAAAGACATTTCAAGATTGTTTTCATCACTTTTAAAACTCCCTTGAAAGCTTTTATTTAATAAATCTTTTTCATTTTCATTTGTGTTTTTACCTGCTTTTCTAACACTTCCAATATCCACGGCAAAATCCCTTTCATGAAAATTGCCTATGTCAATGGTTACATAGCCAGAACTAGTTCCAAATAAATACTTCCCTTCTTTCTCTAAAGCAGTAACACTTTCATAGCCTACTATGCCGCTTCGAACATTTTCAGTAAAGGGAACAGATTTAATGATTGGTGAATTGGACAAGTTTCCACGAGATATAAAGCTAATATTGGACTTTGTAAAAATCCAAAGATAATCGTTCTTGCTATCCACGGTCATCTTGCCCGAAAGATATTCCTCTTTTGAATATACTTTGCTCAGAATACTGTCTTTGACAAAGGTTTCATTCTTTTGGTCATACTTCAAAATCCCCTTTTCATATGAATAAAGTAAGTCGTCTTTATACTTAACAATGCCAGAATTAGAACCTTTTATTAAAGTGTCTATAGATATTTCCCTGGCTTTAGAAAAAATACTGTCCACCTTGATTTTAAAAACACCTTTGTATTCATGGTTTACAAAAATGTCATTTCCTAAGGTCTCAAAATAACGTGATGAATGATTGAACCCTTCAATCTTGTTTTTGATGAACCATTCATTTTCTGATTTTTCCAAAACGTATAGTCCATCATAATTTCCTTGTAAAAGGAGGTTGGGGTTATCGTTTAAGGTATTTATGTTCCAAGTACCTTGAACATCCGCAATTCTTCTGGCTTTGTTTTTGTCAATAATAAAGGTGCCGGTATGATGACCGCAGAATAGACTTTGTTCAATCACATTTAGAGACCATACTTGACCTTGTGTGCCATTTATTAACATAAAGTCGGAATCACTATTTAATTCCTTATAGAACAACCCTTGGTTTGTTCCCAAATACAAGATGTTATCAAAAACTACAGATGCGTACACGCTACCAGCAACTCCTTTATTGTCATGGTATACTTTAAAAGTGGATTTAAGGTTTATATAACTGATGCCATTATCGAGTCCAAGCCAAATATTGTTGTCAAGATCTTCAAATAAAGATAGGATGGTATTGTTCCTTAATCCCTTTATTTGATCCATATGGGATATCAAACTCCCTGTTCGATCCAAATAAATTAGACCATGGGAGATAGTACCCAAAACAAAACTTCCATCTGTCAGTTCCAGTGCACTATAAATGCTAACATCTGATAATAAAGTGTCTGCGCTTATGTTCCATTTGGTAAAAGAATCGTCTTGAATTTTATAAAAACCATTATGGCGTGTAAGAACGAGTAAATCTCCTTGGTGTTGAAAAATGTTTATTACCTCATCTTTTTTAAAGGGTTCAGAATCGTAGACCAGAACATCTTTGCCGTTCTCAATCTTAAAAATTCCTTTTTCCAGCTTTTGAAAATAAATACTTTTATCAAGGTTAAATATTTTGGGCAAGAGCGTATCAGAATAAATAACGTTGACCGAGTTGTCGTTTAAATCATAAATATAGATTCGGTCAAGGGATTGAAACACTATCCATCGGTCCATGTCTAAAATATTCCAGAACTCCTCATCTTGTTTAAGGTCACTTTTGATTTTTTTTGACAATGAGGTATATTGAAGCATTCCAAAGTCGTCTCTTTGCCAATACCCAAACTCCATATAGCAACCGGTGTATATTTTATCTCCAACAACTTTTACAGATCTAATTATGGTTTCATTGGGAGAAGGAAACAACGTCCATCTGGCACCGTTAAATTCTAAAAGACCTTTGCTGTTTGCAATATAAATCACCTTGTCTTCGGTCTGTGAGATGGCCCAGTTTTGGTTCTCGGCATGGTAATCGGATGGGGAGTAATTTTGAATAGGTGGTAACTCTTGAGCTAATACCGAGGCGCCAATGAGCAAAGAAACTAGGATTAATATTTTCTTACCGTTATTCACTTAGATTTAGTTTGGATTTGATAAAAGTGTCAATTAATTATTAATGACCGATTACAATAATACGTCTAAGAATATCCGCAGGTCAAACAATATAATTATTAAAATTGTAGACAATTGATTCTTCTTCACGCAGTTGTAAATTAAGCAAAATCATTTACTTCTTTCTTCTTTTTTTGAAAACCTATTGTGGTTTGGATACCTAAATGGTATAAAACAATCAATAATACAAAACTGAAAAATTGAGGAAAATTATATAAAAATCACTCATTCTTTACATTGGCCATGGTGATTACACCCTGCATTTAAATTAACTTTGTCTATAATGGGCAATAACCAAAACCTTAATTTTCTTAGTTGGTAAATGAGCGAATTTTTCAAAGCTGAATTAAAAGACCGCTTTTTAGAGTATGCATTAAAACGTAGAGACTATTTTGAAATTCAAGTTCTCTATGATGAGTTTTTGCGCCCCAATTACACCTTGGAGTTTGTTAGAAAATTGATTAAAGAAATAAGGGAGTATGATTCAGGTTTATTGGATGTCATGAGTGGCAATGGTGTACAGATTTTTATGCTAGCTTCTACACCAAACACCCATTTGTTCTTAAATGAAGGAGGATTTAAGGATATGCATGTTAAAGAGGAAGAAAAGTGGGATGTCTTTTTAAATCAGTTATCAGGTCACAGAAAGTTGTCAAAAGATGAAAAAAACCTTCTTAAGAAAAAATCACCTTGGTTAAAGAGAGAAAAGACATTGCTCATTACCTTAATTTCTGCAATTGTCATAAGCTTTTTGTTTACCCTGTTCAGTATTTTAAAAGAAGTCTTGTTGGAGCCAGAATATGTTCCGGTGGAAGAATTTGACCAAAAACTGGAGCAGGTACGTTTGGAGTACCAGCAAAAGAACGAAACACTTGAAAGGGAGCTGGAAAGGGCAAAAGTAGTTATCGATTCATTAAATAAGCAGAGCACCACTAAGTAAGTTTTTTACGAATACCAACTCCTTTCCTAATTATAAAAGATTGGTTTGAGGCAATTTTCAATAATCTGTTAACTAGAAGTTAAATATGTTGTATATACAACATACGTTTTTACCTTTGCTCAATGAAACATCAATTAGAACATTGTATAGGGTCAAGATTAAGGAGTTTATCTAGGACAGCGGATGGTGAAATCCGAAAGGTTCTGGGGGAACATAAAATTTCTGAAAGCCAAATGACAATTCTGTTTGCATTACATGAAATGGGTAGAGTGGATCAAGGTAAGGTGGGAGAAGTGCTTTGTTTAGAAAGATCTACGGTAAGTAGGAACAATAAACTTCTTGAAAAGCAACACCTGTTGTCCCGGTCTGCTGAATATAGGCCAGAAATTGAACTCACAGGACGAGGTCTAGATTTGGTAAAAGCACTTATTGCTGAGTGGGAGAAGGCCATGGACGTGCTTGTTGGACAATTACAGAAGGACGGAATAAATAGTCTTAAAATGCTAGAAAGCAGGCGGCATTAAAAAATTTAGATTTAAAGTTGTATATACAACATATACTGAATAACAAGTCAAGAAAGATGAAAATATCAATTTTCAGAAACAGGAAAAACAATCATGACAGCATTTGGTTTTTTGCCAACAAAAAAGGGAAGCTATTGAAATATCCTCAGGGAGCATGTGGCCGAAGGTTGTTTTAATACGTTGAAAACCTCTACTAAACGGACATTAATCAATTTAAAATGCCGCATAGGCAACTTAATATTAAAATCATGAAACTAAAACCACTTTACTATTTGTTGGCGCTGACAGTCACCATACCAATGGCCTGTATTGTTGAAAGACCTGAACAAAAATTTGAAACCTATAAAAGGAATACATCTCTGCAAGAGAAAATAGCAACCGTCGGATTAAGTGAATCACTTCTTCCTTCAAAGGATTTCGAGTCTTTTAAACAGCACGAAAATGACCGTAGTTTTCACGCTGATATTGCCTTTTATGAAACGGTAATGTCCTACGGCCCAATCACCGACCCAAATCCTGTATTCCTTCTTGCGAATGCTTACATAGCTACCAATCAGCAGAATTATGGAATATCTTATTTTGAATCAAGTCTTGGGTACTTTCACCTTCAAATGACGGATGAGGTCAAAAGTAATTATCTATCCGCCTACGCACTTTTGCGCGCAAGTTACGCAGATAACATTTCTCTGATTTCAAGGATAAGCTGGGTGAAGGAAACCTTTAAGGTTTTGGAAGATGCTGAAAACCTTGCACCAAATAATCCTTTGGCTCATTGGGCATCTGGTATAATTTACTCTCAGGTACCTTCCCTTTTTGATAAGAAAGAAAAGGCCTTTGAAGAACTTCTTTGGTTAATAGGTCATCCCGAGCTGGAACCCACACCAGGTTTTTATCGTGAAGTATATCATTATTTGGCCAAACTATATACCGAAAAAGGTGACGAAGAATCAGCAAAAAAATATCTAGCGCTCAGTGGCTATGTGGATTATGAACCTAAAATGCTATTCTCTGGTTGGTTCTCGACAACTAAGGAAAAGGGTCTTTTATTTGCCCCAACCCCCTGGGTTGAAGAAGTAATTTCCAATAGGGTTTTTGCGGTTAGAGGCTTTGGGTTTTCGGATCTACACTTTGTAGTTTCTGAAAATGGGAAGGAGTTGATGTCAATCGATGCTGGAACCCAACCTTATAGTTATAAAGCAGGATACGAGTTTTTGTTAGAGAAATACCCTGGATTACCTCCGTTGACCAAGGGTTTTATTACCCATGCACATTGGGATCATATAGGTGGGTATACGTACCTAAAATCTCTAAATCCTGATATCACCCTTTACGGTCGGGAGAATTTTCATGGAACGATAGATCGCGTTTTAAAAAATCATTCCTATACCCAATTTAGGGGCGCTGGCTTTAAGGACGATTGGGTCAGTGAATACAAACCTGATGTTGTAGTGGATTCAATAAGTGCGTTTAGTATTGGTGAATCCCATGTGGAGCTCATACCGGTAACCGGAGGTGAAACGGAAGATGCGCTCTTAGTTCATTTTCCCAGCCTGGAGCTAGTTTTCATGGGAGATGCACTTATGCCATTTTATGGAGAACCGTGGACAGAAGAAGGTTTTGTGGATAAAGCATTGGATGTTATGGACACCACACTTGAACTTAATCCTAAATATATCTTACATGGGCATATCGGCATAACCATTATGTACAAAAATACCCAACAACTAAAGGCATATCGTAATGCATATAAATGGTTGGTCAGCGAGACGAAAAAACATGTAAGAAACGGGTATTCCGCCAAGGATATTATAAGGCTCAATTTAATTCCACCCGGAATGCAAGACCATCCCGAAATTTTTATTGGTTATCTATCTCCCAGAGATCATATCATCGCCCGTACTGCAGATCATATGGTAGGGATATGGCAAGAAGAGGTCAGTGGAAAAGACCCTGAAGGGCTTGATGTCATTACTTCAGTAGAAAGGGGTCGACTGCTACAGCAATATCTTGGGCTTTCTGGCAATCAAGTTGCCAATGCACTAAGGAAAATGATGGATAATGGGGATAACGAACTAGCACTGCAAATGGCCGTTGCTGCCGAGGGCAGATATCCCATGAATTTAAAGATTAAGAAATTAAAGGAGGAAGCTGCAGACCGATTGCGATCATCTGTACAATTTTTTGACCCCTTTAAGTTTGTCACCTATACTGAAATAATCGAAAAGGAACATCATCCCATATCCAAGAAATAGAAAACATTAAATCAATCATAACATTTAAAAGACAATAAATCATGAGAAATTTTAGACAACAATATGGTCCTTGGGCGTTGATTACAGGAGCATCATCTGGAATAGGCAAAGAATTTGCAAAACAGTTGGCCGAAAAAGGGTTAAACCTGATCTTGATAGCCCGTAGACAAGAATTATTGAATGCGCTTTCAGATGAGCTTGAAGGGCAATACTCAATTAAGGTAAAAGCAATCAAAGCAGATTTACTTCGACCTGATTTTATAAATCAAATTAAAAAGGAAACAACACATCTGGATATAGGCCTGCTGGTCAATAATGCAGGTTTGTGGAAAATGGGTGAATACCTTGAAATTCCACTTGAACAAGAACTGGATATGATTGATCTAAATATCAAAGCCCCTGCAATTTTAACACATCATTTTGGAAAACTTTTGAGACAAAGGGGTGAAGGTGGAATTATTAATCTGGGCTCTCTGTTGGCTTATGTCAGTGTGCCGTACTCCTCGGTCTATGGAGCAACCAAAGCCTATGAGCTTTCCAAGGGAGAAAGCCTTCATTATGAACTTTCTAAAAAAGGTGTGGATGTGTTGACGGTGAACCCTGGATTGACCGCAACTGAGATGACAGATTCATTTGATTTTAGCCATATGCCCTCTGACCTCATGCAACCGCAAGATGTAGCAAAAGTGGCATTGAATTCCTTGGGAAAAAAATCACATGTCATTCCTGGTTTTACCAACAAAGTCCTTGGCTTTTTGTCCAAAAGAATAATGTCACGAGATGCCAACACCAAATTATTTGGGAAACTAATAGGGAAGGCAAATCAAAAAAAGAAATTGGCTGACAGCAATGTCGAGGAAACCGCTTCAAGACGACTTAAGCCCAATGTATCATGAAGGCACAAATAAAGTTTGACACGTCATTAAAAAAGCACAGTCAATATCTAACTGGTATCAGTCCAAGATTTATCTGAACCGTTTTAGGAATGATTCTAAAAGTGTTGATGTTCCTCAGATAGGTATGAAAATCGCTTAACCCTGTTTTGCCCAAGTATTGATTTCATTCTTGATAATATGGTATCTTTAGTTCAATTGAAGTTTTATCCATACATCAAGAATGATTTCTTTTGACCAACCGTATATCCAACTTTTCTACCAATACGTCAACAGCTTTGCGCCTGTTTCCCCAGCATCTTTCAAGGAGTTTTTACCTTTGATAAGTGTTAAAGAAGTTCAGAAAAATGAAAACATAATATTTCGTGGTCAGACGGCAAGAAATATTTATTTTGTTTGTAAAGGAATATTAGTTTCTCAGTGGATGGATGATGAAGCCAATGTTTATGTCAAAAACTTTTTTGTCGAGGGGAATTTGGCCGGTTCCACTGTTTCCATGCTTACAAACACCCCTTCTGGATTTGGTATTGAATGTGTTTTGGATGGAATTGTACTGGAGATGAATTATCAGCGCTATAAAGAAATCATATATGACCATGAGGATTTGAAGAACTACTATATTTCTAATCTAGAGCAAAATTGGATTATAGAAAATGAAAGGAGGCAGATCTCTTTCGCCGCGGAAAGTGCCAAAGAGCGGTATATGTCTTTCCTTAACAAGTACCCAAAGTTGCCCCAGAGAGTTCCCCAGTGGTTAATAGCATCTTATTTGGGAATTACTCCCACACAGCTTAGCAGGATAAGAAAAGACCTTTAGATTCATTTATCAACATATGTAAATGCAGGGCCTGAAGCACTGTACTAATTTTGACCTATAAATCATAAATACATTGAGTTATGAGTCAGTCAACACCAATTCTTTTAGCCTTTTTAGGGGGAGTTTTTTTGGCATTACACGGAGGTTTCAATTCACAACTTAGCGAGCAACTTAAAAGTCCATTGTTGACTTCTCTGGTGGCATACATTATAAGTACTTTGTTTGCTCTTTTAGCAGTTGTGATATACACTAAGCATCTACCATCTTTCTATAAACTAAAGGAGGTGCCATACTACTTATGGTTTTCTGGGGCTCTGTTCAGTGTGGCAGGTATTGGGCTGTATTATTATACCATACCCAAATTGGGTATTTCTACAATGATCTCAATCGGCCTCTTTGGACAAGTTTTGTTTTCGGTCGTTGCCGGGCATTTTGGTTGGTTTGGATTGCCTTCCGAGCCTATAGCGTACAAAAAGATTTTTGGGGTGCTCGCCATGACTTTGGGAATTATTCTAATTAAAAACAAATAAAAATGGACTTAGTAAAAAGTAACATAGATAATTTAACTTCTTTATGGCAATTTGTAAACCGAAGAGCTGGGGCGTATGTAATCGGTGATGTTTTTGACCATGGAGTAATAGATTACTCTGATTGGCCTAATAAACTTTGGTTCATTAATGCACCAAAACAAAGTGATATTGACGTTGCAAAAAAAATCATCACTTCATCTTCGATTAAAATTACTGTTCCCTATTGGGAAATCAATGGGGATGATTATCGACCGCTTTTGGAGAGAAATGGCTTTGTAAAGGTTTTAGAACAGGTTGGGATGTCCTGCGATCTTACAAAAGGTGACTTTTTGCCATCAGGAATTAAGCTTCACAAAGTAAAAGAAAAGAGCGGCGCACAATTGTGGGAATCATTATTCGAAAAGTCCTTTAACTATAGAATTCATCATAAGCTGCTTCTTAGAAGTTATGATGAAATTGAATACCTGATTGCCTATGACAATGCATCACCGGTGGGTGTGGCTCTAGTATACAATAGCGGAGAAGATTTGGTGGGAATTCATTCCATGGGAATAATTCCCAAGATGAGAAGAAAGGGTTATGCGGAAAAGATGATGCGTTCCATTTTGTCGGATGCTATCAAGAAAGGGTATAGGTATGGGACTCTGCAAGCCTCTGCTATGGGAAAAGGCCTTTACGAGAAATTGGGTTTTGAAGAACAATTCTTGATGGCCAACTATGCACTGTCTTAAACGGCCTAAATGGAAAAACAAATAGTTATTAATTCAAATAAACTGAATAAAATGGAATTCATAGAAAATCTAAAATGGCGCTATGCCACCAAAAAATTTGATTCACAGAGAATCGTATCAGAGAAAGACCTAAAACTTCTGAAAGAGGCTGTGCAACTATCCGTATCATCTTATGGTTTACAGCTGTACAAGGTGTTGATTGTTGAGGATAAGTCACTAAGGGAGCAGCTCAGGGAGGCTTCGTGGGGGCAGTCACAGGTCACAGAAGCATCACACTTATTCGTGTTTTGTAATTTTTCAGAACATAAAGAGGAATATATAGACAACTATATAAATAACATCGCTTTGACACAGCAAATAGCTATTTCAGATATACAAGGTTATGGGGACTTCATCAAAGAGAGCCTTGGTAGGAAAACCATTTCTGAATGGCAATCCTGGTCCAAGCAACAGACATATCTATCCCTGGCCAATTTATTGAACGCATGTGCAGAATTAAAGATAGATGCTTGTCCAATGGAAGGTTTTGATGCGTCTGCCTATAATGAGATCCTGGGTCTAGACAAAAGAGGGCTCAATGCTTCTGTTATTGCTCCAGTAGGATATCGTTCCAAAGAGGACAAGACACAGTACCGTAAAAAGGTTAGAAAAACTATGGAAGAGTTATTTGAAACAGTGTAAAAAGGCATTAAAGGCTTGAACAGCTTGAATGGTAAATTTTAATAGAGAACATAGCAATAACGTAAAAGGTAAAAAATACCTTGGTAATGAAGTACATGATTTTCATAGGAATGTTGTTTGGGATGCAATCGTTTTTGCAATCACAAAACATTTCTATGGAAAGTACTTTTATGAACGAGAAAATAAAACATCAGTACATTTTCTTCAAGGACTTTGAGGCCACCAAATTCAGTTTTTTTAATTTGACTTCTATAAGTACGGACTACAATTTTGGAAGGGTGTCTGAAAGTTATCTCTTAGATAATTTTGTTTTTTACGAAATAAAGAAAGGTGTCTCACTTGCGGCGGAAGCAGCTTTGAATCAAGAAGCCCATAGTCTGGCAGTTGGGGCCCGCTACACCTATAACAAAAACAATTTTCGTTTCACCTTTTTTCCCTCCTACAGAATTTTAGATAAAAGATACCTGTATACCAGAATGTTATTGGAATATAAATCCCCCATTAGCAGGCAGGTCCATGTATACTTTCGAGGACAGGTAAATGGTTCAACCGACTTTTCTGGCAATAACAAACTAACCAATCTTTATCGCCTAGGTTTACAATATAAAAACATAAGATTTGGTTTAGGAACGCCTTGGTTCAAGGCCTTGTCCGCTAAGCCCCTAAAATTGGAACTTTTTGGTTTTTTTATAGGATTAAATATTCTTTGAATTCGATTCTGAAAACTGAAAATCCATTATTGCCATAATAATCTTCCATTTCTCCATAAAACAAAAAATCCATCACTCTTGATGATGGACTTCCTGTTTTAAGTGACCTCGGCAGGATTCAAACCTGCAACCTTCTGAGCCGTAATCAGATGCGCTATTCAGTTGCGCCACGAGGCCTTTTTAATGGGGTGCAAATATATTTCTTTTTAAATTTACGACAAAACCTCATAACTAAAAATAATGGATTTTGAACCCTACATTCGTGATATTGAAGACTTCCCTAAACACGGTGTCGTTTTTAAGGACATCACACCACTTTTAAAAGACTCAAACGCACTTTCAAAAGCTTGCGAAACACTTTGTAATATGGTTGAAGATCATAGGATTGATAAAGTAGTGGGAGTGGATAGCAGAGGTTTTATTTTTGCCCCCTTAATTGCCTCAAAACTAAATGCAGGCTTTGTTCCCGTTCGCAAAAAGGGAAAGCTACCATACAAGACCATTTCAGAATCTTACGAGCTGGAGTATGGTGATGATATACTGGAAATACATACAGATGCTATACTAAAAGGAGAAAAAGTATTGGTGCATGACGATGTGTTGGCCACGGGAGGCACGGCGAGTGCAGTGTGCAAACTGGTAGAGAGATTAGGAGGGGAGGTAATACAGTGTAATTTTCTGATTCATCTTACTTTTTTAAATGGTGCTGATAAGCTCAATGGATATGATATAAAATCCTTGTTGAACTATTAGTCCAAGGATTTTGTGGTTATAAAATAACGCCAACCAATAATTGCCATTTGCAGTTTGGATGCTTTTGCCAAGTCTAACCTTCTTTTAGAATACGACGGGAGGATTACTTTGTTTATTTTGGCCAATAGTTTGTAGAACATGGGTCAAGGTGTTGGTAAAGGCAAAGATAATCAAGTTATTACTTATTTCTGGTAAGATTAAAAAGGGCCGCTTAGAACGGCCCTTGTTATACTAACTTTTTTCTTTGATCCATTTGTTTATTTTATCCTCGAGCAATGCCAGGGGTACACATCCTGTTTCCAAAACTTGATTGTGGAATTGACGAACGTCAAAATTATCTCCCAACGTGGTTTTTGCTTTTTCACGGAGTTCCATAATCTTCAACTGCCCAATTTTATAGGATAATGCCTGCCCTGGATTGGCCATGTATCGTTCAATTTCAGAGATAATACTAGCTTCGGATTCTGCTTCATTGTCCAGAGAATATTGAATGGCCTCTTCACGTGTCCATCCTTTGTAATGAAGACCGGTGTCCACAACTAGGCGAACCGCCCGGTGCATTTCGGCACCAAGCATCCCAAAAAGCTGATATGGGTCTGTGTAAAGACCTAATTCCGCTCCCAAAGATTCGCTGTAAAGTGCCCATCCCTCACCATATCCACTATACCAAAGCGTTTTTCTAAACCGTGGCAAAACCTCACTTTCTTGGGTTAATGATATTTGGTAATGATGACCAGGAATTGCTTCATGTAAAAACAAGGATTCATCGGAATACACATTATATTTTGTAACCTCAGGAATAGGAGCATAAAAAATACCCGGACGCGTGCCATCCAAAGAACCTGGATTGTATTCTGCACTTGCAGACTTTTCCCTAAATGCCTCCGTCCGGCGAACTTCAAATGGAGTTTTAGGTTTTACATCAAAAAGCTTTTCTATTTGGGGTTTCATGCGATCATGAATAGCATTGAAGTTGTCAATAACTTGTTGCGGGTCAGTGTAGGGCATCAATTCTTTATTGTTGCGAACAAAATCAAAGAAGGCTTTTAAATCTCCTTCAAAACCAACTTGTTCTTTAATTTCTTCCATTTGAGACCGTATTCTGGCAACCTCGCTCAATCCTAAATCATGAATTTCTGCAGCGGTCATGTTGGTAGTGGTATACTTTTTTATTTGATGTGCGTAATAGGCATCACCATTGGGCTCTCCTTGGATTCCGCTGGATTCCCGACCCATTTGTGCATATTCATCCTTCATGAAATCGTGAAGTTTTTGATAGGCAGGAATCACTTTGTCTTTTACCATACTTCCATAAGCATCTGTTAAAGCGGTTTTTTCCTCTTCTGTAAAGCTGTCCGGAAGGTTTTTTATGGGTTGGTAAAAAAGGTGCGTATCCATGTCCTCCGTGGTGAGAGATTCTAATTGAGGTAACACTTTTTTAATCAAAGATTTTGGAAGCACATGACCTTTCTCCATCCCCTCTCTCATTTTTTCTTCTGCACTGGACATCCATTCCAAGTATCCATCTACCCTTTTCATCCATTTTTCATAATCTTCAACAGTGTTAAATGGTTGTGCACTGGAGCCGCTTGCCAATTGCCCCATAAATAGGTTAGGGGACCACATTTGATCAATTGGGGTAAGATTGGCTTTGTAATTGAATTCGGCCAAATTTATATCACATTCCCAAGCTAGAATAGCCTTGCTCATTTGCTCACTTTCAGTAAGGTCCTCATCTGAAAAAGAAGCCAATTTGTTTTTGTAGCCTTCAAAATGGGTTTTTGCTTTAGCGGCAAAGTCATCGGAGAGGAAATTTGTGAACACATCATCATAACGATTATCACCGGCCGTTGTGGCATTTATGGGGTTTAACCTAAGTCCGTCTTCATAATAATTGTCCAGTAAGGTTGCAAAATCGGCGCTGACATTAGATGATTCTTCTTTTTTGGGTTCCTGTTTGCAGGAGTACACTGTTGCAATTGCAATAAATAAAAATGTTATTTTTTTAAGCATTTTGAGTTTGATTTGTTAGAAAAATGTAAAATAGTCAAATCAAGGAATACTGATCACAACGGAATTGCTAAAGTTTTTATAAAAAAAATCCCGCTGATGCGGGATTTTAAAAAAGTGCGTAGTCTTACTTTTCTGGCTTGTTCATCATTTGCTTGGCAAGATCGGCACCAATTAAGGACTCTAAGAGCGTGTTGTCCGAGTTTTTACTACTGCTACCTTCAATAAATATCTCAGGTAATCTAAGTTCTTTCAATTCACGAGCAACACCTACGGAAGTTTTATAGTCCCACTCAGCACGTTCTTGGGGCGTTAATCCGGCATTTACCAGTTTGGCATTCTGATAGGATTCGGCATCCGCGGCTACTTTTTTGCTCAGTGCTTTGAATTTTTCTACTTCAAACTGTTTTTTCTCTTTTACAAGATTAAATTCGGCCACTTTGGCTTCAGTTTCTGCAGCAATGGTCTTTTGTATCTGTTCTTTTTCCAAGCGAGCTCTTTCTGTAGCTTTATCTGCTTCACCACGTGCTTTTTCTTTTTGCGCTCGGTAGAACTCTCTTTCGGCTTGCTGCTTTTCTAACTGGGTCTGAGCCACTTCTTCCTTCTGTAATTGCAATCTATTATCAAAAGTTGCTTCCCAGTCAATTTCAGTTACTACAGCTTGTATAACAGTTAAACCATAGGCTTTGAGCGAATTGCCCTTTTCACGCACAGGTTCACCATTTCTAATTTGAATGCGAAACCTTTTATGTTTGGTGTCTTTATTTACTATGGTCCTAACAGTACTGCTATCGCCAATAATTTCCCTGGTTTGATTATCTGCGTACTCTTCCAGTACGTACATTCCATTCTCTAACTGATCTTTAAAATAACGGTCAAAATCTGATGCCTGACCAGAGATGTAATCTTGTGCATCCATAAGTTTGCACGTGTTTTTGATAGACTGGTCAATATTGGAGATAATTCTGGACCGAATCATATTCCTCTCGGTTTTGTTACGATCTGCAACGGATAAAAACTGTCCTTCATCCTCTGTATTAATACTGATAACAACCGAAGTTGCAATTCTAGCCTTAACCGCATCACTAAAGGCCCAGTATTTGGCTTCATCCACATTGGCATATTCGCTTTGCTCGCCTAAACCATGTTCTTGGCTGGGGATTACATATTTAATGGGCAATTCAAATTGAATAGGGATTAATCTACCCCACATTTTAGTATGTATACCTTGTCTAAAAACTGCTTTCTGGCCACCCCAAGGATATTGCACCGCATAAGCGGTACCAGGTTCTGCATAAAAGAAGGTTCCGGTAACAATACTCAGCACAATTCCAATGCCTATTATCTGAACACTTCGCTTTGCAGTAAACCATTCCAGTAACTTGGCATTTTTAAAAAGTGGTTTTGTAACCAGTGTAACAATTCCTAATAGTATAATCAGTATTCCAAATAAAGTAATCATAGTGATTGGTTTTAAGGGTTAAACAAAAATGAAAGCGATGAGTTGTATGAGCAACATCACCAAGAATTTAGCTATTGTAATCATTGTGTTGATTGATTTTAAGGGTTGAAAAACTGTTGTTAACCGGTTACGTTTTTTAATATAAAATGAGAATTATCATGTCTCCAAATTTTTAGAGCAAAATCAATACAATTGAATACAAGATTGTAGGTTTAAAAATGAAATAGGGTTTAAAATTTATGTGACTTCCTTGAATAATGTATGATAATGTAATATAAAATGATATAATTGATATTAAAATGTAATAATTGTAGAGGAGTTTTGGTCATGTTTTTAAAAACCAAGGGGCTTTTCATTTAAAAAAGTATCAATTTGGTTGATTTCATTATTGGGGATTAAGAGAGGGGTTATTTTTTGGTAAAGTTTTTTTTGGAAGAATTTGAGTGATTTTTAGCGCGTGTTTTTTTTTCTTTGAAATCTGTTGAGGAATAAATCTTCATCTATATTTACACCAAATTCTTATTGTTGGGAAATCTACTTTTTATTATTCTGGGTCTTATTCTCCTCATTATGGGGGGAAATTGGCTGTTAAAGGCCGCGGTTGCTTTATCACTTAGATTGGCAATTCCTAAAATTGTAATAGGGATGACCGTGGTTTCCTTTGCAACTTCTGCACCAGAACTTATCGTTAGTATAAAAGCCGCTTTAGATGGATTTCCTGATTTGGCACTTGGAAATGTGGTTGGGTCCAATATTGCAAATTTGGGTTTGGTGCTCGCGATTACTGTTTTACTTGGAAGCATTGATGTGCGCAAAAGTTTTTATACCACGGACTGGCCAGTTATGATGGTAGCTTCCTTGCTTTTTGTTGGCTTTATTTATTTTGACGGGGTGCTACAACAGTACGAGGGTATCATTATGGTGGTTTTTTTGTTTTTGTTCCTTATTTATCTGCTCAGATTTCAGAAAACAGCCGTTGTTGATGAAATGCCAGAGGATGATATTCCCTTGCCCTTATATAAAATTGTGCTGTTTTTGGGAATAGGTGGAACCGCTCTTTGGGGGGGTTCAGAACTATTGATCGATGGTGCTGTTGGAATGGCATCTTCCTTTGGTGTAAGCGATAGGATAATAGGGATAACCATTGTTTCTGTAGGTACCAGCATCCCAGAACTGGCCGCATCTATCATTGCAATTTTAAAGAAGGAAAAAGCTATTTCCTTAGGGAACTTAATCGGTTCCAATATTTTTAATCTTTTGGCGGTTCTGGGAATTACTTCAATAATTACTCCTATAACGGTGGTTGATCAAGGCTTGTTATCTAACGATATTTTCTGGATGTTGGGCATTTCCTTTCTAATTCTGCCTTTGGTGTTCTTTCCAAGAGGATTGCGCTTGGGGTGGAGAGATGGTCTGGTGTTGATAATTTTCTATATAGTTTTTGTCTATTTGACCATAAAATAAAACCGCTCCAATTGGAGCGGTTCTAAAACTATAATCAACAATTAATTTATAAACTATACGTCAGCAGACTTTACCGTTTTTATAATCCTGCCTGCAATTTTGTAAGGATCACCATTAGAAGCGGGTCTTCTGTCTTCTAACCATCCTTTCCATCCTTTTTCTACGGTAATGATGGGGATTCTAATAGATGCTCCTCTATCTGAAACGCCATAAGAGAAATCAGATACGTGGGCAGTCTCATGCAATCCAGTTAAGCGCTCATCATTAAATTCTCCATAAACATCTATATGTTCAGCTGTAACTGGTCTAAATGCTTCGCAAATTTTTTCATAAGTCTCTTTAGAACCACATGTTCTTAAAGTGGTGTTAGAGAAGTTGGCGTGCATTCCAGAACCATTCCAATCTCCTTTTACCGGTTTTGGGTGATATTCAATGTAATAACCGTATTTTTCTGTTAATCTGTCTAATAAATAACGGGCAATCCAAATTTCATCACCTGCTTTTTTAGCGCCTTTTGCAAAAAGTTGGAATTCCCATTGTCCTGGAGCAACCTCTTGGTTTATCCCTTCAAAATTCAATCCAGCTTCAATACAAAGATCAGCATGCTCTTCAACAAGATCTCTGCCCCAAGTATATCTTCCACCTACAGAACAATAGTATTTACCTTGAGGACCAGGGAATCCGCCACGAGGGAAACCTAATGGTAAATCCGTTTTTGTATCCATCAAGAAATATTCTTGCTCAAATCCAAACCAAAAATCATCATCATCATCATCAATGGTAGCTCTTGCGTTAGAAGGGTGCGGAGTGCCATCAGCACTTAAAACTTCTGCCATGACCAAAAATCCATTTTTTCTTATTGGGTCAGGGAAGATGGCTACAGGTTTCAATAAACAATCAGAAGAACCTCCTGATGCTTGTTCGGTTGATGAGCCGTCAAAAGACCATATTGGGCAGTCTTCTAGCTTTCCACTAAAGTCGTTTTCAACCTTGGTTTTGCTCCTCATGTTTTGAGTTGGTTCGTGACCATCTAACCAGATGTATTCTAATTTTGATTTACTCATAATTACGGTAGTTATTTGTTCTCAAATTTACGATTGACAAAAATATATTTTTCATTTGATAATATCCATTTTAAAGGGTTAAAATAATAAACAAGGAGTTATTATTTACATTACCCCTGCTTTGAAGAGGGATAAATGAAAAAAAAGTAATTTTTTAAGGATATTTTATTAAATTCTTAATTGTAGCTTTGTAATCTAAATGTGTTAAACAATGTCCAGTACTAGATTTGAAGCCTTGGTGGAAAGCCGCAAAAGAACCCATACCAGTATTGAAGAAACGGGTAGACGTTCCGAGTTATTTGGAAGGAATGTATTCAATGAAGATAGAATGCTTCAATTTTTAACCAAAGAAGCATTAGATAAGGTAAAATCTGCCATTTTTCAAGGTAGTAAGATAGACAGAAAAATCGCAGATCAGGTTGCGGAAGGAATGAAAGCTTGGGCTTTATCAATGGGCGCCACACATTACACGCATTGGTTCCAACCATTAACGGGCTCCACAGCGGAGAAACACGACGCCTTTTTTGACATACTACCAGATGGAAAGGCAATGGAAAAATTTGGGGGAGCCCAATTGGTGCAGCAAGAACCAGATGCTTCCAGTTTTCCAAGTGGCGGAATACGAAATACTTTTGAGGCTAGGGGGTATACGGCTTGGGATCCTACCTCTCCTGCGTTTATTTACAAAACTACGCTATGTATACCTACAATATTTGTGTCCTATACGGGAGAAGCCCTAGACAATAAAGCACCCTTGCTTAGAGCTTTGCATGCAATTGACGAAGCAGCAACAGGGGTAGCACAGTATTTTGACAAAAATGTACGTAAGGTACATGCCACATTGGGGTGGGAACAGGAATATTTTCTAATTGACAAAGCGTTGGCCCAATCTAGGCTTGATATTGTGATGACGGGACGAACTTTGGTAGGCAATCCGGCAGCTAAAGGACAGCAGTTGGATGACCATTATTTTGGGGTCATTCCTGCTAGAGTCTTGAGCTTTATGAGCGATTTGGAAAAACAGTGCACTAAGCTGGGAATCCCGGTTAAAACAAGGCATAACGAAGTAGCTCCCAACCAATTTGAGCTTGCCCCGGTTTATGAAGAAGCTAACCTTTCCGTAGATCATAACCTATTGTTGATGGATGTTATGGAAGAGATTGCGGACAGACATAATTTTACGGTGCTGTTTCATGAAAAACCGTTTGCGGGCGTCAATGGTTCTGGTAAACATAATAATTGGTCCTTGGCAACAGATACTGGTGTGAATCTGTTGAGCCCAGGTTCTACACCAATGAAGAACCTTCAATTCTTGACCTTTTTTATAAATACCATAAAAGCGGTTGATACATATGAAGAATTGTTGCGTTCTTCTATAGCATCAGCAAGTAATGATCATAGATTGGGAGCAAATGAAGCACCCCCCTCTATTATTTCGATTTTTATTGGCGAGCAGTTGAGTGATGTTTTGGATGAGTTGGAAGGCGTATCCAAAGGAAAATTGTCTCCTCAAGAAAAAACAGAGCTAAAACTTAATGTAGTTGGTAAAATACCTGAAATTTTATTGGATAATACAGATCGCAACAGAACATCTCCATTTGCTTTTACAGGAAATAAGTTTGAAATGAGAGGTGTTGGCGCTAAGACCAATTGTGCCAAACCAATGACTGTTTTAAACACGATTGTTGCTAAACAGCTCAAAGGCTTCAAAAAGGAGGTAGATGCATTGATAGATAAGAAAAAGCTGAAAAAAGACGAAGCGGTTTTCAATGTGTTACGCGAATACATAAAGACTTCAAAAAGAATTCGTTTTGATGGGGATGGTTATGGGAGAGAATGGCAAGAAGAAGCCAGAAGGAGGAAGCTAAGCAATAACCAAAATACACCAGAAGCTTTACAGGTGCTCACTTCCAAAGAAAGTATTTCACTTTTCAAGGATATGGATGTTCTGAGTGAGGTGGAATTGAAGGCACACCAAGAAGTGGAATTGGAAGCGTATGTCTTTCGTCTTCAGATTGAAGGAAGGGTATTGGGAGAAATGGTTTACAATCATATTATTCCTTCCGCCATACGCTATCAAAATTTACTTTTGGAAAATGTGAAAGGTTTAAAGGATGTATATGGAGCTGCCTATAACAAAGTTGCAGAAAGCCAGTTGAACATTTTAGAACAAATTGGAGAGCATATAATTGAGATTAAGAAACAGACAGACGAAATGACCAATGCCCGCAGACGTGCAAATGGTCTTTCTACAATCAATAAAAAAGCCCAAGCGTATTGCAACAATGTTAAGCCTAGTTTTGATGCTATTAGAGAACAGTCCGATAAGCTTGAAAAATTGATCTCTGATGATTTATGGCCACTGACCAAGTATTGGGAATTGTTGTTTGCCAAATGATTTCGACAATGCAAAAATTCTTTCATTCTGTTTAAAAGAATCACCTGTCCTAATATTTATAAACAGTTTCTGCTATTTTTGCCCAAAATTTAGTTAATGTCTTCAGACAGTAGTAAAAGATATGCCCAACGTGGGGTTTCAGCATCAAAAGAAGATGTGCACAATGCAATAAAGAATATTGATAAAGGCCTCTTCCCTAAAGCTTTCTGTAAAATAGTGCCTGACTATTTAACGGAGAGTGAAGAGTATTGTCTCGTTATGCATGCAGATGGGGCGGGAACAAAATCTTCCCTGGCATACATGTATTGGAAAGAAACCGGTGATATTTCTGTATGGAAAGGAATTGCTCAAGATGCGCTTATCATGAATGTGGATGATTTGATCTGTGTTGGTGCTGTGGACAATATCATGCTATCTTCCACCATAGGACGAAACAAAAATTTAATTCCCGGCGATGTTATTTCTGCCATCATCAATGGTACAGAAGAGTTGATAGCAGATCTAGAAAAACATGGAATGTCCATCCATTCAACAGGAGGGGAAACAGCAGATGTAGGGGATTTGGTGCGCACAATTATTGTTGACTCCACTGTTACCGCAAGAATTAAAAGAGATGAGGTCATTGATAATGCGAATATAAAAGCTGGCGATGTTATTGTTGGTTTGGCCTCTTTTGGTCAAGCAACTTATGAAACCGAATATAACGGAGGAATGGGCAGTAATGGTCTTACCTCTGCTCGGCATGATGTTTTTGGCAAATACTTAGCTAATAAGTACCCTGAAAGTTTTGATGAAGCGGTTCCAGAAGAGCTGGTATATTCCGGAAATGTAAAACTAACAGATGAGGTTCTCGATTCTCCATTAGATGCTGGAAAATTGGTTTTATCTCCCACCCGAACATATGCTCCAATCATCAAAAAGATATTAGAAAAATATTCCTCAGAAGAAATTCATGGAATGGTACACTGCAGTGGCGGTGCCCAGACCAAGATTCTTCACTTTGTAGAGGACTTGCACATCATTAAGGACAATATGTTTGGTGTTCCTCCTCTTTTCAAATTAATTCAGGAGCAATCTGGTACCGATTGGAAAGAAATGTATCAAGTTTTTAACTGCGGACATCGAATGGAACTGTATGTGGACGAGCAAGTTGCAGAGGATATTATTGCTATATCAAAGAGCTTTAACGTTGACGCCCAAATTATAGGTCGGGTAGAAAACGCCGAGCATAAAAAATTGACTATCAAAAGTGAATTTGGCCTCTTTGAATATTAGCATACGATTCAGTATAATTTAACGTTCTTTCTATAAACCCCACGCTATGGAAAGAAAAGTATTCTTAAAAAGTTTAGGAGCAAGTGCCGCATTTGCCCTAACATTCCCTTGTTTACATGGATGCTCTAGTGATTCTGAAGACTTGGAACAGTTCCCAGAACCGGATGGAGTGGATTTTACGGTAGATTTAGATGCTGCTGAGGCCGCACCTCTTGCAAACAACGGCGGCTTTATTTTAGTAAAATCAGCTCAAAGCCTTGGATATACAGATATTGTTGTTGCTAGGAATTTGGAAGGGAATCTAATTGCAGCCAGCCAAATCTGTAGTCACCAGCAAACGGAGGAGGTACGATTTATTTCAGAAGATGGTGGAATTTTTAGATGTTCTACACATGGTTCAAGGTTTAGCCAGAACGGAACTCCATTAAATTCAATTACAAGTAATCCTTTGCGAGTTTTTAATACTGAACTTACAGGAACTACACTGCGAGTTTTTGAATAATACCAAATTAATTTGACCCTATGAAAAAACTATTGCTCATAGCACTATGTCTTTGTTGTGGAGTAATCCAAGCACAAGAATGGCAAAACACCTTTGATGATGCCGTTAAACTGGCCAATGAGGAAGATAAACCTATTGTTTTGGTATTCTCAGGTTCAGATTGGTGTCCACCTTGTATTAGGCTAAAACGGAACATTTTAGATTCTGAGGATTTTAAAAAGTACGCAGCGGACAACTATGTTTTGTACAATGCGGATTTTCCCAAAAAAAAGAAAAACCAACTTGAGCAGGACAAACTTAACTCCAACAAATCCCTTGCCGAGCAATATAACCCAAAAGGACATTTTCCTTTGGTGGTGGTTATGGACAAACAAAAATCAGTTTTAGGGAAAACAGGGTTCAATAGAAAAAACTCGCCACAAGAGTATATTTCCTTGTTGAATGATTTTATAAAATGAAAGCAGTTATAGTTCTTTTTTGCAGCCTATTCTTCATGCTGTCCAAAGGGCAAGTGCAAGAGGATGTTACTGTGAAAAGAACGCTCAAACTCATGGGAACTAGGTTTGAGATTACTGTAATTGCCCCCAATGAGGATATTGGTTACATAAATATTGACGAAGCTGTTTCAGAAATTGAACGTATTGAGAAAATAATATCTTCTTGGGACGAAGCTTCTGAAACCTCTCAAATTAACCAAAATGCAGGTATAAAGCCCGTAAAGGTTTCCATTGAACTTTTTCGGTTGATAGAGCGAGCAAAAAAAATTTCAGAGATTACAGATGGCGCTTTTGATATTTCTTATGCTTCTATGGACAATATCTGGAAGTTTGATGGAAGTATGCAAGGTATTCCTTCCAAAGCCTTATTGAGTCAGTCAGTTTCTAAAATAGGTCATGAAAAAATACAGCTTGACCCCATAGAACAGACGGTTTATTTATTGGAGCCAGGAATGCGTATTGGTTTTGGGGCAATAGGAAAAGGTTATGCCGCGGATAGGGCAAAGGAACTTTTGGTGTCTAAACAGGTTAAAGGTGGCGTAATTAACGCTTCTGGGGATTTAACAACTTGGGGAACAAAAGTTACCGGAGAAAAATGGTTGATCGGTATAGCTAATCCATTGAGCAAGGATAAGGTTTTTAGTTGGTTGCCCGTAGTGGAGTCATCAGTGGCTACATCTGGGAATTATGAGAAATATATTGTGCTGGACGGGGAAAAGTACTCTCATATTATAGACCCAAGAACTGGTTATCCCACAAGGGGAATAAATAGCGTCTCCGTTTTTACAAAAAATGCTGAACTCTGCGATGCTTTGGCAACAGCAGTATTTATAATGGGAAAGGATAGCGGAATACACCTTATTAATCAAATGGACGGTGTTGAGGTTGTGGTTGTTGATTCTGATAATAAAATTCACAAAAGCTCAGGAATCGTGTTTGATAAAAATCAGTAAATTTAAAATATGCGCAAACTTCTTTTTTTGTTCGCTCTGTTAATCCTCTCTAGTTCTTGCGTGGTGGTGCGCGAGTACGACAAGGTTTATATAAATGACATTGAAATGCAGTTGGGTGCTAAAGCATCCGAGCGTTTTGAAACGAACTTCCAAATTTACAGGGAAGCGTCTGCAGGAGCCAATGGTGGTAAAACAGGAGGTGGCTGTGGCTGTAATTAAAATGTTCGACATAAAACCTGTCTATTTGAAACCCTTAAATTTTTCTAAAGCAAAATATACTCTTGTTTTCTTCCTTTTCTTTTCAATGGGATGGGCACAACAGAACAATACATCCTATCAAAAAAGAGTTTTAGAAACCAGCGAAATAGATGTCCTTTTTAGTTATTACAGTCAGGATGGGCAAAATGCCGCGGTAACGGGCGGTGAAGGTACTGAAGAGCTTACAGATGCAACCTCTACCATCGTATTGCGAATGCCAATGAATGAAAATGATGTGCTTACTGTTGATGTGGGATTGTCCGCCTACACCTCGGCGTCATCAAGCAACGTTAACCCATTAGATGGCGGCATTGTCAATACCTCACCTTTTGATGCTTCTTCGGGTGAATCCAGAAAAGACCTTTTGGCTTATATAAACCCAAGTTACCAACATAGCTCAGAAGATAGAAATTCAATTTGGAGCGCAAACGCCTACTTTTCAACAGAATACGACTATTTTTCAATTGGTTTTGGTGGAAGTTACTCTAGGCTTTTCAATGAAAAAAATACAGAAATCACCTTAAGCGGACGTGTATTTTTAGACAAGTGGAATGCCATTTACCCAATTGAGCTCCGTGAAGGCTTCTTTGATGATAGAATTACGGGAAATGGCACTTACAACCCTAATTTTACAGTATTTGATAAAGAAAATAGAAATTCATATTCCGTATCATTGAGTTTTTCCCAAATCTTGGGAAAGAAATTGCAAGGTGCACTTTTTATGGATGTAGTATCTCAAAATGGATTATTGAGCACACCCTTTCAACGGGTTTACTTTGGTGACACAGAAAACTTTTTTATTGATGACTTTCAACTGGCCGATGATGTGGAACGGTTGCCAGATACAAGGTTTAAAATTCCATTTGGTGGAAGATTGAATTATTATGTAAACGATTTTGTGATTTTGCGGTCGTATTACAGATTTTACTGGGATGATTGGGGAATTACTTCGCATACGGCGAGCATAGAGGTGCCACTTAAACTTACCGATAAATTTACGCTGTATCCAACCTACAGATACTATACACAATCTGCAGCCGATTACTTTTACGCAAAAGAAGATGCGGTTTCCACTTTTGAATTTTATACTTCGGATTATGATTTGTCCAAATATGATGCGCATCAGTATGGAATGGGCGTTCAATACAAGGATATCTTTGCCAATTCCAAGATTTTAACCTTCGGATTGAAAACTATCGATTTGAGATTCAACAAGTACGATAGAAGCGATGGCCTTGACGCTTATATACTAACACTTGGGGCTACTTTTGTAGGGAACTAGTTGATTTATTTCAAAAAATACAATCCAATCAAAAACCGTAAATTCGCAATACTAACGTGGATTGATTTATGCTTGACAAACTCAATATTGTAAAACAACGTTTTGATGAGGTTTCCGACCTTATTATACAACCAGATATCATTGCGGACCAGAAAAGATATGTAAAGCTCAATAAGGAATATAAGGACCTTAAAACACTTGTTGATAAACGTGATCAATATCTTGAACTGACCAATAACATTAATGAGGCAGAAGAGATAATCTCTGATGGGAGCGATGCAGAAATGCTGGAAATGGCCAAAATGCAGTTGGATGAAGCCAAGAGTGGACTTCCAAAGCTAGAGGAGGAAATAAAATTCTTATTGATACCGAAGGACCCAGAAGATGAGAAAGATGTTGTTATGGAGATCAGAGCAGGAACCGGAGGGGATGAAGCCAGTATTTTTGCAGGAGATTTGTACCGCATGTATTCAAAATATTGCGAGTCCAAAGGTTGGAAAACCAATATTATTGACTTAAACGAAGGCACGAGTGGGGGCTATAAGGAAATTCATTTTGAAGTCTCTGGAGAAGATGTTTATGGTACGCTTAAGTTTGAAGCGGGTGTACACCGCGTGCAACGTGTTCCACAAACAGAAACACAGGGCAGGGTGCATACAAGCGCAGCTACGGTAATGGTAATTCCCGAAGCAGAGGATTTTGATGTTCAAATAGAACCAAAAGATGTACGTATTGATTTTTTCTGTTCTTCAGGACCAGGAGGACAATCGGTAAACACGACCTATTCTGCTGTTCGTTTAACCCACATTCCCACAGGTTTGGTGGCGCAGTGCCAAGATCAAAAATCCCAGCACAAAAATAAGGAAAAGGCATTCAAGGTTCTTCGTTCAAGACTTTACGATTTAGAGTTGGCCAAGAAACAGGAAGAGGATGCTGCTAAACGTAATTCTCAAGTAAGTAGTGGTGACCGTTCTGCAAAAATTAGGACCTATAATTACCCACAAGGTAGGGTCACAGATCATAGGATTGGATTAACGTTGTATGATCTACAAAACATAATCAATGGAGATGTTCAGAAAATTATTGATGAATTGATGCTGGTTGAGAATACCGAGAAACTGAAAGAAGCATCTGAGATTTTTTAATGTATGACCACTAAAGACCTAGTAGGCCAAATTTTCGAAAAAAAATCTTTTCTGTGTGTTGGTTTGGATACAGATTTAGCCAAAATACCAAAACATTTACTTGGCGATAAAGACCCAATTTTTTCATTCAATAAGGCAATTATAGATGCAACCCACCAATTTTGTGTTGCATACAAACCAAACATTGCTTTTTATGAGGCTTACGGTTTGCAAGGCTGGAAGTCTTTGGAGCGCACTATGGAGTATCTAAATGAAAAACATCCTGAAATGTTTACCATTGCAGATGCCAAAAGAGGGGATATTGGAAACACCTCAACCAGGTATGCCAAAGCATTTTTTGAAGCTCTAAATTTTGATTCTATCACCATTGCACCATATATGGGCAGGGATTCTGTAGAGCCATTCTTGGAATTTAAGGACAAGCATACCATTTTGTTGGCACTTACATCCAATCAAGGAGCTTTTGATTTTCAGACTAAAAATGTTGGAAACCATGAATTGTACAAAGAGGTTTTGGAAAGATCCAAGACGTACAAGAACGCTGAAAATTTAATGTATGTGGTAGGAGCGACCAAGGCATCTTATTTAGAGGGAGTAAGACAGATTGTTCCAGAAAGTTTTTTACTGGTTCCAGGAGTTGGGGCGCAAGGAGGTAATTTACAGGAAGTCTGTAAATATGGGATAACTAAAAATGTAGGGCTACTCGTAAACTCTTCAAGAGGTATATTATATGCTTCTCAGGGGGAAGATTTTGCCAAGGAAGCAGCTAACAAAGCAAGAAATATACAGCAAGAAATGGAGGTTGAATTGGGTAAGCTATAATAATTGCCTAACCTAAATTCTCTAATACTTTTTTAATTCCTTGAGCTTTTTTCTTAAAAAATTCACCTAGGTTGGTGTCCATGTAAGTTGCGTCCGCCGCTTTTTCAATAAAACTTTGATATCTGAACTCTAAAATGGACACGGCCTGATTTCCGCTGGTAATTGGAGTCACAGCTCCAACTCTACAATACTGATTTTTCATTCTATAAGATTTGTTATAACAAAGATACGTTGAAAACAAGGCTACGGACTATGGGAATGGAGTGTATACATCTAGAAATCAGGTACTTTATCTAAAATTTAACTAAATTCGGCCTTCCAAGGCTTAAACCTTGCCATTTCCAAGTAAAAAATTAACGTACATTTATAAAAAAAGGAATTGCTTCACTACACAAAATATCAGCACAAAACATCAAAGGAATGGGTCACATTTGTTCATGGAGCAGGGGGCAGTTCTACAATCTGGTATAAACAAATAAGAGATTTTAAAAAGCATTTTAATATACTTCTTTTGGATTTAAGAGGGCATGGCAACTCTAAACCCAATATTAAGGATGCATTTAGCGAAAAGTATACTTTTGATTCCATTACTGCAGATATAATTGAAGTACTAGACCATGAGAGGGTTAAAGCTTCCCATTTTATTGGAATATCCCTAGGAACGATTCTCATTAGGAATCTAGCGGAGAAATATTCGGATAGAGTTAAGAGCATGGTAATGGGAGGTGCTATAATGAAGCTTAACCTTCGTTCCCAAATTCTAATGCGGTTGGGAGTTGTTTTTAAATCGATAGTGCCCTATATCTGGTTGTACAAATTTTTTGCGTTTGTAATTATGCCAAACAAAAACCATAGAGAATCTAGATTGCTATTTGTTAGGGAGGCCAAAAAATTATATCAAAAGGAATTTATCAGATGGTTTAAGTTGACCTCTGAAATTAACCCTTTGTTGCGTTTTTTTAGAGCGGTTGATATTAAGATTCCAACGTACTATATTATGGGAGGAGAAGATTATTTGTTTCTGCCAACAATTAAGAAAGTTGTGGACTCGCATATTGCATCTACATTGTTTGTGATCGAAAACTGTGGGCACGTAGTAAATGTTGAAGAACCAATGGTGTTTAATGAAAAAGTGATCAATTATTTACAAAACATAAAATAGTAGAATATGAAAAAGTTATGTCTAGTAGCGGTTTTCTTCATTTCTTTTTTAGCGAATGCCCAAGATGACAAGCCGTGCACATGTTGTTCTCCGGATCATTCAGCTTTTGATTTTTGGATAGGAGAATGGGATGTTACAAACTCAAATAATGACACAGCCGCTGGGAAAAGCAAGATTAGCAAAGAGGAAGGTGAATGCGTCATTCGGGAGAATTGGACCAGCGCGAGTTCTGGTTTTACCGGAACAAGTCTTAATTTTTTCAATACAACGACCAAACAATGGGAACAACTTTGGATTGACAATGCAGGAACATACCTAAAACTTAAAGGGAATAGGGTAGGCAATCAAATGATACTGTCTTCGGATGAGTTTGCCAAGGAAGATGGAAAAAAATATGTAAACAGAATTACATGGACCAAAAATGAGGATGGTACCGTAAGGCAACTTTGGGAAGTGCTGGAAGGGAACAAGGTAGTTAACACTGCTTTTGACGGATTGTATAAAAAGAGGTAAAACAGCCCACTAGCATGTTGATGACTAATTCAAATAATTACCCTAAAATGAAACCGAAGAATCTTGTAAAGTGTCCTAATGAGCTGTATTAGGATTTAAGATACTGGAAACCCAAGGTCTTGGAGCAACATCTTATAAACTTTTACCCAACCGATTTATGTTTACTAATTTTTTGTGTTATGCGCTAGCTACATTTCTTTGATATTGGCTAGGGGTAAGCTGCGTATCTTTTTTGAACGCTTTGTTGAATGTGACCTTGTTGTTGTACCCAACCTCATAAGCAACATTGATGATATTTAATCTACGCGATTTATCATCTATAAGCAATTGTTTTGCTTCCTTGATCCGATACATATTTACAAATTCATGAAAACTAACGTTAAAATGCTCATTTATTATTTGCGAGGCATTATGGCGAGTGGTATTTAGTTTTTGTGCCACCATATCCAAACTTATGTTGTTCTCTTTATAGATCTTATCAACAGCAAAAAGATGCAAAAGATTCTCCTTGAGTTCATGGGAGAGGCTAGGTGTTAATCCAGATTTTTCATATTTAGGAAACAATCTGTTTGTATAGGCATAGGCCCCACTAAAAACATCTGGTTGAATGTTGGCTGAATACCCTACGTAAATAACCATTAAGGCCATGGCGGCAACAGAAGCATCAAACAAAATCCCATTTTTAAAGCCGTTGATGATCACGAAGCCGTATGCGGTATACGTCAAAACATAAAATATATGTATGTGATAAACATTCTTTTGCCATATTTGATTTTTTGCCCCTAAAAGCTTTTCATTTTTGCTCTTCAGGTAAACTTTTCTAATAAAATAACCGTAAACGGTTAGAGAAACAATTTTTAAAACCACCAATAGGGCAAGCTTGCTGGAATCTTGCGGATTTAACCCTTCTTGAAGTCTAGAAAGCATTAGCTGCACCTTACTTTCTCCAGAAAAAGCATATACATTGAGTGTAAGATATGCTACTAAAAGTACCGTGGGTATCAGATGCAATATATCAGAAGGTTTAAAAGAGTACTTCTCAGAAGTATTTTTAAAATAGAAATATAATAACGGTCCGTACAAAAAGGAGGCCCAAGTAGACATTAAATATGTATGTGGGTACTCAAAGTAATAATTGGCCCTGTTGATGCACAAGTGTAAAATGAAAAACGAGTGAATGAAAATAAAAACTGCTATTAAAAATCGAGAAGTAGGATGTATTTGCCTGTTTAATAGTATAAGCAGAACTACATAGAACCCTATTATAGCAACAAATAGATATAACAAGGACCAGGTGGTGACCCTTGGTATCACAGTTTCAGATATGTTTTTAAAATCTTTCGATTCTCTTATTGGGTCAAAACCTTCGTTTAATAGAAAATTTGGATTAAAATCTAGTTGCAAATAGTCATTTAAGCTGGCCGTGGACTTGGATGAATTTTCAAGGGCAGCTTCACTTAAAGCTAATTTTTTAAGGATATGGGTTTTTGCAATGTTCGGATTGTTCAGGTTCTTTTTGTAAATGGAAATAGCCTTTTTGTATCGGTGTATATTGTAATAATAATCCGCCCATTCTAGGGAATCTTGAAGTACGAGGGGAGCTAATTTATCCTCAAATTCGGCACCATTTTTGTATGTCTTTGCTATGCAAGACATACATAATAGGAAGAATAGAAAAACAAGGAAATCTGATTTTCTCATTTTAAGTTAGTGAATTAGCCTTCTTTGAAATTACTGATTTAACAGACTCAAAATGTTAAATAAATCTTAAAAAAAGTAACTCCCGATAATAGTTTACCTTTTGAGGCTTTTTTTTACTTCCTACATTATAGATAATAAAGCACTGATTTATAGTAAGTTGTATAAAATGAAAAAACCGGTGCGAACACCGGTTTAAACTAACTAACTCAAAAAAATGCTAACTCAGATAATTTGTTGCAAAATTCTATCATAACCCTGTAGCCAAGGTTAATTTAACTTTAGGATTTTGTTATAATTTCCTCTTTTTATTGAGATAATAACGATTAAACTGCATCGTTATTGCATAATTAAGAAAAAATTATAATTAATCTTGCAAAGCAAAGACCTTTTTTAACAAATCTGTTGTTCTTGATGAAATTTTAGTCCTAATTTCCTTTTCTTCAACAGCGATCATTTTGTAAACACCATCTAAAGCTTCTTGGGTAGTATAATCCGTTAAATCTGGATTTACGTCGTTGGTTAATGGCAATTTGTTGTATTTGGTTATAAGGTTGTTCCAAATTTGATCTGCACCTACTTTTGCAAATGAATTTTTAATTACTGGATTAAACTTTTCATAAAGCTTTGTTTTGGTAGTTTGTTCCAAGTAGGATGTTGCAGCATTATCATTTCCAAGCAAGATTTGCCTAGCATCGTTAAATGTGATTCCTTTTACTGCATCGACGAAAATGGGGGTAGCTTCATTGACTGCGTCTTCTGCTGCTCTATTTAGCACGCGGAGTCCTTCGTCAGCTAAATTACCCAAACCTATATCTCTAAGGGTTTTATCAACTTTCTTTAACTCTTCTGGCAATAAAATCTTAACCAGTTCATTTTTAAAGAAACCATCTTTTATGGTCAATTTATTTACCTGTTTTTCAATACCAAGATTAAGTGCATCTCGGAGGCCTTGGGCTATTTCAGCATTTCCAATGCCGGTTGTTCCCTGTGGTAATTGATTTACAACTTGTTGTAGTTCAGCGCAACCCATAAGTTGAAACACCAATAAACATAGCAGTATTCGTTTCATGTTTAAGTATTTATAGTTAAAGTGAAATTACTGCTAAAGCTGAAGAAATAGAATTTTCCAGGAATCTTTTTAAGAAAAAATCACGGTTTTGTTATTGTAGACTATTGTTTTTCTGGCTACATGGAGTTGAACCGCCCTAGAAAGCACAATTTTTTCCAAATCTCTACCTTTTGATATAAAATCCTTGATGGAATGTGAGTGGGAAACCGCTGTTACATCCTGCTCAATAATTGGACCGGCATCTAATTCTGCTGTTACGTAATGACTGGTTGCTCCAATAATCTTCACTCCTCTCTCAAAAGCTGCATGATATGGTTTTGCCCCAGCAAATGCAGGTAAAAAGGAATGGTGGATATTTATTATTCTTTTTGGAAAAACATCGATCACTTTGGATGATAGAATTTGCATATATCTTGCAAGTACAATAAAGTCTACATTATATTCTTTTAACAGCTCTAATTGTTTTTCCTCTGCTAAGGTTTTGGTCTGTTTGGTAACCGGTATATGATAATAAGGAATTTGAAACTGATCTGCTATATATTTTAAGTCTTGATGATTGCTTACGATGAATGGAATATCGACCAATAATTCCCCTGAATGATATCGACTTAATAAATCGTAGATACAGTGATTGTACTTAGAAACAAAAATGGCCATTTTAGGTTTTTCCCCATCCCGGTGCAAGCTCCATTTCATTTTATAGTTTTGGGCCAAGTTTTTTTCAAAAGATTGTTTGAAAAAGGATATGTCTATTTCATTTTCAAATTCACTTTCCAACCTCATAAAAAATACCCCGGCCTCTTTGTCTACATGTTGATCCAGATAGATGATATTGCCCTTGTACTCATGAACAAAATGCGTGACGGAGCTTATTATTCCGGATTGATCGGGACAGTGGATGAGTATTGTTAGCTTCATGATGGTTATTTAGCTAGGTAAAATTATGATATTCAAAAAAAGTAAGTCAAAGCCTTATCCATTTTTATAAAATTCTAATCAAAATCAATTATAAGTTGCATTTTCTGTAAATTGCACACCTAAAATAGACCCTTTATTATCAATGGAACAATCAAAGCCATATCAACCTAAAAACAAAATTAGAATTGTTACCGCCGCTTCATTGTTTGATGGTCATGATGCTGCTATCAACATCATGAGACGGATAATACAATCTACTGGGGTCGAAGTGATTCATTTAGGTCATGATAGAAGTGTGGCGGAGGTGGTTAATTGTGCTATACAAGAAGATGCCAACGCTATTGCAATGACTTCTTACCAAGGAGGGCACAATGAGTACTTCAGGTATATGTTCGATTTGCTCAAAGAAAAAAATGCAGGTCATATTAAAATCTTTGGAGGAGGAGGAGGGGTAATCCTTCCAGAAGAAATCAAGGATTTGATGGATTATGGAATAGAACGAATCTATTCACCTGATGACGGTAGGGAAATGGGTCTTCAAGGAATGATCAATGATTTGGTAAAACGTTGCGATACGGAAGTACCCAATTTGGAAATACCAAAAGGAACCAACTTGCCTGAATTACTTTTAGAGAAACAGGTAAATACGATAGCACGGCTTATTTCTTTGGCGGAAAATAGGCACGAAGCTTTTGAAGAACATGAAAATGAAATAAATAAAGTGCATAAAAAGGTTCCGGTTCTTGGAATAACGGGAACTGGCGGGGCTGGAAAATCTAGTTTGGTGGATGAGTTGGTCAGAAGATTTTTGAGTGATTTTCCAGAGAAGCATATTGGAATAATTTCTGTAGACCCTTCCAAGAGAAAGACTGGTGGAGCATTGTTGGGGGACAGGATTAGAATGAATGCCATTAATAATGAACGAGTGTACATGCGCTCCTTGGCTACTAGACAATCCAATTTGGCCCTCTCCAAACATGTTGCGGAAGCCGTTCAGGTACTTAAAGCGGCTAATTTTGACTTGATAATTCTTGAAACCTCTGGTATTGGTCAGTCAGATACCGAGATTTTAGAGCACAGCGATGTTTCTTTATATGTGATGACCCCGGAATTTGGAGCGGCTACTCAACTTGAAAAAATTGACATGCTGGATTTTGCCGATGTCGTGGCCATAAACAAATTTGATAAAAGAGGAGCTTTGGATGCTTTGCGCGACGTGAAAAAGCAATATATGCGTAATCATGGATTGTGGGATGTTGACCAGGACGATTTACCCATTTTTGGAACAATTGCTTCACAATTCAACGACCCTGGAATGAACAAGCTTTACAAGGTGGTGATGGATACATTGGTTACAAAAGCAGAATCAAAATTAGATTCAAACTTTGAGGTGGACAATGAAATGGCGGAGAAAGTATTTGTTATTCCTCCGGCAAGAACAAGATATCTGTCTGAAATAGCTGAGAGCAACAGGACCTATGATAGAAAAGTTGAAGAACAAGTTGTTGTTGCACAAAAGTTATACGGGATACACCAAACCATTTTGTCGGTTATTTCTAGCGAGAACAATACATCTCATTTGATAAAATCAGGACTTGATAATGATGCAATTCTTGGACAGGTTCAGAATGAGGAAACCCCGTTCGTGAAATTGTTATTGGGGCAATTTGATAAAGTAAAAATGAATCTAGATCCTCATCACTGGGAATCTATTTTAAAATGGCAAGAAAAGGTAAACAGATATAAATCTGAAATTTATTCTTTTAAGGTTAGGGGCAAAGAAGTCAATATTAAAACACATACAGAATCCCTTTCCCATAGCAAAATACCAAAAGTAGCATTGCCAAAATACCAAGCTTGGGGAGACATTCTTAGATGGGGATTGCAAGAAAATGTACCAGGTGAATTTCCTTATACATCAGGATTATATCCTTTTAAAAGAGTAGGAGAGGATCCAACAAGAATGTTTGCCGGTGAGGGTGGTCCGGAACGTACAAACAGACGGTTTCATTATGTAAGTTTAGACATGCCGGCAAAAAGGCTTTCCACAGCTTTTGATTCGGTTACACTTTACGGTAATGATCCAAACCATAGGCCAGATATCTATGGAAAAATTGGAAATGCAGGAGTTTCTATTTGTTGCTTGGACGATGCCAAGAAATTATACTCTGGTTTTGATTTAAGCGATTCAATGACTTCCGTAAGCATGACCATTAATGGCCCTGCTCCTATGTTGTTGGCATTTTTTATGAATGCAGCCATCGATCAAAACTGTGAAAAGTATATCAGGGAAAATGGGCTGGAAAAAGAAATCGAACAAAAAATAGAATCTATTTTTAAACAAAAAAAAACCAAAAGACCTTTTTATTTAGGGGAGCTACCAGAAGGGAACAATGGATTGGGACTAATGCTGTTGGGTGTTACTGGTGATCAGGTCTTAACCAAAACTGTATATGATAAAATAAGAAGGGATACCTTGAATCAGGTGAGGGGGACTGTGCAAGCAGATATTTTAAAAGAAGACCAAGCGCAAAATACATGTATATTTTCCACTGAGTTTGCATTGAGGTTAATGGGTGATGTTCAAGAATATTTTATAGAACATCAAGTACGTAACTTCTATTCCGTTTCCATTTCCGGATATCATATTGCAGAGGCCGGGGCAAACCCAATTACCCAGTTGGCCTTTACATTATCAAATGGGTTCACGTATGTGGAATACTACCTAAGTAGAGGAATGGATATTAATAAGTTTGGTCCAAATCTCTCGTTCTTTTTCTCTAACGGAGTAGATCCCGAATATGCGGTAATAGGACGGGTGGCAAGAAGGATTTGGGCAAAGGCCATGAAAGAAAAATATGCGGCGGATTCTAGAGCTCAAATGTTAAAATACCATATTCAGACATCTGGGAGGAGCTTGCATGCTCAAGAAATTGACTTTAATGACATAAGAACCACGTTGCAAGCGCTTTATGCGATTTATGATAATTGTAATTCGCTTCATACCAATGCCTATGATGAGGCGATTACAACACCTACAGAAGAATCTGTCCGCAGAGCAATGGCTATCCAATTGATAATCAATAAGGAATTGGGCTTGGCCAAAAATGAAAACCCGTTACAGGGCTCATTTATTATTGAAGAGTTAACGGATTTGGTGGAAGAGGCCGTTCTATTGGAGTTTGATAGAATCACTGAACGAGGTGGGGTTTTGGGTGCAATGGAGACAATGTACCAACGCTCAAAAATTCAAGAGGAAAGCTTGCACTATGAAACCTTAAAGCATTCTGGTGAATACCCCATAATTGGAGTGAATACCTTTTTAAGCTCTAAAGGCTCGCCAACAATACTCCCGGCAGAGGTCATTAGGGCCACTGAAGAAGAAAAGAAAAATCAAATTGTAACATTACAGAATTTAAAGGTCCGTAACAAGGCGGAAACAGAAAAACAGTTGGAACAACTTCAGCAGACTGCAGTAAAAAATGAAAATCTATTTGAAAAGCTGATGGAAGTGACCAAATATTGCTCGTTGGGAGAGATTACAAAAGCATTGTTTCAAGTAGGAGGGCAATACAGACGTAATATGTAAGTTTTAAAGAAAAGATTGATTAGTCGTTTCCATTTTGAAAAGACTTTCTCCATTTTTTAAAAGAACCTCTAAAAACTTTAATCTCCTTTCTTAAAAGGTTTAGGTATTCTTTTTCTTTAACACCGTCTCTTTCAAGTCCGTTGCAATAGGCAAGAATATTGCGGGTCATGATATTAATGAAAGTCAAACTCTTCATCCTTACGGAATATGAATTGCTTAAAGCGGCTTGCTCCACCTCTTTGGTAATGAGGACGGCATCTGTCATTAAAGATTGGGTGATGTCATTACGAATACTATCATACTTTCTTAAGGACAGCATATCTCTGTTACAAGAAAAATAGGAAGCAACGGCTTCGCTCAAATCGCGTAAGGCCAGTGATTTACGATATACTCCTAGAGAATTTAAAGAATTCCTCTCCATTTTTTTCAAAGCAATTAATGGATATAAAATTACATATGAAAAAGATAACTTAACTTTGTTTTTTAAAGCATAATCAATATTTTGCTTTTGATTACAAAATTTAATTGTTTTTTACTTTAGATATGAAGATAGATGAGTTAAATTGGGAAATCTTGGGGTGTTTGCAGGAAAATGCGAGGGAATCTTTCGCCAATATTGGTCGCAAAGTTGGACTAACTCCTCCCGCTGTTGCAGAACGCGTTAAAAAGATGGAAGATCTTGGTGTCATAGAAGGTTATGGGACCAATGTTTCATACGCCATGGCAGGACATCAATTAAAAGCAATTATTATGTTACGGGCATTCATGGGCAAACTAAAACCTTTTCTAATTAAGGTAAAATCGTTTCAGGAGGTGGTTAATTGTTATCGTATTACGGGGAATGACAATATAATTATGGAGGTGGTATTAAAAGATCAATTTCATTTAGAAAAATTTATTGATGAATTGATCGTTTATGGTGAATGCAGAACACATATTGTTTTATCAAATATTGTGGCGAATGGTCCTATAAAGGCCAATAAGGTATTCCAGTAATTTTCAACTATTTTTAAGTGGCCCAAAACTTTTTTTGGCCAGATTTTTGTAGTAAAAGAGTTATGAAAAAAAAATATGTTTTACTTTTTCTTATCGTATTCATGTTGCAACATGGTTTTTCGCAACAAATGGTATTGAAAAAGGGGACAATCTTGGATGCTCTTCCAGTCCAAGATTCTATTCCAGATACCTTTTCTCTTTATTTGCCAACGGACTTTACTACAGAAAAAAAATGGCCCCTTTTGTTGATCTTTGACTTAGAGGGAAAAGAAAAACAAGCGCTTTCAATGTTTGTCCAAGCTGCGGAAGATGAAGGTTATGTCCTTGCTGCACCAAGGGTTTTGGATAGTATTTCGCTGTCTAACAGTATAGTCAAAGCAGGCAAGGTGCTTAGCAAAGTAGTAGGGATGCTCCCTATTCACAGAGAACGTATTTATACTGCAGGAGCCTCGTCGGGCGCACGCTTTGCCAACCTAGTGCCTGTTTTCATAAAAGATGTGAAAGGGGTTGTTTCTATTGGTTCTTCCATTGCCAATACTGAGTTGCTGAATGTTAAGCGCCCATTTCATTTTATTGGCATCACAAACAAGAATGACTTTAATTTTACTGAAATACTTGCGGCCAAAAAGGTTTTGGACAGATTTAGATTTCCAAATCAAGTTTTATTGCACGAGGAACAAACAGAATGGCCAAATATTGGTTATTTGAAGAAATCACTGCAACTGTTTACTTTGGCTGCAATGGCAAAGGGTTTTGCGGTAAGGGATTCCAGCTATATTGAAAAGGCGCTTAGGGAAGATATTATCAAGGTGAACAGGTTGAAAAATGCTCAAAAGTTGCTTTTGGCTGAGCGATATTTAGGGGAAATGATGTCAATTTATGGTGCTCATAAAAATTTGGATTCCCTAAGGCAAATTCAAAAAAACATAAGGAAGGACCAGCGTTATAGAACCATGCGAAGAGCGGAAAATGCGGCTTTGTTCAAAGAATCCTTATTGAAAGAAGATTATCAATATTATATAGAAGAGGATGTAATTACTCATAATTTCAACAATCTTGGTTGGTGGAATTACCAGAAGAGTGAAATAGATAAGTTTATTTCAGGGAATAATATCTATGAGAAGGAAATGGGGAATCGTCTGCTCGGTTACATCAATGCACTGACAGAGGACAATATAGATATTGTAAAATCTGAAGCATTGATAGATGAGGATGCCTTGGCGCTCTTATATATGCTAAAGACAATTTTAGAGCCTCAAAACTTTGACTTTTACTTAGAGACAATATCGTTAAGTTCAAAAAATGAAGATTTTGGAACGGCATTGTTTTACTTGGAAGAAGCGCTAAAAAATGGGTTCAAAGATTCCGATAAGTTGTATGGTTTAGAAGGTACTGCCTTGCTTAGAATTACACCAAAGTTCAATGCACTTGTTGAAAAGTACCTAAAGGATGCACGTTACGAGATTATTGAGGAATGATTCTTGGAAAGCTATTTAGGTCCCAATCAATTACCAAACCTCCAGCAATGGATTCTGCAATTTCCTTTCCATAAAGAAATTCACATAGGTACAGGGCAGCTTCAAAACTTTTGGCCCCACCGGCCGAGGTGATGAACTTTCCGTCATGCACAAATAGAACACTATCCTTAACTTTTAATTGGGGAAACATGGCTTTGTATTTCTCAATATCACTAGGAAAAGTTGTGGAAACTACCTCGTTCAAAATCCCTGTTTTGGCCAAAACAAATGCTCCATCACAATGTGAAGTAACAAAAAGGGCCTCTTTGCTCACCTTTTTTACAAAATTCAACATAGTGCTGTCCTTTAAATCTGAATCTAAATGATGTTCAGCGCTTGGCACTACAAGAATGTCGATATTGGGTATGGAATCTTTTGTATAATCAAAATCTGGAAGAAACCGCACGCCTTCAAAAGAAGTTACCGCTTCCAAGGTATTGGCAACGGTAAAGGTATTCATGGCCTTAATTCCTTTTCGGTATTGAGTGTGCTGAAAAATATCATATGGAGCTGTGAATTCTGTATTATATACTCCATCCATAATCAAGAATGCTACATTGTATCTATCAGCCGCCAGTTCTGGAAATTTTCGTTGAGTTGTGTTTAGTACATCTCCATCTTGATTTTTATTCATACAAGAAATCGAAAACATAAGGAGTATTAAAAGAAGTGCGCTTTTTTTCATTTTGTAAACAATTTAAATTGGAGAGCTATCGCTAAGGTACTATTAAGAATGATTTCCGTTACTTTTACCATAAATTTTTTGAGTAGATGAAATATTGGATGTTTATTTTTTCTTTTTTGATTTTGGCATGCAAGCCAGATAAAAAATATCATACTTCTGCCAGTGAGATGCAAGTTAAATCGTCTACAATCAGGGGAATATTAGATTTTCAGAAAGAGTTAAATGCTACTTTCAAAAACCCTGAAACATCTCCTCTGCCAGATAGATACAGAAAGGATTTTGACGGATTAGATTTTTTTGAGCCTGACACCAATTATATTGTGATGGCCAGACTCGAGAGAACTCCAGATGCTATTCCGTTTTTACTTGCTACCACCACTGATGAGAAAACTGAGGAAGTTGTTTATGGGATTGCACATTTTGAGCTTAACGGAATTAAACACAAGCTAGAGGTTTACCAAACCTTGGATTTAATGGATACAGAAGAGTATAAAGATTATCTTTTTCTACCATTTTTGGACGAAACCAACGGTACAGAAACTTATGGGGGAGGACGTTATATTGATTTGACCATTCCAGACGGAAACACCATCTTAATTGATTTTAACAGGGCTTACAACCCTTATTGTGTGTACAATAAAAAGTACTCCTGCCCTCTAGTGCCAAGGCAAAATTATTTGAGAACTAATATGAGAGCAGGAGTGAAAGACTTCAAAAGAGACTAAAAAAGCCTTAATCCCTTTGGGAGTAAGGCTTTCTATTAGCATTAAAATATTTTTTTGGGTCTAGAAAGAATATATAGCTGCAAAAAGAACTGATGCCAAACTGCCAGTTGCTTCCAAATCATTATCTATAAAAGCATCTTCAGAAGTGCTGTCCAATCTTATTTCTGGTTTAAGAATCAAATCACCAATGGTGGCACTTCCTGTAAGCGTTACAGCAAATACACTTGCATCTCCATCAGCATCGGAGCCTATTCCAGCGCCATTACCAAAAGCGTCTCCAGTCATGAAGTATTCTCCGCGTAAACCAATGGTAAAGTTTTCTGAAGTTGTGTATTGAGGATAAAGAGCAGCTCCGGTAAAGCTACCTCCATCATCTTCTTGGCTAAAGTGAGCGGCATTTATCCCCAAGAAAAAATCTTCACTTAGATCAAAACCTCCAGTATAATCAATTTCAAATCCTCCTTGGCTGTATAAGAAATTCAAAAATTGACCTGAATACCCTAATTGTGCACCAACAGCATAATCTCCAGTACCATTAAGTTCTGTTAAATCTGTTGGGTTCATAACAGCAAGCATAGCGGACCATTCATTGCCTAAATCAAAGTCTGCTTTTAAACCTGTATGGCTAAATGGGCCGTATGAAAATAAATAGGAAGTACTATAGTTGAAATTGGCAGCAGGAGAAATCACCTCATAACCCAAAAAAGTATTGAAATTTCCAAAAGTCAACGTTACTGCATCGCTTACATTCCAATATACATACAACTGATTAACAATGTCTCCAGTGGCTGAATATTGAGGCGAAGCAAAAATTGCATCGGTTCCTCTTGGGCCAAAAACCAAATCAGCAACAAATCCAACCTTTTCTCCTTCATAAGCGGCAATTACATTTGCCATGCCAAGAGCAAATCCATCCAAATTGGCGAATGAAGAACCAGGGGCAATAGCATCTTCCCCGTTTGGGGCAGTAAGATTGGTTCTGTAATAAGCATCTACAGTTCCACTAAATTCAAATTTTGGTTTTACCTCTTCTTCTTCCTGCGCAAATACAGTTAGAGATACCAGAGCTAAAGCTGTAAAAGCTAAATTTTTTATGTACTTTGTGTTTATAATCGTTTTCATAATCTTAATTATTTAGGTGCTCTTATAAAGAGCTTTAATTTTTAATTGAGTATTGTAGTTGAAAAGGTTATTTAACGGAGCGTTCTGCCAAACGCTCCGTTTCCTTTATATATTAATGTTGATTCATTCTAAAGTCAGCGTACGCATCCATACCATGTTCGTGGATATCCAAGCCCTCCAATTCTTCTTCTTCGGAAACCCGCAGTCCAGAAACCTTCTTTATGATAAATAGTATAATAAATGCAGTAAGGGAACAAAATGTTGCTGCTGCGCCTACACCTGCCAATTGCACTAAAAATTGGTCCATCCCGGCAAGTTCTCCAAAAATACCAACGGCTAAAGTGCCCCAGATACCGCAAATTAAGTGAACTGCAACAGCTCCTACGGGGTCATCAAGCTTAATCTTATCGATAAGCGCGACACCAAATACAATGATAACACCGGCAAGAAGTCCAATAATCACTGCTTCATTTGGTGACATTTGGTCTGCGCCAGCAGTAATACCAACCAATCCTCCAAGAATGCCATTCAAGAACATGGTTAAATCAAAATTTTTGTATTTAATCCATGATGTTAAGAAGGCGGAAACACCACCTGCTGCTGCTGCCAAACATGTGGTTACCAATACCAATGAAGTGCCTGCTGGATCTCCTGAAAGTACTGATCCACCATTAAACCCGAACCACCCTAACCAAAGGATAAGAACACCTGCTGCTGCCAAGGGCAAATTGTGTCCGGGAATTGCCTTTGGTTTTCCATCTTCTCCAAATTTTCCAATTCTAGAACCTAATAGATAAATAGCGATCAAAGCACCCCATCCACCTACTGAGTGAACCAAGGTAGATCCTGCAAAATCGTAGAATCCTTCAGCTTCACCATAAGAAAGTGAGGATAAGAAACCACCACCCCACTGCCAAGAACCTACTATTGGGTAGACAAGGCCTACATATATTAAGGTAAAAATCATAAAACCACCTAGTTTGATTCGTTCTGCCACTGCTCCGGAAACAATTGTTGCCGCTGTTGCTGCGAACATGCCTTGGAACAAGAAATCTGTCCACCAGGTATACCCGCCATCTGCATACTCGGGTGTCATTCCACCTTCAGGAGCTGCAATTCCAAACCCAGCAAATTTGAAGAAACCTGTAGCGCCGTCTTCAAAACCGGGATACATTAAATTAAACCCTCCTATATAATAGAGTAGTAACCCTACACATATAATAAATACATTTTTAAATAAAATATTAACGGTATTTTTTTGTCTGGTAAGACCAATCTCTAAGAAAGAGAAACCTAGGTGCATAAAAAACACAAGGGCGGTACAAACCATCATCCATACGTTATTTGCTGTAAATAATCCTGCGTCCATAATCTTTAAATATTGTTAGTTAGTTTAGTTGATTAGTTTATTCCGGCGCTTCCGCTTTCCTTGGTTCTTATTCTGTAAGCTTCCATAACATCAGAAACAAAGATTTTACCGTCTCCTACATTTCCTGTGGAAGCAGAGCTCAGTAAAGTTTCTATAGTACGTTCTAAGAAGTCATCAGATACCACGATAACCAAATACCTTCTTTGTATATCTGATGTGCTATATGAAATACCACGATATACATGTCCTTGTTTCTCATTGCCAACTCCTGTTACGTCCCAGTAACTGAAGAAGTTCACCTCAATTTCATGAAGCGCTTTTTTCACCTCATCAAATTTTGATTTTCTAATAATTGCCTCGACTTTTTTCATAATTAAGTAGTTAATTGATGTGCCAAATATATGTTAATTCAATACAGACCATGTATAAACGGAGGTAGTTGAGTATATTTTTATATTTTAAAAAGAAATACCCCTATAATTTTAGGGGTATCTAATTTTAAACATGCTTTTATTAAGTTTTTAATGATTTTTTCTTAACCTATAGATTACATGTCAACGATTTAAAGTAAAAATCATCGATATGAATGAAAAATGTTCAATAAATAACAAAAACAAATAAGAAAAATTGATTTTATAACTACTCTCCTAGTTTTGAGAGCCATAAGCCAAGAGCGACAGCAAGAACGCCGACTACAATACTGGCTATGGTATAAACAGAAAAATGAAAAAGCTCACTATTTTTTAACAGGCTATGCTTTTCAAAGGCAAATGCGGAAAAAGTTGTAAACCCACCACAAAAACCAGTTGCAAGGAAAAGAGTGCTGTTAATAGAAAGTAAATTGTTTCTTGAAGATAGCCCTAGGATAACACCAATAAGTAGACAGCCAAAAATGTTGACTAAAAAAGTACCTAGAAAGAAGTTATGGAGTAAAATGTTTAAGGGCTTGGATATAACATAGCGAAGAACACTACCTAACCCACCGCCTAAAAAAACCAGAAGAGCTTGCTTCATACCCTAAAGGTACAAACTATACAGCTTTCTTGTATTCGGTCCCAGAAGACTCACTAGGGAGAATTTTGGTAACTGAAGCCTCTGAAATTTTTTGAATCGTTTTCCTAGACTTCTCCCTAGCTCCATTAATACTAAAAATCAATAGAATTGAATTGACAGCAAGTAAAACGAATAAAATTGTGAAAAAGGTTGCCATTTGAATATGCTAAACTAATGTTAAACAAAAGTACGTCTTTTCCTATAGTATACGAGTTGTACTCTGATTAAAGTTGTAAAACACCCAATTTTTGTAGGGAAATCAATGTTCTTGTTAATTTTTAAGAAAGTATTTAATGAAGAACAAAATAATCACGAATGTGATAAAAGAGATTAAAACCCATTTTACTCCTTTATAATTTTTTTTATGCATGGTTTTGTCCTTACTGTAGGATCGGGCTATAATCACTACGAAAATGACAAAGAAAAGCGCTGCAAAAATTAATTGTCCTGTGCTGAACATATTTTATATTTTTACGCAAAGCTAAATCAATTCAAGTGTAATGGAAAGTAAAATAAAGGCAGTAGAAATATTTCATAATTCTTTTGGTCTAGGTGTATTAAAAGAGCCAAAGGCCAATCTAGGAAAAGCTAAGAATGAGTTGCGGTTCAATCTTATGGATGAAGAAAATAAGGAATATTTGGAAGCTGCCAATGATGGTGATTTAGTTGAGGTAGCTGACGCTTTGGGTGATATGCTGTACATTCTTTGTGGAACTATTTTGGAGCATGGGATGCAACACAAGATTGAAGAGGTTTTTGAAGAAATTCAAAGAAGCAATATGAGTAAATTAGGAACGGACGGTAATCCTATTTATAGAGAAGACGGAAAAGTGCTTAAGGGGCCTAACTATTTTAAACCAAACATTCAGGGAGTGTTGGATAAATAAAAAAGCGCCTAAAAGGCGCTTTTTTATTTATTGTACTTTAAACCTCCAGCCAAACTTATCCTCGGCTCGGTTGTACTGTATATCTGTAATTCGCTTTTTAAGTCTAGAGGCATAGCTATCCGCCAAATCTGGTAAATCATAGTCATTGTCCTTGTAGCCAAAAGAAGCTATTGGAGATACAACGGCAGCAGTACCGGCGCCAAACATTTCCTTTAAGGTTCCAGCTTTAGCCGCTTCTACAACTTCGGTAACGGATATTTTGCGCACTTCGGTAGCAATACCTTCATCTTTTGCAATATCCAAAATACTTTTGCGGGTAATGCCATCAAGTATGCGATCACTAGTTGGGCCAGTGATCAAAGTGTCATTTATTCGAACAAAAATATTCATGGCACCAGCTTCTTCTATATACTCATGCTCATTATCATCTGTCCAAATAACTTGATTGTAGCCTTTTTCAATAGCTAATTGAGTTGGATAAAACTGCCCGGCATAATTTCCTCCAGCCTTGGCATAACCAACACCACCGTTAGCAGCTCTAGAGTAATTCTGTTCTATTAACACCTTAACCTTACCAGAAAAATAAGCTCCAGATGGAGCACAAGCAATAATAAATTTGTATTCATCTGCCGGGGAAGCATGGAAACCAGTTCCAGAGGCTAAAATAAATGGGCGAATATATAAGGAGCTTCCAGGGTTTTTTGGAATCCAATCTTTTTCAATTTGCAAAAGCGTAGTCAATCCTTCCATAAAAAATTCTTCTGGAAGTTCTGGGATTGCTATTCGCTTGGCGGATTTATTCAAGCGTTTAAAGTTCTCCAACGGCCTAAATAGCCAAACATTGTCTTCATCATCTTTATAGGCCTTCATTCCTTCAAAAATGGATTGTCCATAATGAAATATTTTTGCCGAAGGGTCCAAGGTCAATGGCTGGTAAGGGACAATCTTTGGAGCTTTCCATTCACCGTCCTTATAATCGCAGACGAGCATATGATCAGTATAAATACTTCCAAAAGAAAGATTGTCGAAATCTACATCCTTAATTTTGGAGGTCTTTGCCTTTTCTATCATCAAAGTGTTTGTCATTGTTCCCATGCTAAAAGAATTTGAACAGATAAAATTAGCTAATTATCCCTATTTTTTAATGTTTTATTAATTTAAAATTCAGTAATTCGTTCACACTTTATTTATTTTTTTTGATTATGAAAGTATTTAACATTTTAACTGCCATATTCTTACTATCTCAAACACTTGTTCAAGCTCAGGGTACAGATTCTTATGGGACATCGTTTAAAGTAAACACAACTTCTAACTATGAAAATGGAGTTTTTGAAAAAATAGGTGTAAAAGACACTATTATGACCCAAGTATCTGGAACTATCGTGGAGGTATGTAAATCCAAGGGATGTTGGATGAAAGTGGATATTGGTAACGAAGAACAGGTTTTTGTTAAGTTCAAGGACTATGGGTTTTTTGTTCCAACTGATTCGGAGAATGGGAAGGTCGTTATGAATGGAATTGCATTTGTTGAAGAAGTTTCAATTGATGAACAACGGCATTATGCCGAGGATGCAGGAAAATCCAAGGAAGAAGTTATCAAAATAACCAAGCCTAAAAGAACCTTAAGGTTTGAAGCTTCTGGAGTACAGATAGAAAAATAGTTTGAAGCGTAAAATTATTACTACAGCAGATGGTTCCAAGACCATCCAAATTGAAGATTGGGATGAACAATATCATTCTAAACATGGAGCAATTCAAGAGGCCTATCATGTCTTTATTGAACATGGACTTAGACTATTCAAAAATGACCATATAAACATTTTGGAAATAGGTTTTGGAACAGGACTTAATGCATTGATTACTTTTTTGGAAATAGAAAGCTTGAATTTAAAAGTTGATTACGTGGGGGTAGAAGCCTTTCCGGTTTCCATTGAAGAGGTAGGGCTCCTAGATTACTGTTCTCAGTTGAATGCCAGCAATTATGAAGAATTTTTCCAAAAAATGCACAATTCTGAATGGGAAACCAATATCTCCATTTCAGATGGGTTTCAGCTTAAAAAGCAGATGAAGGATTTTAAATCGATAAACGACACCGATTTGTTCAACCTCATTTATTTTGATGCGTTTGGGGCTAGGGTCCAACCAGAATTATGGACAGAAGAGATATTTTTAAAAATGCACCAAACCTTGAAAGATAAAGGTGTTTTGGTTACGTATTCCGCCAAAGGTAGTGTGAGAAGGGCTTTACAGGATGTTGGGTTCAAAGTTGAACGGTTACCGGGACCACCGGGCAAACGAGAAATGCTCAGAGCAACCAAAATGTAACTTTTGCTAAAGCGCTGTTAATTGCTCGCCTAACATTATCATAAATTTGTTTAAAGTTTAAACAATTATGTTAAACCTAAATTAATGCCTCATAAACAGCATTTTAAACCATTAAATTTGTTTCAAAGTGATAGTATGAAAGTGTTGATTACAGGTGCCACAGGATTAGTCGGCAAAGCCATTGTAAAGGTTTTGCACGATAAAGGGATGTCTGTAAATTACTTGACCACACGGAGGGAAAAAATGATTTCATCTCCAAATCTTAATGGTTTCTACTGGAATCCAGCCAAAAGCGAAATAGATATGGCGTGTTTGGATGGGGTTTCTGCCATAATAAATCTTGCAGGAGCAAGTGTTGCTAAAAGATGGTCTCCTACTTACAAGAAAAAAATACTTTCCAGTAGAGTGGATAGTATTCGGACATTACACAAAGCGCTGAATAAAATTGATGTAACTCAAATTAAGTCTTTCGTTTCAGCTTCGGCCATAGGTACTTATCCAGATTCCCTCATTAATTTTTATGATGAAAATGAGACAGATGTAGATGATAGCTTTTTAGGTGAGGTTGTGGAAAAATGGGAACAAGAAGTTGAAAGATTCAATAGTTTTGGTTTTAATATTTCCAAAGTTAGAATTGGCATTGTATTGTCAACCCTAGGTGGGGTATTGCCTAAAATGACAAGACCCATTCAAAACTTCATGGGAGCCGCTTTTGGAACGGGAAATCAATGGCAATCCTGGATTCATATAGAAGATTTGGCCCAGATTTTTGCTTTTGTGATTGAAAACAATTTAAAAGGAACATTTAATGCAGTGGCCCCAAACCCTGTCACCAATGCAAAGATGACGAAGGAATTGGCCAGAATACTGGATAAACCCTTAATTCTTCCAAACATCCCAAGGTTTGCAATGAAGATGATTTTAGGTGAAATGTCTTACATCCTTTTTGCTAGCCAAAGGGTTAGCTGTAAACGTATTGAGGAAAAAGGATTTGTCTTTCAACATCCTAACATAGGGGCTGCATTAGAAAACCTTTATTTGCCTAAGAAAGAGGAGAGTGAATCACAGATGGCATCTCTTAATAAAGAATTTGTGTAATGTAGTTCAACAACGGTTTAAATGTTACTATCCGCCATTGGCGGATTTTTTTGTGATTTGTTGTGACATTTTGACATTTTTAGACAATTGGCAGTACTTTTGCCACTTCAAAAAAGGAAATAAAATAATAGTTTATGAGCAAGAAAAGTAAGGTTGAGGAGATGGAGGGAGAACTAAACGATTCCCAAACCGTTAGCAATCCTGAACTGAGCGATGAGAATATGGCTATGGAAAATGAAATTGAAGGAAAAGAAGAACTTTCCATAGAAGACCAACTCAAAGAAGATTTGGCTAAAGAAAAAGACAAATTTCTTAGACTTTTTGCCGAGTTTGAAAATTTCAAAAAAAGGACTTCCAAAGAACGCATGGAATTGTTTAAGACTGCAGGACAAGAAGTAATAGTCTCATTACTGCCGGTTTTAGATGATTTTGACAGAGCTCTTAAAGAGATTTCCAAATCTGACGACAAAGAAATGTTCAAAGGTGTGGAGCTCATTAGCAATAAATTGAAAGAAACCTTGAAAGGAAAAGGGTTGGAACAAGTTGCAGTAGGTGAGGGCGATGTTTTTGATGCAGAAGTACATGATGCGATTACCCAAATCCCAGCTCCAAACAAGAAGATGAAAGGTAAAATAATAGATGTGGTCGAAAAAGGATTTAAACTTGGGGAACGCATCATACGACACCCAAAAGTAGTCGTTGGAAATTAAGAGTATATGAAAGATGACTTTTACGAAATATTGGGCGTTTCCAAGGGAGCTTCGGCCGCTGAAATAAAAAAAGCTTATCGGAAAAAGGCTATTGAGTTTCACCCAGATAAAAATCCAGGAGATACCAAGGCCGAGGAAATGTTTAAAAAAGCTGCGGAAGCTTATGAGGTGCTGAGCGACCCCGATAAACGTACTAAGTATGACCAATTTGGCCATGCGGCCTTTGAAGGTGGTGCAGGATTTGGTGGTGGAGGTATGAATATGGATGATATCTTCAGTCAGTTTGGAGATATTTTCGGCAGTGCTTTTGGTGGCGGATTTAGTGGCTTTGGAGGCTTTGGCGGAGGGCAACGCAGAGTAAAAGGGAGTAATCTCCGTATTAGGGTTAAGCTAACACTAGAGGAAGTTGCCAATGGAGTGGAGAAAAAAGTCAAGGTAAGAAGAAAGGTCCAAGCAGAAGGAGTAACCTATAAAACATGTCCTACCTGTAATGGTAGTGGTCAAGTAACCAAAATCACCAATACGATTCTAGGTAGAATGCAAACGGCGACTACTTGTAATACCTGCGGTGGAGCTGGACAAACTATTGATAAGAGACCTAGTGGAGCAGATGCACAAGGACTCAAGATGGAGGAGGAAACCGTTTCTATAAAAATTCCACCTGGTGTGGAAGAAGGTATGCAACTAAAGGTTTCTGGAAAAGGAAACGGTGCTCCAGGAGATGGAATACCCGGGGACTTGTTGGTGGCAATTGAGACTGAGGAACATCATACCTTAAAAAGAGAAGGTGATAATTTACATTACGACCTGTATGTTAGTTTTTCAGAGGCTGTGTTAGGGAGTTCCAAGGAGATTGACGCCGTGGGAGGAAAGGTCAGGATAAAATTGGAACCTGGAATTCAATCAGGAAAAATATTAAGATTACGTGGTAAGGGAATCTCCAGTATCAATGGGTATGGAAGCGGAGATTTACTGGTTCATGTAAACGTTTGGACACCAAAAGAATTGAACAGAGAACAAAAAGAATTCTTCGAGCGTATGCAGAATGATGAAAACTTTGTTCCAAAACCGGAAAAGTCAGATAAGTCGTTTTTTGAAAAGGTTAAAGATATGTTCTCCTAACAATTAATGCTTTTCTGTTTAAATAAAAAACGTATATTTGAAACTGATGTTGGGAAACCAGCATCTAATTTTCTTTTTCATAGCAATTTTTTTCCCATCCTTGATTTTTAAGGGTGGGTTTTGTTTTTAGGGGCGTAGCAGTCTTTTTGGTCAAATACATATCTTTGAAAAAATAGTTTAAATGGATCATATCCTTGTTGCCAAAAATGTCTCCAAAGCTTATGGTGACTTTACTGCATTGAGCAACATTTCACTAGAAATACCGGAAAACTGTATCTATGGCCTTTTGGGCCCAAATGGGGCAGGAAAGACCACCTTCATCCGAATCATTAATCAAATAACCTATCAAGATAAGGGAGAGGTGCTGTTTAATGGTAATCCTCTAGCGCCAGAACACATTTCCCATATAGGCTATTTGCCAGAAGAAAGGGGGTTGTATAAAAGCATGAAAGTAGGAGAACAGGCATTATATTTGGCCCAGCTTAAGGGACTTTCTAAGACCGAGGCAAAAAAAAGGCTAAAATATTGGTTTGACCGCTTGGATATAGGTGATTGGTGGAACAAAAAAATTCAGGAACTTTCCAAAGGTATGGCTCAGAAAATTCAGTTTATTGTGACTGTTTTGCATGAACCCAAATTATTGATCTTTGATGAACCTTTTAGTGGATTTGACCCTATCAATGCCAATATCATAAAAGACGAAATTCTTCAGCTTAAAGAAAAAGGAACATCCATCATATTTTCAACACACCGTATGGAATCCGTGGAAGAGCTATGTGAGCACATTGCCTTAATTCATAAATCAGAGAAAATACTGGACGGTAAATTATCAGACATTAAAAAGGCATATAAAAATAATATTTTCAACGTTGGACTAGAAATACAACAAGATGGAGAAACATTCGTGAACACATTGAAAGACAAATTTCAAATTCTATCTTCTAGCTTTGACAAGGAAGAGAAACAGCTAGATTTTACAATTCAGTTGCCATCTAACAATACCGCAGGAGTTCTTGCTGAATTGTCTAACCGTGCAAATATCAATCACTTTGAAGAAACCATTCCTTCAGCCAATGACATTTTTATTCAAACAGTAAATAATAAGGAGAATGACCGGTAAGCTGTTATTAATTATAAGACGGGAGTATCTAGCTAAGGTGAGGAACAAATCGTTTATAATCATGACCATTTTGAGTCCTCTTTTAATTGTGGGGATGATTGTGTTGATTGCCTACCTGACCAAAATAAATGATAGCGAGAAAAGAGTGATTTCGGTTTTAAATGAAAGCAGTTTTTTTAATGGGCAGTTTAGGACATCGGAAAGTACATCCTATGTTCGCTTTGAAGACCTTTCTTTGCAAGAAGCCAAAGATTCTACAAGTTCGTTGGGATATTACGGATTGCTATACCTGCCAGAAGGTGCCAATTTGGAACAGGTATCCAAAACAACCTACTTGTTTACCAAAGACAACCCGAACACCAACGTTACACAGCAGTTAGAAGGTATTTTTCAGAAGCAATTAAGGCAAGAAAAACTGGAAAGCCTAGGGGTTTCTCCAGAACAATTTTCAGATATTGAATCCTCCTTTGAAATTAACCTTGCCACGTTTGATGGTGAGAAAAGTATAAAAGGTATAAATGAGATCAAGGCATTTATTGGAGGAGGGTTTGGATACGCCATTATGATGTTTATTATTATTTATGGTGGTTTTGTAATGAGAAGCGTAATTGAGGAAAAAACCAGCAGGATTATTGAAGTGATTATTTCTTCCGTAAAGCCTTTTCAATTAATGTTGGGCAAAATAATAGGTACTTCTTTGGCGGGAATAACACAATTCACGATTTGGATAATTTCTGCTTCGCTCTTATTATTCCTTGTATCCTTGTTTTTAGGAATAGATTTAAGAGCAATTGCTGCTGAAAATCCTATGACCTCTGGAGGCATGAATGGAATGGCACAGTTTTCTACCCCTCCAAGTACCGAAATGATGTTGTATGCCAAGGAAATTTTAAATATTCCCTGGTTTCTTTTAATTAGCTCCTTTTTGGTATACTTCATTTTAGGGTATTTTATTTATAGCTCAATTTATGCAGCAATTGGTGCTGCCGTTGATAATGAAACAGATACGCAACAGTTTATTTTTCCCATTATATTGCCGCTAATGTTGGCCATTTATGTAGGTTTCTTTTCAGTTTTCAGCAACCCGCACGGTCCAATTGCAGTTGGTTTTTCATTATTTCCATTAACCTCTCCCATAGTTATGCTTATGAGGCTTCCAGGAGGAATTGGGGAAGGTGGCGTACCTTTGTGGCAATTGTTGCTATCTATTACACTCCTGATCGGAACTTTTTTTGGAATAGTGTGGTTAGCGGCCAAAATTTATAGGGTGGGAATATTAATGTACGGTAAAAGACCTACCTATAAAGAATTGTTTAAATGGTTGAAATATTAAATTAAGGTGCAAGAAGAGACCAGCGAAATAAAAGAAATCATACAAGAAGATATCTGGGGCTCCATTAAAGAATTCCTAAATACAGGATTTCATTTGGGCGAAGGTGAGAAATCCATACACCTTACCGTGGGCCTATTATTACTTTTAACTGTTGCCTTTATTGTCACCAAGTTCTTGTTAAAATGGCTTAGATATCTGTTTACCAGAAAAATGGAGCAAGAGGACAAACAAAAGTTCTCCAGTGTTTTTAAGTTCATCAATTACGTGATCTATTTGGTAGTTGTTTTGGTCACTCTAAGTGCTGCCGGAATAGACATTACTCTTATCATTACGGCTTCTGCAGCTTTGTTCGTGGGGCTTGGGTTGGCGCTTCAAGAACTGTTTCAGGATATTCTTGGTGGTATTTTTATTATTATTGACAAGTCCTTGCAAGTAGGTGATATTGTTGAGGTAGATAACAAAGTAGGCAAGGTTTTTGAAATTAAACTAAGAACGACAAGGGCCATAACTAGAGATGATAAAGTCATCATTATTCCAAACCATAAGTTCATTAGTGATATTGTATACAACTACACCCAAAACCATAGAACTACTCGAGAAAGAGTAAATGTTGGTGTTGCCTATGGAAGTGATGTTGTTTTGGTCACCCAACTTTTAGAGCAAGTTGCAGCAGAACAAAAGCAAGTATTAAAAAACCCAAAACCATTTGTCCTTTTTGACGACTTTGGTGACTCTGCTTTGCTATTTTCGCTACATTTTTTTACCAATGACAGTTTTGGTGATCCAAAGATAAAAAGCGAAATGCGTTACAACATAAATACCAAATTCAAAGAAAATAACGTTAGTATTCCTTTCCCTCAACGGGATGTACACCTAATCCAGTATCAAAAACCTCAGGAAAAATAAAAACCTCGATATATAATAGTGTAGTTGGGATTCTTGGATTCCTCTTTGGAATGCTTTCATACCAGACAGGATACAGTCAAAGTTCAGATATATTTAAATTTGAGTATTTAAACATACCAGAAAATGACTCTGGGATTAAAACACAGCGTTACAAGCTACTGTTCAACCTTCCTATTAAACTGAATAAAAAAAAGGACTACCTAATTACAGGTTTAGAGTATAATAGACTTGATATTGGTTATTCTCGTGATTTTCCGTTTGACAAAAGTGAATTAATACGCTTTCATGTTGCAGACCTTAATCTAGGTTTTATAACCAAATGGAACGAAAATTGGAACTTGGTAACAATTATAACACCGAGGTTTGCTTCCAATTTTACTAACGGGACCATAACCGATGATTTCTTTTTTAATGCAACAGCAACGTTATGGAAAGAGAAACCAAATGTGGACAAACCGTTCAGAATAGTACTTGGATTATCTTACAATAGTACCACAGGACTTCCTATACCATTGCCATTGGTGAGCTATTATCGAAGATTTCACCCAAAATGGTCCTATACCCTTGGTATTCCAAGATCTAACTTTAAACACCATATTACAAAAAAACACACTTTGGAGGCTACAATGTTGTTGGACGGATATTTTATAAATGTCCAAAACAATATTCTTTTGCCAGATGGACAGTTGGGGTCAAAGATTTCCCTTTCAGCACTAATAGGGGCCCTGGGATATCAGTACAATATAACCAAGAGAATGTCTTTGTACGCTCTGGTCGGACGTTCATTTGAACAAGAAGGAAAGTTACGAAATGACAAAAGGGACCGCGTTTTTTTGTTGAATGATGAGTCAAATCTTTATATTAGAACTGGTTTCAAGATTGGAATTTTTTAAATAGCATAATATGTCAAGAATATTGGTAATTGAAGATGAATCAGCCATTAGAAGAGTTTTGGTAAAGATTTTAAGTGAAGAGAGTGATACTTATGAGGTAAATGAGGCAGAGGATGGTCTAAGAGGTATTGAGGCTATTAAAAAAGAAGATTTTGACTTGGTACTTTGTGATATTAAAATGCCAAAAATGGATGGGGTTGAAGTATTGGAAGCTGCCCGAACAATAAAACCTGAAATACCATTTATCATGATTTCAGGCCATGGAGATTTGGATACAGCTGTGAATACCATGCGTTTAGGCGCCTTTGACTACATTTCAAAACCACCAGATTTAAATCGGTTACTGACAACCGTAAGAAATGCTTTGGATCGTAAAGAGTTAGTGGTTGAAAACAAAATCCTAAAGAAGAAGGTCTCCAAGAAGTACGAAATGGTAGGAGAAAGTGATGAGATTGAGGTTATAAAGGATATGATTGAGAAAGTTGCCCCTACAGATGCTCGTGTATTGATTACCGGGTCCAATGGTACTGGAAAAGAGTTGGTTGCGCATTGGTTGCATGAAAAGAGTCCGCGTTCTTCCGGACCCTTTATCGAAGTAAATTGCGCTGCAATACCTTCAGAATTGATAGAAAGTGAGCTATTCGGACATGTAAAAGGGGCGTTTACCTCTGCCATAAAGGATAGGGCAGGAAAATTTGAAGCTGCAAACAAAGGGACCATTTTTTTGGATGAAATTGGTGATATGAGCCTTTCTGCTCAGGCTAAAGTGCTAAGGGCCCTTCAGGAAAATAAAATTTCCAGAGTGGGTAGCGATAAAGATATTAAAGTAGATGTTCGGGTTTTGGCCGCTACCAATAAGGATCTTAAAAGAGAAATTGCTGACAATAAATTTAGAGAGGATTTATACCATCGATTGGCCGTAATTTTAATAAAGGTTCCCTCATTAAATGATAGAAGAGATGACATTCCTATATTAATAGATCACTTTTCCAGTCAAATAGCGGCAGAGCAGGGTACAACTCCTAAAAGCTTTTCAAAAAAGGCGATGGAATTGTTAAAAAGTTATGACTGGACCGGGAACGTGCGAGAACTTCGCAATGTTATAGAAAGACTAATGATTTTAGGAGGTAAAGAGGTGTCTGAAGAAGATGTTAAGCTTTTTGCTAGTAAATAATTAATCCAAAGGGCAATCCTCCAACCTGGCAAGTGCATCGTGTGCTATGGTCTTAACTCGTTGGTAGTACTGTTTTTTTGGCTCGGACAATCCTGTATTGAGTAGCGTTAACCTAGCTTCTTCATGTATTTTGGTAATAAACCCTTGAGCTTCTTTGCATTCTACCTGATTTACAACATTGTCCAAAGATGTCTCAAAACCAAGCAAGCAGTTATGCACATGTTGTCGTAGCTCTTCTCCTTGAGGCATAAGAATAGGATTATGTTGGTCAATGGCATCTTTTGTATTCAAAACCAACATGTTGTTGCCATAAGAACTGGAATGCTCTTCTTCAAAGGTTTTAAGCACTTTAATTCCAATGGTAGTGCTCTCCAATGCTATGTGCAATGATTTTTTTGAATCATTAAATGATTCTGCTTTTGTTGCCTCTTTAAGGTAGAAAAGAGCTTTTTCAAGACTTTCTATAGTTCCCTCACAACCGCAATCTACAAAGTTAAGTCTGCTTTTTTCAATGGCGTTTAAAGCCTTGTAGACATGGTATTTGGACATTTCAAAGCCATCCGCAATTATGGCTTTCTCCGTCTGACTTTTTATGTACTCAATATTGGAATTTGCATACTCGCAGGCATTGCGAGTTGTAAATGAAGTCATCAATAATAGGCCAATAACACCTAAAATAAAGACTATAAAGAGAATAATCTTTTTTGTTTTCATAACGCTAGATTTGGGACTGTGCGTCTTATGTTTCCTACTAAATTAAGGGAAGAATCGTTTGGAGGTAAAAAAAATCGATAAAAAGCCTGCTAAAACTACAAAACGTATAAACTATCGTTGAATGGTAGTTTTGAGGCGATGATTGAAGGAATGGACAAAAAGAACTATATTCATTCTTATGGAAAAAATCAATATTGATGCATATCAAGCAAAAAACACCCTAAAACTTTCCGAAAAGAGCACTTTTGAGGATTTTAACCATTCAGATAAAGAACTTAGGAAAAGACTCGGGGTTATTAGAAGGGATCTTGGAAAATTTCAGGATGTTTTATATGCCCACGGTAAATATGGCGTTCTTGTCTGTCTACAAGGAATGGATACCTCTGGTAAGGATAGCCTTATTAGAGAGGTCTTTAAAGATTTTAATGTAAGAGGGGTTGTGGTGCACAGTTTTAAAGTTCCTACAGAACTGGAATTAAAGCATGATTACCTGTGGCGGCATTATATTGCACTGCCCGCCCGAGGTAAATTCAGTGTCTTTAATAGAACACATTATGAAAATGTATTGGTTACAAAGGTCCATCCTGAGTATATCATTGGAGAGAATATTCCAGGGATTGAATCAGTTTCAGATATTGATGAAGGTTTTTGGGAAAACAGATACCGACAAATAAATGATTTTGAAAGACACATTTCTGAAAATGGCACACTAATATTCAAGTTTTACTTACATCTATCCAAAGAAGAACAACGCCAACGTTTACTTAGAAGACTGAGGTTAAAGGAAAAGAATTGGAAATTTTCAGCAAGTGACCTTAAAGAAAGAAAATTATGGGATGACTACCAGGCATGTTATGAAAAGGCCATAAATAAAACCTCAAAGCCCCATGCGCCTTGGTATATTGTGCCAGCTGACAATAAAAAGGCTGCAAGGGTAATAGTGGCAACTATTTTGTTAGAAGCGTTAAAAAAGCATAAAGATGTTGTAGAACCCGAGTTAGAAGAAAAAATAAAAGCTAATTTAGAAAGCTTTAAGGAACAACTGGAAAAAGAAACTTAATGAGAACAACCTTACTTTTAGCCCTTTTATTGATTAGCACCCCTTTTTTTTCACAAACAGATGATGAGAAACAAATAAGAGCGATTTACGATCAAGCTTTGACCAATGGAAAAGCATATGATTGGTTAAATCATCTTTCCAATCAGATCGGTGGTCGCCTTTCTGGTTCTGTGCAGGCACAACAAGCTGTTGATTATACAAAAGCACAATTGGATTCTTTAGGCTTGGATCGTGTGTGGCTGCAACCTGTAATGGTTCCAAAATGGGTAAGAGGAACTCCAGAGTTTGCATACATAGAAACTAAACCAGGCCTTACCACAAATGTTCCCATTTGCGCACTTGGGGGATCTGTTTCAACTCCAGACAAAGGTCTAAAGGCAAATATTATAGAAGTTCAAGGAATAGAGGATTTGGAAAAGCTGGGCAAAGATCGGATAGCAGGTAAAATTGTGTTTTACAATCGTCCAATGGAGCCAAAATTGATAAGTACTTTTGCTTCGTACTCAGGTTGTGTAGATCAGAGGTATTCGGGTGCCTCAGAGGCGGGCAAGTATGGTGCAGTTGGTGTTATTGTTAGATCTGTGACACTGAGTCTAGATGATTTTCCACATACAGGTTCCATGAGCTATGGAGATACACCGATAGAAGAACGAATTCCGGCCGCTGCTATAAGCACCAAGGGAGCAGAATTGTTGAGTACAACACTAAAATTAAATCCAAACATTAAACTTTACTTCAAGCAAAACTGTAAGCAATTTGATGATGTTGAATCCTACAATGTTATAGGAGAGATAAAAGGTTCTACCTACCCCAATGAAATTATGGTTGTTGGCGGTCATCTGGATTCTTGGGACTTAGGAGATGGCTCCCATGATGATGGCGCAGGGTGTGTGCAAAGTATGGATGTACTTCGCCTCTTAAAAGAATCTGGTTATAGGCCCAAACGTACGCTTCGGGTTGTATTGTTCATGAATGAAGAGAACGGACTCCGCGGTGGTAATAAATATGCTGAAGTGGCGCAGCGTAAAAATGAAAAGCACGTTTTTGCCCTAGAAAGTGATTCTGGCGGGTTTACCCCTAGAGGTTTTTCTTTTGATTGTTCAGAGGAAAACCTAAAACAAGTGCAAAGCTGGGCAAATCTATTTGAACCTTACCTGATCCATATGTTTGTTAAAGGATATAGCGGTGCGGATATTGGTCCCTTAAAAAACGATGAATTGGTATTAGCCGGTTTGCGACCAGACTCACAACGCTATTTTGATCATCATCATGCAGAAAACGACACTTTTGAGCACGTCAACAAACGTGAATTGGAATTAGGTGCGGCAACTATGGCCAGTTTGGTCTACCTTATAGATAAATATGGTACCATTCCATCAACCAAGATCAAAGGATAAATCAGTTTATTGAGAGACTGTTTTCTTAGCGGTTAGTTATATTGATCTATCTTTTTCTTGGGTCTAAATCAACAAATGCGTCATAAATCTTTTTGAATTTTTCCATGTCAATGGGTTTAAAAACCTCTTTTGTAGTGACAGGATGATTTTCTACACAATTTGGAGTGACGCATGTCTTAGGACGCGTGGGTCTTTTTGAAAAACCACCACCACAATTGGGGCAAACATTGTCTAGAACGTTTTCTACACAATCTTGGCAAAAAGTACATTCATAAGTGCAGATCATAGCCTCATCACTTTCATTAGGGAGGGATTTACGGCAGTTTTCGCATACAGGTCGCATTTCTAGCATAGAATTAAAGTTTAGGTTAAGAAGAGTCATGTTTTAGACATTGATGAATCTAACAAGTTAGCGAGAATTCTCAAAGAAATTGACTGCTATTATTCAAAGATACAGGTATTGCGGACAAGTGATAGCATCTTGTGATATGGCCCCCAAATTAATTTTTGGTACTTATCAACCAAAGAAAACATGTATCTTTGCGGCCTTAAAATAAGATAAAATCGAGTGATCGAATAATCTAGTTAATCCAAAGAAATGCAAGAAGGAATTTACGCAAAATTCAATACAACAAAAGGTGAGATAGTGGTAAAACTTACCCATGATAAAACACCTGGAACGGTTGGTAACTTTGTTGCCTTAGCAGAAGGGAATATGGAGAACAGTGCCAAACCTCAAGGCAAGCCATATTATGATGGACTCAAGTTTCATCGTGTTATAGCAGACTTCATGATTCAGGGAGGATGCCCGCAAGGAACTGGAACAGGTGACCCAGGATACAAATTTGATGATGAGTTTCATTCAGAATTAACTCATGAGGGCCCAGGGATCCTGTCAATGGCGAATGCCGGACCTGGTACCAACGGAAGCCAGTTTTTTATAACACATGTTGCAACTCCTTGGTTGGATAACAAGCATACTGTTTTCGGTCATGTAGAAGCAGGAATGGAAGTGGTGGATGCCATTGCTCAAGGTGATGCTATTGATAATCTTGAAATACTTAGGGTAGGAGCAGAAGCGGAAGCGTGGAATGCCATTGAAGCTTTTAGGGTGTTTGAGGGCGCAAGAGAAAAGAGGATTGCAGATGCCAAGGCCAATGCCGAAGCAGAAATGGAAAAAATAGCCGCTGGCTTTGATACCACTGAAAGTGGACTTCGGTATAAAATGATTCAACAAGGAAGTGGGGCCAAGGCCGAAAAAGGAAAAACAGTTTCTGTACATTATGAGGGCAGTTTAACCAATGGGCAAGTATTTGATTCTTCTTACAGCCGAAACCAACCTATAGATTTTGCATTGGGTGTAGGTCAAGTAATCCCAGGATGGGATGAGGGGATTGCCCTGTTAAAAGTAGGGGACAAGGCGCGTTTTGTAATTCCTTCAAACTTAGCTTACGGTAGCGCCGGTGCTGGGGGTGTTATTCCACCAGATGCTACCTTAATTTTTGATGTAGAGTTGATGAACGTGAAATAGTTGATATTCTCACAAAGGCAGGAATATAAAATAAAAAAAGCTCCCAAAATTGAGAGCTTTTTTTATTTAGATCTATTTACGCTAACCAATAACAGACATAAGTTAAGGGCTAGCAATAAAAGTAATACGATAAAAAAGGTACTCATTTGTACAAGATTTTGTTTTGGGGAAACTTCATCTGTATAACAACTGAACGTAGAAAAACCCTACTATATTGTTCATAAGTCCTTAACCTTGAGTATGAAGCCTTGCAAAATCTACTTTTTGGAACCGTTTACGCTTAATAAAAGTAACAATAGGTTAATAACAAGGAGCAAAGAAAGAATCCCAAAGAAAGTGTTCATAGTGTTGTTTATTTAATGGTGTAAGGGAAACTGTGTTTGTTTAAGTTTTAGATAAAAAAAGTGAAATAGGTTGCGTAAAGTTTAAACAAAAAAAATAAAAAACCCGGGCATTGCCCGGGTTTGTTCTATAAAAAAGTGTGCTGTTACCTTAATCTATAACTTGTACGTTTACGGCGTTCAATCCTTTTTTACCTTGCTGTAGTTCGAATTCTACTGCGTCACCTTCTCTAATCTCATCAATTAGGCCTGAAACGTGTACGAAGTGATCTGTGTTTGAACCTTCTTCTGTAATAAAGCCGTAGCCTTTTGAATCGTTGAAGAATTTTACTGTTCCTTTACTCATAATAAATACTAAAAAAATTAATTAGCTGCAAAGGTACACTTAATTTATTGTTAATTAAGCTTTTTTGCTTTTTTTTGAAATTAAGATTAGGTTAAGCTGTTGGATCTGGTGTTAATCGCAAATAAGGTTTTACCTCCTCAACACCTTTAGAAAAAATGTTTTTTGCCTCATCCGTAGGGATTGATGGACTTACGACCACTTTCTCTCCATGTTCCCAATTGGCAGGCGTGGCCACTTTATGATGAGCTGTCAACTGCAACGAATCTATAACTCGTAATAACTCATAAAAATTACGACCGGTAGACGCAGGATATGTCAAGATCAACTTCACCTTTTTGTCAGGACCAATAATGAAAACAGAACGAACCGTAAGCGTATCATCTGCATTTGGATGGATCATATCATAAAGATCGGATACTTTTCTATCTTCATCTGCAATAATGGGAAAGTTGACAACCGTGTTTTGCGTTTCATTTATATCTTTTATCCATTCTTCGTGAGACGCTGCACCATCAACACTCAATGCCATCATTTTTACGTTTCGTTTTTCAAACTCGCCTTTAAATTTAGCCGCAGTTCCCAATTCCGTTGTGCATACAGGGGTAAAGTCAGCAGGATGAGAGAAAAGAATTCCCCAACCATCTTCTAAATAATCATAAAAGTTTAACGTTCCCTGAGAGGTTTCAGCGGTAAAATCTGGAGCGATATCGCCCAATCTAATTGTAGCCATAAATGTTGTTTTTTAAATTGAAAAATAGGTATCACACAAAATTAGTGGATAAACAATCCGTATATTTTTATTACCGTTAAAAGTGTATTAAAGTTTTAAAAAACTAAATGATTTTGGTCATGTTCCAGTTGCATACTAACTCAAAAGTTTGCTACTTTTAATCTATGGAAAAAGACAATTTAGAAAAACTTAGATACCCTATTGGAATCTATAAAATTCCACAATCCATTACTGAAAACCACTTGAAAGAGTGGATTGCGATTTTAGAGCATTTACCCCAAAGATTATCAACTATGGTAAACCAGCTTTCAAATGAGCAATTGGAAACTCCGTACAGGCCTGGTGGTTGGACCGTAAGACAATTGGTGCACCATATATCTGATAGCCATCACCATAGTTATATTAGATTTAAGTGGGCATTGACAGAGGATAACCCAGTAATTAAGCCATATCTGGAAAAAGAATGGTCTAAACTGTTTGATGCAAAGTCGGCGCCTATTCAAATGTCCTTGGATCATCTAAAAGTTGTACATGCCAAACTGGTCTATCTTTTAAAAGGACTTTCCGCAGAAGATTTAAAACGAAAATTCACGCATCCTGACGGCAATGAAGAGACCACCCTTGAAGAAAACATTGGTCGTTACGCATGGCATGGCAGTCATCATTTTGCCCATATAGAAAACTTGATCAAAAGAGAAGGCTGGTAGTTTAAAGCTGTTTCGTCAATACCCACATGGCTTTTTCTGAGGGTTTTGCTCCAGGTAGTTTTAGTTCACTTTCTTTTTTGATTTTGAAACCATTTTTCAAATAAAAATTAATGGGATTTCCTTTTTTCATGGTGTCCAGCCAGACAATGTCCTTTTTTAGGTTTTTCGCATAGTTTTCAATAAGCTGTAAAACTTTTTTCCCAATGCCCTTGCCCGAATATGCTCTAAGAAGATAGATTTTTTCCGCAAGCAACGATTTTTCGCTCGAAAGTTCGTCAAGGGCTTTATGCTTGACCAACTTTACAATACCTACTGTATCAGTTTCAGTTTGAACCAAAAAGTTTTCTATGTTAGGGTCTGATAGTTCGTTTTCAACTATCGCTTTGGTGAAGCTATTTGATATATATGGGAATGAATCTTCATTTTCCCACAAATGCAGGTAGTGCTCTTTATAGGATCTCTTTCCTACTGAAATGTAAGTGTCCATTGTTGATGGATTGACCGGTACTAAAGAAATATTCATAAAATCTTATTCATGTTCACCACCTTCAGGGCCATAAAAAATAACCCATGTGGCAAAGTCATCGGTAAAGTTTTCAAATCGATGTTCTACTCCTGCAGGTACAAATAAAAAGTCGCCTGGGGCAAATGTGGTGCGTTCACCATCATTCATAAACTCTCCTGTTCCTGATACCACAACATAAACTTCATCCCTGGAATGTGGTTGCTGTAAATCTACTTTTTCTGGTTTATAGATTTCCACAGCTAGTGTTCCATGTTCAAACAACGTTAAAAAAGGGCTGTCTTGCCTTTTTAATTTTTCTAGCGCTTTTCCTGAGTTGATTTTCATCTTAAGTAAATTTCCAGTTTGAATAGAGAAACAGAATCAGTTATCCGCCCATTTTATGTTGCATCCAATGCTAGGTTTTTGATCTGCCACCGGCTTTGCGCCTTTTAAAAGTGCATCCATCGCATTTCTCAAATCTGTTCCGGTCAACGGAATGCCATTTCCTGGTCTAGAATCATCCAATTGCCCGCGATACGCTAGACTCAAATTAGTGTCGAAAAGGTAAAAATCTGGTGTGCATGCCGCATCGTATGCCCTAGCCACCTCTTGAGTTTTGTCATAAAGATATGGGAAGGAATAACCCTCCTCTTCAGCTTTAAGTTTCATCAAATGAGGTGCGTCCTGGGGGTAGTTGATTACATCATTACTGGAAATTGCCACAAAACCAATCCCTTTAGCTTGATATTCTTTTCCCAATTTGGAAATTTCAGGATTGACATGAATTACAAAAGGGCAATGGTTGCAAATGAACATCACCACAGTCCCTTTGCTTCCTTTTAAATCCTCTAGGGAACGTGGAACGTCTGTTACCGTATCAATTAAATTGAAAAAGGGTGCTTTCGTACCTAGGGGTAACATTTTGCTTGGGGTCCTTGCCATTTTTAATATTTTAAGCTTATTCTTTTAAAAATCCCTACAGTTCAATTACATCATTTGACCAAAGAAAATTGCATTCATCAACAGTTTGTTGGTTCCGTACCAAAATGCTCTGAAATTGGTGTTGTCCGTAAAAAGAATTACTCTTCCTTTACCCATTCTTGTAGCTTTAAAGGGCACGCTATTTTTAATGAGTTCCTGATTTTCTTCTGAAATATAGCCACTTAAAAGAGGATTGTTGGTATACTGAATAGGGTTGTCATAGCTATTCTTTTCTGGTTTTAGGTAAATATTGGTATTTCTGAACATAGCCAGCTTATCATTCTTATACCCAAAGTTTATAGGGTGCGAACGATCTAGTTTGGTTTCAAAAATGGCACCGCCAGTAACTTGGGCCCCTCTAAAATCATTCTTTTGATCAAAAGGTATGTTTTTGGCTACCAAGGTGTCTTTCTTCATTTCAAGTTTCATGAACTCGTACTTATTAAACCAATTGGCAGTGTTTCTATACCCGATTACTGTTCCACCGCTTTTCACCCAATTCTTGATTTTTTCAGCTCCTTGCTTATCCAAAATTTTATTTCCCCAGCCACTGGGCAAAATTAGGTCTGTATATTGATCAAGGTCAGCAGTGTTAAAGTACCTTGTATCTATTTTGGTGATTTTCATATCATATCTGGTGTCAAACAAGTGCCAAATTTCACCAGCGTCATAAGAACGTACACCGTCACCAACCAAAATGGCTATTTTTTGCTTTTTAATGGGGTCAAAATCATTGCTTCCCAAATCTATTCCTTGCGTAAGTCCGGTAGATACAGCTTTGATTTTAATTCTGCTGTCCTTGGCCACATTGTTTAAAAAGTTGTACAAATCCTTTGGATTTAACTTCTGGTTTTGAACGGGGACCATTATAGTGCCATAGTCATATTGTTTCCCTTCCAGAGAAAATGGGGATTTGGCGGTTTTTGCACGTAACCCTTTTTGTAAAATTTTATTCAATGCTTTTGGAGTGTAATACTCATGCCATTCAAATAGATAAGCGTAATTACTGTGCTTATCCGTTCCGCCATTAGGTGCTTTAAAATCCAATACCTCCGGTCCAGCGTTGGACAGAGAGGTCAAATTTGCATAATCAACATTAAATGACAAAGGGAACGTCCATGCTGAAATATCATAAAAAAGACTGTCCTGGAACGTTGTTCTTTTCTCGAACATTGCATTGATCAATCTTGGGTTTTTCTGATTCATTGGAACAACATAGCTATATCCTTTTTTGTATGTTTTGCCAGCAATGGTTGCATCTGAGGCCAGTTCATGAAACTTTATTTTGTGCCTATTCAAAATTTCGGCTAAATGCCATGTTTTGGAAGCATCTTTGCTATCTCCAAAAACGATTGCTTTGGTTCTGCTTTTTGAAGCTTCTGTGCGCATGTCACGATAAAACTTCTGCTGGTAGTCCAATATTTTGGCACGCATGTTTTTAGCGGCCTCTATGGTTGATAAAGCCGTAGTGAACTGGTTTCTTATGGTAAACGGAAAGGTTAACGTTCCGTTTTCACTTTCTTGGATATGACCTCTGGAACTTCCTTGCTCAAAAAGAATTCCAATACTTCCATTAACATCTGGAAAGGTGGAGCCTTTTCCATAATAATAATCGTCGTAATTTTCTTCTGAATAGTAGAGAGAGCCAATTTTATCTAACGCTTTAGCATGGTATGTGGCAATTTCTTTTGTGAGCTCCTGATTGGCTTTTGGGGTCAAAGGATTTACTCGTGTAGGTTCTCCCGGTTGAAAGAAAAATGTGGAGTTTGTTCCCATTTCATGATGATCTGTCAAAATATTTGGCAACCAATTGTGGAAAGTTTCAATACGTGCCCTGCTTTCTGGCAATTGTACAGGTAACCAATCACGGTTCATATCAAACCAATAATGGTTTGTTCGCCCACCGGGCCATACTTCGTGATATTCCCTCTCATTATTGTCAGAATTTAAGTTTTGGCTTTTATGGACATTGGCCCAATACGCGAAACGTTGAAGGCCATCTGGATTAAAACTTGGGTCTAAAAGAATGACCATATTCTCTAACATAGCATCTATTTCTGGACCTTGTGCAGCAGCCAAATAATAAGCATAGGCCAAAGAGGCATTAGAGCCACTTGGTTCATTTCCATGAATGGAAAACCCTTGATAGACCACTATGGGCATTTCTGAAGTATTGGTAGGTCCTCCTTCTGATAACGCAATATGCTGTTGTCTTATGGTTTCAATATTTTGATGGTTTTTTGGTGTGGTGATGGTAAGTAACAGCACTGGTCTTCCCTCAAATGTTTTGCCGCGGTCCGCTATGGTGATTCTATCACTTGAAGCTGCTAGCTGCTGCATATAGAACACTAGTTTATCATGCGTTACATGCCATTCCCCAACTTCATGTCCAATTATTTCAGCTGGTTTTGGAATATTTGGGTCATAGGAAACATTATCTGGTAGATAGTAGTCCAGAGTTACATTTTGGGCCATAAGGCCAATTCCAAACATCAGAAAAAAAAGGACGTTGAATTGTTTCATAAGATTGTGTTTGTGTTAGTCATTGATAAAAATAAAAAACGACCTGCTTAGTAGAGGTCGTTTTAAGTTTTTTTTAGAGATTCAGTTTAGATGTCATCGAAATCAACATCTGTAAAGTTTCCTGTTGCCTCTCCATTTTGACTTGCTTTATTTTCTTCTTCTTTTTTGAAATCTTTTTGATGTCTTTCGGAAATTACTTCTTGACCTTTTTCGTCAATGATGTAATCCATCATTTCTTCCATGATTTCTTTAAAAGCTGCAAAATCTTCTTTGTATAAGTAGATTTTATGCTTCTTGTAGTGAAAGGAGCCATCATCATGTGTGAATTTTTTGCTTTCAGTGATTGTTAAATAATAATCACCTGCTTTGGTGCTTCTTACATCAAAAAAGTAGGTTCTTCTCCCTGCTCGTAGGACTTTGGAGTAAATTTCTTCCTGATCCATTGTATCTTTCTCGCCCATATGGTATAGTGTGTCGTTTAGTGCAATGTTGAATAATTCTACCAAAAATGTAAAAAAAATGCTAATTCAGCAACTTTTTTATCATTCTTTCTCAGAGAGTTGGTTCAGGTAGAGCTCTTTGTAGTAACCTTCAATATTGTTTAACTCATCATGTGTGCCTTCTTGGATTATTGAACCATTTTCAAGCACAATTATCTTATCTGCATTTTTTGCAGAGGATACTCTATGGCTTACAATAAGTGTAGTTTTATTCTGAGATACTTGTTTTAAATTATTCAATATTTCTTCTTCAGTTTCAGTGTCCACTGCAGACAGGCAATCATCAAAAAGAAATATTTGTGGGTTTTTTAATAAGGCCCTGGCTATTGATACTCGTTGTTTTTGCCCTCCACTCAATGTAATGCCACGTTCACCCAGAACGGTATCATATTTATTGGTGAATCCTTCAATGTTGGCATGAACCGCTGCTTTTTTTGCAACGGAAACAATTTCTTCAAAAGAAGCATTTTCATCACCAAATCGGATGTTGTTCTCTATGGTGTCAGAAAATAGAAAAGCATCTTGGGGCACTGCTCCAATAGCACTTCGTAAGCTATTTAGATTTAATTCTTGGACTGGGGTACCATCAATTAAAACTTCGCCAGATGAAGTGTCGTAAAGTCTGGCTACCAAATCTAGAATGCTGGATTTTCCAGACCCTGTTTTTCCTAGAAAAGCTACTGTTTGCCCTGCTTCTATGGCAAAGGAAATGTTGTTGAGCGCGGTTATATTTGTATCCTCGTAGGTAAAGGTCACGTTTCTAAATTCAATGCTTCCGATTATTGGTGTTGCTGTTTCAACCTCATTTTTAATGGTGGGCTGAACTTGTAAAAATTCATTGATTCTTTTTTGGGAAGCCTCTGCTCGTTGTACAATGGATGTCAACCAGCCTACAACGGCAACGGGCCATGTAAGCATGTTCACATAAAGTATAAACTCGGCAATAATACCTATGGAAGCTATTTCGCCATTTATGTATTGTTTGCCGCCAATGTAGATAACAAAAATGTTGCTTATTCCTATCAACAAAATCATTAACGGAAAGAACCAAGCATTTACTTTGGCTAAATCCATACTGGTATCTTTTCCTTCAATGGCCAAATCGTTAAGTTCAGCATTGATTTTGGGCTCCAGTCCATATGCCTTTATTACCGAAACTCCAGAAAAGGATTCCTGTGTAAACGTGGAAAGCGTTGATAAATACTCCTGTACTTTTGTACTTCTTTTGTGTATGATTTTACTTATCTGATAGATTAAAACAGATAAAAAGGGTAAAGGGAGCAATGTGTAAGCTGCCAAAGTGGGAGCTTTAATGAACATTAATGGAATTAAACAAGCGAAGAGCGTAAGGGTCTGAATGCCGTACATAATTGCTGGTCCCCCATACATTCGCACTTGGTTGACGTCTTCACTGATTCGGTTCATTAGATCGCCAATCCTATTCTTTTTGTAAAAATTAAGATTTAGGAATTGATAATGATCAAAGACCTCGTTCTTTAAATCATATTCTATATATCTGGAAACGTTGATGATAGTTTGCCGCATTAAAAAGGTAAAAAGCCCAGAAAGTAGAGCGGCTCCAACAATAATAAGTATATATTCAAACAGGAGCCCTTTAGCTTCAGATATGGAAATGGTCTCAGAGATGAAACCCTCAACAGCCTGTATGGATTTATTTACATACGAAGGCATGATAAGGGAAAAAACACGGGCAATAATGGTGATTAAAATCCCCAAAAAAAGTTTGAACCAGTATTTTTTAAAGTATTTGTTAAGGTGTTTTAGTTCCTTCATAAGAGGAAAAGATGGTTTTTCAGAAGTAGTTTTTCGATGACAATTCAGCAAATATATGGGATTACGAACAAAGTAAATGTTATAAAACTGATAAGAAAACAACTTTGGTAGGTAGGAATGAAATATAAGATTACTTTTGCGCAGTAAAAGCCAACTAACGACTTTAAAAGTTCTTTAAAAATGCTTACCAGAAGGCATATCAGAGTAAAAGTAATGCAATGCATTTATGCATTGATTCAATCCAAGGATGATTCTTTGGAGAAACAACAGAAATTTCTAAAAGTAAGTATTGACAACATGTATGTCCTCTACTTACTTGTTTTGAGTCTTTTGGCCGAATTACATAAAATGGCCGAAAAGCATGTGAGCCATGCCTCTAAAAAATATGTTGCCACAGAGGATGACAAGTATCCAAATGGAGAAAAATTTGTTCAAAACAAATTATTGCTTCAAATCTCCAACAATGAATCGCTAAAAAAAGAACTCTCCAAAAGAAAATTGAACAATTGGTACTTGAATGAGGAGTACGTTAAAATCATTTACAAAGAGGTTGTTGCAAGCGATATCTATAAGCAGTACATGACAAGCGATAAAGGTGGCTATGAACATGATAAAGAAGTAATACTGCAACTTTACAAAAGCATTATAGCACCCAATGACAAGATTTACGAATACTTTGAAGATGACAAGCTTACTTGGGTGGATGATATTCCAATAGTAAACACTTACTTGGTAAAACGGTTGAGGAAAGCCACTGTATCTTCTGAAGAAAGTTTTTTCCTTCCTTCCTTGTTAAAGGATCAACAAGACATGGAATATGCCAATGAGCTACTGACCAAAACTTTGTTGAATGATGCTAAATGGGAAAAAGAAATCGAAGGAAAAACCCCAAACTGGGATAATGACCGTATTGCAGAAATTGATTCCATTATCCTAAAAATGGCTATTTGCGAGTTGCTCAATTTCCCATCTATACCTGAGAAGGTAACACTCAACGAATATTTGGAAATAGCAAAAGAGTATTCCACGCCCAAGAGCAGTATTTTTATTAATGGGGTTTTGGATAAGTTGGCCAAGGAATATAAATCCAATGGTAAACTGCAAAAAATGGGAAGAGGTCTACAATAAACAATATTTGATTAATTTTGGAAAAAATAATTTTTTAGTATGAAAAAAATAACAACAATTTTAAGTTTGATTTTAGCTGTAACTCTTGTAAGTGTTTCTTGCAAGGACAAAGCTTCAAGTAAAATAGTTGCTGACAATGTTGAAAGTGCCACAGACAGAGATGAGGCGCAAAAGCAACTTCCTGTAATGAGTTTTGATAAATCAGAACATGATTTTGGTACAATTGCACAAGGTACTGCGCAAGAGACGGTATTTAAATTTACAAATACAGGGAATGCACCTTTAATTATTACCGATGCCAAGAGCAGTTGTGGATGTACAGTTCCTGAATATCCAAAAAACACACCAATTGCTCCAGGAGATACAGGCGAATTGTTAGTGAAATTTAACGGTTCTGGTCAAAATCAAGTGACCAAAACGGTAACTGTTACCGCAAATACAGAAAAAGGCTCAGAACTTTTAAGAATAAAGGCCTTTGTTAACCCAAAGAACGCACAAGCTGCGGGTCCTGTTAAATAGAGCAATTTTTTAGATGGAAAATATTGGACAGTTTTTACCACTGATATTGATTTTTGTTGTGGCTTATTTTTTTATGATTCGCCCACAGATGAAACGTCAGAAGGATGAGAAAAAATTTACTTCGGAGCTCAAAAAAGGTGATAAAATAATCACCAAAAGCGGACTTCACGGCAAAATTGTGGAATTAAATGACAAAGATTTTTCTTGCGTCATAGAAACTATGGCAGGTCGTTTAAAATTTGACCGTTCCGCCATATCCATGGAGATGAGCAAAAAATTATCAGCTCCGGCCAAAAAGTAAACAAGATTAAATGTTTGATGAAAAAGCACCCTTTGGGTGCTTTTTTTGTTTCGGACCGAAAATGATAAAAAAGTGATAACTTGTTGAATATCAATTTTTATCATGGAAACTAGAAGAAATTTCATCAAAAGAAATACATTGTTTGCTGGAGGAGTGGCAGTCTCAACACTATTCCCAATGGAACTTTTGGCAACAATGCGAAAAAAAGTTGGAGCCAACGACAGAATCAATGTCGGCCTAATTGGATGCAAAGGAATGGGCTTTGCCAATCTGACTTCCATGCTAAAAATGTCAGAAATCAATATTTTGGGATTATGCGACGTAGATGAAAATGTGCTTAACCAACGTGTGGCAGATTTAGAAAAAGCGGGTCTTAAAAAACCCAAGTTATACAGCGACTACCGTAAATTACTAGAGAATAAAGATTTGGATATTGTAATTGTGGGTACTCCGGACCATTGGCATTGCTTACAATTGATTGACGCCTTGCAAGCAGGGAAAGATGTGTATTGCGAGAAACCTATTGCCAACTCCATAGCCGAGTGTGATGTAATGTTGAACCGGGTCAATTCTAGCGATCGGATCGTTCAAATAGGACAATGGCAGCGTAGTCAACCTCATTTTGTTGACGCAATAAATTATGTGCACTCCGGGGCCTTGGGAAAAATACGCATGGCCAAAGCCTGGGCATTTCAAGGTTGGATGAAACCCGTGCCGGTAGTTCCCAATAGTGCAGTTCCAAACGGAGTGGATTATAAAATGTGGCTGGGACCTGCGCAAAATCGTCCTTTCAACCAAAATCGCTTCCACTTTAATTTTAGATGGTTTTGGGATTACGCGGGTGGATTAATGACTGATTGGGGGGTTCACCTAATAGATTATGCACTGTATGGAATGAAAGCTTCAACACCTAAGTCTATTATGGCTTTGGGTGGAAAATTCGCATACCCCAATGATGCGTCTGAAACCCCGGACACTTTACAGACCGTTTATGAATTTGATGATTTCTCACTTTTATGGGAACATGCAACGGGTATTGATGGAGGTAGTTATGGACGAAACCACGGAATAGCTTTTATTGGAAACAATGGTACTTTGGTGTTAGATCGTGGAGGTTGGGAAGTAATTCCAGAAAAAAACCGTCCAAATTGGAGTGAGGACCTTGGGCCCAAAATAGAACCGGTTTCATTGCAACCCAATACCGGTAACGGATTGGACCTACATACTGCCAACTTTGTTGAAGCAGTAAAACAGCGAGATCGAACCATATTAAGAGCCCCTATAAAAGTTGGATACGATGCGGCCAAGGTTTGCCACATGGGCAATATTGCTTTTAAAACAGGGGAACGATTGTTCTGGGATACCGAAAAATCGAGTTTTAATAAAAGTGAAGCCGATGCGCTTTTGAAGACAGCCTATCACAATGGCTGGAAGCTACCAAAAGTTGGATAAGCAATATCCTTTGATATGGTTGCACTTATCAGTTTGGCTATGGTTTCGTTGTGGAATTGTCCGCTAGGACCATTCCGCGAGAACCAAGCGATGATTGAATGATAGGAATTTTCGATGTAAAACTCCGCCACAATGAATTATAGCCGTTGTTGTACGCTGGCATTTTAATTCAATTACTTTTCAACTTTTTGGCTATACCATCGTAATATTCTTGCGTTACTACTTCAGTCCAAGTGGTTGGTTTTCCGCCACCATATAAAGCCAAATATGTTACATCACTAAGTTTGGTAGAGGTATGCCAGTGTTCTATATCTTTTTCGCATTTAATTACATCTCCTTCTTTCAGAATTACGGGTTCTTTTCCTTTTTCCTGATAATAAGCTTCTCCATCCACAATTATTAAGACTTGGGCAGAACTATGTTTATGCCAATCCAAGGTTGAATTTGCTTTAAAGGTTGCTTTTGTGATATTATAACCCAATTCTTTGTCATCGTGAATAATGGCATTTAGCCAAGCTTCTCCAATGTAATGAGTATTTGGTGCTTTTGTACCTTCAGTAAGATATGATGAAACCTTATATTCAGAATCTTGGGAAAATGCGGATAATGAGGCAAAAATAAATAGGATTAAAATTGAATTTTTCATTTTATATTTCTTTAGTATCGATTGCTTGCGTACAACGATAAGCTAAAAATCGTTTCAATGATTCTTTAGCAACTGATAAGTGAAGTTCGGGATTTTTATTGTAAAAATCCAGACCAAATTAATGGATGACCCGTATGAATTTAGGAACATAGTTCCTTCCCTCGACGAGCTCAGGATGACGAGCAAAAGGAGCTTTTAAACTTGTTAACGGTAAGCGTCATTAAGTCCTATGCCTTTTTCTATCATTGGAATGATTTTTTCCAGCCTTCTAATTTTTGTTTTTTCTTGTTTGGCTTCATTAATGTATTCGCAATATTCCTTTCGTTTATATGGAGAGAGTGTATCAAAAGAAGCTTTAAGAACATCACTTTGTGTTAGTTTGGTTTGCAGTAATGCAGGAGCCTTTATGGGCTCTGTATTTTTGGCAGCAACCATTTCTATACCATTTTCTTGGTTTTCAATAGCTTCGTTCATATAAGCCAGTACAGTTGCTTGATCAATATCTTTTTCAGAGGAAAAATACCAATGGCGCATTGCTTTGGTTTTGCCCTCCTGGGCATTGCGCAACACTTTTTTTGGATCTTTAAGAAAAACACCATTATAGAACCACACGCCAAAATGATTTTTAAACCTACAAATACCAAATACATTTTTATCTTTTACAGTATAAACAGGTATGTTCCACTTATAGTCTTCTACACTGTTTGTTTGCGAAGCTAGTTCTCGCAGAATGCAGATTCCTTGCCTAAAATGATGCTCTTCCTGAAAATAGATATCCAGTTTTTCTGATTTTTCCATCTTACTTAATTTGAATTGCTGTAAGCTCACAAATCTTAACAATTACTTGAACCGCCTTTTCCATACTTTCTAATGGTACATACTCATATTTACCATGAAAATTGTGACCTCCAGCAAAGATATTAGGACAAGGTAAGTCTTTATAGCTTAATTGGGAACCATCTGTTCCTCCGCGTATTGGTTTTATAATAGGCTCAATACCAAGAGACTCCATAGCTTCCTTTGCAATTTCAACAATATGAAAAACTGGTTCCACTTTTTCTCTCATGTTGCGGTATTGATCTTCTATCTCAATCGTTAAAAAATCACCATATTTACTTATAAGTTTTTCAGTAATGTCCTTAAGTAGTTCTTTTCTTGCTTCAAAGTGGTTTTCATCATGATCTCGGATAATAAGTTCTATTTCTGCTTTTTCAATTTCTCCTTTAATTTTGTGCACATGGAAAAAACCTTCCCTGTCCGAGGTCTTTTCTGGGACTTCTTTAGGGGGTAAAAGACTCAAAAATTCATTGGCAATACCAATGGCGTTTACCATTTTATTCTTGGCATAGCCCGGGTGGACACTTTTTCCTTCAATCTTGATTTTTGCTTTGGCTGCATTGAAGTTTTCAAACTCCAATTCACCTACTTGACTTCCATCCATTGTGTAAGCCCAAGCTGCACCAAATTTATCCACATCAAATTTATGGGCTCCCCTGCCAATTTCTTCATCAGGAGTAAAAGCAATACGGATTTCGCCATGCTTTATTTCCGGATGCTGCGTAAGATATTCCATTGCTGTAATAATCTCTGCAATTCCTGCCTTATCATCCGCTCCCAATAAGGTGGTGCCATCTGTAGTAATCAATGTTTGACCTTCATACTGCAGCAAGTCTTCAAAATAATCTGGAGATAATACAATGTCTTTGGCTTTATTGAGGACAATATCTTTTCCATCATAATTTTCCACTATTTGTGGCTTAACGTTTTTCCCTGTAAAATCTGGTGTAGTATCTATATGGGAGATAAAACCTATAATGGGCACTTTTTTGTCAATGTTGCTGGGCAGAGTTGCCATGATATAGGCGTTTTCATCTATGGATACTTCCTGCATTCCAACCTGGTGAAGTTCCATAACCAGTTTTTTGGCCAAATTCCATTGTTTTTCTGTACTTGGAGTAGTTTTGGAATGGGGGTCACTTTGCGTATCAATGGACACATATTCTAGAAATCGAGGTAGTAATTTTTCCATAAAGTGCGTTTCATCAAAAATAACGTTTATTCAATCGTGATTTTAAGAAAAAAAGTGCTTGAAAAGTTATCTTTCCCAACTTTTGAAAACCAACCCAATTGAAAGCAACTCTTTTTTATTTTTTTCTGTTTGCCAACCTATATGGAATGGCCCAGCAAGATTGCATTTTAGGCATTGGTGGTCAAGATGACGAAATGATTTCAGAGGTTTTTCAACTTAATGACGAGCAAATGGAAAAAATGAGAAACTGGAGTGCCGAGCTCAGAATTAGAAATGAGATTTTAAAGAATCAGGCAGAGTTTCTTTTAAAAAAACATGCGCAGAGTTCACCTGAGGATTTGGTGGCCATGTCCCAAAAGTACAAGGACATTTTAGATAGTATGAAACAGAATGTGCTACGGCAGGACAAAAGATTACTATCAATTTTTAATGAGAAACAGTACAATTTCTATCTAGAACTTTGTAGCCAGTTGACCTTGCAACCTATATATGTAAGTAGGTCAGTTGACGAAAAATAGAGGATTTGTTAAATACTGTTTTAAGAGTTTATATTTTTGTTCAAAATTTTTTAGATGTACAAGCTTCTTATCCGTCCTTTAGTTTTTTTGCTTGATGCTGAAATGGCTCATCATTTCTCTTTCCGGGCGATAAAGATACTTTCCAAATTAGGGTTTTCTGGACTTTTTAGAAAAGCGTTTGTTATCAATGACCCATCTTTGGAACGTGAGGTTTTTGGGTTGAAGTTCAAAAACCCAGTTGGATTGGCAGCAGGATTTGATAAAGATGCCAAACTCTACAACGAACTCTCCGATTTTGGTTTTGGCTTTGTTGAAATAGGCACACTAACACCTAAGCCGCAAGAAGGAAATCCTAAAAAAAGATTGTTTAGGTTGTTGGATGACGAAGGAATTATCAATCGTATGGGCTTCAATAATAAGGGTGTTTTTGAAGCGGTAGAGCAGCTAAAGAAAAAACATAGAGTACTTATTGGGGGCAACATTGGCAAGAATAAATTAACGCCCAATGAGAATGCCACAAAGGACTATCTTATATGTTTTGAGGCTCTTTTTGAACATGTGGATTACTTCGTTGTAAATGTAAGCTCGCCCAATACACCAGGGCTTAGGGAGTTACAGGACAAAAAGCCTTTAACCAAGTTATTGAAAAAGTTAAAGAATCAAAATGGGAAATTGGCTAAAAAACACCAATTAAAAGAAAAACCTATTCTACTAAAAATTGCCCCAGATTTAACAGATGACCAGTTGCTGGATATTATTTCGATCATGGAGGATTCGGCAATTGACGGAATTATTGCAACGAATACGACTATTTCAAGAAAAGGCTTAAAAGCCCACCTTACCCTAGCGGAAGAAAAAGGTGGTTTAAGCGGAAAACCACTTGCCAAAAGAAGTACGGAAGTAATTAGGTTTTTAGCGGAAAAAAGCAACAAAGCGTTTCCCATTATTGGGGTGGGAGGGATACATTCAGCTGAGGATGCCCTTGAAAAGTTGGATGCAGGTGCTGATTTGGTACAGCTTTATACAGGTTTTGTTTATGAAGGACCTGCACTTATCAAAAAAATAAATCAGGCTATACTCGCAAAAGTCTAATTCAATAGTTACAATGAAAAATATAGTTTGTACATCCGCAGCATTTCTATCTGTGTTAATGATGCTTGCACAAAATAATGGGGAACCCAAGACAGAGTTCACAAAAATGTACCTGCCCGTTTGGGTTGAGGCCCAAGAACACTGTTTGGAAGTTGCGAATGCCATGCCCGAAGACTTATATGGATATCGGCCCACACCCGAGAGTAAGACATTTGCTGAGCAAATGGTCCATATTGGATATACCATAGAATTACTAACCAAAAGATATGTGCAAGGAATGGATGTGAAGCCAAATACGCCGGATGCTTCTAAAATGACCAAAGCAGAGATAATACAGCTCTTGAAAAAAGGATTTTCATATACAACAGAGGTTATTCATACTATTGAGCAATCAAAATTGGAAGAAACCTGCGTTATGTACCATAGCGGAAATACAGTAAGTAGGGCTTTTGCCTTTTTCTATGTGCAAGACCATTTAACCAATCATAGGGCCAAGGCCAATCTTTACCTAAGAATGAACAATATAGAACCACCAGCATATACCTGGTAGAACACTCATCTTTGCCGTATACATTATTTTGTAAATTTCTAGACTAAACCTGGTAATTTGAACTACGACACGCTTTTGGTATTTATAATGGCTTCTTCGGCACTTGCCATTTCGCCGGGTCCAGATAACATTTTTGTGCTCACCCAAAGTATCTCCAATGGAGTGAAATCCGGATTGGCCACGGTAGCTGGCTTGGTCAGCGGATGTCTTGTACATACTACTTTGTTGGCCTTTGGTGTTTCTGAGGTCATTAAACGAAGTGATTCACTCTTTTTCGGCATCAAACTTTTTGGAGCCGCCTATCTAATATATTTAGCCATAATGGTCTATAGAAGTGATGCTGGTATTTCTTTGAACAAGAAAGCCAGAATAGAGGGGTTGTCCAAACTATTCTGGAAAGGCTTTACAATGAACGTACTTAACCCTAAAGTGACTATTTTCTTTTTGGCTTTCTTTCCAGGTTTTCTTTTCAGCAATGAGTTAAACATCGTAATTCAATTCTATGTACTGGGATTACTCTTTATGTTGTCAGCCTTTGTGGTGTTCAGTACCATTGCATTCTTGGCCGGAAGTATTTCTGGCTACCTTTTAAAAAATCCAAATACAGGTGTTTACCTAAAATGGTTACAAATTCTAGTTTTCATTGGGATTGCCATTTACTTATTTCTATCGGATAAATAGTGTTAATTTTACAGGCAACCTATGTCAAAAATTAAACTCATAGAATGTCCTAGAGATGCCATGCAAGGCATTAAAACTTTTATTCCAACCCAGGAAAAAGTAAAGTACATTCAATCCTTGTTAGGGTGCGGTTTTGATACCATTGATTTTGGAAGCTTTGTTTCCCCGAAAGCTATTCCACAAATGGTAGATACAGCAGATGTGTTAGCACAGCTGGATTTGACCAAGACCAAGAGCAAGCTATTGGCAATTGTAGCCAACACAAGAGGAGCTAGCGACGCATGTGAACATGATGCCATTGATTATCTGGGATATCCATTTTCAATTTCGGAAAATTTTCAAATGCGAAACACACATAAAACTATTGCACAGTCTGTGGAAACTTTAAAAGGTATTTTGGAGATTGCAAATACCAAAAATAAAGAGGTGGTCACCTACATTTCTATGGGTTTCGGAAACCCTTATGGAGACCCTTGGAATGTGGAAATAGTAGGGGAGTGGACGGAAAAACTAGCGGGAATGGGAGCTAAAATCCTGTCATTGTCGGATACTATTGGTAGTTCAACACCAGAAATTATAGACTATTTGTTTTCCAATTTAATCCCCAAATACCCCGATATCGAATTTGGAGCCCATCTGCACACAACACCAACCAAGTGGCATGAAAAAGTAGATGCTGCCTACAAGGCGGGGTGCAGACGTTTTGATGGTGCCGTGCAGGGTTTTGGTGGATGTCCTATGGCAAAGGATGAACTTACCGGGAATATGCCAACAGAAAAGATGCTATCTTATTTTACCACAGAAAAAGCCGATTCGGGGGTGAACTGGATGGTTTTTGAAGCCGCCTATAATAAGGCCACAGAACTCTTTTCCGTCTATCATTAAATTCTTTAAATGCTACTTTGAAGTTTGCCAAAATGTTAAATCTTAAAATTTATTTAAATTAAGTCTAAATAAATTTGGTCTATTCTGTTGGTCTAAATAAATTTGCGCTCTCTTTTATTTAAAACTAATCTAAATAAACATAACATACTTTTCAATGAGACATTTTATTCTCTTTTCAACAGTATTATTTTCATCTCTGATTTTTGCACAAACCCAAACAGATTCAATCACATTAGACCCCCAAAAACAAATTAATGCGGCCCAAAGACTACTTTCGGGCAATTACGCTTCTGCTGTTACGGTTGGTGCCTATGGAGAGATGTTGTACAATCAACCAAATGGTGAGAATGGTGAAATTGATGTGCAACGATTGGTTGTTTTGTTCGGATATCGATTTGACGACCGTACACAGTTTGTTACGGAAATTGAGTTTGAACATGTTGAAGAGGTATTTGTGGAACAAGCATTTGTAAATTACAATGCAGCTCCTAACTTCAATGTACGTGGAGGGTTAATGTTAGTGCCAATGGGCATAATTAATGAGTTTCATGAACCTACTACTTTTAATGGTACAGAAAGGCCGGCTATAGATAACGTAATAGTGCCCACGACTTGGCGTGAACTTGGAGTTGGGGTTACCGGTAGATTCAATTCTATTTCATTGGGGTACCAAGCCTATCTTTTTAATGGATTCAAATCTGCAGAGGCAGATGGTGAAGGAGGTGTAAATGGTATTTTAAGAGGGTCTAATGGGTTACGCAGTGGGCGTCAAAAAGGAATTAGATCTACGATAGATAGTCCAACATTTTCTACCAAACTGGATTATTATGGCATTCGTGGCTTACGATTGGGACTATCAACTTATTTTGGAAGAACCCAAGCAGATGATGATATAGAAGAAGTTGATGGTTCAGATATTGGTATTGCCATGCTGGGGCTTGATGCTAGATATGCCTACCAAAGATTTACAGCAAGAGGACAATTTATCCACGCTTCACTTTCAGATACAGAAGTTTATAACAATGCCACCGGAAGAGATTTGGGCAGTGCCTTGCAGGGATGGTATGTTGAGGGGGCTTATAATCTGCTTCCGGCAGATAAAAGGCAAAAGCTTTTTGCTTTTACCCGCTATGAAAAATATGATACGCATGCCGACACTGATAGCATTTTGGTGGAAAACGAAGCATATGATAGAACAGATGTTACAACGGGGCTTACTTACCATATTGCTCCAGGAGTTGTTATAAAAGGGGATTATCAGTTCAGGAGCAACGCCCTTGATGGCGATGATGTTACTGACAGACTTAACTTTGGGATTGGAGTGTGGTTTTAGTTCATACCTTTTTTAAAATTGTTAATACATTCTTTAGCTTATTTTTATTCATAATAAGTCTAAATTAATATATTTGAAGTATGAAATTGGTTAAATCATATGTCGCCATACTTACACTCATCATAATCTGTGGTTTTGGAATGACAACTGGAGTGCACAAAAGAGTTGTTAAAGAAGTGGGAAAAACATTTGAGGTGACCGATTTTACTTTGAATCCAATTGAAGTTCAGGAAGATTTGAACGTAGAACTTCCCACTAAAATTTCCGGAGACAATTTATTTAGGGTTCATGCCGGAGAGGGGCTTTTAGGATATGTTTTTGTGGGCCAAGCCCCGAGCAAGACAGCCAAATTTGACTATTTAGTAGTATTTGATGATGAGGTGAAAGTTATTAATTCAAAGGTTTTGGTATATAGAGAGGAATATGGTGGGGAGATAGGAAGTAAACGCTGGTTAAAACAATTTCTTGGTATGACTGGGGGAGATAGGGTGGATGCTGAAACTAACATTGATGCCATTTCAGGAGCAACAATATCGGTTCGTTCAATGACCAGGTCCATGGACAACCTTTTTCAAACCATAGGTATTCTTCAGGAAAAAGGACAACTATAATGAACTATAATGGGCTTTTGAGCACATTTCCAAGGGAAATACGCCTTTTCATTGCGGTATTTGTTGTTATACTTTCCATAGGGTTTTTTACAGGATTGTTATTTGTAAAACAAACAGAAGCGACCACTCCAGCCGGTGTTGAAGAAAACTACCTTGGTAACGAACAGGATGCGGATGCCACAATAATGAAGTTCAAAAAAGGAGAGCGCGAAATGCTTACCATTGTGCACACTCACATTCTATCTATGTCCTTTGTCTTTTTTTTATTGGGCGCACTTGTGTGGATTACAAAACTCCCTAAAAAATGGAAACTTTTTTTAACTATTGAACCTTTCCTTTCCGTGCTGCTAACTTTTGGCGGAATATACCTAATGTGGATAGGTATTACATGGTTTAAGTTTGTTGTTATTTTTTCAGGTATATTAATGACCCTTACCTTTACATTTTCCTCTTGCTTGGTTCTACTGCAATGTCTTAAAAAAAGTGAACATTAACAGTATAAAAAGGAAAGCCGCTGAATCCAATAACCGCTTTCAAAACCACTAAACCCTGAGAACACTTGGGGATTAGTTTTCTAACAAGGTATAATCAATATCCTTTAGCTTCAAAAACTTGATTGGATTCTTCTGAATGTTCAACAAACTCTTTATTTCAGATATCTCCTGTCTATTTACAAGAATTATAAAGCATTTGTTACCGACGGAAATGGGTATTTTTCGCTGATGCAATGATTTCTTAAAAGTTTTTTCCCAATATTCTAAATCCAATTCTGAAAGATGCGATTTAAATGATTCTAATTCCCATTCGTAATATTCAAAGCACAAATTATTAAAAACCATTTGAAAAAGTTTGCTCTCATTACAAAAGGTCAATATCCCATTTTTGGACTGATTCAATATTTTTGAAGAAGGGCACATATAGTAGAAGTTATAATGTAAAGATAAAATTATTTATAATAAGTCTAAATAAAAATAATGATAAAACTATTGTCAATTTTATAACAGGAAGATTTGAATTAAAATATGGTATATTTGCACGCAATTAATCCGTAATTGCAATGGAAGCCCACCTTAACAAAATTCTTGGCGAAGGTTTAACGTACGATGATGTACTACTTGTGCCGGGATATTCAGAAGTACTCCCAAGAGAAGTCAATATTCAGACCAAATTTACAAGAAACATAACTATTAATGTCCCTATAGTTTCCGCTGCCATGGACACGGTTACAGAGTCGCAAATGGCCATTGCCATGGCACAAGAAGGCGGCATTGGCGTTTTGCACAAAAACATGACCATAGAACAGCAAGCTATCAAGGTCAGGAAGGTGAAAAGGGCGGAAAGCGGAATGATAATGGATCCTGTTACACTCCCCTTAAATTCCATTGTTGGAGATGCAAAGGCTAACATGAAAGAGCACAGCATTGGTGGAATTCCTATTGTCGATTCTGATAAAAAACTAATAGGGATTGTTACCAATCGTGATCTACGTTTTGAAAAAAATGATGATAGACCTATTGCAGAAGTGATGACCACAGAAAACTTGGTTACCGTAGGTGAAGGAACTTCACTTGAGGAGGCAGAGGTCATTTTACAGAAGAACAAGATTGAAAAACTCCCGGTGGTCAATGATGATTATGTGTTGGTTGGGTTAATCACCTTTAGGGATATCACTAAACTTACCCAAAAGCCAATGGCCAATAAGGATCAATATGGCCGGCTAAGGGTTGCCGCGGCAATTGGTGTCACAGGAGATGCAGTGGATAGGGCAGGAGCTTTGGTCAATGCTGGAGTCGATGCCATTGTAATTGATACGGCGCACGGCCATACCAAAGGAGTTGTAAATGTGCTCAAGGAAGTTAAGAAAGCTTTCCCACAATTGGAGGTGATAGTAGGAAATATTGCCACTGGAGAAGCGGCAAAGTATTTAGTTGAAGCAGGTGCAGACGCTGTAAAAGTGGGTATTGGCCCCGGCTCTATTTGTACCACGCGAGTGGTTGCAGGAGTAGGGTTTCCCCAATTTTCTGCTGTTCTGGAGGTAGCTGCTGCCATAAAAGGAAGCGGAGTTCCGGTAATTGCAGATGGAGGAATCCGATATACAGGCGATATTCCAAAAGCCATTGCTGCCGGAGCAGATACTGTTATGCTGGGTTCATTGTTGGCAGGAACCAAAGAATCTCCAGGAGAAACGATTATTTATGAAGGACGGAAATTTAAATCTTACCGAGGAATGGGTTCTGTTGAAGCCATGAAGGAAGGAAGTAAAGACAGGTACTTTCAAGATGTGGAGGACGATATTAAAAAATTGGTTCCAGAAGGCATTGTAGGTCGCGTTCCATACAAAGGCGACTTGTTCGAGAGTATTCACCAATTTGTTGGAGGCTTGCGAGCCGGAATGGGCTATTGTGGTGCTGGGGACATTGAAGCCTTAAAAGAATCGGGACGCTTCGTCAAGATTACTGCTAGTGGCATCAACGAAAGTCACCCACACGATGTTACCATCACTAAAGAAAGTCCTAATTATAGCAGATAGTCCATAACCGGATTCTAATTCTCTTTTTATTATTTATCCAAATGGTTTGTTGGATAACTAAACCCATTTGTTATGTTTGCTATTGGAATTACATTCTAGAGCATGAATTTTATAGAAAACCCTGTTTACGTATTAACAGTTTTATGCCTGATGGTAATTTTATCATTGTATGCAGCTAAAACAAAATGGGGCAAACCTATGGGTGCTGCATTATTGGTCATTGTTTTCACCGCAATTGTTGCCAATTTGAAGCTGATTCCATCCGCTTCAAATACGATTCCACTGTATGATGCTATTTTTAGTTATTTGGCACCTATCTCCATATTTTTCTTATTACTGGGGGCAAACCTAAGATCCATTAAAATGGCTGGTGGACCCATGATAGGTTTATTTTTGATAGGTTCATTGGCCACCGTAATGGGTATTTTGGTTTCATGGTACCTGGTTTCTCCACAAAATGTATTGGGTGGTGATGGAAAAATTTTAGCAGGAATGTTAACCGGAACCTATACTGGTGGTAGTGTAAATTTTAATGCTGTTGCATTGGCATATGATTTTCAGGAGCGTGGAACACTTTATGCGGGAGCCATTGCCGTAGATAATGTAATTACAGCAATTTGGGTAATTGTCACCATAGCTTTTCCTGTGTTGCTAAGACGTTTTTTTAAGGATAAAAAAATAAGGGCGTCTTCTACTGAAAATGATAAAACCGAAAACGATATGATCAATTTACAATCAATGGGTTGGTTATTGTTTATTGGGTTGGCCGCGTTCTTGGTCTCTGAACTCATTGCTGAGGTATTTCCAAGAATACCATCTATAATTACACTTTCTACTTTCGGGATCATACTTGCGCAAACCTCCTTTGTATCTAAACTAAAAGGTGGTCACACACTAGGGCTATATTTGGTTTATCTGTTTCTTGCCGTAATTGGTGCTTATTGTGAAATAAGTTCAGTAATAGCGTTAAAGGAAGTTGGACTTACACTATTGCTATTTACATCAATAGCAGTTTTTATTCACGGATGTATTATTGTTCTTTTAGGAGCTTTCACCTTTAGAGATTGGGATATGATTTCAATAGCAAGTCAAGCGAACATTGGAGGTGGTACTTCTGCTATTGCACTTGCAGAGACTTTTAATAGAAAAGAGCTGATTTTACCTGCAATATTAGTTGGGACTTTGGGTAATGCCCTTGGGACCTACTTGGGCTTTCTAGTAGTGTCGATTTTGTAAATAAAGGCCAATCTATTTTCCTAGACCAGCATAGGTGTTCCAATCTTTATCCTTGTAGATATTGTCACCAAAATAACGAGCAATCTGTAAAAAAGGTTTTACTTTCTGATATCCAGGAACAGGAGATAGCATATTTAATTTTTCATCTAGAAATACAACTGTAGGGTAACTCATTTTCCCCTGTAACAAAGCAGCAGCAAATTCATGATATCCTCTTCGACCAGAAGCCACAAAGTTGAATGTTTTACCTTGAAAATCAATGGGGTCTTTACCTTCGGCATCTAATTTGACCATATAGAAATTGTCTTGCATGTAGGCAGCTACCTCATCATTTTGAAAGGTGTCTTTATCCATTTTTTTACACCAGCCACACCAGTCTGTATAAACATCAATAAACATTTTTTTTGGCTCCGCATCGGTCTGTGACAATTCAACCGCTTCGTCCCAACTTAACCATTCCACATTTTGGGCTTGGGTTTGAAATCCAACCAAAAGAAAAAGAAGTAAACTTATTTTAGTAATGTAGGTAAAAACTGAGCGCATCGTTCTTTATTTTGAGGGTTTAGTCTTACGACTATTACAAAACTAACGAAAATTGTGCCAAAATAGTATTTAACCGAATACCTCTAAAATAAGTATTAAAGCTCCTAAAAGAAGGCATAAAGGTGAATAGTATCGAGTGTCAAGAGCAGAAAACTTACTATTCTTGGCAGATTTGAAAAAACCAACGTATTTAAAATCCCCCAAAGCACGCACAATAAACAAAAGACCAATACCTGCTGAAGTATAGTTTAACCAGCCAGATTCAATATAAACAGTTACTTTGTTTATGAACACAAAAGCAAAGAAAAGTAATGCGATACCTACTAATACGGCTCCAAATTTCCCCGGAGACTTTACTTTATTGCTTTTTAAGTTAGTGGGAAGTACGGTAGAGGGATCCTTAATGCCAAATAAGGCCCAGTAAAAATGAAGACCAGCCAGAAAGATTAAAGTAATGGATATGAATATAGCAATAACCCCCATGCTATTTGGCGGCTATTTTTTCTGGAGATTCAAATAGTTCTTTTACATCTACTTGATTTCTAAGAATGTCATCAAAAGTCTCTCGTTCTCGTATTAAATGGGCTTTTCCATTATGCCAAAGCACTTCAGGAGGTCTAAATCTGGAGTTATAATTACTGGCCATTGTAAAACAATAGGCACCGGCATTTTTAAAACATAAAACATCACCTTCAGAGATTTCACTAATCCTTCGGTTGCTTCCAAATGTGTCCGTTTCACATATATAGCCAACAACAGAGTAATAGCGCTCTCTTCCCTTTGGGTTGGAAATGTTACTTATTTGATGTGATGCTCCGTATAACATAGGCCTAATTAGGTGGTTGAACCCTGAATCTACACTGGCAAAAACAGTAGAAGTTGTTTGCTTTACCACATTTACTTTGGCCAAAAAGTAGCCTGCCTCACTCACTAAAAACTTCCCCGGTTCAAAAGCTAAGGTAAGTTCTTTTCCATACTCTGTGCAGAATTCGTTGAATCTTGTTGTTAATTTTTTTCCCAATTCTTCAATGTTGGTTTCAATGTCTCCAGCTTTGTATGGAACTTTAAAACCACTTCCAAAGTCTATGAAATCCAAATCTTTGAAATTTTTGGCTGTTTCAAATAAAATCTCAGATGCATAAAGAAAGACGTCAATGTCCAAAATATCACTCCCAGTATGCATATGAATTCCATTGATGTTCATTTGGGTCAAATCCACAATACGCAACAAATGTGGAATCTGATGAATGCTGATACCAAATTTTGAATCTATATGACCTACAGAGATGTTAGAGTTGCCCCCTGCCATTACATGGGGGTTAATGCGTATGCACACCGGAACATCTGGATGCTTGCTGCCAAACTGTTCCAATACAGATAAATTATCAATATTAATTTGAACACCAAGAGCAGAGGCCTCTTCAATTTCCTCTAGAGAAACTCCATTTGGCGTATAAATAATGGATTCTGGCTTAAACCCCGCCATAAGTCCCAATTTTACTTCTTGAATGGAAACGGTATCTAAACCACTTCCCAAATGTTCCATTAGACGAAGGATCGATATATTGGAAAGAGCTTTAGCCGCATAGTTTAGACGTAGATTGCTAACCCCTTTGAAAGCATTGGTTAAGCGTTTAAATTGAGAAGAAATTTTTTCAGCATCGTATACGTATAGGGGGGCACCAAATTGCTCTGCAATTTTCAATAGATTTAAGGAATTCATATGCTATAAGTCTTTTGAACAAAACTAAACGTTGCCATCTAGTTCTACAAGAATATCAGGTCAATTAATATAAATATAACAATTTGTTTTAAAAATAACAATCAATCAAATATTTCTACTTGTTCCTTTAAACTTGACATTGTACATTTAACACAAATTACAATGATGAGATTACCCCTATTGCCATTGCAATCTGTTTTCTTTCCAGGAGAAACCGTACCACTGCATATTTTTGAAGAACGCTACAAGCAATTGATCAATGATTGTAGACAAGAGGCTGTAACATTTGGTATCCCCGTTTTTATTAACAATACTTTGTCTTTTGGTGTTGAAGTACAATTGGTTGAGGTTGTAACAACATATGAAAGTGGGGAAATGGATGTAGTTTGTGTAGCTAGACAAGTGTTTAGAATTCTGTCTTTTGAGAATCAGATGGAAGGGAAGCTTTATGCTGGAGGTGATGTGGAATTTTTGGATATTGAAAATGAAGCTGACGAAGAATTGAGAAAAGAAGTTCTGTTAAAGGTTGAACAATTATATAATCTGATGGATGTACCTTTCACAAAGATCTCTCCCAAGCATTTTAATAGCTATTCACTTGCACATAAAATGGGACTCTCTTTTGAACAGGAATATGAACTTCTTCAAATTTCGAATGAGACAGATCGGTTGTTGTTTATTAAAAAGCACCTAGAAACCACTACTACAGTGCTGGGAGAAGTTAATCGCACAAAAGGAATTATTGAAATGAACGGGCATTTTAAAAATTTTGATCCTCTGGATTTTAAAAATTTCACGGTCTAGTTTATTGTCGTTTTTTTGCAAAATGGGGAGTGGCTTTTTTGGATAATACTATTAAAATAGAGCACATTTCCAATTATTCTTTCTTCACCTTCTATTTGTCAATGTCGTTTTCTATTTTTGTCGGCAAATAAAAGTTAGTTCACAGATGAATCTTCATGAATATCAAGGGAAAGAAATTTTAGCCAGTTTTGGAGTAAGAATCCAACGCGGATTAGTTGCACGCAATGCAAAAGAAGCAGTAGATGCTGCCAAAAGACTTACACAGGAAACAGGTACAGGATGGCATGTTATAAAGGCGCAGGTACATGCAGGTGGCCGAGGTAAAGGTGGTGGAGTAAAACTTGCCAAGAACTTGAAAGAAGTAGAAGAGATAGCAGGAAATATAATAGGAATGAACCTTATAACTCCTCAAACTTCTGCTGAAGGTAAAAAAGTACACCAAGTACTTGTTGCGGAGGATGTTTATTATCCTGGTGATAGTGAGACCAATGAGTTTTACATGTCGGTTTTGTTAAACAGGGCTACCGGTAGAAATATGGTCATGTATTCTACGGAGGGAGGAATGGACATTGAAGAAGTGGCAGAAAAGACTCCGCATCTTATTTATACCGAAGAGATTGACCCAGCAACAGGATTAATGCCTTTTCAAGCGCGTAAAATTGCTTTTAACCTTGGACTATCTGGTACGGCTTTTAAAGAAATGACAAAATTTGTATCATCACTATATAAGGCTTATGTTGAAAGTGATTCAAATATGTTTGAAATCAACCCTGTTCTAAAAACATCTGACGATAAGATCATGGCGGTAGATGCCAAGGTGTCCATAGATGATAACGCCCTATATAGAAGAAAGGCCTATGCAGAAATGCGTGATTTACGTGAAGAAAACCCAATTGAGGTTGAAGCACGGGAAGTGGGACTAAACTATGTTGATCTAGATGGTAATGTAGGGTGTATGGTAAATGGAGCCGGACTTGCAATGGCAACGATGGATTTGATAAAAATGGCAGGAGGTGAACCAGCTAACTTTTTGGATGTGGGAGGTACTGCAGATGCTAAAAGAGTTGAGGAGGCATTCCGTATTATTTTGAAAGACCCTAATGTAAAGGCAATACTCATCAATATTTTTGGAGGTATTGTACGTTGTGACCGTGTAGCACAAGGTGTTGTAGATGCTTATAAAAATATGGGAGACGCTATAAAAGTGCCAATCATAGTAAGATTGCAAGGTACAAATGCAGAATTGGCCAAAGAGATTATAGACAACTCTGGATTGGCAGTACATTCTGCTGTTCAGTTTCAAGAAGCGGCTGATAAGGTAAAAGAAGTATTGGGATAGAACTTTCTCATTTTACAAAATACGGGGCAACGTTTTACTAACGTTGCCTTTTTTTGTTTTTTTTAATTACTTGGAATATCATTCCTTTGGTAATGCCCTTTAAAGAAATTCATACATAATTACACTAGATTATTTGAGTTGGCAAGCCGGGTCTTAAAGCAATTCAGGGTTTTTATGCACTAAAGTTGGTTGTTTTGGAGTTATCTTATATGAACCAAGCCCCAAAACCAACATAATGGGTACTCAAAAAGAAAAATTAAGCATTCTTTCAGAAATGATTGCCTTCGCTAGAGTGGATTATTCTCTTAAAGAGTCTGAATACCATTTTTTACTTGGGGTGGCCTCTAATTTAGGTGTTGATAAAGAAATATTTGATGCGCTCTTAAAAGAAAAATCTCCAAAAATAGTATTGAAATCTCAGGCTGAACGTATTGTTCAGTTTCATAGACTGCTGCTTTTAATGAATATAGACCAAGAACAGCACGAGAAAGAGATACATACGCTTCACAACATTGGTCTTAATATGGGGCTGCCCCCATCTGCAATTGGGCAAGTTTTAGAGGTAATGCATAAATACCCTGATAAGGTTGTTCCGCCTGATGTACTCATCAATATTTTTAAAGCACATTACAATTAAAGACATTTTGTCATTACTATTTGTTAATAAAATGCCAAAATGGCATATTTATTCTAACGGTATAGGATTTGACTATAAATGGTTGATTTAAATGTTTAATATAAAAAATGAATCGCCATGAGTATAGTAAAAAGAAATAGCTTGTTTTTTCCCTCTTTAATGAATGATTTGGTAAGACCAGATTGGTTTGGTGGCATGGAAAATCTGAATACTGATTTACCTGCTGTCAACATAAAGGATAACGACGAAAATTTTGAGTTGGAACTTGCCGTTCCAGGTGGTAACAAAGATGATTTTAAGATAGAGGTGGACAATGATGTTTTAACCATTTCCACTGAGGTAAAAACAGATAGTAAAGAAACAAAGGAGAATTATACCCGAAGAGAATTCTCTTTTTCATCTTTTAAAAGAGTATTTACACTACCAGAAACAGTCGATGGCACTAGAATTGACGCTGCATATGAAAATGGAATCCTTAGGTTGACTTTACCTAAAAAAGAAGAGGCTTTGCCAAGACCCAAACGATTAATTACAATCGAGTAAGTATAAGAAAGATATTGAAAGAGCACCTAACTAGGTGTTTCATGATGGTTGGTTTAGTTGGTTAGTTTGGAAGCGCGTTTCTGCACATTTTTGTGCTGGGAGCGCGCTTTCTTTTTGTTAAAACTTAAGAAACCTTATTGCATAGGTTGATTTAAGACAGTAATACAGGACATAATGCCTTCCAAAAAATTTCCTATTCTTAAATTCTCATTTGGTGCATGAATACTATTATCGGGATTAGGTATTCGCAGGGATACCGCTGGCACGCCAAGCGTATTTATAAATGGGCCAATAGGCTGTGACCCTCCTGTTGTTCTCATATTAATATAGTTGTTGTCAAATAAGCGGGTCATTGCAAGATTTAGCATTTTGCCCAGAGAAGAATCAAAGGAGGTACGGAAAGCACTTGAACCAAGGCGATAATCAAAAGATGCCATTTTTTTATATTTGGCCCTGTCTTCATCAGTAGGGGCTGAATCGACCAGATGAAAACCTTGATTAATAATATGCTGCTTTAATAGATTCATCAACCTTTTTCCATTTGATTCTGGTACCAAACGCATATCAATTTCTACAATCACTTCAGAAGGAATAAGTGTTCTCACCTCTTCACCTACCCAGGCAGCTTTTAATCCCCTGATGTTTAGTGAAGGATATTGAAGCGATTCCTGATAAGTCTCTCCCACCATATCTGGTTGGGAAATCCCAAGAGTAGTTTTAATTACCTCCATGTCTTCTGGAACTTGATTCAGTTTTTCCTTTTCCATAGCGCTTAATTCAATACCATCATAAAAACCTGGGATTACGACTTGACCCTTTTCATTCTTAAAAGAAGCTATTAAACGAGATGCCTCATAAACTGGGTTTGGTGCAAAATTTCCATATTGCCCACTATGCAAAGACCGTTTGGCACCAAAAACCCTTAAGGTAGCTGTTGCAATTCCTCTTGCTCCATATGTAAGAGTAGGTAAGTTGGATAGATGTCTTGTACCATCCATAATCAGTATGGCATCAGCTTTAAGAAGTGCACTGTAGCTCTTGACCACGCCAGGGAGATCGGGTGAGCCAAGTTCTTCTTGAAAATCCATAATCACCTTTATGTTGTATTCCGGTTTTTTATTCAATTTTTTCAAAACTCGTAATGCAGAAATAAAGGCCATCGCAGGTCCCTTGGAATCTGAAGCAGAGCGGGCAAAGATTCTCCAGTCTTTATCAAGCTCTGCATTATTTTCAATACTAGGCACAATTACCCAGTTATCATCAACTTTTTTCTTGATTACCGGTAGGTAAGGGCTAGGTTGGTTCCATGCCAAAGTATCTACCGGCTGACCATCAATCTGTAAGTAAAATAACATGGTCTTCGCCTTTTTTTTATATATCTTTTCTGCAAAAAGGAGAGGGGCACCTGTTGTCTCCAATCTTTGGGTTTTAAATCCCAAATCAGAGAAAATAACTGAACACCTGTTCAAGTTTTTTTCAATTTGTTCTGGAAAATTTCCATTGTTGGGAATTTGTAAAAACTCCAACAAATCTTTCACGGCTTCTGGCAACGCATTTTCAGAAGCATCTTCAATTTGTTTTTTACTCAGACTTTGCGCATTGCTTGCTAAGGCAAATAATAGGCAGGAAAAGACAAGTAAACATTGCTTTGGTAAAAGTCTTTTTATCATGATTCTTGCAAAATTTTTATTTCATCTCTCAACTTCGCAGCCTCCATAAAGTTTAATTCTTTGGCAGCTTTTTCCATGGCTTTTCTTTTATCGCGAATCATTTTTTCCTTTTGCTGTGAGGTCAAATACTCCAATTCGGGTTCTGCGGCTCGGAGTTCTTCTTTTTGAAAATGATAAGTAGAAACAGAATTTTTAGCCAATGCACTGTCCAAATTTTTATTTAGTGCTTTAGGAACGATGTTGTTTTCTGTATTGTACGTAATTTGCTTTTCTCTTCGGTAGTTGGTTTCATCTATAGTTTTACGCATGCTTTCGGTAATAGTATCGGCATACATTATTGCCATTCCGTTTAGGTTACGAGCTGCCCTGCCCACGGTTTGGGTCAAAGAGCGATTACTGCGTAAAAATCCTTCTTTGTCAGCATCCAAAATGGCAACAAGCGACACCTCTGGTAAATCCAAGCCCTCTCGCAGCAGGTTTACTCCAATGAGAACATCAAAAATACCTTTCCTTAGGTCCTGCATAATTTCAACACGTTCTAGAGTATCCACATCGCTATGTATGTATCGGCACCTAACATTAATTCTGGTCAGGTATTTTGCCAATTCTTCAGCCATACGTTTGGTCAGAGTTGTTACCAAGGTACGTTCATCAGCATCAACACGTTGTTGAATTTCTTCGACCAAATCGTCTATTTGATTTAGGCTGGGACGTACTTCAATAATTGGATCTAACAAACCAGTAGGTCTTATTACTTGCTCCACATATACTCCCTGGCTTAACTGTAATTCATAGTCTGCAGGGGTTGCGCTTACATAAATCACCTGATTTTGGAGTGCTTCAAATTCTTCAAACTTCAGAGGTCTGTTGTCCATAGCGGCTGGCAGTCGGAATCCATATTCCACTAAATTTTCTTTTCTGGAACGGTCCCCTCCATACATGGCGTGAACTTGGGGGATGGTTACGTGACTTTCGTCAATAATCATTAGATAATCATCTGGAAAATAATCTAACAGGCAAAAGGGTCTTGTGCCAGGTTCCCTACCATCCAGATATCTAGAATAGTTTTCAATTCCAGAGCAATAGCCTAGTTCCCTTATCATCTCTAAGTCAAAATTGGTACGTTCCTCCAAACGTTTTGCTTCAAGAGGTCTGCTTATTTCTTTGAAATAATCTATTTGCTTAACCAAATCATCTTGAATCAGATGAATAGCGTTTTGAAGAACATCTGGAGAGGTTACAAACATGTTTGCCGGATAGATGTTTAGCGAATCATAGACCTCAATAACTTTGTTGTTGAAGGGGTCTAAGGCTTCAATTTCTTCGATTTCATCTCCAAAAAAGTGAATTCTAAATGCATGGTCAGCATAACCGGGAAAAACGTCCACAACATCTCCCTTAACTCTAAAATTTCCATTTCTAAAGTCTGCGGTGGTTCTGGAATATAGACTTTGTACCAATTGTTTTAGAAATTTTGTCCTTGGGATAATTTGATCTCTATGAATGGATATCACATTTTTTTGAAATTCAACAGGATTTCCAATACCATACAAACAAGAAACGGATGCTACTACAAGTACATCTCTACGTCCTGACAATAATGATGAAGTTGCACTTAGCCTAAGTTTTTCAATGTCTTCGTTAATGGATAGATCCTTCTCTATATAGAGTCCACTTGTTGGGATGTACGCTTCGGGTTGATAATAGTCATAGTAAGAAACAAAATATTCAACGGCATTGTTTGGAAAAAACTGCTTAAACTCGGAATACAACTGAGCGGCCAATGTTTTATTATGGGCCAAAACCAAGGTTGGACGTTGTGTTTTTTCCACTACATTGGCAACTGTAAATGTTTTTCCGGAACCTGTTACACCAAGCAAGGTTTGGTGACTTTCTTTGTCGGCAATACCGTTAACTAATTGTTCTATGGCTTGAGGTTGATCACCAGTTGGGCTGAATTCTGATACTACTTGAAACTTCATTGTTTAAAATTACGAAGCAAAAAAGTACTTGGAAAGAAAAATGTTATCGTCTTAGTGCAAAATGACCTTTAAATTCTCGATTGTCTATTCCTACTGCCCTGTACCAGTAATCACTTGAAGGAAGAGGGCGCCCATTGAATAAGCCGTTCCATCCTATAGAATCTCCTCCAATCTGTGAGAGTAACCTCCCGAACCTGTCAAATATTGAAATTGACAGAATCTCAAAATCTTCAGCATTTGGGGGCGGAATAAATTGCCAAAAATCATTAAATCCATCGCCATTTGGTGTAAAGAATTTTGGAAAGCCTTCAGAAATAAGATCTTGCTCTACATCTTGAGCAAGAATACAACCATTCTCGTTTTTATCCCTAACGTAAACTGTATTGTCCCCTAAAGGAACATTTGTAAACACATTACTATCCTGATATGGGCCGTTGATGTCATTTAAAGCAAAATCATATTGGCTATTACCAGAAACATTTACTGTTAACCTTAGATTATCACCATCTCTTTCTACATCTATTGCGTTTATATTTGGTCCAGGGATTACTTCAACTGTGAATTCCTGAGATGTGGTACAAGGAATATTATTGCCATTTGGGTCTGCAAAATTTGAAACATCAAGCCTGTAAAGTCCTCCCTCTGTTATTTGAGCTTCTGATGTTTCCGATAACAGTTCTATTTCTGTACCTCTAGATGTAATAAGTGCCCATCTATACGTTTCAGCCAAAGTACTCGTAGACAATGTTATTCCTGGAGAGTTATCGCAAAGAGATATAGTATCAGGGAAATCCAATTCTGGGAAAAGGGTGATAAACTCTCCCGAAACACGATCTAGAAAAGGGCCACATCCAATTGCTGTTGAAAATGTTTCTTGCCCACAGTTTATGGCTTCTCCCAAATCATTAAATGGGATTATGGTAACAAAAAGGGTTCTGTTTGGTTCAAACTCAATGACCAAAGTTCGATTATTGGTAAATAACCCGTCTTGTAAAATATTGTTATCGTCTGGAGTAGTGCCAATAGAAACTCTATACCCTGAGGCGCCTGAAACAGGAACCCATTCCAATACTGGTGTTAAAGCAACGTTTGAATCCCCATTTCTTGGAGATATCAATGTAGTGCACCCAAGGTTGAGGACAATATCCGCTGTAGTAAATGACTGTGTTATACATCCAATAGATTGTCCAATGGCGTTAAAAGAACGTATCTCTACAAAAACCTGCGTATTGGTGGGTAAGTTAGCAGGTGGATTTACAAAAAGTTGATTTCCTGAATTGTTGAAAGTACCAAGGTCGTTATTTCCAGCAGAAGTACCTAGGTCAATTTCATAAGAGGAGGCTCTTGGAGCATAAGCCCAAGAAATGTTTGTTGATGCGTTTACATTTGTAGCACCATTTATGGGACTACTAAGATTAGCGCACTCAGGAACAGCGGTAATGCTTTCGGTGGTAAAAGGTATGCTAGGACAAACGATGTCTCCTTGGTTGTCAAAAAAGAAAAGTGTTATGGTAACAAATATCTGTGTGTTTTCTGGTAGGCCAAAAGGAGGTGAAAAAAAAGTCGCGCTTCCAACCAGTTGATTGGAAACAATATCATCTCCACCTGATGTTGTTCCCAATGATATTCTATACCCTGGCACACCTGGAACCTCGTCCCACACAATAGTAGCCTCCACAGGGACATTTGTTGAACCTGCAATGGGACTCAATAAGGACGGGCAGCTTTGGGAATTAACCAAAACAGGGGCTAGTAGAAGCCCTATGTATAGCAATTTTTTTAACATTTGATAAAAATCAAACCCTTTAAAATAATCATTTCTTTTTTTATGCACTAACGCTTGAGCGCAAAATGTCCCTTAAAAACTCTACCATCTTCCAAGGCCACCTTAAACCAATAATCCGATGCCGGTAACTCATTGTTGTTGAAAGTGCCATTCCAGCCTTGGTTTTTTGGACTTACTTGAGCCATTAATTTTCCAAATCGGTTGTAAATTGAAATGATGCTTTCTGCTTGGAACTGATCATTAATCCCAATGATTTGCCATAGATCATTAACACCATCACCATTGGGAGTAAAAAACTTGGGATATCCAATTACTGAGACCAAATCGGTTGAAACACCACAACCATTTTTATCTCTTACATACACCGTGATGAACCCGGGTTGAATATTTTCAAACATTGGCGAGTCTTGATAATTGACGGCATCTATTGAATATTCATAATCACCATCTCCAGAAACAGTAATTTCTACTAGATTGTTATCAGAAATGTCTTCCACCAGAATGTTTTCAATTTTGGCAATGTTGGAGGGTGCCACCTCAAAGCTAACTTCATTGAAACACTCGAAAACGCCGCTATTTGTTGTATAGCTATACCCCGCTTCAAGGGTATAGCTGCCAATAGAGGATATCTGTAAATCTTGCTGATCCCCAACCAGCTGAGAAGACCCCTCTATGTTTTTGAACCATCTATATAGATCAAACCCATCTGGGGCTTTTATTGGTAGTGGAGGGCCGTCAGTACACCATAATAGTTCATTTTCGTAAGTGAATAAAGGTGTGGGATTAACTATAAGATTAATTACGTCAATATCCTCACATTCATTTATATCCTCTATTCTTACATAAATTGATGTAGAGGAGGTTCTGTAATCTCCTGAAATTGGATTTTGCTCAAGACTTACATCTTCTAAGGATGTATAAAACGCAATATCCTGATTAGGGTAATTTATTTGCTGAAAATTGTCCAAATCAAAAAACCCCTCCAAAAACTGGTCTTCAGGTACATCATCACATGAGTAGTAAAAAAGTTCATCGTTTGGATCTAAAACAACGGACCGTACTTGAAGTTCTAACTCGCCAAAATTCTCACATCCATTTTCATCTTCAATTTTATATTGAATAGTCTGATTAAATGGTACGGAGTTAACATAGCCAATAGGATTAAGAATAGGGTTGCCTGAATTTAAATCAGCCACAGATTCGTAGAATAAAAAAGTGTAATCAAGGCTGAAAATGGCCTGTTCTAAATTGAACGATGTTACGCCATCTGTAGCATTATTTGTGTCAACATCACATTGTGCCAAAAAAATGGGGGGCGCTTCTGGTAAAGGGTTTACAGCTATGAAGCCTTCACCTATTATTGGGCATTCGCTGGGGTCGCTTAACGTTATTTCTAGGCTATAACGTCCAGAATCAGTCACATCTGCAGCATTTATTACCAATGTATTGCCGGAATTACTAATTGGACTTCCGTCCTTTTCCCAGGCATAAACTGCTCCTGGAATATTGTCGGCTTCAAGAGTGAATTGTTCCCCTTCACAGATGGTCAATGATGTTCCCGTTGAGCCATCTGCATTTTTGATTATTTCAATTCTATCAAAAAAGGATTGAATAAAAGGGGGTAACCCTTGGGTTGCATTTCTTCCATTTAGAAAAACTGCGTTGTGTCTGTAGTTTGCGGCATCACCTTTTTCGTTAGGACTTTCTATAACGCCTAGATAGGGTGTTCCTGTAAGGTAGTTTTCCGCTATGGTCCTGTATATTTTTCCATTCTGGCCAAGTTGAAGTGCACCTCTGTACATTGCTCTTCTATCAATTTCTACTTCTGAGGCAGAAATGTTGGGTGTGGTAAGGTCATATTGGACAAGTGATGATGAGTGCCCACCTACTTGACCTGCTGGCGCATTGTTAGAGGTATGGGCATATAAGAACCTTTGGTCGGGAGAAAATTCAATACCATAGGGAAATTTATTTGGCGCGGACACCAGAATTTGATTTTGATTGGTTAACACTCCAGTACCTAAATCAAAGTCATACAAATATAGACCAGAGGCTGAGTTGGCACTTGCCAGAGTATTTCCATCTGGAGAGAATTTTAGGTATCCTCTGGGGTCAAGAACGTTAAGATCATCAAACTTGCTATCTACAGGCGTTGTATTTACACCTGCCGAAGTGACTTCGAAGGCATGGTATGTATTGAACGGACCTGTATCCGGATTTTCAAGACCAAGAGCAACTACCCAAATGGATTTGTCCAAGCAGTTCTTTAAAACTGCCGATATCTTTTCAGAGCAAAACCTTAAAAGATTAATGTTCTTTTGTGTTACAGCACCATTTCCTCCATTAAGTGTAAGATCTACAACAGAGTAGTTTAATCCAAAATTGGGATCATTTTCTGCAGTGGAAGTATCAACCGTAAAAATGTACAAGATATTGGGGTCATCCGGTTTTTGAACTATTATGGCAGATTGCGTGCTGGAAGGGTCACCATAAAGGCCCGCTCCATTTTGTATGATATCATGATTCTGATCATAAACGCTAATACCGTCTGTGTAGAGCAAAAGATTGCCAACAGCATCTGAAATGGAAGCACAGCCCTCAAATGTATTTATCTTACCGTCATTAAGCGGTACAACAGTTCCATCATTGTTAAACCTGATTCCAGCGCCATTTCCAAAATACCAATTAGCCGTTTCTCCTTGACCAAAAACGAAAAAGGAAAACAGGAATGAAAGAAGTAAACAAATGTATTTGTTTGGCATTCAACAGATAAATAGTACCTGACAAGATACTATAAATCACGCTTTTTCAATAATGCATAGGACAAATAGATGAAAATGGCGGTCCAACCAAGTACAATTAGGATTTCATGCCATTGTACTTGATAGTCCAGAATAATTTCTTCTCCTACTTGATCGGCCACGGTTTGTACGGCTTCTAGTCGGGTAATAGGTTCTTTGATGAGGTTGTACATGGATTGCAATGGAAAGAAACCCATGACCATTTCTGTTGTATCCTTATCAAAAAGCTTCCATCTTAGAAGACCTGTAGTGATACCTTCGACTATTTGCCAAATGACAAGAAAGCCTAATGAGAAGGCGGAACGTTTTACCAGAATGCCCAAGAAAAGACAAAATGAAAAGAACCCCAGAAGTTTTACAAAGAATGCAGCGACGAATTCCAGATCAGAAAATACTATGGACAGTTCATCATAATCGGAATAGATAGAACCAAGAATGAGTGATACCACGAACACGAACAGTGTGGATATTAAAGCAAAAGAAACAACGGTCAAAAATTTTGACAGAATGAATTCTTTTTTTGAAAGTCCATCTATTAAATTTTGCTTTATAGTTTTGTTACTGTACTCGTTGGCCATCATGGAAACAATGACAATTGCCAAGAATAGTTTAAAGAAAGCTGTTACAAATGTGTTGAAATGCCAGATGTAAGGAAAATTGAAAATCCCTATTTCTGCCAGATGAAATTTAATGGGACCAATGTCAAATTTTATAGCGGCAATAAGTGCTATTGAGGTTAAAAGGGTAAAATATGAGATTATTAATATTTTACTTGCCCTATTGTTCCAGAGTTTTATGAATTCTATTTGTAGTAAGCGTACCATTCGTTTTTTTGATTAATTGTTTTTGGTCAAGGCTAAAAATTGTTCTTCCAAGCTTTCTTTACGTTTTACCAGATGAGAAAGTACCATGCCTTTCTCAAATAACATTTTGTTGAGCTCTTCGGCATTCATTTCTTCTTTTAGAAAAGCAGTTAGAGTGCCATTTTCCCTTGAAATTTTCCCAAAACTCGCATTCTTTTCTAGGAGGGCTTCCAGTTTTTCCATATCCGTTGTGCGTAATTCAAAAAAACCATGGCTTGCCAGCATGCTATCCACAGGGCCCGAGTACAACTTCTCTCCTTTACGAAGAATTACTACATGAGAGCACACTTTTTCTACTTCATCCAGTAAATGCGATGCTAATAGGATTGTAGTGCCTTGCCCAGCAATTTTCTTTATGATTTCCCTAATTTGATGGATACCCTGGGGATCCAACCCGTTGGTGGGTTCATCTAGAATAAGAATTTCTGGGTCATTCAATAGGGCAGATGCAATGGCCAGGCGCTGTTTCATCCCTAATGAATAAGTTTTGAACTTACTGTCTTTTCGTTCCCAAAGACCAACAAGTTGGAGTTTTTCCTCAATTTTGGTTGCTGGGACCTCTTTTATTTTGCAAACCAATTTAAGGTTCTGTATAGCAGTCATATACGGATAAAAATTGGGTCGCTCTATAATGGCGCCAACCTTTTTTAAGGCTTCGTGTGTAGAGGTATTGCCTTCAAACCAGTTAAAGTCACCAGAAGTCCGGTTGACCACGTTTAAAATAATGCCCAATGTGGTGGATTTACCACTGCCATTTGGTCCTAAAATGCCATAAACATTGCCTTTTTCAATTGTAAAAGACAGGTCTTTGACGGCGGTGAGGTAGCCGAATTTTTTTGTTAGATGATTTACGGTCAGTATTGTCTCCAAAGTCGGAATCGTTTTTTGATTTGTTTATAGTAACTTGACGAGGTATAATGGATTTTGTTACAAAATAGGGAAAGAATGTCCGAGGAAAAATTAATGTCCAAGAAAAAACCTGCATATCCAGTCAACAAAAAATTGGATGGATACCTGCATCGCTATAATAGAAAAATTGAAATTCCTATTTTCTATGAAGATCTATTAAGGTTTGCCGGTTCTGTTGTGGTTTATGACTCAGAAGGTGAGGATACGCTGTGGGTACGTGTATATTACTCAGATTTTGAACGTGAGGAGATTGATCTGAGCCTTAAGAGGGTCTATTCTATTTTACATTCGGATGGTAGTGATGGAATTCTAGAATTCCTTAATGTGGACGCTGTTGATTATTGCACTTTTGGGAACTCAAAACCCTTTAGAATCAAGATAAGGAACATTCTAAATGATAATTACACTTATTTCTATGTTAAGAAAACAGATGCTTCCAGGGTTTATGGTCTGGAGCTGGAGCATATGCTTTCACCTTATAACCTTAATTTTTTGGTCTATGGGGATACGTTGATTGAGGAGCATATTGCCGGAATTCCAGGAGACGTATTTATTAACGATATGTTGCCCAAATGCACTGAGGCAGAAAAGGCACAATTGGCCAAGGAATTTGTAAAGTTCAATGAGCGTTGCATGATTCGTCTGCTGGGGGATATGAGGTCCTACAATTATGTAATTGTACCAGTACATGATTTTGACCATGTGGTTTACAAGATTAGGGCCATAGATTTTGATCAGCAATGTTTTGAAGGAAAACTAAAAGTCTATAGGCCCCAGTTCTTCAAAGAAAACTTTAAAATGGTTGAATTGGTAAGGACCAAATTGCAAAAAAACTCCGTTGATCAATACAAGATTGAAGAACGTTCAATTGTGGCCAAACGAATTTTAAGTTCAGGTAACCGAATTAAAAGACTAGTGAGTATCAGCAAAACAGATGATATTTCTTTGGAAGAGAATATTGATCAACTAAAGCTTCAAATATATGAGTTGACCAAAGACCTTAACTTTAAAAAAAGCACAACAATGGGAGAAGTATTGTCCCTGGCCCTGGATTTTGTAAAGCGAAACTACCAAGATGTAAACATGAAACAGATTTTGGACAACAAACTTTAACTTTTCTGCTCTTTGTTAAAATACACTAGATAATAGTACATCTGCCGTTCTTCATCCCAACCTTTTTCTACGAATTTTTCAGCAGATTCTGGATTTATAAAGTCCATTTTTATTTGAATATTGGTGTCTAGGTTGATTACGTTTTTTATTTTTTTACGCGCATCGGAAACCGCTTTGTTGGCAATATCAAAATTGGAAACGTCCTCAATGCTATACTTAGGTCCTTTTTCAACTTTATAGTGTTTAAACTCTGGAATAAACTCAGGGTTTTCCATTACTTCATTTAAAAAGGAACTCTCCTCAAAAGCATCATTTTTGGCAAAATGGTTTACAGCTCTGTTCATGAAAAGTACTTCTTGTTGTTTGTCTTCTGCAGGAAGAACCACATCCTTTGCAAAGTTTTGACAGAACTTTAGGTAGTTTTTAGTATAAAAATTTTCATCGGTCAAAGGTGCCAAGCCCAAGAAATTTTCTAACCAATATTTGGCATCATAACGATTACTGTCAACAGATAGGACCTTATATCCCTCTTCCTTGTTCACGTTGAACACAATGCAACCCTTGTCCAATTTGTTTATGTTGATGCCTTGGCGTATCAAAATTTCCAAGTTTTGCTCTTTTTCTTTGAACTGTAGAAAATCGTGCTTTAGTTCACTTTTAAAGATTCCTACTGCATCTGTCTTTTGATTGTCGATGACCATATCTGAAAAATGAACAACATAGACCTCTCCGCTTTTTATGTGCGGGTGATTGGATTCTTCATAAAGCAGGGTTGTAATTCTTTTAGAAATTAAATGCGATTTTGATCCGTCTTCAAAAATTTCGGAAACGGACTTAAAAATCTCATTGAATTCCAAATCCACCTCATGAGAAAATTTGAAGTAATTCTCTTCTTTTTCCCTAAATGGCTTAAAGAAATATTCTTTTAGCAGACCTGACATTTCATCATTTAACGAAAAAGGCTCTGCGGATAGAAAAATAGGTTCGTTCTTACTTTTATTGCCAACTCTGTGCAGTGAAACACTTTCAATTTGGGCAGGGTACAGGTTTAGCATATGTTTTTTTGATAGGTAGGTTAATTATTAGTTCCAGTTTTCGTCAAAGTCAAGGTCATCATAACTGTCTAGCGAATCATCAAAGTCTATTGATGGTTTGGATTCGAACTTTTTTTCAGGAGGAGAATCGGGTAGTTCACCAAAACTGAACAACAGATTTGGATAGACTCTTCCATCTTCCTTTTCAATGATATCCGCCAACTCAACAAAAAATGTCCACATGCTAAAAAAGTCGTAGACATAGATTAATTTTGGGTTTTGTTCGGTCATCACTTCACTAAGTCCGGTCTCATTCATTAATCTGATATCGGAACCCGTTTCGCTCATATCAAAAAGTGCAATCTCTTCATCCTGGTTCCATTCCTCATCACAAGTATAAAAGGAAGCCATTTCGCTGCCTCCAAATCCAAAAGCCTGGGTAATTGCATTATGAAAATCTTCTAAGGTACTGGCATCCTCCATTTCAATATCCCTAAAGATATCCTCCTCAGTATCAAGTATTATCCTTATTTTATAAATCATCCCCAAATTTTAAAATGGACGCAAAGTTACAACAAATAGTGTGTTATTTCGAGAATCTGTGTAAAGTATAGGTCATGGCCGCCAACAGAAAAAAAGCGCCAATCTGATGTGCAACCCCTAACCAAAGAGGCACGGCATATATCAATGTTAGTACGCCCAACAAAAATTGCAAACCAACTAATGCCAATAGTGCTTTGATACCATTTTTTTGCATAGCGGTACACTCAATTTTTCTGGTCCTGTACCATAAGAGAACGATAAGGCCCACAACTATGTAGGCAAGGTATCTATGAATAAACTGGACACCACTTTTACCTTCAATAAAGTTTTTAAGCAAGGGCTGTTGTTCAATGTATACCGTTTCATGAATTAGTTTGCCATCACTCATTAATGGCCAGTGGTTATGGATGAAACCAGCATCCAAACCGGCAACAAAAGCACCCCAAACAATCTGAACAATAAGAACGAACAACCCAAACCTGAGCAAGTTGCGAACCCTTTTATTGACCTCTTTTTTTGATGGGTAAATTAAGTCCAAGGCAACCCAAAGACTATAGGCAAAAGTTAAAAAAGCGGTGGTTAGGTGAGCCGCCAACCTATAATGTGAGACATCTGGGCGATCAACCAACCCACTTTTAACCATGTACCAACCCAAAAACCCTTGAAACCCGCCCATAAAAAGCAATATTAGGCACTTTTTTATGGTGGGTCTATCTAGTTTTTTTGTCAATAGAAAGAAAATGAAGGGAACAATAAAAACAATCCCTATAAATCTACCAATGACTCTATGGAACCATTCCCAGAAATAAATATTTTTAAAATCATCAAGTGTAAAATGGTAGTTCAGTTTTTGGTACTCTGGGTATTGTTTGTAGAGATCAAAAGCTTCTTGCCATTCCAACTCGTTCATCGGTGGCAGGGTACCACTGATTAGTTTATAGTCAGACATTGAAAGCCCTGAATGGGTCAGCCTAGTAATGCCGCCAACAAGCACCATTATAAAAATTAACACACAACCAATTAATAACCAGTATATTACAGGCTTGTTTTTTTTCACTTCAATTTGTTTTCAAATTCATTTTTTTTCCCTTTTCCAGCATAAATTGATATGCCGCTTCGTATTCATTGGGAATTTCACCATCTAAAATAGCTTCTTTGATGGCCTCCTTTAAGATTCCTATTTCTTTAGAAGGTTTTAGATTGAATACCTTCATGATTTCCTCTCCGGTAACGGGTGGTTGAAAGTTGCGTACATGATCTCTCTCCTCAACTTCCACTATTTTTCTTCTAACTATTTGAAAGTTGTTCTTGTACTTTCGTTGTTTTCTTGGATTTTTTGTGGTGATATCCGCTTCACATAAAGTCATAAGGTCCTCTACATACTCTCCAGCATCAAAAACTAATCGGCGTACGGCAGAATCGGTAACATGATCTTCAGAAAGAATAATTGGCCTAGAGCTCATCAACACCATTTTTTGCACAAATTTCATTTTATCATTCAATGGCATTCTTAGTCTTTTGAAGAGTTTATAGACCATCTTTGATCCCACAAATTCATGCGCATGAAACGTCCACCCGTTTTTTTTATGAAAACGCTTGGTGGGCGCTTTGCCAATATCGTGCAAGAGTGCCGCCCATCTTAACCATAGGTTATCTGTGTTTTCAGAGATATTATCGACCACTTCCAGCGTGTGCCAAAAATTATCTTTGTGGCGTTGTCCTTCAATTTCTTCAATACCCTGCAGAGCGGTGAGTTCAGGAAGAATAATATGCAACAGACTGGTTTGGTGCAATAATTTGAAGCCAATAGAAGGTTTTTTGCTCAGAATGATCTTATGAAGTTCATCTATGATTCTTTCTTTTGAAACAATCTTGATGCGTTCTTTGTTTTCAGTAATAGCCTGGAGCGATTTTAATTCTATCGTAAAGTCCAGTTGAGTAGCAAAGCGTATGGCGCGCATCATACGAAGAGGGTCATCTGAATAGGTTATACTGGGTTCTAAAGGGGTTCTGATAAGTTTTTTTTCTAAATCCCCAAGTCCATTAAAAGGATCCAGAAGTTGACCGTAGTTTAACTGATTCAATGCCAATGCGATTGCATTTATAGTAAAATCCCTTCTATTTTGGTCATCTTCTAGCGATCCATCCTCTACAACCGGTTTTCTACTGTCATGATGATAGCTTTCTTTTCTTGCTCCAACAAATTCCAGCTCTAGTTCCTGATGCTTGATCATGGCGGTGCCAAAATTCTTAAAAATGGAAACTTGTGGCTTTCCTTTCAATTTGGAAGCCACTTTTTTAGCAAGTTCAATACCACTGCCAATGGTGACTATGTCAATATCTTTTGGAGTTCCTCTTTTTAAAAGATAATCCCTTACAAATCCTCCAATAACATAAGAATCTGTTCCTAATTCTTGAGAGGTTTCTCCAATGAGTTTAAAAATGGGGTTTTGTATTGCTTCTTTATGGAGTTCCTGCGTCATTTTATTCCCTGATTACCTTAACCTGGCCATCATTACTAAGCTTAATTATAGATGAAGGGGAAGGATTTTCGTTTTCTAACTGCAAATTTACCACATAGTCGACTCCTTTTAAAATTTCTTGGCTTATCTCTTTAAAATGTTTTGGGGCGGGCTTACCAGAGATATTTGCAGATGTTGACACTATGGGTTTTCCAAATTTATTGATCAGATATTGGCAAAATTTATCGGATGCTACTCGTATAGCTAAAGTGTTATCTTCCGCTACTAGGTTCTTGGCTACATTTTTTGGTTTGTCAAAAACTATGGTGGTTGGCTTTTCTGCAAGATCCATGATGTCATAGGCAACTTCGGGAACCTCATTTACATGACGCTCTAACATAGCTTGGTGTGCAACAAGGCAAATTAAAGCTTTGCTATCGGATCTATTTTTTAGTTCATATATTTTTTTTACTGCATGCTCATTTGTGGCATCGCAACCTATTCCCCACACGGTGTCCGTAGGATAGAGAATTAAGTTCCCTTCTTTAAGTTCTTTAATGCAGTTGTTGATTTGTTCAATCAATTTATTTCAATTTAAAGTTGAAGTGGTCGTCTAACGCTTGCCACTGAATTCTATTTTTATCCTCGGTAATATTGGTTTTTTTTAAAGAGACCTTTTGGGACCCCCAAATAGGAATTGGTTCTTTTCCGCTGTCTTCCGCCTTAATGGATTTTGTTCCTTTTAGCAAGCCCATTGCCTTAAACCATAAATCATCAGCTTTTGGGGCCAGTTTCATAAAAAGCTTTTGATCATATACTTGATTATCCAAACAATGGATAGGGTAAAGGGTACCGCCAGCACCAATTGGCAGGGTGTTGTCTTGATTTGGACAAGGTTTGCTTCCTGATCGCCATTCTTTGTACGACAATAATTCTCCATTATTATATGTAATGCACCTAGTTTGATTCCCTATTATTTCTGTGGGGTTTTTTTGATGAAACTGATACAATTTGGACAACCAATTTTTTCTGTACATCATATCATCGTCGCAAGTAACAATGACCATATTTGGAAATATGTTCAGAGTTTCAACCAATTTTCTATGTGAACTTGTATAAGACGAAAATTTAATTGAAAATATAGAGCCGGTTAAATTCAACAGTTTTTTTGGAATGTTGTTTTTTAAATCTTCATGTAACCAAAGAATTATTTGTTTAGGCAAGACATCTTGGTTTAAAATACTTTTAATGGTAAGGTCCACAATATGCAATCTAGATGGAATTGAAGCTAAGGATACAATGACAGGAATCTGATTTTTTCCTTCTATTAACTTCTCTTTAGATCTATTTGACAGCTTAATGTGATGAAAAAGGGAAACAGGTATTTCTTTTACCTTCATTAGATGTATTTTAAAACAAAATTAAGGATATGCGATAATATTTAATATTTCTATTTTTGCCATGATGAATAAAGACGAAAAAGATAATCCTAAAATATCGATTATAGTAAGCACCTATAATTCTGAAGAATGGTTAAAAAAAGTGCTTTGGGGATTTAATTGTCAAATCTTCAAAAATTTTGAAGTTGTTATTGCAGATGATGGATCTGGCCCCAAAACAAGAGAACTCTTGAACACCATGTCCAAAGAAGTGTTCTACAAAATAATCCATGTTTGGCAAGAAGACGAGGGTTTTCAAAAATCGAGGATACTTAATAAATCTGTTGAGGCATGCAATGCAGATTACATTATAATGACGGATGGGGATTGTATTCCACGAGAGGATTTTGTTGAAGTACATTATATTAATAAAGAGAAGGGGTATTTTATTTCTGGGGGGTATTATATGCTTCCCATGAACATCTCAAAGATGATAACATTGGAAGATATTCAGAAACAAAACTGTTTCAATATTCAGTGGTTAAAGGAGAAGGGTGTTCCAAAGACGTTTAAAAACAATAAGCTCACAGCTAATGGAATAATATCCAAACTTTTAAACACTTTTACACCCACTAACGCAAGTTGGAACGGCCATAATTCTTCAGGTTGGAAAAAAGATATCCTAAATGTAAATGGTTTTGACGAACGGATGCAATATGGAGGTCAGGATAGAGAATTGGGAGAACGTATGTTCAATTTTGGTTTAAAATCCAAGCAATTGAGATATAGTGCTGTTTGCGTTCATCTTGATCACAAAAGAGGTTATAAAACGCCAGAATCCATTGCCAAAAATCTGGCCATTAGAAAGGAAACAAGAAATAAGAAGCTTGTTTGGAGCCATTACGGCATTACCAAATAATAAGTAAGCTCATTTTTCTTTTCTAATCTTTTCAGCTCTCTGTACCTTTCCAAGACACCAAGAGCATTTAAATACGAAATAGTAATCCCTTTTTTACCGTCTAAAAAGCCCAGCCTTAGAATATAATGATTGAAGAATTTCCAAATGGGTTTTATGGTCATAAAGAGATAATTGAATTGCTTTTCCTTATAAAAAGCCTCTTTTGCCTTTAGTTGACCATAACGAAGCATTTTTCCTTTATAATCTTCGTAATTCTTATAGCAATAGTGAATGAGCTTTTCATTAAGAATACAGGAGTTTCCATCAACCTCTAAGGTTTCATGGACAATCTTTTTATCCGTAAACCTGGCTTTACTTTTTCTAAACAGCCTATGGTTTTTGTCCGTCTGCCAACCGCTAAAGTTTAAAGGGGTATTTTGAAACATAAATTTGCGGTAGAACCAATACGCTTCACAAGCATTAGGATTGTTTATTGTGTCTGTAATTTCTTCTTGAAGCTTATTACTTACAACTTCATCGGCATCCACAAATAGTATCCAATCATTTGTAGCTTGTTTAAGGGTAAATGATTTTTGCGCCGTAAAATTCTCAAACGGATTTTGAATCACTTTGACTTTAGAGTGCTTTTGTAAGTATTCATAGGTGCCATCATTACTGAAGGAATCTACAACGATGATTTCATCTGCAAATGATATGGAATTTATACATTTTTCAATGTAGCCCATCTCATTGTAAGTTATGATCAACGCGGATAATTTTTGCTTTGGGGTGCTCAATCCATCCATATTTATTGGTATTCGTATTTGATATTCACAAAATTATAACAAAAAAAAACAAGGAAAATTGTTTTTAGGCGTAATTTTCTTACACAATGGAGGTTTTTGAGTATCCCTTGTTTTTCATTGAAATTTTTAAAATCTAGGTTGTTGTTGAGCTTAAAAGATGATAAAAAACCAATAGGTTGCTTAATTTGTATAGAAAAATTAAATACTTTCAAATAAGGATAATGGACTTATTGTAAAATGTTTTGCAAAATACATTCATAGAAATCATTAAACCGCAACATCATGCTCCCTTAACGCATTGTTTAATGAAGTTTTTTTGTTGGTGCTTTCTTTTCTTCTTCCTATAATTAAGGCACAAGGAACTTGGAATTCCCCAGCTGGAAATTTTTTGGTATAGCTTCCTGGAATAACCACAGATCTAGCAGGGACCCTACCTTTTAGCTCAATAGGTTCTTCCCCTGTTACATCAATAATCTTTGTGGAGGCGGTTAGCACCACATTTGCTCCCAAAACGGCTTCTTTTTCAACTCTTACTCCCTCAACAACAATACACCGTGAACCTATAAAGGCATTGTCTTCTATTATTACCGGAGCAGCTTGTAAAGGCTCTAGAACACCGCCAATTCCAACACCGCCACTTAAATGAACGTTTTTGCCTATTTGCGCGCAACTGCCTACGGTGGCCCAAGTATCTACCATAGTGCCTTCGTCTACATAAGCACCAATGTTCACATAGCTTGGCATTAGAATGGTGCCTTTGGAAATATATGCACCATGTCTGGCAACGGCATGGGGAACCACTCGAACACCTTTTTCTTTATATCCACTTTTTAAGGGAATTTTGTCATGATATTCAAAAATTCCAGCTTCCAAAACCTCCATTTTTTGAATAGGAAAGTAGAGCACAACGGCTTTTTTGACCCATTCGTTGATTTGCCAATCATTTTCTGTGGGTTCCGCACATCTTAGTTCACCCAAATCAATCAAATTAATTACCTCTCTGATTGCCTCCTGGGTTTTATTTTCTTTTAGTAAATCCCTATTTTCCCAAGCATTTTCTATAAGTGCTCTTAGCTGCGTCATTTGTTTTAATTTTTGACAAAGATAATCTGCAGAATAGAATATCGCAGCTTATTTTAAAAGCATAACATTTTTAGGTTTATTTTTGCCAAAAATTTAGACTTGGCAAGAATTTTGGCTTTGGATTATGGGAAATTGAGAACTGGAATAGCGGTTACAGACGAACTTCAATTAATTGCCTCAGGATTAACTACAGTTGAAACAAAGGGTTTGATTGCTTTTCTTGCGGATTACTGTGAGAAGGAGGCAGTTGAAAAGATAGTAGTAGGACTTCCAAAACAAATGGACAACACACCATCAGAATCCGAAGAATTAATTCAACCCTTTTTAAAGAAGTTGTCTGGCAGATTTCCAGCTATGAAAATAGAGCGTCAAGATGAACGTTTTACCTCCAAAATGGCGTTTCAATCCATGTTGGACAGCGGAATGAAAAAGAAAAAAAGACAAAACAAGGCTATTGTTGACGAAATAAGTGCTACACTAATTTTGCAGGCGTACCTTAACAGAATTTAGTTATATGATTTTACCTATAGTTGCATACGGAGAACCTGTTTTACGTAGGGTTGGAAAGGAAATTACCACAGAATACCCCAAATTGAAGGAATTAATATCCAATATGTGGGAGACCATGTACAACGCTCATGGTGTTGGTTTGGCAGCGCCACAGATAGGATTGCCCATTCGCTTATTTTTGGTAGATACTACACCATTTTCAGATGATGAGGATTTGAGCAAAGAGGATCAAGAAGCCTTAAATGGTTTTAAAAAAGTATTCATCAATGCCAAAATTGAAGAAGAAACAGGTAATGAATGGGATTTTAATGAAGGTTGTTTAAGTATTCCGGACATTAGAGAGGATGTAAAGCGTAAACCTGAAATTACAATTAGCTATTTGGATGAAGACTTTAAACCGCATACCCAAACGTACGATGGCCTTTTGGCCAGAGTCATTCAACATGAGTATGACCATATTGAAGGCGTTCTTTTTACCGATAAGCTTTCTTCATTGAAAAAAAGGCTTCTAAAAAGCAGATTGGACAAGATTTCAAAAGGTAAAATCAGTGTAGATTATAAAATGCGGTTCCCAAATATCAAAAAAGGACGTTAAAAAAAACCGTGTTTGGGATAAAAGTATAATTTTGCGCGCAGAAAATAGAAAAGATGGTACTGGACAAGATTTTATCAATTGGGGGTAAACCCGGACTTTTTAAGTTATTGACCCAAACAAGGAGCGGTTTTGTTGGGGAATCTTTATTGGATGGAAAACGAATTACCGTGGGCATCAGAAGCAATGTAAGTGTGTTATCTGAAATAGCCATTTATACCCTGGAAGAAGAAGTGCCGCTTAGAGAGGTGTTTCAAAAGATAAAAGACAAAGAAGGTGGTAAAAAAACCAGCATTAGCCACAAGGTGGAAAAAATACAACTTGAAGAATACTTCTTTGAGATTCTACCAAACTATGATGAAGATAGGGTATACGCCAGTGATATAAAGAAAATCATTCAATGGTATAATATTCTTTTGGACAATAAAATCAATGACTTTTCAGATACTGATGATACTGATGATGAAAAGGTTTTAGCTTCCTCCAACGAAGAAGAGTAACCACTATTCCCAATCTACCAACTTGGTTGGATAATAATTTACATTCATTCGATTTAAAAACGAAACGTGCATAGCCAAGCGCTTTCTATAACCTTCCCAATTACAATTTTCTGAAGAGGACCAACCTAGTTCGGCATAACCAATTGCTCTTGGAAAAGCCAAGTACTCCAGTTCTTCAATATTGGATATAGTCTCTGACCAAAGAGGGGCTTCAATACCTAAAATGCTCTCAGTTGATAAGCCTTCAACATAAGTTTCGGGATTCCATTTGTAAGCAACATCAACAGGAATAAGTCCGGCCCAATCTAGGCCATATTTGGAAAGGGAATCATATTTCATGTCCAAATAAGTTTTTTCACCGGGAGACAAAACAATTTTAGAACCGTTTTTGGCCGCTTTTAGAGCATTATGAGGTTCATTCCATAACTGTGTCACGGTTGATGCGCTTATGTTTCCTTGAGCAATTTCATTCCAGCCCATCATCTGTTTATTATGTTTTTGAACAATCTTTTCCACTTTTTCAACAAAATGGATATAGTCTCTTTTTCTGGTCACATGACTTTCATCTCCGCCAATATGAAAGTAAGGCCCCGGAGAGAGAGAGGCAATCTCTCTGATAACATCGTCCAAAAATGAATAGACAGTATCTTTTCTTGTATCAAAAGTGCTAAAACCAACACGAGTACCTGTATATGATTTAACCGTTTTGCCATTCCCATTTAGAATGGGGTAGCTTAAAGAAGCTGCATTGGTATGCCCAGGTGTATCTATTTCTGGAATAATGATCATATGTCTTTGAGCAGCATATTCTACTAATTCCCTATAGTCATCTTGTGTATAATAACCTCCTGCACCTCCACCAACTTCAGTGGCACCACCAATTTGAGTGAGCTTAGGCCAAGATTTTATTTCAATTCGCCACCCTTGATCGTCAGAAAGATGAAGGTGTAATACATTGTATTTGTAATAGGCCAAAATATCCACGTACTTTTTAACTTCGTCAACGGTGAAAAAGTGTCTGGCAACATCTAACATGGCCCCTCTATATTCAAATTTTGGCTCGTCAAATATCTTTCCAGTCGGAATTAACCATAGCGGATGGTCTGTTAGGGTATCGTTACTCTTATTTGGGATAAGTTGCCTTAGGGTCTGTATTCCCCTAAATGCACCAGCTGCTGTTTTTGCATTTAAAAAAATAGAATCTTTTTTGATGTACAGCTGGTAAGATTCTGGAGTTTTTAGATCAACACTATCAGACTCGGTGATGTAAATGTGCCTATCTGCAGATACTTCACCATTGTTTGTATTGACAGAAATATCCAAATCTGTTTTTGATTTCACTTTTTCCGATAGAAACAGGCCTACCTGTTCATATTTGGAACCTGAAGTGTAAATGACCGTATTTTTTGATAAACCAAAGGCACTGTTCGTTGGAACTGTTTTTAAGGGTTTTGGGATTAAAGCGGTTTTTGAGAGGTCCGTTTTTGGAAAGATTATTTCTCTTTTCTTTGGTTGGCAGGCCGCCATGAAGCTAATGGCGGTAACAATCAATATTAATCTAGATAACATGTTTAAGGATTGGATTTGTTCATAAAATTCTTGATGATCTCATACCAGAGATCATACCCTTTGACATTCATATGGAGTCCGTCTTCTATAAAAAGATCAGCTTTCAGTTTTCTTTTATCAAGCATGATGTTCCATACGTCTGCAAATTCAACACCATTGATATTAGAGGCCAATTTGGACATTTGTTTGTTTAAACGTTTGTACCTGCGTTTTAAGTGCCATCTAGAAATACTTGGTTTTGCCGAGATAAGAACAATTTCCATTTTAGGTCTTTTTAGATGCAAGTCCTCTACAATATCTTCTAATGTGCCAATAATGGCTTTGGGTTTTCTTTTTGCGCTTATATCATTGTCCCCTTCATAAATAAAAACCTTGGCAGGGGTGTAATTAAGAATCAATTCATCTAGATAATGTTCTAGATCTGAAGATTGGGACCCTCCAAAACCCGTATTTAGAACATGGTGCCCAGGAAACCTTTTTTGAAGATCTTCCCAAAGACGGATACTCGAACTTCCTGTAAAAACAATGGTGTTTTTTGAAGAATCCCAAATTGAATCCACTCGCTGCTGTACTTCTTTGACTTCTTCGGCAAATGGCAGGTCTTGCTGCGCATTTATGCTCAATACCGATAAAAAGAGAAGAGGAAAATATCTTATCATTTACTGGTCAATTATTTTAAAACAAATGTTCCTGTTAAACCTTCCTGAGAGCTTGTCCCTATCATAACCTCAAATGTTCCAGGTTCAACGACAAACTCATAATCATGGTTGTAAAAACCAAGTTCTTTATCTGTAAGAACAAATGTCACTTCCTGCGAAGCTCCTTGATCTAAACTTATTTTTTGAAAACCCTTTAGCTCTTTGACAGGTCTGGCTACGCTTGCAACTTTATCATGAATATAAAGTTGCACCACCTCTTTACCAGTTACACCTCCTATATTCTGGATGGTAGCTGAAACCTTGATCGCTTTCTCATCAGTGGCATCAATTTTTAAATTGGAATATTTGAATTCGGTATAACTTAACCCATGGCCAAAATGAAAAAGTGGTTCATTTTTTTCATCTCCATAATGTGTCCAGAAAACTGTGGATTCTGGGTCAGGTCTTCCAGTACTGAAATGATTGTAATAAATAGGTATTTGTCCAACGCTTCTTGGAAATGTCATTGGCAGTTTTCCACTTGGGTTATGGTCTCCAAACAATACTTTTGCAATGGCGTTTCCTGCTTGAGAGCCTAACTGCCATGTCTCCAAAATGGCAGGAATATTCTCGGCTTCCCAATTAATTGTCAAGGGACGGCCATTCATTAATATTAGTACTATATTTTTGTTGACTTCATGTACAGCCTTCAATAAATCCAATTGCAGGCCGGGCAAATCCAACTTGGTACGGCTGCGACCCTCCCCACTTTGAAACCCATGCTCTCCCAAAACCATTAAGACAACATCAGATTTTTTGGCAAGAGCAACGGCTTCTTCAATACCTGAAGTATTGGTATGATTAACTTTTACTTCATTTAAAAAATTGGCATCCTCAAATACTTTTGGCCCTTGTGAGTAAGAAAAATTTATGGAGTGGTTTTTTAAACCTTCTAAAACTGAAACTCCGGTATTGTCATCTGAACCTAATCGCCAGCTCCCAAGAGAACTGTTGTTATCATCTGCCAATTGACCTATGACCGCAATTTTTTGTTGCCCTTTTTTAAGAGGAAGAAGGTCGTTGTCGTTTTTCAAAAGTACAATTGACTTTAAGGCCATATCCAAAACAGCAGCTTGATGTTTTTTGTGATATAGCTCTTCTTTCTCCCTTTCTTCATCGCAATATCTATATGGATCATCAAATAGGCCCAATTCATATTTTACCCTTAAAATACGTCTTACGGCATCGTCTATTAAACTTTCATCAACCTTACCTTCTTTTACATTTTCCACCAAATGTAATACGTATGCGGATGATTCCATATCCATATCAGAACCAGCTTTAACTCCTAGTTCTGCAGCATGTTTCAAGTCTTCGGCAAATCCATGTGGCACCATTTCTCCAACAGATGACCAGTCCGATATTACAAAGCCATCAAACCCCCATTTTTCTTTTAGAATGTCTCGTTGCAGCATTTTATTGCCAGTAACTGGAATTCCGTTAAGAATATTGAAACCATTCATTATTGTTTTAACATCTGCATCGACCGCAGCGTTAAAAGGAGGTAACACCGTGTTGTAAAGAGTTGAAGTGCCAATATCAGCTGTGTTATATTCTTTACCGGCTTCTGCAAAACCATAAGCTGCAAAATGCTTGGCACAGGCAGCAAGTGTATTTGGTTTAGAAAGATCATCACCTTGAAAGCCTTTTACACGGGCCTCAGCAATTTTGGCACCTAAGAATGTGTCTTCTCCACCACCTTCCATAACACGCCCCCAACGAGGGTCCCTAGAAATATCCACCATTGGCGCAAAAGTCCAATTAAGTCCTACGGCCGAAGCCTCTTGGGCAGCAATTTTTGCAGAATTTTCAATAGCTTCCATATCCCAACTGGCAGCTTCTGCCAAAGGTATTGGGGCTAGGGTTTTGTATCCATGTATAACATCATATCCAAAAATTAGAGGTATGCCCAATCGGGTTTCTTCAACTACGAGTTTTTGTAATTTTCTTACTTCTTCAGTGCCAACAACATTCAACATAGAACCAACAAGCCCTTTTTTAAGGTGCTCATATTTTATTTCTGCATTCCCCCCTTTTGGAGCAGGGCCGGTAACATCCCAAAATCCATTGTATTGGTTCATTTGACCAACCTTCTCCTCTAAGGTCATTTGTTGTAATAGCGAATCTATATTTTTTTCAATACTTTTTTCCTGAGCCATAACGCAATTGTTAAAAGGTGCAAAGTAAAGTGAAATTATGAGAAGATAGTACAGGTTAGCTTTCATGATTGTAAAAAGTGTTGATAGTCTTCTAAAATAAGCTCAAAATCTATCACTTTCTAATATACGGTCTTTGTATTTTTAGATAAAATTTTATAGATGAACGAAAGAGCTGGGCAGTTAAAGGCTATAGATAGGCTGCTGAACATAATGGATGAGTTGCGTGACCAATGTCCTTGGGATAAAAAACAAACCATGGAATCTCTTAGACATTTAACTATTGAAGAAACATATGAACTGGGCGATGCCATTTTAGAAAATGACCTGGAAGAGATCAAAAAGGAGCTGGGGGATTTATTGTTGCATATAATTTTTTACGCCAAAATAGGTTCGGAAACCAAAGATTTTGATATTGCAGATGTTGCCAATGGAATATGTGAAAAGCTTATCAACAGACACCCGCATATTTATGGGGATGTAAAAGTTGAAAACGAAGAGCAAGTAAAACAGAATTGGGAAAAGATAAAACTTGAAGAAGGAAAAAAAAGTGTGTTGGAAGGGGTTCCTAACAGCCTTCCTTCAATGGTGAAAGCAAATAGAATTCAAGAGAAAGTTGCCGGTGTGGGATTTGATTGGGAACATCCAGAACAGGTTTTTGAGAAAGTAAAAGAGGAGCTCTCAGAACTACAAGCAGAAATCAAACAAGGCAATCCTGATAGATTGGAATCTGAGTTTGGAGATGTTCTTTTTTCCATGATTAATTATGCACGTTTCTTAAATGTAAACCCGGAGAATGCCTTGGAAAGAACAAATAAAAAATTTATTAAGAGGTTTCAACACTTAGAAAACAAAGCCAAACAAATGGGAAAATCTTTAAAAGATATGACCTTGGCCGAAATGGATGTTTTTTGGGAAGAGGCCAAAAGCCTTTGATCTAACCCTTTGTTCATTCTTTGTCAAAAACTAGCTACGGGGCAGCTCAAATATCTAATCAATCCAGTTATCTTTACGTTCTTTTAAATTTCCACTTTGTTCCAGCAATACACTAAAGAATTCAAATACAATTTAAGGTTAGCTTACCCTGTTATTTTAGGTATGTTGGGCCATACGTTTGTTGCGTTTGCCGATAACATTATGGTTGGTCAGCTAGGCACTGCAGAATTGGCTGCCGTCTCATTGGGAAACAGTTTTGTATTCATTGCCATGTCTTTAGGTATAGGGTTTTCCACGGCAATAACTCCGTTGGTTGCAGAGGCAGATGGGGCAGGGAGCAGGGCAGATGGCAAAAGTGCTTTGAAGCATGGACTGGTATTGTGCACTGTTTTAGGTCTTTCACTTTTTGGAATTATACTTCTTTGTAAGCCTCTTTTGTATTATATGAAGCAACCCCCTGAAGTTGTGGAGCTTGCTATTCCATATTTGGAATTGGTAGCTTTTTCCTTGGTTCCGCTCATTATATTTCAGGCATTTAAGCAATTTTCTGAAGGGCTCTCTCAAACCAAATACCCAATGTATGCCACAATTTTGGCAAATGTGATAAACATAGTCATTAACTACCTGTTGATTTTTGGCTCTTTTGGATTCCCAAAACTTGGAATTGTAGGCGCAGCTATTGGTACACTGGCCTCTAGGTTTATCATGGTGGGGTATATTTGGTTTTTGTTAAAGCGAAAGGAAAAATTTGAAGCTTACGTTACTGGTTTTAATTTTAAGTTGATTGAAAAGAAAGTCATTAAAAAAATCATCAGCTTAGGATTTCCATCCGCTTTACAAATGTTTTTTGAGGTAGCAATTTTTACGGCAGCAATTTGGTTAAGTGGTGTATTGGGAAAAAATGCCCAAGCGGCAAATCAAATTGCGCTAAACCTTAGCAGTATGACCTTTATGGTTGGTATGGGTCTGAGCGTGGCCGCGATGGTACGTGTAGGAAACCAAAAAGGATTGCAAAATTTTAGAGAGTTAAGAAGAATTGCAAAATCGATTTTTTTTCTCACATTTTTGTTAGAAATAGTTTTCGCAGCTCTTTTCCTGATTGGAAGATATTGGTTACCTACAATATATCTGGATGTAGATGACGTGGTCAACCAAGTAGATAATATGGAGGTGATAATCATTGCGGCCAAATTATTATTGGTTTCTGCGTTTTTTCAGATTTCTGATGGTATCCAAGTAGTGGTTTTGGGTGCATTAAGAGGCCTTCAAGATGTTAAGATTCCTACTTTGATAACCTTTATTGCGTATTGGTTAATCGGATTTCCTGTAAGCTATTATTTTGGATTGTTTTCAGAATATAAAAGTACAGGTATTTGGATTGGGTTGTTGCTTGGGCTAACCGCATCAGCGGTAATGTTGTATATTCGATTTAACTATTTGACCAAAAAATTGATAAAAAGTTAAACTAGATTCCTGTTATTGGAATTCAACTCATATAAAATGGAATTACCTAAATTTTTATTAGGAGATAACACGGATTACCCCAATTCAATTTTTATTGTACATACGGAATATCCTCGTTTCGTCATCAATCTGGAAAATGATGAGGTAGAGTGGCTGGAAGAATTCTCCAAAGAAGATGAAGAAGAGCTAACAGCAGAAGCAGAGATACAAATAGAAGCTGCTACGGCGTTTTACGACCGAGAAGTATCTAGATATGACGCAGGATAATGCTTGAATCACTAATAGAAATAGACAAAGAAGCCTTTTTATTCCTAAATGGTTTAGGGACTGAAACATGGGATGGCTTTTGGATGTTTATGACCAGGACACGAAATTCGGCACCTCTTTACATCCTATTGCTCTATTTATCCTTTAAAAGTTTTGGATTAAAGAAGACGGCCGTGATTTTGGTTAGCATCGCTTTATTGATAACCTGTACTGATCAATTATCTAATTTTTTTAAATACGGTGTAGGTCGCTTAAGACCATGTCATGATCCAGAAATAAACGGAATCATGCGTTTGGTGAAAAGTTATTGTGGTGGCAAGTTTGGATACTTTTCTGCACATGCAGCAAATTCTTTTGCACCTGCCACTTTTTTTTCCATTTTGTTTTTTAATAAAGTAAAATACATTGGAAGTTTGCTCATTTTATGGGCTTTGATCGTGGCCTATAGCAGAATATATATTGGAGTTCATTTTCCCTTAGATATAATTACAGGTATTTTGATTGGTGCAGTTTTTGGATGGTTATTTGCCAAGTTAGCTATATTTGCATTCCAAAAAATTGGGCCATGATATCACAAACCAGATATTGGTTTTTACTTACCCTTGTAGTTCTGGTATACATTGCTGGAATGTTCGTGACCCTTTTTGAGAACGATTCGGCGCAATTTGCCGTAATGGCCATGAGAATGGTTCAAGAGAATGACTTTTTCACTTTAATTAAAGGAACAGAGGAATATTTAGACAAGCCCCATATGCACTACTGGCTTGCAGCTTTGTCTTTTAAAGTTTTTGGCATTTATGATTGGGCTTATAGGATTCCTGGGATTTTGGCCGCGCTATTGGGAGCATATAGTTGTTATGGATTGGGGAAGTTGCTTTATAATAATGATATAGGTAAGTTTTCTGCGCTTATTTTCATGACTGCCCAAACCATTGTTTTATCCAATATAGATGTTCGTACAGATGCGGTGTTGACCGGTTTCACTATTTTCTCAATCTGGCAACTGGTTTTATATATTGAAAAAAATACACTCCAAAACATTATGTTAGGTGCTTTTGGAGCAGGCATGGCCTTTTCTACAAAAGGTCAGATTGCCTTGGTGGTCATTGGTATTTGTATTCTCTGCCATTTGGCATACACCCGTAAATGGGCGCGCTTGTTAAGCTGGAAAGTCTTAATGGCTTTACTCGTTTTTGGAATAACGATAGCACCCATGCTCTATGCATATTATTTGCAGTTTGATCTTCACCCAGAAAAGATCATTAGAGGAAAAAGTAACCGCAGTGGTATCTTTTTTATTTTTTGGGAACAAAGTTTTGAAAGACTGAGTGGAGAAGGCGTTGGCAAGAACAGCAATGATTTCTTTTTCTTTTTCCATACATTTTTATGGGTGTTTTTACCCTGGACAGTTTTGGCTTTGATCGCCTATTGGCGAAGAGCCAAGACATTTTGGAAAATGAAGTTTGCATATAGGCCGCAATTTGAGTTTTTAACTTTAGGGGGAATTACTATCCTATTTTTCCTCATAAGCCTTGCTCAATTTAAACTTCCACATTATATAAATATTCTAATACCGTTATATTCCATACTAACTGCATCTTATTTATATAGTTTATACCGCCACGCCAAGCATTCCATAATAAAAGGAATTTTAGGAGTACAATATTTTATCCTCAGCTTGGTGTTTATCTTCACATTGTTGGTATGTTTTCATGTTTTTAAGTTTAAAGGTATTCACTGTTATATAATACTATTGGCGGTACTTGCTTTAATCACATATTTCTGTTTAAAGCGAGAAGAATATTATATGCGTATAATCACATTGTCCGTTTATAGTTCTTTATTATTGAATGGTGTACTGAACACTCATTTTTATCCTTCTTTGCTAAAGTATCAGGCTGGCTCTGCAATGGCAGAAAAAATCTCTGAACATGATATTCCAGTGGATAAGATCTATAAGATTTCTGACAGGCACACTTGGGCCATGGATTTTTATAATAGAAACCCAGTTAACATTGTTTCCAAATCAGAATTAATGGACAAAAGCGGTATTTGGATATATGCCACGGATCAGGAGCTAGAAGAGCTTCAAAGCGCAAATTTTCATTGGCATGAACAACTTACGGTAGACCAGTTTAGGATTACTCGGCTGCAAATTGGATTTTTAAACCCTCTTACGCGATCAAAAAAACTGAATAAAATGCATTTGGTAAGTTTGGATTAAGGTGTTACTTCCAATCTAGGTTTCTTAAAATGATAGATTATCCCAAATAGAGAAATCAAAGCAGTTATAAGAAAGAATACAAAACTGATGCTGATAGATGTATTTGCGTCTAGCCCCAACCATTTAGCTCCATACAAAAAAGTCACCTCCCTACTTCCAATTCCACCAATGGTTAATGGAACCACAGATATTATTGAAGAGATTAAGAAGACAAAAAGATATTCGTAAGTGGCTAGGTCAATGGAAAGTGACTTTAAAATACAAAGGATACAAACAAGTTGGGAAAGTTGCACAAGTGCCGAATAACCTACAGATTTCCAAAAAACTGGCAAAGTATACGCAAAGAATTTTTTATGGAGCAACCAAAACGTAATAACGCTTAGAGGAATGGCCAATGCAATGAACCATACAAAATCCTGAAAGAGACTACTTTTTATTAAAAGTGCAGAAATACAGGCATAGATAAAAATCAACAACATCCCACTCAAGCGATCCAATAGCAATACCGAGACTACTTTTTTTGTGCCTGATTTGTATTCCTTTTGAATTACATACCCTTTATATGCATCCCCACCAATTCCTCCAGGAAGAAAAAGATTGTAGAACATACCCAGCAGGTATAATTTAAGATTGCTGCCCTGGGTAATCTTAACGCCTATTTCGTGAAAGTATAGATTGAGTCTAAAAGCGGCCATCACTTTTGAAAAAGCAACCAGTGATACCCCCAAGACCAAATATAGAGGATTACTCTTTTTTAAAGTGCCTATTACATCCTCAAGACTGATTTTGGTGAAAATAAAGTAAATCAAAGCTGCACTGACAATGATTTTTAATACAGTGATGAGCTTTTTACGCAGCTTTTCCGTCACCTATTGTAATTTTTTTGACCCTATATGGTCTTTTTTGTTGAGATTCATAATACGTGCGAATGAGCAACTCCATGACAATCCCAATAGTAAAAAGTTGAATCCCCCCTAAAATAAACATCATTCCAAAAATCAATAAAGGTCTGCTTCCAATATCCTCTCCCAAGCCCAATTTTAGTATGAGCAAGTAAATATTGATGAAGAATCCAAGAATAATAAGGAGCACCCCAAAGATTCCAAAAAGATGGATGGGCCTTTGAAAGTATTTTCTAATAAAGAGCAACAGCATCATGTCTGCTACAACTTTAAAAACGCGTTCTAATCCATATTTAGAGACACCAGCATGCCGTGCATGGTGTTTTACGGGCACTTGCTTGATCTGTGCGCCCTCCAAATGTGCCAGAAGTGTTATAAAACGGTGCATTTCACCATAAAGGTTCAATCCTTTGGCAATATCCTTGGTGAAAACTTTTAATGCACATCCATTATCCTTAATGTCCAGTTTAGTGACTCTTCTGACCAAGAAATTGGCAATTTTAGAAGGTATTTTCTTTACCAAGGAGTCCTTTCTTTTTTGCCGAATTCCAGTTATTAAGTCGTAGTCTTCGCCTACTGCGTGCTCAAGCATTTGGGGTATGTCAGAAGGGTCGTTCTGTAGATCGCCATCCATTGTAATTATAAATTCCCCTTCGGCGTAATCAATTCCTGCTGCCAATGCCAAGCTCTGTCCGTAGTTTTTTTTCAGCTCAATAAGATGAACATGGTTATCATCCATATCCTTGACAATTTTCCGGGTGTTATCCGTAGAAAAATCATCAATATAAATTATTTGGTAAGTATACCCTGAAAGACTTTCATGGATTTTTTTGGTCAATAGGACCACATTGTCTTCTTCATTGTACAAAGGAACTACAATAGATAGGAGAGAGTTGGTGATTATGCTCATGTATTAGCTTATGATCTGGGCAAATTTACTTCTTTTATTTAAGTTCCTTGGTGATGTGGTCCAGTACTGTTTTAGCAGCGTAAAAGGGTGATATTCTGTTTTGCTCAACTGCTTTCAACATTTTTTCCTTAATCTCTTTATAGTATCTTTTCTGATGGAAGAATTGCTTTAGCTGTTCGTCAACAGTTTGAAGAAACCAATTCTTATTTTGCATTTTCCTATTTTTTTCAAAAAAATCGTTTTGCTGATTGTTGGATACGAAGTCCGTTACCATTTGCCATATTTCTAAAATTCCTTTGTTTTCAATTGAAGAACAGCTCATGACTTTAGGTGTCCATCCATTTTCTTTTGGGGGATATAGGTGTAAAGCCCGTGAAAACTCTGTTTCTGCCAGTTTTGCTTTTTTAAGATTATCACCATCCGCTTTGTTAATGGCAATGGCATCTGCCATCTCCATAATACCTCTTTTTATGCCTTGCAATTCATCGCCGGCACCAGATAACTTTAATAGTAAGAAAAAATCTACCATGCTGTGCACAACAGTTTCACTCTGCCCAACACCTACTGTTTCTACAAGGATAATATCATAACCGGCAGCTTCACATAGAATAATACTTTCTCTGGTTTTTCTTGCTACCCCTCCCAAAGATTCCCCAGAAGGTGAAGGCCTAATAAAGGCATTAGGGTCTTTGGCCAATGTTTCCATTCTGGTTTTGTCTCCAAGAATACTTCCTTTGGTGAGAGTGCTCGTTGGATCAACGGCCAAAACGGCCACTTTTTTACCTAGACCGGTAAGTGTCTTTCCAAATACCTCTATAAAAGAACTTTTTCCTACACCTGGAACTCCTGTAATTCCAATTCGGATACTTTTGCTGGGTTTGGAAAGGCATTTTTCAATAATGGCGTTGGCCTTTTCAAAATGTTCGGGCTTGGCGCTTTCCAAAAGCGTAATGGCCTTTGCAAGAATAGCCTTATCTCCTCTAAAAATACCATCGACCAACGATTCAATCGATGTTTCTTGTTTCCGAAGCTGCTTTATTTTTGAAACTGTATTTGTGGATATATCTTTTTTACTTGCCAAGGATCAAATTCATGGAATTCATTACTAAGGTATAAAGTTTTCAATGTATTTCACACAAATTTAATGGTTGGTATTGGTTACTATCCACTTACAAGTAGTAACTTCTCTAGTTAAATATAAATGAGTCAAGCAATTTGCTTTTGTGCTATTGCTTGTTTCAGAGAATAAGAATTAAAAGACTTACAGATGAAAACTATTTTTGAAAGTAAAGCTACCAATACAGGAGGTAGATCGGGACATGTTGAAAGTGAGGATGGGGTATTGAATTTTGACATTAGTATGCCAAATTCCAAAGGAAAGCCCAATGCAAAATCCACTAATCCAGAAGAACTCTTTGCCGCGGCGTATTCTAGTTGTTTTGCTGGCGCACTTCAGGTTGTTGCTAAAGAGCACGGGGTTGCTGATTTGGGAGACTTTAGTGTAACCGCAACTATATCTTTTAATACAGATGAAGATGGGGCCTTTCTAGAAGCTACCTTAGATTCTTATCTACCAACTGTTGATAAAGAAACTGGCGAGAATTTAATAAATGCAGCTCATGAGATTTGCCCGTACAGCAAGGCCACAATGGACAACATTACTGTTCATTTAAATTTATTGATGGACGAATAGCGAACTGAAAATTTTCAAAAAAATAAGATCCTGTTGAGCCCTCAACGGGATTTTTTTGTTAAAAATCACATAAAAGAGGGCTACTTTGCAACGGCGCATTTTTTTCATCGTCCTTAATACAAACGACCAAAATACCAAATAACAGCTGCCCATGTTTCAAATTGAACTGGTAGAACAATGCAAGACTAACGACCGAAAGGCACAATTGAAGCTCTACAAGCAATATTGTGACGGCATGTTCTGTGTAGCGATGCGTTTTTTAAAAAATCCAGATGATGCGGAAGATGTATTGCAAGAATCATTCATCAAGGCGTTCCAAAGGATAGATCAGTTTAAGGGAGAAGTAACATTTGGCGCTTGGTTAAAAAGAATTGTAGTGAACAGAAGTATTGATTTTTTAAAATCAAAACATCAAAAAACCGTGGAGTTGAATGAAGGGTATTTACATCTTGCTGAGGATGAAGACTGGACTGTAGAAGATGGTATCACTATTGAACAAGTAAAAATGGCAATTGAAGAATTACCGGACAAGTATAAATATGTTGTGAAATTATTTCTTTTAGAAGGTTATGACCATGGTGAAATTGCACAAATACTGGAAATTTCTGATACTGCATCCAGAACAAGGTTATTGAGAGGAAAAGCAAGGTTAAAAGAAACACTTAAAGACAAAGCTTATGGCACAGGATCTTAGAGAATTGTTTGAAAAGGAACGTGAGCAGATCACTCACAAAATTAAAAGTGGACATGAAAATCGTTTCCTGTCCAAATTGGAAGTGGAAATGCCGACTGAGAAAAAGTCCAGTTCTCTTATGTGGTTGTCCATTGCAGCATCTGTAGTTGTGATTGTTGGGTTGGGACTTTACTTTTTTTCTTCCACTGATCATGTAGGAACAAATTCAAACCCCACAGTGGTCGAAAACAATACTTCAAAAGAAGTACAAGAAACCATTTCTCTGGGTGATCTTTCTCCAGACTTGAAGAAAATAGAAAGCTATTATGTTACCAATATTAATTTAGAACTGTCTGATTTGGAGTTTACCGGAGACAATAAAGTGATAATAGACGGCTATATGGAAAGACTTGGGGAACTTGACAAAGAGTACAATAGATTGAATATTGAACTTAATGAGATTGGGCCCAATGACCAGACTATAACGGCACTGGTTAAAAACCTGCAACTAAGATTACAGTTATTACAAAAATTAAAAACAAAGTTGAATCAATTAAAATCATCAAAAAATGAACAGAAATCATCAAATATTGTTTAATGTCTTTCTTTTTACCATGGGGAGCATTATCTGCTATGGCCAAGAAAAATCTAAGACATACAAGGAGACTTTTAATGTAGGCAAAGATGCCGTATTGAACATTGATACCAGCCATGCCGATATAGAATTTGAAACTTGGGACAAAAATCAAGTGGAAATTACTGCTACAGTTGAACTGGAAGAAGCGACAGATGAAGAAGCCAAGTCTTATTTTGAAAAAGACGCCATTAAAATTGTAGGAAACAGTAAAGAAATCACGGTAAGTACTGCAGGAGTAAATTTTGGAAATTCATTTGATTTTAGAGATTTGGACATTGTGATTCCAGATGTGTCTTTTGTAGAGCCGCTCTTTGAAAGCTTAAGAATTCCGGAATTGCCAGAACTGGAAGCTGTTCCAAGAGTCCCGGAAGTGTTTGTAATTCCAGAATTACCGCCCATGCCTCCAATACCTTTTGTCCAGTTTGATTACGACAAGTACAAAAAGGATGGGGACAAATATCTTAAGGAATGGAAAAAAGATTTTGACAAAAACTTTGATAAAGAGTATAAAGACCGTTTTGAGGAGTGGAGCGAAGAAGTGGAGCAGAGGGCTGAGGAGAGAGAGAGAGAAATTCAAGAAAGACAAGAGGAAAGACAGAAACTTTTGGAAGAACGCAATGCCCTGCGCAAAGAAGCACGCGCTGTTCGGAACGAGGCTAGAATGCAAAGGGATGAGGCTAGGGCAGTAAGAAATGAGGCTAGGCACGAGGCAAGATCAGAAAGGTCCTTTACAATCACGAGGGACACTGATTCTGATACATTTTACTTTTCCTCAGATGGAGAGAATAAAAAATATAAGGTAAAAAAGAGCATAAAAATAAAGATGCCCAAATCGGTTAAACTAAAAATGAACGTTAGGCATGGAGAGGTGAAATTGGCCGCTAACACCAAAAACATTAATGCAAGCTTGTCTTACGCAAGCTTGCATGCTTCTACCATTGATGGTGATCGAACAGACATAAGAGCATCATATTCGCCAGTGGTTGTTCAGAAATGGAATTTAGGGCAGCTAAAAACGGATTATTCAGATTTGGTCAATTTAAAAGAAGTGAAAGAACTTAAATTAAATGCTATTTCTTCTAACGTAGTCATTGATCATTTAGAGGGCAAGGTATTTGTCACCAATAACCTTGGTGATCTAAATATAAACTCTATATCCGATAACTTTTCCATCATTGATATTACTGTGGAGAATGGAGAGGTTAATTGTAAAATTCCCTCAACTCCGTTTTCTGTGTATGTTAATGAAATAGCTTCAGAATTTAAATATCCTAAAGTTCTTGCAATTGGCTCATCAGATCACTATGGCGCTATTGTTCATAAAGGTTATCATATCAATAATAAACAGGGTAAATCCATCAAGATCAACTCTAAATACAGCGAAGTAGTTTTACAAGAATAAAGGTTATTTAAGTATTAAAGTCCCAAAAACATCAATATTGATTCATCCCTGATTCTTATCTTCTCTAGAAACAAATACGGATCCTATAAAGTTTTCTTTCACCGCACCAGTATCATTATCACCATAGTCTTCGGCAAAACTTATGGGTTTTTGCATCGCCATAAGAAACTTCCTCTACGTATTAATGTGATCCCTCTTTCAAATAAGATTTGAAATTTTCCTTAAACCTATTGTACCTTGGAATTGACACGTTTCTTATATAGGAGTTGTTTGGGTTTCTTTTTTCAAAGTCTTGATGATAGTCTTCTGCTTTGTAAAAAACATCGAATTCCTTAACCTGTGTAACAATAGGACGGTCGTACACCCCTTTGGATTCTAAAAGAGTCATATAGTTCGTTATGATTTTCTTTTCTGCAGCGTTTTTATAAAAAGCAATGGAACGATATTGAGCCCCACTATCAGGTCCTTGTCTATTTAATGAGGTAGGGTCGTGAGAACCAAAAAACACTTGGACCAATTTGGTAAAGGATATAACCTCTGGGTCATAAAACACTTCTACTGCTTCTGCATGTCTGGTACGTCCATAAGCCACTTGCTCATAGGTGGGGTTTTTCTCAGTTCCACCGGAATAACCGGAAACGACTTCCTTAACGCCTTTTACACTCTCAAAAATGGCTTCTACACACCAAAAACAACCACTTGCAAAATAAGCAGTCTCGTATTCTTGCAATACTTCAGAAGAGAGTTCAATTTTTTCTATGGCTTCTTGCTGTGCAAGAACGGGTTTAATTGAGGTATTTTTGGGTTGACAGCTTGCGGATGCCAACAAAACAGATACTAAAAAGGTAATTGTTGCTATCTTCATTTTGGTTTTAGTATTTAGTTGCATCAAGATAAGAAGTATTACTTGTGTAGCTGTTAAAAATTGTTAATCATCAATGTTTTGTGCATAATGAATAGATTGGAAACATTCCTCCAAGAATATGATTCTGGCTCTATATCCATATTGGGTTCAGATATACCCCTTACGGATTATTGTCTAATAGACTTATCTTCAAACAATAAGAGTTTAGAAAGATTTGATATTACTTCGTCTGACTCCTGTCAAGAATATATAAATGAAGTTCTAAAAGACAAAAATGCAACCGTGGCTTTTGGCGGATATTTGGAACAGAGGTCATTATATGCCAAATCTGAACGTTTTCTTAGCACAGGCCAACGCAATATACATTTAGGTATGGATTTTTGGTGCAAGGCAGGTACTAAGGTGATTACTCCAATAGAAGGAAAAGTTCATAGTTTTAAAAACAATTGTGATATTGGGAATTATGGCCCCACCATAGTTTTGGAGCATGATTTAAGAGGAATTACCTTTTACACACTTTATGGTCACCTTTCTTTAGAGTCGATAGAGGGACTTCAAATAGGTATGAAGTTTAAAAGAGGGCAAATGCTTGCAACTTTGGGGACTCCAGATATTAATGTGAACTATGCCCCGCATTTACATTTTCAATTAATATCAGATTTACAGGGGTGCCTAGGCGATTATCCTGGGGTATCTTCTAAGAACGATTTAGATTTTTATCGGAAAAACTGCCCAAATCCCAACCTTTTATTGAAACTCTCTTTTTAAAACATCGATGAAATGCACGTGGAATCGATAGGGTGTTTTTGACCTTAAAAACGTTTGTCGAGGATAAAATACACTTTATCTGAAAAAGGTTCCCACACCGAAAAAAAAAGAAGGTTAAACGAGTTAAATCCAGGCTACATAGCATGTGAGGGTACATTTACATTGTAATAAAAACCCAAGTCATGAAAGCAATTTTAACCATCATCGCAATAATCTTCTTCGGAACTCTAGCAATGGCACAAGACACTGCTAAGGAAGTAAAAGTTGAAACTATTGCTATGGGTGTTGAATTGAATATTGAAATTCAGGAAACAGAAACTGAAGTTGCTAGACTTTATATGTTCAAAAATTCTAGGATTAAAAAAGAGCTTTCTTTTAGAACTAAAAGAAACAAATCTAAATTGGCTTAATCATGATTATGGGAATAGCTATTCCACTTGCTCTATTTTTTAGTACTGCGTTTGTTATTGCATCCGTGGCTTTTTCATTTCGAAAAAAAAAAGATTCGGACAACACATCAAAGAAAATGGGCCATTTTAACCAAAATGACCCACTTTAACACTTAATCGGAAAAAACTGTAACGGGGCGATATTTAAGTGGTTCTTGGAACAGTTAGAATATTTTTGCCCATCTTAACCTTTAAACCTCTAAAATATGTACGCTATTTTAATCCCGGTTGCTTTATTTTGTAGTTTAATTTTTGTTTCTGCTGCTGTACTGTTGTTTTTACGTCTTGCAGAAGTGCCTTCGCGTCGTAAATAACACCATCTTTAATGGTGTAGGTAACACCTCCCACACGAACAACTTCATTGTCTTCCGTTAATTTAACGGCCCCAGTTCCGTACAAAACTTTTAAGTTTTTAAGTGGGTTTTCTGATACTACCACAAAATCTGCCAATTTCCCTACTTCTACTGTTCCAATTTTATCAGCCATTCCCAAGGCTTCTGCACCGTTTAAGGTTGATGATCTAATAATTTCCAGAGGGTGGAAGCCGGCTTCTCGAAGCAATTCCATTTCTCTGATATATGCAAAACCATACAATTGGAAGATAAATCCAGAATCTGATCCAGTGGTCACTCTACCACCTCTGTTCTTGTATTCGTTAATAAATGTCATCCAAAGTTTATAGTTCTCTCTCCATGCCACTTCTTGCTCGGTACCCCAATCATGCCAATAGGAACCATGGGAGATTTTACTAGGTTGATAAAAGTCCCACAGGGAGGGTAATGTATAATCTTCATGCCATTCTGCCCTTCTTGCCCTATGTAAGTCACGACTGGCCTCATAGATATTAAAAGTTGGGTCAAGCGTAAAATCCAAACTTATTAGCTCATCCATGACTTTGTTCCAATGATCAGAATAGGGCTTGGCGGCTTGTTTCCATAATTTTCCGGCTTCTTCAAACCTATGCTGTTCATTTTGGTAGTTGTAACCTAGAGGATAGTTTTGAACCGTTCTATCTTCAAACAAAGCCTCAGGTAAGCCATACCAATGCTCCATGCTTGTTAGCCCTGCTCTTGCTGAATGCAATACATTCCATCGAGCAACATCCAATTGTGCATGGTGGCATGCGGAACGCAGCCCTAGTTTTTTGTTTTCGTCCAAGGCCGCCGCCATTATTTCTGGGGCTGCCCCAAAGAACTTAATGCCATCTGCACCTCTCTCGGCATTGGCCCTAACCCATTTTCTTGCCTGGGCGGGAGTGCTAATAGGTGCATCATTCAAAGGATTAAAATCTTTTGTTTTTTGCCCAAAACCTGTATATGCAAAGATTCTAGGTGCTATGATCTCATTTTTTGCGCTTTTTCGCTTCAAGTCCAAAGTCCAGTCGACCCCGCGCCCACTAGGTTCCCTAACGGTGGTGATTCCATGGCTCATCCATAGTTTAAAAACATAATCATAATCCGCCCCCTGTGCTATTCCTCCAATATGGCCGTGCATGTCCACAAAACCAGGTAAAAGGTACATGCCATTGCAATCAAGCTCTTTTCCTCCAGGTTTTAACTTGGGTCTTTTAGAATCATCTATTTTAACGCCAGGGTAACCTACCACCTGTATTTTTACAATTTTGTTGTTCTCGACCACTATATCAATTGGGCCGCGAGGTGGTGCACCATTTCCGTTGATCAGCGTAACACCTCTAATAATAAGTTGAGGAAAAGGACCTTCACTCATTTTTTCCTGTCCATTACTGAAAAGAAATTGGAAAAGAAATAAAAAACAAAGTAATTTTTTCATAAGTATATTAGTCTAGAATTCTGATTTTATCGCCCAAAAACAAGGCATTTAAAAATAACCGATTGGTGCCGTACCAAGACCCTCTAAAGTTTGGGTTATCTGCAAATAGAACCACTCTGCCGCTCCCCAATTTGCTTACAATTAAGGAAGCTGAAGGTTTTAGGTATTCTTCCATATTTTTCTTGGTAATAAATCCATCAATATGTGGGTCTTTGGAATACTTTGCTACAGTAGCATATTCGTTTTTGCTGGGCGCCAACCAGACTGAGTTGTTTTTATAAATTGGAATGGAAGTATCATTATAACCAAATGCAAGAGGATGGGTAATATCCAAATCCACTTTAAAAATTGCGCCGCCCACACTTTCTTTCCCTAGGTCTTCGGGTGCATTTACATATGCTTTGCGTTTAATGGCTTTTGTTGAATCCTTTTCTTTCTTGATTAATTTTTCATCGACTAATTTTTTGTCAACTGCCCATTTTGAAGCGGTTCCAATGGTAATCAGGGTGTTACCCTTGCTTACCCAATTCTTTATTTTTTCTTGTTGTTTTTTGCTGAAATCGTAACCGCCCGAGACCATCACCAACGTGTTGTATTTGTCTAGGTTGGCTCTTCCAAAATTTCGAACCGGGATTTTGGTTATTGGCATATGCACCCTAGTGTCCAACAGATGCCATACTTCTCCAGCTTCATAAGAACGCACTCCGTCACCAATTATCATGGCGGCTTTAGGTTTTTTTAAAGGAGAAATCCACCTACTTCCTAAATCAATGCCTTGTAAACTGTATCCTGAATTAACAGTATAAATAGGAACATGATATTTCTCTTGCGCTTGTTTCACCAACTGATAAACCGCATTTGCATCCTTTTTTTGTAGACTTACTGGAACTACAAGCGCGCCATAGCCAAACTTTTGACTTCCGCTTGTGGTGTTCGCTGTAAAAGGTTTGGCGGAGGAAGAAATAACAAGTCCTTTAGACTGTAAATAATTCAGCGCTGCCACAGCATTGTAATCATCATAATCAATGATATAGGCATATTCAGATTTGCCAATAGACGTTGTCTTTACCAAATTATCCAATGATGTAACCTTCTCACCAAGATTTAGAGCAGTGGCTGGCTTGTACTTCATATTGTAAAAATTGGCTACGGACCAGGCAGATGCATCGTAATAAACGCTATCACGGTACTTCTCATAGGTCTCAAACATGGTTTGTACCATTCTATATTGTGGTTGTCTTGTAGGTACTACGAAACTGTTGCCTGATTTATAGACATCAATTTTATGAAGAAGTAGTTTGTCAACAAATGCTTTTACGCGGTTGGGATCATGTTCATCTTTGAATGAATATCCTTTTACCCTGGTTTTGGACGCATTTGCCATTCCACTTTTAAAGAATTCTTGTTGGTACTTGCGCAAAACACCTTTATTTTCAACCGCTGCTTTAATGGTGGTTATACTGGATGTGTATTGGTTTCTTATAGTAAACGGAAACGTGATTTCTCCAAAATCCGTGGTCTGTTTATGCCCTCTTGAACTTGCTTGTTCAAATAATAGCCCCAATCCACCTTGCAAATCTGGATAGGAGGAGCCATAGCCTGGATAGGTACCGTCAAACACTTCTTTTGTAAAATAAAATGAACCGATACTATCCAAAGCTTTAGAGAAATAATCACCAAATAAATTGTTGAGGTCTACGTAATTCTCCTTTGGCATTATCGGATTCAAGGAGCCATTATCTTTCATGGGCTCAAAAAAGTAGGAACTTTGGGTCCCCATTTCATGAAAATCTGTAACTACGTTGGGATACCACTCATGATACCAGGTTAATTTGCCTCTACTCTCTGGATTGATGCCCAATAACCAGTCTCTATTCAAATCAAACCAATAATGGTTTGTTCTGCCTCTGGGCCAATACTCATTGTGTTCGGCATCTTGTGGGTCGGCTACTAGTGGGTTGCCTTGGTACATATTTGCCCATTGCGTATGTCTGTCTCTGCCATCTGGGTTTATAGTGGGATCAATGAACACTACCCCTTTATCAATGTATTTTAAAATCTCCGGACTGTTGGAAGCTGTTAAGGTATAGGCTGTTAACAAGGCAGCTTCTGAACTAGAAGGCTCATTGCCATGCACATTGTACCCCAGGTTTATGAATATGGGCACATCTTCATAGTTTGTAGGGTTTTTTGTTGGATCGGTAAATTCCAGATGCTGCGATTTTAACTGATCCAAATTTTGCAAGTTTTCAGGTGAGGTTATAGTAAGAATAACCAGCTTTCTACCTTCATGGGTTCTTCCGTATTCTTGAATAGAAGCTCTATCGGATACTTCAGAAAGTTTAGTGAGATAATTGACAATTAGGTCATGTCTGGTGTGCCTTTCTCCAATACCATATCCTAAGAATTCTTCTGGAGATGGAATGTTAGAGTTAAAGGGATGAAATTTTTTAAAGAAATAGTCCTGAGCTGAAAGAGAGGTACTTAAAAATAGTACTCCAAGGAGTAATTTTTTCAACATGTATACGAAGATTGGTTAATCTTCTAAAGATATGAAAAGGATTAAATGATTCCGTTGAAATCTTCCACTATTTCTTCAAACTCAATACGATAATAAGTGCCCTTCTTTGCCATATCTCTTGCAATGGTTCCGCGCAACTGTCTTGTAAGATTATATATAAGTTTTAATCCTAGGGATTTTGAGTTTTTTGGATCAAAATTATGGGAGTACCCTACACCGTTATCACCTAGGTACAGTTCGTAACGATTATCTTTCAGGTTTTTGAACGAAATACTAATTTCACCACCATTGTCTTCGGTAATACCATATTTAAGGGCGTTGGTAATGGTTTCATTGATAATTAGTCCTAAGGGAATCACCGTGTCAATACTCAACTTGAAATCATCTATATCTAAGTCCAATTTTATATTATTAGTATTGCCCTTAACAGATCGCAGTAAATATTCGGTAAGTTCTTTTACATAAGGTCTTAGTTCTATTTTGGATATGTAGTCATCACGTTTATAAAGCATTTCATGTACCATTGCCATAGAAACCACTCTATTTTGGCTACTCTTAATAATGCTGCTGATTTTTTCATCTGCAATGGATCTAGATTGCAGGCTCAATAAACTTGAAACTGTTTGGAGGTTGTTTTTTACTCTATGGTGCACTTCTTTTAGGAGTGTTTCCTTTTCATCAATTCGTTCTTGAATTTCCCGTCTGGATTTGTACAACTTATGATGCACCCTCAATAAATTCTTTCCAAAAACACCTCCCAATAAATAGACGGCAAAAATTACACTAAAAAAGGCAAACCAATTCCTAGATGCCATGGGTACCGTATTTTCTGAAATCTTGAAATCACCTAAATCGTAAAGAAAAATTATTGAAACAACAACTAGGTTAATAATAAGATAAACTTGGCCATAGATTTTTGTGGTTACGTAACCAGCAAATACTACAATGGCCAGTACAAAAATGAATGGACTTAGAATACCTCCGCTGAACAGTGTTATGATAGTGGCTCCAATCATTGCAAGTATGGAGGTAATATTATACGTTGCCGTTAGGCTTTTATGCTTACTAAACAAAAAAGTGTTTAGTAGGTTTAGAGCCGCATAAACAAAGAATGTGTATGGAATTATTCCTTTAATATCTAAAAGAAACAAGCAGATTAGACCTATTACAACAGCAAATAAAGAAGAATAATAGTTAACCTTGAGCACCAATTGAATTTTGTCCTGTAAACGATATTTGTCCTTATTAGGAATTTTCATATGTTGCATTGGTTGTCCTCCCTTACTACAGATTCTTGTTAAAATGAGGCAGTAAAAGTAGCTTATTAAGGAGTGTTTAAGCTATAAATCTAAATATGTTTTTCATATAATAAAAACGACAACTCTAAAAAGCTGTCGTTTAATTGTTTTCTGTTTATTGGGGTTAGTCTTCCACTAATACCCATTCACCTTTGAGTATGAGAGGTTCCGCTTGTTTGTATTTAACAGTCTTACTTTCCCCCGACATTACATTTTTAATAGTGACCCGGTCATTTCTTCCAATTTTCGGCTTCTCTCTAACAATTGTTTCTGTCACGGGAGGTCTTCCTCTTTGAGTTTGCCCAGCTGCCCTATTTTGAGCGGCCAATTCATCGCTGTTGGGGATTTCTTCTTTTGAAGTTTGTATGTTTTCCTTTGGCCTACGAACATTTCTGGCCTCTTGAATCTGATTTGTATTTTCTGAAGGTAATTCTCCTTTGAACAAGAAGGAAATAATCTCTTTGTTCACCTTGTCAATCATTTCTTTAAAAAGTTCAAAAGCTTCGAACTTGTATATTAAAAGAGGATCTTTTTGTTCGTGAACTGCCAATTGTACGGATTGCTTTAATTCATCCATTTTACGCAAATGTGTTTTCCAAGAATCATCTATGATGGCCAAAGAAATATTCTTTTCAAAATCAGTGATCAATTGTTTTCCATTACTGGAATAGGCCCCTTCCAAATTGGTTACTACGTTGAGAGATTTAATGCCATCTGTAAACGGAACTACAATACGTTCAAATTTATTGGACTGATCTTCATATACCTTTTTGATTACCTGAAAAGCTACCGTAGCACTTCTCTCCATTTTTTGCTGATAGAAATCATAAGCGGCATTGTAGACACTAGTTGCAATCTCCTGAAAACTCAACCTTTTAAATTCCTCTTCAGTTACGGGAGAAGTAATTGAAAAATATTTGATCAATTCAAACTCAAAATTTTTGTAGTCATCTGCGGCTTTGTTGGTATCGGCAATAACTTCAGACGTATCATAGATCATATTGGCAATATCCACTTTAAGGCGTTCTCCTTGTAATGCATGACGTCTTCTTTTGTAAACAACCTCACGCTGAGCGTTCATTACATCATCATATTCCAGCAAACGCTTACGAATGCCAAAATTATTCTCTTCTACTTTTTTCTGGGCACGTTCAATGGATTTGGTCATCATCGAGTGCTGTATTACCTCTCCGTCTTCCAAGCCCATGCGGTCCATCATTTTTGCAACCCTGTCCGAACCGAACAAGCGCATTAAGTTGTCCTCTAATGAAACATAGAACTGTGAGCTTCCCGGATCACCTTGACGTCCAGAACGGCCACGTAACTGTCTGTCCACTCGTCTTGAATCGTGGCGCTCTGTGCCTACAATGGCCAATCCACCAGCATCTTTTACCTCGGTACTCAGTTTAATATCGGTTCCACGACCTGCCATGTTGGTAGCAATGGTAACAATACCTGCATTACCGGCCTCTGCAACAATATCTGCTTCTTTTTTATGAAGCTTTGCGTTAAGTACGTTGTGTGGAACTTTTCTAACGCTCAATAGTTTAGAAAGCAGCTCAGATATTTCTACTGATGTGGTACCTATCAATACAGGTCTCCCTGCATTTGATAATTGGGTAACTTCTTCAATAATGGCATTGTACTTTTCACGCTTGGTCTTGTAGATAAGATCATGTCTATCATCACGTGCAATGGGCCTATTGGTTGGAATCTCCATTACATCCAACTTATAGATTTCCCAGAATTCACCGGCTTCCGTAACAGCTGTACCGGTCATCCCAGCCAGCTTGTTGTACATTCTAAAGTAATTCTGAAGAGTAATGGTAGCAAAAGTTTGGGTCATGGCCTCAATCTTTACACTCTCTTTGGCTTCAATTGCTTGGTGGAGACCATCGGAGTATCGTCTTCCGTCCATAATTCGACCAGTTTGCTCATCTACGATCATAACCTTGTTTTCCATGACCACATACTCTACATCTTTTTCAAAAAGGGTATAAGCCTTTAACAATTGGCTCATGGTATGGATTCGCTCACTTTTAACGGCAAATTCTTTAAAAAGCTCTTCTTTGAGTTCAGCTTCCTTTTCAATCTCTAAATTTTGATCTTCTATTTTTGCAATTTCGCCACCAATATCTGGCATTACAAAAAAGTCCTTGTCCTGATCTCCAGAAATGTAATCAACCCCTTTGTCCGTTAGTTCAATTTGATTGTTCTTTTCATCAATTGTGAACAACAACTCTGCATCAACCTTGGGCATTTCACGGTTATTGTCCTGCATATAGAAGTTTTCGGTCTTTTGCAGCAACTGCTTCACACCTTCTTCACTTAAGAACTTGATAAGCGCCTTGTTTTTTGGCAAACCTCTATGCACTCGCAATAGTTGAAACCCGCCTTCTTTTGTATCTCCTTCGTTAATCAACTTTTTGGCTTCTGCCAATACACCTGTTAAATATTGTCTTTGTTTTTGAACAATATCGCTAACTTTTGGTTTTAATTCATTGAATTCGTGTCTGTCACCCTCTGGAACCGGACCAGAAATGATCAAGGGCGTACGGGCATCATCCACCAAAACGGAATCAACCTCATCCACTATGGCATAATGATGCGGAGGCTGCACTAGGTCATCTGGTGTATGGGCCATATTGTCTCTTAGATAGTCAAAACCAAATTCATTGTTGGTACCATAGGTAATATCAGAGTTGTAAGCTGCTCTCCTTCCTTCGGAATTTGGTTGATGTTTATCTATACAATCCACGGAAAGACCATGAAATTCAAAAATAGGAGCCATCCATGCACTATCCCTTTTAGCCAGATAATCGTTTACAGTTACCAAATGTGATCCTTTGCCAGGCAATGCATTCAAGTAGAGTGGAAGGGTGGCCACCAAAGTTTTACCTTCTCCGGTTTGCATCTCTGCAATTTTTCCTTGGTGCAGTGCTATACCTCCAATAAGCTGAACATCATAGTGCACCATGTCCCAGGTAACTTCTTTTCCGGCTGCGTCCCAAGAATTTTTCCATACGGCACTGTCCCCATCAAGGGTAACATAGTCTTTTGAACCAGAAAGTGACCTGTCAAATTCAGTGGCGGTCACGGTAATGGTTTCGTTGGCCGCAAAACGTTTTGCGGTTTCCTTGACCACAGCAAAAGCTTCTGGAAGAATAGTATTTAGAGTATTTTCCGAAATTTTGTAGGCCTCTTCGTTCAGCTTATCAATTTCAGCATAGATTTCTTCATTGCGATCTATATCTGTTGAATTTTGAACTTCTTCTTTAAGGGCTTTGATTTTATCATCTAATTCCTTGCAATCATCTTGTATCTGAGATTTAAAGGAAATAGTTTTTTGTCTTAGTTCATCGTGGGACAATTCTTCAAGCTGTTTTTCAAAGGATTTTATCTCTTTGACCAAAGGCTGTAGCGATTTTACGTCTTTTTCTGATTTATCTCCAACAAAAACCTTAAGTACGGAATTAATAAAGCTCATGAATAATTTTTCTTTTGGATTGCAAAAGCTGTTCCATTGTCCAGAGAAGGGTAGAAACCTTTTGCTAGGCTGTCAAAATTACATAAAAAAAAGCCTCAAAAGAGACTTTTTAGTAGTGTTTGTTTTTCTAAAATTAATACTCGTCCTCATTCCAGAGGTAATCTTCCTCAGTGGGATAATCGGGCCATATTTCCTCGATGGACTCGTAAATTTCACCACCCTCTTCCTCCATTGATTGAAGATTTTCAACAACTTCCAATGGCGCTCCGGTACGGATAGCATAATCTATTAATTCGTCTTTGGTGGCTGGCCAAGGCGCATCACTTAAATATGAAGCTAATTCTAATGTCCAGTACATAGTAACGGTTTGATTTTAAATTTTTTGCAAAAATAATTTTTAAACTCAATTTGCCAAGCAAAATTGACATTATTTAAAAAATATTTTCAACTTGTTAATCTGTAACGCAGAAAATAGGGATTTATTAGTCCAATTTTTCAGGAATCCACTTGACCTCTTCTGCATGCAAATCTTTTGACAACTTCCGTGCCAAGACAAAAAGGTAATCGGAAAGACGGTTTACGTATGCAAGAAGAGTGTCTGGTATTGGCTCATTTTCGTGTAGGTACGAAATCATACGCTCTGCCCGTCTGCAAATTGTTCTGGCAATATGACAGTATGACACGGTTGTATGCCCTCCAGGAAGTATAAAATGGGTCATCTCTGGAAGTTTTTCGTTCATTTGATCAATTTTCTCCTCTAAAAGTTGAATATCGTCCAGAGTTATTTTGGGGATTTTCAAACGGTTTTCTTTTTTTGGCTCGGTCGCCAAAATAGCACCCACGGTGAAGAGTTTGTTTTGGATCAAGGCAAGAATTTCTTTCGAATCTGAATCAATCTCTTGGTCTCGCAACAATCCCAAAAAGGAGTTCAACTCATCTACAGTGCCATAGCTTTCAATTCTAATATGGTGTTTGGGTACTCGTTTGCCTGTAAAAAGAGCTGTGGTGGCCTTATCGCCGGTTTTGGTATAAATTTTCATTTTTCATGTCTACGTTTACCGTCCATAAATTTACGGGACTTTCTATTTCTTGTACCTCGTCTATTTTTAAAAAGTATTACTAGATAAATGATGGCCAAAACCCCTAAAATGTAATAAATAGTATCACTCATGATAGAAGTGTTTTTGATACATAAAATTACTTTTTTAAATCCGGATGGTGAAATGTTCTTTTACTTGTTCCTTTCTGATAAAAAGAACTCCGCAATGGAACATATCTATGCTTACCGTGACTATTGGCAGTTCAACAAGTTTTCTCCAAAGCTTTTGTTTTTTGGCAGTTTGATGAATTGAGTTGATGAAAATCATGCTGTTATTGTGGAGTTTGCCTTCAGAAAACAACTGCTTCAGCGTATCAATTTCCAATTCTTCGGCATAAACTAAATCAATCGTATTTCCCCCTATGACAGTATTTGGAAAATGGATTCGTAACAGGCTATTAAGATCTTGATTTCCATCAAGCTCAATGTGTTTATAGTTAAAGTATGCAATACTTTTTAGGAGTATGTTGATTGATTTTGCTTTGCCCCATTTTTGCTTTGAGTACAGGCATTTAGTAACATAATTGAAAACAAAAGGGGAGTGGACACCATGCTGATTAGTTGATTTAATAAGGAATTTAAGGAATGAAATAAATTTAAAATACATTTGATTATCCCTCTAAAATGGCAGAAAGTTCAAACCAGCGTTCGGTTTTGGTTTCAATTGAGTCTGATATTTTCTTCAACTCAATAGATAACTGTGCAATTTCATCTCCAGTTAAAGCAGGGTCAGTAAAATTAGTATGCAATACTTTTTTTTGTTCTTCTAATTTTTGTATTTCCTTTTCTAGCTGTTTATGCTCCTTTTGTTCTGAATAAGAAAGCTTTTTAGAAACTCCTTTTTCTTTCCAACTGGTTTTTTCGATTTTTTCTGAGCTGTGGTTTTTAGCCTCTCGCTCTGCTATTACCTTGCTACTTTCATAGGTTCTGTAATCTGAGTAATTTCCAGGAAAGTCTTCTATAATCCCCTTTCCTTTAAATACAAACAAATGATCCACAATTTTATCCATAAAATAACGGTCATGGGAGACTACGATCAAGCACCCAGGAAAGTCCAATAAAAAACTCTCTAAAACATTCAAGGTAACAATATCCAGATCGTTGGTGGGTTCATCCAAAATTAGGAAGTTTGGGTTTTGGATAAGAACAGTACAGAGATATAAACGTTTACGTTCTCCACCACTTAGTTTTTCAACAAAATCATACTGTTTTTTTCGGTCAAAAAGAAAGCGCTCCAATAATTGTTGTGCCGAAATCTGTTTTCCCTTTTTTAAGGGAATGTAATCTCCAAATTCCCTAATAACATCAATAACCTTTTGTCCTTCCTTTGCATGTATTCCTTTTTGAGTGTAGTACCCAAATTTTAGGGTATCACCCACTACTACTTTTCCTCCATCAACAGTTTCTTTTTGGGTAATGATGTTTAAGAATGTGGATTTTCCTGTTCCATTTTCACCAATTATCCCAACACGTTCTCCTTTAGAGAAGTTATAGTCAAACTTTTCTAAAATAATCTTATCATCGAATGATTTGGAAACATTGTGCAGTTCTAAAATTTTACTTCCTAAGCGCTCCATGTTTAACTCCAATTGCACTTGATGATCGCTTCTTCTTTGGTGTGCCTTTTGTTTTATTTCTTTAAAATCATCAATTCTGGATTTGGATTTGGTAGTACGGGCCTTTGGTTGTCTGCGCATCCAATCCAATTCTTTTTTAAAAAGCAATTTTGATTTGTGCTGTTCAACAACTTCACGCTCCATTCGCGCTTCTTTTTCCCTTAGATAATAGGAGTAATTACCTTTATAGCTGTACAATTGATTATTGTCCAGTTCTATGATTTCATTACAAACGCGCTCTAAGAAATAGCGATCATGCGTAACCATGAAAAGGGTTATGTTTTCTTTAGTGAAATAAGCCTCTAACCATTCGATCATTTCTAAATCTAAATGATTTGTTGGTTCATCTAGAATAAGTAAGTCTGGCCTGTTCAGGATAGCGTTGGCTAGAGCCAGGCGTTTTTTTTGTCCACCAGATAGCGTTCCTACTTTTAAATGAAGCTTATCTAAATGTAATCTAAAGAGAATCTGTTTGTATTGGGTCTCAAAATCCCAAGCGTTATGCCGCTCCATAGCTTCAAAAGCTTTTTGGTATTGTTCTGCATTATCAGGATTTTGAACGGCCTGCTCATAGTTGGAGATAATTTTTAAAACTTCATTATCCGTACTGAAAATGGTTTCCTCAATGGTTAAATCTGGATTTAGATTAGGTTCTTGTTCCAAAAAGGCAATTTTTATTCCTTTTCTGCTTGTCACTTGTCCAGTTTCTGAGCTGTCCTTGCCAGAAATGATATTGAGAATGGAAGTTTTTCCGCTTCCATTTTTGGCAATTAGCGCAATTTTTTGGTCTTTGTTTATTCCAAAGGAAATGTCGGAGAAAAGAACCAGCTCTCCATAAGATTTAGATATATTTTCTACGGTCAATAAATTCATTGAAATAATTTACGGTGATTCTCCTACTTCTTCATGAATTTTAAGAGATAGAAATAGCGGGTTGCCAAAGTTAAAAGTAAAGGAATTACTATTGGAGAAAAAACTTGAACCCCTAAAATCCACAATAAGATCAAAACACATAGAAGCGCTAAAGCAAACCAAATATATTTAGGCAACCAAGTGGGCAATTGATTTTGAAACACAAAAACAAAAGCAACAACTAAATTTAAAGGTAGGGCCCACAAAGAATTAAAATTTTTTGGGGTGGAAGTGTGGTCAGTGGCGAACCATAGCAATAGTATGCAGGTGCCAATAATCCCAGTTATCAAAAACAATGAAAAGTCTAGCCAACGGCTTCGAGTTTTATGTTTGTGGTCAAGATATGTTACTATGCCCGTGAACAAAAACAATAAAGTGAACCAAAATAGCGGAGACATTGGAAAGAAACCATTTCTGGTATGTTCGCTGTAGTCTAGGATGGTACGTTCCCTTTCTAACAGAGGTTTGCCACTCTTTGTTGTATTTCTCATCTGTTCCATGGCATAATAAGGCAAAAACATGTGCTCTTTTACAGTTGCCTTTCTATCCACTACAGCTCCAAAAGCTAAATCAATACCAAAAGAGGACCATGAATTAATGTCCAAATTTTGTCTTACAAGCTCCCTAAAAGAGTATAACCTATCTAAATGTGAACCGTCAAAAACGATGGCATCGCCAAATTGCTGTACTAAGATATCTCCTGTAATACTAGAGCAGTTGTTCAGTAAGGGGTCGTATAGATAATCCCTGTTTTCTGGTAAATAATTATTCTCGAAAAAAATGAGCAAGTTGTTTTTTTCCGCTAAACTCAGGTCCAAAATCTGCTCTTTTACCCATCTCTTTTCCATTTCATATTCAAACAGAAATCTATCAAAACTTCTTCTGGAAAGTGAATAAATCAATTTTCCTTTGGCAAAGTTTAAATAGAAGTTGGGTCTGTTAAAGTCAAAAGTTCCATAATTGTAGACCACGTCAATGCCTAAAACAGAATCTTGAACGCGAAAAGCGCTATGGCCAAAAGCAGAAAAGAGCTGATCTCCTGATGCACAGGTAAGAAAACTGATTTTGGAATTTTCGGTTAGGGTAGGGGTTTGGGAAAAACTACTTTTCCCAACTATAAAAAGCATTACCAAAAAGAAAATGTAATGTCTCATTTCTGACTTTATCAGCGCAAATATCTAAATAAATACCACAAGGAGGAACATGAAAACCCAACACTTTGTTTTTTACCTTATTTTTACGAAAATCGAAGCATATGAGGCGATACATTCCCAACTTTTTAACACTTCTCAATCTATTAAGTGGTTGTGTAGCAACCGTCTTTGCTGTGCTGAACCATCTAGAACTGGCTGCACTTTTTGTGTTTATAGGAATTTTCTTTGATTTTTTTGATGGATTGGCAGCTCGTCTTTTAAACGTTCAAAGCGAGATAGGCGTTCAACTAGATTCTTTGGCGGACATGGTTACAAGTGGATTGGTGCCTGGGATTGTAATGTTCCAATTATTGCAAATGTCGGAAACCGGTGGTTGGAATCTTGGGTTCTTTGGCCACGAAACGGAGATGACCATACTTCCTTTTTTCGGATTTATTATCACTTTGGCCTCTGCATATAGATTGGCTAAATTCAACTTGGATGAAAACCAAGTTTCTTCTTTTATTGGATTGCCCACACCTGCAAATAGCCTTTTTATCCTTGCGTTACCCTTGATTTTGCTATATCATAACAGTAATGAATTGAACGAGGTTATTCTAAATCAATGGTTTTTAATGGGCTTAACTTTGGTAAGCGCTTATTTACTGAATTCTAAAATAAAACTGTTTGCACTGAAGTTCGATAACTGGAGTTTTAAGGATAACTCGGTCCGCTATCTTTTTTTGATTGGAAGTTTGGTTATGCTGCTTACTTTAAAATTTCTGGCAGTCCCCCTTATTGTGGTATTTTATATTTTAGCTTCACTGTTAACTACAAATAGCAAGAAAGCCTAAAAATCCAATTTCTTTTTTCTGAGCTCAAAATTTTGACCTAGGTACACTTTTCTTACCATTTCGTCTTGTGCCAAATCTTCTGGGATACCCGCTTTTAATATGCCTCCTTCAAACATTAAATAAGACCGTTCTGTTATAGCCAAGGTTTCCTGTACATTATGGTCTGTGATCAAAATACCAATATTCTTGTTTTTTAGTTGGGCAACTATTCGTTGAATATCTTCTACAGCAACAGGGTCAACACCGGCAAAGGGTTCATCTAAAAGTATGAATTTAGGGTCGGTTGCCAACGCACGTGCAATTTCTGTTCGTCTACGCTCACCACCTGATAATAGGTCCCCTCTGTTTTTTCGAATATGGCCTAAACCAAATTCATCAATCAAGGATTCCATTTTCATATGTTGTTCTTTCTTGCTTAATTTGGTAAGCTGCAGAACGCTTAAAATATTTTTTTCAATGCTCAACTTTCTAAAAACTGAAGCTTCTTGGGCCAAATAGCCAATTCCGTTTTGAGCTCGTTTATACATGGGGAAATTGGTAATTTCCATGTTATCCAAGTAGATTTTTCCGCCGTTTGGTTTTATTAGACCAACAATCATATAAAATGAAGTGGTTTTTCCAGCACCATTTGGCCCTAATAGGCCAACGATCTCCCCTTGATTTACTTCAAGAGAAATTCCTTTTACAACTTTTCGGCCTCTATAGGCCTTCATAATGTTTTCAGCTCTTAGCTTCATAAGAATTCGTCAAAACTAAACATAATCCAGATCAGGCATTGGACTTTGTGAATTTTTTATGTCTCCATATTTTCCAATTCTTCCCAGTATTCAAACGCTCGCCTTAGGTGCGGGATAACTATAGTACCTCCTATCAAAGTTGCAATACCGAGGGTTTCCATAACTTCTTCCTTGGTTACACCTTCGTTCTTGGAGCTTTCTAAATGGTATTTTACGCAATCATCACAACGCATTACCGCTGAAGCCACGAGTCCCAAAAGTTCTTTTGTTTTTACGTCCAATGCTCCTGCCATGAAAGCGTTGGTATCTAAATTAAAAATCCTCTTGATTAGTTTATTGTTTTCCGCCAATAATTTGTCGTTCATTTGAGAACGATAGGTATTGAACTCTTCTACTTTATTTTGCATTCCTTTTTGCCTTTTTTGCCTCTTTTTTTAAAACCACTTTTGAAATATAAATACTGATCTGATATAAAATAAGTACTGGAACGGATACCACAATTTGACTTGCCACATCAGGAGGGGTTATTACCGCAGACAGAATAAGGACAACAACCAGAGCTATTTTTCTGTATTTTTTTAAGATTTCTGGGGTTACCAATCCAACTTTGGTTAAAAAGTAAATGATGATGGGAAGCTCAAACATTATTCCGCAAGCAATGACCGAGGCTCTTACAGTGGCAATAAAAGAACTAATATCGATCTCATTGAGCACCTCTTTGCTTACTTGATAGGTCCCCAAAAAATTAATGGACAAAGGGGCCACTACGTAATAGCCAAATAGCACCCCCATAAAAAAGAGTGCTGATGCCACAAGAATAAAACCTCTAGAATGTTTGCGTTCATTTTCATGGAGTCCTGGGCTAATAAATCGCCAAACTTCCCATAAAACATATGGAAATGCAATGATGAAACCAGCCCAAATAGATGTCCAAATATGAGCAGAAAACTGCCCGGCCATTGTGCGGTTCTGTATGGTAAACGGTAATGAATCTGAACAAAATTCAGAGTTGATTCCAAAGAAGGTGGCTATTTTACAAAAAAACTGGTAGGTTGGAAAATCCATTTTTTTGGGACCAAAAAGAACTGTATCAAAGATGAAGTCCTTCATAAAAAAAGCAGCACAGGCTACTAAAACAATTGCAACTACAGACCTAATTAAGTGCCACCTTAATTCTTCCAAATGGTCTAAAAAAGACATTTCGTCAGGGTTCTCTAACTTTTTTGCCATTATAGAATTCCTTCGTTTATGAGGTTATGAATATGAACCACACCTGCATATTGGCCTTTGTCAAAAGCCAGAAGCTGTGAAATCCCTTTTCCCTGAAGTATAGCCAATGCCTTAACTGCCAATGTATCAACATCTACTGATTTAGGATTTGAGGTCATAATATCTTTTGCCGTAAGACCATTTATATTATCATATTTACTCAGCATTCTTCTAATATCTCCATCCGTTACGATACCAACAACTGCATTGTTTTCCATTACGGCAGTTACACCTAACATTTTCTCAGATATCTCAACAATAACCTTTTTTACACTTGAGTTAGCATCAACAAGAGGTTTCTGATTGTTTATAACAATGTCCGCAACACGTAGGTATAGTTTTTTGCCCAAAGCGCCACCTGGGTGGTACTTGGCAAAGTCTGAACTACTAAATCCCCTAAGCTCCAAAAGGCTTATTGCAAGGGCATCTCCCATTGCCAATTGTGCGGAAGTACTTGTGGTGGGAGCCAGATTGTTTGGGCAAGCTTCTTTCTCAACATAGGTGCTTAGAGCAAAATCTGCCTGTTTAGCCAACACAGAATCCATGTTTCCGGTAATGCCTATTAATTTGTTCTTTCCAATCTTTATCAAAGGGAGTAGTGCCTTTATTTCGGGGGTGTTTCCACTCTTAGAGATGCATACTACAACATCATTTTCTTGGATGGTTCCTAAATCTCCATGAATGGCATCAGCAGCATGCATAAAGATGGCTGGCGTGCCCGTAGAATTAAGGGTAGCAACAATTTTAGATGCTATTATAGCACTTTTGCCGACTCCGGATACCACAACCCTTCCTTCGGATGCTAGAATATATTGTACGGCATGGGCGAATTGTTCATCAAGTAGGTTGACCAAATTTTGTATGGCCTTACTCTCAGTTTCAATGGTTCTTTTCGCAATGGATAAAATAGACTGGATGTTGTTCAATGTAATAAACAGATTATCTAATTGTATTCCTAAAAGAATATGTTATATTTAAGATTACAAAACTAAACAAACTATCTTTTACTAACCATTTATGGAGGATAGAATACTTCTTCCTTAAAATTGATATTCAAAATTAAAAATTTGCAGTCTTATAATTTAGATTGCCAGATTTAAATCGAAAATACGGAAATGGGTCTTACTAATACCGATTTGCACTCCTCACTAAAAAAATATTTTGGTTTTTCAAAATTTAAGGGGCTACAAGAAAAAGTAATACAAAACATACTAGAGAACAAGGACACTTTTGTAATAATGCCTACAGGTGGAGGCAAGTCTCTTTGTTATCAACTGCCGGCAATTATGAAAGAGGGTACCTCTATCGTGGTTTCTCCCTTAATTGCGCTTATGAAGAACCAAGTTGATGCCATTCGCGGTGTATCCGATGAGCACGGCATTGCCCATGTTTTAAATTCTTCACTAACAAAAACTGAGGTAAAACAGGTAAAAGAAGATATTACCAATGGGATCACGAAATTATTATACGTTGCTCCGGAGTCTTTGACAAAGGAGGAGAACGTGGAGTTTTTAAAAGGTGTTCCACTATCCTTTGTCGCGGTGGACGAAGCACACTGTATCTCAGAATGGGGTCATGACTTTAGGCCAGAGTATCGCAATCTAAAAAGTATAATTAATCGTTTGGGTGAAAACATTCCCATTATTGGGCTTACTGCAACGGCTACGCCAAAGGTGCAGGAAGATATTATCAAAAACTTAGGAATGACAGATGCCAAGGTTTTCAAGGCATCTTTTAACAGACCCAATTTGTTTTATGAAGTACGCCCTAAAACACAAAATGTTGATGGCGATATCATTCGTTTTGTAAAACAGAACCAAGGAAAATCTGGGATTATCTATTGTCTTAGTAGAAAAAGAGTAGAAGAACTGGCCCAAGTTTTACAGGTTAATGGGGTTAGTGCGGTGCCATATCATGCCGGTTTTGATGCTAAAACACGGTCAAAGTACCAAGACATGTTTTTAATGGAAGATGTTGATGTGGTAGTTGCCACAATTGCCTTTGGCATGGGCATAGATAAACCAGATGTGCGTTTTGTGATTCATCATGACATTCCAAAAAGTATTGAAAGTTACTATCAAGAGACAGGAAGAGCAGGAAGAGATGGTGGTGAGGGACATTGTTTGGCGTTTTATTCTTACAAGGACGTTGAAAAATTAGAAAAGTTCATGTCTGGAAAACCAGTGGCTGAGCAGGAAATCGGGAATGCTCTCTTACAAGAAATTGTAGCATATGCAGAAACTTCTATGTCTCGCAGAAAATTCATCCTCCATTATTTTGGGGAAGATTTTGATGGGGAAAAGGGAGAAGGTGCGGATATGGATGATAATGCAAGAAACCCCAAGAAAAAAGAAGAGGCTCAAGATGATGTAATTAAACTTTTGACCGTTGTTAAAGGAACCAACGAAAAATTTAAGACAAAAGAAACCGTAAAAATATTGGTTGGCAAAGTAAATGCCATGATATCATCACACAAAACAGACGAAAAGGATTTCTTCGGAATTGGCTCTGAAAGGGATGAAGCTTATTGGATGGCATTGACTAGGCAGGTGCTGGTGGCAGGCCTGTTAAAAAAAGAAATTGAGCAATACGGTATTTTACATTTAACCGAAGCAGGCAGGAATTTTTTAATTGAACCCTGCTCTTTTCTAATGACCAAAGACCATATTTATAGCGAGGAGAATAATGATGCCATCATAACAGCAAGTAAATCGGGAGGTGGCTCTACAGATGATAAATTGCTGAAATTGTTGCGTGATTTGCGAAAAAATGAAGCAAAAAAGATTGGTGTACCACCTTTTGTGGTGTTTCAGGATCCATCTTTGGAGGATATGGCCCTAAAATATCCTATTAACAATGAAGAGCTCCTTACCATTCACGGGGTTGGAGAAGGAAAGGCCAAAAAGTATGGCAAACCATTTTTAAATCTAATTGCCGGTTATGTGGAAGAGAACGATATCATCAGACCAGATGATCTTGTGGTTAAAAGCACTGGTGCCAATTCTGGTTTAAAACTGTACATCATCCAAAATGTTGACAGAAAGTTGCCTTTAGATGATATTGCTTCGGCAAAGGGTTTGGAATTGCCATCTCTTATTAAAGAAATGGAACAGATTGTATTTAGCGGAACAAAGTTGAACATTGGGTATTGGGTTGATGAAATACTTGACGAAGACCAACAAGAAGAAATCCATGAATATTTTTTAGAAGCAGATTCAGACTCCATATCTCAAGCAATTGATGAGTTTGATGGCGACTATGAAGATGAAGAATTAAGGCTCTACAGGCTCAAATTCATTAGTGAAGTGGCGAATTAAGGTGCCAGATACTCAAAAGGAAAACCTTTTAAATTTCGCAATACCATAAAAAGAAGGACTATACCTAAAATAACCAATGGAGAATATCTATGGTTAAGAAGACTTTCCTGCTTTAAAATTCCCAATTTTGAGGTTACATGTTGCCCAATAACGAACATGGCTGGAAGGAACAATAGATTATGGCTTATGGCATCTTTGATTCTTAAATGCAGTAAATCATGAATTGCCCTTTGGCTCCCACATCCGGAACAGTAAATTCCAAGGTATGTATTAAAAGGGCACTTTGGAAATAACAGTCCTCTTTCCGGATTGAAAGAAAAGTAAAGGAGTATTGCCAAAACAGACAATACTCCTAAAAATACTATTACGGATATTTTTTTAATAGCTTCCGGCATTTGCCATACCTCCAAGAATTGCAAATCCAAATATTGCGAAATAGATGATCCAAATCAAAACTGAAAGGCCAGCACCTATCAACGCCCACATTTTTGCGTTTTTAGATGCTTTTTGAGCTTCTTCATATTCACCTCTGGCATATGCTTCATTAACTTTAGAGGCGTAAATAATACTTGCAATTCCCGTAGCAATACAACAGAATATTGTGCTTAAAATGGCCCAGACCAAATAATTATCTGGTTTAGGCGGCATGTTTGAATTGTTTTCCATTATAGTTGATTAAATATTTAGTTATTAATTATATTGTTCCATTGCTTCTTGATAAGCAGACTTGAATTCTTCAATGAACTCCCCAAATCCACCTGCGTTATAAATAATGTAAATCCATCTTACCACCATCAACACACTTAAAATAAGCGCTATTAGCGATATTATTTTCCCAGTTTTTATCTGACTGTAATTATCATATTCATCCGGGTTTTCCTTATACAGTTTTTCAGATTTTGTAGCCAGGAAAAAACCAATTCCTGATGAAATTGTACCAAAAATACCGGTACAGCAACAAATGAATCCGAAAATACCAAGGACAATACTCAATACCCCATTTGGCAGCTTTTTTTGTTCCATAATTTTAAAGTTATTGTAAAAGTTTAAATAAATAATTGGTTAAAATAGTTGCTACGCTAACAATACCTAGGGTAATAATAATTTGATTGGCGTGTTTAATTTTACGAAAGTTATTTACCAATAAAAAACTGAACAGTAAAAATAACGGATAAATAGCCGGATACATTGTAAATGCAGCTAAAAACTCACCCTGAAAAATTAAACTGACTGAACGTTGCATACCACATCCAGGACATTCAAAGCCAAACAGTTTCTTGTTTAGGCAAGGCAACATATAGTTCTTTGCATAAAGCAAGAAAATAGTCGGTTGTAGATACATAATAGCAATTACTGCCAAGAAAAATACTACTATTTTTGCTATTGATATTAAACTTTTCAAAATATTTTCAGCAAAGAATTTTAAGGATGGCGGTCTTTAATATAGGTGATCAAGTGGCAGTGTTGGACGAAACCATATCCGGTATGGTCAAGGCAAAGGATGGGGATGTGATTACCCTTGTCACCTCTGACGGTTTTACGCTGAAGTATGCTACCAAAGAACTTGTAAAGGTAGAAGGGGGTATAAATGTTACAAATTTTGAAGCTGCACAAGGCCAAAAAGCCAAGGAGCTTACCAAAAAGAAACCAATTCCTGTTTTAAAGCCAAAAGAGCGAAATGCACCTAAAATGGAGGTGGATTTGCATGTGAATCAGTTAGTAAAATCGACAAAGGGCCTTTCCAATTTCGAAATGCTAAACTTACAGTTGGAGAGTGCCAAAAGACAGTTGCACTTTGCAATGGACAAACGTATTCAAAAAGTGATTTTTATACATGGAGTGGGTGAAGGCGTCCTTAAAGAGGAACTGTATTATCTATTTAGGAAATATGATAACATCAAGTTTTATGATGCGGACTACCAAAAATATGGGCTAGGTGCAACAGAGGTCTATATATATCAAAATTCTTAGTTGGGAATTACCGTTGTAACTTCCCCGAATTCATCAATGGTCAAATTTGTAATGCGTTCACCAGCGGCGGTTACAAAGGAAACACCGCTCAGACTTATGGTGTGAACAAAATTTGTGCTGTCCGCATCAGCAGTGGTCTGTACAGTGACCAATCCGTCCTCTGCCACTATTTCTTGAACAACTGTAGGGGTAACAGGTGGAATCTCATCGCAAAAATAGTTGTTGCTGACATCACCTGAAAAAATACGGTAAGTTATGCTGGTTTGACCTGGCACAGTGCTCTCGGTAGTAACAGTTTCTCCAACCACACCATTGTTCAAAACACTACTTTGTAAATCCAAGATTAAAGCCTCATCAACGTTGATCTTGAACAAAACATTTGTTGATGAAGCCTCAAGATCATTGCAAGATTGTGGCAAAACATTGTCAAAATCTATTGTTTCAATTTGTAAATCACCATCACTACAAGATAGCACCAACATTAGCAAGATTGGGAGCGATAATTTTCTCATACGCCAAATTTAAAAGAATTCCGTTTTAATACACCAAGACTAATAAATACTTTAAAAGAAATTAACTTTATTTGGCTTATTTTTGAGCTAGTTAAAATGATAGCTAAATCATGCAAAAAGTGTATTTGGACAATGCGGCAACTACCCAAGTAAGAGAAGGGGTTATTGCTAAAATGCAAGAAGCTTTGGCCTTGTATTATGGAAACCCATCTTCAACCCATAGTTACGGAAGATCTGCAAAGACAGCCGTGGAAAAAGCGCGAAAAACCATTGCAAAAACTTTAAATGCCCAACCTTCGGAGATTATTTTCACATCTGGCGGTACGGAAGCTGACAATATGATCTTGCGTTGTGCTGTACGGGATTTAGGAGTGAAAACAATAATTACCTCAAAAATTGAACACCATGCCGTTTTGCATACAGCTGAGGAGCTGGAAAAGGAATATGGTATTTCGCTTGATTATGTTGATTTAGATGCCAAAGGTAATCCGGTTCTTGCTCATCTTGAGGAGTTATTGGCTAAAGATGCCTCAAAGAAATTGGTTAGTTTAATGCATGTTAACAATGAAATTGGGAATATAACTGACATTGCGGCTATTGGAGAGATATGCAAAGAGAACGATGCGTTTTTTCATTCAGATACCGTTCAATCCGTAGGGCATTATCCTTGGGATGTAGAAAAGATACCTATTGACTTTTTTACAGCTGCTGCCCATAAATTCCATGGCCCTAAAGGAATTGGGTTTGCATTCATTAGAAAAAACTCAGGATTAAAACCCATGATTTTTGGGGGTTCGCAAGAACGCGGTTTTAGGGCTGGTACAGAACCTTTTCATAACATTGTTGGTTTAGAAGAGGCCTTTGTGAGTTCTTATGAAAATCTAGAGGAAGAGGTTAAACTTGTAAGGGGTTTAAAGCAACATTTTGTAGAAAAAATAAAGAAGGAAATTCCAGAAGTAGAGTTTAATGGCTTTTCGGGAGATATGGATAAAAGCACCTACACCTTGGTGAATGTGCGATTGCCCTTTGACAAACAAAAGGGATTGATGCTACTTTTTCATTTGGATATAAAAGGAATAGCCTGTTCTAAAGGAAGCGCATGCCAGTCTGGAAGCAATATGGGGTCGCACGTACTTACAGAAATATTGGATGATACGGAATTGGAAAAACCTTCTCTTCGTTTCTCTTTCTCTAAGTACAATACCATTCAAGAATTGGATTATACCATAGAAATACTCAAAGAATTTGCCCAGAGCTAACTCTTGTTTTTTCGTTGCTTTTTTTCTTTGTCGTATGGAAACTTACGGGACGCTAATTTCATCATTCTGTCAATAAGCTCCGTTGTATTTTTGCCTGTTTTTTTAGTGATGGCTTTTTCATATTTCCAAAGAAGCTTTCCAGAATTTCCGTCACTGACTTTCACTCCAATCCTTCCATAGTTGGCATCTCCACTAAAGTAATCTAAAAGGTTAAAATCTGTAGGTACGCCTTTGGAAAGCAGAATGTTCAAACTAAGGTTGCCGCTAATAATGCCGTCAACTTTTAAGATTTTGCACAGCTGGGTAATGGTGTAAATGTCCAGATTGTCATACTTGATTCCATTTTGACTAAGAATGGCATTGGTATCCTCTATATTCTGGAATTCTACATTGAACTTTTTACGTTTTTTTCGTTTGGAAAAGTAAGTTTCCAAGGCGTTTTGTACAGCATAGCCTTCTCTTTTCGCCAAACTTTTTAGTTCTTCTTGGTTTACGTCCCTTTTAAGGTCCAAGTTTGCTATGAAAGGAACTATGGCCAATACCTTGTGGTTTTCACTTAGCTCATCAAATTTCCTGTTTTCATAAATGTTTTTTTGAGCGTACCCCAGAGTAACGATCAAAAAGGCAAAAAGGGGAATGATTTTTTTCATCAACATATTTTAAAATCGCATTCCAAATTTTACATTAAGAATACGGCTTGTCAAAAAATTGGGTACAGCAAATTGTCTTTGGGAATCCACGTCCCTGACCCAAGTGTTTGTTATGGAGTTTTGATTGTTGAACATATTAAAGATTTCAAAACCAAAACTAAATTCTTTAAACTTATGCAACCAATGCCCTTGTGGATATTGATTCTTACTGTCGGCAAAAATATAGGAAATTCCCATATCCGCCCTTCTATAATCTCTTAATCTATTCTGAAATTGATACGGATCTGCGTTATTTGGTGAACCTCCGGGAACACCAGTGTTATAAACAAGGTTAAGATATAGCTTAAGGTTTGGAATTGTTGGCACATAATCCTGAAACAATACGGCAAATTTTAAACGTTGGTCCGTTGGTCTAGAAATAAACCCTCTATTATCAATATTTTCTTCTGTTTGCAGGTATCCTAAACTTACCCAAGATTCTGCACCCGGAACAAAAGTTCCAGTAAGCCTGAAATCGAACCCATAAGCGAAGGCCGTTGCATTGTTTTGGGCAGCATACCTAACTCTAACATCTTCTACTGTATACGTATTTACGTTGGTCAGGTCTTTGTAATAGGCTTCACTGATTAAGGTAAAAGGCCTGTCCCAAAGATTAAAACTGAATTCACTTCCCAATACATAATGGACGGATTTTTGAGCTTCTACGTTTGGGTTTATGGTTCCGGTTAAATCCCTTAATTCTCTATAAAAGGGAGGTTGTTGGTAACTTCCCATTGCAAACCTGAAAAGAATGTCTTTTTTCCAATCTGGTTTTATGGAGAACTGCCCTCTTGGACTAAAAAGTGTTTGGGAATTATCATCAAACGCCTCTCCACTTAAAACCCAATGTTGTGCCCTTAAGCCCAAATTGAAATAAACATCATGTGGCCCTAATTTGGTCTGTTGACTGTATTGCGCAAATCCGGAGAATCGATTGGTTTTTACAAAATTGGTGGCTTGAACGCTTTCAAAGGCAACAATATTTCCCGTAAATGGTTCTTCTGGTTGATTGTTGACAAATTCAGGTTCGTTAGGACGGATAAAAAAACCTGCGGAATCAATAAATTCACTTTCTCTAAGTTGGTCACGAATGTCTTCATGGGTAAATTTGACTCCCCATTCCAAAGATTTTCCCTCTTTGTTGAATTTACCACGATGAGAAAAATTAAAAATTAGGGCATCCAATTGGTTTCTGGCTCTATTAATTTGTGATCCAATACCTCTAGAAGTTGTTACCTCGCCTAAATTCTCGCTACCCAAACCAGTATCTATTTCACCTAGTTCATATGATGCTATGACATCTGAGAATTCTTCTTCTTGGGCATGGTAAATAGAAGTGATGATATCGATTTTGGTGTTGTCATTCACAACATAATCAGCTTTTAAGGCACCAAGAGCATTATTATACTTGCTGTTTTCTTGCCCCTCGTAAAAAACAAGTAATGCTCTAGGGTCATTAATGGTTCCAAAATTAGTTTGGCGTGTAAGAGGTTCGTTTTGATAATCATTAATTGAAAAAGCTCCTAAAAAACTTAAATGATACTTCTTGGAAAATCTGTAGGTAAGATAACTTTGGGCATCTACAAATTTTGGATTGAAGTTGGTCTCTGTCCGTTGCGTATTTACGAACAAGCTGTTATCTCTATAACGAACGCCAGTGATACTGCTAAATTTTTTGTTTTTTGAAATGGTCTCCAAAGTGGTGCCAGCTCCTAAAAGACTTCCTTGAACACGTAATGAAAAATCAACAGGATTTTTATAAGTGATATCCAAAACAGAGGATAGTTTATCCCCATATTTTGCTTGAAATCCTCCAGAAGAAAATTCCAGGCCGGTAATCATATCACTGTTCACGAAACTCAAGCCTTCTTGTTGGGCAGATCTTACAAGAAAAGGCCGATAGACCTCAATACCATTGACATAAACTAGATTTTCATCAAAATTGCCACCGCGAACGTTGTATTGGGTGCTCAATTCGTTGTTAAAAGAAACACCTGGTAAAAGTTTTAGAATGTTTTCCGCCCCTGCATTGGCCCCAGGTATTTTACGCACCACTTCTGGAGAAATCGTTGTAATACCTTCAATACTCTTTTTTCCTGTAGCGGTAACATCAACTCCAGCAACTTGAATTGCATCCCTTTTCATTACCGGATTAAATTCAAAAGTTTCGTTTGTGGTCAAAACTAGGTTTTCAAGAATCACGTTTTCATGACCTAAATGAGAAAAAGTAATGGTGTTCTTGGTTTCCGCGGTTAATTGAAGAATATAGTACCCATTATTGTCGGTGGTGGTCCCTAAATTCCCGGATACAATATTTACATTGGAAATTGGAAGATTGTTTTGATCTAAAACTGTCCCTGCAACCGAGGCCGTCTGACTTTTGGCAGCGAACATCCCAAAAATCAATAGTATTACAATTATGGGTTTTGTAACGGTCAATACACTATTTTCTGAAAAAAGAATGCTCAAAGGTACTGGAATTGCCGACATTATCGGTTACAATCACCTTGAGTTTGCATTGTGTCTTATTTAGAATCTTATCATCAAAGTTGTATGTAATGGTCTTTGTTTTAGGTTCATATTCCATTAAAATCCATTCTCCATTGAGGGTTGCTGTATAACTTTGTATTCCACTTAGGTCATCACTTATTCCTAAACTTAAATAGCTATAATTGCTCAACCATTGCTTCTCTTTAAAATTTCTGGCCGTAATCGTTGGAGAAATACTGTCCTTGACCAGAGTGTAGGTTCCCAATGTGCGTGTGCGTGTTGTAAAAGAACCGTCTCGTTTGTAGGTTTTAGAATGCCTTGGCTCCATGTCTTTATCAAGACGGGCTATAAAGAGTTGTTTTCTATTGCCGGGGGCATATTTGGAAACATCAAAGCTAATCGTAAAATTCCTATGAGCAGCGACACTATTGTTATGAATTGTAACAGTGTCACCGCCTTTTTTTAAGTCAATGTAAAAGTCTTCATAAAATGTGTTTGCCGGAAAATAAACTTTAGCCGCACCTAAATCAAAATTGTTGGGTTTGTCCGCAATGATATAATCATCGGTCTTATTATCATTTCTTTTTATTTTAATTGCCTCCCTTTTTCCTTCCACTGGGATGATAAGTTTTGTTTTATTTCCCTCAATATCCGAAATCAATAACTCAATATTGTAGGATAATCCCTCTTTGATGGTTATTTTTCCATTGTTGTAGAGGGTTTTATAAATAGCTAAGCGGTTGTAAGGTTCTTTAAAGCACTTTTGTATACGTTGTCTGAATTTTCCAAAATGTTCATAATCAATTAAAGTATTGATATACCTTGTTTCTCCAAAAGAGAAGGTTTCAAAGTGATATTCAGAGTACGTTTTTCCATTTACGGTTTGCTTTACGGAATAAACCCCATTTTTGTTGGCTGCCATATCTTGACGGTCAAATCCATTAAAGCCAAACCCAATTGTACCTATCGCATTTATTTTGTCTGCCAAAAAGGTACCGTCTGGTTGTTTGGAGAAGTTGAGCTGTATCTTTTTTGCACTTTGGTTTACAATGGCATCATTAGACAAAGGATATCCAAAAAGCCCTACTAAAGATGGGTTTGTGGCATCTCTGATCTCATAGCCATATAACAATGGATTGGTAGGTTTCTCGGTAACGCTGCTTCTTATTTCAAAATGTAGGTGAGGTCCGGATGAACCTCCGGTATTACCAGAGTAAGCAATAGTACTTCCTTTAAGTACTTTTAATTCCCCATAATCCGGAAACACTTCAACTTCATAAGATTGTTTTCTGTATTGAATCTTTTTTATGAAATCCTCGATCTCTGGACCAAATTTTTGAAGGTGGGCATACACAGAAGTATATCCGTTAGGGTGGGCAACGTAAAGTGCTTTACCATAACCCCATTGCGATATTTTAATACGGGTAACAGTGCCGTCTGCAATGGCGAGGACAGGTAGCCCCTGCCTTCTTTGGGTCTTAATGTCTATTCCAGCATGAAAATGGTTGGAACGCAGTTCACCAAAAGTTCCGGCTAAAATTAAGGGAATGTCCAAAGGGGATTGAAAAACATCTTGTGGGTATTTTTCTTGTGCGATAAGAATTTGAGAAAATACTAAAATGGCTCCAAAAAAATATAAGCGCATACTGTAGTTTATAATTACTTACGAAAATAACCAATGTTTTGATCTGTAAAAGGCTTTTATTATGCAATAAATAACCTTGAAGCAATACTTGAAGAATAAATACCAAAAGTATTGCGAGGTTAGGTTAGGTTGGTTAACTTTGTGTAATACGCATTGGTGTTTGCATATGGGCGAACTAGTTGAGATTGTTGATTCTTTAGAGAATAAGGTAAGTAAGCTGTTGCACAAACTAGAGTTGTTGCATAAGGCTAATTCTAAATTAAAAGAAGAATTGAACCTTGCAAAAGAAGAAAACCAACTTGCACAGAGCGCTGTTTTAGAATGGGAAGAAAAATATGATTCCCTAAAAATGGCAAACACGATGTTGGGTAGTAATACTAATAAAACCGAAGCTAAGCTCAAGATAAATACATTAATCCGCGAACTGGATGTTTGCATTGCTAAACTTGCGGATTAATTTGTAATTAAAATATGGAGGAGAAGCTCAAAATAAAGCTTTCCATTGCAGATAGGGTGTATCCATTGACCATAGATCCTAAGCAAGAGGAGGGATTGCGAAAAGCAGCCAAGAGTATTGAAAACTTAGTAAAAAAGTTTGAGCAAAACTATGCTGTACGTGATAAGCAAGATGTATTGGCCATGTGTGCCTTACAGTTTGCTTCTAAAATTGAGCAAGGCGGCATAGACCGCTCAGAAAATACCAGCGCTGCATTTGAACGCCTTCGGGCCTTAAATGACTTGGTACACTCCAAGCTAGGGGAATAAGTTCTTTTAAATAAAAATATTGTTACTGCCCACATTGGTAATTATTTTTTGACAAACTCAACACTATTATATTTGAAAAGGGTGAGTTTAAGTTGTAAAAGCAGGCCCTACCTGTATAGGGATCCTTGAGCAGCTTGTTAGCCCTAAACCTGTAATTTGGAGTTTGTACAAAACTTCGGCTAATGTGGGCTTTTTTTTTAACCAAACACAATCAACATGGATAACACTATAGTAATTGTTGTAGCTGCAGTTGTTGGGTTGGCGATAGGATTTGTAATTGCCAAGATGATGGAAAAAGGTAAAGCTGCAAAAACCATTTCCAATGCTAAACGAGAAGCTGCGGATATATTAAAAGAAGCAAAAAAAGAAGGAGAGAATATAAAGAAAGACAAAATATTTCAGGCCAAGGAAAAGTTTTTAGAATTGAAAGCGGAACACGAAAAGGTCATTATAAACAAAGACAAAAAGATTGTTGAAGCTGAGAAAAGGACAAGAGATAAAGAATCCCAAATCAGCAATGAGCTTTCCAAAAGCAAAAAACTAAACGAGCAACTTCAGGAACAAATCAAGGAAGTTACGCACAAGGGGGAAATCCTTGACAAAAAACAATCAGAAACCGAAAGACTTCACAAGAGCCAAGTACAGCAGTTAGAGGTAATCTCTGGACTTTCTGCTGAAGATGCCAAAAGTCAGTTATTGGAATCTCTTAAGGAAACTGCAAAAACAGATGCTATGGCATATTTGCAAAGTACTTTGGAGGAAACAAAGTTGACAGCGCAGCAAGAAGCCCGAAAAATAGTAATCAATACTATTCAGAGAATTGGAACTGAGGAAGCTGTAGAGAACTGTGTATCTGTATTTAATTTAGAATCTGACGATGTGAAGGGCCGAATAATCGGAAGAGAGGGTCGTAACATTCGAGCCATTGAATCTGCAACTGGAGTAGAGATTATAGTGGATGATACACCAGAAGCAATAATACTTTCATGTTTTGACTCCGTTAGAAGAGAAGTGGCCCGACTTTCTTTGCACCGCTTGGTTACTGATGGAAGAATTCATCCCGCACGTATTGAGGAGATCGTTAAAAAGACGGAAAAGCAAATCAACGAAGAGATTGCGGAAATTGGTAAGCGCACCGTTATAGACCTTGGAATTCACGGATTACATCCAGAATTGATAAAAGCTGTAGGTAGAATGAAGTATCGTTCTTCTTATGGGCAAAATTTGTTACAGCATTCAAGAGAGGTTGCCAAACTTTGTGGTGTAATGGCAGCAGAATTAGGACTTAACCCCAAAATTGCTAAACGTGCTGGGTTATTGCATGATATTGGAAAAGTGCCAAACACAGAAGTAGAGGTAGAAACCCCGCATGCAATTCTTGGAATGCAGTGGGCCAAAAAATTTGGGGAGAATAAGGAAGTGTGCAATGCAATTGGGGCTCACCATGACGAAATTGAAATGAACACCTTAATTTCTCCAATTGTACAGGTATGTGATGCAATAAGTGGAGCACGCCCTGGTGCAAGAAGACAGGTTTTGGATTCATATATTCAACGCTTAAAGGACTTAGAGGATGTTGCCTTCGGTTTTAATGGTGTTCAAAAGGCGTATGCCATACAGGCAGGTAGGGAACTTCGCGTAATTGTTGAAAGTGAAAAAGTAAGCGATGATAAGGCGGCTGAGCTATCTTTTGAGATTTCTCAAAAAATACAGACAGACATGACCTATCCTGGGCAGGTGAAAGTTACGGTTATTCGCGAGACAAGATCAGTTAATGTTGCAAAGTAGCCCCTGATAATTATCATTATTTTCTAAAAAGAAACTAGGTAATTTCATTGATAGATTAAAACCTATCAAATATGAAAAAGCGTGTACCAGTTTTAGAAATAATGTCCAGAGACCTAATCACATTGACCACTAATGATGATCTTGTAACTGCTGAAGAACTTTTTAAGAAACACAATATAAGGCACATTCCAGTGATCAGTGGGAATACTATTGTGGGCATGTTGAGCTATACTGATTTGTTGAGAATTAGTTTTGCAGATGCTGTTGATGAGTATGAAGAAAGAGTGGATACTATGGTTTATAATATGTTCACTATTTCTCAGGTAATGGCAAGAGATGTAGTTAGTGTTCCTTCCCATACCACTATAAAAGAAGTCGCCCAATTTTTGGCAAAAAAGGAATTTCATGCTTTGCCAGTTGTGGATGACGGAAAACTTGTTGGCATCGTTACTACAACAGATTTAATAAATTACCTTCTAAAGCTATATTAAATAGAACAGATTCAAAAAAGTTTAAGCCTGGTACATTGAGGAATTAATGCACCAGGCTCATCTATTAAATAAAATGTTGTTTTACTCTTCTTCGCCACTGTTTTGTGCATTCTCCTCTTCAATCGCCTTATTGCGATTGTTTTCCATGATATTTAGCTTTTTAATTTTGGCTTTCCAAGTTTCAAGCGCTTCCTTGTGTCTATTTATATTTTTAACCACGTCCTTTACAAGAGGGTTGTCTTCAGAGGCATTCGAAAAGAATTGAAGATTGTTTTCTAACTGTCTTATCTCTGATTTATTTTCTTCTATTTTCCTTCGTATAAAGATTCGTTCATTTCCAATTGCCCTATTGTCGTCAGTTTTTGCAAGTTGCTGCATTTTATCTCCATACCTGAGCAATTCTGATTCTTGTCTGCTTACTCCCAATTTTGTGAACAAGGCATCTACAATTTTGTTGAACTTACCGTTTATGTGCTTTTTATTATAGGGAATTCGCCCGTATGTTTTCCACTCGGAAATAAACTTCTTTAATGTGGTAAGGTCTTTTTCGTTATCTCCGCTTAATTGAAAGGCTTTTAGGCGTTCCAGACATGCATTTTTCTTCTCAAGATTTTCGTACTCTTCTTTTTGACTTTCATTTCTTTCAGAATGTAGTCTGTTAAAATAATGATTACAGGCATTTTTAAATTCGTTCCAAATCTTATCGGAATATTTTCTTGGTACGTGGCCAATTTTTTTCCATTCGCTTTGTATGCGCTTCATTTCAGGAGTAGCCATCTCCCTATCGTCACTATCTTTAAGTGCTAGAGCAAGTTCCAAGAGAGCCTTTTTCTTTTCTAAATTCTCATGCTGCTCCTTTTTTTGATTTTTATAAAAAGAATTTTTATTGCGATTAAATTTACGCACGGCATCTTTGAAGGTACTCCAAGTTTGTTCATTCACTTTTTGAGGTACTTTACCCGCTTTAAAAAAAGTATCTCGGAGAGCTTCTACCTCTTTTATCTGTAACTGAAGAGCTTTGTGATTGTCTGTAACATTTTCCGAAATTTTCAATATGGATGCTATGACCTCCTGTTTTTTTTCTAGGTTCTTTTCATAATCCTTTTCTAGTTCTTGGTAATGCTCTTGCCTTCTCTCGTGCATGGCTTTGGTGGCACTGCTAAAACGATTCCAGACTTCCTCCCGTTGTTCCTTTGCAACCGGGCCTATATCTTCTTTCCAAATCTTGTGAAGCGTTTGTAGCTCCCTAAAAGCCTTTCCTAGATCAGGTTCATTGACCAGTGCTTCTGCACGTTGTACTAGTTTTAATTTTTCTTCTAGGTTATGCTTAAAATCAAGATCTCTTAATTCTCGGTTAAGATGGAGAAAATCATAGAAGATCTCCATATGGTGGTGGTATGTTCTCCAAACATCGTTATAATTGTTTCGCGGAACAGGACCAGCGTTTCTCCAGTTTTCTTGTAATTCCTTAAAATTCTTATATGTGGTATTAATATCCTCTTCTACATTAATAAGACCCTTAAGTTCTTCAATAATTTCCAAGCGCTTATTAAGATTGCCTTTAAGGTTTTGTTCCAGTTGTTTGTAATATTGGTCTCGTTTTTCACGATATTCTCCAAATACTTCATTGAACTGTCTCTTGGATACGGAATTATATCTAAAATCTATTTCATTACCGCCATTGGCTATAAACTCTTCTTTTTTGTGTTCTAAAAACTCCTGAAATTTTTGGTCAAATTCATATTTAATAGAACTGACATGTTTATTTATGGCTTGGATTTTTTCATTCTTGACCAAGCGTTGCAACTCTCCAACCAAGTTCTCAATGGACATGGAGTGATAATCCAACATTGGAATATGATGACGTTTGTGGTTATCTACATCTTCGGCATCTTCAGCATTGGATTCTTCAATTTCTTCAATAACTTCATCTGGTTTCTCAGGTTTTGAAGATTCGTTTTCTAAATCTTTGGCATTGGATTCTGAAGTCGCCTTTTCCGGTTTCTCATCGTCGGAAGCTGGGTTTTCTTCAGAAGATTGAGATTCCTTTGGAGGTTCAATATCTGTATCTGTGTTTTCTTGTACTGGATTATCGGCTGTTTTTGGTTCAGAAATGGGGCTTTCTTCTACAGTAGTTTTTATAACATCCGCATTATGCTCAGTACCACCACCTTCAGTTTCCTGAAGTTTTTGTTCGTTGTCCTGCATCAGTAGTTTCTTTTCCTTTGAATTGATGATAATTATAGCCAAGTTAACAACTAAATTACCTAATAACAAAAGTAGCGCTTCTTCTTTTGTTTAAGTTTTACGATGTGTGGATTAATCAAAATGAAGTGTTCCTGACCTTTTTTAGGTTGAATTCCAAATTTCCCAGCTCTTTTCAGCTTGTAATTGCAACATTTTCAAGCCATTACATATTTTAGTTCCTTTAGACTCCCCTTCAATTAAAAAAGCCGTTTTATCAGGGTTGTAAATAAGATCAAACAAAAGGTGTTTCTCGTTCAAGTGCTGATAGGGAAGGTCAGGTTTGTCATTTATATTGGGAAACGTGCCTTGCGGAGTACAGTTAACAATGATGGAATGAGCCAACATAACCTCCTTACTTAGCTCTTTATAGGTAAATTGATGCTCTTTTTTGGTTCTAGAAACATAGGTATATTCAATACCCAACCTTTCTAAAACAAAACAAATAGCTTTTGATGCCCCACCAGTTCCTAAGATCAGTGCTTTCTTATGATGTGGTTTTAAGAATGGTTCTATGGATTTCTGAAAGCCATAGGCATCGGTGTTATATCCCTTTAATCCTTTTTTGGTAAATTTTATGGTGTTTACCGCTCCAATTTTTTTTGCATCAGCATCTAAATCATCCAAATACGTGATGACCTGTTCTTTATATGGAATGGTAACGTTAAGCCCTTTTAAGTGCCTTTGGGTTACAAGTGCTTTAAATTCCGATATTTCTGGAATATCAAAATTTTCATAACTATGATCATTCAGCTTTAGTTCTACAAATTTTTTTGCAAAATAGCCTTGAGAAAAAGAATAGGAAATATCTTTACCTAGCAGTCCGTATCTGTTTTCTTTCTTTTCTGTTTTTTCCATACCAATCTAAAAGCAATAATACCAAAATTCCAAGAACCACAAAAAATATGGCCCACCAGGTTTCTGGAGTTGCCAGATTTGGTAGATAGCGCTCATAATTAAGAACTATTTTATCTCCGTTGGAATCCAGTAATATGTTACCAAGGGCATCCATTTTGTACATGGTTCTTTTCCACGGCCATAGCACTCCTAAAGAACCCGTTATAAAGCCTAGGATAACAGCAGTGGAACTTGCTTTGTAATGTTTGAGCACATAACTGAGTAAATGACTAAAAGTTACCAAACCGGTTGCGGAACCCAAGGTAAAAACCGATAAAATCTTGAGTGTTTGCATCCGTTTAGGATTGTCCATGAAACCAAAATCCCCTGAAAATACTTCCGAAAAAGTATCATAAAGGGCATTTACAGAATCGACTAATAAGAGTACATAGTTTCCTAAAAGAATTAGAATAAAAGAACCCGAAAGCCCTGGCAATGTCATTCCAGAAACACTAATAATACCGCAAAAGAAAATAAAAAAGAGATTGTCATTTTCTTTGGCAGGGCTTAAAAAACTGATTGAAATACCTATAATTAGACCAAGTACTCCTAAAGGAACGGTCCTTTTGTTCCAATGGTCAAAATCTTTGGATATGTAATAGATTGAACCTAAAATCATACCAAAAAAGCTTGCCCATACGAACAGTTCTTTTTGTTCTAGAAAAAAGTCGAGCACTCTGGATATGCTAAAATAACTAACAAGCATACCGAAGATGAGCAATAATAAAAATTGTCCATTTGTATACCGATAAAAACTCTTGAACCTTCCATTGAGCAGTAGCTTTAAAGCTTTGGAATTTACTTTTTGAAGAGAATAGATAAACTCTTCATAAAAACCACCTACAAAAGCAACTATACCCCCAGAAACTCCAGGCACTTTGTTGGCAGCGCCCATGCAAAGGCCTTTTATCACCAAAAAAAAGTTATCCAGAAATGTTCTAGGCTGATGCATATATTGGGTAAGTTTCGCTTATTTTTTGGAAGCAAGTTTTTCCAAGATAAAAATAAGCGAAAAACCTATTATAGCTAGGATTATGGCAAGTATTAACTGATTGTCACCATCAAATGCCCAAGGCAGCACATTTATATCATCAATAACTATTGTTTTATCGCCAAAAGTTTTGGTCTCCAATACTTTTTTCCATGGCCATATTTTGTTCAATGATCCTAATATAAAACCTGTTAACAGGGCCAGGGTAATGTTTTTGTAATGGCTGAACATCCATTTTAATAGCCTAGCAAAGCTTAAAAGCCCAAATACGGCTCCTAGGGCAACAGTAATGACGATTTTGACATCTCGTTCATGAACGGCATCTAAAATGGTTTTATAGGAACCTAAAAGGACTAGTATAAATGCTCCTGATATTCCTGGTAAAATCATGGCGCATACCGCCAAGGCACCAGATAAGAAGAGATAGGGAAGACTATTCACATTTTCGTTGGGAGGGAGTTCGGTAATAAAATAAGCCATTGCCGCACCAATAATAAAAATGATGATAGTGCCAGCTGACCATCTCTTAATTTCTTTTCCCACAAAAAAGATGCTGGCGAGCACTAATCCAAAGAAAAATGACCATAACAAAATCGGTTGATTTTCTAACAACCAACTTAGAAATTTAGCGAGTGAAAGTACACTTATAAAAATACCAGAGAATAAAGCAAGCAAAAAATTACCGTTGACCTTGTCCCAAAACACTTTTGCCCCTTCTTTTCTTAACGTGATAAAAAGAGAAAGATTTATGTTGTTGATGGAGCTTATGAGTTCTTCATAAATACCAGAGATAAAGGCTATAGTACCTCCCGAAACGCCTGGAACCACATCAGCAGCACCCATGGCAATTCCTTTGAGCGTGATAAACACGTAATCTAGCAGTTGACGTCCTTTCATAAATTTTAGGGGTAAAAACTTAGGCTATGTAGATGTTTTTTTGATTTCGGAAACTAAGGTCTGTAGCCACTTTACCTTGTTGAACTCGGGAAATTCTTCTTCAAACAGCTGCAATTTTTCAATATTCAATTGCATGGCCTCTGCCAATTTCTCCCTGGTATTTAAAACTTCATCGTTCTTAAGGTATACCCCGGCCAGTTTGTATAGGAGTTCTGCACTTTCGGGATAAAATTCAAGTCCTTGGATCAGCACTTGGATTGAGGAACCAAAATCTCCAGTTTTTTTTAAAACATCTGCCCAATTTTTCCAAGTATCGAGTTCATAGTTACCTAAATCAACAGCTTGTTTGTATGCAAAATCTGCTTCGTCAAAATTATTGAGGGCAAAATAGATTTTTGCGCATTTTTTCCAATACAACGGATTTTCGCCATCAATGTTTATAGCTTTATTGATATAGTACAACGCTTTTTCGTAGTTCTCTAACTTGTAGTGAAAATCTGTTATTGCCAACCATCCTTTATCAAGTAAGGGGTCTTCATGAACTGTATTGTAATAGTAGTATTTTGCTAGGTCGTTGTTTCCTAATTTTTCATGGCACCTTCCTATTCTGAGGTAGGCATGTGACGTTGGATCCTCTATTGAAATAGTGGTTTCGTAGTTTTCAATGGCTTCGTTATACTTCCCTAGCTTTTCTAGAACCTTTCCTTTTTCAAAGTAAGCTCCAATGAAAGAATCATCAGATATTATTGCAAAATCAAAAGAAGTCAATGCTTCTTGGAACATATCCATACCTAAGTACATCTTGCCTAATTGATGCCATGCTACCTCGCAATATGGGTTCCGCTCTAAATAGTCGTTCAAATAGTGAATTGCACCATCAAAATCTTCTAAAAATTCAAAACAGTAGATTACGTTGTAGAGGGAGGAATAGTCTCGATCATCAAACTCCACACATCTCATAAAACTACGTTTTGCACTTTCAAAATCATCCATGAACAGGTATTCCATTCCTAAAAGTGAATAGATATCAAAACTATCTTCGGTTCTATGTAATGCTTCCAAAAGTAGATTTACCGCTTCTTGGTGATTATCCTGTTTGGATTGAATGTTGGCTCGTTGTATATATATTTCTTCGTTGTGAGAGTCTATGTTTTGAAGTTCATCCAACAGTTTTTCTGCAGTTTCAAACTTATCTTCAAAAACTAAAATCTCAACACGTAATAATTTTAATTCCAATGAGTTAGGGTGTTGTTCTAAGCCTATTTGAATCGCTTTTTTACCTAATGAGACCTTTCCGTTATTTAAATAATAATGAATGATTTCCTCAAAGTCCTCCGCATCAAAAAAGTAGACATCATCTGTCTTGAGCATGGACTCAAATTTACTTATGGATTTGTCAGGATATTCGTTAGAATCTAACGCCATAGGAACGAGTTTGGTTTAACTATGGACTTAAAATTAGCCCTTTGCAGCTATCTTTAAGCCTCTGTTTTGGGTATGTTATCAACAAATTAGTTAACAGCAGTGGGTTTATAATCGTTTAAAATGCCAATGATTTGGTCGCATCCTTTAGTTATTTCTTTCATTGAAATGGTCAAAGGCGGTGATATTCGAACTGCTTTAGGTTCAAAAAGCAACCAGAAAAGAATAAGCCCTTTTTTGGATGATGTCAACACTAAATAATTGGCAATTACTTCATTATCAAAAAGCAGAGCAAGCATTAAACCCTTACCTCTTACTTCCTTAATCAAAGGATGTACCAAAAGGGTTCTAAATAGTTTTTCTTTCTCTAGAGTCTGTTGAATAAGTTGTGTTTCAGTGATTTCCCGTAAAGTTGCCAGGCTGGCAGCTGCAATTACCGGATTTCCGCCAAATGTGGTAATATGACCAAGTTTTGGACTGATTTGTAAGCTGTCCATTATTTTTTTTGAAGCAACAAAACCTCCCACAGGAAGTCCTGAAGCCATTCCCTTGCCAATTACCAAAATGTCTGGAATACAATTAAAATGTTCAAATGCAAATAGTTTACCCGTTCTTCCAAAACCGGGTTGTATCTCATCTAAAATCAATAGGGCGCCTACTTGATCGCAGCGTTGTCTTACTTTTTCCAAGTACCCTTTTTCTGGTAGTATGAATCCAGCCCCTCCCTGAATGGTTTCTAGAACAACAGCTGCGGTTTTTTCAGTTATTTTTTCTAAATCTTTTTCAACATTAAACTTGATAAAGGAGACATCTGGCATTAATGGTCTAAACGCACTTTTGCGTTCTTCGTACCCCATTAGGCTTAAACTGCCAATAGTGTTACCGTGATAGGCATGGTGTGCAGCAATGAGCTGTGATCGCCCGGTATACCTTCTTGCCATTTTTATGGCGCCTTCTATAGCTTCGGTTCCAGAATTGACCAAATATGTGGTTTCTAGTTCTTCTGGGAGTTTAGAGGCCAAGAGCTTTGTAAATTCCACCGCAGGTTGCTGAATGTATTCACCATATACCATTACATGCATATATTTTTCGAGCTGCTCTTTTACTGCATTTACTACTCTTGGGTGGCAATGGCCTAAGCTGACTGCAGAAACACCTGCTACAAAATCTAAATGGCCCCTACCTTGATTATCATAAACGTAGCTGCCCTTTGCATGTGAAACTTCTATACCCAAAGGGTGAGGAGTGGTCTGGGCCTGATATGTGAAAAAGTTATCTTTAAGCATCAGGGACTTTGTACTTTCTTTATGGCGACTTTTTTAGGTTTTATAGCCTTTGCGGTAGATATTTTGTTCACTGGGTCGTTTTCATTCTCCTGACGTTCTTTTTCCTCCGCATCTATATCTATGGGATTATCTATGCCTCGTATTTTCACAAGTTCTATATTGTTGTCATCTTCATCAAAAATGTCATCCTTACTTAGGATCCGTTCATCTCCACGCCATATGAATCCTTTTAATTTTCTACTTTCAATTGGTAAATCCTTGTCAGGAAAAATATCGCCATCCGGATTTACAAAAAACGTTATATCCTCAATATCGCTATTGGCCATTAGCAGCCTTATCTTACTGCAAATAGTTTTATTAATTCCTATTAGTTCATCGTCGTCATTGTACATGTAATAAATGACTTCGGTATTTCTAATCAAATCAATGATTTTAAGTTCATTTTCGATGAACTTTCCAAAAAGATCTTTCCCTTTGGCTTGGTTGTAGCCAGTTTTACCAATAGTATCCAATGAAATGATAAAAGCATTCCCCAATACTTTAAGGGAGTCTAATTTTTCGGTCTCTAAGTCCGAAATTAAATGGATACTATCACCTGTGATTTGATTATCTACATTCCATAAGATTGGATTTTTGATAAGTTGGGTGATTCCGGTTTTTTCCTCGGAATGTATAGAATCACATTTTCCGCTTAAATCCGTTTTGTAGAATTTGGCATTTCTAAAAGCACGAAGAATACGAGCTTCTGGTTTTCCGGTAACCATTAGTGTATCACCATGCATATAAAGTGAATCTTGTTGCACCAGATTTATTGAAACAGCTCTTTTTGTGGCAAAAACGGAATCTTTTGCTTTGAAGACTTCGGCATAATGTGCTCTAATAACCCCATTGTTTATGGTATCCGTTATCTGGATGTTATTGGTGGCAGATGCAAATTCAGATGTCTTATCAAAATAAAGACTGTCACCCTCTATGATTTTATTGTCATAATCGATCCTAGTGTTTTTTATGCCATATCCTTGTTCAATCTTGGTGTCGTAAAAACCACGTTCACAATAAATTTTGTATTCTTCGCCGGTTATGGTAGATGGCCCATACATGTAAGCATTTTTAGAGATGCGATAGTAATCCAGTTGTTCGGAATCTATGATATATTCTGGATTGTCGATATGGACATCGTTTCGAAACTGTACTTTTTTCAACTCGGTAAAATAGGTACCGATCTTACTTGTAAGCACATTGACGGAGTCAACCACTTTTCCCCCAGAATTGTAGAAAGATTCTTGTTTTTCTCTATTAAAATATAGAGTGTCAGTGGTCAGGGTCATTTGGCCGTCGGTAAGATCCACTTTTTCCCATGCCTTTGCCAATTTTGAGTCACCATTATAACTCATATAGCTACTGTTCATTTCAATAGAATCACCCTGTTGTAACCTAACATTCCCTATTGCTTTTAAACGGTTTTCTTGGGAATAAAAAATAGCTATATCGCACCACAAATCTGCCCCTTGGTGTTCAAATTGTACTTGCCGTTCATCATCCTTGCTAAAAATAGAAGCTCCTGGAAATTGGACCTCATCTTTAGTGAAATTGGCACCGTAAACAATATTGATTTGCCTGCCTTCAGGGGTTTCAATTTGCGCTGAAGAAAAGAAAAATGAAAAGGCAAAAATGAAAAACGAAATTCTTTTCAAATCCATTAAATTTTGCCCAAAAGTAGGATATTTAAGCAAAGTATAGCTATAGATTTAGAAAGGTTTAGTATTCCTAACGATGAATAGTCTGCGTTCTGTCCGGGCCTACCGAAACAATTTTAATGGGAACGTTCAACTGTTCTTCCAAAAATGCAATGTAATCGTTTAAGGCAGGAGGTAACTCTTCAGCTTTAGTCAATTGGGTTAAGTCTTTTGCCCAACCTTTCATCTCTTTATAAACTGGAGTCACATTTTCACTTTCAATATTGTAGGGTAGATGTTGAATTTCTTCTCCTTTGTATTTATAAGCAGTACATACTTTTAGGGTTTTAAAGCCGCTAAGCACATCTCCTTTCATCATCATTAACTCCGTTACACCGTTGATTTGTACTGCATATTTTAGTGCCACCAGATCAAGCCAACCGCATCGCCTAGGTCTACCAGTAGTAGCACCAAATTCATTACCAACACGACCCATGGTTTCGCCGTCATTATCGAACAGCTCAGTAGGGAAGGGGCCACTACCTACTCTAGTGGTATATGCTTTAAAAATCCCCAATACTCGACCTATTTTATTGGGCGCTACTCCCAAACCTGTACAGGCTCCAGCAGCTGTTGTATTAGAAGAAGTCACAAAAGGATAGGTGCCAAAATCAATATCCAATAAAGACCCCTGTGCTCCTTCCGCCAATATTTTCTTGCCTTGTTCCTGTGCCTTGAAAATATACTCTTCGCTATCAATAAACTTCAATTGTCTTAGTGTAGCTACTCCTTCATAAAATTCTGCCTCCAATTCTGCCAGGTCATATTGGATATCCACGTTATAAAACCCGATCATGGCCTCATGCTTGTCCGCTAAAGCTCTATATTTCTCTTCCCAGTTGTCAAACTCTAAATCTCCAACTCGCATACCATTTCTGCCGGTTTTATCCATATAGGTTGGTCCAATACCTTTTAAGGTAGAACCAATCTTGGCTTTTCCCTTTGCAGCTTCTGACGCTGCATCCAGTAAACGATGGGTGGGTAAAATAAGATGTGCTTTTCTTGAGATAAACAGTTTTGATGTAATATCAATTTCAAATTTTTCAAGATTGTCCAATTCTTTTTTGAAAATAACAGGGTCTATCACTACTCCGTTACCAACAATATTTAATGCGTTTTTGTGAAAAATTCCTGAAGGGATGGTATGCAGCACATGTTTTATGCCGTCAAACTCCAGGGTGTGTCCTGCATTTGGACCTCCTTGAAATCGTGCAATAATGTCATAGTCTTTAGTAAGTACATCAACAATTTTCCCTTTTCCTTCATCTCCCCATTGGAGTCCAAGCAATAAATCTACCATGAAATGTGTTGGTTATTCTGTTAGGTTTTCTTCTTTGTTTCTGGTTCCGTAGAAATATAATGAGTGGTTGTTGATTTTAATATCAAAAACTTCCTCAATGGTTTTTTTTATAGATTGAATGCGAGGGTCGCAAAACTCAACAACTTCTCCAGTGTCTGTTAAAATCACATGGTCGTGCTGACGATCAAAATATGATTTTTCATATTGTGCCTGATTTTTTCCAAATTGATGCTTTCTAACCAGTTTGCAGTCCAGCAAAAGTTCTATGGTGTTGTATAGCGTGGCACGGCTTACCCTATAATTCTTTGTTTTCATTTTGATGTACAAGGATTCCACATCAAAATGGTCATCGCTATTATAAATTTCTTGTAGGATGGCGTAGCGTTCCGGGGTTTTGCGATGCCCCTTTTCTTCTAGGAAAGAAGTGAACACATTTTTTACAATTTCCTGATTCTTATTGTTCCCCATAGCTGCTTTCTCACCAAAACTAAAGGACAAAGGTACAGCTAAAAATTAAATTCTGGTTACTTTGTCTATCCCCTCTACCTGCTTCAAATTATTGATTAGTTTTTTAAGAATACTGTTGTTTTTTACAACCAACGTGATTTTGCCAGTAAAGGTGCCGCCCTCTGCATTAAAATTAAGGTTACGCATATTAACATGCATATTATCTGATATGATATTAGTGATATCGTTAACAAGACCTAAATTATCTATTCCAGTAATTTGAACATCTACCGTAAAATCTTCTTGAGAGGAATCTATCCATTTGGCGGACATAATTCTATATGCGTAATTGGATTGCAAAGAAATGGCATTGGGGCAGTTCTTTTTATGAACTTTGATGCCATCATTTACACTTACAAACCCAAAAACATCATCCCCAGGGATCGGATTGCAGCACTGCGAAAGTTTGTAGGACAATTTTTCCTCTTCCTTACCAAATACGAGCATATCATATTTAGTAGTGATTTCTTCTTTGTCAACGTCTTTTGGAGCAGGATTTCTACGAATCCTGTTTTTAAAGAAATTTAAGAAGGCATTGTGGTACGAAGAAGCAAACTCCTTTATCCGCTCATTGTCAATAACGCCAATCCCAACTCTATAGAACAAGTCCAAACTGGTTTTGAGTTTAAAGAATGTTACTAATTTGTTTACGGTATCCTCGTTAAGATTTATTTTTTGGGATTTTAGCTTTCTTCTAAGGATTTCTTTTCCGTCAGCCGCAATACTCTTTTTTTCTTCGCTTAATGAGGATTTAATTTTTGCCCGTGCCCTTGCGGTTTGCGCATAGTCCAACCAACTTTGACTGGGTTTTGCACTTTCAGAGGTTATGATCTCTACTTGATCACCACTATGGAGTTCTGACCCCAACGGAACCAATTTTCCATTTACCCTTGCTCCACGAGTTTTCATTCCAACCTCTGTGTGTATGTGAAATGCAAAGTCTAAGGGTGTAGCACCTTTTGGCATTGATTTTAATTCACCTTTTGGTGTAAAGACAAAAATCTCTTTAGAATACAGGTTTAGTTTAAACTCTTCTACAAAGTCAACCGCATTGCTGTTAGAAGTTTCTAACGCCTCTTGCAGTCTGTTGAGCCAATCTTCTATACCTTGTTCTTTTTGTTCTCCGTGCTTATACTTAAAATGCGCAGCATAGCCTTTTTCCGCAATTTCATGCATTCGCTCACTTCGAATCTGTACTTCAACCCATTTGCCTTTTGGTCCCATTACGGTAATATGAAGCGCTTCATAACCTGTGGATTTTGGAGAAGTAATCCAATCCCGCAATCGGATTGGGTTTGGAGTAAAGTGATCTGTTACAATGGAGTAGATTTTCCAAGCCAAAAACTTTTCGTTCTTTTTGTCGGACTTGTAAATAATTCTAATGGCAAATTTGTCGTAGACCTCATCAAAAGAAACATTTTGGGCCTTCATTTTTCTACGGATAGAAAAAATGGATTTCATTCGCCCTTTGATATTATAATTTAAACCTTCCTTATCAAGGGAATTTCTAATAACATTGGAAAAATCCTCAATGTATGCCAGCTGCTCTTCTTCAGTATTGTCAATTTTGGCTTGAATATCTTTATACACCTCGGGCTCGGTATACTTTAGACTAAGGTCTTCCAGATGGGTTTTAATATTGTACAGGCCAATTCTGTGCGCTAATGGAGCATAGATGTAAAGCGTTTCCGAAGCTATTTTCACTTGTTTGTGCTCAGGCATGGAATCCATGGTGAGCATATTATGATATCTGTCTGCAATTTTGATGATTATTACCCTAACATCATCATGCAGTGTCAACAGCATTTTTCTGAAGTTCTCAGCCTGTTGACTTATGTCCTTATCTTTTTTTAAATGGGATATTTTGGTCAGGCCATCTACAATACGAGCAACACTTTCCCCAAACATGCGCTCAATATCATCTAAAGTATAAGGTGTGTCTTCTACAACATCATGTAAAAGGGCAGATGCTATGGAGACCGCATCCAACCCAATTTTTGAAGCTACAATTTTTGCTACGGCAATAGGATGAAATATGTAGGCCTCTCCAGACTTTCGGCGTTGTTCTTTATGGGCATCTACGGCAACATCAAAAGCAGAGCGTATCAATTTCTTGTCCTTATCGGACAAGGTTTGATAACTGATACGAAGCAATTCTTTGTACTGCTTCGCAATCTCTTTGTTCTCTTTTTCAATAGCAGCCTCCGTCATAGTATATTAAAATTACCACAATCTTTAAAGGTAACCAACAAAAATCATGCCTTTAGGTTTCTAATGCGCTCTACTAGAGGAGGGTGGGAGTAATGCACAAATACATAGGCGGGGTGTGGCGTCAAGTTACTTAAATTGTTCTTAGAAAGCTTTTTTAACGATGTTACCAAAGGTGTTGCATCAAAGGTTTTCTTGGCATAATCATCTGCTTGGAACTCAAACTTTCTTGATAGATAGTTCATAGCAAGTCCGGTAACTTCGGAAATTGGACTATAGAGCAATACAAAGCCGACAAGTCCTGCATGAAAGCTTGGTGTTGATACCCCAATTGCCAACGATATTTCTGGACTGTTTATGAACAGGGACAGTATGAAAAGTGTAAACCCCGTTAACCCTAAAGAAACCAATAGGTTAAAAATTATGTGTTTTCGTTTGTAGTGCCCCACTTCATGTGCCAAAACTGCCACAATTTCTTCTTCACTTAAATCATTGATAAGGGTGTCAAACAATGTGATGCGTTTTTCCTTTCCAAATCCAGAAAAGTAAGCATTGGCTTTGGTAGATCTTTTGGAACCGTCAATCACAAAAATGTTTTTAAGCTCAAAGCCCACTTTCTTGGAGTAGTTTTCAATAGCACTTTTTAAACTGCCATCTGTTAACGGTGTTTGTTTATTAAAAAGAGGCACAATCAATCTGCTATAAAACAAATTCATGAACAATATGATGGAACCAACAAGGATCCAAGTATAAATCCAAAAGTCCGCTCCCGTCCATTGATAAAAAAGTATGAATAGGGATAGCACTCCTCCTCCAAAAACTATAGAAAGCACCCAGCCCTTAATTTTGTCCAAGAAAAACAGTTTTTTGGTTGTTTTGTTAAAGCCATACTTTTCCTCGATGACAAAAGTCTGGTAATAAGAAAAAGGCGTTCCCAGAATACTACTCCCTAAAAGCATAAACCCAAAGAAAATCAAGGCCATGGGAATTGTTTTGTCCGTTATTGAACGGGTAATGGTATCAATCCATTCAAATCCTCCAAAAAATAGGAAGCAAAGGGTCAGAATCAACGAAAACCCATCAGAAAACAATCCAAATCTGTAATTGGTTCTTTTATATTTCTGCGATTTTTGGTATTCTACATCATCAAAAACATCGCTCAGTTCAGATGGAACGTTGGATGTGAAACGCTTTGCGTTAAGGTGCTCCAGTACTTGATGGACTAAGTACTGAATTACCAAAATAAAAATGATGGTGTAAAAGAGAGTAGTTTTTTCCATAGGCTAATATCCGCGTTGCCGCTTCGCTTCAAATATAAGTATTGCCGCCGATACGGAAACGTTCATAGAATCTATTTCACCTTGCATCGGGATAATTAGGTTTTGGTCGGAACTTTGAAGCCAAGTATCGGTAAGACCAGATGCTTCCGTGCCTACAACTATGGCTATACCTCCTTTAAAATTGCATTCTACATAGTTTTTAGATGCCGTAAGGGCTGCACAGTATATTTTAATCTCTTTTTCTTTAAGAAAATCAATGATGTCCTCCGTGGCGCCCATGCCAATTTGGTTGGTGAATACACAGCCTACACTAGAACGAATGATGTTGGGGCTATAGATGTCTGATTTTGGGTTGGCAATAAAAACGGCATCAACCGCAGCAGCATCAGCTGTTCTTAAAAGCGCCCCAATATTACCGGGTTTTTCAGGAGCTTCGGCAACTAAGACCAGAGGATAGTCATTTTTAAATAGGATTTTTTCCAATCCATGCTCTTTACTTTTTACAATAGCCAATATACCTTCAGTAGTTTCTCTATGTGCAATTTTTTCATAAACGGGCCTGGATATTTCAATAACTTCAATCTTGGAGTTTTGTATGAGAGGATTTAAAGCAAAATCCTTTAAAATCTCTGGGCAAAACAGGATGGTTTTTAAAGTGAAACTTCCTTTTTGTGCCAGTTCAATTTCACGTTTCCCTTCCACAACAAAAAGCCCAGTTTTCTTTCGTTCTCTCGACTTTTCTTTAAGGAGCAATATCTTCTTTACCAGAGGGTTTTGGATACTGCTGATTAATTTGGCTTCCTTCACACATCAAAAATACGTAATCTTGTAATCTTAAGAAGGAATTTCCGACGAAGCGGCAAACTATACAACTATGAAGAAAGCAACTATCCTATTTCTTGCACTTGCTATTGGGGCGTGCAAACCTGCTACAAAAAAAGAAGAAACCATGAAGGCCGTTCAAGAGGAAACTGTTGAACCCAACCCAAAGTTTCCAGAAGCTATGGAAAAAATCTTTGAGGCCCACGGTGGTTTGGCGGTCTGGAAAGAGCAGCGCACCCTCACATATGACATGCCAAAAAAAGATTTTACAGAGACGCACACCATAGATTTATGGTCCAGAAAAGATCGTGTAGATTCTGAGCAGTTCTCTTTGGGGTCCGATGGTAAAGAGGTTTGGTTGCTGGATACTGAAAAAAACTACAAAGGAGATGCTGGGTTTTACCATAATCTAATGTTTTACTTTTATGCCATGCCATTTGTTTTGGCCGATGATGGTATAATCTATTCTGAGACAGAAGATTTGGTATATGATGACAAAAGTTATCCAGGTATTAGAATCTCATACGAATCTGGAGTAGGTACCTCCTCCAAAGACGAATACTTCATTTATTTTGATTCAAATACTCACCAAATGGCTTGGTTGGGATATACGGTGACCTATAGAACAGGGGAGGTGTCAGAAACTGTTAAATGGATCAGGTACAATGATTGGCAGACCATTGATGGGGCAGTGCTTCCAAAATCAATAACCTGGTATAATTTTGAAGGTAAAAAAATATTGGATGCTAGAAGTACCGTTCAGTTTGAGAACGTTACCTTGAGTAAGGCTTCATTGCCCAATGAGTTTTATGCAAAGCCTGAAAAGGCTGAGTTTGTAACAGTAAAAAAGAACTAAAAAGTAATAAGGGCGGCGTTCCTAGGAACGCCGCCCTTATTTTTTCTTATTTTCCTTCGTACTTACCCATATATCGTTTCCAGAGTTTAGTTTGATGGGTTTCCAAAGAAATGTCCCTTCCATCTATAAAAGCTCTTGAAAGCCTATTGGTTCTCATGTCCAGAGCATCTCCTTCAGAAATAAACAAAGTGGCACTTTTTCCAACTTCCAACGTGCCGTAATCTGAATCGATTCCTAAAATTTTAGCTGTATTTCCCGTTAACATTTGTAACGCTTTTTCCTTTTCTAGCCCTTGCGCAACTACTTGACCGGCATAAAAAGGAAGATTTCTAGTCTGAAAATTGGATGCAGATGCATTCTGAAGACCTACCAGCAAACCGGCTTCCAACAACAATTTTGGCAATTTGAAAGTGAAATCATAATCGTCATCATCAAACTTAGGGAGGGTATGGGTGAAATTGACCAAAACAGGGATATTATGTTCCTTTAAGAAATCACTGATTTTATGTGCATGATACCCGCCGACAAGGACAATGTTTTCTGCTCCAGATTTCTTTGCCGTGGTGATGGCATCCATCATTTCTTTTTCACCATCGGCATAGATGTATAAACGTTTTGTGCCATTAAAAACACCTTGCATAGCAGCAAAAGCGGCATTCCTTTCTTTTACTTTGTCTTTACCATAGGCATTGGCATTGTTCATAAAGGATTTCACTTCGTCTGCTTGTTTTTGATAGTCTTTATTAGGGATAAAGCCACTTGGCTCTCCCATCCACCATCTACCTCTTCTGAAAATGGCTGGCCAGTTCAAGTGAATTCCATCATCCATTTTTACGGCAGCATCTTCCCAGTTCCAAGCATCAAATTGCACAATTGAAGATGTGCCTGAAATTCTTCCTCCTTTAGGGGTTATTTGCCCTAGCAATACTCCATTGGGCCTCATGCTTTCCACAACTTTAGATTCCGCATTGTAGGCTATAATGCTTCTTATATGTGGAATAATGTCTCCAATTTCATCCTGATCATTACTTGCCCTTACTGCATTTACCTCAACCAAGCCCAAAGACTTTCCCGGAGCTATAAAACCAGGGTAGATGTGTTTTCCCTCCGCGGTAATAATTTGACCTTTGTTTTCTACCTCAGGCCCACCTATTGCAGTTATTTTTCCATTTTCGAATACTACTGTACAGTTTTCTACAATGGTACCGTTACCAATATGGGCGGTAGCTCCTGTTATGGTAATTATCTCTTTCTGAATGGGAGCAGGAGTTTGTTGCGCCGTCACCGCAAAAATGCCCATCAGCCCTAATAATATGAATTGTGATATAATTTTTTTCATCATTTTATCTTTTATAGGCTTTCGCAGTGAAACTTTGGTTTTTTGTTTTCTTTAGGACCTTGCATTTTTGCTCCATTTGCTTTTTCGTTCAACATCATGCTAATAAGTTGACTTCGCTCCTTTTTTACAGATTCGCGAAGTGATTTGTCTTTTTCTAAATCGAAATAAACCACACCTTCTATCATGGTTTTTTCCGCTTTGGCGTATACAGAAAGAGGATGATCGTTCCATAGCACCAAATCTGCATCTTTACCTATTTCAATGCTTCCTACCCGATCATCAATGTGCAATAGTTTAGCTGGATTGAGAGTAACTGTTTTCCATGCCTCAATTTCTGACATTCCTCCGTATTTTACGGTTTTTCCAGCCTCTTGGTTCAATCTTCTTGACATTTCCGCATCATCACTATTTATGGCTACGGTTACTCCTTGAGCGGCCATGATTGCAGCATTGTAGGGGATTGCGTCATTTACCTCGTATTTGTAAGCCCACCAGTCACTAAATGTGGAACCACCTACACCATGTTCGGCCATTTTGTCCGCTACTTTGTAACCTTCCAAAATATGAGTGAAGGTATTTACACGGAAATTGAATTTTTCCGCAACCTTCATCAGCATATTGATTTCACTTTGAACATAGGAATGACAGCTAATAAAGCGCTCTCCATTTAAAATCTCTGCCAAGGTTTCCATTTCCTCATCATATCGGAAAGCCTGTCCACTTTTCTTTTTTGTATCATATTCCTTGGCACGCTGAAAGTAGTCCACAAAGAGTTGTTCCACTCCCATTCTGGTTTGTGGAAAACGTGAAAAGCTTTGCCAGTTAGATTGTTTTACATTTTCTCCCAAAGCAAATTTTATGAATTTAGGAGAGTTTTGAAATATGAGTCCATCTGCGCTTTCACCCCATTTTAAACGTAAAATGGCTGAACGTCCACCAATTGGGTTTGCTGAGCCATGAAGCAGTTGAATGGTAGTTACTCCTCCGGCTAAGTTTCTATAGATGTCCATGTCCTTGGGATCTACCACATCTGTCATTTTTACTTCTGCAGTGGAATTATGACCCGCTTCATTTACGGCAAGAGCTCCAATATGGGAATGTTCATCAATAATGCCCGCGGTTAAGTGTTTTCCAGTGGCATCGACCAATTTGGAATTTCCGGCGTTAAGCCCTTTTCCAATTTTGGTGATCTTACCGTTTTTGACCAAAACATCCGTAGTTTCCATTATGGTTTCACCGGTCCAGACCGTTGCATTTTTAAAAAGGAAGTTTTCTTGTTTTGGCATTACCTTGTAACCATAGCCCACGTTTGGATAGGTTAGAGGCATCAACTTGGGGCTATCGCCTTTGGAGTGTGTTTTTTCCTTTTCTTCAAAAGAAGCAGTTTTTTGAATGTTTACTGAAGATTCATTTCCATTAGGTAATGTAATTCTACCCTTAATGTTTTCTCTGTCTTCGGTAATCAAAGCTATCAATCTATAGGATTCCCCATCGTTATTGGAAAAGGACAGGTTCAGCCAATCTGTCTTGTATTCAATTTTGGAGTCAAGTTTTACGGTATCTCTTTTTACAACTGCCTTGGGTTTGCTTGATTCGCCAGTTATGGATAAGGCATATGTGATGCCGTTTATGACAAGATTGTAATCTCCACGAATGTCTTCATGATCTTTAGAATTGATGACATTTTTTTCTCCTTGCACCCAATTCTCATACAACGTTGCTCCTTTTTCGAAAATATCTCCAGAAGCAATCAACAAATTTGCTTGTCTACCTACCTGTAAGGAACCTATCTCATTGGATTTTCCTAAAATGTTTGCTGGAACAGTTGTCAATGCTTCCAATGCTTTAGTTTTGGAAAGTCCATGGTCAATGGCCTTCATCAGCTTCGATTTAAATTCCGATGGCGACTTTAAATTTTGTAAAGTGAATGAAAATTGAATTGAATTCTCTTCTAGTGCCTTAGGGTTTGAGGGGGCCAGATTCCAATGTTTCATATCTTTTAGGGTAACATAGTGTGCTTCATACGGATTTGAAACGTCATATGCTTTAGGGAAGTTGAGCGGTACTATTAATTTGGCATTGGTAGCTTTTACCTCTTGTATGTATTCGTATTCATCCCCGCCAGCTAAAATGGCATATTGAACTCCAAATTGATCACCAATTTTATCGGCCCTCAAAACATTTCCATTGTTGCCAGCAGCAAAAATCTGAGTCATTCCTTTATTTTCTAACAAGGCTTCTATTGAGCGGTCTTTTGTATCTACATTACCTTTGCTGTACCAGGCCATATCATAATACAACTGGCGCATTAAAGCAGTGGCACCCATTAATGAGGTTGGATAGGATTGATTTTTTGCAATGCTTTTTTTGAAAGAAAAATATTGAGCCGATCTATCTTCCAAGATTCTTTTGGATTCACTTCCGTGGTCGTTTAGTGCAACTAAAACCCCAGAACCTCTGGCAATACCATCTTGGATATGAGAATTGACAACCCCAAAACCTGCTTTTCTGAGTTCTTTGGCCTTTTTATCGTCATAATTGAAGCTTGAAATGGCATCGTTTTCAGGCATTATATGATCGTTCCAGTAAAACCCTTCACGAGAAGCATTGTATTGGGCGGATCTACCTCGACTCTCGGCCTTTTTAGGTTTTTTTACACCAAAGCTTGAGAACACATCAATAAATGAGGGGTAGATGTATTTTCCCTCTAAATCTTCCACCACGGTATTTTTGGGAATACTTACCGTGTTTCCTACCTGAATAACTTTTCCATTTTGGATAAGCAGTGTTCCGTTTTCGATAATCTGGTTAGGAGTAACATAGATCTTGGCATTGGTAAATGCCATGTAATTGTTGTTTTTTGTTTTGACACCATCATTTTTTGGGAAATAATCTTGTGCGAACAAAGAGACACTTCCCCAAAGTAGGGTTAGTGCTAGCAGTCTCATTTTCATATAATACTTATTGGATTAGTCGCTTTAAAGGTAGCGGAAGTAAGAGTATTGTACAAGCTACAATTTAGAATATATACTTGTCATGATAATTGATCAAAAGTCCCACCACCGAATTATAACTATTGATGCCCTCTTCTTGATTATTTGCTTTTAAAAAGGTGTTGAAAATAGACTTGAACACAGGTTCCAAAGGATTTTCATATTGTTTCCAAAACTCGGAAACCTCTTTGAAATTTTTTTTGACCCCAGGATTTAGTTGTTCAGCAATTTCTTTAAACCTTACATCATCTTTTCTTGATAAATCAGATAGGCAATAGGCCAAGGCGTGCGAGTAAGCGGCGTACTTAAAGTACATGTCTTCGTTTTTGGCGGTGACCAAAAACCCTATAAAATTAGTTGCATCTTCTGCAGAATAACCTAGTTGATGCCCTATTTCATGCCCACTTACTGTGGGTAATCTATGAAGAGGGGTTATTCCGTTTACCTGTGCTTCATTGGAAAATGGATTTAAATACCCCCCATATCCCATATAGGTTAAGGGAAGACTAAAAAGAGATGATTTAAGACTGGGTTTTTTATATTCAAAATTCGGGTAGTTCTCCTTCAACAATTCATAACCGGCTTTTGTTTTTTTAAATATTTCTTTTTTTGAGTATGGAATTTTTACCGGATCAATACTGTCTCCGGTAATTTTGGTTTGGTAATGATTGGTTTTTTCTGCCAAATACTGTGTGAAAGAGCCAAGTTCATCCTTGGTGTATTCTTTTTCTATATCCAATTTCCATGTAATAGGTTGTCTGTAGTAGTTCATTCCCCAAAGTAGATGGAATGCAAAATACGCAATGGACAATACCACTATTATATCCTTCAAAAAGAGCAATGGCTTCTTTTTAATAGATTTCCAATGCATATACAAATACCTTCCGGCCAAAATGAAAAGTGTTAGATAAAAAAGATCGCCCATAGAAAACGGCACCCAGCCAAAAAGCGTTCTTAAGACCCACGAGATACCTTGATAGAATCCGTTGCTGTAATATTCTTCAATAAACTCAGGATAACTACCAACCCATTTTACCAGAATTATTTGCAATGGTAGAGCAATGGCAATAATTGTTTTAATTTTCTGTCCCATCAAAAATTAAAAAATATTGGATAATGTATAAAAGCTTCTAATCTAACTTTTAATTCTTAGATGGACAATAAGGTTTTGTGTGTTAACAAAGCTTTGGGCAAAAGCATAAAAAAAGCCGCATTGGTATATGCAGCTTTTTCCTTTATAGTGCGGGTTTACTCTTCAATTCCTGTAATTTCCAAATCAAAAACCAAATCAGAATTTGGAGGTATGGGGCCACCGCCCTGAGCTCCATACCCTAAATGAGGAGGAATAAACAAGCGGATCTTATCTCCAACTTTCATTGTTTGAAGACCTTCTTTAAAACCTGGAATGAGTCTGGCTTCTGGACTATACTCCATTAATACGGGTGAATATCCATTGCCTTGTTTTCTTTTAGCATCAAACTTGTTGTGTTTGGTCGCTACTTCTTCATAGTTGCTGTCAAACAAATCACCATTAGATAACCAACCTGCATAGTTGACCAACACTCTTTGTCCTATTTTTGGCTGTTCCCCATCTCCTTTGACCAAAGAAAAGATTTTAAGCCCAGAAGCAGTTCCTTCTGCATCTTCCTTTTGTTTATTAAGCTCCGCAACAAAATCCTCTTTCATTTTCTTGAAAGCGGCCACAGCAGCTTCTTCCTCGGCAAAGTAATCGGTCATGATTTGAATGGCATCAAATTTCCTGGCCTCTTTGCCATTTCTTACTATTTCCACCTTGTTCATTACCACGTCCACTTTGGGTTTGTTTGCGGGAGCAATGACCTCAACATTTGCAATTGTGTCCACTACCTCAATACCCATTACTACTTCGCCAAAAACAGAATGCCTTCCATTTAGCCAAGGAGTTTCCTTATGTGTAATAAAAAATTGGCTTCCATTTGTTTTGGGGCCTGAATTGGCCATCGATAGAATTCCTTTTTTAGAATGTGAAAGAGAGTCATGGAACTCGTCCTTAAACTTATACCCCGGACTCCCGCTTCCTGTTCCGGTAGGATCTCCACCTTGTATCATGAAGTCTTTGATTATTCTGTGAAAAACAATACCGTCATAATATTTTTTTCCTTTAAGGGTATCAGCTACAAAAGGGTTGTTACCTTCCGCCAGTGATACAAAGTTGGCCACTGTAACAGGTGTCTTTTCGTGTTCTAGTTTTACAATTATGTCACCTTGACTGGTCTGTATATCCGCAAAAATTCCATCACCTAAGTCAGCATATTTGCCAGACTTGCATCCAAAAAATACTATTGAAAGTAGAGTGATTAAAACAAGTGATTGTTTCATTGTTGTTATGGTTTTAGATTTAAACTATCTTGATTAATAATAATGGTATGTAATTCGATTGTTGATTTTAAAGGTGTTTTTGGTCCAATGTCATTTCCGTCACCATGATAGCCGTATGCCTGCAAAGAAGGGAACAAAAATGTTGCACGCTCACTGATTTTAAGCAATTTGACCGCATTTTGCAAACCAGGAAACAGCTGTTCTTTGTCCACAACATATGAAGTGGGGCCAATTTCCTTCATGGAATAGATGGTATCATTGTCAAGAGTAACAAGGTTATAGGAAAATAATATCTGGTCATTGGTTCTTGGCAAATAGGTAGCCGTATCGTTTTTGAATTCAAAAAAGTACATAAACCCACTTGGACTGGCCAAATAATCATGAACGGTATCCTGTTCAATAATATTGGCAATGATTTTTTCTTCTAGTTCTAATAGTTGTTTATTCCGTTCCACGGATTCTTTAAAAAAACTGCCAGATTTTACCTCTACGGGTCTTCTGGGTTCAGGACCTCCACAGTTGACGAATAAGATTGCAGCAAAAATTAAGAAAAGACCTTTCATGGATTTAACTGACTTTTATAAGCTTTTAGGATAGTCTTAAATTGTTCAATGGTTTCTTCTATGCTTATTTCGCTTCTTCCTCCAGCGGCGTTGTCGTGACCACCACCGTTAAAATGGTTTCTTGCAAATTCATTAACCGAAAAATCACCTACCGAACGGAATGATATTTTTATAATGCCCTCTTCTCTATTTTCAATAAAAATCACTGCAAAAATAATTCCTTCGAGTGTTAATCCATAATTTACAAAACCCTCTGTGTCTCCTTTCTTATAATCATGTGCATCAAGTTCTTCCTGCGTCAATGTAATATAAGCGGTGTTATATTCTGATAGAATCACCATGTTGCTTAATGCAACCCCCAACAAATGGAGCCGAGCAGGAGCATTGTTATCGTAAATGTTTTGATGAATCATCATGTTTTCTGCTCCATTATCTATTAGGTCCGCAACTACCCGGTGCGTTCTGCTGGATGTTGATCTGTATTTAAACGACCCTGTATCGGTCATAATTCCTGTATATAGATTAGTTGCAATAGCCTTGGTCATGCTATTCAACTCTCCCAAGTACTCTATAAAATTGTAAACCATCTCGCAAGTGGAACTCATGCTTACATCTGAGTAGGCCACTCTTGCATAATTACCGGGTTGTTGATGATGGTCTATCATAATAAAATCCGCCTTTTTGTCTTTTAAAAAAGCTTCTAACTGACCAGTACGGGATAGATCATTAAAATCTAAGGTGAAAATTACAGTGGCTTCTTCAAGTATTTTTTTGGATTGTGAGTTTTCCTTTTCAAAATTTAAGACAGCATCACTTCCGGGCATCCATTTTAGAAACTTGGGGTAATCATTTGGAGAGATTATGGTAGCTTCCAATCCTTTACCTTTTAAAAAGCCCAACAGTCCAAGGCATGAGCCTATGGCATCACCATCAGGGTTCTTATGGGGTATGATTACGATTTTTTGGGGCTGGGAAAGAATAGACTTGATCGTCGTGATATCCTCTAAATTCATGCGGGCAAAGATACAATAATATAACATAGAGGTAAACCACGATCATCTATATTTTGTTCACCTGAAACTTAAAATTATTGAATGCACAAGGTGACCTCCTTTCTTGGTTTTGGAGTTATTGTGTTGGATTTCAGCAATAAAGAAGCTCAGATAAAAAATAATAGGAGAAAACAGGAAGGTATTTCAAGAGTTAAAACAGGCATGTTAAGCCTTGCTCGTTGGTCGAAAAAACGTAAGTTTGCGCAAAATTTAAAAAATGACTGGAAATAGAACATTTACCATGATCAAACCAGATGCTGTTGAAAACGGACATATTGGTGCAATTTTGGAAAAAATAACTGCTGCTGGATTCAGAATTGTGGCAATGAAATATACTCAGCTAAGTAAAAGAGATGCTGAGGAATTCTATGCTATACACAAGGAAAGACCTTTCTTTGGAGAATTGGTTGAATTTATGACGAGGGGGCCTATTGTGCCAGCTATTTTGGAAAAAGATAATGCAGTTGATGATTTTCGTGCATTGATCGGAGCAACCAATCCTGCAGAAGCTGCAGAAGGAACTATTCGTAAATTGTTTGCTACAAGCATAGGTGAAAATGCTGTTCACGGCTCTGATAGTGATGAAAATGCGGCAATAGAGGGAGCTTTCCATTTTTCCGGTAGGGAAGTATTCTAGCTCGTATTAAGCAATTTTTTTTAAAGTATCTAAGCCACTCATTGCAGTGGCTTTTTAAGTTGAAAACAAAAGGAGTTCTTCGTTGCCTCCTTTAGGTGTTATTTTCCCGGTCTCTTGAAGTCCAATTTTGCTAAGAAGATGACGGGATTTGCTGTTTTTTTGAGTGGTAATTCCTAATATGGGGCTCAGCTTTAGTTCTGATTTTCCATATGTCATTGTTGCCATGCAGGCTTCTGTGGTGTAACCCTTTCCTTCATGCTCTGGCAGAATTGCAAATCCTATATCTGGGTTATCCAAATAGTCTCGTTTTACAAAACCACATATGCCAATGGGTGTTGAGGATTTTTTAAGGCACATTTTATAGAGCCCATAGCCATTCTCATTATAAGAATCAATTAAACTGGACTTTATATACTTTACAGCCTGTTTATCTGTTCTTACACCTCTATCTCCAATGAATTCTATCCAATTTGGGCTGTTCAATAATTTTTTAAAGAACTTGGAATCTTCAATCTGTGCTTCGCAGATTATTAATCGTTCAGTTTCAATAATTCTTTTCACTTGATTTTAGAATAATAAGTAATACTATTAACGGAGCACCAACTTTTTTACCAACTCTTTTCCCAATTCTTCATTGAGCATAGCGATGATTTTGGTTTTTCCCAAACTCAACTCTTCCCTAAGTACCGAGGAGGAAAGGGATATGAACAGGGTTTCATTCCTAAGTTCAATCGCGGTAGTATAATTATTGACCCCATTCCCCATCAATTTTACCCAAGCATCTTTTGCGTTCACCTTGTCCATGCCTTTTTGAAGCTTATTTTCTTTGATAAATTCGCCGAGGGCATCACTTAAAGGAATATGGGAGTTGTGTCTTTTTGCCATTATTTTGGTATTGAAATGGGTTCAAACCTTTTGTAGGAATATAATATTCCATCTTCACTGCGCACTGAAAAAGATATTGAATCCAATTGAACCAGTTTTTCTTCCCGTTCACTTAAACTATTCTTGTATTGCAATGTAAAACCTTTGTTTATGGCAAAAACCTCAAAGACCTCAGCATCATCGGAAGTACTAAAAGTACCGTCAAATTTAGGTTGAACTTTTTTCCGGTAGCCTTTGGTTCCTTTTAATTGTATAAAGTCAACACTTGGATTTACGGTGTAGTTTTTTTCTGCACCATCTTGAAAAGTAACTTCTGTAATTTCCCAATACCCATTTAAATGATGCAGATCTTCTTCTACTAAGGAGGTTTCTTCACATCCCCAGAAAAAAAGAATTAAAAAGAACAACAAGATTTCTCTCATGCTACAAGTTAAATATTTTATAACTCTGTCTTATATTTTTAACTACATTTTCGGTACGTTCAGCGTGAGTATCGCTAATAAATATCTGTCCAAAATTATCATTGTCAACTAACGCCACAATCTGGGATACTCGTTTTTCATCCAGTTTATCAAAAATATCGTCAAGCAGAAGAATTGGTGTGGTCTTAGCTTGTTCCTTTATAAAATGGAATTGAGCCAGTTTTAGGGCAATCAAGAAAGATTTTTGTTGGCCTTGGCTACCAAATTTTTTAATGGGATGATTGGCAATGGTGAAATTGAGGTCGTCTTTATGGATGCCAACACTGGTATATTGTATTGCTTTGTCCTTATCAATGGCAGTTTCTAAAAGCCTTAACAATTTGTTGTTTAAAAGTTGACTTTCATAAGAAAGCATGATCTCTTCTTCCTTTTCTGAAATGTGCGCATACTGTTCCTTGAATATTGGAATAAAAGAGGTTATAAACTCGACTCTTTTTTGGTGAATTTCTGTTCCCAACGAATGTAATTGCTCGTTGTAAATGGCCAATGTATTGGAATCAAAAGTATTGTTGGCTGCAAAGTACTTGAGCAATGAGTTACGCTGTACCAAAACTTTGTTATACTTGATCAGAGTTTTAAGGTATTCTTTATCTGATTGTGAAATAACACCGTCCATAAATTTTCTTCGGGTATCACTTCCTTCTGTAATAAGGTCCCTATCTGAAGGGGATATTATGACCAAGGGCAAAAAACCAATATGCTCAGAAAACTTTTCGTATGCCTTTCCGTTTCTCTTAATGACCTTTTTCATTCCTCGTTTAAAGCTGCAGATGATTTTTTCTACCCTTCCATCTTTTTCAAATTCACCTTCAATTACAAAAAAATCGGTTTCATGTTTTATGTTTTGAGTAGAAACCGGATTAAAATAACTTTTCCCAAAAGAAAGATGGTAAATGGCATCCAAGATATTGGTTTTTCCAACACCATTATCGCCAACAAGACAGTTGATAACCGGGTCAAATTCTAGACTCTTCGAAGAGAAATTCTTATAATTAACTAAAGACAAGTGCTTTAAAAACATAAAAAGCTAAAGGAATATTATGGTTTTAGCCATTTAACGACTAATTAAAGATTCCAAAAATAACGAATAAATTACCTTTTGGTTTTGGATAAAAACTTTATTTTTGCGCGATTAATCAAATGAAGAATGGCAACATACAAGAAGCGAGGCTTTAAGCCAAAAAACAAGGTTGAAGAAGCTCAGTTGGATGAGCAGAACAGTACAACGGCAGAGGTATTCAGTACCTTGGATGAAAGTGCTTCAAAAACCGAGGCTTGGGTTCAGAAAAACCAGAATTACATTTTGGGCGCAATTGGTGCCATTGCAATTGGTGTTTTAGGGTATTTGGGATATAATGAGTTTATTCAAAAACCAAAAGAAGCATCTGCGGCCAATGAGCTTTTTTATCCGCAACAATATTTTGATCAAGCGCTTACAAATGAAACGGCTAAAGATTCATTGTTTACTTTGGCATTAAATGGGGCAGAAGGTAAATATGGCTTTCTGGACATAATTGAAGAGTATAAAGGTACCAAAGCGGCCAATCTTGCTAAATACTCTGCAGGAATGACCTATTTGAACATGCAGCAATATGATGAGGCGATTGCAAATCTAGAAAGCTTTTCTTCGAGCGACGCCGTGTTAGGTGCCATGGCCAAAGGGGGAATAGGGGATGCTTTTTCGCAATTGAATCAGAATGAAGATGCTTTGGAATATTACGAAAAAGCGATTGCACATAGCAATAATGAGTATACGGCACCAAGATTTTTATACAAAGCTGGTGTTATTGCGATGGATTTAAACCAAAAAGAAAAAGCATTGGGCTTTTTTGAGCGCATTAAAAATGAATTTTCTTCTTCTCAAGAGGCAAATGGTATAGATGTACTTATTGGGCTAGCCAAAAATTAGGTATATGGCCACTGAAAACAAAAACTTATCTGCTTACGATAAGACAACGATCCCAAACGCGAAAGAACTTCGGTTTGGGATCGTTGTTTCTGAGTGGAATGATAATATTACGGAAGGGCTATATAATGGTGCCTTGGAGGCTTTGATGGATTGTGGAGCTTTAACAGATAATATTCTTAGATGGAATGTTCCAGGAACTTATGAGCTTACCTTTGGTTCCAAAAAAATGCTCAACACCCAGAAAGTAGATGTAGTAATTGCAATTGGTAGCGTTATTCGTGGAGAGACCAGTCACTTTGATTTTGTTTGTAGTGCAGCGGCTCAAGGTATAAAGGACCTAAACGTTGCTTATGATATACCTGTTATATTTTGTGTACTTACAGATAACACCCTACAGCAAGCCATAGATCGTAGTGGGGGAAAACATGGTAACAAGGGGACTGAAGCCGCTATTGCCGCTATTAAAATGGCAACATTGGGAAAGTAGTGTTGTATTTTCCATAGTAGGCAGGATAGAAACTTAAATCAATGTTAGACTGTTAACATTTTTTGGCAGTACTTCCTAATCCTGTTTTTCGATTTTGAGTACCTTTGAGATTACACGGAAAACGATGTAATGCGAAATTTTCTAAAACTTAGAAAAAATAGAACCTACAATTATTCACCACGTTATTATAAAGGTGAAGGTAATCCGTATAAAATAGAACATAAACTTGATAAATATAGAAGTACTGCGAATACGCAAAGAGGCCTAAAAAATAAATTTTCCTCAGCATTTGATGACTTGAAAAATGAAGGGGACAAAAACCTGAAAATTCGTTTCATAGTTATTGTAGGTGTCTTAATATTGCTATTCCTCTTCATCATTGACTTTGATTTATCCATATTCCTGAATCCCTAATGGCAGATATCATTAAACTCTTGCCAGACCATGTCGCAAATCAAATTGCAGCAGGGGAAGTGGTTCAGCGACCGGCTTCAGTTGTAAAAGAACTATTGGAGAATGCCATAGATTCGGGCGCCACCATTATCAAATTGATTATAAAAGATGGAGGTAAGGCGCTTATACAAGTTGTGGACGATGGTTCTGGAATGAGCGAGACAGATGCCAGGCTCTCTTTTGAAAGGCACGCTACATCAAAAATATCGACGGCGCAAGATTTATTTAATTTACGAACAAAAGGATTCCGAGGGGAAGCCTTAGCCTCCATTGCAGCAATTGCACATGTAGATATGCAAACACGGATGGACAATGCCGAAGTTGGGACCCACCTAAAGATTGAAGGCAGTAAAATAGTGTCTCAAGAAGTGATTGCCACTGCCAAGGGAACATCAATAGCGGTTAAAAACCTTTTTTTTAATATTCCCGCAAGACGCAATTTTTTAAAATCAAACCAAGTGGAATCAAGGCATATTACTGATGAATTTCAGCGAGTGGCGTTGGTTCACCCAAACATCGAATTTCACTACTATAACAATGGATCAGAACTATTTAATCTTCCAAAGACCAAATACAGACAGCGAATAAGCAATGTTTTTGGAAATAAAATGGGAGATCGTTTGGTACCTGTCAACGAAGAGACTGAAGTGGTTAAAATTTCTGGATTTGTATGTAAACCGGAATTTGCCAAAAAGAGTAGGGGAGAGCAGTTCTTCTTTGCCAATAATAGGTATATAAAAAGCCCATATTTGCATCATGCCGTGGTGGCAGCGTTTGAAGGGCTTATAAAGTCTGACCTGTATCCTGGATACTTTTTGTTTTTAGATGTAGATCCAGCATCTATAGATATCAACATACATCCCACAAAAACAGAAGTGAAGTTTGATGATGAGAATACTATGTACGCAATTATTCGTTCAACAATAAAACATAGCCTAGGACAGTTTAATGTAGCTCCAGTTCTGGATTTTGAACATGACCCTAACCTTGACACACCTTACGCATACAAGGAAAAAGGCGCTGTGTTGCCAAAAGTTACCATAGACGCTTCTTTTAATCCTTTTCAAGAAACAGTAGAAAGTACAAGCCCTAAATCTAGATACCAAAAAACAAGCACAAAAGGGTGGGAGAACCTATATGAAGGCTTAAACGCCGAACTAGGTACAGATAATTTTAGCAGTATAGAAATTGAATCGGACACAGAAGTACAAGGAACATTTTATTCTGATACTGAATCACAAGAGCACGTTGGCACCACTTTTCAGCTTAGAAGAAAATATATAGTCAGTACCATTAAATCTGGTATGCTGGTCGTTAATCAAAATCGCGCTCATGAACGGGTGCTTTTTGAAAAATTTCTAACTGAAATCACTGTAAAAGAAGGTGTTAGCCAACAACTATTATTTCCTTTGGAACTCACCTTCAGTAAACAAGAATTGACCATTTTAAAAGAGATCAAAGAGAGTCTGGTAAATGTTGGTTTTGCTTTTGAAAACTTGGAAGAAGAGACTGTTAAAGTGACAGGCGTACCCTTGATTATTTCCGAAAGCGGAATTGGCATGGTATTGGATCGTTTAATAGCAGATTACAAGGAAGGGTTTGATGGGAACTCAATTTCTCAAGCAGAATTGTTGGCCAAGGCACTTTCTAAAAACCTGGCGGTGAAAACGGGGGAAATACTGGATAAAGATTCACAATTAGGTTTGGTGAATGACTTGTTCGGTTGTAAGGAACCTTCATTGAGTCCGTCCCAAAAAATGACATACACCATAATCTCTGAAGGAGATATTGAAAAAAAGTTTAATTAAATGGGTAGATTAACGGAGGCTGTAAAACACTTGTTGATTATCAACGTGATTTTATTTGTGGCCACACAATTATATGGGGATCAAATGTATCAGTTATTGTCCCTATGGTTTCCTAAGAATACTAGCTTTGAATGGTGGCAAATAATTACCCATATGTTTATGCACGGCAGCCTTATGCATATTGTATTTAATATGTATGCATTATGGGCATTTGGAACTCCTTTGGAGCAAGCTTGGGGCAGGAACAAGTTTTTGTTCTTTTATTTTTCAGCAGGGCTTGGATCTGCGCTGTTGTATACAGGCGTAAATTATTATTATTTTAATGAAGGGATTAATGCATTAATTGGAGCTGGATTTGAGAAATCTCAAATGATGGAAGCTCTTCAAAGCCCTTATGGAGCTAATTTAAACAAGCTTAAAGAATATGTTCCCTCAGGAGTAATAGACAATTTTGGAAATGCATTTTATGGAAGGGCTGTTGGAGCTTCTGGTGCTATTTATGGGATTTTGGTGGCATTTGCATTTATGTATTCAGAAGCAAAATTGATGCTGATATTTTTGCCTGTGCCCATTAAGGCGAAGTATTTTGTGCCTTTGTTGTTGGCGGCGGACCTATTCTTTGGAATTGGCAATATCAATACAGGGATTGCCCATTTTGCCCATATTGGAGGAGCGTTAATTGGCTTCATTATGATGTGGTATTGGAAGAAAAATCAGTTTAACCAAAACCGTTGGAATTAGGCTATGGCACACGGTGGATTAAAATATAATTTTGCTAGGCTCAACATTGCTGAAAAACTGATTACGGTCAATGTTCTGGTCTTTATTTTAGATGGGCTGTCTTTGGCTTTACTTGGCAATTCAGTGTCTGAATGGTTTCAGTTACCTAAAGATTTCATGGAATTTTTTGGACAACCATGGTCTATAGTCACATACTCTTTTTTTCATGCTGGTTTGGGTCATATCTTTTGGAATATGATCATGCTCTATTTTGCCGGTAGAATTTTTCTAAACCTTTTTGATAATCAACGTTTTATCAATGTGTACTTTTTAGGGGTTATTGTTGGGGGACTAATTTTCTTGCTCAGCTATAATGTTTTTCCAACCCTGTTAAATACAAACACGGCTTTGATAGGTGCCTCGGCAGGAGTTACGGCTGTATTAATTTTTATATGTGCTTATATACCAAATCAAGAAGTACGCATTATCTTCTTTAATGTAAAGCTTTGGTACGTAGGAGTATTTTTTGTTTTGGTTGATTTGATACAAATTGCCTATGGCGGAAATGTGGGTGGAAGATTGGCGCATTTGGGAGGTGCACTACTTGGATACATATACGCAAGACAGCTGTTGAACGGAAATGATATTGGTTCTGGCTTTACCAAGTTTAGAGAAGCGGCAGTTCAATTACTTAAAACCAAAGAAAAAAAAGGACCCCTTAAAACAGTTTACAAAAAGAATGCTACAAAAGGTAAGAGTTCAGCTGATTATGATAAACAAGCTCATCAACGTAAAATAGATGCGATTTTGGATAAGATAAGTAAGTCTGGCTATGAGAGCCTATCCAAGGATGAAAAAGACTTTTTGTTTAAAGCGGGTAAAGAGAATTAGTACGTGAAACAACTCCCCTTTTTTGATAAAGCTATTTACCTTACAAATATACTTTGTGCTCTGGTGACCACCATCTCATTTCTGGTGCCGTATGTTTCAGTTACTTTCATGCCAACGATCTCTGCAATTAGTCTAGTTGTGCCATTTTTGGTCTATGCCAATATTGGATTTTTGTTCTATTGGTCTCTTAGAAAGAAAAGACATTTTTTGTTATCTGCTGTACTGCTTTTACTTTGGTATGTTATCCTAGGACCTTTTTATCAATTTTCTAAGAAAGAGAAAAATGTGAATGTCAAAGATTTGTCCATAATGTCTTTCAACTCTAGGAATTTTAATGACCATGGACAGTTAAATACTGAAAATGTTGATAGTCTCATACTGGAATTCGTCACAAAAAAGAACCCAGATATTCTTTGCTTTCAGGAATGTTTTTATGGAATGAAAAGAAGTAAAGCATTGAGTCAATACAAATATGAATATGTTGATCATGTTTATGGAGTTCCAGCTACCAAAGTAATTCAGGCAGTTTATTCAAAATATCCAATTATAGCTATTGATTCTATTAATTTTCCAAAAAGCTCAAATAGTGCTATTTATGCTGATATTTTATATAAGAAAGACACGATAAGAGTTTATAACATTCACTTGCAGTCGTTTAGGATAATACCTCAGATTGACGCAATAAGAAGTGAGGAATCATCTAAATTACTTGCCAAATCTGAAAGAGTTATGCTTAAGCAATATGAGCAGGCCAATTTAATTAGGCAAAACATGGAAGAAAATCATTATAAAAAAATTGTGGTGGGAGACTTTAATAACACGCAATATTCCAACATATATAAAACTATTAAAGGTGGGTTGACCGATTCTTTTTTGGAAAAAGGAAGGGGATTTGGACGTACATACGATTTACTGGGATTCCCTATTCGGATAGATTTCATTTTTTCTGATCCGGCTTTTGAAGTTGTCTCACATAAAAACTTTGATGAGAAATTGTCTGACCATTATCCGGTCATGGCTACACTTCGCCTTAAATCAGATTAAAAAGCAATCCATTACATCCGCAATAATGTGGATGATAAGGGCCAAACCTATAATTTTGGTTTGTTTAAAAAAAGGAAGAATACAATACAGCATAATGGCCCAGTAGCCATGTAATGGGTGAAAATTGATACTGCAACGGTTTGGGTCAAATATTGGTTCAGCAAGAATGTGATCCAGGTCAATTACGATTCCTGCTAAAAGAATAAGTATTACCTTAATTCTATTGTCCTTAAAAAATAAAATCCCTATTAGAATGGGAACAATAAAATGAATACCATAATGGATGACGAACCTAAGCATCTAAAAAGTTCAAGGATTGATTTTTTAAATACGCAAGTGCATTTGTTCCTTCATTAAACAATAAATCCAAAATGCTAAGGTTGCCTATAAAACCATGTCTTTCCTCAAAAACTTGTGAATACTCAACCATTTCAATATTTAACTTCCTTTTTGACTCTGCTAAGAATCTAACATCAGCATTATTAGAAGGTGATAGTTTGTACATAGTGGTTTTTTTTGTTGGTGTTTCAATGCCCAAACAATCAGCTATGGTTTTTATCGTCTTTAGATTAAAATCAAAAAGAGAACCTTTAGCCTCTTCAAATAATGGTTTTAGATCATCTTCATAAAACTCAAAAAAAGGAGATGTTCTGTAAGCGGTTTCCAAAGTTCGCCAATGTTGTTTTTGCCAATTGAAACTATTATCCATTTCAATCTCATGATATTTTTGATGGTCTTGCTTTCCCTTTAGGTGTTTTATTGGGATATTGAGCATATGTCTCCCTTGATCAGTACAGATATAACAGCGATTTCTATAGGTCTGTTTCTGAAAATTATCGCATGCTTCCCAAATAATGCTCTTTTGAGCAATTAGGGAAAAAGTAGCAATGTTAGGAAAATAAGTAGGGTGAATTAATAAACTCAAGAATTCTTTTTTCTCCGTTTTCTAAAAAAGTCAAATACGAACCACCCTGCAAGTACAATTAAAAAGTACTTCAGATAGGACACTGGTTGTCCACTGCCGCCAACGGTGGTAAAAATACGATCCCAACGAGGGCGCCATTTTAATAGGCCATCATTAAAATTATCAAAGCTTAACCATAGAAATACTGGCTTTCCAACTATATGGTTGGCTGGAACATGCCCCCATGTTCTGCTGTCTTCTGAGTGATCACGATTGTCACCCATCATCCAATAATAGTCTTGCTTAAATGTGTAAGAGGTCGCCTCTTTCCCATTGATCAGTACCTTTTGTCCGGTGACTTTTACATCATTGTATTCGTAGTCCCTTATTATTTTTTTGTAAAGTGGTATCGTTTTGTGATCTATTTTAACGGTGGCGCCCGCTTTGGGAATATAAATAGGGCCAAAATTGTCATTGTTCCATGGATAAAAATTCGGTTTTTGAGGGTAAGCCCCTGCATAAACTCCTTTACCTTCATTTGTTCTTACTACCGAATCTATATCTTGGTTGTTTTGCAAAGTTGTAACCATTTCATCGGTTAAATTCGCAATTCTTGACCTTGGTTTTTCTTCGGTCAGGGACAATCTTAACTGTCTTATAACAGCAGTAGGAATACCTTTTTCCCTTGTTATTAGTTCAATTTTGCCATCTGGAGTTTGGTTAGCGCCCAGAGCAAAACCGGATAGCGCATCATATTGATTTTGGTTTAGGCTAGGGGTGATATATTTTCTAAGGTAATCTGAAGCATCAACTTCGGCCAGCAATCTACTGGAGACCCCCTTTTGCGAATAAATGGTATAATCGTACATCACTTTTGCTCTATCTGAAAGTTGAAATTTCTTCCCATTGATATGAACAAAGCCGTCTATGACTGCCAACGAGTCCCCAGGGGTTCCAACGCATCTCTTAACATAGTTGGATTTTTTATCTATTGGCTTTTTAACGGCTTTTTCTGCCTTAAAAAATTGGTACAAAGTGTCTGACGGCAAGCTAAAGACAACAATATCATTTTTTTTGATGGTGTTGAATCCTGGAAGGCGCATGTAGGGTAACTGTAGTTTATTCTTCCATGAGGTTTTATATGTTGCAGGATCAACATCTGCTACATAGGATCTCTTTTTTAGGCCGGGAATGGTATCATGAACCATTGGGAGAGCCAATGTGGTCATCGGTATTCTTGCGCCGTAATGAAACTTACTTACGAATAAAAAATCCCCTATCCTAAGGGTGCGCTCCAATGAACCTGTAGGAATTACATATGGCTGAATAAAATAGGTGTGAACAAAGGTTGCAGCAACAATGGCAAAAACAATGGAGCTTACCCATTCTCCTAGGCCTGTTCTTGGTTTTAAGTCTCGGTCTTCAATATATTTTACATCCTCCGCATAGTTTACATAATAGATGTAAAACCCAAGTGTTAGAATAACCAGCCATGTATCCAAAAGTTTGGTTTTTCCAAAACTTCTTATGGTTTCTACCCAGACAACAGGGAACATCAATAGATTGATAATTGGAATGAACAACAGTAAAACCCACCACCAAGGTCTGTTTATTATTTTCATTAAAACAAAACCATTGTATATTGGAATTGCTGCTTCCCATGCTTTTCTTCCTGCTTTTACATAGAGTTTCCAAGTGCCTAAAAAATGTATGACTTGTACAACTAAAATAAAAATGATCCACTGTGTACCGTTCATAAAGAAATTTATTTGTAAGACTGCAAGTCTATATTGTTGTTACTTTTTTTAGTTAAGATTTAACACATCTTTCATAGAAAACACACCAGTTTTACCCTGGATCCACTCGGCAGCTATAACGGCCCCTAATGCGAAACCTTGTCGACCGTGGGCAGTATGTTTAATTTCAATACTATCTACCATGCTATTGTATGAAATGGAATGAGTGCCTGGCACGGATCCTTCACGCTTAGAGGTGATTGGAATCTTCTTTTCGTCAGATTTATCCAATTCCCATCCAGTATACTCAGTGTTTTCTACAATTCCATCTGCCAATGTGATGGCTGTGCCACTTGGTGCATCCAATTTCTGGGTATGATGAATTTCCTCCATTTCAATCTTATATTGATTTAAATTGGACATCATTTTGGCCAAATATGAATTTAATTCAAAAAAAACATTAACGCCCAAACTAAAATTGGAGGCATATATAAATGCTCCATTTTTCTCATTACAGATACGCACTGCCTTATCATAATTTGATAACCATCCAGTAGTCCCGGAAATAACGGGGATATTCTGTTCAAAACAGGTGGTTATGTTATTAAATGCAGCATCTGGAGTGCTAAAGTCAATAGCAATATCAATCTTTTTATAATCTACTTCTTCTGTCTCCACATCTATCTTAGCAACTATGGAATGCCCTCTGTCTTGAGCTATTTGCTCAATCATTTGCCCCATTTTCCCATATCCAAACAATCCAATATTCATAAACTAAAATTTTACCACCAGAGCAATTCCGTAATTTGGACTATTGGTCAGGGGGTTAAGGTCTAAATAAGGTTTAAAATCAAGAGATAAATCATCATCAACATTATATTGTTTAAGATGTGCATCTACATTTGCATCTATTATGTTTAGTGCATATAGCGCTATGGTAACCAGTAAAGATAAATCTCTATCTCTTTGTCTGGCCTCTTGTGCATCTTGCAAAGCATCATCAGAGATATCTGGACCGCTTCCGTCACCGTTAATGTCATAAAATTCATCATCTGTAAAACCGGTCCGTCTTCTCTTAAATGCATCTCGAGCCTTGTTATACTCTGTATTGTTGAAGGAATAGACATAAATTCCTGTTCCAATGGCTCCCCAAACTATAGGGGCTTTCCAATAGCGCTTGTTGTAAATTTGACCTAATCCCGGCAGTATGGCCGAGTAAAATGCGGCTTTACTGGGCGCAAGTGGATTTATCCTTTTCTTTTGATATGTGACCTCTTGAATTGTAATGCCATCACCCTCCAAATCTTGCGCCAATGAATCTATTTCATTGGGACGCGGTACTACTTCATCTTCTTGGGAAAAAGAAAACTGCACAAAAAGCAATGAAAAAAATAGTAAAAAAAAGCGTTTACTCACCACCTGTCAATAGTTTTCTTAAACGCTGAAATTCTTCTTTAGAATGAAAGGGAATCACAATTTTGCCTTTTCCATTTTGAGAGGTGGTAATATCAACTTTGGTGGAAAGATGTTGCTTTAAAGCATCCATGCCTTTGCTGACAAAATTTGGAACTTCTTTAGAGGTTGTTTTTTTTATTTCAGCAGGGTTTCCGTTTTTTGATTCTTTATATGCTTTCACCAAATGCTCTGTTTCTCTGACTGAAAGCCCTTCAGAAACCACTTTTTCGTAAATATTGATTTGGTCTTTTTTCTTTTCAATATTGATAAGAGCCCGACCATGACCCATGCTCACAAAACCATCTCTCATTCCTGTTTGAATGATGGGGTGTAGTTTAAGTAAACGCAAATAGTTGGTAATGGTAGAACGCTTTTTGCCTACACGATCACTTAATTTTTCTTGGGTAACCTCAATCTCATCTATAAGTCGTTGATACGATAGTGCAATTTCGATAGGGTCCAGATCTTGGCGTTGTATGTTCTCCACCAAGGCCATTTCCAATGATTCTTGATCGTTTGCAATACGAATATAAGATGGAATAGTTTTTAACCCTACCAACTTAGAAGCTCTGAACCTTCTTTCACCAGAAACCAACTGAAATTTGTTGAAATCGAGCTTTCTTACCGTTATAGGTTGGATAATTCCCAATTCTCTAATTGAACTTGCAAGCTCCTTAAGAGCTTCATCATTAAAATTGGAACGTGGTTGAAAAGGATTTACCTCAATAGAATCGATCTCTAACTCAACTACATTGCCAATGACCTTATCCGCATTCTTATCCGAAACTGATTGAATGTCATTCTCTGGATCTTTCAATAGAGCGGAGAGACCTCTTCCTAAAGCCTGCTTTTTAGTTGCCTTCGCCATTTAAACTTTCTCCTTATTTTTCTTCAATACTTCGTTGGCCAGGTTTAGATAATTTGTGGCGCCTTTGCTACTGGCATCGTATTTTATAATGCTTTCACCATAACTTGGCGCTTCACTCAACCTAACATTCCTTTGGATTATGGTGTCAAAAACCATGTCCGCAAAGTGTTTTTTAACTTCTTCCACAACTTGGTTCGAAAGTCGCAACCTTGAATCATACATGGTCAACAACATACCTTCTATATCCAAATCGTTATTATGAATCTTTTGAACGCTCTTTATTGTGTTCAATAGCTTTCCTAAGCCTTCTAAAGCAAAATATTCGCATTGTATTGGAATCATAACTGAATCTGCCGCAGTAAGAGCATTCAAAGTCAACAAACCTAGAGAAGGAGCGCAATCAATTAAAATGAAATCATATCTATCTCCCAAATTTTTAAGAGCTTCTTTCAACATGTACTCCCTGTTGTCCTTGTCAACCAATTCTATTTCAATTGCTACAAGATCAATATGAGCCGGAATAAGGTCCACATTTGGAGAATCTGTTGATATAATTACATCATCCACTGTCTTGGTATGTTCCAGCAACTGGTATGTTCCTTTTTCTATACTGTCCACATCAACACCTAAACCCGATGTTGCATTGGCCTGGGGATCTGCATCAATTAGCAATACTTTTTTTTCCAATACACCCAGCGAGGCAGCTAGGTTAACGGTAGTGGTCGTTTTACCTACTCCACCCTTCTGATTTGCAATAGCAATAATCTTGCCCATTTCATAGTAAGTTAGAGGCTAAAAATACGATTATTTAGGATGCTAAAAAATGTATTTTGTTAACACTAGGTGAATAACCTTAACATTGAGCGTTAAAGAAAGTTAAAGTTTTAGTAATTAGGATGTTAAGTGGTTTTAGTCCATTAAAATCTTTAAGATTTCAATAGCCGCACTGCTGATTTTTGTGCCTGGTCCGAATACCGCAACCGCACCATGTTTTAGTAGGTGTTCATAATCTTGTTTAGGAATGACGCCTCCAACAATGACCATAATGTCCTCTCTTCCAAAGTTTTTCAACTCTTGGATTACTTCAGGAACCAAAGTTTTATGCCCACCTGCCAGAGAAGATATTCCTAGAATATGAACATCGTTTTCTACAGCTTGTTTTGCTACTTCCGCTGGGGTCTGAAAAAGTGGACCAATGTCTACATCAAAACCAAGATCTGCATAACCGGTGGCAACTACTTTTGCTCCACGGTCATGCCCATCTTGCCCCATTTTTGCTATCATAATTCTTGGTCTTCTTCCTTCTTCCAAAGCAAAGTCATCCGCCATTTTTTTGGCCTCTTCAAAACTTGCGTCATTTTTGATTTCTTTGGAATACACTCCTGTAAATGATTGGATTTTTGCCCTGTAACGCCCAAATGCCTTTTCCATCGCATCGCTAATTTCTCCTAGGGTGGCTCGGGCTTTTGCTGCTTCTATGGCTAAAGCTAACAAATTTTCTCGCTCGGAGTCATTTTTGATTACTTTCTTGGATGCTAGAGTGATTTGATCCAAAGCTTTTTGGACCGCTTCTTCATCTCTGCTGGTTCTGATCTGTTGTAGTTGTGCTACCTGCTGTTTACGGACCTTATCATTGTCAACCTCTAAAATTTGGAGGTCGTCCTCATCTTCTAAACGGTATTTGTTCACTCCTAGAATAGTATCTTGGGCGCTGTCTATTCTTGCTTGTTTTTTAGCCGCTGCCTCTTCAATCCTCATTTTTGGAATACCAGCTTCTATTGCCTTGGTCATTCCGCCAAGCTCTTCTACTTCTTCAATAAGTCTCCAGGCTTCTTTTGCTATTTGTGCTGTCAAAGCCTCTACTGCATGACTTCCTGCCCAAGGGTCAACGGTTTTAGTGATATGTGTTTCCTGTTGAAGGTAAATTTGGGTATTCCGAGCAATTCTTGCCGAAAAATCCGTTGGTAATGCTATTGCTTCATCCAAAGCATTGGTATGCAAACTTTGTGTTCCGCCAAAGGCTGCGGACATAGCTTCAATTGTAGTTCTGGCAACATTGTTAAAAGGGTCTTGTTCTGTTAAACTCCAACCACTGGTCTGGCTATGGGTGCGTAGCATTAAGGATTTTTCATTTTTTGGATTGAATTTTTTCACCAATTTTGCCCAAAGCATTCTACCTGCCCTCATTTTGGCAATTTCTGTAAAATGATTCATTCCAATTCCCCAGAAAAAAGAAAGGCGAGGTGCAAAATCATCTATTTGAAGTCCTGCTTTTAAACCTGTTCGGATGTATTCAATTCCGTCAGAAAGTGTATAGGCTAATTCCAACGCGGCTGGTGCACCGGCCTCATGCATATGATAACCAGAAATACTGATACTATTAAATTTTGGCATGTGTTTGCTGGTAAACCCAAAAATATCAGCCACTAATTGCATAGACGGTGATGGTGGATAGATATAGGTGTTCCGCACCATAAATTCTTTAAGTATATCGTTTTGGATGGTTCCGGATAGATGTTGCATGGAAACACCTTGTTCTTCGGCAGCAACAATGTAAAAGGCCATAATAGGCAAAACGGCCCCATTCATTGTCATGGAAACTGACATTTTATCTAAAGGAATTCCATCAAAGAGAACTTTCATGTCTTCCACTGAATCTATTGCAACCCCAGCTTTTCCAACATCGCCAACTACACGTTCGTTATCACTGTCATAGCCTCTATGAGTAGGAAGGTCAAAGGCAACTGATAGCCCTTTTTGCCCGGCTTCTAAATTTCTTCTGTAAAAGGCATTACTTTCTTCTGCCGTTGAAAATCCGGCATATTGCCGTATGGTCCAAGGCCTGCGAACATACATGGTGGAGTATGGGCCACGCAAAAATGGAGAGATACCGGCGGCAAAATTCTTTTGGGTTTCTGTCTCTGCAGGTTTTGCCGTCGAGGACAATGACAGATTCTGAAGATTCTTTCTACTCATCATCAAGTCTTTTTTGTTCTAATACTTCTGCCAATCGTTTTTCAATAATAGGCTCTACAATTGTTTTTCTTGGTTGGGTTTTTACAAAAGGATAGAGCTCTAAATCATCCTTCATTCGATCTTGCTGGTTTTGATATTTATTGGTCCCGACCAATGTTATTTCTTTGGTATTGAAAAGTTGTTGTTCTTTTTGGGAGCTCTCTTTTATTTTTCGTTGGATTACCCCTTTTTTCAATTCACTCAAAAACCCTCCTGAATTTTCAATTTGTTTAAAAAGCTCCAATGCTTTTTCTGCAAGTTGTTGAGTCAAAGATTCGATGTAATATGTTCCTTCGGCAGCTTTTGATACTTGATTGAAATAACTTTCCTCTTTTAGCAGCAACAGTTGGTTTCTGGCAATACGTTCACCAAATTCATTGTCTTTGTGATAAATGGCATCATACGATGAATTAGCTACAGTATCTGCTCCTCCAAGTATGGCGGACATACATTCTGATGTTGTCCTTAGCATGTTAACATTGTAATCGTACAACGTTTTGTTCCGTTTGGAAGGAATTGCCAGAATGTGGCAATTACTTTCAATTCCGTATTTTGATGTTAGGCTTTGCCACAACCATCTTAACGCTCTGAGTTTTGCTATTTCGAAGAAGTAATTTCCGCTAGTTGCAACTTTAAAGGTTATCGAAAAAGGCCTATTGAGTGCGTTTGGAGTAATATTGGAAAAATGGTTTAAGTATTCATTGGCATGTGCCAAGCCATAAGCTAATTGTTGCACCATATTAGCTCCGGCATTTTGATACCCAGTAGTATCAACACCAATTGCGGTAATTTCCTTTACACCAGATGTAAGATTATGAACCTCTTCTAAAACGGCATGATCCTGTTCCAAGCTATAGAACCAATTCCCTTCTTTGGCTAAGTTGCCGATTAAATCAACATTCAGCGTTATTTCCGACTTTTTCCCATCTGTATATTCTAGTAGTTTTTTGATTGATTCAATATTCAAAAACTTAAAGTCCAGATGAATAGGGGTACGTTCTATATCTATTCCAGAAAGTAGTTCCTTAAAATCGATGTTCTCATTTGGAATGGTAAAAAGTATACTTTCAGCTCCTCTTTTTAAGCAATCTATGGCCTTGGTGTTTGCTTTTTTGGACTCACCGGCAAAAATAGCTTGTGCTATTTTCCAATTGTGATCTTTTGGAAGTCTAAAGGTCTTCACATTTTCTACATCTTCGGCATGGTAAAAAGGTTTTACTTTTATACCTTCTAGGGATTCCCAAAGTAAAGTTTCATTATAATCCGCTCCCTTTAAATCGAATTGAATTTTCTGTTTCCATTGTTTGGCGGAAACTTCAGGAAATTCATCAAACAATCCTTGCTTACTCATTCTTTTTTGTCTTTAAGCTATCCTCGTACTCAATCAAAAAAATCTCTTCATTTTCTTTTTTCATGTAATACTTTTCTCGAGCAAATTTTTCCAGTTCACCTTTGTCAGAAAGTTTTTCAAGAATCTCTTTGTCCTTGTTGATCTCACCTTGTAAAAACTCTTTTTGCTTCTCTAATTTTTTAACCTCATTCCGTAATTCTAAATGTATCATCAAAGAATTGGTGTCAAAAAAAACCATCCAAATCACAAAAATGGTCAAAACCAAAACGTACATATTGGTCATAACTTTAAACCATTTTTTATTTTTTATTTCTTTAAAGCCCATTACTTAACCTAATCTATCATTTATAATGGTCCGCACAATGTCTACAGCTACGGTATTATAGTGGTTATTTGGTATGATGATGTCTGCAAATTCTTTTGAAGGCTCTATAAACTGCTGATGCATTGGTTTTACAGCTGTTTGATACCTGGTCAGTGCTTTTTCAAGGTCATGCCCTCGTTCTTTTATATCGCGTTGCAATCTTCTGATCAAACGCTCATCAGAATCTGCATGCACGTATATTTTTATATCGAACATATTACGGAGCTTAGGATTACTTAAAACCAATATACCTTCAACAATCATTACCTTTCTTGGAGCTGTTAAAATAGTCTTTTCTAAACGTGTCTCCTCAACAAAAGAATATATAGGTTTATGGATTGATTTACCTTGTCTTAATTTTTCAAGATGAGAAATCAATAGGTCAAAATCTATGGAATTTGGGTGGTCAAAATTAACTTTTTCCCGTTCTTCTTTGCTCAAGTGGGAAAGATCGTTGTAATAGGAGTCTTGTGAAATGACTCCCACTTCATTCTCTGGCAGTTCATCAACTATTTGATTGACCACAGTAGTTTTTCCACACCCGGTACCACCGGCAATCCCTAAAATCAGCATAATGATAATTTAAATCTCAAAAGTAAGCATTTGATAAGATTTGCAATCAGCTAATATTCTTGCATAGATAGTATGTATTTATAAAAAAATGAATGACGTTTATCATAAACCTTGAAAGTTTCTAGGGCTAGTTTTGTATTGGATTAAGGCTTTAACCTTATATTTATCTAGATAACCTGTAACAACTTTTTTTATGGAAAATTCCTATGTTATAAAGGTCAATGAAAACTTTGATTTTCAGCTCTCCGACGACGATATTTCCGCTTTGGACATTTTAAAGACAAGCAATGGTAAATTACACTTGTTAAAAAATGGAATTTCGTACCATATTCAAATTGTGAAAACAGATTTTAACAATAGGTTTTATGCAATAAAAGTAAATGGTAATGAGCACCAAATCTCAATAGACACTCCTTTGGAAGTGCTCATTAAAAAAATGGGTTTCGCCACTAATGGGTCTAAAAACATAGATTCCATAGCCGCTCCAATGCCAGGTTTGATTTTGGACATACTGGTTAAAGAGGGAGAAGAGGTTAAAGAAGATGATCAGTTGTTGATTTTGGAAGCGATGAAAATGGAAAATATTATTACTTCTCCAAGAAACGGTGTGATCAAGAAAATTGCTATAAAAAAGGGAGAAGCTGTGGAAAAAAAACAATTACTGATTGAATTTCAATAGTCAACTATGAAAAAAATATTGATTGCAAATCGCGGAGAAATTGCCTTACGGGTTATGAAGACCGCAAAGAAAATGGGGATAAGCACCGTAGCGGTGTTTTCAGAAGCCGACAGAAATGCTCCGCATGTCCGTTTTGCAGATGAAGCAGTCTGTATTGGAGAGGCACCATCTAACAAATCTTATTTGTTAGGGGATAAAATCATTGAAGTAGCTTTAAAACTAAACGTTGATGGAATCCATCCTGGATATGGTTTTTTAAGTGAAAATGCAGATTTTGCAGAAGCTGTGGAAAAGAAAGGACTTACTTTCATTGGTCCAAAATCCAAGGCCATTCGGATAATGGGTAGCAAGCTGGCAGCCAAAGAAGCTGTAAAAGCATATAATATTCCCATGGTACCTGGTATTGATGAAGCCATAACCGATGTGGCCAAAGCACATGAAATTGCAAATGAGATTGGATATCCAGTTTTAATAAAGGCTTCTGCTGGAGGAGGGGGAAAAGGGATGCGAATTGTTGAAAAGGAAGAGGACCTTGAGTCTCAGATGAAACGAGCCATTAGCGAAGCCACATCCGCCTTTGGCGACGGTTCCGTTTTTGTGGAAAAATATGTGACCTCCCCTAGACATATTGAGATTCAAGTAATGGCAGATACCCATGGTAATGTTTTACACTTTTTTGAAAGGGAATGTAGTATCCAAAGACGACATCAAAAGGTTGTAGAAGAAGCTCCCTCTTCAGTATTGACTCCAGAACTTAGGCAAGAAATGGGTATAGCTGCAACTAAAGTTGCTGAAGCTTGCGATTATGTGGGAGCAGGTACGGTGGAGTTTTTAATGGACGCTGATTTAAACTTCTACTTTTTAGAGATGAATACCAGGTTACAGGTGGAGCATCCGGTTACAGAATTGATTTCTGGAGTTGATTTGGTAGAGTTGCAAATAAAAGTCGCTAGGGGAGAAGAGCTACCTCTAAAACAAGAAGATTTAAAGATACATGGTCATGCAATGGAATTAAGGGTTTATGCAGAGGATCCCTTGAACGACTTCTTGCCCAGTGTTGGTAATTTGGAAGTTTATAAGTTACCAGTGGGAGAAGGAATAAGGGTTGACAATGGTTTTGAAGAAGGAATGGATATTCCAATTTATTATGACCCAATGCTTTCAAAATTGATTACATACGGTGAAACAAGAGAAGAGACAATTGAATTAATACTTGATGCTATTCAAAACTACAAAGTAAAAGGAGTACAGACCACACTGCCTTTTGGAACTTTCGTTTTTAAACATGATGCATTCAGGTCAGGGAATTTTGACACTCATTTTGTAAAAAACTATTATTCTCCTGAAATTCTTGAACAAGAAAATAAGGATGAGGCGGAAATAGCAGCTATGGTGGCCCTGTATCAATACCTAGAAGACCAAAAAACAGTAAAATTACCTTCAAACTAATTCGTATGGATTCCAAAATAAAAATATTAAAGGACAAAGTAGCTCAGGCTCATTTAGGAGGGGGCGAAAAACGAATTGAAAAGCAACACCAAAAGAAAAAATTAACTGCCAGGGAACGAATACAATATTTGTTGGATGAAGGCTCTTTTGAAGAAATGGGAGTCCTGGTAACCCATCGTACCACTGATTTTGGTATGGAAAAGGAAATATATTATGGAGATGGTGTGGTAACGGGCTATGGAACCATTAATGGGCGATTGGTTTATGTTTATGCACAGGACTTTACCGTTTTTGGAGGTGCCCTGTCTGAGACCCATGCTGAAAAAATATGTAAGGTGATGGATTTAGCCATGAAAGTGGGTGCACCGATCATTGGATTGAACGATTCTGGTGGTGCCCGAATCCAAGAAGGAGTTAGGTCTCTTGGTGGGTATGCCGATATATTTTACAGAAATGTGCAGGCATCAGGAGTAATCCCTCAAATATCTGCAGTTATGGGGCCGTGTGCAGGTGGTGCCGTGTATTCGCCAGCAATGACCGATTTTATTGTGATGGTAGAAGAGACCAGCTATATGTTCGTTACTGGTCCTAATGTGGTAAAAACGGTGACCAATGAAGAGGTAACATCGGAAGAATTGGGAGGTGCCAGCGCACATGCCATAAAATCTGGAGTTGCTCATAAAACTTCTTCCAATGATGCCACTTGTTTGGATGATATTAGAAACCTCTTGGACTATTTGCCTCAAAACAATACAGAATTACCAAAATCAAAAGCATATAAGTTAGCAGATGAAGTAAGAGAGGAACTATCGGGTATGGTGCCTGATAATCCTAATAAGCCCTATAATATGCATGATGTAATCAATGGGATTATAGACAGGGATACTTTTTATGAAATCCATAAGGATTATGCAGAAAACATAATAGTTGGTTTTGCAAGATTAGGAGGTAGAAGTATAGGAATTATTGCTAACCAACCTATGTTTTTGGCGGGGGTACTAGGGGTGCAAAGCTCTAGAAAGGCGGCTCGTTTCACCCGTTTTTGCGACGCCTTTAATATTCCGCTGTTGGTTTTAGTGGATGTTCCTGGTTTCCTGCCCGGTACAGATCAAGAGTGGAACGGTATTATCATGCATGGAGCAAAGCTTTTGTATGCTCTAAGCGAGGCAACGGTACCGCGAGTCACCGTTATTACCAGAAAAGCATATGGCGGCGCTTACGATGTTATGAATTCCAAACACATAGGAGCTGATTTCAATTTTGCATGGCCCAATGCAGAAATAGCGGTAATGGGCGCAAAAGGAGCTAGTGAGATTATTTTTAGACGAGAAATTTCAGCAGCAAAGGATCCAGTAGAAAAATTAGCTGAAAAAGAGGCCGAGTATGCGGAAAAGTTTGCAAACCCATACAGAGCAGCTCAAAGAGGGTTTATAGATGAGGTAATTCTTCCCAAAAATACGAGGCGAAAACTATTGAAGGCTTTTGCCATGTTGGAGAAAAAACAAGTACAGACACCAAAGAAAAAGCACGGGAACATTCCCCTTTGATTTGCTGGTATTTCTAGCTGACGGACTTGTATAAATATAATATAAATACCTCTTAAAAAGCTTCACCGCTAAGCTGGGTATGCCTAGTTTTGCACAATGCAAAAAGAAACCCAGAAACCCAATTTTGAGTTTATAGCTTTAATGGCTGCTTTAATGTCAATTGTGGCACTTGCCATTGATGCTATTCTACCCGCTATTTCAAACATTGGAGTGGCAATAAATAGTCTTGACCCAATAGATAACCAGTTGTTAATCACCATGATTTTTTTGGGACTTGGAGTTGGGCAATTGTTCTTTGGACCATTATCCGATAGTTATGGGAGAAAACCAATGGTTTATTTGGGTTTTACCTTGTTTGTTATTGCGAGCATAATTTGCTTGTTTGCTCCTTCTCTTGAAATAATGGTTTTAGGTAGAATTTTGCAAGGAATTGGTCTTTCGGGCCCTAGAACACTTGCAATATCCATTATTAGGGATACCTATAAAGGAGATTATATGGCCAAAGTGATGTCCTTTGTGGTTGCTTTCTTTATTTTAATACCAGTTGTGGCACCGGCAATTGGGAAAATCATTCTTGATAGTTTGGGATGGAAAGCAATTTTTTACATCCAGTTAATTTTTGGGCTCGTTGTCTGTTTTTGGTTTTGGAAGAGGCAAGCTGAAACGCTTCGCCCAGAATATAAGATTCCAATTTCCAGTACTGTGTTTATTGATGGCGCCAAAGAGTTTTTAAAGTACAGGGAGACTATCGTTTACACCTTAATGTCTGGCATGGTGACAGGAGCTTTTTTAGTGTATTTAAGTGCCGCACAGCATGTTTTTGAAAATCAATACGGATTAAAAGAGGCGTTTCCTTATATTTTTGCTGGACTGGCAATTTCTATAGGGCTTTCAACATTGTTAAATGGCACCTTGGTAATGAAATTTGGCATGCGTAAGCTTTCACGGTTGGCGCTTATCGCTTTTTGTGTTATAGCAATCATGTACACATTCCTATTTTGGAATTCACCCAACCCCAGTATTTTTGTGTTGGTTGCGTTTCTTTCGGCGCAGTTTTTCTGTTTAGGTTTCATGTGGGGAAACTACCGTTCCATTGCTATGGAGCCTATAGGTCATATTGCAGGAATTGGAGCAGCTATTAATGGTTTTGTTTCTACCTTGTTGGCAATTCCTATCGCAACATTTATAGGAGATTTTGTAAAGGACAGTGTTTGGCCACTCTTTGTTGGCTTAGCCGTCTGTGGCCTGTTTTCTTTGTTTACATTGATGATGGTTAAAAAACCAAAAAGAATTGCTGCGGCCTAGGAGTTTTTAGGGAAAAAAACCTCTCCGCTACAGGAATCTTCTCTCGCCCCAGTTACCGAGCTAAGCACGTTGATTTTACCTTCCAGACGAAGTACTCCCATTAAGGCAAAAACCAAAGCTTCCTTAAACGTAATCAACGTTTTGGAAAGAATAACAATATCTATTGATGCTCCAAGTTTTTCTTTAAGCGTGTCTATAAAAAAATGATTTAGAGCCCCACCTCCTGCTACAAATAGTTTACTACGTTGTTTTGTGGCATGTTTGTGGATTTCTATGGCAATTTGTTCGCAATTATGATGGATAAATGTATGAAGCAAATTAATATGAGAAGCTCCAGAAGCTTTAATCAAAGGAACAATCTCCTCTGTAAACAACTCGTAACCTGTAGATTTAGGATAGGGTAGCTTGTAATACGCTAATTGGTTAAGCTTTCTGGCCAATGGTCTATCTACCCTTCCGGTTCTGGCCAGCTTGCCCCCTTCATCATAAGCCAATCCCATTTTTTGGGTAACATAATTTAAAGGCATATTGGCCATCCCAATATCGTATGCAATTCTCTCCCCGTTTTTCTCAAAAGAAATATTGCTTATCCCTCCTAAATTCAGGCAAAAATCATAATCGTGAAATAACAATCGATCCCCAATGGGGACCAATGGAGCGCCTTGTCCTCCTAAGGAGACATCTTTGGTTCTAAAATCACATACAACTTGTTTTTCACTGCCATCGGCTAGCAACTGTCCATCCCCCAACTGAAAAGTAAAACCCTCTTCTGGCCTATGATGAGAGGTATGCCCATGGCTCGCAATAAAATCGACTTCTAAATTATGTTGTTCAATAAAACTCTTAGCTTGTTCTCCTAACCATATGCCATAGTCCTTATGCAATTGATCATGGTCTTGCTCGGATAGGTGAATTGCATTTTTAAGGTAGTCCCTCATTTTTTCCGTATAACTAACATCTTTAGTGTTTTCTATGGAAAACTCCCAATTACCATTGTTTAGCCAAAGATGACAATAGGCTAGATCCAAACCATCTAAAGAAGTACCGGACATTAACCCTAGAACCTTGTATTTTTCCATTATTGTTTTTCGATTTTAATGATTAATGAAATAGGTTTTTCATCTTTATTCAATACTTCTTGAAAATTTATCTTCACGCTTTTAAACCTTCCAAGTACATCTAGCCAATTTTCAAATGTTCTGGCAAACCAAGAATGACCATCTTCAAAATTACCAGGTAAACCTTTCCAAGCATCAGATAGCCATTGACTCTTATATGGAAGTTCATTCTGTATCAGAAAAAATGGGTGCAAGGTTTGAATTATGATGAATCCATTATCCGAAATGGACTTTAGTGTATTTTCCAGAAGCTCTTGTAGCCCTTCCTCCAAATAAAGACAAAAATTAAAAACAGCTGCATCAAAAGGGGCATTGGGAATAGGCTTTCCCTCTATGATATCCTCAAAAGTGAGCACATGATAATTGCCCAAATGCTTTTTTTTGGCTTCGACAATCAGATCTTCTATGGCATCGAAGCCAATAGCTTGGCGCCCCATTTTGCTAATTTCATGTGTAAGCCACCCTTCACCGCAACCAATGTCCGCTAACTTTTTACAATCAAGACTGGCAACGGTTTCCAAAATTGCCTTGTTGGTGAATTTTCTGGAAGGAATCTGATTATCCTGAATTACCTTAATCCATTCAGAAGCATTCTTTTCCCATGACGAAATGATATCTGATTTCATACTTGAAAGGTTTTAAGTGTTATGGGGAGTTTTCCACGAGCCTCTATTTTTCCATCAAAATGTTGGTAAGCAACTTCTTGGAATTCTGAAAAATCTTGATAAACTACCATAACATTTGTATTGGATTTAAACTTTAGTAAATCAAGTACATAAGGGTTTCCAAAGAGATAGATCAACACATTTTTTTTGCTTGTTAAAGAATTGATGAATTCCAACAATTTTTCATCAATTCCGAACTTGTTTTTTGGTTTCATGGATGGAGGAAAGAGCGCTAAAACAACATTTTTGTGTTTGGATACTAAGCTCTTTACCGTGTCCATTGTGGTGGTCTCTATTTGATGGTGTTTTTGACCAAATTTCTCTTCAATTTTTTTGGAGAAAACATTTTCTACTTGATTTTTCAATGAAATGTTGAGGAAATCATTTGTTCGGATTTCTTTTGTTACATCTAGGTTTCCAAAAAGCTCCGTAATGCTGTGCTCCGCTATTTTCTTGTTTAACTCTGATGATTGAAGGTTGATATTCTTTTCTTCATGAGTGTCTAAAAAAGCTCGTTCTTTTAACCTCCAAACTCTTTTAAAGCTTTCTTCAATTCTTTTTTCTGTAGCACTGGAAGTTATTTTTTCAATCCCTTCTTTTGAGTTTTCAGAGAAGCACATCACATCCATCCCCGCTATAAAGGCAGTAGCCTCCAAGATACCTTTTTCCTTATATTTTTTTGATACGGCGTGCATGTTCAAGGCATCCGAAATAATAACACCTTCAAACCCCATATCTGTTCTCAACAAGTCGGTTATGATTTTTGATGAGGTCGTGGACGGATTTCCAGAATCGTCCAACCCAGGGACAGATAAGTGGCCTATCATCACTGCATCAACACCTTTTTTTATGAGCTTCTGATAGGGATATAGCTCATTTTCCAATAATTCTTCTCTTGATTTGTTGATTATAGGTAAGCCCAGATGTGAATCGGTGGCCGTATCGCCATGCCCGGGAAAATGTTTAAGCGCGCCTAAAACCCCAACACTCTCCATCCCTTTTACATAGGCCTCAGCCTTTGTTAAAACCAAGTTTTTATCATCACCGAAAGATCGATATCCAATAACTGGGTTTGCTGGATTATTATTAATATCTACTACTGGGGCTAAATTCCAATGAACACCTGCTTCTTTGCAGTTTAGTGCTATTTGCTTTCCAACTTCAAAAATTAAATCGTTATTATCTTGTATGGCACCTAAGGTAATTGCATAGGGGTATTGCGGTGTTTTTTCTATACGCATGGCCAAGCCCCATTCCGCATCAATTGCAATGAGTAAAGGAACGTTTGCAGCTTTTTGATACCTAGAAATAAGATGTTTTAATCTTACATAACTATCATCATTGTAAACTACTTTCTTTTTGCCTTCAAAATTGGTGGCAGCACTTGCTCTACTATGAAAAAAACAAACAGCCCCTATATTATTTGTCCTAATTGAGTTTTCAATCTTTTGAATTTCTTCCTCACTATCATTTATAAATGCAGCAGGCATGAACAATTGACCAACTTTTTGTTTTAGGGTTAGTTCTTTTGTTGCACTGGAATAGGAAGGTAGACTATTGGGCATCGCTTACATTGGTTTTTTTACCATAATCTTCTGGGTATTTTAAATACCTAAGAACCAAAAACGCCGGGAGTGCCGCAATGACTACCCAGAGAAAGAATCCATCATACCCCAACCATTCTTGAATATATCCGCTCAACATCCCAGGAATCATCATTCCCAAGGCCATAAAACCTGTAGCTATGGCATAATGCGAAGTTTTAGAGACTCCTTCGGCAACATATATGAGGTAAATGAGGAAAGCCGCAAACCCAAATCCGTAACCAAACTGTTCAATGACCACTGTTCCTACTACTGCAAATAGACTTGTAGATTGAGTGACGGCAAGAATAGCATAGAGCGCGTTTGGTAAATTTAGAGCCAATAGCATTGGAAGCATCCATTTTTTCAACCCATCTCTGGAAATTAGAATTCCACCCACAATACCACCAATTGAAAGCATGATGATGCCAACGGTACCATATATGGTTCCCACCGCTTCTGTGGAGTACCCCAAGCCTCCTACTTCCAAAGTATCCAATAAAAAAGGAGAAGCCATTTTAACCAATTGCGATTCGCCCAATCTGTAAGTAAGGATAAACAGTATGGCCACCCAGATTTGGTTCTTTTTAAAAAAACTGGAAAAGACCTCTAAAAAACTAGTTGGTTTTTCGGTTGTTTTGTTTTGTGATACTTCAAATTTGGGTGTTACAAAAAAATTGGAAATGGTCAAAATGATCATTAAAACAGCAGCACAGATCATGGTCATTGACCAAGCTTTTGTATTGTCTCCATATTTATGTTCAAGAAAACCTGCAAATATAACCAGTAGTCCTTGTCCTGTTACCATGGCCAAACGGTAAAAAGTACTTCGAAGCCCAATAAAAAATGATTGTTTTTTTTGCGTTAAACCAATCATATAATACCCATCTGAAGCTATATCATTGGTTGCGGAGGCAAAAGCGGCCATCCAAAAGAAGGCTAGGGTGATGACAAAAAAGGAATTTGAAGGGAGAAACAAACCAATACCCAAAAAAGACAGTGCAACAATAAATTGCATGCCCAGAAACCATTTTCTTTTGGTTCCATTTAAATCTACCAAGGGACTCCATAATGGTTTTATTACCCAAGGTAGGTAAAGCCAACTAGTATATAGCCCTATCTCTGCATTGCCAATGCCTAAACGCTTGTACATAATAACAGATACCGTAACTACTAGAATATAGGGAATACCTTGCGTAAAATACAACAATGGTATCCATGCCCATACGCCTTTGTCTTTTTGTGCAATGCTCATTTAGGGTGTTTTAATAGATGTTGATAAATACTTTTTTCAGATTCCTCAATGACTTTTGCCTTTATCACTTTTTCGTAGTACGCTACTGGACCAACTCCTCCTATTATAGCATAAGCGTACCCTAGCTCTTTTAATGCATTAAGTGATTTTATAAGAAGTATTTTTCCAATTTTTTTTCCTCTTTCCGAAGCTAATACTCCCGTTGGTCCAAAAAAGTTTTTAGATGTGCTTTCAAAACATGCAAAGCCTAAAATGGATTGTTCTCGTTGAGCCACAAAACAGTTAACGGGTAAAGAAGCAAAGGCTACATCGACCTCATCTCCCCAATTAGCACTAAAATTAGATGCGACCCAATTTGTTATAATGCTTTTTTCTGGAGCTATGGGTCTTTTGATAATGATGTTTTCAGATTCTAAAAGATGTCTTTCATCCTGGGAACAATCAGGCAAATCAAGAAGTCTTACAAGCATATCTTGCATAATCTAATTTGATTCTAGTGTTAGCATCTGTAATTTACTTTCATTTCCGTAGGCATCAATAATAGTAATTCCAATACCATTTTTTGACTGTTTTTTTGTCAACCGTATCTGGTTACAGATAGAATTTTGACTAACGGAAAGATAATCCTTTCTAATGAGCAGTTTTTGGTTTGGCACTTTCTTATTTAATGCATAAAAATTCAAAAACCTTGGAATGCTGTCTGAATGGGAAATACAAGTGTTCAGTTTGTTGTTCAATATTTGTGTCGACTCAACTTTTGGTGCCGATACTTCCCTTTTTGTTTTTGTATTTCCACTTGGGTTCTGGGCTGGAAACCCATAGAACTTTCGTTTTAAGGCTTTAGTGACATTTTCATTTTTCCCCAAAAGTGATTTAGCACTAAAAAAAACATTGCCGGTTATTTCTTTTTGTGATCTGGCCAGAGAAAGCTGTTTAGGTATTTCTTTTTTCTTGTTCCAGGCCTTGTCTTTGTTATTTTTGATTTTGTACGTTCCGTTGCCAATATATAAATTGGTGTTTTTGGCAGTATTTGCCCACCATTTGGTAATAACCTTATGGGAAGCAGGAGGATAATCCATGCTCCAATATACTTGGGGGACCAAATAGTCCAACCAGCCTTTTTCTATCCAAAGAAGCGGATCCGCATAGAGGTCTTCATAGGTGGTTTGCCCTGCTTTGGTATCTGAACCATTTGGATCTGTGTTCTTATTTTTCCATACTCCAAAAGGACTAATACCAAATTGAACCCAGGGTTTGGTTTCTTTTATAGTTTCGTGAACTTTCTTCACCAAGGAATCTACATTGCTTCGTCTCCAATCATCTACATTTTGATCCTGCAAACCATAGGTTTGAAAAGCGGTACTGTCATTGAATACCTCGTCTTTGATTTTGTAAGGATAAAAATAGTCATCAAAGTGAATTGCATCAACCTGATAGCGCTTGACTACTTCACTAATTACGTTGGTCAGTTTTTCCTGCACTGCTGGCAATCCGGGATTGTAATAATATTTTTTGCCATACTTGATCATCCAATTTGGATGTTGATGAAAATCGTGTTGTTCCGACAGTGCGAGCGTATCCAAATCAAAAGTGGCACGGTAGGGGTTGAGCCATGCATGGAATTCCATTCCCCGTTTATGCGTTTCTTTTATCATCCACTCCAATGGTTTGTTGAAGTCATCTGGTGCCTCTCCTTCTTTTCCGGTCAGGTATTTGGACCAAGGAGCTTGTTCTGTTTCATAAAATGCATCTCCAGCTGTTCGTATTTGTACAATGGCCGCATTGAAGTTAAGTTTCCGATAGAAATCCAGAATTTCTATAAAATCCTTTTTCTGTTTTTCTGAATTGTCATTTGAATTTTTAGGCCAGTCAATATTTACAACTGTTGCAATCCAAACTCCTCTAAACTCTTTTTGTGGTTGAATTTTGGTCATTCTTGAAACGGAGCAAGAAAGACAAAGCAAAAGTGGAATTATGTAAATAATTCTTGACATAAAACTTAAATAAAAAAGGCCTACTTGTGGACTAAATGTAGGCCTTTTCGCTTGATTAAATAAAAACTAACAACTCAAACTAAAACTGTTTTATATTGATGGATCTGCAGGAGTATTTGGGTTACTGTTGCGCTCCAAATCCGGATAGGGATAAAAATTCCTGTTTCGTTCCTCATCATAGTCCATTGCCGTTCCACTAGGCTCAGGTCTTCCAAATCTTCGGCTGTCCTCAAGGCTCATTCCTGTCAGGAAAAGCTCTGACCTTCTATTTCTATATATCTCTGTAAGCAAGGCATCAACGGTATTGTCACCTGAATATGCAGCTACATTGGCATTTATTCCCAATTGATCATCATTATCTGTAAGCACCTCATTTAAAGCCGTTGTCGCCGCCCCTAAATTTGGAGTTCCTTGCCTTAGATTAGCCTCTGCAATGATAAGGTTCATTTCATCTGGAATATATACTGGAAGTGAACCTGTGTTTACATTAAAAAAGCCGGCCAAATCTTCAATGGGCAATCCATTTTGATTTGTTTCATCCAAGGTTACCAAATAAAATGCAAGTCTTCCATCTGCGGCATCAAAAGTGAAGGCTGCGGGTAAACCAAAATTATCTCTTGGTTTAAAGTTTGGCGCATCGTTTTGAAATACCCTGGCCCAGATAGGGTTTAGGTTTTGGGAATCATATGCAAAAACAGAGGTGGATGTTAAGTCAACACTATTAGCCGCTGCAAGCGCCGTATCATAGTTGCCGGCAAAAAGGTTGTACCGAGCTGTCATTGCCAAAATGGTATTTTCCAAATCAATATTGCCCAAAGTAATGGCATTGGTAAACTCATCTGAAGCTGCATTTCCCGCTAATTGGCTACTAGCCTCATTTAAAAGGGTTATTGCCGCTAAAAAGGCATTGTTTCTTGATACAAATGTAGCGTCGTTATTGTTGCTTGTCTCAATAATGACCTGCTCGTAATTTTGAGCAAGACTTCCTATGGCCATAGCCTTAAAAAGTTTTGCATGAGCAATTAAGCCACTTTGTGTACCTGCGTCCAATTCTATGTTGGCTGTATTGGCCTCAATATCCTCTGCGATTTTTATTACACGAAGCATAGTGGACCATAGTCCTTGAACATTAGAATTAAAATTGGGTAGGGCAGACCCTCCATCTTCCAATTCTATCATATTTTGGAATGTGGTCGTAATACCGCCTTCTCTGGTAGTGATTGCTGGTGTCTCCACAATCCATCTTACACCTGTTGTGGAATATAATTGTTGAAGGCCAACAGCTGAGGCCAAAATACCTTCACGAGAAGAAAAAGTCTGTTCCTCTGTTGCTGCATTTGGGTTATCGAAATCAGTTTCGCAGGAAGCAAGTCCTATGGAAAGTGAAATGCAAATAATAAAATATTTTATATTGTTTTTCATCTTAGCTTTTTTTTTGATTAGAAACTAACATTGATTCCTAGTTGATATGTTCTTGGAATAGGAACTCCGGCAAAGTCAAACCCTCTTACTCCGTTGCTCTGTCCCGCGGTGTTTATTTCCGGATCCCATCCAGAATAATCGTCCCATGAGATTAGATTTCTTCCAACTAAACTCACTTCAACGTTGTCTATTCCATCAAAAGGAGGTTTAAAACCATAGCTGATGGCAAGTTCTCTTAGTTTTACAAAGGAACCATCTTCCACAAACTCTTCAAAGATACCGGCTTGTGCTCCACCAAAGCCTTTAGGTCTGTTTCCTAAAAGTTCTTGTCCAACGTTGTAGCCACCTCCAAAAATCACATTATCCAAAAGTCTTCTGTTCCAGTTGAACACATCAAAACCTTGAACGGCATCCAATTGAATTCTTAGTTTAAAGTTTTTATAAGCGAATTCATTGATCAATGATCCAAACCAATCTGGATTAGGATCCCCTATTACTTTAGAGCTTTGACCATCTGGAGTGGTGCCTCTAAAAGGATATCCATCCGCATCCAGAGAAATGCTTCCGTCTGCTTCCCGAGCATAGAATTGTCTAAAAAATACACCCAAAGGCTCACCTTCTATAACAAAATTGGTCGCAAAACTGCCGGCAAGTGAAAACTGCCCTCCGCCTGCTACTCGGGTCACGGTATTGTCATTTTGCGAGAAAGTCGCCGTGATGTCCCATGAAAAATCATTAGATTTAATAGGAGCACCTTTTAGTAAGATTTCTATACCCTTGTTTTCTAAATCCCCAACATTTTCAATTCTAGAACCAAACCCGGTTGAAGGTGCCAATTCTCTTGGCAATAAGAGATCGGTTACATCTTGTTTATAATATGTAAACTCAATACCGAGCCTATTGTTAAGGAATCCTGCATCAAAACCAAATTCAATTTCTTCTTGTCTTTCTGGTGCTATGTCCAAGTCGCCTTGTTGCGTTCCAGGAATTAGACCAGGAGAACCATTTATTGAAGAAGGGTTTAAAGTTGTGAATCTTTGGAAAGCTGAAAGAGCGGTAAGGTTGCCTGCCTGCCCCCATGAGCCTCTTAACTTGAACGTATTAAAAGCATCTCCAAAAGTGTCTTCCCAAAAATCCTCTTCAGATATTACATATGACAAACTGGCCTTGGCATACAATTGGTTTCTTTCATCTTCACCAAATGTTGATGCCCCATCTAATCTGATGGCTCCATTAAGGTATAGTTTGTCTTTATAACCAAATGATTGCTGTAAAAAAGAGCCCCAATACGATATTTGTGAACGTGTTTCTCCTTGGGCTAAAATACTGCCGTCAGAAGCAATTTCCACTATTGGTGCCAATCCATCAGCTTCAATACCAATTCTTTCAAACTCCTCGTACTGCCATGAACCCCCTAAAGTGGTTGTGGACTCAATGTCCTCATTGATTGGGGTTTGATATGTAAGCGTTAAATCACTGTTGTATTGAAAATTATTAATATCTGCCCTTCTGGAAAAACCATTACCGTTAGGAGAGGTATTGTTAATTGGTATGAAAGCTGTGGCCGATTGATTATAAAAATCAAGTCCTAGAAGATAACTAGCCCGCAGTTTTTCAGTAATCCTTGCATTTAAACCAACACTTGTAATTATCCTATTCACTTTTTGACCAAAATCGAAACGGTTTACCGCTTCAGCGGGATTTGTGCGTGGTACCAAAAGTGAGGTTACTGGGTAAACTCCAGAATCATCTGGGGCTGGGTTTATGGAATTATCACTAAAAACAAAACCCGTTATGGCTCCGTAAGCTGCATTAATACCGCCATTTGGAATATCACTACTAACACTTCTGGTAAAATTAAGACCGGCGTTTATATCTAACCAATCGAAAGCCTTTTGGGTAATGTTTGTTTTGAATCCGATTCGTTGAAAATCCGTGTTTTTAATAATTCCTTCATTGTCCAGAAAGGACCCAGAAATGTAATATGATGTTTTTTCATTACCACCATTTACGGATAGGAAATTCTCAATACCAAAACCTGTTTCGAAAAACTCATCTTGTAGATTGAATCGATCAACCGCTACGGTCTCAAGGTTATCACGATCAAAAGGATCTACCCAGGCCAACGGTACCGTATTGTAATCTATTTCGTTTCTGAGTTCATTGATTCTTACGTTGGTGGAAAAAGTAAATTTGGGGTCTCCAGACTTTCCTCTTTTGGTAAAGATTTGAACCACACCATTACTTGCCCTTGAACCATATATTGCTGCGGCAGCCGCACCTTTTATGATTTCTATGCGTTCTATATCATTTGGGTTCAAATCCACCAATCTATTTTGGGAATTCCCGCCCAAGTCAACCAAGTTGTTGCTATTACTGGAATTACTGATTATAATTCCATCCACTATATAGAGTGGGTCTGAGTTTCCTAAAACTGTACTTGGACCTCTAAGGCGAATACTTATACCACCTGCAGGGTCACCAGAATTCTGTTGTACCAGAGCTCCTGAGATTTTACCAGAGATTGCCTGATCCACGGCAATGGCTCCATTATTGACCAAGTCTTCTGCTTTTACCGAGGAAATGGCATTACCTAAAGTACGTTTGTTTACACCCGCGGGATTACCGGTTACCACTACTTCATCGAGATTTAAAAGGTCTTCAGAAAGAGTAAAATTGTTGGTTATGTCACCACCGGAATAGCTCAAACTTATTTTTTCTGTTGAATACCCCAAGTAACTCGCAACAAGTACGTAGTCTGCCTGTTGCAGGTTAACTTGAAAGCTGTAGTTACCATCGAAATCGGTTACAGCTCCGTAAGAAGTGTTTTCAATGAAGACGGAAACACCGGGAATAGGCGTTCCGCTCCTACTATCTGTTACTGCTCCAGAGAAGGAGCCTGAATTTTGGGAAAATGCACTGGTACTTAGGACCATGCACACCAAAAACAGTAATTGGCGCAAATTTTTTCCAATCATAAAGTTAATTTTTTCCATTTAGTGTTGGAGTTAGTTACTAATTCAAGTTCTCGTTATACTTAATTATTGTAGAGTTCATATCAAAAATATGCAAATAATCGAAAATCTTGCAATGTTTTGCAATATTTTTTGTTGAATATATTTGGACAAGCCATTTTTTGCATTATTTTTCCATAATTTTTAAACTTTTACATTTGCTTAAATAACAAACCATGCTGAAGGAAGAACGTCATCAGGTTATACTGAATGAGGTGAGAATACATAACAAAGTTTTGCTGACAGACATCGCCGAGTTGGTAAAAGTCTCACCAGATACTGTGCGAAGAGACATCAAAGAACTACATGATGCCAATAAGCTAAAACGCGTTCATGGAGGTGCAATCTCATTGGGGTTTAATCATTACAATTATGCCAATCGTGAGATTTATTCATTGGAGAAAAAGTCAAGAATAGCCGAAAAGGCGGTTTCTTTGTTAAAGGATGGTCAGGTTGTTCTGCTCAGTGGAGGTACAACAAACCTTGAAATAGCCAGACTGATTCCACCATATCTTAAAATAACCTGTTTTACCCCTAGTTTGCCCATCGCCGTTCAATTGTTACCAAAACCAAATATCGAAATCATATTTATTGGTGGAAAGATCAATAAGGATTCACAAATTACTATTGGCGGTGGCCCAATTGGGGTTTTATCTGAATTGAAAGCTGATATCTGTTTTTTGGGTGTTAATAGTATTCATCCATCTGATGGGGTTACAGAATTCGATTGGGAAATTGTTCAAGTCAAAAAGGCGATGATAAATGCATCAAAAAAGGTAATAGTCCCATCAATATTTGAGAAAATCAATTCGGTTCAACGCTATAAAATCTGTGATGTTGGGTCTATTGATTTGCTAATTACAGAATTGGATAAAAATGACCCTCTATTAAAACCTTATAGAAAGAATTTAGCATTGTTGTAAAAGAAGGGTGGTCGTTGATAGCCTCCCTTCTTTTAATGTTTATTTAAATTTATAGCGAACAAAACCTTCCATAGCTTCATATTCTGCCATACCCAGCTGATTATATTTTATTGCTGTTTCCGTATTTCGTTGCTCGGCTCGTTGCCAAAATTCACGTTGATCATTACCTGGGAACATTGCAGCATCTTTTTGAGATTGGTGCTTAAAAATGGCATTTTTCTTTCGTTCCATATCTTTTGGGCCAACGGGCACAGCCATTTCCATATCTGCAATATCCCATTCTTGCCATGCACCGCGGTACAACCAAAGATAGCAGTCATCAATCCAGTCAGCCTTCTCCTTAACTAATCGGTCAACTGCTTCATATATTATCTGAAGACATACCCTGTGTGTTCCATGGGGGTCAGAAAGATCTCCTGCTGCAAATATCTGATGTGGTTTTATCTCATTCAGCAGGTCATAGGTCAATTGAACGTCTTGTTCTGAATGTGGCTTTTTCTTTACAGTACCGGTTTCATAAAACGGCAGATTTTGAAAATGAGCATTTTTTTCGTCCACTCCACAATATCTGCAAGCTGCCAGAGCTTCACCTTTTCTAATAAAACCTTTGATTTTTTGAATTTCTGGGCTGTCTACTTGACCTGGAGTTTTTGAGCTTAAGAACTGTCTGGCATCCAGTAATTTTTTCTCCAGTTCCTTGTTGTCGTCTTGTACATCGGTGGCAAAATCCAAAAACCGAATCACCTCGTCATCAAAAACCGCTATGTTTCCTGAAGTCTGATAGGCTATATGAACCTCGTGTCCCTGATCTACTAAACGCAATAGTGTTCCTCCCATGGATATTACATCATCATCTGGATGAGGACTAAAGATTAATGAACGTTTAGGGTATGGATCCTTTCTTTCTGGACGTTGGCTGTCATCTGTATTTGGTTTTCCTCCAGGCCAACCGGTAATAGTTCTTTGGAGCTCATTGAAGACCTTAAGGTTTATATGCTCGGCAGAACCTATTTCTGCCACCAAACTACCCATCCCATATTCGTTGTAGTGCTCATTGGTAAGCTTCAAAATCGCTTTGTCCAATTTTTCAGAAAGCCATAAGGTTGCTTTTTTTATTAATTTATCATTCCAATCGCATTCGCTTACAAGCCAAGGGGTATTTATTCGTGTTAATGAAGAAGCTGCTGCGGAATCTAAAATAAATTCGCAGTTCTCATGGTGTTGCAGAAACGTTGCGGGAATACTCTCTCTAATCCTTCCTTCAACAGATTGCTCTATAATGCTTGCTTTTCCCTCGCCCCATGCCATTAAAATTATTCTTTTGGCGTCCATTATGGTTCCTACACCCATGGTAATTGCTTTTGTTGGAACGTTTTCCAGTCCAAAGAAATCACTGGCGGCATCTAATCTTGTTACTCTGTCTAGGCGCACCAAACGTGTTTTACTCTTTAAGGATGATCCTGGTTCGTTAAAGCCAATATGACCCGTTCGTCCAATACCCAATATTTGAATATCTATACCACCCGCTTGCACTATTTTTTCTTCGTAGGCATTACAAAAATCACGTACGTCTTCCTTGTCCAAAGTTCCATCAGGGATATGTATGTTTTTCTTTTTAATGTCGATATGATCAAAAAGATGTTCGTTCATAAAGCGAACATAGCTGTGAATTGAATCTGACTTCATTGGATAGTATTCATCCAAATTGAAAGTGATTACATTTTTAAAACTTAAACCTTCTTCTTTGTGGAATTTTGCTAAGTAATCATAGACTTTGGTAGGTGTAGAACCTGTAGCAAGACCTAAAACCACATTTTTACCTTGTTTTTGACGCTGCCTGATCAGTTGGGCAATCTCATTGGCAACCCAAAAGGATGCATCCTGAGAGTTTCCATGTATTTGCGTTTCTATTTTTTCAAATTTTTTGGACTCATGGTCATTTGGGTAATCCAATGTTTTAACTTTTGCTACTTGCGACATAGGTGAACAGTTTTAACTTCTGAATGACAAATGTAGTAAAAAAATATCATTTTTGCTGTTTATTGCTGTAATTAATGCTTTTATATGCAATTATTAACCTTTTAGTAACATTTTGTACATAAAAACGGAATAAAATGGCATGACTAATATTTTCATATATTTGCCCCAGTTACATGTATTAATGTATCATTTATGTTGAAAGAAGAACGACAACATGTTATTTTAAATGAAGTAGCACTCCATAACAAGGTGCTTTTGACTGATATTGCCGAAATGCTTGATGTTTCAATAGACACTATAAGAAGGGACGTAAAAGAACTTGATAGCGAAAACAAGCTACGAAAAGTGCATGGAGGTGCCGTTTCTTTAGGTTTTACCAACTCAACAGTAAGAAATACCAACATCTATGCTCTTGAAGAAAAGAAGAAAATTGCGGAAAAGGCCGTGATGATGCTCAAGGAAGGGGGAGTTGTGTTTATTGATGGGGGCACAACTTGTCTTGAATTGACCAGACAAATTCCCGAGTCAATTAAATTGACCTGTTTTACCATGAGCCTTCCTGTTGCGATGGAATTACTTGCAAAGCCGAATGTTAAAGTTATTTTTATAGGCGGTGAGATTTCGCCAGATTCGCAAATAGCGATTGGCCCAAGTACAATTCGTCAATTAACGGAGATTAGAGTGGACTATAGTTTTATAGGAACTGGTTATGTAGATTCATTGTTTGGACTAACCGAATTTGATTGGGATATTGTGCAAGTTAAAAAGGCAATAATTAAGGCTTCCAAAAAAACTGTACTTTTGTCGATATCCGAAAAATTAAATTCCCAACACAGATATAAAACTTGTGATATCAATGCCATTAATACGATGATAACGGAATTGGATCCCAACAATAACCTTTTAAACCTCTTTAGAAACCAAGAGATTCATCTTTTGTAATGGAAATGAATTATAAGAAAATTACAGAAAATCCTTCAAATTATGACAATTTGGAGCAAATGGATACCAGTACCATTTTAGAGAGTATCAATAAAGAAGATAAGAAAATAGCAGATTCTGTTGCACTGGTAATACCACAAATAACAAAACTTGTGGATTTGGCAGCGGAACGTTTTCTGGATGGTGGTAGACTGTTTTACATTGGCGCCGGAACTAGTGGGCGTTTAGGAATTTTAGATGCTTCCGAAATACCTCCAACTTATGGTATGCCTTATAATAGAGTCATTGGCCTAATAGCTGGTGGGGATGCCGCCATAAGAAAAGCCGTTGAGTTTGCAGAAGACAGCACAGAACAAGCATGGAAAGACTTGAAGAAATTTGATGTCAATAAGAAAGACGTTGTAATAGGTATTGCGGCATCCGGAACAACACCATACGTTTTAGGCGGAATTAGAGAAGCCAAGGAGCATGGATTATTGACAGCTGGTATTACTAACAATCCAGGCTCACCTTTAGCTGTTGAATCTGATATCCCCATGGAGATTGAAGTGGGTCCAGAATTTGTTACAGGAAGTACTCGCATGAAAAGTGGAACAAGCCAAAAGCTTGTCTTGAACATGATTTCTACCGCCTTGATGATAAAGATCGGCAGGGTAAAAGGAAACAAGATGGTCAATATGCAGTTAAGCAATACAAAGTTGGTAGATCGCGGTACACGGTATTTAGTGGAAGAACTTGGATTGGACTACAGCGATGCGGAAAAAGCATTGAAAAAATATGGCTCTGTAAAACGTGCTATAGAAGAAATGAAGTAATTCATTGGTGGTTTGAACTTTACTTAGGTACCAATCTAAAAATTCCTTTTCCTTCGATACCGACATAAATAAAACCATCTGGAGCTTGTCGAACATTTCTAACTCTACCCATACCGTCCAGTAGTTTTTCGCGGTAGGTTATTTTGTTGTTTTCAATGATCATTCGCTCCAAATACTGAAAAGCTAAAGAGCCTACAAGCAGATTGCCTTTCCAATTTGGATATTTATCAGAAGTTACGAAAGTCATCCCGCTAGGAGCAATGGAAGGTGTCCATTGGTAAATAGGTTGTTCCATGCCTGACCTTGCGGTTTCATCCGTAATTTTAGTGCCACTATAGTTGATTCCATAGGTAATTAAGGGCCATCCGTAGTTTTTTCCTTTTTGAACAATATTGATTTCATCTCCTCCTCTAGGGCCATGTTCATGCTCCCATAACGCTCCGGTTTCTGGATGTTTGGCCAACCCCTGTGGATTGCGGTGGCCATAACTATAAACGGCCGTTTTGGCTCCTGTTGATGTTAGAAAGGGATTGTCTTTTGGAATGCTACCATCATCATTGATCCTATATATTTTGCCACCATCTTTAGTAATATCTTGAGGATTAACATCTCTATTTCCTCTATCACCAACGGAAAAGTATAAGAATCCATCGTTATCAAACTCTAGCCGAGAACCAAAATGTTGTCCTTTAGTTGTATTGGGGGCAGCTTTATAAAGCAATTCCTTTTCCGTAAGTGAGTTTTTTGACAGTTTGGCCCGCATTATAGCCGTATTTCCTCCCTTGCCATTACCATTTGAAGAAACATAGGATAGGTAGAGCCATCCATTTTCATCATGGTTGGGATGCAATTCAATATCTAAAAACCCTCCTTGCCCTCGCAAATACACTTGAGGAACATTGGCTACTTCAGTAGTCCTTCCATTGCTATATTGAAGTAGTTTTCCAGACTTTTCGGTAATTAGAATCCTACCATTTGGAAGAAATACCATGCCCCAAGGGTTTTGAATACCCGAAACTACGAGTTCAGCAGTAAAATCAGCCTGTTTGGGAAGATTTATGCCCTTATCAGAATTTTGGGCACAAGATGAAGTAAGCATTACAACGAAAAAATAAGGAAGTATCGCACTTTTTTTCATAATTTGTCGTTGAAATAATAGATTTTATAGACGAACTACGGCTTATTATAGTCGAAAGATAAAAGAAAAATATAAGTTTAGATAATTACAATCATAGAATATAAGGTCCCAAATCCGAACTATTCTGCTATAACAAGACTTAACCTATGCTCCCTCAAAAAACAAGGCATTTGCTATATGCCGTGTTGTTGGTGTTCATATCAATATGTTGTTCCACGGTACTAGCAAAAACAGAGGTCAACAAGATACTTACCAATATAGTATCTGCTGTTGTTGAACCCACCTCTGAAAAAACTTCGGAAATTTCAAAAGCTGATATTTCTTCGGACAAAACTCAGGTTTTTAGTTCCGCAAGTATGTTCATGACCATCATCCAAGGCGCCAATGAAGAAGTTGTTTGCCCTAATGACGGTAGTACCTTGGCAAAATTTTTCTTGTGCGGTACCAGTGATATTAGAACCCTTACCCTTAGCCAATCTGGTGGTAGCTATGAATGGCAGAAATTAGACCCAAATACATGTGCACCTACCGTGGTTGATGATTGTCCAACGATTAACGGAGCATGTACATGGAATACTGTTGGTACCGGGGCTACCTATAGCCTTGATTCTGCTGGGGAGTTTAGGGTACGTGTGGATTCTGGTCAGTTCTTTTACTTTAAATCGACACTAAATCCGCTTGACCCACAATTGATCAAGGAAGACATTATATGTGGAAACCCTGGTAGGGTAGAGGTTACCAATGTACCAGCGGGTTATGAGTACAGTTTAAACAATTCTGGAGGTCCTTACCAAGACGACCCTTTCTTTGATATTACAACTCCTGGAAACTATATAGTTTGGGTACGTTTAAAAAATGTATCCGCAAGTGCATGTTTATTCCCATCTAACACAGTTAACATTCAAAACTTGGATATAACGGTAGATGTTACCGCCAATGATATATTATGTAGTAGTGAGTTAGGTAGCATAGATGTTCAAGTTTCTGGAGTTCCAGGTTTTTACACTTACCGTTTGATAAAAAATGGAGTGACAGTCGATACCTTTGGTCCAAACGGATTGGATGCTTACACTTTTGCAAATGTAAGCCCTGGTGTATATAGTATTAGGGTAGATACAAATGATTGTTCTGAAACGGTTACTACGGATACCGGTGGAGCGACTATTGAAATAGGAAATGGAATAAGTCCTTTGGATGTTTCCGCAACGGCCTCTGCTAGTTTTGGTTGTGGCGCTGCTTCTGTTGATGTGGATTTAACCACTTCTGGAGGTACCGCACCTTATCGTTTTAGTGTTGATGGAGGTCCTTTTGGACCAACATATACTGGTACCACCTCTTTTACAGTCACCACGGCTGCCACGTATGCAATTTTGGTAGAAGATGCCAATGGTTGTCAAAGAAGTGCTTCGGTAAACGTTCCGGATATTCCTCCTCCAATTTTCAATATCACTGAAGAAGATGCCAATTGTGGAGGATCAAATAATGGTAGAATTACAGTAAATGTAACCAACGGTTTTGGATATGAGATAGAATATAGCAACGATAATGGGGCTAGCTATCAAACCAGTAATGTGTTCTCCAATTTGGCACCTGGTACATATGACATTGTTCTAAGGTATGAACAGGATTCTTTCAGCTGTACTACAACTCCAATTGTTGGGACAATCGGCACCCCTTCCAATATTACTGCTACGGCAACACCAGATACGGTTCCAACCTGTGCAAATGAAAATGGAGGACAAATAACTATTTCCGGAGTTTCTGGAGGAACTGGCCCATATGAATATAGTGTCGGGGCAGGATTTGGCGCCAGTCCAGTTTTTGCCAGTTTAGGGGTAGGAACCTATACTCCATTAATTAGAGATGCCAATGGTTGCGTTCAGCCTTTACCAGATATTGTTTTTAATACCCTTGACAAACCTACAGATATTGCATTTACCATCTCTAGTTTGGATTGTATTACTACTACAGCCTCTGTTGGATTAGTTATTACAGGTGGAACAGGACCTTACAATCATGAAATCATTGCTCCAGCCGCCAGTGCAGTAAACAATGGAACAAACAGCACATTTACAGGATTGGGACTTGGAACATATACGTTTAGAGTAACAGATAACGAAGGATGTTCTTATGATGAGAATTACGCTATAACCGATATTAGTTCAATAGGAGTTCAGGCACAACAAACCAGAGTTGTTACCTGTGTTGGCGATACTGATGGGGAGGGTCGTTTCTTAGTTGATGGATTTAATACTACTTATAGCTACGATATAGACGGCGGAACATTGTTTACCGGTCAAAATAGTGGAATTATACCATTGGTAGGACTAGCTGCAGGAAGTTATTTAATTACGGTTACAGATGAAGACACTAATTGTACCGATACTTCCACACTTGTAATTGAAGAACCTTCAACAGCCTTCGCCATTTCTAGTTTGGATGTGACCGACATGAGTTGTCAAAACGGGAACATTGGTGCCGTCAGAGTTAATACTGTTGGTGGATGGGGTGGTAACAGATATACGTTGACCCAACCAGATAGTTCTACAAGGGGACCTAAAAATGGAAGTGTCTTTTCCAACCTTTCTCAAGATGGGTTGTACCAGGTAAGTGTTACCGATGCAAACGGTTGTACCGTAACTGATAGCTTTACACTTACTATCCTGCAAGCTCCAACATTGACATTGGACGTAGGGGCCTCAGATTTTTGTTATGACAATTTTACTGCCGCAACTTTAGTGGTAAACGCTACGGCAGGTACTGCCCCATATCAATATAGAATTAATGGAGGTGCATTGGGTGCAAGCAATAGTTTTTCCGGTCTTACACCAGGAAACTATAGCATAGAAGTAGTGGATGCAAACGATTGTAGAGATACGGTCACAGCAACTATTGAACCCCAAGTAACAGCGCTTGCAACAACAATTCAAGAATTGGATTGTGCTGGTCCCCCTGCACAAATTCAAGTAAATATTAGCAATGGATATACTTCTGGGGGTAACTATGACATTTACGAAGTACAGATAAACGGAGGTGGTTATTCATCGGACAACAATAACATTACAGGAAATTCCTTTATCTATAGCATTCCTAATGATGGCTCAATTACTACTGATACTACTTATCAGTTCTTGATTACAGACAGCCAAGGATGTACTACCGAATCTAACATTGTAACCATTACACCTCCTGAAACCATAGCAGGTTCAGTTGTTGGAACTGACACGCAATGTGGCGACGCTACAAGTGGAATAGTGGAGGTCATTGCCGATACCTCGCAAGGCATTCCCCCATACGAATATAGTAATGACAATGGGGCGACGTTTAGTTCTCAAAATATTTTTTCTGGTTATGGTCCAGGAACCCATGGAGGATTTATTGTTAGAGACAGTAGGGGTTGTGTAAGTCCAGCTTACAGTGTAACTATTGCGGCAAGTGCTCCATTGGATGCAACAGCAACTCCCTCACCTGCGGTATGTGGGGCTCCAAATGTACTTGGTTCAATTTCTACTACAATAAATAATGGTGTTGCTCCTTTTGATTATGTGTTGTTAGATGTTGCAGGTAACCTTGTTGCTTCTTCAATGGGAACTGGAAGTACAACAGTTAACTTTCCAAACCTTCCAGTGGGGAATTACACCATTGTAACCACAGATGCCCAAGGGTGTGAGGATAGGGATGACGTTATAATTGACCAAAACACCTTGGATTTAATTCCGCTGGATGCGCCACCTGCTATATGTTCAGGTGCTGCCTTTACATACAGAGTGCAAGCAGTAGGAGGTACGGCACCTTACGAATTTAGGTTGGTTGGAGACCCAATCTTTAATCCAGCTACTTCTGGTGGAGACACTTATGATTTCACCGGTCAAGTAACCTTCGGGGTCACCTATTTTGTTGAGGTAAGAGACGCCAATGGTTGTACTTATATAGAAGAAATTGACCCCATCACAGCTCCAAACCCAGTAACGGTGACGGCTACCGCTACCACAGCTTCTTGTAACGTAGCTGGTAGTGGAGGAATAGATTATGAAGTTTCCGGCATTTCTTCCAATCCAGGAGATTTCACCGTAACACTCGAAAATACTGATACAGGCGCCATTATTTCAGGGCCTACTCCACGAACAAATGAACCTATTCCGTTTAACGATACGTTTACAGGATTGGCGCCGGGCAACTACCAAATTATTGTAACAGATGACAATACCGGTTGTACCTCAAGCACCTTGGTGTTTATTGGTTTTAGTTCACCTTCAATCGTTGTTGATAACAATGTGGAGGCCACCTGTAATGCCGGGGCATTTGTTACGGTGAGAGGTTTTGGTGGAACTGCACCTTTTGGGTATGCTTATGTTCCAAATGGCGATCCAGCACCAACAGTATTCAGTGCGGATACTACATTTGAAATACCAGGACCTTATCCTACAGATTATGATTTTTATGTTCAAGATGCCAACGGGTGTACAGCTTTGGTAACAGAAACGGTAACGCAAGAAGCTGGAATTCCAACCCCAGCAATCGATGTTATCAATCAATGTACCGCCACAAGCGGATACCAAATAGATGTAACCGCTCCTCTATCAACCGGTTCAGGTTTACCAGAGGAAACGTTTATTTATGATATTGGAAGTGGGTTTCAGAGCAGTGTCAATTTTGTAGTACCAAATCCAGGAAGCTATGTGATAACGATACGGGATGGTAACGGATGTACAGATACTATCACGGCAGATGTGTTTGATTTCTTTGCCATTAGTGCAGATGCAACTTCATTCCCAACTTGTAATGCGGGTGATGGTGAAATAACGGTGAATACAACTGGTGGTAGCGGCAATTTTGAATTTCAGCTTAGGGATGCTGGAACATTGGCTAACATAGGACCTGCCCAGAGTTCAAACACGTTTAGCAGTGTATTGCCAGGTGATTATAACATTTTGGTTACAGATTTAAGTTCTAACACATTGCCATTATGTTCAGATGAAGCTATTGTTAATGTTTCTACAGTAAACACACCAGTTATTACAGCTACACCAAGCATTGATATCACTTGTAACGGAGCTGATAATGGAACAATTATAGTTGAATTACAGCCAGGTAGTGATACAGATACCCCGCTTAACTATATTTTATATGATGGTGCCAGTGCAACAATAATTGCTGGGCCTCAACCATCTCCAGTATTCGATAATTTAGCACCGGATACGTATCAGGTAGAGGTGGTTTCAGATAGGGGTTGCACAGATCGTTCTGGAAACATACTTGTAGATGAACCAACATTATTACAAGTAAATGCCATCAATACCGAGTTTAGTTGTAACCCATCTAGTAATCAATTCAGTACTGCAATCATTACTATTTTTACGGATACCAATGGTGATGGATCAGGGGCCGCCACAGGAACAGGTCCATACACATATAGCATGAACGATGGTACACCACAATTTGATGGAACCAACTTTCAAACAAGCAATACTTTTGAAGTAATAGACAATGGTGTCAATCAAAGTATTACTCTTACCGCTAGAGATCAGAATGGTTGTGAAGAAATGACGACGGTAAATATAAATACCCCTACAGACATTACATTTAGTTATAATGTAAGTCAAATTACGTGTGATGCTTCTGGTGCAGGGGTAAGTCCTGGTTCCATTACTATCATTGTAAATGAAGGTGCTGGAAATTACGAAGTTGAGATTTTGCCTTTAGGTTCAGAACCGGCAAGAAGTTCTTCAGGTACGGACCGTGTAGTTTGGCCAATTTCCACACCTGGTGATTATATTTTTGCGGTTACTGATGTTGGGAACGGAGGTTGTTCTTACCTAACAGCCACGGTTAACATGCCAGAGTACAATAACATAGAGGCCGTAATAGCTGAGGTAAGACCGGTTACTTGTTTTAATGGTAATGATGGAGAAATCAGTTTAGAAATCAATAATTATAGTGGTACGTACAATTACGAAGTTTTCTCAAGAGATAACCTAGGAGTTGAAACTACTACCGGCGTAACCGGAAGTTTTGATACCAATGCACCAATCAATAGCCCAGAAATCATAACTGGTCTGCCAGCTGGCAATCTAATTGTTTATGTGGAAGCTTTGGATACTCCTTTCTGCGATGTAGCAAGTAATGTTGTCACAGTAAGATCTCCAGATAGAGCACTTACGGTTACTGCAATTCAAACCTCAGAGGTTACCTGTAATGTTCCAGGACTTGGTGAGATCACGGCCACAGGAGATGGTGGTTGGGGAACTTATGAATATCAGTTGATTGCCCCTGATGGCACCACTATTTTGGTTGATTACCCAAATACAAACCCAATATTTCAGGATTTGTCCACAGGAAATTATACGGTAAATATTAGGGATTTTAGAGGTTGTGAAGAATCCACTTCAATAAACCTTCCATTACCTACACCAATATCTGCGGATATTCAAGTGGTGAGTCCCTTAGCATGTAATAATGATAATGATGGTATTATTGAAGCATATAATATTTTAGGAGGCCAAGGAGCTGGTAACTATCTGTATCAGTTAAACAGAATCACAGACGGTACCAATAGTGGTCTTCAAACAACTCCAACATTTGCTAATTTATCTGCAGGACAATATACTATTACCATTTTTGATGGATGGAACTGTAGCTTTACAACAATTCCCATAACCATTCAAGATCCTGAAATTGTAATTGCTGAACTGGTCGAGCTTCAGCCACCTGGTTGTGGTGATTTGGGAAGAATGGGGCTTAGCGTGACTAATCCAGAAGTTGGGGTAGATTATTTTTACCGTAGATCTGGCACAGCCGACCCATTTACACCCTTTGGAGCTGGTATGACCAGTATAGAAATTACTGTGGATATTACAATTGACCCAGGACCATTCCAATATGAAGTTCAAAACTCCAATGGATGTCCTTTTGAGAGTTCCAATCAAATTTCCTTAGATCCTGCAGCACCATTGGTCATTGCTTTAGATCTAACAAATGCAACAATTAATTGTGCTGGTGAGGCTACAGGAATTATACGTTCAGAAGCATTTGGAGGAATAGGGAGCTATGTGTACACTCTTTTAAATTCTAACACTCCGCCAAATCCAACGGTCGCAAATACAGTAAGACCGGCGCAGAGTTCAGGTATCTTCAGAAATCTAAACCCAGGCACATATTATGTATATGCACAAAGTGGTGGTTGTGAAGCAATATCTACACCAATCGTTATAGAACCAAAACCACCCTTGGTCTTGGATTACTTAGAAGCCGTTCCGGTTGTATGTCATGGCGACAGTAACGGACAGATTATAATAGAAGCCAGCGGGGGTACTGGAGCAATTAGATATTCAATATCAGATACACTAAGCGAATTTTTTGAAGGAGATGATCCTGTTAACCCGAATAGGAAAACATTTAATGATTTGTCTCCAAGAACCTATGATGTAATTATTCAAGACGATCTAGGTTGTACCATAACAAGAACAGTAGAAATAACACAACCTATGGAACTGTTGGCAGGTATAGCTGCCACCACCCCAGAAATATGTTTAGGTGACATGGACGGAACATTGACTTTAGACGTTACTGGAGGTACAGCACCTTATTACACTAGTGTAAATTCTGCTGATGATGCGGATTTTGTCCAGAATGACACAATGTTTTTTGATGGTCTTCAAGGAGGAGAAACCTATGTAATCTTTATTAGGGATGCAAATGGCTGTCAAACAAATATCACTGCTGATATTGGATTAGGCATAGAACTTATGGCAGAACCAATAGTTGAATATGGTTGTGACGGTATTTTCCCAAATAGTACGGCTACTGTTTCAATTACAGATAGTTCGCTATTGCCAAATCTCATGTTTTCACTGGATGTAGATGATATTCAATTGGCAAGCGATCAGAGGGTGTTCGGAGACCTGCCACCGGGTGATCATACAGTTTACATTTACCATCAAAATGGATGTGTGACTTTTGTGGAATTTGAAATAGACGCATATGAACCATTGATCCTGGAGGCAGAAAAAATAGGTCCCAACGAAATTAAGGCAATAGCCAGTGGTGGATTTGGAGGATATGAGTATTTCTTCCAAGGAGAATCATTTGGGGAGTTAAATGTCTTTACAATTAATCAGGATGCCAACATCAATATAATGGTGAGAGATCAAAACGGCTGTGTGGCTAATTTGGTAATGCCATTTGATTTTGATGGAATGCCAGAGATTCCAAATTTTTTCACCCCTGATGGAGATAATCTTAATGATTATTGGAGACTTGGCAATAGCAGTTTCTTCCCAAATCTGGAAGTGAAAATTTACGATCGTTATGGTCGGGTAGTAGCTATACTGGACCAAGTTAAGGGATGGGACGGTACTTACGAAGGTAATGAACTACCCACTGGAGACTACTGGTATGTTGTCAATGCAAATGACAGAGATAAGCAACAATATGTAGGGCATTTTACACTTTACAGGTAAGTTATTATAATCGTTTTTTGAGTATATTTACAAGTGTACTGTAGTTTTATTATTTGAATTTGTATAATCTAACCAATAGATTTAATTCTCCTAAAGAAGCAATAGTTCATTTAAAGAAATATAAAGCTCTGTCTTAATGGGTTGTTCTAGAGACTATATATTAGAACTGCATCTATGAAGTTTATGGGCTAATTCTTAAACGTGCTCATTAATGGATAAAAACAAATCTACACCAGTTCCCTCCTTTTTTTTAACCTACGAATCTGAAAACCTTGACTATTCTGTATTTCAATTGAATCTTTACCTAAATGGGTATAGTGAGGTAGACAAGCCATACAAAATAGACTACAATACCTTATTGATGAGCTATCATCTATGGAAGGGAAAAAATTTGGATGAGTTTTGCCAAAATCAGACACTAGGGTATTTTTTACTTAATCCGGCCAATGATTCAGCAGAAGCAAGGGAAGCTTTTTGCATTGAAATCCGCGAATTCCTTTCGGGGGTTTAAAAAATCTGGAACCTGCAATTTAGATTGTTTAATTGATGAAAATTCAAACGTCGTTTTCATTTAAATTTATATTTTTGCAATCCATTTTCGGGATGTAGCGCAGCCCGGTAGCGCACACGCCTGGGGGGCGTGGGGTCGCAGGTTCAAATCCTGTCATCCCGACTTTTAATATTTAAACCTTGACAATCAATTGATTGTCAAGGTTTTGTATTTTAAAAATAAAATATAAATTAGTACAAATTAGTCTAAATAATACAATGAACGTGACGAAAACGGTTGCTTATTTTGCTAAACACCTACTATGTTGGGTTTAGTACTAATAGGTTTTCGGGTAACCATGATTTGAACCTACAGAATTAAATCATTCTCAAAGCTATGACTTTTAAATATAAGTTCAATTAATGGTAGAATTGATTTCATCCTTATACATTTTAACTATGTGCCAGAGTGTTCCAAAAATTGTTCGTTTTACGGGACACTTTCTAAACTTCTGTTAAACCAAGCAATAATTGTTTACATTTTGTAGTTTTGTAGTGAAATGAAGGACATTTTACGTCAAATTCTGTCATCAATGCTGACCCTATTGGTCTTGTTGTCAACGGTTTCATGGACCGTGGATAAGCACCTATGTATGGGTAAAGTGGTGGATGTGGCATTCTTCGCAAATGCAAAAACATGCGGTATGGAGATTGATTCCGATGGCATGGAAACAGAATTTGAAAAGTCCTGTTGCGATGAAGTTTCATTTACCATGCAAGGTCAGGAAGATTTAAAAACCTCTTTTTTCGACCTGGACCTTAAGCAACAAGTGTTTTTAGTTAGCTTTACCTATTCCTACATCAACTTGTTCCAAGATGTAGAAACGGTTACAACTTCTTTTATTGGGCACCTGCCGCCCTTGCTCGATAAGGACTATCAAGTTCTTTACGAGACTTTTTTGATTTGATGTACTAGATATTCGAAGTGATCCCATACAGGTTTCTGTTTTGGGCTCAATGTGCTGTTTATACTTATCCGCACATCTACTGTAAATATCTAATACATTAAAACAATGCTGAATAAAGCGATAAAATTCTTAATCGAAAATAAACTGGTAGCGGTTCTATTACTGGCCCTATTTGTGGGGTGGGGTATTGTACACGCTCCCTTTAAATGGGACATCGGTTTTCTACCAAGTGATCCAGTGGCAGTAGATGCCATTCCGGATATAGGGGAGAACCAACAAATTGTCTTTACCAAATGGGACGGTCGCTCACCACAGGATATTGAAGATCAGATTACCTATCCTTTGACCACCTCCCTTCTTGGAATTCCTGGGGTCAAGACCATCCGAAGTTCCTCCATGTTCGGATTTTCCAGTATCTACATCATTTTTGAAGAGGATGTGGAATTCTACTGGTCAAGAAGCCGAATTCTAGAAAAACTGAACTCCTTGCCCGCTGGATTGCTGCCAAATGGTGTGAATCCATCCCTAGGACCTGATGCTACGGGTTTGGGACAGATTTTCTGGTACACATTGGAGGGACGTGATGAAGATGGCAATGTTACCGGAGGATGGGACTTGCACGAACTACGTAGCATTCAAGATTACTATGTAAAGTATGCGCTGTCCTCGGCAAGAGGTGTTTCTGAGGTAGCTTCTATTGGAGGTTATGTCCAGGAATATCAAATCGATGTGGACCCTGAGCTGATGCGCCAATACAATATCCAGCTGGGGGATGTGGTAAAAGCCGTAAAGCAATCCAATCAAGACATTGGAGCCCAGACTTTGGAAATCAATCAGGCAGAGTATCTGGTTCGTGGATTAGGCTACGTAAAATCCATTGCGGATATTGAGAATGCAGTAGTAGATGTTGAAAACTATACTTCTATTCGTATAAAGGATGTGGCCAGGGTGCATCTGGGTCCGGCCACAAGACGAGGGATGTTAGACAAAGAGGGAGCCGAAGTCGTAGGTGGTGTTGTGGTTGCAAGATACGGTGCAAATCCATTGGATGTCATAAATAGTGTTAAGGAAAAAATAGGGGAACTTTCATCAGGACTGCCAACAAAGGAATTGGTTGATGGGCGTACTTCTCAAGTAACCATTGTTCCCTTTTATGACCGCACTGAATTGATTCAAGAGACATTAGGGACACTCAATGAAGCTTTGACCCTTGAAATTCTTATAACGGTGCTTGTCATTATAGTAATGGTATTCAACTTACGAGCTTCTATTTTAATTTCTGGCTTGCTACCTGTAGCTGTTTTAATGGTATTTATCTCGATGAAACTTTTTGGTGTGGATGCGAACATCGTTGCCCTCTCCGGTATTGCAATTGCAATTGGTACAATGGTGGATGTTGGGGTCATATTATCCGAAAATATCATTAGACATCTTGATGAAAACCAAGAGCGGAATGGCAATGAACAACTTACAATCAATAATGTGGTGTACAATGCCACTACCGAAGTTTCAGGGGCAATCCTGACCGCTGTATTGACAACTATCATCAGTTTTATTCCTGTATTTACAATGATAGGTGCCGAAGGAAAGTTGTTTCGGCCGTTGGCATTTACCAAGACCATGGCCCTTACAGCTTCGATTATTGTTGCACTCTTTTTAATACCCCCTTTTGCTGCCATTTTCTTTAAAAGGAAAAGAAGCAAAAGTATAATAGGTTATGTTTTTAGTGCTGCCCTTATCATAGCAGGTCTTGTGGCCGTAGTTTATGGATATTGGATTGGGTTAGTATTGATGGCTTTTGGAACCATAAGACCTTTAAAGAACCCTGAACTAGCTTCACGCCTATTCAACGGATATACACTTTCAGGAAAACAGGTGACCCGTTTGAACATCGTTATTTCAGTTTCGGCAATAATTTTCCTTTTGGCTACCTATTGGAGACCTTTGGGCTTTGACCGAAGTATTATAATGAACTTACTTTTTGTAAGTGTTATTTGTTTTGGATTATTAGGAACGTTTTGGGCATTCCGAAATTATTACACCAGGATTCTTCAATGGGCATTATGCAATAAAATACTTTTCCTATCAATACCCACTACAATACTGATTCTTGGTGTATTGATAATGAGAAATACAGGCAAGGAGTTTATGCCCGCACTCAATGAAGGTTCATTTCTTTTGATGCCTACCTCATTACCACATTCCGGGGTGGAAGAGAACAAACGAGTGTTGCAGCAATTGGACATGGCGGTTGCCAGTATTCCAGAAATCGAAACGGTGGTTGGGAAATCGGGTAGGACGGAATCCGCCCTGGACCCAGCACCCCTTTCCATGTATGAAAACATGATACAATATCGTGCGGAATACGAATTGAACGCTGATAGCGAACCCCAACGTTTTAGAACTGATGATGAGGGGTATTTCGTGCTGAAAAATGGGAAAAAAGTTGCAAATCCCAACTTGAGCGGAAATGTCACCTCGAGCGAAGTCGAGAGGTCTTTCTCCAGTATCGACAGAAATTTACTCATTGAAGATAACGATGGGGAGTACTACCGAAATTGGCGACCAGAAATTAAATCCCCGGATGATATTTGGAATGAAATCGTAAGAGTGACGAAGCTTCCCGGGGTGACATCCGCACCCAAATTGCAACCCATCGAGACCCGTTTGGTCATGCTACAAACTGGAATGCGTGCGCCAATGGGTATCAAGGTAAAAGGCCAGGAATTAAAGGAAATTGAGGCGTTCGGTCTACAATTGGAAAACATTTTAAAAACAGCCGATGGTGTTAAAGAACAGGCGGTTTTTGCAGACCGTATTGTTGGAAAACCCTATCTGCTCATTGATATTGACAGGGAAAAACTTGCACGCTATGGGGTCACGGTCGAAGAAGTACAAAGGGTTATTTCCATCGCAGTAGGCGGAATGCCATTGACCCAAACGGTTGAAGGTAGGGAACGCTATGCAGTTCGGGTGCGCTATCCTAGGGAACTACGTAACAATCCCGATGATTTGAACAATATCTACGTGCCGATTTCCAAGGGAGGCCCCGTACCACTAAGTGAATTGGTTACCATGCGATACGAACAGGGTCCGCAGGTTATCAAAAGTGAGGACACCTTTTTGGTGGGCTATGTATTGTTCGACAAGTTGGACGGCTTTGCCGAAGTGAACGTGGTAGAGAACGCCCAGGCAGCTATTCAAGCCAAGATTGACAATGGTGAGCTTATTGTGCCCAAGGGAATCAACTATGCTTTCACAGGAACCTATGAAAATCAGTTGCGAGCTGAAAAAACTTTGTCTGTCGTTGTGCCATTGGCACTCATCATTATCTTTTTGATATTGTATTTCCAATTTAGAAGTGTTGCCACTTCCTTTATGGTCTTTTCAGGTATTGCTGTTGCCTTTGCAGGTGGATTCATTATGATTTGGCTCTACGGACAAGATTGGTTTTTCAATTTCAATCTTTTTGGTGAAAACTGGCGAGACCTTTTTCAGATGCAAACTATCAATCTAAGCGTTGCCGTCTGGGTAGGTTTTATAGCACTCTTTGGAATTGCCACGGACGATGGCGTAGTCATGGCAACTTATCTTACCCAAACTTTTGATAGAAATAGACCAATGGACTTAAAAGAGGTTCACGATTCTGTTATCGAAGCGGGCGAAAAACGTATTAGGCCTTGTTTGATGACGACGGCAACAACCATATTGGCGTTGCTCCCAATACTGACTTCCACAGGACGTGGAAGTGATATTATGATACCAATGGCCATTCCAAGTTTTGGCGGAATGCTCATTGCGCTCATTACCCTTTTTGTTGTTCCGGTATTGTTTGGTTGGCGAAAAGAAGTTCAACTCAAAAAAGCAAACAAATGAAAAAAGTAAAAATCATGATCGGCATTTTGTTTGTTTCCGCTTTGGGGAATGCACAAGGGTTGCAGTCCTATATTAATGAAGCCCAGGTAAACAACTCAAATATTCAAGCATATGAAGTTCGATATAACATTGCCCAGGAGAAGGTGAACGAGGCCAATTGGCTTCCCAATACCGAATTCGGAGCTGGGTATTTTGTAAGTGAACCCGAGACAAGAACGGGGGCCCAAGTAGCCCGATTTTCGGCCAAACAAATGCTGCCCTGGTTTGGTACGGTTTCCACTCGTCAAAAGTATGCCACAGCCATGGCTGAAACAGACTATGTGGATTACGTTGTTGCCAAACGAAAGTTGGCCTTGTCCGTGACACAGTCCTATTACAAGCTGTACAGCCTAAAGGCCAAGCAAGGTGTGTTGGACAAGAACATTCAATTGCTCAAAACCTACGAAACCTTGGCATTGACCTCAGTGGAAGTAGGCAAGGCAAGTGCAGTGGATGTTTTGCGATTGCAAATTCGCCAGAACGAACTGCAGCAGCAAAAGGAAATCTTACAGGAGCAGTTTGTGGCGGAACAAGCCAATTTCAATGCGTTGTTGAATCGGGATACCGGTTTGGCCGTTGAAGTGGTCGAGGCAGTAAATATTCCCGAAAATGACCCTGTGATTATTGATAGCTTACAGTTAAACCCTGAGCTCCTACGTTTTGACAAAATGTATGAGTCGGTGACCCAAGCAGAATCGGTCAATCAAAAAGAGGGTGCACCCATGCTTGGTTTTGGGCTGGACTATGTTCCTGTACAAGAGCGACCCAATATGACTTTCAGTGATAATGGTAAAGACATCGTAATGCCGATGGTGTCACTGTCCATTCCAATTTTCAACAAACGGTACGATTCCAGAACCAAACAGAATGAACTCCGCAAACAAGAAATTGAATTCCAAAAGCAGGAAAGATTCAATGTCCTGGAGTCGGCTTTGGCAAAAGCCATATCAATCCGTAATGAAGCCCGCATTGCTTTTAACACCCAGGCTAAAAATTTGAGACAGGCCGAAGACGCGGAGCAAATCCTGATAAAGAATTATGAAACTGGCACCATTGATTTCAATGATGTGCTGGATATTCAAGAACTCCAACTAAAATTTCAATTAAATCAAATCCGATCGGTGCAACTGTACTACATGCAATCTGCACTCATCAATTATTTAATAAACAAGTAAATCTGATAATAATGAACACGAGAATCAAAACATTTTTAGCGATCACCTTGCTTGCAACACTATTACTTTCTGTATCGTGCAAGGGCAAAACGGAGCAAAACACCGAGGCCAATACCGAGCAAATTGAAACAAACGAAAAGCAGGGCAAGGAATATACATCTGCATATGTGTGCCCAATGCACTGCGAAGGTAGTGGCAGTGACACCGAAGGCACTTGCCCTAAATGCGGTATGGACTATGTGGCCAACGTAGAACATCAAAATGATGGGCATACCCATTAAAAAGTAAACCCCGAACCACAATGGCTTCAGTTAAGGTAAAAAATATGGTATGCGACCGGTGTAAATCGGTTTTGAAATCTGAGTTGGAAAGAAACGGATTTTATGTGGCCCATATTGAATTGGGAGAAGTTCGATTTAAGGAGGGTTCGGATATTGAAATGAGCAAGATTCGGGAGATTTTGACCACTAATGGTTTTGAACTGGTAATCGATCAGAAAGAACAATTGATTGCCCAAATCAAAAACCATCTGATTGTTGGACTGCAAGACCAAGATTTGAACCAAAATCTCTCGGAATATCTTGTAGACAAGTTGAACAAAGATTATTCCGTGTTGAGTAAATTGTTCAGTGCCCATGAAGGGATTACCATTGAGAAGTACTTCATCGGTCTTAAAATTGAAAAGGCGAAGGAGCTTGTTCAAATGGGGGACAGAACATTTTCCGAAATAGCCTATCAATTGGGCTATACCAGTAGCAGCCATTTGGCAAGGCAGTTCAAATCAGCAACAGGAATGTCAATGGGAGTATACCAAAAAGCAAGGGAATGGAATAGAAAACCGTTAGATCAAATTGTATAAATAAAACCCATAATTGTGCAAAACTTTGGAAACAGCAATAGGTAGTTTTGGCGGTTAATTTAAAAACTATGAAACACACCTATCACATACACGGAATGAGTTGTAATGGTTGCCGAAATCACGTTGAGAAAACACTTAACGCTGTTGATGGCGTAACCAGTGCTGTGGTTAATTTGGTAAAAAAGGAAGCTATCATCGAAATGGAATACCATATCGAAATAGATACGTTTCAGCAAGCATTGGAGAAGGAGGGAGGCAACTATAGCATACATCTGCCTGGAGAACACCATCATCATCATCCTGAAAAGGAAAATAAGGTGAAACCAAAAGGCAAAGGAACAGGAACGTTTTATTGCCCAATGCACTGTGAAGGGGATAAGACCTATGATAAAGCCGGTGACTGCCCTGTTTGTGGTATGGATTTGGTCGAGGAACAAAGTTTGAAAACGAGCTCAGTGGGTGGCAAATGGACCTGTCCGATGCATCCAGAGGTTGTTAAGGACAAACCCGGCAGCTGCCCTATATGTGGAATGGATTTGGTGCCCATGAAACCGGATCTCTCTGCTGAGGAGAAGACCTACCATAAGTTGCTCAAAAAGTTTTGGGTTGCGGTGGCCTTTACCCTACCCATTTTTCTCATTGCAATGAGCGAGATGGTTCCAAACAATCCATTGTACAATGTTTTGGAGCAGAAATATTGGAACTGGTTGCAGTTCGTATTTTCAATTCCTGTGGTGTTTTATGCCACTTGGATGTTTTTTGAGCGTGCCTATCGGAGTATCAAGACCTGGAATCTGAATATGTTTACCCTCATTGGAATAGGAGCGGGAGTTGCGTGGATTTTTAGCATAGTTGGGATGTTTTTGCCAGATGTGTTTCCGGAGCAGTTCAAAACGGAACATGGAACAGTACATGTTTACTTTGAGGCAGCAACGGTTATTTTGACGCTGGTACTGCTCGGTCAATTATTGGAAGCTAGAGCGCATAGCAAAACCAATTCAGCTGTGAAGGAACTTTTAAAATTGGCACCTAACAAGGCGATAAAAGTAGTGGATGGCGAGGAATTTGAAGTAAGCATAGATACAATAGAAATAGGGGATGTCCTAAAAGTAAAGCCTGGGGATAAAATTCCTGTGGATGGAGTTATAACAGAAGGATACAGTGCCATAGACGAGTCGATGATCACGGGGGAACCTCTCCCAGTAAACAAAACTGAGGGCGACAAGGTCAGTAGTGGAACCATCAATGGGAATCAATCCTTTTTGATGAAAGCCGAGAAAGTAGGGAGTGACACACTACTTTCCCAAATTATCACGATGGTGAATGATGCTAGTCACAGTCGGGCGCCCATACAAAAATTGGCAGATACCGTTTCCGCTTATTTTGTTCCCATTGTTGTGCTAATTGCAGTAGTGACATTTGCTGTTTGGGCCATTTGGGGACCAGAGCCTGCTTACGTCTATGCTTTGGTGAATGCCATCGCTGTCCTGATCATTGCTTGCCCCTGTGCGTTGGGATTGGCTACACCCATGTCTGTTATGGTGGGTGTAGGAAAAGGTGCCCAAAATGGAGTGCTCATCAAAAATGCGGAGGCATTGGAAAAAATGGACAAGGTGGACACCTTGATTGTCGATAAGACAGGAACCATCACCGAAGGAAAGCCAACAGTGGAAAAAGTGGGTTCGTTCAGTCAAGACCTCAATGAGAGCGATATTCTTGAAATGATTGTTGCTCTAAACAGTAACAGTGAACACCCATTGGCCAAGGCGACCGTGGTTTATGGTAAAGAAAAAGGAGCAAAAGCAAAAAAAGCTGAACAATTCATTGCGGTGACCGGAAAAGGTGTTGAGGGAATAGTGGATGGAAAATTGTTGGCGCTTGGTAATCCTAAAATAATGGAATATGCCAATGCAACAATTTCCGATAGTATGAAAATGGAGGCCAAGGAATATCAGCAGCAAGGAAAAACGGTTTCATACTTATCAGCTGATGGGAAGGTCGTTGGCTATGTGGTCATTGGTGATAAGATCAAAAAGACCAGCGCGAAGGCTATAAAGGAGTTGCAAAATAAAGGAGTGGCCGTGATTATGCTCACAGGAGACAACCATGAAACGGCAAAAGCTGTGGCAAATGAGCTCAATCTGGCTGACTTCAAAGCAAGTATGTTGCCCGAAGATAAGCTTAGAGAGGTGGAACGACTGCAATCTGATGGCAAAGTGGTGGCAATGGCTGGCGATGGCATCAATGATGCGCCTGCGTTGGCCAAAAGCGATGTGGGCATTGCAATGGGCACGGGTACGGATGTAGCAATAGAGAGTTCGGCAATTACCCTAGTAAAAGGTGATCTTCATGGTATTGTCAAAGCCAGAAACCTTAGTGATGCCGTGATGAAGAATATTAAGCAAAATCTATTTTTTGCTTTGATATACAACACCTTGGGAGTTCCAGTTGCAGCAGGTGTATTATATCCCGTCTTCGGAATATTGTTATCTCCTATGATTGCGGCCCTCGCAATGAGCTTTAGTTCAGTATCTGTAATTGCAAATGCATTGCGCTTAAAACGAGTAAAAATTTAGATGATCATGATAAAAAGGCACACAGCAAAATGGATTCGAAAATCACATAGATACCTAGGAATCTTCTTGGGCATTCAATTTTTGTTCTGGACCATTAGTGGTTTATACTTTAGTTGGACAAATATTGATGACATACACGGTGACCATTTTAAGAACATGGAATACCAGCCCCCCGCGTTTTCGGATTTAATGGCACCTTCCCTATTAAATCTTAAAGAAGGGATAAATTCGATTGAAATCAGGGATATCAATGGTAAACCCTATTATTGGATCAACAAGAACCGATTGTTCAATGCCGTGGATGGAACCCCCAAGCCATCCATCAATGAAGAAGAGGCCCTTTACGTTGCTGGCAATTACATGAGGAATGGACTGGAAATTTCAGATGTTTCCCTGATAGAAAAGACGGGAAAACATCACGAATACAGAGAAAAACTTTTACCCGCTTATGTCATCACCTATAAGAGCGATGAAAACTTAAAGGCCTATGTGTCCACCATTGATGGAAAGTTCCAGACGGTTCGCCACAGAGATTGGCGCATTTTTGATTTTCTATGGATGACCCATACGATGGATTATGAGGGGAGAGATAACTTTAATACCACGGTACTTAGGGCTTTTTCATTATTAGGGTTGATAACAGTTCTAAGTGGATTTATCCTATGGTATATAAGTTCACCCTCAATTGTAAATATTAAAAATCGATTAAAAAGAAAGAGATGAAAAGGAATATTATTTATATCGTAATTGCAGCTATCGTTGGCTTGGGGGTTGGATATTTTCTATTTGGAGAATCCAATACCGAGACTATGGAAATGACAGAACATAATCATAGTCCGGAAAATGGACAAATGTGGACTTGTTCCATGCATCCGCAAATTATGCAGCCAGAAGCTGGGGATTGTCCAATCTGCGGAATGGATTTGATTCCAGCGGACGCAGGAGCTGATGGATTGTCTCCTGAACAGTTCAAAATGACAGCAAATGCAATGGCTTTGGCAAACATACGGACCACCGTGGTGGGAGATACTGAGGGTGATAACGATAACACAATTTCCTTATCTGGTAAGATTGCAGTTAACGAGGAAGCAATGGCCGTGCAAGCCAGCTATTTTGATGGAAGGATTGAACGATTGAATGTAAATTATGAGGGGCAAGCGATTCGAAAGGGTCAATTACTGGCAACTATTTATTCACCTGAACTGGTGGCCGCACAACAAGAATTGTTGACAGCAGCTTCTCTAAGGGAATCGCAACCACAATTATACAGTGCGGTACGCAATAAGCTAAAACTTTGGAAATTATCGGATAATCAAATCAATAGCATCGAAAGCTCGAGTAAAGTAAAGGAGAATTTCCCTGTGTATGCAACAGTTTCCGGAACAGTCTCAGAAGTAATGAGCTCTGAAGGGGACTATCTAAAAAAGGGTCAACCGATTGTCAAGGTCAGCAATTTGAACACGGTTTGGGCTGAGTTTGATGTCTATGAGAGCCAATTATCCCAATTTAAAAAAGGACAGAAAATCAGCATAGCTGCCAATGCCTACCCCAATAAGACATTTGATGGTGAAGTAACGTTCATTGACCCTGTGCTGGACAACACGACCAGAACTGTTACTATACGCGCCACGCTTAGCAATCAAAAAGATATGTTTAAGCCTGGGATGTTCGTATCTGGCAAAATTGAGAGCGGTTTAGTCACTCCCCAAGCATCATTGCTGGTACCCTCAAGTGCCATAATGTGGACAGGGGAACGCTCTTTGGTCTATGTAAAGGCAAATGGGGATGAGCCCATATTTGAAATGCGTGAGGTAATGCTGGGGGCAAGAAGTGGGGACCAAATTGAGGTCGCCAATGGCCTTGATTACGGTGAAGAAATCGTGACCAATGGAACCTTTACTGTAGATGCCGCGGCACAATTACAAGGCAAAAAAAGTATGATGAACAAAACAGGAGGCAAGACCATGACAGGTCACGAAGGCCATATGGGAATGCTGGAGAACAATAGTTCTTCAGACATTTCGGGAGAAATGATGAAAATAAAATTTTCAGATGGTTTCCAGAAAGATTTTGAAGCGGCATTGCCTGCCTATTTAAAATTAAAGGATGCTCTGGTATCCGGTGATGCACCAAAAACATCTATGGATGCCATTGCAACTTTGGAAATTCTGAAGAAGCTCGATTTGTCTGATACGGGAGCTATGGAAAAAGCACACGTAAATAAGAGTATTGAGATGTTGGAAGCTATCGCCAAGAAGGAAGATTTGGAAAACCAACGTATCCATTTTGTGATTCTGAACGAAAATATTGTCGCCATTGCTAGTAACTTGGATTCATTGGACAATACTTTGTATGTCCAAAAATGTCCAATGGCCAACAACAATAGAGGAGCTGTTTGGTTAAGTACCGAAAACGAAATTCGAAATCCATATTTTGGTGATGCGATGCTTACTTGTGGGAGTGTTGTAAAAATATTGAAATAAGGTAGGGAATCAGTATTTGGGTTTAATTAAAAAGGCCAAACAAAATGTTGGCCATACAGTACTTTTTTAAAAGATTTCATAATAAAAAACAAAAAAATCCCCCAAGGTGGGGCTTTCCTGTAAGTATTTATCTATCCTCTCGGATTTTAATTTCCTTCGCTCAAAGAGAAACTACCATCTCCATTGAAAGAGTTAACGGTGATTGTTACCGACCATACCCCAGAGGTTCCGGCATCAGTTACCCCAGAAAAGGAATCCGGCTCAACCGCTCCGTCCAAAGACCTGTTCAAAACAGTAGTGCCATCAGCATCCAATACCACTATGTTGAAAGTACCGTCGGTAGTTGCTGTAATATCAGCATTGTAGTCTGCTGTTGTCAGATTGTTCAACCAAACGAATGTCCTAGTGGCACTTCCACCATTTCCTGTGAAGTCACCATCAACATCCCCATTGAAATCGTCACCGTTATCGAAAACCACGCCATTGACCCTTACTTGGACCATGGTATCATCGTCGTCATTGCTACAGCCAACAAAGGCAGTGGACGCAACAACAGTGAAAATCATAAAGAAAAACTTAGTAAGTTTCATAATAATTGTAAGATTTGATTATTAGTACATGTAACAGCTAGAACGCAAATAACCCTGCATTATTTTTTCAAGGGTTATGTACCCTTGGGCTCTAAGTTCTTCATGTCTTCTCTATTAGTACCCACATAAAACAGTTTCTGGTGGATGATAGGTGTACTGATAAACGGGCATTTTATGGGACTTTTTGGGCAGAAGGAGTAGATTCCCAAAAAATGTTCGTTTTAAGGGACTATCCAAAAATTTAGCTTTTAAAGTATATCCTGTATATACTTTTTGATATCGGCATCATCATAGATTTTTTGGATCATATCGGCGTATAACTCTGTAAATCGTTCATTTTTAGTAAGATTGCCAAAAAGAGTTTCCTGTTTGATAAATGCCAGACTGTCGGTTTCGGTTCGTTTGGCCGCTTGGTGCAGTTCCCCACTCAAGGCATCAATAATTTCAAGGGGTTGTTGATTTTTGTTGATTCCTTTATCGCTGTAATAACACCAAGCGGCAATTACCAATGTTGCATATTTAATACTTCCTCCCCGGGTCACATTTTCTTGGATGGTAGGGAGTAAAAATTTTGGCACTTTGGCAGAGCTTTCCGAACAAATACGGCTTACGGAATCCTTTATATTCGGATTGGCAAATCGCTCGATCAAACTGTCTTTGTACTCTTCTAAATCAATACCTTCTACTTCGTCCAGAGCAGGGGTGGCTTCCTTATCCATAAATGCTCTCAAATAGATAACAAAAGTTTCGTCTTCCATGCAGGCGTTTATGGTTTGGTGCCCGTGAATAGCACCCAATATACCCAATACAGAATGGCCCGCATTGAGTAAGCGGAGTTTCATTTTTTCATAGGGTTTCACATCAGGAACAAATTGCACACCCACCTTTTCGAATTCAGGCCGACCATTTGAAAATTTATCTTCCACGACCCATTGTATGAATGGTTCACAAGTTACCGGCCATTCATCTTTTATTCCGTAGGTCTTTTCCAAATAATCGATATCGGCCTGGGTCGTAACGGGTGTTATCCTGTCTACCATACTATTGGGAAAACATACCTCCCGTTCAATCCAATGGGCCAAAGCCGCATCCTGTCTCTGAGCAAATGATAGTAACATGTTACGTGCAACATCACCATTATGCTGAATATTATCGCAAGACATGACGGTGAATCCCGGCAGTGCCATTTCACGACGTTTTTTTAGAGCGCCCGTTAAGAACCCATATATTGTTTTTGGGCTGTCGGAATGTTTCAAATCGTGTTGGATATCAGGATTCTCAAAGTCAAATTCTCCTGTCGATGGATTAAAATTATAGCCCCCTTCGGTAATAGTCAGAGAGACAATTTTGGTTGACGGGTCCGCCAAGCGCTCTATGACGGGTACGGGGTTATCGACACCTAGTTCGAAATCGATTATTGAACCTATTATCCGGGGTTCTATTTTCCCATCTGGATGTTTCACCAGAACCGTGTATAAATGATCTTGCTTTTTTAGAACCTCATATATTTTTTGATCACCTTTCCGCAAACCAACACCACAAATACCCCATTCAGGAGCCTTAAATTTTTCTTGGAGCTGATGTGTATAAAACGCTTGGTGCGTCCGATGAAAACCTCCGACACCGATATGGACTATTCCAACCTTATGAGAACTGCGATCAAATGTCGGGACAGGAATACGGTCGGCAAGCTGATTCAAATTCTTTTGATTAAGTATCACAGTATTTTTCATTAGTGCTCTTCTTTTTTTGGTTTTCCACGTTGTAAAGCCCAATAGGCCGTTATGAAATAAATCAATGTACTGATAAAGGCATATCTATAGAATATTTCACGATTTTCTACATACCCACTTTCCGTGGCACTACCGAACATGACATTACAGGCCAAAATCAAGGTAATAACCAAAACCGTAATCGCTATGATTTTTAATCCTTTGGAGAATAAAGATTTATCCTTGGAAATAATCGGCTCATTAGTTGCCTGCTGTTCTTGAAATCGCTCGATCGAATCCTTCCGAAGTTCTTCTTCTTTTGCTTCCACTGGATATTTTCGTTTCGCCCCATAACGAGACGCGAGCACCGTATACACCAAGATGGTAAAAATCCACGTCGGGATAAAGAGATAAAAGAAAGACATTATAAGGAGCGCATTCAAGCCAAAACCGAAGACCAAGCCCAAGGCCCAAGAGGCAACGGCAGGCATACTAAAAGTCAACTTGCGATACGAAGACCAATAGCGCGTAAAGCCAATTCTAGGGAAAATTTGATGTTCTGCAAATACAATCGCCCCCACAGGAACCACAAGTAACCCTGCATAGGTCAACAACGGCAGTATTTGTGAAAAAACGAAAGGAAAGCATGCTATCGCTATGGTTATCAAACCGACTGTTAATGTAGTTCCTCGCCGTGAATGGTTATAAAAGATGGCCTGTGCCGCCAAACCTGCCCGATACAGGTTAGTTATGGCAGTAGTCCATCCTGCAACGATTACAATTACAAATCCAGACCAGCCCAACGCATAGTAGGCAACATCGCCCGGGTCGAGTTCTACAATGGATTTTCCTAAAATCACTGCTGCTCCTGCACCCATAATACCCGCGGCGATCCATGCAACATAATGACCGAACATCATTCCCGTACTCGTGGCCAGCCCATAAATTTTCTTTTTCGCGAAGCGCAACAGGGCCATATCGATTAAGCCGAAATGTGTAATGGTATTGGCCGCCCAGGCGAACCCGATTACCTCGACCAAGCCGATGCCAGGTTCTCCGTTACTGTCGATTCCCGTCCATATCGATTGATTGCCCAGTATAATAAAATCATTCCATCCACTCGGTGAAGTCTTATCCAACACGTCTAGGGATAAGGCAGGTAAAAGTACCATAGCCCCGCTGGTAAACATTACGAAAAGCCAAGGTGCGCAAATACCCGAAAATTCGGAAACGGCATTAAATCCATACATTGCTATTGAAACCACCACTATACCAACAACGAATACAATTAAAATAAACCAAAGATTGGTTGGATACCAGTTCAGTTGGGCAGGAATGTCAAATGCAAAACGGACAGCAGTAGCCGATACGGTAACCATAGCTGCAGATATTACCGAAAATATGATCACATTGGCCCAATTATAGAGCTTGGTCATCGAATCGCCCGCAATCTTATTGAGATAGGTATAGAGACTCAGTCGCGTATCGACCGCAATGGGGGAAGTGATGAAGGTCCAACTCAGAACGGCCAACACATTGCCGATCAACAGTCCTAATAAAATGTCCATTGTTTTCGCTCCTAAGGCGACAAATGTGGCTCCGATGACAAACTCGGTGGCGGCCACATGCTCGGCGGCATATAGTCCGGCAAAATGGGTCCAATCATGTAATTTATGTTTGGCAACGGGTAATTGTTCTTCTTCAAGGTTTTCGAACTGTTGAAAATCGTTGGTTGTGTTCATATTTAAGTTGGCGTTGGGAATTGGATTCTCGTGAATCTTTATTAGTTCGATTTTATTACTAATTACAATCGATTTTTATTCTTACAATACAATGTTAGAAAATAAACATAGACCATTTTCCTGGTATAAAAATCATCGTAAATTAACATTTTTTAAGTAAAATCAATTGTCCCCCAATACGGCCATTTTATGGGATAATGCATCGATAGTGAATTTTCTCTTGCTATTGTGTCCTATTCTTGGTCTCTTTTTGTATTCTTGTTAATTCACCTTTTACAGGACAATCCAATTACATTTAATCCACCGTTTTAGGTCATTAAATGGCTTTTTCGGTGAATTTTAAGAAAGTTTAGAAATAGGTATGGCAAATTGAACTTTTATAATAGGCAATTAAAGTCAAGAAAAACCTGGGATTAATTATCTCACAACCATAAGCAGATTGTTTCGAAAAACGTTCATTTTAAGATACTCCGGCCATCATGATATATTAAAAATGCATTCCTTTTATTTAATCCTACCCGAATGACGTATAAATAATGGACACTTCCTGTACAGATATTTTACAGTTTTGAGAATCGGTTTCAACCAATAATTTTGTAATAAATTGATATTAAATTAGTTATAAAAAATGGCATGCTTATAGTTATAGGAATCGTACGATCCCTATAATTTTTCGAAGGATAATCACCTTTTTTGGAAGGTACCACTAGTCAAAAACGAGAACCATGCTCAAAAACTATCTAAAAATCGCTTGGCGAAATCTGAAACGCAATAAAGGCTATTCCGTTATCAATATTGGTGGTTTGGCGGTTGGAATAATGGTAGTAATGCTTATTGGGCTTTGGATTACAGCTGAACTCTCTTTTAATACATATCACAACAATTATGAACGCATAGCTCAAGTATGGCAGCACCAAACAAATAGTGGCAAAAGGGTAACTCAAAATTCAATTCCTGCTCCTATGGGGCCAGAATTGGAGAATAGCTTTGGAGGTAATTTTGAGCATGTAGTCATGTCCTCTTTCACTTGGGAGCATATCCTTTCAAAAGATGACAAAAAGCTTACGGAAAAAGGAAACTATATGGATGTGGGCGCTCCAGAAATGCTTTCCTTAAAAATGTTGCAAGGTAGCCGTGATGGTTTGAAAAAACTTAATTCTATTCTTCTTTCAGAATCGCTCGCAAACTCTTTTTTTGGAAATCAAGACCCGATTGGAAAAGTAGTAGAAGTAGATAATGAACTTAATGTTGTAGTAACCGGAGTGTACGAAGATTTGCCCATTAGTTCAGAGTTTTCAGACATTATGTTCATTGCACCTTGGAAGCTTTATACATCATCTGTTGATTGGGTCAAATCAGCAATCGAGAATCCACGATGGGATGACAACTCCTATCAACTGTATGTTCAAGTTGCCGCCAATACGAACTTCGAAACGGTTAACAGAAAAATCAAGAATATCAAATATGATAAACTAGACGCATCGCAAAAAGCTCTAAAGACTGAAATCTTTCTTCATCCTATGGCCGACTGGCATTTGAAATCCTCTTGGAAAAACGGTGTTCAGACAGGTGGCTTCATACGTTACGTCTGGTTGTTCGGTATTATCGGCTTTTTTATCCTTTTACTGGCATGTGTAAATTTTATGAACCTGAGTACCGCGAATTCCGTTAAAAGAAATATAGAAATAGGTATACGAAAGTCTTTGGGTTCGAACAAAGGGCAATTAGTCAATCAGTTTTTGAGCGAGTCCATTGTTGTCGTTTTCATATCATTCTGTGTGGCTCTTTTAATGGTTTTGATCGTTCTTCCGTTTTTTAATCAATTGGCCGGTAAACAGATAGTGTTCCCCTACAATAATTTTGTGTTTTGGCTAATATGTCTATCAAGCATACTGTTGGTTGGGCTTTTGGCCGGAAGCTATCCAGCCCTTTATTTGTCTTCTTTCAAACCTGTCAAAGTATTGAAGGGAAGTTTTAAGGCAGGTCGTTCCGTATCGGCTTTTAGAAAAGTCCTTGTGGTATGGCAATTTACGGTTTCTGTGATTCTCATTGTTGGCACTATAGTCGTCAGGGAACAGATTGAACATTCAAAAGAACGACCGCTGGGTTACGATAAAGAAGGGCTGATCATAATGGAAATCTCGACTTCTGACTATGAGGGTAAGTACAATTTGCTGCGAAACGAATTAAAGAACCGGAATGCAATCGTGGAAATGTCGGAATCGTCAAGTCCTCTTACGGCTGCATTCAACAGCAATGATGGATTTTCGTGGGAGGGAAAAGACCCAGGCTTCAATGCTGAATTTGCTAATTTTTACATCACGCATGACTACGGAAAGACAGTAGATTGGGAAATTGTTGAAGGACGAGACTTTTCGAGAGAATTTTCAACTGATTCTACAGCCTACATTATCAATGAGGCCGCCGTAAAGTATATGGGTCTTGAGAACCCTGTTGGTAAAATAATCAAGTGGGGCAATAGCGAACATAAGATAATTGGTGTTGTGAGGAATATGCTATCGGAATCGCCTTACGAATCGGTCAAACATGCCATCTATATGATAGACTACGTTTACAATGCAAATTATATTGAATTAAAGTTGAATCCGGACAAGAGCGCATCCGAAGCGTTGGCAATTGTTAAAGATGTGTTTACGGAATATGTGCCAGCAGTCCCTTTTGAATATCAATTTGTAAATCAAAACTACGCTAAGAAATTTGCCGAAATGGAACGCATCGGAAAACTCTCGGGGATTTTTTCTTTACTAGCAATTTTTATCAGCTGTTTGGGTCTCATCGGTCTTGCATCCTTTATGGCAGAACAACGCACAAAAGAAATCGGTATACGTAAAGTGCTAGGTGCATCGGTTATGAATTTATGGGCTATGCTTTCCAAAGACTTTATCGGTTTAGTCCTGATATCGGTTTTAGTAGCTACTCCAATCGCTTGGTACTTTATGGGCCAATGGTTAGAAAGTTATGCGTATCGAATAGAAATAAGTTGGTGGATTTTTGCTATTGCCGGAATGTCCGCTTTCATTATAACCGTACTGACCGTAAGTTTCCAAGTGATTCGGGCCGCCATTTCTGACCCTGTGAAAAGTTTACGGACAGAGTAGTATCCTATAACGGCCACTTTACAATACCAATTGGAAAAAACAGCGAAGTCTCATCAATTGTTGAGTTATTCAATAACCTAGCAATAACTCAAGAAGTCTATGCTTAATCCCCTAACAAATTAAGGCGGTCAATTAACTTAAGGAATTCATCCTTTTTGTTTTTACTCACCATGTCTTATGATTTTTAGTTTAACTGAGCAGATTTTACTTTAGGCAATTTCCACAACCCTTTGTACCGCTTAAATTGGGCTTTAAGAGGATAGAAAAATTAGGGTATAAAGTTTGTTTGTTTTTTGAAGCAAATCTCCAGAGAATTCTATATATGTCTCGAAAAGAACACCTGTCCCTTATACTTGAATCTCAACTTTGTTGGACTTTGGCCTTTATAAGTTCCTAGGCATTTTCATTAAAAAAAAGTAAGAGTATATCGGGGCTTATATTTTATTATAAAACAGCTCAGATTGGTATGCCTGCAAACCGAAAATTGGTTTGCAGCATGCACGTTAATTTAACTTTATTTTATGATAAGTTAATAATCTCTATTCTGTAGAATCCATGCTGAGCCTCATGCGATTAAAAAGATCCATCACAGTTTTTGCTATTATGGCAATGGTCTTTTCCTGCTCAAGTTCCCACAAGGTAAAGTTTCCAAATGAAGTCGACACAAAAAACAAAAACATAGGTTTCCAGAACAAAAAGATTTTACATTTTTCAGAATTTGGAATTTACATCAGTAATGATTTCGAGGGAGCAAGACTCAATAAAATAAGCAGTTTAAATGACAGTACCTTGCTATTGGAAGTTCTACCTGAAAACACTCCAATAAATAACAGCGCATATTTTGCTTTCAAAACTTGGGCCAGTAACGAAAAAGAAGTTTATTTTCAGTTTAATTACCCTAAAGGGTACAAGCACAGGTATGTTCCAAAATACAAAACAGCGGACAAGTCATGGGTGCAGGCAGATTCTACAATATTCTCATTAAAGGATACCACCGCCATACTCAAGTTCAATGTAATAAAAGACACTACACTTATTGCGGCCCAAGAAGTGCAGACATCTCAAGATGTTAAGGATTGGTATACCGGGCTTACCAAAAAAAATGAATCTATAACACAGCTAAAAAATATTGGAAAAACCCATTTTGGAAGGGATATTCCAATGCTTGATATCTATTCTGGATCTAAAGCCAATAAAGATATTATTGTGCTACTTACTCGTCAACACCCGCCTGAAGTAACGGGGTATTTTGCTTTTCAAAGTTTTTTGGAGACCATTCTACAAAGCGGAGAACTTAGAGATAACTTCCTTAAAAATTATAGAGTCATTGCTTTTCCATTGATGAATCCAGATGGGGTGGATCTTGGACATTGGCGGCATAATGGTAAAGGCGTGGACCTTAACAGGGATTGGGGAAGGTATAGACAACCAGAGGTTTTGGCCGTAACTAAACAGATAGAGAGTATTGTTAAAGAAGAACATGTTAAAGTACTATTGGGATTGGATTTTCATTCCACTTGGAAAGATGTTTTTTATACCAACGTGCAAAGGGAAAATACGAACCTCCCAAATTTTATTGAAAATTGGTTTTCTGGCCTAGAAGCGGGTATCCCAGATTATGTTGTGAATGAAAAAAGTGCCACAAGTACAAAACCTGTATCCAAAGGGTGGTTTTTAAAAAGACATAACGCTGTTGGAATAACCTATGAGATAGGGGATGAGACCCCAAGAGATTTTATAACACTTAAAGGAAAAGTATCTGCCTATGAAATGATGAAACTATTAACAGAACAACAACTAAATAAATAACTATCTAATTACTAAATTTTATGAGAAAATCATTTTTAACATTCTTACTGGCATTTTTGACGGTAGGAATTGGGTATTCCCAGGTTTCGATTTCTGGTACAGTCTCAGATGAGACCGGTCCCTTGCCCGGGGCATCGGTTTTTGTTAAAGGGACCACCAATGGAACTACGACAGATTTTGATGGAAATTATACTATTGAAGCTAACCAAGGAGAGACACTTGTAGTGTCCTTTATAGGCTATAGGACTGAAGAACGAATTATTGGCTCAGATTCTTCAATGAGTTTTGTACTGCAACCAGATGCAGAGAGTTTGTCCGAGGTAGTGGTGACAGCGCTAGGTTTTGTGGAACAACGAGATAAGTTGGCATCTACCTATTCAAAGATTGATGCAGATAAGCTCGTACAACCTGTGGAAAATAAAATTATTGACGGTATTGCCGGTAAGGCTGCTGGTGTAACTATTAATGCGACCTCGGGTGACCCTGGTGCTGGTTCCAACATTCAAATTAGAGGAACAAGCTCATTGAGCGGTTCGAGCCAACCTTTAATTGTTGTGGATGGTATTCCATTGAATAACGACAATTTAGCAGGTTCGGGAGATGATGATCAGTCCGCAGGTGTATCACAGCAATCCAGGCTGAACGATATTAACCCGGAAGACATAGAATCCTTTCAGGTTTTTAAAGGAGCATCAGCAGGAGCCTTGTATGGGTCAAGAGCCTTAAACGGTGTTATTGTGATTACCACAAAAAAGGGTAAAGCCGGTAAATTTAATGTAAGCTACTCTACAGGTGTTTCTATTGATCAAATTTCATATGAACACCCATTACAGACTACTTTTGGTCAAGGTAATGGCGGTAGTTTTAGCCCTACCGCACAACGGTCTTGGGGAGATAGAATTTCTGAAAGAGCCGGTGGCGCAGATGACGTTGATACTTCCGGTGAATTTTTTGAATCCTTGACCACAGGTAACATTATTTATCCCATTACTCAAAAGAATTCTAGAGAAGTTTTCACTAACAGAAACTTTGACCAAGTCTTTCAAACGGGGATTACTTATGACAATAAAGTTTCTGTGAGCAGCGGTAGCGAAAAAGGCACTTATTATATAAGCGCCGCACATGTAAATCAGGAAGGTATTATCAAGAGCAGTTTTTACAAAAAGACAAACTTTACCGTTAATCTAACACAAAACTTGACGGACAAGTTGCGAACTAATTTTAAAGCCAATTATGTGCATACAGGCTCCAATAGAACGCAACAAGGTTCAAACACCGCAGGTTTGTATTTAGGACTTCTTCGTACTCCCGCAGATTTTGATCAAACGGATTACATAGGTAATTACAACAGTAGTTCAGGCTCTATTACACCTAACAGGCATAGAGGTTATAGAAGGTATTTGGGTAACAGCGATAATGTCATATACAACAACCCGCTTTGGACGGTTAATGAACAAGAAAGTACGGCCAAAGTAAACAGATTAATCGGTACAGGAGAAGTTTCGTATCAATGGAATGACAATATTAGCACCATTATTAGAGGTGGGGTTGATTTTTATGTAGATACAAGAGTTTACTTTTTCCCTTATTATACTGCAGGTGCTGCAAGAAGATTTGGACTATTAAACGATGAGACCATTAACAATGAGGAATATAATGGAGATTTAATTACAAATTTCAATTATGCATTAAGCAAAAATTTGAATACCAATGTAATTGTAGGTTTTGGTATCAATGATAGAAGACGTAAACGAATTTTTACAGAAGCGGATAACTTTATTGCCAATTTTAGAAGCCCACTTGATGCAGCCGAACTTTCTGCCAAAGAAAATATTGGCTCAGAAACTACGAGAACCAGTAGAAGAAATATTCGTTTCTATGGTACTGCAAATTTTGACTATGCAGACCAGCTTATTTTGCAATTAGGGGGCGCATTTGAAAAGCATTCTGTGTTGCCTGAATCTGATAATGGATTCTTTTACCCTAGTGCAGAATTAGGATGGACCTTTACTAAAGCATTAAAAGATTCAGGTCCTTTATCTTTTGGTAAAGTTAGATTGGCATATGGTCAAGTAGCAAATGTACCAATTGCCCATAGGGAACAAACAGTTTTTGAAGTAGGAACATTCTCAAGTTTCTCTGATCAAATTGCTTTAGAAAACTTTGGGGGAGGGTTTCAACTAGATGAACGTTTAGGAAATTCCAACTTAAAACCTGAGATCAAAACAGAATATGAAGTAGGTTTAGACTTAAGATTCTTAAGAAACAGACTGGCTTTGTCCACTACATATTATACGAACAAAACTGAAGACGTTTTATTAGACCTTGCTTTGGTTCCTTCACTTGGTTTTGATGAGATATATGCCAATGGCGCAACAATAGAAAATGATGGACTTGAAATTGAGTTAAGGTATGATTTTCTTAGAAAGGAAGATTGGAAAGGTTCTATTTCGTTAAACTATAGTACCAATGAAAATGTGGTTAGAGGTGTTGACGGAACAGGAGAGTTTATCCAGGAATTTTCGGAAGGAACTTCCATTGAATCTGTCGCTATTGACGGCGAACCCCTAGGAGTGCTTTATACTCAAGGTGCTCTAAGAAATGATGATGGAAGTTTGATTTTGGACGCCAATGGTTTCCCACAAGTAGATACTGGTGGAAACCTTATAGTTGGAGATCCGAATCCGGATTGGAGAGGAGGTCTACAATTCAATCTTGCTTACAAGAATTTATCTTTAGCAGCATCTTTTGATACCAGTCAGGGGAATGATTTGGCACAACGAACACGATTTATTTTGTCCTTCTTTGGAACGCATGCAGATGTTGGCAAGACCATTACACTAACGGAGGATTTAACAAACTTTGATGGTGATGTATTTACTGCCGGTTCCGTAGTCAGAGGAAACGTTGGTAACTTTGGTGGAGGCAATGTCTTACTAGATGAAGAATACTATACCTCTTTATATGGTTTTGGAGACGGAAAGCTAAATGAATTTGCCGTAGAAGATGGTAGTTGGACTCGACTAAGAGAATTATCACTATCATACAGGCTTGACTCTGAAAACTTTAAAAAAGCAACTGGTTTGAGTTCTGTAGAGTTTACTGCTTCTGGTCGTAACTTAATTATCTGGACCGATGTTGTAGGTATTGACCCTGATATTAATCAGTTTGGAGTGGGTAGAGCACGTGGTTTAGATTATTTCTCTAACCCCGGTGCAAGAACATATGCTTTTGGAATCAATTTTAATTTTTAATACGTAGGAAATTATGAAATCTATATATAAAATAATTTTATCATTGATTTTTCTAACATCGGCAACCGCCTGTGATGATTACTTAGATATAAATGATAATCCAAATCAATTAGTAGAGGTTCCCTCTGGCGATCTATTACTGGCAGGAACATTATTGGCAAATGCCCAAGTGCAACAAGGGCAATTGGCCAGGACAAGTATGTACTATACCGGAGGCCTAATAGGCTTGCAGTTGGTACAGCAGACATTATATAACTATGATTACACTCCTGGTGATTCCAATGCCGTTTGGGGACACCTTTACAATGGAATATTAGTTCAAAACAAAGAGATTAGAAGAATCTCTCCTGATGTAGGACTTTTACAAGGAATCATAGATGTAAACGAAGCATTAGCTGTAGGTACGGGCGCATCTCTTTTTGGAGATATACCATATTCTGCCGCTACGCCTGATAACCCTGGGGTCGGGTCAGAAGATCCTACCTTAGATGGGCAGGCTGAAATTTATGCTGCTTTGCAAACATTGCTTGACGGTGCAATTCCAAAATTGCAAAATGGGTCAACTACAAGCGTAACCAATAGTCAAGACAATTACTTTGGAGGAGATGCGGATAGTTGGGTGGCCGCCGCTTATACTCTAAAAGCACGCTACTTTTTACAGACAAAACAATATGCACAGGCATTGGCCAATGTTGTAAATGGAATTAATAGTAGCGCAGGTACAATGTCTTATAACCCAATTGGAGATGTTCCCGGAAATAGTAACATCTTGTTCAATTTTGTAAACAGTAGTAGAGCAGGAGATATGACAGGGGATGGTGCTTTTTACAGAGACTTAGTGGATCCAGCTAATGCTAGTGGCAGAAACAACGCCAAAACTGATGAGACCGCGCGAAGAGCTTATTCTTACATAAGTGGGGACGGAGATCAGACCGGAGGTATAGATGATGCCACCACACCAATGAAGTTGGTAAGTTTTGAGGAAAATCTGCTGATCTGGGCAGAATGTTTGATCAGGGCAAATGATGATGTGCAAGGTGCTATTGATAAATTGAATGAGCTGAGAGCTTATTTGGATACAGGTGCTGCCTTCAACCTCATAAATGGGGATGAGACCTTTAATTATGACCCATATGTACTCGCCGATTTTGAAGCTGGAGGTATGGAGAATATGGATAACATTGCCACGGATAGGGCGGTTTTAAGGGAAATTATCGAAGAACGTTATGTTACTGGATTTAGTACTTATATGCCTTTTAATGATGTTAGAAGGCTACGTTCAGAGACAGATTTGATAGTACCTTTTCCTTTGAATAATGCAACAACTACAGTTAACCCACAGCGTTTTCTGTATGCGCAGGAAGAGATTAACAATAACAGTAATTTACCAAATCCAATACCAGATTTGTTTACGCCAACACCAGTTAATCAGTAAGAAAGATTAGTTGTTAGTTTTGAGTTAGCTTAGTTTCTCAATTCAAGAAAAGGGGTGTCAATTTTGACACCCCTTTTTACTTTTATTAAAACTGGCAAAAATCAACTCTTCCTCTACATTAGCTATTTTTTTCTAAGTACCGTTCCTGCCTTTGTTCCATTATAATTCATTTGATCGATGGTAACCTGCCCATTGACCAAAACAAAATCAATACCTTCTGGGTATTGGTGGGGCTCTTCAAATGTTGCCTTGTCAATTACCGTATTTGGATTAAAAACAACAATATCTGCTTTCATACCTTCATTAATCATTCCTCTATCGGTCAACCCCAGAGAAGAAGCGGGTAATTTTGTCATTTTATAGATAGCCACTGGTAAGGTTATTATTGATTTTTCTCTAACATAGTGACCCAAAACCCGAGGAAAAGTACCATACCATCTAGGGTGAGGGTGTCCCTGCCCAGGTTTCACAAGCCTGCCATCAGATGCTATCATAGTTTGGGGATGTTTCATGATTCGTTCCACATCTTCTTCGTGCATTGCATGGTATATACAAGATGCTCCACCATTTAATTGGGCCTCTATGACCAGGTCGGCGCCGTTTTCCAATGTTGGTTCAAGCCCTTTTAATTCGCACCAATACTTTAATGTTTTTCCTTCAAGTTCTTTCATCCATTTTACCTTGGCGAATTGGATACGCGTTAAGTCATTCCCACCTCTGTCATTAAGAATATTGAAAATTATTCCTCTTTTAATACTATCTCTAAGTTGTACATTTTGGACCCTTTCTTTAAATGCTTCAGCTCCGCCAGCTCTTGCCCAACTTGGAATGAGCACAGAGATTCCCGTATGGCTTGCGCTATATGGATACTGATCAATTTTTATGTCAAGACCAATTGTTCTGGCAGAGTCTACCATCGCCAAAGTAACTGCGCTTTTACCCCACATAGGTTTTCCTATAGCTTTATGATGTGTAAGTATCACGGGAATGTCAGCTTTTTCGGATATGCTAATTGCTTCTGCTACTGCATCAAAAAGACCCAACCCTTCTTCTCTTAAATGTGAGGTATAAATACCGTCCATTGAAGAGGCAACTTTTGATAACTCTATAACTTCATCTACGTTGGAAAAGGCCCCTGGAAGGTATTTTAAGCCTGTTGAAATACCAAAAGCACCCTCGGTCATAGCTTCTTTTACTTGGGCTTTCATCTGTTCTAACTCTTCCTGAGTGGGAGCCCGGTTTTCTAAGGCCATAATATTTTTTCGTACTTGATTATGGCCAACCAAATAGGCTATGTTCATTCCAACACCTATTTGTTCTAAAGTGTCCAAATGCGCTTTGATGGGCCATGGGCTTCCCCCATCGGGCCCTCCTAAGGCTGTAGTGACACCCTGTCTTAAATGACTTTCACAATCTGAAAGTTTTAGTATTGGGTCCAGATGGGCATGCATATCAATAAAACCGGGAGCAACGGCATGGCCTTTTGCATCGATTATTCTTGTTGCCTTGTATTCTGATAAGTCCCCAATACTAACAATAGTTGAATCCTTAATGGCGATATCTGCTTTAAAAGGAGTATCGCCAGAACCATCATAGATTTCTCCATTCAGAATTAAGATATCATATTTTTGCTCATTTTCACAACCTAATAAAATGAGTGCAGCGAAAATTAATTGAAAGACTACTTTACTTTTCATGTGCATATGTTTATTTAGAGATTCCTGCTTCTGCCAAGGTTAGCAGTAAGGCCAACTTTATTGCATCTGCACCGTTGTCGTTAACCCACCATTCGTCCAAGGCATGCGCAGAACCTCCTTTTCCACCACGTCCTATTGTTATGGCAGGAACACCTTTGGATATTGGTATACTGGCGTTTGTAGAACCAATAGTAAGCTTTGGTGCGGCATTAAAGTAGTTTGAAACTGCAATGGCGCGTTGTACCAAAGGATTATCAACTGGTGTTTCCCCAGAAGGTCTGTCCCCAATTTTCACTAATTCTAATGATATTGAATCTTTTATGCCGGATGCGTTGTATTCATTTACAGCTTTTCTCATAGATTTTATGAATATACTGTCTATTTCTTTTAGCCTATCGGCACTTACGGATCTCATATCTACCTCCATCCAAGATTCGAAAGGAATTGAATTCACGGATGTACCACCTCCTATTCGACCAACGTTAAAACTTGTTTTGGGACCTTTTGCTGTATATTCTGATGCTTGTAACGAAAACTCTTTAATGGCCACTCCCAAAGCATGGTGCGGATTTGCTAGGCCAAATGCTCCCCATGAGTGGCCTCCCTTTCCTTTAAAAATTGCCTTATATCTTACTGAACCCAGCGCAGCATTGTTAACTCTACCAATGCTTCCCCCGTCAATTGAAATCCAGGAATCTATTTTGGCGCTACCTTCTTTAAACAGGTATTTTACACCTCTAAGGTCACCAAGTCCTTCTTCACCTACGGACCCAATAAATAAAATATCTGCTTTGGTCTTTATTTTAGCCTTGTTAATTGCTTTTAGTGTTGCGATTACCATAGCCAACCCTCTTGTGTCATCGCCAATTCCTGGAGCATAGAGCGTGTCACCCTTTTGTTTAACCATTACATCTGTACCTTCTGGAAAGACAGTATCTAAGTGGGCATCCAAAACAACCACTTTGCCTTCTTCTGAACCTTTTTGCAATCCAATTACATTTCCTACTTCATCAATCCAAACCTTTTCAGCACCAGCATCTTCTAACATGGATTTAAATTTTTCTGCCCTAACAGTTTCTTTAAAAGGAGGAGCTGGGATTTCTGTTAGTAAAATGAGATCACTATTAGTTTCGCTCTCAATATCATCAACAATCTGAATGGCATGTTTGATTGATTTTTGATCCCCAAGTTTCTTAATTTCCTTGATATAGGTTTTAGCTGCTTGTGGAGTGTTTTGGCCATAAATAAAATTAGTATGTATTATGATGGATAAAAACACAATACCTACATAGGTTGATCTTTTCATTATTTTCCGTTTTAGTTCAAATGATATTTTTAAGTAGTCATGGGAGTTTCCTTATAGGTTCGCTTTAATTCTAAAAAGGCCTGTTGTAACTTTCTGGTTATGGGACCAATACTACCATCAGGATCAAACAAATGATCATCTATCCTCCCTATTGAGGCAATTTGGGTCGTTGTTCCACTCAAGAAAGCCTCATCCATGGTTGTCAGGTTTTCTTCCAGAATAGGTTCTTCCCTAAACGCTATTTTTAAATCCTTGCACAATTGTATTATGATCTGTCTAGTAATTCCGTCCAATATGTAAGTATCTGCCGGATGTGTATAAACAATACTGTTTTTCACAAAAAAGACATTGCAATGAGATGCTTCTGTGACCCTACCATCCCTTATAAAAATAGACTCGTACATTCCTTGTTCCGCAGCTTGATCATTTGCCATTACATTGCCCAAAAGAGAGGTTGCCTTTATATCACACCTGTGCCACCTATTGTCTTCAGTAGTAATCGTTGCAATGCTTTTTTGGTTGATATCTGGCAATGTAAAAGGTGTGGCGTACATAATAATAGTAGGTTTTCCAGTTTTAGGAAATGAGTGTTTTCTAACGGCAACTCCTCTTGTGACCTGAATATAAACCAAGCAATCCTTAGCATTTAATTTAGATGCGGTGAGCAATCTTTCAATTTCTTTGGGCAGGGTGGAAACATCAAAATCTAGTTTTATTTTTTTAAGACAACCAACCAGTCTATCTAAATGTTCTTTGCCGTAAAAAAAAGTTTCCCCAATTTGAACCATTACCTCATACACTCCATCACCGAACAAAAAGCCCCTGTCAAAAATTGATATCTTGGCTTCATGATGGGGAACTATTCTTCCATTTATATATACCTTTTCGGGATAATTGGCCATTTTAAAAATTGCGATTTTTGTTGTTGATCTATTTAATTTAAATATCCGGGGACACCTATTGTTGCCATCGTATGTAAACCGGGTGGAGCTTTCAAAATACTTTTCACTGAATTAATTGTAATGGCACATGTAGCAATATCACCATTAATGCCAGTATCTATTTCAGAGGTGAAAGATGGTACTCCTTTTACCGTGATCTTATCATAGGACCTTGGTTCGCCCACTGCTGCCTTAAAATTCATTTCTATTTTGCAACCTCCATTTTGATACCCGTAGGAAATCTGTTGAACTCCGCGCGCATCTCCTTTTTGTATCTCCATTGCAGATGTTTTTATGTCGTTTTCGGCGATTACTGGATTAAGGTCTTCTGTTACCGTATCCAATTCAAAACCTAAACTTTTAGCGAGGAAATATACGGATTCTTTAAGTCCAACATGTCTAAGGGTACCTTCTGCTTCTTTAGCCTTAAACGTTTTCAAGTCTAGCCCTGCACCGATTTTTTTCTGAAAAGGAATGCGCCTTGGTGTGGCATCTTGAATTCGTTCAACCAATATACTATCTATATTCTTACATACCGAACTAAGCACGGATGGAAGGTAATCCATTAAAAAACCTGGATTTATTCCTGTACCAAGACATGCGATCTTATGTTTCTGACAAATTGCTTCAATATTTTTACTTGACTCTGGGTTTTCTTCCCAAGGGTATGAAAGCTCTTCACAAGTAGAAACTATGGGTATTCCATGTTTGGCTACATCTTCAATTTGAGCTTCCAATTTTTTTATGCTCGAAACTGTGGTGATTATTGCAACATCTGGTTTTTTTGTAAGTTTTTCCAGCGCGTTTTGGACAGAATTGTTAATTAATACGTTTGAAGGAGTGCCATTAATGAGCTTTCCAAAATCACCCCCTTCCAATTGTTTATTTATATCTACCGCGGCTGTTGTACAAATACTTGTCTTTTCAGAAATGTACCTACCAATTTGTTGCCCTAAAGGCCCCAGGCCAATTTGGATTACTGTAATCATACCTAGTTAAATATTTAATATTTAGTTATTTATAAAGCGCTAATCAATATTATAAAATGTTTTTCTACCTTTCCCATACCAATTTTTTTTTTCAATACATTTCAATTTTGAAGACCAAACTCAATAGCTTGCTCATTTCTCATGGATTCAGCTCAGATAATGGAGAGCGGAGCCTTTACATGAAACTATCCAATTCTTTTATGCGTGCTATTAACAAAAAAAAACTGGTAAAGGGATATCAATTGCCACCAACACGATTGTTGGCCAAGGATATGGGTTTATCACGCAGTACCGTTATAAAAGCCTATGAAATACTTTGTTTGGAAAATTACATCTATGCCGTACAAGGTTCTGGATACTATGTAAATGATATTAAAGACAAGAAAATCAAGTACAGTTTAAGAACCCAAAAACAAATTACTAAGTATCCAGAAGTTTCTGAACGCGCAGAGCATTTTAGTTCCAATATTACCTTAATGAACAGGGGACATAATAAAGGTATAGCGTTTAGACCTGGGCTACCTCCTTTAGATGTTTTTCCTGTTAGACAGTGGCAGAATTTAACCAATAACTATTGGAGGGATATTAAGTATTCTGATATGTCCTATAGTCATACCCTTGGTTTGGATTGCCTTAGGAGAAACATAGCGGACTATTTAAAAATGTATAGGAATATTCAATGCGATTATTCTCAAATCATTATAGTTACAGGGTCACTTCATTCCTTGTCAATTATAGGAGATTTACTGTTGAACAAAAAAGATGAAGTGGTTGTTGAAAACCCCACTTATGCCAATGCTTTGGCCGTTTTTAAAAGTTTAAAAGCTAAAATTGTGCCCGCAGAAATTGATTCTGAAGGTTTGTCATTGGACAGCCTAAGTCATGTTAAATTAAAAAAAGGAAAACTGATTTTCACCACACCATCCAACCAGTACCCAACTGGGGTTCAAATGAGCCTTAAAAGAAGGCTGGAACTTTTGGATTGGGCACAGGAGAATAATATGATCATTGTTGAAGATGACTATGACAATGAATTTAGCAATTGGGAAAGTCCAATCACCTCAATATTTGGTTTGGACAAGGGAAATAGGGTTTTTTACCAAGGTACATTCAACAAAATTTTGCACCCCTCTATTAGACTGGGATATTTAATTGCTCCCCCACATTATGTGGACAGTATCAAAGCAATGTTTGAACAGTCTTTAAGATTTATATCTCCTGTTACACAAAGGGTAATGTCAGATTTTATAGAAAAGGATTACTTAAATCAGCATTTAAGAAAAGTGGTGCAAGTGGTAAATGAGCGTAAGCAGTTTTTTGTTGAGCATTTTAAAAACGTATTTGATGATAGCGTTAAGATCCAACCGGCAAACCAAGGGCTTCATCTTATGGCAAAGCTTCCAGATGATATGTGTGATATTGAAGTGTCCAAAATGTTAATAGATAAAGAGATCATATCTTTTCCGTACAGTAAATACTTCATTAAGACCAAGAAAGAAAAAGGGTTGGTAATGGGTTTTTCCTCGGTAAGCACACCGGTTATCAAACAAAAGCTAGAAAAAATGGCAAGGGCCTATACCCTTTACAAATGTAAAAACGACCAAACCTAAACAGTAGAAGGAGTATTTTTAAAGCCATGCAAAAGTCTTGAGAATGATTTAAAATTCTTGATGCGCAAACGCAAAAATCTCACCAAAATAGTTTATAAACTTCAATTATGTTGATCCAGAAGGTATATCCGTTAAAGGAGATTGCCCATTGATTAATTGTAGTATGACTTTAGCATAATTCAATGGTAAGTTTACCTCAGTTAGAAGTCAAAAACCTTTAAAACTTTAGTATAGATCTCCAAAGAAAAAGATATGAGGTAACAGTACTGTAGTGTTCTCTACTCAAGTGTCTTTTTTAGAAGAGGTCTCCGTTGCGCCAAGGGGTTTTGAGGTTGAGCTCCTTGGTTGTAACGGTTTTTTATAATTATACGCTTTGAATTTACATGCCGAAAAGTTTAGGGTTTATCTTTTAGGTTCTTCAGATCGGCTAGATTAAACAAAAAATCTAGTTGTTGAATTTACATAGCAAAACAAACATCCAAGAGTATTCATATTAATTAGAGGTAACCATTATGTAAGTTTTTGGACAAAAAACCTACTTTTGTAAAAGTAATTATAGAGGAAGATTTTTGTTATGTCAGAACAGATAGAAAGAATAAAAACATTGATTATTGGATCCGGTCCTGCTGGATATACTGCTGCAATTTATGCGGCTAGAGCTGATTTAAAACCCGTAATGTATACAGGTATGGAGCCTGGTGGACAATTAACCACTACAACAGAGGTAGATAACTTTCCTGGATACCCAGAAGGTATAGATGGACCTACTATGATGGTGCAATTACAACAGCAGGCTGAAAGATTTGGAACAGAAGTCAGGATTGGAATGGTCACAGCAGTTGATTTTAGTGATGAACTAGGAGGAATTCATAAAATAACCGTTGACGATAGTAAATTGATTGAGGCGGAGACCGTAATTATTTCTACGGGAGCCTCTGCAAAATACCTAAACATACCAAGCGAGCAACGTTTAAGGGGTGGAGGGGTCTCTGCTTGTGCCGTTTGTGATGGCTTCTTTTACAAAGGACAGGAAGTGGCTATAGTGGGTGCTGGAGATACAGCAGCGGAGGAAGCTTCTTATTTGGCTAACATTTGCAAAAAAGTGACCATGTTGGTTCGTAAAGACCATATGAGGGCTTCTAAAGCAATGCAGCACAGGGTGAACAGTTTGGAGAATATCGAAGTTAGGTATAATACCGAAGTGGATGAGGTACTTGGTGAGCAAGTAGTTGAAGGCCTTAGAATGGTGAACAACCAAACAGGTGAGAAAGAAGATATTGAGATAACTGGCCTTTTTATAGCAATTGGTCACAAACCAAACACTGATATATTTAAAGGACAATTGGAGATGGATGAAACAGGGTACGTGATTACCGAAGGAAAATCCACAAAGACCAACAAGCCAGGAGTTTTTGCAAGTGGTGATGTTCAAGACAAAGAGTACAGGCAAGCTGTTACAGCTGCAGGCACAGGGTGTATGGCGGCTTTGGATGCAGAACGTTATCTAGCTTCAATTGAGAGCAAAGAAGCAGTAGTCTCTTAGTGCTTATTAATATAGAAATAATAAAAAAGGCGCCTTAAATGGGCGCCTTTTTTAGTGGAGTGCTAATTCAATTATTAATCTATGCGTTTATAATTTTCAGAGGAGGTTCTGTTGCCCTCATCATCTAAAGTTATTTGACTAAAAAAATTGTCTTTCAAATCAAGTTCGAAGGTAAAATTTCTCATGGTATCCAAAGCTTTCATCATATTATCGTCGCCATACTCTATAGTCTCAATCAATGAATTTTCCGTTATTTTGTAGGAACCATAGCCAAACCTTCCATTTGGATCATCTGGAACATATCTTGTCCACATAATCTTTCCTTTGGAATACATTTTCACTTGCCTGTATCCATCGGATTTATCAATGGTATCTGTTACGTCCTGCCCATCATAACTATAAAAGCTTTGAAGTTCCCAAGCACCTTCAATTGTATGCATTGTTTTTGGTTCTGTAGATGCAAACTTGGTAGCAGAGATTAAAATGAGCATCAAGAAAACCAATCCAAGTAGTTTTTTCATGGCAAACGTTTTAAGAGTTAGTTTTTGTTTTCACTAATAAGATACAATTTTTTATGATAATTAGTTAATATAAAAGCTATTAAGTTGAATATTTCGCAATATTTTCGACAAAAGGAGGCCTAGTTTTCAACTAGGCCTCGGTTAGATTGGTTTTGTCCGTTCCCTATAAACAAAAACAGACTATTGGTTTTTTGTTTGATCACTAAAAATATTAGTATTTACGTACACTTCCAGAAACAGATTTTTTCTTTTGTACGCTTGCATCACCAGTATAGGAAATGTCTGCGCCACTGCTGGCATCTGCAATTAAAGACTCCGAAACGTTTACAGAAATGTCTGCGCCACTGCTGGCATCAGCGTTACATGTTTTGGCCATTAATTCTCGTGCCCTAATATCTGCACCACTGCTGGCATCCGCATATAAAGCATCTGTTTTACCCGCTATTTTAATATCTGCGCCACTGCTGGCATCTGCAGTAACTTCGGAGGCAACCAGTTCTACATGTAAATCTGACCCGCTGCTTGCGTCCAAATCCAACTTTTCAGTTTCAATCACGTTTTGTACAATTAAATCTGCTCCGCTTGAACTTTTTAATGCAGTAATATTAGGAAGGGATACATAAACTTTTTTAGTGGCTCTTCCAATATTTTCTATTGCATGAATCCTAAGGGTTCCATCTTTAATATCTGTTCCAATTAAGTCTATAATGTTTTCATCTGCCTCAACCGAAATTTTAAAATCCCGATCTTGAGTTACAAATACGTCCAAACCTTCAGAGGCAGATACTACTGTAAAGTCTTCGTTTACTTTTCTACTTTCTTCCACTACCTCTCCATTTCCTCTTTTTCCATCTCCAAAGCTTACGTCAAAATTACAGGAGGAGGCAAAGATTGCCATTAAAAATGCGATTGCTATTCTTGCTAGTGTTGTCATGATTGTTGTTTTAATGATTGATTTTAATTATTGTCTTTTTCTTATTGATTCAAATCTCGTGTTTGCTATGATTTTTGAGTATTAAAAAATTCCCAGTTGTTGTAAATCGTTGCTCAATTGTCATTTTTTTCCCCTGCTCTTATTTTAATGCCATTTTCATCAATTTTCATTTTAAAAGCATCTTCTCGATCTTGTACATCTATATCTATTCCATTTTCATCTATGATAATTTTTCCTCTTTCATCTTCATCTTCATCCTCATCACCGTCTAGTTTTTCTGGACAGTCTTGGCATTTAAGCTCACCATTTTCTCCCATTATCCAAGTATAGCCGACAATTCCACTTCTATAATAATCTTGGTCATTTTTTACACCACGACCAATATATCCTCTTGTAGATTCTTCAAACTGTAAAACCTTCCCGTTGGGAACATATATGGTCGTTGTTACTTCTTGGTTTCTGGCCTTGTTAGAAGTGGCAGTGGTCAAAAATTCGTCCAAAATGATTTCATTTTCAAATAACTCATACCCGTAATTGATTTGCTTGGCCCTTTCTCTGGCGGCAAGAGTTGTATTGCCATGAGAATCTTTTCTAATATTGATTTTTATGGATGAGTCATCAGACTTTCTTATTTTGATATCTACATCGTCAGATACTAAGATTCTATTGTCATTTTCATCATAGGTAAAGGTCATGCGCCCAAAATGAACATCTTCCATTCCGTAATCCAATTCAGAATCTTTCATTTTTATCATCAAGGTATCCGAAGGGTTTTCCACCAAAACCTGTTCTTTGATATTGACACTGCCCACATTTGCAAATTCTGCTGCTTGGCGAACTCCCAAGGTAAACAAGGTGCCTATGGATATCAACCAAAGCCCTAAAAGGGAAAACTTGGCAATATTCCCAATGGATTTTAGGTTGTTTACCAAAATCTTAAGTCCTAAATAGAGTAGGAAGAAGAAAGGAATACCAACGGCAAAAAACAATAGGATCGATACTACCCAAACAGGAGCCCCAGTTGTATTTACAATCTCATAGAAATCTACACCCGGAAGATGTATTGCATCAAAAATGCCCATGGTGAATGCGCCAACAAACAATCCAATTAGCGTTGAAGCTCCTATGACGATCAATAGAATGCCTATAAACTTCCCAAATATTTTAAACAGGAACATGATAATGTCCCCAATGGTATCAAAAAAGGTCTTGGAGCTGCTTTTGACCTTGTCGCCTACTTTATCATAGTCAACGTTTTTTACCTTATCTGCAACATCATCAAACCCCTCTTTAACTTTGCGTTCTATATTGCTGATGTTGATGGGCTCTCCCGTCATGTCCAACTTTTGGGAGGTTGTGGCCGCTTCTGGCACTAAAATCCACAGTAAGATGTATGCAATCAGCCCAAAGCCTGTGAATACCGCCAATAAGATGAAGATAATTCTAATCCAAAGGGCGTCAAACCCTAAATAGTATTCTAAACCAGCACAGACACCACCAATGTATTTTTGGTCCATATCTCTGTACAGTTTTTTTGTTTTGCGCGTGTTTTGAGTTTGAGCCTTTCTAGGTTCATCCTCAAAAATATCCTCGTCAACCATGTAATCTTCTGGTTGCCCCATGATATTAATAACCGCATCTACTTCTTTCTGGGTAATGACCTGCCTGTCATTCTCCATTTTTTCTAAAAAGAGTTCAGCTACCCTTGCTTCAATATCTGCAATGATCTCATCACTGCCGGCTGTTCCTGAAAACGATCTTTTTATGGATTCAAGGTATCGCCTAAGCCTGTTATACGCCTCATCATCTATATGAAAGAGTGTATTTGCTAGATTTATATTTACTGTCTTGTTCATTTTCGATTCTTATTTTGTGTTGGTTACCAGATTAACTGCATTTCTTAGTTCATCCCAGGTGCCGTTTAGTTCCTTGAGGAACAATTGCCCCGTTTCGGTAAGTGCGTAATATTTTCTTGGTGGTCCAGAAGTTGATTCTTCCCAACGATAGTTGAGCAACCCTGCATTTTTTAGCCTCGTTAAAAGAGGATAAATGGTGCCTTCTACCACAAGCATCTTAGCGTCTTTTAAGGCTCCTAGAATTTCTGATGCATATTTGTCCTTATCTCGCAAGATAGAAAGAATGCAGTACTCCAGAACCCCTTTGCGCATTTGTGCTTTTGTGTTTTCTATATTCATAATGTCATGGTTCTAATAAATTAACTGTTCGCTTTTTGCTCCCGTCCTTTCCCTCTTTGATGAGAAGAGGGGTCGGGAACGTTTTTTGATTGATGATTACTTGATTGATTGATGTTTTTTCGTTTTTTGATTGATGAATAAACTCCTTTAATGCGTTATTTGATGAATTTTATGGTAAAGGGGTATTTAAAAGTCTCTCCTTCATTTGTTCTGATAGTTGCCAAAATCGTATAAACTATATTAATGACCACTAACACTACTTGTAATAATCCGGTGATGCCTGCTGGCCAAAAAAACCGGCCAAACCTAAAATCATCACTACTAATGTGAATATCAAGATTGTTAAGATCACTTAAGCGATGAAACCCAAAAAAACTCCCATCAAATAGGTCTGGCAAAAACCCAATAAAGAATGGAATGCTTATAAGACCCACCACAACTGAATATAATAGCATGCTTATTTGAAAGTTGAGCGCTTGCTTACCATTGTAATCCACAAACTTGTGTTCTTTTTTATTGGCCGTCCATAAAATCAATGGTAAAATAAAATTACCAAAGGGTATAAAATACTTTGAAAAGGTGGAAGCGTGTATGATCGCTGATAAATTCCTTTCATGTTTGGTTAATGATTCAGTCATGATTTTTTGATTGATGTTTATAAACAAATTTAGTTTACCTACTAGCTTACCATGCAAATATATGGCTAAAAGATGGTACTATGCAAAACAAAGTACTATAAATTAACATATATTTAACAAATTGAAATGGCGACTATTTTCCTTATTTTTAGCAAAATAAATATAAGTTATGGCTTCAAAGGCTAGTAAATTCAACACTTTCACATTCTTTACCCTTCCTTCTGCGTGGTGGTGCGGTGTGCGGGTAAAATATATTGATAACAAAAAAGCAGTAACTACCGTTACCCACCGTTGGGTAAACCAAAATCCATTTAAAAGTATGTTTTGGGCCGTTCAAGGTATGGCCGCGGAGTTGAGCACTGGTGCAATGGTCATCAACCAAATAAAAGACAGCGGAAAGAAAATCTCCATGTTGGTTTTGAACAATAATGCCAATTTCTCTAAAAAGGCTACTGGTAAAATCACATTTACTTGTAAAGATGGTCATTTGATTGAGGACGCCATCAAAAAAACAATTGCAACAGGAGAAGGACAGACCATTTGGATGAAATCTGTTGGGGTAAACAAAGATGGGGTAGTGGTATCAACATTTAATTTTGAATGGACGGTGAGGCTAAAGCAGTAATTTTTAAGACAGATTTTAATGAACCGAAATCCTAAGCTGTTATGCTGAGCTTGTCGAAGTAGCAGTATAATAGTGAATGGATGATAAGGATTAAAAGTTAGTTAGTTGTTGGATTCTAGCAACTTTTCAATTTTTGCCATTCTTTTGGTCAAAGATTTTAGTTCTTTGTTTTCCTGTTTAAGGTTCTGAATTTCCTTTTGTTGTTGAATCGTATAAAGTGTCAGTTCTTCAATTTTTTGAAGGAACTTAGCATTCATTTCCCCTAATAAAATCCCATTTTTTTCTACCTCTTTGGCACTTGGAATATCTTTAAGGTGTCCTTTTTCAGCTATGTGGTTTTCAACCTCTTCCAATGTTGGAAGATTGTAGTTATTCTGAAAAACAAAATCTGGCCAACCGGTTAAATCTACCTTGACTTCTTTGGTGTGGATATTTCCATTGACGGCCAATTTAGCATCAGGGGTATTGGTACCTATTCCAACATACCCATTTTCTTCTATTACCATTCTGGTTTGTTGTGTACCTCCATAACCATTTCTTGTTCCAAAAGCTAATCCATAATCTGAATTTTTATTTTCAATCCCGAAATCAATAAATGCCTGAGGAGTGGAATCCACAGTTCTTTGTAATCTTAGCGAGGTACTACTCCAATTAGAACCATTACTGTTTCTCTTATTTAGAACCTGAAATTTTGATTTGTTTACAACCACACTTCCTTCAAAGGTTGTAAGCACAGATTGGTTCCCTACTACTTCTCCTAAAGAATTGGCCTTGACATGAAACTTATAACCTGGATTTGTTGTACCAATCCCAACATTATCTTGTGTTGTTATTGTTGTTCCATTATCTGTCCATTGGGCATTTGCGGAAAGTGTAAATAAAAGGAGAAATAGAATAGGATGTTTCATAGTTTAGTTCTTTGAATAGATAATAGAATTTTGTTTGTTCTAAAGATAGAACAAGAATAATAATTAAAGAATTTTCGCACAAATTTTTTTGTGAACTTCTGTAACAAAACCTGCATTCAATCAACAGATAAGTAAAACACTTAAAAAAAATCAAAGAATGAACGCACACGAAATAGACTATGAAATTTATGGGGAAGAAATGCAATATGTGGAGATAGAACTTGATCCACAGGAAGCGGTAGTTGCCGAGGCGGGTAGCTTTATGATGATGGATACCGATATAAAAATGGATACCATTTTCGGCGATGGGTCTGGCCAAGATTCTGGAGTATTGGGTAAATTGTTCTCCGCAGGAAAACGTTTGCTCACCGGAGAAAGTCTTTTTATGACCGCTTTTTTAAATATTGGGCAGGGCAAAAAGAAGGCAAGCTTTGCTTCACCATACCCTGGTAAAATACTCCCTATTGATCTTTCTGAAAAAGGAGGGAAGTTCATATGTCAAAAGGATGCTTTTTTATGCGCTGCCAAAGGGGTTTCCGTAGGAATTGAATTTTCAAAGCGTTTGGGCCGTGGACTTTTTGGTGGAGAAGGCTTTATAATGCAAAAGTTGGAAGGTGATGGAATGGCCTTTGTACATGCCGGCGGTACCATGGCAAGAAAAGAATTGGCGGCAGGTGAGGTGTTAAAGGTGGATACGGGTTGTATTGTTGGTTTCTCGCATACCGTGGACTATGACATTGAATTTGTTGGTGGAATTAAAAACACCGTTTTTGGTGGAGAAGGTTTGTTCTTTGCCACGCTAAAAGGTCCAGGAACGGTTTATGTACAATCATTGCCCTTTAGTCGATTGGCTGGCAGAGTTTTGGCTTCAATCCCAAGAGGAGGAAAGGATAAAGGAGAAGGTAGTATTCTTGGCGGGCTAGGAGATATTGTTATGGGAGATAATAGGTTCTAGTTTTCTAAAACAAGTTCTGGAATACATTGGATTTATAGGAAAGGAAATAGTTTTATTTTTATGCCTTTCAATTTATCTTAATGAACTTCCAGGACCTATTTAACTTTCTTACCCAATTACAACAAAACAATACTAAAGAATGGATGGATTCCAACCGTAAGTGGTACAAATCCCTTCGTGGGGATTTTGTGCTGTGGTTGGACGGTCTGGATATTACCATGGCAGAGTTGCATGATGACTATTATCCCACCCCTGGAAAAAAGGGAATTAATCGTATCAACAATAACCTCATGTTCCATCCGCATAAACCCATCTATAAAGACCACTTTGGAGCGGGGTTGGACAAGGCCCCAAATTCTGCAGATTTTTATATTGAAGTAGGGGTAAAGCAATGTTTGTTAGCTGGGGGATTTTGGCGTCCAGATCCCAAAACATTAAGAAGCATTCGGGAGGGAATTGATTACAATGGCGAAGAACTGCTCAAAATCATAGAAAAACCTTCCTTTAAAAAGGTGTTTGGCGGACTCTATAAAGATGAAAAATTGACCAATGCCCCAAAAGGTTTTGCCAATGACCATCCTCATATTCAATTGTTACGCAACAAAACTTTTGCCGTGGAACATCAAATGGAGATGAGCGAAGTGCTGCGCGATGATTTTGAGGAAAAAATTAAAGTAGTTTATTTGGAGATGCTTCCTTTCCGACGATATTTGAACAACGCAACAACCGTTTAATCCAGATTATGAAATACGGAAAGGTCAAGAACATTGAAAAGGAATTATTATCAGACAATTGGTATTCCTTAAACAAGGTCACTTTTGAATATCAGAGAGAAGATGGGGAATGGGAAACGCAAATACGCGAGGCATATGACCGTGGAAATGGTGCGGTAATTCTTTTATATAATAAAGAAAAGGGTACCGTTATTTTGACCAGGCAGTTTAGAATGCCAACCTACCTAAATGGAAATGAAGATGGAATGATGGTCGAGGCCTGTGCAGGAATTTTAGAAAAAGGCAATGCGGAGCAGACCATTATTATGGAAGTAGAGGAGGAAACCGGTTATAAAATTACAGAGGTTCAAAAGATATTTGAGTCATATATGTCTCCAGGTTCGGTCACAGAGGTGCTATATTTTTTCATTGGGCAATATGAGGAAAATATGAAAGTGAGCGAAGGTGGCGGTGCCGAAGATGAGACCGAAAATATTGAAGTGTTGGAAATGACCTTTCAGAAAGCATTACAAATGATGTCCAGAGGAGAAATTAAAGACGCCAAGACTATTATGTTGCTTCAATATACACAGATAAATGGGTTATTTGGTTGAGTTTTTAACGACCAAGGGTATATGGAAATCAAAAAAGTTGCCTTAGGTGGTGGATGCCATTGGTGTACCGAAGCTGTTTTTTTATCCCTCCGTGGAGTCACAAAAGTAGAACAAGGGTTTGTTTCTCAAAAAGGAGAGCAAAGTTCTTTTTCAGAAGCAATAGTTGTGTCCTATAACCCCCATGAAATTTCTTTAAAAGAATTAATCGAAATTCACCTGCATACCCATCAAAGTACTTCTGAGCATTCATTTAGGAACAAATACCGTTCAGCCGTTTATGTTTTTTCTGAAAAAGATTTTGATGGATCCAATCAAGCTTTGAAAATGCTACAGAAAGACTTCAATAAAGAGCTTATTACTAAAACATATTATTTTAAAGCATTCAAACTGTCGGAAGAGCAGTTCCATAACTATTATTATTCAAATCCGGAAAAACCGTTTTGCAAATCATACATAGACCCTAAATTGAAGATGCTCATGAACAGATACTCAAGCTTCATGAAAACGGCCCCAGAATTATTAAAGTAATTGATTTTCAAGTCGCGTTTTTAAGCCCTCGAAAGCTCTGTTTATTCGTTAAGAATAAGCTAAATGATATCATATTTTTATAACAGAAGTATCAAGATAGAAATATTTTATACTTCAAATATCTATAAATCAATTAGTTGAACTAATTTTTCTTTCTTTTTGAATTCACTTACACAAATTGGAAGTTGTAAGTAAAAAAGTTCACCTCCGTACTTAATACCAGTTAAAAGCCACAAGAATTTTGCTTTTAAGATTATAGAAAGTTTGGCCAAAACTTCTCAAAATGAATAAAAGGTTACAAGCTGTTAGATTCATGTTTATCTCAGAATAGTGTTCAGGTAAACTACCAAATCAATAAGACGTAACCAAGAGTAAATTGTTTGACCCTTTAAAATTTAAAAATGAAAACTTCTAAACTTCCGTTATTTATGATTTTGGCCATGTCTTTGATTTTGGCTTCCGGTACCAGTTATTTGGTTTGAATGGAACTATAGGAATTTATAGAGTAAATGGCCAGAGCTTGGAGTTTGTTGGCGAAGAACCTGGAAACCTTCCAGGTACCAATACCCAAGGAATTGCGGCTATTTAGCAATCCTGTTTTTAAGTTGTTTTGTTTGATTGAATCGGGAGAAGCTGCCTTCTCCCGGTTCTTTTTTGTATTTAGTTTTTCTCACGAATTTGATTGAGAACAGATTCAATCTCAGCACGTATTTGAGAAGTGGGAACGGTAAAGTGATTGTTCATGAGACTGAAAATTAAAATTTTACCTGACTTTGCTTTTAGATAACCACTTAGGTTGTAGTTGTTTCCCAATGAGCCGGATTTTGCAAAAATATAAGGTTCAACACCTTCCTTCTCCCATTTTTTAATTGTCCCGGTAGAATCCCACATGGGAAAAAGTTTAAATAAGCGTTCTTTAGGAACTTCTGAATAAATTTTTTGAAGTATTTGCACCATTGAGCGCGGAGTGAACAAATTATAGCGTGATAGCCCAGAACCATCAACCCATCTTGGTTTGTGTTCCAAGTCACTTAATTCATTTTCCAGCATATATGAAATGCTTTTTTGCGTGCTTAATGTATCTGAAAGAGTGGAGGAACCAATCATTAGTAGTTGCTCCGCTAGAAAGTTATCGCTTTCATGGAGCATCTGCCTATAAATAGAATCGGAGGCTATTCCATAAAACACTTCTTTTTGTATTGAAGGAAAACTGTCGATTAAAGTCACATTCTTTTTCAAAATCTCCTCTAATAGTTTTTTTGTAAGAGAATCGTTCGTGATGAGAGGAACTTGCAAAGTGTCTTGTTCAAGTGGTTTTATATAGAATTGGTTTGTAAACTCTTCCCTTTTTTTTGACTCATCTTTTACAGAAACCATCTCCGACAAAAACTGTGGATGTACCTCCAATCCATTGTTGTTTGATATGGTCAAAACATTACCAAAAAGGGGAAGCGTATTTTTTTGAGGAGAAAAATAGGTGTCATAATCTTCCCAGGCCCATCCAGGCCCAAATTTATCTTCTATTGAGTTTTTAAGGTGCAAAGCTAGGTGGTCATGTTTTTTAAACAAAGCAATTGCAGTACTGTCCTTGAAATAGGGGTGAAACCAAGTGGGATCTCCGGTGCCTTCCACATATAAGGTGTCTTTCTGAATTGCATATTTTAAGGCGGGAACGTTTTTTGGCAGCAGTTTTAGACTGGTATATAGGGTAACCACTTTTACATTGCTTGCTGGGGTAAAATATCTATCCCCATTTGTATTGTAAATTGTTTCTGCTGTCTTAGAATCAATCACAACCAGCCCATGAAAAGAATTTTTTAGAGGGCCGTTATTTAGCCTGGAATCAAGTTTGGACAAACGAGGTGATGCGCATCCAAAAAGCAGGAAAAACCCTATAAACACTGGGACTGCAAAATATTTAATTCGTTGATTATATGGGTTATACATATTTACGGTTTGTCGAATTTAACATGAAATTATTTATTTTTTAACTGGAACTTGAGGCATTTTTGCATGATTTTTCTTAATTTAGATGACAACCTTTTAATCCAATATAATCAAATTTCTATGCCCAGAGCAATGTTAGATTACACCAAAACTGTACTTCAAAAAGTTAGTTTTGATGCTAAACTATTCGCAAAAGAATTAAAAAAAGCTGTTTCAAGGTTATTACCAAGTGAAATTGAAGAACTCAAAATCTGGTTAGAGTATTTTATTTTAGACAAACCAGAATTACATCCAACATTAATTTTAATAAAAGCATAAAAAATGAGAGCCGCATTAAGCGGCTCTCATTAATTTAGACAGTACCAAGGTCTAGCTTTTTCCCAGAGGACTAATTATTTTTACATCTTGAAAGGCTATGGCTCCCCTTACAATCGCAGAAATCACTTCCTTTAAGGCTTCGGTAATTTGAATTTTAAGCTCGCTCTTATGATAAATTAGACTTATTTCCCGAGCTGGAGAAGGGTTTTTAAAAGGTCTTAGAAATTGTAATTTTTTCTGCTCCAAATCCAGAGTGTTTAAGTATGGTAGCAAGGTCATTCCCATTCCTTCATCTGATAAACTGACCAAGGTTTCAAAACTGCCACTTTCAATTTTAAATTGCTCGTCATGAAGGTTCTTGGGAGATTTACAAAGGTTTATCACGCCATCCCTAAAGCAATGCCCATCTTGTAGCAACAGAATATCACTAACATCCAAGTCGTCTGTGGTCAGCTGCTCTTTGGAAGACAAGCGATGATTTTTGGGCACATACCCTACAAAGGGTTCATAGTAAAGTGGGCGCTCTTTAATAAATTCAATTTCCAAAGGGGTCGCGGCAATTGCGGCGTCCAAGTGGCCGTCCAAAATGTTTCGTATTAAAGCATCTGTTGGTTGTTCCTTGATTATGAGATTTACCTTTGGGTATTTTTTTATAAAAGTGTTCAAAAACATAGGGAGCAAAGTAGGCATGACCGTAGGAATAATTCCTATGGTATAATCTCCGCCAATAAACCCTTTATCTTGATCAACTATATCTTTAATTCGTTCAGCTTCAGCTACAATATTCTTGGCTTGAGCTACTATTTTCTTACCCACTTCGGTAATGGAAATAGGTTTTTTACTTCGGTCAAATATTAAAATATCAAGCTCGTCTTCAAGTTTTTGTACTTGCATGCTCAATGTAGGTTGGGTAACAAAGCTTTTTTCTGCCGCAAGTGTAAAATTTTTGTATTCGGCAACCGCCAAAACATACTGTAACTGGGTAATGGTCATCAATTATAAATTAGTGATATAAAAATATAAAAAACCATCAATTAAATCTATAATGTTCAAGGAAAGATGGTCAACCGTCAATAAGAAATGAAATGGAAAAAAATCAATACAGCTAATGGTTAAATTCCAAATCTTTATATTTATTTGATTCCGAACCATTATGATCAAGAATGAACAAATCTGAATTGGATGAAATTGCAAACTTTTTAAAAGGAGTTTCTTTCTTTTCTGGAGTGAATAGGGTCTCGCTTTTAGAATTATGTAAGAATATAAAAACCAAGTTCTTTGAAAAGAATGAGCGCATAATTAATAAGGGGGACATTGGGGATGCCATGTATGTTATTTTGAATGGGAAAGTAAACGTTCACGACAAACAACACTCTTATAGTACATTCTCAACTGCCGATTGTTTTGGAGAATATGCTCTTATAGATGATGAACCCCGTTCTGCCTCAGTTACCGCAATGGAGGATACGTCGGTTCTAATAATTGAATCCAAGTATTTTGTAGAGTTGGTAAGCACCGACATGGGCTTTACAAAAGGAATTTTATCTGTATTGATTAAAAGACATAGAGAACTGGATGTCATTCAGGAACGTTTGGCCGCATCCAAACAGGAAATAGAATCAGGTAGTGCGAAAATGAGCGGATTGATCAATGGAGCCATGGATGCCATAATAATGTTCGATGAAAAATTCCAAATTATTTTGACAAACCCATCGGCCAATAAATTACTTGAAAATGACGATGTCTTACAACGAAAAGTACTTTTCTTTTTTGATGATGCAAGTGCCAATTTAATTGAGTCTTTGGTTAAATCAGGTTTGGATGATAACACCAAGATGTTTAACAATTACCTTCCGGAAATCGTGAAAGTGATTGGCTCTAATGAAACTGAAACCTTGAATGAAGGTACTATTAGTAGGTATGGCAATGACCGTGAAACTTTTTACACGCTGATATTAAGAAACATTGAGGAGCGTTTAATTGCTCAGGAAAAGATTAATCAGCTTACAACGCACACAAAATATTTGGAAGAAGAAATAGAGCAATTGACCAACAATCATGGAATCTTGGCAGAGGATATAAGTATGTTTAATGTGTTAAAGCTTATAGAACAGGTGGCCAATACAGATGCAACTGTCTTGATCAATGGTGAAACAGGAACTGGGAAAGAGTTGGTTGCAAGAGCAATCCATACAGCAAGTAACCGAGCTAAAAAACCTTTAGTTAGAATTAATTGTGGGGCCATACCAGCAAATCTAATAGAAAGTGAACTTTTCGGACATGAAAAAGGGGCCTTCACAGGGGCTACGGTCGCTAGAAAGGGTCGATTTCTAATGGCGGACAAAGGAACCATTTTCCTGGACGAGATAGGAGAACTGCCCTTGGATCTGCAGCCAAAATTGCTTAGGGTAATTCAAGAAGGAGAATTTGATCCGTTAGGTAGCTCGAGCACAGTTAAGGTTGACGTGCGAATTATTGCCGCTACACATAGGGATTTATTGAAATTTTCTAAAGAAGGAAAGTTCAGGGAAGATTTGTTTTATAGGTTAAATGTTTTCCCAATAAATGTCCCGGCTCTAAAAGATAGAGGGAATGATGTGTGTTTGATTGCGGAAAGTATGGTAAAGAGCTTCAGTGAAAAACTCAACAAACGCGTTACTGCTTTAACTAAAGAACATAAAAAACTTTTCTTAGAGTATGAATGGCCTGGTAATGTTAGGGAACTACAGAACTTGGTTGAACGAGCTCTCATTGTATCAAAGAATGGGGAAATAGACTGGGCAGATATTATTCCAAGTACGGATAAAGAAGACCTTCCCCAAAGCCAAGAAAAATCCAATAGGGTACTAACCGCTGAGGAGCTAGTACAAATGGAAAGGGAAAACATTCTAAAAGCGCTTAGACAGACCAATTGGAAAATTTCTGGTGACAAAGGAGCAGCAGCATTATTAAAATTGCGTCCTACAACCCTTACTTCAAAAATCAAGGCATTGGGCATTGTCCGCCCTATTTAACTTACGAAATATCATAAATTTACTCACGAAATTTCGTTAAAATGCGATATTTCGTAGTGCTCAAAATTTCATTAAACAATTTTAACTAATTGATTTTAAAGCAATTATATTTTTTGGCACGCCAAATGCATCTCTACTGGCAAATAGAAAAATAAATCTTTAAAATTTAAAAAAATGATTACAACAGCAAACATTAAAAACGGAGTAAACGTAGATCAGTTAGTAGAAACTATCGGAGCGGTACAAGAAAACCCTGAATTGGCAAAGTTCGAGTTTAGAACCAAAAACAATTGGATAGAAGGTGGACATTGTGTGTCCAGTGCTAAAAGCTTTTACGGAGTAGGGGCAGAAGACACTTCTCGTGAAGAAACATTCACTATGGAATGTGATCACCCAAACGTATTATTGGGAAAAGATAAAGCTGCTACACCTGCTGAGGTTGTATTGCATGCTTTAGGATCTTGCTTAACTGGTGCAATGGTATACCATGCTGCAGCAAACGGAATTGAAATTGAAGGAGCCGAATCTTCTTTAGATGGCGGTGTTGATTTACACGGTTTTTTAGGACTTGATCCTGAGGTTAGAAAAGGGTTTGATGGAATCAACGTTAAACTTAAAGTAAAGTCTGATGCAACTGCAGAGCAATTAGAAAATTTAGCGAGATTTTCTCCAGTATTTGATATCATTACCAATCCTACTCCAGTTTCTATTGAAATTGTAAAGTAAGAACCTTAAAAAAGGCCGTTACCCAAAAACCTTTGGGGCGGCCTTTTTTATTTCTTTTTCCAAAATTCTGCAAATCATCACCATCAATCCATGAAAATTAGTAAGCACATCATTGCAAACGGGAATCAGGCAGTGGCACATATAGCATATAAAGCCAATGAGGTTTGCGTTATTTACCCTATAACTCCTGCCTCACAGATGTCCGAATTGGTTGAGGAATGGAGTGCCAACATGCAAGAAAATATTTTTGGTGATGTACCTGATACTTTTGAAATGCAAAGCGAAGCCGGTGTGGCTGGAGCAATGCATGGAGCATTGCAAACAGGAGCACTTACTACAACTTTCACAGCATCACAAGGGTTATTACTAATGATGCCAAATATGTATAAAATAGCTGGTGAATTAACACCTAATGTTATACATGTAGCAACAAGATCAGTTGCGACACATGCATTGTCCATTTTTGGAGACCATAGTGATATTATGGCCGCTAGAAATACGGGATATGCTTTTTTGGGTTCTAGTTCAGTTCAGGAAGCGATGGATTTTGCTCTTATTTCACAAGCTTCTACATTGACATCTAGAATACCTTTTGTCCATTTTTTTGATGGATTCAGAACCTCCCATGAAACAACCAAAATTGAAGAAATTGATGATCATGTCATAAGAACGATGATTAATGACGATTTTGTTAGCGCTCATAAAAACAGAGCCCTCAACCCAAATAATCCAATTATAAGAGGAACTTCTCAAGGTCCCGATGTATTTTTTCAAAGCAGAGAAACCGTTAATTCCTATTACAACGCTTGTCCAGATATTGTACAAGATCAAATGAATAAATTTACTAAGCTAACAGGAAGAGCGTACAAAATATTTGACTATATAGGTCACCCAAGAGCAGAACAAGTAATCATAGCAATGGCGTCTGCCACGGAGACCATTGAAGAGACTATAAACTATTTAAACAAGAGAGGTGAAAAGATAGGTTTGGTAAAAGTGCGGTTGTTTAGGCCCTTTAGCATTGATCACTTTATTAAAAGCATACCGAAAACCTGTAAAAACATAGCGGTTTTAGATCGTACCAAAGAACCTGGGTCTACAGGAGAACCACTGTATTTGGATGTGGTTCAATCTTTAATGCAGACCATAAATACCCATACATTCTATACATTTCCCCGAGTGGTTGGTGGACGTTACGGATTGGCTTCCAAAGAATTTACACCTGCTATGGTGAGGTCAATCGTTGAGAATTTAAAAAGCGCAAATCCCAAAAACAATTTTACCGTGGGAATTACGGATGATCTAACAGGCTTGAGCCTTAAGTACAATAATGAACTGAACGTTCAGCATGAAAATTATCAAGCGCTTTTTTATGAAACTAGAAATGATAGTACCCAAAACCATTTTAACCGTGCATTGGATTTGTTGGGCGCAAACCCTGACCATTATGTACAGGGATATATGGAATGCGACTATAAAAAGTCAAACGCCAGAAGTGTTTCGCATTTGCGCATCTCAAAAAAAATGATAAAAGCTCCTTATTTAATTAAAGATGCGGATTTTGTAGGTTGTGATTCAATTAATTTCCTTAGAAAGGAAACGATTTTGCAAAATATAAAACCTTCAGGAGTATTGTTGGTTCATTCAGAACTTGAATCTGATGATTTTTGGAAAGAACTTTCTGTTAATGAACAGAAACTTATCCAAGCAAAGGAAATAGCACTGCATATTGTGAATCTTGGTATGTTGAATGAAAAAAATGTCATCAATGACAAATCAGTGTCAGTAATGCATGCATGTCACCTTGCCTTGAACGATGAACTTAATCAAGGTTTCGACATAGAGTCTGCAAGGAGATATTTGAGAAAAGTGAATACTTCCCAACTGCTAAAATCCAATGAGGATATCTTGATTGATAATGAGTGTTTTTCAGAAACACTTTTGGGAAAACTTTTGAGTGGGAAGGGTAATGAACTTCCTGTAAGCTTATTACCTGTTGATGGCACTTTTACTAGTGATACATCTAGATTCAATGTAAGAGATGGAGCAATTGAAATTCCTCAATGGAATCCAGATTTATGTACTCAATGTGGAGCATGTAGTATGGCATGCCCTCAAGGGGCAATACGCATCAAAGCTTATGATAATGACACTTTATTGAAAGCTCCTTCCGAGTTTAAATCCGATGGATTTTTGGAAGATATGAATGGCTTTGACCTACTCAACTTTACTGTACAGGCAAATCCGGAACAATGCACTTCCTGTAATATTTGTGTTGATGCATGTCCTGCAAAAGCACTTGTAATGACCAATAGTAAACCTGTGATAAAAAATGAAAAAGAAAATTGGAATTTTTTCGAGACCATTCCGGAGTTTGACAGAACCAAGATCGATGTTACACAAATAAACCAACAGCAATTACAAGAACCTCTATTTAAATATGCTATGGGCGTAGATGGTTGTGGTGAAGCACCTTATTTAAAATTAGCATCTCAGTTATTTGGAGACCGAATGGTGGTTGCAAATGCTACGGGAGCGAGCTCAATTTTTGGCGGGGCATTACCAACCACCCCTTGGGCTAAAAACAAATTTGGTATGGGCCCAGCCTGGTCCAACTCCTTATTTGAAGATAATGCGGAATTTGGTTTGGGATATAGATTGTCCTTGGATCAACAGGAAATTCAAGCTCAAAACCTTCTTGAAAAACTGACAAATCAACTTGATTTTAATTTAGTACAGGATGTGTTGAATGCAAAACAAACAACGGAACTGGAAATAAGTCAACAAAGAAATCGAGTAAAAAAGTTAAAGATTCAATTAAGTAGAATTCAACTGCCAGAGGCTAAAAGATTGCTAAATATTTTGGATTGTTTGGTAAAAAAGAGTGTTTGGATAGTAGGAGGGGATGGCTGGGCATATGATATAGGTTACGGGGGACTAGATCATGTGCTGGCTTCTGGGAAAAACGTAAACATTTTGGTATTGGATAACGAAGTTTATTCAAATACCGGAGGGCAAATGTCCAAGGCTACTCCATTTGGTGCATCTGCTAAATTTGCTGCTAAAGGAAAACAAAAACAAAAGAAGGACTTAGGCCTTTTAGCTGCGGCTTACGAAGATGTTTATGTGGCCTCAGTTGCTATTGGTGCTGATCAAAACCAGACTTTGAAAGCCTTTGTAGAGGCCGAACAACATGATGGGCCATCAATAATTATCGCTTATTGCCATAGCCCTGCCCATGGGATTGACATGAAGAATCCATCACGATATCATAAGGCAGCGGTAGCTTCCGGTCAATGGTTGCTATATAGAAATGACCCAATTAGAATTGCCAAAGGATTTAGCCCAATGCAATTGGATTCTGATGAACCCACTATTCCTATTCAAGACTACCTCAAATTGGAAAAACGGTTTGATATGCTTTTTAATAATGGTGATGAGATTTATAAAAACAGAGTACAGCAGGCCCAGAATTTTGTGGACAACCGTTATCGCAAGTACAAATTCATGTCGTTGCCATATAGTAAACAGTCATCCAAGTTCAGAAAAGAGTTTACCGAATTACAGTTGTAGTTTGCTAGGGGTGATTAGGTCTTTTTGTTCTTCTTTTGGAACATTAATTATTTCTGATTCATTACAGTAACTGATTGCCAATCTGTAGGAGCACCTTCAATGGAATATTCCTTAGACTTTTCATTGAAATATTGGGCAACTGCATCGTTAGGATTTTTGGCAAGTACTTTTTCAAATGCCTTGTTGGCTTCATCAAATTGTTGGTCAAAAAATAGACTTATTCCTTTGTTATAATTAGATATGGTTTTTAATTTTAAGGAAATGCTTTCAACGCTATCTCCATCGATACATTCATAAATACCAATAGCTTTCTGTTTGCCTTTTACCTTCACCTTTCCTAAATACCTAAAGTTAAAACCAGATGAATCCTTCATCGATTTTAAAGAATTCTCACTAATAATGATATTGGCTCCATAGTACTTAGTGACTCCTTCAACCCTTGCAGCACTGTTCACTGTATCTGCAATAACAGCGGGATCATTTCTATTGATGTCTCCAATAATCCCCATAATTAAAGAACCTGTATGAAGACCCATACCAACAGATAATGGTTTATATCCTTTCTCTTCTACCCGTCTCTTATTATATAGGGTAAGAGTTTTTTGCATTTCTATAGCGGCATCTAAGGCATGCTCCGCTTGTTTGGGAAACAAGGCCATAATGCCATCACCTAAATATTGGTTTACAAAACCTTCATTTTCTTTTATTATGGGTCCCATACGTCCAACATAGGCATTTACAAATTTAAAGTTTTGTTCAGGGGTCATACCTTCCGAAAGAGAGGTATAATCACGGATATCTGAAAACATGACAGTGACGTTTTTCTCAATATGATCCCCTAGTCTAATATCGGTAATGGATTCCTTGCCAACAGATTTTACAAATTCAGAAGGAACAAATTTTGAAGTGGCCCTATGTATAGTATTTAAATTGATATGTATTTTAATTCTACTTAAAAGTTCATTTTTGGAGAACGGTTTGGTCAAGTAGTCGTTAGCACCTGAGTTAAATCCTATTACAAGTTCATTAACAGTGTTCTTAGCTGTTAGTAGGATTATTGGCAAGTAACTGGCAGTAAATCGTTCTCTTATTTTTTCACATACTTCATATCCTGAAATTCCTGGCATCATCACATCAAGAAGTACTAAGCTAAATGAGGTTTGCTCCTCTAGCAGTTTTAGAGCTTCTTTACCTGAACTAGCCTCGGTAACCTTATAACCAGCTACGGTTAAATGATTTTCCAATACTCGTCTGTTGACAGGTTCATCATCAACAACAAGTATTTTAAGAGCTTCATTATCCGATTTTATTTTTTGTTTGACGGGCATATCCTCTTCAGAGGAACTGAGCGTATGCACAAAATCTGATGAGGTGTATTTACTTTCTTTGATGTCGCTGCGCTTTTCTTTGCTAATTGGCATAGTAAAAGTAAAAATGGAACCTTTTCCTTCTTCGGATGTCACATTAATAGTTCCGCCATGTAGTTCAACAAGTTGTTTTGTTACGGAAAGACCGAGTCCAGTTCCGCCAAATTCTCTTTGCGTTGAACCATCTGCTTGTTCAAAAGAATTAAAAATGGTCTCTAACTTGTCTTTTGGAATACCAATACCTGTATCAGAAATGGAAATGGAAAGCATATCTTTTTTTCTTTCAGAAAGAAGGGTAACATATCCTTTGTGGGTGAATTTGATTGCATTTCCAATCAAGTTGTGCATAATCTGTTGTAACCTGTTTTCATCTGCATGCAAGAGAGGTGCTTCCTTGGGAATTGAATTGATAAGTTTTAACTTTTTATCCTTGATCATTGGTTGTGACAATTGCAATACAATTGTTGAAAGGGCATAGATGTCGACAGGGCGTTGAGAAAGGACAAGGTCTTTATTTTTAAGTTTTGAAAAATCTAAAATATCGTTTACCAGGTGTGAAAGCCGTTTTCCGCTGTTGGCGATCATATCTAGATTTTCCAAAGCGGTCTTTGGAAGTTTGCCGGCAATACCGTCCTTTAAAGATTCTGTTAAGCCAATAATACCTACCAAAGGTGTTCTTAGTTCATGGGACGTGTTGGCTAAAAATTGATCTTTTAACTGGTCCACTTGTTTCAATTTTTGGACAACATCACGTTCTTTTTCAAGCTCTTTGGTTTTTTGTCTGGAACGCCAATAGATAATGCCAAAAAGCAATAGACCAAGCCCTCCAAAAAGAAAAATGTAGAATTTGTTGCGTTGCTTATTTAAATCGCGCTCAAAAGATACTTGTTGAGCGGTTTGTTTTTTATGAAAGGAAATACTGTCGGCTAATTGCTGTTTTTCAAACTGATATTGCAACTCATTTCTAGTTATCTCTTCAGTTTTGTTTTTGTTAAATAATGAGTCTTTTAGACTGGTAAATCTCTTATGAAATTCTAGCGATTTGTTGGTATTTCCCAATCCTTCCCAGGCTTGGCTTAGGCATTCACAGGCTTCTTTTTGTAAGAGGAGGGCTCCCATTTCTTTTGCTCTTTCAAGTCCTTCCTCACAATCTTTTTTTGCTAACGAGTATTGTTTTTTGTGCAGGTATGTTTTACCTCTGTATAAATATGAAGTCGCAAGGCCTTCAACATCTTGGATTTCTAATTTTATTTTTAGCCCACGGTTTAAATAGTCCAGTGCTTTGTCAAAATCACCTTTTTCATCGTAAAGGGCACCAAGATTATTATATGCTCTTGTTAAACCAATTTTATCATCTACTTTTTCCGAAGTGGAAACACTTTTCATTAAATTTTCAAGTGCTAAATCATATTTTTTTTGATTGCTATAAACCAAGGCAATATTATTATATGCCGCAGGTAAAGATCTAGGGTTGTTCAGCTCTTGTTTAAGTTTTAAACTATAGGTGTAGTATTCTAGGGCTTTTTCATTGTCTTGCTGCCTTATAAAAACATTGCCCAAGTTGTTGGTTACCCTGGCCAATCCTCTTTTATCTTCTAGTTCTTCTGAAATTTTGAGCGCGTCAAGCAAAAAGGAAAGAGATTGCGAATAATTGCCCATTTCGTAGTGAATGGTGCCAATATTGCTTACTGTGGTAGCTATGTCCTTTTTGGAATCCAATTTTTTGGACAATTCAAGACAAGTGTTAAACCATGCCAATGCATCCTCTAGTTTTCCTTGTACTGCATAGGTATTACCAATTAATCTAGTAGAAGTGGTTTCCCATTCCAAGTTTTGTTTTTCTTTGGAAAACTCAAGCATTTTTTTTCCAAAGGTTCTGGCAGAATCTAAGTTTTGTCGAAAACGTAAAATGAAAATATTATATGCAGCCTCCAATCTAACGGTATCCTGTTCAGAATGATTTTCCCAAACAGTGAGCAAACTATCAAGATGCTTGTCCTGTGCCTTAACAGTGTTGAATGCCAGGCACATAATAAGCATTATGAGGTTGAATTGTTTGATATTGTTAGTTTAAAATGGTTGGTTTATAAGTATTTAAATGTAATGTTTAATGCGCACAGGACAAAATGAAAAAGGCTTACCATTGGCAAGCCCTTTATTTGATTGATGAATAAAAGTGTGCTAGAATCTAATTTCAAACTCTAAATCTTTTCCGTTGGCTTCAAATTTTGCGGTAGAAAAAGTTGGAGGACCAATAGACATATCGTTACCTGATAACCCGAAGCTTTCTTTGGGCATTCCATTTTCTTCAAAATCCATCCTTTGGTTTTCATTTGCATCATGAAGCGCCATGATGGCATAGGTGCCTTGAGGTACGTTTTCAAAGGTGAAGGACACTGTTCCATTTTCAATGGAACTTTCTAAATTTTGTATACCTGGCCCTTTCATGAATGTATCAATAGTGTGCAGGCTAACCATTACTTTGCCTTCATTACTGGTAATATTGTTAATGGCAACAACAATGTTGGCCCCGGTTGTTTCTTGTGCATTGCTTAAAAGACTTACAAGAAGAAAAACTAATGTTAATGTTACAGTTTTCATTATGATTGTTTTTGATGTTGTTAATAAGCCAAATTTCCTTTAAAGCGTTTTGTTTCAAAATTTCAATCTACCGAAATGTCATTTTTTTGGACTGAATTGTAATCCAAAAATCACCTCGCAATTCATCATTGAAATTCCACAGTTGAGTATTACGGATTGGTGTGAAAAAATTCATCGTGACATTTTTGTGGCATCAAATAACGAACAGTCATGAAAAACCATTTATTTATTTTAATCACTTTTTTTAACTTCAGTTTTTTGCTAGCACAAACAACCGTTTCTGGGGTTGTACTGGATTCAAAGAGCAATCCAATTGCTGGTGCAAATGTATATTTAGAAGGTACTTATGATGGAGCCTCGACAGATGATAGCGGTAAATTTAATTTTGAGACCACCGAAACAGGAACTCAAACCCTTGTTGTTTCAATGTTGTCTTATGATCCACATTATGAGATTGGTGATGTAACCTATTTTAAAGACATTCAAATAGGTTTGTTGGAATCCATTAATGCCTTGACTGGAGTAACTCTTACGGCAGGAACTTTTGAGGCTGGAGATAATTCTAAAGTCTCAGTATTAAAACCATTGGACATTGTTACCACTGCGGGGGCGGTTGGGGATTTTGTCGCAGCTTTACAAACATTGCCGGGCACTACATCTGTTAATGAGGATGGAAGGCTTTTTGTAAGGGGTGGAGAAGCAGGAGAAACCCAAGTGTTTATAGATGGTCTTCGAGTATTTCAACCTTTTAATGCAACTGCAAACAACATTCCAACCAGAGGGCGGTTTTCTCCTTTCCTTTTTAAAGGAATTACATTTAGCACAGGAGGGTACTCTGCAGAATATGGACAAGCATTGTCCAGTGTATTGTTATTAAATACTACAGACGTTCCAGTTCAAGAGAAAACGGATATTTCCATTATGTCAGTAGGAGGTGGATTAGGATATACAAAAATTTGGGGGGATCAGTCTTTGAGCATCAATACTTCATATATAAACCTTGCGCCTTACGAAGCTCTAATACCCTCCAACCAAGGGGTTAAATGGAATAGCCCATATGAATCTTTAGCAGGAGAAGCAGTATTTAGAAGCAAAGGGGACAAAAGCATGTTTAAACTCTATACAGGTTTCAACCATGCCAATTTGGATATTGAGCAAGAGGATATCAACTTTGAAGATTTTGTTCAATTTAAATTAAAGAATAACAACCTATATTTTAATTCATCATATAAATATTTTTTTGAGAATGACTGGAGCTTGAATACAGGAGCAGCTATTTCATGGGATACGAATACCATTGGGTTACAGGAAGATGACATAGACACAAAAGAGACTGCTTCTCATATCAAGGTTAAAGCTAAAAAGACCTTTAGCAGTAGATTTAACCTAAATTTTGGCTCAGAGCTTTTTATTACAAATTATGATGAGACATTTAGCGCACCAGATGGTTTTGTTTTTGAGAGCAACTATGACGATAAGCTATGGGCCGGGTTTGCAGAAACAGATATATATTTAAGCAACCAGTTTGCCATGAAATTGGGAGTAAGAGGTGAGCATAGTTCATTGCTGGCAGATTTTACAGTTTCACCCAGAGTGTCTTTGGCATATAAGCCTGGCGACAAGGGTCAATTTTCACTGGCATATGGCGACTTCTATCAAAATCCCTTGACTGAGGTCATCAAATTTGGTCAATCTGTAGATTCTGAAAAAACATCACACTATATTTTTAACTACCAATATGTTGGTGAAGGCAAAACCTTTAGAGCCGAAGCATATTATAAAGACTATGCCAGCTTAATAAAGTATGACACGGAGTTACCTCAGTTCGATTCTAATTTTGATAATTCAGGTAGCGGATATGCCACTGGGTTAGATGTATTCTGGAGAGATAACAAAAGCATTAAATCTTTAGATTATTGGGTTTCCTATTCTTATTTGAACACGGAGAGGGACTATAGAAACTTTGAGGAAAGGGCAACACCCAATTTTGCACCAGAACATAATTTGTCTATTGTTACCAAGTATTGGGTAGAGAAGTTAAGATCACAAGTTGGACTTTCATATTCTTACGGTTCGGGTAGACCTTACAACAACCCAAACACACCAGAGTTTTTAGCAGAAAAAACCAAGGCGTTTAACAATGTAAGCTTTAACTGGGCCTATCTAATAGATCAACAAAAAATCCTTTATTTTTCTGTGAACAATGTTTTAGGGTTTAACAATATTAACAACTACCAATATGCAGACACTCCAAACATGGATGGCATTTTTGATAGACAGACCATTAGACCAGCAGCTGACAGTTTCTTTTTTGTAGGTTTCTTTTGGACTATAAGTAACGACGGTAAAAGCAATCAGTTAGATAACCTTTAATCCAAAGCTAAATTTACTTCTGCATTTTTAGGTAATAATCGGCAGAGTGTTTTCCAGACCCATAGATCAAGAAAAAAATGCACACCAACAATGCAATTGTAGCCAAAATTAAGTTTGAGGTGTTCATTTCTCCAAGGAAATTGGTTAAAACAGCACCAAATAAAATGGGTAATTGGGCAAATACCGCCCATCTGGTCAATAAACCAATAACAATTAAAAAGCCTCCTACAAAATGTGCTGGAGCTATATAGTGCAGGAGAATCATGCCGCCTGGCATTTCTTGGAACGGTCTTACTATTTCGGCCATTTGCTCATGACTGGTCATGAACTCCACACCTTTTAAAAAAAGAAAAACCCCAAGGGCCACACGCACCAAATCTAAAGGATAATACGTGTGCGCATTGGCCCACTTGTTCAAATTCTTTACTGTTCCCATGACTTAAGAATTTAGATTAGTAGATTTATAATATACTCATTTTTAATGAGATATGAAAGTTATGTTTGTATAAAGCTCAATTCTAAAGCGCCATGATTTTTGCAAGTACTACTTTAGCTCATGATAAAATTAAATTAGTAATCCAACATTAAAACCAGTATTGAAGATGAATGATAACTCAAGCCATCATTACTGGATTATAGCCTCTCGAAAAATGGAAACTCATGGATGGGGAGGAGACTGGGCCCAACATTGGAATAGAATATTCTTTCTCTTTTTGGAGACACTATGTAAAAAGGTATAGAAGGCACAAAAATCTTAGAGATGTATTCCTCATAATTATTCACATTTTCATAATTCTCCGCAAGCCCTTGGACTGTTTCTAAACTACCATTCTCAAAAACATCGGTTACTTTGGAAGGAAATATTCCTTCAGGCAGTTTTGGAACTGCAATGTCAGTAGCCTGGCCATCAAAAATAAACTCCATATTGATGTGAGCATCATCAAAATTGCTCAAACGAACCCTACCAACTTGGTAATTTGGAATTCCGTTAAACGAGATGTTGTCATTCTGAAATTGGTAGGAAATGGTCTGTCCAGGCACAGTAACTGATTTAGGAGGAGCGCCTGCCCCATCAATTCCATAGTTGCTCACCTTCAAAGAGTATATGGTATGGTCAAAAATATTGGCATAGGAGTAATCGTTATTGTTAATACTGTTTAAGGATGAATTCCAGTAAAGCATATGTCCACTCATTGTATTAAAGTGGTTCTCACTTTCAAACCCGTAAATACTTAGGAAAGGACTTTGTGATGTGCCATTTACAGTCAAAAAATCATGTATCACATCTAAAGAATTAAAATCCTCAGCATTTAAGGAAGTCCTAGAGCTTAAATCTTCAATAAATGCCCATTGGTAGCTTCTACCCAGATCTCTATTATAATACATTATGAAAACCTTTTCGAAACCTAGCTCACTAATGGTGAAATTGGTTGAGTAATGTCCTGAGAATGTATCGTTGTAATAAATCATGGAACTCCAAGGAGTTGATGCCCTTACGTAAAATCCATCTTCATAATCGGGTAATGTTAAATCTACAAAGTTTGCAGAGGTTGGTGATGACCTAGGAGAGAGACTAATTTCATCGCCAACAATCATTTTTGATAGATTTCCATAAACATAAAAATTAAATATTTGGCTATCAAAATCGTCAACAAAAGAGAGGATATATTCTGTGTTATTTGTCATTTCAGTGCTTGTGCAAAGTGTAAGTGTTTCTGCCTTACCTGAGCTATGGATGGCATAATCTATATTGTTACCGTCTGCGTCTGATAAAATAGCATGTAATTTCTCAGTTCCTGTTCGTATAAAGCCGTCAGGGATATTTAAATCCAACACCTTTCTAGCTATTAAGATATTGAGAGAATCGGCAGCGGTATTTCCCAAATCATCCTCCATAACAAATTTTAAAACATTGTTGCCAAGGGCAAAGTTTTCTGCATTTAGATTGAACGAATGTGAGGAAGTATTTTCAAAGGTAGCCACTGGTTCATTATCAAGAAAAACCTCCACTTTTGATACATTAGAAAATTCATCTGTGATGTCAGGTACAATTAGACGTGTTCCACAAATTTTTTGATTTTCCTGGATGCCCTCCAAAGATAGAATAGGACCAGAGTTGTCAACTTTAACATTGAGAACTCTTGAACCAATAACTTCATTTTGAAATAGCACCTCAATTTTTAATTGATGGTTTCCTTCAACATATGTATTGGTATCAATAGAAAATTGGTAAGGTGGTGAGGAAAAAGTATCAAGTAGGTCTTCATCCAAGTAGACATTTACCAGATTAACCGTAATATCGTCAGGAAGGTCAACCGTAATGTTTGAGTCTGTCAAAACTGCATTTTCAGGAATACTGATTTGAATATCACTTGAATTTAGACTGGGTTCGTTATTATCAGTTTCACTTTCTTCAGAACCGCAAGAAACAGCCAGTAAAACTAAAACAGAGTAAATGAAATGGGTAAGGGGAGATTTCGATTTGGAAAAACTAAACATGGGTAATTTTTTGGTTGAGATTTCGAAATAACAAAAATAGCTTCTAGTAGGCTAAAAGAACCGATAAAAAGGAAAATTATACTTCCAAATGTAGAGGAAGGATTATACCTCCTCTAATCAAAAATCAAACCGAATTTTGATACTATTTTGAGTATATTTAAAACAATATGCTACATCCCAGATATATCAGATATATCAAACAGGCATTGCTCTTTGCAGTTATTTGGCTATTGTTTGGTTTTGTATACAGTATGATAGAGCAAGGAATCTTGGGTAATTTGGATTACTACCCGTCAACAAAGAACCGTTACGACTTTAACAGCTCTCTTATATATTCTAGTTTTGGAAGTTTTCTTATTGGGTTCATCCACGGTTGGGTAGAAGTATCTTGGCTGAACAAGAAATTCGGTAAAAACCCACTTTGGGTCAAAATAGTACTGAAAACTTTGTTTTACTTGCTCTTCATCATTTTGTTCCTTAGCATATTGTCATTGGCAATAAATTCCAATCGCTTTGATGCCTCTTTGCTCAGTCCGGAAGTAATACAAAGTTTCTGGCTCTTTATTGGTAATTTCTCTTTTTGGAGCGTGGTTGTTTTTATTGGATTTGGCTTAACGGTTGCAATGTTATTTGCCGAACTGGCTTCATACTTGGGGGACAACATTTTCCTAAACTTCCTATTTGGAAAATACCACACACCTAGAAAAGAAATTAGGATATTTATGTTTTTGGATATGAAATCTTCCACTACCATCGCGGAAAAAATTGGCCATGCCAAATATTTTGAATTATTGAAGGATTGTTATGCTGATATGTCCAATGCCATTCTGGAAACTTCAGGAGAAATCTATCAATATGTTGGGGATGAAATTGTGGTTTCATGGCCTGAAAAAACAGGGCTGTACAAAAATAATTGTATTGAATGCTTTTCTCTAATAACAAAGACTTTTGAAAAAAGAAAAAACCATTACACCCAAAAATATGGAGACGTACCTCTCTTTAAAGCAGGGTTTCATGTGGGACTTGTGACTACCGGAGAAATAGGAGTCGTAAAAAAGGAAATCATCTATACAGGAGATATTTTGAATACCACGGCGAGAATCCAGGGAGAATGTAACACTTACAAAACAGTGGTTTTAATATCTGAACAGTTGGTAAGTAAATTGGATTGCAACGAGTCTTTCTGGTTTAAGAAAGTTGCCAAACTACAATTACGGGGAAAAATGGAGTTAATTCAGTTATATACTTTAGACTAGGCCAATAGATCCAACTCCATTTGAATGTCACTGCGTTCATAAGGAGAAGTGGCTCCAACAATTTCTGTAAACCCCAATTTGCGGTACAGGCCTATAGCCGGCTTTAATACTCTGTTACTTTCTAGATATATTCTTTTTGCCCCTAAGGACTTTGCTTTTTCAATAATATGCTTGCCCAATAGTTTCCCTATACCTTTACCTTGAGTGTTGGGAGAGACGCCCATTTTTGCTAGTTCATAATCAAACCCTCCATGTTTGCTTTTTATTAAAGCACATACTCCTACAGGTTCTTCATCAAGTAGGGCAACAGCAATATACCCGCCTTTGTCTAAAATGTACTCTTGTGGATGATTGAGCGAAATTTGATCCATTTCCTCCATCTTAAAGTACTTGGTTATCCATTCTTCATTAAGGGCTTTGAATGTGCCACTATAAGCTTCAGAAAAGGGGACTATTTTGACTGATCCATTCATGTTATATTCCAAAAAAGATGGTTAATAGGGAACAAAAATAACAGGAAATCATGAAAAACTTGTAGGAAAATAAATTAATGGTAATTGCTTTTTTAGTGAAAAGCAGCCAATTTTTTTTGATTTATAACGTTTCTTAACTGGTAAACCCTGTTTTTTAACGATAAAATTGGTTTTTTACCGATAAAATACGTAACATTACATTAAAGTTAATAGTAAAACTCTTACAAGCATCCCAAATCTTGCTAATGAGACTAGACAAAAAATACATACCTGGTTCCCTCAGGTTATTTAACCTACAAACACCATTTAGCTATGGACGTAAAACTACCTCTATTTTGCAAAGGCATTTCTTTGTTCCGTTTTAAACGGTTTTTTTATTTGATAATACCCTGTTTGTTTTTCTGTGAGCTAAGTGCACAGGAGAATAATCCATATGTTAGCTATGATGTACCATTTCAGAATTTGCTAAAGTTCAACAGGTTTTTGATCAACCCTACCTTTTCTGCGGTTAGAGAAGATAAGTCTTATGTAAATCTTTTTCATAGGAGTCAAGGTTCTGACTTTAACGACAACAACCAAAATTACTTCTTGAGCTATAGCGGCAAGATTAATGACCGTGTAGGTTTAGGAGTAAGTCTTTATAATCAGCAAGAAGGTGTTATTTCCAATCTGGGCGTTATGGCCAACTATTCCCATGGCATTCAATTGGGCTTAAACAGCAACCTTAGTTTTGGAGTTAACATACCTTATTACGTAAGTAGTTTTGACCCAGATAGGGCTATTGCAGTAGATGATGACCCATTGTTGAACGATGCTACACAGAACTCGATTATATCTTTCCAACCTGGACTTAATCTTTCTTTGGGAAAGTTTGATTTTGGAGTATTTGCCCAAAACTTGGTGGATTATAACATTAAATCGGGGAAATCCTTGACGGACTTTAATGAAAAGACGTTTTCAGGACATATCCAATTTGCTCACGAGTTTAAAAACGGTGCCGGTGTTTTTGAAGATGGAAGATTGCTGCCACTGGCAAGAGCTCGATTTGAAGGTAGTGAAGACCCTATTTTTGGAGGCGGACTAATATTGGACCTGCCCAAGTTAGGATGGATTCAAGGTGGGTACGATCAGTTTTATGGCGCTTCTGCAGGAACTGGCTTTAACCTAAATAGGAGACTTTCGTTCGGGTATAATTTTGAAAAGAATATAAATAACAACCTTATTGATCTTGGTGTTACACATGAAATCTCTATTGCATTCTCTTTTGTTCCATCACTCACTAGAAATACATTGGCTTCCAATGAGGAAGGGTCTACGCAAAAGCCAATAGAAGGAACTTTTGTTGCGGATATCAAGGAAAGTAAAAAATCAAAAAAGAACAAACTAAATGCTGAAACTACCCTACGCCCAACAAATAAGGAGGATTTGGCTTTTTGGGAAGAACAAGTAAAAGTCTTAAAGGCCCAACAAGACGATAATTATGCCGTAATCAGTGAATTGATTTTTAAAATGGATTCATTGGAACAAAATAGACAACGCGATCTAGAGAAACGTTTTGAAATGGTGATGCGAATGGTAAAACGCAAAACGGATAACAAGTTGCCTGATGTTGAAGCTAATGCCCAAAAGCTGTATTTGGCAAAAAGTGATGATTTAGATTCAATTGCCAAAACTTTTGAAACAACAAGTTTGGCTGAAAATTCAAGTGCTAAAAAAATAGAACAGAAAACAGAGAAAAACAAAGGAACCTTTACTGGAGGGTCTTATAAGCCAATTGAAAAGTTTATTAACCTAGACGGTGTGGGCAAGGGTCACTACATTGTTGCGAACGTCTTTAAAAATGAACGTTACCTTAAAAGTTTTATGGATAAACTTAAGGCAAAGGGCTTAAATGTGAAGTCGTTCAAAAATCCTGATAATGGTCTTAATTATGTGTATCTGGCAAAATATCAAGAAAACGAAGATGCCTATGCCGCTTACCGTTCACAAATGAAAGGTAAGTATACAGATGAAATTTGGATCATGCATGTAGATAATCCCAGATATTCCAACTGGGCGGACACCAAGTTTCAGGATAACGAATAATTACAATTCCTAGTTTTTGAAATTGTCCATTTTCTTTGCAATGGATATACTGCCGGCTTCCTGACGTTCTGCAAGTTCCGAAATGATTTTTGGATGATCCTCTACACGGGTTTGGGAAAGCTTGTATGCAGCTTGAATATCTGTGATTTCAATCTGAAAACCTACTATTCCTTTGACCTGTCTTAGGGTTTTGGAAGACATATCATGAAGCGAAATAGGGTTTTTAGAGTCCTTTTCATACTTATCTACCAATTTGTGAAGAGATGCCATGGTATCTTCTTCATTAAGAACCTTTAACTTGCCGTACACGTGAACAGCTATATAATTCCAAGTGGGCACTTCCTCTTCCTTGTACCAAGAAGAAGATACATAGGCATGTGGGCCATTAAAAATACATAATACCTCACTATCCTCTTCAAAAGATTTCCATTGTGGATTGGCTTTTGCAATATGTCCTTCAAGGACATCTTTTCCGTCTTGATTTTTGTCCAGTTCCAGCGGAATATGCGTGGCCCAAGGTTTTCCGTCAACTGTATTTATAAGAATCCCAAAGCCATTGTGGGCTAAAAATCCTTTGATTTCCTTTAGGTCCTCGTTCTTGTAGTAATGTGGTATGTACATGGGCAACTATTCTTTTAAATAAACAGAAAGTAGAGAATCCACAAGCTGCTGTTGCTGCAAAGTTCTTGAAAATTGGGAGGATATCGCATTTTCAATGCTACCGATCATGATAATTTTGTTTTTAAATTCCAATGATTCCAAAGTTTTGTATGAATGAATTTTTAAATTGGAAAAATCAACTTCAGATGCCAGCATATCATAGAAATAGTCAAACTTAATATCCAACCCCTTTTCCGAAACATATTTTAAATCATTTTGAAAGGAATTGAGCACAATCAACTCTTCCGTTATTCCCTCGTTACGTTTCTTGTTGGAGTTAATGTAATTCACCAAATGATTTTGTGAAAAGGTATAGGAAGTGGACCTGAAGATTGCTGAGAGATAATTTTGGGTCAAGCTTACGCTGTCTTTCATGTTTTTAGAGCCCAGAAACCTACTAAAATCCATTAAGTGGTCGTAAATGGTATCTCGATATTCCAAATCTTCTAGCATTTCAAGTTTATTGGCATTGTTCTCTTCTTTTAACTGAAGCAACAAAAGGGTATTGGTCTGAGCATCTTTTTTATCTTCATTCCAATTATTGATTTGAAGTGCTATTAGAATACCCAATACCACTAAAACAATTTCTCCAATGGCATATTTTAAATAGCTTGCCGTTTTACCTCCAGATAACAACTCTTTACGAACGCGACGAAAAAAAAGAATCATTTGTTCAGTCCTTATACTTCTCAAACCAGGCTAAAATACTGGCAATCTTAGCAATAAGATTACTGGGCTTGTTCGCAATACCATGAGAAGCTCCAGGAATGCGAACCATTGCAGTCTCCACACCTTCCAACTTCAATGCTGTATAAAATTGCTCGGACTCTGCAATCGGGGTTCGATAATCTTCTTCGCCAGTGAGCAGCATGGTAGGCGTTGTTACATTGGCAACATATGATAAGGGAGAACGCCTAAAATAGTTCTCTGGATCTTCCCAAGGCTTTTTTCCAAACCAATATTTAGAGAAAAAAGAAGCACCATCCGCGTATAAGACAAAGCTTGTCCAGTTGATTACCGGTTTGGCAACTACAGCTGCTTTAAAGCGGTTTGTTTTACCAACGATCCAAGCTGTTAATACACCGCCGCCGCTACCACCGGTAACAAAAAGGTTTTTTTCATCTATGGAACCCTTTTTAATTACCGCATCTACACCGGACATCAAATCTTCATAGTCATGGTTAGGATAGTCATGGTGAATTAGGTTTCCAAATTCCTCCCCGTAACTTGTGCTTCCCCTTGGATTACAATATAGCACTACATAACCGGCTGCCGCATAGGCTTGGATTTCTGCGGAGTACACAGAACCATAACTTGCAAAAGGACCTCCATGAATCTCTAGAATAAAGGGATATTTTTTAGACGGGTCAAAATTGGGAGGTGTTACGACCCATCCTTGTATTTTTCGTTGGTCATATGATGACTCCCACCAAAGCTCCTCTACATTCCCCAGATTTTTAAATGAGAACAGATCGTCATTTACAAAAGTGACCCTCTTAGACCCTTTTTTATCATAAATACTTAAATCAGCAGGGTGTTGGGTGCCACCTAAGGTATATGCCAATTTATCTGTATTGGAAACTGTAAATGTTGCTGCATTATATGGTCTTCCCAAGGAAAGCCCTCCTAAACCTTCAACTTTGGTTGATATGGCTCCGGAGAGGGTAATATGGCCAATTTTGGTATCACCTTTATCATCATATTGAAAATATAGTCCCTTTCCATCCTTTGCCCATTGAATGTTGCCAATGTTTCTATCAAAATCATTGGATATTTGCTGGGAATTGGCTCCAGAAACATCCATAACATAAAGCTCATTCAATTGATATCCTTGCAATTTGTCATCAAGGCCCAAATAAGCAATTTTTGTTCCATCGGAGGATAAGGTAGGTGATTGATCCGGGCCATATCTACTGGTAAGTGCTGTTACCTTATGATCTGCCAAATTCAACTCGTATACCTCACTATTGTTTGGTTCAAAAGCTTCGTCAGGATTAAAATTGGCCGAAAAATATAGCTTGCCACCATCTTTTGACCAAATTGGCTTGCCGTGGTCATACGCCGTATTGGTCAATTGTTTTGGTGTACCTCCAGTTATTGGTAGTGTAAAGAGCTGCATGTTCCCTCCTTTGATATAACCTTGACCATCTCCACGGTAATTTAGTTTGTCAATATAGGTTGGAGCTTTGTTCCATTTAGCACCTTCAGGTTTTGCAGGCATTTTTACAATGGATTCTTCCTTTTTTGGAACAAACATGTTGAATGCTATGTACCTGTCATCATGGGACCATGAAATCTGTCCTGGAGCTTTTGGTAAATTGGTTAAAGGTGCAATTTCTTTGGTGTCCATCCACATAAGATAGACCTTCATTTTTTTATCTGACATATTGGATTTAAAAATGATTTTTGCCCCATCATGTGACCACCTAGGATAAAAATCATTCTGATTACCAGTAGTAATTGGTCGGTTGTTGGAGCCATCAAAATTGACCATCCAAAGGTTAGACAAGTTTCTATCTGTCATGACATCTTTAAAGTTGCGGACATAGACTATCTTATTTCCATCTGGAGATATTTGCGGATCGGAAACATATTCCATGTTAAAAATATCGATTAGTTCAAGATTTGATTTTGTTTGACCAAACGTAATCTGTCCCAAAAACAGTAGGGCGATAATACCTTTTAAAGATGTTTTCAAAATGATAGGTTTATGAAGTTTTAATAGGAGTTAAGATACATATTAAATCCATGACGGGATTCTTTGCGAGTGACTTTTTACAAGTCCTTTGCCTAACCCAACGCTTGAACCGGACTAGAGAACCTTGAAAAAAAAAGCAAGGCATTTGCCTTGCTTTTCTTATATAATGTAAAGTTTCTAATCCAAAATTCAATTAGCGCTTTCAACCTCCAAGACAAAATCTTGAATTGTCTTGTTTGCTGTATTAATTTGAACCTCAACAGAATCGCTTGCTACATAGCCTTCTAATTCTGCAAATACTTTGTAAGCTCCTGCTTCCAGCCCCAAAATGGTATAGTTGCCATCAGCATCAGAAAATCCAGTGGTGTTTAAGGTGTCCGCCACAATAACAGATATCTGTGCGCCTTCTAAAGCAACTTGCATTTCTTCTTCTAAAGTGGTTGCGGATCCGCTCAAGGTGCCACTTGTGGAAAGATTACTAACCTTAATTACAGGTTTGAAATTAAAACCATTAATTCCGTCTGGTGTTTTTGTATTCCCCTTAACGATAAAGGAACGGCTTACATCAAAGTCCAGCAGAAGATCTGACGACAGACCACCGATCACGGCAATACTTGGCTTTATGAATACTTTTATCCCGGTTTGTTCACCGCTAGGCACTTTTAAATCAAAGGTTCTTCCATCATCCAGAACTACATTGATACCTTTAGCATAGACTCTTATTAAATCATAAGTGCCAACAGGAACCTCTAGGTCTGCAAGTAATTCCATGTTGCCATTGGTTAAATCTAGCAAGTTAACTGTAATTTCTTCTTCCATAAGGGTGATGAACGGAGAATCATTTTCATCATCCATATCAGTATCATCTGATGAGTTTTCGTCCATATCCTCATTGTCTTTGTTTCTAGCATCGACTTTAAAAATAGTGACATTTGCTTCTGCAACAAAGTCAGACGGAAAAGGTGCATCAGTCAATTGTACGGTTAGTCTACCCAAACCTTCATTTTCATTGTTTGTATCTCCAGTACAGCCAATAATGAATAGGGTAAATACAAAAAGTAAATTGAGGATAAATTTTGTTCTCATAATTTTAGAGGTTTTAAATTACGGTTGTAAGTAATTGATTACAAATAACATACAACTTAAATCAAAGATGATGATATGTTTATAAAACACACATTGAATTTCTCTTTTTTCGATAAAATACAGAGTTCAAATCGTTATCTTACATAAATCTCCAAAATTACGGTAGGGTTTACCCGATTTTCAGCGTTTACCACTTATCGTAATATATAAATTACTAAAACTGAAAATAGATAAATTGTTCTCCGCTGCCTTGGGAAATGCAGATCAGGAAAAACATTACGGCCCAACATACTCCCAACAACCAAGGGGGAGTTTTTTCACCAACCTCTTTCATATTGGTATTTCGCATTAGCCAATGACAAATGAACAGTAATGTAACCAAGGAAAATACTTTTAAAATATCAAAAGAACCCAGTATTTTGGTTCCATCGCTATTCATAAACAACATGGAAGCAATCATGTTTTTGGCAGTTGAAAATTCTCTGGCCCTAAAAAACACCCAAGTGAAATTGACAAAAGTATAAGTCAACAGCGCCAATAGAATTCCATTCCAAGCATTGATTTTAATAGTAAATACATTTTTAAGAAGTCGTTCTGCAATAAGATAAGTCCCGTGCAGGGCTCCCCAAACGACAAAGGTCCATGCCGCTCCATGCCAAAGCCCTCCCAGTAACATGGTCAACATTAATGCAACATACATCCTTGTAATACCAAAACGATTGCCACCCAAGGGAATGTACAGATAATCTCTTAGCCAAGAGGAAAGGGAAATATGCCAACGTTTCCATAGGTCTCTAAATCCAATGGATGCATAGGGATACATAAAGTTATCTGGAAGGATAATGCCCAGCATCAATGCAATACCAATAGCGCAGGTGGAATATCCCGCAAAATCAAAGAAAATTTGCCCAGAAAAAGCAAGCGTTCCAGACCATGCATCCCAGAAGTTGAGAATTTCCTTTGAACCAAAAACGGTATCCGATGTATTAGATAGCATGGTGTCTGCCAATACCACTTTTTGAAATAAACCAATAGTGAGCAGAAAAAGCCCCCAAATAAATTGTTTGGTAGTTGCCTTTTTGGATTCATAAAATTGGCTGATCAAATCCTTTGCCCTAACAATTGGTCCTGCCACAAGTTGGGGAAAGAAAGTAACATACAGAGCAAAGTCCAGAAAGGTTTTGGCAGGTTCAATCCTACGCTTGTATATGTCTATTGTATATGACATAGTTTGAAAAGTGTAAAAGGAGATTCCCATTGGTAGGATAATATCCATAGGTTGCGCTTGAAAATCCCAACCAATACTATTGGAAAGAACCACAAAATTCTCCAGCAGAAAATCTCCGTATTTAAAAAAGGCCAAAAACCCAAGGTTGACCACCATACTCAGTAGTAACCATAGTTTTCTAATGTTTTGTCTTTCCTCTTTTACTAATTTGTTTCCTGCGGTCCAGTCGACCATGGTCGAGATCCATAGGAGCAAAATCAAAGGAGGGTTCCAAAGACCGTAAAAGATATAACTAGCTAATAAAAGCATTAGCTTCTTTTGGCTCCAGTTTAATAGAGGAGCATAATACAATGCCAACACCATCGTCAAAAAGACGATAAATCCTAGTGAGTTAAATAACATGTTTAGTTAGTTTTTTGGTTAGGCAGTATGCCATCTAATTGCATGATCTTGATGAACTCCCTAGTAAAATAATCCGCATCATCCGCTATTAGATGTGACCATTCTGGCAGAGTTAAATTTTGTAACTGTGGGTAATCTTCAAAATGATAAGCTTTAACACTTGCCTTTTCAACCAATTCATCCCAAAACTTATTTCTGGGAGTTACGTTAGTTTCAAAATCCCTTAAATAACCGGTTGATGGACAACGTAATAAAATTACATTTCCACCCTTTTCTTTAAACTTTTTTAAATCCTCAAGAAAAAAACTCATCGTTCCCTCTTTATCGGGTGGTGGCCCTCCTCCTGACATAAAAAATTGCCACACTTTTTTTACCGTATTTGCAAAAGCTGTGTCAGTTTCCATTCGTTTTTTCATCCGTACATTTCTATCAAGCCTTATATGTTCAAAAGAATGAAAAGGAGGCATTGGATCAAAAACTCGATCACCAATTTTCACTTTTCCCAATAATTCTTTTAGGTTGATGCCATCAATTCCTTCAACTTCACTTATAAAAGCAAACGAACTTTGAAGGGGAATGGATAATTTGTGATTTATGCGTTGCGCAAAAGTTCTGTTATGAAAATGATCCACTCTTGCCTGAGGCCAAGCCCAGGGTGGAGCTTCTGGATACGTAGTTGAAAAGAACAATCCGGGTGTCACGCCTACTAGAATAGTGCCGTTAAAAGGAGAGGTGTTAACAATATCATGGAAAACTGGTAATGGGGAGCAACCTCCAGATGACAATTGAATTGGCTTTTTTCCAGTTATCTTTTTCCATTCGTCCAGTTGAATATCAAAATGGACCCTTGAAGAGCCAATAAGAACAACATCCTCTTTAGATAGGTCATCAACTTTAGATCTCTCAAGTGCCCAAAGAGCATCATTGTCATCAATTGATTTAGAAAACCCTTGAGAACGCCAATATAGTTCCCATCCCACTAAGCCCATTGCCCCAAGAATAAGGGCAACAATTAATGATTTTTTTAGATTCATTAGGTCGTACTTGTTTTATGTTTGGAAATTTAGCTTTGAATATAAAAAAGTAGGGACATTTTTTTGCCCCTACTTGGCTTAAATAAAAATACTATTCTCCTGATGGTATTACAACTTGGCCCGATAAGCCGCTAAGATCACTTCTATAGGTCCAAAGCTCTTGGTAGTCACCATTGGTGGCAGCTTCAAATTCCTTTAAAAAACCCATAAAGGTACCTTCGCCATGTACTTCTTCATACCACTGAGGAAATTTATCCTCTTCTCCCATCCAAGACATTGAATCGAAGAAGTTGATCCAAACCATATCTTGGTATTTTGGGCTACGCAGCTCGTTAAAGTAAACGCCCCATTGTTCATCACCGTCCTTTTCCTTGAATACTTTGGTAACCTTGTCCAGAATGCCCATAAATGATTGTTCTTTAAAGCGTTTCATGTCCAAGTAAAAGACCGACAAATTTTTTAGTTCAAAATCCCGTGTAAAATTAGAATGTTTGGAATCTCCTTTCCAATAAGTGGTTTCCATTGTAGTTTCAGCATGCGGGGCCACATTGGTATTCCAATCATTGGTGTGGGCCTCATCCGTGTTATTGGCTTCGTCCATGGCACCCCAAGCTGTTGGCCCCATACTCCAAATGTATTTACCAGAGTTTTTCCCGCTTGCAATCCAATAGACTCTAACAGCATTGGCTCCTTCTGCGTGGTATTTTTTGTTGTGTGCCGCCAGACCAGATTCAAAATCATTAACATGTCCCGAATGTGGTGTAATCATTACGTTCATGAACAAAGGTTCTTGAGGTCTGTCTTGAGCCGAAGTTAAAAGTGGTAATAGCAATAGTGCAATCAGTACTTTTTTCATAATGGGTTGGTTTTAATTAATAAATTACTTGTATTGGTTATTCTTCTGTATTCTCTTCTGCCATTTTAGTCTCTGCTTCTATTTGTTGAAGTGCTAAAACAATTTCTGTTGGATCCCAGTACCCTACTTCCCTAACTATTTTTCCATCAACAAATTGATAAGTTAAATGAATGGGGATTGTAACTTCCTTGCTGTTGGCTGCTAAGATTCCTTTCCAATTTAACCAACAGTTTACCCAGGTTTCTCCATCATCAGTAACTACCATTTCATATTCCTGATCTTCCTCTTGAAAGTTTCTGCTGGAATAGTTGACATCTGTTTGTTTGTGATAATCCATGGTCTCGCTAGGGGACATGGGGTTGTCTTTTGTGTTGTAATATGTCTTTGAGGTGTCTGCATACATGGTGGTATCAAAAGACTTACTGTCATAGTTGGAAATCAATTCTTTAACGGTGTCAATTTCTGGTGAGTTTTGCGTGTAGCGCTCTGGAGCTTTGGGTTGACACGCCATAAATAGTGCTGCTGCAATGCAGGTAAAGAGTAATTTTTTCATAAGGTTGATATTAAGTTGAATTAGCTATCTATATTGGATACTTTATAACTTGCTTAATTTCAAACATCATGTGTCAACCTATACATATGCAAGTAAGGGTCTATGTTGCAAAGGGGGGATTTAATGAGCCGTGCGGTACTTGAAAATTTTATTGGCTCGGTTTCCGAATATAGTAAAAAACTGGTAATGAATCGGTTAAATGGAAGGTTAAATGGGATTTGTTAAAAAAAACACCATATTTCGTGTGTTTTTCTTACAAGCTTATTGGTCTTTTATTTCTTTGCAGTGTAGTACGTCACTTTTTATGAACTATCGAAGGATAAATAAAGTCCACTAGGAGAGCCTCGGAATCCTTTTTCAGTGTCCAGTTATTGTAGTTTCCAGCAGTGATCACAACAATCAAATCGTTTTTTTCGTCAATGTATATGCGTTGTCCACCATTTCCAACAGCAGCCGGAATTAGATGGTTTTGATTTTCATTAATGGTAATGGCCTTAAAAATCCAAAATTGATATCCATACCCAACATTATTGTTTCGCCCAAACCAAATGTGGGGTTGTTTGGATTTCTTAACCCAATCTTTAGACAATAGCTGCTTTCCATGCCATTCACCCTTGTTGGCATAGAGCATCCCAAATTTCATTAAATCTCTAGATGTTAGTCTTAGTCCAGATGCCGCTGCGGGTAGATTAATATCTGGGAAATTGGTCCACTCAGAATTCTTAATGCCCAATGGAGAAAACAACTGCTTTTTTGCAAATTCATGAATGTTCAATCCGCTTGTCTTCTCAATTATAGATGCTAATAACTGTGTTGTACCTCCATTATACTCCCATACCTCTCCAGGAGCAGTTATTATTGGTCTGCTAAGTACAAATTCTATAGGGTCCTCACTGGAGGTCATAAGAATTTCACTGTTCGTTGGGTCGGTGTAGGGTACATTTTCATTCCATTCCATTCCAGTGGTCATGGTCAGCAATGTTTCAATGGTAATTTGGGAACGTAAACCGGTATCGTATTTTTTGAATTCCGGATAAAAGTCAAAAACACTCTGCGATAGGCTATCTATTTTTCCCTGTTTTAAAGCGATGCCAATACAAGCGGCAACTATACTTTTTGAAATACTTCGAACATCATGAAGACTATCTCTATGATGACCAATTACTCCTAGGTCATCCCCCCAGATTTCATCTTTGCCCTTAAAGTAGTCTTCATAAACCAGTTTTTTATTTTTTAGGATCAGAACACTGTGAATGTTTGGATAAACTCCAGTTTTAATGGAATCTTCCATTTTTTTTATGAATAAGGAATCAATGTTACTTTCAGCAAAACCCGCTTGGGGGAAATCAACTTTGTTTTCTGTGGCAGCTTGATCAACTTTTACTTTTTTGGTTTCATTACATCCTGTTAACAGAATGATTACAAACAATTGTAGTATGTAGAATGTGGGTTTGGTTAGTTGCATTTGAAAGATATTTGTTGAGTCTACTACCCAAAAGACAACGGTCAATAGCATATGTTACAGTTAAGGAGGTTTTTTAATAGTATGAACCTTGAAAACCATAAAGAATCCCAAAGCCTGAAAAAGACTTTGGGACCAACCAACCTAAAACAAAAAACTATTCAAACGTATAACTGCTTTTAACCATCTCTGTCACCCTAAAATATCCATATGGAACATTATCTGGATTATCTTCATTTATACAATTTCCAACCAATGCCACGGGTGTTGGGCTAAATGGATCTCCTGCTCCTTCAAACTGTTCTATTAACAATTGCAAATAATTGTAATAGTCTTCTGATGCGCTTAAAAAAGTGATGTCGACGATATCTCCTGGCTGGAACTCTACAATATTATCTTCTTCATCTTCTATTTTTTCGTAATAAAAAGTAGCCTCGTTGCCATCTATGAATTCATCTTTGATGTAAAAAAGCTCTGGTAACAGGTCATTCCGACTTTGGAAACGTAAGAAATAATAGTTTTCGATATCGGCAGGATCTTCAAATGAAACGTTTACCTCTAGAACCTCGTCATCTTCACCTTGATCAACAGATTGGGTAATGGACGAAATATCGGTAACTGGAAACAAGGTCTCCGTTGCGGTATAACGTTCACCTTCATAAATCACTTCTAGAGAATAAGTGTCGCCTAAAACTGGCACAAATAAGGAGGTAGTGTATCTGCCATTGTTCTGATCATTGAAAACGAACTCCGAACCATCATTGTCATTGGTCACTTGTACCGTAGCTCCCGTAACCCCTGTGTTACCTTGATTGTCAAAAAAGGGGGTGGAAGTACTTAGCAAGATGGTTTGCTCGTTGCCGGTTGTTCCTTTTTCCCAATCGAGCGATGCTTCAATGGTAAGCCTAATAGGGCCTTCAGGAACATCAACATCTATAACATCTGTGCATGATGCGCCTATAAATAATAGTGCAATAAATAAGGTTTTATGATATAGTTTCATCGTATTAAAATTTAAAATTATAAGTGACCGAAGGAACAATTCCGAAAATGGCGGTGCGGGTTGCTTCATTGGCCCCTGTTTCAAAGTTTTGCCCAAATGAGATCGAGGCTGCATTTTTCCTGTTGAAAACATTATAGATACCAAATACCCATTCACCCTTCCATTTTTTGTCTGGTCTTTTATTGGGTTTATAGGTTGCGGAAACATCTAAGCGATAGTAAGCTGGTAATCTATCTGCATTTCTATCGGAATAACTGGCTATGGATATCCCTTCATATTGATATTGCCCGTTAGGATAGGTTACTGGCCTACCAGTTTGGAAAATAGCATTTGCTCCAAAACTCCATTTTTCATTGAACCGATATGCCCCGGTTATAGAGATATCATGAGTTCTGTCAAAAGGAGTATTGTACCAATCTCCGTTGTTGATTCCTGGCCCTCCTGCATTTCCTCCAAATGTTCTTTGTTCAGACTTAGATAGGGTGTAAGATATCCAGCCGGTAAAAGGACCTTCATTTTTACGTAGCAACAGTTCTAGACCATATGCCCTTGATTCCCCATTTAGGACTTCGGTCTCAATGGTATTGTTCCCAATTAAATCGGAACCATCAACATAGTCAATACGATTATCCACAGTTTTATAGTATACTTCTGTTTCTAGTGAATACATTTTATCCTTGAAATTCCTGAAGTAACCCAATGCATATTGATCAGAAAGCTGTGGTTTTATATATTTTCCACTGGGTGTCCAAACATCGAGCGGGGTAACGGATGATGTATTTGACAACAAATGGATGTATTGCGCCGCTCTTGAATAGCCCAACTTAATCGAAGAGTAGTCATTGATTTGATATGCCAAAGCCAATCGTGGTTCAAAATTGCTAAACGTTTTAATGCTCTCACCTTTCTTAAAATTGGTCTCTCCAATAGGATCTGTTCTTTGGTAAAACTGTAAGGTGTTGTTGTATACCAAAGGTTGGTCATTGGCATATTCAGATAAAGGCTGACCGCCCATTCTGTTAAAATGACTGAACCTTATGCCGTATTGAGCGGTTAAATTATCTGTTAGTTTATGCTCGGCGTTGATGTATGCAGCGCTTTCGAGCGCTCTTTTCTTATCTAACTGTAGTTCATTGATGGCAGAATCCGGCCCTGTAGGTTTAATTTGTCCTGGATCAAATTCATATTTTATGGTGCTGATGCCAAAATCCAATTTAAATGCATCACTGAAATAGTATTTTAAATCGTATTTGGCGTTGTAGTTTTTGATGGATGAAATCCAATCAAAGTCAAAGTCTTCAATACCCAATTCATAGTCATACTTACTATAGATTAGAGAGAGATTGGAAAATAGCCTATCATTAAAAATATGATTCCATCTTAGGTTACCAGAGGCATTTCCGTAACTACTGCTAAAGGATCCGTCAAAGTTGAAAACGTCACGCCCAAAATATCCAGAAAGATATAGTTTGTTGTTTTTGTTAAGGTTGTAGTTGGTTTTTAAATTAAGATCATAAAAACTAACACTATTCTTCTCACCTGCCAGCTTTAAGAACAAATGTGCGTAAGACCCTCTGCCGGCAACTAGAAAAGACCCCCTATCATTGAACATTGGCCCTTCTGCCGCAAGCCTACTGGATATTACACCAACACCACCTGTTAATGCAAAGTTTTTGCTGTTTCCGTCTTTTTGTCTTACATCCAATACAGATGAAACACGACCTCCAAATTTTGCAGGGATGCCTCCTTTGTAGAGTTTTAGATCTTTTACGGCATCTGCATTAAACACAGAGAAAAACCCTAACATATGAGATGTATTATAGATAATAGCTTCATCCAGTAGGACCAAGTTTTGATCCACTGCTCCACCTCTTACGTGAAATCCACTTGATCCTTCACCATTATTGGTCACCCCTGGCAAAATCTGCAAAGATTTTATAACATCTACCTCTCCTAAAACAACAGGCATCTGCTTAACTGTTTTGATGTTCAGTTTAGAGACGCTCATTTCTGGTTTTCTAAGAATTGCACGTTCCGGTTCTTCAGCGGTAACTTCGACTTCATCCAGCTGCGTTGAAAATTCTTCAATTTCAACATCAATTTTTTGATTTCGATCTAAAACCACTTCCATGGTTATCTCCTTATAGCCCATGTGCGAAAAAACCAAAGTGTAAGGTCCTTGCGGTGCACTAATGGAATAAAACCCGTATTCATTGGTAATGGCACCAATGGTTGTTCCTTTAAGGAAAATGGAAGTCCCAAAAAGGGTTTCCCCGTTCATTTTGTCGGTCACATTTCCGCTAATGGTAAAATTGTTCTGCGCGTGGGTTAGAGCAGAACCAAGCAGAAGGCACAAACCAGCTACTATTTGCATGGATCTGTAACGTTGCCTTTTTTTCTTCATTTGTTTTTGTTTTTTGATTTATGAATTGGAATCAAATCGTTCTTTGATTTGTTCCACCTAATGACATCTGAAAAAAGCAAGGGTTGCATCTAATCAAAAAGAAAAATGGGCATATAGCTGTTGGAATTTAAATTCAGCTTTGTTTTCATGAACTTAAAAGACAATGACATTGTAGATTAGGCGTTCATGTGAGCTGAAATGTCGTTTAGCTAAGAATAAGATGTTGGCTGAAAAAGATTAATTAAATTCAAATCTGATAACACCAAAAACGGTCAGAATGAATAGAATTCTAATACTAATGGCGGTCATTTTCTCATTGGCTGCATGTACTGAAAAGAATAAAATTCCCGTATATGCTTGGATGGGAGGTCCTGGTAATGCGACAGATAAAGAATTGGCAGCGGAATTTGCTGATCTTAAGAAAAAAGGCATAGATGGATTGATGTACAATGGGGGCCATGACCCAGAAACCTATAAAAGGGTAGGGAAATTGATAAAAAAAGCTGGAATGGAATTTCATACTTGGATTCCAACAATGGTGCAAGGAAAAACCCCTAAGATAAAAGAAGAATGGTATGCTGTTAACGGTCTTGGAGAATCCGCTCTAGAAAAGCCAGCTTATGTTCCCCACTACACATTTCTCTGCCCAAGCAAGGAAGGGGTATATGATTTTTTATCCAACCTTTACGGAAGCATTGCCGAACTGGATGAGGTTGATGGCGTACACTTAGATTACATACGTTTTCCTGATGTTATATTGGCAAGGGGGCTTTGGGATAAATATGGGCTAGTAATGGACAGAGAGCATCCTCAATTTGATTATTGCTATTGTGATGATTGCACTTCGGATTTTAAGACAAAATCAGGAATCGACATTAAGGAAGTGGAAGACCCTTCTCAAGTTGAAGAATGGAAGCAGTTTAGATATGATTTGATTACTACAATGGTTAATCGCTTATCTGATGTGGCACATTCAAAGAACAAAAATATAAACGCAGCGGTTTTTCCCGGCCCTACCATTTCAAAAAAACTGGTAAGACAGGATTGGGGCAAGTGGAACTTGGATGCTGTTTATCCCATGAACTATAATGATTTTTACCTTAAAGGCCCTGAATGGGTAGGTGAAATGACAAAGGAAGAAGTTGCAGCCGCAAAAAACGGAGTTCCCGTATACAGTGGATTGTTTATTTGTCCCAACCCTGAAAAGAAAGGAAGCGAAAAAGACCCGGAAAACCATGGCCTCTTACCAGAAGAAATTGGAGATGCCATTAGGGCATCCATGAACAACGGCGCCAAGGGAATATGCTTGTTTACTCCCGGTAGAATGACCCAAGCACATTGGGAGGCATTTGAAGAAGCCATTTATAAAGATTACAGTGAGTAATTAATTTGTTTAGTAGCGTAGTGTAAGCCCAGCAGCCATAAACAGGTTGCTGGGCTTTTTTGTTAAGACAATACACCCCATCCCGGAAAAACTACAGTTCGGTAATTCTTTCTGTTTTAACCTCTCCCCTTAGTGCAATTTTGCTGAAACAATAATCAAAAAACGAACGGTTATGCAAACACTGGCAAAAATTTTAATATTATTATTTATAGGGGTTCTTAACGCACAGGACCAGTATACCAATGGAATGAAAAAAGCTTTTGAGCTATGGCAAAATCAGAAACCCATTGAGGCTTCTAATCTTTTTGAGCGTATTGCAATGGCAGAGCAAGACAATTGGTTGCCACATTATTACGTGGCACAGATAAATACAATTGTATCATTTGGAGAAAAGGATTTAGATAAATTATCCAAACAATTGGAAAAGGCAAAAGAATTTTTAGATTTGGCGAGAGCAATCTCACCAGAAAACCCAGAGATATTAATACAGGAAGCGATGATAAATACTGCCTGGATTGCATTTGACGGGGCAACTTACGGAATGACTTTGTCTGGAAAAAACGTACAACTATATCAACAAGCCTTGGCCATCGCCCCGGAAAACCCTCGAGTAGTTTTCTCTAAAGCTGAGTGGGATATGGGAAGCGCAAGATACTTTGGTAAGGATACATCGCCTTACTGTGAAGATGTAGAAAGAGCTTTGGAACTTTTTGCTACCTTTAAGTCTGAAACACCATTCTACCCAGGATGGGGAAAAGAAAGAGCCGAGCAAGTCTTGAAGCAATGTAAATCATAGAATATGGGTAGCTTTTTGAAGGTTATAAAACTTTCGCTGTTAATCACAATATTTATTGCCATTCTCAGCATTTTTGTTTTTGGAAATGGCAATTTTTCTTTTGAAAGTATCACGCAACAAATAGTGATAAGTTTTATCTTTTCATTTGGACTGACTGCTGTCAATTCTTATTTCCACGACTTTTTAAATGCTCGTTACAAATGGGAAATTAAACCACAAAAACGTTTGTGGATTGGAGCTTTTGGTTCTCTTGTGCTTACACTTGTTGTTTTTGGGTTTTTACGGTTTTTGATCTATTTCTATTACACTGGGAATACAATTATCCAATTCATTGAGAACGAGAAAGAGGAATTGGATTCTTACATTATTGCGTTGGTAATTACCTTAATTGCTTCACTGTTTACGCATGCCTTCTATTTTTATCGTGCATTACAAAAGAAAGAGGTTAAAAAGCAAAAAATTATTGCAGGTACAGCTTCTGCTCGCTTTGATGCGCTTAAGAATCAATTGGATCCGCACTTCCTCTTTAATAGCTTAAATGTGTTGACCAGTCTTATAGAAGAGGATCCAAATCAGGCACAAAAATTCACTACTTCATTATCAAAAGTCTATCGATATGTCTTAGAACAGAAAAATAAGGACTTGGTGACCGTTGATGAAGAACTCAATTTTGCCAGAACTTACGTGAGACTGCTTAAAATGCGTTTTGAGGACAGTATTGTTTTTGATATTCCGGATAAATCCAGTATACCCGAGGCAAAAATAGTACCCCTGTCTCTTCAACTATTGCTTGAAAATGCAGTAAAACACAATGTAGTTACACCGTCCAAGCCTTTGCACATAAAAGTGACCGAAGAGGGGGGAATGCTTATTGTCAGCAATAACCTTCAGGAAAAACAGGTGGTCAAGAAGAGTAGCGGGGTTGGGCTTCAAAATATAAAACAGCGTTATGAGATTTTAACGGATAGAGAAGTGGACATTACCAAAACAGCTTCGGATTTTAGTGTAGCCATACCTATGCTGACCATACAGTTGTCTGTACAGGAGACGCAGGAGACCCATATTGCCGAGAAACGCTATATAAAGGCCAAAGAAAAAATGAAAGCCGTTAAGGATTTCTATAGTAATTTGTTCACGTATTGTTTGGTAATTCCGTTTCTGTGGTGGATTAATTTAAAGACCACGGATTTCATGTGGGCGTTGTTTCCGACCATTGGATGGGGGTTTGGAGTTATAGCTCATGGCATGGAGGCACATGGGTATAATCCGTTTTGGGGTAAGCGTTGGGAAGAACGTAAAATGCAGGAACTCATGGACAAAGATGACTTCTAGCGTGCAATTTAGTATAAAAAAAAAGCGGTCTTAGACCGCTTTTTTTTGTTTAACCCCTGTTGGATTTTAACGACTTGTCCGCTATTGTAAATAAAAAATCAACTCATCCTACAAAATCAACAGTTCACGAATCTAGTTTTCTTGAAATCGTACCATTTTACGAAGTTTGATATGTAATTAATAAACAAGAAATCAATCAAGATATAGTTATGGAAAATTTCACTGAACACAAGTATACACGGGCAAAAGAGAAGGTAGAGAACATTAAATCCTTTTATTCCAGTTTATTGAGTTACTGTATAGTAATTCCAATTTTGGCATTCATCAATTATAGAACAACAAGTTTCCCATGGGTCATTTTTCCAGCTTTTGGTTGGGGCATAGGACTTATATGTCATTGGACGAATGCTCATGGCTATAATCCTATATTGGGCAAAGATTGGGAAGAACGTAAAATAAGAGAGTTCATGAATCGTGACGAATTCTAATGAATCAGTATATTTAAGTGTGGATATAATAAAACAGTAACATGGAAAATTCAAGTAAAGAAAATAGATATATTAAGGCAAAAGAAAGAGTAGACGTTCTTAAAAAATTCTATGCCAATCTTTGGACATACATAATGGTAATTTCGGCATTGGCCTTAATCAACTATCTAACCAATGGGTTTAGCTATATGTGGTTTCTGTGGGCAGCTTTTGGATGGGGCATAGGAGTCATTTTTCATGCTATAGGGACTTTCAATCTTAATCCATTTTTTGGAAAGAGTTGGGAAGAACGAAAAATCAAGCAATTTATGGATGAGGATGAGAATTCAAAAAAATGGAAGTAATCATGGAAGGTTTTGAAAAAGATAAGCTTAAAAGAGCTAAAAAGCAGATTGAAGAATTAAAAGGGTTCTACATTCATTTTACCATTTACATTATCGTGAATACGTTCATTCTCATAAACATTTACCTGAAAACAGACGATTTTTGGCAATGGCCACACTTTGTAACACTCTTTGCTTGGGGAATTGGTATTTTCTTTCATGCTTCCAAGGTGTTTGATTACAATCCGTTTTTTGGGAAGAATTGGGAAAAAAGGCAAATTCAAAAATATATTGATAAGGATAAAAAGGAAATGGATAAATATAAGTAAGGTATAAAAAATGGCCACAAGACTGGAGCATGGTCAAAAAAAGGGTTAAAGACCTAAAATTGTTATACAATCGCATAAAAACCTTTAATCTTATTTCGACATTAGTTGCCATTCCTTAAAAAGTGGGAGGAAAATAAAAATGAGACGAAGAAATACGAATAATATGAAAACAGTACCAACAAGTATGGAAAGTGCCAAGAAAAGAGTGGCACGTCTAAAGAAATTTTACAATCATTTATCCATATACATTATAGTGAACATTCTGTTATTTGGTATTAAGGCATATTTTATGGACTTTTTTGACGGTAGTAGCACAGAACATATTAATTTGTCCAAATGGATAGTATGGAATATGATATCTACACCTGTTATCTGGGGAATATTTCTTGCTATACATGCTGCAAAAGTGTTTAGCCACCCTTTGGTTAATAAGTGGGAAGAAAGACAGATTCAAAAATATATTGAAAGGGAAGAAAACGACATTCCTAAATTCTAATCATTTTAAATCAAAGAAATGAACGTAATCATCATTGAAGATGAAAAACCAGCAGCTAGAAGATTAAATCGTCTGCTAGCAGAATTAAATGTTGAAGTTTCTACCATGCTTCATTCAGTTGAAGAATCAATTGAGTGGTTTCAAGAAAATCCACACCCAGATTTAATTTTTCTGGACATTCAATTATCAGATGGACTTTCCTTTGAAATATTTGATATTATTGAAGTAAAAAGTGCCATCATTTTCACTACCGCTTTTGATGAATATGCACTTCAAGCGTTCAAGTTAAATAGCATTGATTATTTGCTTAAACCAATAGACGACGAAGAGCTTGAAAGTGCCGTAAAAAAGTACCAGGATTTTAAGCCTGAAAGCCAAAGAATTTCTGTTGATTTTAATGATATAAAAAGCTTGTTGGTCAACCCCCTTGAGCGAGAATATAAAAAACGATTTACGGTCAAGGTAGGACAGCATCTAAAAATTATTAATGCGGATGAGGTGGAGTGTTTTTATAGTGAGAACAAAGGTACATATGCCGCAACATCTGATGGTAGGAATTATTTGTTGGATACAACTTTGGAACAGTTGGAGGGGGAGTTGTCACCAAAAATTTTCTTTAGGGTCAGCAGAAAATTTTATGTGAACATAAATCATATAAAAGACATCATATCTTACACCAATTCAAGACTTCAAATCAAGTTAAATCATTTTAATGAGCAAGAAATCATTGTAAGTAGAGAGAGAGTAAGAGACTTTAAGTTATGGTTAGAGTAATGTTTGTTAAAAAATTGATATTTAGATTTTTACACCTATTTAATAGCAATTATAAATTTTCCTTATAGTAGCTTTATTGTAGAAAAAGCCTAATTTTCTTGAACCCTATTGTCATCAAAAGCAGAGGGAAGCAATTTAGGAATTAATTTGATGAAAATAGGTAATAAAACCGCTCCTCCAGGTAACATAAAAATAGCCAACGAAGGAATTGTTTTAAAAATATCCAACAATTGATTTTGGACTTTTTTCTTTTCTTCTTTGTTCAATTCCTTAACTGCGGATTTGGATAAAAGGGTAACAAGTTCTTTACTTTCCGTAAGCTCTTTTTTTAATCTTTTACTATTTCTTAAAATTAATTTGCTTACGTTTTTGGACATTCCATCATAAAATTGCAGGGCCAAATTTTTATCATTTAGATAGCTTATTTTGCTGCTATTTTTTTTAAAAAAATCCTTAACGAAATTTAGCGCAGATCTAACCTCTTTTTCAGACTTTTCCAAGTCTATTCCAAGACCTAAAATATAATCGGATTCTGTATAGTCCAAAGACTTATCTTCCCATATGGTTAAACAGGCCATATCCATAAAATAATCCTTTTCACAAGTTGTGAAATTTTGCTTCAATAAATCTCTATACGTACCATCAATTTTTGCTTCATCCAGGTTTACAAATGTTAAGGAAGAGGCCAAAAGTTGAATAAGTTTATCATCGGCCTTATTTGTTTCCTTAGAATTTAGCGCATGGTAGGCAATGTTGATAGTTACATATTCCAATAACTGTGCATGTTCTATAATAGAACCATAACCTTGTAGATAAATCCTAAAAATCAATATGTCTACATATAACAATGAATTGGTGAGACTATTGCCAAATGCCCTATTAAATGCATTTCCCTCTAAATAGATTCTAGTGTCTATGAGTTTTTCTAACTGGGATTCAGTTTGTTTTCCGGTCAATATCTTGTTCAGAAAAGAAATTTTGCTCACTTCTAAGGATTGATAATACTCAAAAACGGTATTTACAAAGAGCTCAAAGTCGGTTTCCCCTTTTTCAAATCGGAATGTAAAGTAAAGGGCAGTGAGTAAATTGATCTTGGCAATTTCATCTTCCGTTAACCTATGTTCTACAGCAATAAATGAAGGTATGTCCAAATGAATGCCATAGACAAACCCATTCTTTTTCAATTCTTGGTACAAGCTTTCAAAATCAGAAAGGGTTGTTTCTTCTTTTTGGACAAGATGTCCAAATTTATTAATCCATCCGGAAGAAGAGGGGTTCATTAGGTTAAAGTTTATACTTCAAAATAATACAAATTAAAAGATTTAATGGCAAGAACCACTATTCTTTTGGTCTAAAATGCATTAAGTTTTTTTTAACACATAAAAACCAAACCCTCCTCTTAAAGGTTCCGTAGGTAGGAACGTAATAAACATAAAAAGTAAATTTAAAATGAGAAAAACAACTAAGTATTTAACAGGCATTGGGGCTTTGGCCCTTACAGCAATAGCATTGGTGGCCGCGGATCATATAGATGCGCCTTCCTCTAGGGGCACAACCGCCGATGTTGCTGATTTTTTTGCATTTGAACCGACTGAAGGTTCAGATAACACCGTTTTTATTGTGGACCTTCAATCTGATGTTTTACCGGAACTTGCTTACGGAAACTTTGACGAGGACATTCTAACGGAGATCAACATTGATTTGGATGGTGATTTGGTGGAAGATCAAGTTATTCAGACAATAGCAAGAGATGGTAGAATGTATTTCTTTGGACCAGCTGCGCCATCCACAACTGGATTAAGCAGTCAGATATTAACAGATGCCCCTCTTGGAAATGTGGAGATATCTGGATCTGCGGCTATTGTAGAAACTACCTCTGATGGTGTTTCCCTGTTTGCTGGACCAAGACAGGACCCTTTTTTCTTTGACTTTTTCCAGTTCAATGCGGTAATCTCTCCAGCAGTGGATTCTGCCCCCGGTGGTTTTTTTGCACCAGAAGAAGCATCTGATGCATTTGATGGAGCCAATACATTATCAATTGCAATCGAAATCCCCAACAGTATGCTAGGAACCCCTACTGCCACAAATGCATTGGGACTTAATGTCTACAAAACTTGGGTAACAACGAACAAAAAACAATAATCGAAAATTTTAAATAAAAAAACATGAGACTAAAACAGATTAAGAATATAGCGGCATCACTATTTATATTGAGTTTGGTAGTGGCCTGTAATAATGATGATGATGTAATGGCGCCGGATGATATGGCGATGGATGATGACATGATGATGGATGATGATATGATGGGGGGAGATGATATGATGGGGATTGATTTTTCTGGAACCTTTGCACAAGTAGATTTTATGGGTAGACCAGGAATCAACACTACCCTGAGCTTTGACCTGGATGGTCAACCAAGTGTAAAGGATGCCCATAATGTGTCTATCCCGTCAGAAATGGTTGGTATCTTTCAAGCTGGTTTTGAAAACAGATTGGAGCAATACCATGATGTGTATGCCAATAAATTGGGCTTGGATCCAAATGCGGTAAACTATGAAAATAATATTCTTGGACTGGACATCACTACACTCACCACAGTTTTGGCTGCGGATGTATTGGAAGTAGCTCCAGATTTGCCAACCACTTATTTTAATCCAGGTACTGATTTTGATAACGATGGACGCATTTTGGTTCCAGATGGTGATGAGGTGGCGCTAACAGGAAGAACCCCCAGTGACGATATTATTGATGTTTCTCTAATACTATTTTTTGGAGGGGCAGAAGGAAATCGATTTAGTGGACAAGACCTAGATAATGACGGAATGTCAGACCTGCCTAGATTAACATCGGATGGGGTAGGTTTAACTGCTGATATCTCTACAACTTTCCCTTATCTGGGAAATCCCGAGTAATTGCTATGAAAGGGAAGGGGAGAGGACCTGGTCCTCTCCCTTAATTAAAACAACAACTACAACAAAACATACAAAAATGAAATATGCACTATTGTTTTTGGCAACGATACTTTTAGTCTCTTGCCAGCAAGAATCAAACTTTAAAACAAACAAAAAAGATTACGACCGTTACTTGGTGGTTGAACCAGTAAAAACGACTTCAAAATATTTTGACCTATGGAACTCTAAAATCAAGCAGGACAGCCTGCAATTATTGAGTTTCGGCAATGTTGCCAACGAGTACAATCGTTTTTTTCAAGGTACAGGAGACATCCAATATCTAAAAAAAGCGGAGCAAGCACTAACAAAGGCTGTAGAGATAGCGGCTATTGGCAAAGCAGGATATAAAAGGGCGCTGGCTCGTAACTACATTTCGCAACATAGGTTTAAAGAAGCGTTGGAACTGGCCCAATCCGCATTCAAATTGGGTAGTGGTCTAAACGAATCCAAAAGCTTACTATTTGATGTTCATTTAGAGTTGGGCAATTACAAAGAAGCGGAGAAATACCTGAATGACATTCGGAACATGTCGGACTTTGGATACCTAATAAGATTGGCAAAATGGAATGACCATATGGGGGATTTGGAAACCACGATCCGTTTCATGGAAGATGCAGTTGGGAAGGCAGAGTCGTCAAAAAATAGAGGATTGTTGATATGGTCATATACCAATTTAGCGGATTATTATGGACATGCTGGGCGCATACAAGATTCATACAAAAATTATTTAAAGGCATTAGAGATTGACAATCAAAATGCATACGCAAAAAAAGGGATTGCTTGGATTGTATTCTCCCATGAAAGAAATGGAGAAGAGGCCCTTCGCATTTTAGATGCGGTTTTAGAAACCCATAAGTCACCTGATTACTATTTATTGAAAGCGGAAATTGCAGAATTCATCGGTGATGAACGACTTAAAATGAAGGCATATGATAGTTATTATACTATGGTGCAGAATAAGGCATATGCTGATATGTACAATAGCTACAACATAGATTTTTACTTAAACGAGTTATTAGCTAACGATAAAGCCTTGGAGTTGGCCAAAAAAGAAGTAGCAAATAGACCAACCCCAGAATCATACGATTTGTTGGCTTACAGTTTTTTGAAAAGGGGAGAAAAGGAAAAAGCTTTGAAACTTGTTGAAAACCAAATCATTGGTAAAACCTTTGAGCCGGTCATTTTACAACATGCTGCTGAAATCTATAAGGCCAATGGAATCAGAACAAAGGTGGAAGAGCTAAAACAAGAACTTCTAGGTGCTATTTATGAGTTAGGACCGAACAAGGAGGATGAAATTCTGGGTTTATAGACTGTTTGATCAATGGAAAACATAAGAGTATTAATAAAACGAGCATTCTTAATGCAGATGTTACTTCTATGCACTTGCCACATGTTTGGCCAGACCAGTTTTTCAGGAAAAATCGTTGATAATTTGGGCAAACCAATTTCAGAGGCGTATGTAATTAACAAAACTGGAAAAACATTTGGTTATTCAGATGAAGGTGGGAAGTTTAAACTAGAAGGCACCAAAATTGGAGACTCTCTTGAAATAGGTGCCTTAGGGTTTAAAAAGGAACAGGTTCTAGTAGTGCAGGAAGCTTCACACGATGATTTCAGAATTATTATGATGGAAGATGCATATCAACTTAAAGAAGTTATTGTGCGGCCAACCCTTAACACGTTAAACGAGGTGGTGGATGTGGACTTGGCATTGGCACCCATTAAGTCATCACAGGAAATTCTAAGAAAGGTCCCGGGTTTATTTATTGGTCAGCATGCAGGAGGGGGGAAGGCAGAACAAATGTTCCTGAGGGGCTTTGATTTGGATCACGGCACGGATATCAGCATAAATGTGGACGGAATACCTGTGAATATGGTCTCTCATGCACATGGCCAAGGATATGCGGACCTTCATTTTTTAATACCGGAAAGCATTGAGAGCATGAATTTTGGTAAAGGGCCTTATTATGCTGAAAAAGGTAATTTTAATACTGCGGGTTATGTAGATTTTGAAACCAAAAACATTTTAAATAAAAACCTGGCAGAAATACAACTGGGTAGTTTTGGATTAAAAAGAGGCCTGGGAATGTTCAATGTTTTGAATACGAACAAGGACAAAGCTTATCTGGCCTCAGAGGTTATTGCTTCTGAAGGCTATTTTGAGTCTCCGCAAGATTTTGAAAGAATTAATCTCTTTGGCAAATACAACCATTTATTCGCGGATAACAGCAGGTTAATACTTGCAGCAAGCCATTTTCAAAGTACTTGGAATGCTTCAGGTCAAATTCCAGAAAGAGCGGTGGCCAATGGGTTGATAGGTAGGTTTGGCAGTATAGACGACACCGAAGGAGGTACAACTTCGCGTTCATCCATAAATCTGGATTTTAGAAAAGTCTTTAAAGATAATATTGCATTAAAGTTGAACGCATTTGCGAGCAGGAATCACTTTCAGCTATTTTCCAATTTTACATTTTTCTTGAATGACCCAGTTAATGGCGACCAAATAAGACAAGAGGAAAATCGTTTTGTCTCTGGGCTTAATTTAAATCTTAGCAAGACTTTTTACCTAGAAGATAAGCCACTTACTATAACAACGGGAGCAGGTCTTCGCAATGACCGTATCAAGGACAATGAGCTATCAAGCACTCTTAATAGAAATACGACTCTTCAAAATATACAGTTGGGCAATGTTAGTGAAAGAAATGCCTATGCATTTTTATCTGGCAAAATCAACTTGGACCGTTGGTTGTTAAATCTTGGCCTTAGACTGGATAGATTCACGTTTGAATATTCAGATTTTCTACAAAATTTGACCACTAACGAAAAGACTGCAGATGTACTTTTTACTCCCAAATTTAATGTGGTTTACACTCCAGACAGCAAATTTCAATTCTATTTAAAATCTGGTGTGGGGTTTCATAGCAATGATACTAGGACCATTTTACAGCGCGCAAATCAAAAACTTCCAAAATCTTATGGAGCAGACTTTGGAACCATTTGGAAGCCAGCTGAGGGCCTGTTGTTTAATGCGGCATTATGGACTTTGCACTCGGAGGAGGAGTTTGTTTATGTTGGGGATGAAGGTGTGGTAGAGCCCAATGGAGCGTCTGCCCGTTATGGATTGGATTTGGGAATACGTTCACAGGTAAACGAACACTTTTTTATGTATGCTGATGCTACCTATAGCCACGCAAGAAGTGTGGAAGCAGAAGAGGGCATGGACAATATTCCCTTGGCTCCACGATTTACTTTGACCGGAGGATTACAATTTTCAAAACTCAAGGATTTTTCAGGCGGGTTGACCTTTAGGTACCTTGGCGACCGCCCAGCCAATGAGGATTATTCAATTACGGCTGAAGGGTATTTTATTACAGATATGAATTTCAATTATGCCGTGAACAATAACGTCTCACTGACCTTTGGAATAGAAAATCTGTTCAATACTAAGTGGAAAGAAGCACAATTTGTAACAAACTCAAGACTAGCTAATGAAGAAAGACCGGTGGAGGAAATTCATTTTACTCCAGGTACTCCATTTTCAGTAAGAACAGGACTTAGGTATGTTTTTTAAGGACAGGGATGGTTTAAGTTTTATTATGTCATAACAAAGTGCAAAGACAGTTGTTAGGTTGTATGTTGTTTTTTAGACCCGCCATGGTTTTCCATGGTGGGTTTATTCTTCATCAATTGCACCCGTTTTTTCATCATGATGAAGAATTTCAATTCCTTTTTGAATAACGAGATTGGTAGGAATAGAGATTTTTCTTCCATCATCAGTTCTCATAAAAAGGTAAAAGCCACTTATATCCTCGACTTTTCCTGTCCAGTCAAAATCTTTGTCCAGGACTCTTACACGATCACCAAGACGCAAAGGATGACTAAAAAATAAAATAACACTTGCCGTCAAATTTGAAAGTATGGACCATTGCGCAACAAAGCCAATACCAACTATTGCTAGTACAGAAGAGATAAAAACCGAGAATTCTTGTAGGTTAACCCCCCATATTATAGTGATTACCACTATGGCCAATCCATAGAAAAACAAATTGCTCAAATAGAAAATAATTTTCCTATTGTTCATGTCTATGGAGCTGATTTTACCAAATCTCCTTATCGCTCTTTTGCTCAGAGAGTTCAAGATCAAAATGATAATCAATAGGATTACCGTAATTAGGATTTGGGTTTTGTACGATGTAATGTCCAGCATTATTATTTGATAATTTAGGATGGTGCAAATTACCTATTTATAATTTGTTATTTAAAAGCTTTTCAATTCATAAACGGTTCAAAAGAAAAACCAGAGAAGCATTTTTTTGAACAATGATAAAGATCATATTCTTTGATAGTTGGGTGGACTAGTTTTGGCTAAATTTTAAACACTCAACGATGAAAAAAATAGGGATTTCTTTAATGGTAGCGCTTTTGTGCTCTATGAACTTGGTAATAGCGCAGGACCAACAAACGAATGACAACGGAAGTAAATGGCAATTTAGGCTAAGAGGGATTGTTGTTACACCAGATGAAAGTGCAGATATAGAAACTATAGGTGGTGATGCATCAATTTCAACGGCTTTTGTGCCAGAATTGGACATTTCTTATTTCTTTAATGAAAACTGGTCATTGGAGTTGATTTTGGCCACAGCAAAGCATGATGTTGAAGCCGTAGGAACGGCAGCTGGCGATATAGATTTGGGTCATGTTTGGTTACTTCCACCAACGTTAACAGGGCAGTACCATTTTACCGGAGGAGATTTCGTGCCATATTTAGGAGCTGGATTAAACTTAACAATATTCTACGGGGTAGATGAAGGCCCTGTAGCTGATGATGTTGATTATGATACTTCTATTGGATACGCTCTTCAGGGTGGATTTGATTATATGCTCAACGATAAATGGTTTTTAAACATAGACGTTAAAAAACTTTTCTTAAGTACAGATGCAACCATAGATGCAACTTCAGCACTTGATGCAACAGTAGGTGCTGATGTGGACATCAACCCTTGGATTATTGGTTTTGGTGTAGGAGTTAAATTATAGATTTAGCTTCTTGGTTTAGTAATAAAAAACGGCTTGGGGTAACCAAGCCGTTTTATTTTGACCCCCTTTTTAATTAATGCCTTCTACATGCTTTATTGGCCTAACTTCCATACGCCAAATACCTTCTTCAAACCTAGGGTCCTGTTTGGCGATGGCTATTGCTTCATCCAAATCTTTTGCCAATAAATGGTAATACCCAGAAATGATTTCTTTGGTCTCATTGTAAGGGCCATCAACAATTTGACCATTTTTATAAGACAACATGGTTCCCTCCATTTCCAATGGTTGAGCGGATTTCATCCTGCCTTCTTCCGTAAGTCTTTTTAGATACCCTCCAATTTTTTCGATATGCTGTTGCATTTGTTCTGGTGATAAACTGGCCTTTGGTTCTTCCTCACTCCTGATAAGTAATAGAAATTCTCTCATAATCTTTTGTTTTAAATATAAAGTTTGTCCCTAAGACAATTGAGATGGAGGAATAAGGACAAGGGCGTTAATTTTTTTTTGTAAAAGTTCTTTGTCCCTTTCATTATTGGCCAAACTCAAAGCTTGTTTATAATGCATTTCCGCTTTTTTAAACTGAGAGCTTTTTTTATACAATTCTGCTAGGGTAAAATGATAGAGGTAATAATTGGCAATGTCAGACCTAGCCGCTAATTGAAACAACTCGTCAATGGCCTTTTCATTTCCCTCAACCTCCGAAAAAGCTACGATTCGGTTCAGATGTACAATAGGGGAGTCTTCCAATAGCAATAGTTGATCATATAGAGATAGTATTTGCGCCCAATTGGTTTTTTCATAAGCATAAGAAATACAATGGTTTGCAGATATAGTTGCTAAAATGCTGTATTTACTTATGGTATTCCCTTCTGTGATTCTATCTAAGTATTGAGTTCCTGTCTGAATAAGATTGGAGTCCCACTTTGATCGGTCTTGTTGCTTCAAATCGATGATTTCTCCCTCATCTGAAATGCGAGAATTAAATCTGGATATATTGAAATACATCAAAGCCAACAGAGCGTAGCATTCTGTTTTGTTTAAAATATTGTCGCTATCCGCTAATAATTTCACCAAACGAATTGCCTCTAAGCAAAGGTCAAAGCGAACAACGTTGTTTTTACGAGAAGGAAAATACCCCTCGGTAAAAATCAAATAAATAGTCTTGAGTACTGCTTCTAAACGTTCTTCAACAATGTTTTTTGAATTAATATCAATGGAAACTTTACGCATTTGTTTTCTCCCACGTACCAGTCGTTTATTTATGGTTTGTTCGTTGGAAAAGAAAGCATTGGCTATCTCAGCAATGCTAAAACCTGATAAAATTTTTAAGATCAGTGCAATCTGAGAATTTTCTGAAATTGAAGGATGGCAGCAGGAGAACATCATTTTTAGTTGACTATCCTCTATGACTTCTTCAGAAAAAGAAAACGCTTCGTCCAGGCCTGAGCTTTTGACAGTGTTAGCGTAATCGCGATGGTATTTTTTGCGTTTAAGAATGTTTAAAGTAATGTTCTTTGCTGTGGTGTACAGCCAGGCTTTGGGGTTGTCAGGGATACCACGCATTTCCCAGTGCTCCGTAGCTTTTAACAAAGCTTCTTGCACAATATCTTCTGCTGTTTCAACATTTTCCGTTCCTAAATAACCTGTAATGACCGCAACAAGCTTCCCATATTCATTTCTGAAAAAATGGGAGGTCAGCTCATGACTTTTGGCTAAATCGGAATTGTTCATGTTCAAAACGGCGTTTAAAAAAATTCTGAAGCTAATTTACTTCAGTTTTAGTCTAAACCCATAGACTTGAAGATTTCCTTGTTTAAAGTCCAAATCTTTAGAGCTTTTAAAACCAAGCTTTTCATACATGCCCCAAGCAATTTTCATAAAATCAGTAGTATGGATGATAACCTGTTTATGGCCTTTCTTTTTAGCATTGGCAATGCAAGTTTTACTCAGCGCTTTTCCTACTCCCAATCCCCTTGCAGAATTACTGACCGCAAGAAGCCTAAAGCCCGAGGCATTTTTTTCTAAGGTTGCGGTCCCTCCAGAGCCATAATATTGCATGTCGCCAAAGTACAAAACACCTCCCAAGATTTCTCCACTTGGTGATACTGCAATTAAAAGTTCTGAATCGGGTTTCTTTGTAAAATCTCCAATATTCGCAAGAGCGTTATAATATTGTGGCTGCTCATGCACTTTTGGAAACCCCTCTAACTTGGAATATACGCTGACCATTAATGCTCCTATTTCTTTGAACTCTGACGACTTTGCGTTCCTAATTATGAATGTTTTATCATGTTTTTCTGGATTAAAACGCTTGCTGTAACGTTCCTTAAAGCTCTTTTTGTGTAATTCTTGTTCTAATTGAGTCAGTTTTTCAAGAAAATCATCTTTTACGACCTCCTTTAATACTTCTTGAATTCTGTCCCATTCTTTTTCTAGGGCAGGCAACGCTTTTTTACCTTTTTTAGAAAGTTGAATAAGGGTTTTTCTACCGTCTTTTTCATCTTTAAAAGTCTCAAGATAACCTTGACCCTTCATTTTACGTGTTATTTTTATCATTGCTGGGTGCGAAAAACCTAAAGCATTTGCTATTTCTGTTACTGTTAGTCTTCCTCTTTGTTTTAAAAGCAAAAAGATTACATGCCAATTAGGTTCAATTTTTAAATTTAAACCGGTGTAGTGGTCAATTGTACTAGAGACTATTTTTTCATTTAATCGTTTTATACGAGCAGTAAAGCCTAAATGGCGCAATTCTGGGAGAAAATCCTTATTCATTATATTTACGTAACTAGTTACGTAAATATAATTCAAAATCTACGATTTGCATTCATACTTTATCAATTGGTTAAGAAAAAAGTGTCAGGGGCCAACTGCGCCCAGTGTATATAGCTGTTCTAAATTAGGAGTGTCACTACCCCCTTCAGGTTCTAGCGTAATCCCAAAAGCTTCGGTTTCGTTAGGATTGGTAAGTGTAAACAATTTATTGTTATCTGTTACAAAATCTTCTAAGAGGCCTATGCTAGTTGGGGTCAATGGATCTAGTTTTAAAGACCATACTTGATATGCATATCCTTCTGGAGGTTCGGGTAGACCTTGGGCATCAATGATGACGTTTTTTTCTTCTTTGTTCCAATAAGCCCTGGCATACGACCTTGGGGCAACTGTTTGCCCGCCTAAATCTATCACGGTAACATTTTTATCACGTAATGCCTGAAGCAACGTTTCTTGATTGACTACATCATTTCGTACTCCTGAGAGAACCTCTTCCAGACTTTGTTTTTCTTGATTGGTTATTTCTATTTCGGATTTCAGATTATTGTTTTCCAGATATACCCACAAAAGTCCAACCGCCAACAACAGAGAAGCGGCCCACCCTAGATAGCTGCTCCATGGAGTTTTCTTTTCAGAAGCTGTTGGCAAGAACGGAATTACATCATCGAGTTCTGGTTTCAATTTCTTAAAACCATCATTGGGCAGCCCGGGAGAAACCGTTTTGGTTAGTTGCAGCATAGCTGCTTCAATGGCTTCGATTTCTTTTTGAACTTCAGGATATTGTATAGCATAGTGCTGCACCTCCAAATTTTCTTCAGGACTAAGTGCTCCAGCAATGTAGAGTTCTAAAATTCCGGATGCTATGTACTTCTCAATATCCATTTATTATCTTATGTTTTTCCGTAACTCGGAAATACAACTTCTCAGACGTGTTTTAATAGTGCCGATAGGCGTTTTTAATTCTTTAGAAACTTCTTTTTGCGTATACCCCTTAAAATAAAGCAAATCTATCAAAAGGATGCATTTGTCCTTTAGTCCTTTTATAAGTGATTGGAGTCCAATTGTATCAATTTTACCATTTAAATCCTCACTATTTTCATAGATACCTACGAAAGAATGAACAGGTAGGTTTTTCTTTTGATTTTTATGGGTTTTAGAGCGCAGTTCATCGATTGCCGTATTACGCGCTATGTTCAAAATCCAAGTAAAGAAACGCCCTTTTGATGCATCATAATTATCAGACTTGTCCCATATCTTAATGAAAACGTCCTGACAAAGTTCTTGGGAGCGTTCGGCATCTTTAATTATGGTATTGATGACCCCACAAATATTTTCAGCATACATATTGTACAACTTTTCAAAGGCGGTTTTATCCTTTTTCTGAAATTGGAGTATGAGGTCGTCTACTTTCATAGTTAATCGGCCAAAGATATAAAAAGGTATCGTTGAATTCTACCATAATTCTAAACATGTTGATCAATTAAAATGGTATTGCCATCTGGATCTACCACTACAAAACTAGCAGGTCCAGTAGTAGTTTCATCGGCTTCGGATGTTGGTATTACCCCACTTTTTTTTAGATTTTTTTGAATGTCACGAACATCATCAAAAGCTTTCAACGTTTGTGCATTTTCATCCCAGCCTGGGTTAAAGGTTAGAATGTTGTTTTCGAACATACCTTGAAAAAGTCCAACAAGGGCATTACCATTCTTCATAATGAGATAGTTTCGTTCCATTTCACCGGCAAAAACGGCGAATCCCATTTTCTCATAAAAGGTTTTGGAAACCTGAAGATCTTTTACTGACAGACTTATAGAAAATGCACCTAGTTTCATATTATTTTGTTTTTAGATATTATGGTGGATGTTATTGTGCCCTATTGTATTTTTCCATCATGAAAACCAGCCCTTTTCCAAGTACCATTTTTATATACCCATATATTGGTGACACGGTATTCATTTTTAGTTAATTCATCGTTTTTTGTAATGGATGTGATTACTTTGGCAGTGGTAATTGCTGTGTTATCATGAAATTCAACATTAAGCTGACTCATTTCATAACTATTGATGGTCAAAATACCAGTTTCAATTTCTTGTTGTCTCTTTTTTAAATATTGAAGCCATGTTTCTTTGTCAATGGCTTCATACGTTCCGTTTGTATGTCTATAATTATCTGTGATCATAGACTCTAATACTGATATTTCGCTATTGGCGAAAGCCGTGTTAAATTTATCTATTGTAGTTATTAACTCCTGTCTTTGTTCTTCTTTAGACTTTTGGGGCTCGGTTTCGCATGCTAAGCTTAGCGTGAAGATAAAGATGTATGCAAATGGTAACTTGTAAGAATTCATTTTATGATTGCCTTCAGAGTATCATAAACTTAAGAAAATAAAACCTTGTAACCATGCTCTAAGTCTTGGAAGGTTTCATTGTGGATTATTGGCTTTCAAACTCCCAAATACCAGAAAGACCAGAAAAGCCAAACCTAGATAGCCAACTAGACTGTATGAATTGAAAGTTGAAAAGCAAAGACTAAAAATGGATGGGGCCAAGGCACTGGCCAAAATGAGAAAACTCATTACTTTACCCGTAATGGCTCCCAAATGATCACGGCCATAAAAACGAGGCCATGCAATAGCATTCAAAACTGAAAAAAAACCACCCATGATACCAAAACCAGCTATTAAAAAGGGTACGCCCACTGGACTCGCCAAAAACAAAAAACCAACTGAAGCCAAAATACCTCCAATCAACATTAGATAGAGATAAAGTTTTAAAGGAAGACGGTCACTTAACCAGTTGAAAATTGTGGACACGCTAACGGCTACAACGGAACCGGGCAAAAAGATAGAAATGGCATCGGCTTTAGGAAAACCCTCACTGGCAAAAATAGATACGATGTGGAAGGTAAGTCCTGTGATGAAAAAGCTGTTGAAGGCCAACATTAATCCATACATCCAAAAGGAACGCGTGTTCATTGCTTCTTTTAGCGTAAATTGTTTATTAGCCAACTTCCCTCTTTTTTCTTCTGGAGTTGTTCGTGCCTTGTCACCATCAGGTAAAAGCCCATGTTCCTCAGGTTTGTTTTTATAAAATAGATAAACCAGCACACTAAAAAGAATTAACCCTATCGCAAAATATCTCCAAGCCAGTTCCCAACCCTTGATGTCAATTATTGTATTTATCCAAATAGGGGAGGAGGAGAAACCAAACGACAGTGCAACGCTGCTGAACATGTTTACTTTGCCACGGTTCTTATCGAACCAAATCATGATCATGTTCCTAGAAGCCATTGTTAATACCCCTTGACCTGCAAATCGCAGTAAAAAGAAAAGGCACGTCATCAGTAAAAAAGGAATCCACCATGTATTATTGTTCAATGTATTTTTGATGAATTCACTCATTTGTACGGACCAGGAACATAGAAAAAGAGTTGTTGCCAAAGTTAACGTTGCAAAAAAAGCGACATATCGGGCCCCATATTTATCGAACCATACGCCTGCCCTTCCTATAACCATAGAACTGACAATTGTTCCGATCATATAAGCGTTACTGAATTGGTTACGGCTTAGGCCCAAAGCGTCTTTTACGGGGTCGGTAAAAACAGATACGCCTATTGTTTGTCCAGGAATACTACAATACACTCCAATGGTGCCAACGACCAAAATAACATAGCCATAAAAAATAGGACTTTTTGAAGGTTCAATAAAACTGGATTTTTTGGATTGGGCCATGATTGGTTTTCGGCCTCAAAAGTAATTGTTTGCCCTTTAGAATGGATCAAAAGGAAAAAGAAAGTAATTTGTTTATGCTATGTTGATTCCCTTTAGGACCAGCGTTTTCCATTCAGGGTATCTTTTAATGTACATTGCCACAAAAGGGCAGAGAGGGATCAATGTCAAGTCTCGCACTTTAATATATTCCAGTGCTTGTTTAATTAGTTCTGATCCAATTCCCTTTCCCTCATAATCTTTGGGCACCTCAGTATGGGTAAGATAGATTTTTTCTTTGGCTTTTATATACTCGATTTTTGCAATAGATTCACCCATGACAAACTGAAATTGCTTTGCTTGAACATTGTCGACAAGTAGATATTCAGAGTTCATGGTTTAGGCGTTGTGTTGGCGATAACTTAAAGCTCCAGAGGGGCATTGGCCAATTTGAGCTTTCAGTTCTTGGGTAGTTGCATTTTCAGCTTTTATCCATGGCTTTTCTGCAGGATTGTAGACCTTGGGAAGCATTTTAACGCAAATACCTGCATGCTCACAAAGTTTTGGTTTCCAGATTACAGAAATCTCCCCGTTTGAATACTCTTTTACTATTTCCATTTATAAAAAGATTAATCTACTAACATAAAATACCGATAAGGAAGAAGAGCTACTTTTTAGGTAGCTCTTCTAGAAGTCTATTGTATAATTCCTGTACAGGCAATACGCGCTCCGGCAGCACCACTGGGCTGAGAGGTAAAATCATCCACTCCTTGGTGAACGATGACCGCTTTGCCCACAATATTTTTAGTATCATCATCACAGCCAATGCACCATTCTTTTGTTGCAAAATCTACTATCGCATTGCCTTCGGCATCTGCAACAAAATTACCAATATCACCTTTGTGATAACCATCATCCGCTCCCCATTTGGCATGTGGTTGGAACGTTGGGTTCCAATGTCCACCTGTAGATTTTCCATCTGCTGATGAACAATCCGCTTTTTCATGAATATGAATCGCATGCTCACCTTCTGTTAAACCAGAAAGCATTGCCTTCATCACTACAGTTCCATTTTCTTCTGTGAAGGTCACTTCCCCACTAACACCACTATCACTCTTTGGCTCCATTGAAAACTTGATGGATTTAACTTCAACCACCTCCTCAACAACTTTTTCGATAACTTCCTCAGAAGTAGCTTCCGCCTCTTTTTTGGCTTGCTTGCAACTTAAAGCGGTAATTAGTATGAGCGCCAAAGGAAGTGCGATATTTTTTTTCATTGTAAGTATTTTTAGGTTTTGTCTAAGGTACAGATTATTTAAAGAGGTGTCAATAGTTTTGTTCGCTCATGATAGTAAATAGGTGCTGTAAGGTGGGTCTTGTTTTGGGGTACATAAGATTTAAAATCAATGTGTTACACAGTATGGAATACTAATCTTTCTTTAAAATCGTTATCATATATAATAATCTGAAACCATTAAATGGTATCCAAAAGATAGTTTATGTTGGTTCGTGAGCCTTTAAATTATATTGAATTCCTTAGATACTGCAAAAAGAAAAAATCTTTTTGCAAAGGTTATCATCGCCTTAAAAGGGATAGGTTTAAAGGGGTTATAGATCAATACAATTACTTGAAATCTTTACGTAAAATTCAAAGGTCTGCAATTGAATTGGAATTGGATTATTTTGATATTCTACATATGCGTCTTTAGTTAAAGAAACATAGATATTTACTATGGCACAAGATTAGTAATAACCTGGGTTGTACTATGCAGCGTTCTATGTACGGGACATTTATCGGCAATTTGCATTATTCTGGTTTTTTGTTTGTCATCCAAATCTCCCTTTAATTTAATTTCACGGTGAAAGGTGTCAATTTTTGCTTGATCACTTTCACAGTTCTCACAATCTTCAGCGTGCGATTTGCTGTAGGAGGTATGTACTTCAACATTATCCACGACCCATCCTTTTCTTCTGGCATACATTTGAATCGTCATTACCGTACATGCAGAAAGACCTGCAGAAACAAGCTCGTAGGGTGATGGACCAAAATCGTTACCTCCGTAAGAGATAGGCTCATCTGCAATCATATAATGATTTCCAACCTTCATTTGCGTTGTAAAACCGTCTTCACCATCTAAACTAGCAGCTACTTGGTGCTTTGTCCTCAGCTTAGAATCTACCTTTTCAGAAACATCCACATAGCGTTTGGCCCATCCAGAAATTACCTCGCCCACATAGACGGAATCCTCTTTCCTGGACAATAAATGGTCCGCCCCATCTAGGGAAACAAAGCTTTTAGGATGATGGGCAGAAATATAAATCTCCTCTGCATTTCTAATGCCCACAGTGTCATCTTGTGGGGAATGCATAATTAAAAGGGGTTTGCGCAATGCTTTCGCAGTTTCTGGCAATGATTTGGTCTCTAAATCATCCAAAAATTGCTTTTTGATAGTAAAATCCCTGCCGCTTAAATTGATTATAGCTTTTCCGGTGGACTGAATTTCTTCAACTCCACTTTTTAATAAATGTTTTACATGAACTGGATTTGAAGGGGCGCCAACGGTTGCAACAGCTTTTATGGATGCAATTTCACCCGCAGCAAAGATGGAAGCGGCACCACCTAGCGAATGGCCAATGATTAGGGTGGGGGATTCATAATTCTCTTCAAGATATTTTGCGGCCGCTACTAAATCCTCCACATTGCCTGAAAAATTAGTATCGGCAAAATCACCTTCGCTCTCTCCAAGACCAGTAAAATCAAAACGCAGCACACCAAAACCATGGGAAGTTAGCGCCTTGCCTATGTTTTTTACAGCAAGCAAATTCTTATTGCATGTAAAACAGTGCGCAAACACAGCATAATTATGCGGATGTCTATCAACGGGAAGTTCTAAACGCCCTACCAGCGTTTGTCCTTCGGCATTTTGAAATGTAACTTTTTGGAGAGCCATACTATTGTCTTATTTAGAGGTGTTTTTTTTCTTTTTAAACACACCCCTTAAGTCGGGATTATAGAAGAATCCTATCTGCAAGCGATCAAAAACAGCATTACTGAACTGGTTTCGCAAATATCCTAATTGCACACTGCTGTTTTCTGTAATATGAATACCAAGCGCTCCATATAGCCGATTTTGTCCAAAAAGATCATTTTGCAAATTGATAAACAGCTCGTCATAAAAATTTAAAAAGAAGATATCCGTAAGTGGCAATGTTACCTGAATGCGATATCGAGCCCTGTGTTGTGTCTCATTTCTAGTTCCAAAATCCAAAAAGCGCTGCTCAAGTCGGTACCTATGTTCAAAAAGTAATTCCCATACTTTATTCTTAAGAATAAACTGCTCAAATATTCGATGCTCTTTGCTGTTTCTTTCTCCTGGAAATTCCAAAAAAGTACCATCTGTTGAGATATAACCATACCCTCCCGTTGCTATGGCATTTGAATTGATGTGATAATTTAGACCAGTACGCAGAAGCAGTTGATTAAAATTACTTGTAGTTTCATAAAACCTGAATTGCGCTTCAGTATGAATGCTGAAACGTTCTGCTATTTTATTGGTTCCAAAATACATATACCAAGCACCCAGCTCATCTTCTCCTGCTTGTTGGGCGTTCATCTGAACTATTATGGTCAATAAGACCAATGTGTTTAATACCTTTCTCATTGATTTATGCTAAAAGTTTCTGTTTCTTTAAAAGGAGATAAATCCAAAGCTTCAACGGCTTCACGATAGGGTTTCCATGTTTCACTGAAGAAATTATTGGTTTTTCCCAAAGCCGATTTTAACTCATCTTCAGCAAATTTGATAAGATTTTTTTCTGTTTCTGTAACTCCGGATTTTCTTGTTTGAGTGTAAAACCCAGCAGTGTTCAAGCGCTGCATCACGTTGATTTCAGGGTTGCGGGTAATCCCTTGCCGTTTATCTTCTTTTCCTAAATACAAGGCCACTATAGAATCAATTTGCTTTACAATTTTAGTTGATTCCTCTATTTGATCCTTATATTTTTCTTTGTCCAAATCCTTCATTTCCTTCTGAAATCTATTGGCCAAGTCTTTGCTTTTTACCAATTGTTTTACAGCATCAGCAGCAGTTTGGGTGTAGTCCTGCAACTTTTTCCCCATTGTATATACTTCATTAATAGAGGCTAGTGATGTCTGAAGCCTTGGATCCGTTTTTACCGTTACCGAAGTAGAATCTACGAGCTCACCATAATGTACTTTTACTTTGTACGTACCTGGTTTTACATCAATTCCACCTTGCTCGGTTTTACTTTTACTGATTTTTCTTGCGGGTCTGTCCGGCCCTTTTTCATCAAGGCCCCAATAAATTCTGTGGAAACCGGCTTTTTTAGGAGTTTTGTGTTTGAGCGTACGGATCAATCGGTCCCCCTCATAAAATTTGAAGAAAATAGAATCTTTAGTTTTTTCCTTTTTGCTATCATCTTTTTCCTCAGGGGCATCCTCTTCCTCATCCTTTTTTTCTTTATTACTGGTTGCTTTGCTACCTTCTTTCAAATAATAGGTGATCATTGCTCCTGACTTTCTATTCTCTCCATTATAGAGGGCATCACCTCCAAAACGACTTCCCGTGGCCTGTTGGTAAGCTGCATGGTAAGCATCTGGACTTTTAAATAGACTGATTTCTTTCTGTAGTATGGATGGATTACTTGCCAATGCCCTAAGTGGACGAATATCATCCAAAACCCAGGCGGCACGTCCAAACGTACCAATTACCAAATCATGTTCCCTTGGTTGAATAGCTAAATCTTTGGTAGAAACAGTTGGGAAACCTTCGGTCCATTTATGCCATGAACTGCCGGCATTAAAGGAAACGTACAAACCATCATCAGTCCCTAAAAATAAAAGGTTAGGATTTTCGGTATCCTCAACAATGGAAAGGGCATAACTTTCCACATCGTTTCCATCTACTATTCGGGTCCATGTCTTTCCATAATCTTTGGTGCGATAGGCATATGGAGTGTAATTGAACCTTCTGTAATCGTTGGCAATTAACAAGGCTTCGCCTTTGTTCTTTTTAGAGGCTTTTATTTGTGGAACCCAGCTCCCCGCCGGTAATCCTTTAATGTTGGATGTTACTTCCGTCCAACTTGCTCCTCCATTTTGTGTGTAGTGTACCCGACCATCATCTGTGCCCACCCAAAGCATATCCTTTTCCACTGCGGATGGCTCAATAACCAAAATGGTACAATGGTTTTCGGCCCCTGTAGCATCCATCGTAAGACCTCCACTTTCACTCTGTTTTTGTTTTTCCTTATCATTAGTGGTTAAATCTGGTGAAATAACTTCCCATGTCAACCCTTTATTGGTCGATTTATGTACAAACTGACTTCCAAAATAAACAGTGCCATTATCAAAAGGGTCCTGCCCAATACCCGCATTCCAGTTAAACCGAAGCTTGGTTGTTGCATCTGGAGGAGTTGGGCGAACAATATAATTGTTCCCGGTTTTCCAATCGTAACGCGAAACAAAGCCTTGTTGACTCATTGCGTAGCCAAATTGGTTGTTATCCAAATCCGGAACAACATCAAAACCATCACCAAAAGCAATTTCCTGCCAGTAGCTGTTGCGTATACCTTGGGCACGCCATACATAAGCCGGACCTCTCCAAGAACCATTGTCTTGCATACCGCCATAAACATTGTAGGGGTATTCATTGTCAACACTGATATGATAGAATTGTGCGACGGGTAAATTTCCAATAAAACGCCATGTTTTTCCACCGTCTTTGGTTATGTTCATTCCTCCATCATTCCCATCAATCATGAATTGTCCGTTTTCTGGATGTATCCACCATGCATGGTGATCAGGGTGCACACCATTATCTACTTGGTAAGCGGGCATTAATTGTTTAAAGTTTTTACCTCCATCTTCAGAAACATTTACATAGGTGAAAACAGAATAGACCCTATTTTCATTTTCAGGGTCCACGAAAATATCCGAATAATAAAAAGGCCTGTTTCCAATATCGTTTTTATCGCTGACTTTTTCCCATTTAAACCCACCGTCAACAGATTTATACAGAGCATTTTTCTTTGCTTCTACCAAAGTGTAAATAATGTTGGGTTTGTTTTTGGCAATGGCAATTCCTATCCTACCCAATTCTCCTTTTGGAAAACCCTCTTCTTCAGTAATTTTTTTCCAACTATCTCCACCGTCATGGGTAATGTACAAACCACTTCCTTCTCCTCCAGATTTAAAAAACCAAGGATCACGCTTATGTTCCCACATGGCTGCAATTATCTTATTTGGGTTGGAAGGGTCCATTACCAAATCAGCAGCACCTGTTTTATTGTTGACAAATAGAATTTTATTCCAACTTTTTCCGCCATCAGTTGTTTTGTAGACACCACGCTCAGGGTGAATTCCCCAAGGTGAACCAATGGCACCAACATAGACTATATCTGGATTGGTAGGGTCAACGATTACACGATGGATATGCCTGGTTTTTTCAAGGCCCATGGATTTCCATGTTTTACCCCCATCAAGAGATTTATAGATGCCATAGCCACCGTTAAGGCTGTTTCTGGGGTTGCCTTCCCCGGTCCCCACCCAAATTACGGATGGATTGGATTGTTGAATGGCAACTGCGCCAATGGACGCGGTAACTTCTTTGTCAAAAATGGGTTCCCATTTAATACCGCCAGAAGTGGATTTCCATAGACCACCGGAAGCCGTACCCACGTACATCACATCAGGGTTGGAATGGACAACATCTATGGAGGTTACCCTTCCGCTCATGCCTGCCGGGCCTATGTTACGGGGTTTCATATCCTGGACTAAATCCATGGAGAATTCTTGCGCAAAAAAAGGAATGGATGCCAAGAGCATCAATAGCGTGTAAAGGTGTTTCATTTTAAGAATTAATTAGTCGCCTAAAGATACCAAAAACCCTAAGTGGATTTCTTAAGGAGTTGTTAAGGCTACCTTCATTAGAAGTAGTGAAAGCTTGTAAGTATCTGATTTTTAGATTTTTTATATTTTTACTTTATTGTGAAACTTCATGGCTCACACTGAATACTGTTCCCCCCATTAATTTTTTAACCTTGCTAAGATTATGAAAATGAAAGCTTTGATTTTTACAATCTCATTGTTTTGTTGTTTCGGTATTTGCGGTCAAGACAATGAAAGCATGTTCCTAAGAGTTTTTGATTTGGAAGGAAACAAGATTGCGAAGGGAAAAATACATGCAATTTCCGATACGGTTCTTACATTGAAACTAAGACAGATATTTAGAGAGGTGGATGCAAAAACATAGAAATTATTAAAACCAAAAGATCTATAGGAAACAGTGTTGGAGTTGGCGCAGTTGGCGGGGCATCATTGGGGGTGATTGTTGGAGCGATTGCTGGAGATGAAAACGACTTTTTATCTTCAAGTGCCCAAACAGTTGGTCTAGGTGTTTTTGGAACCATTTTAGGAGCAGTTGGTGGTGGAGTAACTGGGTTAAAAAATCAATTACCTATCCAATTAATGGAGATATTTTGAAATGGCAGGAGTTTACAAAGACAATTGGTAATTAAACCATTTAAACTAAACCGCTAAGTATAGTATACAAACCTTTAATCTTCATATACCACTCCATCTTTCATCACAAAAGTAACCTTGCGCATTTTTTTAATGTCTGTAATCGGGTTTCCTTCCACGGCGATAAGGTCTGCAAGGAAATTCTTTTGTATGCGCCCCAATTCATCTAAATGAAAGATACGGGCATTTACAGAAGTAGCAGATTGCAGCACTTTTAAGGGTTGCATGCCATACTCAGCCATGAGTTCCATCTCCCGATAATTTTCTCCGTGGGAATATACTCCTACATCACCTCCAAAAACAATATCCACTTCAGATTCCAGAGCCAGTTTAAATGATTTCTTCTTTTTAGAGATTCGGTCAGTATCGGGTTCCATTCCTTTCTTCCATCCTTTGTAACGCTCAATTGCGTCACCGGCTGCAAGGGTAGGACATAAGCCAACTCCTTTTTCTTTCATCATTTTAAAGATTTCCATTGTGCCACCATCTCCATGTTCAATGGTTTCCACTCCTCCTAAAATGGCACGGCGCATTCCTTCTGGTGTACTGGCATGGGCTATGGCATAGCGTCCTGCGCTTGTTGCAGTGGCTACCATTGCATCAATTTCTTCTTGTAAAAAGGTAGGTTGAGAGGGTTCATCTTTCCCCCAACGATAATCTGCATATATTTTTATAAAGTTTGCACCATTGCCCAACTGTGTGCGTACTTCTCTAATTGCTTCTGCTTTTCCACTTACAGGTTCTGCTCCCAACGGAACAGTAACACCATCATGAAACCCTTTAGGGCCATATGCTCCCGTAGCTACAATGGCAGGACCCGCTACCAATAAACGGGGCCCCGGGATTATCCCATCTTCTATGGTCTTTTTTAAATAAACATCTGTATAACCAGCTCCTTCAGCACCTAGATCCCGCATGGTCGTAATACCGGCCATCAGAGATTTTTTAGCATGGACAACTCCTCTAATGGCCCTTTCAACAGGAGATTCCTTTAACACTTGATCATTCCACTCGGTTTCATTGTATGGATGTAACAATAGGTGGGAGTGCCCTTCAATGATTCCGGGCATTAAGGTCATTCCTTTAAGTTCCTTTTTTTCATAGGAACGCGAATTTTTCAAGCTTGCTATTGGGCCAGCAAAAGTGATGCGGTTTTCTGTTACCAATACCACCCAATTGGAATGCAGTATCTCACCATCAAAAACTTGATCGGGAACCAATAAAAGTTGAGCTTTGACTGGCACCATCGCTAGGAATAAAAGAATAAAAAAAATAGTTCTCATATAGTTTAGTTTTTGCTTGCGTTTTCAGCAATTTCTTTTAATCTTTTTTCGATGGTTATATCAGATAACCATGTTCCATGTGCCATCACTCCAAAAACCTCGGTATAATTTTTAATATCATCCATTGGATTCTTGGATAACAGCACCAAATCTGCATCAGCGCCTTTTTTTACTTCACCAAAAGTGTTTTCTAGCTCAAAAAACATGGAAGGATTTAGGGTTGTGGATTGTAATATTTCCAAAGGATTCATACCGGCAGCAGCCATACCTTGCATTTCATGTTGTATAGAAAAACCTGGCACATTGAACAATTGGGGAGCATCAGAACCTAGGAGTATGCCATGACCGTTGTCTTGAAGTTTTTTAATGAGGCTCTTGCGAATAGCATCAAATTGTTCCCATTGGGCGGTGTTGAAACCTGAGCTTTCCAAGGTCTGTATTTTTACTCGCCTCCAGTTTTCCAAAGTAGACTTGGGCATATATTTCATTTCTGATTCTGCCAATAGGGTATCTACATCAGCTGGGGAAAACCATCGTTCAAACAAACTTTGTGTTGGAACGATCCATACCTTATTGTCTTTTGATAGCTGTACCAACTCCTCAATTTTTGTGGTGTCAGCCAAAGGAGTAAAATTGTAGCCAAAAAAACCATTACTGGTCGGATCCACGTTTTTTGATTCTGGTACAAGGCCTTCTAAAAACCCATCTACGTGATCAATTGACGCATATTTACTTTTTAACGCATGACGAATGCCCACATCTACAGGAACATGACCCGCAAACGGAATTCCTACTTCATTGGCTGTTTTTACAACCTGATTAAAAACGTTGCGCTGAATACCGGGATGAATCTTTAGAAAATCATAACCTTCATTTTGGTAAGCCGTTACTTTTTCTATTGCCTCTTCCTCTGTTTTAACAGAATTGCCGTTAAGTGAAGGACTCGAAGTAAAAATTCTTGGACCTAATACCTCTCCACTCTGTACCTTTTCCCTAAGTACTAGATGGTCTGGATGCCCCAACATACCACGGATTGTAGTTACCCCATTGGCCAAATACAAAAACAATACATCTTCCAAGCGTTCTTTGGAAGTGGGTGGTTGTGGAATGTGTGCATGCATTTCTGCCATTCCGGGAATAACATATTTACCTTCTGCATTGATGACTGTCTTGTATTTTGATACGTCATCTATTTCTATTGCGTTGATTTCCTTTATTCGTCCAGAGTCTATAAAAATGTTTTGACCAGCTTTGACCTCTCCTGTTCTTACATTAACAATGTTCGCTTTAGAAATAAGAATAAGGGTGGAACTTATTTCTTCTTTTTTCGATTTTTCCTGGCACGAGCTAACGAGAACACATGAAACTAGGAAAAGGGTGATTTTTTTAAACATAGTTTTATTTTTAATTGATTTCGGATGCTTTTAAAAGGGTAGCAAGCTGTTCTTTGTTGAAGAGCCTGTCTCCCTTTAGTACGGCATATATTTTTTGAGTGTTTTCAATTTTTTCCAATGGATTAGCATCTAAAAGAACGAGGTCAGCTACCTTTCCTTTGTAGATACTTCCAAAATCCCCACTCTTGTTTAAAAACTTGGCTCCATTTGGCGCAGATGTCTTAAGGGCTTCCAATGGGGAAATCCCATTATCTACCATGGCTTTTAATTCTCCGTGCAATGAAATTCCTGGATAGGTATAGGAATTGTAAGCTCCACTATCTGACCCAGCTAAAAGGTCTACACCAGCATCATTTAAAGATTTACAAAGTTGGCCAAAAAAGGTGTCTAAATCTTTTCGGTCCGTTCTTGTTTTTTCTGATGCATTTAATGCTCGATCTATCCGTCCTTGATAGGTTTTGATAATCCCTTGCCCTATATATTTTAAATAGGCATCATTCCAATGGTCAACTTCATCCAAATAACTTAAAGTCTTACCTATATGCAGCGTAGGTACTACAAAAACATTATGTTCTTTAAGTTTTTGAAAAGTTTTTTGAGCCTTACTATCTGCATAACCAGTCATTAGAGCTGGCATGGCTTGCCAAAACCCGATTTCCTTGGTTTTCAGCTTTTCTGTAATCTCGATTTCATTGTTGGCACAGCCTTTCATGATGTAATATAGATGTTCTATGGCGTCTATCCCCGCATCTACCGTTTCATCAAGTGTTACCGTGAAAGGCATATGTCCTGATACAATCAAACCTCTTGCCTCTGCTTCTTTTATGGTTTTGAGATAGTGTTCTCCCAAAATTCTACTGTCATAAAGTTTAACAAAATCCACATTAAGTTTTTCCAAGGAATCTAAGGCTGTGGCAATATCATCTTCATTTTCAACTTCTAAAGAGCCTGCCCATGTAGCACCAGGGCCATCTATTTTTGGTCCAGAAGTGAATATTGTAGGACCAACTAGATTTCCATCAGCAATTTCTTGCTTCCACTCCATGACAGAGGAGGTAAGGTCGCCGCCAGCATCCCTAATGGTGGTAATGCCATTAGCGATGAAAAGCTTTAAAAAGTTCTTGTTATTTGCAACGAGCGAATCCCCTCCTCGTAAATGTGTATGATTGTCCCAAAAACCAGGTAACATGAATTTTCCAGTAGCATCCACAGTGGTTTCTGCCTTATAATTTGTATCGGAACCAGCGGTGGCAAGAGCTTTTATTCGTCCATTAGCAATGTAAATATCTTGAACTTCAATCTCTCCTGTTTCCAGATGTATGACATTAGCATTGGCAATAAGCATATTTATCGACTGCTTTGGACTTTTGTTCTGACACCCCATTAGAAACAGCATGACGAATAAGGGGTAAGCACTAATATTTATACTATTTCTCATCTACTTCCTGAATTTCTGGTTTTAACATTATTGGCTGAAAGATCTATGATTTCTGCAATTCTTTTTTGTCTGGTTTCTTCCCGTTTTGCTTGATGGAGCCAGTACAGATAGCTTTTACGTTGTCCGCGGGTAAAATTTTGAAAATTTTCAAAAGCTTTGGGGTTTTTATCAAAAGAAACTTTTAAATCATTGGGGATTACTCCATTTTCCACATCATCCAAAGCGGTCCATGAACCATTCTCTTTTGCTGATTGAATTACTTTAAGTCCACTTTCATGAATTAAATTAGAAGCTATTAGTTCTTCTAAATGGGTTTTGTTCACTTTACTCCAGACACTTTTTGGTTTTCTAGGGCAGAAATACTGTCTACGCTTACCATTACCCAAACTTTTGACGGTGCTATCTATCCAACCGTAACAGAGTGCTACTCGCACTGCTTCTTCCCAGCGCATGCTTGGCATATCATGCTCAATCTTGTACATAATTACATGAATTCCATTAGAAGTTTGATGGTTTGCATGTAACCAAACTCTCCATTCTTCATCATTTTTAAAGTATATCTCTATTGCTTCCTTCATGTGCTAATTAAAGGAATTGATAATGGTCATTCCTCTATTGTTAAACTGATTCATCTCCTTTAAAACCTCTCCTGCTTTTGATAATGGAATGGTTTTTTCGACCAATTTTTGAGGTTTTAATTTTCCCTCTTTGATGAGCGTCATCATCTCGGGGTATTTATGTGCTTGCATTCCGTGGCTGCCTATAATTTCGAGTTCGTTGGCAAGAACTTTATCCATAGGTATTTTTGGATATTGGTGATTGCCCGTCATTAGCCCTACTTGAATATGCTTTCCTCTTTTTCTAAGACTGTCTATAGAATTTTGGCAAGTGACAGAGCTACCCAGGGCATCTAAAGATACATGAACCCCACCATTCGTGAGCGATATCACTTCTTTAATAACATCCGAAGATGTAGAAGCATTTATTACCTTTGAAGCACCTAAGTCTTTAGCAAGTTTCAAGGTATCCTCATTGATATCTATTGCAACCACGTTTGCTCCAAATGCCTTGGCTATCATAATGGCTGAAAGTCCAACTCCACCACAACCATGAATTGCTATAGATTGCCCTTCATGTATGTTTCCTTGGGCCACTACCGCTCTAAATGCCGTAATAAACCGACAGCCTAAGGAAGCAGCGGTAATATCATCTATTTCTTCAGGAAGCCTTACCAAGTTGGTGTCCGCATGATCAATACGGACATATTCGGCAAAAGAGCCCCAGTGCGTAAAACCGGGCTGTGATTGATTGTCACAGATCTGATGATTACCTGAGTTACATTGCTCACATAAGCCGCAACCACATACAAAGGGAACGGTTACTCTATCGTCGATACTGAAGTTTTTAACACCTTTGCCTAAAGCAGCAATGGTTCCAGACAATTCATGACCTGGAACATGGGGCAAGACAATATCGGGATCATGTCCCATCCAACCGTGCCAATCGCTGCGACAAATCCCAGTTGCCTCTGTTTTAAGTATCACGCTGTGATCAAAAGGAGTCGGGTCCTGAACATTCTTAAGGTTTAAATCCCCTTGAAAAGTTTCATAAATCAATGCTTTCACGACTATTTCTTTTCTATTATCATATTTGGCTGACCAATTACGTTCAAATTAAAAATATCATTTCTAGAATAGTGTCCAATAACATCAAAATCCAATTTACTGAGTGTTATATCTTCCAGGTCTAGCTCCGCTATCAATGATCCAGATTGACCAAAGAGGGGTCCAGCAATAATTTTTCCCGTAGGAGACACGATAATGCTCCCCCCAGGACATATATCTTCCTTTTCATTTTCTACTAAATGTTGGTATTCAGCGGGATACATGGATTTGGTATAGAATTGATTGCAACCCAACACAAAGCACCTACCTTCCAAAGCAATATGTTGCATGGTTGCTGTCCATTCGTCTCTGGAATCAGCTGTAGGAGCAATATAGATTTCCACTCCTTTTTGATACATTGCCATTCTAGCCATGGGCATATAGTTTTCCCAACAGATGAGACCGCCCAATTTTCCAATTTTAGTGTCAAAACTTACTAAAGATTCTCCTGAAGCCTCTGCCCAAATAATTCGTTCTGTTCCAGTTGGTTTAATTTTTCTATGTACACCCAACAAGCCTGAAGAAGGTGAAAAGTACGCCATAGAACAATACAGGCTTCCGTTAACTTTTAGTCTTTCGGTTATTCCTATAACCAGATATACATTTTGTGATTTGGAGAGTTTTTCTAAAAACTCAAGGTCATCACCTTCTAAACAGACACTATTTTCATAGTACTTGGCATATAATTCTTTGCCCTCTAAGGAGCGACTACCAACTGTGGCCCCAAACGTGAACCCCCTGGGATAACCTGGAACAAAAGATTCAGGGAAGACAATTAAATTACAACCCTCCGCAGCATGTTTCCTAGTTAAATCAGCTAGCTTTTCAAAGGTTTTTTGCTTATTAAAGAAAACAGGATTTTCTTGTATGAGTGCTACTTTTACCTTCATAAGAGTTTGTTTTAGATGCTAAAAGTCTTAACTATTATCTTTTGATTATTCTTGTTCAATAGCCTTTAAAAAAGGCTCCATTTCTATAAGCTTAATATCATCCCTCTTTCTCAACTCCCGCACAAACCAGCTCTTGTGCCCGGCACCATAGGTTATTAAAAAGCGTTTGCCAGAATAACGGTGTTTTTCCAACGCCTTTTCAATATTCCAATAATGCGCAATATTGATGTTATCCCAACCTCCAAGACCTAATTCCACATTAAAAAGTCTGTTGTAGACCTGTAGTGAAATATCCTGAATACTATCATAGGTATCTGTATGAATAAAATATGGGTTATTCACTTTTTCAGTGGCTCGATAAACAGAATCTGAACGTTCATTGGCTTCGGTATAGGCGGCCCAATCGGCTGTTCTGCTTGTATCTTGGCTAATTGCATACAGTTTTGCACTTCTTTCATCAGCCATGGGCTTTGTCCAACCTGCAGTTGGGATAATTTCGAAATCCATTTCCTTTGTCAACGGAAAAATGACATCTACATATTCTGGAAAACGCATTACCCTTGGTTCCGAAATACTATCATCCCTCGTATAACCTTCAATAGCAGCTTGGAACCTATCTGGAGGAATTTCCGCTAGGATAAAATCCGGGTTAATTTCTTTTACAAGCTTCCTCAAATACTGAAGATTATAAACACTATCGGTCAAATGTCCACCATGAATGGTACCAAGTATCAACACTTCATTTTTTAGAGGCTTCTGGTCTTTCTGACCACAACTAATTAAAAGGACTGTTGCTAAGGCACAGATTATACATCTCTTCATTGCATCAACAGGTTTATGATGTTCTCAATAGGTCTCAATTCTTCAATGTTTGCGGTGGTTGATTCTAAAACACTTGTTCCAACCAAATTAAAACTGCTTTTTAGTTCAGAAATACATTCCTCAGCATCCTTTATCAATAAACCATCAGGTACTCGATAATAGGTCTTGTCATAATCTGTTGGCTCCAAGCAGTCAAAATCAAAATGTAAATAGAGATTCTTTATGTTTTTGGATTGTAATGTGTAAACAAGCTCTGTAATATTCAATTTCCTTGGATGATAAATGTTTCCGCTATCCAATCTACTTTTTTCGGCCTTATCAATGTCCCGTAATCCCACATAATGGATTTGCGAACTGTCCAATGTGCTAAACATTAAATTGTTCATATTGGGTTCTCCTTCTCCCAACAAAGTTCTTAGGGGCATGCCATGAAAATTACAACTTGCTGAATCACATGGCCTATTGATATCGGCATGTGCATCAAACCAAATAACACCTAGATTTGGGTATTGCTCATTTAAATAGGATACCGGTACAATTTCAAGACCGCAATCACCACCAATGGTAGCAGTGGTTTTGGGTTTTTTCGATGCTAGAAATTGTTTAAACCGAAGCAGCTGTTGATGAATGGCTTCGTAATTGTTGATTTGAAATTTTTGGACTCCATTTTCCCCTGCAGGAATACCAGAGAGTGGAATTTGAACAAAATCGGGGTCTTTCAAATATTCCAAAACAGCGAAAGCACCTGATTCTATCTTCTTACCTGATCCAGCACCCTGCCATTGTGGAAAATAGATTTTCATAATAACATACGGTTGAATTCAAATTTTCTGATACAGGATGTAAAAATTATCATCTAGAGTTAATTCTTCGCTTTGCAATGTCTCTGTTTTCCATTCTTTGCTAGGAAACAGCCATTGTTCTTTTCCATTTGTAAAAACTCTGATGGGCATATCAAAATCTTCTACAACATCTACATAGCGATGGGTAATGGATTTTCCTTCCAACTTGTATTCCAATTTTGGAATCATAGTGGTTCTTAAGTACTGGTTGAAAAAGGCAGATAGGTCCTTTTCCGTTTTATTGCTGATATAATTTTCAATCTGTTCGGTGGTCACCGTTTGGTGATAGAACTCGGCGTTTAAACCTCTCAGGATTTGGCGCCATAGTTTATCATCTTCAATAAGTTGTCTTAAGGTGTGCAGCATGTTGGCTCCTTTGTAGTACATGTCTCCGGAGCCTTTTTTGTTAACGTTGTAGATGCCTATTATGGGGATGTCGTTTTGAATGTTTGCACGGGTTCCTATTACGTATTCTGATGCTGCTTTGGTTCCATAATGATAGTCTAGGTAAAGATTTTCAGAATAAGCCGTAAACCCTTCGTGAATCCACATATCTGCAACATCTTTATATGTAATGTTGTTGGCAAACCACTCATGGCCGCCTTCATGGATAATGATAAAATCAAACTTTAACCCCCAGCCGCTGCCAGACAAGTCTCTACCTAAATAACCATTTTGGTATTTATTCCCATAAGTAACCGAACTTTGGTGTTCCATGCCCAAGTAAGGAACTTCCACTAGTTTAAAACTGTCTTCGTAAAAAGGGTAGGGGCCAAACCAGTGCTCAAAAGCTTCCAGCATCATGGAAGTTTGTTTAAACTGCTCTTTTGCTTTTTCCAAATTGTCTCTTAACACATAATAATCTACATCTAATGTGCCTTTTTCTCCATCATACTTTTCGCCAAATTGAACGTAATCCCCAATATTTACATTTACGCCATAATTGTTTATTGGATTTGACACGAACCAATCGTATAGTTTGTATCCACCAAAATCATAAAGATATTCTTCCCTTAATCTACCATTGGCCACAGCTACCAAATCTTTTGGAACATCAATGGCAATGCGCATGCTATCTACTTCATCATACATATGGTCCTTATTGGGCCACCATGCACTTGCTCCCAAACCTTGACAAGATGTAGCAACAAAATGATTGCCGTTTTCGTCTTTATTCCATGAGAAACCACCATCCCATGGCGCTCTTTTTGCTTTTCTGGGATTTCCTGAATATTGCACGTACAACTCGTTGAATTCCCCAGGGATTTGTTTTTTCTTTAAATGAACAAAATGTGCTGAACCATGGGAAGTATAATCCAGGTCTTTCTTGTCTTGCGATATCGCATCAATTTTTAAAGGTTCTTGTAAATCGATTTGTATAACATTGGATTCCTCTAAAACTTTATACCTGATAATGTTGTACCCCGCGATGGATTGGTTATCCGGTTGTACTTTAATGTTTAAATTGTAATAGTTCAAGTCCCACCAAGCACGTTCTGGAGTAATGCTCCCTCTTAAAGTGTCTTGCTTGGTAAAGTTTTGACCATTTACATTAAATGATAGGCCTAAAACAAGGAGAATAAGTAGCGTATGTTTTTTCATTTGGATTAAGGTATGATTATCTAAAAATCTTATTGGGGAATACAACTAAACTTTCATGACCATCTTTGCCAATTGCTGCAACACCAAAAAAGAAATTGTCAATAACAATGCCTTCCAAAGTATGCTCAGTAACATCTCCAACATATTTATGGTTGTCCCAAGTTGGAGAAGTGGTATCTCTCCAATAAATTTTATATCCTACAGCTCCATCGACCTTGTTCCATTTTAATTTAGCCGAGGGTTCTACTATTCCACCAATCTCCACTGTAGAGGGGGCGGGGGGAGCCCAAGCGATAGAAGCCAGGTTAATTGCATTTACGGCTGTTAGTTTTTTAGCGTATTCAAAATTTACATGCTCAAGTACATCGCCATAAGCAATACCATCTTCAACTCTAATATCTTGATGCTGTTGGGTATAGTTTTCATGGGACTCCATAATTCTTACACCTGCAAAACCAGCATCGTTAAAAGGCCTATGATGACCTCCTCTTCCAAATCTATCCAAGCGGTAGATCATCATCGGATTCATTTCTGGCATATAGGTTTTCGTGGTTTTATGAATATATCTAGCCAATTGACGTGAAATTCCATCTACTTCACCACCATAAAAGCGTCGTGCTCTTCGTTGCTCTTCGGTTTCTGTTGGCGGTACGGGTTCTGAAAAAATTCTGAAATCCCTGTTGCTTACAACACCATCTACTCCTGATATATTACCAATCATATCGTTATTGATGATTCCAACAATATCCCAGCCTTTTTCCTTGGCATAAGCAGCCAATCCTTTTCCACCAAAGAGGCCTTGTTCTTCACCGGACAGTCCTACATAAATGATACTACTTTCAAATTGATATTTGGATAACACCCTAGCTGCTTCAATGGTTCCTGCCATACCACTGGCATTATCATTTGCTCCAGGAGATTCTGATGTAAAATTATTTGGATTGCTTACCCGAGAATCGATATCTCCGCTCATAATTATGAACCTATTTGGATATTTTGTGCCACGCTGCACAGCTAAAACGTTTACTACCCAAACGTCTTTGACGATACGTTTTCCGTCTCCTTTTTTTACCAGATCCTTTTGATAAAAAACATCCAAACAGTTATTACAATTCGCTGAGGTTTTCTCAAATTCAGATTTTATCCAACGTCTGGCAGCACCAATTCCCCTCGTTTGAGAAACCGTATCGCTCAAAGTATGGCGTGTACCGAAGTTGACCAGAGTGGTTACATCCTTTTCAATTCGGTCAGCAGAAACTGCATTCACGATGTCATACAAACGGGTATCCGTTTGTGCCAAAAGAGTTGAAATACAAAATAATGCTGCTAGCAATGTGTAAAGTTTCCTCATTTTTAAAATTTAATTACCAATTAGTTCAATAAAAGTGCCATCTGGATCCTGCACTAGGATAAAGCTTCTGCCATCTGCTAGCTTAATAGGTGTTTCTCCGAGCAGTTTTACATTATTGGCTTTTAAACGATTGAGTACTTCAACCGTAGACTTGTAAAACAGGGTAATGTACCTCATCCCGTTTCGCTCTTGGATATGTGTTTCAGATGTATTTTTTTCATTACCAAAAGACATTAGCTTATATTCCGTGGCGTTTGGGTCATCTTGGAGTTTTAGGATTTTTACATCAAAAGGAACCCCTCCAGTAAGGCCTGTTTTTCTAGCAAATTCTTCATTTACATTAAACCCTCCTGTCTCTTTCATACCAATAATATTGGTATAAAAATCCAAAGCTGAATCCAAATCAGAGACAATTACACCTATTGAAACAAAAGACTTGTCAAATTCAGTTTGACCTTGGCCTATGCCAACCACTAAGAGCAAACTGATAAGAAGTATATTTTTCATCTTTTTATGATTTATACCTGTTTAAATTTCATCCTATGAAAGTAACAAAAACAACTAACAAGAATCTTGAAAAACTTAAAAAGAAATTACTGGAAAAACAACATAAAGAATTATTGTAAAAAGGTAGCTTTGATAATCTTACCATTTTCTACTTCATATATGGCCACTGCTCTAAAATTTACACCATTTGCGGTGATATATTCTTCATCAATAACTCGATTTCCTATGATTATCCGGTTTTTTAATTCGCAATGAAGGTCTGGAGTGTTTTCAAAATAGGAATTGTAACTTTCTTTCATCTTGTCCTGCCCTTCCAAGAATAGACTATTGGGGTATTCGTAGAGTTTTATGTTTTCAGCATATGCATTCATAAAGCCTTCTATGTCTCTTGCGTTATATGCATCAAGTTGTTTTTGAACAATGTTAGCTGGGGATTCTTCTGCCACAAAAGCTAAACGATTTCCTGCTTTATTTATGGCAATCCGGGTAATATTGTTTATTTCTTCCTGTTCAAAATTCATTATTAGATCCCACTCTATTCCAGATTCCGTATCGAATTTAATAAGAGATTTTCCGGCTCCAGCAATAATTGTACTATCATTTAACCAGCAAATGTCCTCAGAACCTCTAAAGGTATTGGCAATTTTTTTGGTTGCACCGGTAATCGGATTTAAGGATTTTATTTCCCAAGCTTTATTTTCCTTACTGATGTAGCTTACTAAATCTGAGTTTGGAATTTTCCATAAGCTACGTCCAACATTTTTTTGAAAAGTGAAGTTGGTATTGTCCTTTAGATTGCTCACAACCAAATCCATGCGGTTTTCCACCAATACAGTTGCAACCAGTATATGGTCATTGTACCATACATGATAGCCTATTTTTAAATCCTCAAGAATTAGCTCTGATTCTCCTGTAGTGATATCATATTCATATAATCTTTGTAATCCATCCAAGTCTAGGCGAATCGCCGAGATAGCATTTTTATTGGGAATTTTTAATGGGGAATATTCACTGCCGGTGGGAGTATTTGATATCCAAGATGTAGTGCTTCCTTCTAATATATTAAACCTTAAAATATCTGTTTGGTCTTCACGGTTTGATGCGAATAAAACAGTATTGTCATTTAAAAATGATGGTTGATTGTCATATCCTTCATTGTTTGATATATTCTTTGGATTTGATAACACGGGATCTCCATTATTTATTTGTAAATCAAAAAGATAGACATCAGTATTTACCTGGCCATTTAAGGATACACAAATGAACGTTAGACATATAACTAAAAACCTGGTTGTCATTACTCTACAAATCTTTTTAGCAGTTCTCTTACTCTTTTGGTGTTTTCAACATGATATTTAGCTTGAGTTTTTCTAAGCCCAACTTTGACCGTAACTGCCGAATCTGGGAGCTCCTGGAACATAAATTCATCTGTCCAGTCATCACCAATGGCAAAGACGAAATCGTAATCGTCCTCTCCTAAAATACGCACCGAGGCTCTGCCTTTGTTAACATTGCTGCTTTTTACTTCCATTACCTTGTTGCCATTGAGCACGCTTATATCATCATTGCCTATTAGGCTGGTTAAAACGGTATTTAACTCTGTAGCTCTTTTTGTGCCAAAATCCGGATCCGTATTGCGATAATGCCAAGCCATGGAATAATTCTTTTCTTCAATAAAAGAACCAGGTGTCCTGTCTACGAACGATTCTAAAACGGGCCTGATTTTTTCCATCCACTCTCCCTTAACTTTTTCCAGAAGTTTGAATTCTTCACCACCTCTGGAAATCCATACGCCATGTTCCACGATCATATTATAACCTTTTGGTACAAACCATTGAGTAAAAGTTTGTTTGTCTCTTCCACTGATAAGGAACAACGTTGTGTTCTCTTGCTTATGCAGCTTATCTAGAAGTTCGTACAGTTCCTCATCTGGGGAAGCTTTTTGGGGGTCTTTATGAAACCCAACCAAGGTTCCATCATAATCTAAGAACAAGAGTCTTTTTTTTGCTTTTGAATATTGGTTGTCAATTTCACCAAGAATGTTTTTGGACATTTTTTGTGAGATAAAAGTATCGATGACTTCTCTTTTCTGATTAAGTGAATTCATGAATTCATTTGCCCATACTTCAACATTATAACGTTCTAACCTATTTTGAAGGAACATATTACGTGCTATTTGTTCTTCCTTAGGCATGTTTATAGCACTTTTCAACGTATCTGCTTGTTGTTCAAAATTGTTGGGGTTGATTAAAAGAGCCTCGTTCATTTCATAGGCAGAACCGGCCATTTCACTTAAAATAAGCACTCCGGTTTTATCTATGCGTGTGGCCACATACTCTTTGGCCACTAGATTCATGCCATCGCGTAAGGGGGTTAGCCAAGCTATGTCACTAGAGGTATAGAGGTCAATAAGGTTTTCAAATGGTAAGGAACGGTAGAAATACCAAATGGGAGTCCAGTTGACTGTTGACAGTTCTCCATTTATACGGCCAACTAATTCATCAATCTCCTTTTTAAGCAATTGATATTGGGGAACATTTGATCTAGAAGGAACTGCCAAGATAATTAGGCGTACTTTCTCTTTGTATTCCGGGTACTTGTTCAAAAAATATTCAAAGGCGTTAATTCTTTTTGCAATTCCTTTGCTATAGTCCAACCGGTCAATGGACAGGATTAACTTAGTGTCTGGAGCCGAAGCTTTGTGGTCATCTAATTTTATTTGAAAATCACTTCGTTTTTCATGTGTATTTTTTGAATGTGAAATCGCAGCATCCTTAAATTTTTTATAATCAATTCCCATGGGAAAGGAATCAACTTTAATTACACGATTGTCTAAATGAATATCATTAAAACTCACTTCCAGCCCCAATAACCTTCTTACTGAACTCAAAAAGTGTCGTTCATAATCATAGGTGTGAAAACCGATAAGGTCAGAACCTAATAACCCTTCCAAAATTTCTTCCCTCCAAGGCAGCGTTCTAAAAATTTCATATGACGGAAACGGTATGTGTAAAAAGTAGCCTATAGAGGTATTGGGGCGCTTTTCTTTTACCATCTGGGGCACTAACATTAGTTGGTAATCGTGGACCCAAATAGTATCATCTTCATTGGATTTTTCTATAATGGCGTCTGCAAACTTTTGGTTAACCGTTTTGTAAGAATTCCAAAACTCAAGCTCGAATTCGGAGTACTCTAAAAAATAATGGAATAGAGGCCATATGGTTCTATTGCTAAACCCAAAATAAAACCCTTCAATATCTTTTTCTGTAAGATTGACCTTTGCGCAGTCATGGTTTTTTAGAGCTTTGTCTATTTCACCTTCTAGAGCAGCTGGTGTCTCTTCATCCGTAAGTCCGGACCAACCGATCCATAAGCTTTCTCCTCCGCTATGAACAGATTTCATTCCTGTTGCCAAACCTCCGACACTTGGAATAGCGGTTAGGCCGCCATCACTTATTTGTAATTGTACTGGCAGCCTATTGGAAATAATTATAGTTTTACTCATGAAAGGTGATTTTAGGACAAAAATGTAATAAAATTCCTATTTTTTCGATTTATTATAAGTAAAAACCTACAATAACCAACAGAAATACAAATCCTTACTATGGATAACCTAAATTACGGAATAATTGGAAACTGCAGAAGCGCTGCCTTAATTTCCAATACTGGTTCTTTGGACTGGTGCTGTTTACCTCAGTTCGATTCAACCTCTGTCTTTGCAAAACTGTTAGATGATAAGAACGGTGGGAGTTTTGAGATCAATGCAAAATACAATTACGAAATACATCAAGAATACCATAGAAACACCGCAATATTGGTTACTAGATATTCTGATGGCGAAAATACCTTTGAGGTGCATGACTTTATGCCTAGGTATTACAAGCTAACGGGAAAGTATAATGCTCCGCCAGAAATTGTTCGCTATGTAAAACACATTTCGGGAGCCCCAAAATTTAATGTGAACTACGATCCTAAATTGGAGTACGCCCAAGGACATACCACCAATCACGCCAAGACAAACTTTATAGTAAGCCTTACCAGTAAGAAAAAATTTGACACACTTTTTCTTTACACCTCATTTGATAAAAACAAGGTCTTAAATGGAGAAGAGATAACGCTTAAAGAAGATGGGTATTTTTTAATTTGTTATAACGAAAAGATTTTAAAACCAACAACAGAGAAAATGTCTCTAGAGTTGGAGCGTACCAAAATATATTGGTTGGACTGGGTTGACAGAACTCCAAACTATAAACAATTCAACAAAGAAATTGTTAGGAGTGCCATTACGCTGAAGATGCTTACATATGATAAAACTGGGGCAGTATTGGCCGCTGCCACTACGTCTTTGCCCGAAACCATTGGTGAAGTGCGTAATTGGGACTACAGATTCTGTTGGATCAGGGATGCATCTATGGTAATCAAAGTGGTTTCTGAGCTTGGGCACAAAAATTCCGCTAGAAGATATTTACAGTTCATTATTGATCTAATGCCGGATAAGGATGAAAAACTCCAAATCATGTATGGTATTAATAAAGAAAAGAACCTTACCGAAAAGACTTTGGATCACCTAGATGGGTACAAAGGTTCCAAACCGGTTCGGATAGGAAATGCAGCGTATAAGCAAAAACAGAATGACATTTATGGTATTTTAATGGATGTTATCTATGAGCAGTTGGCCAAGTTTAGCAACGATATTGAGAATGGGGAGGAACTATGGAGCATTACCAAAGGTATTGTTTGGATTGTTAGTAAACACTGGAGAGAACCGGACAAGGGAATTTGGGAGTTTAGGGGAGAAGACAGACATTTTACGTTTTCAAAAGTATTATGTTGGGTAGCCATGGACAGAGCTATAAAGGTGGCCAAGATTTTTGGAAAAGATCGAAAAATTGAAAAATGGACCGCTTTAGAACAAGAAATGAAAGAAGATATCCATGAAAATGCATGGAACAGTGATATGAACGCCTTTGTTCAGTCTTATGGTTCCAGCCATTTGGATGCTTCTGTTTTGTTGATGGAATCCTATGGATTTATTCATGCAAAAGACCCTAAATTTGTAAGCACTGTAAAAGCAATTGAAGAAGATCTAAGTAACGATGGACTGCTCTATCGATATAAAAATGAAGATGATTTTGGACTTCCATCATCGTCTTTCACTATCTGTACATTCTGGTTCATTAACAGTTTGTTCAAAATAGGAGAGGAGGAAAAAGCTTTAGCGCATTTTGAACGTTTACTCAGTTATAGTAACCATTTAGGACTTTTTAGCGAGGACATTGATTTTAAGACAAAACGATTGTTAGGGAATTTCCCGCAAGCATATTCACATTTGGCGCTAATTGAATGTGCCATTAATTTTTCTAGAAAGAAAAGTGAAGAAAAGATATTGGAATCTATTAGTTAGTTTTTTTGACCAGTAATTTTTCCGCCTTGTTTTTAATTTTTTCCAAAAGCAAATTCAAATGTTCCATTGAGGTAAACGGGTTCATCAACGTAGTGCGTAAATAATGTTTTCCGTTTAATTTGGTCTGCACTAAGTAAAACTCACCATCTTCCAACAACTCTCGTCTAATAGCTTGATTGAGGATGTTCAATTCATTAGAAGAAAGATGTGTGCCAATATATCTGAAACAGAGAATGTTTGACATTGGTGGGGTGGCCAATTCAAAATATGGTTCATTAGAAATTATTGTGGCAAAATCCTTTGCCAAATCGTATTGACGGGTAATAAATTCATCGAACACCTTTTCTCCATATAACTTTAGTATGATGTACCAATGCATGGCCATCATGTTTTTGGTGCATTCAAAAGTTCTTTTACCGCTGTTGAACCATTCATCCTCTTCTGGCGCATCCATAAGATAGTCGGCTTTTAGGCTGAAAGTATGTCTAGCATGGCTATTTTCTTTGAACAGCAAGGCAGTTGTAATGGCAGGCATCAATAACATTTTGTGGCCATCTATGACAACAGAGTCTGCTTGTTCAATTCCTTTTAATAATCCTTTATATTTTTTAGAAAATACTGCGGCACCGCCATGGGCACCATCTACATGGAACCATAGGTTGTTCTTTTGTGCAAATTCTTGAATTTTTTCCAAGTTGTCATGGGCTCCAGTGGCAGTGGAAGGAGCACTGCCAACTATAGCAAAAATGTTAATGCCTTCTGATTTCGCTTTTTGATAGCATATTTCCATTTTGTTGGTATCCATGGCAAAATTTTCATCAGCTGGCACTTTTATGATTCCTTTTTCGCCCAATCCCATAATTTTCGCCGCCCTATCCACGCAATAATGTGCTTCCTCGCAAACCATTATTCCCAAAGGCTCGGTATGCCCATTATTCCAAACATCATGAGCGACTTTTGCTTTTCTAGCCGAAAGCAAAGCGGTAAGATTGGCTAGAGTACCGCCAGAAGTTAAAAACCCAGACGATTGCTGGCCATAACCAATTTTTTCGCAAAGTTTTTCAGTAACAATACGTTCAATTGCATTGGAGGACATGCCCATTTCATATACCGCCATGCCGTTGTTGAGCAATGAACTTACCATAGCGGTCAATGCGGTAATGGGAAGCGTGGGTGCCACTTGATGCCCCATATATTTTGGATGATGAATATGGGTGGTTCTATTCAGAATTTCTTCAAAAAAGTCTTGTTCTTTTTCGTTTTCAAGATAGTCTTCCCAGAAACTAAGTTCTTTATCTGGCTCATTCCAGCGGATGGTTTTTGGATTAGTCCCTAATGTGGTGTTTTGAATGTGATCTGCAAACAAATCAATAAGCTCATGACCTATTTGCTTGAAATCTTTTGATGAGTAAAGATCTTCTAATATCATTTTCATATATTCTTTTTACTACAAAACTTGTTGAAATTAACTATAAAGAGCGATTTTTATGTAAACTTTTAAATGCTTAAAATGAAAAACCTAATTACTGTACTTTTTTTTATAATTATTTCTATATCCGCATCGGGACAAAGAGATTTTGAACCTGGTTATTTTATAGATGATAATGATAACAAATTGGAATGTCTTATTCAAAATGAAAAGTGGCTTTTTTCACCAAAAGAGGTTTTTTATAAGCTAAATGAGAGCTCTGAAGTTAAATCGTTTACCGTTAAAAACTGTAAAGAGTTTAAAATTGGTGATGAAGGAGTTTTTATGAGAGTCTCCGGTGACTTTCCTATTACACAATCTAAATTAAAGAAGAAAGAACTAAGTCCTGATCCCGAGCTGTCGCAAAAAACGACATTTGTACAAAATATAGTTAAGGGAAACGCTTCTCTTTTTTGGTTTGTGGATAACAATGGTATTGTTTATTTATATAGCAAGGATGGCGGGGCCATCAAACCTCTGTTGTATAAAAAATATGTTTTGGAGAATTTGATAATTAAAGAAAACAATATTTTCAGAACACAACTAGTTAAAGATTTTGAATGTGGTAACCAACCGATTATTCAGAAAACCGAATACAGAAGGAAATCAATGATAAAATATTTTGAGTACCTAAATCAATGCTCAAGTGATAAGAGTTATGTGGTACTTGAAAGAACAGCTAAACAAAAAGCCAATTTTCCCGTGACTATTAAGGTTTGGGCAGGTATGCAGCAAAATAACTATGAAGCCGAGACAACAAACCCACCTACGACCTTTAGTTTTGAAGATGAGGTTGTTGCCAAATTTGGGGGAGAGTTAGAAGCTTTCTTTCCATATTTTGGCTACAAGAAAGCATCAGTGTTTTTATCTACGCAGTTTTCAAAAGTTGGAAATACCTTTGTATTCCCTTCGAACGAAGCAAATGAAAGAGCTTTTGAAGCCGATTACTCCATTATTGAGGTTTCATTTGGAGGCAGATACTATTTTGAATTAGCAGAAAAGAGTAGTCTGTTCATAGATTTAGCATTAGCAGCAAATATCTATTCAAATTCTATAATCAACGAAATAACTACCTCAAATATTACTGGATCAACATCTACAGAGGAAATAGGTTCTAGTTTTGATGACAGATTGGGAGGTTCATTTGGTTTGGGATATAGCTATAACAAAAGAATATATTTAAGATTGGGTATATTGGCGAATCAAAATGTTTTAGATAATTCTCGATTCATTGAAGATAAATTATCTCGCATCAACCTTTCTTTGGGATATGCTCTTTGGTAAATTAAAAGATAAAAAAACCGCTCCAAGGGGAGCGGTTTCCAAATCAGCTTTGTTTCAGCATCATTTGAATTAGTCAAAGGTATACCCATTATCCGCAGCTACTTTGTCCGCGATTTGCGTGCGCAGTGCAACGACATTGGGCTGATTTGTATATTTCGTAAAGCGTTTTAATCCCATAAGCATCATACGTTGCTCATCACCTTCAGCAAAAGAAACAATAGCTTCCTTACCTTTTTGGTTGATGATGTCCACAGCTCTGTATAAATTTAACTTGGACATTGCAATTTGAGTAGATTGAGACTCTTCTCCAAATCTTTTCACATTTTTCTCTGTGCGTAAGATAGTGGATTCTGACAAATATACTTGAATTAAAATATCAGAAGCTGATAGCAACAACATTTGGTGGTCTTCCAAGCTAGGGCCATATTTCTGAACGGCACTTCCTGCTATCATTAAGAAAACTTTTTTCAATCTAGTAATTAAATCTTTCTCTTCTGCGAACAGTTCAGAAAAATCTGGTGCATCAAAAGAAGGAATACCTATCAGCTCTTCGCCAACGGCAGTAGCAGGGCCTAATAAATCCACATGGCCCTTCATTGCTTTCTTGACCAGCATACCAACCGCCAACATTCTATTTATTTCATTGGTTCCTTCATAGATTCTGGATATGCGGGCATCTCTCCATGCAGATTCCATTGGAGTATCTGCACTAAAGCCCATTCCACCAAAGATTTGAATTCCCTCATCCGTTGTTTCCTGTACATGCTCTGAAACTGCCACCTTAAGTATGGAACACTCAATTGCATATTCCTCAACGCCTTTAAGTTCTGCCTCTTGGTGCGTATTTCCTTCTGCTTCTCTTATTAAGATTCTATCTTCAATATTTTTTGCAGCACGGTAGCAAGCAGATTCATCAGCATAAGCATTGGTAGCCATATCTGCGATTTTGGCTTTAATAGCTCCAAAATTTATTATAGGTGTCTTAAACTGAACGCGTTCATTTGCATACTTGGTTGCTTCATTGATAACACGTCTTTGTGCTTCTAAGCAAGCAGCGGCTAGTTTAATTCTACCTACGTTAAGAGCATTCATGGCTATTTTAAAACCATTTCCTCTTTCAGAAAGCATATTTTCAATAGGCACTTTTGTATCATTAAAGAATACTTGGCGGGTAGAAGAGGAGTGAATTCCTAACTTCTTTTCCTCATCGCCAAGGGTAATGCCATTGCTAGGATCATTTTCAACTATAAAGCCAGTAATGTTTTTATCATCTTCTATTCTGGCAAAAACTATAAAAACGTTGCAGAAGCCAGCATTGGAAATCCACATTTTTTGCCCTGTAATGGAATAGTGTTTGCCATCTTTAGAAAGAACAGCTTTGGTTTTTCCAGAATTTGCATCAGAGCCCGCTCCAGGTTCTGTTAGGCAATAAGCCCCAAACCACTCACCAGAAGCTAATTTTGGAACATACTTTTGTTTTTGCTCTTCTGTTCCATATAAGGTGATTGGCATGGTGCCAATACCTGTATGAGCGCCAAATGCAGTGCTAAAGGAGCCTGTGGCACCAGATATATAGTCACATACCAGCATTGTGGAAACAAAACCCATTCCCATACCACCATATGATTCTGGTACGGCAACGCTGAGCAAGCCTAATTCACCAGCTTTTCGCATGGTTTCTTCGGTATAGGCGTAGTCTTTTTTCTCAAATCGTTCCCAATGAGCCCAAAGTTCTCTATCCACGAATTCTTTGGTGCTTTCGCGCATCATTTTTTGTTCTTCGTTCAGGTCTTCGAGGGTAAAAATATCTTCGCAACTGGTTTCTTTTACTAGAAACTGGCCTCCTCGTAGGATGTCTTTGTTTAGGGTCTCGGTACTCATAGCATTACTATTTTATTCATTCTAATTCAAAAATTCATAGATACCCGCTGCGCCCTGTCCTGTACCAACGCACATGGTTACCATTCCATATTTTCCTTGCATATTTCGCTTACGCATCTCATCGAACAGTTGCACGGAAAGTTTTGCTCCGGTGCAACCAAGAGGGTGCCCAAGTGCAATAGCACCACCATTGACGTTTACAATCTCTTGGTTCAAGTCCAATTCTCTTATAACGGCCAAGGATTGTGAAGCAAATGCTTCATTCAATTCTATTAGGTCCACATCACCTTGTTTCATACCGGCTTGTTTCAACGCTTTTGGAATAGCTTTTACAGGACCTATTCCCATAATTCTTGGTTCAACTCCGGCTGCTGCATAATTTACCAAACGCGCAATGGGTTCCAGATTGAGTTCTTTCACCATTTCCTCACTCATGACCATTACAAATGCTGCACCATCGCTCATTTGCGAAGAATTTCCTGCAGTTACGCTTCCGCCTGCCGCAAAAACAGGACGAAGTTTATTGAGTGTTGGGATGTTGGTACCTTTTCTTGGCCCTTCATCCTTGTTAACGGTATATGTTTTGGTTTCCTTTTTACCCGCTTCATTGACAAAAGTGTGTTCCACATCAATAGGAACAATTTGATCTTGGAACCGATTCTCCTCTTGGGCTTTTAAGGCTTTCATATGAGAGCTATAGGCAAATACATCTTGGTCTTCACGAGAAACCTTGAATTGTTGAGATACTGCTTCTGCAGTTAAACCCATGCCCCAATAATAATCTTCATGGCCATCTTTTGCTGTCGCATAGTCTGGGGTAGGCTTGTAACCACCCATTGGAATATAACTCATGCTTTCAGCTCCCCCGGCAATAATACAATCTGCCATACCTGATTGAATTTTAGCAGTAGCAATACCAATTGTTTCTAACCCTGATGCGCAATATCTGTTTACGGTAACTCCGGGAACATCGTCAATATTTAGACCCATTAGAGAAATTAAGCGAGCCATATTGAGGCCTTGTTCAGCCTCTGGCATTGCGTTTCCTACAATGACATCGTCAATTCTTTTCTTGTCTAACTGAGGAAGCTCCTTCATCATATGCTCAATGGTCTCGGCAGCCAACTCGTCTGGTCTTTTAAACCTGAACAGCCCTTTTGGTGCCTTGCCCACTGCTGTTCTATATGCTTTTACAATATATGCTGTCTTCATTCTAATTTCTTAAAGGTTTGCCTGTTTTCAACATATGTTGAATCCTTTCCAATGTTTTTCTCTCAGTACAAAGGGAAAGAAATGCCTCTCGTTCAATATCTAAAAGATATTGTTCAGAAACATAACTGGCTTCGGATAAATCTCCACCAGCCATCACATAAGCTAACTTATCGGCTATTTTCTTATCATGTTCCGAAATGTAATGTCCTGCTTCCATGGAATCTGTTCCAACCAAGAACATTCCCAAAGCCTGTTTTCCAAGAACCTTTACATCCTTTCTTTTAGGAGGCATTGTATAACCAGCTTCTGCCATTAGTTTGGCATGTGCCTTTGCTGTAGCAATTTGTCTGTCTTTGTTTACAACCACTATATCTTTGCCTTTTTGAAGAATTCCTAAATCAAAAGCTTCATAAGCAGATGTGGACACTTTTGCCATACCAATGGTCAAGAAATATTCTTGAAGGATATTCAGCTCAACATCATTTTTTCTAAACGTATCCGATGCCCTAAGTGCCATTTCTTTGGAACCACCACCGCCAGGGATAACCCCAACACCAAACTCTACCAATCCTATATAAGTCTCTGCTGCAGCAACTACCTTATCCGCATGCATGGAAAGTTCACAACCTCCACCCAGACACATACCATGTGGAGCAGAAATTGTTGGAATGGATGAATATCGCATTCGCATCATGGTATCTTGGAACATCTTTATGGCCATGTTCAGCTCATCATATTCCTGTTCCACTGCCATCATGAAAATCATACCAATGTTGGCACCTACAGAAAAATTGGCCGCTTGGTTGCCAACTACTAACCCTTGAAAATCTTTTTCAGCAATATCAATTGCTTTATTCAATCCAGCTAAAACATCGCCTCCAATGGTGTTCATTTTAGACTGAAATTCCAGATTTAGGATTCCATCACCCAAATCTTCAACGACTACACCAGTATTTTTAAAGACTTCATTGGATTTTCTAATGTTGTCCAATATGATAAATGCATCTTGGCCTGGAATTTTTTCTATCGCCTTCTTGGGAATATCATAAAAATAAGTGGCACCATCTTTAACGGAGTAAAAAGTGTCAATACCCGACTCTTTCATTTCACCAACCCAAGAGGCTGCTTCAAGACCTTCGGCCTTAATAAATTCCAAACCTTTTTCCAATCCTACAGCATCCCAGATTTGGAAAGGTCCATGTTCCCAGCCAAAACCTGCTTTCATGGCATCATCTATCTTGTAAAGCTCATCTGATATTTCTGGAATTCTATGCGAAACATAAGCAAAGAGTGCCCCAAAACTTTTTCTATAAAATTCTCCGGCTTTATCCTTTCCTGACGTCAAGACCGAAAAACGGTCAACAACCTTATCTATGGTTTTGGTAAGTTCCAATGTGGCAAACTTGGCACTCTTTTTAGAACGATAATCCATCGTATCCAAATCCAGTGTTAGAATTTCACTTTTTCCGTTGTCGCCTTTTACTTTTTTATAAAAACCTTGCCCGGATTTACTGCCCAACCATTTGTTTTTCATCATGGTATCTATGAAATCGGGCAATTGGAACAATTCAATACGCTCATCCTTCTTACAGTTATCATGGATTCCATTTGCAACGTGCACCAACGTATCCAAACCTACGACGTCTACCGTACGGAAGGTTGCAGATTTTGGCCTTCCAATGACGGGACCGGTAAGTTTATCAACTTCTTCAACTGTCATTCCCAAATCCTTAACAGCGTGGAACAGACTTTGAATACTGAAGATACCAATCCTATTTCCTATAAAAGCAGGGGTGTCTTTGGCAACAACGGAGGTTTTTCCTAAGTACTGTTCTCCATAACCGTTTAAAAAGTCTAATACTTCCAGAGACGTATCAGGGCCGGGAATAATTTCAAAAAGTTTTAGATATCTAGCAGGATTAAAGAAATGTGTTCCACAGAAGTGTTCTTTAAAATCATCACTTCTTCCTTCATTCATGAATTTAATTGGGATACCTGATGTATTCGAAGTAATTAGAGTACCGGGCTTGCGATATTTTTCCAAGTTCTCAAAAACTTGTTTTTTGATATCCAATCGCTCTACAACCACTTCAATTATCCAATCTACATCATTAATTTTTGAGATGTCGTCTTCAAGGTTTCCCGTGGTAATCCTATTAGCGAACTTTTGATGGTAGATAGGTGAGGGTTTTGATTTTAATGCTGCTGTCAAAGAATCATTGACCAATCGATTACGAACAACCTTATCATCAATGGTTAGCTTCTTTGCTTTTTCTTTTTCGTTTAGTTCTCTAGGAACTATATCGAGCAATAAAACCTCGACACCAATATTGGCAAAATGACAAGCTATGCCACTTCCCATTATACCAGAACCGATAACGGCAACTTTATTGATATGCCTTTTCATTTATAAACTTAGATTAATTAGCAGTAGTTTTTATGTATACTTTCTTATCCAAGATAAGTCTGTTGATTATGTCAGCAGTTTTGAAAAATCCTAACAGATCATCATCAGATACATGCTCTCGCACCACTTCGTTAAAACGCAATACCACATCTTTGGAATCCTTTCGTTTTTCCAGCCCTAAAGCAGTTAAATGGATTAAAACACCTCTGCCGTCTTTTGGATTTGGTTTGCGTTGAATATATCCTTTCTCTTCAATACTTTTTAATATTCTGGATAAGCTGGTTGCTTCCATGCCCATTTTTGGCCCTAAAGCTGTACTTGGAGTACCTTTTTTTGGATCGATACTTAATAGCGTGAAACCAATTGCCATTGTAAGCCCATAATTTCTGGCTTCCTCGTTATACATTTTAATAACAGCTTGCCATGTGGCCCTTAAAGCATAGTCAATGGTTAAATCTTTCATAGAAGAGGTTTGGTGACATCAAATATATGAAAATTTATTATGCATGCATAATAAATTTTAAACATCTCCCAAAATCTTTAGGATGGCTCCTTATCTATTGGTCAATTCAAATAAAGTATCCATCAATTTGTCTGGATTAATTCTTTGAGATTGAAGCAAATTGCAGTTTCAACAACTTTTATAAAACATATTATGAAACTAAAAGAATTGCTCTACATGGTCATTTTTGTATTGGCCATCGTATCATGTAGCAAGGACGATGGTCCGGCTACACCAAAAAACAGCGCGCCAGTGATTAGCGCACAGGTGTTCTCCGCTCAAGATAATATCTCCGATACCGTGGTGATCGGAACGGTAAAGGCCGCTGACGCCGATGAGGATGCCCTTACCTTTACCATTGTCACCAACAGTGACGCACTTTTTGAGATTACAGATGCAGGCGCACTTAGCCTTGCCAGTGGTAAGGTATTGGATTTTTCCACCAAGGCAATACACACCTTGGGCATTGGTGTCTCCGATGGCACGGACAGTGCCGAGGCCACCATTACCGTTAACGTTACAAATTCCAATGCTGTCCCAGTGGCAGAGGCCCAGACCTTTGAGGCTGAAGAGAACATTGCCGACGCCAAGGCGATCGGAACGGTAGCTGCCACAGATGATGGCTCCCTTACCTTTTCTATTGCTGTAAACGACAACGATCTCTTTGAGATCACCAGTGCCGGGGAGCTCAGCTTGGCAGAGGGCAAGACCCTTGACTTTGAGACCGACCAAGAGCACACCATCACGGTTGCCGTGAGCGATGGCACCCACCAAATTGAGGTGCAGGTGACCATTGAGGTAATCAATGTGATCGATACCCTGGCCGAGGACCCCGCCTCCTTTATCACGACTTGGAACGCGGAAGCGGGAGTAGAGATAAAGATCGCTATGGGGCAAGGCGATAATTTTGATTTTGACTTTACCGTGGACTGGGGAGATGGCACCGTTGAGGATATCACTATTGATACTGGTGTCATTCAGCACACCTATGAAACAGACGGCACCTATACCGTGGCCATACAGGGCATTTTCCCTGGCATGGAAATGTTGGGTGATTCAGGTGCTACCCCGTTATTTTTAGCAAGCATAGAGCAGTGGGGCAGCATCCAATGGGAGACAATGTATGCTGCTTTTTCTGGCTGTACAAACATGGTCTACAATGCCACAGATGTGCCCGACCTCTCCAATGTGGTAAGTATGTTTAGTATGTTCGATGACGCCAACTCTTTTAATGGGAATATTGGCAACTGGGATGTGAGCAATGTGACGGATATGTCGTTTATGTTCAATGCTGCCCACTCTTTTAATGGAGACATCAGCGGTTGGGACACCAGCAATGTGACGAACATGTCGTATATGTTCTTTAAGGCCCACTCTTTTAATGGGGACATCAGCGGTTGGGACACCAGTAATGTGACGAATATGATTGTCATGTTTAAAGGCGCCAGTTCCTTTGACCAAGACCTGGGGTCCTGGAACATTGGGAGCTTGACCGGCGCGAAAATGATTAATATGTTGGACAATAGCGGCATGTCCCCTCAGAACCTTAATGCCACGCTTATTGGGTGGCACGCCTTTGTACAGCAGAACAATGGGCCCAACGATATTGAACTTGGGCTGGAAGGGCTCACCTCTTGTGGGGAAGAATCCTTTCTTGCCGCTTTTGCACTTGACGTAAATTATAACTGGGAATTTGTTGGGGCCACCTTTGAGGAAACCTGTAATTGATGGCCTGACAACACAAAACCAACATACTAAATATAGTTAACCAAGCTATACAACCGCAAGACCATTGGTCTTGCGGTTTTTTAATGGTCTGTATGCAAGTTATGGATTACCTTATCAAGAAAGGTCATAGCACCCAAACCCAAAATCAATAATGTTATTTACCAAGGAAACATGTGGCGTATATGGATTTTGTTGACAGAACCTCTATATGTCAAAAAACAATAGAAGTTTGAACATGGTTAATTGTTCACTGCCTTGTCTCAATGCCCATAAATATTATTGTATAAATCTAGGTATTTCTCTTTAACAATTTTTCTTCGCAACTTCATTGTAGGTGTCAGGTGGCCATCATCAACGCTCCAAACATCTGGTGTCAACCTAAATTGCTTTATCTTTTCCCATTTCGCAAATTCTTCATTGGCCAAGTCCACTTCCTCCTGTATTCTAGAGATTATCCGCTCATTTAAAATAATATCAGAGTTTTCCCCAAAGGTGATTTTATGGCGTTCGGCCCATTCAAATAAAAATTCAAAATTTGGCTGAATGAGTGCTGCGGGCATTTTTTCACCTTCGCCCACTACCATGATCTGCTCAATAAAACGGGATTGCTTAAAACGGTTTTCAAGCAATTGCGGTGCTACATACTTACCGCCAGAAGTTTTGAACATTTCTTTCTTACGGTCCGTAATTTTTAAAAATCCATCAGCATCCACCTCACCTATATCACCCGTATGAAAGTAACCGTCTATAATTACTTCTGCTGTCTTTTCTGAATCTTTGTAATAGCCCATCATTACTTGCGGGCCTTTAATACAGATTTCACCATCTTCTGCAATTTTAACTTCGGTTCGGTCAATGGGAATTCCTACGGTACCAATTCTAAAACCATTTTCTCGCATATCGTTCACGGAAACCACGGGCGAAGTTTCGGTTAGGCCATAGCCTTCCATGACACCCATTTCGGCAGCATTAAAAATTCGTGCCAACCTTGGCTGTAAGGCTGCACTTCCTGAAGCTATAAGTGCAAGATTTCCTCCTAGACCTTCTTTCCACTTGCTAAAAATCAATTTCCTGGCTAAACCTAATTTCTTTTCGTACCACCAGCCATTTTTTCCATATGGCTCGTATTTTAGACCTACTTCTACTGCCCAAAAGAAAAGGTTCTTCTTTATGCCGCTTAGGGCTGCACCTTTAGCAATGATTTTATCATATACTTTTTCTAACAGCCTTGGAACTGCTGTCATCACATGTGGAGCTGTTTCTTTAAGGTTGTCACTTATGGTCTCTAAAGATTCTGCATAGTAAATCGTTACCCCTCTAAACTGATACAGATAAATAAGCATACGCTCATACACATGACAAAGTGGTAAAAAACTTAACGATTTGGTTTCTCCATCCACAATGGGGAATCGTTTAGAGCTTTCTATGGCGTTACTTACCAGATTATTATGGGATAGCATAACTCCCTTTGGCCGTCCTGTTGTTCCAGAGGTATATATTAATGTGGCCAGATCTTCTGGCCTTACATTTGCTTTTAGCTTTTCTACCTCCTCTTGATTGGAATCATCCGCTCCCAATTCCAATACCTCTTTCCAGTTTTTACAATTGGACAGACCATCAAAAGAGTAAACATCTTTTAATTTTTTTAGTCTTGGGGTGACTTCCAATACTTTTTCCAATACTTCATTGCATGAAACAAAGCAATATTTGGCTTCAGAATGGTTTAGTACATATTCGTAATCTGACGCAGAAATAGTCGGATATATGGGTACATTTTGAGCACCTATTTGTAGGATACCAATATCCATGATATTCCATTCTGTTCTATTGTTCATGGAAATTACGGCAATCTTGTCGTTTGGTTTTACCCCCAATTTTAAAAGGGCTCTACTAATTGTATTGGCTTGATCAATATAATCTTTTGTAGAAGTGGCTACCCATTTGCCATCATATTTGGTAACAAGTGATTTTTCAAGGGGGAATTTTTCCAATTGATAATATGGAAAATCAAAAAGTCTGGTAACTGTTTGCATAGTAAGTTTCTGTAAAGTAATTGCAAAATAGGGAAAGGAAGCGGGATTATAAAATTGAATTTTCAATTAAAACAGTCATCAATTATTAAAAAACCTTTTGGGGGTACAAGTTTTTTAAATAATGCTCATCTAAATAACAACAAACACCCAAAGCATAGGTAGAAAATCACTTTTTCATTTAAACCCCCAAAATATGAGATGTGATTTCAAAGTGTTTGTTTTGTTTTTTAGACAATTTCAACTTTCCTGTTCAAGCTAGTCCTACTTTGGATAATAAATTGCAATTGAATAATGGAAATCCAAGACGATTAAACCTTACTGATGCGGATAAACAGGCTTTGGAAGACTTCCTGTGTACATTAAGAGATGAAACTTTTATAGCTGATGAGAAATTCTCCGATCCGTTTATCAATTAACTTTTGGGCTTGGTTAGATGTTTCTATTTAGTATTGGCAATGGGAACATCTTCAAGTTTGTAATAAATTTTCAGTCCATTTTCTCTTGCCACTCTAACGTCGTTATCCGCGCCTTTAGACTCGCCTTCTAGCCTAAGCACAGCATCACATTTTAGTAGCATTCTATGTGCAGCGGGATATTGAATTTCTTGCCAAACATCATCACCGGGCTCTTTTGCACCAGCCAATTTCAATAAAGGTAACGCTAACCATTCTCCTATGATCGGCATATGTCCCATTCTAAAAAGGGGTAGTGCAGCGGATTCTAGATGTTCAAGATTTTTCCTCATGAGTTCTGGGTCATTATTTGTACCACTCCGGTACGGCCCAGCAATTAATATCATCATGGTTGTATTTTTTTTTGTAAAGAAACCCAACAATTACAGAAGAAAAAATAAAGTAGTTTAATCGAGGTATGATTTACCGCTACTTTTTAACATACTTAAAAACTCTGGAGTAATCCCCAAGTAAGATGCAATTTGTTTTTGATTGAGTTTTGACGCTATTGAAGGGTATTTTTCAATGAATATTTCGTACTTCTTTTTGGCAGGTAGAGATAAATTCTCCAAACCTCTTTGTTGTTCGCGGATGTAAGCGTTTTGCATTAGAATTCTAAAAAACCGCTCAAATTTTGGGATTTCTTGCAGTAAAATTTCAAAATTCACCTTACTTAATAGAAGTACGGTAGATGATTCCAAAGCCTCAATACTGAGCATACTTTTCTTTTCTTTTGTAAAGGCATACATGTCGGTTATCCACCAATCTTTTATACCGAACATAATAGTTGTTTCCCTACCTTCCGGATTCAAGAAATAAGCACGAAGTATCCCTTGCTTTATAAAGGATATAGTGCCGCAAAAAGCACCTTGACTTAGAATAATTTGCCCTTTATCTAACTTTTTTTCAATTAAATGAGAGGTGAACACTTTTATTTCTTCGTTGTTAAGCGCTATATGCTTTGAAACATTTTGCAATATTGCTTCAAAACTCATAAGTCCTGTGTTTAGGTAAGATGTAGTTTCATTCCCTCGTGGGAATCTACGAAACCTAATACCCTGTAAAACTCCAAGGCATCGGGTCGCTTTTTGTCAGTAGTCAATTGTACTACATGAGCGCCTTTGGACCTAGACTGTTCTATGGCCCATTGAAATAGGATTTTGCCAATACCTTTTCCACGATAATTTTCATGCACACGAACGGCTTCTATTTGAGCTCTAATCCCTCCTTGATACGTTAAGTACTGAATAAAGCTTAGCTGTAATGTTCCAATAACGTTTCCAGATTCATCTTCAATCACTACTAATTCTTGGTTTGGGTCATTATTTATGTTCTCAAAAGCTTGTAGGTATTTTTCTGGCAGTGGTAACCTATAATCTTCACGAAGCTTTCCCAATTTATCGTTGGCAATCATTTGCACAATTAGGGAAACATCTTCTTTTTTAGCTTTACGAATCTGCAAGATTAGGAGGTAATTCTGGATTTAATAAACTTAAACTGTCCGTTGTGATTGGATTCGTGTTCACACACATGAAACCACTTACAATAATTATTGGTTGGCCCCCAAGGAAAATTATTATCAACGGCCATTAACCAATCATCATCACGTTTAGCAAATTCTGCTAGGGTAAATTCCCTTACTTTGGTCATTTCCTCCAGGTAATATTCCAAAGGTTTTCCTTTTATTTCTTTTCTGGCTTTATCACCTAATCCAGATGCTACCGACCATTTATCCGAATCTTCTTTTGACCAATCCCCCCAAGTTTTACCTTCAAACGTATGAATTTGATAAAAACGTTCGGTGGCCGCCAGATGCATCAACATGGCACCTATGCTATTTGCATTGTCATCTACCAAATAATCCAAATCAGATACGCTCATACCTTGCACTGGCCTTAAGATTACATATCTCATCCAATTCATCATAGAAACCAAAGTTCCCAGTTGGGGAGTGTAGCCCTCCTTAGGTCCAAAGATGTTTAAATCACTATCCTCTGTAAAACTTGGTAATGGTTGTAAATGTGGAGCAGCCATTAAGCTTGTCGTGCCCAAAGCCCCTATGGTCAATAAAGAAGACTTTTTAATAAAGCTTCTTCTGTCTACTTTCTTTTGTTGGTCTTTCATCTTTTTGGAGGTTGATTAGAATCTGTAAATTACGAATTCTTTTCAACCCAGTTTCTTGCATTCACGAAAGCCTCTAACCATGGGGATACAACATCATTCCTGTTCTTTGGATAATATGCCCAGTTCCAAGGGAAAGTGGAACGCTCTATATGCGGCATGGTTACCAAATGCCTTCCAGTCTTATCACATAGCATGGCGGTGTTGTAATCGCTGCCGTTTGGGTTGGCAGGATATCCTTCATATCCATATTTAGCAACAATACTATAGTTTTTCTCAGAAAGCGGAAGGTTAAATCTCCCTTCACCATTAGAAATCCAAACACCGAGTGTTGTGCCCACTAATGAAGAAAGCATCACCGAGCTGTTCTCTTGAATTGTTACAGAAGTGAAGTTGCTCTCATGTTTTCCAGAAGCATTATAAGTCATTTTGGAAAGTTTTTCATGCTCTGGATTTATCATGTCCAATTCCAAAAACAACTGGCAACCGTTACATATTCCAATAGATAAAGTGTCCGGTCTTGCAAAGAAATCTTTTAGCGCTTTGTTGGCTTTTTCATTATATTTAAAAGCACCGGCCCAACCCTTGGCACTTCCTAGCACATCAGAATTGGAAAAACCACCTACCGCACCAATAAACTGAATATCTTCCAATGTTTCTCTACCTGATATTAGATCGGTCATGTGAACATCCTTAACATCAAAACCAGCTAAATACATGGCATTTGCCATTTCCCGTTCAGAATTACTTCCTTTTTCACGCAAAATAGCTGCTTTTGGTCGCCCACCTTCTAATTGAACTCTAGATGGCAATTCACCAGTAAAGCTTTTAGCGAAATTATATACTAGAGGTTGATTTTTATAGTTATCGTAACGGTCCTTGGCCAATCCATTTGCGGTCTGTTTATTGTCCAGAAGGAAAGAAGTCTTGAACCAAGTGTCGCGGAGAGAGGTAACATTGAGTCCTATTTCTATTCCATTGTTTTTAATGCTCAACAAGTCTTTGGAAACTACTGAACCAATATTTTTAAAGTCTATTCCGGCGTCCAGAAGAATTTTTTCAATTGATGCGTCTTTGGATTGAAATACGATTCCAGCATTTTCTGAAAATAATAGTTTGATGATATCTGTTTCTCCAAGTTTTGATAGGTCCAGATTGGCACCTAATTGTGTATCCGCAAAACACATTTCCAGTAGTGTGGTGATCAACCCTCCGGAAGCAATATCGTGCCCTGCTAGGATTTGGCCTTCTTTTATCAACTCCTGAATAGCATTGAAAACCACTTTTAGATAAGCAGAATCAAGCACGGAAGGGGCTTCGTCACCAATTTCATTTAGAATTTGGGCAAATGAAGAACCGCCTAACTTATGGTCGTCTTTTGAAACATTGATATAGTAAATGTCCCCACCGTCTTTCTGAAGAACTGGTTCTACAATTTTGGTAATATCATTACAATTTCCTGCAGCCGAAATGATGACCGTACCAGGAGAGATAACATCACCATCCTTGTACTTCTGTTTCATGGAAAGCGAATCTTTTCCCGTTGGAACATTAATGCCCAATTCAATGGAAAACTCAGATACTGCTTTTACCGCCTCGTACAATCTGGCATCTTCGCCTTCATTTTTACAGGGCCACATCCAATTGGCAGATAAAGAAACAGAGTGCAGACCATCCTTTAATGGAGCCCAGACTATATTGGTCAAAGCTTCTGCAATACTATTTTTACTTCCGGCGGTAGGATTTATCAGTCCTGATATAGGGGAGTGCCCTATACTGGTAGCAACACCCTCTTTTCCTTTAAAATCCATGGACATTACACCACAATTGTTCAATGGCAATTGTAATGGGCCTGCGCATTGTTGTTTGGCTACACGCCCACCTACACAGCGGTCAACCTTGTTTGTTAACCAATCTTTACAAGCAACGGCCTCTAGTTGTAATACATTTTCCAAATAATCATGGAAATTTTCTAGAGTATACGCAAGGGAATCATAATCTCTTTGGACTACTTTATCATCCATTATGGTTTTTGGGGAACTTCCAAACATATCGGATAGCTCCAAATCCATTGGTTTTTCACCAGATTTCTGTGACTCAAAAGTAAAACGATGGTCTCCGGTTACCTCACCTACATTGTACATGGGTGAACGTTCCCTAGCGGCAATTCTATCTAGTAGACCTAAATCTTCTTCTCCAATTACTAATCCCATTCGTTCTTGGGATTCATTTCCTATGAGTTCTTTTGCGGATAATGTTGGATCCCCAACAGGAAGTTTATCGGTATTGATTCTACCTCCTGTTTCCTCCACTAATTCTGATAAACAGTTGAGGTGACCACCTGCCCCGTGATCATGAATAGAAACAATAGGATTGTCATGACTTTCTACCATTCCTCGGATAGCATTGGAGGCTCTTTTTTGCATTTCAGGGTTGGAACGTTGTACTGCATTCAATTCTATTGCAGAACTAAACTCACCAGTATCAGCGCTTGATACGGCTGCTCCGCCCATCCCAATACGGTAATTGTCACCACCAAGAATGACAATTTTGTCTCCTTTTTGCGGAGTGTCTTTTAAGGCTTGCTCTGCTTTGCCATATCCAACTCCTCCGGCAAGCATGATCACTTTGTCAAACCCTAGTCGGCGTGCTTCTTCTTTGTGTTCAAAAGTGAGCACAGAACCTGCGATCAAGGGCTGTCCAAACTTGTTCCCAAAATCAGATGCACCATTTGATGCCTTTATCAAAATATCCATTGGAGTTTGGTACAACCATTCCCGTTCTGGCATTCCATTTTCCCAAGGCCTGTTTTCTTCTAATCTGGAATAGGAAGTCATGTACACAGCGGTACCCGCAAGAGGTAAAGAGCCCTTGCCACCGGCCAAGCGATCTCTTATTTCCCCTCCAGAACCTGTAGCGGCCCCATTAAAAGGTTCTACTGTTGTGGGGAAGTTGTGGGTCTCTGCTTTGATGGATAAAACAGATTCGAATTCATCTTCTTTATAAAAATCTGGTTTATCGGCGCTTTTTGGTGCAAACTGGACCACTTTTGGTCCTTTTATAAATGCCACATTGTCCTTGTATGCAGAAACAATATCGTTGGGATGCTCTTCTGATGTTCTCTTAATTAATTTGAAGAGTGATGAAGGCATTTCTTCCCCATCAATAATAAAAGTGCCATTAAAAATTTTATGGCGACAATGTTCCGAATTGACTTGGCTAAAACCAAAAACCTCAGAATCTGTCAACTTACGCCCCAGCTTTTTGGATAGGTTTTCCAAATAACCCACTTCATCTTCATTTAATGCCAAACCTTCTTGAGCATTATAACCTGCTATATCTTCAATCTCTAAAATAGACGCAGGAGTAATGTTTATGGTGTAAATATCTTGATCAAGGCCTTTATACTTTTGAAGGAGCATAGGGTCGTAATCAACATGGGCTTCTTTAACGGCATGGAATTCTTCAATTCTGATGATTCCTTGAATTCCCATGTTTTGGGTAATTTCTGTAGCATTTGTGCTCCAGGGAGTCACCATAGCTGCGCGAGGGCCAACAAAAAAGGCGTCAAGAGACGCCGTGTTTATTTTAGGTTGGTTGCCAAACAACCATGTTAGTTTTTCAATGTCTTTTGGTGCAATTTCTTGAGCGGTTTGGACTGCGAACACTTTTGTCGCCACATCTCCAAAGAAATGAATCATATCAGCCTAGTTGTTGAACGGATTAAGAAAGTGCAAATTTACAAGTTTAGCTTGAATTTTAATCTATAGTATAAGGGAGTTGTTAACCGAGAAGTGTTGATAGATTCGTGAACCACTCATTAATGAGTATCATTTTGTGAGTTTCTGCATTAGGTGTCTTTTATTTCCGTTATTCTTGAGAGATGATGATCGTCATGCTCAGCAACAAACAGAAACAAATCCATAGTTCTCATGGGTTTTTCCAGTCTAGGATGCAAAGCCATTTTATAAATATCCTCTTCGGATAATTCAGATAGTTTTTCTAAAGTCATTTTTCGAATTTGCTCAAAATTGGCTAGCAACTCATTTATGTCTTTGGAATTATGTTGCGCGAAATCGGTCTGTTTGTTGTCCAAATCCGTAGGCCTTAAATATTTTTCATGGTTTAATATGTCTTCTAGCCTTCCTTGCCATAATGGCTCTAGATCAATCAGGTGACCTATATTTTCTTTTATGGACCAAGTATCATCCGGTTTTGACTCAAGCAGGTCCAATGGGACTTCTTTTACCACAGAAGTCAACCGCATTGGAGTCCCTTTCATTCTTTCAATAATTGATGGAAAAATGTTCTGTTCGAATGAAAAATCAAATTTTCGTTCAAACCATTTAATTTGCTCCATAGCTCGTGTTCTTTTAAAATAGCTTATTGCTTCTGCATAACACACAACAATTGACATCTAAAGTAAGAAACTCTTACATTTTCTAAAACAAAAGCCCCAAAAAGGGGCTTTAGAAATAAAGATAAATTTGATGCTAGACAAACATCCCGCCAGAAGCTTCTATTCGTTGTCCATTCACCCATTTGGCATCTTCAGTGCACAGAAAGGCGACTACACTGCCAATATCATCACTTTCCCCAATACGTCCCAGCGCGGTCAGTGATGCAATCATGTCCACTACTTGTGGGGCTTGTTCAAAGCGTTCTTTGTTAAAATCAGTATTAATGGCTCCAGGAGCCACCGTATTGGCTTTTATTTTGCGTTCACCCAGCTCTTTTGCCAGATAGCGCGTAAATACTTCAATCCCGCCTTTCATAATTGCATAGGCCGCGTATCCTGGAAAAGAAAAGCGCGCCAATCCACTGGAGATGTTAATGATTCCTCCATTTTCGTTAATGGTGTCTAGCAGGGTTTGTGTCAAGAAATAGACACCTTTTAGGTGTACATTCATTAGGTTATCAAAGCTTTCTTCCGTTGTTTCAGCTATGGAGGCGTTGTATCCAAAACCAGCGTTGTTGATTAAAAAATCAATTTTATCCGTTTTAAACTCATTTTTTAATTTTTGAAGAAGTTCTGTTTTGAAATCTCCAAAGGCACTCACTTTGCGGGTATCCAATTGTATTGCAACGGCCTTACCACCCAATGCGTTTATTTCAGTCAAGGTATTTTGTGCTGCTGTTTTATTGGAGTTGTAGGTAATCACAACATCCAAACCTTTTTTAGCAATGTTAAGAGCCATGTCTTTGCCTAGCCCTCTACTACCTCCTGTTATCAATGCAATTTTCGTAGTATTCATGTGATTTTCGTTTTAATTTATGAATACCACAAAGTTCCTTGCTATGATCAGGATTTAATTGCGAACAACAATCCAATACTTGTAAAAATCAAACAATTTCTATCTTTCTATATGTAAGAGGGGAATGTGATGTGTGTTTCTTGAAGAAGTTTGAGAAATGTGCAGTTTCTTCAAAACCAAGAGAATGCCCAATTTCAGAAATATTCCAGTTGGTGTGCCGTATTAGAATCTTAGATTCTTGAATTACTCTTTCAGCAATTAAGGTTGAGGTATTTTTCTGTACAGAATCCTTTAATGCCCGGTTCAAATGATTGATGTGAACTCCCAATTGTTGTGCAAAATCTGCTGGCGAACGCAATTGCATTTGTTGATTTGGACTTTCAATAGGGAACTGTCTTTCCAACAATTCGGCAAACAAAGATGAAATACGCTCTGAAGCATTGGAATGTAGGTTAGAAGCAAGATTAGCGGGTTGTAATTTCATTGCAGCATGAATCAGTTCAAAAACCAGATTTCGAAGAATATCATATTTATAGGCATAATCAGAGCTTATTTCTGAGAACATACGTTTAAAAACAGGTACAAATGAATTTACCTGATCATCTGTCAATTCAAAAACAGGATATCCATTTGGTTGAAAAACAGGATAGGCTAACAAATTCCCAAACTGGTGAAAAAATGCCTCAGTAAACACACAGAAATAACCGGTCAATTGCTCATCAATTTGCTCCCAATTATATGGAATTTGGGGGTTGGAAAAAACAAGCACATGTTTATCAACCTTTACAATCTTGTCTGCATAATGGACCCTGCTTTTACCTGTGACCAAACTTATTTTAAAATACTCTCTACGGTTAAAGGGCATTGGTTTTGCCTTGGGGCCAGCAAATTCATCTAGTACAAATACATTAAAATGACCGATTCCAGATTTTAGGCTTTCTGGTACTTGATTACCAGATTCAGAATAAAAATTTGCTAAGGTCTTTTTCTTTTCCATAAAACAAATTTATAAAAATCAAAGAATAGAATTAATTATCGTATTCTTAGTGCCACTAATAGGCGATACGTTTTTCAAATTAAATAATTGTGGTGGAACAATTCAGGCTTTTCTAATATTTAGTACATTAGAAGGATAGTTTGCTAATTCAAACCCAACCCTATGAAATTTAATCATCACGTTTTAAAAGGTCTATTGATTTTATTTGTTTTTTCAACAAGTACATTGTCCGTTTATGCCCAAAAGAAGTACTCTAAATCTAAAATCACCAAACTTAAAGCTGAGGTTTCAGCCCTTGTAGAGGCGGACAAAAAGCAGGCCCAAGTAATGGTAGACAAAATATTTAGCTTTGCTGAACTTGGTTTTCAAGAAGTTGAAAGCTCCAAATACCTTACCAGTATTCTGCAAGAGAATGGATTTGTCGTTGAAAATTCCATTTCTGGTATTCCTACTGCATGGTTTGCAAAATGGAGTAATGGTGAAGGACCTGTGATTGCAATTGGCAGTGATGTTGATTGTATTCCTAAAGCATCACAATATCCTGGAGTTGCCTATCATAAACCTATGGTTGAAGGTGCACCGGGACATGGGGAAGGACATAATTCTGGTATTCCCCTGAATATTTCGGCTGTTTTGGCAGTTAAGAAAATCATGGAGCGTGAGCAAATTGGCGGCACATTAATTGTTTGGCCCGGAATTGCGGAAGAACTGGTAGCGGCCAAGGCATGGTATGTACGCGATGGTCTTTTTGATAATATTGACATGTGTATTTTTACTCACGTAAGCAATAATTTAAGTGTAAGCTATGGGCCAGCGCGTGGCACTGGACTTATCTCCGTAGAATATTCTTTTGAAGGTGAAGCGGCTCACTCCGCGGGCTCACCATGGCGAGGACGTAGTGCATTGGACGCAGCTGAACTGATGAATATTGGGTGGAATTATAAACGTGAGCATTTACATCCGCTTCGTCGTTCGCACTCTATTTTCACGGACGCTGGTGACCAACCCAATGTAGTGCCTTCAAAGGCATCGATATGGTTTTACTTTAGAGATATTAAATATGAAGGGATTATGGACATGTATGCTACTGCCAATGATATGGCAAAAGGAGCTGCATTAATGACGGGCACCACTATGAAATCTAAAGTTTTGGGCGCTGCTTGGCCAAGACATTTTAATAAGGTAATTGCCGAAACCATGTACAGCAATATTAAAAAAGTAGGTTTGCCCAACTGGTCTGAAGCTGATCAAACCTTGGCCAAGGCGGTACAAAAGCAGGTTAACTCTAAAAAAATTGAAGGGCTGGCCATGAAGTTGGACACTATTGGCTTGCCGGTGGTAAACCCTATTAGTGGCGGATCTGATGATATTGGTGACATCTCATGGAAAGTACCAACGGTCACTATGCGTTTTCCTTCTAATATCCCTGGCTTACAGGGCCATCATTGGAGCAATGCCATTGCCATGGCAACGCCAATAGCGCATAAAGGCGTAGTGGCTGGTGCAAAAGTAGAGGCGATGACCCTTATGGACTTTCTGCTCAAGCCAGAGCTTTTAAAGCAGGCCTGGGATTATTTTAACAACGAACAGACCAAAGAGACCAAATTTGAACCTATGATTTCTGAGGACGATATGCCTCCGATTTATCTAAATAAAGACAAACAGGACCAGTTTAGAACAGCCCTTGAAAAGTTCTATTATGATGAAACTAAATATGATTCGTATTTAGAGCAACTAGGTGTGGAATACCCAACACTAAAAGAGTAGGGTGTTAGCCTTTTCTTTTTAACAGGGCCATATAGAACCCATCGTAACCTCTTTCAGAGGCGTAAATGTTTTGTTCTTTGACCAATTCAAACGCTTCACCTGTTTCGGAGGCCAAGAATTTAGCTACTTGTTCAGTGTTTTCTTGCGGTAGTATAGAACAGGTGGCGTAGACCATTTGTCCACTCTTTTTAACCATTTTGCTATAGCTCTGCAGAATCTCTTGTTGCACGCCCATAATCCTGTCAATGAATTGAGGCTCCAATTTCCACTTCGAATCTGGATTTCTTCTAATAACCCCTAATCCGGAACAGGGTGCATCCAATAAAAGCCTATCTGCACTGTTATGCAGTTTTTTAATAACTTTAGTGGAATCAATTACCCTGGTTTCCACATTATGAACACCGTTTCGTCTTGTGCGTATTTTTAACTTTTTCAATTTACTTTCATAAATATCCAAAGCAATCAGTTGTCCTTTGTTTTCCATTTGTGATGCCAAATGCAAGGTTTTACCTCCAGCACCTGCGCAGGCATCAATAACCCGTTGACCTGGCTCAACCTCTAAAAATGGCGCCACTAATTGAGAAGAGGCATCCTGTACTTCAAAGAAGCCATTTTTAAAAGCCTCTGTAACAAATACATTCTTGCGCTCTTTTAATTTTAAAGCATCCGGATATCCATCAATGGCTACCGTTTCAATTTCGTTTTCGGCAAGAATTGTTTGCAGTTGCGTTTTCTTGATTTTTAACGTGTTTGTCCTTAGAATTACTTCTGCCTGTTTGTTCAGTGCTGCAATTTCTTTGGTCCATAGATTATTTCCAAGGGATTGTTCTCCTAACTCATCTAACCAATCCGGTACTGATTCTCGGAACTTTCTTATTTTGGACAATTCATCAAACCTTCCTTTAATGCGTCTTTCTGGGGTTTCTTCCAACTGTTTCCAATCCGGTAGCCTAATACCTTTTAGAACGCACCATACTGCAAACAATCGAAATAAATTAGGCCTTGAGTAAGGTTCATGTACTTCTGCTATCTCAGTGTACAGGCGTTTCCAACGGACGATGTCATAAGTGGTTTCGGCAATAAAGCCTCTATCACGAGCCCCCCAGCGTTTATCGTATCGCAATACTTTTTCAATGACCTTATCCGCATACTCCTTTTCATTAAAGATTAGGTTCAAGGCATCGATAACGGCAAAGACAAGATTTCTATGTAAACGCATCCTTAAAATTTTAGGATTGCAAAGGTATGGTTTCTTATATGATTCCGATTACATTTGAAGAAACCCATTTGGAATGAAATACCATGTACTGTTGATTATCGTATTGTTGGCCGTTGGCTGCTCTACAAAGGAGAAAAACAAGAATTTTTCTAAAGTTGAAATAGAGACCATTTTCACAGATTCCGTAAGTATTAGGGCCATAGAATTTTTGGACAAGCAAACCCTCGCATTTGCAGGAAGCAATGGAATCTATGGTTCTGTTGATACCAGGACAAATAAAGTTCGTGCCAATATTCAAAAATTTGATACCATAATTCCAGAATTTAGAGCAATAGCACACACAAAAAATGACTTTTTTATGCTTTCCGTTGCAAGTCCAGCTTTGTTGTATAAAACTGGCGATGAAGGTCATATGAAGTTAGTTTATAAGGAGGAAGGTGAAGGCGTTTTCTATGATGCCATGAAGTTTTGGAACGATTTGGAAGGTATAGCTATTGGTGATAACATGGAAGGATGTCTATCCATCATTATAACAAGAAATGGAGGAACTAATTGGGCAAAACTCTCCTGTAACATGCTACCAAAAGCGGAAGAGGGCGAAGGGGCATTTGCAGCAAGTAATACCAATATTGAAATTATGGGTGATAAGGCATGGGTGGCTTCTACTGCCGGCACAGTTTATTTTTCTGCAGATAAAGGCAATTCTTGGGAGGTCCAGCAAACACCAATATTGAGCAAAGAACCAACGAAAGGTATTTATTCGATTGATTTTTATGATGAAAACTTAGGATTTGGAATAGGAGGGGACTATTTAAAACCAGCTGCAAATTCTAAAAACAAAATAATAACTGCTGATGGTGGAAAAACGTGGAAGCTTATTGCGGATGAGCAAAAACCAGGTTATAAAAGTTGTATACAGTTTGTTCCAAATACAAATGGAAAAAGCATGATTGCAGTTGGATTTACTGGGATTTCATATTCTAATAATCAAGGTGAAACATGGAAGGAATTAAGTAAGGAAGGCTTTTATACTATTCGTTTTTTGAATGATTCAATAGCTTATGCAGCTGGGAAAAACAAGATTTCAAGGTTGGGTTTTAAATAAGCAAAGCGTTTTTATTCATTTGATATTCTCATGAGCATCATCTTTAATTAGGTGTATTTTTACTGTATCAATGTGCCATTATCCCATGTTACTTGCATTGATTGTCAATTTCTTGCACTATTTTTATTTGCCAAACAACTCGGATATGTCCCATGATTCTGGTTTTGTTTTCAATCTTTTTTTAAAGCGCAAACTACCCCCATTTTATTACAACCCCATTCGCAATACGGTTTCTAATAAAGAACTCACCTCATTGCCTTGGATTGATATTCAGTTAAAAGACTCAAGTCATGTATTGGTGACTGACATTCCAGATTACTTGGATATTGAGGTTAGAAAAGAAGGTAAAAACCTTAAAATGAAAAGGGTAAGACAATACAAAGGTTTTTTATGTAATTTATCTGGTTACGAAAACCATTTGGACTATTTAAAGGATAACTTCAGTAAAAAAACTGTCAGAAATATAAATGCAAAAAAAAGACAACTGGAGTTTCGCCATGCTATTTCTTATATATTTTATTATGGTGAGATAGATAAGTCACATTATGATTTTCTGTTTGAGCAGTTTTATATTTTACTACAAAAAAGATTTGATGAAAAAAGAATCCATAATCGCTATTTATTAGAGTGGAAAAAGCACTACGAAATGGTTTACCCAAAGATTATGAGAAAGGAGGCTTCCTTATTTGTAATTTATCGTGAGGAAGAGCCTATTGCCATAGCCCTTGATTTTTACTTGGAAGATATATCATTTGGATACATACAGGTATTTAACTCAGATTATAAAAACTACTATATAGGAGATATATGCATGGTTAAGCGGTTGGAGTGGTTATTGGCCAACAATATTTCAGTCTTTGATTTTTTGATGGGTCAAACTTATTATAAAATGAAATGGTCCAATTTAGAGTATTTTTATCACCACCATCTTTTTTATAAGCACAATTCTGTAATAGCTTTTGCAAAAATGTGTTTCATGGCGGGAAAGTTGGAATTAAGACAGTTTTTGAGGGATAGAGGGCTGCCTGGCAAAAAATTCAGTATGGATAAATATCTGTTTCGAAGAATGTCCAAAAAGCTTAAAAATTTCGATTGGAAGAACCCGCAAAGCAGTAGTTGATTTTTCTTAAAATATGGTAACCCAACATTTCTAGTTATTTTAATTTTTTTAAAGTTTAAGGTGACTCACAATACTTTGTGCCACTAGACTTCTTCCATGATTGCTCCAATGCTTGTCGTAAATCAAAGTTACTGGCCTCTTGGATTGTTCAAACCGAAATCCAAAATCTATGATATCGATACCGTTTTCTTCACAATAACTGATAAATGTGGGTGAAGTATGCCGTTTGTCCAATAAAAGACTGGTTTTGGTTTTATCCAATGGATATTTTTTTAGAAGCTTTTCAAAGTTCTCAATGTAAATGTTGTCCAATTCCCTATTTGTAGCCTGGTCGGCTTTTTTGCTTTGGTTGGTATTATTTTTTGTGTCCTGCTGTGCGATTATGATATTTTTAACCGGATCTAGAATACCTATTTGGGAGGCATAGTAAAGCAACTTAATATTGTCCCTAATTTTAAATGTAGTGGAATTTAGGGTTCTTATTCTATTTATGTTTGGCACGTAATCAGGTCTTTGAAAATCCATAGGATACTTTACATAGATTATGATTTTGTCTATTTTTTCAAAATCATCTGAATAAGCATGTATCAAGTGGAGTTGGTCGGCCAAGTCCCATCCAGCATAACCGTATTCATACACCTCAATTTCATCCGTGCGGTTCTCTATCTTTTTACCGATTGAATTGTAGTAATTCTGATGAAATCCTTGAATGAATGAATCCCCTATCAAGGCTAGTTCGTTTTTTGAGTGGCTAGGGGTAAATTCCCTGTATGAATTGAATCCTTGATTGTTGATACGATATTCCGAAAAATTCTGCCTTCTATTGCCGGTTACGCTATAACCTCTAAAATGAGGCACTCGCTTTTCAACTCCATGATTATCAATATAGCGAGGGGAATCTTCCGGGTACAAATGAAAAACTCTTACCAAGAGTTCCAAAGCCAACAGAATAAGGAAAATGTACACCAGTGATTTTACGAATAGCTTTACCATATCAAAACTGAAAATAGATGAATGAACGGTCCATACCGTCATCATAAAACAACAAAATACAGAATATGACCAGTGTGTAGGCACAAAACCGGACTACACGGGATTTGAACTTGAAAGGGCTACGTTCGTCCCTTCGTATCAAGAACTCATAAACAACAAAAAATGCTAAAAGCACAAAATAATCAACTAATCTATACCCCATCGGATGGTGGTAAGGTTCCCATGTAAATTGCGCAAACAACCTTTTAATAAAAACAAAAGCATCCGTTAAAGACTCTGACCTAAAAAAAATACGGGAAAAGGTGACTATGGCAAAAGTGGCAAACAATTGCCCTACTTCCTTAAATGAAGGTAAGAGGGAGTTTTGTGCCACTACACTATTCTTGTAAATGGTATTTCTGCCCATCAAAAAAACAGGTATATAGGCCAAGGCATGAAAACCTCCCCAAAAGATGAAAGTCCAGTTTGCCCCGTGCCAGAAGCCGCTCACCAAGAATATGATACAAATGTTACGTACTGATTTTAACTTACTTACCCTAGACCCCCCCAGCGGAATGTAGAGATAATGTCTAAACCAAGTGGACAAGGAAACATGCCAACGCTGCCAATATTCCGCTACATTTCTTGAAAAATTTGGAAACTTGAAATTGGACATTAATTCAATCCCAAATAATTTGGCTGTACCAATGGCAATGTCAGAATAACCAGAAAAATCTCCATATACCTGAAAGCTGAACAGGGTTACCCCCAAAGCCAAGGTTGAAGCGGAAAAAGTACCGTAATTCGCAAAAATATCATCTACCATGGGTGCTATTCCATCGGCTATGACCATTTTTTTGAACAATCCCCATAGAATAAGTTTTAAACCCTCCACGGTTTGATTATACTTAAAGGTTCGCTTTTTGGTCATTTGCCCCAATAGATTAGAAGCCCTTTCAATGGGACCTGCAACTAGTTGTGGAAAAAAGGCAACGAAGGTTGCGAAGTTCAGGAAACTCTTGGTAGGGTTTATTCTCTTGTAGTAAATGTCCAATGAATAGGACATGGTCTGAAAGGTATAGAATGAAATACCCACGGGAAGGATAATGCTCAAGGTCCAGGTGCTTTTTATAGGATAGCCAAATAGGCCAACCATATCAACAAAGGCATCTACAAAGAAGTTGTAATACTTAAAAAAGCCCAAAAGGGAAATGTTGAAAAGTATGCTGCACCATAGAAAAAACCTACCTGATTTTTGTTCTTGTTTCTTCTTATAAATGGCCAACCCCATCATGTAATCTACTAAGGTGCTTGCAAGGATCAAGAAGAGGAAGCGCCAATCCCACAGACCATAAAAAATATAACTGGCTGCCAAAATCAATGCGTTTTGGATTTTTAGATTGCCAAATTTGGCAACGACCCAATACAACACAAAAATGGTTGGAAGAAAAAGCAGATATTCTACAGAATTGAAGAGCATATTGTTAGCATCTCATGAGTATGTACACTTAAAACTTAATAAAGAAACACTTTCTTAATAGTTTTTTTTCCTTGAAATAGGTACTGTTTTCCAACATCGGAGATGTTGAAGACAATAACATCTTTGGCAGCCTCACCATAGAGGTATAAAAATTCAAAAAGTATTTTTTTTATTTCTGGTCCGTATCCATTAATTTTTGTCTTGGCAACATTTTTTTTCATATCAAAATCTTTAAACAGAAACTTTCTGTCAATACAATCAATTGTATTGACAATGTTTGGTTTTCCGTTGTAAAATAGAAAGTGGATTTTGTTCAGTAGTAGATTCAAGTTCTTCTCTCTAAGATATTGTTTTAGTGTAAAGAAATTGCTCATCACCGCTGCCCTAATGGTAGACATAAGTGATTTTGGATCATATAGAATATGGTATTCAAAATCATATTGTCTGGTGGCCCATCTTACCTTATAATCAAAATATCCTTTAGAAAAATCCAGCGTTTTGAATTTGTTCTCTATTCCCCATTGAATTAAGTACATAATGTTGACCGACCCCAAATGGAATTTGGCATAATCTGTATCAAAAACGGTTATAGCGTCAAAAATGATGTCCTTGGAAAAATAGTTTAGAGTAATTGCAATGGGTTCATTCCTGTCGAAGATTACGAAGAGGCCCGCTTCTTTTTTTTGAACCATTGGGTAGGCCACCTGTTTGTAAAAGTTCCATTCTTCCTTATCTAAATTGTTATTGTGCTCTCCCTTTCTCTGGAATCTTTTTTCAAGCAAAACCCTGAATTTTTCAAAGATTTCGTCAAACCTATTCCGGTCCATCTCACCAATATACATAACTGACTTAATATCAAAACATTCTTCAAGTTTTCGGCTATACTTTTTGAGTTTGTATCTACTGTTTTTTTTAAACTTACGATGCATGAAATCCTGCAAACTGGCAAATTGGCTTAGCTCTATCAAAAAACCAGGGTATTGAGCAATTTTTTTAAGTTTGCCCCCTTTTACAGGCAATGTTGTTGGGCAGTTTAAATAAGAGGGAACATCATATATCAAACAAGTTTTTCCCTGCAGGGAAATAATGTTTTCATTGGAATAACGAACACCTTTGGTATGCGTTTTTCCAATATTGATGAATAGCCCTGAATGTTCCTTATAAAAAGCCATGTCTTTAATACCGGGGATACTTATTATAGAACCATTTTTTCCAAAGCTATTGAACCAAATGTCAGTAAATGTTTCCGAGGTGAATGGGTTATCGGTCATTTCCTAAACAATTTATTTTAGATATTTCTATTTCGGTACTTGTTCCTTGGCGATATAATGGAAAAAAACACGAGTTCTTGTCTATTTCCATGGCATCCAAAGCTTGTTTCTGCTTTAGTAGTTCTTGATATTTTTTTTCATCTACAACATATTGCCATGAACAGAATTTTCTATAATCATTTGAGAATCCTGATTTGAAATAAAAAAGAGAGTCCTGATCATGGACCCCAAGTCCCCCGCCAAGATTGAAATAGGTATACCCTTCTTTTGTGGCTTGGATCCTTTCATGATCTATGAGCAATTTTATAGGATTAAGATGAAAATATTGGGCTTTGACCCCGGACAAATGATATTGTACTATTCCATTATTTCTTGTAAAAATGGCTCCTCCAGCAAAATCACCTGTCTGCTTGTGTTTAGCCACTTTAAGTTCCGCGTTTATTTGAGGACTTGCCAACAGTTCATAGAAGTATTCCTTTCCAAAAAAATAACTGGATTTTGCCTTTACCCTTTTCATGTTTTCACAATATGTTCCAATAAAAATATCAAGACAGTTGTCGCAAGAGCCATCGATTATTTCATATTCTTTTGCCTCTTTGTTAATGTATGTTTTAAGTCTTTTCTTGTATTGTTGTTTTTGTTGCTCTAAGTTTTTGGTCAAATCAATATTTACCACATTTCCATGGGAAACTATTTTTCCTATTCCTTGCAAAATTGAACTCTGATACGAAACAAACGGATGTAATCTGGAAAACACGGATACAATCTGGTTGTCCCTTAAAAACTCCTCCAACTTTTTTCCAAAATCCCAATTATTGAACTGTGAGTCAATATTTTTACCAATAGGCCCACCATAACCATAGACAGAAGTTGCATCCTTGAGATGGGTTCCTTCAATATCCCTTATGAGCAATGGTAGGGCAATACGCCTATCACCATCGTTGTATTCAATCAAGGCCGGCCGTTCTCCATTTTTTTTTGAGATTTGGTGATAATCATACGTATGGTAAAAATCAGTTCCCTCACATTGTCCAACCAATTCTCCCCAGGTCTTTCTATCTTTTACAACATTCATGCTTTTTTGTTTTGAGAATGTGCGAGCAAAATAGCAGGTGAAGATTTTGGACGCTATGACAAATGTCATATGTATGAATAAATGAGTTGATAGGAATCAAAAAATCGATGAAATCACCAACTGGTTGATTAAAATATAAAAGGGTGACGATTTTATCGTCACCCTTTTAACTAAAATAACCAAACCAACTAAACGTTGACAACTACAAAATGCCTTCCTGATTTCTTATACCAAATACCCTTGTACTTATATAGTTTTCTTCCATTGACCAGAACAACTTTTCGGGTTCTAGGGAGTCTTCTTACTTTTATTCCTACTGGAGCAGCACATACTACATATTTTTTGTTTCGTGCCTTGTACCACACTCCATCTGCGAAATAGAAATTGGTTTTATTATGGACAACTACTTTAGGTTTAGTGACTTTTGTTACGACCGTACCGTGTTTTGGGTATACGCGAACAACTGTTCGTTGTGCGTTTGTAACCGTAATAGCACCTAAAAGAGTAATTGTGACCAATATTGTTTTTAAAGTTTTCATACTATTTGTTTTAATGATTTTCTAGTAGTATGACTTTAGTGTTGGAAGAAGGTTTAATCACAAAAGGAGCCAAAAGGCTCCTTTTTAATTTATTTCATCGAGTTTTGGTTTTATCCACCACCCATTTTACGTTTTCTATATTGTTGTAATAATCGCTTTTTAAAATCTTCTTCTGCTTTTAATAGCAATAACACTTTTTTTGGAGGGACAACTTTTCTAATTTCCGCTATAAAATCTTGTTCTGCATTATATTTCTTTTTGTGCATTGCAATATACTTGTCCAATAGGGTAGAAGTTTCTTCCTGAGACATATTTTCAAGGAGTATGGCTTGGGACTTCAATTCTACTCGTTCATTTCTTCGAATGCCTTCCAATATTTTTTCATGTTCGTTATAAATAGGCCAAAACAGTTGTGCTTCTTCACTTGTTAGGCTCAATCTTTCTGTAATGAATGCTACTTTTAATGTTTTTATACGTTCCCTTCCAGGGCCTTGGGCATAAAACAAGGTTGCGCTCATCATAAGAATGGATAGTATGAGTAGTCTTTTATTAATAGTCATTGTAATCTAAATTTAAATCCTCAATGTTGTCCACATTTTCATCTAAGTATTCAAGGATATTTTCATCTTCTAGGGCATTGTCCAATACATCATTTGCTTCGAGACTGTTCAGGGACACTACTTCTGCTATTTCGTAAGTGCTCATATCAAGTTCTGTGCTTTCAAAATACGCATCTATTTCTGCACTGGCCAAATCTTCGAATGTTATTGGTATATCTGCTTTCCAGGTTAGTCCAAAAATCAAAATAAATATTGCTGCTATTGCGGCAGCACCATAATAGTATTTTTTGGACAATTTAAGTTGAACAACCTTGACCTCTTTTGTTTTTACTTTAAAAGCATCAAAATACCCTTCTGGTATACTAAAGCCATCAGATTTTGGAATTATGGATTCTCCCTGTACAGTTTCTTCTTCATTAATTTTGTCCATGAGCCGCTCATGGAAACTGTCAAAGTAACCTTCAGGGGTTTTGAATTTATTTTTGTGGCTCTCTTTCATTATATTACTGTGACCTTTAAATATTTAAAAGGTTTAATTTGCCTTAAGATACGTTTCAATTTTCTTAACTGCCAAATGATACGAGGCTTTTAAGGCCCCTACAGATGTTTCCAGTACCTCGGAAATCTCTTCGTACTTCATTTCTTGAAAATATTTCATTGTAAAAACCAACTTTTGCTTATCTGGAAGAGCAGCCAAAGCTTTTTGTAATTTTAACTGAATTTCATCACCTTCAAAATAAACATCGGATTGTAAATTTTCCACCAAAGATGTTTTTAATTCCTCATTACTTATCCCCATTTTTTTTGATTTCTGTTTCAAAAAGGTAAGGGATTCATTGGTGGCAATGCGATACATCCATGAGTACAGCTTGCTGTCACCTTTAAAACCATCAATGTTTTTGTACACCTTTATAAAGGTGTTTTGGAGCACATCATCGGTATCATCGTGGTCTAAAACTATTCTACGAATATGCCAATACAAACGTTCTTTGTAAGTGTTGACCAACACTTCAAAGGCCTTTGCTTGGCTTTCTTTTTCTTTTAGTTTGTTGACTAAGGCTTCCTCAGCAATCAATTGTTTTTACAATTTTGTGCTTTGACTCTACTTTTATGAAAAGGTTTAATTACACAGTAAAAGACTGCATTTCAACCAGTTTTTTATAACCTTTTTTAGATTTCATGAGTTCTTCATGGGTACCTTGTTCAACAATCTTTCCTTTGCTGAGCACAACTATGGAATCTGCATTTTGAATGGTAGAAAGACGATGCGCAATTACTATGGAAGTCCTGTTTTGCATCATTTTTTCTAAAGCATCTTGTACCAAGCGTTCGCTTTCAGTATCCAATGCTGACGTGGCTTCATCGAGAATCATGATAGGTGGGTTTTTTAACACTGCCCTTGCAATGGAAAGGCGTTGTTTTTGACCACCACTTAGCTTATTTCCGCTATCTCCTATATTAGTATCGTACCCATTGGGAAGTTCCTTAATAAAATCATGGGCATTTGCAACTTTGGCAGCAGCTATGATTTCATCTTCGATGGCACCTTCTTTGCCTAGACCAATATTATTTTTTACGGTATCGTTGAACAAAATAGAATCTTGGGTCACCAGCCCCATTAATCCACGGAGCGATTTTTTAGTGATATCCTTAATATTTGTATTATCTATTAAAATCTCCCCTTCATTTACATCGTAGAAACGGGTTACCAAATTGGCTATGGTACTTTTTCCACTACCTGACTGCCCCACAAGTGCTACAGTTTGTCCTTTCTTGACTTTGAGATTGAAACCTTCCAAAACATAGTCGTCTTCATATTTGAAGGATATGTCTTTTATGGTGACATCTTCTGTAAAATCTGTTTTTTCAATTGAATCTTTACTGTCAGCAATTGGATTTTCAGATTCTAATATTTCCAAAACCCGCTCAGCAGCTGCATTTCCTTTGCGCACGCCATAAGAAGCTTTGCTGATTGCCTTGGCAGGTGTAAGAATATTGTACGCCAAGCCCATATAGGCAATAAAGGAGGAAGCGTCCAGGGTCTTGTCTACCAATACCATTTTCCCCCCAAACCAAAGTAATACCCCAATGACCAAAATCCCAAGGAATTCTCCAGTGGGAGAGGCTAAATTTTGTCTATTCAGCAAAGAGTTGGAAAACTTAAAAAACCGATTCGTAGAGTTTTTAAAGGTGCTAAAAAATTTCGATTCAGCATTAAACGCCTTGATTACCCTTAAACCCCCAAGTGTTTCTTCAACTATAGAAAGAAACTCTCCTTGTTCTTTTTGAACTTTATCCGATTGTTTTTTGAGTGATTTTCCTATTCTAGAGATGATCATTCCTGCTATAGGAATAAAAACAAACACAAAAATGGTAAGCTTGGCGCTAATTCCAAACATTATTAAAATTGTGAATACAATGGTTAAAGGTTCCCTAACAATCAACTCGAGGATAGAAAGGAAGGAGTGCTGAATTTCCAATACATCCGAGGTTATTCTTGCTATAACATCTCCTTTTCTTTTCTCAGAAAAATACGATATGGGCAAATCCACTATTTTCTGATACATCTTATTGCGGACATCTTTTAAAACCCCATTCCTCAAGAAAGTTATGAAGTACATGGCCAGATAGTTAAAGGCATTCTTGAGCAAGAAAAGGACTAAGACCAATCCTATGACCAAAACCAAGCCTTTCATATCATCATCACCAGAATACTGGGTAACATGGTAGTTAATATAATCCTGCAGATAGTCCTTTGAACTGGAAAACCCTTTATATGTGGGTTCTGCCAAAACCTTCTGCTCTGGCTTAAACAATACATCCAACATGGGAATCAATGCTGCAAAAGAGAGTGCGCTAAAGAGCGCATAAAGAATATTAAAAAATATATTCAAAAAGCCGTATCTGCGATATGGTCTCGCAAACTGGAGAATCTTTTTAAAGTAATTCATTCACCTATAAATTCAGTTCGGAAAGGATGCCATCAATTTTGATGTCCAACTGCGAATTTACGGATTTATAATCCTCCGCTTTTTCTAATTTGGTATTTGTGCTAATGTAAAATTTTACTTTAGGTTCCGTACCACTGGGCCTAGCTGCTATTCGGGTACCGTCTTCGGTTTCATAGATCAATACATTGGATTTTGGTAAGTCTATTTCTTTTTCTTCTCCAGTCAGGACATTTTTAGCAACAGAAGTGTTGTAATCTTCAATCCAGACCACTTTTGAACCTTGTACCGATTCCACTGGATTTTCTTTAAAATCAATCAGCATTTGTTTGATTTCTTCAGCACCACTAATTCCCTTTTTGGTCAAGGAAATCAATTTTTCCTTGTAAAAACCAAAGCTGACGTAAGCGTCTATTAAATCTTTATAAAAAGAACTGCCGTTTGCTTTTGCATCTGCAGCAATCTCACAAGCTAACAGGGTAGAGGTCACGGCATCTTTGTCACGCACAAAATCACCTACCATATACCCAAAACTTTCTTCTCCACCTCCAACAAAGGTAGAGTCTGGAAAATCCTTGATCATTTTGCCTATCCATTTAAACCCGGTCAAGGCAGTTTTAAATTCAACTCCATAGGCTTTGGCCATTTGCTCCATCATTGGTGTGGAAACAATTGTAGTTGCAATGAATTCGTTGCCCTTAAAACCATTTTCCTTGTATTTGTCCAAAAGGAATTTGGTCATCAACACCATTGTTTGGTTTCCATTGAGCAATTCTATTTTTCCTTCTAGATTTCTTACAGCAATCCCTAATCGGTCACTATCTGGATCTGTGCCCACTACCATATCGGCACCAATTTCCTCGGCTTTTTTAATTGCCATTTCAAGTGCTTCAGGTTCTTCCGGGTTTGGAGATTTCACCGTGGGGAAGTCCCCGTCAGGCTTAGCCTGTTCTTCAATGATCGTAACGTTCTTGTATCCAGCTCGTTTTAAAACTTCTGGAATGGCAGTTATAGAAGTTCCATGAAGTGAGGTAAACACAATTTTAAAATTGTCTTTTTCTTTAGCGCCAAAACTTCCTTTACTAACCGATGCTTTAAAAAAGGCTTCATCAACATCTTTATCAATTAGCTTGATCAGACTTTCATTAGCTTCAAAATTGATGTCCTCAAAAGAAAGGGAATTGATTTCTGCAATGATTTCTCCATCTTGAGGCGGTACAATTTGTCCGCCATCTGTCCAATATACTTTGTAGCCGTTATATTCCGGTGGGTTATGGGAGGCGGTCAGTACAATTCCTGCATGACAATTCAAATGTTTTACGGCAAAGGACAGCTCCGGAGTAGTTCGTAGCTCTGAAAACAAGAAAACCTTAATGCCATTTGCTGATAAAATTTCAGAAACTGTTCGTGCAAGGGTGTCCGAGTTATGTCGGCAGTCATAGGCAATTACAACTTTAACTTCTTCAGAGGCATATATTTTCTTTAGATAATTTCCTAAGCCTTGGGTATTTTTCCCCAAGGTATATTTATTGATTCTATTTGTTCCTACGCCCATCATGCCCCTCATTCCTCCTGTACCAAATTCCAAATCTTTGTAGAAACGTTCTTTTAGTTCTTCTGTGTCATTTTCAATAAGATGTTGAATCTCTTTTTTGGTTTCAGAATCAAAAAAATCGGTTAGCCAAGTTTGAGCTGCGGCGGTTATGGAGTTCATAGAATCACAGTATTTTAGTTGGGCATAAAATTACATTAGAATATCTAAATTAGTGAAGCACAAAGGTGTTTTTACCGCGTTTCAGCAAAAAAAGTACCTCCTATGCCCAAATTCTTATGAATTGTTGGTGATTTTCTATACTTTGTGAGGCTATGAGGGGATTGATAGCTATTTTAATATTCCTTTTTGTTACTAATGTATTTTGTCAAAGAGAAGCCTCAAATTGGTATTTTGGGACTTTTGCGGGTCTTAATTTTAATTCTGGTACTCCAGAACCCTTATTCGACGGTCAAATACGAACTGCCGAAGGTTGTGAGGCATTTTCGGACTCTGATGGTAATCTACTTTTTTATACGGAAGGAAATTCCGTTTGGAATCGGTTTCATGAAGTTATGCCCAATGGTGTTGGATTAGGGGGTAGTTTCTCTACCACCCAATCAGCTTTGGTGGTTCCCAATCCTGTCAACCCTAACATCTATTATATTTTCACGCCAGATGATGCATTGGCCTATAAGCTGAACAGTCCAAATGGTTTTAATTATTCAATAGTGAATATGTCTTTGGACGGTGGTAGAGGAGACATAACAACAAAGAATGCTAACTTATTAACGGAAGGGTCAGAAAAGGTTTCTGCCGTTTTAGGATCTACAGGAGATTTTTACTGGGTAATAACCCAATTCCGAAATAGCTTTTATGCATACAGAGTAGATGGAACCGGTGTTAATTCTACTCCAGTGGTATCTACCATTGGCCCTATGATAGATAACATGGACAATATTAGAGGCGCTCTTAAGGTTTCTCCTAATGGAGAACGCATAGCAATTGCCCATACCATTCTTTCGCCCACATACGCTTCAAGTCTTTATTTATTTGATTTTGACACATCTACGGGCATTGTGAGCAATCCAAATGACATAGGGGACCAGCGAGTCTACTACGGAGTGGAGTTTTCTTCAGATTCTTCAAAACTATATGCAAGTGGAAAGAATATTGAAACAAGCGGAGGAGGAGTATCCCTTAATGAAGTCAACATTGTGCAGTTTGATTTGGATGCCGCAAATATTACAGCCTCGGAATATATAGTTCAAAGGTTTCCAGATGAAGTCGGGGTAGAAATTTCAGGTGCTTTGCAAATAGGAATTGATAAGAAAATTTATCATGCCGTGCCAAATTCTAACCTTTCTGTTATAAGAACACCTAACCTAAATGGGATAAATTGTGACTTTAGGTTATATGGGGTCGATTTGGGGCCAAGGTCATCTACTTATGGGCTGCCACCTTTTATCCAATCATTGTTTGAAACTATAGTGACAATCGAAAATTTTTGCGAAGGAGATACAACAACATTCACAACTGATTCTTCCGGTGATATTGCATCGGTAAATTGGGATTTTGGAGATCCCTTTTCCGGAACAGCGAATTTTTCAAATAACCTTAATCCAACCCATGTTTTTAGTAGGCCAGGGGTATATACTGTTACAATTGAAGTAGATTTTCTTAGTGGTCCTTCAAAAACATTTATAGAGTTTGTGGAGATTGCGGAAATCCCCAATGTTTTGAACGCGGTTACCTTGGTTCAATGCGATATAGATGGCGCAGATGACGGAATATCATCTTTGAACTTAACAGAGGCCATTGCTTTGTATGCAAATGGCAATCCTGACATTGGAGGGCTATTTTTTGATAATTTATCCGATGCTCAAAACAATATAAATCAGCTTGATCCTTTGGCTTATGAGAATACTGTAAATGGACAGGTCATATATGCCAGGGCCTTTGAGAATGCCGAGTGCTTTACCATTGTAGAGATAATACTGGAAGTTCAACCATTATCAGACTTAGGGCTTTATGATTCAATTACGGTATGTGCAGATGAAGAAGTTGGTTTAGCACTTATTGTTGATGTTACCTTAGCTTGGGATTTTCTAAAAAATGATTTTCCTAGTAGCGATGAGATCTATTTGTTTAGTTCAGAAGAAGATGCTTTGTTAGAGTTAAATGAATTGCCACTGGAAGACAAAGTTTTTGGCCCATTTGATGAAAGAGCTTTTTATTTTAGAATAGAAGAAGACAATGCTTGTGAATTTATTGGAAAATTAGACATAGACCTAGTTGTTGTTCCAGATTTTGAAAATACGGTCACAACGGCCCTTTGCAATGGAGAAATTGAACTTATGGCACCAGAAGGATATGATAACTATGAATGGTCCACAAATGTGGTGGGACAACAAAATATTGTGGTAGAAGAATTGGGGCAGTATACAGTAACTTTTTCCAATTCGGTTTGTGAATTTGAGCAAACTTTTATTGTTGAAAACTCAAGTGAAAATAAAATCAAAAAAATAGATGTACTCGATTTTAGAAGGAACAATGAAGTTCGCATAAATATGGAGGTTGAACAAGATGATGTGGTGTATTCTATTGATGCAGGAAATACTTTTCAATCTTCCAATTTTTTTAAAAACGTTCAACCTGGGATCTATGATGTTTTTGTGGATTTAGGTTGCTCCATATTAAAGGAAACAATAATAGTAGGTGGCTTGGCTACCTTTTTTACTCCTAACAGTGATGGTTTTAATGATATATGGACACTTTCCAATGCAGAGTTTTTTCCAAACTTTAACATCAGTATTTTTGATAGATATGGTAAGTATGTTGGTGGGTTTAACAATGCCCAAATTGGCTGGGACGGGAACTTAAACAGCTCGCCTGTTCCTTCAGATGACTATTGGTACAAACTAGAACTGGAAGAAGGCAGAACAATTACAGGGTACTTTGCGTTAAAACGCTAAAGGTTTATTCTATTGCTTATTTTATAATTTTCACCTGCTTTTCTGGAACGCACCAAAATTTCCCCTAAAAAACCGGCTAAAAAAAACTGTGTTCCAATTATCATTGCAGTAAGTGCAATATAGAATTGTGGCCGTTGTGTGATTAAACGTCCTGTTGGGTTCAAAAATAATTTGTCCACGCCCAAATAAATGGCGAACCCTAGTCCAACTGTGAACATGAGCACTCCCAAAGCACCAAAAAGATGCATTGGTTGTCTTCCAAATTTTGAAACAAACCAAATGGTAATTAAATCTAAAAAGCCATTGATAAAGCGCTCTGCACCAAATTTGGTGGTTCCATATTTTCTCGCTTGATGTTGCACAACTTTTTCAGTGATTTTGGAAAAACCGGCATTCTTTGCAAGGACAGGAATATACCGGTGCATATCTCCTGATACCTCAATATTTTTAACAACATCCTTTTTAAATGCCTTAAGTCCGCAATTAAAATCATGAAGTTTTACGCCCGATGTTTTCCTGGCCGCCCAATTGAAAAGTTTTGAGGGCATGTTTTTGGTTATGATGGAGTCGTAGCGTTTCTTTTTCCAACCAGAAACAACATGGTTACCACCTTCTTTGATCAATTCATAAAGTTCTGGAATTTCCTCTGGATTGTCTTGTAGGTCTGCATCCATCGTAATGACCACATCTCCTTGTGCAGATTTAAAGCCTGCATGCAAAGCTTGGGATTTTCCAAAGTTTTTCAAGAACCGAATCCCTTTTACGTTATCATTTTTTGAAGCGAGTTCCGTAATAGTTTGCCAAGAACCATCTGTACTGCCGTCATCAATAAAAATGACCTCATATAAAAAACGATTGGACTGCATAACTTTTGCAATCCAATCATGGAGTTCTATTAAGGATTCTTGCTCGTTAAGTAAAGGGATTACAATGGAAATCTGCATTGATTATTTCTGGAATTCCTTTCAAAAATAGCATTTTTTGTCTTAGTATGCTGGTTTGGCTTTTTTAAGAATTAAACCAGTGATTAGACCTAAAACAAGTCCGATAATTACATTTATTATCAAAATAAAAGGATAGCCCATCCACCAGAATTTGATGCTCTGCTCTTTTTGCAGGTCAAATTGTTCTTGTGTGATCTCCCCGCTTTCCAAAGCAGGTCCTAAACGCGCATCCATAATTTTAGAAGGTGTGTCGGGGTCAATAACGTTTGTTAGGACAAGATTGTATACTATTGCGATGATTGCAGATATTAACGCAATGCCAGCACCAATTTTCAAGGCTTCACTTAGAGTCAAAAACCCTTTATTAGCCTTCCTAAAATTTGAAATACCTATAAAAGTAACAACCGCGGCCATTACAATTCCAATAATCATAAGCGCAGGACTTTGTGAAGTGTGCAGTTCCTGTGTAAACAGCATAATGCCAAAGACCACGCTTAAACCTCCTAGGATTAATCCGTAGTTAAGGGAAAATTTCCCTGTTTTTGGTTGATTTTCTTCCATTTTGTAAAAATTTTGTTGTTGATTGTAGTTTGTTAGTGAGCAACATAAATGTTTTGTTACACTTAAAGGTAGATTTTTTCTTTTTTACGTTTTTTAAGTTGGGATTATCAAAGAAATTATTAAATTTGCACCTCGAAAATTCTGAGATTTAAGTTTTAAGACGATGAGAAAAGGTATACACCCAGAAAATTATAGATTGGTAGCTTTTAAGGATATGTCAAATGATGATGTATTTCTAACAAAATCTACTGCTGAAGCAAAAGAGACGATCACTGTTGATGGTGTTGAGTATCCTTTGGTAAAATTGGAAATATCTAGAACTTCTCACCCTTATTATACAGGTAAAACCAAATTGGTTGATACAGCTGGTAGAATTGATAAGTTCAAAAACAAATACAAGAAATTCAGCAAAGAGGAAAAAAGCGAAGAATAAGCAGATTTCTCTTAATAATATAGAACGCTCCTGATAATTGTCAGGGGCGTTTTTTATTTTTACACCATTCAAACTATAACCATGAACTATATACTTTCTGATGGACCACAAAGAGAATCTTTGCTTCCCTTTACCTTTACAAGGCCAGTTGCAGAAATAAGGATAGGAATTTTGACCATAAAGGAAAAATGGGAAAAGTATCTGAATACGACGGTTAGCTTTAGGACAGAAGCTTATTTATCAGAGAAATACCCAATGGTGGAAGCGGCAGAGAATATTGTTATTATTTCATCCTATCTGCCTAACCCGCAACTTTTGGAAGCCATTGGTTCTTTAAAAGAGGGAGAAGCTCTTTTTTATGAGGATAAAGTGGTGGCATATCATACCAAAAATCCAAAAAATGATATTGACCTTTCTAAATACGCAATTGTAAATAGTACAGGAGATATATTTACCGTTGAGAACACTTGGGATATCTTTTCTAAGAATGGGGAGGCATTACAGGCAGATTTTGATTTAATTACCAAGAACAGAAAAAGTGCTCCAATTTCTGAGACGAACAGATTGATCGCTCCAGAAAACATTTTTTTAGAAGAAGGCGCAAAAGTGGAGCATAGTATTCTAAATGCCTCTAATGGACCAATATATGTTGGCAAAAATGCAGAGATCTGGGAAGGCTGCCTTGTTAGAGGAGCTTTGGCACTATGCGAGAACGCCATAGTGAAAATGGGAGCTAAAATGTATGGTCCAACCACCATAGGTCCTTACGGAAAGGTTTGTGGTGAGGTCAACAACTCGGTTATTTTTGGATATTCAAGCAAAGGCCATGATGGCTATTTAGGAAATGCAGTATTGGGCGAGTGGTGCAATATAGGAGCAGACTCCAACAACTCCAATTTAAAAAACAACTACGCCAAAGTACGTTTATGGAACTATGCCACAGAAAAGTTCGACCATACGGGCTTACAGTTTTGTGGACTAATGATGGGTGATCACAGCAAAACGGCAATAAATACAATGCTCAATACGGGAACGGTAATTGGAGTAAATTCAAATATATATGTTCCTGGTTTCCCAAGAAATTTTGTACCAAGCTTTAGTTGGGGGGGCGCTTCTGGGTTTACCACATATATGCCCAAAAAGGCTTTTGAGGCAGCAGCGGTAATGATGGAGCGAAGAGGGGTGAAGTTTGATGAAAAAGAAGCCCGTATTTTAGAGCATGTATTTGAATTGACCAAAAAGTGGAGGAATTATTAAAGGAGTTTTTACGCAAACATGTAATCTAGTTTTTAGTAACAGCTTCATACTCTTTTAAAAGGGCTGCGCTCATTTTGTCCTGTAATTTTTTGCCTCCTTTTACAAGTTCTGAGACATGTATTCTATCTTTTTCAGAAACTTTTCTATGGTTTAAACTCCATAATGACATTGCTATCATAATAGGCATTAAGTCAATACCTGTTTTGGTTAATGTGTATATATTTTTTTGTTTGTGCTTGGAGTCGTTTGTTTTAATAATAATTCCTGATTCCTCCAGTTTATTAAGCCTGTCGGTTAAAATGTTACTGGCAATTTTCTCATCAGACTCCCTAATTTCATTAAAGTACCGTTTTCCATCAAACATGATATCCCTGATTATCAACAGGGTCCATTTATCCCCAAAGACTTCAAGGTATTGATTTATTGGGCATGATGATTTTAGCTCTTTCATATCAAGTTTTATATTAAAACTAGTTGCAAAATGAAATTAGTTTGATATATTTGAGAAGTTGTTTTTTGCAACTAGTCAAATATACATGAAAATTCAGACTCATGAACAGAGGTTATCTAATTGAAAATTACACTGTAATAGATAAGAGGAATTACATCCCTCCCGTAAAAACGATCAATGAAATGCTGAAAAAGTTTAACGGAAAATTTTTAGTGGCAACACCAAAAGCTAAAACTTTATTGGGAGCACCACTAGAAGTTGTTATAGTCATAGAATTTAAATCTGTTGACAATGCTGATGAATTTTATAATTCTAAGGAGTATGAGGAATATAAAAAACTATATGAAAACACCACATATGGCTGGGTATGTATAGCTCCAGAATATGCTTAAAACTAAATTAACACTATTTGAATATGGATTTTAAAAAAACAATTAACGTTAAAACATCAAATGAAAAAGTCTTTAAGGCAATAACAACAGATGTCAACAAGTGGTGGGGAAATGTAGATAACAAAATGGCAAATAAAATTGGGAGTGAGTTTTCTGTCTTTTTTGAAGAGAATACAGAATGGCGGTTTGTGATTTCAGAACTGAGGGAATTTAGCCATGTAACCTGGAAGTGCATTTATGCAAACCACTCGTTTTCAGGGCTTAAAGGCATTAAAGAGGAGTGGCTTAATAGTGAGATAATATTTGTGTGTAAAGTACAGAAGGACAATATGGTACAACTCTCGTTTACTCACAAAGGATTGACACCAGATTTAAATTGCTATGAGATTTGTAATGCCGGATGGACCCACTTTATAGTCAATAGCCTTAAACAATATTTAGAAACAGGAACTGGAATCCCGAACCTGGTTAATACTAAAAATTAATACTCAATTATATGAACAATCAATTACTAATAAACAAGAATGCACTTGTTTTTGGGGCTAAAGGAGCTACGGGAAAGCAAGTTTCAAAGGCATTAAAAATGCAAGGAGCCACTATTTATATGTCCGATATTAACGTAGAGGGCCTTGCCGAGGAATCGGAATTAGGTCAAGTACGGAAGCTGGATACTTTAGATGAGGCTGCTGTTTTGGAATATTTTGACTGGTTTAAAAAGGAGAATGTAAATGTAGATATTGTAATTAATTTAAGTGCTTCAAATCCCGCAGAATATAATCACGGAAAACCTGCGATGGAAGTATCCTTAGAGCAATTTATGATGCCTTTGAAATCTACTACCGCTTGCCAGTTTCTTACCGCTAAAGCCGCCTACCCAATTATGTCTAAACAAGGACAAGGAGTTATTATTTTCATTACATCTACCTTGGCTAAGGTAGGCTCTCCATGGAGTCCCGCATTAACGGCGTCCCATGCAGCTACTGAAGGTTTGCTAAAAAGTTTGGCTAACGAGTGGGGTGCAGAAGGTGTAAGGGTAATTGGGGTAAGAACAGAGGCAATGCCAGACTCCCCTACAATTGACTATACTTTTGCCACCATGGGGTTAAATATGGGAATGAGCAGAGATGAAATGCAGCAATTTATAGTGGAAAATAAAACAGCTATGAAAAAACTTCCTTCCACAGAGAATACAGCAAACGTAGTGGTGTTGGCGGCATCTGAATTAGCAAATTACATGACTGGAACTATCTTAAACCAATCCGTGGGACACATATTAGAATAATAGTTGAAAAAAGTATATAATTCGATCTGTTAATTGGCAGAGTGAATTATGGTTTCATAACCTATAGGATACCTTTTAGCATTAATTCTGAAACAGGTTCTAAAGAGAAGAACTATGATCAGAGATGATATCATTGTTTAAAAATCAATTTTCGTTTAGTAAGAGAGGTTTATTGTGTAAGACTTTCTTGCTACCAAACCTCAAATCAATTTAGTAACTTTGCACCCCTTAAAATCAGGGATGTGTCCATGAACAAGAAAGTTGCCTTTTATACATTGGGCTGTAAGCTTAATTTCTCCGAAACTTCTACCATAGCGAGAAGTTTTGAAGGAGAAGGTTTTGATCGTGTGGACTTTTCGGAAAAGGCGGATATTTATGTGATTAATACTTGTTCCGTTACAGAAAATGCAGATAAGCGTTTTAAAACGATTGTAAAGCAAGCGCAAAAAAGCAATTCAGATGCCTTTGTAGCCGCTGTTGGATGCTACGCACAACTAAAACCAGAGCAGTTGGCCGCCGTTGATGGTGTAGACTTAGTATTGGGTGCTACGGAAAAGTTTAAAATAACGGATTACTTAAACGACCTTACCAAAAATGATAGGGGAGAAGTCCATTCTTGTGAAATTGAGGATGCCGATTTTTATGTTGGAAGTTATGCCATTGGAGACAGGACCAGGGCATTTTTAAAAGTACAGGATGGTTGCGATTATAAATGTACGTACTGTACCATACCATTGGCCAGAGGTATTTCTCGTAGCGATACCTTACAAAATGTGCTGCAAAATGCAACAGAAATTGCCGCTAAGAACATTAAAGAAATTGTGCTTACCGGAGTCAATATTGGAGATTACGGCAAAGGGGAGTTTGGGAACAAAAAGCACGAACACACTTTTTTGGATTTGGTAAAAGCTTTGGATGAAATAGAAGGAATTCATCGTTTAAGAATATCATCTATTGAACCCAATCTTTTAAAAAATGAGACAATAGACTTTGTTTCCAAAAGCAATTCGTTTGTGCCACATTTTCATATTCCCTTGCAGAGCGGGAGTGATGCTATTCTAAAATTGATGCGGCGCAGGTATCTATCCAATCTATATGTTGATAGGGTAAGCCAAATTAGGCGAGCTATGCCACATGCCTGCATTGGAGTAGATGTTATTGTTGGTTTTCCAGGGGAAACAGATGAGCATTTTTTAGAAACCTATCATTTCCTGAACGAGCTGGATATTTCCTATTTGCACGTCTTTACCTATTCAGAACGTGACAATACCTTGGCAGCAGAAATGGAAGATGTGGTTCCAAAAAACATTAGGAACAAACGCAGTAAAATGCTACGTGGACTTTCTGTAAAAAAGCGAAGAGCATTTTATGAGAGTCAAATTGGAAGTGTGCGCACTGTTTTGTTTGAAGGCGAAAATAAGTCGGGGTACATTCATGGTTTCACGGAAAACTATGTAAAGGTAAAGGCACCATGGAATCCAGAATTGATTAACCAATTGCATAAAGTGGAGCTCACCAGAATTGATGAAGACGGATTGGTTCGTTTTAAATTTGTTCCAGAAAAAGTTTTGGCATAAAAAAAAACCTCTCAATTGAGAGGTTTTAAAAAAATCAGTTTTTTAGTTAGATGCGTATTCCAACCGGAAGCATCTCTTTATACTGTCTGTTCTTTCTCAAAAAGCCTGCAATGTGCGGGCTAGTAGGAACAACCCTAAGGTTTTTCTCTTGTATCTGATGTAAAACGGCTTTGATAAAAGTTTCTTTAAAGCCTTCTTGTGTAATTTCTTCAGGAATTACAAGTTTGGTTAAAAATACTTTGCGTTCTTGTGAAGAGTACTCAATTTTAGCTAAATGCCCATTCAACTTAGTTTCAAATTGGCGCAAGAAACTATTGTCATTAACTTCCATTTCTGTCATATAGAATTATTTTAAAATTGACACTGTCTAATTACCGAAGTGGTAATTTTATTGTTCCCATTTAAGATGCATATGTAATATTAAGCGGGGCTAATTGCAAAAGGGACACAAAATTAGTCAAAAATTTGTTAATTTCCTAGCCTAATCGATATTCGGTGAGAAATGCCCGACAACAAAATACATGTATACCTTATACCAGGAATGGCCGCCAACTCATCAATATTTGATGCAATTAGATTACCTCCGGAAACCTTTGAAAGCCACAAATTAGAATGGTTTATACCTGACAAAGGAATGACCTTGGAAGCCTATGCCAAAGAAATGATACAAAAGATTACTCATGAGAACCCCGTTTTGTTAGGGGTTTCATTTGGAGGTCTTTTAGCTCAGGAGATAGCAAAGCATAAAAAAGTATCCAAAATAATAGCTGTCTCTTGTGTAAAAAAAAGCACTGAGTTACCTAAAAGAATGATTTTTGCAAAATATACCAAAGTGCACAAATTACTCCCAACAGGTTTGGTGAACAATGTGGAACTCTTGGCCAAGTATGCCTTTGGCGAAACAGTAACCAAACGTATAGAACTCTATGAAAAATACCTTTCCATTAGAGATAAGCGGTATATAGATTGGGCCATAGATAACATTGTAAACTGGGAACAGGCCAATGCACCTAAAAACCTTGTTCATATTCAAGGTGAAAGAGATACTGTGTTCCCAATAACCAATATTAAAGATTGTATTACGGTCAAAAACGGCACCCATGCCATGATAATTCATAGGGCAAAGTGGTTTAATGAGAACCTGCCTGCAATTATTTTAGAAGAAGGTAGTTCTATATAGTATCTTTACATAACATACATTTAAGAGATTTGGCATGAAACATATTAAAAATATCTTAGCAGCTATTGGATTAGTAGTAGTAATTGGCAGTCTTATTTTCGCGGTTCAGTCTGGTCCAGAGCATAAGGTGGAAAATGATGGAGCTGCTGATACTGAAAAAAACATCTCGGACGGATATAAAATAAGTGCTATTGAGATTCCAGAAGATTTAAATTTTGCAGGAGAGCAGGTGCCTTTTGAGGACCCTGAAATCATGGAACGGGTAGATAGAGAGTTTTTGGTGAATACCTATTGGCAATCCAACGCTTTGTTGTTAATGAAACGTGCTAATAAATACTTTCCTATTATAGAACCAATTTTGGCAAAAAATGGAATCCCAGATGACTTTAAATATTTGGCAGTTGCTGAGAGTGGCTTACAGAATGTTGTTTCTCATGCCGGTGCTACAGGATTTTGGCAGATAATGAAGGCAACAGGCAAAGAGTATGGACTAGAGGTGAACTCCAATGTTGATGAACGCTATCATATTGAAAAATCTACCCAAGTAGCGTGTGACTATCTTAAAAAATGGAAAAAACGCTTTGGTAGCTGGACGTTGACTGCCGCAGCGTACAATGCCGGTCCTGGTGGCATCCGAAAATATATGAACATTCAGAAAGCGGATGATTACTATGATCTGTTATTAGGAGAGGAAACTGGACGGTACGTTTTTAGAATTTTGGCGATAAAAGAGATTATTTCCAATCCTGACAAGTACGGTTTTGCTGTTGAAAAGGATGATTTTTATAATGCAGTGCCCACTTTTTCTGTGGAAGTAGATGCTGCTGTGGGCAGTTGGGCGGATTTTGCTCACGAATATGAAATCAACTACAAGGTTTTAAAAAGACACAATCCTTGGCTGAGAGAACCTCACTTAAACAATGCCTCTGGTAAAAAGTATGTGATTGAAATCCCTAACAAAGGGTATTACCGCAACACCAGCCCTGGGCAGTAGTTTTTGCCTGACCATTTTTTGTTTTAAACACAGGATTTTCCGAGTACACACAGAACAAACAATTAACTACATGTTGTGGGCAACACAGTTTTTTAAATCTGTTCAATCCTCTGGTAGATTTCTTTTTTAGAGCTCTCAAATATTTCTCCACCAAACTCTTCATTGTCCAATGAAATTATAGAAATGTCTTTTATTCCCATAATCCCGAAAACAAATTTCAAGTAGGTTGTTTGGAAATTCATATGTTCGTTTTTCTCGTTTTCCCCATAGCCTGTGTCTCCACGACTTGACAGAATGAACATTTTTTTGTTTTCAAGAATTCCAACATAATCTCCGTCTGGCTCGCCTGAACGGAATTTCCAAGTTTCATTGATTCTCATAAGTTGGTCGATGTAAGATTTTAATCCACTGGGAATTGACCAATTGTACATTGGCGTTCCCAAAACATAAATATTATGTTCCTTAAACTCTTTAACTAATTCATTGCTAAACTCAACACCCGACTGGTTTTCTTTTGTTCTTTCATTTGGTTTGATAAATGCGCTTGCAATCCATTTTTCATTTATGGGCGGGATTTCCTCTAACCCAACTTCTCGATGAGTAAAATTGTCGTTAGGATTTTTCTTTTTCCAATTATCCTCAAAAAGTTCCGTTAGTTTTCTACTGTGAGATTTCTCTTTTCTTACACTTGCATTGATGATTAAAACTTTGTTCATGGTCTTAAATTTTGATTATGAAACAAAGTTCCGAATTGAGAAAGGAAAAAAAATTGATGTAGTTTAAGATGCTTTGATTTTTTTACGGATTCTACTCAAAAATTCGGCAGTAATTCCTAAATAAGATGCAATTAAATAATTTGGCACTTTCTCCGAAATTTTCGGGTAATTTTTCAAAAAATCCATATATCGTTGTTCTGCATCAAGAATGTTATTTAAGATTATTCTCCTCTGTAAACTCCCAAGATAATTTTCAAGGATAATTCTAAAAAAGCGCTCAAGTTTCGGGATTTGCTTCAACATTTCTTGAAAAGAGTCGTAGCGGATTTGTAGCAGTGTGGTATGTTCAATGGCTTGAATGTTGTAAATCGAAGGGCTTTGTTTTTGAAAACTTTCAATATCTGTTGCCCACCAATTTTCAATTGCAAAATATAGGATCTCTTCCTTTCCTGTTTCTGGGTTTATATAAAAAGCCTTCAATGTTCCGTTAACAACAAAATTATCAGTTCCACAAGTCTCTCCATTTCTTAAAAGATAATCCCCTTTTTGAAGGGTTTTCTCTGCCCAAAAAGTCTCAATTAAATTTTCTTCTTCAGAACTTAACTTAATGTATTTTGAAATTGAATTGGTTAGTTGTTCTTTCATTCAAATTGTTGCCAACTTTAAAGGACATGAATTCGTTTAAATGAATTATATCCAACGACAAGTGAAGTTAAAGGATTTTATTTTGAAATGCTAGGTTGACTTGATGGGTATATCCATCAATTTGATACATTGGATGAAATTAACATTTGAAGAAGAGATAATAAACGAAAGAAGCGCGTAAAAGCTTAAATTTTCTTCATCTGCTGCTGCATCATCTTGATCTGTTCGGTAAGCATATTGTTTTTATCCAGCTTTTTTGCTTCCTTCAACAGCTGTGTAGCTTCGCGTTTTCTGCGTTTTTGCATGGAAATACCTGCAAGACTCAATTTGGCCATGGCTACATCATAATCCATGGTCAAACCTAATTTCAGTGCCTTTTTAAAATACTTTTCCGCTTGGGTCAGGTTTTTCTGGGAATAAATAATGCCATGTAAATAATTATAGTACCCTTGTTGCTTTTTGATCAATGCAGATTCTGGATTCTTTATTTTGCTCAACCACTTTTGGGTACCTTCCATATCTTGTTTACGCATTCTTAGAAAGGACAAAAGAATAAGTTCATTTCTAAAATAAAGAAAAATGAATACCAGAGATAAAAAAATCAACGCTATGCCATTGCCAATGTAGCCTTCAATAAATTGATAAACTGCAAACGCAATAATTAGAACGGCTATAACAAGTTTTATATTTTTGTTGAACATATGTAGTAGAGATTTTACCTTAAATTAAGAGGAGGCAAAAGTACTAAAAACTAATTTAAATATTTTCTTTTAGTGCTTGTCAAAGTAAAAACTCTTTGTATATTTGCGCCCAGAATTTCAGAAAGTCTTTTGGCTTTTTTATAATCCGTAAGAAATGAAAAGAACGTATCAGCCGTCAAAAAGAAAGAGAAGAAACAAACATGGTTTTAGAGAGCGCATGGCGACTGCCAATGGTAGAAAAGTTCTTGCGAGAAGGAGAGCAAAAGGAAGAAAAAAACTAACTGTCTCATCAGAACCACGTCATAAAAAATAATGACTGTAAATAACTTTTTAATAAAGGTGCTACTTTTTCAAGTTTAGCACCTTTTTTTTGACCTAATTTTGAAAAATTTGTAAACGAGTAACCCTATATAGAATGCCAAAAAGAGAAGATCTTAAATCCATTTTGATTATTGGTTCTGGCCCCATCATCATTGGCCAGGCATGTGAGTTTGATTATTCTGGTTCCCAAGCCCTTCGTTCGCTTCGCGAAGACGGGATTGAAACCATTTTGATCAATAGCAATCCAGCTACTATTATGACCGACCCAGTAATGGCGGACCATATATATCTAAAACCATTAACAACAAAATCGATTATTGAGATTTTAAAAAAACACCCCAATATCGATGCAGTGTTACCAACAATGGGAGGGCAAACGGCCCTGAACCTTTGTATTGAGGCTGATGAAAAAGGTATTTGGGAAGACTTTGGTGTTGAAATTATTGGGGTTGATATTGATGCGATCAATATTACTGAGGATAGGGAGAAGTTTAGAGAGCTCATGCTCAAAATTGGCATTGGCATGGCACCGCAGGCAACGGCAACATCATTTTTAAAAGGGAAAGAAATTGCACAGGAGTTTGGGTTCCCATTGGTGATAAGAGCTTCGTTTACACTTGGTGGGGCAGGGGCGTCCATTGTTTATGATCCAGAGGATTTTGATGACTTGTTAAGTCATGGACTGGAGGTTTCACCTATCCATGAAGTAATGATTGACAAGGCTTTGATGGGTTGGAAAGAATATGAACTAGAATTGCTTCGAGATAAAAATGATAATGTGGTTATCATATGTGCCATAGAAAATATGGATCCAATGGGAATTCACACAGGGGATTCCATTACCGTAGCTCCGGCTATGACACTTTCAGATCGTACTTATCAGCGTATGCGGGATATGGCGATACATATGATGCGCAGTATTGGTGATTTTGCCGGGGGATGTAATGTACAATTTGCCGTAAGTCCAGATGAAAAAGAGGATATTATAGCCATTGAGATCAATCCTAGGGTATCTAGATCATCAGCTTTAGCTTCAAAAGCAACAGGATACCCCATTGCAAAAATAGCGGCTAAGCTGGCTATTGGCTATTCTTTGGATGAGTTGGAAAACCAGATTACCAAATCCACATCTGCTTTGTTTGAACCTACTTTGGATTACGTTATTGTAAAGATCCCAAGATGGAACTTTGACAAATTCGAAGGGTCAGACAGGACCTTAGGGCTTCAGATGAAATCAGTGGGAGAGGTAATGGGTATCGGTCGTTCCTTTCAAGAAGCCCTGCACAAGGCAACGCAGTCGTTAGAAATAAAACGCAATGGTCTTGGAGCCGATGGCAAAGGTTATACGGATTACGACAAAATAATTCATAAATTGAAAGTTCCAAGTTGGGATAGAGTATTCGTTATTTATGATGCCATTCAACTAGGGATTTCGCTTAAAAGAATCCACGACATTACGAAAATAGATATGTGGTTCTTAAAGCAATATGAAGAACTACACTTTCTTGAACAGGAAATTTCAAAATACACAGTAGAGAGTTTACCAAAGACTCTTTTATTGGAGGCCAAGCAGAAAGGCTTTGCTGATAGGCAGATAGCCCACATGTTGGATTGTTATGAGAGCGAAGTGCATAGCAAACGTACCAACCTTGGCATTAACAGAGTGTATAAATTGGTGGACACCTGCGCTGCAGAGTTTAAGGCCATGACACCCTATTATTACTCCACTTTTGAGGAAGAAATAGAAACCGCAGATGGTACAAGGTATGTTGCCAATGACAGCGAAGTAACCGATAAGAAGAAAATTGTGGTGTTGGGTTCTGGACCCAATAGAATAGGTCAGGGTATAGAGTTTGACTATTGTTGTGTTCATGGGGTTTTGGCCGCTGCGGAATGCGGTTATGAGACTATCATGATCAACTGTAACCCCGAAACGGTGTCAACCGATTTTGACACAGCGGATAAACTTTATTTTGAACCTGTATTTTGGGAACATATTTATGACATTATCCGTCATGAAAAACCCGAAGGTGTAATTGTTCAATTAGGAGGACAGACCGCATTGAAGCTTGCAGAGAAACTAGATAAATACGGCATCAATATTATAGGAACCACGTTTAAATCTTTGGATTTGGCAGAAGATAGAGGAAGTTTCTCCACCCTTTTAAAGGACAACAACATTCCGTATCCAAGATTTGGTGTTGCAGAAACTGCTGATGAAGCCTTGGAACTTGCAGATGAACTAAATTTCCCTCTTTTGGTAAGACCCTCTTATGTATTGGGAGGACAAGGGATGAAGATTGTCATCAATAAAGAGGAGTTGGAAGCCCATGTTATTGACTTATTGGGAAAAATCCCAAACAATAAATTACTGCTAGATCATTATTTAGATGGAGCTATTGAGGCAGAGGCAGATGCAATATGTGATGGGGAAGAAGTCTACATCATTGGTATAATGGAACATATTGAGCCGTGTGGAATACACTCTGGTGACTCAAATGCCACATTACCACCATTCAATCTAGGAGAGTTTGTAATGCAACAAATTAAAGACCATACGCATAAAATTGCTTTAGAATTGAATACTGTTGGTCTAATCAACATTCAATTTGCCATTAAAGATGATATGGTTTACATAATTGAAGCAAACCCAAGGGCTTCTCGTACGGTACCATTCATTGCAAAAGCGTATGGAGAGCCTTACGTAAATTTTGCAACCAAAGTGATGCTGGGCGAGAAGAAAATTAAAGATTTTGACTTTAAACCACATTTGGATGGATATGCCATAAAACAACCTGTTTTTTCTTTTAACAAGTTTCCAAACGTCAATAAGAACCTTGGTCCAGAAATGAAAAGTACAGGGGAAAGCATCCTATTTATAGATAGTCTAAAAGACGATGAATTCTATAACTTATATTCCCGAAGAAAAATGTATTTAAGTAAATAAAAGTAGTGGTCAGTTAATAATTTGAATCGCATCACAAGTGCCAACAAATGGGATTCCATTTGTGCCAAATGCATAGGTTATGAGTCCTACATATACATTGCTTTCAAAAGTGGGTGCAATACCTGGAAGATTTCCTGTTTCGTTGTATAGCTGCCAGCTATCCATCTCTGTTTCATAGTTTAGGTTTGGGTTTTGCCAATATACTGCGATAGTTTGGTCTTGATTACCTACTATTCTGATGTCAGCCCTACCATCTGGAACAGTATTGGCACCAATATCATTGACAGAGGAGTTGCCATCAACTGTATTTTTACCTTCAATAGTAAAATAGGTGTTACCTCTATGACCAACAACTACATGTGCAGAATTGAAGGAATCAAGAGTTTCCACATGAACTTGTACTCCAGAAAATATATAAAGTGAATTCAAAGGGTTTGGTGCAATTTGAGAATCATTCAAAGTGCCAATGCCAATATTTCTGGCAATAAATTCAAAAGGAAAATTCAGTAATTTCGCATCCAACCTTCCTTGCTCATCATTGAAATGGAGTGTTACGTTATCTGTGTTATCGGTTAGCTCAGCCCTATATCTTCCATTTGTCCTATTCACTAACGGCAAAGCTGTTGAATTGTTAGTAATGTAATCAACTAAATCTCCGGTTCCGTCAAAGCTGTCAGTTGTAAAGTCATTATTAGTGTCTTCAGGATTTGGATTGTTTTCACTTTCTTCTTCTGAAGATTCTTCATTGGATAATAGAGGTTCTATATTATCTGTAGAACAGGCAAAAACTAAGAGTGTCAAAAGCAGATACTTAAAATAGTGCTTCTTGTTCATAATCTGTTGATTTTCTGATAAATAACGAAATAGAGGTCAGTAAAGTATACAGATTGTCAAAAACCAAGCTTATTCAATTAAATTTTGAATGGCTCTTTTATTTTGAAGAACAAGGAATTGGTGCAGTTGGAAACACTCAAAATCTCATGCTTTCAATTGATATAAACGACTCCTGATCAAAGCACTTTTGAGTTTTAAACACTTAATTTTTTAAGGATTCCTCCATCTTTTCTATCCGCTTGGTAAGAGTTTTAACTAGCTCATTTTGTTCAATTAGAGCTTGATTAGCATTTTTAAGGTCATCAATTTCCTTTTGTTGCTGAATAGTATAAAGGGTTAGTTCTTCTATTTTTTGAAGTAATTGAGCATCCATTTCCCCCAAATTAATCCCGTTCCTGCCAATTTCTATTGCGCTTGGTATATTGGGAAGGTGACCATTTCTTTGAATATATTTTTCAATACTCCGTAGGCTTGGCAACAGAAAGTCTTTTTCAAACACAAAATCTGGCCATCCATCACTCTGTAATTTTACTGTAATTCCTTCAGAAATGATACTTCCAACTACAGCTAAGGAATATCCTGTGGGAACGGTTGTTATGCCTATACCCACATTTCCGGAACTATAAGAAACATCATTTCCCGTAGTGACCCATTGAGAACTTTGGACCGCAGATCCATTTAAAAAGATGCTAGTAGCGTTGAGGGATCCATCCACATCCAAAGTAAAATTCGGGGTGTTTGTTCCTATTCCAACATTTCCAGTGTTATAAAACGAATCGTTTCCGTTTAAACTCCATACCGGACCTTCAATGGCCGATCCGTTTAAAAAGATACTGGTTGCATTGAGAGATCCATCCACATCCAAAGTAAAATTCGGGGTGTTTGTTCCTATTCCAACATTTCCAGTGTTATAAAACGAATTATTTCCGTTTAAACTCCATACCGGACCTTCAATGGCCGATCCGTTCAAAAAGATACTGGTAGCGTTAAGAGACCCTGCTATGTCAAGATTGAAGTTTGGATTGTTTGTCCCTATCCCAACGTTTCCTATATTATAAAATGTGTTGTTCCCAGAAGTATTCCATGGAGAATTCTGTAATGTTGTTCCGTTAAGAAGAAGTTCGGTAGCATTAATAGAACCAACAACTTCTAAATTGTACTCAGGAGTCAAGGTCCCAATGCCTACATTGCCGGATGCAGGAAAGGAATTTTGCCCAAAAGTGAAAATGCTAAAGAGAAAGAAAACGGAGATGTTAAATAAAAATGTTTTTTTCATTACCTAAATGCCAAAAGGTTATCTATTAAATCTAATAATTGAAGAACATATGTAATTAAGCCCAAATAGAAAGTACTGTTATTCGTATTCTCTTAGCTCAAATGATAAATTGGTAAAATCATCTGCAAAGGCATTAATGCCATTTTGTAATTCTATTCGTACTTGATTATTTCCTACAATTTCACCTCTTACCCCTGTATGGGTAGTAGGAGTTGTATAAAAGATTACTGTTTTTCCAATATCAATTGTGCTATCCAATGCACCAACATATTTTCCTTGAGATTCCCTTGTCCAGACAATATTTAACTCAAGTGTATTTTCCAGCACGGAACTTTGAGGATCATTTGTGCCGGTTTGATTTAGTAAAGACACATACGATAAATAGGAAAGTCCGGTGGCATCTGCATTACAAAGAAATTCAGATGAATCCACTTCAGAAACTTCTAATACTCCGTTATCATTTAAATCAATACCGACCTCTATTTTAAACCCTCCATTGGTGCAGTTGCCTCCAGGTTGTTCTATAAGTGTCGTAATTAAACTGTTTAGGCCATCCGTTCCATCTGTTCCATTTGTTCCGTTGGTTCCATTTGTGCCATTGGTCCCATCAGTGCCATCCTCAGGACTACATGCCATAAAGGAAATCATAATGATTGCTAGTAAGCTAACTTTTTTGGATAAACTAAACTTTTTCATAGGTTTCTAATCTCTTAAACTCGCTAAGAGCAAAAGTAGGAAACCATTTTAATAAGATATTGGTTTAGCGTGGTAAAGTGTAAAATAATAGATAAAATGCATCGAATTTTCTATATGGTAAGTTAAACATTAGCTTCAACCAATCCTAGGCAACCACATGCCCATGGTAGCTGCAAAAATACCTACTGCCGTAATACCAGTAAATAAGAGCAATCCCAGCGACATTAGAACTTGGGTTGTGTTGGTATTCTTTTTTTTAGCAAGAAAATAAAGTTCAAGAATGGCAATAGGAATTAAATACTGACCAAATCCTAAAAAAACAAGAAAAGGACCTCTAAATGTTTCTGGATCAAAACCAACAGGGCCTTTATTTATAAATAGCCAAAACATTAATCCTATTCTAAAGAACCAAACTCCTGCCATAACAAGAAATAATCTAAGTGCCCAACGTTGGTGTGCTTTTATATTTCTTTTAATGGCATTGTGTATCGCTAGATATGCAAAAAGCATTATCAAGATCCCATTGATGCTTACGCTAATATCACCAACTAGACCGCTAATGGTTCCTTTGGAAATTACCATGTAAACACCGCTCAAACTTATAATAAAAGCTGCGGTAATGTAAAAGCGACCGTTTAATCTATGGAGGGCAGGGGCATATTTTCTAAGCTGTGGAACAAACTGTATTGGCCCGCCCACCATTACAATGACAGCCAACAGTAAGTGAATGGCAACCGCCAAATTTCCCATAGTTTGTCCTTGAACATAGCCATGTGGTAAGACTCGGTTCCATTTCATAAAGTCTCCATCAATGGCGGCACCTCCATAAAAGGAAGCAACATAGAAGGCAAAAATCCACATGCCCAGAACTGTTACGATAAACCAAAGCTGTGCTGAAAAGTTCAACATTCTAGAGGGCCATGTTCTTTCTGGTCCAACGGTCCCGATTCTATTCGTTTTTGTAATCATGATTGTTTTTTTGTGATTGATGAAAAGTTGGCTATCCCTCTTTGGGTATAGCTTCGTTTGGATTAAAACCTTTTGCTATTAGCCACCCCATAAAGACGACCATAAATATTCCGTTTTGGGAATAGAAGTAAAAGCTGGTGTTTACCTCAAAAATGTTAAGCCAGCTTGCCAAGAATACCAAAGAGATTGCTACCATGCCCCAGACAGACAAAAACCGGGGAACAAGTTTAGTTTGGAACAGAAAGTAGTAGAGGGAAAAAGCTGCAGTAGCAAAGAGCATCAAACTCATAAAATGTGCCCAAAAATACTCTTCTATGAGTAAGAGTCCCAGAGTGGAAAAATATCCGGTATCCGCTCCTTCAGCTATAACAAACTCCTTACTTAAAGACAACAGACTCAAGTGACTGATATTACTGAATATAATAACTGCAAATTGTACGAGCCAGATGCCAAAAAACCATAGGGCAAAACTGTTTTTGTACTTTTTTATGATTGGAAAGAGCAATAAGGCAATAAGCAGCCAAAGCGCACTGGTAAGTATATCCAAGAGAACCGCAATTCTCATTTGAAAAGAATTTTGAAAAATTTCATTTAAAAAATCCGGGGATGTTACCATTGAAGTGGATAATCCTCTTAGCACTACAGATGGAATTCCTAAGGCCATTATTAACAGCAATAAAAAGCCAACAGTTCTGCCTGTTTTTTGATTTGATTTCATGATTGTTCGTTTTTTAATTGTTTTTCTTTTATTAGTAGCTGTAAATTTTCTGTTTTGCAACTTCAAATTCTTTTAAATAAGCCATCTTTTCAACTCCTTTAGTCATATTTGATGTCAAAAGATTTAAAGCCCTTCTTGTTTCTTGATATGCAAATGCTGTATCTCTTTTTCTCTTATTGTAAATGCTTGAGAGTATAACTATGGCAAGGGTTAGAAGACCTACTAGTAAGGGAAAGACTGGTTTGGAGCTAATTCTTGGTATTGAGGCACCTGCATAGATGCTTTTTTGTTGTTTCATGACTGTTTGATTTTTGATGATGATTGATGACTAAAAACTCCCTTAAACGGAAACTGTTCTAAATTTAAAAAAGGGGACTATATAATTGTTAAAGACGTATTTCCAAGGAATAACGATAATGTCCAAGACGACCGCGGTCACACAAATCCAGAAGAAAGACTCTGCTTCTGGTGTTACCAAAGATGCTTTTTTCATTGGTAAATAAATGCCAAGGGCCCAAGTGGCCTTGTATGCCAATTGCAGAAAAATTAAGGGTAGCATTTTTACTGGATAACGGATCCCTATGCCCATCAAGGTGGCATAGGAGGCCCAAAAACTAAAGGCAATACCTGTGATGTAATCGATAGGTTCACCTGGAAAAAGTATATACTCCCATGCTTGAAACGCAAGTCCAATAAATGTGAGTAAATACAGCCCTCTCATGAGCAGCAATCGAAACTTGGAAAGTTTTTTCCGCGATTTTTCTTTTGTGGTTGATTTCATGATTGTTCGTTTTTTGATTGATGATGATTGTTCGTTTATTGATTATTCAACTGTTTTATTCTTCTTCGTTTTTATTGCTAAATTCAACATGATTGATTTTTCCTTTAATGTTTACTATACCGGTTGATGTGTTCTCATGTTTCAAAAAATCATAAGATAGCTCCATATCTGCTGAGCTTTCATCTGTGAACATTAGGTTTAATTCCTCTCCAGATATCTTACCCACGGTTTTAAAATGCGCCTCTGACCCCAACTTTAATAAAACGAGTTCTGGATTGTTAACACGAATGGTAATGCTGTCTTTTCTATTCATTTTTTTGATAATTTCAATAACCAATTTTTCATTTAAGACAGAAGTGCTTATAGAATCGATAAGATGATCTGGCGCTTCAACGGTTAGGCTAGGAACATCTGTTTGCTTGAATAAGACTTTAATTCTACTATTAACTGAAATACCATTAAAACTAGATACTTCCCTATTTTCAACAATTATTTTTGTTGGAACTTTGTTGGCGTCTGCTTTTCTAACATAGCTGTGAACAGACAGTTGGAACGCCAAAGAAAAAAAGAGCAAAGCACCCAATGCGCTCAATAGAATAAGATTACTTTTTTTCATTTTCTTGTTGGTTGTATGTGTTTTTCAAATCATCCATGGAAATATTCAAAAGGGTCATTTTTTTGAAAACATCAGGTAGCATTTGTTCCATGAATTCCCTTCTTTTAATGTCCAATACTTTTGTGTATCCATCCTCAGATACAAAGTATCCAATCCCTCGTTTGTTGTAAATCACTTCTAGATCTTGCAAATGATTGAAGGCACGTATGGCGGTGTTTGGATTTACTTCTACCATCATTGCAACCTCCCGTACAGATGGAATTCGTTCATCTTCCATCCAGCGTTTCATCAGAATGTTTTCGTAAAAAAAGTCCACGATCTGCAGGTAAATAGGTTTGCCATTATCAAAATCCATATTTACACCTCCTTTTCAATCATTTTAAAATAGGCTACGACAAGCATTATGGGTCCGAATATTAAGCCGTAAAACCATTTGCCCATCATAGAAAAATCTTCACCAACATTATCAATTGCATCAGAACCTATGGCATTACCTGAAAAAACTCCATAACTGTGATTAAATATTGCAAAAAGGATAAAATTGAACAATAAGAAAACTAGGGCAAGTAAACCCAAGGATAATACGGTCTTCCCAATTCTGTTTTTTGTAAAAGTGATGGCCCCAACCAAAAATATAGGTTGAATAACAAAATATACTTTTATCACATTCCAATAGTGTTCGGTAAAGATTGATAGTACATTAAAGTCCGCGCTAAAAATTACGGTGCCCACGGTAATGGCCAACATGCCAACGAGTATTGCCAACAATGAAAACACGGCAGTATAAATTACTGTTAATGTAAACCATTTGGCAGCAAGCCTTTCCGGTATTGATATAGGAAGAGACAGGTATAAATGATTTGATTTGGTATCGTTGAACTCTTTAAAAAGCGAGAAAGTGAACAAAACTCCCATGGGGATATAGAAAACCCCAAAAATGCCAAAGAACTCTTCCAATGCCAACTTTTTATCCCAAACCATGTTTAGTGTGCAAAATAAAAAGAGTAGCACGGCAGAGACCAAAAGGCCTGTTACAAAAGTTCCTTTATGAATGGTTAAATCACGTCTTATAAACTGGCCAATTCTTGGCAAACTAAACTCTTGGGCCATGATGGAAATCTTTTAGAATTGCATTTATTTTGTTCGGTTGGCTCAACACGCCATTGAATAAGAGCTCAAGGTCTACTTCGGTTTCTTCCATATCATTTCTTGCCAAAATAGTTTTGCCTCCAAAAGAGGATTCAGAATAAAGAATGGAAGACTCATCGGGATTGGAGGCTTTTCCAAACCAAAGACCTTCTGAAACGGTTTCCAAAGGTTGGTCAAAAATCACACTGGCATTGTCCAAAATAACTACGTGATTGATTAGGCTATGCAAATCTCTCACTTGATGGGTGGAAATAACGATACATTTCCCCTCATCAACAGCGGAAGCCATAACTTTTCTAAACTGACTTTTGGATGGAATATCCAAACCATTGGTTGGCTCATCCAATAGGAGTACTTTGGTGTTGGTAGATAATCCAAATGCCATAAGCACTTTTTTCTTCTGTCCAAAAGACAGTTTTGAAATTATGTTGGTGGGGTAAAGTTTAAACTCTTCTATGAGTTCGTAGAACTTTTCCTTGGAAAACTTCGGATAAAAAGGTGATTGTACCTTTTCAAAAGTAGCGATGGACAAACTGGGCAATTCAAAATCCTCGGGGACAAAAAACACGTGTTGTAAAGATTCTGCATTGCGTTTTTTCACGTTGTCTCCATGCAGAGTGGAAGTGCCTGATTTAGGGAAGAGCAATCCCGTCATAATCTTCATCAGGGTGCTTTTGCCTTCGCCATTCTTACCAAATAACCCATAAATATTACCTGTTTCAAAATCCAAGTCAATGGATTTGAGGACCGGACGGCTGTTGGGGTAGTTAAAACTTAATTGTCTGACGGTTAACATTTATAGTGTATTAGATAACTAGAACACTACAAATGTATTCAAAAATTCTATTCTACCAAATATTTTTTTAAAAAGTTAATGATTTTGAAGTGTACTTAGTTGATCAGCGCAAAGGACTTGGTTATGTTTTCAAAGTCGGCTCTGTAGGTATTTTTTCTACTTACCATGGTCCATGCCATGACCATATAAACCTTTTTATCGCCTTCAATAAAAGAGAGGAAATAGCAGATTTTATCCTCAATACCTTCAACTTTACCATCAATTTCCACCATTTGGGCATCCAGACCGTTGATGTCCAAACTTACGGGAGTGGTTTCTTTTTCTATGTTCATGCTTTCAGCAAATAGTTGCAATTGAACATCCCGGTAGTTCTCCGCGATGGAGTAGTTGTCATTATACTCGTCCAAATCTTTAAAAATTTCAACAAATTCGTCTTTGGATTCATCAATGACTATAACATACGTTTCTTTAAAAACATTCTGATATTGCAAAGAGGCATCATCATTAAGATCTGATGTTTTTCGCATATACTTTGGAAGGCTTACTTGATATTCATCGTTTATTTCTACCTGATTGAAATTTGCGATATCAGAAGTGCCTTCTTTCTCTTTTACTTTGAAATCTATACAGGAGGTCAAGGAAAAACCTAAAATGGTTAGAAGCAGAATGGCGAAGAGTTTTTTCATGTTGGAAGTTGGTTGTTGATTATGAAAACGATTATTGCTACGCAATGTTGTAATCGGGTTTATTTGAATTTTTAAAAGCCTTTCACAAAAACACCAAAAGATATGAAATGTTCCATTAAAAAAGCCCCTATGGCAGGGGCTTGTATTTTAACTGTTCTGTAAAAATTCATGAAGCCTTTCAAAAACTGACCCCCAACCATTGTAGAAGCCCATTTGCTCTTGTTGTTTGCAGTATTCTTCGGTTTCATGCACACAATTAAAGGTAAAATGGGTTTTATCACCATCTGCTTTAAAGATTGCTTGTATTTCCACTCCCTCAGTCATAGGTTTAAAGTTTGCAGTGGATATTATTTTTTTGTGCATGACTATTTCCGAATACACTCCGTCTGCAATAAATTCGTTACCGTCTGGCATTCGCATAACATATTTCCAGTTTCCGCCAACTTTAAAGTCATGTTCCAGTACTTTGGTTTCCATCCCTTTTGGACCCCACCATTGTGCAACATGCTCTGGTTGCGTCCATGCCTCCCATACCAATGCAATGGGAGCTTCAAAAGTTCTTTCTAAGGTCAAGGTTCTGTTTTTGGGATTGTTTACTTTACTCATCATTTTTGTTTTTTATTCTGTAATTGGATTAGATAATTTTCAAAAGAATCTAGCTTTTCTTCCCATAGATCTCTATACTGATCTATCCATAAAAAAGCGGGAATAAGTTTTTTGGGCTGAATCATGCAATACCGTTCTCGCCCTTGCTGATCAAAAGTTACAATGCCACATTCTTCCAATATTTTTAAATGCTTTGATATGGCTGGCCTGCTTACATCAAATTTTTCGGCAACAGTGTTTACTGTTAGCGCTTCCTTGGATAATATCTGTATAATTTCTCTGCGTACTGGATCTGCTATTGCTTGAAAAACATCTCGTCTCATACTAATATGTAACTAATTGGTTACAAATATAAGTGTAACCAATTGATTACACAAATGTTTTTTAAAAAGCCATTTGAGCTGTGCTTGAAAGGCGGTAAAATGTAATTAAAAAAGTGCTTTACCGAAGTTACGGAACCTCAACCTCCTGGTCGTATAAGCCTAAACCTTTTGTCAACCGATCCATCATCTTCAGAATACGGGCTGCTTTGGTTTCATCAGATTTGGCAGCATATATCCAATCTATATACGTTTTTTGTTTGCCTTCGGTTAAGGAATTAAAAGTTGTTAGAACCTGCTTGGGTTCATTTTTAAAGCATGCTAGAATTTCATCTGGAATTTCAAAAGAAGAATTGTCAGCGTAGAGTATCACCTTTATATAATCACCTTCTCTTTTGTTTATTTTTTTTCTAATTGCAGCCTTAACGGGAAGAAAGAGCTGCCCATTTCCCATTGGCATAAGCTTGTATTGTTTTAGTGGATGGTCGTCTATGGAGCCTTTGACCTTTACCCATCCAAATGGAGTGTTTTTACTTTGGAGAACCTCTGGAATGGCCGCGTAGGTCCATCCTCCTTTACCTGGAAATTTTTGAAGTAGGTATTCTTCATTTACAAGTGCCTTTTCCTTTTTCACTTTTTCAGGAGATTTGATTACTGGCCTTAATAGCTCCGAAGTATTTCAAAATGAGAAACGCCTTGTTCTGGCTGTGATTGATCTACTTCTTCCATAAGTTTAAAATACGCAAGGCAGGCTGGGTTCTTTTCCGCATTTTCTAAAGCATTTTTTGCGTCTTCAATGGTTTCCCAGTACACTAAATCTATATAGTTTCTATCAAATTTTTCGAGTAAGTCTCTTTTTACAAAACCTTTTTGATTTTGGAGAAAATCCTTTTGTAGCGCTTCTGAAGCTTTCATTAGATCATCCTCGGTAATTCCTTTTTTGATGGTAAAAGGAGCCCATTCCAACAGCGGTCTGTTTCTATTCATCTTTTGATGGTTGTGATTTTTTACTTACGAAATAAAGATAAAGTAGATGGGTGTCAACCCTATGTCAGTAGTATCAAGAATAATTTTCCAATTGCGAATTAAAGTATTCTTGTAGACTGAACGACTTAGCTTTTTCAGAAGTGGAGGGTAGCGTTTTCAATTCTAGAATTCTATCTAATCGAAAGTTACGAATCTCTTCCCTATGGCGGCAAAAGGCAATCAAAATCCAAGAATCGTCATTGAAGTAAAGCCCCAACGGCTCTACATTACGTTTGGTTACCTTATCATTGTATATGGTATGATAGGTGATATCCAGTAAACCAAAAGAGGTTATTGTTTTCTGGATTTCTGATAGAAACTTGCTAGTGGGCGATCCCCCATTTTTATGATGATGGATTATCCTACTTTCCAGTAACTCCACCTTTTCTTTTTGTCCATTTTTTAAAACTGACTTTATTTTGGTCAAAACCGAGGCATAATTTTTTATAATAGAACTTTCTGCATTTTGATGGACAAACCTCTCAGCTGTGACCAGTGCATTTGCTTCTTCCTCTGTAATTGTGACAGGGGGTAAGTTATAACCATCCACAATAAAATACCCAATACCTGCCTCAGATCCAATTGGCACTCCTGACTCTTGTAGTGTTTTTATATCTCGGTAAACGGTACGCAAACTAATATCAAAACTAGCAGCTATTTCCTTTGCGGTGATTACGCGTTTGGACTGCAGTTTAACCAATATGGCCGTAATTCTTGTGAGTCTGTTCATTTTTTTGTGCTGGAGCTTTGGCGTATTGCTAGACGTTTTATTTTTAAAAATACTGAGATACGGTTAAAGAACGGTCTGGATTTTTTCCAAACCGTTTCAGCTTCACATTTACCATTTAATCCCAAAGCGGTTTATGGGTGCTTATTGCAACTCGGTTCCAAACATTTATGACACTAATGGCCATTATTATTTGTGAAAAGTAGTGCTCATCAAACTTTTCAATGGCTTTTTGATATGTTTCATCGGTCAGGCCATTTTTATGGATCATTGTGACCTCTTCTGTAACTTGGAGAATAACTTTTTCTTCTTCTGTAAACACATCAACATCTCGCCAAGCATCCAATAAGAAAAGACGTTGTTGGCTTTCGCCATTTTTTAAGGCTTCTTTTGTATGCATATTTATGCAGAAAGCACACCCATTTAGCTGCGAAGCTCTAATTTTAATAAGCTCATAATGCATTTTGCTCAATCCACTTTGATTCATATAATCCTCTAAACCAAAAATGGCTTTGTAGGCTAAAGGTTCCGTTGCGTCGATTTGAATTCTTTCACTCATTTGTACTATGTTTTTGATTTCTGATACAAAACTATGTGTATCGATCCTCAAAAAACTTAAACCCGTTTAAGAACGCTTCTTGGCTCTTATTTCACTTACATATTCGGGAGTAAGACCTAAAAATGAGGCAATTAGATATTGGGGGACGCGCTGGGCAAATTGTGGGAACTGTGTTGTAAAATGAAAATAGATTTCTTCTTTTGTAAGGCCGAATAAATACTTCATTTTAACCAATGCAGCGCCGTAAGAGATTTGATAGATGGTACGAAAATATTTTTCAAGCTGCGGAAATTCCTTTAATAATTGCTCTTGTTTGTCATGAGTAATGGCAAGGAGTCGCGTGTTTTCAACCGCCTGAATGGAAAAATCCGTTACGGTTTGATTATGGTAGGCCAAATCATCCGTCATCCACCAGTTTTCAATAGCAAATTGTATCGTACGCTCTGTGCCTTTGTCATTTATAAAAAACATATGCAGGCAGCCGTCCAACACAAAATGGTTTTGGTTACAAACAGAGCCAGCTTCAACAAGAAGCTCCTTTTTCTTTAATGTACGGAGCTCAAAAAAAGGAAACATGGTTTGAAACTCTTCTTCAGTTATTGCTACGTACTTATTAATGTGGTGAAATAGTTGTTTTGACATTTTTCATGTAATCAATATGGTAGAAATTCATAATTGGAGGAGTTAACTAACCGGTCCTATATTTTTTTTTGAATGCTTTTGCACTTTGAATGAGAATCACACTATAGACTAAAGACCCTATTATAATTAGGTTGATAACCAATCCATTAAAAAATGATGAAGGATCAAGCATAGTATTCAATATCATTATCCCAACTATTAGGAACAAAGGGACTATGGTTAATAGGAGCGGGTTTTTCTCAATAAAAAGTCCACACAAAAAAATTATCAAGGTTATTAAAAATGTGAGGGCCAAATCGAGGTTCAACTTATTTCCAAGAAAAAAGCTTACAATTAAAAAAACGATGTTCACTGCGGAGACTGCAAAAAGTATTTTTTTACTTTTTATTATAGAATCAGATGAATCCGTAATGATTCCCTGTTTACTTATAAAAGCACCAATATGGACTGCTTTTTCTTTTTCACTTCCTTTAAATGGGAACTGACAATACATGCAAACATCTCTAGGTTCATTGTTGTCATTTTTACATTCAGGACACAGGTTGTTTTCCATGTATTAACTTGTATTAAAAATTATCTCAACTCAATCCTCCCATTCCGTATGAAAAATTCCTTCTTTGTCCAATCGTTCATAGGTATGAGAACCAAAGTAATCGCGTTGCGCTTGTATCAAGTTTAAAGGCAGTCTGCTACTGGTGTAAGCGTCAAAATAGGTAAGGGCATTGGAGAGTCCAGGTAACGGGATACCGTTTGTTGCGCCATAAGCCACTAACTCACGTGTGGCACCTACAGTTTCTTGTACTTTATCCAAAAAAGAAGGGGAGAGGAGCAAGTTTTGTAATCCAGCATCAGCTTTAAACGCTTGCGTAATGTCCGCTAAAAGCGCAGCGCGGATAATACAACCTGCTCGCCAGATTTTGGCAATTTCACCCAGTTCCAGTTCATATCCATATTCCTTTGAAGCATCTGCCAATTGATGCATACCTTGTGCATAGGTGATGATAAAGGCAAAGTAGAGCGCACTTTCCGCCTTGTTCACCAAAGTTTTCTTGACTACAGATTCCGGTATAGGTCGCCCATAAAGCTCATCTGCTTTTACTCTTTCTTCTTTCAGCGCGGAAATTTCACGCATGCTTACCGCAACATCGATGGTAGGGACGGGAATACCTAAATCCATTGCATTTTGTGAGGTCCATTTTCCTGTGCCTTTTTGTTTTGCCTTATCCAGTATCTTATCAACTAAATGCCCATCACCCAAATCGTCTTTTTGCTCAAAGATTTCCGAAGTAATTTCAACTAGAAACGATTGCAATCGCCCTGCATTCCATGATGCGTAGGTCCGGTGCAATTCTTCATTGGTTAAATCCCCGGCTTTTTTTAAAAGGTCATAAATCTCTGATGTCAATTGCATTAATCCATATTCAATACCATTATGAACCATCTTTACGTAGTTCCCTGCAGATTTTGGGCCTAGATATGCAACACAGGGTTCACCTTTATATTTAGCAGAAACCGCTTCAAAAATGGGTTTTACATGCTGGTAGGCATCTCTGGAACCTCCTGGCATAATACTTGGGCCTTTTCGGGCACCTTTTGCGCCACCAGAGACCCCGGCACCAAAGAAGTTAATACCTTTCTCTTGCAAGTAGGCTTCTCTTCTGTCTGTATCTGTAAAAAAGGAATTTCCACCATCAATAATAATGTCTCCCTTGTCTAAATGCGGAAGTAGATTGTCAATAACAATATCAACTACTTTGCCCGCCGGAACGAGCAGCATTATTTTTCTGGGTGTACTGAGCCCCTGTGCAAAAGTGGCAACACTCGAAGTGGCATTTACTTTTTCCTCATTTCCTCCTTCTTCAATAAGCGCATTTACTTTTTCTTCATCTAAATCATTACCAAAGGCGGTAAAACCATTATCTGCAACATTAAGAATAAAATTACGTCCCATTACCCCAAGGCCTACGAGACCAAAATCATATGTGTTTACCATGTTCTTTGTTTTTCCTTTCTTTTGTTAAGTCAACGCTAAGTAAGCTATTTGTTGAATTCCGAACCTAAAATAAACGTTATATTCGTTATGCTCAAAATTAAATGGACAGGTTAAATTGTTTTTTAAGAAAAAGCACTTTAAATGTGGGTTTTTTGAGCCATTCATACAAGCACACTAAGAATTTATGAAAAAGACCAACAACCAAATGCTCGTAATTTTTGGAGCTTCTGGAGATTTAACTGCAAGAAAACTCATCCCAGCTTTGTTTAATTTATATGTGGCCAAACAACTGCCCAAAAACTTTGTGGTTTTGGGCGCAAGTAGAAGTAACCTTACGGATGAACAGTTTCGTAATAAGGTAGTTTACCAAAGTCCATACCTAAAGGCAAAGATTGAGCACCTTAAGGAAAACTATATAAAAGGATTTGCAGACAGGCTTTTCTACGAAGATTTGGGCAGTGATTATACCGCCGAATATACCAGTTTGGCAAAACGTATAAGCACTCTGAATGTTGCAAACGGTACGGATAACAATTATATGTTCTATTTGTCCACTCCGCCAAGTTTGTATGAGCCAATTGCCAAGAATTTGGCAGATGTAGGGCTTAACAGTCAAGAGGAGGGGTGGAAAAGGGTTATCGTGGAAAAGCCTTTTGGATATAGCTTGGAGACCGCCAAAAAGTTGAACACTGGCCTTCAGCAATATTTTAAAGAACCACAGATCTATAGAATTGATCATTATTTGGGCAAGGAAACCGTACAAAACCTTCTGGTAACAAGATTCTCTAACAGTATTTTTGAGCCACTTTGGAATAGAAATTATATTCATCATGTTGAGATTACCAACGCAGAGAGTGTAGGTGTTGAAAAAAGAGGAGGCTATTATGATAAATCGGGTGCGCTGCGCGATATGTTCCAAAACCATTTAATGCAAATAGTTTCTTTGGTGGTAATGGAGCCACCTATTGGAGACCAACCGGAGGAAATTAGAAACGAAAAAGTGAAGGCGCTGAAGTCCCTTAGAATCATGAAGGATGAGAAAACCTTTTTTGACAATACAATTCGTGCACAATACGTAGCTTCAGAGATTAATGGGGAAAAGGTAAAAGGCTATAGAGAAGAGGATGGGGTTGACCCAAATTCTACGACTGAGACATATGCCGCCATCAAATTTTTTGTGGATAACTGGCGATGGGAAGGTGTTCCTTTTTACGTGAGAACTGCAAAACGGATGCCCACCAAGGTAACTGAGGTGATCATTCATTTTAAATCACCGCACCATCAAATTTTCAAGGATTCTGGTGTAAATAACAAGGATAACAAGTTGATTATCCGAATTCAGCCAGATGAAGGAGTTCTGATTAAGTTTGGAGTAAAGGTGCCAGGGCAAGGATTTAAAGTAGAACGGGCCAATTTGGACTTCTACTATTCCAGTTTGGCGCAGACCTATGTAATGGAAGCCTACGAGCGACTCTTACTGGATGCTATGCAAGGTGATGCCACATTGTATGCTAGGGCGGATGAAGTAGAAGCAGCATGGGAGTTTGTTGACCCTATTTTAAACTACTGGAAGAACGGAAAGGATGTTAGAATGTATGGTTATGCAGCTGGTGTATGGGGCCCCGAAAATGCGGATGAACTGATAGATGATTTAGGTTTTTGGCGAAATCCGAGTTCAAATTTAGCGGATGACCCTGGCTATTGTGTAATCTGTTAATCTCTATGTGATTACTATTTTAATATGGAAATAAAAGTATATAAAGATAAAAACGAAGTAGCTCAACAGTTTTCGGCATATTTTGCCAAGATGGTTGAAGGAAAGTCAGAGTTTCATGTTGCACTTTCTGGTGGGAGCACCCCCAAAATTGTGTTTGATGTACTGGCTGAAGAATTCTCCTCTAAAATTGAATGGGACAGAATCCATTTTTATTGGGGAGATGAACGCTGCGTGCCTCCAACAGATAATGAAAGCAATTATAAAATGACTGTGGATCATCTCTTTTCCAAAATAGATGTACCTGAACAAAACATTCATCGTGTTTTAGGTGAAAATGATCCAGTCTCGGAGGCCATGCGCTATTCCAATTTGCTAGAAATAAATTTGGATAAGGTTAATGCCATCCCACAATTTGATTTGGTTATTTTGGGAATGGGGGATGATGGCCATACGGCCTCTATTTTCCCACATGAAATTGAATTGTGGAATTCCGAAGACCATTGTGTGGTTGCAACGCATCCAGATTCGGGACAAAAAAGAGTATCCATTAATGGCAAGGTAATAAATGCCGCAAAGGAGGTGGCCTTTCTGGTTACTGGAGCCGGGAAAGCGGAAAAAACAAATGCAATTATTAAAAAAACAGAAGGGTCTGAAGCATATCCTGCATCCTTGGTCAATCCAAACTCCGGAAATTTAGTTTGGTTTATGGATGAAGATGCTGCTTCTGGACAGCATTAGTCCAAATCCAGTTTTACATTCTGTCCATCAAGAAACTCCAAGTATTCATTCACTTTAAAATTTGTCGATTCATACTTGCTATCTCGCGAACTGGCTGAAGCTTTTCGCTCTAAACTTCGTGCAAAACGCCGAATACCATGTTCATTTTCCAAAATTAAACCTGGAATAATAATGTTTTTTCCAGCATTGTCCTTGGCTACCATAGTAAAATAGGAGGAATTACAATGCTTGGTATTGCCTGTAGTAATGTTTTCCGACTCTACGCGAACCCCTACAACCATTGACGTTCTTCCTGTATAATTAATAGAGGCCTTTAAAGTGACCAACTCACCAACTTCAATTGGATTTAAAAAATCCACTCGATTTACAGATGCCGTAACGCAATAGGCCTGTGAATGTTTTGAGGCACAAGCGAAGGCAATTTGATCCATTAAGTTTAAAATATGCCCTCCATGCACTTTACCTCCAAAATTGGAATGGGAAGGAAGCATAAGTTCTGTTATGGAAACGTTGGATTCTTTTGCGGTTTTGAACTTTTTCATTTTAGTTCTTAAAATGTGGAGATGTTTCAGGTTGTATTTCAGTAATAAAGTATTTGGTATCGCCCAGCCAGAAAAAAGTGGAATACCTTTCCTTATAAGTCACTTTTACATATTGTCCTTGGTATTCCTTCATTTGTTCAATGACTTCTTCTTGGCTATCCTCAACCGAAAAGGAAAAAATGTTCGTTCCTGATACCCCTTGACTTATCTGCCCTTCCCAAGTTTTTACCAATACTCCTTTTCTACTGAATTTTATCAATTCACCAGAACGATAGCCTTCGCTAAAAGGAACATAGTAGATAAAAGCAAAATAGGCGGAAATCCCTAGTAGAATAACAGAAATGCCAATAAACAGAATTTTTCTCATTGGTTACAGCTCAAGTTTTGGTTCTTCATAATCATCTTCCTCGGCACGTTTTAAAATAGGTTCTGGAATGGACTTTTTTGCTTTTGCCCCCATTTTTTTAAGTTTTTCAATACTGGTCACAATGTTACCCCTACCTTCAACCAATTTGTTCATTGCTCCACGATATTCGATTTTGGCCTCGTCCATTTTTTTGCCAACCTTGGTCAAATCGGTGACAAACCCCTCGAATTTATCATAAAGCGCTCCCGCTTGTCGAGCAATTTCAATGGCATTTTTTTGTTGTTTTTCATTGTTCCACATCGTATCTATGGTTCGCAGCGTGGCCAATAGGGTAGATGGAGTAACTATCACGATGTTTTGCTCAAACGCCTTGTTGTACAACGAGTTGTCATGGTTTATTGCAACCGCAAATGCAGGTTCTATGGGAACAAAAAGCAAAACAAAATCTGGACTTTCCATCTCATATAAATCCTCGTACTTTTTGGCAGAAAGTTGTTCTACGTGTTTTCTAAGGGAATTAATATGATCCTTTAAATGCCTTTTTTTCAATTCGTCTTCTGCGTTGGTATAGCGTTCATAATCAGTCAATGAAACTTTGGAATCCACTACCATTTTTTTACCATCGGGAAGATGGATGATGACATCTGGTAAAACACGGCTTCCATCTTCAAGGGTGAAGCTTTGTTGTACGCTGTACTCCCTATCCTTTTCCAGACCAGATTTTTCCAAAACACGCTCCAAGACCAGTTCGCCCCAGTTTCCTTGCATTTTGCTATCACCTTTTAAGGCTTTCGTCAAGTTTTCAGCCTCTTGGGTGATTTTAAGATTCTGGTTTTGAAGATTGAGCAATTGTTCTTTTAAAGCTGAATGAATGCTGATATTTTCTTTTTGGGTGGCCTCAACCTTTTTCTCAAACAATTGTATTTTTTCCTGGAGTGGGTTTAAAATCTGTTTGATGTTCTTTTGGTTCTGTTCAGTGAACTTTGAACTTTTTTCATCAAGAATTTTGTTGGCCAAATTTTCAAATTCTTTGGTGAATTTCTCTTGCAATTTTTCTACTTCTTCTTTTTGTTCTGTGTTGATCCGCTGAAGGTTTTCTAAATCAGCCTGGTAGCGCACAATTTGGTTGCTCTGTAGCTCTTTTTCAGATTGAAGCTGTTTTTTTTCTTCGTCACCAGATAGCAACTTATCATTTAAAGCTTTGATAGAGCCTTTCAATTGCTGTTCCCGCTCGTTCCAAACACTTTCATTGGACTTTGTTTTTAGTTTTTGAATATACATACCCAAAAACAAGCCAATGGCTATGGCCAGTATCCCAACAATTAGATAAATCAATGTGCTACTCATAGAATTAATTTCCTTGGATAAAGATAAAGGATTCCGATGTTTCCTTTGATAGGCTCATGAAGACAATTTTGAATGCTAAAAGCTTATTTATTCACCTTAAAGGAACCTGTTTTAGCATCAAACACGACCATTTCAGAAGGGAATAGGTGTTCAAAATGTTTTTGTTCAATTAACTCGCATGGTTCTCCAAAGGGGTTTTCCGCACAATCCAATATCAAAATTTTGTCACACAACTGAATGGCCAAATCAATTTCATGAGTGGTAAAGAGAATGGTCTTTTGCTCATTGTGCGCTAGTTGTTGCAGCAATTTTAGAATTTGCACTTTATGGTACAGGTCTAGGTGGGTAGTGGGCTCGTCCAATAAAATGAGAGGAGTATCTTGTGCCATGGCTCTTGCAATCAATACGCGTTGTAGTTGGCCATCACTGAGTTCATGACATTTATTGTGCCTTAGGTCATTCAATAAAAATGCAGCTAAACTATCTTGAATAAGAGTTTTATCAGATGGGGATAATGTGCCAATCCAATTGGTATAGGGTTGTCTTCCCAGTGCGATTAACTCTTCAACTGTAAGATTTTTGGATGATGGTTGCTCCGTTAATACTACGCTGAGTTCTTGAGCCAATTTTGGGGATGAGTAATCTGCTAGATTTTCACCTTTAATTGTAATAGATCCTGATAATTCTGGTTGAAGGTTTCCAAGGGTACGTAGCAGTGTTGATTTCCCTACTCCGTTTACACCAATAATGGCACATAATTCACCTGAATGACAAGAAAAATTGATGTTTTTGGCAACGGTTTTGGATGTATAGCCAATTGCTAAGTTATTAATTGATATGGTATGGGTTTTTGGGTTGGACATTAAAATAGCATTTTACGTTTTCGCACCAACAACCAGATAACCACGGGTGCTCCAACAAGCGAAGTTATTGCATTTATCGGCAGCACATTGGCGGAATTTGGCAATTGGGCAATAGTATCACACAATAACATTAAAATAGCCCCATAAAGAAATACCGATGGAATTAAAACTCGGTGTTCCATGGTATCAAATATTTGTCTGGTCAGGTGGGGGACTGCCAATCCTACAAAAGCAATAGGTCCTGCAAATGCAGTAATACCTCCTGCCAGTAGGCCAGTAGCAATGATAATGATCAACCTTGATTTTTTTAGAGGAACTCCCAAACTTTGCGCATAGTTTTCTCCTAACAAAAATGCGTTTAGTTTTTTAATGGAAAGGATACTCAGGATTACTCCTGTACCAACAATTGCGGCTAGAAGGATAACTTGTTGTGATGACAGATTACCCACACTACCATAAGACCAAAAAATAAAGCGCTGCAAGTTTTCTGCTGTTGAAAAGTATGCCAATACACTAACAATGGCAGCTGTAATACTACCAAACATTAAACCAATGATCAGTAATGCCATGGTATCTTTTATACGATTTGCCACTAACGTTACTACAAAAAGGACAAGAAAACTTCCCATACTTGCCGCAATTGCCAATGAAACATCACTCAAAAAAACAAAAGAAGTAAGACCGGTAATGAACGATGCACCCATTAAAAGTAGCGCTGCTCCTAGACTTGCTCCGGAACTAATGCCCAGAACAAAAGGACCTGCCAAAGGGTTGCGAAAGAGTGTCTGCATCAATAAGCCACTTATAGAGAGTCCGCCTCCTACCAAAATAGCGGTAAAAGCTTTAGGAATGCGATAGTTCCAGATAATGTAATTCCATGAATCAATTTTAACTTCTCCCCCAAATAGAGAAGAAAATATGGCTTCAAAAGGAATGGTTACAGAGCCAGAACTGATATTTAGTATCCATGCACAAAACAATGCTAAAAGAATCAGCACAAAAGAAATGCGATATGATTTGGCTTGCTGCATTTAGTTCAATGGCATATAAAAGCGTGGTTTATGATCAGGGAGAAGTTCTGGGTGCAGAATTGATATTAAATCTTTGAGTACCAAATCTGGACGTTGCGGGGCCAGTTCATAAAAAAGAAGTCCGCCCGTAGTTCCTTTGTTTATAGCATTTGAGAAAACTTTTTTATTTAAAAATGCGTCAAATTGTCTATAATGTGCATTGACCTCTTCCAATTCTGTATATGACGTATGCAAAGACGGGTTAAACCAAAATTCAGCCTGTTGCCCTTTTTCTAAAACAGCTTCTAAACTTAATCCAATACTTCCTTTTACTTCAGTATCTGCCCAAAGGAATTTGGCATTGGCATCTTTTAAAAATTGCCCCATCCAGCTTTCCCCACCAGATACGTACCACACATCTTTGTATAGCCCACCAGTTAAAACTGTTGGTTTTTGTGTCGCCTTTTTAGCTAAAAGTTTGGTTTTGTTATAGGATTCTTGAATCCCTTTAAAAATGCTATCTGCAACGGCTTCTTTTTGAAAGAAGGGAGCAAAGAACTTAATCCATTCTGCTTTTCCCAAAGGTGTTGACTCTGTCCAATCACCATTATAAACAATAGGAATATTGGATTGTTTTAGTGTTTCATATGCTCTATTAACCCCATTTATTCCAAAGCCTACAACAACTTCTGGGTTCAATTCCAAGGCAATTTCAGTATTGATGTTTTCATTCGTTCCTAATTCTTTGATCAATCCAGAATCAATTCGTTTTCTAGCCACGGTCGATGAAATTAGGTCCATATTGGGAAACCCTACAACAGAACCTAATACTCCCAATTCCTCTAAAGAAGGAATATGGGTTGTCGAAGTCACTACCATTCTTTCTACGGGGATAGCAACTATAGCATCAAATGCATCATTGGGAAGCGTAATTGTGGCCAGTTTTTCTTTGGGAATCAACGCGTACTTAAAACTTGTTTCTGAACCGGGCCAGGCGGATTTAACTTCAATCACTGTAAAACTTCCATTTTGCTCTATAGTGAAGCCTGTAGCATGTTCAATTTTAATTTTTGTTTCGATTTGTTCAACAGGAAGTGGCTTCTTTTTTTCTGCACAATTGGAAAGAAAAAAGATGGTCAGAGTAATGAAAAGAAGCGTTGAAAGCAGTTTTTTGGACATAGCCCCAAATGTAAGATTATTTAACTTTTACAAAAAAAGATTAAACAGAATGATTACATTCGTGCCGAATTTTGGTTCATGCAGGGAGTTTTCTTTGCATGATTAAAAGGGAATCCGGTGAGAATCCGGAACTGTTCCCGCAACTGTAAGCTACGCCTAGATTGTATTGATTTTTAAAATCAATGATAATAGGTGCTTGCCACAACTTCAAGACCACTGCATTTAAGAGCGGGAAGGTAGTAGGCAGGACGCAAGTCAGGAGACCTGCCCAATTCAAACAAAAACATGTTAAACTTTCGGGTAAAAGGTTTACGTATGGGTACAGACATACTATTCTCCCGTTTATTGAAGTAAACGAAATGAAAAAAAGTCATTTATGGTTATGCGCTGCAGTTTTAGCAGGCACAGGTCTTTCTGCACAAGATGTGCAGCAAGATGCTATTCAAATTCAACAGCTGCAAGAAGTTGTTGTAAGTGATTCTCGGTTTGAATTAAAGCGAGAAAATTCAGGTAAGACGGTTATTAAGATTTCCTCGGAAGAACTGGAACGAAATCAAGGTAGAACCGTTGCGGAACTTATCAATACCAAAAGCGGAATTGAAATTGCTGGAAGTAGGGGCAGGGACGGTTCTGTCTTTGGAGTTTTTGCCAGAGGTGGTAGGGGCAGACAAGCTTTGGTTATTGTAGATGGTGTGCGTGTTTCCGACCCGTCTTCGTTCTCGCAGGAATATGATTTACGACTACTTTCCACTGCCAACATTGAATCTATTGAGATTATAAAAGGTGCCTCGAGTACTTTGTATGGAACCAATGCAGCTACTGCAGTTATCAACATTACCACAAAGAAAAACACCAAGGAGAAGATTGCTGGGAATTTTCAATCAACGGTTGGAACCAATCAAACCTCCGAAGATCAAAATTACAACCTGGGGAGTTTTACCAATGCTGCTTCAGTAAATGGAACATTAAACAAGTTTTCTTATGGTGTTGGTTTTTCCAATCGTTATTCCAGTGGGCTTTCTGCCGCAGTAACTCCAGAAAATGAAGAGGATACTTTTTCACATTTTAGCACTGATGTAAAGTTTGGATATCAATTCTCCAAGAATTTTGAATTGTCCCTTTATGGCAATCAAACAAAAATCAATAATGAGTTTGATGCAGCTTTAGCAGAGGCACCCAATCGTTCCAAAGTAAGTCAAGATAGAGTGGGCCTTTCAACAGCATTTAAATATACAAAGGGGTCGATTCACGTAAATACAGCATATACGGATTATGAAACCGATTCTAAAAGCACTTTTGGCGAGAGCATTTCTGATGGCGAGAATTTTGTTTTCGATATCTATAACAAATACATTTTTGATGAAAAATGGCATACCATATTGGGTGTAAACTATATTAAGGATAAAGCTGTTTTTACCAGTGAAGCAGATTTTACCATTCTAGATCCTTATGCCAATTTGGTATATGTATCAGATTTTGGATTTAACCTAAATACCGGGGTAAGGCTCAATACTCACTCGGAATATGGAAACCACTTTGTATACAATCTTAATCCGTCTTATGCTTTTTCAACAGATAATGGGTATGTAAAAGTTTTAGGTTCGTATGCCACATCTTACATCACACCCAATTTGATTCAACTATTTGGAGATTTTGGTGCTAATCCAGAACTGGAACCTGAGGAGAATAGAACAATTGAAGGTGGGGTGGAGTATTTTGTAAATGATAAGCTTAGGATAAGCGCCATTTATTTTGACCGAAATGAAAAGAACACCATTGGTTTTGACCAAAACTTTACCAGCATCAACGTTGCAGATGAAATTGATGCGAATGGTTTTGAGGTTGAGACATCTTGGTCTCCAATTGAGGAGTTTACTTTGGATGCCAACTATACATTTACGGAGCGTAAAGGTGATAATGCTATTCGTATTCCAAAACATAAAGTGAACCTTACTTTGGGATATCAAGTTTGCAACACCACCAACATCTCACTTAATTATGCTTACACTGGAGACAGGATTGATACAGATTTTAGCAGTTTCACAGATGTTTCGCTAGAAGCTTTTTCATTGGTGAATCTGTACGTAGAACATGAGTTAATGCCCAACAAACTGAAGCTTTTTATAAATGGCAACAATTTATTGAACGAGGAATTTACCGAAGTAATCGGGTTTACTACCAGAGGTAGAAACATTAGCGCAGGGTTTAATCTCCAATTATAATTGGCTAACTTGTTGTTATGTTGAAGGTTTGCTCTTTTATGCCCGCTGTTACCCAGATGATTTATGATATGGGTCTGGATGGGCATTTATATGGAGTCACTTTTGAATGTCCGCAACAAGCGTTAAAGGAGAAAAAACCAGTTGTACGGTGCATTTTGGAAGGAAAAAACTTATCAAGCCAAGAAATAGATGCGCTTTTTTCTGCTAGTAAACATCAGGGAAAAGATTTGTACTATGTGGATGAACCACTTTTGGAACAAATTTCTCCAGATATCATTTTCACACAAGACATGTGCGATATCTGCCAAATTGATACTGCATGTACCGCTGCAGCGGTAGCTAACCTGGAAAAACAACCGGAGTTGATTTCCATTAGCCCAGAATCGTTGGAAGATGTTTTTCAATCTGCAATTACCATTGCTAAAGCAATGGGCAAGGAGGAAGTAGCATACACTTATTTGAATGGATTGTACAAACGTATTGATACGGTAATAGACAAACTGCGAGAAGCAAAGGCATTGCCCAAAAGGATTATGCTAATGGAATGGTTGGACCCAATATTTAACTGTGGTCATTGGATTCCGCATCAAATAGCGTATGCCGGAGGTATAGATATGCTTTCCAATCCTTCAGGGGACAGTATTGTAACGCTTTGGGATAAAATAGTAAAGTATGACCCTGAGATCTTGGTTATTGCTCCTTGTGGATTTACCGTGGAGCGTACATTGGAAGAAATGCACATTTTAACCAAAAAGGAAGGCTGGAACAATTTAAAAGCGGTTCAGGAAAATACCGTTTTTATTGCGGATTTTGATATGTTTACCCAATCCTCGGCCAATACTTTGGTAGATGGCATAGAATTGTTAGCAGGTCTTTTTCACCCAGATGTGTTGGAAGTTCCTAAAAGGCTTTCTGAAAAGTATAGACCATTTAGTATAAAGGTAGTTCAACAATAAGACTGATTCCTACAAATAAAAAAAGCGGCTCATTAAGCCGCTTTTTTTTATTTGTAATTTAGTTTGATGGGTTTGTCCAAAAACATATTGTCTTTGCCAGGCTTTGCCATTTCTGACCCCATAAGCACTTTCCCTGTCATTTTCGGGGTAAAGCTTGCTTTAGCGGTTACCCCTGTAATCTCCTGAATGGCTCTTGCCAAAAGTGGTTCTGAAGGATTGCCCAAAACCCCTAAGTTGCCAAAATCCTCGGCAAGAAAAATATTTGGAGCCAAACCATCTGTATAATCAAAAAAGCCATCTGCATTTTCGTTCCGGCCCACCAAAGGTTGTATGGCCCAACTGTTTTCAGGATTTATTTGATTTTCCCTTTGAGCATTAAAAATGTAGTCGTTATCCGGATCGTCCACCATAGTTATGGAAAATTCATTTTTACCTCGTGTCGTTTCGCCTATATGGATAACATCAACATAGGGAGCAAGACCGTTCATGACCAACTCACTGGCAGAAGCAGAACTATTGGTGGCAATTACATATACCCTATTTAGGTTTAGCGTATTTATAGCACTACCATCATTGGTGGTCGCAGCAAAGTAATCTTCAAGCTGAGATGCGCTGAATTGCGATTGTATTTTATCATTCCATCGTTGTCTTATGTAAAGTTCATTGGTATTTGTACTGTAAACCATACTGGCCAGTAATCTAGAAGAATTCACCGATCCGCCTGGGTTATAGCGCATATCTAAAACCAAGTCGGTAACACCATCTGCAATAAATTGGCCAAAAGCATTGTTCAACTCTTCATCAAAACCACGTGTAAAACCGTTGTACATGATGTACCCAATTTTTTGGCCACTGATGTCCAATGTACTGGCAACGAGCACTGGATTTTCTGTTACCCCTTCAAATTTAGTTAAGCTAACTTCCTCCTGAGAATCGCTAATTGTGTTACCACTAATTGTTGCAAGCCCTAACACATAAGTATCGTTATCACCAAATAATAAATCTCCAAAATTAGCAGCGGTCAATTGCTGACCATCAACTCGGGTAAAAATATCGCCCCGTTGAATGTCTTTGGTTGCGGCATCCGAATTTGGAATAATGTAACGCACATAACCAAAAACATCATCTCCACTGCCAAAGCGCACTAATCCAAACTCGAGACCGTTGCTTTTAGATATTCCATTAAGGCCATTGACCAATGTGGTGTAATCCTCATTTGAGAAACTAAATCTATCTTCAGTAAATTGAATACTATTGTAAAAATCCAAAGGATCAGGGGTTGCTTCCAGGAATTCGTTGTATTGAGCATCAGAGGAGAATCTGTTGTCTGCTAAGTTGGGAACCTCACCTTGCCAGAAGTACCATAGATTCATAGCACGCCACATAAAGTTTTGTACAACAACATCAGTGGGTATATTTGCGTCATCATCACTTTTACAAGAGTTTAGTAAAATTCCAAGTCCAACAAATAGAAATAAGTATTTTTTCATAGCTAAATTTTAATAAGAGCAATCAATTATCATTCCATATAATTAGGAAAGTGTAGTAGGTTGGTGGTATGATTTTTTAAATTCTTACAATTTTGGACTACAAAATAGATACATAAGTGGAGAATTCAAATTTTTTGTAACAAAATTCGATATGTGTCGTCGTGATTATGTAGACGAACTTAAATAGTTTATAAACAACTAAGAAAACCAAATGAAACAGGCCGAATTTTTAAATGTAGTAATGCCCTTTAAGGACAAACTATATAGACTGGCTAAACGGTTGTTGGTTTCTAAGGAAGAAGCAGAGGATGCCACTCAGGAAATTTTGCTAAAACTATGGTCAAAGAATGAAACCATGGAACAGTATAAGAATGTTGAGGCCTTCGCAATGACCATGACGAAGAATTTCTGTTTGGACAGATTAAAATCCAAGCAAGCCAGTAATTTAAAGTTGGTTCATAGCAATTACAGTGATGAAAGCACTTCTTTACAACGGCAACTAGAAGCAGAAGACAGTGTTAAGTGGATGGAAAGAATTATGGATGAGCTTCCAGAACAACAAAAAATGGTATTACAACTGAGAGATGTTGAACAATACGAGTTTGAGGAGATATGTGAGTTGCTCGATATGAAACCAACAGCGGTGCGCGTAGCACTCTCTAGAGCAAGAAAAGTAGTAAGACAAGAATTAGTAAAAAAACATAGCTATGGAATTGGATAACATAGAAAAATTATTGGAAAAGTATTTTGAGGCAACTACAACAGTTGCCGAAGAAAAAGAACTGCAAACTTATTTTTCTCAAGAAAGTGTAGCAACACATCTAGAGCAATATAAACCCATGTTCAGTTATTTTTCCAACGCCAAGGAAGAACGGTATACGAAGCAGGTTCCATTAAAACCTAGAAAGAACTATTATAAATGGATTTCCGTAGCGGCCGTAGCAGTATTGACCTTTGGCATTTATTTTGGTAATGAGTATCAAGAAAGAGAAAAAGCTAAATACGCATACCAAGAAACTAAAAAGGCTTTTGAACTCTTAGCAACAAATTTTGGAAAAGGAACGGAAAAGGTTGCCTACTTGCAAGAGTTTGAAACAGCAAAACAAAAAATTTATAACAATAATTAAATCGTAAAAAATGAAAAAGTATATTTTAATATTATTAATGGCAGTACTGCCACTTACAGGGTTTTCACAGTCTTTGTTCGATAAGTACGAAGATTTGGATGATGTTACCTCTGTGGTGGTCAACAAGAGCATGTTCAACCTATTGGCAAAAATAGATGTAGAGGTGGATGATGCTGAGGCACAAGATTTTATGGATGTTGCCAGCAGTCTTAAAAGCCTAAAGGTGTTCACTACGGATAACAAACAGATTGGAGACGATATGAAGTCTTCTGTAAGCAGTTACCTAAAGTCTTCAAAAATGGAAGAACTAATGCGCGTGAAGGATAAGGATGCCAATGTAAAGTTTTATATCAAGCAAGGTAAAGATGATGACCATGTAAGCGAATTGTTAATGTTTATTACTGGTTTGAAAGATGTTGAAACGGACGGAAGAAAATTTGAAACAGTACTACTTTCCTTAACGGGAGATATTGATTTAAATAAGATCAATTCGTTGACCAACAAAATGAATTTGCCTGAGGAGTTAAACAAGGCAGGTAAAAAAGGAAACTAGAGCGCCATGAAAAAACTACTGATAATTATACTATGCGCTTGTGCTCCCTTTTTAGGAAATTCACAGTCCATATTCGATAAGTTTGAAGATTCTGATAGGATAGGATCAGTGACCATTAACAAAGGGATGTTGGACATTGTTTCTAAAATGATGGAAAATGATTCGGATCCAGAAAATCAAGAATTTGTTGAAATCGCAAGGAATATCAACAACATTAAAATATTTCTTTCTGAAGATGAAGGAGCAGCTGCAGATATGGCAACTACAATGAAACAGTATGTAAGATCATCAAAGTTGGAAGAGCTGATGAAGGTGAAAGATGGAGACACTAACCTTAAGTTTTATGTTAAGTATGGAAAGGATGATGATCATGTAGAAGAATTACTGATGTTTGCAACGGGAATTGAAGAAAAGAAGAACAAACATTCAGATTTCCATTTTGAAACGGTTTTATTGACAATGACGGGTAATATTGACCTTGCCAAGGTTGGAACATTGACCAATAAAATGAAGCTTCATAAGGGATTGAAGAAGGTGAAGAAACAATAAATTTTTGGTAGCGGTTAAGGTCCGTAAAATTTTGTAACAAATTGAGCAACAAGATGACCAATAGCTAAACACCATTAAAAGAAATCAATCAAAAAATAGAACAGATGAAGAATATTATTAAAAGCATATTGGTTGCAGGTACGATCTTACTTGCATCTTGTTCCTCTCAGCAGAGTTTACAAGAGTATTATGTGGACAACTCGGAAAATCCAAATTTTATCGCATTGGATGTTCCTGCAAGTATCTTGAAAATGGATGGAGTGGATCTATCAGACACCCAATCAAAAGCTATTGAATCATTGAAGAAGTTTAACCTCCTGGCATTTAGGAAAACGGCAGATAATGTAGCTGAATACAAGGCTGAGAAAATAAAGGTCAAAGAAATCCTTAAAGATGATGAGTTTGTAGAATTGATGAAAATTAATTCACAGTACGGAAAAGGAGTGATAAAATATTTGGGAGATGAAACTGCCATTGATGAGGTGATCATTTATGGCGATAGCAAGGACAAAGGCTTTGCCTTAGTCAGAGTTTTAGGAAAGGATATGAATCCTGCACATATAGTGCAACTAATGCAAGCTATTCAGAAGTCTGATTATAATGGAGAGGGATTAGGTGAAATTGGGGCTTTTCTAAAGGGATAACAACCAAACCATCCAAATAGTAAATCCTGAACAATCTAGGTTGTTCAGGATTTTTTTGTTTAAAACTTTTCGGTTCAGGAAATTTTGTGACCTAATTTTTATCTTAGTGTCTCAAAACAAGAACACTAACAAATCATTGAAAACTATGGAAAAAGCACAAGAGTGGATGAACTACGGATTGGAATTGGCCAAAGAGTTCGGCCCCAAATTAGTTACAGCAATTCTCATTTATATTGTAGGCTCATGGATAATCAAAAAGATTACTCGCGCCACAGGTAAAGTAATGTCCAAAAGCAAGTATGACGAATCCTTGCAACGATTCTTATTAAATCTAATTTCTTGGTCACTAAAAGTGTTTTTGATCATCATTGTAATTTCAAGACTGGGAGTGGACGTAACCACTTTTGCCGCGGTCATAGCAGCGGCTGGCTTGGCAATTGGTTTGGCACTGCAAGGCTCTCTTTCCAACTTTGCCGGTGGAGTTCTGCTCATGATTTTTAAACCCTATCGCATTGGCGACTTAATCGAAGCCCAAGGAGTTTTGGGGGTAGTAAAGGAGGTTGAAATTTTCACCACTAAGCTTACAACACCAGAAAACAAACTTGCCATAGTGCCCAACGGAGCCATGGCAAATGGGAACATTGTTAACTATACAGCCGAAGGTAGGATTCGTGTAGACACTGTGATCGGTGTTGGTTATGATGAGGACATCAAAAAAACGAAAGAAGTGTTAATGAATGTTTTAACATCCAATCCTCAAGTGTTGCAAGACCCTGCACCTTCTGTTAATGTTATGGAGTTGGCAGATAGTTCTGTAAATTTTGCCGTACGTCCGTTTTGCAAACCAGAAGATTATTGGGATGTGTATTTTGCTACGTACGAAAACTCAAAAATAGCGTTGGATGCAGCTGGAATAGAAATTCCTTATCCACATTCTGTTGAAATACACAAGGAGGGTTAGAGGAAGCAAAAAACCGGAAAACAAATTGATGCCCCAATCTTTACTTTGGGGCATTTTTTATGTAAAAAAACTGCATAAATTAGATTGAGGACTTTACCATAACAATAAAAATACTACATTTAAACATCTAAAGCCTTTAGGGATTTCTTTCAGGTTCCAACAATAAGGCCATTAATTTTCAAGCCTGCTAGTCAGATAACCTCATTGAAAATTTTTCAACCTCTCATTTTCAACCTCCTTGGGTAAGGACTTTTTTTTCTTACCTCACAGACCAGTTGGCAACCTGTTTGTTTATTTAAGAAATCATGAATGCAATTGGATAACATATAATATAATTAAGACAAATCCCCCAAATCAATAAACTTTAATCTACTTGAAAATGAGAAAATTACTGATTACCCTATGTCTATTGGCCCTACAGGCCTGTAGCAACGACGACCAACCCGTAAATCCCGTGGATGCTCTCCCGCCCATAACCCAGACCGGCGAGAACACCTTTGCTTGCCTGATCAATGGGAAACCGTTTTTTTCCAGTTCGGATAGAAGGGCTTCTTACACTTTTGCGGATGGAGCATATACATTAGGAATAAGTGGATCTAGGAGTGATGAAGGTATAATCACGACTGTTAGTCTTGTTGGATTGGATATCGAGCAAGCCGTAGAAGAAACTGAATATTTATTGAAATCTGATGTCAGTGGAAATTTTTTCGGTAGATATGCAATTTATAATCTAGGTGTAGAGGCTTATGTTACTTATGATCAAGTCCCTGGTGTACTTAAAATATCAAAGCTTAATCTAGAAGACGGGTTTATTTCAGGAACATTCGAATTTGCTGCTCAAGATGAAGAGGGCAACACCCTAAACTTTACCGATGGCCGTTTTGACCTTAAATTTTAATTAATCCCATCACCTATAACTTAAGACTAAACATTTAAAATTTTAAAAGGCAGCATACCCCCAAATCAATAAACTTTAATCTACTTGAAAATGAGAAAATTACTGATTACACTATGTCTATTGGTCCTACAGGCCTGCAGCAACGACGACCAACCCGTAAATCCCGTGGATGCTCTCCCGCTAATTACCCAAACGGGCGAGAACACCTTTGCCTGCCTGATCAATGGAAAACCATTTTTCTCAAGCAGGGATAGGAGAGCTTTCTATACGTTTGCGGATGGGGCCTATACCTTAGGGATTAGTGGTTCTAGAACTGACGATATTGGGCTTAGATCAATAAATCTTGTTGCGCTGGATATTGTAGAGGGCGTTTCAGAAGGATCTTTTCCACTGAATGCTAGGATGAGTGGTGGTTATAGTGCGGAATATTTTATTGATGGGGGTCTTACTCTTGAAACAGGAACCACCGACGAAACCCCTGGAAATTTAACAATCACCCGCTTTGATCTGGAGGAATTTATCGTGTCGGGCACTTTTGAGTTCTCGGTCAAGGACGGGGAGGACAATACCCTAAACTTTACTGACGGCCGTTTCGACCTCAAATTTTGATAATTCAAGATTCAAAACTTAAAAAAGCATACCCCAAATTTTATAAACACGTAACCTATAAAAAATGAAAACAACAAAACTATTTTTGCCCTTTCACTCTTTTATCCTTTACTTTTTTACATTCATCTACTGCCTTTCGACCCATGCCCAATTGCATTTTGATCTAGAGGTCGCCAACAAGACCAACGAGGTCTTTGGCCCTTTGGACAAAAGCAAGATTCCCCACAGCATGCTATTGGATTACGGGTACGATTTTGTGGATGTGCCCAATTACGATGGGGTGTTACGGGACAACAACTATATAGTACCCTCTGTATTCCGCGATCTATATAACAGCGTGGTCTCCATGCGTACCTCTTTGGTGGTGCCCGAACTGGTGGACCCTATTGCTCTGGAGCAGGATTGGAAGAGCATGGCCAAGTCCCATACGGCAAAGTTTGCTAAAAAACCGTTCACTGCGGCCATAACGCTCAATGGATTGTACTACCATTATTCCCGCATTCGGCCCGATGCCCTCGACGAAGGATTGATCCAGATCATTGACGGGAAAAAATACGGTGATGTGTATAAAGGGACCAATTGGCAAAACCCCTACGAAACCAAAGAGGTGTTCGCTATCACCTTGCCGCGAACCCAAATAAGTAGTTCCACCATATCCCTATTGCTGGATGATTCCGAATGGCGTACCAACCAAGCCACTTTAGTGGAGAGTTTTGCCGTCGACTTTGGGGATGGTGGCGGATTCCAACCCTTGGAATTGGGCACTACCTTAAACCATACGTTTGCCGAAGATGGTGATTATGTATGGACCTTTCGATTACAACTGACCGACAATACCTTTAGGTATTGCCGCACCCCGGTAAAGATTACGGGCAAGGCCACTCAACAGACCTTGACTGCACGAAACCCAGCTTGCATTGATGAGCCTTGGGAAGAAACCATAACCGCTTCCAAAGCCTATATGGGAGTAAAAGGGGTGGCCAAGCTGCAGATAGCACCCGCCAAAGAATGCAAAAAAATACACAAACCCTTGATTGTCGTAGAGGGTTTTGATTCAGGTTTGACCCAGAATCATCCGCTTTATGGAGACACTTATCTCAAAACCTTTTTGCAGGACGTTAATAATTCTCAGAATCAAGATTTACGAAATCTGATTACAAAGGACACCGACGAAAGTTTTGACATCATCTATGTCAATTGGGAAAACGGCACCGATTGGTTGCAGCGCAATGCCTATGCTTTGGAGGCTGTAATTGACTGGGTCAATGAAACCAAAGATGATAACGCGGAACCCAACGTCATTTTAGGGCAGAGTATGGGCGGTGTTTTGGCGCGCTATGCCCTTCGAGATATGGAGAACAATAACCAAGACCATGATACCAGTTTGTACGTTAGTCACGATGCCCCGCACCAGGGCGCCCATGTGCCCCCAGGGTTTTTGTATATGGTCAGGCATGTACTCAACGAGCTCATCACCACCCCGGCTGGTGATATTGCCGTGGCCGTGGCCAGTGGGGAGGTGCCCGTGCATGAGGCCCGGAAATTGATTGACAGACCGGCCGTAAAACAACTCTTGATCAACTGGATGGATGTTGATTACCAAATCAACAATGAGGAACATAAGGCCTGGCAAGATGAACTCAAGGCCATGGGCTATCCACAGCAGACCCGGAACATTTCGCTCAGCAACGGTAGCCACTGTGCGCAACCCTACGGACTTGAACCCGGTCAAACCTTGTTTAGGCTCCATGGTACAGGTTCCACCCGGCCCTTTACGGATGTGATTACGTTCATTACAAAAACAGGATGGATAATTGGCGCTGCCTTAGGGGACATCCCCGCATTGTTGATTGGTTTTTTGCCAGGAAATTCCAAACTCAAGACCGATTTTCAGGTATGGGCCTTTCCAGGTGGGGAAGAAGACTGGTTGTACAAAGGCTGGATCCAATACGAGAAAAAGCTGCTTTGGGTGGCTCCTTTAATGCGGACCATCACCAATCGCACCTTTTCCATAGCTGATGATAACCTATTATTGGATGATTTTCCGGGCGGGGCCATGCCGTTTATTGGCACTATTGATGAATTTAACGAATATGAAAGCAATATTTTGGCAACTTTTAACCTGAACTTGGAAGTCACTCCAGATATCAACTTCATACCAGTTACCAGTGCCTTGGATGTGGGGAGTAACAACATCCCGCTGACCGAAGAAGACTATCTGCAGATTTATACTACCGAAAACCCACCGCCCCAAGAATTGGCCATACCTTTTGATAATTTCACCACTACTTTTGATATTTCTGGGAGCAATGCGCCACACATATCCTTCAATCGAACCAATGGTGATTGGTTGGCCAAGGAGCTAAATGCTGCCGGCACTTCGTTTGATTGCACTTTTTTGTGTGGCCCTGCGGAGGTAATAGAGGGCAACGAACTGCTCTGCCAGGAAGAACTGTATTATGTGGAGGTGCCTGGAGGAGTGCAAGTACAATGGAGCTCCAGTAATCCCGATGCTGCATTTCCCACCGATCCGAACAGTCCAGCAACTTTTTTCACCACACCCCCTAATACCTATAGCCAACCGGTGACCATTACCGCGACGATAATTTCGGAAAGTTGCGGAGGTGAACCCGTGGTGTTGGAAAAGGTTTTGCAAGTGGGAAAACCTTCCCAGCCTTCTGATTTGTTTGGTCCGGAAGTAGTGTTAACGGGTGCGCTTGTAAGTTACTTTGGAGGTCCAGCCATAGGGGCGGATAGTTACCAGTGGTGGTTGCCGCACCCTTTTGAAAAAGTAGATCAGTTTGATCTTTTTGGTGACAATTGGCAGGTAAAGGAAACTGCTACGAATTACGAAAGTGTTCAAGTGTTTACTGGCTATGCACAAAACGAAGGATATGTACAGCTTATGGGTGTTAATAAATGTGGCGTAGGTCCAGCAAGATTGCTATATGTAGAGCATGCAGGAGGAGGAAATGGTGGTGGTGGAATACCATTGCAACCTGATACCGATTTGGATGTCCTTTCACCAAACGACGAAAACGGGGACGGATTGCTCCTTTATCCTAACATTGCTTCAGATGAAGTGAATATAATTATAGATAATTCCATGTCAATTCATGAAAAGCAACCTGAAGGAATCACTAGTGTTACCCTGTATGCACAAATTCAGCCTATTCAAAAGAAAAGATTGACCTATGAGTATCCAGGGGTAAAATCAGTAATTCTGGATGTTAGTGATTTGACTCCAGGATACTACACCGTAGCTATTGAAACGACAACGAGCCTAGCTAGTAAAATTTTGATTGTTGAGTAACCCTTAAAAACTATAAAGTCAAATTCAATTCATTTCGATGGTGTTGAGATAGCTATAGGCACGATAAGGAAATCCAAAAAATGGATTTTTCGACTGCGCTCGAACTTACGTCTCTAAAAAAAAGCACCTTCAAGGTGCTTTTTTAATGATACCATGTATTAAATGGCGTATTCGTTCTTTCAAAAGTGCTACCTATCCATTCTATCTGGATTTTTACGATAAAATTCCCGAACTTCACTTATCGGTCGATATAGTCCATATAAACGGACCATATCTTAATCGTTAGGCACAATATGAACAAAACTTTGCGACAAATATTATCAATTGGAATTTTGACATTATTTCTGACTCAAATCGGATTTAGTCAAACGATTGACAAATTTGTCGACTCGACAATCAAAGTTGATAGCCTAAATGTTCCGACGGATTTTAAACAACCTTACTTTCCGAAAGAAATGTTTCCTGAAGTTAGCACAGATTGGATTAAAGAAAATGACTCAACTTATTCAATCAAAACAAAAGTTATCGAAGGAACTTACGACGAGTTCGTTGCGAACTGGTATTCGAAACATCTTCACGCAATGGAAGAACCTTTGTTATTTAATAGAAAAATTGACAAAGAAATTTATCGCTTTACTTGGTTAAGGACTTTTGACAAACCAATGACTTTTAGAATCGAAAAGAAAAATGATAGATTCATTCTTTATTGGAAAGTTCTAAATGGTGCTGGTGGATATGAACCTGGAGAAATAGAAATTGAGCGACTGAAAATACTAACAGAAAAAGATTGGACTGAATTTACACAACTTATCATAGAAGCAGATTTTTGGAATATGGATTTGGGTCGTAACTCAATTGGAACAGATGGTTCTGAATGGATTATGGAAGGTGTAAATCAAACGGATTATAGAGTTGTAAGTGTTTGGTCACCGAGCAAAGGGAATTTTTATAACGCTTGCAATTATCTAATTTCCTTAACGAATTTAAAAATATCGGAAAAGGACAAATATTAAAAATACTGTGCCTAACACCGTATAAAATTAATTGCTAGTACAAGCCTATTTACGAAAATCCTCGCGGATTTTCTATTCGGTTTGTATTTGCAAAATTACGTGCTAAACCACGCAACTAATCTTATACAAAACCGATAAGTGCAATGCCAAATTCTTACACCTCTGTTAATGTAAAAAATGAGAACTAAACCCCAGTATAATTTGCCGGAGTTATTTTTTTGAGCTCATCCTTGATACTGCCAGAAACTTCTAGCGTATCAATAAAATTGGCAATGGAGTTTTGGGTAATTTTTTCATTGGTGCGGGTAAGACCTTTTAGGGCCTCATAAGGGTTAGGGTAGCCCTCTCTCCTTAATATGGTCTGTATGGCCTCAGCAACCACCGCCCAATTGTTTTCTAAATCCTGTTCAAACTTCTCTGCGTTCAGCACTAGTTTGTTCAATCCTTTTAATGTAGACAAGAAAGCTACCTGTGTATGCCCAAAAGGAACACCTACATTTCTAAGCACGGTACTGTCAGTCAAATCTCGTTGTAATCTAGAAACAGGGAGTTTGGCGGATAAATGCTCAAAAAGTGCATTGGCAAGCCCTAAGTTTCCTTCAGAATTTTCAAAATCAATAGGATTCACTTTGTGGGGCATAGCAGAAGAACCTACTTCCCCTTTTTTAATCTTTTGCTTAAAATAGTCCATGGAGATATAAGTCCACATATCTCTATTCAAGTCAATAAAAATGGTGTTGATTCGCTTTAAACAATCGAACAGTGCTGCCATATGGTCATAATGTTCAATTTGGGTAGTGGGAAAAGAGTGGTACAACCCCAATTTCTCTTGAACAAACTGTTGGCCAAAAGCCTTCCAATCTGTAGTTGGATAGGCAACCTTGTGAGCGTTATAATTTCCAGTGGCTCCTCCAAATTTGGAAGCACTTGGAATATCGTTCAATAAATTAAACTGTTCTTTTAATCGCTCTACAAAGACATCAATTTCTTTACCTAGTCGAGTAGGGGAGGCAGGTTGCCCGTGGGTTCTTGCAAGCATGGGAATATTTGCCCATTCTTCAGCCAATGTCTTTAGCTTTTCAAAAACTTCAAAGTAGAGTGGAACATAAACATCGTTCATGGCCTCTTTAATGGAGAGAGGAATAGCTGTGTTGTTAATATCTTGGGATGTTAGCCCAAAATGAATGAACTCCTTATATTTTTCTAGACCTAAAGCATCAAACTTTTGTTTTATAAAATACTCAACGGCCTTTACATCATGATTGGTGGTCTTTTCAATTTCTTTGATGGCCAAAGCATCTTCCGCTGAAAAATCAAGATATATTTTCTGTAAATCAGGGAACATGGCGCTATTAAAATCTGCCAATTGAGGAAGTGGAATTTCGCAGAGCGCAATAAAATATTCAATCTCTACCTGAACTCGGTATTTTATAAGGGCTTCTTCAGAAAAATAATTTCCTAAGGCTTCAGTTTTATTGCGATATCTGCCATCAATTGGAGAAATGGCGTTGAGTTGGTTTAGAGACATTGACCGAGTTTTTGAAAGCAGCAAAGATACTTATTAGTTAAGGAGTTTAAAAACCAAGTTTCTTAAGATTTTCCAAGGTTTTTCTGCACCTAAATTTATACCCGGCGGTACCTTCATGGGCAGTTTGTTCCAAGATTAATTTTAGTTCTGGATGTACCCAATCGAATTTCATACCTAGGTAATACAAACTGGTCATGGCAAATACTTTGGCAGCTACTTTATGTTCGCCAATAAGCCAATCAAAGCAAACTGTCATGACTCTTTCCAATTGCTCTTCTGTAATATGCTCTCTAAAAGAGATATCCTTTTTTTTGAAATAGGCTTCCATTGTCAATTCGCAAATATGAGCCATAGGACGAATGTTGGATTCGGAAGTAAGCTCTTTTAATCCCAATGTGAATGTTTCAAAATGGGGCACTAGATATATCAGTTTTTTTCGCATGACATTGTCAAACACCCAACTGGCATTGAATGAATCCGTTTTGTCTTGTGCAAAAACCTCAATTAGCAAAGGCTCCGTTAATTCTGGATGCCTGGCTAGTTGAGGTACAAGTTGGTTTATCTTTTCTTTAGAAAGTCGACCAGAATTTAGTATTGTGTACAATTGTTTTTTGGTCACAAAATCATATTTTTACTAAAATACCTTGGTAGATGAAAATAGTAAAAAAAATAGCAGTTGCCTTGTTAATTATTTTTGTTGCAATGCAATTTTATAGGCCAGAAAAAAATATGGCTGAGGGTGATTATGTTGCTGCCTTTGAGGCAGAAACTAAACCAAGTCCGGCCGTGCAACAAATTTTAGAGACTACCTGTTATGATTGTCATAGTGCCAACACGGTATATCCTTGGTACAATAACATAGCTCCGGTTTCTTATTGGTTGTATGATCATATTGAAGAAGGTAAAGAGCATTTAAATTTTTCTGATTGGAATAACTACTCAGTTAAAAAAAAGGACCACAAATTAGAGGAATTGGTGGAAGAAGTGGATGAGGGAGAGATGCCATTGAATGAATACACCTGGACCCACAAAGAGGCTAATTTGACCGCAGATCAGAAAAAATTATTGATGGATTGGGCCAAAACCTCTAGGTCTCTTTACCAAGTAGCTGATCAACCAGAGTAGGAACACCCTCTGTTGCAGTTTTAGAGATTACAGTTAGGTTTTCAAAACTTGATTTATCCACACTTGGCTTTGGGTCAACAAAGTAAATGGGTGCCTCTCTAGTTACAAAATTGATTAGACTTGCTGCCGGGTACACTTGCATGGAAGTTCCTATTATAATTAAAGTTTTTGCCTGCTGGGTAATGTGGATAGCCGTTTCTAGCATAGGAACCATTTCTCCGAACCAAACAATATGAGGGCGCAACTGAAACCCATTTTCATCCAAATCTCCCAAAATCAAATCCCTTTTCCAATCAAGAACATTATTTTCGTTTTGTGTGCTTCTAACTTTAAACAATTCCCCATGTAAATGAACCACATGAGAACTTCCGGCTTGTTCATGCAGATTGTCCACATTTTGGGTGATGATACTTACATCGTATTTTTTTTCTAGTGCAACCAAGGATTCATGCCCTGTGTTTGGTAATACTTCCAAAAGCTGTCTGCGTCTTTGATTATAAAAATCTAGTACTAGCTCGGGGTTTCTCTCAAAACCTTGCGGAGATGCAACTTCCATAACATCATGGCCTTCCCACAACCCGTTGGAGTCCCTAAACGTTTTTAACCCACTCTCAGCACTTATACCAGCACCGGTAAGAACAACTATTTTTTCTTTTTGACTCATAAGTACTAAAAATAAGAAATTCATTTTTCGTTATATTGTCGTATATGTTTAATGATGATTTGTTGACATATCTTCAAAGTTTCCTTACAGAAGATAGGAAACAACGGTTTCTTGATGTATTGCGGAAGAGGACCAAATACCTTACGGTAGCTATTGAAGATGTATACCAATTGCACAATACTAGCGCGGTCATTAGAAGCTGTGATGCCTTTGGTATCCAAGAAATACATGTAGTGGAAGATCGATTTGAAAAGCGTTTGGACAAGAACATTGCCATGGGAGCTGAACAATGGGTAGATGTGAACAGATATCAAACCACAACAGAATGTATTGCTGCACTTAAAGATATGGGGTATCAAATTGTGGCAACTACCCCGCATAATGATTCTAGATTTCTTTCTCAATTTGAATTGAACACAAAGACAGCTCTTTTTTTTGGAACTGAAAAAGAAGGGTTGAGTAAAGAAGTTATGCAAAAAGCCGATGGATTTCTTAAAATTCCAATGGTTGGATTCTCCGAAAGTCTCAATATTTCTGTTTCAGCTGCTATCATTATTCAGAAGTTGACACAAGAACTAAGAATTTCTGATATTGAATGGCAGTTATCTGATATTGAGATGCTTGAAAAGCAATTGGATTGGACTAAAAAATCTATAAAAGATGTGGAAAGTATAATAAACAGATACCTTTTAAAATGAAGATTTTGTATTTTAGAGCATAACCAATTATAAAATCCAATGATTATTCTACTCTATATTTTAGCTGGGATTGTTTTTATTATTTTAATTCTTGGGCTCATAGCTCCAAAGAGCTACAATGTTTCACGCTCAATTGAAATAGCCAAACCTAAGGACGTTGTGTTTGAAAATCTTAAGTTTTTAAAGAATCAAGATGCGTGGTCACCTTGGAACAAAAAAGACCCCAATATGGAGAAAAAGTTCACCGGTACCGATGGTGAAGTGGGGGCAATAAGCTACTGGAACGGAAATAAAGATGTGGGTGAAGGGGAACAGGAGCTCACAAAGATTGTGAATGGTGAACGTATTGAGTCTGAACTTCGGTTTCTAAAACCTTGGAAATCTACATCTGATGCCTACATAACCACAGAGGAAGTAGGTGAAAGCAGTACAATGGTCACTTGGGGCTTCTCTGGAAAGAACAAGTTTCCTACTAGTATTTTTATGTTATTTATGAATATGGACAAAGCCGTTGGCGGGGATTTTGAAGAAGGCTTGGCCAGTTTAAAAGAATTATTGGAGAGGTAACCTATGGAACAGAACATGGTGGGTTGGTTCGAAATTCCTGTATTGGATATGGATAGGGCCAAAGCTTTTTATGATGAAGTTTTTAAAATTAAGATTCAAGTTCAGGATTTTGGTGGAACATTAATGGGTTGGTTTCCATGGGCCGAAGGAAAACCGGGAGCCAATGGTTCTCTCATTAAACATGAGGATTATAAACCTAGCAGTAGAGATGGAGTACTTGTATACTTTGCAAGTTCTGATGTTCAAAATGAACTAAATAGAATTGAGAAAGCAGGAGGTGAGATTATAAAGACCAAAACACAAATTAGCCCAGAAGTAGGCTTTATGGGGTTATTTTTAGATACCGAAGGCAATAGGATTGCACTGCATTCAAGGAATTGATGCTCATTCCACCAATTCCAAAAGCGCAATATCAAAATCGTTTTCAAGAATTACCTTTCCTTTAGTGACCATTACCTCGGTTTCAGAATAGGTGTCGTACAATTTGGTTCCATCACCAAAAAAGCCTTTTACCCAAAGGGATTTTTTACCTTTTGGCAGATTTAAACCAACTACAACCTTGTCTTTATAGTCACCATCTACATACGTTCTAGAGAATACATAGGGTGATTTTGCCAATCTTTTGTGCTTACCTGCACCAACAGCGGGATGGTTTCTACGGAATTGACCTAATTTTTGCCAATGCTTGTGTATTTTCTGTGTTTGCGGCAAGCTGTCCAATTCTTCCCAGTTCATAAAAGAACGTAAAGTGGCATCACCTTCTGTGCCTTCAATGGTAAGGCTTCTTGCTGTTTCATCCCCATAATAGACTTGTGATGCTCCCGGCGTTAACAACAGGACATTTGCTGAGTAAAAGGGCTTTTTTCGTTCCTTGTCAAAAGGACTGCCATCATCATGAGAAGTTAAGTAGTTCAACACACTCTTACCTTTTAGCTTGGTGTTTAATAGGCGATTATATTTCTTAAAAATGGTTTCATAGTCTTTATGGGCATCGACTTTAAGGTCAAAATTTATGAGACTCTTAAATCCAAAATCAAAAAAATCTACCTTTTTATCCCCAAAATCAAATGCTCTGCCACCTGAGATACCATAATTATAGACTTCACCAACCATGTAGAAAGGGTTATTGTCCAATATATGGTTTGGGTTCTTTTTCTTCCAAGTCTCAAAGGCGTAACCGGCCTCTTTATATAAATCTGACCAAGCATTCTCATTAACATGCTTTACAGTATCCACCCGGAACCCATCAACACCAAAATCGTTGATATAGTCCGTGAGCCATTTAATGATATAAAATCTAGGGGCTCTAGGATATCCTGTTCGTTCAAAAAATAACTGGAGCTCATCCAATTCTTGACTTAAACGACCTTCTTCTTTCCATTTTGCCAGAAGTGCATCTGGCAGCTCCACGGGGTCATCAGATTCTGTTAGAATATCTGGAAGGTTTTCTACCAAGGTGCAGGCGGTTGTATTCTCATATGTGGTAAACTCACAAGTAGGTCCAGTGCGCACCCACTCTTCTGGCCAAACGGGGTCTTTATCCGTAACTGGCCCAGTATGGTTTAGTACTACGTCTAACAATACACGAATACCCTTGGCATGAGCAGATTTCACCAATTTTTCCAAATCTTTTCTGGTTCCAAAACTAGGATCAATTGCCGTCCAATCTTTGGTCCAATAACCGTGATAGCCATAAGTGTTTCCAGTACCTTCATTGGTAGCACCATGTATTTGCTCAACAACTGGGGTAAACCAAATGGCATTTATTCCTAAATCGGTGAAATAACCTTCTTCAATTTTTTCAGTGATTCCCTGAATATCACCCCCTTCAAAACCTCTAAGAACAGCTGTATCCTCGGTTCTGTCAAAGCTCACATCGTTTTCAGGATTTCCATTATTAAAACGATCTGTTAATAGGAAATAGATGTTGGCACCTTCCCACGCAAAAGGAGCTTCTTTTTTAGGAATCATTTCTTCAACTACTTTAGTGTCTACTTTAGTTGTTTTTTTTACCTCTTTACAGCCAAAAAGTAAGGGTAGAATTGACATAACAGTAAGTAGTTTTTTCATCTTTTGGGATTTTAGCTAAAACTATAAAATGAATGCGGAAATATAAAATTTATTTACGCTCTGTATCTGTAAGCAATTTTGAAAGATGGAAATGGTAAGTATTTATCTTCTATTCAATACTTTGTATTCTTCATAACAACTGGAGATGGCATCTAAAATTTGTAGATCGTTTGCCGTATTAATAAAGGATTTGGAGTAGCTACAGTTGTTTAAGATATCTTCAATGTCAACTTTTTCAAGCTGGAGCAATTCTGTTAGTGTTTCTCTATCAAATTTAGAAGCCAATAAATTCCGGATATCATCGTCCTCCTTCATCTGCCTTAACTTGCGCATTTGTTTTGGTTTTTTGCCAAAAAGATTTCGTAAAAGGTCAGCAGGATTTAAAATGGCCCCTAGAACTTTGGTTACCGCGCTTGGGCTTTTACTGCCTCCCTCGTAACTCTTTTGAAGGCCAGAAATACTATATTGATAGGCGTTGTTAACCGGAAGGTTTTTTACGTCAATTTCTAGATAACCAGTCAACTGGTAAGGCCTTACAATAACTTCTTCCAAAGCATAAGCAAGTTCGGTCAAGGATATTTCTGTCCCTTCAAACTTGAACATATCATTGGTGACCCTAACTTTTTGTGATTTAAAACCTAAAAAGGATAGGTACAAAGTATCGTTAACAGCGGCCGGAATTGTAAACTTTCCTTTTTGATCGGTGATTGTACCCACTACTTTATTGAGGTTAACAACATGCACGCTTACCATTGGAAAGCTTGTTTGTGCATTAATCACCGTAGCGTTTAGTTCACCTTCAACTATTGTGTCATCCTCATTTTGAGCAAAACAAAAAAATGAAATGAAGGAAAAAAATGTAAGTAGAACTCTTCTCATGCAATCTTTGTAGTCATAAAAGTACTAAACAAAGAAAAATAAATAGGTGTCCACCATCATTTAATATAGAATTAACTAATAAAAGCCCGGTCTTTTCTTTCCTCCTTTTTTCCCAGAGTTGTTTTTTCTTCCCCCTCTAAAGGATTTATTATCCCCACCTTTTCTATGTCCTCTCTTTCTATCCCTTTTTTTGCCACCACTTCTTCCAGAACCTCCAGGATTTTTAGACACTTCAACATTGATAAAACGGCCATCTACTTTAAACTCTGTAAAAGTCTGAAGCACATGATCTGTTACTTGTGCATCGGTATTAAAAAAGGAGAAGCTGTCTTTTGTATCCACGTTAAAAACGTCTTCCTTTTCAAGATTAAGTGTATCACGTAAAAAGTCTTTTAAGGACATCCAGTCATAACCATCACGCTCTCCTACGTTAATGAAGTAGCGTACGGAGCCATTGGATGGTATATCGCCTTTAGAACGTTCTTTTCTATCTCCGCGATCTCTTCCATCTTCAGACGAGTTCAAATCTCTGGTTTTACTGTAATAGTTATAAAAGCGCGTAAATTCTACTGAAATAATTTTTTTGAGCAATTCATCTCTATCAACACCTTCCAAAACATCGTTTATGGCTGGCAGATAATTGTCTATCTCCGGGTTTATCTCAGTTTCTTTGATTTTACTTGCTAAATGATATAGTTGTATTTCGCAAATTTCAATACCCGTTGGAATTTTCTTAGAAAGAAAAGCTTGTTGGATTTTGCTTTCAATGGATTTGATTTTTCGTAACTCAGAACGGGTTACGATAACCATAGAAATCCCAGACTTTCCAGCACGCCCTGTACGGCCACTACGGTGGGTATACGTTTCTATTTCATCTGGAAGCTGGTAATTAATAACATGCGTAATGTCATCTACATCAATCCCCCTTGCTGCAACATCTGTGGCAACAAGCATCTGAACCTGTTTTTTTCTAAAGGAATTCATGACCAAATCCCGTTGGTTTTGACTTAAATCCCCATGCAGTGCCCCTGCATTGTATCCGTCTTCAATAAGTTTCTCGGCAACTTTTTGCGTGTCTCTTTTTGTTCTACAAAATATTACAGAGAAAATACCAGGATTGGCATCTGCAAGACGCTTAAGTGCAGAATAACGATCACGTCCACCAACTACATAGTACTCATGCTGTACGGTTGAAGTTCCTGCATTTTTGGCCCCAATAGTAATTTCTTGAGGTTTGTGCATGAACTTTTTAGCAATAGTGGAAACTTCTCTGGGCATTGTTGCAGAAAACAACCAGGTGAATTTTTCTTTTGGAGTGTTGGATAAAATGTCCTTAATATCTTCAAAGAAGCCCATGTTCAGCATTTCGTCTGCTTCATCAAGCACACAGTAGTCGATTTTTGAGATATCAACCATACCTCTGCCGATCATGTCTTTCATTCTACCGGGAGTGGCCACAACAATTTGTGCTCCTCTCTTAATTTGTCTTGCCTGATCCGAAATACTGGCACCACCATATATAGCTACAGTGTTTAAGCCTTTAACATATTTCGAATAGAGTTTAAGCTCATTGGTGATTTGTAAACAAAGCTCACGGGTAGGGGAAAGGATAAGTCCTTGAGTTGTCCTACTGTCAGATTGTATTTTTTGAATCATTGGAAAGCCAAAAGCAGCAGTTTTACCTGTTCCTGTTTGAGCCAGAGCGACCAAATCGGTCTCTTGTTCCAATAAAATTGGGATTGCTTTTTCTTGTACTTCTGATGGAGTCTCAAATCCTAGGTCGGAAATAGCATCCAATAGGGGTTTGTCCAACCCCAGGGTTTCAAATTTTGTCATTGTGGTATATACCTTAAATCGCAAATATGTTGTGTTGTATAGAGCGATTTTGTACTACCTATCCGAGCCCCTCACAACACCATGCCCATACCGGCGGCGTTAATAAAGGCGCAAAGGTACATCAATTTGTTAAAGTGGTAACTATAAAGCCCTGTTTTTGAAGAAAGCAACTAATTTTTGGATTGCAAGACCTCTATGGCTTATGGTATTTTTAATCTCTGCAGACATTTCGCCAAAAGTTTTGTCATACCCTTTAGGTTTAAAAATAGGATCATAGCCAAAACCCTCAGGACCAAATTCCTTTTCTGTGATGTGCCCTTCCACAACTCCTTCAAAAGAGTAGCTTTCGTTTTTAAGATTTAGATGGATCACTGTTTTAAAGTGCGACTTCCGATTTGTGTTTTCCTTTAATTCAGACAATACTTTGATCATATTATCTTTTGAGTTCTTTTGCTCCCCAGCATAACGGGCAGAATAAACTCCTGGGGCACCATGCAGCGCATCAATAAGCAAACCAGTATCATCCGAAAAACAGTCAAAACCATATGTGTCTGTTACGTAATCGGCCTTTATTTTGGCATTTTCTTCCAATGTTTTTCCAGTTTCGGGAATTTCATCAAAACAACCTATGTAATCTAAAGAAAGCAGTTGGATTTCAGATGGCAAGAGCGCTTTGACTTCCATTAATTTATGCTGGTTATGTGTGGCAAAAACAATTTTCAAGGTATGGCATGATTTAATACAGGGCTAAAAATAGTAATTTCGATGTTCTAGTTGACATAAAATGAAATTGAGAATACCACCACCTTTGGTCATGTTGATCTTTGCATGCTTTATGTATGTTTTGAATCGATTTTTGCCCTTTGGAAGCTTTGATTTTTTTGGACGTATAGCGCTGGCAACTTTTCTTGTTGTTTTGGCTTTTATAATTATGGCGTGGGCAATTTTTCAATTTTTGAGGGCCAAAACGACAACAAACCCTATTAATTTGACAAAAACGAGTAACCTGGTCACAACTGGTATTTTTAAATACACCAGGAATCCAATGTATTTAGGTATGCTGTTAATATTGCTTGCTTTTGGATTAAAACTGGGTAACGCATTCAACACACTTGTGGCGGCGGGTTTCGTGTATTTTATGAACTATTTTCAAATAGAAAATGAGGAAAAAGCGCTGACCAAACTTTTTGACAAAAAATACATTGTGTATTGTAAAGCTACTAGGAGATGGTTTTAAAGTTAAATGCACTTAAAAAGAATTTCTATTTGAGTGTTTTATTCTTGGGATTTGGATTGAATGCCCAAACGCAGTTCTTTTCTTCTTTTGATGGAACCCAGATTGCCTATTCTGATGAAGGTGAAGGTAATCCAATAATGTTGATACACGGCTTCATCTCTAACGGCACAATGTGGCAAAAATCGATTTTAAAACAGCAGCTTTTAGAATCTGGTTATAGAGTAATAGTCCCAGATTTAAGGGGAAACGGAGAATCTGATCGACCTGAAAACCCTGAAGCATATAAAAATGATGCAGAAGTTAAAGATTTGAAATATCTAATTAACCATTTAGGGTTAAACGAATTGAATGCTGTGGCTTATTCAAGAGGAAGTATTGTTCTCTCTAAATTGTTAGTAAAAGAAAACCGTATAAAAAAAGCGGTTTTAGGAGGAATGGGTATTGATTTTACCAATCCAACATGGGATAGAAGAATTCTTTTTATGAATGCTTTTGATGGCAAAACAACTGAAGAAACCCAAGGGGCAGTGGATTACGCAACTTCTATAGGCGCAAACCATAAAATTCTTCACCTACTTCAAAAATATCAGCCGGTAACTAGCTTAGCGCAGTTAAAAGAGATTTCCGCAACAGTTTTGGTTATAGCAGGAGAGCAAGATTTAGACAACGGAAATCCCTCCAAACTGAAGAATGAGATTCCAAATAGCCAGTTAGAAATTGTGCCCGGTGATCATAATGGCGCATACAAAACACAACTTTTTTCAACCAAAATAATTCAGTTTTTTGATTAAAAATCAGCATTTTGAAACATTTTATAGATGATTTTTGATATATCCATATTAATAAACTGTTTTTTAAGGTATCCAATTTCAGGGATAGAATTAATGCTTATTTTTAAATCTTAAATTTTCGACGAAATTCATGGTAGAAGTGGGACGCAAGTATGTTTTTGATTTTGATAGCACCCTTACTAGGGTAGAGGCGTTGGATGTTTTGGCAGAAATGACCTTACAGGGAAAATCCAATAAGGATGAAGTTATTCAAGAAATCCAGGATATTACCAACTTGGGAATTGACGGCGATATTTCATTTACAGAGTCCTTAGAACGCAGAATACAGCTGTTAAAAGCGCACAAAAATGATTTGGAAGGATTGGTAAGTGAACTAAGACAGAAAATCTCTAAATCCATTGCATCAAACAAGGAATTTTTTGAGAAATTCTCTGATGATATTTATGTAATATCCTGTGGTTTCAAGGAATTTATCGACCCAATTGTTCAAGAATATAACATTCCATCAGAAAGAGTATATGCAAATACCTTTAAGTTTGATGAGGAAGGAAATATAGTGGGTTTTGACGAGGCAAACGTACTCGCATCGCACAATGGCAAGATAGAATGCCTTAAAAATTTGGATTTAGATGGAGAGGTTCAGGTAATAGGAGATGGCTATAGTGATTATGTAATGCGGGAAGCCGGCATTGCCGATAAGTTTTTTGCCTATACCGAAAATGTACATAGGGAAAAAGCTGCAAACAATGCAGACCATGTAACCCCAAATTTGGATGAGTTTCTCTACGTGAACAATCTGCCCAGAAATATATCGTATCCCAAAAACAGGATTAAGATTTTGTTGTTGGAAAATGTCCACCCAGATGCATTTGAAAACTTATCAGAAGATGGTTTTTCCGTGGAGTTGGTAAAACATAGTTTACCTGAAGATGAACTTATTGAAAAAATTAAAGGAGTTCATGTATTGGGAATCCGTTCCAAGACCCAAGTGACCCAAAAGGTGTTGGATGCAGCAAATAAGTTACTCGTAATTGGCGCTTTTTGTATAGGCACTACCCAAATAGATCTGGAGTACAGCAAGAAAAAAGGAGTTGTTGTTTTTAATGCGCCCTATAGCAATACGCGCTCTGTTGTGGAGTTGGCTATTGGCCACATTATCATGTTAATGCGCAATGTTTTTACAAGGAGTTCAGAAATCCATAATGGCACCTGGAATAAAACAGCGGCAAATTCAAGAGAAGTTAGAGGTAAAAACTTAGGAATTGTAGGTTATGGGAACATAGGGAAGCAAATGTCCGTTTTGGCCGAGGCTATAGGCATGCGTGTTTATTATTATGATGTAGCCGATAAACTGCCATTGGGAAATGTTATCAAATGTGACACTCTGGAGGATTTGCTTTCTATTTCTGATGTGGTAACCTTGCACATTGATGATAACAAGGCGAACAAGGGATTCATAGGAGAAAGGGAGATCAACCAGATGAAAGACGGAGCTATGTTGATTAATCTGTCCAGAGGGTTTGTGGTTGATATTGATGCGCTTGCCAATGCACTGAAAAGTGGGAAATTAGGAGGAGCAGCTGTAGATGTTTACCCTGAAGAGCCTAGAAGCAATGGAAATTTTGAAACCGCACTCCAAGGACTTCCTAACGTAATTCTTACACCTCATGTTGGCGGTAGCACGGAGGAAGCACAAAGAAATATTGCGGATTTTGTTCCTAATAAGATTATGGCATACATTAATTCTGGAAACACTGTAGACGCTGTGAATTTCCCTAACATTAGATTACCTAAACATACCAATGCGCACCGTTTTCTGCATATTCATAAAAATGTTCCAGGAATAATGGCAAAAATAAGTGAGGTTTTAGCCAAATACGAAATGAATATTACGGGACAATACCTATCCACAGATGACAAAGTAGGATATGTAATTACAGATTTAGACAAAGAGTACAACAAGGAAGTTGTAAAGGCGCTCAAGAATGTGGAAAACACCATAAAGTTTAGAGTATTGTACTAGGTATTTTGGTACAGCCATAATATGGTTGTTCACATTCTGAAACTTCTGTTTCACAACATTTTTGCGACACAGCTAAATTTTCGACATACATTGTAGGTAAATTCTTATATAAAACTTACCTGAATGAATATTGGGAAAATCAAACTGTTTAAAAAGGGATTTCAGGCGTACTATTTACTTGTGATTTCAATTGTTTCATTGACAATTATTATCCAATCCATGACCCAATATTCATTAAAAAAGCAGCGGTCCACTGCTCTGATCGTAAATCTGGCAGGAAGACAGCGAATGCTCAGCCAGCGATTACTTCATGAGCTGTACTCTTGCAGGTACCACAACTGCGACTATGCAGAAATGAAACTCACTATGACCAAGTTGTATCAAATGAACGGATTTCTGCAACAAGGAAATGTGGGTTTAAAATTGGAACCGTTAGATGACGAGGTAATTCTTAGAGAGTTTAGGAGGTTGGAACCCCACTTGGAATGGTTAAATAGTGAATTGAAAGATTTTCAGAATTTTAAAAACCTTTCCTTTACAGATGTCAGATATCGCGTAGATCGGTTTTTGTTTATAATGGAGGGCATTGTGAATCAGTTTCAGAAAAAAGCAGAAAAAGACATTCATACCATGATGATAATAGAACTGGAACTGGCCATTTTTTCTATTGTTATCATACTGTTTGAAATATTTTTCATAGTAAACCCAATCATTAACAGAATAGTTGATCAAAAGAAAAAACTTTCAGAGATAGCTTGGCATCAATCCCATGTTTTTAATTCTCACATGAGAAATATTGCTGACCTGCAATATGTTTTAAAAATGGAGAAAAACCTCGAAAGGCAAAAAGAAATTTTTGGATTTATTGAAGAGGAACTAAATCATTTAAAAAAGGTTTCCCAGAATATGGTTAAATCACTGGAAGAAACCATAGAGGATCCTAAGCCACATCAGTTGGTAATCCGTAAAGTGGAAGATTTTCTGGAAAAGTATAAGCTAATGGGCACAGAGAAAGCACTTATTGATGATGATAAGGCTCATTCCGTAAAATAGTAAAGCCCCTGTACAACTGCTCGATCAAAAACAAGCGCACCATTTGATGTGAAAATGTCATCTTGGACAAACTTATTTTTTCATTGCTCCTTTTGTATATGGCATCACTAAAACCATAGGGCCCGCCAATGACCAATACAAGGTTTTTTATTCCACTGTTCATTTTCTTTTGAAGGAACTGAGAAAAATCAATCGATGTAAATTGTTTTCCTTTTTCATCTAAAGTAATCAGTACATCCGCAGTTTGTATGTGGCTTAGAATTAACTCTCCTTCTTTTTCCTTTTGTACGGCCTCAGAAAGGTTTTTACTGTTTTTGATATCTGGAATGATGAGAAACTGAAATTTTATATAATGTTTTAGCCGTTTTTCATAAATAGCTATAAGTTTGGAAAGTTCTGAACTATCTGTTTTGCCAATGGCAATTAACGTAATTTGCATGATCAAAAATAATTTTTTCAAACCAAACAATGGCAACGGACAATAGTCAGGAGTAATGTTTTTATTATTTTCGTTAAAACCCCAGCAATAATGATTACCCAGGATCAATTCCAAAAAGAAATAGCCCTTATCATAGCAAATGCCATTCGTGAAGACGTTGGGGATGGCGATCATAGTTCTTTGGCATGTATTCCACCGGAAACCACTGGAAAAGCAAAGTTATTGGTCAAAGATGAAGGCGTTATTGCAGGTATAGATTTTGCTAAACAAGTGTTTGATCATGTAGACCCCAATCTAAAGATCGAAGTGCTTGTCGAAGATGGTGCTTCCGTAGCATATGGGGATATTGTGTTTTATGTTTCTGGGAGTTCCCAGAGTATCCTCAAAGCGGAAAGACTAGTGCTCAATGCCATGCAGCGTATGAGCGCAATTGCTACAAAAACAAAAAGCTATGTTCAGCTTTTAGACGGAACAGATACCAAAATTTTAGATACTAGAAAAACAACTCCCGGGATTAGGGCCCTGGAAAAATGGGCCGTTAAGATTGGAGGAGGGGAGAACCATAGGTTTGCTCTGTATGATATGATCATGCTTAAAGACAACCATATAGATTTTGCTGGAGGAATTACACAGGCCATTGAAAAGACAAGGCAATATTTGATTAAAACTGGCAAGAACCTTAAAATTATTGTGGAAGCAAGAAATTTGGAAGAAGTTGAAGAAATATTACAATCCGGAGGGGTTTATAGAATTCTATTGGACAATTTTAATTATGAGGACACCAAAAAAGCGGTTGCACTAATAGGAGAGCGATGTCTTACAGAATCCTCGGGAGGAATAAATGAAAATACAATAAGACATTATGCTGAATGTGGTGTGGATTATATTTCTTCAGGAGCGCTAACACACTCTGTCCATAATATGGATCTAAGCCTAAAAGCAGTTTAATGTCAACAGCCATAGAAGAACGGTTAGAAAAGATTCCGATTATCAATTGGCTGGTTCGGATATTGAAAAAAATAAAACTAAAGGCATTTGAAGGGCTTTCATTTTATGATTTAATGGAAATGTACATTTTGGGGATTGTAAGGGGTACATTATCCTCAAGGGCAAGTTCTATAGCATTCAGCCTTTTTATGGCGCTCTTTCCGTTGCTTATATTCTTGGTTACACTTTTACCTTTTATTATTCCCTACGCAAGTGTAGGAAATGAAAATTTTGATGCCCAGTTTTTATTGTTTTTAGAATCGTTCTTACCATCGGCAACAAGTGATTACTTTGGTGATATTTATCAACAGATAAAAGACCAAAAGCGAGGAGGACTTTTATCTTCCACCTTTGTGATTTCAATTTTCTTGGTAGCCAATGGGGTAAATGCAATTTTTGGAGGTTTTGAAAATTCATATCATGTAGAGCTGACCAGAAACTTTTTCAGACAATATATCTATGCTTTTATGGTTGGGTTGATTTTATCCATTTTGTTGATCTTAGGGGCAGTAATGTTCGTGTATTTTGAGTTTTACATTGTGGAGTATACTAGTGAGTATTTAGGAAAAAAACTGGGATATGATATTGAAAAAAGCGATACCATAGGAATTCAAGTGACCAAAGTTTTGTTCTTCATGTTGCTTTCCTATCTTACAACGGCGATACTGTATTATTTTGGTACGGCAGAAGGCAGAAAAGCTAAATTCTTTTCAGCAGGAGCGCTTATGACCACTTTGTTATTTGTACTTACATCGTATCTTTTTGGGGTGTATGTGGAAAAGTTTGCCAGATACAACGAATTTTATGGGGCTTTGGGAGGACTATTGATTCTAATGGTGTTTATTTGGTTAAATTCCAATATTCTGTTGCTTGGTTTTGAGCTGAACGCAACACTTAATTCTTTAAAGAAAAAACATGAAAAGCAGTTTAAGACTGAATAAATGTGCAGCACTTATTTGTTTGCTGATAGTTCAAATCTCATGGTCTCAAACTGTATTTGGGAAATGGAAGACCATAGATGACCGTAATGGAATAACTAAGGCAATTGTTGAGGTATATGAGGAAAATGGGCTATTGCAAGCAAAAGTTCTTAAAGTGGTAGAAAAAGGAAAGGAAAATGCACGTTGCATTAAATGTAAAGGGGAGTTGAAAGATAAGCCGGTCAATGGAATGAAAATCATGTTTGATTTTAAAAGAAATAACAAGGGAGAATATAAGGGGAACAAACTTTTTGACCCCGAGCAGGCAATGACATTTAGAGGCAGGGTTTGGTTGGATCCCAAGAATACTAATAGACTTAAGGTCCGTGGGTACCTAGCGTTTTTATATAGAACCCAAACCTGGCATAGACTAGTGGAAGAATAGAAGATAAATAGTATGCCCTATTTTTTAGATGTTGTCCTGCCCATACCTTTAGAAAGACTTTTCACTTACAGAATTTCTAAACAAGAAGCGGATTTTTTGGATGCAGGGATGCGAGTCGCAGTACCCTTTGGAAAATCAAAAATATATACTGCCCTAGCTTATAATGTTCATAGCAATGCTCCATTAGCCTATGAGGCCAAGGAAATCTATCAAATTTTAGATGAAGGGCCTTTGGTCAACAAGTTTCAATTGAAACATTGGGAATGGATTGCCCAATATTACATGTGTACCTTGGGAGAAGTGGTGCGCAGTGCTCTTCCAAGTGCTTTTTTGTTGGAAAGCGAGACTTTGGTGCTGCTAAATAAAAATGCTTTGGTAGATGAGTTGGACCTAAAAGATGATGAATTTTTGGTTTATGAAGCATTACAGCATCAAACTGTTTTAAAAATTGGAGAGATAAGCGGTATAGTCGATAAAAAGAATGTATTGCCCCTTGTAAACAGGTTAGTTCAAAAAGGGGTGGTTTTGCAAAAAGAAGAGCTTTACGAGCAATATATTCCTAAATTGGTCAGGTATGTAAAGCTTGGAGAGGAATTCCATGACGAAACAAAACTTGAAGAATTGTTGCATGCTTTGTCCAGAGCTCCAAAGCAAAGCCAAGTGGTACTGTCTCTTTTTCAGTTACAGGCAAAAAGTAAGAAGCCAATACCCATTGCTGATTTGGAAAAAGAAAGCGGAAGTTCCAGAGCTGTCATTAAGGCACTTATAGATAAATCGATTCTTGAAGAATATCACATTAGAACAGATAGAGTTAAATTTGACGAAGAACTTAAGCCCGAAGAAACTATTTCATTGAACCCATATCAGGCAAAAGCTTTTGATGATATAACGGAAAGTTTTACCAAAAGCAAAGTTGCCCTGTTGCATGGTGTTACCTCTTCAGGAAAGACTGAGGTTTATATCAAATTGATAGAACAGTCGTTGGAGCAAGGAAAACAAGCTTTGTATTTATTGCCAGAAATTGCCTTGACTTCTCAACTAATAGGCAGACTACGGTCTTATTTTGGAAACAAAGTTGCGGTGTACCATTCAAAGTACAGCATTCATGAGCGAGTGGAAGTTTGGAACAATGTAAAGGACAACTCTGATAAGGCACAAATTGTAATAGGAGCAAGGTCATCCTTGTTTTTGCCATTCTCCAACTTAGGGTTAGTGGTTGTTGATGAAGAACATGAAAATTCTTTTAAACAATTTGACCCAGCTCCTAGGTACCATGCCCGTGATGCCGCAATTGTCCTAGCATCTTTTCATAAAGCCCATTGTGTTTTAGGGTCTGCAACCCCAAGTATTGAAAGCATGAACAATGCAAAAAAGAAAAAATACGGATATGCAAGTATTCAAAACAGGTACGGGGATGTTTTAATGCCAGATATTACATTGGTTGATATTAAGGAAGCAACTCGAAAAAAACGCATGAAAGGACGTTTTTCTGAAACTTTATTCAACGCTGTTGCAGAGGCTTTGGAAGAAGGTGAACAAGTAATCCTGTTTCAGAACAGGAGAGGTTTTGCACCAATTATTGAATGCACCACTTGTGGCAATGTTACACAATGCCCCAATTGTGATGTTAGTCTTACATATCATCAATATAAAAATCAATTGCGATGTCATTACTGTGGGTATCATATGGCTTTGCAACAAGGCTGTCTGGCATGTGGAAGCCCCACGTTGGATAAAAAGGGTTTTGGTACAGAACAAATTCAAGAAGAATTGAAGGAGCTTTTTCCAGAAGCAAATGTGGGCAGGATGGATTTGGATACTACTCGCGGAAAATACGCTTATGAAAAAATAATCACAGCTTTTGAACAGCAAGAAATGGATATTCTTGTGGGCACACAGATGGTTACAAAGGGGCTGGATTTTAGAAATGTAAGTTTGGTAGGCATCATGAATGCGGATTCACTACTTAATTTTCCCGATTATCGTGCCCATGAAAGAAGTTTTCAAATGTTAACCCAAGTCGCGGGCAGGGCAGGAAGAACAAAAAAAAGGGGAAAAGTATTGATACAGACCTATAATCCGTACCACCAGATACTACAACAGGTTACCACAAATGACTATGACAAAATGTTTGAGGAACAGTATTATGAAAGAGAACAATTCAAGTATCCGCCTTTAGTTAGAATTATTAAACTAACACTCAAAGATAAGGACTACAACAAATTGAACGAAGCCTCACAATGGTTTGCTAGTTCGTTACAGAATGTATTGGGACAACAGATTTTAGGACCAGAATATCCGCCTGTGGCTAGAATACGTAGAGACTATTTAAAAAACATTCTTATTAAAACATCCAGGACCCAATCAATTTCACAAACAAAAAATAGCATTAAAAGAATTGAAAAATCTTTTAATGCTATTTCAAAGTATAAAAGTGTAAGACTGGTCTACAACGTGGACCACATATAATTATACGTTAGCAAGCGCTTCCGCCAACTCCGTCTTTTTATTTCTACTTAAAGGAATCTGTCTACCCCCAACTTCAACATTCTTACTGTTGAATTTTTCAATCTTTTCCAGATTCACAATGTATGATTTATGGATTCTAAGAAACTTTTCTGCAGGCAATTGCTGCTCAAAAGATTTCATTGTGGAAAGAATTACAATATTGGCTTCATCTGTAACCAATTTGATATAATCTCCCAAAGCTTCGATCCATTTAATGTCGTTTAAGATAACCTTACGTTTTTTAAGGTTACTTTTTACAAAAATATGTTCTTCATCTTCGTCAACCCTGTTCATTTGTTCATACTTGGCCACCGCTCTTTTTACAGAAGACTCAAATCGTGCCAATGTAATAGGTTTATGAAGGTAATCCGTTACATCATAATCAAAAGCCTTTAATGCATAATCTGGCTTTCCGGTGATTAAAATAACTTGTGGAGGGTTCTCCAGGGCCTCTAAAAGGTCAAAACCACTGATGATTGGCATTTCAACATCAAGGAAGATTAAGTCAATGTCGTGGTTCTTGAGTCCGTTTTTAGCTTCTATAGCATTACTATACTCGGCTACAAGGGCAAGATGTGGGTGATTGTTGACTAATTTGGCAACAGCCATCCGTTGCATTGAGGAGTCGTCTACAATTATACTTTTTAATTTCATAGAATGGGGTGATTTGTAGGGTTTTAAATCATCGGCAAATTACATAAAAAAGGCGTTTAACGGCAACAAAAGATGTAAACATGGTCAATTTTGTTGTGTATATTACCATATACGTTATGTAGGTTTGCTTGGTTCATTTATGTTAATAACTATTAATGTTTAAACGAAGATTTTAAGCTTTTCTTGCGGGAAGAAGTAATTATTACTAATTTTGCGCTCCTTTAAAAACATAATATATGAACCATTACGAAACTGTTTTCATTTTAAATCCCGTTCTGTCTGAAACACAGATAGAGGAAACAGTTAAGAAATTTGAAGATTTCTTAATTAAGAATGGTGGCAAAATGGTCTCCAAAGAAAACTGGGGACTAAAAAAATTAGCCTATCCCATTCAACACAAGAAAAGTGGTTTTTACCACTTATTTGAATTCACCGTTCCCGGTGAAGTAATTTCTCCTTACGAGCTAGAATTTAGAAGAGATGAGCGCATCATGCGTTTTCTAACTGTAAAGTTGGACAAGCACGCTATTTCTTGGGCAGAGAGAAGAAGAACCAAATTAAAAGCAAAGGCATAGGGTATGGCATCTATAGAACAACAAGCAAAATCAAAAAAAGATGGGGAAATCAGGTATTTGACCCCATTGAACATTGAGACCAATAAACAAAAGAAGTATTGTAGGTTTAAAAAATCAGGTATAAAATATATCGATTATAAAGATCCAGACTTTTTAATGAAATTGGTGAACGAGCAAGGTAAATTACTTCCTAGAAGACTTACAGGTACATCTTTAAAGTACCAAAGAAAGGTGGCACAAGCTGTTAAGCGTGCACGCCATTTAGCTTTAATGCCGTATGTTGGCGATATGTTGAAATAAAAAATACTGAAGAATGGAACTTATTCTAAAAGAAGATATACAGGATTTGGGTTTTAAAGACGACGTCGTAACGGTAAAAAACGGTTACGGAAGAAACTATCTTATTCCCAAAGGCATGGCTGCTTTGGCCACGCCTTCTGCAAAAAAGGTTTTAGCAGAAAACCTTAAGCAGAGAGCACACAAAGAAAAGAAAGTAATTGATGAAGCCAATAAGAAGGCAGAAGCTCTAAAACAATTGGAAATCAGAATTCCTGCAAAAGTAGGTGCTGGTGATAAATTGTTCGGTTCTGTAAATAATATTGATTTGGCTGCTGCATTAGATAAGGCAGGTTATCAAATAGACAGAAAGTTTATAAACATCCAAGGAGGAACAGTAAAGAGAGTTGGGCCATATGATGCTCAAATCAGACTTCACAGAGAAGTGATTGTTGATTTTCCTTTTGAAGTAATCGCCGAAGCTAAGTAACTGCTAAGTTTTGGTTAATAACTTGTTAAGAGCTATGCGTGCATAGCTCTTTTTTTTGTTCTATGTTTGTAGACACTCAAAAAACTAACTCACTCATTATGAAGAAAATTTTACCTCTTGGAATACTGCTTTTTATGGTATTCACTTCAGCTTTTGCGCAAGTCACTACATCAAACATCAGGGGAACTGTTGTTGATGATCAACAAGTTCCACTTTTAGGAGCGAACATAGTAGCGGTCCACACACCAACAGGAACACGTTACGGAGCCATTACCAACGAAGAAGGAAGGTTTAACCTTCTTAACCTTAGGGTTGGAGGACCATATGAGGTGACCATCTCATATGTTGGATTCAAGAGCAGCGTTAGAAATGATGTATTTCTTTCATTAGGTAAGACATTTAACTATAACACCGCGTTGGTCTCAGATAGTCAGGCTTTAGATGAGGTCATAGTGGTATCTGACCAAACAGGAACTTTTGGTAGTGATAGGACTGGTGCAGAAACTAGTGTAGGTAGGAGGGAATTAACAAGATTGCCAACAATTTCTAGGTCTACAAATGATTTTACCAGATTGGAACCAACCGCAAGCGGAGGGTCCTTTGGAGGTAGAAATGATCAATTCAATAACTTTTCATTGGATGGGGCCATCTTCAACAACCCTTTTGGGTTGGATGCCGCTCAACCAGGAGGACAGACCAATGCCACTCCTATTTCTATTGATGCAATTGATCAAATCCAAGTAAGTACAGCTCCTTATGATGTAACGCAATCTGGATTTACAGGAGCTTCTGTAAATGCAGTTACCAAGAGCGGAACCAATGAGTTTTATGGAACTGCTTACGGTTTCTTTAGAAATGATGATTTAACAGGTGGTAAAATAAATGGTGATGATGTGTTCAAAACCGGATTGGAACAAAAACAGTATGGATTTAGTATTGGCGGCCCAATAATTAAAAACAAACTTTTCTTTTTTGTGAATTTTGAAAAAGATGACCTTACCTCTTTAGGAACAGATGGTTTTGTACCCAACACAGGTACGGGAGCAGCCAATGAATCAAGAGTGACACAGTCAGATTTTGATTTGGTTGATGGACTGCTAAGACAGGTTGTAATTGGCCAAGATGGAACTGGAAATGATATTTTCTACGACCCGGGAAGAATTACAGGATTCAATTTTGACCAAGAATCTACAAAAGGTATTTTAAAACTGGATTGGAATATTAATGATAACAACCGTTTGGCAATTATCTATAACTTTTTGGATGCCTCAAAAGGAAAACCGGCAAATAGGAATGCCATTCAGTTTAGAGGACCAGATTTGGCAACCTTGCAGTTCGAAAACGCAGGTTATGAAATCAACAATAGAATTCAGTCCGTTCAAATTGAATTAAACTCAACCCTGTCTAATAATGCCACAAACAAGTTACAAATAGGATATACACATTTTGATGATTTTAGAAATCCGTTTTCTACTCCAGCACCGAGTCTAACAATCCTTGATGCTGCCGGAACTTCTAGTTATATCATAGCAGGACATGAGCCTTTTTCTATCAATAACAAACTGGATCAAAAGGTTTTTCAGGTCACGGACAATTTAAATTTCTTTAAAGGGGACCATACCTATACAGTAGGTTTTTCTTTTGAGAAATTCCAGTTTGACAACTCTTTTAACTTGGGTGTTTTTGGAGCGCAAGGCGTATTTTTTCCAACAACAACTATTTCAGATTTTCCAAATTTTGCAAGTTCTGGACAATTACAGGCAGCATTTGATTCAGCTATTGCTGCAAATGCGGCATTTAATGCTGCAGGTCCAGGTGTAGCGGGTGGTTGGGCATTGGCAGAGACCAATGTAGGTCAGCTTTCATTTTATGCTCAAGATCAATGGGATATTACGGACAATTTTAAATTGACATACGGATTGCGTTTTGACAAGCCGTTGTTTTTTGACACGTCAGAAAAAGCGCAAGAAGTTATAGATCGTAATTGCTGTTATAACCCAAGTATTGAATACACGGACCCATCAAATGGGGAAACTACTTTTTTTGACTCTACACAGCTTCCTTCAAATGATTGGTTAATTTCTCCTAGAGTTGGGTTTAATTGGGATGTTAATGGCGATGCTTCCTTGCAAGTTAGAGGCGGCTCAGGAGTGTTTACAGGTCGTTTCCCATTTGTTTGGTTAGGAAACCAAGTGGCAAACCCAAATTTCTTTTTCTATACTGTTGTAGACCCAGACTTTAAGTTTCCGCAGGTATGGAGAACCAATATTGGTGCAGACAAGCGTTTTGAGAATGGCTTAGTAGCCACACTGGACGTTTCCTATACTAAGGATATTAACGGAATACATGTTCAAAACTGGGGATTGGCGGCGCCGTCTAGCACACTGAATACTCCTTTTGATCAAAGAGCATTTTATACAGATGCCGACAAATCGCCCAACTCGGCGTATGTATTTACAAATTCAGATGAGAACGGACGCATCTGGAATGTTGCAGGAAAGGTTCAAAAAACTTGGGACGATGGCTTATATGCACAATTGGGCTATAGCTTTTTGGATGCCAAAAGTGTAAATTCAATAGACGCGGAAATCACCAGTGATGCCTACAATGGGAACGCTATTGTGGGTAATTCCAATACGGCGGTCCTGTCCAATGCTAGATATGGAGACAAACACAGGTTCATTGGGGTTATTTCCAAGTCATTTAAAACAGGTACAACAATATCTACCTTTTTTGAATATGCAAAAGGAGGTCGTTACAATTATGTGTATGGAGGAAATATAAATGGAGATGACATCGCAGGAAACGGAGATGGGTTCCAGAATGATTTACTTTACATTCCAACAGCTTCAGAAATTAGCCAGATGAATTTTAGTGAGGCAGGACAAGCTCAGGCTTTTGAGGCATTTATACAGCAAGATGACTATTTAAGTGATAACCGGGGGGAATATGCAGAGCGTTATGCGGCTCTAGCGCCTTGGAGAAGTACTTGGGATGTTAAGATTTTGCAAGACATTAAGTTGACTGATAAAAACAAATTCCAATTGAGTTTAGATATTTTGAATTTGGGCAACCTTATAAATTCCAATTGGGGCGTTGTGGAAATCCCAACCTTTAATCAGTTATTGGGAGTTTCCGTTGATGCCACCAATACACCCACATATACTTTTGACCCTAATTTAACGAGCACTTTTGCTGCTAACACAGCTGAAATCTCTAGATGGAGGGCTCAAGTTGGAGTAAGGTATATCTTCAATTAAAAAGAAATAATTTATACTATTAAGGCCACGTGAAAGCGTGGCCTTTTTTATTTTTGCGAAATGAAATATGCAAGATTGACACAACAGCAACTGGAAGAGTTGCATCCAGAATTTATAAATTTTTTGGCAACACAATCCATCACTGCAGAAGAGTGGACGGCTTTAAAAAAGGAAAAGCCAGAAGTTGCAGAAGATGAGTTGGATGTTTTTAGTGATTTAATTTGGGAAGGTGTACTGTCCAAGGTAGAGTATTTGGAAAATGTTTCCGAATTGCACATGCACCTGTTTCATCTTACCGAAAAAGAGATGAAATTGTTATCGGTAAAAGTGATGAACCCAAAAATAGATTTGCGCACCCAAGAAGGATTTGGTTGGTTTAAACGAAACTTTCAATCTGATTTTGTTGAATATTTAACGGCTTCTAAAGCATATTCTGAAGATAAAAACAAGGATAAGTTTGATTTGATCCAACAAGGGGCAGTTATCACTAAAGGAGATTTGTACAAGTGGTTTGATGAATTTGTAGAATAACCTTCATACGGTTATTGGTCAGAAGATATCGAACAGCAGGTCTGACAAATAATTATATTTGCACGAGAATTACAATACATGCCACAAAAACCATCCATACCCAAAGGAACACGGGATTTTTCACCAACAGAGGTCGCAAGACGCAATTACATCATACAAACCATTAAAAAACACTTTGAGGTATATGGCTTTCAACCTATAGAGACCCCATCTTTTGAAAATTCAGAAACCTTGATGGGCAAATACGGGGATGAGGGCGATCGTTTAATTTTTAAGATTTTGAACTCTGGGGACTTTATTTCAAAGGTTGATGATGTCACATATAGTTCAAAAAAGTCCAGTTCTTTAATACCTAAAATTTCTGAGAAGGCTTTGCGCTATGACCTTACGGTCCCTTTTGCTCGTTATGTTGTAATGCACCAGAATGAAATTGATTTCCCTTTTAAGCGCTATCAGATTCAACCGGTTTGGCGTGCGGACCGCCCTCAAAAAGGAAGGTTTAGAGAGTTCTACCAATGCGATGCGGATGTGGTAGGGGCAAACTCCCTATTGCAAGAGGTGGAATTGATGCAATTGTATGATGCGGTTTTTACTGATTTAAAATTAAAAGGAACCACCATCAAACTTAACAACAGAAAAATATTATCAGGAATTGCCGAAGTTATAGGGGCAAAGCATCTGTTGGTCGACTTTACCGTGGCGCTCGACAAGTTGGATAAGATAGGGGAAGAGAAGGTGAAAGAAGAAATGAAGGCCAAAGGAATTTCAGAGGCAGCAATAACAAAAGCAGCCCCTTTATTTGATATGTCAGGTTCAGGTTTGGAGCAGTTGACACAACTAAAATCGCTATTGAAGGAATCTGAAATTGGTTTGAATGGGGTAACTGAATTAGAGGAAATTATCAATACCGTTGAAGATATTGGTCTAAAGACCGCAAGTTTGAAAATTGATGTTACCCTAGCTCGTGGATTAAATTACTATACAGGAGCAATTTTTGAAGTGAGTGCACCAGAAGGAGTACAAATGGGCTCTATTGGCGGCGGTGGCCGTTACGATGATCTTACTGGTATTTTTGGTTTAAAAGATGTAAGTGGAATTGGCATCTCTTTTGGCTTGGATAGGATTTACTTGGTTTTGGAAGAATTGGGACTTTTCCCTGAGCGTTTGGATCAGTCTATTGATGTACTATGCATTAATTTTGGGGAAAAAGAGAGTCTAGCTTCCTTAAAACTTGTAGGCAAACTAAGAGAAAATGGGGTCAAGGCAGAGGTATATCCAACTTCTACCAAAATGCAAAAACAGATGAAGTATGCCAACAACCGTAAGGTACCCTATGTGATTTTGATTGGGGAGCAAGAACTTTCAAATGCGCAGTTTGTGGTAAAAAACATGACCACGGGAGCTCAAGAAACCTTCTCAATGGATAACCTTGGTTCCTTTATTGAAAAACTAAGTTCTTAGCTCTAGTTCAGTTATAATTTTATGGTAGTAGGATGGAAGGTGAGGGACAAAACCTTCAAGCTCCCCACTATTTAATTTTGATTTAAAATCAACGAGTTGAAACAAGGCCAAATCCTCAACCTCACTTTCTTGTTTGCTCAGTGCAGATAGAGGAACTTTTAGTTTGCACAAAAAGGTATGGTGAAATTCTTTGTCCAGTAAGGTTTCTGAATGTTTCTGAATGGATTTAAAAACTCCAATTTTGTCCAAATCTGAAAGTGAGATTTGTAGGTTTATTTCTTCTTCAATCTCTCGTATTGCAGCTTCGATTATATCTTCTCCAGCCCCAATATGACCCGCAACGGAAACATCCCAAAGCAATGGAAATGTTTTTTTGTCCTTTCCTCGTTTTTGGAATAGGATTTTTCCATCCGAAGTGTAAAACCAGATATGTGCCGTAGGATGGAACAGACCTTTTAAGTGTGCTTCAGACTTTAGGCAGGATTTACCGGTATGGGCTCCACTTTCGTCCAGAATGTCTACAAGTTCATCCATAATTCTTAAGATTTGCTATATCACATCGAGCACAATTAAGAGCAGCTAAAAGAAGTTAGAACCTTAAAAAAGATTAGGATGTCTCTGCAAGCTGGATAGCTGCTGTCTAATCAAAATAACTGAACGTTTCCCCTTCTTTTATGGTCAAAAGCGTTTCATATATCAGCCTGATCACATTTTCAACATCGTCTTTGTGCACAGTTTCAACAGTTGTATGCATATATCTAAGCGGAAGAGAAATTAAAGCCGAAGCTACACCGCCATTGCTATAGGCAAAAGCATCCGTATCGGTTCCCGTGTAGCGAGAAGACGCTAGCCTTTGAAAAGGTATCTTTTTAGCTTCTGCAGTCTCAATAATACGCTCTCTTAGTTTATTCTGTACCGCAGGAGCATAAGAGATTACAGGGCCAGAACCCATAGCGGTCTCACCCTCCTTCTTTTTATCAATCATTGGAGTGGTGGTGTCATGGCAAACATCTGTGACAATGGCAATGTTTGGTTTTATGGTCTGGGTAATCATTTCTGCACCGCGCAACCCTATTTCTTCTTGCACTGAATTAGTTATGTATAGCCCAAAAGGCAATTTGTTTTTGTTTTCATGTAACAAGCGAGCTACTTCAGCAATCATAAAACCTCCAGCACGATTATCAATGGCCCTGCAAACAAATTTGTTTTTGTTCAACACCTGAAATTCATCTGGATAGGTTATTACACAACCAACATGTACCCCCATTTTTTCAACCTCTTCCTTGTCTTTGGCACCTATATCAATAAAAATGTTATCTAGTTTTGGAGGTTCTTCTTTGGCTCTATTTCTTGTATGGATGGCAGGCCAACCAAAAACACCTTTTACAATACCTTTCTTAGTATGAATATTCACCCATTTGGAAGGGGCTATTTGATGATCGCTTCCTCCATTTCTAATAACATATAGCAAGCCATTGTCCGTAATGTAATTTACGTACCAAGAAATTTCATCGGAATGTCCTTCAATAACAACTTTAAACTTGGCATCAGGATTTATTACCCCAACAGCTGTTCCGTAAGTGTCCGTAATAAAATCATTCACATAAGGCCTTAAATAGTCCATCCAAATCTTTTGCCCTTCCCATTCGTAACCTGTTGGAGAAGCATTATTTAGATATTTTTCAAAGAATTTAAGAGACTTAGCCGTAATGATTTTTGAAGCTGCCATGTATATATTTTAGTTCACAAACATAACAATATTCACTTTTATTTAATAGCCAAATCCTAGGTTTATCCTTAATTTTGAAAGGACTTTTGCTAAATCGTTCGAATGTTTCGTTACAACTTGGTTATTGTTTTTTTACTGGTCTTTGGTTTTGGCTTTTCCCAAGAAGCCGTAAAAGATTCAGTTGCTGACTACTATGTTAGGTTTGAAGGTGATTCTATCCTCCATAGTTCCATTGAGCTTGATGAGGTTTTCATTTTTGGTAGATTGGAATTTGCTGATCGCAAAGAAAAGTTGAGATATTACATTCTTCGACGAAAAACTTTGAAAGTATACCCGTATGCTAAACTTGCTGCTGAAAGATTGGTGGAATTGAACGATAGCTTGGCAAAAATCAAGAAGAAAAGACATAAAAAAAAATACACTAAAAAGGTCCAGAAGTATATTGAGGGCGAGTTTTCTGATAAATTAAAAAAACTGACCCGCACAGAAGGTCAGATACTAATAAAGTTAATTTATCGACAAACAGGCAAAACAGCCTTCAATTTGGTAAAAGAACTGCGAAACGGTTGGCGTGCGTTTTGGTACAATACTACCGCCAAAGCGTTTAAAATTAGCATAAAAGAAGAATTTCATCCAGAGAGAATTCATGAGGATTACTTGATTGAAGATATTCTACAACGTGCTTTTGCCGCTAAGAAATTGGAAAGGCAAGAATCTGTCTTGGACTATGACTATGCGCAGCTGAGCAATAAGTGGAAGAATGGGCAGAATAAAAAGAATTAGTTCTTAGGTTTCTTCCCAAAGAGTGCTTGCATAAAAGTCTTGATGGTATAAAAACCAAAACCAATTGCCGCTATGGCCAATACCAAGCCTATAATTAAAACTGGGATGTAGGCGCCATGCTCCTGGTTCTTAAAAGCCTGATAGAGGACAAAAGGCGCCAAGAACATTAACCCCACCGTAAACCCAACGTATTTGAGTCCTTTTACCAAAAGTTCTTTATCTGTTCTCATAAAATACTAAAGTAGGAATATTAGAGTATATTTAATTGCTGTATTTTAAAAAATAGTGAATGGAATTATTGGTGCTTGTTGTAGTTGTATTGTTCATAATTGTAGCTACTGTTAAATTTAAGATGCACCCTATTTTTTCATTGACCATTGCAGCGATTGCTACTGGATTTATGCTTGGGCTCACCCCAAAAGATATTATGACAACATTTGGAGATGGTTTTGGAAAAACCCTTTCAAGTATTGGACTTGTAATTGCATTTGGAACGGTAATTGGCATTTATCTTGAAAAGACAGGTAGCACCAGAGTACTTGCGAATGCAGTTCTAAAGCTGGTTGGATTAAAACGCTCACCCTTGGCAATGAATCTTGCTGGTTATATCATTTCCATTCCGGTTTTTTGTGATTCGGGATTTATTATTCTCTCTTCCTTAAACAAGGCTATTAGCAAGAAAACGGGCATACCGGTTTTGGTCTTTGCCATATCATTGGCAACAGGCCTCTATGCCGCACATGTATTTGTGCCGCCTACTCCGGGCCCTTTAGCTGCCGCTGCAATATTGGAAGCAGACTTGGGTATGGTTTTGGTTTTAGGGTTGTTAATATCCATCCCTGTGTCTTTAACGGGCTATGTATGGGCCAGGCTTATTGGAAAATCCTTAAAGGAAGAAGTAAAAGAGGAAGTAAACAATCCAGAAGTGGACGAACAAGATTACGGTATTAAGCCCATCCAAGCTTTTTTGCCGCTTTTGGCGCCCATTTGCTTGATTGCAATGAAATCAATAGTTAATTACCCAACTTACCCTTTGGGCAAGAATGCGGTATTCCATTTGTTTGATTTTTTGGGAAACCCCATAATTGCATTAATGATAGGTGTGTTTTTTGCATTCATGCTTGGAAGAAAAATACCTAGCAAGCAAAAAGAAGGATGGGTGACCGAAGCTTTCAAACAAGCAGGGTTGATAGTCTTAATAACTGGTGCTGGAGGAGCTTTTGGAGCCATATTACGAACCATTGATATTGCTTCATTGATCAACCTTGAATCTAGCTCTGGTATTGGAGGTCTTCTAATTTCATTTACTATAGCCATGGTATTAAAAACGGCTCAAGGCTCTTCTACGGTTGCAATAATTACCACTTCAGCAATAATAGCCCCCTTGTTGGAAACGTTTGGACTTTTTTCAATAACTGACAAGGCATTTGCAGTGCTTGCAATAGGAGCAGGTGCAATGACGGTATCACATATTAATGACAGCTATTTTTGGGTGGTATCCCAGTTTTCAAATATCAATGTAAAAACTGCATTGCGGGGCCATACATTGGGAACACTTTTTCAAGGGGTTGTGGGAATAGTTATGATTTTGATTTTATATCAAATCTTTTAAACACGCCCTTTATTCAATTGTTATGGTTTGAGAGAATTCCTGTACCACAGCAAAATAACCCAAAGCAAATACATCTGGTTGGCCTACATTGTCAAAAATATTGATGTTGTCCAAGTCGGTAACATCAAAAACATTTCCTCTAACAGTTGTTATTGGAGTTTCAAACACTCCGCCGTTATCCTCCGTTTGCTCCACCAAAAGGTCCATATAGTTGAAAAAATCCAGATTGGCTCCTAAAATACTTATGGTGATGCTCTGGCCAACTTGCAGGTTTTTGCTATAGAAATATGAAAACTGAAATTGTTGCCCTTGAAAGAATTGATCATCCAATGCCTGAAATTCTCCAAAATCAAAATCAAAAACATAGAAATCATTCTGATCAGGATTGTCTGTGAATGTAACAACGACCTCAGTATCGTCCTCATCAAAAAGTGTTTCAGTGCCTTGTCTTACATTGTCAAAAGGAACACTTGCCGAATATTCTGTTCTGGCAAGATAGCGTCTTTCTTTATGTTCTAACTGAAGGATAAATGCAATGCCCGGTTCCGCGGCAGCTGTTCTAATACGTTGTTCAGAGGAAGCATTGGGATCTGGAATATAAACTCCACTGCTTGGTTCCCGTTCTACAAGCGATGAGGAAGAGATGCTATCAAAAAGCCCTCCTCCTGTTGGTCTGCCATAAACAATAGAAGCGTTTTCAACCTGAGTTACTGGATTCTCCTGAAAAAAATCGCTTGTCTCTGTAACTTTTATCTCCACATCTATAAATTCTTGACTTTTATCAACTCGAAGTAGCCCATCTATTACCAATCTAGGTTCATCTGTGGGTAACTCGACAGAAACAACATCCTCGCAGGAAAAAAGTAACAAAAGTCCAAGTGCTATGAAGATTTGTTTTTTCATGATCTTAGAATTTGAAGTTGTAGGTTATTGCAGGAATGATTCCAAAGATGGACGTTCGCAATGCCTCATTTCTTCCAGTATCTTCATTCTCTCTGAAGTTTATTGAGGCCGCATTCATCCTGTTATAAACATTATAGATGCTAAAAACCCACTCTGATTGGACCTTTTTTCTTCCATTTCTTTTGGGTGTTAATGTAGCAGAAATATCCAATCTGTGATAGTCTGGCAGTCGTTCTTCATTTCTAGGGCCATAAAACGGTATGGTTAGCCCCTGGAATTCAAATTGTCCAATGGGGTAGTTAGTGGGTTGTCCAGTTTGGAACACAAAATTTGCATTAAAATTCCATTTTGTATTAAAATCGTAACTGCCAAATACGGCTATGTCGTGTGTCTTGTCATAAGGGGTGTTATACCATTCTCCAAAATTGATTCCGGTCTCCATATTAGACCTTCCATTATCAAAAGAAGGGATTCGGCCGGGGGTCCGTTGTTCAGATTTAGATAAAGTATAAGCCAACCAACCTTTTAAACGACCTTCGTTTTTTCTAAGCAACAGCTCCAGGCCATAGGCCCTTGCTTCTCCATTTAAAATTACCTGCTCAATTGCATCGTTTGCAATTAGGTCCGCTCCATCTATATAATCAATTCTATTTTTGATGTCTTTATAAAACAGCTCGGTCTCAAAAGAATACTCACCATCTTTTATATTTTGAAAATACCCGATTGCATATTGATCCAATAATTGCGGCTCTACAAAAGGGCCGCTGGGGGTCCATACATCCAATGGAGTGGGGGAGTTGGTGTTCGATAACAGGTGCAGGTATTGAGCTAATCTGGTATAGCTGGCCTTTATGGAGCTTTTCCCATTAAAATTATAAGAAAGGGATAATCTGGGTTCTAAATTGGTGAACTTCTCCAAACTGCTTCCTCTTCCTGGGTTAATGGTGTCAATTGGCGTTCCTTCTCTATAAACTAAGAGAAATGGATCAAAGAAAACAGGGTCATCATTTTCATAGACGAAAAATTCGTCCTGGCCCAATCGATTAAAGTGACTTACTCTTAAACCGTAATTAAGACTAAGTCTTTCCGTTACTTTGTGTTCAATATCAACATAAGCGGCTGTTTCATTGGCGTATTTCTTTGTAAGTTGGTCAGCAACAATACCAGAATCCTCGCGATTGGGTTTTATTTTGCCGGGATTGAAAACGTAGTAAATATTGTTTATTCCATAGTTTAGTTGAAACCTGTCGTTTAAATAATGTTTGAGGTCATATTTGAGATTAAAATTTTGAATGCCAGAATCCCATTCAAAACCAACAAAATCAAGTTCCAATCCGTAGAAATAATCCGAATAAATAACTGACAAATTTGAAAAGAGTTTATCTGAAAATAAATGATTCCATCTAAAGTTACCAACAGCGTTACCATATGTATTTACAAAACTGTCATTAATGCTGAACAAGTCCCGACCAAAATACCCTGATAAGAAAATATTGTTTCTGTCATTTATCTTATGATTGAACTTAGTGTTTAGATCATAGAAATAGGCTTTGTTGTTTACATCAAATAATGGTAAGAAGAGATGTGCGTAAGAGGCTCTTCCACCCACTAAAAAAGATGTTTTGTCCTTAATAATAGGGCCTTCTACCAACAACCTGCTGGCAACAGCACCAATTCCGCCATTTACTTTTACTTCTTTACTATTTCCTTCTTTCTGAAATATTTCTAGAACAGATGAAACTCTTCCTCCATATCTAGATGGGATCCCACCTTTGAACAACTTAACATCTTTTATGGCATCTGGATTAAAAACAGAGAAGAAGCCAAATAAATGGGATGAGTTAAAAATAGTGGCTTCATCTAACAAAATAAGGTTTTGGTCCACAGCTCCACCCCTTACATTAAAGCCAGATGATGCTTCGCCCGCATTGCTTACTCCCGGAAGTAAAAGCAACGATTTAATTACATCGGCTTCACCCAGTACAACGGGAATCTGTTTTATGGTCTTAACGGCCAAGGTGTTTACACTCATTTGAGGTTTTTTGATGTCTAACCTCTCAGCTTCATCTGTGACAATAACCTCCTCTAATTGCTCTGTTTCTTCGGTAAGGTTGAAATCCTTTTTGAGATTGGTATTTAAGCGCACGGTTTCCCGGATATCTTGGAAACCTAAATAACTAATAATAACATTGTACTCTCCTTTTGGAAGGGTTATGGAATAGAACCCATATTCATTTGTGGTGACACCAGTCTTTAAACTGGGAAAAGCAATGGTCACACCTATTAGGGTCTCATTACTTGTTGCTTCAGAAATGGTGCCGCTCAGGGTATATTTTTGTTGGGCCTGTAAAAAAGTGTGATTTATGAATAGAAGAAGTAGAAGTACAAAGTGTCTTTTTGACATTTATTTGATTTTCTTAAAGTTAAATATTAAGGCTGACCCAAAAAAAAGAATATCTAATACCCTTATTTCATTCAACTGTCAGCAGTTTGGTATCAAATTCACTAATGGCAAAATACCCAAACGGAAAATTATTGGTATTAGTTGTATTGATTAGGTTTCCTCTAACTGTGGCTGGAGGGACTGCAAAAGGTCCACCTCCATTTTCTCCTGATTGCGACAATGCCAGGTTTGCATATGTTGCAAAGTTCTTGTCAATACCAAAAAGGGTTATGGCCAATAAATCTCCTGGTTCAACGTCTTCATAGAAATAGGAAAACGTTATATCACTATCTTCAAAAAATTCATCATCAACAACCAAGAAATTGTCAAAACCAAAGGAGAACAAGTAATAATTTCGTTCTCCTGGTATATCTGTAAACTTAATTATCACCTCCGTTTCTTCTTCTTCGTCAAAAAGAAAGCCATCACCTTGTTCAACATTATCAATTACAGGAGATCCGTTTAATTGTTGAGTAGCTGTATATGTTTCTCCATTGTAATTTACCACAAGGGTATAATCCTTGTTAAATTCTAAATCTGGGAAACCTGTCCTAAATATACCGGGGTCGCTTTCCAATAAGGAAAATGATTGCCCTGTTTCTTCGTCTATGAACTCTACGGTGGCATTTTCTGCTGCGGGTAGTTCTTCCTGAAAAAATGGTGCTGTAAGGGTTAGTTTTACTTGGCCAACAGTTAATGGGTCGCCATTGTTTTCGCTAAAACCTATTAAGGCGTCTATGACCAGTTTTGGTTCTGAAGTAGGTAAATCTACGTCTACAACCTCCTCACAACTTATAAATAGAAAAAGGACTAGAACAAGGTATGTGCAATGTTTCAAACTATATTAATTGAAGTACAAAAGTCTAAAATAGACAATCATTGATTCAAATAATACCGTTTAACAGTTTCTTAATCCTAAAACTTGCAATTACGCTATGGTATTCAGGATTTTGTTGAATGTTTCGCTCGGCCTCATTGCTTTGGAGGATAGATTGGCATCTGGCAAATAATAGCCACCAATGTCAACAGGAGAACCTTGTGCATCTATCAATTCTTGAGCAATTTGACCTTCATTTGATTTTAATGCTTCAAAGACATTGGAGAAGGTGGATTTTAATTCTTCATTTTCGTTCTGAGCTGCAAGTTGTTCTGCCCAGTACAAGGTCAAATAAAAATGACTGCCACGTGTATCCAACTCATTTACTTTTCTTGAAGGTGATTTGTCATTGTCCAAGAATTTTTCGGTTGCTTTGTCCAAAGCCTCCGCAAGAACCATGGCCTTTTTGCTTTCATTTTTTTCACCGTAATGCTCCAAAGACACTCCAAGTGCCAAAAACTCGCCTAGAGAATCCCATCTTAAATGTCCCTCTTCCAAAAATTGTTCTACATGTTTTGGTGCAGAACCACCTGCTCCAGTTTCAAACAATCCACCTCCATTCATTAATGGAACTATTGATAGCATCTTGGCGCTTGTACCTACTTCAAGTATTGGAAACAAATCGGTAAGATAATCTCGCAATACATTTCCGGACACTGAAATGGTGTCTTTCCCTTCTTTTATGCGTTGTAGAGTAAATTTTGTTGCCTCTATTGGAGATAAGATCTGTATATCCAGTCCTTTGGTATCATGGTGAGCAAGATACTCATTGACTTTAGTGATTAATTCGGAATCATGAGCCCTGTCCGCATCCAACCAAAATATAGCAGGTGTATTTGTAGCTCTTGCCCTAGATACGGCAAGTTTGACCCAATCTTGAATTGGAGCATCTTTTACCTGGCACATTCTCCAAATGTCACCTTCTTCCACCCTATGTTGAATCAAAGTTTCATTATTGGATGAATTGACCACTCTAACCGTTCCTGCTTTTTGGATTTCAAAAGTTTTGTCATGTGAGCCATATTCTTCCGCTTTTTGGGCCATAAGACCTACATTGGGCACTGTGCCCATTGTTGTGGGATCAAAAGCCCCGTGTTCTTTGCAAAAATCTATGGTAGCTTGATAAATGCCTGCATAGCTGCTATCTGGGATGACGGCTTTGGTGTCTTGAAGTTTTCCATCTTTATCCCACATTTTACCAGAATTCCTGATCATTGCTGGCATTGATGCATCAATAATGATATCACTGGGAACATGAAGGTTGGTGATTCCCTTATCAGAATTCACCATGGCCAAATCTGGTCCGTTTGATATGGCCTCGCTTATGGCGTTTTCAATTTCTTTGCGTTTATCAGACGGTAATTCCTCAAGTTTGTCAAAAAGAGTTTCCAATCCATTATTGGGATTGATGCCCAATTCTTCAAAAGTACCTTTGTACTCTTTAAACAAATCTGAAAAATAAGTTTTAAGCGCGTGCCCAAAAATAATTGGGTCGGAAACCTTCATCATGGTCGCTTTAAAGTGCAGCGAAAGTAAAAGATTATCTTTTTTTGCATCAGCAACTTCTTTTTTAAGAAAGTTTACCAGTGCATTTTTGCTCATAACGGTGGCATCAATTACTTCATCTTTTTGAAGGGGCACACTTTCTTTAAGAACCTTTACAGTTCCAACAGAATCTACCAATTCAATACGGACATCACCGGCAGATTTCATTGTCAACGATTTTTCGTTGTTTTTAAAATCCCCTTCGGACATGGTAGCCACATGGGTTTTGGACTGTGAAGACCACTCACCCATACTGTGTGGGTTTTTTTTAGCGTAATTTTTTATTGCTTTAGGAGCTCGTCTGTCTGAATTTCCTTCACGAAGAACTGGGTTTACTGCACTTCCCTTTATTTTGTCGTACCTAGATTTAATGACTTTTTCTTCCTCGGTTTTGGGTTCATCTGGATAGTCTGGCAGTTTGTATCCTTTTAGTTGTAATTCTTCAATGGCTTCTTTTAGTTGTGGTATGGAAGCACTTATATTGGGCAACTTGATAATATTGGCCTCTGGGGTCTTTGCTAAATCACCTAATTGGGCCAAATCATCCGATATGTGCTGCTCCTTACTTAAAAACTCTGGAAATACAGCGGCAATTCTACCAGCAAGAGAGATGTCTTTAGTTTCAATGGTAATGTTGGCGGTTTCTGTAAATGCTTTTACAATTGGTAAAAAGGATAATGTAGCCAAGGCAGGCGCTTCATCAGTTTTTGTATAGAAAATCTTAGCCATCTAGGTGTTTTTATTTGAGCGGAGCAAATATACAATTTATGGCTGTTGCGATACTAAGCGATTATGCTAAAAGTGTGATTTTGGAAAGAATATATATAACAAAAGCCATATCTATGTGTGAACATCGATATGGCTTTCTGAAAAGAACTAAAAGATTTTACTTTGTGTTGCCACAAAATTGCAACCATTGATTGCATCCGTTGCTCTTTTGACGTTTACTCAACACTATGTTTCTAATTTTTCAACTAAACAACATTTGTGTAAAGTGGTCCAATAGTTTCCTAAATCTTATCAAAACAGGAAATTGCTCTCCTGTCCGCACATAAAATTCATTATTTCTCTTTAAGGTCCACCTAAGTTTTCCAGAATTCGAAATTCCTTTTGTGATCAGTAGTGTTACCAATTAAAAGGGAAACATCAGTTTTAAAGAACGTCAACTTTAAAATAGAAACTTGATTTTGATATAATCTCCTTCTTATTTCTTGTACTAAAGTATAATAAAGTTGTAGATATCCAAATTTTGTAATGGATTAAAAATCAACAATGTATGAACTACAGTTATTAACAATTGTTCATAAAAAAAGCGCCTGTTCAGGCGCTTTTTTTTATTGTTTTGAGATTTGAGATTACCCTCTAACCTCTTTGATACGTGCTTTTTTACCGGTAAGTCCTCTAAAATAGAAGATTCTAGATCTACGCACCTTACCTTTTTTATTGACTTCAACTCTTTGTAGAGCTGGCATGTTGATTGGAAAAATCCTTTCTACACCAACAGTACCTGACATTTTTCTGATCGTGAAAGTCTCTGTAGCACCAGTTCCTCTTCGTTGTATTACAACTCCCTTGAAAAACTGTGTACGTGTTTTTTCGCCTTCCTTAATTTCATAATAAACAGTGATGGTATCACCTGATGAAAATTTTGGAAATTCTTTTCTTGGAACAAATTCGTCTTCAACAAATTTTATTAAGGATTCCATTTTATTCTGTTTTTTAAACGTTTAACAAGACCAACTTTCACGAGTTTCGTCAGAGGTTGATTTTGAGATTGCAAAAGTAATGCAATATTTATAAATAACAAGGTGTTTTTTACTTTTTGAAATGTGAATTAAACAGCAGTGGATTTTCTGAGATGCCTTACTGCAAATAAAAGAAGCCCCAAAGCAAATAGAATATAAGGTATAGCTCCTAAAATGCTGATAATCTTTGTGGCTTGTACTAGGGACTCTGCGCCATTATATGCTGCAATTCTATTCCAAATAATACTACCCACAGAAAAGAGCAGGGTTAAAATACTTGCGGTCAACATTAAAATGGTGGCACTGTTTTTTTGCTTAATCAGCATAATGATGCATGCGGTTATTACTGCTAAATGGGAAATCCCATGTAATAAGCCACCTATTATAAAATGTATATATTCATTATTTTCCATAACTATTCTAATAAATCTGGTCTTCTTTGTGTTGTTCGTTTTATTGCCTGCTCTTCACGCCACTTTTCAATCTTTGGAAAATCACCGCTCAATAATATCTCGGGAACTTTTGATCCCTTATATTCCGAAGGTCTGGTGTAAACGGGAGGTGCCAATAGATTATCCTGAAAAGTATCTGTTAGCGCAGAAGTCTCATCATTTAATACTCCAGGGAGCAACCTAATAATGGAATCGCACAACACTGCAGCCGCCAATTCGCCACCGGAAAGCACATAATCGCCAATAGAGATTTCTCTCGTAACGAATAGATCACGTACCCTTTGGTCCACACCCTTATAATGACCACATAGAATGATCAGATTGTTTTTAAGGGACACCTCATTGGAAATAGCTTGATTTAATGTGCTGCCATCTGGCGTCATGTAGATTACTTCATCATATTCCCTTTCTTTTTTGAGTTGAGAAATACATTTGTCTATTGGCTCTATCATTAATACCATTCCTGCTCCGCCCCCAAACTGGTAGTCATCTACTTGTTTATAGTTGCCTATGGAGTAATCCCTAAGATTATGAAAGTGAACTTCTACCAAGCCTTTTTCAATGGCTCGCTTTAAAATTGAAGCTTCAAAAGGACTTTTTAGTAATTCTGGTAAAACTGTAATAATGTCTATCCGCATGGCTTGTAAAGAAAGTTGTCAAAGATAGCGGTTAATTTATGTTGGTATTCTTCCAGAAGAAATGAAAATAATCATCATCCTTTTGCCAGCCCAATCGTTCGTATAAATTTTTAGCGGGGTTGTCAGTGGCCGTCTCCAACGCCAGTCCTTTGTAACCTTGTTTTTGACAAAAAGATTTGGCATGGTTCAACAATGCTTCACCTATTCCTTTTTTTCGAGATTCTTGAGAGACGAATAAGTCATTCAATATATAGAAAGGTTGAAGGGATACAGATGAGAATGTTTTATAAAGTTGGGTAAAACCAACGGCCATGTCTTTCTCTAGCGCCAAAAATATAACGGTTTCATTATTTAAAAAGCGTTTTTTTAGGAATGTACGAGAAGCGTCAATATCCGTTGGTTGCCCATAAAACATTCTGTATGAATTAAATAAAGGTGTAACAAGCTCTATATCGGATAGAGTGACATTTCTAATCTCCATAAGGCAAATGTAATTAATTCACTCGTCTACGTTCGTCTTCAGAACCTGTTCCCCTTTGCCTTGCAGATCTAAGTTTATCATTTCCAAAACTTCTGGAATAGGTTAGTAGAAAAGTTCTATTGCTAAAGTCAAAGGTGTTTTTGGTGTTTAAATTTTGCTCGGGTATTTGTGTTCTGCCGGTAAATTCAAAAGAATCCCATACATCATTTACTGCAAACCTAAGTGTTCCCCATTTGTCACCAAGTTTTTTTTGAAACCCTATGTTCATTCCAAATACGGGATCAAATTTCCTTATCCCAAATAGACTGGCCCCAAAATAATTCATATTGATTTCTGAACTGAAGGTTTTGGTAATGGTAAATGAATTAGAAGTGTTGGCCCTAAAGGTATTTTGTTCAAAACTGAAAGGAACATCTTGAAGCAATGCACTTACTTGCGTATTCACATATATAAAGTTATTCTGCATTTTCCACCAGTTGGTTATGGTGATGGGCAATCCCAAGGTCACGGTGAACAACTTGGTTTGGTCATTATTGGCCGCTTCAAAAAACAACCTTCCCGTAGCTTCGTCAAAACGTTCCTGAAAACCAGATATGGATTCGTCTTCCACCGAATATTGAAAGGAAAGGAGAAGGGATTTATAAGTGGCATCAAACTTTACTGAATTGGATGTAGCTGGCTGTAAAGCAGAATTACCTGATAAGAACGTTGTGGGATCTATGAAAATTACAAATGGTGCAAGATTATTGAATGTTGGACGGGTAATACGTTTTGAGTAAGAAAGGTTGAAACTTAAGGTATCGTTCACCATATGTGAAATGAACACACTTGGGAAAAGATTTCCAAAATTTCTGTCCACAACGCGACCTTCAGTTTCTGTGTCAAGCTCAGAGTCGGTATGCTCATATCTAAGACCAAGCTTCATGCTGGTTTTTTCCGTTAGCTTGTAATCTATAGAAGTATAGGCGGCCAGTATTTGCTCATTAAGGATGCTCTTGTTGGTCAGCGTTGGGTCTTCAATAAAACTTTGTCCGTCAAAAGTGGCGACAGAAACATCGTTTTCAAAATCTGAAATCACTGCTTTGACACCGGTCTCCAATTTCAAATCTTCATTTAACTGATTGCTATAGTCAGCCTTACCAACGGCTATGTTTATTGGTGTTGTTTTGTCACTAAGAGTAAGTTCTTCACGAAGAAAGTTGTTGTCTCCGTCAAAAAAACTATTGGTGTAATCTGTTGGGTTTTCGTCATAGTAATGCAGGTAATCCAGGTCTACACTTATAAATTCATTATCGGTGAAATTATGTTTTAGATTGATATTGGAGTTAAAATGTTGCCATTGGTTTCGTTCTGTATTTATAAGTTGTACAAAGGAAAAGGGGATACCATTCTCCGTTTCTCTACTATCATTGACTGCATCCATGGTCCATTTGTTATCATAGGCTCCAACAAGAACCCCTAAGACTGTTTTATCAGAAGCTTGATAATCCAAGCCTAACCTAATATTATGATTGCGCTGTCTTGGATTACGATCGGAAACGGTTGCCAAATTGACAATATCACCTTGTTCATTTGTAAAGATTCTTGAAAAGTCAAACTGTTGGCCTTGTGTATCTATCAGAAAAGAATAGTTTCCAAAAAGATTTATCTTGTTTTTTCTGTAGTTAAAGCTGATGTTATCCGAAGTGGTTTCACCATTACCTACTCCTCCAGAGATGGAGTAGGTGCCGTTTAGCCCTAAATCTGTCCGTTTTTTAAGTACAATATTTATGAACCCTGCATTGCCCTCTGCATCAAAATTTGCTGGTGGTGTGGTTATTAGCTCAATACTTTCAATATTGTCAGAACTCATGCCTTCAAGCAATTGGACAATGCTTTCTTGGGGCATATAACTTATTTTTCCATCAATCATTACAACAACACCATTTTTCCCCGCAAGAGATATGGCACTGTTTTGCCTGTCCACAATAACTCCTGGTGAGCGCTCCAAAACTTCTAAAGCGGAACTGCCCGCAGATACAATACTGTTTTCAACATTGATCACCATACGATCAATTTTCTGAACAAAAATTGGTTTTGTGGTCTGCACCACAACCTCGTCCAACTCCACGCCCTCATTTAGGGTTAAGGTTGAAATTGTAAAAGCGGTATTTTCTTGAAACGTGAAAACCTCAGTGGATTTAGTGGAAAAACCGACCATGCTCGCGGTCACAATGTAGTTGCCTGAAGTTACTCCTTCAAACTCAAAAGCTCCTGAATCATTGGTAATGGCTCCCTTAACCAAAGTGGAGTCTGTTGCGGTTTGTAATAGCACGTTGGCAAAGGCTAGCCCATCTCCGTTACCATCGATTATTCTTCCATTTATTTCTTGAGCCTTCACAAACAGGGCAATAAGAAACAATGGGATAAAAGTTAGTTTTCTTTTGTCCATGTTTTTTGATTGATTATTTACCATTTAGCAATAGCTGGTAAATGCAAAAGTGAGATTTTGGGCAGTAAATGGAACTTGTTGATTGAAAGTAAGTTCCTATTCTTTAGGGAATTTAAAAAAAAAGCTTCCAAAAACGGAAGCTTTAACAATTATTTATTTTTTATTCTTGTTCAGTTCATCTTGAAGCTGACGGCTAATTTTTTGTTCGCGTTCCAAAGCCCTTCTTCTATGATCTTCATATTCCCTTTCCACATCGGCCAGAGCGGTCTTAGCTTGATGTGTTAAAAAGTTGCTATTTCTAAACCTATAGATGAAGAAAAGTAAAAACAACAATAGCCCAAGGATGATGGACCATAAGATAAGTTTATAGGTTCCTTTGCCTACCATTGCACCAAAAAAGGACATGCTATCTTTTTCGTCAGTAACGTTCTTTAAATTATTGGTGGTTTCCTGAAGTTTGGCATTTAGACCATCTATCTCTGATTTGTTTCTTGCTATTGTTGCTGACAACTCTTTTATAGAGGCATTGGCATTGTTGATAGAATCAAATATGTTCGTCTTAATCTTATTAAGGTCGACCAAGCGTATTACTTCATATCTAATGCCATTTGCCCTGTAATTACCAGACTTCCTTTCCAGTTCTCGAAATTGACCTACAAGGGTCTCATCGTTATTTGATGTGGAATTCTGTTGTTGTGCAAAAAGCGAAATAGAAGTTGTTAGCAATGCAAGGGTTAAAAAAACTTGTAATCGTTTCATGGTCAATATTCTTATTAATTTAGATTAAGGGTAGGGCGAAATTACACCAATAAACTAAAAATCAAAAGAAAAACCTTTTGATGGGTTATATCTATCCAATAATTTGGTTCTAATAATAGGTATAGCGTCTTACTTTGGCAATGTATTTTGCAAGTCTAATAACCTGATGGGAATATCCATATTCATTATCATACCAGATATAAAGCACTATACTTTTCCCATCGGCAGAAACTAAAGTTGCCTTACTATCATAAATTGATGGTGCCGAGGCCCCAACAATATCAGATGATACGAGCTCATTGCTTAAGGAATATTGTATTTGCTCAACCATATCACCTTCAAGCGCGTACTTCTTTAAAATGGTGTTTATACTTTCCTTAGACGTTTTGTTCTTTACCTCCAGATTTAATATTGCCAGAGAGCCATTTGGAACAGGAACACGGATAGCGTTCGAGGTCAATTTCCCTTTTAACGACGGCAAGGCCTTTGCAACAGCGGCTCCAGCACCAGTTTCGGTAATAACCATGTTTAATGCCGCAGCACGTCCTCTTCTATATTTGCTGTGCATATTATCCACTAAATTTTGGTCATTGGTATATGCGTGAATGGTCTCTAAATGACCCTTTTTTATTCCTAGAGAATCTTCTATTACTTTTAAAATAGGGGTAATTGCATTGGTAGTGCATGATGCGGCAGAAAAGATTTTGGTCTTATCTGGATCAAATTCGGTATGGTTTACTCCATGTACTATATTTGGAACCTCTTTTCCGGGAGCGGTTAATAAAACTCTGTTGGCTCCTTTGGCTTCTAAATGTCTGGATAATGCTTTTTTATCCCTAAAGGCACCAGTGTTATCAATTATTAATGCATTATAAATACCGTGTTTTGTATAGTCTATATCTTCAGGCTTGGCCGCATTGATAAACTTAACAGTTGTACCGTTTATTATAAGAGCTTGGTTCTCGGTATCCACATCAACAGTACCCATGAATTGACCGTGTACAGAATCTGTCTTTAGCAATGCGGCCCTTTTTTCCAATATTTCTTCAGTTGCTTCACCTCTCACGACAACAGCTCTAAGCCTTAATTGACTGCCTCTGCCCGTTTTGGCCATAAGCTCTCGTGCAACCAACCTTCCAATTCTTCCAAAACCATAAAGAACCACATCCTTTGGTTTTATTTCTTTTGTTGACTGAGCATCTTTGAGCTTTTCTATTACAAAAGCTTTTACATTAAGGTGAGTGTTATCATCTGAGTGATATTCATAAGTAAGCTTTCCAATATCTAGTTTGGCAGGCGGTAAATTAATATCATTGATGGCACGTAGAATCTCAACAGAATCAAAGATCGATATTGGTTTTTGGACAAATTCGCCTGCATATTCATGTAAATTGATAATATCACTTACATTTTTGTCTATGATTTGATTTTTGAAAAGGACTACTTCAATGGCCTTGTCGTACCAAAGATCACTAATAATTTTAATGAACTCTGTGGTTGCTTTTCTTCTATCAGCTTGGAAAGCAAGTTCTTTTTCGTAAGACTTAATATCACTCATGGATTATGGTTGAATTGTTGTTTTTAAATTCTCGGCAAAATTAGATATTTCAAACGTTTTCGTAAAGGATTTTTCAAATAAAAAAAGCACCTTTTTCAGGGTGCTTTTTTTGATGTTTTGTCGATACTTTTTATTGAAGGATAAGGCGTTCTTTTTCTCCTTTTTCATTAATCATGGTGAAGCTTGTTCTACCGTACTTGGCAATTTCACCAAAAAGAGCTTTAGCATCATTAATGTCTTTTATCTCTTTATCATCTACCTCGGTGATTACCTTGTTCTTTAAATTATACCTGCTGTAGCCTTCTGGCACATCTATAATTTTAACTCCTTGCTTTACTCCAAAGGTCTTTTTGTCTTCCTTCGTCAAATTTTTGACCATGAATCCAGTAGTGGGCAAAACTATGGTTTGCTGTTTTTTAAGTGTTACTCTTTTAGAAACTCGTTTGCCATCCCGATCAACAACCACCTCTACAACATCACCCGGTCTTTTTGAAGAAAGATATCCTGTAAGTTCAGAAAATTTTCTTACCAAAATATTGTCTACTTGTTTAATAACATCTCCAGTTTCTAGTCCCGCTTCTTCGGCTCCAGAGTCTTCGCTAACTTGAGATATATATACTCCTTCTATTTCATCCAATCCAAGTTCCATTGCTTCTCTGGAGTTTATGTTAGCCGCTGAGATACCCATTAAACCTCGCTGAACATTTCCAAATTCCATTATGTCTTCGACGACTTTTTTTGCAATGTTACTGGGTACCGCAAAAGAGTAGCCCACGTAAGACCCGGTCTGGGATGTGATAGCGGTATTGATTCCAATCAGGTCCCCATTGGTGTTCACAAGAGCGCCACCGCTGTTTCCAGGGTTAACTGCTGCATCTGTTTGTATAAAGGACTGATTTCTCCCAAGAGATCGGGCCTTTGCACTAACAATTCCAGCTGTTACTGTTGAGGTAAGACTAAACGGATTTCCTACAGCAAGTACCCATTCACCAATTTTAGAGTTGTCAGAATCACCAAAAGCCAGATAGGGGAGTGGCCTATCTACATTTATCTTTAAAAGAGCTATGTCCGAATCAGCATCTGCACCAATGACTTCAGCTTCATAAGTTCTTTTGTTGTTCAATGTAATCTCCAATTGACTGGCCTGCGCAATTACATGATTGTTAGTGACAATAAAGCCATCAGGAGAGATGATAACCCCAGAACCTGTACCAATTTGAGGAGTTTGCTTGCGTTCAAATCCATAAAAGAAATCGGAAAGGCTGTTAGAACCTTTATTGATTGTTAAGTTTTTTACATGTACTACGGCATTTACCGTTTTTTCTGCGGCAATGGTGAAATCAACCTCATTGATTCCTGCTCCTCTTGCAGAAGTAGATATGCTGCTCGTGCTCAAGAACGGAGTTTCTTGATTTGTAGCGACCCATTTATACGTATCTTTTTCAAAAAACAATTTATAAGCTCCTAAAGTAATTGCACCAGCAAACAGTGATACAATGAACAAACTGGCTATTCTTTTCATAATTCAATAATAATTTAACATTAAGCTTTAACAAAATTAGGCGAATTCGTTTTTAACATAATCAGTTTAACTCGTTTTTAACTACAAAAAATTCCTTAAAGAATACTCTATATTTGTTCCTTTGCAAGCAATTATGGTACTACAATTTTTTAAATATCAAGGAACGGGAAATGATTTTGTGGTCATTGACAACAGACTGGAACTTTTCCCCAAAAACGATACCAAATTGATTGCCAAACTATGTGACCGGAAATTCGGTGTAGGTGCAGATGGCCTTATTCTGCTTGAGGATGATGCAGAATCTGATTTTAGAATGGTGTATTTTAATGCAGATGGTGGGGAAAGTAGCATGTGCGGTAACGGTGGTAGATGTTTAGTGGCGTTTGCAAATTATTTGGGTGTCATTGATAAGGAGACCACATTTAATGCAATTGATGGATTGCATTATGCTACAATAGAGGATGATATAGTAAATCTTAAGATGCTAAATGTCAGTGAAATAAGAGAAAAACTTATGTATGTTTTTTTGGATACAGGTTCTCCACATCATGTTCAACTGGTTGAAAACTTGAAAGATTTAAATGTAAAATCTGAGGGTGAGAAATTACGCTATGGCCTTTATGGAGAATCTGGCAGTAACATTAACTTTGTAAGACAATCGGACAAGGACTCTTTTGATGTAAGAACTTATGAGCGAGGGGTGGAAGATGAGACATTGTCTTGTGGAACAGGAGTTACGGCTGTTGCCCTGGCAATGCATAAACAAGGAAAAACAGCATCCAACAGGGTGAGCATCAATACCCAAGGTGGTGTTTTGACCGTCGAATTTTTGCAGCAAAATGGAGGGTACACCGATATTTTTTTAAAGGGACCAGCCAAGCAGGTTTATAAAGGAGAGATTGAATGTTAAGCTTAAAAGGAGAGCAAATTTATCTAAGGGCTTTAGAACCAAAAGACTTGGATTTTCTTTACCAGCTGGAAAATGATACCGCCATATGGGAAATCAGTGGTACCATAAAACCTTATTCAAAAAAAGTATTGCAGCTCTATTTGGAAAATTCTCATAGAGATATATATGACGTAAAGCAGTTACGGCTATGCATATGCAACAAGGATGATCACTGCATTGGTTTAATTGATTTGTTTGATTTTGATCCAAAGAACAGAAGGGCGGGCATTGGTGTTGTAATTGCCAATACTGAAAATAGAAATAAAGGTTTGGGTGCAGAAGCTATATCCCTTCTTTGCAATTACGCTTTTACAACACTGGACCTTCATCAGTTGTACGCTAATATACTTGAGGGAAACGATGCAAGTATACATCTATTTGAAAAACTGGGCTTTAGTAAAATAGGAGTAAAAAAAGAATGGATCAGAACCAATAGCGGTTTTAAAAATGAGATAATTTTTCAAAAAATAAATTCCAATGTATCTTAAAAAAGTACTTTGGGCAGCTGCCCTTCTTGGTCTTTTGATTTGTGGCTTTATGGCCTATCAGATTTACAGCGCCATTTTTAGTCCAAACACTCAATTTAATAATGACGAAGCATTTGTCTATGTACGCTCAGATGCTACTTTTTCAGAGGTAAAAACGAATCTAGCCCCTCTGCTCAAGGATTTGGGAACATTTGAATCTGTTGCAGAACGTAAGGGATATGTTAATAATGTCAAAGGTGGCAAATTCTCCATCCGAAAAGGGATGAATAACAATGAGATCATAAATTCCCTTCGCAGCAATAATATTCCCGTTAAGGTATCATTCAATAATCAAGAATCTTTAACTGCATTGGCAGGCAGGATATCTGAACAGATTGAAGCGGACAGCCTTTCACTTTTACAGGCTTTTAATGACGCCGAATTTCTTAGCGATTCCAAATTTGATGATGACTCAAAATTGGGAATGTATATTCCAAATACCTATGAGTTCTTTTGGAACACCAGCGCACAAAACTTTAGGGATAGAATGTTGAAGGAATACCAGCGGTTCTGGAACGATGGTCGATTAGAAAAAGCTAAGAACCTTAATCTTTCACCTTCTCAAGTCACTTCCTTGGCGGCTATTGTCCAAAAAGAGACCGTAAAAGCTGAAGAACGGCCTAGGGTGGCGGGTGTTTACCTAAATAGAATAAAAAAAGGGATATTATTGCAGGCAGACCCCACTGTGATCTTTGCCATTAAGAAAGAAACCGGCAATTACGACACTATTATTAAAAGAGTATTGTATCGAGATTTGGAAATGGATTCCCCTTATAATACCTATAAGTACAGTGGAATTCCTCCCGGCCCTATTACCATGCCGGATATTTCCTCGGTGGAAGCCGTTTTAAATTTTGAAAAACATGATTACCTGTATTTTGTAGCGGATGTTTCAAACTTTGGCTATCATATGTTTGCCAAATCATTGGCACAACATAACCGAAATAAGGCACAATATATCCGATGGCTCAATGCCCAAAAAATCCGTAGATAATACTCCTTGTCGTTTATTTTCAGCGCTTTAACGTAATTTAGGCGTCATTTAAGAAAAACTTAAGAGCTTTATAAGTGTTAAGATAAAGTCTCCCCCTATATTTGCCGATCAAATTTAATTTCACTGCTTTAGAGCATTGAAATCTTAAATATGTGAGTTATGAAAAGATGGATAGGTTTTATTTTGCATCTTGCCATGATTGTAATTTTGACAAGCTTTGGCACATACACTGTAACTAAAAAGCTGGACTACAAAGTTCCAGATTCGTTGAAAGTAAAAACGAGTTTTGAACCTTTCGTTCTTCAAGAATCATTTGATACTTTGGATGGAACTTTGATTACCCCTCCCTTTTTAGGAAATGCTTACAATGGTTTTAAAGAGGCCTTGGCCTTTAAAGAATCACAGGGAAGGTATGGCGTTGTTAACACTTTTGGATACCTTGGAAAATACCAATTTGGATTGGGCACCTTAAACTTGATGGGAGTCTATGACTCTATGGAATTTCTAAATGACCCGGCACTTCAAGAGAAAACATTTGAAACCAATATAGCACGTAACAAATGGATTTTAAGAAGAGACATCAAGCGTTTTAATGGAAAGCGCATTAGAGGGGTTCAAATTACAGAGTCTGGGATTTTGGCAGCGGCACATTTGGCAGGAGCAGGAAATGTAAAAAAATATTTACGTTCTTATGGAAAGAATGATGTAGCAGATGCATATGGTACCAGTATCTCTTATTACATTAAGAGGTTTGCGGGATACGATATTTCCCGAATTGAACAAAAGAGAAACGCGAAAGTGTAAATATTCTTTATAGATACAATTAAAAACCAGAACTTGATTCTGGTTTTTTTATGCCTGAATGATAAATATAGTGGGCCGTTTGTTTAGGTCAACCGTAATTTCGCCCCATTCGTGTACAGTTTTGGTTTGTATGAATTCTGTTGGTAGGGTAATATCACTGGCAATACAAAGTTTGGTGCTTTTATGAAGAACTCTTTTCAGTTCTAACAAAAGTTTGTCATTTCTATATGGGGTTTCCATGAATATTTGTGACTGCTCTTTTTCTCTTGAAAGCCGTTCTAGGTTTTTAATCATGGCCTTGCGCTCCGAAGTATCTATGGGTAAATAACCATTAAAAGCAAAGTTCTGTCCATTCATGCCACTGGACATCATTGCCATAAGAATAGAAGAAGGCCCTACCAGAGGAACAACTTGTATCCTTTTCTCATGGGCAGCCTTAATTACATCTGCGCCAGGGTCTGCAATACCTGGGCATCCCGCTTCAGACAAGACCCCTACATTAAACCCATGAATACAAGGGTCTAAATAAGTTGGTATTATTGCCGGGTCGGTAAATTTGTTCAAGGTTTCAATATGTAAACTCGGCTGAGCTTTACTGGGACTGATTTTTTTAATGAAATGACGGGCTGTCTTTTCATTTTCCACAATATAGTGGTCTGTGTTTTCAATTGTCCTTTTAATTGAAATAGGAAGCACTTCTAAAGGTGCATTGTCTCCTAATGTGGTAGGAATCAAGTAAACTTTACCCAAAACAAGACCTGGTTTTACCTCTTCCATTTAGTTAATTTAATTTTTTCGCAATTGCTTCGCAAGCTCTGTTGATCATATGGTATACCTCTTCAAAACCATCAGCTCCCCCATAATAGGGGTCTGGTACTTCATTGAACCCTAAATCTACTTCATCAAGCAACAATCTAACTTTTTTTTCATCCTTTTCACTACTTGCCAGATTTAGAATGTTTGTAAAATTATTCTTATCCATTGCATAAATCCAATCAAATTCTATGAAATCGTTTTTGGAAAACTGCCTACACTTTTGAGAACTAATATCAATTCCATGCTTTTGTGCTACAGCGATAGACCTTTTATCTGGCTGGTGTCCAACATGGTATCCTGCCGTTCCAGAGGAGTCCACAAATATGGAATTAGAGTCCACTTTTGATTTTAATATGCCTTCTGCCAAAGGTGATCTGCAGATGTTTCCTAAGCAGACCATTAAAACTTTGGTTTTCATGAAGCTAAAAAGATTAAGAGAATTTTTTGCTTAGGTCCTCAATGTATTTCCTGAACTGTTTATCGGTTTCGGCTAGGTTATCTACTGTTTTACAAGCATGTAGAACAGTGGCGTGATCTCGTTTTCCTATCTGAGAACCAATACTGGCAAGTGAAGCCTTTGTGAATTTTTTTGCAAAAAACATAGCCAATTGTCTGGCCTGAACAATGTGGCGTTTTCTGGTTTTTGATTGCAATGTGGCAACATCCATTTCAAAATAGTCCGAAACCACTTTTTGAATATAATCAATGGAGACTTCTCTTTTTGTGTTTTTCACAAACTTCTCTACCACCTGTTGTGCTAGCTCCAAAGTAATCTCACGTTTATTAAAAGAGGATTGGGCAATTAAGGAAATGACCGCCCCTTCCAGCTCCCTTATATTTGTTTTTATATTCTTTGCAACATGATCAATGATTTCTTCTGGCATTTCTACCCCATCACGGTACAATTTGTTCTTTAATATGGATATCCTAGTTTCAAAGTCAGGACTTTGAAGTTCTGCGGAAAGTCCCCATTTAAAACGTGACAATAGTCGTTGTTCAATATCCTGCATATCTACAGGTGCCTTATCTGATGTAAGGATAACCTGTTTTCCGTTTTGATGCAAGTGATTGAATATATGGAAGAAAACATCTTGAGTTCCAGATTTACCGGACAAGAATTGCACATCGTCGATTATGAGAACATCTATAAGTTGATAAAAATGGATAAAATCGTTCCTGGTGTTCTTTTTTACAGATTCAATATACTGTTGAGTAAACTTTTCTGCAGAAATATAGAGTACCGTTTTTTCTGGATACTTGTCTTTTATTTCAACTCCAATGGCATGTGCCAAGTGTGTTTTGCCTAAACCAACACCTCCAAAAACCAATAATGGATTAAAAGATGTGCCACCTGGTTTATTGGCAACTGCCATACCTGCAGACCTTGCAAGCCTATTGGAATCACCCTCTAGAAAATTCTCGAAATTATAATTTGGGTTTAACTGGGACTCTATTTTAATATTTCGAATACCAGGAATCACAAATGGATTCTTTAGTTCTGGACTTTTTGATGTAATTGGGACATCAAGTTCTTGAGGACCAACGGCGGTACGATTAGAACTTGGAATCTGTTCTGTGAACGGTTCCTTATTACCGTACTTATTTTCCATTTTAATGATGTAAATAAGTTTTGCGTTGCTTCCCAACTCTTTGGTAAGGGCTACTTTTAAAAGTTTAACATAATGTTCCTCTAACCATTCATAAAAGAATTTACTGGGAACTTGTACGCTCAGCGCTTTGTCTGTTAACTTGATAGGCTTGATAGGTTCAAACCAGGTTTTGAATGCCTGCGGTTGGATATTATCCTTGATAAAAGCCAAACAGTTGTTCCATACGGAATTTGCAGTAACACTCATAAAAGTTTTTTCCTTAGTTTTTGTTGGTTAGCTTTAAAGCTTTAGATTAAACACCTAAGGGGAATTAGATGCTTATTGGATGCGACAAATATGTGAACAAATCTTTGAAAAAAAAAATGATTTAGTGGTTGAATATTCTGTTTTTTTTTCGCATGTTTCCTTATTGTTAACCAAGCCTCTAAATATATAATTTTTCAGTTAATATATGAGATTAAATTCATTTTCTTTTAGGGTCCGTTATGGAGAAACCGACCAAATGGGTGTTGTGTACCACGGCAACTATGCACAATACCTAGAAATGGGCAGGGTAGAGTGGTTAAGAGCTTTGGGAGTAACTTATAGGAGCATGGAGGAAAATGGAATCATACTACCTGTAATTTCCCTACAAATAGACTATAAAAAATCTGCCCTTTACGATGATTTGATTACTGTAGAAACCATTATTAAAAAAGCTCCATTGGTAAAGATTGAATTCGACTATAAAATCTATAATGAAACTAGGGAATTACTGGCTGAAGCAAATACTGTCCTTGCTTTTATAGATAAGAAAACCAATAGGCCTATAAAATGTCCAGATTACATTCTGGATAAATTGGATTTTTAATCTCTTGATTGAACCATGACGTTTTGCATTTCATCGAACATTTGCTTGGTTTGAACTTCTTGACTCTTCCTTACCGAAATAAGAAGTGAACATCTCAGGTCCATTTTTTGCGAAAGAATGACAATCCCTTTTTGCTTAATAGAGCGCATTACCTTGTCCATTTCTGAATAATCAAAATCCAATTGAAAATTTGAATCTATTGTTTTTTCAATGATGACCGCATGCTCTAATGCCATTTGGGCAGAGGAGCGGTAAGCTTGAATAAGTCCGCCCACACCAAGTTTTGTTCCTCCAAATACTCTGGCAACGGCAACCAGAACATTGGTAACTCCAAAAGATTGAATCTGCCCATAGATGGGCATTCCTGCTGAGTTGTTGGGTTCACCATCATCATTTGCCCTATAGGTATGTGTCTTTTCTCCCAATTGCCATGCAAAGCATACGTGACCGGCGGCATGGTGTTTCTTGCGCAACGATTCTATGATTGGCTTAACGTCTTCTTCCGAAGAAATTGGGAAAGCATAGCCAAAAAATTTACTTTTCCTATCCTTAAATAGAATTCCAGCAGAAGGTTCTTCTAAAGTCTTATAAATGTCTTCTTCTTTCATTAGAACAAGGCTACTAGCATAATACTAACTATGGCCAAGACTATGCCGCCACAGTTTTTTAAACTTAGTTTCTCCTTGAAGATAATTATTCCGAGAAGGGTGGAGAGCATTACAATGGCTACATTGTTTAGTGTAAAAATGGCTGCACTATCAAAACCTTTGTTTTGAAGTGCTCTAATAAGAAAGAAAATAGAGAAATAATTGGGGACACCGAGCACAATACCGCCTGCAATATTTCTAAAATTCACTTTCGCAGGGTTTTTCATAGCCTTTATACCAATAAAAACAAATCCAGTAAGTGCTGCAAAACCAAAAACCATAGATGAAAAAATAGCAACTTCTTCAGGGTCTAAATGATTTTCTTGAAAATACTTCATGCAGATATCAATGATACCCGAGCCTAAAAAAACAAGTAATGGAAGTAACAAGGCCTTCTTGGATAGTACAATTGATTTTTCTTTCATTGAAGCAAAATAAACCGCAGCTAAAGCCAGTAGAATTCCAATTATTTGAAAAACGGACAAGGCCTCCTTGTAAAACATAACTCCGAAGACCACAGGCATAACCAATGACATCTTTGTTGCCACTGAAGCTACGGCAACACCCGCAACCTGAGATGCTCTGGCCATAAGATTGAAAACTATGATAAAAAAAACTCCAAGAGCCAGTGTGCCTAAAAACCATGACTTGTTTACAATTTCATTAAAGTTCACATCACCGTCATACAAAACAAGACCTACTAAAAAGGCAACAACGTAGTTGGTAATGATAGCATAAAGTGTTTGAATTTTATAGGTGCTGAACAATTTAAAAATGACAAAAATTAAACTGGAGCAAAGAACACTAAGTGCAAGGTTCAACATTATAAATAAGATTTTAATTGGGTAATATCTTCCTTGCCCACTTGAAGATTCCATGTATTGATGCCAAGAAGGGCCGCTGCTTCTGTATTTTCTGCAGTATCATCCACAAATATGGTTTCCGAAGCGTTTAGTTTGTTTTCAGCCAGAACAAACTCAAAGATTTCCATATCTGGTTTTCGCATTCTCATTTCATAGGATAGATAAAATACTTCAAAAGCATTCTTAAACCTATTGAACTTTTTGGTTCCCATTTGCTGTTTCACATATTCAATATGTATCTCATTGGTATTGCTTAAAAGAAAAAGGCGGTACTGATTTTCTTGCGCCAATGCTTCAATAAATTCTAATCTTCTATCTGGAAAATCCAATAATATTGCGTTCCATGCGGACACTAAATCTACCTTAGCCGCTGTTGGGAAATAGCCAGAGACCTCTTCTAGGAATTTGGATGAACTTAGTAGGCCCTTTTCATAATCCTTGAACAGAGTGTCCAAAGCTGGAGTTAGGTCTTTAAAACCAAATTTTTCCATGGCTTTGGGTGTAGCAGATTTGTCTAGATCAATGAAAATATCGCCAAAGTCCAGAATAATGTTTTTAATCATTTTCAAATATTGATAACGAGTCGGATAAAATGGGTTTTGTATCTAAAAGTCTTCCTGAAATTTTTGGCGCTGAAATTCCATTTTTAAAGGTGGTCGGGCCTTTAAAAATTCTTGCTTCATCCCATAGACCTTCATCAATAAAGGTTTGAAGCGTTTTTGAGCCACCTTCAATTAGCAAGCTTATGATTGAATGTTTATAAAGAGCTGAAAAAATCTGTTTACCAATGGGAATGGAGAAATCAATCAATTCATAATCAATACCATTCAAATAGTTGGATGGATCGGTAATTTGAGTAAATACTATTGTTTTTACACTAGTGTCCAAAACATGAAAATCAGAAGGAATCTTCAAATCTTTATCTATTACAACGCGAATGGGATGTTTTCCTTCCCAATTTCTTACCGTTAGTTTTGGGTTGTCTTCTAAAACAGTGTTTGTGCCAACCAAAATAGCCTGTTCTTCACTACGCCATTTATGGACCAGTTGTTTGGAGTACGTATTGGTGATCCATACCGGTTCCGGTGTCTTTTTCCTTACTTTGGCATCCGGGGCTATAAAACCATCTTGTGTCTCTGCCCATTTTAAAACAACATAAGGCCTCTTCTTCTCTTGAAAACATAAAAACCGTTTATGGTGAGCCCTGCAATCTTTTTCTAGAATACCAATAGTTACATTGCAACCAGATGCTTTCAGTTTTTCAATTCCTTTTCCCGCAACTTTATCATGTGGGTCTTGAAGCCCTATATAGACTTCAGGAATCTTGTGTTCAATAATAAGATCTGTGCACGGAGGGGTTTTACCAAAATGGGAACAAGGTTCCAAACTTACATAAAGTGTGGCCTTAGAAAGGAGCGTATTGTCTTTTACAGATTTAATTGCGTTTACCTCTGCATGGTTGCCGCCATATGGGCTGGTAAAGCCTTCACCGATAATTTGGTCTTTGTGAACAATGACACAGCCTACCATGGGATTTGGCGCTGTGGTTCCAATCCCTTTTTTGCCCAACTGAATGCACCGTAACATGTATTTTTCATGTATATTCACATCGCAAAAATAGAACAATAAAACACAATATGGGTGAAGCCATAATTAGAGAAATTACTCCAAATGACAATGCTCAGGTAGCACAGGTGGTGCGTAAAGTTTTGTTGGAAATGGGCGTTCCAAAAATAGGAACAGCTTATGCCGATAAAGCGTTGGATGATATGCATGGAAATTACAATAGTCCCAAGGCAACTTATTTTGTTATTGAAGACAACGGGCAAATTATAGGTTGTGCGGGAATTGCGCAATTGGATAATTACGAGGGCAATGTGTGCGAATTGCAAAAAATGTATTTATTGAAAGAAGCCAGAGGCAGGGGATTAGGTGCTAAAATGATCAAGGTATGTTTAGAAAGAGCCAAATCATATGGTTTTGATCAATGCTATTTAGAAACCATGCCTTATATGAAAGCTGCACAAAAACTATATAAAAACAATGGTTTTGAATATATAGATTCCCCAATGGGCGACACAGGCCATTACTCATGCCCAGTTTGGATGCTTAAAAAACTATAATGTGCTCCTAAAAGAAATAAAGACCATTTTCCATAAAGAATTAGATGATATTTATCCGAAAGAAGAGGTTGATAGCTTCTTTTATATATTCATAGAACATTATTTGAAGCTTGATAGATTTGTGCTGGTACTGCAACCTAACCTTGTAGTTGCCAAAGAGGAAGAACAACCACTTTTTGAAGCATTGGCTGCGTTGAAGTTAGAAAAGCCCATCCAGTACATTACGGGTACAGCACATTTCATGGATTTAGAATTAAAAGTGAATGAGCATGTGCTGATCCCAAGACCTGAAACGGAGGAATTGGTGGAATGGATAATTACAGATTGTCAACTCGAGCGTAGCAGAGAACTCAAAATCCTGGACATTGGCACGGGTAGTGGATGTATCGCCATTGCTTTGGCCAAAAACATTTCCAACGCTAAAGTGTATGCGATAGATGTCTCAACAGAAGCATTGGAAGTTGCAAAAGAAAATACCCAATCGAACAATGTTTGTATTGAGTATATTCAGATGGATGTTTTAAATCCAAAAGAGATTGAACTTGAGTTTGATGTTATTGTTTCTAATCCGCCATATGTAAGGGAGTTAGAGAAGCAGGAAATAAAGGATAATGTAAAAGCATATGAACCAACCATAGCCCTCTTTGTGCCGGATGAAGATGCCTTGCTGTTTTATAAGGCCATTATTGCTTTTGCAGAAAGACATTTTTCAAAAAAAGGCAGTTTGTACATGGAAATCAATCAATATTTGGGAAAGGAGACCAAGGCACTTTTAGAAGCGGGTAATTTTTCAGAAATTGAACTTCGGAAAGATTTCTTTGGAAATGACAGGATGCTTAAAGGAATAAAATTATGAATGTTCAACAAGATATAGAATCTCTTAGGGAAGAACTACGGGTTCATAACCATAGCTATTATGTGCTGGATAAACCTACTATTTCTGATTATGAGTTTGATGTAAAACTAAAGAAACTTCAGGAATTAGAAGAAGCGCACCCAGAGTTTTATGATGCTACTTCGCCCACCTTAAGGGTTGGGGGAGCGATCACTAAAAATTTTGAAACCATAAAGCATGAACACCGCATGTATTCGTTGGATAATTCTTATTCAAAAGAAGATTTGGAAGATTGGGAAAAGCGCATTCAACGGATTTTGGGTGATGTTGAAGTGGAATTTACCTGTGAACTTAAGTATGATGGAGCTTCCATTAGTCTAACATACGAAGAAGGGAAATTGGTTAAAGCAGTAACCAGGGGTGATGGTTTCCAAGGAGATAATGTAACCACAAACATTAAGACGATAAAATCTGTCCCGTTGCAATTGACAGGAGATTATCCGCCTAAGTTTGATATTCGTGGTGAAATTATTTTAACTCTGGAAGGCTTTGCCAAAATGAACCAAGAACGTCTTGCCAATGGTGAAGAAGCATACATGAACCCAAGAAATACAGCATCGGGTAGCTTAAAATTACAGGACAGTGGTTTGGTGGCCCAACGTCCATTGGAATGTCTGTTATATAGCATTACGGGCAAAAATTTAAACATTACCTCCCAGTTCGAGGTACTGGAAAAAGCCCGTGCATGGGGTTTTAAGGTGCCTTCAGTTGCAAAATTGTGCAAGACCACAGATGAAGTAATGCAGTTTGTTGATCATTGGGATGTTCACCGCCATGATTTACCTTATGAAACCGATGGCGTGGTTATCAAAGTAAACAATTTACGTCACCAGGAGGAATTGGGTTATACGGCAAAGGCTCCACGTTGGGCAATGGCCTATAAATTTAAAGCGGAGCAGGTTTCAACAATATTGAATGAAATCACATATCAAGTAGGTCGAACGGGTGCTATTACCCCAGTAGCAAATCTAGAGCCGGTTTTACTTGCCGGCACCACAGTAAAGAGGGCTTCATTGCACAATGCAGATCAGATAGAAAAATTGGATATAAGAGAAGGAGATACTGTTTTTGTGGAGAAAGGAGGAGAGATCATTCCAAAGATTATTGCGGTGGACTTTACCAAGCGTTCATCGAAATCTATTCCAACAAAATATATTCAGTATTGTCCCGAATGTAATACGGAACTGATACGTAAAGAAGGAGAAGCACAGCATTTTTGTCCAAATTACACCGGTTGTCCAACCCAGATAACAGGACGTATTCAACACTTTATTTCTAGAAAAGCTATGGATATTGAAGGTTTGGGTGGGGAAACTGTGGAATTACTTTTTAAAGAAGGATTGATAGCCAATTATGCGGATTTGTACGTATTGACCAAAGAACAAGTAATGCCTTTGGAACGAATGGCGGAAAAATCCGCAGAGAATTTGGTCAATGGTGTAGCTGCCTCGGTAACAATACCTTTTGAACGGGTATTATTTGGTTTGGGAATCCGTTACGTAGGCGAGACAGTGGCTAAAAAGTTGGCGAAGGCTTATAAGAACATTGATGCTTTAATTGATGCTACCGAGGAAGAGTTAGTAGCGGTAGATGAGATAGGTGAAAGAATTGCAGAAAGCGTAAAGCAGTTTTTTGAAGAACCTGCCAATATTGAAATCGTGGAACGACTGAAATCCTATGGATTGCAATTTTCATTATCTGAAGAGCAATTGGAAAACCAATCTGAAAAATTAAAAGGACAGACCTTTGTGGTTTCAGGGGTTTTTGAATCCTTGGGAAGAACCGAACTTAAAAAGCTCATAGAAGACAATGGGGGTAAAGTGGCCTCATCTATTTCTTCCAAAACCACCTATTTGGTTGCCGGAGCCAATATGGGACCCAGCAAGAAGACCAAGGCCGAAGGCCTTGGGGTTCCTATCATCTCTGAACAGGATTTTTTAGCAATGCTTTAGTTCTCACAATTTTCGCAATAGGTGTTGTACAGATAGTAGTCTTCCAGCAACTGAAAAGTTACACCACCTTTATGTGATTCATTGAACAGTCTGCAGAATCTTTCTTTGTTGAGGTTGATTGCATTGAGCATAATGGTCCGATATTCTGGGTTTTGAATAATATCTTCATTTATTAAAGTAAGGTTCAAATAATAAAAAAGAAGGTTTTCATTTACATCAACAGTTTTCATTTTAGGTTGCAAAAGATGTTCTGCACTTTCTAAATCCGCATAATAGGTCAAAAACTGGGCAAGGCTTAAGTAATCAAAATCCTGCATAGGAATGTTTTTGTAGTTTTTTACAATGAAACGGACAGATTTGTCCTTGTTAACATAATCCCGCTGGCGCATAAAAAGCTCACTTTTAATTATATGGTAGTTTACCAGCATCCTATTAATAAGTTTTTGTTGAATGCCATACTTTGCTAACCTCAGAATTTCCGCTTTAAAATCTTCCTGTTGAACAGGCTCAACATTATGGCGCCAAATCCGCATTTTAAGAGCGGCGATATTGTATTTTATTCTTTTGTCTTTTGGAGCCAGTCTTTCCAGTGCCTGGAGTTCTTTGTATGCAATAAGAAGGTTCCGTTCATCTTTTAAATAGCGGAAAGCGGAGTTTTTGTTAAAAAAAGGAGCGTATTTTAACTGACGGGGTATTTCCATAGATGATAGCAGGTCGGGATCTGCTTCCTTTGCCTTAAGTCGCTCAAAAATAGAATTCTGAAGAATCTTCGCTTGATCAATATCATCATTGCCTATTGCTTGATTGAATAGATCAATAATGACGTCGGTTTTCATGTCTTTATATTGATCTATGCGTTCAAGGTCTAACCTAATAACTGCTTTACGATGATTGCGCAAATACTTCTCCAATTCCTGAGATGTATTGCCTACGAGCTTCTCCTTTACTTCTTGCTTGCTTAAGTTTTTAAAAGAGGCGTAAGGGGTATCTGTAATATCATTTAAGAACTCAACCCAGTTTTCCGAGGTTGTGACCCTTGTCTCTATAGTGGGTTCTTGAAATGCCTGCATAGCTTGCACGATGCTCGATGCGCGATCTTGTTGTAACTTTAGATTGCGTTCGGCATTGCCTTCTACTGAAGCATATGCCTTAATATCTATTTTCTTGATATTGAAATCTGTAAGCCTTAATGAATCATAAAGAGGTTTTATCTCTTCCTGAGAATAACTGGCTTTATTTTTTTCAAAAGGAATGGTAAAGATGAGCGTCTTTTGCTTTAAAGAATACTGTTCCCCCTCGGCTTTGGAACTGAGTTTGGTTTTATACGTCAAGGAATCCAAGTACATGCCCATATCCAATAAATCCCATTGGTAGGACTCTAAATTAAAGATACGGTTGTATCTGCATAGTGTTCTATTGCTTAGGAACAATATGTTGAATTCAATCTCTTTTTTATGAAATGAAAGCGGCAACTTGCCAATTCTAACACGATATCTATTTTCGGTTGTGCTTTTCAAGGTTTTTCTAAGTGCTGGGGCATAAACCGGTTTTAAAATTGTTCCCCTTATTTGCTGGGGTTCTGGCATCAATTCAGAGCAGGAATAGCGATTTTTGGCGACAACATCCACCGCAATGCCATCGCCGGCATTTTTAAAAAGTGCATTAAAAAACTCCCTATCATTGATCTCAAAGTAAAGTGTATTGGATTTGTCCATTTGGATAGAAAAACCAACTTCTTTTGGTTTCTGAGAAAAAATCTGCAGACAGCGCTGACAACTGATGTTTCGTTCTGCTTCCGTGCTGGGAAATTTAATGTCAAACGTATTTTGACTTGCAACGGGGACAATTGAGATGATATAAAACAAAAAAATGAAAAGACGGTTCAAGCGCATTATTGGTTTATCTAGATATTACCTTAAATATACTTTTGCTACAGTCTAATTTAATCAAGGAAATGGACAATAATTGATTTCATGGGAACAAATTGGATATAACATGCATAATTTTGTAAACATCTTTAGTTATGGATTTGTAAAAACAAAGATGATATCACTAAAAACATATAAAGAATTTAGAGAGACTTTAGTTGGTGAAAAACCGCAGGATAGTTGGCCTTTGGCGTTGCAATCCCTGTGGTGGGCAGCCAAAGGAGATTGGGATGCTTCTCATAACATTGCACAAGATTTACATACCAAAATGGGGAGCCGGATCCATGCATATTTACATAGGGTTGAAGGAGATGAATGGAATGCGGGTTATTGGTACAGGAAAGCGGGAAAACCTTTTCCCCATACCAATTTTGAAAAGGAGTTAAACGATTTGGTGGCACATGTTTTGAAAATATAAAATGCTAATAGGTCAATTTTCTCCTAAATATTCCTTTGGAATAGGGTTGTCTTCAGATTCTTGAGTCCAATAAATATTGATTACCCACCACCTTTCACCATCATTTAATAGTTGTATGCTATTTATGCCTCTCATAAAAGGAACTTCATCAGTTTCGCTTTTAAAAGCTGCATAGGTGCTAAATACTTGCGTAATGTTTCCAAAAGTATCTACGGTTCTATGAATTTCCTTTTCAAAAAAACCATTTTCCAGAAACCATTTTCCTGACTTGCCTATATAATCCTCCAAGGTCATAAAACGAGCTCCATAAAGACCTTCTTTGTTTTTACCTGTGGGGATTAGTTTTGCATCGGTATGGAATAAATACTTAAAGAGTTCCCAGTCTCGTTCCTGGCCTTTCTCACCAGAAATCACCTGATAAAGATTTGTAATTGTGCTGTCCAATGACTGCACTTTTTCCATATACTTTTCATCATAAGATTGAGCGCTGATGCTTATTGAAAAAACACAGCATATGACTAGAAGCAATTTTGTTTTTTGCATTTCTGTTCAGCTATAATCACAAATGGGCCTAGTTATCTAGATTATCGCAATATAAAAAATTACTTTCTCACAAACCGCTGTTCTTGTGCATCAAAGGCAAACTTATAGATATCATATTTACCACCACGACCATCTTTTTCCAGTTTTTGGGCCACAATCATCTGTTCCCCGTCGCTGCGTAAGCTGATCATGCCATAGCGGGTAAGATAGGAGTTGATTTCTTTGTATTTCTTAACCATTTCTTCTTTGAGACCTTCAAGGACTAGTTGATTTGCCGGTGTATCCACAAGATTGGCTTTAAAATCTTCATACTCTGTTCTGGCTTCTTCCCATTTTTGGTACTTTTTTACAAGTTCTGGGATGGTTGCTGAAGAAAAATCTTTGTTGGAACGTGCCAGTTCGGTGCTAAAAATTAAAGGTTTTTTGCTATATCCAGTTTTTCCTATTGCGCCTAATGTATCTGGCCTGGGATGACTGTAATTCTCATTATCTCCGCTTGAAATAACTGTACCTAAGGCATTTATGTTTTCCAGAAATTCATAACTAAACAAGTGACTGCCGTGGTGACAGGCTTTCGCAATATCTGCTTGTAAATCTGCCTTGGCGTTAGCGCCAAGTTTATGGTTGATGTATTCCCCGGCCTCCTCATTGATGTCTCCACCAAGCATGACCCGTAAATGTTTGTGTTTCAACATTAGCAAAACAGAATGGCCGTTTTTTGTTTTCCCGTTGTCTTTAAGGAAGGGCAGTGCTTGTTTTCCATCTTTTTGTGTAATAATTGGAGCAATAACTTTTAATGAAAGTTCGTTGTCGCCACCATTTCCTAGTAAAAAACCTGTACCGTTATTCAATGCTTCAAAAGTTGGTTGAGGTTGTTGCGATAGGGATAGAGCCATGGTTTCTGGGTATTGAGACCCAGTGCCTGAAGAATTTTGTGGGTCATTGAGGATTGACTTCATTGCCGTATCAGTCAGTTCTAATGATAGTAAATATTTTTCACCATCTGAAAGCTCGTCAACTTTACCCAACTGGGTATTCCAACCTTTGGTATTGTCCACCGGACGATGTACAATCCCGCTATGATAGATTTTGTCGAACTTAATGGCAGGTTCTTCAAAAATATCGGCAAAACCTAAATAGTGATCATTATCTGGGTGGCTGACTATGGCCTTAAACTTCATTGGCAAACTAGTATTCTTATCCAAATTAAACCGCCAATAGAGATAACGGTACATATTGTCTCCTTTACCTGCATCGATTAAATAATGTTTGTCATCTGGTGTGACCATATGGCAGCCATCACCTTGCCCTATGTCCACAAAATTGACCTCAAGAATTCTTTGTTTTTGTATGTTTTCAATAGAAATCCAACCCGTTCTGTTTCTGGAGCGTACCAGCACGCGATCATTGACCACTTCAGTATCTAAAATGGCGATGTAATCTCCAAAAAGAAGATGTTGCACCCATTTTGATGAAGTTTCGCTTTCAAGAATTTTGGCATCTGGAAATCCTGCATATGTAAACTTTCTGGATCCGTTGGTATTAAAAAAGGTGGGATCTAATTGTGACATGATTTTTTGATTTTACTAGTTAGACATAGAAAAGGACACTCTTCAATATAGGAAATTTCCTATATTAAAACTTATGGAGATGTAAAGGAGGTAATAAGTATTGTGTAAATGATTGGATTTAAAGCGTGAATTGTGCCAAAAATCCAAAAGAGTGTTAAAAAGATACCATAAACCTGCCCGTGAGGTTTTACACCGAAATACTCACTCCATTTGCAGAAGTATTTTTCTGTCCATCAAAATAAAAATCTATCCTGCCAAGGTTGATGCCAAATGCTCCAACCTGGTTCACCAATACAGAATCTCCATTTTTATTAATGCGAACGTCTGGTTTGTCCAAAAAGGTATGTGTATGGCCTCCAATAATCAAGTTTGTGTAATAAGTGCTTTGAGCAAGTTGGGTGTCTGAAGGTCTTTCGGGGCGGTCGTAATCATACCCTAGATGGGAAAGACAAACAATAAGGTCACAACTCTCCTCTTCTTTAAGTTTACGTTCCATGTCCAAAGCTATTTCAAACGGATTTAGATATTTGGTCTCTTTATAGAGTCTTTTTGTAACCAAACCGTCTAATGCAATCCCAATGCCGTATACGCCAATTTTAATTTCATCTATCATGTAAATCTTGTAGGGTTTAACAAAGCCTTCCATTACCGTATTGGTAAAGTCATAATTAGCAGACAATAACTCAAATTTGGCATGTGGAACCTGCGCTAACAACCCATCAACGCCATTATCAAAGTCATGATTGCCTATAGTTGCAGCATCATAATTAAGTTTGCTCATTAATCTAAATTCCAACTCACCACCATAGAAGTTGAAATAAGGAGTGCCTTGAAAAATATCCCCTGCATCAAAGAGCAAAGTATTTGGATTTTCGTTTCTGATATTATCTACGAGAGTAGCTCTTCTGGCTACTCCTCCCAAATTGGCATAAGCGGAATGCGAGCTAGGAAAAGGGTCAATATGGCTATGCACATCATTGGTGTGCAAGATTGTAATGTGTCTGCTGTTAAAACCGGAACACGAATTTAAACCAAGTCCTCCAAGACCTATTAAAGCTGAAGTGGCTGCTGTGTTTGTTAAAAAATCTCTTCTTTTCATTTAATCAAGTTGAATAAATCTATCGTCCACTTCTGCTTTTATACTATCTACTTTTTTAAAATGGTCAATAATGGCATTTCGTAAAAGGTAACCTGTATCTGTTGTAGAAATTATGTTGTCAAAGAAACCGATACTGGGTCCTCCTTGCACTAAATAATCAGATGTGGCAACGTAGTAATTTCTGTTTTCATCAAAGGGACTACCTTGTATACTGACAGATTCCAGTGCTCCTCTTTTGTTCAATACAATCTGCATTCCAGAAATTGGATGTGGGCGTTCAGATGTCGAGAGAAAAGTGATAAGCTTTCTAACGGCGGTGCCACTAAGCTCGACTACAGAAATATAGTTTTCAAAAGGCATTACTTGATACGCGTTTCTCGCGGTCACATGACCTTTAGAAATAATTGAGCGAATTCCACCCCTGTTTAGAACCACAAAATCTAGTTCTTCACCCATTTTAGATTTAAAAATTGGATAGGTTTCTTGAAAAACGATATCAGCCATTAAATTCCCCATAGCAGTATTACGATTTCCATCATCCAAAAGAAGGGATTTAGGTGCATAGGCCAATGTGCTGTCCAAAACTTCATTTATCCTATTCTTAAAAGGAGCTACAAAGGTCTCTATAGAATCCACGGCATTTAACGAAGTATCAATTTTTATTTGCCTTCCGGTAACTTTTGAGAGCGGTCCCTTTTGCTGGTTGCACGACAGTAAAAAACAAAAAGTTATAAATACAACAATTTGTTTTAATTTTAAATAATTCACGTAGTTATCTTTGTTAAGTAATCTTGGTAGAATAATTACCTTTGTAAAAATGCATAAAAAATATGTTTTTAAAAGGGCTCCAAGATAAATTTAAAGTTAAATCGGGTCTTAAATTTTTACAGGAGGAAATGGAAAAACCTCCTATGGCCGTTAATAGGGAGAAGGGGATAAGTAGTATAGGTTGTATTGTTGATGTAGATAACTTTAAAAATGCGGAGGCATTTTATGAACTTATTGATGAGTTTTCTCTTAGACCAAATGCTATTAAGATTATTGGTTACAAAAGAGAATACGACAAAAATTCCCCTTACGCTATCCAAATTTTTTCTGACAAAGATTTAGGCTGGAAGGGTGTAATTGAAAATGGCTACGTGTTGGAGTTTTTAGGTAGGGAGTATGATCTGTTGATCAATTATTACGAAGAAGACAATTTGATGATGAAGCTTCTATCCGTTAAAACCCCTGCAAGACTCAAAGTAGGCTTTGGAACCTTGGATCCAAAAATCAACGATTTAATTTTAAATACTCCTTATAAAGACTTTAAAGTTTTTAAGGGCGAACTGAAAAAGTATTTGAAAGTATTAAAAGAATTGTAATGGAACAGTTAATGGGTACGGGAGTTGCTTTAGTAACTCCGTTTAATGAAGATTTGTCTATTGATGTAAATGCACTTCAACAAATTGTTGAGCATTGCATTAAAGGTGGTATTGATTATTTGGTAGCTCTTGGCACAACAGGAGAATCAGTTACACTTTCCAAGACCGACAAGCAACTGGTTATCGATACTGTTGTTAGAACAAATGCAGGTAGATTACCCTTGGTTTTAGGAATTGGGGGGAATAACACTGCTGCTGTTATTGAAGACCTTAATACCTTTGATTTATCGGAGTTTGATGCTGTGCTATCTGTTTCACCATATTACAACAAGCCAACCCAAGAAGGCATTTACAGGCATTTTGAAGCCATTGCCGAGGTATCACCAAAACCGATAATCCTTTATAATGTTCCTTCTAGAACTGGAAGCAATATGCAGCCAGAGACTACATTGCGTTTGGCCAATGTGCCCAATATCGTTGCTATTAAAGAAGCATCTGGTGACAAAATACAAATTGACCGGATTATTAAAGGAAAGCCTATGGATTTTCTTGTTATTTCTGGTGATGACTTTAACGCACTTCCCACAGTCTTGGCAGGTGGAGCAGGGGTTATCTCAGTTTTAGGCCAGGGATTGCCCAATATGTTTTCTGAAATGATACAACTTGGAAGACAAGGCAATTCTGATGATGCCTATGAGATCCATCATACCCTTTTACCATTTATGGAGATGATTTTTGAAGAAGGAAACCCGGCAGGAATAAAAAGCATTTTTGAATCTATGGGACTTTGCAAGGCATATGTTAGGCTACCTTTGGTAGAAGCCACCCCACATTTGAAAAGCAGAATACACAGCTTTTTGAAATCATTGGACAAGGTTCATGCTTGAAGTTCGTTAAATGTTCGCTAAAACCTTAGCGAATGGTCTTTACTGCTGTTATTTTTAGAGTTTAAATGTATTTTTTAAATCCGTTGATTATCACTAATTTTGCAAAATGTTTTTGAAAATGAAGTCGATTCTCCCTATTCTCTTTGTAGCAATTTTTCTTTCTTCATGTAGTGAGTACCAAAAGGTGCTTAAAAATGAAGATGTAAAGGCCAAATATGATTTGGCTCAGAAATACTATGATGCGGAAGATTATAAAAGGTCAAAAAGGTTGTATGAGCAAATAGCTCCAAAATATGTGGGTAAGCCACAAGGAGAACGAGTAATGTTCTTTTTTGCAAATACATATTTTAAGACCAAAGACTATTACCTTTCAGGATATCAGTTTGAGCGTTTTATTAAATCTTACCCAAAGAGCGACAAGATCCAAGAAGCGTCCTTTTTAGGGGCACAGAGTTATTATGAACTTTCGCCTTTATATTCTTTAGATCAAACAGATACGGATAAGGCGTTGGCAAAATTGCAGACATTCATCAATACTTACCCAGAATCGGAGTATTTTGAACAGGCCAACACCATGGCTAAGGAGTTGACAACAAAGAAGGAAAAGAAGCAAATAGAAATAGCAAAACAATTCAACAAATTGGGACAGTTTAATTACCCGATCCTAGTTTCGGCAATTACAGCTCTTGATAATTTTATTTCGGACAACCCTGGTTCTGTTTTCAGAGAGGAAGCACTGTATTATCGAATTGAAGCTGCTACCAGTTTAGCACTTAACAGTACACAGAATAGAAAAAAAGAACGTTTGGAAGATGCTCAGGGCGCATACAATACCTTAATTCGCTATTTTCCAGAAACAAAGTTTAAAAAGAAAGCGGATAATCTATCCGAAAAAATCCAAAAGGAGTTGGGCGAGTATCCCAATTCCAAATAAATAGTTTAAATAAGCAGCATATGCAAGATTTGAAAAATACAAAAGCTCCTGTTTCTACAGTTACACACAATAGAAACGAATTTGATGACAAGACCGATAACATTTATGAGGCAATTTCGATCGCTTCAAAACGTGCAATTCAGATTAATTCAGAGATAAAGAAAGAACTGTTGGAAAAGCTGGAAGAGTTTGCCACGTACAGTGACAGTTTAGAGGAAGTCTTTGAAAACAAGGAGCAGATAGAAGTTTCCAAGTTCTACGAAAAATTGCCAAAACCACATGCATTGGCGGTTATGGAATGGTTGGAAGACAAAATCTATTATAGAAACACAGAAAAAGACGCATAAGAAGTGCTTAGCGGTAAACACATCCTTTTGGCCGTTACAGGGGGAATTGCCGCATATAAGACCACATTTCTTGTTAGGTTATTAATAAAAGCTGGTGCTGAGGTCAAAGTTATTATGACCAATAGTGCCGGCTCTTTTGTTTCTCCACTTACCCTTTCCACCTTATCTAAAAATCCAGTATTAACAGATTTTGTTAACCAAGAAGATGGTAGTCTATCTTGGAACAACCATGTGGAGCTTGGCCTTTGGGCGGACATCATGATCATTGCTCCAGCAACGGCGAACACACTCTCCAAAATGGCCAATGGCACTTGTGATAATTTGTTGTTGGCGACGTATTTATCAGCTAAATGCCCAGTCTATTTTGCCCCGGCTATGGACTTGGACATGTACAAGCACCCGTCAACAGCTGAATCGTTTAAAAAATTAAAGTCCTTTGGAAACATAATAATTCCTGCCGATTCTGGAGAATTGGCAAGCGGCTTGTATGGAGAAGGGCGTATGGCAGAACCTGAAGCCATTGTAGAATTCATCAAAACAGATTTATCTCGCGGGCTTCCTTTAAGCGGCAAAAGAGTTTTGATTACCGCTGGGCCAACCCATGAAGCAATTGACCCTGTTCGGTTTTTAGGAAATCGTTCTTCAGGGACCATGGGTTTTGAACTTGCAAAAAGAGCTGCCAATTTAGGAGCAGATGTGGTTTTGGTCTCAGGCCCAACAAATCTAAATATCGATCATGGCGAAATCAATTTAATAAAAGTGACCACTGCCCAAGAAATGTATGATGCATGTCACCAACATTACAATAAAACAGATGTTGCAATATGTGCGGCAGCTGTTGCGGATTATCGCCCCAAACATGTTGCCAAGGAAAAGATGAAAAAGAAAGAAGGTGATTTGCAAATAGAACTGGAAAGAAATCCAGACATCCTTCTTTCATTGGGAGAAAAAAAAACAAATCAATTTTTGGTCGGCTTTGCTCTTGAAACTGAAAACGAGCTTGAAAATGCCAAAGGAAAACTGCAACGTAAGAATTTAGATGCAATCGTATTAAACTCTCTAAAAGACGACGGAGCAGGTTTTGGAGGCAATACCAATAAAATTACTTTTATTGATAAGAATTTGGATATAAAAACGTTTGATTTGAAGACGAAGTCGGATGTAGCTTCAGATATTTGGGAAGAAATCACCTCCAGAATTCATGCGTAGAATTTTATTGCTCACTTTTTTGTTATCACTATCGCAAATAACTTTTGCCCAAGAGTTAAATTGCACGATTACCGTCAACTCTGATCAGGTAAGCCAGACGAATCAACAGATTTTTAGAACTTTGGAACGGTCGCTCAGTGATTTTGTGAACAAAAGCAAATGGACAAATAGGGTTTATAAAGAGAATGAGCGCGTAAGCGCCAGAATGTTCATTACAGTAACCCAATACGAATCTGATAGGTTTGAGGCTAATATTCAGATTCAATCTTCAAGAACCGTTTTCAATACCTCATATGAAAGCCCAGTTTTTAATTACAAAGACGATGCTTTTAATTTTCAGTATCAAGAATTTCAACCTTTGGTGTATAACGAGAATGTATTTGAATCCAATTTAATTGGAGTGATATCCTATTATGTATATGTTATTTTAGGTTTGGATGCAGATACTTTTTCTTTGGAGGGAGGGGACGATTTATTTAGAAAAGCCCAGAATATTGTAACGCAGGCACAAGGGTCAAATTTTTCTGGATGGAACCAGGAAACAGGACAGCGTACCCGTTTTGAGCTGGTTGATAATTTATTGAGCAACTCCTTTAGGGAATACCGCATTGCCATGTACAATTACCATAGAAAAGGACTTGATATTCTTGGGGATAACAATAGTACTGGAAAACAAGTTATTGCAGGCAGTATGCGTCTGTTCGAAACTTTGATCAAGCGCAGACCAAATGCGTTCTTAATTCAAACTTTTTTCGATGCCAAGTCAGAAGAGATAAGAAATATATTCTCTGATGGACCAAAGATAGACATCGTAAAACTCAAAGAAACCCTTAATCGGGTAGCACCATTTTACTCCAACACTTGGAACGAGATAAAATACTAGCGCATTTATCCAAAGAGATTTATCTTTACAAAGTAAATCTTCAGCATTGCTAACAAATCTTTCAATCCAAAATTATGCACTCATAGATGATGTAAATGTTTCATTTGCATCTGGATTTACCACTATTACTGGCGAGACCGGAGCGGGTAAATCTATATTGTTGGGTGGACTTTCACTGGTTTTGGGAAAACGTGCCGATTTGACCTCCCTTAAGAATCAGGAGAAGAAGTGCATTATAGAAGCTGAATTTGATATTTCAAAATATCAATTGCCCAGCTTTTTTAACACCCATGATTTAGATTACGAAGACCATACCATTTTAAGACGAGAAATTCTGCCCAGCGGTAAATCAAGAGCATTTGTAAATGACTCTCCGGTAACTCTTGATATTTTAAGGGGATTGGGAGAACGATTGGTCGACGTACATTCCCAGCATCAAACTTTAAGATTGACCGAAAATGATTTTCAACTTAAGGTAGTGGATGCGCTTGCGGAAAATGGAAATAATATTAAAGCCTACAAGACGCATCTAGAAGAATATAGGCAAGTTACAAAGGAGTTACAGGCTTTGATGGATTTTCAGGCAAACTCAAATAAGGAACATGATTACAATAGCTTTTTACTAAAAGAATTGGAGACAGCTTCGTTAAAGAAAGGTATTCAAGAAGAGTTGGAAGCTGAATTTGAGCAGTTGAACAATGTGGAACAAATAATGGAACAGTTATCCCATGGGCATCAATTGTTGAATGATGAACAAGTGGGTGTTTTGGGGAAATTGGCCGATTTAAAACGGGCTTTTCAAAGTTTGGCTGATTTTGGGACTACATATTCTGCTCTTAATGAGCGCGTGCAGTCCATTTTTATTGAAGCAGATGACATAGCCAATGAGCTTGAACAGATAAAGGATGGGGTGGAAGCGAACCCATCTAGATTGGAAACGGTAAACGGGCAATTGCAACAATTGTATGATTTGCAGAAAAAGCATCACGTTAATTCGGTTAATGAACTGATCAGTTTACGAAACCAGTTGGCAATACAAGTTGATGCTGTTGAAAATATAGAATCAAAAATTAAGGAAAAAGAAGAAGAAGTCTCCAAAGCGGAGAAACAGTTAGATGAACGGGCAACTAAAATAAGAAATGCCAGAAACACCGTAATTCCAAGATTAAAAAGCATGCTTCAAGAAAGCCTGTATTCTCTTGGCATGCCTTCGGCAACATTTAAAATAGAAGTAAACCCATCTTCTGTTTTTAAAACAAATGGGAAAGATAATCTTACTTTCTTGTTTTCTGCAAACAAGGGCTCAGATTACGGTGAACTGAAAAAAGTAGCATCAGGAGGGGAGTTGTCCCGCATTATGTTGACGATAAAATCCATTTTGGCAGAATACGAACAATTACCCACTATGATGTTCGATGAAATTGACACAGGTGTTTCCGGGGAGATTTCTAACCGTATGGGTGAGATTATGCAGCAAATGAGCAATACCATGCAGGTTTTCTCTATTACCCACTTACCTCAAGTAGCTTCAAAAGGACAACAGCAGTTTAAGGTGTTTAAGGAAGAACAAGAAGGAAGTACCAGCACTCAAATGAAAAAGCTTAATGCAGACGAGCGTATCAACGAGCTTGCCGAAATGTTAGGAGGTAAGTCCGTATCAGAATCTGCTTTGGCCCATGCCAAACAATTATTGCAATAAAAGAGTCTCTTTTTAATCATATTAATCAAAACCTCAAAACTCGATAAGAATAAATATCTTTGTCGCGAAATCAACTATAGATAGTTAATATGGCTTACAATCTTTTAAAGGGTAAAAAAGGAATCATTTTTGGAGCGTTGGATGAGAATTCGATTGCATGGAAAACAGCGGAGCGCGTTCATGAAGAAGGCGGAACTTTTGTGTTGACCAATGCTCCTATTGCAATGCGTATGGGACAAATTAAGGAGCTGGCTTCAAAGACAAATTCTGAAATTATTCCTGCAGATGCAACAAATGAGGAAGATTTGCAGAATTTGGTAACACAGGCTATGGAGATTTTGGGCGGAAAGTTGGATTTTGTGCTGCACTCTATAGGAATGTCCGTTAATGTTAGAAAAGGAAGGGCATATACGGATGAGAAATATGATTTTACTGCTAAAGGGTGGGATGTTTCTGCACTTTCTTTTCATAAAGTGATGCAGTCTTTGTATAAATCTGACGCCATGAACCAATGGGGAAGTATTGTTGCCTTAACTTATATGGCAGCGCAAAGAACTTTCCCAGATTACAATGATATGGCGGATAATAAAGCCTACCTAGAGTCGGTAGCTAGAAGTTTTGGATATTTCTTTGGAAAGGAAAAGAAGGTTAGAGTAAATACGATTTCTCAGTCTCCAACACCAACTACTGCAGGGCAGGGGGTCAAAGGATTTGATGGTTTTATTAGTTATGCTGAGAAAATGTCACCGTTAGGGAATGCCTCTGCAGCAGATTGTGCTGATTATACTGTGAGCCTTTTTTCTGATTTGACAAAGAAAGTTACAATGCAGAATTTATTCCATGATGGAGGATTTTCCAATACCGGAGTAAGTCAAGAAGTTATTGATGCGTTTACAAAATAAATAATACATACAGTTGCAAAAGCCATCCTTTTAATGGATGGCTTTTGTGTTTTTAGATGAATACAATTTTTTCCATAATCGTCCCGGTGTACAACAGACCTGAAGAAATTCAAGAGTTGTTAGAAAGTCTTGTGGAACAGGATTTTAAAGATAGTTATGAAATTGTCATTGTAGAAGATGGTTCTGCACAAGATTCAAAAGAAGTTGTAAAAGGCTATCAAGAAAAGCTTCAAATCTCTTACTACTTTAAAGAAAATACCGGTCCAGGCGATTCTAGAAATTATGGAATGCAAAACGCAAAGGGGAATTATTTTATTATTCTTGATTCTGACTGCATTCTTCCCGCCCAATATCTAAGCGAAGTAAAAAAAGAGCTGCATACAAATTTTGTTCACTGTTTTGGTGGGCCAGATGCAGCACATGAATCGTTCACTGCGGTTCAAAAAGCGATAAACTATGTAATGACCTCATTTTTTACAACAGGAGGTATAAGGGGAGGCGATACATCCGTGGGGAAGTTTCAACCACGTAGTTTCAACATGGGCATTTCTAAAGAAGCTTTTGATAAAGTGGGTGGGTTTGGTCAAATTCATCCTGGAGAAGACCCAGATTTATCCTTTAGAATATGGAAGGCAGGGTATATCACCAGATTGTTTCCAAAAGCATTTGTTTACCATAAAAGGCGGATAGACTGGAACAAGTTTTATATTCAAGTCAATAAGTTTGGTATGGTTAGGCCAATTTTAAATAAATGGCACAAAGGAACGGCAAAACTGACCTATTGGTTTCCCACACTTTTTATGATAGGATTAATAGGGGTGTTTATCATGGCTCTGGCCGGAATCATTTTTCCTTTGGGGATAGTCATAGGATACTTTTTATTCTTGTTTTTTGATGCGTTGGTGAAAAATAAAAGCATCAAAGTGGCGTCCTTGGCAATTTTTGCAGCACTAACACAGTTTACTGGATATGGAATAGGTTTTTTAAAATCCACGATCTTGGTTAATTTTAGCAAAAGGGAGCCTGAAGTATTATTCCCTAAATTGTTTTTTAAAAAAAAGTAAAAAGTGTTCAAAAAAGTATTTGGTGGACTAAATAAAAGGAAGGTAAAGGTGTTCTTCCTCTTTTTGGTATGTTCATTCCTTGCTTGGTTTTTGAGCAATTTGTCAGAGCCTTACGAATCTAGGGCCAATTTTAGTTTAAACTACAAAAACTTACCAGATACATTGTTGTTGGGCAATAATGCGATTAATTCTATTGAGGCTAAATTGCGAGCTAGTGGGTTTAAGTTTCTTTATTACAATTTTGTGAACAAACGAGTAGATGTAGATTTATCCGAAGTGATGAATGAGAGCGGTAATTTCACATTGACCGAAGATGTCCTGAAAAAACAAATGGAACGTCAACTTTCCCAGAGTATTTCCTTAATCGACCTAGATAGGGACAAACTTGTTGTGGATCTTTATCAAGTAGCATCCAAGGAAGTGCCAATAAAAGCAAATTTGGATTTACAGTTTGAACAAAACTATATTTTACAAGGTGAACCACTTGTAACTCCGAATATGGTTTTAGTGAAGGGCCCAAAAAGCGAAATAGATACGTTAAATGTCATATATACATCAAAGATAGAACTGGCTAATGTTTCTTCTGATTTTTCAAAAGATGTTTTATTGGTTTTTCCCAAGAACCTATCTAATAGCATATTTTCAATCAATAGAACCAACGTTTCTGGAAAAGTTGCAAAATTCTCAGAGAAAGTTTTTGATGTTCAAATCCGAGTGTTGAACCTGCCCGAAGGCTATCAAATCAATACTTTTCCTAATTCTGTATCCGTACTTTGCAAAGCCACCATAGAACAATTGAAATCAATCACTGAAAAGGATTTTGAAGTCATTGCGGACTACAAGCAGTTAAGCGGTTCAAACAATAATGCGTTGTTTTTGGAGGTTACAAGAAAACCGGAAAAGGTGCATGGAGTTAGGTTACTTGAAAATAAGGTTAACTTTGTTTTAGAACAAAAATGATTGTTGTTGGACTTACAGGAGGGATAGGAAGCGGCAAGAGCACAGTTGCAGGCATGTTCAAAGACCTTGGAGTACCTGTTTATGACTCTGACTTTGAGGCAAAACGTTTAATGACGACTTCAACTGAGTTAAAAAATGCAATAATAGAATTGCTGGGAGATAAAGCTTACGAAGGTGAAATTCTAAACAGGAATTTTATCGCGAACAAGATTTTTGAAAATCCTGAGACATTACAAAAGTTAAACAAAATTGTTCATCCTGCGGTTAGAGCAGATTTTTTGGAGTGGACCTCAAATCAAGAAGCACCATACGTGATTCAGGAGACAGCGTTGATTTTTGAAAACGATGCACAAGACAATTACGACTATGTAATTTTGGTAAAGGCGCCGGTAGATTTTCGTCTTAAAAGAGTAATAGAAAGGGATGGATCAAGCAAGCAAGAAGTTTTGGGTCGTATGAAAAACCAAATGAGCGATGACAAAAAAGAAGCTCTTTCAAATATTTGTATTGACAATATTGATTTGGAAATCACCGAAAAAAGAGTCGCAGAACTTCATCAAAGACTTGTAAGACAAGCGGATTGACCAGTAATTTTAACATTTTTGTTAAGGTTAGGTTAAACGGTCAAAGGCCTAAATGTTAAATTTCTAATTTTACCCCAATGAACAAGAAGCTATTCGTTCTTCTCGTCATTCTCATGAGTTTATCTCTTACTGGGATAATTTTTGTTCAAGTGTATTGGATAAGAACATCAGTAGACGACAAGGAGGAGCAATTCTCAAGAACGGTAACAGACATACTGGATAAAGTAGCCAGCAGGGTGGAGAAGAGGGAGATGAAAGACTATTCAGATCGTTTAGCTTCGTTGGTAGATAGTATTGGACAACCTAAAACCACTCAGTTCAGAAATTTTTTATTTGTTGATCGAGATTTGAATTCCGATGAGATTCTGTTTTATTCACATGGAATTCTAGAAGAAGATTATAATATAACATCAACGTTCTTTGATAATTTAAGTGGGGAAGAGGATACCACTACAATTAAAAACTATACGAGCAAGCGAACCAAAGCCGTCTTTAAAGAAGAATATGGACTAGATGGTAAAAGCTACAGTCTAACGCCTATTCAAAAAGCTGAAAAGATTGGAGGGTTGTCCAAAATTGATAAAGCTGCTTGGGAAGATGTTTTTATGGAGTATGCTAAAAGTAGGCCAATACATAAAAGGGTATCCAAACAAGAATTAGAATTACTGCTAAGTCAGGAATTGGGCAATAGAAATATTGATATAGATTATGAATACGGAGTTTACAGTCAAGGTTATCCAACAAAGGTAAAATCCAAGAAATTCAAGTTTTCAGAGTCCAAGATGTACAAAGCTCCAATATTCAAGGATAGTGAAGGAAATACTAGTTTTTCATTGTTGCTTACGTTTCCAACGATGAAGAAATTTCTCTTTCAATCCATAATGAGCATGGCGTTGTTATCGTTGATTTTTACATTGGTAATTATGGTGGCCTACTCCAGTGCAATCTACCAGTTGATAAAGCAGAAACAGATATCTGAAATAAAAACAGATTTCATAAATAACATGACTCATGAGTTTAAGACTCCAATTGCGACAATAAATCTGGCAGTTGAAGCCATACGAAACCCAAAGTCCATTGAGGATAAGGAAAAGGTATTGCGCTATTTGGGTATGATTAGAGATGAGAACAAACGTATGCACGCACAAGTGGAGAACGTACTTAGAATTTCTAAGCTGGAAAAAAACCAACTTGACATTCGAAAGGATAGGGTAGATGTGCACGACATAATAGTGGATGCAATAGCTCATGTTGAATTGATTGTTGAAGATCGGGGAGGTTATGTAAAGTCCAATTTGGAAGCAGAGAGATCTGAGGTTTTGGCCAACGATGTTCACTTTACCAACGTAATAGTAAACATTCTGGACAATGCGGTGAAGTATTCAACAGAGTCCCCAAAAATTGATGTTTTTACCGAAGTGGTTAAAAACAGTATAATCATAAAAATACAGGACCAAGGAGCTGGAATGAGCAAGGCGGTGCTAAAAAGAGTTTTTGAAAAATTTTACCGGGAACATACCGGAGACATACATAATGTAAAAGGCCATGGATTGGGATTGGCTTACGTAAAAAGAATTATAGAAGATCATCAGGGTGAGGTTTATGCAGAGAGTGAAAAAGGGAAAGGAAGTACTTTCTTTATAAAACTACCTTTAATTTAGAAAATTATGGAGACAGAGAAAAAGAAAATACTATTGGTGGAAGACGATCCTAATTTTGGGATTGTATTAAAGGATTATTTGTCCATGAACGACTTTGACGTTGTTTTGGCAAAAAATGGAATGGAAGGTTTTGAAAAATTCAAAAAGGACAATTATGATGTCTGTATTTTGGATGTTATGATGCCCTACAAAGATGGCTTCACGCTAGCAAGGGAAATAAGGGAAAAAAATGAGAATGTGCCAATTATTTTCCTTACTGCAAAAACCATGAAGGAAGACGTGCTTAAAGGATATAAAGCGGGAGCAGATGATTATTTAAATAAACCATTTGATTCTGAAGTGCTTTTAATGAAACTTAAAGCAATACTTCAAAGAAAAGCATCTAGTACATTGGCAGACAGTAAACAATTTGAATTTGAAATAGGCAATTTTCATCTAAATTCTAAACTACGTTTCTTAAAATACATGGAAGAAGAACCTGTAAAGCTTTCTCCTAAAGAAAACGAGTTGTTAAGATTGCTTGCATTGCATGAAAATGATTTAATGCCCAGAGAATTGGCATTGACAAAAATCTGGAGAGATGACAATTATTTCACCTCTAGGAGTATGGATGTATATATCGCCAAATTAAGAAAGTATTTAAAGCGCGATGACGTTGTGGAAATCTTGAACATTCACGGAGAAGGATTTAGATTGGTTGTTAAAGCAGAAAACCAATAGGAGTAATCTTCATATAAATAACAAACCACCTTTTTAGGTGGTTTTTTTATACAAAAAAGTAAAGAATGGATACGGTAAAGATTCCAACAAATGCAAGAATGGTGGTCATCATGGTCCAAGACTTAAATGTTTGCTTTTCCGTAATGCCCAAATACTGACCAACCAACCAAAAACCACTGTCATTAACATGAGAAAAGATGCTTGCCCCGGAAGCTATGGCAATTACCATACATGCAAGCTCTATTGGGCTTAATGCAGCGTTCACCAACAAAGGAGATACCAATCCGGCAGCTGTTATCATTGCTACGGTAGAAGAGCCCTGAACAATTCTAACAATAGCAGCACTTATAAACGCAAAGGCCAAAACAGGAAAACCGGCATTGCTCAAAGAAGTTGCCAGTAGTTCACCGGCACCAGTATTTGTCAAGACCTGTTTAAAAACTCCTCCCGCACCGGTAAGCAATATAATAGTGCCTGCTGGAGCCAAGGATTTACTTGTAATATCAAAAAGTTGTTGTTTGGTAAACCCTTTTCGTATTCCAAAAAAATACCAAGCCAAAATATTTGCAATAATTAAAGCTGAAAAAGGATGACCCACCAAAGCGATTCCATTTAAGACCATTTTATTGGTTATTCCCATTACACCAGTTGAGACTATGGTGTTCAAAAGGATAAGGACGATGGGGAAAGCAATGATCAGCAAAGTTTGCCCAATAGGAGGCAATGTTGGTGGGTCCTTACTCTCGACCAGTTTAGGGGCTTCCACAAATATCTTTTTTGATATATATCGACCAAATAGCAAACCTGCAATCAAAGCAGTTGGAATACCAGCTAAAAAACCAACCAATATAACCCACCCCAAATCAGCCCCTATAATATCCGCAACTGCAATAGGGCCGGGAGTGGGAGGGATGAAGGCGTGCGTTATGGCCAGTCCTGCAAGTAAAGGTATTGCATACAGTAAAAGTGATTTGCCGGTTTTACGCTGTAATGCGTAGATCATAGGAACAAGAATAATAAATGCTACATCAAAAAAAACGGGTATAGCTATTAAAAAACCAGAAATCACCATTGCGGATGGCGCTTTTTTCAACCCAAATTTAGATACCATAAAATCTGCTATGGTCTTTGCTCCACCAGAGGCCTCTAAGATTCCTCCGAACATTGCGCCCAGACCTACCACAGTGGCCACAAAGCCTAAAGTACTGCCCATTCCATCCTGAATGGTTTTGATGATTTCATTTGCATTTAAACCTGCTATGAGTCCAACGGTAATGCTGCCTATCAGGAGTGCTATGAAAGCATTGATACGTAATTTTAAAATTAAAAATAAGAGTACGGCAATACCGCCTAAAACGGCTATTAACAAATTGGTTTCAATCATTGTAGTTGGTTTGTTATTTCTTGTACAATCAGGTCTGGAGTTAAAGAAATGGGGACTGTAATGGCTTTTTCGGGCGCTTCAAGAGTATCAAATTGTGATTTAAGAAGTTTCAGTGGCATAAAGTGTCCCTTTCTGCTTTCCAATCTTGATTTGATAAGTTCAAATGAACCTTTCAAATAAATGAACTCAAGACTTCCTTTCATGTCTTCCAACAGAATGTCTCGGTAACTTTTTTTAAGGGCAGAGCAAGCAATTATTGCCCCTTGGGACTTGTGTTCTTTTGCCAACTCGTTTAATCTTATGAGCCATCCCTTTCTATCATCATCATTTAGTGGGTTTCCTGCCTTCATTTTTTTTATGTTGGCCTCTGGGTGAAAGTCATCTCCATCAAAAAAAGGAATTTGCAGTGTCTTGGATAACAGTTTGCCAATGGTAGACTTTCCGGTTCCAGATACGCCCATTATAACATATACCCTTTTAATATTAGGCATGCGGATTTAATTTAAGTTCATTAGTGATTTTTTCAAGGATAAGTGACGGTTCAGTATTATAATCCACCCAAAGAATATGCTTATTTTTTCTTAGCCATGTTAATTGCCTTTTGGCAAAACGCCTCGTATTTTTCTTGATTTCTGAAATAGCAAAATCCAAAGAAGAACTACCGTCAAGATACGCAAAGAGCTCTTTGTACCCTACAGTTTGCAGCGCATTAAGGTCTCTGTGCGGATATAGTTTTTTTGCTTCATCCAATAACCCATCTTTAATCATTGTGTCTACTCGTTGGTTAATGCGCTCATAGATTACCTCTCTATCCGCTTTAATGCCAACATAAAAAGAATTGAAATTTTTCTTTTCTCTTTTCTGATTCAAGAACGAGGAGTATGGTTTTTTGGCGGTTATACAAACTTCCAAAGCCCGTATTACCCTATGGGCGTTATGAATATCCACTAAATTATAGTATTTCGGGTCCTTGGCATTTAGTTCTTCTTGCAAAGATTTTAAGCCCTCATTTTCAAGCCTTTGATTTAAAGAGTGCCTCAACTCTAGATCTATATCAGGAAATTCATCTAACCCGTTTACTACAGCATCAACATAAAGGCCGCTTCCGCCCACCATAACAACATAATCCTTGTCTTGGAAAAGTGTATCTATTCTTACGGTCGCTTCCTTTTCAAAGTCCCCTACGGAATAAGGTTCAAAAATACTCTTGTGTTGGATAAAGTGATGTGGAACGGCTTGCAACTCCGCTTTGGATGGCACTGCAGTACCTATGTTCATTTCTTTGAAGAATTGGCGAGAGTCTGCAGAAATGATCTCGGTTTTAAAATGTGTTGCAAGTGTAATTCCCAATTTGGTCTTTCCAATTGCGGTAGGCCCAACCACTGTAATCAAAGTTTTTAAACTCATAACAAATCTCCGCACTTATAACAGTTTGAAGCATCATCACGATGACCTTCGGAAGCACAACTGGGGCAAGCTTGCGTGTTTGTATGGACAAGACTATTTCCTTTTTTGCCTTTTCCATGTCTTGAAAACTCGACTGTGACAATGCCAGTGGGCACCGCAATGATTCCATATCCCATAATCATGATTACCGTGGCCAGAAACTGCCCTAAATTGGTTTGAGGAGCAATATCCCCATAACCTACAGTGGTCAATGTTACTATCGTCCAATAAATACTTCGGGGAATACTGGTAAAACCAGCCTCATCATCTTCAATAAGATACATGATCGTACCCATAATTACGGAAAGAATCAAAACAACATAGATAAAAACCGCTATTTTGGCCCTACTGGCCTTTAATGCCGCTTTTAGTTGAGATGCCTCTCCCATAAACTTTACAAGCTTTAATATTCTGAAAACCCGCAGGAGACGGAAAGCTCTTACGGCCAACAAAACTTGAGAACCAGCAAGAATATATGAAAGATAAAGTGGGATGGTCGATACAAAATCAATGATACCATAGAGGCTAAAGACATACTTCAATGGTTTTTTAATGCTAATGAGTCTTGCAATGTATTCCAGGGTAAAAAAAATGGTAACCACCCATTCTAAGGTCAATAGAATCTTATGGTAATGCAAGTCCACTTCCTTTATGCTTTCCAGCATCACAAGAATTACACTAAGCACAATCAGAACAAAAAGGACAATGTCAAAAAACTTTCCTAAAGGTGTGTCCGCTTCATAAATGATTTCATGAAGCGTATTTTTCCAACCAGAATGTATTTTATGCTCTTTCAAAGGGCAGGCGTTAATTCCAAAACCTTGAGTTTGTTATTTTTTCTCAAATAGGATTCTATGATAAAAGATGTGTTTTCGTCGCTCGTTATTGGGGTAATAATGGATTCTAAGATATGAATATTATTTATTTGGTGATTAAGTTCTACATAACCAAAGCCTTTTAGGGCTCCATTTTTAATCAATATAAGGCTACGTTCTCCAATTTCCCTGCCTTGGTCCAATAATGCGATGCTCTTATCAACAACACTATATTTATAAAATACCGCTTCTATTTTTTGATTGTATTCAAAAACATCCTCAACATCCGCACACCCATCCATGCAACCATTTTTTGCATGTTCACAAATTACATCTAGCCCTAAGGAGGTTGGGCATAGTTTAAACTCAGTACTTATTTTGCTGAGAAAACTTTTTGCTGAAGGAATACCGTTAAAACCAATGTTCTTGTCTTTTTGATGTTTATGGTGCACAACATCCAAGGTAATGTGAGGAGTGCCGTTTTTTGAAAAATTAATTACATGGGAAAAGAGCTTTTTCTTTGTAATGGTATTGTATTTGGGCTTGGTCCTTTTTAATTCTTGATATTCTTTTAAAATAGCAACCAGTTCACTACCTGTATGTTCATAGCTTACCTTTTTAGTTTCTTTCTGTAATTTTCTTGCTAATTGCCCAACATTTGTAAAATGTTGGTTTACTCTTCGTTTAATATCCTTTGTTTTTCCAAGAAAAATAATATCCCCATCCTTGTCATGCATATAATATACACCTGTTTTTGATGGTAAATCGGAAACGATATCCAACTGTTTTGGTGACAGTTCTCCGTGGGCTTCTTCACGAATCACTTCTTTGATGATGGTTTTTTCTGAATCTTTATCTAACAGCAGTTTGAATAGTTTTAGAGTTGCTATTGCATCGCCATTTGCCCTGTGGCGATCACTCATGGGAATGCCCAAAGAACGGACAAGTTTGCCTAAACTGTGCGACTCAGCATCCGGAAGTAATTTTTTTGAGAGGTCAACCGTACAAAGTGTCTTTCTTTGAAAATCATAGCCTAATCTTCTAAATTCTGTTCGAAGTATCCTGTAATCAAATTGGGCGTTGTGAGCAACAATAACAGCGCCATCTGTAATTTCTATAATACGTTTTGCCACTTCATGGAACTTTGGTGCGGAACGTAACATCTTGTTGTTTATTCCTGTAAGTTTAACCACGAACGGCTGAATTTCTCTTTCTGGATTTATTAAACCAATAAATTTATCCACTACTTTATGGCCATCAAACTTGTGGATTGCAATCTCCATGATACCTTCCTCATTGTATTTTCCTCCGGTGCTTTCGATATCGAGTATGACGTACATGAAAAATGCTGAAAAAATATGAATTATGAATAGTTACGGGCTCCAAAGATACTACTTCCAATTCGCACCATAGTACTTCCTTCTTCAATGGCAATGGCATAATCACCACTCATACCCATTGAAAGTACAGGGATATCAGGAAGTTTTTGCTTTAAGTCATCAAAAATGGATTTTAACGAAGCAAATTCTTTTCTTATCTGTCTTTCATCTTTAGTAAAGGTGGCCATGCCCATTAGACCAACAACTTTGATATTTTCTAATGCCATAAAATCATGGGAGTTGATAACGGCATAAAGTTCGGTTTTGTCCAGTCCAAACTTGGTTTCTTCCTCAGCTATGTGCATTTGAAGCAAGCAAGGAATTACACGATCATATTTTTTAGCTTGTTTATTGATTTCCAGAAGCAATCTAAAACTGTCTACGCCATGGATCAAGGAAACAAATTCGGCCATGTATTTTACTTTATTGCGTTGCACATGCCCGATCATATGCCATTTAATATCCTTAGGTAATGTTTCCCATTTCTGGGTCATTTCTTGAATTTTGTTTTCCCCAAAAACCCGTTGTCCAGCTTCATAAGCTTCTAGAATGGCCTCATTGGGTTTGGTTTTGGAAACCGCAACAAGAGTTACTTCCTTTGGAAGTTTGTCTTTTATAGCTGTAAGATTATCTTTTATTGACATACGTTTTTAGTATTCAATTCTTTCAAAATTCATAGATAGCTAACCCACTTCTTAGTTTAGGCTCTATATAGGTGCTTTTTGGGGGCATCACCAATCCTGCATCTGCAATGGCCTTAATTTCATTTATGTTGATAGGGACAAGGCTAAATCCCACTGCAAATTTCCCATTGTCAATAGCGTCCTTCATCCCAATAACATTGTGCTTTCCATAGCCATAAGAAATACGTTTGTCATTGCGTAAGTCATGGATTCCCAAGACGGGCTCTAAAATGGTCTTGTACAGTATTTGAGTATCCAACTCACTTAGGGCATCAGTGAATTGGTATACTTTCTTCCTTAGATAAAGTGAATAAAATTCGCCATCCAAATACATGCTAAAATGATGTTTTTGAGTGGGTTTATAGAGTCCATCGTCTTTTTTTTCAATCCTGAAATAGGTGTCCAATTTAATCAAGAACTCATTTTTAGTATAACCATTTAAGTCCTTGACCATCCTGTTAAATTCGTATATCCTGATTTCGGACTCAGGAATGAGATAGGTCATAAAATAATTATAAGCTTCCTTGCCCGTATGAGACTTGTGCTCTGATTTCATTTTTTCTGCCAACAGATTAGACGAAGCGCTTCTGTGGTGGCCATCCGCAATGTATAGGGCATCTATTTTAGAAAATTCGGATTGCAGTTTGTCAATGGCTTGCTTGTCCGCTATTTTCCAAAGTTTGTGACTTATTTTATCTGTAGTTGTGAAATTGTATTGAGGTTCTTGTTCTGTTTCTTTTTTTAATAGTTTACTTACAGATTCATTTTCGGCATAGGTCATTAACACGGGCTCTGCATTAAACCCTACCGTATTCAGATAGTCTGCAAAGAGCTCTTCCCTATGTTGAATGGTATCCTCGTGTTTTTTGATAACATCGTTCTGATAATCCAATACACTACAGGCACAAAAGAGCCCCAGCGTTTTGAATTTTCCTTTTGATATTTGATAGAGGTAAAAAGATGCTTCCTCGTCTTTTTGGAAGATGTTGTCCTCCAAAAATTCTAGATATCTGTTATACACAAGTTTAAACCGTTCTTTGCCTGCAATGCTTTCATGGAATTTATATCCTGGGTTAATAATGTGCAGGAAAGAGAAAGGATTGTACTTCAGTTGAGATTTTAATTCATCCTTAGAATACTCTTGATAAGAGCGAGAAGCTACAAAAGAAGCTTTATCCCTTGTTGGGCGAATGGCTTTAAATGGTTTTACATGGGCCATTAAGGTTTAATTAAATTGTGTTGAGACTCTTTCCGCTTTTCTTGATTCTGAATAATCATAAAATCCTTCGCCAGACTTTACCCCTAATTCACCTGCCATGACCATATTAACCAATAGGGGGCATGGGGCATATTTTGGGTTCTTAAACCCATCATACATTACATTCAAGATAGAAAGACAAACATCTAAACCAATGAAGTCCGCTAATTGCAATGGTCCCATGGGGTGGGCCATACCTAATTTCATTACGGTATCAATTTCCTGAACTCCGGCTACACCATTGTATAAGGTCTCAATAGCTTCATTGATCATTGGCATGAGAATTCTATTGGCCACAAACCCTGGATAATCATTTACTTCGGTTGGGGTCTTGCCTAATTTTGCTGATAATTCCATAATGGTTTTTGTAACCATATCAGATGTACTATACCCACGAATAATTTCTACCAGTTTCATAATGGGTACAGGGTTCATAAAATGCATGCCAATTACCTTATCTGGACGGTTTGTTGCCGCTGCAATTTGGGTTATTGATATGGATGAAGTATTTGTGGCCAAAATGGTTTTGGCATCGCAAACCTCATCTAAATCTTTAAAAATCTTAAGTTTAATAGTTAGATTTTCTGTGGCGGCCTCAACAACTAAATCTGTTCCCGAGACACCTTCTTTTAAATCTGTATATGTTGAAATGTTACCTAATGTTTCCTCTTTGTCCTTTTCTGATATGGAGGTTTTGGCCAGCATACGGTCCAAATTCTTGGTGATGGTTGCCAAACCTTTTTCTAAAGATGCTTGCGCAATATCTATAAGATGTACTTGAAATCCATTTTGCGCAAAAACATGAGCAATTCCATTACCCATTGTTCCGGCTCCAATTACTGCAATAGTTTTCATTAAATTATTTTTTAAACGATTCTATAATTTGAAGGGCTACACGTAAGGCTTGTGTTCCTTGTTTTAGGGTTACCACTGGATCTGTGTTGTTCTTAATGGCATCTGCAAAAGTTTCAAGCTCATCCAATATGGCGTTGTTGGTTTCAATATCTGGGTTTTCAAAATAGATTTGCTTTTTTTCACCTTCTGCATTTTGCAGAACCATATCAAAATCTCCAGGATTTTCTGGAGCGTCCTTCATTTTTACCACTTCAACTTTCTTTTCCAAAAAATCTACCGAGATATAAGCATCTTGCTGGAAAAACCTGGATTTCCGCATGTTTTTAAGGGAAATTCTACTAGAAGTAAGATTTGCTACGCAGCCATTTTCAAACTCGATTCTTGCATTGGCTATATCCGGTGATTTGCTTATTACAGAAACCCCACTGGCATTGATTTGCTTTACTTCGGATTTTACCACACTCAATATTACATCAATATCATGAATCATTAAGTCCAATACTACGGGGACATCGGTTCCTCTTGGATTAAACTCAGCTAGCCGATGGGTTTCAATGAACATGGGTGTTTCAATATTGTCCTTTACCGCCAAAAATGCGGGGTTAAAGCGTTCTACGTGTCCAACCTGACCTTTTATGTTATGCTCATGAGCTAATTTCAATAATTCTTCAGCCTCCTCAAAAGTATTGGTAATGGGCTTTTCAATAAAGATATGCTTCCCTTTTTCAATGGCCTTTTTGGCGCAATCAAAATGGGATAGGGTAGGCGTAACGATATCCACAACATCTACCGAACCAATAAGCGTATTGATGTTTTCAAAATAAGTGTACCCAAATTCATCCGCTACTTTTTTCGCGTTGATTTCATCTGGGTCGTAAAACCCTACTAGTTCATAGTTGCTGGATTCATTTAAGAGCCTGAGGTGAATTTTACCCAAATGTCCTGCACCTAGGACACCAACTTTTAGCATATGTACTGTTTTTGTCAAAAATAAGGATATGGTACCACTCTTCCATAAAAATAAGAAGTCAACTAGTTATAAAATTAGTGGAGAACTTTATAAATTCGTGTACCAGACCAAAAACATGAAAGATACTTTAAAGCATAGGGGTATGCGGAACAAGTTGGCCGAATTGTTGTCAGCTAAAGGAATACAGGATTCAAAAGTTTTAGATGCCATAAAAACAATACCACGGCACTTGTTCTTAGATAGTAGTTTTGAAGACCATGCATATCAAGACAAAGCATTTCCCATTGGGGCTGAACAAACCATTTCCCAGCCATATACAGTTGCTTTTCAAACAGAATTGCTCAATTTAAAACCCAATGATTCTGTTTTGGAAATAGGTACTGGAAGTGGGTATCAAACCGCTGTATTACTCCACTTAAGAGCTAAGGTGTATACTATAGAAAGACAGCGGGAACTTTTTAAAAAAACCAAACTGTTTTTTAGTAAAATGAATTACCGCCCTAAAAAGGTCATTTTTGGTGATGGATACAAAGGATTGCCAGAAGAAGCTCCTTTTGATGGCATAATTGTTACCGCTGGGGCCCCCGAAGTTCCAAAGCCGTTAATGTCCCAGTTGAAAGTAGGAGGACGTTTGGTTATTCCTGTTGGGGTTGAAGAGCAAATTATGACACTTTTTACAAGAAAATCTGAAAAAGAATTTGAAAAGCAAGAATTGGGCTCTTTCCGATTTGTACCCTTATTAGAAAATAAAAATTGAAGTTATTGATTAAAATTCTTCTTAATCCTGGATAAATCTTTCTTATTGTCCCTGTCCTTTATTGTTTCACGTTTGTCGTACAATTTTTTACCCTTTGCCAGCCCTACGTTTACTTTGGCCAATCCTCTTTCATTAATGAAAAGATTAAGCGGAATTATAGTGAGTCCTGAGGTTGTAACCTCCTTACGTAATTTTTTTAATTCTTTTCTATTGAGCAATAACTTGCGCTCTGCCTTGGGTTTGTGGTTATAATGCCCTCCATGGCTATATTCATCAACTTGCATGTTAATAACAAAGAGTTCCCCCTTATCATTAAATTCGCAAAAACTCTGGGACAATGATGCTTTGCCTAAACGGATGGATTTTATTTCAGTACCTCCCAAAACAATCCCGGCCGTATAGGTGTCCAAAATTTCATAATCAAATCTGGCCCGTTTGTTCTTTATGTTAATATTTTTCTGCATTGTTGGCAAAAATAGAAACTCTTATCCAAGAAAATTGTAATGTTACAATAGATTTTACGATTATCAATGAAAACCAAACTAATGAAAAGACTTTTTGTTGTAGCTCTATTGCTTTTATCTTTTGCCTGCAAAGAAAAACCCAAACCAAGTTTTACCGCTCAAGAAGTTGTGGACAAATCCATAGAAGATAGTGGAGGAAGCCTTTATGCCGATCATGGCACGTCATTTTTATTTAGGGATAGAAAGTATATCTCTGAGAGTGCTGGGGGGAAGAAAGTATTAAAACGCATCTCCTTTTTGGACTCCGTTACTATAACCGATGTTAAAACCAACTCGGCTTTTAAGCGTTATATGAATGATACAATTATAAATTTATCTGATTCCATTGCAAACAGGTATGCTAATTCTGTTAACTCGGTACATTATTTTGCCAGGCTTCCATACGGTTTAAACGACCAAGCGGTTAGCAAAGAGCTTTTAGGAGAGGAAACAATAAAGGGAAAAAACTATTATAAGGTCAAAGTCACATTTGATCAAAATAACGGAGGTAAGGATTTTGATGATGTTTATGTATACTGGTTCAATAAGGAAACATTTAAGCCAGACTATTTAGCCTATGATTTTCATGTAAACGGCGGTGGCCAACGTTTTCGCGAAGCTTATAATGAACGTTATGTTAATGGCATTCGTTTTGTAGATTATAATAACTACAAGGCCAAAATAAAGGAAACTTCCATTTTTGAAACAGGAAATTTATTTGAAAAAGGAGAACTGGAGCTACTTTCTAAAATAGAGCTTTTAGAAATAGAGGTAACTAAAAATTAATCCATTTTTAGACGAATATCAGTTGCTACTCCATCAATGATTCTAACAATGAAGAGGCTACTGTTGTCATGGTCGTCCATATGTTCGTATTTTTCGATCTCAAGAAGATTATTCACAAAGTTTGGGGTTGAGTTACTGTGGCCCACAACCAATACATTAAGTCCTTCGTTCGAGGTTTTAAATGCTTCAATATCTACTGATTTTGGGTCGTAATACTTTACGTCAATATCTTTTTTAACAGATGTTGGTGCTGCGGTCATTGAGGTACGCTCATAGTTGGTGGAGTATATCACATCTAAATCAATAGGGTCAAAAACTTCGGCCCAATGTATGGCCCTGCCTAAACCATCTTGATTTAATTCGGGATCATTGTTTTCAGGGTCCGTTCTATCCTTTTCCGCATGTCTTATAAAATAGAAAGTGGAAACCACCGGTTCTTTGGTATTTTCCATATCTTTATTGGAGTCATTGCAACTAATACTTCCAACAATAAAAATTGTAATTGCAATTATAAGTTTGGTCGTTCTCATGATTACTATTCTAAAGGTCCCTCTTATGTTATATTTATGATGTTTAAATGTAACATTTAATTTTCGTTTTCTTGTATGCTTAAGTCCGTGGTTTGTATTATAATGCTTTTAATGGCCGCATCTATCTGGTCGCAGGAGAGGACACTCCCCCCTGATGTTAGACAACATAACCTTACTCAATTCAATTCAAATCTGTTAAATGCATCTTATGGTACCGATTGGAACAATCCCAATTCTTTTTCCATCTGGACACGATGGCAATGGCAGACTGTGGATGGAGACCCAACCAGCATATTTGCTAACTATACCCACCAACTTAATCAAAAATCAGTTTTGGGGATTGGTTTCTTGCAACATAATACAGGAATTTTTGTAGATGTTGGGGCCAATATTAACTATGCGTACAATTTTGTGTTTGAAGATAATATTAAACTAATAGTTGGAGCTAACCTATTTGGGTTTCAAGAAAAATTGGCAGATGATCGTTTTGTTCCAGATCCAGATATTGATTTGCCACAATTAGAGGGTACAAATGCTTTTATTGTCCTTTTTTCTCCAGGAATACGATTGCAAGTAAACCAGTTCAATTTAGGATTGGCCGTGGAAAATGCGTTGGATTATAATTTTTCTGACAATGCAGGAAGAGGAGGAGATTTAAGAATATTGACAGGTACGTTAAGCAATGATTTTCCCGTAAACGTATTTTCAAATGAAAGCAACAGTTTTGTAAGACCAATTGTTTATGTAAGGGCAATACCAGACCATGATACTCAGTTTGGAATCAATGGATTGTTTTCAACATCTAAATTCTGGGTACAGGGAGGTTATAACAGTTTTTATGGAGTTTCTGGAGGGTTGGGAGCAACTTTTGCCAAGCAATTATCTATTGGCGGTTTATTGGAATTTGGTACGGATTCTCCCTTAAGTGATGAAGACCCTACTTTTGAATTGATTGCTTCCTATCATTTTGGAAAAACGGATAACCGTAAAAAAGTTGTTGGCTTTGATGTTGAAAAAGAAGATGCTTTAGCTTTGGAACGAATAAGAGCTGAAGAAGAGGAACAACAGCGCAAGAAAGCTGAAGAAATAGCGCTGACCGAAAGGAAAAGAGTGGAGCAGGAGCAAATAGAAAAGACTAAAAGAGAAGAGGAACTATTGATCAGACAACAATTTATAAGAGATTCCATTACCAAAGTTCAACTGGCCGCTTTAAAATTAAAAGAAGAGCAAAAGAAATTGGATAGCATTGCCAAATTGCAGAAGGAACAAAATGTTGAAGTACGACCTAACGAAAAATATGAAGAGGTCGCCAATGCAGAAGGGCTGGAGCCAGGATTTTACTTAATTGCCAATGTTTTTGGTACAAAAAAATATTTTGACAACTTCATGATTGCCCTCAGGAAAAAGGGATTGAATCCAAAATCTTTCTACAGAAGTTTAAATAAGTACAATTATGTTTATTTAGATCGCTATAACAGTATGAATGAAGCCCGCAAAGCTCGAGACAGTAAGTTTTTTGGAAAATACCCAGATAAAACTTGGATTTTCAGAGTTAGAGGAAAGTAAAGGGCAGGGCTATTTTTTTATCTCCTTTTTTACCAGTTGTTCTAAATAGGCAATGGTATTTACCAAATACTTTCGATCTCTTGTCATTGTTGACATGGCTATTGCCCCTTGAAGCATGGTAAACAATTGTTTTGCAAATTGGAGAGGTGGAACAGGTAAATGAATTTCCCCTTGTTTTATACCATTTTCTAAAACCAGTGCTATTTTGCCCTCTATTTCTTTGATGGTTTCTTTAACAGCAGCAGAAAGTTGGCTATTGTTATTTTGTGCATCTACTCCTACATTTAGAATTGGGCAGCCACCAAAAGGAAGCGTAAAAACATCATATTGTCTATAAAAACGTATGAGAGAAAAAAGCTTGTCCAATGATTTACCTTCTATATTGAGTTTTTCATCAACAATGGCCAAAAGGTGACTGCGGTTATATTCAAAAGCAGATAATGCTAAAGCTTCCTTATTTTCAAAGTTCCCATAAATAGCACCTTTGGTGAGACCGGTAGCTTCTGTAAGATCGCTCATACTGGTGCCAACATATCCAAACTTGTTAAAAATTGGAGCTACGGTCTCAATAATATATGCGGTGGTACGTTCTGCTTTTTTGGTCATAGTGGTTCTGGCTAGTGCATGGCTGATGCTAATATATAAAAAACATATACTGTATGGTATTTTAAAAAAGAAATGCCCTTACTTTTAACAAAGTAAGGGCATTAATCAGTTGAAAATTAGATTATTTCACTAATTCGTTTTGATTTCTAAAGACAAGTTGTTCATCAAATGAATCTAGAAGAACAATACTTTCTGCTTTTATTTTACCAGATAGCAGTTCTTTAGACAAGTTGTTCAAGACCTCCTTTTGGATAAGTCTTTTTACAGGTCTTGCTCCAAATTGAGGATCGTACCCTTTTTCTGCTAGATAATCGATAGCTTCATCTGTGGCATCCAAGGTAATGTGTTGTTTAGATACCATTTTCTTCAATTGTTCTAGTTGGAGCCCTACAATTGCTCTAATATTGGATTTATCCAAAGGAGTGAACATGATAATATCATCTATCCTGTTTAAAAACTCTGGACGAACCGTTTTTCGCAACAATCCCATAACTTCAACACGCGCTGCACTGGCTGCACTTTGAACATCCAATGCATCTTCAAACTTCTCTTGGATGATTTGACTGCCCATATTGCTGGTCATGATAATAATGGAATTCTTGAAATCAGCTACGCGCCCTTTATTATCCGTTAATCTTCCTTCGTCCAAAACTTGCAACAGGATGTTGAATGTGTCTGGGTGTGCCTTTTCAATTTCGTCTAAAAGAACTACAGAGTATGGTTTTCTTCTAACCGCTTCTGTTAGTTGTCCTCCTTCGTCATAACCAACATATCCAGGAGGCGCGCCCACCAACCTGCTTACGGAATGACGCTCTTGATACTCACTCATATCTATCCGCGTGATGGCGTTTTCATCATCAAACAAATAGGCGGCCAGTGTTTTTGCCAATTCGGTTTTACCTACACCGGTGTTTCCTAAAAAGAGGAAAGAGCCAATAGGTTTTTTAGCATCTTGCAACCCTGCTCTACTTCTTCTAATTGCATCAGAAACAGCTATGATCGCTTCTTCTTGGCCCACAACACGCTTATGTAGCACATCTTCCAATTGCAGGAGTTTTTCACGTTCGCTTTGCAACATTTTGGTAACGGGAATACCAGTCCATTTGGCCACTACTTCTGCTATGTCCTCATTGGTCACCTCTTCCTTGATAAGCGTTCCTGCGCTTTGCTGATTAGCCAACTCATCTTGCAGTTTTTCCAATCTTTCTTGCGACTCCTTTATTTTGCCATAGCGCAGTTCTGCGACTTTGCCATAATCTCCATTGCGTTCGGCACGTTCAGCTTCCAATTTAAAGTTTTCAATATCCTGTTTGGTTTTCTGGATATTGTCCACAACGGTCTTTTCGCTTTCCCACTTAGCAAAAATCTCATTTCTCTCTTCTTTAAGATTGGCAAGTTCTAGATTTAAGCTTTGTAGTTTGGCCTTGTCATTCTCTCGTTTTATGGCTTCAATCTCAATTTCCAACTGCATAATTTTTCGGTCCAGCACGTCCAACTCTTCTGGTTTGGAATTGATTTCCATCCGTAGTTTAGATGCTGCTTCATCCATGAGGTCGATAGCCTTGTCCGGTAGAAAACGATTTGTTATGTAGCGTTGTGAAAGTTCTACAGCAGAAATTACTGCTTCATCTTTTATCCTGACCTTGTGGTGCGCTTCATATTTTTCCTTTATTCCTCTTAAGATGGATATAGCGCTTTCCGTATCTGGTTCGTCTATGACTACTTTTTGAAACCTACGCTCTAGCGCCTTGTCCTTTTCAAAATATTTTTGATACTCATCCAGTGTTGTTGCCCCAATAGCTCTAAGTTCTCCTCGTGCCAATGCGGGTTTTAAAATGTTTGCTGCGTCCATTGCTCCCTGACCGCCACCTGCACCAACAAGCGTATGTATTTCATCAATAAAAAGTACAATATCTCCATCTGAAGAGGTTACTTCCTTAATAACCGATTTTAACCGCTCTTCAAATTCACCCTTGTACTTGGCTCCAGCGATTAGCGCTCCCATATCCAAAGAATAAATGGTCTTGTTTTTAAGGTTTTCTGGGATGTCCCCTTGAACTATTCTATGGGCCAGCCCTTCAGCGATGGCTGTTTTACCTACACCTGGCTCACCCACTAGCATGGGATTGTTCTTTGTTCTTCTCGATAGAATTTGCAAAACCCTTCTTATTTCTTCATCTCTACCAATTACTGGGTCTAGCTTACCACTGTCTGCAAGTTGATTAAGGTTTTTTGCGTATTTATCTAATGAATTGTAGGTGTTCTCTGCGCTTTGCGAGGTTACCTTTCCACCTTTTCTTAATTCTTGAATAGCTGCATTTAAGTCTTTTTCTGTAACTCCCTGATCCTTTAAAATCTGGGCTATTTTACTTTTTGACTTAAAAATAGCAAGCAACAAATGTTCAATAGATACAAATTCATCGCCTTGCTTTTTTGCTATGATGCTGGCTTCATTCAAAGACTTACCCGCTTCTCTAGAGAGCATTATCTCGCCTCCAGATACTTTGGAGAAACTTTCCAATTCCTTATCAAGAATTTGATTGAGCAGTGCTGTATTCACATTTAATTTTTTTAGAATAAATGGTAGTACATTTTCGTCTACTTCAGCTATAGCCTTAAATAGATGCTCATTTTCTATTTGTTGATGTCCATGCCCCTGGGCAAGCTGTTGCGCTTGCTGTACGGCTTCTTGTGATTTTATAGTGTAATTGTTGAAATTCATTTTCAATTGTTTTTTTGTTTCTAACATTTCAACAACCTTACCATTACAAGGATACAGTCAAAATGTCGCTAAAAGTCTTAAAACAGAGGACATTTCGTCAGTTTTGTAAGCTTTTTGTTCTTAGTCGACAGAACAACTAAATTTGTGATATGGGAATATTTGGTAGTGTATTTGGAAATAAAGGTGAGTCGGCAAAAGAGGAAAAAATCATTCCTTGGATTCCTTTAACATCAGTAGAACAATTGGATGAAATTGCCGAAAAATCAAAAACAAGAACTCAACTTATTTTTAAGCACTCAACCACTTGTGGTATTAGCCGAATGGTACTAAATATGTTTACCGGTTCCTATTCACTTAGTGATGAACAAGATATTTACTTTCTGGATTTGCACGCCCATAGAGATGTTTCTAACGAAGTGCAATACAAGTTCCAGGTAATGCATCAGTCTCCACAACTTTTGATCATAAAGAATGGCGAGGTAACGTATCACACTTCGCACGGCGCAATTGCGGATACCAACCTATTGGAATATATATAAAAAAGGCCCCAACATTTGTTGGGGCCTTTTTTATATCTAGTTAAACTGATATTGCCTAATAATGGTTTTTAGCCTTTGTTTAAGATCTTCACCGGCATCATATACCATCTGTTCATTGCTAGGAAACGGAACAGCCCTAATATCCAATAGAGGAGCTAAATCGTTGTCCAATGCTCTTTTGTCTCCTTTGTAGTTTGCATATACATGTTCAAAAACAAACTCACTGGATAAGGGATAAGAATTTATCTCTTGACCACTGGACAGATCAGTGAAACTTACCTTAGCTCCAATTTGGGCCGCTTTGAACTGTGTAAACTGGTAGAAGTTGCATCTTACCGTACGGAACTTATCTACTTTAATTTGATTTCCTAAACTATCCTTTACGGCATTTCCGTTTTCATCAAGCAGAAACTCGTAACCATCTTTTATTTGTCTTTCCTTTACGATCTGCTTTTCGTTCACCCGTTCTGGAGAAATGTTTATTTCTCTAAAATTCAAGTTCATGGCATAGTCGTATTTTACATTGGACAAAGGGTTTGCATGGTATTCTGTCCAAAAATCGTCAATACCAAAGGTGTTAAAGTCCAACAATTCATCTTCTAACCGCTCCGGAATTATTTGCTCCGTATCATTACCTATGTCTACTCTTACATATTCTAGACCTTTTCTATAGGCCTCATCCATCTTGACCACGGTTTCTTTGTATCCGGGATTAATGTCTTGCAAATATTTTAGATCTTTATACGCTGCCCTATAATCCTCTTTTTCACGAGCCGTGGTAAATAAGTTAGAGGCATTGTTGTACAAATACTCTGACAGCTCATTTTTTGTGTTGAGAATGCTAGAATCATAATTTGAGAAATTGAAAGATGCATTTCTACCTTCATCCCTAAGGTTTAGAGGTAAAAGAGGCCTAATACGTTTTTGAATCTGTTTTAGTTGAAGATATTTATTGTAAATAGCTTCTAAGTTTGCAGGATTGCCGTCTTTTTGTAAAAATGTAATTTGCTCCTGCTCTCTTTGCGAGTTTTTGGCAAAAGCATCTTCTAAAAGTAAAATATAGGCCTGATTGCCTTTTTTTGTCTTGTTTTCTGCTAAGTTTTTAATGGCTTTGTTCATAGCGGAAACGTAGTTGCCGCTATTTAAAGCTTCTTGCGTCTTCTTTACTCCACCGCAGGCAGCAAGTAAGACCAATGTGCTAATAAGTAATAGTTTTTTCATGGCTTTTGATTTTATTGATTTTCATATGGTTTTCAACAGCCGTGCCAAAAACCTACATTCTATTAACGAAAAAGGACAAACGGTAGTATAATATCGGTGAAAGACGCATAAAAACTATATTTTAAGAAGTTTTGGAATTCCTTCTTTATTGTTAATTGTTGTTTGATAAAATCAATTTCTACAACAATTTTTTTCGATTTAATTAGCTATTCTATTCGTAATTTTAGCACTTCTTAATTTAAAAGCAAATGCAAAGAGACCACGAAATTTTTGAACTAATAGCACAGGAAGAGGAACGCCAGATAGAAGGTATAGAGCTTATAGCTTCTGAGAACTTTACCAGTCCTCAAGTTATGGAGGCAGCAGGCTCGGTTCTAACCAATAAATATGCTGAAGGTTACCCTGGAAAAAGGTATTATGGTGGTTGTGAGGTGGTCGATGAAGTTGAGCAACTCGCTATAGATCGTGCTAAGGAACTTTTTGGAGCTGTTTATGCAAACGTTCAACCACATTCTGGTTCACAAGCAAATGCAGCGGTTTACCATGCTTGTTTAAAGCCAGGGGATACCATTCTAGGTTTTGACTTGTCCCATGGCGGACATTTAACTCATGGGTCACCTGTAAATTTCTCTGGTAAATTGTACAACCCGGTTTTTTATGGGGTGGATGAAGAAACAGGAACTTTGAATTATGATAAGATTCAAGAAATTGCCACTAAAGAACAACCTAAACTGATTATAGCAGGCGCGTCTGCGTATTCCAGAGATATGGATTTTAAGCGATTTAGAGAAATTGCTGACAGTGTAAACGCTATATTGCTTGCAGATATCTCGCACCCGGCAGGATTGATAGCTAAGGGTATTATGAACGACCCTATTCCACATTGCCATATTGTTACCACCACAACGCATAAAACTTTAAGAGGCCCAAGAGGAGGTTTGATCTTGATGGGAGAGAATTTTGAAAACCCATTTGGCATTCGCCTTAAAAATGGCAATCTCCGCAAAATGTCTGGTTTGTTAGACCTGGCAGTTTTTCCAGGAAATCAAGGTGGCCCATTAGAACATATCATTGCCGCCAAGGCAATTGCTTTTGGAGAAGCACTTTCTGATAACTTCCTACATTATATGTTGCAGGTAAAGAAGAATGCAGATGCTATGGCAAAAGCGTTTATGAAAAAGGATTATAAGGTCATCTCTGGTGGAACGGACAACCATATGATGTTGATAGACCTAAGAAATAAGAATATTACAGGGAAGGATGCAGAAAAAGCTTTGGAACTGGCTGCAATAACCGCCAACAAAAACATGGTTCCTTTTGATGATCAATCCCCGTTTATTACTTCTGGAATTAGATTTGGAACTCCTGCCATTACCACTCGTGGACTAAAAGAAGCGGATATGGAAACCATTGTTGATTTTATAGATGAAGTTATCATGAATCCGGAGAATGAAGAACATCTTGACCAAATAAGAATAAAGGTCAATGACTTAATGAAGTCAAGACCTTTATTTAACGCTTAGAAACTGCGGGATGTACTTAGGTTAAGCCTAAGGTTTAGAAATAGTTTAATCCAAAAGGAAAAAATCTTCCTTACGAAGTTGTTTTGTTTTAAGGTTGTACACGATTACATCATGTTGTAAATCGTCATCAAAATAGAGTCCCCAATAATCAAAATAACTTTTGTTGTTTTTTTCCAATGTTAAGACACTTCGGGTGTGATCTTCAAAAACGGGAACAAAAATCTCATAAGGCATTTCTGTCAATCCCTTTGTGAGATATACAAAATGTGCACTGGTTTTGAATATTATTGCAGCTAATTGTTGAGGAATACTATAATCACTTATTCTAGAAACTATAATGGAGGTATCCCTAAAGTGCAAAGAAAGTTCAGCAATATCAATAGCATTTTTATTCACTTTGCTCAGCTTTTGAAAAGCTGCATCAAATGAAGATATGCCCTTTGCACCTTCTAAATCGCAAGCAAAACCACCCCAATTTCCTTTGTTAAAATGATGAAGACTTTCTGTAAGTCCAAAATTACAATATAGGTCCAGAATTAAATCTGTTTTCTCAGTACTTGTATGGTAATGGCATTGCACTTTTACCTCGGCATAAAAATCTTTTTCCAGGATTTTAATGAAATCATCCAGACCATCGGCGGTAACAAAAGCCTGTTGGCCGTCTAGGGGAAAATTAGATTTGACTTTTCTTTGGAATGGCATATTCAATGGATTGCATAGTTGTTCTAATCCAAAGTTAAAGCGAATCTTTTTTTTTGGATTAGAGGAAAACCTTAAAAATTCTGGGGGTTTTCTTCTATTTACCCGTTTTTTTGCATAAAAAAAGCCGAAAGTGGTTAAAATCTGACAATAAACCTATTCTATGGATGTGATAGGAATTATATGAATCCTCTATTTTTTGCCGCTAAAATTAAAGCAAGATCATTTTCATTTTCAGTACCAAAAAGTGATTTTAAATGCCGCTTTCTATTTTCAATAGAAGAGGGGGACAACCTTATAAAATGTTCCAAATCTTTATTTTTGGTACCTATGGAAAGATGGTACAATATCTTTTTATCCTTCTCATCTAAGCTAATATCATTGGTCATTTTCTTTCTAATGGCAGAAAGCGCTTTGGATGAGTAATAGGGAGGATTTAAGGTGATGGTCTTAACAGCATCTTCCAGAGTTTTTGGGTCTATATCCGTTTTTACCAAATATCCATCTGGGTCAACGGTTTTTAGAATACTGTTTATTCTGTAATTGTCACTAAAAGAAGACATGAAGGCAATCTTGGTCTCTGGCACTAGTTTACGTGCCAAAACTCCCAAATCTTCTCCGGTATGTGGCTGATCTTCGTTAGGTGGAAATAATTGAACATCTAAAAATAGAATATCATACTTGAATGAATTAGCGGATTCTTCTATAAGTTTTCTGCCCATTTCATAAGTATTGGCGGTATCTACAATGATACTATGACCTTCAAAAACAATTCGTTCAAGGATAAATTTATACCCAAGCATGGTCATCTCATGATCGTCTATCGCCAATATTCTCAGTGTCTTCATACCAGTTGATTTAAACATTCAGTACTTCTTTGCGTTCCGAAATGTCATTTAAACTATCTAATCTTATGTAGCTATTTGGCAATGAAACGGTAACAACGGTTCCCTTACCTTTTTTACTATCAATATCTAAAGTGCCTTTTACTTTTTTAACTCTTGAAATTACATTTCGCAAACCAATACCGCGTTTTCCCTTGCTTATGTCAAAACCGACACCATCATCTGCAATAGTCAATTTCAAAATGTTGTCTTCTGTACTGAAATTTACTTTTGCATTTTTACATTTTGCGTGTTTTACACAGTTTTGCAGCGATTCTTGAACAATTCTGTATGCATTGATCTTTATATCGCCTTGCAAATCATCCCAATCCACATTTTCGTCATACGTAAAAGAACATGAAATCCCAGAAGAATCACTTATAGTTCTTATAAGGTCATCCAGGGATACAATAAAGTTATAAAATTTTTGATAAGAAGCATCACTAAGCTCATGTGAAATGGTCCTTATTTCTTCCTCCAATTCCCTTAGTTTTTCAATAAGTTCTGCCCTTTGTTCAACAGAAGCTTCATCTTCTTTGTCATTTAAACCGCTAAGGATCAATCGTATTCCGAGCATTTGGCCCAAAATACCATCATGTAGCTCCTCTGAGATACGTTTTTGCTCCAATTGCTTGCCTTCTTCAAACTTACCTTGTTGCGAAAGCATTAGGTTATAAATTTCTTGGTTGCTTTCTTGTTGTTTTTGTTGAAACTTTAACCTGTTGTTGCTTATGCGCTGCCAGATAATGGTAAAAAGTGAGATACCCAGAAGTACAAGGCCCAATACAACCCCTATCCATATCTGTTTTTGGCGGGAAAGCAGTTCATTGCGTTGGATCACCTCATCTGTCTCCAAACGGATACGGGCAAATTTATCTCGTATGGCCCGTTCTTCGTCTTTTATTTTTTCGCTTAGGTCATAATACTCATTGGAATAAGCAACTGCGTTTTCACTATCTATATTTGTGAGTAGGCGTAATACCTCTAGATACCTGTCATTGTTTGAAGTTTCCTTTGCCAATAATCTAGATTCTTTGGCATATTGAGTAGAATTAATAGTGTCTCCTTGAGCAGCTAAAAGCTCTGCATAGTATTGTTTAGTTCTGGCCTGTTCAAATGAATAACCAATACTATCATTCACATTCATAGCATTTAAAAGAATGGCATTAGCCTGTGCATAATCTTTTTCGCCTTTAAACAAAGTATAAGCATGACTTACTAGGACTAAGGAAAATAATCTAGGACTTTCAGTCTTGAAACTATTATCGCTTAAGAGTTCTTGATACGCAACTTTTGCTTTTTTATATTTCTTCTGATCTAAAAGGACACTCGCAATGTTATTTTTGTTCTGCCTTATGTATTCAATCTTGTTTTTAGGTGAATACCTTTGTAGATAAGTATATGCCTTTTGATAGTATTCCAATGCTTTTTGCGAATTATTCATACCCTTGGCGATAATTCCTAACATATTGTTACAATTGTAAAGTCTTCCATCATCCTCCAAATCATCAAAGATTTTTAAAGCAGACGTGATACTCACTTCAGCTCCCAAGTAATCTTTATAAGAATCTTGAATTCTACCCATACTATATAACATTCGCCCCTTTAAAGAAAGTGATGTTGAATCTATGGCTAATTGATCAAAACTTTTATATGCCTTTCTATAATGAAAGTAAGCGCTATCCAAAATATCATTTGAACGAAAGAAAGAAGCTAAATCCCAATGGGATTCGCCAAGAGCCATATATATTTTGGCATTTTGTGACAAATCCAGAACTTTTCGGTTCATTTTTCTAAATTTCAAAGAATCGTTTAGTTTTTTATAGGCCAGAGAAATTCTGGAAAGATGACTTAAACGAAGTGTATCATTGGAGAGTTCATTTGCATCAAACTCGGCTTTTTCTAAAAATTGTTTTCTTTCATTGATAGAGAGATGTGAGCTGTCGCGCGCAATATTAATCCATGTTTTTATTGTCTCGGACTTAGGATTAGACCCAATTTCCCTATGGGTTGATTCCTTCCCACAGGAAGACAAAATAAGAAGAACTAGAATTATATACTTGTTTTTCAATTTGATATACTAAAAAGTAAGCGTTTTTTTGTTTTCTTTTACTACAAGGTAACAAAAAAAGCCCCAAACCGAATAGGATTTAGGGCCATGTTTCAAAATTGGATTCATTCATAACTCTCTATCGTCGTTCATCACAGAAATTAAGTTTTCAGAACTATTTCTTACAATGAAGTGAACCAGATTCTTTTGATTTACTATTGTTTCGTTTGTTCTTGAAGTTGTGATGACTCTCGAATTCGAGAAATTCTTGTCACTATAATTTACATTACATGATAAAAAGCTAAAACCAATTGACAGAACAGCTGTTTTTGTTAAAAAAGTTGTCATTTTATTGGGTTTCAAGATGCTTATCTATCATCAGGGTTTGATGAATCAGAGTCGGTGGAATCCTGATCTTCCAAACTAGCCATTAGGTTTTCTGTTTCCTGTACATCTGTCTCTGCTTCGCAAGAAAACATTCCAAAAGTCATCACTGCAATTGCCAAAATACTTAGCGTCTTTCTCATAATATTAGGTTTTAGGGTTAGAACTTTAGGTTCACGACGGCAAGATATTTAGCACAAATGTCTAGTTGCTTAGTGCTACAAATGTTTTAGTATTTGTAATAATTGTATTAGAATTTTAAGAAAAACTATGAGAATTAACTTAATTAAGGGCTTTTATGGATGCTTTGGAGAGCATTTCCTTTAAAGTATCTATTTTGCCTTTATAGGTTTTGGAAAAAGGAAGTTCTTTCTCCGTTTCATTGCGAAGCGTGCAAATGGATTTGCCGTAATTGATACGAGATACGTACCTGCTATTTAGAATATAGCTCTGGTGTATGCGAATAAAACTTTCTGGAAGTCTTTCCTCAAAAGACTTCAGGGTTTTAAAAGCACTTACCACATTGCCATCCCGCATAAAAAAGTCAGTAGCGTTGTTATCCGACTTTAGATACAAAATATCATTGGTATCTAAATAGTGATAATCATTGTAAGTTTTCAGGCAGATGGTGGAGGGCATGTTTTGTTTAGGATGCAATTTTCGCAAACGCATTATGCTCTTGCGCACATCAAACTCATTATGGGGAAGAATCCAATAATCAAAAAAACCACTTTTAATGGCATTATATGCGTACTTTTTTGTTGTTGAAAAGCCTATGACAATTGGCAGTGCCTGCATAAACTGGTTCAACTCTGTAATCATCTGAAAGTAAGGCATGCTGTCTTCAACAAGGTTGATAAAGACTACATCTGGTGTAAACTTTAAAATAGTATTCAATCCTTCTTCAGGGTTTTGAGCTGTACCCATACATGTAAAATCACCATACTCTTGCAAATAAAGTTGCAATTGTAGCTTTGTAGTAGCATTAGAGTCTATTATGATATACGTATAATCCATGTGTAAAGTACTGGTTGCAAGTTACTAACGCATGAAAAGAACTCACTACAGTTTTCCCTTAAAAAAACTGGGGGTTTCCCACAAAATCACCTTTTTTTTGTTAAATAACCATGAATTTTGAAGGAAGAATCAATTATCCGCAAGATTTTCATATGCACCAATATCAGGATTTAGGGTCCTATTCACTCCTAAAATATCAGATAGTATTGGTGGGACAATATTGGAATCGGCAGCATCTAAAGCAGCAGAATTTGCTCCTATTTGAAACTGATTTTCAAAAGGCTTTGTGAAATCTGGCTCTGAGTTAAAAATTATATTCTCATATAAACCAGTATCTTCAAAATTAAACAAAGGGTTATCTGTAAACTGGTTGTTAGAATCATTAAACCGCAAAAGACAGTTTCTAAAACTAAAATTAAAAGCTGCGTTCGTATCCTGTTGCAGTGAAAGTTCAATGGACTGTGTGCCATCAATTATACAATTGATGAAATCCGCATTTTCTAAATCTCTAGTAATCGTTTCTCCCGTAGTGGATTGTATAAAGTTGTCCAGGGCCAGTGTTACTCCAGAACGGAACCCGTTGTTCCAATAGTTGGCCAGTGTACAATGAGCAAATCTGTACTTTCCACCAGAATTTGCATGGAACGAAATATTGCCCGCACCGCCCAAGACCATATTTTCTGCTACTACACTTGCTTTTATTGCCCAAAGGTTGGTGTCCAAACTATTGTAAATCTGAGAGTTTGTTAGTGTTAGGGTAGGAGTGGTCAACAGGTCATCACCCTCCACACGTAGACCAACTGTTGCGTTTTTAAGGGTGAGATAGGAAATACTGTTGTTTATGCTTCCCTCTCTTAACCAAATAGTTCCCCATTGTCCGGGTTCATTGGCATAAGACGACTCCAGTCTGTCACCTTCAAAGATAACTTCGTTTTCCAATAACTCCTGATCTTCGCTCAATAAGCCATTTACCAGTAGAGACGCTCCTGAACTTACTATGAGCCCGGAGTTTTTGTGAAAATGTATGCGAGCTCCAGCTTCAATGGATAAGGTGTTGCCATCAGGTACTGCTGCATAGCCATAAATTACGTAAGGCTTTTCATTGGTAAACTGGAGTTCATCTGGTTCTAAAAGAAAACCTTCAATGCTAATTTCATTCCCCTCTTCGTCCAAACCAAGAACCAAGGTTTCCTTTGTACCGTCCGATAGTTCTCTCGGATATAAAAAAACAGCATCCTTTACCAGCGTAACCAATGGTATTTCCTGCGCATTGGAGCCGTTACCAAAAATGATGTCATCAGTATACAAAAACTCATTTTCAAAAGTTTGGGCAACGTCAAAAGTGGTCTCAATAAAAACAAACAAGCTGTCTTTGGCCAATAAAGGTATGTTGGTGAATTCTTTTCCGGCCATGCCATCTACATTAAGCCTATAGCTGCTGTTCTGACCGCTTTCCAGACCAATAAAAGGAACTAGGATATCATCACTGCTTCTGTTGTATACTTTAAGAGTATAGGTACTGCTTCCAATATTGGTGAAGATGGTATCCAAAAAAACAGTGTCTTTGGAAAATTCCAAGTTACCTGAGCTAGGAGAATAATCAAAATCCTTGCGGCAAGAGCTCCATGTAATTACAAGAGCAAGCCCTAAAACTATCGCGATTAACTTTGTATACCAGTGGTTCACACTTTTTTGAATAAATTTTGAACTGATTCTGGAACCCGTTTTGGCCTAAACGTTTTAGCATCCAAAAGGCACCATTCTGTAATAGCGTTAACTAAAAGTTGCTCGGTTTTATTGTTTCGTATCTCAACAACTCTTGTGGACAATGGTCCTCTTGTACTTTTTATATGTGTGTTCACTACAATTGGGTCATCGAGCTTTGCTGGTTTTGCGTAGGTGATATTATGGTTTTTCACTACCCAGACCATTTCATTCCTGGTGGCTTCATCCACAACCTTTAACCAATGGTTTTTAGATATTTCCTGAACCCACTCAATATACCTTATGTTGTTGACATGGTTAAGGTCATCAAGATCTTCTTCTACTACCTTAAAAGTTTCTTTGTAGTGCTGCATTAGCTTTTTTTGCGGATTTTCACCTCAAAAAGCTTGTTCCAGTTTTTACCGGTTACAAAAAAAGTTCCCCTTTCCTTATGATAGGCCACTCCGTTGAGAACAGAATTGCCTTCGTCCCATTGTGGCCCTTTGTCGATTTTGTTTTTCAGCCCTCCAAAATTTATTACGCCTTCAATGGCCCCAGAAGTGGCATCTATGATCATCATGCTTTCTTTTTGGTAGACATTGGCATAGATTTTCCCGTCCACAAATTCCAGCTCGTTTGCCATATTGAATATTGATTTGTTGGTCACAGTTTCAATATAGCCCTGTTCTTCAAGGGTAGTTGGGTTCAAAAACCAAATTCTTTCTGTTCCGTCGCTTTTAAAGAGCTTTTCACCATCGTTACAAAGGCCCCAGCCTTCGCGGCTTTCACCATAGCTAAAATTTTGAATTTTCTCCAGGTTTGAAGGGTTGTAAACGTACCCAAGCCCACTTTGCCAGGTTAGTTGGTAGAGCTTATCATTGAGCAAGGTGATGCCTTCTCCGAACACTGTTTTGTCCAGATCTATTTGTTGAAGAATTTCTCCTGTTTCAAAATCTACTTTTCTAACAGTTGAAGCTCCTTTTTTTCCGGTACTTTCATAAAGAACTCCATTGCTGAATTCCAAGCCTTGCGTGTAAGCTTTTGGATCATGGGGGTAGGTGTTGATAATTTCATAGGTATAAACTTCTGGTGCTTTTGCGGCCAAGAGCTTAATCTTTTTTTGAATTTCTACTTGCTGATCTTCAATTTTAAATTTTGCGACCAACAGTTTATTTCCCAAAGTGGGCATGTTAAGAATTACCTTGCCATTTGCTTGGGTCAATTGTCTGCCATCAATAAAATAGTCAGGGATAGATATCTCAATATCCTTTTTGTTCTTTATGGCAATGCCAACTTCCTGTTTTTGCTGGAACTTCTTTTTGTTTCCTTCAAGCTGAATATCAAAAAGTTTGGCAGGGTCTTTATCTCCGCCGCAAGCCAGAAAAAAAAGTAAGAATCCGTAAACTGAAAGTAGTTTAGTCATAATTTTTAAAACGTGTTTCATATTAAACATGCTTGACCATCGAAATTAAGAATGTAATATGATTGCAGCAAATTTAAAAGGTCGTATATTTGCATTTGGCAAGTCCTACACGACCAGCTCCTGCAAAATCCCCCAGGGTGGGAACGCAGCAAGGGTATGTGGTCGTAGCGGTGCGATGTAGGTAGCTTGCCTTTTTTTGTTCCCAAAAGTCACGTAATTGTGAATGCTTCAACTACAATTTTAAACCGTAATTATGGATAAAAAAGTTGTTTTGATAACTGGTGGTTCCTCAGGCTTAGGAAAGGCCATCGGTACTTATTTGACCTCCAAGAATTTTAAGGTTTACGGCACCGCCAGAAATCCAAAAAACTACCAAGATTTTGACGCTTTTGAGCTCTTGCCACTGGATGTGAAGATTCCGGAGACCATTACCAAAGCGGTTGCCGATGTCATTTCTAAGGAGGGAAGATTGGATGTTTTGATCAATAATGCAGGGGTAGGCATTACTGGCCCTATTGAAGAAACACCACATGAAGAAATATTAAATGTTTTTGACATTAATTTTCACGGACCCGTGCATGTAATGAAAGCCGTTTTGCCCCAAATGCGTGAACAAGGTGGAGGAAAAATCATAAATATCACCTCCATTGCTGGTTATATGGGCCTACCATTTAGAGGGTATTATTCTGCATCTAAAGGTGCATTGGGATTAATTACAGAAGCTTTGAGAATGGAGGTCAAGGATTTTGACATTACCATTACCAATCTTGCCCCGGGGGATTTTGCTACCAATATAGCGGCAGGTAGGTATCACTCGCCAGTTACAGATGGCTCGCCTTATCAAGAGGTGTATCAAAAATCGTTGAACTTGATGAACGAACATGTTGATGCTGGGGGCAATCCTATACAAGTTGCAGAGAAGGTTTACGGAATCATTCAGAAAAAAAGCCCAAAAGTTCATTACCCAGTAGGAGAGTTCATGCAAAGGGTTTCACTTTCTTTGAAGAAGATTTTACCGGACAAACTGTACGAGAAACTTCTCCTTAATCACTACAAGCTGTAAAGTGATGGCATGTTTTTTGATAATTGAAGAAACATGAGACAAACCAAAAGAATATTCGGAATTTTCGTAGTTATCGCAGCATCTTTTTTCTACGGCTGTGATGAGATTTATGAGTGCATCTTTAATATTGAGCCCGAAATACATGATAGGCAATTGCTTATTGGTGTTGTTGGGGAAAGATATAGTGACTTTATCACTGCTGAGATAAGTAATGAGGTAAATGATAATGACTATGATTACTTTTTTGATGTTCTAGGAGAGCTTCCGCCCGGACTCTTCTATGATGAAAATCGAAGGTCCATAGAAATATTTGGTATTCCAGAGGAGGCCGGTGTGTATAGATTTAGAGTAGAATTGTTTGTCGAATCTTTCGACTTTAACGGTTTTGATTCCAGCCCAACTTGTTCAGAATCTACGATTAGGGATTTTACATTGCAAGTCTTGGAATAGACTCTATATACGTTCGTTTGTTATTTTTAATCAAAAATTGAAGTCAAGGCTTCTTATTGTTGTAAATTCGCAGCTGATTCTATATACAACTTAAAACAACGTAATAAGAATGAAATTTTTTATTGATACAGCCAATCTTGACCAAATCTCCGAAGCACAACAACTGGGAGTTTTGGATGGTGTGACCACCAACCCATCTTTGATGGCCAAAGAAGGAATTACCGGAAAGGAAAGCATCCTAAAACATTATGTGGATATCTGTAACATTGTTGATGGTGATGTCTCAGCAGAAGTAGTTTCAACAGATTTTGATGGCATGGTGAAAGAAGGGGAGGAGCTTGCAAAATTGCATGAGCAAATCGTTGTGAAAGTTCCTATGATAAAGGACGGTGTAAAAGCATTAAAATATTTTTCAGATAAAGGAATAAGAACCAATTGTACTTTGGTGTTCTCTGCAGGACAGGCTTTATTGGCCGCAAAGGCCGGAGCTACTTATGTGTCTCCTTTTTTAGGACGTTTGGATGATATCTCTACAGATGGACTTAACTTAATATCTGAAATAAGACTTATATATGACAACTACGGATTTGAAACCCAAATCTTAGCGGCATCAATCCGCCATACAATGCATGTAATTGATTGTGCAAAAATTGGTTCAGATGTGATGACCGGACCTTTATCTTCAATAGAAGGCCTTTTAAAACATCCACTTACCGACATAGGTTTGGAAAAATTCTTGGCTGACTACAGGAAAGGGAACGGATAAAGAAAAAAGTATAAATCATAAGAAGCTCCAGAAACTAATGTTTTTGGGGCTTTTTTGTTTAGAAAGAAGTATACAGGTTTGCAAATGCGTCAACAATTACAGTGTCTTTGGCAATAACACATTTGTTTAGGCCGTCTATGATCATTGCGGTTTGTATTTCTTTAAAGTCCTCTCCACGAAATTGAGTGTTTTTATCCAATTGGTATTCTTCAACTATACTTAACCATTGTGGGTAGCTAGTCCTTAGGTTAATGCCAACAAAAGTATAATCAGGATATTTGGCCTTCAATCTTGAGACATGATTGGTCACATTCCTAAAATGTCTTTTTTGCGAAGCGGTCCAAAAATAAAAGACTGTTTTCTTCTCTTTGCTTACTTCTTTTATGGACAACTTGTTATGGTTTACATCTGAGACAATTAGGTCGGGGAGATCATTGTTCGGCTGCAGGTTTTGAATTCCTTGATATAGGTAGGTGATCTCTTCTTTATGTTTATCATTAGAAGACAATGAACGAAACTTATCAATAAAAATTTGGCACTCCATATTAGTGGAGTTACGTTCTTTAAGCAAATAATCCATTGCAATGTTTCTAAACAGAATATCCCTAAGTTCTGTTTCTTTTACCAAACTATCCACAAGACTAAGCTTGTGCTTGTTAAAATGTAAATGATTGCTTACGGCTACTTTGTTTTCTGTTCCACAATTTTTCATACATGCCATATAGGACAGGTTGCCAAAGTGGTACTTCATAAAATCAAAATAGGGTCTAAAATAGGTTAAATCCCTACTGTTTAAATCTAAGGTTTTTCTATAGTCGTAAAAGCCATCCTCTAAATCATGGATGGTTTCTTCACCGGTTTTTTTCTTATGGTAGAAAGGATACTTCTCTTTATGTATGTAACTGTTATAATCAATTGAAGCTTTTGCCATAGCCAACACTCTATCAGTTAACTGATTATCCTGGACAAGCTCTTCTAAATGTGTTATTTTCAAAAGTCTTAAAGAATCAACTCTTTTATTGAAAGCTTCAGGGTCTAGCTTGTAATAGCTGTGTATTATAGCTTCCTCATTTTCATAAGCAAGGAACATTTCAATCAAGAAATTATTGATTTCACTTCCCTTGCCAGAAAAGACAAGAGATTCATCAAACTCCATGGTATTGAGTCTTATAAGAATGCTATCACCTTCCTGAAGATATAAGTATTGTAGCTCAGGACTGTGGTCAAAGTGGTAAAGGCCTTCCTCAATTCCTTGCAGGTTAAAAGCAAAACGATTGCCCTCATCCAATTTAACAGAGTCTATAAAACTATCGTTTCTATAAAGAACAACATAGTCGCTAGTAGGGTTTACAATTTCGCCTCCAAAGAAAACCGAAGGACACCCGTCTGATTTTTCAGAGCATGCCAAAATTGAAAAAAGAGAGCAGCAGAGTAAAAATCTTATCATATAAAGGGAACCATATGTTTGACCAACAAAATTAAGTATACCATATAGTGATCCCTGTTAATAGCTAGTTAAATGTTGTAAAACCTTGTAATTGTGTAGTTTAATAATGTGTTTTTAAATTAGTAATAAGGACCTGTTTTAGCTATTTTTGCAAAAAAATTAATAGTTGCATGTTATCAGTATCTAATTTATCTGTGCAGTTTGGAAAAAGGGTTTTGTTTGATGAAGTAAATGTGACCTTCACCCATGGAAATTGTTATGGCATTATTGGTGCCAATGGAGCAGGAAAATCTACTTTTTTAAAAATTATTGCAGGGCAAATTGATGCCACTTCCGGAAACGTACATTTGGAACCAGGAAAGAGGATGTCCATTTTGGAACAGAATCATAACGCTTATGATGAAGTTCCAGTTTTGGAGACAGTTGTCATGGGTAATAAACCTCTGTTTACGATTAAAAAAGAGATTGACGCCCTGTATGCGGATTATACTGATGAAAATGCCGAAAGAATTGGAGAGCTGCAAGTTCAGTTTGAAGAAATGGACGGATGGAATGCAGATAGCAATGCCGCCGCATTGTTGTCCAACCTGGGAATTTCAGAGGAGTTGCATTATACCAACATGGCTGATATGGACTCCAAATTAAAGGTACGTGTGCTTTTGGCCCAAGCTTTGTTTGGCAACCCGGATCTATTGATCATGGATGAGCCCACAAACGATTTGGATTATGAAACCATAAGTTGGCTAGAGAATTTCTTGGCCAATTATGAAAATACGGTTATCGTTGTATCTCACGATAGGCACTTTTTAGATGCTGTTTGTACGAGCATTGCAGATATAGACTTTGGAAAAATCAATCTTTTCTCGGGAAATTATACGTTCTGGTACCAAAGTAGCCAATTGGCGGCCCGTCAACGAGCACAACAAAACAAAAAAGCTGAGGATAAGGCAAAAGAACTCCAAGAGTTTATTCAAAGGTTTAGCGCCAACGTTGCCAAAAGCAAGCAAGCAACATCGCGTAAAAAGATGTTGGACAAACTGAAAATCGAAGATATAAAACCTTCAAGCAGAAGATACCCTGCCATTATTTTTGAGCGTGAGCGTGAAGCGGGCGATCAAATCTTAAATGTGGAAAAACTCTCTGCTACCTCGGAAGATGGGGATTTACTGTTTCAGGATGTTAACATCAACCTTGCCAAGGGAGACAAGGTTGCAATCATTTCAAAAGATTCAAGGGCTACCACGGCTTTTTATGATATCATCAATGACAAGTTAAAGGCTAATAGTGGATCTTATCAATGGGGAGTGACCACAACACATTCTTATCTTCCTGCTGATAACGCTTCGTTTTTTGAGGACAATATCAATTTGGTGGATTGGCTTCGTCAATGGACAAAAACAGAGGAGGAGAGAGAAGAAGTATACGTAAGAGGTTTTTTAGGAAAGATGTTGTTTTCTGGAGAAGAAGCTCTTAAAAAATGCACTGTGCTTTCTGGTGGTGAAAAAGTTCGATGCATGTTGAGTAGAATGATGTTACTGCGGGCAAATGTGTTGCTTTTAGATGAACCCACCAACCACCTGGACCTTGAAAGCATTACAGCGTTCAATAACTCTTTAAAGAATTTTAAGGGTACCGTTTTGCTTACTACCCATGATCATGAATTTGTGCACACGGTAGCGAACAGAATTATTGAGTTGACACCTAAAGGTACTATTGATCGTTATTTGACTTTTGACGAGTACATGTCTGATAAATCAATAAAAGCGCAGCGTGAGAAAATGTACGCCTTAGAGACAGTTTAAAAACTAAGCGTTAAAGTACTTACTGTTCCAAATGGCCGGATTAAAATTTTTGCCTAAAGCAAAACCATAAAAAATAACCACCGAGGCTATACATTTGAACATAAAAAAGAAAATAATAAAAAACTCTCCTAAGGAATCGTTTTTTGAAAAAAGGTTATTGGGAACCATAAGAGCCACCAAATAGCTTATTAAAAAAACAAAAAAGGTTAGGTTGACAATGTTTTTAAATGGCCAGACCAATAATTTTCGGAGTGGGTGAAGGTCATTCCCCCATTTATCAATAAGATAGAAATAGTCATTCCCAATTGGAGCAAAAAGCAAAGGGTCATCCTTATCTTCCAATTTAAAAAGTTTAGAAGGTGCCATAATTTTAAAACCCCTGATCTCAATATTATGGATGGTTTCCAAATCTCTGATCTTGGATGTGGCCTTTTCTGGTACTTTCCCTTTAAAGTACTTACGGTCTAAAAAGCGAAGTCTATAATCAATACAGATTTTCTTTATTTGGTCTATATGGTAGATACGATTTGTCTCTAACAGGTCAAAATCAAAATCATTACTGTCTGAAGTGTTCTTGGTTTTAGGAACATGATTTGGTTGGGCTTCCTGTTCAAAATTATCGGATAAAATGAAGCGTACTTCTTCCAGAATCTTATCCTCACTTTTTTGTTTATTTCGCTGAACATCTAGTTGATGCTCAATATCAGTGTTTTTAAAAACCATGTCCTTTTTTCTTAGCAATCTCCTCAAAGTTAATGAATTGTGTTTTTGATTTTGAAGGCAGCAAAATATAGAAATGTTAACATTATGTTAAATTCGATGATGGCGTTTTAAAAAAAAGCCCTTATTATAAAAAAAGGTGTAATTTATCGAAGATTTATGCATTTAAACGTCCAAATATACTTTTAAAGCGTAGTAGTAAAGGTAGTCCCAAAGATTAGAACATCTATGAAAGCCCCATTCAAGAAGACCCTACTTGGTTTATGTTTTGCCCTTGCAATATCCACGTACGCGCAGGAGAACACTAGCTTATCAGAAACAAAATCAATTACGCAGAATACGATTGAATCTGACCATCACAAAATTCTTTTTGCTGCTGTAAAAGCAACAGAAATGGAGGATATTTTAGATAAATCAGGTCCTTTTACGGTTTTTGCTCCTTCAGATGATGCTTTTAAAAAGTTTTCTAATTCCAAAATGGAAAAATTAATGAATTCCCATGACAAGAGTGAATTAAAATCATTGGTAGGTTATCATATTGTTGCGGGAAATTTGTCAGCTTCCCATATTTTACGTGCAATGTGCCGTGGAAATGGAAAAGCAAGCTTTACCACCATACAAGGAAAGAAGCTCACGGCTCACATGGTAGGGTATGATATTGTTTTAACTGATCCCGTTGGAAATACAGCAAAAATAACATTGGCAGATGTTAATCAAAAAAATGGCGTAATACATGAAATCGATAGTGTTATACTTCCATCTAGGATGTAATCAACATTATCAGCGCAGTTCAGCACCCAATTCTTTTTGATACCTGGATAATAGTTTTGACATCAACTTATCAATTTGCTTGTCAGTCAATGTTTTTTTCTCATCCAATAATGTAAAACTAACGGCATAGGACTTTTTCCCCTTAGGTAATTTATCACCTTTATATACATCGAATAAATTTACATTTTTCAGAAGCTTTTTTTCCGTGCTCCAAGCAAGGTCATAGACTTGCTGAAATGTTGTGCCCTCATCCAATTGCAGTGCAAAATCACGTGTAACCTCTGGAAACTTGGGTATTTCCTTAAAAGAGGTGTTTTCTGTGTTAATGGATTCCAGAATGGCATCCCAATCAAAGTCAGCATAGAACACATCCTGTTTTAAATCAAATTCCTTAAGCATAGTTTTGCTTACCAATCCGTAGGTGCCGAGCTGTTTGCCATTTAAACTGCAACTTAACCCTTCTGAATATGAGGCATCACTATATGGCTCAGCAATAACGCCCTTGAGTCCCAACCTGGTAAAGATGGTTTCCACAATTCCTTTTAGAAAGAAAAAGTCGGTTTTTTTAGGAGTCAAGGCCCAATTATTTTCGGAACGATTCCCCGAAACAAAAATTGACAAATGCTGTCTTTCTATATTTTTCTTTCCTTTTTTATGATAGGTCTTGCCAAATTCAAACAGTTTTAAATCTGCTTTTTGTCTGTTATTGTTGTAACTGACCGTTTGAAGCCCAGAAAACAACATTGATGTTCTTAAAACAGATAAATCCGAACTTAAAGGATTCAGCATTTTAACCGCTTTTTTATCTATGGCCTCTAACACATTTTGAGTTTCTGCCGCCACTAAGCTATTGGTCATTATTTCATAAAAACCCTGTGCCGCCAGCATATTTCCTATAACATCTTGAATCCTATAATTTTCAAATTTTGAAGTTTGGGCTATGGATGCAGTAAGTTTTTCTTTGTAGTCTATGTTGTTATAACCAAAAATTCTTAGGATTTCTTCGATAACATCTACCTCGCGCTCTACATCCACTCTATACGTTGGAATAGTTAGACCAAGGCCAGACTCCGTAACATTGTTGACTTTAATCTCCAATGATGCAAGAATGGATTTAATAGTATCTCTTGGTATTTCCTGCCCGATTAAAGAATTTATTTTATCGAAAGTTAAGAATACCTGCCTCTCCTGTGCTTTCTTAGGATATAAATCAACTACTTCAGAACTAATATCACCACCTGCAATTTCTCGTATTAAGTGCGCCGCTCTTTTTAAAGCATATTCTGTGATATTAATATCTATTCCACGTTCAAATCTAAAAGAGGCATCTGTGTTCAACCCATGCCTTTTAGCTGTTTTTCTTATTGAAACCGAATCAAAATAGGCACTTTCCAAAAATATGGAAGAGGTATGCTCAGTAACACCGGAATAGATTCCGCCAAAAACCCCAGCAATGCACATTGGCTTTTCAGCATCGCAAATCATAAGATCCTCTTCATGAAGTTCGCGCTCCACATTATCAAGGGTCGTAAATTTTGTACCGGCAGGTAAGGTCTTCACTTCAATTTTGCCTCCTTTAATTTTTGTGGCATCAAATGCATGCAGAGGTTGACCAAGTTCATGAAGCACGTAATTGGTAATATCCACTATATTGTTGATAGGAGATACTCCAATGGCCTTTAAGCGGTTTTTTAACCAATCAGGTGATTGCTGAACAATTATGTTGCTAATAGTGACCCCACAGTATCTTGGCGCCAGCTGAATATCTTCTACCTCAACATCAATTTTAAGAGATCTGTTGTCGATTGAAAAGTTACTTGTGGACGGGGTCACCAATTCTTTTTGAATTTCTTGTTGTTCCAATCCTGCTTTTAGATCACGGGCAACTCCAAAATGGCTCATGGCGTCGGCTCGGTTAGGAGTAAGTCCAATTTCAAAGACCTCATCATTTTCAATTTCAAATACTTTTGAACATGGTGTCCCTGGTTTTAAGGTGTCGCTCAGTACCATAATGCCGTCATGGCTTTCCCCTAAACCTAATTCATCCTCTGCACAGATCATACCATGGCTTTCCTGGCCTCTTATTTTACCTTTTTTAATTTGCCAAGCTTCACCTTCTTTGGTGTATAAGGTTGTGCCAATCGTGGCTACGGGAACTTTCTGCCCAACTGCGACATTTGGAGCCCCACAGACTATTTGTAATGGAGCCTTTTCACCAATATCCACAGTGGTAAGCTTCAGCTTGTCCGCGTTTGGATGCTTATCACATGTAAGCACATGTCCAACAACAATACCTTGTAACCCTCCTTTAACCGATTCAAAGCTAGAAATGCCCTCGACCTCAAGACCTAAGTCTGTCAATAGCTCTCCTGTTTTTTGCGAATTCCAGTCAATTTGCAAAAATTGCTTTAACCAGTTGTAAGAAATCTTCATACCCCAAATTTAAAGTGGACAAATATAAAACAATAGGGTAACAGATTCAATGTAAATTCTTTCATACAATGGCGTTATTGTAAGTTTTGGGTCGTATTTTAGATTTTTAGGATAAATCTTTCAAAATATGAACAGAATTTGGTTTTTATTCATTGGCATAATAGTGCTGTTTGCATCTTGTGGAACAGAAAAAAAAGAACTTACAGAGGGGGATTGGTTGGCTAAACTAGATGTTTCTGAAAAGGAGGTATTGCCTTTTAATTTTTCATTGGTTAAAAATGAAGAAGGATCCTACAATATGGAAATGTATAATGCGGAAGAAGTGGTAACTATTGATGAAATTGAAATGTGGAATGATTCTATACGCATTAAGATGCCAATTTATGAAGGATACATTGCCGGCACTTTTTCTGAAAATGAGATTAACGGTAGTTTTATCAAAGAAAGTTTGAACAGGATTGTTCCTTTTAGTGCAAAGTATGGAAAACAAGATAGGTTTGACCAAAAAACGGAACCAAGTGTAAACATCTCAGGAGTTTGGGAGGTTAATTTTGATGTGGGTACCGATGATGAATACCCGGCCAAAGGAATTTTTATGCAGAATGGTAAGGTGTTAAAAGGCACTTTTAGAACAAAAACAGGGGACTATAGGTATTTGGATGGAATTGTATCTGGAGATACCCTTAAACTTTCCACCTTTGATGGAGCCCATGCATTCTTGTTTACTGCTAAAATATCGGATAGTACACTGAATGGCCACTTCTATTCTGGAAACCACTCTGTTGAAAAATTTGTTGGCAAACGAAATGAAGCGTTTGAGTTGCCCGATGCGAACACATTGACCTTTTTAAAAGAAGGTTATGATAGATTTGATTTTTCATTTCCTAATAAAACTGGAAATATTGTGAGCTTATCGGATGCTCAATTTAAAGATAAGGTGGTTTTGGTACAGATTATGGGTACTTGGTGCCCCAACTGTTTGGACGAGACCAAATTTTATGTGGATTATCTAAAAAGGAATCCAGATTTGGATGTTGAGTTTGTGGCATTGGCTTTTGAGTACGCAAAGACAGAAGAAAAAGCATGGGGCGGTATTAAAAGACTTAAAACAAGGGTAGGAGTGGAGTATCCCATTTTACTGGCACAATACGGTACTTCTGACAAGCAAAAGGCAAATGAAAAGCTACCAATGTTGAACCATGTATTATCTTACCCAACAACAATTTATATTGATAAAAAGGGAGAAGTGCATAAAATTCACACAGGATTCAACGGACCTGCTACTGGAGAAAAACATGAGGCGTTTAAAAAGGAGTTTGATGAGACGATCAATCTACTTACTTCTGAAAGCTTAGAGACTAAATGATCGTTGATTTTCCTAAATCAATATTTTCGTCATTCATATTGATATCATCTTCGCTGTCAACAATGTTATTGGCAATAAAGTCACCTACTTGGTTGGTGCCATATTGACTTTTCTCATTTAAGTCTGGGGTGACTATTCCTTTTTTTAGTGATTTGTCTACCGCTTCCCTTACGGCCATTGCCTCTTCAAAAAGGCCAAAATGCTCTAATAGCATTGCCGAAGAAAGAATTGAGGCAACAGGATTAGCAATGTCTTTTCCTTTTGCTTGAGGGTATGAACCATGAATGGGTTCGAAAAGAGCATTTTCATCGCCAACGGATGCAGAAGCTAAAAGTCCAATAGAACCACCAATAACACTTCCTTCATCAGAAATAATGTCGCCAAACATATTTTCGGTCAATATCACATCAAATTGACTTGGATTTAAAATAATTTGCATCGCGGCGTTGTCAACAAATAGAAAGTCTAAAGTAACTTCAGGATAGCTTTGCCCAATTTTAGTTACAACCTTGCGCCAGAGTCTAGAAGATTCCAAAACATTTGCTTTATCTACCAAGGTGAGCTTATTGCTTCTGTTTTTTGCAGCTTTAAAGGCTAGGTGGGCAATTCTGCTTATTTCCTTTTCAGAATACTCGCAAAGGTCAGATGCCACAGTACCTTCATCATTAATTTTTTTCTCCCCAAAGTATATTCCACCGGTCAATTCTCTATAAATAGTGAAATCTGTTCCTGAAATGATTTCTTTCTTCAATGGAGAATTATCTATTAAGGTAGGAAAAACCTTTACAGGTCGGATGTTAGTGAACAGACCAAGTTCTTTTCGAAGTTTTAAAAGCCCTTGTTCTGGCCTGACCTTTGCATTTGGGTTATTGTCATATTTGGGATCACCAATAGCACCAAAAAGTACTGCATCTGCCTCTTTGCAGAGCTTTAATGTGTTGTCTGGAAGTGGATTCCCTTTTTTATCAATTGCAATTGCGCCTACAAATGCTTCTTTATAAATGAAGTTATGGTTAAAAGTTTCTTCAACAGCTTGAAGACATTTAACCGCTTGGTCCAATACTTCTGGTCCTATACCATCTCCGGGCAGCAATGCTATGTTCAGATTCATGTAATGGTAGTTTGAAGTTTTTAAGAAAAGGCAATTAAGCCAAACTTTCAATAGTGATGTCGCTAGTTTCTATTATTTGATGAATATCATCATCTAAAATTTCTTTTTTACGATCGGCAAATTTCAGGAAGTTGTCGTAGACAATATCTAATTGTAGTTTAGTTAGTTCATACCCTACATTTTTGGCCCTATAGGCTAGTGCAGCACGACCGCTTCTTGCTGTTAATACAATAGAAGATTCACTTACGCCCACATCCTTGGGATCCATGATTTCATAAGTTTCACGCTGCTTGATTACGCCATCTTGGTGTATTCCAGAACTGTGGGCAAAGGCATTGGAACCAACAATTGCTTTGTTGGGTTGTACAGGCATCCCCATTTTATGAGACACCATCTGGCTGGTATCTAGGAGAAGTGTACTATTAACATCTGTGTCCAAGTTTAGATAAGGATGTTGTCTTAATATCATGACTACTTCTTCCAACGAGGTGTTTCCTGCGCGTTCACCAATACCGTTAATGGTACATTCAATTTGCCTTGCACCATTAATTACTCCGGCAATCGAGTTTGCTGTGGCCAAGCCCAAATCATTATGGCAATGACAAGAGAGAATTGCTTTATCGATACCTGTAACATTTTCTTTTAGGTACTTCATTTTTGCTCCGTATTCTTCTGGAAGACAGTACCCTGTTGTATCAGGAATATTTAATACCGTAGCTCCCGCTTTAATAACGGCTTCGCAAACTTGTGCTAAAAAATCATTGTCCGTGCGCCCGGCATCTTCGGCATAAAACTCAACATCTTCAACAAAAGTTTTGGCATATGCCACAGCATCTACCGCACGCTCTATTATTTTCTCACGAGTAGTATTGAACTTATATTTAATATGAGAATCCGAAGTTCCTATTCCAGTGTGAATCCTTGGTCTTTTTGCAATCTTGATAGCTTCTGCCGCTACTTCTATATCTTTTTTTACCGCTCTGGTCAACCCACATACCGTTGCGTTTTTTACCAATTTGGCAATTTCAAGAACAGAATTAAAATCACCGGGGCTTGAAATAGGGAAACCCGCCTCTATAACATCAACTCCCAACTCATCTAGGCGTTTAGCAATGACTAATTTTTGTTTTGTATCCAATTTACAACCAGGAACCTGTTCTCCGTCCCTGAGAGTAGTATCAAAAATTTGTACCTTATCTTTAGCCATTATTTTTGTCAGTTTTATCTAAGCATTACGAAGATATGGCAGGAGTAGGCAAGAACTAAAAAATGATAAAAATCATTACAACGTTAAATAGTATTTCTTATTATATAAGTAATTGAAATACAGTATTTTAAATTATATTTTTTACGATGACAAATGCCCATAAGGATACCTTGTTTGTATTGATCAAGTCGCTTTCTAAATCAGAAAAGCGTCAGTTTAAGCTATATGTGGGTAGGCTTGGGGTTAATACTGACGCCAAATTTTTGGCTCTTTTTAATTTGTTGGATAAAATGCGGATGTATGATGAACGTCAGATTTTGGAAAGTGGTATCGTAAAAAAAGCCCAACTTTCAAACCTAAAAGCACATTTGTACAAACAGATATTGGTAAGCCTACGATTGAATCCTGTAAATCAGAACATAAGGGTTCAAATACGGGAGCAGTTGGATTTTGCCACTATTTTATACCAAAAAGGACTTTACAAACAAAGTTTAAAGATTTTGGACAAGGCCAAAAATCTAGCCATAGAGAATGAAGAGAAGAATGTAGCCTATGAAATAGTAGAGCTGGAAAAAATTATTGAAACCCAGTACATTACTAGAAGTATTCCTGATAGAGCCGATGAACTTTCTGTGCAAGCCAAACAACTTTCAGCACATAATGTAATGACCAGTAAACTTTCTAACCTTTCGCTGCAATTATATGGAATGATGCTAAAAGTAGGTTATGTCCGTAATGATGAGGATTTGCAGAGCGTACAGGATTATTTTGAGACGCATTTGCCTGCCTACAACCTTGAAGATTTAGGTTTTCGGGAAAAATTGTGGCTCTATAAGGCCCATTTGTGGTATAGTTTTTTGACCCAAGATTTTTTGTCATCATATAAATATGCAAGTAAATGGGTTGATCTTTTCTATGAAAATGAAGAGATGATAGCTTTAAATCCAGTGTTCTTTTTAAAAGGAAACCACTATCTGTTAGAGTCCTTGTTTTTTGTGAAATATGCTTCGCAATTTAAGGAGACCCTAGATAGAATGGAAGCACAGGTGCATAGTCCTAAGTTTCCACAAAATGATAATATTGCCTCACTGGCATTCTTATACATAAACTCTAACAAATTGAACCTTCACTTTTTAGAAGGCACATTTGGTAAAGGACTATATCTTGTAAATATTATCGAATACGGAATTAAAAAGCATAGAGATCGAATTGATGAGCATCATATTATGCTATTATATTATAAAATAGCTTGCCTGTATTTTGGAAATGGGGACAACAAAAACTGCATTATCTACTTAAAGAAAATCATCTCCAACAAAAATTTGAAAATGCGGGAAGATTTAATGTGCTTTGCCCGGGTATTAAGTTTGGTTGCTCATTATGAAGCGGGAATGGACTATCATTTGGAAGTACAACTTAAGAGTACGTACAAGTTCTTATTGAAAATGAATGACTTACATGCTGTTCAAAAAGAAATGATCAAGTTTTTGCGAAGTCTTGGCGATATTTATCCGAGTGAACTTAGAAACGAATTCCAAAAACTATATAATGAGCTTAAGAAATACGAAAATCATCCTTACGAAAAAAGAGCTTTTCTGTATTTGGATATTCTTTCGTGGTTGGAAAGTCATTTGCAAAACAAGCCGGTAGGTCAGATAATAAAAGAGAAAGCAATGGCCATTACCCGCTAAAGACATGCATTCCAGATAGGATCTTCTGGCGGTTTTGCCACAAACGTTATGGGTTCTTTTTTTACCGGGTGTTCCAGTTCCATACTTCTGGCATGCAAATGGATACCTCCATCTTTATTGCTTCGGTCTGCGCCATACTTTAGATCTCCTTTTATAAAACATCCCATGGTTGCAAGTTGAGCCCTAATTTGATGATGTCTGCCTGTTTTCAAATCAATCTCCAAGAGGAAATAGCTATCTAATTTTTTAAGCACCTTATACTCCAGAATTGCCTTTTTGCTCTGGGCAACCTCTTTTTTGTACGCATAAGATTTGTTTTGCTTTGGATTGCGAACCAACCAATGCGTTAAAACTCCGCTTTCATTTTCTGGAGCTTTTTTTACAATGGCCCAATAGATTTTTTTTGTCTTCCCTTCGGCAAATAACTTGTTTAAACGTGGTAGCGCTTTAGAAGTCTTTGCAAACAGCAAAATACCCGAAGTGGGCCTGTCTAATCTGTGGACTACACCTAAATATACATTTCCTGGTTTGTTGTATTTGTTTTTGAGGTATTGCTTTACAACTTCACTTAACGGAACATCACCAGTTTTATCACCTTGAACAATATCACCTGGTCTTTTATTGACCACAATGAGATGATTGTCTTCATGTAGAATGTCCAAATTAGAATGGGTGGAATGAGTGACTTTGTCTATCAATGGAATTAGTATTGCTCTTCTTCATTTGGAAAATCCCTGCTCTTTACATCACCCACATATTGAGATATGGCATTACTCATTTCTTCATATAGGTTCATATATCTACGTAAAAAACGTGGATTGAATTCATGGGTCATGCCTAACAGGTCATGCACTACCAATACCTGTCCGTCCACACCATTTCCTGCCCCAATTCCAATTATTGGAATAGAAACGCTTTGTGCCACTTCCTGTGCCAATTTTGCTGGAATTTTTTCAAGAACAATCCCAAAACAACCCAACTTCTCCAACATTTTAGCATCTTCTTTTAGTTTTTGGGCTTCCTGTTCTTCCTTGGCTCGTACCGTGTAGGTGCCAAACTTATAAATTGATTGTGGGGTAAGCCCCAAATGCCCCATAACTGGTATACCGGCTCCTATAATGCGTTTTACTGATTCTTTAATTTCACTGCCTCCTTCCACTTTCACGGCATGTGCTCCGCTTTCTTTCATGATCCTGATAGCGGAACGTAGTGCCTCTTTAGAATCACTCTGATAACTTCCAAAAGGGATATCAACAACTACCAAAGCCCTTTTTGCGGCCCTTACTACAGAACTTGCATGATAAATCATTTGGTCCAACGTGATGGGAAGTGTGGTTTCATGTCCTGCTATTACATTACTGGCCGAATCACCGACCAAAATAACATCTACATTGGCAGCATCCACAATTTTTGCCATGGAATAGTCATAAGAGGTGAGCATGGAAATTTTCTCACCGTTTTGTTTCATTTCAATAAGGGATTTTACCGTGACCCTTTTATACTCTTTTTTGGCAACTGACATTTGGTTTGCTTTTAATGGCTAAATGTAAGCAGATTTGTTTAATTTGGGTTCTAATCAAAAAACTAGAAAAATGAAAAAATCAATCTTTTTGGTTTTGCTTATCACTTTCGTTAAAGTGAATGGGCAAGGTCCAAATGCTTCAGAATATGAAAAACAAGCTGTTAGAGATGTTGTGGAAACTTTTTTTGATGGTTTTCACAAGCAAGACTCCGTCATTATGAAAAGCACACTAGCGGATAATGTGGTGCTGCAAACAACAGCTCGAAACAAGGAAGGGAAGACTTTGTTCAGGACTGAAAAAATGGAAAAACTTATAACGTCCATCACCAGTATACCTGATAGCATAAGCTTTAAAGAGAAACTGACATCATTTTCAATTCAAGTGGATAGAACAATGGCCAATGCCTGGGTTGGTTATGAATTTTGGTTGAATGAAAAGTTTAGCCATTGCGGAATAAACTCGTTTCAGCTCGTCAATTTTGATGGGGAATGGAAAATCATCTATTTAATAGACACAAGAGGTAAGGCAGGCTGCCTAGAAGATTAAGTGCCTTCTAACCACCTTTGCGAGTGAGCTCATTGTTTCAACGCTATTTCAAAGAAACATACATCTGCATTGTGATAATGTGCGGGTAATTCCGATGTGTTTTTGAGTTTATTCATTCCTAAAAACTTAAATCCACAACTGGTGTAATGATTGATCAATCTCTCATTATCACCACATGTATCCATTCGTATAAAATGTTTTTTATGCTGGATGGCAAAAGCTTTGGACCAATCAACAATCTTCTGTACAAAGTTATTCCCTCTAAAATCAGGATTTGTGGCAATTCTATGAATGTAAATTGCAGGATCATTTTCACTTCCCTCCCAAATTTGGGGGTCACTATATGTTATTGCCCAAACACAAGCTATTTTGTTTTCTATTATTAGTTTAAACTGCCTATTTTCAGCTATTTCTGTTGCGATAAGTCTTTTGTCAAACTTTGGCCATAGATTTTCCGGAAATTTTATTTTTTGATATTCGGTAGCCAATCTGTAAAGCCTAAAAATTTCAGGAATGTCTTCTTCTTTGCTGTTGGTGATAATCATGATTTAAAACAATACCAGATTATATCTTTTAAGTCAAATTTAATTGGATAATATTTTAATGTCATCAATTAATCTCAGGATTTCATCATTATCTGTTCCGTTATAGACCCCTCGTATTTGCTTTGTTTTGTCCACTAATATAAAGTTGGGGGTATGTATAAAATCTTGCAAGCCTCCATCTCCTTGGTCTACAACTGCAAAATAGCTTTTACGAGCCAAGTTGTAAATATGTTTTTTATCTCCTGTGGCTATATTCCACTTAGAATCAATTGCTCCTTTGTTATCTGCATATTTTTTTAGCACAGGTACACTATCCATTTCTGGTGTCACTGACATGGATAAAAACATAACATCATCATCATTCAAAAAAACTTGTTGCAATTTCCCCATATTGTTAGACATTATAGGACATATACTTGGACAACGGGTAAAAAAGAAATCGGTCACATAGACTTTATCATCGTAATCTGATTGTGTGATAACCTCTCCATTTTGATTTGTCAATTTAAAGTCAGTCACTGTGTGATGGTTTTCGACATTTTGTAGGCTAACATCCACCAATTCTGGATTAAAATCTTTGGGACCATAAATGGGTAGTTCCGAGTTTCCTGTAAAAATGAAGTATGCAATAACCAAAATACCAATTGCAACAAAAACTATTGGTATTTTGGTTGATTTAAGCTTTTTGAAAGTGGTCATTTATTACAATATAGAAGTTTCTATTTCAATATCTGAATGTTCCCAAGCCTTTTCAAATTCTTGCTTTATTATCTGGGCTTCTTCTATTTTCCCTTGTGCTTTTAAACTGTTGTGCAAACCCATTAAAGACCACCCATTTTGTCTCAACACATCCAAATCCTCTCTATATACCTTTTCAGCATCCTCATATTTTTTGGCGTTCATTAATATTGCTCCTAAGTTTTGCCTTGTTGGAATATGCCATGCTGCGGGTTCTGTATAGGTTAACCCATCTTCAAATTCCACTGCATTTTCGAGATGCTCAATGGCTTTGGAAACATCTCCTTTCAAAGCGGCCAACTCTCCGGCAACCACTTCATAAGCTATATTGGCAGAATGAATGGAGGCATTGTTGGCAGTAGCCACCAGAGTTTCCATTTCAGGATCATTTTTAAGCGTTTCAATGGCCGCCAGCTCTTCTTGAGCTTCTTTGCTATTTCCCTTACGTATAAAGGCTATACCTCTTGCGTAGTGCCGTATTAGATTAAGGTGTTTAATATCCTGGCTTGGAGCCGGAATGGTCAAAATTTCATTCCACTTGCCAAACCGAGTATAAGCCAGCATTGGGGTTGCGGCAAAATCTTGTAAAAAAGGCATGGTGATAAACTCACCAACAGGAACTTTTTCAGCAGTTTTCTTAGCGGCATCAATTGCAATATCACTATCGCCCAACAAGCTGGCCGCTGACCACAAAAAATGAATGTTATGAGGGTAATATCCTAAAGGATATAGTCCTTGTGAGTAACATTGAGAAATATAGTCTTCATCTGCCAGTATTGCTTTTTGGTTGGCAGTTACCGCATCTAAATAACGGCCTACGCGAATGTAAATGTGTGAGGGCATGTGCACAATATGACCCGCGGCGGGCATTAAGCCACCCAATTTATCGGCACTGGCAACTGCCAAATCCGGTTTTGGAAGTTCAACCATGTGAATGTAATAATGGTGTGCTCCAGGATTGTTTGGGTTTATTTCCATTGCCTTTTCCAGAGCCGCTTTGGCCTCTGCAATGTTTGGAGAAGGATTCCCTTCTGCATCCCAGTAATTCCATGGTACGGTATTCATGACAGAAGCGGCATAAAGCACTTGTACCTCGGCATCTTCAGGAAATTCTTGTAGCACTTCTGACATTGCCTGCATGTAAGCCATATTAAGTTCCGCAACATCTTTGGTTAAATCCTCATTATACCTTGCTGTTAAGGCATGTATTAATGCCTGCTCTTTAGAAGTAGCAGTTGAAGCTAACTTTTTTGCTTTTGCCAACGCTTCATTTGTTTTTATTTTACGATCATCTGGAGGCAATGGGTCATTAATGTTAGGACCTAACGCGTATGCCTGGCCCCAATAGGTCATGGCAGAAGTTGGATCCAAACGAGAAGCTTCCAGAAATGATCTATGTGCCTCTGCATGGTTAAAGGCATATGTAAGCCTTAGACCTTGGTTGAAGAATGTTTGTGCTCTCTCATTTTTGGTGGTAATGGTATAACTTAATTCCCCTAAATTTTCAAAAAGAGGTGATATCTGTTGCGTAGAATCTACCACATCCAGTAAATATGTTGTAGGGGTACATTTTATAAAGCTAAAGGATGCTTTCTGATAGTTTTTTGGTGTTCTAGAAGAACCTTCTTTGGTCAAAAAATGAATGGTTGTTAATAATCCCAGCACAATTGCTACTAGGCCTAATTTTGTTTTCATGATGTTCTTGTTATAGGTTTTGCTTTAATACTTTAGGTTAAATTAGCTGGCATATTGCTGAACAAATGCTTTTGCTTCTTTTACTTCAGGTCGTTCACTATTGGAACTTTTGGTCAATTCTATAAGTTGATTAAAATAGTGTATTGCTTTTTCTTCATTTTTAGATCTTTTGGCAGCTACTGCCGCTCCATAAATACCATTAAATCTATTGGGGTGTCCCTCTAAATTTACCTCATAAGCGTTCAGTGCTTCTACAGGTTTGTTCAATGCCAATAGCATATCACCTAAAAGCTCATCAGCGGGAAGTACCTCGCCTGGGGTGACAGGATGTTTTGAAGTTTCACTTTCCAATTTAGCAGCTGTTTTCATCAAATCAAGTGCATCGCCACTATTGCCTTTCGCCAATTCGATCCAAGCTTTTGCCGAATGTATTTGAACATTTACCTGGCCTGCTTTATAGGCCTTTTTTGAATCTAGAAGGCTTTGATATAACAACTCTAAAGATGCCAGCTCATTTTCTGCCGATACAATATCGTTGGTATGCGAATAACCCAATGCCTTACCAAAATGTAACATTGCTTTTTCCCAATGTAATTCCTTCCAGGGAAAATCAATTGTTGGGAGTTCAAGCTTAGAGGCCTGGTCCCAGTTCTTGTTTTCTAACGCCATTCTTACGGGCATAGCGGTCAAAGCATAGGTGGCGGCAAAATGGTCTTTTGGAAAAACCTCTTTTATCTCTTGCATTTCCTTTAATTGTTCTGCTGCTTTTTGATTGTCTCCCATCTGTAAATAGCCATAGACCAGATAATCCACTGCATGAATTTCTTGTGACCAACTGGCGGTTGGATTCACACTTTCTGCATAGCAGGTTGCTGAGGAAGCAGAATTTATATTGGTTTTAATAGATTCCTCCCAGAGGCCTAAACGAGTAAAAATATGAGAAGGCATATGCTGTGCATGTGCAGAAGCCGGTGCAATTTCTGCATAGCGTCTTGCGGTAGTCAATGCCTTTCCTGCAAGTTCGGGATAATCGTAATTATGAATAATATAATGTGCAATACCTGGATGATTGGGTTTCTCCACAAAAAGATCTTCCAAGATTTTCCCTGATTTTTTTTGTCTTCTATAACTTTTATCGTTTGGGTCTGCGGCAGCACGTATGGCCAATGCATAGAAAACAGCTGCTTCAGTATCACCTTCATGTTTGTTATAGAGCTCTTCCATTTTCTTTTCATACATTCTTTGTCTGGTCAGTTTGTCAATGCTGTCCCAATCTTTATAAAAGACGCTAATCGCATCCAAATAATCTTTTTCTAAATCGGATTTAGGTAATTTACTTGCCAATTTCAATAGTTTCTCACCCTTTTCTAAGTAGCTAAGGTCAGATTGCATCCAAAGTGATTGAAAGATGCTCATAGAAACCCCCCAATATGCCATTGCACAATTTGGATCCATATCTATGACTTTTACAAATGCTTTTTCTGCCTCGGCATACTCAAAAGAATGTAACAGCGAAAGTGCTAAATCAAAAGTAGCTCTTGTCTCATAACTGCAGGATAAAGAAAAATTCACTTCCCCAAAGCTCTCTGTGCTGCATAATAAGAGTTCTCCTCTTTTAAGGTCTATAGAAGCTAGTGCAGGGCTCGGTTTTGTGTTTTTACAAGAAAACAGGCAAACTGTCAGAATGGTGATAATCGCCAACCATACTTTTGTTAAGTATTTCATCAATTCAATGGATTAAGTAAAGTGTTCCTTTTTTCAATGGGAGGAATCAAATCATATTTAATTCGTAACCCATATGGCGCTGTCTCGGGAGATAGTAATCACGGCACCTTGGTTTAAATGGAAATTTGCAACAAATTGTTGATTGCAAATCAAGGGGCAAGGTAATAAAAGTTAGATAATGTTGGGCATAAAGATGTTCAATGTGCTCATTGTTAAAGTATTTTGGTAAGGTTTGTTGTATCATTGACCAGTAACCAATTTTAGGTAGAGCCGTTCAACTTTGTCTCTCGCCCATGGAGTTTTTCGTAAAAACTTAAGACTGGACTTGATCGAAGGGTCTTTTTTAAAACAGTTGATGTTGATTCTATTTGCTAACTCATCCCAACCATAATGTTCTTCTAAAAGAGTTAGCATATCCAACAGTTTAATACCATGCAATGGGTTGTTTGGTTGTTCTCGGTTAGAATTGTTGCTATTCATAAGTATGTCTGTTTTGCTAGAGTTTAGCAATCACTCAAAAATACTCCAACGGCCAATCCACCTTCTGAAGTTTCTTTGTATTTAGAATTCATGTCCTTGGCGGTCTCCCACATCGTATTTACAACTTTATCCAGTGGCACTTTGGTTTCCTTGGGATTTGTGTCCAAAGCTAACTCTGCAGCATTAATAGCTTTTATGGCCCCCATAGAGTTACGTTCAATACAGGGAACTTGTACCAATCCGCCAATGGGGTCACAGGTTAGACCCAAATGATGTTCCATTGCAATTTCTGCGGCAACCAATACTTGCTCAGGTGTTCCACCAAGTAATTCCGTTAATGCGCCGGCGGCCATAGCAGATGAAACACCTATCTCCGCTTGGCACCCGCCCATTGCAGCAGATATAGTTGCGCCTTTTTTAAAGATACTTCCTATTTCTCCGGCCACTAGCAAGAATTTTTTGACATGCTCAAAATCTGCTTCGTGGTTTTCAATGACCATATAATACATTAGAACTGCCGGTATAACACCTGCACTTCCATTGGTAGGGGCTGTAACAACCCTCCCCAAGGCGGCATTAACTTCATTTACACTAAGGGCAAAACAACTTACCCATTTAAGAATCTGCCTAAACTTAACCTCTGTCTTACGTATGGTTTGCAACCATTCCTGAGGATTGGAGTAGGGAAGTTCTCCTTTAAGTTTTTCATGTATTTCAAATGCGCGCCTTCTTACGTTTAGCCCACCGGGCAAAGTACCTTCTGTATGGCAACCCAAGTACATACATTCCAACATGGTGTTCCAAATCCGTTCCAGTTCTATATTAATTTCAGAATTGGTTTTTAGGGAGCGTTCATTTTCTAAAACAATTTTGGAAATGGATGTATTTTTTTCTTTGCAATACTGGAGAAGCTCATCACCTGTTTTGATGGGGTACGGAAAAGTTTTGAAAACTTCTTTGTTTTCTTTTGAATGAATGAGCTCTTCTTTTACAACAAAACCACCACCAATAGAATAATATGTTTCTATACTGGTATTGCCTGATGATAGAACAGCTTCAAACTGGATGCCGTTGGAATGAAAGGGAAGAAATTCTTTTTTGAAAATAATGTCTTCTGTAAAATCAAAAGGAATTTCTTTTGTAGCACCCAAGTTCAATACTTTATTGGTTTTTAAGCTTTCAATGGTGCGGCCTATGCTTTCGGTCGGTACAGTTTCAGGATCGCTTCCCAATAAACCCATAACCACGGCAATATCTGTAGCGTGCCCCTTCCCTGTAAGTGACAGGGAACCGTACAAGTAAACTTTGACATTAAGGACAGATTCAAACATATCTTGCTCCTTAAGTTCGCTGATCCAACGTTCTGCAGCCCTCCATGGCCCCAAGGTATGCGAACTTGAAGGACCGACGCCAATTTTGAGCATGTCAAAAACACTTATACATTCCATGGGTAAGGTATTATATGGGGCTAAAGATAAAGAGGCATTATGTAATTAATGCTATCCCTCTGTTTTTTAAAATATGACACCTTGTCATATTCTTTGACATGGCATGATCATTGACATTTTTAGAGCGAGACAAAAATGAATTTTCAATAGATATAACTTTAGATACAATGAGCAAAATTATAGGTATAGACTTGGGTACAACAAACTCCTGCGTCTCTGTGATGGAAGGAAACGAGCCCGTAGTAATCCCAAATGCCGAGGGTAAGCGTACTACTCCCTCTGTAATTGCATTTGTGGAAGGCGGAGAAATCAAAGTGGGTGACCCTGCCAAAAGACAAGCGGTTACAAATCCCCACAATACAATTTATTCCATCAAAAGGTTTATGGGAAACAAGTTCACAGAATCTTCTAAAGAGGCTAAAAGAGTTCCTTATAAGGTGGTTAAAGGGGATAATGACACTCCAAGGGTAGATATTGACGGACGTATGTACTCCCCACAAGAATTGTCAGCAATGATTCTTCAGAAAATGAAGAAAACCGCTGAAGATTATTTGGGTCAGGATGTTACAAGAGCGGTCATTACCGTACCTGCTTACTTTAACGACTCTCAAAGACAAGCTACAAAAGAAGCTGGTGAAATTGCCGGGTTAACTGTAGAACGAATTATAAACGAACCTACCGCAGCTTCTTTGGCCTACGGTATGGACAAAAAAGATACAGATCAAAAAATTGTGGTATTTGATTTTGGTGGTGGTACACATGATGTGTCCATTCTTGAATTAGGTGATGGTGTTTTTGAAGTATTGGCAACAGATGGAGATACACACTTGGGTGGTGATGATGTAGACCAAAAAATCATTGATTGGTTGGCCGAAGAATTTAAAAGCGATGAAGGACTTGATCTAAGAGAAGATGCAATGGCTTTACAGCGTTTGCGTGAGGCTGCGGAAAAGGCAAAGATTGAACTATCCTCTTCTCCTCAAACAGAAGTAAACTTGCCATATGTTACTGCTACGGCTTCAGGCCCAAAGCACTTGGTAAGAACATTATCACGCGCTAAATTTGAGCAGCTGATAGATGATCTAGTAAAAAGAACGATTGAGCCTTGTGAGACCGCTTTGAAAAGTGCTGGACTTTCAAAAAGCGATATTGATGAAATTATCTTGGTTGGTGGTTCTACACGTATACCCGCAGTGCAAGAGGCAGTTGAGAAATTCTTTGGAAAGAAACCTTCAAAAGGAGTAAATCCAGATGAGGTAGTTGCCGTTGGAGCTGCAATACAGGGTGGTGTATTAACTGGCGATGTGAAAGATGTATTGTTATTGGATGTTACCCCGCTTTCTCTAGGAATTGAAACCATGGGCAGTGTTTTTACTAAACTAATTGAAGCCAATACAACAATCCCAACAAAGAAATCTCAGGTATTCTCTACTGCCGCGGACAATCAACCATCGGTTGAAATCCATGTGTTGCAAGGAGAACGTCCAATGGCGGCAGATAACAAAACCATTGGTAGGTTCCACCTAGATGGAATTCCACCGGCACCAAGAGGAACGCCGCAGATTGAGGTAACTTTTGATATTGATGCAAATGGCATCATTAAAGTATCTGCAACCGACAAGGCTACGAACAAAACGCAGGATATCCGCATTGAAGCTTCTTCTGGATTGACAGAGGAGGAAATTCAAAAAATGAAAGCGGAAGCTGAGGCTAATGCCGAATCGGATAAAAAAGCGAAGGAAACAGCTGACAAGTTGAATGAGGCTGACGGAATGATTTTCCAGACCGAAAAGCAGTTGAAGGAATTTGGCGATAAATTATCGGATGATAAGAAAAAGCCAATTGAAGATGCTTTGGAAGAATTGAAAAAGGCTTACGAAACCAAAGATTTGGTAATTATTGAGCCGGCTTTGGAAAAGATCAACGAAGCTTGGAAAGTTGCTTCTGAAGAAATGTACAAAGCGCAGGCAGAGGCGCAAGGTGCCGCCGGAGGAGACCCAACTGCTGATGCAGGGGGAGATGGTGCTGGTAACGGTGCAGCTGAAGGCGACAATGTTGAAGATGTGGATTTTGAAGAAGTAAAGTAAGCTTCAAACATAATTATGAAAAAAGCCCTGGTTTTTAATCAGGGCTTTTTTATTTGCTCTTTGTTTTTTAAGCCTCGCTTAAAATGTATGATATAGGTAGCATTAAAGCCAAAATTTAAGTTTGGGTTTCTAAAATTGAAGTTGTTATATGTTTGTGTTATAAAGGCATCCTCGACCATATTTACGGCATTGGTGAGCATAAATTGGAGCATTACATCTCCAATTTCCCAATTAATGCCCAAAGAGAATGGACCGTACGTATCCCTTGATTTTACTGGATTAAAAACGGTGTAATACTCAGAAACAAAGGAAATATGGTGCCCCAGCTTGTACCTGCCTCCAAAACCTAGTGCAACATGATTGTTGGGGTCATCTTGAGAAGCACGTAACCCTCTATGTATAAAGGATGGGGCAATTTGCAACGAAAATTTTGGAGATATCTTTTTGGCAATAAGGAGTTGTGTGGTAAAAGATAATCTCTTTGCAAAATTATCTTGAATACTGTTATCCGCTATAGCCTCGCTAAAATAGCTCGCATTTTGAAATAGCGTTATGCTAATAGGAGACCCCTTTTTGTCTTTACGTTGCTGAACCAATTTGTATTTAAGGTAAGTATCAAAAAGGCCATCAAATGTGGTGCCTCCAATTCCTGTCGAAAGGCGGTTAGAAATTCCATATTCCAATGCAATTCTTGAGCTTAAGCGGTCCGCTGCAAAACTTTGCGTCCGCAAACTGGGCGTATTCCAAAACCTATTGGCAGCAAAAATCTCCAATATCCCTTTTTTTCTGGTTTCAATGGAGTGCCCAAAACTTATTCTGGTAGATTTAAAAGTGGCAAGGGAGTATTGAGGAATATCCTTGCCTTCATCCTCCAAAATATCCAAAAGATCTTGGGCGCCTACAAAATTTGCGGTGCCAAATAGTATTAAAAGAAAAACTGTTTTTCTAGCTTTCATAAGGTCGATATTCAAATCTAAAATCCACAGAAATCGTTTTTGCAATGTTCCCTCTTAAAAGAGGGGGGATGTTAATATTATAATCTTCTACCAGAGTTTCAAAGGTTCCTGATAATATGTACCCTCCTTGTATGTATTCTATTTTCGTCTTTATTTCCAGCTCTTTTGATACCCCGTGCATGGAGAATGTGCCTTTTACAATTTTGGTCTGTTCTCCTTCAAAATTAGGGTCAAAATCTAAAATCTCACCCTCAAATGTAGCTTTGGGGTATAGGTCAGATTCAATATAGCTCTCGTTAAAGTGCTCACGCATCAATGCTTTTTCAAAAATAAAAGCATTCATTAACATGCTTACGGCAATTTCATTAGAAGCTAAATCTATAATGCTCAGTACTTGATTGTTTTCGGCTTTTATGTTCTCTACTGAAGTATATGAAAAGAAGGAAACCTGCCCTTGCCGTGCAATTATTTTTTCTTTGCTCGGTTGTTGTCCATAACACATGAACACGAAAAAAAATGGAATCAACTTACTCATTTATTTTTCTATCAGAAATGACACAATTTAAAAAAACGGCATCCTTTAAAAAACCTTTGAACACTCCTTTTAGCCTAATTGTGTCCTTTGGTTTCAAAGTTGAAAGGTATTTATTTTGATTGGCTTGCATATCACAAATTACACTGGATGAATCATGCTCCTTTCCTTTCAACAATATGGTAAAACGATTGTTAATGGTATTTATCTCTTTAATGGAACCTTCAATCTCTACTATGCTCTCTATTTTCAAAAACTTTTGATCACCAGCTCTAAAATGAGATATTAAAGTATCTGCGCTAAGATACAGTTCGGGTTTTGCTTCAGCAATATTTAAATAATCGGGTTTGAAAAAAACCTGAAATAGGAGATAAATTACCATTAGTGCTGCCAGAAAGAAAGCTATTTTAAACGTATTGGTTTTTTTGAGCATAAATCTAAACTGTGTTGCTAACTAGTGCTCAATACCGAGCAAATCTTCAATGGAAATTTAAAACCTAGGGACAGATCGGCCCTAGGTTCAAAACTAATAAAAAATGTAATCTCCTTTTTCAATCTGTTATCGTTAAGGTTCCCGTCATTGGACTATGGAACTCGCAATTGTAAAACAAGGTGTCTGGAGCATCGTTAGGAACTGTAAATACAATAGTTCCAGAAGAGGCACCATTGTTGGTGACACCAGAATCGTAGGTATTCCCTATTCCAATACTTTGCACTGACTTTATTAGAAAGGGATGACCTGGCGAATCTACTATGAACTCATAAGTCTCTCCTCTCTTTAAGGTAAGGTCCGGATTGCTGGTATCACTAAAACCGGAACCATTAAAAATGTATGCTGTTGCTCCTTGATTGGTTACATCATAAGAAGTAGTTGCTCCTGTAGCTTGCGGGGCCACCTCTGTATCTGGATTAAGTATGGGCCATACACCGGCCACGGGAAACCCTACCCCAAAATTGTCGCCCCGTTGTGCATCCTGTCCAAAATAGTACAGTGGCCATCCCTTATAGGTAAGCTGATTTCTTCCAAAGACATCGATTGAGCCAAAATCATTGGCATCCAATATGCTTGGAACATTCTGCAGCTGTTCTTCAAAAACCGGCCATACTCCGTTGTTTGAAAAATCAGCATTGGTGAAATTATTGGCACTATTGGTATCATTGATAAATCTGTACAGGGTATTTCCCTCGTCATCTGTCATGTAAAAGGTCTGTTCGTCACCCGGTTGGTAGGTACTGGTGAGGTTGGTCTCGACTCCATTAGAGTCTCGTCCCACGAGCTGCGCCTGTGACATCATCACGGAATAGTCCGGCTTTGCCACGTACCAAACGCTCCCTACACCATCTCCGTTAACATCGCTCACGGTATTATCATTAGAAAAAAGATAAAGTGGCCATCCCTTATAGGTGGTTTGTTTGTCTCCATCACTTCTGGTAATGGATCCAAAGTCGGATGCTTCAAGACCATTATCCAAAGTAAGATTTTCGGTATAGAAGACAGGCCAGTTTGTTCTACAACCATCAATACAGTTGGAGTCTCCTTTGCTATCCACGGAGAAGAAATACAGTGAAAACCCATCAGCATTGGTTAGGATGTTTCCAAAAGTGCCATCACTTCTCAATTGTACTGTATTGGGGTCAGCTTGTGGCGGTCCGTCATCACTTGGACCGTTGTCATCACTGCTGCAGCTGAGCAGGGTAAAAATTGTCGTTAATAGTAAAATAAACTTTTTCATTTTCATTTTTTTAAATAATTATAGTTCAAGAAACTCCAGTTTGGGGTTTACGGTGTTGATTACCCATATGTTCTTGTTTTTAAATCAAAAACAAGAACATATGGGTGATATAAATTTTGCATTTACTCTATCTCCTTGTGGTGGATACCCTAAAGCCGTTAAAATGTTCAACGCTACGGATAGCTCATTTGCTTTGATGAAACTGAATACTACAAGAGAGTCGGTAGGGTAGAGATTCACGTTGGTAATGTCCTGTATTTTTAGCAATTCAGATTTTATCTGTGAAGAACATTTTCTGCAGAATCTATTTTGTACTGGTATTTTTGCTAAGCTTAATTTCATGGGGTTTGTTTTAAAATACTCTTGAAAGGTTAAATCCAAAAAACACATCTCCATCGCTCCAATCCCCGGTGGCCTGACCAAGAAACGTATTTGTATTCATGGGCTGAGCATTGGTAAAGTGCAATTGAAAGACATGTCCGCCGGTTTCTAAATCAAAACCAATAGAGAATGGGTTTTTAAAAGGGGAATTGGATGCTCTATTCAAATGCAGGCCGTAATCCATATTAATGGACCACCTCTTGGTCAACTTATGCCTACCACCAATGCCAATGGAGTATTGCGAGTTTTCTTGCTCATCTATGGCAACAAGATTGTCATGAAAATAAGTTGGTGCTATTTGTAGAGAGAGGTTAGGATTCAGTTTTTTTGAAATCAAAACTTGGGTGGTATACCCCAGCCTGTTTTCAAATTTTAATTCGGGTAATTGTTCTTCATCCAAAGCCGTATTCAACAATACAGTATTAAAAAGTACAACCGTAAAGGGAATACCTCCCTTTTTTTGCCTTAACAGCCTTAATTTAAGGGAACTTTCATATGTTCTTTGAAAAGAACTACGAGAGACCCCTAGGTTGATGCCATCTGTTATACCATAAATGAAATTAAGCCTGGTAACCGCTTGATCTAGCCCAAAAAAGTCTTCAATACCCGTTTTAATGGACCCAAAACGATGTGATACCACAAAATAGAGCTGTTTTTGAGGTACCATTTTTGTTGATTCAAAGTTTACGATTTTAAGTCCTTTAAATGCTGCAATTTCGTAGTTTTCCGATACTGTTGTATCATCAATTTCTTTAAGTAGGTCATCCTCTTGGGATAACACAAAAAGTGGTAACAAAAGGAAAAGGATATTTAGTTTTTTCATTTTAATGGTTGTGTTGAGTTTTAATTGTTCTTTATAATTATGGCCTGGTCAATTTTCACCACTTCAAGGAGGTCATCATAGCCCACGCACCTTCCTTTTATAGAGATTGTGTTTTCCATGGTGAGTCCTTGTACATTTCCCTGAAAACTTACCTGCACGCTATTATCAATTACAATGGTGTTCCGTTCTATTGCAGTTATTTTTCCATTGGTTTGGATTACTTTATCGATGTATGAAACAGATGCATTATCTATTCGTAAAGCATCACTTAATTTTTTGGTGCTCAACTCATGTGCAATCTCTTCTTCTGCAATATTTCTATGCCCTTTATAGAGATAGTTGTATACAGCTACAGAAAGAAGTATAACTGCCAGTAAGAGCACCGACCCTATTGTTTTCTTTTTCCCATTCATTTTTTGATAAGCTTAAAGTCGAATTTGACAAGAACTTCCTTGGCAATTTTATTTTGCACAATCTTTGGGATATGGATATCAAAATCTCCTGGGGTCACTACAAATTCACCGGTCATAGAAATAATGTCTCCCACCTTTTGTATTGATATTTGGGTACGTACTTCTTTTTCTTTACCATGGAGCTTTAGCGTTCCCTCCATTGCCGCTTTCTTGGTGTTTTCATCCAACAGCGCTAAGTCCAAATCTGAAAACTGGCCTTTGAAGGTGGCTTTGGGATACATTCCAGACTCAATGTAATTTTCATTAAAGTGCTCCTCCATTAAAGAATTTTTAAAATGAAACCCTTTGATTAGTGCTAAGGCCGCTATTTGTCCTGTTTTAGTGTCCAAAACACTAGTGACCGACTCATTGGACGCCTTTACTTCTTCAAACAATGCCTCAGAAGCTTCAAACTGTATTTTTCCACTTCGATCTATATACTTGCCTTGGGCATTACTATTTTGTAGGGTTATGGTTATTAATATCAATGATATAACTACAACCCTGTAAATGGTATTCTTCATTTTTACGATTTGCTTTAAGGGTTTTTATTCTGGTGCACCGCCAGCTATCCAGTCTGCAATGAGGTCGATGTTTGCTTGCGGCAATTTGCCTGAAGGAGGCATGGTACCATTGTTGGTTCTAGCAAATACGCGACTGGCCCTACTGCTTACATCATTAAAGGATGTCAGTGAAAATGGTGCTCCGTTTGTTGGAGGGCTATTATGGCAAACAATGCAGTTATTTGTAATTATGGGTCTAATATTGGCAGTATAGGTAACGCCGTTGTCAACGATTCCCCCACCGTCATCTTCAGATGGTATTAGGTCTTCTTCACTGTCGGATGAACAGCTCATTATAAAAAGAGAAAGTAAGGGTACAATAAATTTTAAACTTGGTTTCATTGCTTCTGGATTTTAGTGATTAGACTGCTTTTATTTATCCAAAGCAACCATTAAATAGGGTGTTAAGACTACAAAATGTTGGTGAGAGGGAAGAAATGGCCTTGACAGGGAAAAATTGGACTTGAAAGGAATTGATAACTTCAATTGTAGAAGTTAATTGGTTTTAACCGGATTTTTTGGAACTATAAATGAAAATCAAATTGCTATATTGGGAAAAAATTGCTTTCAACTGTAATGAGAAAAGATAAACTCTATTTCCTTACTTTTTTATCCATTGCCATTATTTATGCGGCCATAGCCAGTGTTGCGTTACATTACCTGATAAAGTCAAGTACGCACCAGTTGCTTGAGTCCCATTTGAGTTTTAGCAAGAAGGAAACGCAAACGCTAGCCACTCTTATAGGATATCAACTTGCTAGTTCCGCTCCCAAGGATTCCGTAATAAGCAATGTACAACAAAGCCTTAAGGGAACGGATTTGGAAATGGGTTTTTTAAGTGTGTTTGACTGGTCTGGTAAAGTGGTTTGTCACCCAGATATCAAAAGAGTGGGGCAGCCCGCAAGCTCAAATAATTCCTTTGTCTCTTCAGTCACGGATGACCTAAATGCCAATAGTTTTTATGAGCTATTAATACCACGCTTAGAGCAATTACCTGATGAATCCGAACAAGTATCGGAGGTATTTCATATATATCCTGTCCAAAATTCAGATTGGATGATTGCTGCCCATACTAATATTAACGCTGTCTCGTCTAAATTAGATGAAACCAGGAGAAGGTTTTATACCATCTTTTTAGTTATGGGGCTTATAGTTATTTTGTCGTATGTAATTACCGTAAGACTTATTGGAAGCGTTTATGAAAAGCGATTGGAGCTTAAAAATGAAAAATTAGAGGATGAGGTTATCAATTTATCAAAATTAAATAGGGCAGTAGGGGATTACCAGCAAAAAGTGAGTGAACAACCTGTAAAAGATATTGCTTCTGACCATTCATCAAAAAAGCGGATACTAACATATGTGCGTAATGAACTAATACCCATTCCTATTGAAGAAATAGCCCATATTTATACGGAAAGCACGATAACTTATGTAGTCTGTTTCAATAAAAAGCGTTCCACGACCAATCTTAGTCTGGACGAGCTATTTTCAAATCTGGACAGCAGTTATTTCTTTAGGGCCAATAGGCAGTTTATTATTGCCATAGCTGGAATCGATAAAATAGTAAAGTACGGAAACAATCAATTGAAAATCTTGGTCAACCCAGATTCTGAGGTGGACATAATTATAAGCAAAAATAGGGCGGCGGAATTTAAACAGTGGTTGAATTTATAATCCAAGCAAGGTTTATATGGGTTAATCATGCGTTTTAGAAGAATCTGAAACCAAGTTGTTAATTTCAACAAGTTCGGCACTGGTCAAATGTCTCCATTTGCCAATTGGCACATCTAAGTTAACGTTCATGATACGAACTCGTTTCAATTTCTTCACCCTATAATCCAAGTACTCGCACATTCTGCGAATTTGTCTGTTTAAACCTTGAGTCAGAATAATTCTAAATTGATTAGAGCCCAACTGTTCCACTTCACATTTTCTGGTAACCGTTTCTAAAATGGGCACTCCATTTCGCATTTTTTTTAGAAATTCTTCTGTAATAGGTTTGTTTACCGTCACCACATACTCCTTTTCATGATGATTTCTTGCACGCAGAATTTTATTCACTATGTCTCCATCATTGGTCATAAAAATGAGTCCTTCACTTGGCTTGTCCAATCTACCAATAGGAAAAATTCGCTTAGGATAATTTATAAAATCAATGATGTTGTCTTTTTCAACTCTAGTGTCAGTGGTGCAAACAATGCCAATAGGCTTGTTAAAGGCCAGATATACGGGTTTTTCTTTTGGCTTGGAAATTAACTCTCCATCAACTCTTACTTCATCTGCGGGGTTTATTTTAGTTCCCATTTCGGGCACTTTTCCATTTATGGTGACTCTGCCTTGATCTATAAGTTTATCCGCGGCACGTCTAGAGCAGTATCCTACCTCGCTTAGATATTTGTTGATTCGAGTTTCTTTCATCTTTAATTAGAGCTACTTTCCTGCCTTCTTGAATAAATCAATGGTGTAATCCAATAAATCAACGTTACCAGGATTGCCATGGCCAGGAACCACATGCTTTAGTTCCGGAAATCTGTTTTTTACTTGTTGAACGGTGTTTGGCCATTCAGTTACATTAGCTTCTTCTATATATCCTTTACCGGCGTTTAATGCTTTAACCAAACATCCACCAAAAAGTACTTTCTCTGTTGGTACATAGCTTACAATATTATCTTTTGTATGACCTTCACCCATAAATACATTTACGACGCTTTCATTGCCTATTTTGGTTATCAGCTCATTTTGGAAACTGTTTTGGGGGACTACCGTGCTATCTGTTTCTTGAGCAAATTTAATTGTTAATTGATTTGCAAATGAAGGAATACCTGCATTATGAAACGCATTTAACCCGCCCAAACAGTCTACATGGGAATGGGTTATCATTACAGCTTTAATGGTTACGTTGAAATTGTCTTTTAGCCAGGATATGAGTTCTTTAGAGACCAAATCCGTAGTAGGCGTATCAAAAACCATGGCCTCAGAGCCATTTTTATACACCAATCCATTTGAAGCAACTTTTCCAAAGCTTTGGGTTTGCAAATATGATGTATGAACGAAAGTGTTCTCTGTTAATTTGGTAATAACTAGACTATCAGAGGTATAGATTTCTTTTGAGGTTTTATCCGTACAACTGATGAGGGCAAACAAAATGACTATGAAAAATAACTTGTACTTCATTTTAGCAAATAAGATGAATTGCTAAAGATATTCAGAAATTAAACTTTATAGCAACTAATTCTGGTTTTGAATAGTGGGTAGGGCGGATTCAACAAAACCAAGATTAGCATGACCATCCTTTTCTTTTGGGAATTATGGTTTTATACCAACTGATCAATTTGCTTCATTACTTCCTCAGCTTCAAATGTCTTTTGGTCGCTTAGCTTTCTGTTAGATGTTGAAAATGCATGTGCCTCTCTTAAAAGCTTAGCGTATTCCTCTAACAGTTTTTCTTTTTTTGTTCTCTTTTTAAAAAGTCCAAACATAATTCTTAGCGATTTTAAAATGATTTATACTTCATAACAATATGGTAAAAATACAAAATGTTTAACGAATTTCAATAATCGTTAAACATTTTAATTGTACCACAGCGTGTTCTAATACCTAAAAGAACTTTTATTACCATTATTACGCAAAGATGTTGGGGTGGTGTGTAACCAGAGGAAATTTTTGTGGTTCCAGGGTTGCGGTTCATTGGGTGAGATCAACAGGATGGAGGAAACGTGGTGCAAGGTCGTAAAACTGTTTCCAGCCGCTACCTATGGTCAAAATACTTTGAAAACAATTTAAAAGGTGAAAAAATCTTGCTCTATAATTTATCCAAACATAAGATGACATAGAATAAAGCCAAGTACAGCTAAAATTATCCCCAGCAAAAAAACGTGGAATGATTTGCGAAGCAGCCTAAATTTTCGATCTATAGTTTTACCCAGATGAAACGTGTCTTTGGCAATGACCTTGTACAGTTCATCTCCTTGGTACATTAAGTTGGTAAGTTTTTCAGTATACTGATCTTCTTCCATGTCATTGAAATTGCCATAAAACATTACATTTCCTGTTTCTCTACCACCATGTTTAAGCTCGGGCCGAGTAGCAAAAACAGCATAGGCAATGGAAATCAAGTTTGTGAACAACATAATTATGGTTGGATAAATCAAATGTGGGTCCTTGTCCAATTGGCTCAATACAGTACCAAGAATGATGGATAGTATAAGGGCATTGATGGATATAAGAATATTAGACTTTCTATCAATCATCGAGTTTAGCGTATATTGATTTTTTGAGACCAACCTAAACAAGGTTTCGGCTCCTCGCTCTGAACGGGGTTCAACTTTTGAAAGTTTCTTTTTAAGTGCTTTTAACTTATCCTTGTCTATATTTAATTCCTGAGCGAGATAATGATCTTCTTCTTTTTCAATCTTTTTTGCTGTCATCGTCTTAAATTTTAAAGCGCAATCCTGTTTTTAAGTATAGGGTATTATCCTTGTTCACCGATAATATGTCGTCGTTTTTACGGTCTCTAAGCTCCGCATTGGTGAAAAAGATGTTTGCGAAATTGCAAAACAACTCCCAATATTTACCAAGGTGATATTCATAGCTTAACCCACCAACCACAATGGACATGTTTATTCTTTCTGCTATCTCATTGTTATTTATTACAATCCCATCTTGAATATTGGCGGTAAACCCATCCAACTTGGCAAACAACTTAAACCTTGATTTTTCCGAAGCATGATATTGCAAATTGGATTTTGGAACACCTAAATTGAATGACCAGTTTGGTCTAAACTTTCTATAATAACTTATAAATGGAATAGGAAAGGGAATACCCCTGTTTTCAGAATATGAAATTCCCATAATAAGACGATATGGTTTTGCTGTGTCTGGATCCTTTTTTTTGTTTTTAAAAAAGATGATGTCTCCAGAAAATACAGCATCATCAAATGACATGCTTTTAACTAAGTTTGAACTGAAGCCAGGTGTGATTCTAACCCCAAACCACCAATTCTTGTTCATTTTAAAGATATATCCAAAATTGATGTCCAACAGCTGAAAATCTTCAATGATCTCTGTGTCAAAAGCATCAATTGAAGAATCAAAAGAAATATCAATATTGCTATAATCAAGCCCAAGGATACAAAAACTGTCCTCAGAAAGTTTAACAGGATAATTGAACAGGGCTCTAATCCTATCGTAGCCGACATTTGAATTTGCTTTGGGTATATAGGTGTATTCCATCTTTATAAGGTCTGATATTTGACTAAATGCTAGAGTTGCAAAAAACAAAAGAAACCAAATTGGAAGTCTTTTTTCCATAGGTTGGGCGTGGTTGGTATTGGTTTTTGAAAAGGTACTCTTTAAAAACTAAAAAGAGAAGCCCAACGCAAAAACTATTCGACCTCCATCAGAGCTACTAAAATAGCCAAGATTTGCAGTAATTGCCTCAACTCCACTTACCCATAACGACCCACCATAACTATTATGCCATTGTTTAGACATGTCATCCGCTATCCATACCCTGCCATAATCAAAACTACCCGTAAGTCCAAACCTTATTGGTATGATACTGGTGCGCAAGCCACCCAAGGGCATTCGTAAGTCTATATTTTGATAAAATGATTGTTTTCCGGTAAACCTTTGGTTCCTGAATCCTCTTAAACCATTAATCCCTCCAATCTCTGCAGCGTGATAAAACTCAAAATTATCTCCTAAAATTAGTTCAGCGCTAAGTTTTGTGGCAAGCACCAAAGACGCACTTCTTGTTAATTTATGATCAATGGCGATTTCCGGTTTTACATATCCAAAGCTATTCTCTGCGCTGGTATTGTCAATGTTAGTCTTATAACCAGCAATCAATCGAACGTCTAATCCTAAAGTTGGAAATGCAGGATTGTCCTTGTTTTCAAATTCATAGGCAATTTCCGCTCCGCCATAGGTTTGCTTTTCAAAAACAGAGCTGTTTACGGGAATATTATTGGGGTCGTTAACGAATCTGCCTGCAGTGTTTTCTACTTCAAAAGATTCTATGAGCGGTTTAAAATGAAAAGACCCACCGTTTTTCCCTCTATAGATCAAAGCAATTGCAGTTTTCCATTTTCGGACGCGTGTCCTGTTGAAATCTAGGTCCACCACATCATTGTCATAAATAGTTTCATTTCCAAATCCAAAAAAATTGGTTGCAAAATTAGGGCTGGTGTAAAAGCCTTCAACCCCAAAGTTCCAATTATGAAAAATATTGGAAAACTCTCCTTTGTACGATACATCATAACCAGACGTGGCGGTGTAATATGCAGCACTGAAAACATGTTTTCGTGTAAACGGGTTTCGTTGTATGCCATGAAATGTATTATTGTATAATACACCTACTTTGAGTCCATCATCTGGGTTGGCCCCAATAATGGGAAGTAACTGGTTAAAGTTGAAGTTGGATTTTTTATGGTCATAATTATTAATACCATAATCATCTACCAGCCATTTTTTGGAGCCCTTATTGATAATGGTATTTTCTTTGCTTTTATAGTCATAGAGCTTTACCCTACTGGTGTTCTTAAAATCATAAGTATCGTTCTTCTTGCCACCAATTATTTTTAGTTTGATTAAATGGTCGCCATCACCATCAACCGTAAAAGAATCTTTTCCATCCAATCCATAAATCCAGATTTCTTTGGTAACATCACTGGAAAATGTTCTGTCCAGAATTCCCAGTTCCTTCCTATTGATTTTAATCGTTGTTTTTCCATTTGGATGACGGGTTATTTTAAAATCGTCAGCTTTCTGGGTACCAGTGATTACTTCAAACTTGTTTAGGTATTGATAATAGGCATTTGCAATTTTCAATAGGTTGCCCCGTCTACCTTTAAGTTTTGTTTTTATATCAGCAATGGTGCTTCCTTGAATCTCTGGTGGAACAGATTTAAACGCTTCCTCGATAATTTGGTCTGTAAGTTCCTTTTGAATGTGTTTACCCTGCTTTTCCCATTCTGCCCATTCAGAGCTGTTGATTATGGTGAGGTCCAAGTGATATGGGGAAGTAGCGAACCATTTTACACTTCTTAGATCAACGTCATAGGTCTGCATTTTTCTTAGGCCAGGAATCGCTCTGGTAAGAAAGGCAATTAGGGTACCATCATATTTTGAGAAGGCTTGATCGCGATCTCTAGGAATTGGCCTACAAATTTCGGTGCCATCTTCTTTTTTAAATAATGCCCAGCGCCATTGGTCTTCATGCCTGTCCCAGTCTCCCAAAAGCATATCAAAAAGTCGCGCCCTAATATAAGAGGGCTCATCTACCACGGCTTTTCCAGCTTTGTGAATCTCTTGTAGAATATCTGCAGTGCTCAAAATTTCTTTGGGCTTTCCAAAGCTTTCCAATTCAAGTTGAGAATCTCCTACATGTTCCTCGATCATGTATAATTCATCACCAAATTCATCATTATAGACCCCTAATCTTTTTTGTTTAGGGATGTAATACAATTCGGGATTCGTGTGCAATACATCAATGGCCTCCGCCAATCCACCAATGGCAAATGGGGCGTAGGGGTGGGAGGTAGTATAAAAATCTGCTAAAAATTTGTCCACAACGCTACCATCAAGCGCACTGCCTATATAAACATCTTGAAATGCATTTGCTTGTAAAAACTTAATTGTGCTCTTTCTTAATGCACGCATCACAAATTGTTTTCCAGTATTGTCTTCTAGTCGCAGTGATTTTGATTGTTGCCCTCCGCCTCTTTTCAAGGGTGTTAAACCTCCCATTAAGGTATCTAATACAACTGTTTTGGCGTTCACATCTTTGCTATAATATTCTCTATAATGATTTCCCCATAAAGCCTTGTAAAATCCACTTTTTGTGGTTTCATCTTTTGTATAGATAGAAGCTATTTTATGTGACGAAAAATTATTGGATATATTACTCATGGAAATAGAATCCTCGTTACCTCCTTTGAATATTATTGTATTGAACTCATCACGGACAACTCCATTTTCCATAGTAAAAAAATGGACCGAAGTTTTTCCGTCAGAATCAATATCTAATCTTGCGTACCCATTTTTTGTTGAAGAAAAATCACCTTCATCCGCTCGTTTTGCACCTTTTGTTGTACCAACCGCTCCGCTTATGATTTGTGGTACTCTATTGTTAATGTATTGAAGGTTTTTATCATGGCCAGACACAAATATGACATTTTCAGCTTGTCTTGCCACAGTCTTTAACCTTCTTCGTAATGTTCTGTATTGTCTATTTTGAAAATCTTGTATTGAAGGCCCTGCCGTGTTGCGAATCAACCCTTGTTTTGAGTAGGTGTCAATAGGGTGGTGGATAGCAATCAGTTTTATTTTACCCTGTGCTTTTTTTATCTGATTTTCAAATTCTAAGAAGAACAAGGTTCTATTTTTAATTTCAGATTTCTCATTTATATATATTTGATTGTCCCAATCTTCTAAAAACCATTGAGAATCTATTGTGATTAAAACAACGTTTTCGCTCAGGTCATACTTTTTAATGGGTTCCCCATTATCTGGATGAAATTTGGCTTTACTGTTTTTTTGGATGTGTTTTTCTATTTTTTGAACGCTTTGATACCCATTTTCATACCATTCATTTTCGCCTGGCGTGAAAATGGCATCTTTTCCAAAGCCCTTGATTACTTCAAGCTGCGAATTCAATGAACGCTGAAAGTTTTCTTTGGCAGTCGCATTTCCCAATAGCAGTAAGGTTGGATTTTGTAGTGTTTGGGCATCTTTTACAATTTGTGCAAGCACTTGATTTTTTGCAACATCCGATGTATTGGCAGTGATGAATATAGAATGTTCTACCTGTTGTGCTTTGATAGAGAAAACGGTAAATAGTATGCTAGATGCAAACCAAATCTTAAGGTTGTTTTCATTTTTCATAGTTGTAAATTAAGGTTGTCCCTTTCGGGTTGGTTTTAAAAGACTTACTGACTTTGCTTAAACCTTTTTAAACACTCCAATGTTTTCTGAATTTATTTTAGAATAGCTATCTCTCGTGTGTTGTAATCAATATGTTTTTCTTTTCGCAAGCCACTTAACACATTGTTTACCGTTTGTCTAGATGTATTGGTTAGATTTGCAATATCCTTGTGCGAGAGTAGATTTTTGGCTTCAATTCTATCTGTTTTATCTTCACCAAATTCTTTTACATAGGAGTGGATAAAATCGGTAATCCTAGTTTTACTATCCTTATATAAAAGATCTTCTAGTCTGCGTTCCAATTTTTTTATACGTAGCCCATACACTTTAAAGACACCATTTTTTAACGATTTGTGTTTCTCCATCAGTGATTCCATCATATCAGATTCTATATAGCAAATAATGGAATCTTCAAGCGCAATGGCTTTTTCTTCGGCGGCCGCTTCCTCATCATATAGGGAAAGCTCTCCAAAAATGTTTCCCTTTTTCACTATATATTTTGCTGTATCTCTGGTGGAGTTAAGGATTTTGACCGCGCCTTTTTTCAAGAAAAAAATACTTTTCTTATCCCTGTTTCCAATTTCTATTATTTTGCCCTTGTCAATATGCTCCATCTCTAACAGTTCACACATTTTCATCATTGTGGGCATTCCAAGTTTTCTAAAAAGACTAAAACCTTCAAGAAACCAATATTTAGTTAGTGTTTTCAAAATCAGATACTTTTGGTTGGAAAATCTAATATAGTCAATACTTTAACATTTGCATTGTATGTACTTTTCCTAAACTTACCCCAGGCGACACATTAAATAAAAAATAATGGTTTCATTGGAAAACTCATTTCATACGGAGTTTTTCATCACCGGCTTAACTGATAATTAAGATTGAGGTAGAAAATCATTATCAAATGAGTTATTTGGTCTTACAATGAATTATGAGACACGGAGAAATTGAAGCTCTAACTAAGATGGAAGGCAGCACATTGCTAGTTCAAATTCCACAATTTGAAGTATTATTGAATAAATACCAGTAGTACCTGACACATAATACTCAGGTAATAAGACTTTGTTTTTGTTGTTTGACGTAAGGCAAATTTCGTAAACAATGGGTTTATTTGGTGATTGAATCTTCATTTATGTCAACAGGCAAAATAATTTTACTTGGATATTTATTGTTATGATATAATTTTAAATGCGCTTTTGTGGATATTCTTGAGCTACTGAAAAATTAAACCCTAAAACTAAAATAAGCAATAGGTTGAAAATGTTTTTTGCCATGATTGATTGTAATACTTATGGTTGGATGATGTTGCTAAAATGAATTTTTGGTGTAGTTGCAAATACTTGGACATGATATGTATAAAAGTACCACCTGTTGTTAATAATTGCCAATACTTATTTGTGTAATAAATGATTACCAATCATTATTACATAGAGCCGCTTGCTCCATTTTTTGAATAATCATCTCCATTCTTTTTAGCTTTTTAACCAACCCTTTTTCAATGGTGGAATTGAATAGCCAAGCTGGAATGTTGCCTCCTGGTTCTGCATGAACAACATAAGTTGCTATGCTCTGACTTTTGCCTCCTGGTTCAAACATCCAAAAGCCATTGGCTCTGTTCATGTGCACCGTTCCTTTTGTGTCTTCAGTATTGGACACCCAATCTTCGGTCCATTGAATTTTCTTAATGCCAGATTCAGAATCAGAGCTGATCTGAACTCGTTTGCAGATTGACCGATCCCTAAACGGAAAGGGCATGGGGTGTACAGAATAGACTATAAGACTGTCTTTAGAGCTACTTAGAATTTTAAAGGACCCCTCATTTTTATAAGGATAAGACTTATTGTTCACTATTTCCTCCTGAAATGCCATAACCGCTTTCTTTGGTGAGGCCATGACTTTGCCTGTGATTTTAAATTCTTTGAATTTTGAACCTTTTACCTTTCGGGAATAGATGGTCCATGTTTTGTTCACGGCAGAATGTTCTTTGTCCTTGCTCCATTGGTAAGCCCCCCATTCTTTAAGACTCTTATTTCTCAACCGAATGGCCCTATGGGTAGAACAGCCCGCCAAAGGTACCAGTATTAACAAGATTAAACTGAATATGGTAATAAGGCGAAAGGATTTACCCGTCGCTGTTTGAAAGCTATTTCTTGATATTTGCATGCCTATCTTGAAGTAATTAGAATGAAAAATTGGTAATTAGGCAAAAGTAGATTTCGGCCAAATTCAATTCATTGACCTGGGTTAAGAAACAATGATTCTTAAGAATGAAGAAGTAGGCATAACACTTATATTCTGGTTTATTCCGGAGTAATTACAACATTTCCCTTTTTACGTCCGGTTTCAACATACCTGTGAGCTTTTGCCGTTTGTTCCAATGGATATCGCCGATCTATAACTGGTCTTATTTCTCCTGCCTCAACTAACTCCTTCACTATGGCGAGCTCCTGCCTAATCACCTTGGTTGGTCTCACGTAAGTGGCTGTAAGAATGGCTTTTTTATGACTGAACAATGAGGTCCAAAGCATATGAAAAACAGTGGACAAACCTGCAGCGTCAAGATAGATTCCATTTGATTTTAAGGAGTTTTTGCAAAGCGGAAACGAAGACTTCCCCACTGTATCAAAAATAATGTCATAGGTCTGCTCATTTTGGGTAAAATCCTCTTTCGTATAGTCTATGACCATATCTGCCCCCAAGGATTTTACCAAGTTCACATTGGTTGTGCTGCAGACTCCGGTAACTTCGGCGCCAAAATATTTTGCAAGTTGTATAGAAGCGGTACCTACTGACCCAGAAGCACCATAGATAAGAACTTTTTGACCATTCTTTATTTTCCCTTTGCGCTTAAGGAAATTAAGTGCGGTCAAGCCACCCTCAACGACTGCCACAGATTCTTCACAGTCTAAATTGATCGGTTTATGGATTATGGCAGCATCCTGGGATAAACATTTGTACTCTGCATTTGAGCCTAGGGTCATCCCAGTTATTCCAAAAATTTGATCACCTTTTTTAAATAAACTTACATTCTTTCCTACGGCTTCTATTTCTCCAGCCAATTCCATTCCTAGAATATCATTTTTAGGCTTTGTTAGGCCACTGAACAACCTAGTGAAAACTGGCTTTCCTTTTCGACCAATAAGACCTGCTGAGGTCACTGCTGCAGCCTGGACCTTTATCAATACTTCATTGTCTTTCGGCTCAGGTTTTTCTACCTCTTTAAGCTTAAGAACATCAGGTGTTCCATATGCTGTACACACAATGGCTTTCATATCTATTGAAAATGGAGGTGTTTTTTACCGGAAGGTAATTTCCAAGCAATTAGGATTATTGCTAAAAATGCTACAAATTCAATAATCATAAAAAAAATATCATCCATATCCGCTGAAGGCACAGCACTTACCAATACCAAGAATGTGATTACACTGGCAATTATATTTGCCCATTTATTTGCTTTATCATGTAATATTCTGGATAGAAGCACCATCAAAATGGGTATTTCTGCTAAAAACCCTCCGAACAGCATGAGTTCCTCTGTAATTTCAATGCCATTCACTACCCCTGTCATAATTTCTTCGAGAAAACCTTTTTTACCTAGTTGATGGAGATCCCTAAAAATCATATTGAACAGAATAAATATCCATAATGTTGATAAGAGGGCTTGCCCTTCTATCTTGTTTCTTTTCATGTATGTCAAGTTTTAAAAAGGCAAAATTGTAGCAATCATGATCCTTTTTCATTGACTTGAGTTAAGAAATAACAACTACACCGATATTTGGTGCAATCCTATATGTAGTTGGAAAGTATTGACTATTTGAGAATTCGTTTGCGAATTCGACTGAGAGATTCAGGTTTTATACCCAAATAACTTGCTATCAAATATTGTGGAATTCGGTTTAATAGGTCTGGCGATTGATTTTGTAGATTTTGATATCGCTTTTCAGGAGTTAATTTTATGAAATTATCGTATTTCATTCTTTGGGATGCCAATTCATCCTCCAATACGGTTGGGCCAAGTGCAGCAAGTCTTGGTACTTTTTTCATTATTTCTGCACTTCTCTCTTGTGATCCAATGGAGATAATGCAATCTTCCAAGCATTCTAAATAGTACTCAGACTCTTTTTTTGTTGTATAACTAACGGGGGTAATAGGCTGTTTTTCGACAAAAAACTCCGTGACCTTGACTTCCCCCTCTACCAAATAATAACTGTATATACAGCCCTTTAGAATAAAGAAACATTCCTTGGCCAATTCACCTTCCTTTAATAGGAGCGTACCTTTTTTAAATGATCTAATCAATTTATGTTCCGAGAGAATACTTTTTTCTTCCTCGGTCAAATCGATATATTTTGATAAAAAATCAAATATTACTTCATCCATTTATAAGACATTGTAAATCAACCAAAATGATTTTGTTTTACAAAAATAGTCAGAAACTAGTATTTGACACCCCTTCACTTTACAAACTTGTGAATGCCTTAAGTTTTAAACTTCTTTTTTAATGGAAGCAATTCAGCATCAAAGGAAATTAAAAAAAGCCCACAATGAATTATACACGTTGTTGCACACTGGTTATTTCTTCAGCCATAATTTTATAGATGGTTCTGGCACAGGAATTTCCAAATATAGAATCTCATCTTTAAGCCAATAAGGAAGTTCAACAGTTCCTTTCTCGTTTTCAAACTTATTATCAGAAGCAAGAATTATATTTTGTGTTTTATCAATTTTGTAGTCAAACTCAAGGTTCATGGCAATTAAATCCTGAATGTATTTTCCATTTTCAGTGAAGGTATGAGCTTGGTTGAAGTATATGTGATTGGCAATCTCTCTAAGCTGATTAATTTTCAGAGAATCATTATTGATATAAGTTAATTCTTGATATAAAGAAATTGAATCAGTCTCAGTATTCATATAAAATTCACCATTGTCGATTGCAAAAGGTTTCCATTTGCCAGAAATCTCATCGTTTTGAGAGAATGTATTAGACGAAATGAATATTGTCAAAAATAGGAATAAGGTATTTTTTAGATCCATGTCAAAATTAACTTGTGTACAACAACCCGCTAAACGCAGTTCGGTGATTTTTGTGGAAATATAGCAAAATCGAGCAACAAAAGTCAGCTTTAGCTGAATGTGCTCCAACGGTTAGTATATGAAAAGTAGGCGATTTAGAAGTACCAAAAATTCAGTTCATCATAAAGTTTGATATAAGTCAAAAGCCTTTATTTTATAACTGTCTCGCCTATTTTTATATACATTGTTCCCTGCGGGCATTCTGATTTATCTATTTAAAAATGAAGAATACATCCAAACTAATTTTTCTTGTTCCCTGGTGTAATCACTCATTAGTGCATTTGTTCCTTCATCATCAGCATCCGAAGATATGGTAAGTAATTCTCGTTGAAGTACTATTATTGTTTGAAAAGAAGCTAAAATGTCTTCAACTGCTTTTATTCCATCACTTACTTGTTCACTTTCTTTTATTTTTGAAGTATTGCGATAATCTGCATAATTATGCTTTGGCGTGTGTCCTAAAGTTAAAATTCGTTCTGCAACTTCGTCTATTTTTAAAAGTAGGTCATTATATAACTCTTCAAATTTCAAATGTAATTCAAAGAATTTCTCACCTTTTATGTTCCAATGATAGCCACGAGTATTTTGATAAAAAATTGAATAGTTTGCCAAAAGTTCATTTAATTTTTCAGATAAGTGTTTTGCTTTGTCATTGTCAAGTCCGATTGCGTTTGTATTGGCCATTTTTATATTTTTTAATTGTTCAATATTCTTCAAACAAAGTTACAATTCCGTTTCAGTATAGTTTGTAACATTAATCACTCAACTTTTGTCCAATTGAAAAGTGGTACGTAATTTTTATGTCATATATTTTTCAGCTTGCAGGTAACGATCCGCTAAACCAGATTGCAGCCTTAACTGCGTTTAGCCGGTCGTTGGAGGGCATTTCTTTTGGGGTGGGAGTGTGTAGCACATAGCAACAAAAGTCAGCTTTAGCAGAATGTGCTCCAACGTTCTGTATAAAAGGTCGTTTTAATTCCTTTTATACATTGTTATGAGCTTTATTTTTTACTTAGAAACGTTTTTGATTTTATAATAAACTCCTCCTTGGTTTCCCCCTCATGAGCTCCATGAGAAACATTGGGTAGTATCCAAAGATCAGAATTAGGTAAATTTTCTTTCACACGTACTACTTCATTTAGATTCATACCTTCGTCATCATCACCGATCATGATCAATACTTCGGGTTTTATATTTTGTAGTTCTTTGTTACTTAATTTAACAATATAATTTTTAAACTGATTCATTATTCCTCTAATGTGTTCATCTCCATCATGGGCCGTCTTGAGCCAGGGAAAGTTGGCTCGATTTTCAAAAGTAAACGTTTCTAAATATTCAGGAAAGTCATTGATTGTCCATGTCCCTACCGCTCCAATAGTTATCATTGATTCAATCAAAGATGGGTTTATTAGAGCGAGCTGATAAAGAATGTCGCCTCCAAAACTAAATCCAATTGCCTTGATTTTATCCAGGTTCAAATATTTAACCAAGGAATTAAGGTCCTCAGCTACTGATTTTAATGATAAATCTTCTTTAAAAGCTTCAGATTTTCCATGCCCGGTTAAATCTATTAGGTATACTTCATATTCTTTTTCATAGTATTTTACATATGGTTTCCATGATTTGGAGGATTGTGTATAACCATGTAGCAGGAACAAAGGCTTTCCTTCCCCATAAATTTCGTAATAGAGTTTTTTTCCATTTATAGGAACAGATTCAGATTTCTTTGGTGTTTGAGATATAATATTGGTCGACATTAAAAGAAGAGTGATTACGGTATAGGTTTTTATCATTTATATGCGGGTGTTAATCTTTGAACATTGCTGCCAGCCATCTAGTGTAACCATTAGATGCAGATAAATATAAGCAGACTTTTAGGTTTGTTAACCAGCTTTGACAATTCTGACCCTGACGTAATTGGGGTTATACAATGTTGTAAGTAGCTTTTGATTGGAGCATTATATCTTAGAAGCGATAAACAACCCCATTTATTTTAATTTCTTTAAAATCTCGAAGGTAATAATTGAAATTCCAACCTAATCCTCTAGTATATGAAATGAAGAGTTTTTCTTCATGATTTTGGTAGAACCTATGATGTTCAAAAGTTCTTAAATTATCATTTTTTTCGGTTAGAGTCACTTTAAAATCATTTATTGATTGATTACCCATTGTCCAAAAAGTTTCTCCAACTGATGCATCAAATTTAGCATGCGTGTATCTGAAATTGGGATAGTCGGGGTTACTTCCAACAAGGTTTTGCTCATCATCAATTCTTAAATAATCTATACCAATAGCGTCTCCACCAATTAATGAATAAAATTTATAGTATACCTCTCCTTGTATTCTTAGGGTGTCTGTAATTTCGGTAAAATTATCATCATCTATTTTCCAGTAATTACCAATCTGCATTGGAAGAAATGATTCATCTTGAGGTATTGGCCAATCATTATCATTAGAACAAGAGAATAAAATCATTAGCAATCCAAAAACGATGTAAATCCTTTTCATAGGTTTAGATTTACCAATATGATACGAAATTTTACAAAAGGTTGTTTTTACATTACTTGCAGCATGTTTGCATATGGTTAGTTGCTTTGTGAAAAAAATAGCAAAAGGGCACGAACCTGAGGAAAATTCGGAGAATTTTACGATTTGCAGGTAGAACTAGTAATTAACGATAGACGTTGTTGGTGGCAGCTTTATTGTTTCTTTGCTTCTTCTTTGCGCCAAAAATCAAATTGTTGATTGAGTAATGTGACTGCAGGTTTTCCTCCTTTTTCTATACCTTGAACAGCTAGTTTTAAAATGGCTCCATCTTGAGGTTTGTAGACCATAATAAAAGCAGACCTGGCATATTGAGTTTCACATCTTTTATCACCACCAGCTTCTTCACCAGCTTTTAGTGCAAGCATTAGTCTTTCAGCCAACGGCTTGTCTCTATTTGCATTAAATGCTTTATGTGCATTTAGCACGACTTGCTCACTTGGAAGTATATTGCCCATAACGGCAAAATCTTTACCTATTTTTTCGCCACTCCAATCATTAATTTCAGAACCAGAATAAACAAGAGGGCTTTCGTCTGTGTTTAATAGAATCACACCATATTGTTGTCTTTCAGGATTGAATCTGACATCTTTCATAGCCATCAATATCTCATTAAGGCTTTTTCCATTGTTCATTAATTCGACACCTTTCATTCGTGCGAAATAATCACTTGCCGCCTGAACCACGATGGCGCCTTTTCCTGGAACGATTGAAGCTATACCAGATACATCAAAAGTACAAGAGGCACCTACAATACCTATTTCACCTGTCTTACGGTCAATTGCAATGATTGACCATGTAGCATAGCATTGGGTGGAAAAAAGTGTTGTTAAAATTGCAAATAATAGAATCCCTGTTTTCTTCATTATTATTGAATTTTATATGTTTAGTCATATTACAGATAGATAAAAAAGAAGAATGTTACACTTTTCTTGAAAATAAACTTATGGATTAGTTGAATTACCACAACGGTCTCATCTATAAGTGGCTGCGAGGATTTTCAGAAGTAAACGAGAACAGGTAATTACTTATAGTGATTGTTGTGGTGTCGTTTTTATTCAGTTTTCTTTCTATTATTTAAGATAATCAATGTAATAATATAAATCAAAACGATAGCAAAAGGAATAGCTATAAACCTGTATTCGGGTAAGAGATACCAAAGAATTAGAACTGTAATTATTCTAGTCAATGTATGAAAAATTCCAATCCAATGTTTTATAATCCAAGAAAATGGCAACCACATCAATCCAGTCAGAATTCCCACAGTCATTGGAAGAGAAGAATAGTCAACAAGGAAAAATGGTATTGCAATTGAATAGACAAGAATCGCTTGTCCAGCCGTAAAAAGAAAAAGAGTGTCAAATTCGTTTTTTGGTTTACTTTTATCCAAGAAATTTTCACCCGTGAATTTTGAGAGAAACAGGCCTAGATATACAATACTTCCAGTTCCAATAAAAATTGACCAAACCGCTATAAAATCAGAGAAAAAGATTCCGATCAATCCAATTAAAGTCCAAATAACCAATCCAGCTAATGGTGTAGCAAGAAATTTTTGATTGATGTATTCAATCCGCTGTTGTTCAAGTGTTCTATTGTTCATTGCCTAATTCAGTCAGTTTTTCTCTTAAGGATTTTAAAATTGATTTGTGAATTTTAATGTTTTCTAAGTTTCAAGTTAACGAATTGCAGCTATAAATTATATTCATTGTTAGCAGTAGGTTTTTATTCACTTTTAAAATCTTTCAGTCGAGTCATCAAGTTTCCAAATCCTGCCATTTAATTCAAATTCTCGAAACATTTCTTTAGCTTCTTCAATCGTCCATTTTGTCCATTTAGGATTTAGGTGGTTTCCGTACCATTTTTTTGAGAAGTTCCAAATTTTCTCAATCGGTTGAATATCACCTTTCGAAATGTTGTGCTTTCTTGTCCAATTGTCAATTTGCTGTTCATTTTCAAATACCAACATATTGCTACAGGTATATATTACATTGTCCCAAGCATTCTTCATCGGAATTGGAAAATGAATGAAATAGTTCTTTTCTTGGATTACCCCACTTATAATGTTGATTTCGATTTGTTTGGTTTCCGCTCCGATAGTTGTCGTTATTTTTACATCATCTTTAAGCAATGCAGCAACTCCGAGCGAACACCATGCACAGTTTCCCCACCATTCTTTGTTTTTAGTTCTAACATAGAAATTCGTTGGTGCCAATGAAAATGGGTGAATTACCCAAACTTTAGATTCGTTAGGATGCAGGACAACTCCATGATATTCCTGTAAATCTTTTAATCCGTTTTCAATGTCTTCTTTTGCTGCTTTAAGCGTTTTTGAAAGGTCCTCAACACTTGGTGCAAATCCGTTGTCGATTATTCCTTTGATTATTGAATAGTGAAGATTTGAATTTGTCACCATTTATTCTTTTTTTCTTTGGTTTTTAACTTGCTGCTAACGGTCTCGGCTATGAGTAGTTGCGTGGGATAACACTAAACTTTGCAAGTACACACCGAATTGGAAATTCCGTAGGAATTTCCAAAGTAGTCAAGAACAAGCAATTACTTATGGCCATTGTTAGCTTTAGTTTTTCATTTCCCATTTAGACGAAGGGAGTTACGAATATATTAATCAAAAAATTCATAAATATTTCTCCAGAAGCTGACCACCAGAAATAATCCGCAAAGAAAAAAATGAACAGTACCGAAACTACAGAAATAAGGTCAACAAATATTGGCTTTTTGTACTTGACCAAATCAAATAAAAAAAGCATAACCGCAGGCAAAACTTGGAGACCTTTATTGAAGAATTGACTCGACTGCATGTTAAAGTCAAATGATATTCGAAATATTGCCGCACTCATCAACATTACCATACAGCCCAACATAAAACGTTTATGATAAAAGGCTTTCTTTCTGTAGACAAATGCGAAAGCAAACAGTATATAGGCAAAAGATAGTCTAAAAACATTGTGGCCGGCAGCATCTATAGTAGTAGTGCCGGCATATACTTTGTAAATGGATGGAAAAATTCCAGCGGGCACCATTAAAATCATAATAAGCAAACCGAAAACTCCTAGCACCTGATGTAATTTATAATTTTTAGATTTAATCAAGAAAACCTGCACGGCATATAAGAGTGTCCAAATCGTAAAAACAATTCCATGAATAATCAAGTGAGTTGGAAGAGGTTCAGGGTTTTCAAAGATGTTTGAAAGGTAAAAGGAAGGCGCAAAACCCCAGAAAACAGTTAGCAAATACCATAATGCAGTTGCTATAAAAAAATGGTTCTCCGATTTTGCTTTCAATGTCATTTCAAATTAAATCTCCTGGTTCGGCTATGATTTCGTTGCGGAAAAATCCGAAGGATTCTTTCCGCCGTAGCCAAAAAATAGCAAATTTGCGTTGAATTCCGATTAGGAATTCAGCCGCAATTTTTTATATACTGTGTTAGGTATAGTTTTTTCCTAATCTACCGCTTGTTTTTGGTAAAAGGAATAATCATTGGGACTTCTTTCTGGTACGTTTCATATTTTTCTCCAATAAATTTACGAAGGTCTTTTTCTTCCAAATATTTTACAGCAATAAAAATGTAAATGGTAGTTACTAAAGCAAATAGTAAATGCCCAACTGTCATAGCAGGCGTTGCCCAAAAGGCGATTATAAAACCAAGCATAATGGGATGTCTAACAATTTTATATAAATAGTTGGTTTGAAATTTTGGGTTAGCAGTTTGTTTGTTTTTTAGATTATCAAATATTTGAGCTAATCCAAAAAGCTCGAAATGATTAATCATAAATGTTGATAGAAGTACAATAAGCCAACCTAAATAGAATATTCCTTTTAGAACAATAATAACAATGTCATTTTCAGCTTTCCATACAACCGTAGTTATAGGTTGCCATTGCCAGTAAATTAATAGTAGGCATAAACTTGATAAGAGTATGTAAGTACTTCGTTCCATTGCTGGATTTATAATAGTTGTAAACCAATTTTTAAATGCAGGTCGAGCCATTATACTATGTTGCACTGCAAAAACACTTAATAATATAACATTAATAAGAATGGATGAAAACAAGGTGGTTTCTGAACCAGAATCTATTGATTTTGGCACAATTATATTACCTACAAATCCAATAGCGTAAAGGAACGCAATAAGAAAAATAATATACGCTAACGCTCCATAAATTAAGATAATTGCCTTTTTCATTTCATTTGAATTTTTGGTATAAGCCAAAATTCTACTAAAAGAAATGTTTTTACTTTGCTTAAAAATCCAAATAGCGTGTTCTAAGGTTCAAAATGTTTATGGAATCATTAATCGCTTCTATTTAAGGACTTAAATTGTTTGGGTGGCAATTTGAATTTTTCTTTAAAGGATTTAATAAAGTGAGAGTTATTTTTAAATCCACATTCATAACCAACTTCGCTAGCTGTAAGATTTGTACCTAATAATAAGATTTTAGAGTGCTCTAATCTTTTATTGATTAACCACCTATTTGGAGTAGTGTTAAAACATGCTTTAAATTCACGTTTAAAGGAAGATAAACTTTTGCCACAAAGTTTGGCAAAATCAGCTATTTTTAAATCATATTGAAAATTTTCAGTCATAATATTTTCAATATTCGTTTTAGTGTTTTGCGATATAGAATTGAAGAATAATAGTACCTCTGCATTATTTGAATTAAGCACTATATTAAAAAGTAGTTCTTTAAATTTAATTTCTACTAGCTCTTTAGGAATTTCATCTCCTTGTTGTAAATAGTGGAATATACTTTCTATTAATGTTTTAAATACATCATTGGTAGCAATGTCAAAAATTTGATGATGCTCTTTTTTATGGTTGAAATCTCTTTTAAAAGTTGGATTCTCTGAAATAAATTTTTTGATGAATTTATCATTGATGAAGAACAGCATTACACAATAATCACTTTCTAAATATTGTCTTGTTGTATAAACTCCTTTTCTAATGAACAGCGTGTCTCCTTTGGTAAGCTTATATGTTTTTTTAGATGTAATCCAATCCTTTTTACCGCTTATAACATATGTTATTAAATGATTCTCAATCCACAATTGATACTCTTCAATATTGAGAGGACATTTATATTCTACGAATAAGAAATCGTCACCAACAAGCTTGTTGAATTTTGGATGATTTTTAAAGTATTCGTATGCATTAATCACTATGTTCTTTTCAGTTTTTAAATTATGCCTAACGGTCTGGCGGCTGGCGAGCGACGGCGTTGGCCTGTGCAATTTTCATGCGAGCCAACGCCGCGGGACGAAATCATTCCTTAGGTTATTTGTTTTCTTAAAAGTAGGGAATTTAGTTCAGGGCAAGAGGGAACAATGAATTATAGCCAGTGTTAGGTGCTAGCTTTTATTTCCTTTTTTAAAATCTTATCTAACCCCAAACTATTTAAAAAGTCCAGTTTTCTTTCAAAGTCGAATCCATTGCCTATGAACTCAAAGTCGTAATTTTTGGAAGCAAGTTTAAATTCCAGTGGTTCAATAGAATATTCCCATGGTCTAAATCTTAAATATCTAGCATATAAGATTGAGACTCCTAGTTTTAGTAGAATCCACATTGGATAGGGAAAAAAAGTTCTGATTTCTTCTTTTCCGCGAGTGATTTTCAATTCCGAAATGTCATTGAATGGTAATGCAATCAAAGTCCGTTGGTTGGAATAATTAGTATGCAACAAAAGACCTTCAGTTCTTTTTTCAAAGTTGCATTTCGAATCCTGTTTCAGATTTTCAATGCTACCAGACTTATTGACGAATGTTTTGAGAAAAAGGCCCGGACTACCTATGGTTTTTGGCTTCATCCATTCCTGCTGAAACGGAGGTCCAACAAGTTGATTTATTTTTTGTTCGTCAATATTTTTCTCTGTTAATATCATTTATCAGCTTGCACCTAACGGTCTAAAGTATGAGTAGTAGCGGATTTCTACTCTAAAACCTTTCGGTTTTGCACAGACCTTTGTTTTATGTTTTTACCTTCGTTTTATCACTTTAACCACTATTACTTATACACAATGTTATGTGCTGATATTATATCCTTTAATTTGTTCATTTCATCAATACTCTGGATTCCGTTAATGTTATCATATAGGTTCATTGGGTCAAATAGTATTGTTTTCATTCCTGCCGCTAATCCAGATTCAATTCCTTTCATACTATCTTCTATTACTAAACATTCATGAGGATTCATTCCCATCTTTTTCGCTGCGTAAAGAAATATATCTGGGTCAGGTTTCCACGAATTTATTTCATAAGAGCTAAATACATTATTGTCAAAGTATTTTTTTAAATCTGTTATTTCAAGAGCGTTATTAATCTTCTTTACTGGACCACTTGAAGCAACACATACAGGAATAGTATTTTGATTTAAAAATTCATGTACTCCTTCGCATGGATTCAATTCCTTTTCAAAAAGTTCGTTAACTAATTCCCTATATTCTGAAACGAAATTTTCTTTTATTAAGATATTATGTTCTTTCCCTATAGACTGTAAAATGTCAGCTAATTTTCCTCCTCGATATTTCTCCATCATTTTATTGGCTGAAGATTCTATTCCGTAATCTCTTAATTTAATTTCAAGTCCGAGATTACAGAGATATTCGCTATCAACTAACGTTCCATCACAATCAAATATCAAGCATTTTATCATTTTATTCTATTTGCACACAACGGTCTCGGCTATGATTTCGTTGTGGAATCATCCGTAGGATTATTCCGCTGAGAAAACAGCCATTGATTAATACTTTTATTTTGGTGTGGCACAAAACCACAATGAATTATAGCCATTGTTAGGGTACGTTTTTTATTCTATACACCTGTCCGTCAAATTTTTTGTAACCAACCAGTCCATTTTTATTCGACCAATACACCTGTGTAATCTCCGCCTGTTTTGAGTCCATCAAAATTGTGTCGATTATCTCTTCTATCGAATTTTTAACCTTAATTTCGCCGGCAAAGTCTCGAAATTCAATCCATTTTGTGTATTTCGGTCCATCCGATTCAAATCGCATATCTACATTTAGAATAGATTGGTTGTTGTCAGTTATCTTCCTTTTATCATTGGCCCATTTTGGCGAGCTTGATTTCCATTTGTTTTTTGGTAAGTGTTCAATTCTAATATCAGATATTTTATAGTCCTGCACCGTTAATGAGTGACAAACTTCATAGGAGGCAGTTCCTGAAATTTCTATTGTGTCCAGGTCCGCTTGGTTACTTTCAAAGTAAATTATTTGTCCTTTTTCATAACTATTAAAATCTTCAATCAAATTTTTGTCTATTTCAAAATCACAATTATGACAAGAAATCAATTGAGTTAAAATTAAGAGAAGCAATATTTGTTTAGTCATTTTTGTAATGTACCCTAACGGCTCGGCTATGATTTCGTTGCGGAAAATCCAGCCGTATAAAAGTAAGAATATTCAGGTTATGGTCGGGGGAAGCAATGAATTATAGCCATTGTTAGGTACAGTTGTTATTTATATTTTGTAAATAGCTACAACAAAGATTAAAATCAAAATTATTTGTGTCAACCAGTTCCATTTTTGGTTTAAAGTCCAAGATAGTATTAGGTCAAGTGCAAATGCGAGAATTGCTAATCCTCCTAGAACCATAAATCCTAGTCCTCCAAGTCCTGGTTCATATCCTTGTTCAGTCAATCTTTCAGAATTGATGTAATTCTGAATAGCTAAGATGGATAACCAAACTCCAATTATTCTCAGCGGTGTAATGTATTTGAAGAGTTTTTGGAACATTACATTGTACCTAACTTGTTTATATGGATGTAAAATACATCTATATACACCCAAAATAGGAATAAAACCAATGATCAGCGTTGTTTTTTACTTCATATTTCAAAATCAACAAATGGATTATTTATCTTATCCAAGCTAGTAGTCCCAACTTGATCGTGAACCAAAACAAAAAAGCCCCTTAAATAGGGGCTTTTCTTTGCGGAGAAAGAGGGATTCGAACCCCCGGAGGTGTGACCCTCAACAGTTTTCAAGACTGCCGCATTCGACCACTCTGCCATTTCTCCTAATGCGGGTGCAAATATACTAACCTTTTTTATTAGAATAAAAACCTTCTTAGTTTATTTTTTTCGGGCTAAACATTCCAATTTTACCCACTACTTTTGCCCCCATGGATCAATGGTACCATTATGCCCTTTTAATTATTGTGGGCTTTGCGGTAGGTTTTATAAATACGGTTGCAGGTGGAGGTTCTTTGCTTTCTTTGCCTACATTGATTTTCTTAGGGTTGCCTCCAAGTGTCGCCAATGGTACCAATAGGGTAGCCATAGTTATTCAGACTGCAATGGCCACTGCCGGGTTTAAAAGCAAAGGAGTCTCTACCTATCCATTTAATGTTTATCTGGGCATTTCAGCTTTTTTAGGGTCTATTATAGGCGCTAGGATCGCAGTAGATGTAGATGGCGAAACTTTTAATCGCATTCTTGCCATTGTAATGATGGCCGTAGTGTTGATTATCATTTTTAAACCCAAAATGAAGCTTGTTGAAATGCAGGAGCGCCTTACGGGAAAATATTTATGGCTCAGTATTGTGGTTTTCTTCTTCTTTGGGATTTATGGGGGGTTTATCAATGCAGGCCTAGGCTTTTTAATGATCTTGTTTATGCATTTTGTGAACCGAATGAATTTGGTAAGGGTCAATGCCACAAAAGTAGCTGTGGTTTTTATCTACATGCTATCCGCCTTGGCAGTATTTGCATTTAATGATAAGGTAAATTGGAAACTTGGCTTTATTTTGGCCATTGGAAATGGAACGGGCGCTTGGGTGGCCAGCCGATTCTCGGTTAAAAAAGGAGATGGATTTATAAAGACATTTTTGGTAGTGATGGTGGTCATAATGGCCATTAAACTATGGTTCTTTACTTAACGACTAGATATTTAAATTAAACGTATGCCAGGATTTGAACTTTTTGGAGATAATGAGCGGAAGCAAGTGCAGGATGTGCTTGATTCTGGGGTGTTAATGCGCTATGGATTTGATGGTAACCGTCAAGGACATTGGAAAGCAAATGAACTGGAAGCTGCTTTGTCCGAGAGAATGCAAGGAAAGCATGTACATCTGTTAAGCAGTGGTACGGCGGCCTTAACAGTTGCACTGGCAAGTGCAGGAGTTGGAGCAGGGGATGAAGTAATAATGCCAACGTTTACATTTGTAGCCAGTTTTGAATCTATTTTGGCCATAGGGGCTGTACCAATTCTGGTAGATGTGGATGATACACTCACCCTAGACCCCAAAGCCGTGGAAAAGGCAATTACAGAACGCACCAAGGTTATTATGCCTGTACATATGTGTGGTTCTATGGCAGATTTGGGAGCATTACAAGCTATTTGTAATAAACATGGCATATTGTTGTTGGAAGATGCATGCCAGGCCATTGGAGGCAGTTATAAGGGCAAGCCCTTGGGCGGCATAGGTGATCTGGGTTGTTTTTCTTTTGATTATGTAAAGACCATTACCTGTGGTGAGGGAGGAGCGTTGATTACCAACAATGAATTGTACTATGAAAATGCCCATAAATATTCTGATCATGGTCATGACCACTTGGGAAATGATAGGGGAGCGGAGCACCACCCATTTTTAGGATATAACTTTAGAATTTCAGAATTGAATGCTGCAGTGGGATTGGCACAGGTTTCTAGGTTGAATGAGTTTTTAGCTATTCAGCAGCGGAACTATACCATTTTAAGAGCGGCATTGTCCAATATTTCAGAAGTTACCTTTAGAAGAGTGCCAGAAGGCGGAGAGGAAAACTATTCGTTCCTTAACTTTTTTCTTCCCACTGAGGAAATCACGAGGAAAGTACATCAAGGTTTAGGTACATCTGGAGTGGATGCTTGTTTTTATTGGTATGACAACAATTGGCATTATTACAGAAAGTGGGGGCATTTGACCAATTTAAAATCCTTGGGGAAACTCCCAAAAGAAGTTGTGGATGCGCTTCCAGATTATGCAAATGCTGATTTTTCAAATTCGGACCATTGGATAGGTCGAACCATTTCATGCTTAATTAAGCTAAGTTGGACGGAAGATGAAGTTCAACAACGGGCAGAAAAAATGGTAGCTGTGATCAAGGAATTGGTATAGTGCTGGTCTAGTAATTTACATATTCAACAATCTCTAAACCATAACCGACCATACCTACGCGTCTTGTCTTTCCTGAATTGGTGAGCAATCTAATTTTTGAAATATTCAAATCGTGCAGAATTTGCGCACCAATACCAAAATCTTTGGTGTCCATATCAATTTTAGGGGCTTTTGTTACACCTTCGGGGGACTGTATTTTTTTAAACTCTGCCAAACGACCCAATATGTTCATATTTTGATTCCCTTGATTAATAAAAATCATCGCGCTTTTTTCCTCCCCATTTAAGGCATCAAACATTTTGCTCAATGCTTCATCAGGGTTATTGGTCAAGGTACCTAAGATGTCATTGTTGACCAACGTGGAATTTATACGTGTTAAGATGGGCTCACCACTTTTCCATGTGCCACGAACCAAAGCAATATGGACCTGGTCGTTAGTAGTCTGCTTATAAGCACGTAGTCGGAAATCTCCAAATCTTGTTTTTATGTCAAAGGCTTCCTTGCGCTCTATAAGACTGTCGTGTTCCATTCGGTAAGCAATCAAGTCTTCAATGGAAACAATCTTTAGGTCAAACTTTTTGGCAACCTTCATGAGTTCTGGCAGGCGTGCCATACTACCGTCTTCGTTCATGATTTCAACGATCACACCAGCCGGTTTAAGATCTGCCAATCTAGCAAAATCTATAGCCGCTTCGGTATGCCCTGTTCTTCTGAGAACACCACCCTCTTTTGCAATTAATGGAAAAATATGTCCAGGTCTTGCCAATTCATGAGGTTTAGTGCTTTTTTCTGTAAGCGCTATGACTGTTTTGGCTCGGTCAGCAGCAGAAATACCAGTGGTAACTCCATTCCCTCTAAGGTCAACAGAAACGGTAAAAGCGGTTTCCAACGGGTCAGAATTGTGGGTAACCATCTTGTGGAGCCCAAGTTCCTCACATCTTCCCTCCGTGAGCGGTGTACAGATGAGGCCACGGCCATGTTTTGCCATGAAGTTTATGGTTTCTGGAGTAACCATTTCAGCTGCCGCCAAAAAATCTCCTTCATTTTCTCTGTTCTCATCATCTACAACGATAATGACTTTGCCCTGTCTAATGTCTTCAATGGCATCCTCAATGGCATTAAGTTCTATTTTCTTTTTTTCGGTGACCATTATTCTTTAGAAGCTTTTTTCTTTTTGAACAGGTTTTTTATCCCGTCCAAAATATGTCCAAATCCTATTAGGCCTTTATCTGCAGTGGCCCTTCTGGTTAAAGAGATTCCGAGCGGAAGCATGATCAATGTTGGCAACCAAGCGCCCAAAACGTTGTTGATATTTCCTTCTTTGGCATAGTTGCTGGCAAATACCCCAATAAAGTAATAGGTCAAAAATAAGATAATAGCAACGACCATGGGCAAGCCAAGACCACCTTTTCTAATAATAGCCCCAAGAGGTGCTCCCACAAAGAAAAGAATGATGCAAGAAAACGCAAGGGCGTATTTTTTGTGTAAGGACAATATGTGACTGTTATAAAATTTAAATCTTTTCTGTAATTCCTCCTTTTTGGTGACTACGGTGGTAAGAATGCTGGATACGGTAGTTTTGGCATTGTTTACAATTTGCATGCGCTGCCATTCGGGAAGGCTTGTCAATAGTTCATCAACTGTTTTAATGGTATCGTTGGCAATCTTTTTAGCATTGATGGTGTCTTTTGCCACCAATTCTATAAGTTCCTTTTTTATGCGCGTACTGTCTTTTACCTTATTCTCTGGAAAAGCGCCCATACGGTTGACAATGTTTTTAGAAAAAGCTTCGACTTTCTCTAGATTGTTTTTCCCTAAAGAGTCGATATCTTTAATTAAACGGCTAACATTCTTCATCTTATCCGTTGTAATGTTTCTGTCTTCTTCTAAATCTTGATTGTTTAGTTCAGAGATATCTATATTTATGGTATAGGTTTCAAATTTAGATTTTGCAAACGGATGTTTCTTTCTAGCCTTGACGGCTTTTGGCTTCAGTTCTTCGTAATAATGTCCGTCTTTTAGAACCAATTGAATTATGTTGGATTCTTCACTACTTATTAATTCTCCTTCTTTTGCTTTTATGACCGTGTTGTTTAAACTTTGTTTGGTTTTTTTATGGATAATCACATTATCTAAAAAACGGTCCTGTTCCCCGTACTTTTTGTCAACTTTTATGTTCATTCCTTCACCAGTACCTTCAAAATCACTAAAAATACCCTCTGTAATTGCAGCAGCTGGTTTTACTTTGGCAATATTCCGCCTAAGGTTGAACATTTTTTGTTCAGATTTTGGAATAACCGTATTAGCAAAGAAGAAGGTAACCCCTCCCAAAAGAATGACGTATACGATAAGACTTCGCATGCCTCTTTGCAGAGATATCCCCGAAGCTTTCATGGCAGCAAATTCATAGTTCTCCGCAAAGGTGCCAAACGTTAGTATTGAAGCCAATAAAACGGTTAATGGCAATACCTTGTCCACTAGGGTTGGAATGAAGTAGAAAAGAAATTTACCAATAATGACAATGCCCAGACCTTTACCCGCTAAATCATCTATAAAGAGCCAAATTCCCTGAAAGATGAAAATAACGATCAGGATAAAGAAAGCGCTAAAAAAGTTATAGAGAAATCGAGTTAAAATATACTGGTCTAGTATTTTCAATGCCTTAGTTTCTTATGATATAGTAACCTTTGTCTTCGTATTTTTTCTCGTTAAAGGTAAAAAGGGTATTTGAAAGTGACTGATTTGTTTTGAAAGAATTAACGGTGATGGATGTTTTAGTGCTGTTCTCACCTGTTTGTATCAGCTTATAAATATGTTTGGTCTGAACATCCACTCCCAATAAAATAGATTTGATTTCAGTGTTTGAGTCGATTGGGGTCAATTTTACATATTGAATTTTTCTGCCACCAACATTTTGAAGTATGTCCCATTCATAATTATGCCCGGTTCTATAGAAAGTCAGCATTTTTGATGGGGTGACAATATTGTTGTCCTCATTGATGTCTTCAATGGTAACTTCCTCGTTTTCAGGTACAATGGTATATACTTTTTTTCCGTCATTTAATTGCTGCGCACCTAAATAATCAAGCATGTATTTATTGCCGCTTATGGTCACATTCCCATTGGTTTCTTGTTTTAGATTTGCCTCGGTATTTTCCAAAGTTGACTTAAAGTCTATATAAATATTGTCATAGCTCATTGCCTTAGTGTAAACATCATCCAATAGCGTTTTTGCTTTGGATGAGTTTTGTCCATATGACAAAAGACCAAAAGTCATGATTCCTATAAAAAGAAGTTGTTTTTTAAACATGATTTACTTTTTTTCGTTTTGTAAAAGTTGTTCTAAAGAATAAATATCCGGGACCAATACTTGCCTTGCCTTGCTGCCTTCAAAAGGCCCTACTATTCCGGCCGCTTCCAATTGGTCAATAATTCTACCAGCTCTATTATATCCTAATTTTAGTTTTCGTTGAATAAGAGAAGCTGAACCTTGTTGTGCAGTCACAATGACTTCCGCAGCATCTCGGAACATGGCATCTCTATCCGTAATATCATAATCAATCCCCGTGCCAGAATCCTCACCTACATATTCTGGAAGCAGATGGGCATCTGGATAAGCACGTTGGGAGCCAATATATTCTGTAATCTTACTGACTTCCGGAGTGTCCACAAAAGCACATTGAAGTCGGGTAACATCATTACCTTGAGTATATAGCATATCTCCGCGACCAATGAGTTGATCCGCCCCTTGAGCGTCCAAAATTGTTCTTGAATCTATTTTTGAAGTAACCCTAAATGCAATCCTAGCTGGGAAGTTGGCTTTTATAATACCGGTAATTACATTTACCGAAGGTCTTTGGGTGGCAATGATTAAATGAATACCTATTGCTCTGGCCAATTGCGCCAATCTGGCGATAGGGGTTTCCACTTCTTTACCTGCCGTCATTATCAAATCTGCAAATTCATCAATTACTAAAACAATGTATGGAAGGAACTTGTGCCCATCATTAGGATTTAATTTTCTTGATTTAAACTTTACATTATATTCCTTAATGTTGCGCACCATTGCCAATTTGAGCAATTCATACCTGTTATCCATCTCTATACAAAGGGAATTTAAGGTGTTGATTACTTTGTTATTGTCCGTGATAATTGCCTCATCAGAATCTGGAAGTTTAGCCAAGAAATGACGTTCAATTTTATTGTAAAGCGTTAATTCCACTTTTTTGGGGTCTACAAGAATAAACTTGACCTCGGCAGGGTGCTTTTTGTAAAGTAGTGAAGTGATCACAGCGTTCAACCCAACGGATTTACCCTGGCCAGTGGCACCTGCCATGAGCATGTGCGGCATTTTGGCCAGATCAACTACAAAGGTTTCGTTGCTAATTGTTTTCCCAAAAGCAATGGGAAGTTCCATTTCTGCCTTTTGAAATTTGTTTGAAGCAATCACCGATCTCATGGAAACGATTGTTGCGTTCTTATTGGGAACCTCAATACCAATAGTGCCCTTACCTGGAATGGGAGCTATGATCCTAATGCCCAAAGCCGCTAACGAAAGTGCAATGTCATCTTCAAGGTTTTTGATCTTGGATATTCTAACACCGGCCTCAGGGACTATCTCATAAAGCGTGACTGTTGGACCAATTGTCGCTTTTATTTGAGCGATACCAATTTTGTAATTTTTGAGGGTACTAACAATCCTGTTTTTGTTTTCCTCCAGCTCTTCTTGGTTAATGGTAATTCCACCAGAAGCTCCATGAGGATCCAGCAGATCTAATGGCGGGAACTTGTAATTTCCCAATTCCAGCTTTGGATCAAATTCACCGTAATCTTTGACCAATTTTTCAGCCTTGATATCTTTCTCTTCCTTTTCTTCGGTAACTTTTTCAACTTTCAAAGCGATGCCCAAATCTTCCTCTTCTGGAAGGTTGACATCCAATCCAGCTTCTTTATTCAAAGGTGGAATATCTTCTTTGTGGGTATAAGTGTCCACAACAACGGGCGTATCCGTATCCATACTTAATTCGATACTTCCTTCTTCTGAAACAGGAGTTTTTGACTTTGACTTTTTAAAATCAGACTTAATACTTTGCTTTTGGGTGCGAAAGAAGTTGGCAATACCTTCGGGAGAGAAATTGAACAATTGCACCAATATGATGATCAAAACGAACAATAGCAACAAAAACACTCCTATTTTCCCTGTATAGTCTTGAAGGAAATCGTTCATTTCATAACCTATCAAACCACCTAGAAGGGGTAATTCAACAGCAAAAAAACCAAGGCTTACCGAAATCCAAATAGTCCCAACCAGTCCCCAAATCCATTTTCCTATAAGTCCTTTGCTATCCAATCCAAGAAAAAGATACAATCCTGTAATTGCCAATAACAAAGGAAAAGCAAATGATGCAAGACCAAAGCCTTTGTACATAAAAAAATGGCTTATTCCAGCACCAAACTTATTTAGCAAGTTACTTGCTTCGGCGTTTCTGTCCTTGAACTCGGAAAGCATGCTTTGATCTTCTTGCCATGTAAAATAGTAGGACATGAAAGAGAAGAACAAAGCTATACTGAGAACGATCAAAAGACTTCCCAGAATAATTTTATTTTGCTTTGAGAGTTTTAATGAAAAACCTTTTTTGGCGGATGTAGGTTTGGATTTTGTCCTCTTTTTTGCCATTAATCTTTTTAATATGGGGGCTAATTTACAAATTTACGATGCTAAAGATGCTCCTAGACGTTACTTATACCAATTTTGGCACATAAATTAGAAGTCCTACAATGCTAGCCAAAATAGATACTATCATAACGGCGCCAGCGGAGATATCTTTTATGAAGCCTATTTTGGGGTCATTTTCTGGCTGCACAAAATCGGATATTTTTTCAATAGCAGTGTTTAGACTTTCTATTCCCATTACCATGCCAATGGCAATCAACTGAATCATCCATTCTGTACCCGAAATATTATAATAGAAACCAGCGCCAGTGACTATCAACGCAATTACAAACTGAATCTTGATGCTGGCCTCGGTACGCAAAAGAAGGAACATGCCCTTCATGGCATACCCCACGCTTCTTATTCTATTTTTAAAAAAAGATTCCTTAGGCATTCATGAGTGCATCTATCGCAGCCTTGTAGTTTGGTTCGTCCGCCGTTTCAGCTACTTGTTCTGTGTGTACTATTTTTCCATCCTGACCTATTACAACCACGCATCTGGACAGTAATGTTTCAAATGCACTATCGGCGAAAGCAATACCATATTCCTTTCCAAAACCTCCTGTTTTATAGTCCGAAAGCATCTCTACATTTTCAATTCCTTCTGCACCACAAAAGCGAGCTTGGGCAAAAGGCAAATCTTTAGAAATGCACAAGACTTTTGTGTTTTCAAGTTTTGCAGCCTCCTCGTTAAATTGACGGACCGATTTTGCACAGGTACCCGTATCCACACTTGGAAAAATATTTAATACAAGTTTATGCCCGTTGTAATCTGATAGTGAAACCTCAGATAGGTCTGATTTTGTAAGCTTAAAGCTTGGTGCAGTTGTATTTATTGATGGAAGTTCACCGACCGTGCTGGCAGGATTTCCTCCTAATGTTATTGACGCCATTTTATAGAAATTTTTGTTGGTGTGAAGGTAAAAATATAAACGCTTATTAGCGTGATTATGGCAAAATATTTAACCAGAATTTATAGACCATACTATGCACTTACCGGGGTAACCAGTTGCTTTATTTTAATTCTGAAAGCAGCAAACAACAGGGTCATGAAAGGGCTTAGCCAGTTAAAGATGGCATAGAAAAAGTATTCACCCACACCTACACCCAATACCCCACTATGGTAAGCACCGCAGGTATTCCATGGAATTAATACAGAAGTTACCGTTCCAGAGTCTTCCAAGGTTCTACTAAGGTTTTCTGGAGCCAATCCTCTTTCTTTGTATGCTTTTGAAAACATTTTTCCAGGGACGACAAGTGCTAAATACTGATCGGATGCTGTAACGTTCAATGCTAGGCAACTTCCTACTGTACTTGCAAATAACCCAAAGGTTGTTTTTGCCATGCTAAGAAGCGATTTGGTAATGCGTTCTAAGGCTCCTATACCGTCCATAATACCGCCAAAAACCATGGCGCAAACAATTAACCAAATAGTACCCAGCATTCCGGACATACCCCCAGATGAAAATAACTCATTCAATGCGGGATCATCAGTTGCAATATTGGTATCCACGGTTATGGCATTTAAAATACCCTTATATGCAGATTCAAAATTTAGAGTTGTACCGCCACCTATAGTAGTTACAATTTCTGGTTGAAAAATTAAGGCAAATACTCCTCCCAAAAGCGTTCCTATTAACAAAGCTAGTAGCGGTGGCGCTTTTTTTACAATTAAAAAAATAACAACCAAAGGCACTATAAAAAGCCAGCCGTTGATGTTGAAAGTTGCACCTATGTTTTTTAATATAGCATCTGTATCCGCAACTCCAGAAGAGTCTATCGTGAACCCCAAAATAATGAAAACCAAAAAGGTGATACTGATAGTTGGTATTGTTGTCCATGTCATATATCGGATATGGGAGAATAAATCACCACCTGCCATCGCAGGTGCCAAATTAGTGGTATCACTTAATGGCGACATTTTATCTCCAAAATAAGCACCGGACAATACAGCTCCAGCTGTCATACCCAAAGAAATGCCTAATGCATCCCCAATGCCTATCAACGCAATACCAACAGTGGCAGAGGTTGTCCAGCTGCTCCCTGTTGCAATGGAAATAATTGCACAAATAATTACACATGCTGCCAAGAAAATAGTTGGATTTAATACTTGCAGGCCATAATAAATCATGGCAGGGATAATACCACTTACCAACCATGTTCCCGAAAGTGCTCCAACCATTAATAAAATGAGTAGTGCTCCAGTAGTGGATTTTACATTTTCCGCTACTTCAGAGATCATTTGCTTGTAAGAGACCTTGTTGAAAAAACCAACAATAGCAGCAACGGCACCTCCTAATAATAGAATAAATTGATTAGAACCACTAAGTGCATCGTCCCCAAAAACATATACGTTGTATGCCAACATGCCCACCAAGGCAAAAACAGGGATAAGGGCTTCCCAAATATTCAGTTCTCTATTTTCAATGATATTTTCGTCTTCGCGATACTTGGCTTTCTTCTTCTTTTCAGACATTAATTGCAGTTTGGTAAAAGGTAATATTACGATTTTGAAGTCTGTTCTCCAAACAAGTACTTTTAACCTTTCTAAACCAGAACTGCTTTTCTTGGTAGGATATCCAATTTCTCCATACACGAACGCATTGCCAAATATGTCTTGTGAATGTCATTGTCCAAACCTATTGAAAAACGAATAAGTCCTTGAGATAATCCCAGCTCTTCCTGCTCTTCCATAGGAATTTCTGAAGATGTGGATGTGCCCGGAGCGCTAAAAAGTGTTTTGTAAAAACCAAGACTTACGGCCAAGTATCCCAATTTCTCTTCTTGCATTAACTCCATTAGAGCGTTGGCGTTTTCTAGAGAACCCACATCCAAAGTCATTAACCCTCCAAAACCATATTCTGCATTCATCTGTTCTTTCATGGTGTCATGCCCAGGGTGACTTTCAAGGCCGGGGTATACTGCTTTTAGACCATCTTTTTCAAACGCTGTTGCTAGGTAATGCGCATTTTCACTGTGCTTTTTAATTCGGACATGTAAAGTCCTCATATTTTTTAATATTGAAGCGGCCCTAAGACTATCAAGTGTGCTTCCCAGTAACATTCCCGCACCGTCATTCACATCTTTTAAGCTAAGGCAGAAATCCGTGGAGGCACAAACCGCGCCAGCTACACAGTCGCTACTTCCATTTATGAATTTGGTAAGACTGTGGACAACAATGTCTGCGCCCAGTTTGGCTGCGTTTATATTCAATGGCGAAAAGGTATTGTCCACCACCAATGGAATTCCATGCTTTTTTGCCAACCTTGAAAGCGACTTAATATCCGCTACTTCCAGTAACGGATTACTTACGGCTTCGCAATAGATCATTTTTGTTTTTGATGTAATGGACTTTTCAACAATTTCCAAATTCGTAATATCAATGAAGGAGGTAGAAATATTGAATTTGTTCAAAAAGTTTTTCAGAAACGCATAGGTTCCTCCGTAGATGGTCCTACTGCATACAATGTGATCATTTGCGTTGCACAATTGCATAATTACAGAGCTGATGGCGCCCATACCGCTTGCATATACATTTGCAGACTCTGTTCCTTCTAATTGTGCCAGGGCCTCACCTAAATATAGGTTAGAAGGGGAGGAGTGCCTGCTGTACAAATAGCAGCCCTCGGTATTTCCTTCAAAAGTATCGAACATTGTTTTTGCTGAAAGGAAGGTATAGGTTGATGAGTCGGAAATGGAAGGGTTGACCCCACCAAATTCTCCAAAATATTGCAAGTCCTGAATGTTATCTGATGCTTTGTAGTCCATGTGAATACTTTTTAAGTAAAAGTACTTGTATGAAGAACAAAAGTCAACTATAATAGTAATAATTAGATTTTAAACTTATAATTTAAATAATTATAGATTTTTATTCTATTTTTGATGAAACAATAAGGTTTTTACCGAAAAATAGTCAGCATGGAACTGGATGAAAAGGATAGGCAACTTGTAAAATTATTGCAAGAGGATTGTAAAAAAACCACAAAGGAATATGCGGATAATCTACAATTATCCAAAACAGCGGTTTATGAGAGAATACGACGACTTGAACGCACAGGGGTCATTACCAACTATGTGGCTTTGGTGGACAAAGAAAAGGTAGAACGCGATTTTACCGTGTTGTGCCATATTAAATTGGTGCAGCATACCAAGGAAAATGTTCTTCGGTTTGAGCGAGAAATTCTAAAACTAGCGGAGGTTTCAGAATGTTTTCATGTAAGTGGTGACTATGACTATATATTAAAGGTAAGTGTGAAGAACATGAAAAATTACAGAGAGTTTATGGTTACAAAACTTACGGCTATAAACAACATAGGTAGCACGCAAAGTTCATTTTCCATCCGTGAGGTGAAGAACAGTCCTTCAGTTTATATTTAAGAAAGTTTAACGTAAAACGGTGTTAAAGGGAAGGCAATGTTGAGATGATATTCCTAATTTCTGTCCAAATCAAGAAACAAACAACAATCAAAAAACACCTTTTTACGAATGAATTCCCGTACGCGAGTTTTTCTCACGGTGATGGCAACAATCATTGGCGGACTGTCTTTGATGCTTTACACCACAATTTCAAAAGATATTTTATTTGATAACCTCAGTTTTTGCAATTCTTCATCCCAAGAACTTGTTCTTGGGAGCATGTCACTGTTTACTTCTGCTATTTTGGCCGGATTTATTTCAACATTAATAGTGGTTAAAGATAATTTTTTACCTCACTTTTTTATTTCACTTTTTATTGTTGCCAAAATGTCTTTTGCGGGAATTTGCGATCCATGGCATGGTCCGCTATGGTTTGAAACAGGATTGAACCTGTCTCTTATCGGCGGTATTTGGTTGGGAAGGTATGGCGCTGTAAAATTTCCTTTGGCGCCTTTTTAACTTAAACTAGAGTGTTTTAAGGTGCGAAAGCATTTTTTTTCTAATACCACCATCGGGTATTTGGCCAAGGCCTGCACCCATATTGTCCATCATATGGTGTGGTTTTGAGGTGCCTGGAATTACACAGGTCACATTTTCATTTGATAGAATGAATTTTAGAAAGTACTGCCCCCAGCTATTGATATTGTATTCTTTGGCCCATTGGGGAAGTTCTTTTCCTCTTACCAACCTAAATAACGAACCACTTTCATAAGGTTGGTTTATGATTGTTGCGGTATTGTATTTTCTGGCCGTTTCAAATAATGAATTCTCCGCATGCCTTGACCGGATGGAGTAGTTGAATTGAACAAAATCCGGTCTTTCAGACTTAATAATTTCTTCCAATGAGCTATGGGATGAGTCCACATAATGTGTAATGCCCCAATAACGTATCTTTCTTTGTTCTTTCCAGTCTTTTAAAGTTTTTACATGGGTTTTCCAATCCGTTAGGTTATGAATCTGAATTAAATCCATTTTTGTTCGCTGCATTTTTCGCATGGAAGCTTCCATTTGTCGTATCCCAACTTGTTTGCCAGATGTCCAAACTTTGGTAGCATAAAACAGTTCATTCTTAAAACCCAGTTCACTTGTTAAATCACCTACCACTTTTTCAGAACTACCGTACATAGGGGAGGAATCAATTACAGTACCACCAAAGCGGTACATTTCATTGAGTACCTGACTTAAAACTTTACGTTGTGCAGAAGAGTTTCCAACATCAAAAGTTTGCCATGTGCCAAGGCCAATAGCAGGTAATACCTCACCAGTAGATGGAATAGTTCTGGTAAGGATTTTATCGTTTGTTTTCAAGTGGTTTGCAAAAGATTGGAATGAAAGTCCAATTCCTGCCAATAAGGATATTTTTAGAGCTTCCCTACGATTATACATTGTCTTCATATCTTGTTGTTTAAAGTTAATACATTCTCCTTCTCTAGTTGCTGTTTTCCTAATCGATACCCTATAAAGCTCCACAAAAAGGAAATGGGTATGGCCAAGAATGCAATGGCGCCCAATCCCCATCCAATTGCGATTAATCCGGCAAAAAGCCAACCTACCAGGGCATCCCCTCCACGGTAAATTGCAGTATCTATAAAGTTTTTGGCTTTGTACTTATCCTCAAAAGACGAAACTGTAAATAGAATTTCTTTGCTGGGACGTAACAGCATAAAATTTCCCGCTCTGTGTATGACCATCAGCATAGCAATTACACTCAATGATGAATATAGCCCCAGTACAACCAACCCTATGCCCATGATAAATGGAATGGAAGCCAGAACCATGGACAATCCAGACCTTTTTATAATACTTCCGGTAAAAAAGAATTGTCCTATAATCGCTATTGCGTTTACCTTAAAATCAATACTTGAAAAATAACGTATTCTGGCCGCGCTCTTGGTTAGCGCTTCTTCTACAATATGGGCCTGTTCAAAATAAAGAACAGTAGAAATAGAGGTATATAGGACAACAAAAGCAACAATGCCCAATAAATATGGCGATTTTGCAATATTTTGAACAGCTTCAAATAGTCTTGCAGCATTGACGGGTTTTGGCTGAACAAAGGTGTTAAAATGCTTTTTCTTACTGGACAATTTAAGAATACCAAGAATACATAGAAGAGCAATTGTCAAAAACAGGGCGGCAACTAATAAAAGTATGCTTATGGAGAATCTTGAACTTAAATGATTTGCAATTATTGGTCCGGTTAGGGCGCCCAAACTTCCTCCTGATGCAATTATTCCAAAAAATCGTTTAGATGATTTGCTGGAGAATACATCTGCCATAAAACTCCAAAACAAAGAAACTACGAATAGGTTAAAGACACTTAGCCAGATAAAAAACGAAACGGCAATGATTTTTGAAATGCCAAAAACTTCAAAAAGCAGATAAAACAGCAAAACATTTCCGATAAAGAACGAATATGAAAAAAGAAGCACCTTTTTTATTGAATTTCTGGATACCAGGAGACTGAATATTGGTACAATGCATAGCATGGCAACAAATGTTCCAGTGAACAGCCATTGCATGTTTATGGCGCCATTTACAATACCCATCTCGTCCCGTAAAGGTCTTAAAATGAAATAGGAACATAGCAAACAGAAAAAATATAGAAAAGAGCTAGCAATAAGGCTTAACTCCTTATGGTTTGTTTGCTTTAGTAATTTAGATGTTGAAGTAGAAAAATATTGTCTCATGAAGCCTTAAACCCATTTTATTCAATAGCGAATATGAGAGTAAGTGCTTGTTTGCTCTTTTTTATTGGTGAATACGTCTGATGTATTTATAAAAGACTAAATGGTAACATTGCTCTTCTGAAACTTTGTTGGAGTTGTTCTTACAAATTTTTTAAAGGCAATATTAAAAGAAGAAAGTGTATTGAATCCACAATCATAGGCAATACTTGCAATTTTTGTGTTTCTGTAATTTGGATGTAATAGCTTTCTTTTGGCCTCTTCAATTCTATATCCATTTAAAAAATCAGGAAAACTTTTCCCTATGGTATTGTTCACAATATGAGAAACGAGATAAGCAGGTAATTTTGCTTGCTTTGCAACCCTGTTCAACGTGCACTCTGGGTCTAGATATAATTTTTTATCCTGCATCAAGTATTCAAGGTGTTTTGCACTTTCATTGAGTTCTTTTTCTGTAAGCCTAATATTCTGGTGTTTTTTCGAGATTTCATGTTTTAATAGAGAAGGGTTTTTGAACAAAAGAAAAGCCAGAAAGTAGATAAATGGAAGGTAGGCTATGGGCCCAAGTAAGTAGGGTGTCAGGCCTAAGATATAATTGGAAAAGTAAAGGAATTGCAACAAAGCGGTCGCAAAGACCAAGGTCGTTATCCAAACAATGGAAGTTCTGTCCATTGGCGATTGGTGCTTGTTGGATAAAAACCGCAATCCTAAAAGAATCAATGACAAAATACTGTAAACCACTTGCTGAAAAAGAAGGATGGAATACCCGCCAGAATACCAAAAATTGTTTAGTGACAGCGAGCTGATAAAAAAGAGCAGAAAAAAGCTAGGCACAAAATGTAAAAGATTTAATGCATGCCATTTTTTTGGAAATAGAAAGTAGAGGGTATAAAGAAATAGCACAGGCCCTGAAATTGAATGCGCTGTAAAACCAAAATTAACAAGCCACAAGGGAGTAGAATCCAAATACACCCAAAGAATGGATTTGGCAAGGCGAAGCGTTATAGAGATGAAGAACAGAGAAAGTAAAAAGTTTCTAAAATCCTTTTTCCGTTCGTAAAAACTATAAAAGGCCATTAAAAAACTTTGGGCCGCCCCAATTCCTGCAATAAAGACCTCTATTTCTTTGTTTAATCGTATTGTTCGCATGAACTAAATATAACCAGAATTTGTTCGAATTTTACGAGAAATAAGATAACCTTAACAGCAATCGCCCGTTATGGTAAAACTGATACAAAATCAAATCTAAAAAGAACAAAGCCTTTTCAGATAAACATTGTTATTTTTGTATTGATTATCGAACTAAATAATATCCCTAAGATATAGATATGAATCAATATGATGTGGCCGTTATTGGCTCTGGACCTGGAGGCTATGTAGCGGCAATCCGCTGTGCGCAATTAGGAATGAAAACTGCAATTATTGAAAAGTATAGTACGTTGGGCGGCACCTGTCTTAACGTTGGCTGTATCCCTTCAAAAGCGCTTTTGGATTCTTCACATCATTATGAGGATGCCATAAAACATTTTGAAGAGCACGGAATTGATATTCCTGGTGAGGTCAAAGTGAATTTAAAACAGATGATTGCCAGAAAACAGGGTGTCGTTGACCAGACCACCAAAGGCATTCAATTTTTGATGGATAAAAACAAAATTGATGTCTACGAAGGTGTTGGAAGTTTTAAGGATGCCACGCATATCAATGTGGATAAGAACGATGGAAAGAAAGAAACCCTGGAAGCAAAACATACAATTATTGCTACGGGCTCCAAACCGTCAACACTTCCTTTCATTAAAATTGACAAGGAACGCATTATAACTTCAACAGAAGCTTTAGAACTCAAAGAGATTCCAAAACATATGATTGTGATTGGGGGAGGGGTAATTGGACTGGAATTGGGACAAGTTTATAAGCGTATTGGTTCAGAAGTCACTGTTGTAGAATTCATGGACAGAATTATTCCGGGAATGGACGCAGGACTTTCCAAAGAATTGATGAGGGCGATGAAAAAACAGAAAGTAAAGTTCAACCTATCACATAAAGTTAAATCCGTGGAACGCAATGGAAATGAAGTTGTGGTAAAAGCAGATGACAAAAAAGGAAAAGAAGTGACCTTTACCGGGGACTACTGTTTGGTTTCTGTGGGGCGAAGACCTTATACGGACGGATTGAATGCTGAGGCTGCCGGGGTAAAATTGGATGACAGAGGTAAAGTTGAGGTCAATGACCATTTACAGACCAACGTTTCCAATATTTATGCCATAGGAGATGTAGTACGTGGCGCTATGTTGGCTCATAAAGCCGAAGAAGAAGGCTCTATGGTTGCTGAATTGATAGCAGGGCAAAAACCTCATATTGACTACAATTTAATCCCTGGAGTTGTTTATACATGGCCAGAAGTTGCTGCAGTTGGTAAAACAGAAGAAGAACTGAAAGAGGCAGGAATTGAATACAAAGTAGGACAATTTCCTATGCGAGCACTGGGACGTGCTAGGGCCAGTATGGATATTGACGGCTTTGTAAAAATACTTGCAGATAAAACTACGGATGAGGTTTTGGGAGTTCATATGATTGGCGCCCGTTGTGCAGATTTAATTACCGAAGGTGTTACCGCTATGGAATTTAGGGCTTCTGCCGAGGATATAGCTCGGATGAGCCACGCGCACCCTACTTATGCAGAAGCTGTTAAAGAAGCTGCCTTGGCAGCTACAGAGGACAGGGCGCTTCATATTTAGAAAAACAATGAGCCCTGGCTACCTAAATAGCCAGGGCCCTCCTCTTCATAGCATCCTTACTTTATCAATATCACTTCTGGGAAAGCTGCCTTGTAACCAAACCAAAAAGCATTATGGGATGGCAATCGTTCCAGTAGCTGCCCGTTTGAATCAATCAATTCATTTTCTTTAAGTTCCCACTCATTACCTATTATATCTGTGGCTGTGCTTTGCCCATCATAATGGGTAAATGTTTTTCCCTTGGTTTTGTATACACGATGTGCCCCAGTTTTATCTGTAAACACCGTAAACTGTTCAGTCGAAATTTTGCCTGAATAAATAGTATTCTTCTTTAAGAATTTACTGCTTATGGCAATATTTTCTTTAGTTTGGTCCGGCAACCGTATCGCCAGGATTTCATCTTTGTTTTTTAATCGTCTATCTATCTTAGGAATCGTAAACATTAAATCATCCGTTGCAAAATAGTCCTTATAGGCAACTCCCTCTCTATAATCTCTTTGGTGCCCAGTATTCAATGACAATACCTTAGTGTCCGGATGTCTTTTATTCCATTCGGCCCAAGTAGTTGTAACCACACTTAGGTATTCAAGTTTTATTCCTTTCCCTACCAAGGGACCTATGACAGGCTCTCCTTCTAAAGTGCTCCAAAGAGATTGGGTGGCTTTGTCATACATAAGTTTATTGGAACGGTACAAAAACCCACTAGTGCCTAATTCATGATGTTCTGTTTTATATAGGATTACTGTTCCGCAGAGTGTACAATACACGCCGGCTACGGGAATTTCACCTACATGGTCTACAAACATTTCATGCCAAGCCAAAATTTGTTGGGGATACGCTCTGGCATCTCCGTTTACCTCAATACCAAATACTGTTGCATTGCCATCTAAATAATTTGCCTCTGTGGCGGGTATCATTTTAGGATTACGAAGTGGAGGAATACCATCTTGAAACACGCCACCCCACCTAACTTCATCTAATCTAATTATAGATTGATTACTTCTGTCTAAAAAATAGCTTCTGAACTTAGGATCTATGAACTTATGAAGCTCTGCTTTAAAATGATAATAGACATCAGAATATGTTGCTTCTTTATTCCACAGCCACTGAAACCATTTGTCATAATCGAAACCAAAATTTTTGCTCGTTTTTTTCTCTAATAGTTTAAGTAGTTTGTTGGAGTGCATAGTTGACTTTGAAAAGTACAACGATTCCAAGAGCATGATTTCATAACTTTCTTTCCAATTTTTATCAATAAAATGAATTGCTTTAGCCGTTACCTGCGAATCATTCTCGTTTAAAAGATCTAAGAAATAGGTGGAAACTTTTTGTTCATCAACTAAAGAATCCTTTTCAGCTAAAACAGTTCCTTTATTCCCAAAGTAATATACTGAAGAAATCAAGAGGTAAATAGAAAAAAGCACAAAGCTTCTAAGCTTAAAAGAAGCAAACATAAAAGCAGATTTATAATAGGTATGTCGGTATAAAAAGCTATAAATCTTACAATTAACTATTTTTTATGAAAGGTAGAAGGATCGTTAGTTTTTGGCCAAACCAAAAACTCTGTGTAAAAAGAGTTTTACCCTTATAGAGGTTTCTTTAAGTATTGGTCCGCTCGTTTTGTAGAGATTAACAATTTGATTCTTTGTATAATCCCACCCCCAAGAAATGTTGCCCTTGATTTCAGACTCGTACTTATTGTACCTTAAAGCTAGAAAAGTACATAAAAACATAAATGCCAACGCCCCTGGTATTACAACAGATGGAGTTAAAATGTGATTGAAAAACCTGTATAGCCCCAAACCAGTAAAACTACCGTATAGGATTACAAAGTGAATTACATAAATAGAGAGCGTACTTGCACCTATGCTCAATACTGTTTGGTTGGTCATAAACTTGCGGAGCAACATAAAAACGGCAAAGACCACGAATACATCACCTAATCTGATAAACAGATAATTATTAAAGAAAATATCGGCGAAGAGCTGTATGCCCGTTACTCTGTGAATATATAAAAAGGCATCCGAAGAAGTGAAAATCAACAACGAACCTAGAATCAATGCCATACCTATGGCAGCTTCATATAGATATTTATAATCCTTAAACTTGTGAAAGAGAACAGAAATAAACGCTCCTACAGTGGCATAGCCTAACCACGGAATTATGGTAAAGACTGAGCCATTGGCTTTGGTGAAATAGTTTGCAAAAGCATTTGGTAAAAATGAAAAAGACCATTGCTTAAACATTGGTTCAAACAAGAATAACGTCAGAGTTATTCCTAATAACAGTGTTGGGAAAAGGTGCTTTTTCTTTTTGATGGTAAAAAGGTAAACTCCAATTAAGGTTAAAATGGAGAGTCCAATGCAATGTAAAACGTCTACCAAATAAAATGAGTCATAAATTTCCCCGCTTAAAATCCCAAAAAGGTTCATGCGCAACAAGTAACCGATCAATAATAATTGAAGCCCACGGCGAATACCTTTTTTAACTCTTGGGTTTTCAAAACCTTTTTGAGGTACTTTTATGAGGAGGTATGTAAAAATAAATCCGGAAACTGTAAAGAAAACCGGAGCTGTAATACCTCTAAAGTAAAGCCAAACACTGAAAATCACATTTTCCCGATCTCTAAAAACAGGGTCCAATAATCCATCTATGAAGTGCCCTTGGAGCATCATTAAAATTGCCCATGCGCGCATAGCATCAATGAAGAACAATCTTTTGGCTTTGGTTTTCATTTAAAACAATTACCCTATATACTTGCTTAACAGCTAGTTTGGATGTTTCGCGAAGCGAAATTAGACAAAATACTCGCATGTATTGTACAATTGGGGTATTTTAGCGAAACAATCAAAGTTTTTTTAATATGGCTGCAATTTTGTCATTGGCAGGTAGCAATTCTTCAACTTCCATTAATTATCAACTAGTACAATACACAACTTCCCTAATAGAAGGGCATGAAATCCGTTTACTGAACATGGCAAGGTATCCTTTTCCAATGTACAGCCAAGATGAAGAAAATCAAAAAGGATATTCCAACTCTTTGGTTGAATTAAAGGATGACATTCAAAACGCTGATGCTATCATACTTTCCGTTAATGAGCACAATAGTAACCCATCTGCCTATTTTAAGAACGTGATTGATTGGTTGTCAAGACTAGAGCGTAAATTTTTGCTCAATAAAAAAATCTTACTAATGTCAACATCTGCAGGGAAAAGGGGCGGAGCGGGCTCATTAGAGGTAACCCAAAATATGTTGCCAAGATTTGGGGCCGAAATTGTTTCAACGTTTTCGCTGCCATCATTCCATGAGAATTTTAGCTCTAATGAAATAACGGATGATCGTTTAAAGATTGAACATAAGAAAGCATTGAACACTTTTCTAGAAACACTTAAGTAAATCTATTGCGTAAACATCGTTCTTTCCCAATTTCTTCTCCTTCAACACTAAAGGATAAATTGCTGGAGTGGTCAAAAACGTATGAAAAAATTGTATGGCTAGACAGCAATGAGCACAAGGATAACTATGGTTCTTTTGATGCTCTCTTGGCAATTTCAAGACAGACCGATGAGTTCAGCAGTACTTTAAAAAACACCGATGAAATATATGAGTTTATCGATAAAAGGCAGGATTGGCTGTTTGGTTATCTATCCTACGATTTAAAAAACGAGATGGAAGATTTGGTTTCCAATAATTTTGACGGCCTTGGTTTTCCCGAAATTGAATTCTTTCAACCTTCAAAACTCATTAGAATTAAAGGAAAGGAAATCAGTTTTTTATATTTAGAGAAGTGTGCAGATGAAATTGAAAACGACCATTCAGAGATAGAAAAGTTGATTCTTCCAAAAAAGGAAAAAACAGAATTTTTACAATCTGTCCACATAAAAATGCGCATCCACAAAGACGCCTATTTTGAAAAAGCAAACAAGTGTTTACAGCATATTCATCGGGGAGATATTTATGAGGCCAACTTCTGTCAAGAGTTTTACTCAGAAAGCACAAAGATTAATCCACTCACCACATACAAGAGATTAAATAGCATTTCTGCTCCGCCGTTTGCTGCTTTTTTTAGAAATGGGGATAACTATTTGCTCTCTGCTTCCCCAGAACGCTATCTTAAAAAGATAGATCAAACTGTAATTTCGCAACCCATTAAAGGAACCGCCCAGAGGGGAGCAGACAAGACGGAAGACGAACAATTTAGAATTCAACTTGCAAATGATGAAAAGGAACGTGCTGAAAATATTATGATTACAGACTTAGTACGTAATGACCTATCTAAGAGTGCGTTAAGAGGGAGTGTTCAGGTGAAAGAATTATGTGAGGTACATACATTTAGACAGGTGCACCAAATGATTTCTACGGTTGTTTCAACAGTACCAAAAGATAAAAATCCATTTGAACTCATTAGGGAAACCTTTCCGATGGGGAGCATGACGGGAGCCCCAAAAATTTCTGCGATGAAAATTATTGAAGAACTGGAAGAAACAAAACGAGGACTTTATAGTGGAGCAGTAGGCTATTTTGACCCAAATGGAAATTTTGATTTTAATGTGGTCATTCGCAGTATACTTTATAACGCAAGCTCAAAATATGTTTCCTTTTCAGTGGGAAGCGCCATAACGGCTAAATCTGATCCCGAAAAAGAATATCAAGAATGTTTGCTCAAGGCCAAGGCAATGAGAAGCGTTTTGGAACAGAGCTAATGTTTATTGCTAATTTTGCAGCATGCTTGCACAATACTTAAAACACATAGATTCTAATTTTCCTTTCTTAAAAGGAAAGCGGCTATTGCTCGCATGCAGTGGGGGAGTGGACAGCGTTACATTGGCTTTTTTATGTGTGCGTTCAAGGTTAGATATTACATTGGTACATTGCAATTTTAATTTAAGGGGAAAAGAAAGTGAAGGTGATGAATTGTTTGTGCAGAATTTGGCAAGTCAATTGGCAATAGGATACAAGGTGAAATCCTTCGATACCAAACATTACATTGAAAAACACGGAGGGTCTGTTCAGATGGCAGCAAGGGAACTTCGCTATGCATGGTTTGATGAAATCATTGATGCCGAAGGTTTTGATTACGTTATTACAGCTCACCATGCAGATGATAGTCTAGAGACTTTTTTAATAAATCTTTCAAGAGGCACAGGTATTAATGGGCTTTTAGGAATTCCAGGCAGAAATAAAAAGGTAATTCGGCCCCTTTTAGATTTTTCGCGAAAAGATATTATCGAGTATGCGAATACTGAAAATATTGAATGGCGGGAGGATAGTAGTAATGTGGAAAGCAAATACCTCAGAAACAAAATCCGCAATGAAATTGCACCAAAACTGAAAGAACTCCATCCAACGTTTTTGGAAAACTTCAAGAAAACACAAGCACACCTTCATCAAACCAGTGCCGTAATTCAAAACTATATGGATAATCTTCAGGATGGTTTGTTTGAAAAAGATGAAGGATTTTTTAGAGTAAAAATAGAATCTCTTGAAAAATTAACTCCTCTGGATGCATATTTGTATCAGCTTTTTAATGAATATGGATTTACGCAATGGGAGGACGTGAAGGGACTTTTAAAAGGTAAAAGCGGTAAAGGGGTGCATTCCAAGACTCACAGATTGGTGAAGGACAGGGATTATTTACTTCTTTCGGAAAAAGAAAATAAAAACGATGAAGTTTTTGTTGTGCCTGAAAGTTCTAGATACATTAAATTTCCTGTTTTGCTAAAGCTTGAAGAAGCAAAGACCCTTGAGGAAGCTGGAAAGAATGTAGTTTTTTTGGATAAGGAAAAGTTAAACTATCCGTTAATATTAAGGAATTGGAAAAAAGGCGACTACTTTTATCCTTTTGGGATGAAAGGAAAAAAGAAGCTTTCCAAATTCTTTAAGGATGAAAAGGTGGATGTGCTTACCAAAGAAAAACAATGGCTTCTATGTTCAGGTGATGATATTGTTTGGGTAATTGGTAGAAGGTTAGATGACCGTTATAAGGTTGAAGAGTCAACCAAGAATATATTAAAAATTACATTTTCTGTATGAGATATTTGTTTCTGTTCTTAAGTTTCTTTTTTGCTTTCTCCTCTGCCTATGGGCAGTCTGAAGAGAATCCTGCACTTTGGTCTCATAAGGTAAAGAAGATATCGGAAACAGAATACGAACTTGTCTTTAAAGGTAAAATTTTTGATGGATGGCACGTCTATTCACAATATACCGTCGAGGGAGGTTCACTTCCCAGTGAATTTACTTTTGAAAATGCAGGCGTAGACTACGAATTGGTTGGGAAAACTTCGGAAAGCGAGACCATTACAGAATACAGTGATATCTTTGAGGTTGATGAAACTTTTTTTAAAAAGGAAGCAGTATTTACTCAAAAAATCAAGCTGCTAAAACCGGAGGTTAACCAAATATCAGTCAACCTTTTTTATCAAATATGTAAAGAAGTATGCATTCCCAAAGATGAGCTGTTTCAAGTTTCACTGGATGGCAATGCCTTTGTTGCAGCTGAGAAAAATGTAGATGAGCGAAGTCTTGTTCTTGGTAATTCGTTAAAGCTGGATTTAAAAAACAAAGCACTTTTAAATCAGGGTGATTTTGAAAACCTAAAAGGAGGGACCAATCTTTGGATGATTTTTGGCCTTGGCTTTTTAGGGGGACTTATTGCATTATTGACACCATGCGTTTTTCCAATGATTCCTTTAACCGTGTCTTTTTTCACAAAGCAATCCCAGAAAAAATCAAAGGGTATTGGAAATGCGATATTGTATGGATTTTTTATTGTCTTAATTTATTTTTTGTTGAGTTTACCTTTCCATTTGTTCGATTCGGTGGACTCACAAATTCTGAACACTATAGCCACAAACATTTGGTTGAATGTCCTCTTCTTTGTCATTTTTGTCTTTTTTGCTTTTTCCTTTTTTGGCTATTATGAGTTGACCTTGCCAAGTTCTTGGGCGAACAAAATGGATGCCGCATCCACTAAAGTAGGAGGGGGATTGGGCATATTCTTTATGGCACTAACTCTGGCAATTGTTTCCTTTTCATGTACAGGCCCTATTTTAGGAGGACTTTTGGGAAGTACCACGCTTGCTGAAGGCGATGTGGCTACAAACCTTTCTGCAGGTATGGTAGGTTTTGGCTTGGCTTTGGCCTTGCCCTTTGCATTGTTTGCATTATTCCCAGCTTGGTTAAATTCCTTGCCCAAATCTGGCGGTTGGATGACCACTGTAAAAGTAGTTTTAGGGTTTTTGGAATTGGCACTTGCATTCAAATTTCTTTCAAATGCAGATTTAGTAGGCAATTGGGGCATCTTTAAAAGAGAAATATTTTTGGGTATTTGGATTGTGTTGTTCGTGTTATTGACCTTATACCTTTTTGGGATATTCAGATTTCCCCATGATGGTCCCAAGCAAAAACTTTCTTCCGCAAGAAAATTCATTGGACTGCTAAGTATCATGTTCTCAACGTATTTAATCTTAGGCTTGCTCAATATCACGAACCTTAAATTGTTGAGTGGATTTCCCCCACCGGATTTTTACAGTATAACAGAAACAGAAAGTGATTGCCCATTAGGGCTAGATTGCTACAAAGACTTTGAAGAAGGAGTGGCGTATGCCCAAGAAGTTAACAAACCTATCCTATTGGATTTTACTGGTTGGGCTTGTGTAAATTGTAGAAAAATGGAAGAAAATGTTTGGAGTGATTCCAAAATATATCCCTTGATCAAAGATGAATATGTGCTCATTTCATTGTATGTAGATGATAGAAAAGAATTGCCAGATACCGAAAAATTTGATTTCAAGTACGATTCTGGGAGAATAAAGACCATTGAGACAGTTGGCCAAAAATGGGGTACGTTCCAGACCATTAACTTCAATGCGGCTTCTCAACCTTATTATGTATTACTGTCACCAAACCTTGAAATATTGAATGATGCCGTACAATATGTAGACACAGATGAGTACGAAGCATGGCTTAGGTCGGGTTTAGAAAAGTACCACCTTTCCATGAATGAATAGTGCCGGTATTCCCTCGTTATTTTATCATTTTTACAAAAAAAGTTTAACTTAGTTGCACTAATTAACTTAACCAAATACCCCCGTGAAGAAGTTGAAAAGAGTGCTTAGGGTACTTGTTCCCATATTACTTGCCGTAATTATTGGTTCCTATTTGTTTATAAATAGCCTCAAGCCCGATTATAATGGAGAAAAAATATTGCCTGGACTGGAAAGCCAGGTAACGGTTTTTTATGACACTTATGGAATACCGCATATCTATGCGGAGAATGAAAAGGATGCTTTTAGAGCGTTAGGGTATGCCCACGCTCAAGATCGTCTTTGGCAAATGGAATTGCTTAGAAGGGTTGCAAAAGGCGGACTTTCTGAAGTTTTTGGAAAGGATTTGTTAGAAACAGATAAATTTTTCCTTTCTCTTGGTATAAGTGATTATTCCGCACGAACAGTTTCCAAATTAGATGTTGATAGCGAAATGGTCACCATTTCCAATGCTTATTTGGATGGAATAAATGAGTTCATTAAAGAAGGACCTACGCCTGTAGAATTTTACCTTACGGGATTGGAAAAAGAGCCTTTTTCTCTTGAAGATATTTATAATGCCACAGGATATATGGCCTTTAGCTTTGCTATGGCACATAAAACAGACCCTTTGTTAACCAATATTCGAAATCAATGGGGTGATGAATATATCAACGATTTGGCAATTGATTCAGATACTTCAACGGTTTGGATCAATAATTACAAAAGACCAAATTCAGATTCCATTGATATAAATATTATTGGTGGTATTAACCGTGCTTTGAACAAACTCCCCATACCACAATTTATTGGCAGTAATAGTTGGGTCTTAGCACCAGGGAAAACTAAAAACGGAAAAGTTATACTAGCAAACGACCCCCATGTTGGTTTTGCCCAACCTTCGGTTTGGTACGAAGCTCATATGAGTACCCCTAAATATGAAAAATATGGATATCACTTTGCAGGCATACCGTTCCCTGTGCTTGCCCATGATAGAAATTTAGCTTTTGGCTTAACAATGTTTGAAAATGATGATATTGATTTTTACTTTGAAGAGACCCATCCATCTGACAGCACAAAATATAAAACCGAAGCAGGTTGGAAAGATTATGAGATGGTAAGTAAGAAAATTAAAGTGAAAGATAGTGGAGATGTCACTTTTACTTACAAGAAAACGCGCCATGGTCCAGTATTGAACAATATCGCAAAACAAATTAAAGGAGAACGTCCTATTGCCATGTCTTGGATTTATACTCAAGTGGAGAACGAAATCATAGATGGATTGTATGGTATGGGGCATGCAGAAAACATTAGCGAATTTGTATTAGAGTTGCCCAAAGTGCATGCACCGGGCCTAAATGTAATGTACGGTGATGCTTCCGGAAATGTGGCTTGGTGGGCCACTGCCAAATTGTATCAAATGCCAGATAGCGTGTCTACCAAATTTGTGCTCGATGGTACTACTGGTAAAGAAGAACGCTTGGGTTATCTGGATTTTTCAGAGAATCCAAGTGCTATAAACCCACCTTGGAATTATGTGTACTCTGCCAACAACCAGCCCGATTCTGTTTCTGGTAGGTTGTATCCTGGATATTATTTGCCCGAGAATAGAGCACAGAGAATCGTACAATTGTTAGATTCAAAGAATGATTGGGATAAGGAATCTGCTTCAGAGATGATTCTAGACGTCACTTCAACAGTGAACCCGGCTTTGGTTACGGAATTGATTAAACTTCTTGACATAACCAATTTATCTGAAGAACAGTTGGTACAACTGGATGCACTTAGAAATTGGAATGGGGAATATACTCTTGAGAACACAAATGCGGTACTATACCATAGAAGCGAGTATTACATTTTAAAAAACACTTTTGAAGATGAATTGGGAGAGGAACAATTCAATCAGTTTTTGAGTACACATTTACTAAAACGACATATTGCCAAGGGAACCAGCATGAAATCTGGTAAATGGTGGGATAACATCCATACAAAGAACAAAATTGAAACAAGGGATGACATCGTGTTAAAATCATTTGCGGATGCCTGGCATTCAATAATCAATGATTTTGGTGAAGATTCCAGTCAGTGGACTTGGGATAGGGTGCATACTTTGGAACATGAACACCCAATAGGCCAGGTACCATCCCTGCGTAAGTTTTTTAACGTTGGTCCATTCCCGGTAACTGGTACCAAGGAAGTAATCAACAACATGGCATTCCCTTATGACAGCACAGGGTTTTACAGAGTGAATTCAGGACCTTCAACACGAAGAATTATTGATTTTTCTGATGTTGAAAACAGCATTAGCATTTTACCCACGGGTCAATCCGGAAATCCTTTCAGTAAGCATTACAAAGACCAAGCAGAACTTTTTGTAAATGGTGAATTCAGAAAAATGATGATGAACAGAGCAGAAATTGAAAGTAGCGCAGAATCTGTTTTGATATTTACTAAAGAGTGATTTATTCCTAAAAGATATTTAAGAAGTATACATGGATATACTCCTGATAATGTAAATATTATCAAAAATTTATGTTAATTTTTGATGATTACCTATTTTTTTGTGGCCCATCAGGTTTGATAATTATAAATAGTATTTTAGATTTAGCTATTTCAGATAAACCTGTCTTACATAGGACACAACCTAACGTAAATTATGATTTTTTTTTCCAAGAATTCTTTAGTGCCTTTTCTGGTATTTAGCTTCTTTGTCTTTGGCCACGGCCAAGAAACAGCTCAAGTGGAGTATTTCAATTTTTTTGATGAAAAGGTCGGGGTGGAGAACACAGGACTTTATCAAGGGATTGTATACGCCGAGCAGTACAGAACAATCAATGAAAAAAACCAATTCTTTAAAACAAGGGACTTTCTTAAAGGTAGTGTCCGTTACGATGGTCAACACTATTATGACTTAGATTTAAAGTATAATGTTTATGAAGATGAAGTGTTAATGAGGCTGATTACCAAAGCAGGAGGGGGAACAATTAAATTCTTTAAGGACCATTTAGATAGTTTTGAGATTGCCGGCAGCAAGTTCATCAAGATTTTGCAACAAGATGCACCTTCTCTAAATATTTATGGTTTTTATGAAGTAGCGTTTAGTAATTCGCGATTTACACTATATACAAAGCACATCAAGAAAAATTTTGAAAGGAAGGATAGAAAATCTCTTTATTACGAGTTTTTGAAAGGCCAAAGTGAGCATGTCCTTCTCTATAACGGCACATACAACATTGTCAATACCAAAAAAGACATAGTAGCATTATTCCCAACACAGAAAAAGGAAATCGATAAATTCTACAATGTGGCAAGATCACTAAGAAAATCAAATCCAGATGGTTTTCAGGTCAGTCTAATGAAACGTATTGAAATATTATTATCCCGCACCGAAAACCAATCAGGAGAATGAAAAAACTTTTTACTATTATCGTGCTTCTTGCAAGCATGCAATACGTTGTTGCACAAGAAGAAATACCAAAAATTTCAGTTTCGTTTACTAATGTAGATGTTTCACGAGCTCTAGAAATAATTGAAAGTAAAACTGACTATAAATTCTACTATTTAGATGAATGGTTGGAAAATGTGAAAGTTACAGGGAATTTTCAGGATACCCAGGTAAGTCTAATATTAGATGATTTGTTCAAAAACACTGTTTTGAACTTTTACATTTCAGACGACCAAAAGATATTTTTGCTGCAAAACAATCAGATTTATGATTCCCTTCCGGATGATTTTTTTGGTGAACAGGAAGATGCACTAGCTGATGAGGAAATTGGGTACGAGCAACTAAAAGACCTAGGGCCGTTATTTGTCAACTCAAATGATGGGGCAAATAGAGGTTTGGAAGTAGTGAAAATTGGTAGGGAAAACAGAAATAACAGAAGAAGAACATTTACTTTATCAGGAAAGATAGTAAACGAGAAAGGCCAACCCATACCAGACCTGGCAATAATTGTAAAGGGCAAAGATATTGGAACATCTACCAATGCAGGTGGGAATTATAGCGTTGACCTTCCTGTTGGTGAAAACATTTTGGAAACTCGAGGGCTTGGTATACAGGATTCAAGGACCAAAGTCATCTTATATAATGACGGAGTCTATAATTTTCAATTAAACGAGAGTTTCGAGGTTTTGGATGAAGTTGTTGTACAGGCAAACAGAGACCGAAATGTTGAAGCTGCATTGACCGGGGTGACCCTAATCGAAGTTGAAAAAATAAAGAATATTCCTTTGGTCTTAGGAGAGAGAGATATTCTAAAAGCAGCTGTTACCCTGCCAGGAATTACCACTGCTGGTGAAGGTGCTGCCGGTTTTAATGTTAGAGGAGGAAGAACGGATCAAAACCTTATCCTATTGGATAATGGGGTTATTTATAACCCTTCGCACTTTTTTGGTATTTTTTCCGCAATCAATCCATTTAGCACTGGGTCAGCAGAGATTTATAAAGGAAATATACCTGCAGAATATGGAGGTAGACTGTCCTCGGTTTTTGATATTACCACCAAAGATGGAAATACAGAAAAATTTGCCGGTGAAGCTTCCATTGGACCTGTAACAAGCAACATTGTTCTTGAAACACCTATAGTTAAAGACAAATCGGCTCTGCTTGTAGGTGGTAGGGCAACATATTCGGATTGGATATTGCGCTCATTGGATGACGAACAGTTAAACAATAGTACAGCTTCGTTTTTTGATGTGGTTGCAAAATATAATCACACCATAAATGAAAACAATGAGATAAAGGCAACAGGATACTTTAGCCGCGATGCTTTCAGTATCACCTCGGATTCTATTTTTGATTACAGCAACAGATTGGTTTCTTTAAAGTGGGATCATAAATTTAGTGAGAAGACCACGGGAAGTCTAATCTTATCCAACAGCGAATATAAGTTTGGAATTGAGTTTGATGGTGAATCCAATGACGATTTTGATTTAGGGTATAAAAACAATGAAACTGAGGTCAAGATAAAGATGAAATACCTTCATAGTGATAAACACAAGTTTGATTACGGTATTTCTAGTAAACTTTATGTTGTAAATCCTGGAGACATAGTACCGTTGGGGACAGAATCGGACGTTTCCTCCTTGACCATACCCGAAGAACGGGGTCTTGAGTCTGCAGTCTTTATATCTGACAGTTATGAGGTAAACAAAAAGTTGCTCATAGATATGGGACTTAGGTTTTCATTTTATGCGGCACTTGGAGCGTCATCTCAGCGAATTTATCAAGATAATGCACCGTTAAATAGCGGTACATTGGTTGAAACCCAAGAATTTGATAAAAACGAGGTTATCGAGACCTACGGAGGCCCGGAGGTACGACTTTCTGCAAGGTATTTTATAAAGCCAGACCTATCAATAAAGGCAAGTCTTAACAATGCTTATCAGTACATCCATACATTATCCAACAATACTACGGTATCACCAACGGACACATGGAAGCTATCTGATTTGAACATTGAACCCCAAGAAGCATATCAAGCATCTCTTGGGCTATACAAGAATTTTGAAGGAAACAAATATGAACTGAGTGTAGAAGGGTACTACAAACAGCAGAAAAACCTGTTAGATTATAAAGTAGGCGCTCAGTTATTGCTTAATGAAGCCATTGAAACCGAGGTGCTACAAGGAGACGGAAAAGCATATGGGGTAGAATTTCTTTTAAAGAAAAACGAAGGAAAATTAAACGGCTGGTTGGGCTACACGTATTCTCGTTCTTTTGTAAAATTGGATAGTGAGTTTAATGAAGAGCGGGTGAACAATGGTGATTTCTTTCCATCAAATTTTGATAAGCCCCATGACATAAGCGTTGTGGCCAATTATAAGTTCACTAGAAGGTTTAGTGCATCTGCAAATTTTGTGTATCAGACAGGAAGACCGGTTACATTTCCAATAGGAAGTTTTTCTTTCAATAATTCAGAATTTGTTTTTTATAGCGATAGGAACAAGTTCAGAATCCCAGATTATTATCGATTGGATTTGAGCTTTAACATGGAAGGAAATCATAAGATCAAGAAGTTTGCACATAGTTTCTGGAGTTTTTCCATCTATAATGTGCTAGGAAGAAATAATCCATACTCTGTGTTCTTTGTTACAGAAAATGGGGACATAAAAGCTTTTCAAAGCTCAATTTTTTCAATACCTGTGCCAACTATCACCTATAATTTCAAGTTTTAATGTATGAAACTACTAAAAATACATTCTTGCTTTTTAGTAGTTATCAGCGTAGCTCTGCTTTCTTTTGGATGTGTTGAAGAGTTTATTCCAAAAACAGCGGAATTCAATGACATACTCGTAGTTGAGGCCAATGTTACCAATGAAATGAAGCATCACAAAATCTACTTGAATAGGACATATTCATTTGAAGATGAAACTGCTTTTGCTGAAACCAATGCGCAGGTTATGATTCTAGAGGATTCAAACAACCAATATATGTTTGAAGAATCAGAACCAGGTGTTTATACCTCAGTAAATCCATTCAATGTTCTTTCCGGTGCTTCCTACGAGTTAAAGATTGCCATGAAAGATGGAAGTTCTTTTAGTTCTGATCAAATGACCTTGCCGCAAGGGTCGGCAATAGACAGTTTATATGCTGAACGCATTACAAATGATTTTGGTGAAGAGGGCATGGCAATTTATGTGGATAATATCAATGCTCAGGACGATTCAAAAAACTTCAGATATGAATATATAGAAACCTACAAGGTAATAGCGCCTGATTGGAATTCAGTGGCATTGGTGAATATTCCCCAACCAGTATGCCCTAGAGTTATCAAAACCGGTAGAGAGCGGGAAGAACGCATATGCTATACTTCAGATAGCTCCAACGGAATTATTTTGGCCAGCACCGATAGTTTTGATGAAAACCGGGTAAAACGATTTCTTGTCCGATTTGTTGATAGGAACAACTACATTCTATCCCATCGGTACAGTATTTTGGTAAAGCAATATGTACAAAGTAATGCAGCGCATTCCTTTTATGAGGCACTTAAACAATTCTCAAGTTCAGAAAGTCTGTTTTCCGAAACGCAGCCAGGGTTTTTAGAAGGAAATCTTCATTCCGATGATAATTTAAACAGAAAGGTATTGGGATACTTTGATGTGTCCAAAGTATCCGAAAAAAGGATTTATTTTGATTATGAAGACTATTTTCCAGGTGAAGAACTTCCTCCATACGCAGATCCATGTCAAAGAGCTGCACCAAAAATAGCGGCAGGGCATAGTTCTGAACCTAGGTGTATACTTCCTGTACTTGTAGAAATGGATTTAGTGAGATATGTGACGGACAATCCAGATTATACGGGACCACAATCAGAAGGAGGTCCTTTTATAACCGTTCCTCGTATATGCGGGGACTGTACTGTACTAGGTTCAACAGAAATTCCAGCATTTTGGGAGGAATGAAAAGAACAGGCACCACATATAAACCCTTATGTATTGGTCTAGTGTTGACCTTCACCATAAATGGATGTATAGAAGAGTTCGATACTGAATTCGCAGATTTTGAAAGCACAATTGTAGTGGAAGCCACCATCACTAACGAGATGAAACGGCAACAGGTTTTTTTAAGCCGTACCTATAAGTTTGAAGAAGAAGGGCCAAGAGCAGAAACGAATGCACAAATAAGGATTATAGAAGGAGGCAACACCTATACCTTACTGGAAACCGAACCGGGAATCTATGTATCTGATCAGGCATTTGCAGCCCAACCAAGCACAACATACCAATTATTGATAACAACCCAAAATGGCAGAACATATAGTTCCAATGAAATGGCATTGACAAATACTGCCCAAATAGATACTTTAAGAGCAGAACGCATAACCAATGATTTTGGAGAGGATGGAGTGGCCATTTTGGTAGATAGTTTTGATGCTACCGGAAATTCCAAAAACTTTAGGTATGAGTTTTCAGAAACTTATAAAGTAATAGCCCCTGAGTGGAATGCCTTTGACCTAAAGAGTACAGGAATCGATTGCGGCGTGGATGTAATTCCAAAAGTGGAGCAAAACCAAGTTTGTTTTTCCAGAAATGTTTCCAACGATATCATTTTGGCCAGTACTGCCAATTTTGATGAGAATAGAATAAGCAATTTTATGGTGAGATTTGTTAATGGAAACAACTACATCATTTCCCACAGGTATAGTGTAGAGGTAACGCAATACATATTGTCGAATGAAGCATTTTCATATTTTGAGGCCTTAGATCAATTTACAAGTACTGAAAGCCTTTTTTCTGAAAGTCAGCCCGGTTTTCTGATCGGTAATGTTTTTGCAGATGAAAACCCTGATGAAAAAGTGCTTGGCTTTTTTGATGTCAGTACAGTTTCCAAAAAACGAATTTTCCTTAACTACGATGACTTTTACCAAGGAGAAGATTTACCACCGTACGTGAATCCTTGCTTGGAAATTGCTCCCAAATTAATTAGTCAAGGAGGAGCAAGATGTATTCTTAGTGCTTTGGTAGAAGCAAATCAAGTTAGTTACCTAAATATTAATGATGACCCTCCTTTTGAAGAAGGACCTTACCTAGTAGTTCCAAGAGAATGTGGGGACTGCACGGTTTTGGGCAGTAATGTACAACCTGATTTTTGGATAGAATGAAGAAAAGAAGAAAAATAGTAAAACTTACTACGGCTTCTTTTTTCATGATGTCCGTTTGTTCCTGTATTGAACCTTTTGAGGCCAAATTCGAAGATTTTGAAAGCATAGTCATTGTGGAGGCAACAATTACGGATAAACTTGGGCAACAACGGATATTCTTGACACGGACTTTTGAATTTGATGATGATGGGCCCTTCCCAGAATCCAATGCAACGGTCAGGGTAGAAGGAGGAGGCAATGTTTTTACCTTCCAGGAAAGCACTCCTGGGGTATATTTATCAACCCAGGCTTTTGTCGCAGAACCCAACATTGAGTACCAATTGCTTATTGAGACCCAAAATGGGAGATCATACAGCTCGGAACAAATGACATTGACCCAAAACACACAAATAGATGCTTTACAAGCAGAACGTATTACCAATGATCTAGGTGAAGATGGAGTGGCCATTTTGGTTGATAGTTTTGATGCTACCGGAAATTCTTTGAATTACCTTTATCAATATGAAGAAACCTATAAAATTATAGCTCCGGATTGGGCTCCACTGGATTATGTTATTCAAAACCAAGACGGTATAGAAATATTGGAATTATTACCAAGAAGCCTTGATGAACAAACCTGTTATAGAACTGTTGCATCGAACTCGATCATACTTACGAACACTTCAAATTTAAGCGAAGATAGAGTGTCTAATTACATGGTAAGGTTTATTGGTAGCAACAACTATATTTTATCACACAGATATAGTATTTTACTTAAGCAGTTTGTGCTGTCCAATGCGGCTTACACTTTTTATGAGCGTTTAAATCTGTTTTCGGAAAACGAAAGTCTGTTCTCAGAGAATCAACCCGGCTTTTTGGAAGGAAACATTTCATCGGAAGATAGTAGAGAAAAAGTATTGGGCTTTTTTAGTGTGAGCAGCGTATCGGAGGAACGAATATTTTTTGATTATGAAGACTTTTTTCCAGATGAAAGACTACCAGAATATGTTGACCCTTGCAACCCTTCGGGAATTAATGCAGGTTTGTTGGAGCAGGTAAGGGCGAATGTTGTAAAATACTTCGGAATTATTGAAGATAACGTTACAGGAGAAGTGAAAAATGCTGTTGTACCCAGAGTTTGTGGGGATTGCACAGTACTAGGGTCTTCTGAAATACCAGAATTTTGGATAGAATAATTATGATTAAAAAAATACCGTTTATAGTAATTGCTGCTTGTTCAATGATATTGACTACCTCTTGCATTGAAGATTTTGAAGCAACTTTTGAGGATTTTGAAAGTGCTATAGTTGTAGAAGCAACAATTACAGATAAATTGGAGCAACAACGTGTTTTTTTGACCCGGACTTTTGAGTTTGAGGAGGATGGTCCTTCCGCAGAATCCAATGCAATGGTCAGGGTAGAAGGAGGAGGCAACGTTTTTACCTTTCAGGAAAGCACTCCTGGTTTGTATATTTCTTCACAAGTATTTGCCGCACAGCCAAATACAGATTATCAGTTGCGCATTGAGACCCAAGATGGAAGGTTATACAGCTCAAATCAAATGACACTCACCCAACCTACACAAATAGATGATTTACGGGCAGAACGTATAACCAATGATGAAGGCGAGGATGGAGTGGCTATTTTGGTAGATAGTTTTGATCCTACAGGAAACTCCATAAACTATAGGTATCAGTATGAAGAGACTTTTAAAATAATAGCTCCATTTTGGACTCCAGATGATTTAGAAAAGGTAAGGCCAGAAGAGGCTACACAGTTATGTGAAGTTAAGGTTGTAGTAGATGAAAAATCAGAAGAAACATGTTTCACAACAGATTTTTCTAACTCTATAATTCAGACCAGTACCAAGAGTTTGGGAGAGGACAGGGTTTCCAATTTTATGGTCCGCTTTATCAACAGTAACAATTATATCATTTCACATAGATACAGTATATTGGTAAGACAGTTCATTCAATCAAATGAGGCCTTTACGTTTTATGAGACATTAAATGAATTTTCAGGCAATGAAAGCTTTTTTTCTGAAACCCAACCAGGGTTTTTAGAGGGAAACATTTCATCGGATACCAACTCGAATGAAACAGTGCTTGGTTATTTTGATGTCGCCTCCGTTGTTGAACGTAGAATATTTTTCAACTATGAAGATTTGTTTCCAGGAGAGGAACTTCCACCATATGTTAATCCGTGTGTGCCTAATGCCCCAGAACTGTTAAGAGGTGCCCCGCCGGTTTGTGTATTAAGCACCATAGTTGAAAATGATTTAGTCCGACTTGTGGGCACTAATGATACACCAGCTGAGATGGAAGGGCCATATTTGGTGGTTCCCAGGGTCTGCGGTGATTGTTCTGAAATTGGTAAAGCAGAGGTTCCAGAATTTTGGATAGAGGAGTAATTATATTAATGACAATAATGATAGACTTTTTGTTCAGTTTTAAAAATAGATTCCTTGTCATTTCAATGGCGTTTTCGCTCATGGGCTGTATTGAAGCATTTGACGCCGAGTTCGTGGATTTTGAAAGCGCATTGGTGATAGAAGCGACAATAACGAACGAGTTGAAACAACAGCGAATCTTCTTGTCTAGGAGCTATGAATTTGATGCTGAGGGCCCGTTGGCAGAATCCAATGCCACGGTAAGCGTGAGTGATGGTACCGGCACAACATTTTCTTTCGAGGATACGGGAAATGGGGTATATGTTTCTTCGCAGGCCTTTGCTGCGGAGCCGGGAAGGGATTATGAGCTTTCGATCACCACGCAGGACGGTAGGAGCTATGGTTCGGAAACGAGCCAGATGACATCGGAAACGACCATTGATGAGGTGATTGCAGAGCGTATCACAAACGATGATGGGGAAGACGGAATGGCCATTTTGGTGAACAGTTTTGACCCATCGGGGAATGCCAAGAACTATCGTTATGAATATGAGGAGACATACAGAATAATAGCCCCGGAGTGGAACCCAACATCTTTGATCGGAGATCCTGAAGGAGGTTGTGCAATGCTCAAGGTCCCCAATACAACAGATGATGAAATCTGTTACAGGACTGACTTTTCTAACAGAATTATACTTACTTCTACAGAAGATTTAGAAGAGGACAGGGTTTCCAATTTTATGGTCCGCTTTATAAGTAGGGACAATTATATCATTTCTCATAGGTACAGTGTATTGGTAAGGCAACTGGTGCAGTCCAATGAAGCCTTTACTTTTTTTGAGACACTGAACGAACTTTCTGGTTCTGAGAGTCTTTTTTCTCAGACCCAACCGGGGTTTTTAGAGGGTAATGTATTTTCAAACGATAACAGGGATGAGCGCGTGCTTGGTTTTTTTGATGTAAGCTCTGTTTCTGAGAGACGTATTTTTTTCAACTATGATGATTTTTATCCGGGAGAAGATTTACCGCCATATATAGAGTCGTGCAGACGTGGTTCCCCTCCAATAGCTTCGCCGGCAGGTTGCGTTTTAAGACCTCTCATAGAGAGTGGAGCTGGAGTATATGCGGGTGATAATGGTGAGCCCATGGAAGGCGAAGGGCCTTTCTTTGTTGTTAGTAGAGTATGTGGGGATTGCAATGTATTGGGGTCGCCAGAAGTGCCAAATTTTTGGGTTGAATGAAGAAAATAATAATATTATATCGTCAATTCTTTGTCATATCAATGGCAGTTTTGCTTATGGGCTGTATTGAAGCATTTGACGCCGAGTTCGTGGATTTTGAAAGTGCATTGGTGATAGAGGCGACAATAACTAACGAGTTGAAACAACAACAAATTTTCTTGTCTAGAAGTTATGAATTTGATGCTGAAGGACCTTCGGCGGAATCCAATGCCACGGTAAGCGTGAGTGATGGTACCGGCACAACATTTTCTTTTCAGGATGCGGGAAATGGGGTATATGTTTCTTCGCAGGCCTTTGCTGCGGAGCCGGGAAGGGATTATGAGCTTTCAATCATCACGCAGGATGGTAGGAGCTACGGTTCGGAAACGACCCAGATGACATCGGAAACGACCATTGATGAGGTGATTGCAGAGCGTATCACAAATGATGACGGGGAAGACGGAATGGCCATTTTGGTGAACAGTTTTGACCCATCGGGGAATGCCAAGAACTATCGTTATGAATATGAGGAGACATACAGGATAATAGCCCCAGAGTGGAATCCAATATCATTAATCGGAGATCCAGAAGGTGGTTGTGGAGTAATTAGAGTGCCCAATACAACAGATGATGAAACCTGTTATAGGACAGATAGATCCAATGCTATTATACTTGCTTCTACAGAAGATTTGGAAGAGGACAGGGTTTCCAATTTTATGGTCCGCTTTATCAGTAGGGACAACTATATCATATCCCATAGGTACAGCGTATTGGTGAGGCAGCTGGTTCAATCGAATGAGGCTTTTGTCTTTTTTGAGACGCTGAACGAACTTTCCGGTTCTGAGAGTCTTTTTTCTCAGACCCAACCAGGGTTTTTAGAGGGAAATGTATTTTCAAACGATAACAGGGATGAGCGCGTGCTTGGTTTTTTTGATGTAAGCTCTGTTTCTGAGAGACGTATTTTTTTCAACTACGATGATTTTTATCCTGGAGAAGCGCTACCACCGTATATAGAACCATGTGGACCAAGCGCTCCAGTAATTGCCAATCCTGGAGGTTGTGTGTTACGACCTATTTTAGAAAGTGGAGCAGGTATATATTTAGCGGAAAATGAACAACCTGCGGAAGGGGAAGGACCTTTCCTTATTGTTAGAAGAATATGTGGAGATTGCAAGGTATTGGGATCGACAGCAGTACCAGGTTTTTGGATTGAGTGAAAAGAATAAATACTAAATATCGTCTTTTAACACCCTTTTTTATGGGTTGGCTTCTTTGCAGCTGCATTGAGCCTTTTGATACTGAATTTGTGGATTTTGAAGATGCCTTTGTTGTGGACGCTACCATAACGAATCAAATGAAAAGACAAGAAATTATATTGACCAGAACATATAGACTCCAAGATGATGACATACCCAATGAGGCAGGTGCCCGAATTGTGGTAACGGACGACACGGGGGAAGAATTTCTTTTTGAAGAGGTTGATTTTGGAAAGTATATCTCAAATGTTTCTTTTGCAGCACTACCGGAAAGGAACTACCAATTATTGATTACCTCAAGAAATGGCAGGGAATATTCTTCTGGAGCAATGAGACTACCACAGGTCTCAACCATAGATACGTTATATGCCAATCGTATAACCAATGATTTTGGAGAAGAGGGAATAGGTATTTTTGTAGACACATCCAATCCTTCAGAAGATTCAAACTTTTACAGGTATGAGTATGAGGAGACTTATAAAGTAATAGCTCCAAGATGGGACCCTAAGGAATTGGAAGTTGTAGATGAGAATGATGGAACAACTTCAATTATAATTATCCCAAGGTCTTTGGACGAGCAAGTTTGCTATCCAACAAATCTTTCAAAGCGTATTATTCTAACGGATACAGATAGTTTTGATGCAGGGATGGTGGATGATTTTATGCTTAAGTTTATTGAACAGAACAATTTCATCACTACGCATCGCTACAGTATTTTAGTTAGACAGTTTGTACATTCTCTAGAAACCTATAAGTTTTTAGAAACCTTAAACGAATTCTCGACATCTGAAAGTCTGTTTTCAGAAACACAACCAGGTTTTTTAGAGGGAAATATAGCGGCAAAGGATGACCCCGATGAAAAAGTACTTGGTTTCTTTGATGTCACAGCTATATCAGAAAAGCGGATTTTTTTTGGTTATCGCGATTTCTTTCCAACAGAAAGATTTCCAGATTATATAGATCCATGTATTGAGAACGCTCCAGATAATGGGCTAATAGACTTGATTCGTTGGGATTTGGTTAAGTATATTGATAAGAATGAGGGGCAATTTGTTCCTGGAGGACCATACATTACCGTACCTCAGGTTTGTGGGGATTGTACAATATTAGGCACGTCAGAAGTGCCAGATTTTTGGATAGAATAAAACAGAATTATGAAAAAACTAACGATTACAATCATTTTATTAGCTCTAGTTTCTTTGGGCCTTAAAGCTCAATCAGCCACTAATGCCAAAATTACCAACATTCCACAGGAAAGTGTATACCTTCATTACAATGAATCTTTCTTGTTTTCTGGAGAACACCTGTTGTATAAGTTTTATAGTTTGGACAATGTCAATAGAAAACTTAGCAGCATTAGTAAAATGGGGTATGTTGCTCTAGTCGACAAAGATGGAAACACTGTTTTTAAACATAAAGTGCGGCTTACGGGCGGTACCGGCTACGGCAATTTTTTTGTACCAACTTCGGTTCCTACAGGGAGTTATAGGTTATTGGGCTATTCAGAATGGATGAAAAACTTTGGGAAAGAACATTACTTCCAATCGGACATTCATATCGTAAATCCATACCAAACCACACCAGAATCTTATTTGGAAAAACCTGTGGATTCTTTACTGCCCATTGTTTCCAATAAAAGCACTCTTGTGCCTCTAAACACCAACGTAGCTGAAGTGAATAGTGCCTTTGTCAGTTTGAGTATTGACAAACCTACAGCTGGAAAAAGAGAAAGAGTACTACTTAACATTTCTGGAATAGATGATGCCGCCAATAATGGTAGTTATGCAATTTCTGTTAGAAAAATAGATTCCTTCACTGCTCCTGCCCAAATACCCTCGGAAATGTTTTATAAAAAGTTCCTTAAAAAAGGTTCTACTGGCGTTAAAGCAGGAAACAATGCCAAAATTCCTGAGTTAAGGGGCGAAACCATTACTGGAGTAATTGTAAATAAAGAAACTAAGCTTCCAGTAAAAGACCTGAGAGTGTCCTTGTCATTACCTGGTGACATGTATTTGTTCAAGGTTGCCAATACAGATAGTGAGGGCAGGTTTAGGTTTATACTTAATAGGGAATATGACAATGCATCTGCTGCCATTCAAGTTTTGTCCAGTGATTGGGATCTTTATGAAGTTAATATGGATGATGAAATAATAGATGCTAAAGGAATGGAGTTTGCAGATTTTGTTCTCACCAAGGGAATGAAGGATTATATGCTTGAAAAAAGCATTCAAAATCAAATAGAAAATGCCTTCCAAGAGGTTAAGGCAGACTCAATAGTCCCTGCAGACCATGAGCAACCTTTTTATAGAAAATTTGCAACGGTCTATGATTTGGATGATTATACGAGATTCAACAGTATACAAGAAACCATTGTTGAAGTTGTAGATCAGGTGGCTATTAGAAAACTTGATAATGGTGATCAGGTTTTTGAGGTAAGGCCCGAAATTGGTTATACCGATGCCAGTCTTTTGCCTATGGTTTTTGTTGACGGTCTTTTTATAAAAAGGCATCAAGATTTTATGGACTACAGTGCCAAGAAAATCAAGACCATAAGCTTTGCAAGAGACAAGGTGATTCTGGGGTCACAATTATTCCAGGGGATTATTTCCTTTAAAACCATTGAAGGTGGTTTTTATGATGATTTTTATACGCCGCATATTGTGAATGTAGAATTGTTTAAACCCCAATCAAAAAAAGAATACTTTACACAAGTGTATGATGAGAAAGGAAATCAAGATCGTATTCCTGACTTTAGACATCAATTGCTTTGGGTTCCAAATTTGGACATCTCCGGTGGAGAAAAAGAAATTATGTTTTACACTTCAGATGTGGCAGGAGAATATGAGTTGGTTCTTGAAGGGTTTACGTCAACTGGGAAACCTGTGTCCATCAAGAAGCAGATCGTTGTTAATTGATAAAATCAATTCTTCAACTGGGTATATTTCTAGATTTATCTATATTTTTAATAGCATTAACTGGTTTATCGGTAAACGCTTAAAATCCAATGATTTCAGGCATTTACCGATTTGTTAAAGATTGTAAATCAATTTATACACACTCCATTTTGACAATAAGGAGGACTGTACGCATGATTGCATATAGAAATCCACCATGGATGACAACAGTTACCTGTTATAAATAGTTGTGCACATTTCACTGATGAGCCACCAAGAATATGCTTCTGCTCCTTTTTGCTAAGGCGTTTAGCTCCTTTTAGATTTTTAAGCTTTTTCATTTTAACCATATTTTAATTAATATTCCCTGAACATTTAAGGACACTCAAGGCTTATGTCCAATCTTTCGCGAAGAGATTATTGTATTGCCAATCACCAACATTGATTGGCAGATTTGTAGCTATTATTTATCGCTGATTGCCAAGGATGGCATATGGTGGTCTATAGGAACTTCAAATTGTTCCGCCAAGTCTTCAATAAAGTAAGGCAGATGTTCCCATTCATATTCATCTGGGAATGGTCTATTATTTATATATATAACTGGTGTAAAATTGACACCATTTTCACGGCACCAATTGCTTTGCTTTTCTAATATGTTTTTATGAATACTCGCTTCGCCTTCTCCCCATTTTTGAATCCACTTTTCTAAATTGACTTCCTTGGAATAAACCTCAGAAAACGCATTATGGAATGATTCATTATCCGCAGAATTATACAACTCCAATAGTCTATGCGCTACTTTTAATGCAAGATGACCACTTTTAACATTTACATTAAATCGTATGGTTACGGAAATGTCGTGAGGATGGTTTCTTAAAATCTTTTCTAAACTGGAATGTGCCTCTTTGCAATAGAAGCATTCTGGATTGGTTACCATCAACAACCTTAATGGGGCATTTACATTTCCCAAAACTATTTCTGTATTTCCAATTTGATCTATATTGGTATCTACAGTTTTACTTTTATTGAATGCAGTGTAAAACAAATCAAAATTCCGAATGAACTTATAATGTGATATACGGAGCTTGTTCAACTCTAAATTCTCATTGATAAAAGGTCTTGCAAAACCCCAAGCACTGATAGTAAAAAGAAAGCTAATTAAAAGTGTGAATCCATCCAGAATCTCAAAGTTTAAGTATTGAACAAGGTCACGGTTAATGAACAAGCTAGATTGTAACCATAAAACCCCAATGATTCCTAAACAAAGGGGGCACCATTTTTTTATTACCATGTATTGATAGTAAATAGAGTAGAGGGTAACCGGAATGGCCAGTAAGGTGGGTGCAATTATTATAGCCTGCGGTATGTGGTTGAGTTGGGATAAGGTCCAGTATAGGACAAGTGAAGCGAAATAGACCAAACAAGCATCACTTAGTTTTATGTTTTTGGATAAAGATGCTCCATCTGAATTTAAAACCGCATCACAACTAGTAGATTTGTTGGAACTGCATAGCTTTTCTATAGTCTTGGATGTATAACCCAATTCATGTTTTATTATAAAAGCACTAATGGTTAAGCCTGTTAACGACAGTATAAAGTGTGCAGAATTTAAAACCGTAGGTTCGGTAATAAAGAATACAGCTATGACAGAAAATGCCAATAAATAGTAAAAAATGGACATTTTAGAAGATGATATGGCATTAGTTGTTGCCAGTGCTTTTTTTTCAATTCCTACAACAACACCAGTCCAAATAGCAAAGAATTCATCTAAAGAAAAGTTTTTAGTGTCATTGTTCTCAAACAAAACATGAATATGGTCACTACGCTTTTGTACCAACACATACTCCTTATTTAAGGTAATGGACAAAAATATCTCGGGTAGTTCCATTAGTGTTGAGTGATTTTTAGGAACTTCAAGAGCAAGGTTTTCTATACCAAAATGATTCAACAATCCGGTGACCGAGTGTAAACTAGGATAATTAGGGTGGCTTAATAGCTGTAATTTTAATTCACCGGGATTTACCTGGTAATTCTGTTTGTCGAGAAACTTTTTTATGAGCGAATACAAACTTAAGTCCATAGGAAACAGGTGTTTATAAGGTTATAAAAGATTTAAATAAAATGAAGGGTGGGTATTAGCTTTTTCTAAAGTATGCTATATAAAGGGGTAATGCTATATAAAATTGATAAGCGGCGGCAATAAAAGTAAGAATAAACCTACTTATTGAATAAGCGGTAAGACGGCTTAGGATAAATAATCAATGAGTTTTTTTAGTTTCTCTTTATTTCTGCGAGAAACCATCATTTTCTCATTGTTTGTTAATACAATGGTCTCCTTCTTACTGATTAATTTTATGTAGCTAATATTAATGAGAACGGACCTGTTAATTCTAAAAAAACCTTTATCGGATAACAATGTATCGTAGTATTTAATAGGTTGTGAAATAAAATGTTTTTCCCCTTTTAAATGAAAACAAGTAAAATTTCCGTCAGCCACGCATTTTATTATTTCGCCCGTTCTTACAGCAACGTGTTCTCCACCTTTTGGTAATAATAATTTGATGTTGGGGTTATATGAAATATGAGGTAATTCCTTTTTGAGTTTAGTGTTTTGTCCTGCTACCAAATTGATAACATCATGCATTTTTTCTTCACGAAACGATTTTAATATTAAAGAGATTGGAGATTTTTCAGAAATCATGTTTACATGCTTTTTAAACCCATTTGTAAAGAATATTTTATAGTCTAAAAAATGTACTCTTTTTAAAACATCAAAAGCATCGCCATCTTTTAGAAAAAAGCTTATAAGAAGAATATCAGGATCTAGCTTATTTATAATTTTTATTGCATGTTTAATGGTGTCCGTATGGTCTAACACAAGGATAACAGGGAAGGACTCTTCTAAAATTTGGGTTAAACCAACTAAGGACTCCAAATCTCGGTCAATGATGACAATTTTCATAAAGTAGGATAAATCTTACATTGGGGATATTAAAAATATTAAGTAATTTTTGGTTTCAATGCTATTTTGTGAAATAATTATATTTTTACGGTCTTGATTTTTGGATAAAGAATAAAACACTCCATAATCGTTTCTTACCTCAAAACATTTTGGACTTAATTTTTTTGGATGCTTATAAAAGTATACGGCAGTGCTGTCTTTGGGGTACAGGCCACCACAATTGTTGTAGAGGTAAACGTAAATAAAGGAATTGGTTACCATTTGGTAGGTCTCCCTGATAATGCCATAAAGGAGAGCAATTATCGAATTGCGGCGGCGCTTCAGAACAATGGGTATAAAATTCCTGGAAAGAAAATCACCATTAACATGGCCCCGGCCGATTTGCGAAAGGAAGGTTCTTCTTATGACCTTACTTTAGCTTTGGGAATACTCGCAGCTTCAAATCAAATACAATCTAAAGATATTGGGAAGTATCTAATCATGGGAGAATTGTCCTTAGATGGTGGGGTACAACCAATAAGAGGAGCTTTGCCCATTGCCATAAAAGCACAAGAAGATGGCTTTAAAGGGTTTATACTTCCAAAGGAAAATGCAAAAGAAGCAGGCATTGTGGGAGATTTAGAAGTTTATGGGGTGGAAAACATTAAAGAGGTCATAGACTACTTTGATAGGGGTAAACTTTTAGAGCAGACCAAGGTAAATACAAGAGAAGAGTTTTTTAATTGTGTGAACTTTCCTGAATTTGATTTTTCAGATGTAAAAGGGCAGGAAAGTATAAAGCGTTGTATGGAGATTGCCGCGGCAGGAGGGCATAATATTATTTTGATTGGACCGCCGGGAGCAGGAAAGACCATGCTGGCCAAACGTTTACCCTCTATTTTGCCACCAATGACCTTACACGAGGCATTGGAAACTACAAAAATTCACAGTGTTGTAGGAAAAGTAAAAAATATGGGATTGATGAGCCAACGTCCTTTTAGAAACCCTCACCATACCATAAGCAGTGCGGCTTTGGTTGGTGGGGGCAGTTATCCTCAACCAGGCGAGATATCATTGTCACATAACGGAGTTTTATTTTTGGACGAACTCCCAGAATTCGAAAGAAGGGTGCTAGAGGTAATGCGCCAGCCCATGGAAGACAGAGAAGTAACCATATCAAGGGCAAAATTCACGGTAACGTATCCAAGTAGTTTTATGCTTGTTGCTAGCATGAACCCTAGCCCAGGAGGGTACTTTAATGATCCAGATGCTCCGGTAACTTCTTCCCCAATTGAAATGCAAAGGTATTTGGGTAAAATTTCAGGACCATTATTGGATAGGATCGATATTCACATTGAAGTTACTCCAGTACCGTTTGAAAAGTTGTCAGAAGAACGAAAAGGAGAAAGTAGTATTGAAATTCGGAAAAGAGTCATTGCAGCTAGGGATATGCAAACCAAAAGATTTTCTAATTTGGAACACGTGCATTACAATGCACAAATGAACACCAAACAAATTAGGGAGTTTTGTGTTCTGGACAATGCTTCAAAAGAACTACTTAAAAACGCAATGGATCGCTTAAGTCTTTCGGCCAGAGCTTATGACAGAATTCTTAAAGTAGCCAGAACAATTGCTGACTTAGATACCGGCAAAGATATCTCAACGAATCATATATCCGAGGCAATTCAATACCGCAGTCTAGATAGAGAAGGATGGTTGGGCTAGTTTTAACCTAACAATTATTCTTGGTGGAATCCAGTATAATCATCTGGATAGGCGGGAAAATTCCAACGATTCATAATTAGGGTATATGGTTCATTTGTAAATAGTTAAGATTTACTATCTTAGTGATGATTAGGTACCCCCAACTTATTCCGTTCTATATTATTAAGAATTTGCTTCAGGTATGGAGATAATTGACTTTTACAAATTTGTAGAAGGGAATCCTTTGTTCAGGCAGATGTCGGTGGATGATGTTTTGTTCACCGCTTATGATTGCCCTTTAGAAGGATCTCCGGTGGACTATTCTACGGAAAAGAATTATTTCTGTTATGTTTTTGTTGGTGGTGGAAGATGGAAAACGCCAACTGAGGAGTATACGTTGAAAGCTGGAGATGCAGCTTTTTTAAAAAAGGGGGTGCATCGTGTTTTTAAAATACTCAATGGGGATTTTTGTGCTTTGTTGGTTTTTATGCCAGATGAATTCATAAGTTCTGTTCTCAAAAATGAAACAGATTTAAACATTGATGAAGTACTGGAGGAGCAAACAGATTCTGTAATTCCATTGGAGTTGAATGAAAGCTTATTATATTACTTCAATTCATTGATGAGTTATTTTTCGCAGTCATCTCCACCCTCTAAAAGTTTGCTCAAAGTCAAATTCAAGGAACTTATTGTCAACATAGCAACAAGTGGAAATAATCCCCTTGCTACAAGATGTTTTAAAGAAATTGCCGCTCCTGGCATGATGAAGTCTTTGAAATTGGTAATGGAAGAGAATTTTATTTTCAATTTAAAATTGAAGGATTTTGCGAAGTTATCTAACCGCAGTCTGGCAAGTTTTAATAGGGATTTTGTCAAAACGTACGAAACAACCCCGGGTAAGTGGCTGAAAAGGAAACGCCTCAATTATGCAAAATACTTGTTGGAGACCACAGATCTAAATATCAACGAAATAACGGTTGAATCTGGTTTTGAAAATACCTCCCACTTTATACGCATATTTAAGGAACATTTCAATAGTGCTCCTTTGACATTCAAAAAACAACAGTTGATTAAATGATGGTCCAAACTTTTGTTGAGTTTTTTAGAATATCATTTGATACGCTGAGCATATTTTGACTTCTAACAATTCCTTACTATTGTATGTACATCTAACAGAAATAGATATGGGACACATGTATAGACCATCAAAAACCCTTTTTCTAATAATTATCCTCCTTTTAGAGAGTTGCTTAACAGAAAAAGAGAATAAAACCAACTATTCAGGAGAGATTGTAAGTGTCTGGAACAAGAAAGTGATTGATTTTGCAATTGCTGAAGACGGTTTGTTCACATTGAAAGGTGTTCGCACCACCTCAATGATGCATGTGGCAATGCATGATGCTCTCAACGCGATAGTGCCCAAATATTCTCACTACGCCTATAAAGAAGGTGGGGCAGATGCCAATCCAATGGCAGCGGTTGCTCAAGCAGCATACGAAGTGGCAGTCAATGAATTTCCTGACCAAAAAAAAGAGTTGGACGGTATGTTAGACTACTGGTTGAGCATGGTTAGGGAAGGAGGCTCAAAAAACCAAGGAATACGTATCGGGAAGGCTTCAGCTACTGCAATCTTGAAAATGCGCAACAACGATACATGGAATGAACAGTCGGAATACATGTGGCATCCTATGGCACCTGGCGTTTATGCAGAATTCAACGAGCATAGTGGCACTCCTGAGGGATTTATCTTTGGTGCTGGATGGTCCAAGGCAAAGCCCTTTTTATTGAAGAGTTCCGATCATTTCCGATCTCCACCACCGCCTGAAATTAATAGTGATAGCTATACGCAAGCCTTTAATGAAGTAAAAGAAGTAGGCGCCACCTTAAGTTCAACAAGAACCCAAGATCAAACGCACTTTGCTATGTGGTGGAAAGAATTCATTGAAATATCCTTAAATAGACTGGCGGGAGACCTAGTGCAGAAGGAACAGATTGACCTTTGGACTGCAACAAGGTCATTTGCTTTGTTAAACATGACGATTTACGATGCTTATGTCTGTGTTTTTGACAATAAGTTTTATTATAACCATTGGAGACCCTATACAGCTATACGTTGGGCGGCCAATGATGGTAATCCAGATACCGTACCGGATACAACTTGGAATACGTTACATAACCACACCTATCCATTTCCTTCATACCCTTCTGCACATGGTACAGGAAGTGGTTCAGGTATGACAGTACTGGCTAAAACATTGGGCTTTGACGATGATTATTCATTTATTATGACAGTCCCCGAAGTGGAAAGCTCAGGACCAATGTCTGATAAAGTAAAAATGGACCCACCGCAGCGTTCATTTAAAAGTTTCTCAGAAGCAGGTCTTGAAGGTGCTATGTCCAGACTTTATTTGGGAATACATTTTAGATATGATTCGGAAGAGGGGAATAAGCTTGGTGTCAAAATTGGGGAATATGCATGCCAAAACTTTTTGAAGCCTTTGGAGTAGTCTGGATTGAGAAGGGCGGTTGGGCTAAGGTTTTAAGCCATAACTTTCTTCAATGCTTGTATAAAGACCTCCATTTCTTGCATGGTTCCGGTACTGATTCTGGCCCAGTTGTACATTGGAGGAAATGGTCTCCCAATTAACACATTTTCCTTTTTCATAGCAGCATTCACCTCTCGGATGTCCATACCTGTTTTAAAAAAAACAAAATTGGTGTGAGAAGGGATGTATTCTAAGCCCATTTCTGAGAAATTACGATATAAATAGTTTTTGGCTTCGGTGTTCTTGATTAGACTAAATTTGTAGAAATCATCATCTTTTAGGGCCATTTTGGCTGCCTCGATAGCTAGAATATTTGTATTGGCCATAACACTGGATTTTAATCTATCTGCTATATCGGGCCTAGCCACAAGGTAGCCTATACGAAGCCCGGCCATACCATACACTTTTGAAAAAGTCTTGGAAACAATGATATTGCGCCCTTTTTTGACCAACTCTACCATAGAAGGATACTCAGGCTCTGTAATAAAATCATAGTAGGCCTCATCGCTAAATATCATGGCTTTGTTGTCCATTGATGTGCAAAAATCCGATAACTCTGATTTGTTCAGAAGTGTTCCAGTGGGATTATTGGGATTACAGATAAAAATAAGTCCGGTTTTATTGTTGACCCTTTTGGACATTGCCTCTAGATCATGTTCCATATTTGCATTTACAGGAACACGGTGTACATGCGCTCCAAAGTTTTCTGCATAGCGCAACATAGCTTGAAAAGTAGGATCGGCAGCAATAAGTTCTCTGCCACCAAGACCGTATGTAAGTCCGGTAGCGTGGAGTCCTTCGGTTGAACCACCAGTTACTACAATATGATTTTTTGAAACACCTTCCTTTTCTGCAATCATTTCTACCAGCTCCGACAATGCTTTGAAAGGATACCGGCACGCCACATCAAAACTCTGTGTTATTGCCGCCCTAACTTCTTTAGAAGGCCCAAAAGGATTTTCATTGGAATTCAGTTTCACCATCCCATTGACCTTAAAGGGTCTTGCTTCAAAATCCCGTGCAATAGTATCTAATGGCCCCAAAATAGCAAAACCACTGGAGAGTCCAACGGTTTTAAGCCAATGCCTTCTATCTATGTTTTTCATGCCCAATTATTTATGTTTTAAAAGGTACAAAAAATAAATAATGACACTCTGTAAAAGGAGTTGAATAATAAGGCCTTGCCTTAACAAAATGGTTGTAAAGGATAAGATTGAAGACTTGTTTATTTTTGAGAAGCCATAATCTTAAGGCAATGGCATGATAGTGATATAAAACGCAAGTTTATAACAATATAGGTGAGAACAACAATTATAAATAACTTAAGTCTTTAATTTTCAATTTCTTAAGCAAACCATAAAATTTGACTTAAAGTATCAAAAATTAAGTTAATTCTATCTTTTCCTCATACTTTAAGTGAGCCTTTGTTCTATTTTTGCGCCCGTTTTCTTAAAAAGATTATAGTATGCAATGTGTGGAATTAAACCCCATAGGAAATTTTGATTCATGGGAGCAGGAGAAGATAGATGAGTTACTCCACCAAGAGATAACCCAATCACTTGGAGAGCGATTGGTATTTGAAAATGAAAGTGTTAAACTCTGGGATTTAAACCTTAATCCGGGGGAGCGTATACCTTTTAGACTACACAATACCAATTACAGTTGGGTTTGTACTACAGGAGGCTTGGCATTGACGCGTCACGGCAATGGTAAAATAAACATGGTTAAACTAGACCAAGGAGATACCGAGTATTGGGAGTTCAAAGGTAAAAATTACATTAATGATTTAGAAAATATAGGAGAAGACCGCATTGTAATCAATATTTTGGAGTATAAAGAAAACAATGTTGGTAAGCAGCTATTGTTTTCTGACTAAATAGCTTTGATATTCGCCCTTAGACCGGTAATTATCCCTAAGATATTTTCTACAGTATCTTCTAAATAGTATTTTACGGCCAAATGAGGTATCCTCACCGTTGTGAATCCATTTTTAAAAGAATGCATGGCTTCCTCTAAGTCGTTTATCGCCTGTTCGTGGGTAATCATGTTATAGTCTTTGTCAATTTCAATATTCAGTTTTACCCTAGAAATTGCTATGTCTACAGATTTTTTTCCATCCCACCATTCCAACATAGGATTGGCTCCAGCAACTTTTAGCGCGTAAAAAAGTTGAACGGCCTCAACAGAGGTATTGTTATCAAGAATGATTTTTTTAATCAATCGGGTGTGTCTCTCGCAGAGCTCAACGCCTAAAGAATCTACGGATTCCTTGTGTTGTTGGTACCCGATAGTTTTATCGCAGTCCTTACATGTCATGAGTATCGGTCAAGTTTAGGTCAATTATTTGATTTGGGACTATTATAACTTATACATTTTCATATTCGTATAAAAAATCGATATAAAACACACCATTTTTAGATGAAATGCATTTTTTTGGACGAAATGCATTATTTACTATAAAACCTTTAATTTGGAGAACGAAAAAATACTAATAAACATGTTTAAGAAAATAGGCCCAGGAGTATTGGTTGCTGCTGCCTTTGTAGGCCCAGGAACAATTACCGTTTGCACTTTGGCTGGAGTCCGTTTTGGTTACACGCTTATTTGGGCTGTATTATTGTCCATATTGGCAACAATGATACTTCAGGAAATGGCTGGTAGGATAGGGGTAGTATCTCAGAATGGCCTTGTTGATGTCATCAAAGATGAGTTAAAAGTCAAGTGGATAAAAAATACGATAATTGGGATAGTTCTTGGAGCAATACTGATTGGCAATGCAGCATACGAAGCTGGTAATATTGGTGGAGCTACCCTCGGACTTGAAGGTTTGTTTGGACAAAAGGGATTAGCTTCTTTCTACCCACTCATTATTGGTGGTTTTGCATTCCTCCTTTTATGGTTCAGCAGTTATAAAACACTCGAAAAAATATTTGTTGGACTTGTAGGGGTTATGGGTATCTGTTTTGTCGTAAGCGCAATTTTGACCAAACCTTCAATATCCGAAATTGTAAAAGGTACATTTGTTCCAGGACTACCAGAAGACAGTCTGCTAATGGTAATTGCATTGGTTGGTACAACAGTAGTGCCCTATAATTTGTTTTTGCACGCATCATTGGCAAAAGAAAAATGGAAATCTAAAAACGAGCTCAAAGCGGTAAAATGGGATACTATAATATCAATTGCGTTAGGAGGATTAGTGTCTATAGCAATACTCATTACAGCCTCAGCAGCACCATTACAGGATGTTTCCAATGTAATGGATATGGCAAAAGGCCTAGAACCTTTATTTGGTAAATCGGCAATTTACTTTATGGGCGTTGGTTTACTAGCTGCAGGAATAACATCTGCAATAACTGCGCCGCTTGCAGCGGCTTTTGTAGCAAGCAGTTGTTTTGGTTGGGATGAGGGAATGGGAAACAAAAAATTCAAGCTAATATGGTCGTTAGTGCTATTTTTTGGTGTTTTTTTCCTGTCTTTTGATATAACACCTATTCAGATAATACAGTTTGCCCAAATAGCCAACGGTATATTACTTCCTGTAATGGCAATACTTCTTCTTTGGATTGTGAATAAGAAAAGTATTATGGGAAATCATAAGAACTCGTTAATTCAAAATGTATTGGGGTTTATAATCGTTGGATTTGCCATTTTCTTGGGAACAAAAAGTATACTAAAAGTAATAGGTTTGTTTTAGATGGAGAGTTGGAGCATAAATATTAATTGTGATGTTGGTGAAGGCATAGGCAATGAGGCTGAATTGTTACCATTCATTAGTTCATGTAACATAGCCTGCGGCGGACATGCTGGAGATGTATTGAGCATAACCCAAATAGTAAAACTGGCAAAAACTCACCAGGTTAAGGTTGGGGCGCATCCATCATATCCAGATACTTCTAATTTTGGTAGAGAAGTAATGACGATTCCAAATTCAGAATTAGGACAGAGCATATTAAAACAAATAAGAATGTTTGATGAAGTTCTTAAAAAGGAAAAAGTAGAATTTCATCATATTAAAGCACACGGTGCTTTATACAATGAGACCGCCAAGAATGAAAAACTTGCTGAACTTTATCTAGAGACCATAAGCAAATACAGAAGTAAGGTTTATTTGTATGTCCCATTTGGGTCAGTTATAGCAGGCATTGCAAAAAAAAAAGGCTTTAAACTGATGTATGAAGCTTTTGGAGATAGAAATTATAACAAGGACCTTAGCCTTGTCTCAAGAAAACTAGATAATGCCCTCATTCAACAGCCAGATAAGGTGCTACATCATATTTTGCCAATCATAAAGGAAGGGACCGTAAAAGTAGTAACTGGGGAGGAAATAAAAATAATGGCAGAAACCATCTGTATTCATGGAGATACGACTTCTGCATTAGAAATATTGATGTATCTTTCTAAAGAATTACCCAAATACAGGGTAGAACTACAAAAGTGAAAAGTTACCCCATTAACATCAAACCATATGGCCAAAGAGCGGTTCTCATGGAATGGCCCAACAAGGTGGAAGAATCCATTTTAGAAGATATCCTTCAATTTGTCGAATGTTTCAAAGCTCTTAATTTACCCAATTGGGAGATGTCTGCGGCTTACAACTCATTAACTTTGGTCAATTTTAGAGAAGAAGTCGACTTTGAGAACATTAATGAATTGATTTTGGAGTGCTATTCAAAAAGAATGGATTCCAAAGTTAAAAATGAGAGATTTTTATGGAAGATTCCTGTATGTTATAATATTGATTTTGGAATCGATATAGAAGAGGTTTCCAAAACACTTAAGCTGTCCGTTAAAGAATTAATAGAACTACATACTTCCTTTGAATACATGGTTTATGGCATTGGGTTTTTACCTGGTTTTATGTATTTGGGAGGGTTGCCCGAAGCATTGGAAATTCCAAGACGAAAAGAGCCGAGGTTATCTGTTGCCAAAGGTTCCGTAGGTTTGGCAAGCAAGCAAACAGGCATTTATCCCCAGGATTCACCGGGTGGTTGGAACATAATTGGGAGTTGCCCAATACCCATCTTTAACCCTAAATTGGAAAAGCCCTGTTTTGTTAATGTTGGAGATAAGATACAATTCTATGAGATATCCAGAGCAGAATATGATTTGCGCAAGATTGAAGGAGAAGTTGGCATATATAAACCTGAAAAGATTGCTTTAGATGCTTAAGGTTTTAAAATCGGGATTTTTTACTAGTATACAAGATTTAGGCAGGTTTGGCTATAGGGATATGGGAGTTCCTGTTTCTGGTGCTATGGATAACAATTCGGTAAAGAAGGCGAACCTACTCCTGGATAATGAACCTGATGCTGCGGTTATGGAAATAACAATGACAGGACCAACCTTATTGTTTGAGGCGCCTACATTTATCTGTCTGTCAGGAGCTTATTTATCCCCAACCCTTAACAATGAACCTCTGGACAACTACAAGGTCATAAAAGTGTTAAAAGGAGATATTCTTTCTTATGGTAAACTTGTAAATGGATTTAGAAGCTACTTGGCCATAAAAGGAGGTTTCCAAACGGTAAAAGTTTTAGAGAGTCGGTCTCAGTATTTTCCAGTAACAAAGTACAGATGCCTTAAGGATAGAAATGAAATCGATTTTAAAGAAACCGTTTCTTTTAGTCCTACAATTTCAGAAATTAAAATGGAAAGCCATTTTGATTTGGATTATTTGGAAGTTTACAAGGGGCCAGAGTTCTCTATTTTATCTGATAACCAATTAGCTGCTCTTTTTTCAAAAACTTTTTCTGTATCAAAAGAGAACAATAGAATGGCTTATCAGCTTTCCGAACTTATTGAGGGTCATAAAACTTCGATGTTAACTTCTGGGACATTGCCGGGAACCGTTCAGTTTACACCAGCCGGAAGGTTGATTATTTTAATGAAAGACGGTCAGACAACAGGGGGTTACCCTAGGATATTGCAGCTTTCTGAAGCTTCCATAAATGTGCTGGCACAAAAAAAGTTTGGAGATACTTTTTCTTTTAAGCTTCTATGAAGGCTATAATTGTTTGTAAACCTCTTCAAAAGGAATTCTAAAACGAGAGCCATATATTCCTTTTTCATCACGTACACCGCAACCAATGACCATGTTTATTTCTGAACTCCTAGGTAAACCTAAAGCACGTTTTACCAATAGGGTGTCACTACCTTCCATTGGACAAGTGTCATAACCTTTGGCAGCCATACTGATCATGAAATTTTGGGCAGCCAACCCTGCACTTTTGTGGGCAACAATTCGCATATCCGATTTTCTAACCTGGCGATAGGTAGGCTTAAAAAAACCAACTATTTGGAAAATAATATACTTTAACCACCCAAAAACTCCTAAAAAATCAAAATAGACAGTTGGAATAAGTTTTTTGTAGTATGCAAGAGCAAACTTTTCTCTAGCGGTATATTCTTCTTTTGGCTTTTCACCAAAGGAGGATTCAAGAAAACTAAGATTGGATTTTGCTCTTTTGCGCCATAGATCTTTTCTAACCACTACAACCACAATTTGTTGTGAAGTTTTAGCGGCATTTTGCCCTAAACAGGCTTTAGTCAGTTTTTTTAAAACATCTTTTTTGGTAATATGGTAAAATTCCCAAAGTTGCATATTACTGCTGGTTGGAGCCAAAACGGCATTTTCAATACATTGCTTTACTATATTGGAATCTAATTCAATGTCACTTTTAAAAATACGAACCGAGCGTCTATGCTGAATGGCTTGGGTAACTGTTTTTTCCATATGGCTAAAGATACCTAAATGTAGTTTCAATTAAATATTTTTTGTATCATTGAGTCGTGAGAGCAAAAAATCTGATTAATAGCGTGGTCATTATTATTCCAAGTTTGGAGTGATACAGCTATACTATTAATTTAAAAAGCCTGTATCCAAAACGATACAGGCTTTTTTTATGCAATCTGCACAACTAATGGATATGGGATTTTAAAACAGTTTAACTATCTGATAGACAATTAAATATGCGATTATTTTTTCAAATGAATTTAGAACACGTATTACTGTTAAAATTATTGGGTTTTTGAAACATCTATCTTTGATTATAGGAGGAAATTCAACAAAGAACCAGATTCGAAAGAAATATATTAATGGAATTGAACAAGTATAGCAAAAATGTTACCCAAGACCCTACTCAACCAGCAGCTCAGGCTATGTTGCATGCCATAGGATTGACGGAGGAAGACTTAAAAAAACCGTTAATTGGTATTGGAAGCACTGGGTACGAGGGCAATCCTTGCAATATGCACTTGAATGAACTGTCTACCTATGTTAAAGAAGGTACACAACAAGGCAATCTTGTGGGTTTAATTTTCAATACTATAGGCGTGAGTGATGGTATCTCAATGGGAACTTATGGCATGCGCTATTCACTTCCATCAAGAGATATTATTGCAGACTCTATGGAGACCGTGGTTCAAGCAATGAATTATGATGGTTTGGCAACTGTGGTCGGTTGTGATAAAAACATGCCAGGAGCACTTATGGCAATGATTCGTTTAGATAGACCTTCCATTTTAGTTTATGGAGGTACAATTGCTTCAGGATGCTTAAAAGACAGAAAACTTGATGTGGTGTCCGCTTTTGAGGCTTGGGGAGAGAAAGTTGCTGGTACCATTAATGAGGAAGAGTACAAAAGTGTAATTCAAAATGCATGTCCCGGAGCAGGTGCCTGTGGAGGAATGTATACTGCAAATACAATGGCTTCTGCCATTGAGGCTTTGGGAATGGCTTTGCCATATAATTCTTCAAACCCTGCAGTTGGTGACAGAAAGAAGCAAGACTGTGTCGATTCAGGTAAAGCGCTAAGATATTTGTTGGAAAATGATATTAAACCAAGTGATATCATCAGCAAAAAATCTTTAGAGAATGCAGTCCGATTAATAACCGTACTTGGAGGATCAACAAATGCTGTACTTCATTTTCTGGCAATTGCCAAAGCAGCAGAAATCGATTTTGAACTGGCAGATTTCCAGAGAATCAGTGATACTACACCTTTCTTGGCAGATTTAAAACCAAGTGGAAAATATTTAATGGAAGACTTACATCGCGTGGGAGGAGTTCCTGCTGTAATGAAGTTTATGCTAAAGCATGATATGCTGCATGGCGATTGTCTTACAGTAACTGGAAAGACCATTGCTGAGAACTTAGCTGAGGTTCCAGATTTAACCGAAGGACAAAAAGTGGTTATGGATTTAGAAAATCCAATCAAAGAAACTGGACACCTTAGGATTCTTCATGGGAATCTAGCTACGGAAGGGGCAGTTGCAAAAATTACCGGTAAGGAAGGCCTGCACTTCTCTGGACCGGCAAAAGTTTTTGAAAGCGAGTTTGAAGCAAATGATGGAATCCGCGAAGGATTGGTTAAAAAGGGAGATGTGGTTGTCATTAGATATGAAGGACCAAAAGGGGGGCCGGGCATGCCTGAAATGTTGAAACCTACTGCAGCTATTATGGGAGTTGGGCTTGGTAAGAATGTTGCTTTGATTACAGATGGAAGATTCTCTGGAGGCACACATGGTTTTGTAGTGGGGCATATAGCGCCCGAAGCACAAGATGGTGGAGCCATAGGATTGGTTAAGGATGGAGATATTATTACTATCGATGCAGAGAAAAACAGCATATCTATGGCCATTTCAGATGAAGAATTAGCAAATAGAAAAGCAAAATGGGTACAACCACCATTAAAGGTAAAAAAAGGAAGTTTATACAAATATGCCAAAACAGTTTCTTCAGCTTCAAAAGGCTGTGTAACTGATTTGATATAATATTAATTGAGGGTGATAGAGGGAGTTTTATCCCTCAGAATAATACGCTTATGGAAACACTGAGAGCACAAAAGAAAGATTCTGAAAAAGACACCACTATGCGAATAAGTGGCGCCGAAGCTATAATACATTGTTTATTGGCTGAGGGAGTGGATTTAATCTATGGATATCCAGGAGGGGCGATTATGCCGGTGTATGATGAACTCTACAAGTTTCAGGATAAATTAACGCATATCTTAACCAGACATGAACAAGGAGCTACCCATGCGGCGCAGGGTTATGCAAGAGTAAGTGGAAAAGTTGGGGTGGCCATGGCTACTTCGGGACCAGGTGCTACAAATTTAGTCACTGGGCTCGCAGATGCCCAGATAGACTCAACACCAATGGTTTGTATTACGGGTCAAGTTCCCAGACATTTATTGGGGTCAGATGCATTTCAAGAGACAGACATTGTTGGAATTTCTACACCGGTCACTAAATGGAATTATCAGGTAACCAAAGCAGCCGAGATTCCAGAGATTATAGCAAAGGCATTTTATATTGCAAAATCTGGGAGACCCGGCCCAGTGTTAATCGATATTACTAAGAACGCTCAATTTGATGAGTTGGATTTTACATACGAAAAATGTAAGGGTGTCCGTAGTTACAAACCCGTTCCAGAACCAGATATAAAAGCAATTGAGACGGCTGCTGAGCTCATCAACAAGGCAAAAAAACCATATATCGTTTTTGGACAAGGAGTGATATTGGGTGAGGCAGAGAACGAATTAAAAGCGTTGGTGGAAAAAGCAGGCATTCCGGCAGCTTGGACCATTTTAGGGCTTTCTGCAATGGATACTGACCATCCGCTAAATGTAGGTATGGTAGGTATGCACGGTAATTATGGTCCAAATGTACTGACCAATGAATGTGATTTGCTCATTGCCATAGGAATGCGCTTTGATGACAGGGTCACAGGTAGTTTGGACACCTATGCCAAGCAAGCAAAGGTGATTCATTTTGAAATTGATCCTGCAGAAATCAATAAAAATGTGAAAGCGGACGTGGCTGTTTTGGGAAATGCTAAACAGACCTTGGATTTATTGCTGCCACTGGTGAATAAGAATGAACATAAAGAATGGAAGGCGGCGTTTGATAAAAAATACCAAACGGAATATGAAACCGTCATCAAAAAAGATATTACACCTACAAAAGAAGGACTAACAATGGGAGAGGTTGTTGAGCAAATCAATATTTCTTCAGAACATAAGGCTGTTATTGTTACCGATGTGGGGCAACATCAAATGATTGCTTGCAGGTATGCCAAGTTTAAGCAATCCAAAAGTAATATAACTTCTGGCGGGCTAGGAACTATGGGGTTTGCATTACCTGCAGCCATAGGAGCTAAGATGGGAGCAATGGAACGCGAAGTGGTCGCTATCATTGGAGATGGGGGATATCAAATGACCATTCAGGAGTTGGGTGTAATCTTTCAGCATAACGTTCCGGTGAAAATTGTGGTACTAAACAATGATCATTTAGGCATGGTGCGCCAGTGGCAAGAACTTTTCTTTGAGAGCAGATATGCTTCAACCGTAATGGTGAACCCAGATTTTGTAAAGATTGCAGAGGGGTATCATATTAAATCGAGAAGAGTTTCGGAACGATCCGAGTTGAAGGAAGCTGTTGCCGAAATGATAGCATCCAAAGGCCCTTACTTTTTGGAAGTCAAGGTGGAAAAAGAAGACAATGTATTTCCCATGATTCCTTCAGGGGCTTCCGTTTCAGATATTAGACTCAAATAACATGAACCAGGCTAATATTTTAGATATGCCAAAGGTATATCCCCAACTACTTGCCAAGTCTGGAGAAATTGGGTTTACCATGCCTTCAGATATGTATATTGGAACATTTTTAAAAACCTTGGTTTCTTCCAAACCTGCAGGAACTTTTCTAGAACTAGGAACGGGCATGAGCTTGTCTCTGGCTTGGATGTTGGAAGGAATGGATAAAAATTCCAAGCTGATAAGTATAGACAATGATAATGAGCTTATTCAAATAGCAAAGGGTTTTTTCAACCAAGAAGGGAGACTTGAGTTAATCTGTGCTGATGGTAACGACTGGTTGTTTCAGTATAAGGGAGAAAAATTTGATTTGATTTTTGCTGATGCATGGCCTGGTAAGTACAGCCATCTGGACCGAACATTGGAATTGCTTAAAGTAGGAGGCTTTTATGTAATTGATGATATGCGCAAACAAGCCAATTGGCCAATTGGTCATGAGGACAATGTAACATCATTGGTAGAAACACTAGAGACAAGGCAGGATTTTACAATTACAAAAATGGATTGGTCAACAGGAATTATAGTGGCCGTGAAAACAAAATAGGTATGGAAAAACAGTGGTACACCATCTCGGTTTATTCGGAGAACAATGTTGGATTACTAAATAGGATATCAGGAATATTCTTAAAGAGACACATTAATATAGAGAGTTTAAATGTTTCTAAATCAGAGATTGAAAACGTTTCAAAATTCACAATAGTTGTAGTCGCCCCCGAAGAATGGGTAAGAAAAATTGTAGGACAGATAGAGAAGCAGGTAGAGGTGATAAAAGCTTACTATCATACAGATGACGAAACTATTTATCAAGAATCTGCCTTGTTCAAAATAGCATCGGATTTGTTGTTTGATGAACGCCAGATTCAGAACATCATTAAAGAAAGTAATTCACAAATCGTAACCGTGGCCAGAGACTTTTTTGTTTTGGCCAAAACTGGGCGCCGTCACGAAATTGACCAAATGCACGATGCTTTGGAGCCTTATGGCATCAAACAATTTGTGCGTTCTGGAAGGATTGCGGTAAGTAAGGCGTCAATGCCGATAACCAGTATTTTAGAAGAATTTCAAAATCAATAAATAGCACAAAATCAAAAACTAAAAATGACAAATTATTTTAATACGCTATCACTTCGTGATAAATTGGAACAGTTGGGGAAATGTAGATTTATGGATTCCAGTGAGTTTGCAGATGGTGTTACGGCGTTGAAAGGAAAGAAAATCGTAATTGTAGGCTGCGGTGCACAAGGTTTGAACCAAGGTTTGAATATGAGGGATTCAGGATTGGACATTTCATACACCCTAAGAGAGGCCGCAATCAAAGAACAAAGGCAATCCTATAAGAATGCCAAGGAGAATAACTTTAATGTGGGCACCTATGAAGAGTTGATTCCATCTGCTGACTTGGTCATCAATCTTACACCAGACAAACAACACACCAATGTGGTCAGCACAGTAATGCCTTTAATGAAAAAAGGAGCTACACTTTCTTATTCCCACGGCTTCAACATTGTAGAGGAGGGGATGCAGATTAGAAAAGACCTTACAGTTATTATGGTAGCTCCAAAGAGTCCTGGTTCTGAGGTACGTGAAGAATACAAAAGAGGTTTTGGGGTGCCTACCTTGATTGCCGTACATCCAGAAAACGACCCAGAAGGCAAAGGTTTGGCCCAGGCTAAAGCTTATGCAGCTGGTACAGGTGGGCATAAAGCGGGAGTGTTGGAATCTTCTTTTGTGGCAGAAGTAAAGTCAGATTTAATGGGCGAACAAACCATTCTTTGTGGGTTGTTGCAAACAGGTTCCATTTTATCCTTTGACAAGATGGTCGAAAAAGGAATTGATGCTGGGTATGCTTCAAAACTAATACAATACGGATGGGAAACCATTACTGAAGGGTTAAAGCATGGGGGAATCACCAATATGATGGACAGATTGTCTAACCCCGCTAAAATAAAAGCTTTTGATTTGGCGGAAGAATTAAAAGATATCATGCGACCCCTATTTCAAAAACATATGGATGACATTATGAGTGGTCATTTTTCTAAAACCATGATGGAAGATTGGGCCAATGATGATAAGAATTTGTTGGATTGGAGATCCGCAACAGGCGAAACTTCATTTGAAAAGACCCCGGCTGGCAACGATGCTGTTTCGGAACAAGAGTTTTATGACAATGGTGTGTTAATGGTTGCATTTGTGAAATCTGGAGTGGAGTTGGCCTTTGAAACCATGACAGAGTCTGGAATCATAGGAGAATCTGCATACTATGAATCTTTGCATGAAACACCGTTGATTGCGAATACCATAGCAAGAAAAAAATTATTTGAAATGAACCGAGTAATTTCTGATACGGCGGAATATGGTTGCTATTTATTCGACCATGCCTGTAAACCTTTGTTAAAAGATTTCATGAAAACCATAGACACTAACGTTATTGGAACCCATTTTGGAGAAGGAAAAGATAACGGAGTTGACAATGTAAGGCTTATAGCGGTCAATAAGGCACTACGTGAGCATCCTGTTGAAATTGTAGGTGCTAGATTGAGGGAATCAATGACAGCTATGAAACCCATAGCATAGATTTGAGTTTCAATTAAATTGATAAGCAGTGACGAGATGAAAAAAACGGCGGCTACATATTTTCCGCAGATAGTTGATATTTATGCAGCCGCCGATACAATCAAACAGGTTACAGGAGAAACTCCTTTGCAGCAAAGTATCCGTTATTCAAAGAAGTATGATGCCAACATCCTACTAAAGAGAGAAGATTTACAGCGCGTAAGAAGTTATAAAATCCGTGGAGCTTTCAATAAGATAAGTTCTCTTACCAAGGAAGAATTAAAAAATGGCGTGGTTTGCGCTAGTGCGGGAAACCATGCCCAGGGAGTTGCATTTGCATGTAACTATTTGGGAGTGGAAGGAACTATATACATGCCCGCAGTTACTCCAAAACAAAAGATTGACCAAACCAAAATGTTTGGGGGAGATTGGATAAAAGTGGTATTGGAAGGAGATACTTTTGATGATTCCCAAAAGGCGGCCAGGCTGTTTTGCGACAGTCATCATAAAACCTTTGTTCATCCATTTGATGATGTAAAGACTATTGAAGGTCAAGCTACTATTGGATTAGAACTGTTAAATCAATCTGAAGAACCTATAGATTATGTTTTTGTTGCCGTGGGTGGAGGAGGATTGGCATCTGGGTTATGCGGTACATTTCAAGCCCTTTCACCCAAAACCAAAATCATTGGAATAGAGCCAGAAGGTGCTCCCTCTATGAAAACGGCCATAGAAAAAGGAGAATTGGTAGAACTATCCCAAATTGATAAGTTTATTGATGGTGCAGCAGTTCAAAAAGTTGGCCAATACACTTTCCCTATTTGCAAAGACCATCTATACAAGATGGAGACTGTTCCAGAAGGTAAAGTATGTCAGACTATTTTAGATTTATACAATAGAGATGCCATTGTAGTCGAACCAGCTGGAGCGTTGACTATCTCTGCGTTAGATGATTTTAAAGATGAAATAAAAGGCAAAACCGTGGTTTGTATTGTTAGCGGCAGTAATAATGATATTACACGGACGGCAGAGATAAAAGAGAGAGCTTTACTATATGGAAACCTAAAACATTATTTCATCATTCGATTTCCACAACGCCCTGGGGCTCTAAAAGAATTTGTGGCGGATATTTTAGGGCCGGATGACGATATCACACATTTTGAATATTCTAAAAAATCAAGCAGGGAAAATGCGCCCGCAGTCGTTGGGATTGAGTTAAAATCTTCTGAAGATTTGAAGCCTTTGATCCAACGAATGAAAAGCAATAATTTTTTTGGAGACTATCTTAATAACAAACCAGATCTTTTTCAATATTTGGTGTAACCGATATAACAATTTCATATTCTTTTCTGATAAAGGACATACTAAAACGTTTTCGTAGTTAAACCATTGAAAATAAAGAAGTTTTAAATCATTTTTACACTAGTTTCGTATGAGATTTAAGCTATGAACAGAACCAACTATAATTAAAAGCATAGGATTATGCCAGTTAAAACAATGATACCAGAAGAATTCCAAATTACATCAGAAATACATCAAAAAACCTATTTGGCAAATGGTGAATTGAAGGAGTGGAAAGGCAATAACACAACAGTAATTTCAACAATCTCCTCTACAAAGGAATATGCACATACCGTTTTAGGAAGCATTCCGGACATGGGTGAAGAAGAAGCATTGCAAGCATTGGATGCTGCAGTGGGCGCATATAACCAAGGTCAGGGTGTTTGGCCAACTATGAAGGTGAAAGACCGTATTGAGTGTATGGAGTCTTTTGTGAAGAAAATGGAGAAGAAACGAGAGGAAGTTGTGAAACTCTTAATGTGGGAGATTGGAAAGTCACTGCCAGATTCGCAAAAAGAGTTTGATCGTACCGTTGAGTATATTTATGACACCATTGAAGACTATAAAAAACTAGATCGTGATTCTGCAAAGTTCCAAAAGCACGATGGGGTATATGCTCATATTCGTAGAGGACCATTGGGAGTAGTTTTATGTTTGGGGCCATACAATTACCCTTTAAACGAGACCTTTGCCTTGTTGATTCCCGCAATCATTATGGGGAACACAACAGTTTTTAAACCGGCCAAGCATGGGGTTTTATTGATAACACCTCTGTTAGAGGCATTTCAGAGCAGTTTTCCAAAAGGAGTGGTCAATATTTTGTTTGGAAGAGGTAGAGCAGTGGCGGCTCCTATCATAAAAACGGGAAAGGTTGATGTTTTGGCACTCATAGGAAACAGTAAATCTGCCAATGCCTTACAAGACCAACATCCTAAAAGCAATAGGTTGCGACTGGTCCTGGGATTGGAGGCAAAAAACCCTGCTATCATTCTTCCTGATGCAGATTTAGATTTAACGATAAATGAATGTTTAGCTGGGACACTTTCGTTTAATGGGCAACGGTGCACCGCGTTAAAAGTGGTTTATGTGCATGAAGATGTAAAGGATGAATTTTTGAAACGATTCTCAGAAAAGGTGGACGCATTAAAATTTGGAAATCCATGGGATGATGGTGTAAAACTAACACCCTTGCCGGAACCCGGAAAACCAGCTTATATTCAAGAATTGTTGGATGATGCCAAGGCAAAAGGAGCTAAAATCAAAAACAAAAAGGGAGGAAAACAATCTGATAATTACATTTGGCCAGCAGTTTTATACCCCGTCTCCAAAGACATGAGAGTATACGAAGAAGAACAATTTGGCCCAATAATCCCTGTGGTTTCCTTCAAAGATATAGAAGAACCATTAGATGATATGGCCGAATCTAACTACGGGCAACAAGTAAGCTTGTTTGGAAAAGATGTATATACCTTATCTCCACTTATAGATACGCTGGCTAATTTGGTGTGTAGAGTGAATTTAAACAGCTCCTGTCAACGAGGTCCAGATGTTTATCCTTTTACAGGAAGAAAAGATTCTGCCCAATCCACATTAAGTGTTCATGATGCCCTAAGGTCATTCTCTATACGTACTTTTGTTGCGTTTAAGGACAATGAATTGAACAATGAAACCATTGAACAATTGTTGGAAGCTAAAGTAAGCAACTTTCTAAGTACAGATTATATTTTGTAAGAAACGCTAATAAGCAAAAAGACCTCTGGTATATTCAGAGGCCTTTTTGTTATAATAACATAATGAGTTTTAAATTGTTTAGAGATTACTCGCCAACCAATCTCCAACTTCACTGGTTTTGTAAGCTTTTCCACCTTCTGCCAGGTCTTCGGTAACAATGCCTTGAGCAAGAGATGCATTAACAACATTCCTGATAGCTTCCGCCTCGTCTTTTAAATCAAAGTCCTCAAAAAGCATAGCTGCGGATAAAACGGTCGCCAGTGGATTGGCAATATCTTTACCTGCCGCTTGTGGGTAAGATCCGTGAATAGGCTCATACAGCTTTGATTTTTCACCCACTGATGCTGAAGGCATTAACCCCATGGAACCAGAAATTACGGAGGCTTCATCAGTAAGGATATCACCAAAAAGATTTTCAGTGATAATTACATCGTAATCGCTTGGCCATTGGACCAAACGCATGGCAACGGCATCTACAAATTCATAAGAAACTTCTACCTCAGGGAAGTCTTTCTCCATAGCCTGTACCGTTTCTCTCCAAAGACGTGAAGATTCGAGCACATTGGCCTTATCAACACAACAAAGCCTTTTTGAGCGGCCCAAGGCCATCTCAAAACCTTTTTTTGCCAAGCGCTGAATCTCTGCCCGAGTATAGGTCATTGTATCAAAAGCGGTATTGCCATTATCTTTTCTACCTCTTTCGCCAAAATAAACACCGCCCGTCAATTCTCTAAGTATAATCAGGTCAGTCCCTTCAATACGTTCCCTTTTTAATGGGGACTTATCAATCAATGATGGGAAGGTAAACGTAGGTCGAACATTGGCAAAAAGCCCTAATTTTTGACGCATTTTCAGCAAGCCTTGCTCTGGACGTACTTTAGCAGAGGGGTCATTGTCAAAACGGGGATGTCCAATGGCACCGAACAATACGGCATCCGCTGCCTCACAAACGGAATGGGTTTCATCTGGATAAGGTTCACCAACCGCATCAATAGCTGCAGCACCGGTCAATGCTGGGATCCAATCAATTTGATGATTGAATTTTGCAGCCACTGCTTCAGATACTTTCACGGCTTGATTGATCACTTCTGGACCAATTCCATCTCCTGCCAATAAGGCTATGTTTAATTTCATATGTATTTTTTATAGGTTGGTTTCTCAAATCAGATTGAGCATTTTTTCTGTAGCTTTTATGGCAGATACCGTTTGATCGGAATCTAAACCTCTAGTGGTAAAATCATTTTTTTTGCCCCGCCAAGTTATTATTGTCTCACAAAGCGCATCAGATGTACTCCCAGGAGGAATGCGGACGGCATAATCCACCAACTTTGGTAAATCCATTTTTTCTTTTTGATATACTTTATGAAGAGCATTGATAAAAGCATCGAACTGCCCATCACCCTGAGCATTTTCCTCATAGGATTTCCCGTCAATTTCAATGGAAAGGGTAGTGGAGGGCTTTAAACCTTTTGAATGTGTTAGAACATATGATTTTACAAAAACACGTTGTTGATGTAATTCACTGTTCAAAACATCGGAAATAATGTACGGTAGATCATCTTTGGTAACACGTTCCTTTTTGTCCCCAAGCTCTATAATCCTTTCCGTTACCTTTTTAAGTTCATCATCATTTAATGTTAATCCTAGCTCTTGAAGATTCTTTTGAATATTTGATTTACCAGATGTTTTTCCTAATGCGTATTTGCGTTTTCTACCAAAACGCTCTGGCAGTAAATCATTAAAGTAAAGATTCTTTTTGCTATCTCCATCTGCATGTATACCAGCAGTTTGTGTGAAAACATTTCCACCTACAATAGGCTTATTGTCCGGAATGCCAAAACCAGTAAATGCCGAGACCAACTTGCTTACCTTATAGAGGGAAGATTCCTTTACCCCAATGGAAATTTCGGGCATAAAGTCATTAATCACAGCAACAGCACTTGCCAGTGGAGCGTTACCGGCTCGCTCTCCCATGCCATTAACGGTCAGGTGCAATCCATGACATCCAGCTTTTAAGGCTTCCATGATGTTGGCTACACTTAAATCATAATCATTATGACCATGAAAATCAAAATGTGAATTGGGATACCTTTTAATGATTTGCCCTAAAAAATCGGAAGTTTCATGATAGGTTAGTATGCCTAAAGTATCTGGAAGCAATACTCGTTTTATAGGCAGGGTGGTAAGAAAGTCCAAAAATTGAAACACATACTCAGGAGAGTTTCGCATTCCATTGCTCCAATCCTCCAAGTAAACATTAGTTTCAATACCCAGGATTTCAGCTTTGGTTACGATCGCTTCAATATCTTTAAAGTGTTGTTCTGGAGTTTTCTTTAACTGATGGGTAAGGTGATTTAGGGAACCTTTGGTCAATAAATTTTGGACTTTTGCACCAGTTTCAACCATCCAATCCAGCGAAACACCTTTATCCACAAATGTCAATACTTCAACAGATGATAAATAACCCTCAGCTTTTGCCCAATCTGTAATACTCTTAACAGCTTTAAACTCTCCTTCTGAGACTCTTGCTGAAGCAACCTCTATGCGGTCCACCTTGAGTTCTTCCAACAGAAGTTTGGCCAGTGTAAGCTTTTCTGATGAAGAGAAAGACACACCCGATGTTTGCTCGCCATCTCTTAGGGTGGTATCCATTATTTCAACGGTACGTGTTTTCATTTTGGGTATTGTATGATCCTGCTATAAAACAGTTTTGCTATAGCGGAGTGTCCCCAGCAAACTCTTGAATTTCATTTTTGATGTTGAGAAGGTAATCAATGTCATCAAAACCATTGAGCATGTTTTCCTTCTTATAGTCGTTGATAGCAAAGCCTTCGCTTTCATTGGTTTCCAAAATGGTGATGGTTTGTTTGGGAAGATGAATTTCCAACTCCGTATTTGGATTTTCCTCAATAGCCCTGAAGATTTTATCCAAAAATTCTGGACTAACCTGCACCGGTAAAACTCCAATGTTTAAGCAGTTGTTTCTAAAAATATCAGCAAAAAAACTAGATACTACACAACGAAAACCATAATCATAAACAGCCCATGCAGCATGCTCCCTAGAGGAACCAGAGCCAAAGTTTTTACCTCCAACCAATATTTTTCCCTTGTAAATAGGGTTGTTTAATACAAATTGTTCTTTAGGAGTATTGTCTGGATGGTACCTCCAATCTCTGAACAGATTGTCTCCGAAACCTTTGCGTTCTGTAGCTTTTAAAAATCGAGCTGGTATAATTTGATCTGTATCCACATTTTCTATAGGCAATGGGACTGCCGAACTTTTGAGTATATTGAACTTATCGTAAGCCATTTCGTGTTCTTTTAATTTAAGCGATTACTTCTTCCATTAATTCTCGTGGATCTGTTACTTTTCCGGTAACTGCCGCGGCGGCCGCAACTAGAGGGCTGGCCAATAATGTTCTGGAGCCCGGACCCTGTCTTCCTTCAAAATTTCTATTGGATGTGCTCACTGCATATTTACCGGCGGGAATCTTATCATCGTTCATTGCAAGACATGCAGAACAACCAGGCTCTCTTAGTTCAAAACCTGATTCATGTAAAACATCAAGTATGCCTTCGTTTTTAATAGCTTCTTCCACTCGGTGCGAACCAGGAACTAGCCATGCAGTAACATTGTCCGCTTTTTTGCGCCCTTTTATGATGGAAGCAAATGCTCTAAAATCTTCAATTCTACCATTAGTACAGCTTCCCAAGAATACAAAATCTATAGGTTTTCCAATCATGGCCTCACCTTCATTAAAAGCCATATACTCCAATGATTTTTTATAGGTTGCGTTTCCACCTTCTACAGAATTTGCCTTTGGGATTCCATTTTGAATTCCAATACCCATTCCTGGGTTTGTGCCATAAGTAATCATTGGCTCTATTTCAGAAGCATCAAAAGAAATCTCTTTGTCAAAAACTGCATCTTCATCAGAGTAGAGCGTTTGCCAATAATCCATGGCCTTTTCCCATGCTGCACCTTTGGGAGTGTATTCCCTACCTTTTATATATTCAAAGGTCTTCTCATCTGGAGCGATCATTCCTCCACGAGCACCCATTTCTATGCTTAAGTTACAGACGGTCATGCGACCTTCCATAGACATTTCTCTGAAAACCTGCCCTGAATATTCAACAAAATATCCAGTGGCACCAGAGGTGGTCAGTTTGGAAATAATGAAAAGAGCAACATCTTTTGGAGTTACCCCAAGGTTTAAATTCCCATCTATGTTTATGCGCATGCTCTTTGCCTTTGGTTGCATAATACATTGGGTTGAAAGAACCATTTCCACCTCACTGGTACCAATGCCAAAGGCAATGGCACCGAATGCTCCATGAGTAGAAGTATGAGAATCCCCACAAACAATAGTTGCTCCGGGTACGGTGATTCCATTTTCAGGACCTATTACGTGAACAATTCCGTTTTTCTCATGCCCAAGCCCCCAATAAGGAATATTATGAGCTTTGGAGTTTTCTTCTAAAGCCTTTAATTGATTTGCAGATAGTTTGTCCTTAACTGGCAAATGTTGATTTATGGTAGGAGTATTATGATCGGCCGTGGCAAAAGTGCGTTCTGGATAGAGCACATTAATGCCTCGGTTCTTTAGCCCTAAAAAAGCCACGGGGCTAGTTACTTCATGCACCAAATGTCTATCAATAAAAATCACATCCGGGCCATTTTCAATACGCTGCACCGTATGTGAATCCCATACTTTATCAAATAGTGTCTTACTCATAGTTGTATTCAATAATTTATAAGCTTGTAAATTTAAAATATGAAAAAAAAAGCCTTGGTGTTTAGTTGCGAAAATTACGATGTTCAAGCTCGGTTTTAAAACCAATTGGACCACCAACCTTGATTTTTGTCAGTTTAAAACAAAAACAATTTCAATTGTTGGCAGCTTATGGTAATTCTTTCTTGGGTCATTGTTCCGTAAACGAAATTCCCGATAAGCGTTTACTTTTTGGTTTATGAATATTCTATGATTTGTATATTGATTTTGAGGATATTATTCTTAATCCGTTGAAATTTAACATGTTTCATTTTAATTTAACATTGCTGTAACGCAATTGAAACAATGGGCTCTCTACTTTAGAGGATCGACCTAAAAGTTTATTCATTAACAAATCAAAAACGAACAAATGAAAAAAAGTTACTCGGCCGTTTCGGCCATGATTCTTATTGCGGTTTTTTTTATTTCCAATAGCACTTTTGCTCAACTTGACTTTCTACCGCGTGGCAGTCAAATGGCAAAAGTATCTCAACGCATTGGAAACACGAACGTTACTATTATTTATTCCAGACCAAGTGTAAATGATAGAGAAGTATGGGGAACATTGGTTCCTTATGGCATGAACAATTTAGGATTTGGTACTGCTACCGAATCTCCATGGCGAGCTGGCGCCAATGAAAATACTATTTTTAAAACTTCGGATGATCTCACAATTGGAGGGAAAACCCTGCCTGCCGGCAAGTATGGTTTACATATGATTGTAAACGAAGATAACAGTGCAACGGTTATTTTTTCAAAAAATCATGATGCTTGGGGCAGTTATTTTTATGACCCAAGTGATGATGCACTTCGCGTAGATGTTTCCACAAAGGAAATTGCTCACGTAGAACAGCTTATGTACACTTTTAATGAAGTTGATGCTACTTCTGCAGTGGCTTCTTTAAATTGGGAAAAAAAGCAGATTCCATTTAAAGTGGAAACAGATGTCACAAACAATGTTCTGGCGGACATACGGCAAAAACTACAAACTTCTCCAGGGTTCAATAGACAAACATGGGAACAGGCAGCAAACTATGCCCAGAACAATGGAGGCGATTTGGATGAAGCGCTTGGCTGGGTAGATGCAGCAATAGCGGGCCAGTTCTTTAGCCAGAAAACGTACAACAACCTGAGCATTAAATCCCAGATTTTGGCAAAACAAGGAAAAGATGCTGAGGCAAAGGCTTTGATGAAAGAAGCTATGCCCTTAGGAACTGTTTTCCAAGTGCATGGTTACGGTAGACAACTTATTGGCCAAGGAAAAACGGATGAAGCTCTTGAGGTGTTCAAGTGGAATGCAAAAGCCCATAAGGGAACATGGCCAGTGCATTATGGATTGGCAAGGGCTTATTCTGCAATAGGCGATAACAAGTCCACTTTGAAGCATTTAAAAATTGCTTTGCAAAATGCTCCTGCACAAGCTAACCGTGATAGGGTACAAGCTAATATAGACAAAGCAGAAAAAGGAGAAGCGATCAACTAATTATTTTTGTGGCCACTTAAAGTTAAAATGCCCAGTGAAAGCTGGGCATTTTAACTTATATAATTCCAAATTGTTTTTTGTTGCATCATTTTATTGTAGGCAAAAAGGATAGAACGGTTTTCTTCTTTTTCAAGCCTTGGGTCTTCTTTTAACAATTGTAGGGCATGGTATCTTGCTGTTTTTAATATCTGATTGTCTTTTACAATATCAGCAATTTTAAGATTGAGCATGCCACTTTGTTGTGTGCCCATTAAATCCCCAGGACCACGAAGTTTTAGGTCAACTTCGGCAATCTCAAAACCATCGTTGGTGCGCGTCATGGTTTCCAAACGTGTTTTAGCATCCTCAGATAATTTATGGCTAGTCATCAGAATACAAAAGCTTTGCTCGGCACCGCGACCCACGCGCCCTCGCAATTGATGCAGCTGAGAAAGCCCAAATCGCTCTGCACTTTCAATGATCATTACGGATGCATTGGGCACATTTACCCCAACTTCAATAACTGTGGTTGCTACCATGATTTGAGTTTCACCTTTTACAAAGCGCTCCATCTCGTAATCCTTGTCCTTAGGCTTCATTTTACCATGAACAATAGATATTTGATACTCGGGCGTGGGAAAATCCCTGGCAATGCTCTCATAGCCGTCCATAAGGTCTTTATAATCCAAGGCCTCAGATTCTTTAATCAAGGGATATACCATATAGATTTGTCTTCCCTTTTTTATTTCATCTTTAATAAATTGAAAGACCTTTAATCTGTTACTGTCAAATCTATGAACCGTTTTTATGGGTTTACGGCCTGGAGGTAATTCATCAATAACGGAAATATCTAAATCCCCATACAGACTCATGGCCAAGGTCCTAGGGATTGGCGTGGCGGTCATGACTAAAATATGAGGAGGGACTTCGTTTTTATGCCATAATTTTGAGCGTTGTGCCACCCCAAACCGGTGCTGTTCATCTATAATTGCCAGACCAAGGTTTTTAAATTGAACTTTATCCTCCAAAACGGCATGGGTGCCCACAAGTATATGTAATTCACCATTCTCAAGCTGTGCATGGATAGCGGTCCTATTGGATTTTTTAGTGGAACCGGTTAACAATGAGATATTGATTTTCATCTCCCCTAATAGCTCTTTTAGTCCATTATAGTGCTGATTGGCCAATATTTCTGTAGGGGCCATTAAACATGTTTGAAACCCATTATCAATGGCCAATAGCATGCACATTAAACCAACAATGGTCTTTCCAGAGCCCACATCACCTTGAAGTAGTCGGTTCATTTGGGCATTACTGCCCAAATCATTTCTTATTTCTTTAATTACTTTCTTTTGTGCATTAGTAAGTTCAAATGGCAGATGGCTATTGAAAAAAGTGTTGAAATTTTCACCTACTTTGCCAAACGGCAACCCTTTTATTTTTTGTTTTCTTAGGAGTTTTTTAGAAATTAATTGAAGCTGAACATAAAACAGCTCTTCAAACTTAAGTCTGAATTGCGCTTTTGCAAGTAATTCCTGGTTCTTGGGAAAATGAATGTTGAAAAGCGCTTCACTTTTGGGAATTAACTTTAACTCATCCATCATGCCTTTTGATAAGGATTCTGGAAATTGTCCTTTGCACTCCAAAAACAATTGCTGCATCATTTTGGCAATAACACGATTGGTAATGCCCTTGTTGCTAAGCTTTTCAGTTGAAGGGTAAATGGGCTGCATGGCAATTTTTAACCCTTTTTGATGTTCAGATAACAACTCCATTTCTGGATGAGGCATGGAAAAGGTACTTGCGTAACGTTTGGTTTTACCAAAAACCACATATGGTTCATTTAGTTTTAGATTTTCCCTGATCCACTTATGACTACGAAACCAAACCAATTCCATTTCTCCCGTTTCATCCACAAAACTGGCCACCAAACGTTTGCCCCGTTTTTGTTCCACTGTTTTAATATGTATGATTTTGCCAATTACTTGAACATCCGCTCCGCTGGGCTGTAGTTGATTTATCTTGTAATAGCTTGTCTTGTCAAGATATCTATTTGGAAAAAGATGCAACAGATCCCGATAGGTATGAATACCCAGTTCAGACCCTAAGCTATCAGCTCTGTTTGGACCAACACCTTTTAAATATGGAATGGGAGTTTCAAGAAAATTGGGATTCATCAAACTAAAATATGTAATTTGGAAAGACTTTTGCTATTTACCAATGATGAAGCTTTGCCCTATCTTTCTTTTTTTTCTTTTTGGACAGCTAGTGCTGTGCCAAATACAGGACAAAGTAGATTTTATAAAAGCAGAGGTTCAGATAGAACCAATTCCTAAGGAAAAACAAGTTAATGGCACCGTACGGTATGAGTTTCAGGTTTTAAAAGATGTGGATTCCATTTTTTTAGACGCTGTTAATACCGAGTTTTCATCTGTTTTATTGGATTTGAAGAAGGTGAAATTCTCGAATGATGGGAAAACGATTTCTGTGCATAAAAAGTTTAGAAAAGGAGGCACACATTTTTTGGAGCTTACCTATACTTCTAAACCTAAACAAACGGTTTACTTTTTAGGTTGGGAAGATAAAAATCCTTCAAACAATCAAATCTGGACACAAGGTCAGGGGAAATATACAAGTCACTGGTTGCCTAGTTTTGATGATATGAACGAGAAGGTAGAGTTTGATATCCGTATTGCTGCAAAAAATGGGCTATCAGTTTTTTCCAATGGCAAACTAGTGGATAAAAATGCCATTAAAGAAAACAAAAAGGTATGGACTTTTAATATGGATAAAGCAATGAGCAGCTATTTGGTAGCCTTTGCTATCGGTGATTTCGAAAAAAAGACCACTACCTCTACTTCAAAGGTTCCAATAGAATTGTATTACGAGCCTAAAGACAGTTTAAAAGTTGAGCCAACCTATCGATACACCAAGGAAATCTTTGATTTTTTAGAGGATGAAATAGATGTGCCGTATCCTTGGCAAAATTACAAACAGATTCCAGTCCAGGATTTTTTATATGCTGGGATGGAAAATACTGGCGCTACAATTTTCTCCAACACTTTTGTGGTGGATTCAGTTGCTTTTACTGATAAAAATTACGTAAACGTAAATGCACATGAAATGGCGCACCAATGGTTTGGAAATTTGGTTACGGAGCAAAGTGGGGAACACCATTGGTTGCATGAAGGTTTTGCCACATATTATGCTTATCTGGCCGAAAAAGAGATTTTTGGCGAGGACTATTTTTACTGGAGGTTGTTAGAGACAGCTGAAGCACTGGCCAATTTTTCGGGGGATGGTAATGGAGAGGCGCTCACCAACTCAAGTGCCGGCAGTCTAACCTTTTATGAGAAAGGAGCATGGGCTCTGGTTATGCTGAAGGAAAGAGTAGGGGAGTTAAATTTTAAGTTGGGAATCAAGAATTATTTAACAAAATACGCCTATCAAAATGTTACCATTTCTGATTTTATGTGGGAAATGGAAAAAGCATCTGGAATGAAACTTTCAGATTTTAAGGAAATGTGGTTGCAAGAATCTGAATTCTCTTTTGATAAGGTAAAAGACTTTTTGATTGATAAAAGCACCTCCGTCTGCACCTACTTTGATATTAAAAAAGCGATTGAAAAAAAGAACACTCTAGCGGAAACCATTTTGATGGATAGATGGGATGCCCTGCAATCTGATGATTTAAAATACCATTTGGTCTTGGATTATGGAAGTGAACTTTCTGAAGATTTTGTAAAGAGAATACTTGATGGGGAAAGTATTAGGGTTAGGCAGGCCATTGCATTTTCCTTGGAAAAGGTTTCCAATCAAATCCAAAACGATTTTGAGGGATTGCTACAGGATAAAAGTTATAAAACAATAGAGTCAGCGCTTTATCGGCTTTGGACGGATTTTCCCAATAATCAAAAATCATATTTGGATAAAACCGACAGCATTGTGGGTTTACCTAATAAAAATGTAAGATTACTTTGGCTGACACTTGCTTTGGTAAGCCCAGAATACAATACTGAACTTAAACCGGACTACTTTGACGAACTAAGCGGCTATACGAGTTCAGAACATCATTTTGAAATACGCCTTTTAGCATTTGAATATTTAAAAAATATTGGAGGGCTTAACGATGAATCCCTTAGAAACCTTGTTGAGGCATGTAGCCACCATGTTTGGCATTTTAAAAAATCTTCCCGTGGTATTTTAAAGAATTTTTTGAAAGGAGAAGGGAATATTGCACGACTTAAATCTATATACCCATCTTTGGGACAGGAGCAACAACAATATTTAGACAAAGCATTGAGTAAATGAGAGCATTGGTAATATCTGGAGGCGGAAGTAAAGGTGCGTTTGCAGGAGGAGTTGCCCAGTTTTTAATTCAAGAAGCCAATCATAAGTACGATTTGTTTGTCGGTACTTCAACTGGAAGTTTGTTGATTTCACATCTGGCCCTTAATAAATTGGATAAGATTAAGGAAATTTACTCTTCAGTAAACCAGAGGAGTATTTTCAACAACTGCCCTTTTCTAATTAAGAAAAAACATGGTGTTGAAGTTATTTCTATTAACCATTGGAATGTGGTTAAGAATTTTATGAGAGGTAAAAAGACATTTGGAGAGAGCGAGAACCTAAGGCACTTAATAAGAGACTCCGTTACCCCAGAGGAATTTGAAATATTGAAAAAAGGGTCTACGGATGTGGTGGTTACCGTATCTAACCTATCGCTTAATCAAGTGGAGTACAAATCCATTAACGATTGCACCTATGATGAGTTTTGTGATTGGATTTGGATTTCGTCCAATTACACACCATTTATGAGTCTTGCAAAACGGGACGGTTGTGAATATGCAGATGGTGGACTGGGCAGTTTAGTGCCTATTGAAGAAGCTTTAAAAAGAGGTGCAACAGAGGTTGATGTGGTGGTGCTGCATACAGAGGTGAATTACTTAAATAGGATGCCCGTAAGAAACCCGTTTGAGTTAATGACAACAACATTTAGTTTTATGTTGGATAGAATTGAAAACCAAAATATTAGAATAGGTAAACTTGTTGCCAACCAAAAGGATGCAATTATCAATTTTTATTACACACCAACAGTTTTGACCACAAATTCTCTAATTTTCAATAAAGAACGGATGACTTTATGGTGGAAACGTGGTTATTTATATGCCAAAAATAAAAACGAAGAAACTAGTCCTATAGACCCTGAACATCAAGAGTAGGGATTACCAAAGTTCACCAACTTCCTTCTTCACAAAACTTAGTGCAGTGGTTGAAGGAGATTGTTTTTCCATGGTTTGATTCAAAATGTCCTCTCTTAATTTGTCTGGAGAGTCCGTTGCGCTCATACCCGCAGACCTTATAATCTGAATTGTTGCGTTTTTTGCTGCCTTTATAATGTTCCAACATTCCTCAGACATATAAATTTGCTGAGAGAGATTATGCTCAAACTCCGTCTCTACCTGTTTTATCAGAAGGTTTTCATAGTCGTTTTTATCTTTTCCTTTAGGAGCTACACGCACAACCAAACTATTGATTGAAATTCTTTCCAGAAAAAGAACCATTCTTTCATAGGCTTGCAAACGAACGGGTAATGTATCTTTTTGGGAATCTTTATGCAGTAGAAAGCGTCTTCGGCCTTCCTCATTTCTTGTATGTAATCTAAAAAAGTAAAAGGCAATGGCTCCGGTTACTACTGCAGGTAATAAATAAGCAAAAAGCTGAAAGATATCATCTCCACTCATGAGGTAATTGGTTTTTGGATTTTATAGAAATTAGAACGTGGTAAAGTTCTAAATAGTATAAGGATCAATATTCATGGCAGTTATCTGCTTTCAACATTTTTACCACAATTAGTTACCCTTTTTCATATCTTCCTTTACCTTGTTATAAAAGTTCTTGTAGTTTGGGCGTAGCCTTATATTGATTCCTTCTTTAAAATTTCCATCTTTTACTGAGCCTCCAATACTTTCGCTGGAAACTTTCAAAACATCCACCAGCTCTTTGGAAATGGTGTTTACTTGGTCAAAAGTTGCCCCAAATTCCCCAGTGATATTCAATCCTTCAATTTCTGTTCTCAATATTGGGTTGGCCACAATTACTTTCGCCACTTTTTCTAGCCAAGCTTTTCCTGCATCCGTTAGATCGGAAGAAGTGTCCGCACCAAACAATACATTCAAACTGTTTGATATAACGATATCACCATCAACAAAATCTGCCTTGGCTTCATTGCCCATGGTTGCCTTTACACTTCCTAATAAAACAATGGCTATGGAATCATTGGTAGCTATCATTTCGTTAATTCCGCTGAGTTGCTTTTCTTTTCTGTTCAAAGCTGCCAAGGTTGCGTTTACATTTTCACTGCTCTTTTTTGAAAGTTCTGAAAAACTGCTCAAGTTTTTTAGTAGTGTTGCATTTGCATCTCGCAAACCTACATTTTCATTTTCCAAAGTTTCGGCCTTTGCCTCGCTTGAAGAAATTTTTCGCTTTGATTGTGCAAGCTGCTCCTCAACATTCCTTATTTCGGTCTTTAAGTTTTCTATTTCGGCAAAAAGCTCACTTTTTTTCTGGGAAAACCCCGCTGCTGTAAAGAATAGGGCAAGTAAAATAGGTAGATGTCTTTTCATAGATTGGGTATTTATTGTTTTGTAATTTTCTTGGGTAAAATTATGATGTTTTTTCCAAAGTGACTTTCCCACCTAGATGAGAACAATCCAGAAGCTGTTGCATGGAACCAAATGGGACTTCCTTCTTCTTATAGTTATAAACAGTTTCTAAATCACTGCTTAGATAATCATCATCCACATTAACTTGTATATCGTTCATGGTAAACTGGCTAGGATGCTCATACCCTGCCGCATGTGTGATTTCTATAAGTTCCTTTCTAAAAGTTTTAAAATATTGGGCCAATCTTTCGGACTTTAAAGGGACGTTAATACCGTTTTGTAACCATTTGCTTTGGGTTGCCACTCCAGCAGGACATCTGTTGGTATGACAAACCTGTGCTTGTATACAACCAATGCTCATCATAGCCTCACGGGCCACATTGATGCAATCCACACCCATTGCAAAAGCCATGGCCGCTTTAGCAGGAAAACCAAGTTTTCCACTCCCAATAAAAACAATACGATCGGTAAGGTTTCTATCTTTGAAAGTTTTGTATACAGATGCAAACCCATAGACCCATGGTAAAGAAACATGATCTGCAAAACTTGGGGGAGCTGCACCAGTTCCTCCTTCACCTCCATCAACGGTAATAAAATCTGGTCCTTTACCGGATTTTTTCATTAAGTCAGCCAATTCTTCCCATTGGTCCATTTTTCCAATGGCAGCTTTGATGCCTACAGGGAGTCCAGTTTCCTTGGCTATGGCTTCAATAAGATCTACTAGTTCTGGAATAGAATTGAAGGCTTTGTGCGTAGCAGGGGAGAGGACATCCTTACCAATTTTTACCCCTCGTATATTGGCAATTTCAGGAGTAATCTTAGCTCCTGGTAAAACACCTCCTTTGCCTGGCTTTGCTCCTTGTGACAATTTTATTTCTATGGCTTTGATACACGGATTTTCGTCCACTAGAATTTTCATTTTCTCCATAGAAAAATTGCCGTCCCTAGACCTGACTCCAAAATAACCTGTTCCAAAATGAAAAATGACATCACCACCTTGCTTATGGTAGGGGGACAAGCCCCCTTCGCCTGTGTTATGATAGGCGTCACATCTTTCAACACCTTTGTTCATAGCCTCAACCGCAGCTGCGGACAATGACCCAAAACTCATGGCCGAAACATTAAGGACTGAAGCTGGCCTGTAAGGTTTTGAACGTTTGTTGTACACGCCGATTACTTTTGCACACGGCAGAAAATAGGGATTATCAATGTTGGGGTGGTCATGCCCCATTTGATATCCGATCATCGCATTTTTTATAAAAATATGCTGATGGGAATAGATGTCCCGATCAGTACCAAATCCTTCATAATTGTTTTCCTTTTTGGCAGAAGCATAAATCCAACCTCTTTCTATTCGATTGAAGGGCAGTTCTTCCCTATTGTTGGCCACAAAGTATTGGCGCATTTCTGGGCCAATACTTTCTAGCCAATATCTTAGATGCCCTACTATTGGAAAATTATGGCTTATCGTATGCGCTTTTTGAAAAAAGATATCACGTACCGCTATAAATAACAGAAATAAAAGAATCCATGCCCACCAAGGAACACTAGCCAAAAAATCCAATATGTTTTCCATTCTACATGTTCAGATAATCCAATGCGAGTTGGGTCATTGTTTTTACGCCCAATAATAAGCCACTGTCATCAATTTTAAAATCTGGGGTATGATGGGGAAAAGATTCAGTATTTCCGGGTGTCATTCCTCCAAGGAAAAAATAAAATCCTGGCACTTTTTCTTGAAAATAGCTAAAATCCTCGGCACCGGTAATGGCTTTGTGAATGCTAACATTTTCTGGTCCTGCAACTTTATTTAGGGTAGGGGCCATCTGAGCCGTCAAATCCAAATCATTGTACGTAATGGCCGTAGAAGTATGAATATCTATGGTAGCTTCCCCACCATAAACTTTGGCAATTGCCGGCACCATCTCTTCCATACGTTTATTGATGAACTTTTGCATTTCATAATCGAGGGTTCTTATGGTACCTATCATTTCTGCACTCTCAGGAATAATATTGGAACGGACCCCACTGGTTATTTTGCCCACGGATATAACAGCGGCTTCGTTAATCAGTTCGGTTTCCCTACTTATAATAGTCTGTAAGCCATCAATAATTTTCGCACTGATCAAGATTGGGTCAACTCCGCCCCAAGGTTGGGAACCATGTGTCTGCTTTCCTTTTACATTGATCACAAAACGTTGGGCAGAAGCCATACTGCCTCCTGGCTTGTATTTTACAGTTCCTACTGGGGTTTGTGAGTTAATATGAAGACCAAAAATGGCATCTACATTTGGATTGGTAAGCACGCCTTCTTTTACCATTAGCAATGCTCCTCCTTCTTCACCTGGTGGAGGTCCTTCTTCAGCTGGTTGAAAGATAAATTTTACTGTCCCATTGATTTTATCCTTGTTTTTAGAAAGTACTTCGGCAACCCCCATTAAAATTGCAGTATGGGTATCGTGTCCGCATGCATGCATGACACCTACACTTTTGCCCAGAAACTCTGACTTAACCTCAGATTTGTACGGAAGGTCATTACGTTCGGTTACAGGCAGCGCGTCAATATCAGCTCTTAGTGCTACCACTTTTCCTGGTTGGTCACCCTTAAGTAAGCCAACAACACCGGTTACTGCCACCCCTGTTTGAACTTCAATGCCAAGGGATTTTAGATGTTTTGCAATTTTCTCGGCAGTTTTAAACTCTCTATTGCTTAATTCAGGGTTTTGATGGATATCTCGCCTCCATTCAATTACTTTATTTTCAACCGCAGAATAGTCTTTTTCTAGGTTTGGGCTTTGTGCCCAAAAGGACAAACTTGTTAAAAGGAAAGTAAGTGTGAAAATTTTGTTCATATATGTTGGATTTAAAATTTTATAAGTCGATAACCTTCATTTTGAAGTTGAATTAGCGCTGTCATGGCCGAAAGCGAAATTTTGGTCCCGGAAATAAGTTCGTTTTTAGGATATTTCCGTGAATTTGAAGATTGACCACAAAGAATGACCTCCACCCCAGCATCCATCAATGTTTTTACCATATCATAACTAGGGTTGGGAACCCCAAACCTGGACTCGTAGGCTTCATTGTCAATAACATCTTTTGAAGCTTTGTTATGCACTACCAATGCTACTTTGAGCTGTTCTTGAGGAACACCGCCTTGAACGTGCATGTTCAAGAATCGTGCAGCAGTTTCAATACTTCTGTTGATTTCAGTATGAGATTCAGGGCTGTTCATAATATCAAAAACAACTTTGAACTCTGCATTGATATCTGTTTTAAAATCTGGATTCTCAACAGACCAAACTGCGCCATATTTTTCAATTACCGGGCCCGTTTGTTTCTTTTGGGCATTTCCTGCTAGACAAATCAAACCAAAAAATAAAAGGGAAAAATAGTTGTGTTTCATTATTTACTGTTGAGTGTCTAAATATATTCAAAATCAAATTAAAACCCGTTTCGTGTTTATAAGTATTGAAAGGATGATTTTAGCATGAAACCATTATTAGCTAATTTCACGTTTACTTTAAAATACCTGAGCGTTTGAATACTTTTTTGGATGAATTGAATGATGCGCAGCGAGCCCCTGTGCTGCACAAAGATGGACCTCTAATGGTTATTGCTGGCGCAGGTTCTGGAAAGACCCGTGTTTTGACCTACCGGATTGCATATTTGATGGATCAAGGTGTAGATTCTTTCAATATTTTGGCATTGACCTTTACCAATAAGGCCGCTCGCGAAATGAAAAAGAGAATCGCAACCATTGTTGGCAGCTCGGAGGCAAAGAACTTATGGATGGGTACGTTTCACTCGGTTTTTGCAAAATTGCTACGTTTTGATGGTGATAAGCTTGGCTATCCAAGTAACTTCACAATCTATGATACGCAAGATTCACAACGATTGATTGCTTCTATCATTAAAGAAATGGGGCTCGACAAGGATATTTATAAGTACAAACAAATACAAAATAGAATATCTTCATATAAAAACAGCCTGGTTACGGTAAAGGCTTATTTCCAAAATCCAGAGTTGGTAGAGGCCGATGCTATGGCCAAGCGACCCAGACTTGGAGAAATCTACCAGAATTATGTGGATCGCTGTTTTAAGGCAGGCGCAATGGATTTTGATGACCTTTTATTGCGAACAAATGAGCTATTGACCCGTTTCCCAGAGGTTTTAATGAAATATCAAGATAGATTCAGGTACATCTTGGTAGATGAGTACCAAGATACCAATCACTCTCAGTACCTAATTGTAAAGGCATTGTCTGATCGGTACCAGAATATCTGTGTGGTAGGGGATGATGCTCAAAGTATCTATTCATTTAGAGGTGCAAACATTAACAACATTTTGAATTTTCAACGAGATTATGATAACGTTGGAATGTACCGCTTGGAGCAAAACTATAGATCAACGAAGAATATTGTAAATGCTGCCAATTCAATTATTGAGAAGAACAAGAATCAGTTGGAAAAAGAAGTTTGGACTTCCAACGATGAGGGCAATAAGATAAAAATACACAGAAGTATTACGGATGCGGAAGAAGGCCGGTATGTAGCGGCATCTATTTTTGAGAATCGCATGCAGCACCAAATGCAAAATGGAGAATTTGCCGTGTTGTATCGCACCAATTCTCAATCTAGGTCTATTGAGGATGCCCTGCGAAAAAAAGATATCCCGTACCGTATTTATGGAGGACTTTCTTTTTATCAACGTAAAGAAATTAAGGATGTACTGGCTTATTTACGTTTGGTAATAAACCCAAAAGATGAAGAAGCTTTAAAACGCATAATCAATTTTCCGGCAAGAGGAATAGGGCAGACTACGGTTGATAAGTTGGTTGTTGCCGCTAACCATTACGGCCGTTCTATTTTTGAAGTAATTGAGAACCTTGCTAAGCTCAACTTAAAGATCAATGGGGGCACAGCCCGGAAGCTAGATGACTTTGCAACCATGATCAAGAGTTTTCAAATTATGAATGAAGGCTCAGATGCTTTTACCCTTGCAGAGCATGTTGCCAAAAAGACAGGTTTGTTATTGGAATTTAAAAAAGATGGCACTCCTGAAGGTATTGGCAGAATGGAGAATATTGAGGAGTTACTCAATGGTATTCAAGATTTTGTAGAGGGACAAAAGGAGCTTGCGGATGCGACAGGGAGTCTTACAGAGTTTTTAGAAGATGTTGCACTGGCTTCAGATTTGGATAAAGATACGGGAGATGATGACCGAGTAGCGTTAATGACCATACACTTGGCCAAGGGATTGGAGTTTCCTTATGTCTATGTGGTTGGAATGGAGGAAGATCTATTCCCTTCTGCAATGAGCATGAACACTAGAAGTGAATTAGAAGAAGAGCGAAGGCTGTTCTATGTGGCATTGACTAGAGCAGAAAAGCAAGCCTTTCTTACATATACCCAAAACAGGTATAGATGGGGAAAACTTATTGATGCAGAGCCAAGCAGGTTTCTAGAGGAGATTGATGAACAATATGTTGAAAATCTCACCCCTGTCAATGATGGATATCGATATAAATCGATGATAGACACCAATATTTTTGGGGAAGTGGATAAAAGCAAATTACGTCAAATAAAGCCTAAGAATGGAGCTCCCCCTGCTGTACATAAGCCCAATGAAAACCAGCTTAGAAAACTCAGAAAATTAAAACCCGAACTCGCAGCTCCTGCAACCAATACTGGCATTGTTGATCCTAACTTGAAAGAAGGCTCTTTGGTAAATCATACCCGTTTTGGAAAAGGAAAAGTTTTAAAAATTGAGGGGGTTGGGAATGATAAAAAAGCCGAAATCCAATTTGAGAGAGGGGATATTAAAAAACTATTGCTCCGGTTTGCAAAACTTGAGGTCTTGGGAGGTTAGGTGCCATAATCATTGAATAAAACCGCAGAAGACTTGATTGGTCAATTCGACTATCGGGTTTACTTTGTTAAAAGAAAAAGTGTAAATGCCAAAGAAGCCCGTTTGATCACCATAATTTGGATTACATTGGATTTCTTCTGTATTTATAGTGCTTGTGTCTTTTAGCCGCTCAGCGAAGAGTATATTTTTTTTTTTTGATCATTGCCTTTGCCATGTATTTTGAAAGAACAAGTTTTTCTTTGGATAAATCATAAATTAACAAGGGCCATGCTTCTGGAACGCCGCTACCTGAAAAGAAAATAAATTCATCCTTTTTGCCAATTAGACTACCATAACCTTCAATCTTAACAGTATTCTCATGGTCTGGGGAATAAACTGAAATTTGTGTGCTTTCATTTTCGTAATTTCGTGCTACTTGTATTTCCAGCTGATCAGTGAACGTATAGATAGCCGTACCATCTTCAATATTTTTAAATAACGGAAACTCTGAACCATCTAAAAAATTAAAGGGATTGCTTATATCAAAATCTTTTTCCTGTAGGTTGTAATCTGAGTTGGTTTCACCTCTGGTGTATTGTTGAAGGTACTTTTTGCCGTCAAATGTTAAGGGCCTGTACACAACTGTAGAACCCCAAATTTCGGGTATCAAAATTAAAGACCCATCTTTTTCGATATTAAAATCCATTTGAGATTCAAAACTCAATTCTGCTAAGTTATATGATGAAACCATGGATTTTTGGTCGTTTGGAAATACGTGAGTTTCTTCCAAATTTTCATTCCTGAAGGTGTATGCATCTATTCGGTAGTAATAATCAGTGGTCGAAGTCTTTCCCCAGCCATGAAAAATGTAAATAGGATGATTCCTTTCTGTTCTTAAAATATATATTTCGTTATAGTTTATTGGATTTCCACTTAACAATTTTGGAACTACTTTTTTATTCAAAGTAAAAAGTACAATGTTTTTATAATCTATCATAGATCCTCCCATTCGGGTATCCCATGAGAATACACCTATTTTCTCATCATCTGAGAATGCAAAAGTAAAATCATGTTTTTTATAGCGATACAATGTTCTTATCTCGGCCAATATTCCTGGGGTTTTGACATTTTCTATAGCCTGTTTTATATCCTTATTAATACGGCTTATGGATGCATGGGATGAAGAATCATCAAGATCTATATCTGATAATTTTTGAAGCAGCTGGTCTAAAGTGTCAACTACCTGTCTACCATTATCAAAATGGAATGTTTTAGAATCTAATTTGTTTTCTATTTTTTGATTAGAGCAGCTTAAAAAGACTAAAAAGAGGAAAAAAGTAAAGGTTCTAATGGAGAGGTTAAGTATCATGATTTGGAATGATTGGTTTAAAATCAAAATAAAAATGACACTTTTTTTAGTTGGGTGGAGATAGAAATGGATCTGTGGCCATTCTCGTTTGATAAACAATGTGTTTGATCAAAGCAATACGGTTATACTTAAAAATGTGGTTTTCACACCTTCCAGTAAGACTCAACTATTAGATTTGACCATAATCTTTGTTACTTTGTAGTTAATCTGGCTATAAAAGATTGATGTGTTTTAAATTTCAAGGTCGATTTCACTTAAATTAAATTCAAATGGCAGAGCTTATAAAGCTTTATGAAGAAAATCCAAATCCTAAACTTGTTGAGCGAATTGGAAATGTATTGCGAAAAGGAGGGTTGATTATTTATCCTACCGATACCGTTTATGGTTTGGGATGCGATATCACAAATTCCAAAGCTTTGGCCAAAATTGCCCGAATTAAGGGGATAAAATTGGAAAAAGCCAATTGGTCGTTTATCTGTGCAGACTTGAGTAACCTTTCAGATTTTGTAAGACAAATAGATTCTGTGACATTCAAGATTTTGAAAAGGGCACTCCCTGGACCTTACACCTTTGTTCTTCCCGGCAATAATAATCTTCCAAAAGATTTTAAAAAAAAGAAGACAGTAGGAATAAGAGTGCCGGATAATGAAATTGTAAAGGCCTTGGTCACAGAATTGGGAAATCCCATTGTTTCTACCTCTATTTATGATGAAGACGATATTTTGGAATACACAACCGATCCTGAACTCATATTTGAAAAATGGAAAAATCTAGTGGATATTGTTATTGATGGGGGGTATGGTGGAAATATAGCGTCTACTGTGATAGACCTGTCTTCTGGAGAACCTGAAGTGATTAGAGAGGGAAAGGGGAGTCTGGATATTTTTTAAAAAGGCTGTAAAAATAAAAAGCGGCCCTAGGGCCGCTTTTAAATTTTTTTCTAATATACATTAGTTTCCAGATCCACTAATTGCTGGATCTTTCATTCCTTCTTCTATCATATTGTAGAACTGGTCAATTTTTGGAAGAACAACAATACGAGTTCTTCTATTTTTTGCCCTTTCTGCAGCGGTATCATTTGATGCTAACGGTACATAGAAACTTCTTCCAGCCGCCGTCATACGCTCAGGAGCAACATTGAATTCTTTTTGTAAAGTTCTTACAATGGCTGTTGCTCTTTTTGCACTTAAATCCCAGTTGTCAACCAATACACCACTAGAATATGGAACGTTATCTGTATGGCCTTCTACCAAGAATTCAAAATCTGGTTTGTTGTTTACAACTTTAGCAACTTTACCTAAGACTCCTTTAGCAGCATTAGTTATGTTATAACTTCCACTACGGAATAATAGTTTATCTGAGATGGAAACAAACACCACACCTTTTTCAACACTGATTTCAATGTCTTCATCATCCAAATTGCCAAGAACTCCCTTTAAACTTTGAACCAAAGAAAGGTTTACAGAATCTCTTCTTGTAACAGCATCTTGTAATTTTCTTATGGTTAAATCTTTTTCTTGAAGACTTTCTAGGGATTTTTCAAGATTTTCGGCACCTTTTGTGGTTAATGTGGTCAAATTCCCCATGTTGTTGATCAACTCTTGGTTGTTTGCCTTCAAAAATGCATTTTGATCTTCAAGCGTTTGCAACTTTGAGGTTGCAGATGCTTTTTCCTCTAAACAGTCATTAAGTTTAACTGTTGCTGAGTTCAAAAGATCTTGGGTTTCTTTTTGCTGTGCTTCTAGCTCAGCATATTTTTTTTGTGACACACATGAAGACAACAAAATTGCCATCGTTAATGTTCCTAGGAAAACTTTTTTCATAATTCTGGGTATATAAATTAAAGATTGTTAGATATCAAAGTTAAATTGTCAGGCAAAATTAGATAAAAAGCAAATTTTAAATATTTCGGCATCGTTAATCTTTTACTAAAATGTTAAAATTCTTTATTTGATGTACGAAATGAGACCAGACTATGGATGTTGTTGAATAGTACTTTAATATAAAATTAGCTTTTTCCCTCTTTTTGTAAAACCTTCTAAAGTTAGCATAAAAACTTAGATGCGCTTGTAAAATGGCAATGCAATGATTGAACTTAAGCTGAAAAATAAAACGTAAAGCTGCTATCCCATCCAGGATTAATCGTAAAAAAATTATGGGTAATGCCTTCTTTCTAGGTAGGTTCTTGGTAATTGAGTACAAAGAGTTTCTAAAATTTAGAAATGTCTTCTTCGGATCCATGTTCTTTAATGTAGAGCCTCCCAAATGATATACCTGACTTTTTCCTACATAGTACACTTTGTAATTTGAGTTTTTTGCCCTCCAACAAAGGTCTATTTCCTCTTGATGGGCAAAATAATCCTCATCAAACCCTTTTAAAGACCTAAATACATCACTTTTAATGAACATACATGCACCAGTGGCCCAAAAAACTTCTTTAACATCATTGTACTGTCCTATATCCTTTTCCAGGGCTTGGAATATTCTACCTCTACAAAATGGATACCCAAGTTTATCAATAAAACCACCAGCGGCCCCTGCGTACTCAAAATACTCCTTTCGTTTTAAGTCTAATATTTTGGGTTGAATAATGGCGGCTTCGGGGATGGTATTAAAAGTGTTAAGTATTGGTTCCAACCAATTGGGAGTGACTTCAACATCAGAGTTTAAAAGACAAAAAATATCTGCCTCAATGTTTTTTAATCCGTCGTTGTATCCCTTTGCAAATCCACCGTTTGTAGTATTTTGGACAACCTCTATTGCAGGATAAGTATTTTTAACAAATGCAACCGAATCATCTGTGCTGGCATTGTCAACAACATATATGCTTGCTCCATTTGAATGGGCAATAACAGAGGGAAGAAATCTTTTGAGCAATGCCTTCCCGTTCCAATTTAATATAACAATGGCAACTTTCAAAACGGGAGCAAATTAACGGCTAAAATCAGGAATTTCCTTCAAAAACCTATATTTTTCATTTTTAAAATCCATTTCACAGTAATAATGCTCCATACCATTGGTTACCATGAGATAGTTCGATTTTAAAAGATAGTTGTACTGGGCAATTTGGTCAAACGTTGTTTGTTTAATTTTTATCTCTGGCGATTTGCACTCTATCAGGGTTTCTATCGTTCCATTTGGTTTAAAAACAACAATGTCATAACGTTTTTTTAGATTGTTGACAATCAATTGCTTTTCTATATTGATGAGACTTGCGGGGTATTTTTTTGTAAAAATCAAATAATGTATTACATGCTGTCGTACCCACTCTTCGGGCTGTAAGACCACAAATTTTTTACGAATCACATCAAAGATGTGGAGCCTATTTTCGCTACTTTTGATTCTAAATGAATACTTGGGAAAGTTCAACGCTTGCATTGAACAAATTTGATGATTTTTTCTGAATGGATAAGATTAAGGAGATAGTTGCGAACATTAACGAGGGAACACCAAAACCCGTTTATTTCTTAATGGGCGATGAACCTTATTATATTGATAAAATTTCCAAATACATTGCAGACAATGTTTTGACCGAAGATGAGAAGGGGTTTAACCAAATGGTCCTTTATGGAAAGGAAACCAGTGTAGATGAAGTTATTTCAAATGCCAAACGCTTTCCTATGATGGCTCAATACCAGGTTGTCATTGTAAAAGAAGCACAGCACCTTTCCCGCAACATTGAAAACTTCAGTTCTTATGTTGAGAATCCACAACCTACAACAATACTTGTAATTTGCTATAAGTATAAAAAGCTGGACAAGCGAAAAAAATTATATAAGACCGTTCAAAAAAACGGAGAACTTTTTGAAAGTAAAAAACTCTATGAGAACCAAGTTTCTGATTGGATTAGAAGGACATTAGGTGGAAGAAAACGTAAGATTTCTCCAAAAGCAGGTATGCTGTTAGTAGAATTTTTAGGTACTGATTTAAGTAAGATCAGTAACGAATTGGATAAACTAGCCTTGGTAGTGCCAGAAACAACAGAAATAACCCCGGAGGTAATTGAGCAGCATATTGGATTTAGTAAGGACTTCAATAACTTCGAACTTAAAAAGGCAATTGGCGAAAAAAACGTAGGTAAGGCTACCCAGATCATTAATTATTTTTCTCAAAACCCAAAGGATAATCCATTTGTGGTCACCGTTACATTGCTGAATACCTTTTTTACCCAGCTTTTAAAATACCATGGACTTAATGATCATTCTCCTGGCAATGTGGCCAAAGTACTTGGTATAAACCCATATTTTGTAAACGAATTTACTGTTGCAGCAAAAAACTACCCCATGAAAAGTGTGAGCCGAATAATCTCAAGTTTGAGGCAACTGGATTTAAAGGGTAAAGGTGTTGGCGCCAACAATATATCTCAAGCTGATCTGCTAAAGGAGCTGCTTATTAAAATTGTTTAGGACTATTTCCTGTCTGCACTATATTTACCAGGCCCTAAAAGGAAAACAACAATGAAAATCGTAGCATAAATCAAGGCTAGTTCTTTTTTTCCAAAAGGATCTGCACCATGAACAATTAAACCTGCCACAAGCATTGTAATTATTGTGGGGATTGTGGCCCAACGAGTTTTATATCCGACGATTAATAGGATAGGACATATGAATTCACCAATTACGGTCAAAAATAGGGTAGGAGCCTGACCGATTCCCAGGGGATTGAGAAAATCTGTGTTACCGCTTATTAAGTTCTGAAATTTTGGATAACCATGGGTCAACATAAAAGCAGATGGAACAATTCTTAGAAGAGCAAGTCCCAAATGTATTAGAAGATTGTTTTTCATTTAAAGGGGGAATTTAATTTTTGTGAAAGTATAAATTAAGTCTTAATGAAAACAATAATTATATATTAAAAAATTTTAAGTTAGATGCCAAGCTGGTTTCAACAGTAAAAACTATTCTGGCTTACCGCAGAGCAGGATAGGATTTTGGGTCAACTTCATGCATAATTTCATAGACCTTTTCAAATATGTCCTCTGCATTTGGTTTTGAAAAATAATCGCCATCTGATGCATAGGCCGGGCGATGGGATTTTGCTGTCAGTGTTTGTGGTGCACTGTCCAAATATTTATAAGCTCCTTGCTTTTCAATAATTTCTTGAAGCAAATATGCGGAACACCCACCAGGAACATCTTCATCTATAACAAGCAGTCTATTTGTCTTTTTTATACTCTTGGCCAAGTCATGTTCAAGGTCAAAAGGCAGTAAAGATTGAGCATCAATGACTTCAGCATCAACACCTAATTCTACAAGTTCCTGTGCAACTTTTTCAACAATTCTTAAGGTAGACCCATAAGAAAGCAATGTAATGTCCTGACCTTCTTTTATGGTTTCCACTTTTCCGATAGGGGTGCAGAATTCACCAAGGTTTGCAGGTTTTTTTTCTTTTAAACGATAGCCGTTAAGGCTTTCAATAACAAGTGCAGGTTCATCACTTTTCATTAGAGTGTTATAAAACCCAGCGGCTTGGGTCATATTTCTGGGCACTAAAATGTACATTCCCCTAAGAAGATGGATCAATCCGCCCATTTGGGACCCAGAATGCCAGATACCTTCTAATCTATGACCACGGGTCCTTACAATTAAAGGCGCTTTTTGTTTTCCAACGGTACGGTACAGAAGCGTTGCCAAATCATCACTTAGAGTTTGGAGTGCGTAAAGGATATAATCTAAATATTGAATTTCTGCAATAGGTCTTAACCCCCTAAGGGCAAGTCCTATGCCCTGACCAATAATAGTTGTTTCACGGATCCCAGTATCCGAAACTCTAAGCGGCCCATATTTTTTTTGCAATCCTTCAAGCCCTTGGTTTACATCGCCAATGTTTCCTGTATCTTCACCAAAGACCAATGCTTCAGGGTATTTTTCAAAAAGGATGTCGAAATTATCTCTCAAAATAACCCTGCCGTCCACTTGTTCGGCGTCATTGGAATATGATGGCTCAAGAGACTCGATATTGATGGCCTTGTTGGATAGCTCATTGTAAAGATGTGAACTAAATTTTGGCTGTGTGGAAGCCATAAATTTTTCGGTCCATTGTTGGAGATGCAATTTTGCAGGTGTGTTTTCCCCAACAAGATACCTCAACGCCTTTCTTGATTTTGCTGCCAAGTCTTTTTTAAGTGGCTCTTCAATAGCTATAAGGTCATTCTTTAATTTTGATATAAAAGTACGGTTGGGGCTTTTTTCAGCTGCATTTTCCAGTAGCTGTACCAATTGCTTTTTTGAACTAAGATGAGGCTCCAAAAATTCTGCCCACGCTTCTTTTTTAGCGGCACGCACCTTTTGTTTTATGTCCCTTTCTAAGCTTTTAAGATCTTCCTCGGTATAAATACCGTTTTCAAGAATCCATTCCCTAAAGCGTTTGTTGCAATCATTCTCACGTTCCCATGCCAGACGATCCTCAGACTTGTAACGTTCATGCGAGCCTGAGGTTGAATGACCTTGCGGCTGCGTAAGTTCAGTTACATGGATCAATACGGGGATATGATTTTCGCGGGCTATTTCAGATGCGTTTTCAAACGCGTGGATGAGTGCGGTATAATCCCATCCACTTACTTTTAAAATTTCATACCCATCATTGTTATCATCGCGTTGCAATCCTTTTAAAATTTCAGATATATCACCTTTCGTGGTATGAAATTCAGCCGGAACGGAGATCCCGTAGGCATCATCCCAGACACACATTACTAGCGGTACTTGAAGAACTCCTGCTGCATTGATGGTTTCAAAAAAATGTCCTTCACTTGTGCTTGCATTCCCAATGGTTCCCCAAGCCACTTCGTTACCGTTTACAGAGAAGTTGGTTTGTTCAATGTCCTTAAGATTACGGTAGATTTTAGAAGCTTGTGCTAAGCCTAAAAGCCGTGGCATTTGACCGGCAGTACATGAAATATCTGCGCTGCTATTTTTTTGTTTTGTTAGGTTTTTCCATGTTCCGTCTTCATTTAAACTATGCGTCACAAAGTGTCCGCCCATTTGTCTACCTGCGCTCATGGGTTCTTTTGCAATGTCCGTAGTGGCATAAAGGCCATGAAAAAATTCTTTTGGGCTTAAATGCCCGAGAGCCATCATAAATGTTTGATCACGATAATAACCGCTCCTAAAATCCCCATCCTGGAAAGCTCTTGCCATTGCAAGTTGTGGTAGTTCTTTGCCATCCCCAAAAATTCCAAATTTGGCCTTACCTGAAAGTACTTCTCGTCTGCCTAGCAAACTACACTCCCTACTAGTGACGGCCATTTCATAATCGTTTAGGATTTGAGACTGAAAATCATCAAAGGAAATGTCGGTTTTAGTACTGGAATCTGGCTTCATAAATGATTTTTGGGTTTCTGCAAAAGTACTAAAACATAGTCACACTAGCAATAGTAGATTTAGTTAATTCGATGATAATCTATCAACAAAAAACCAATAATAAAACGAATGTGTCAAAATCACTAAGTAAAAAAGCTCTATTTTTGAGAATATGTCAAAACCATTTTCTAGTGAACAATCCTATTAAGGTTCGAGGACTAAGTGTTACTATAAAACGAATTCTTTCTCCGTAATATGGTTGTGCTATTTCCCACCCTCTGTTGGAATATACGGGAAAGTAAAGTTCAAAATAATCAGTTACAAGATTTAACCGGACTCCAGAATCATAAACAAAACGAGCGTTTTCTCCTTTGTTTTTGATATATCCCAAATCGCCATATGCCTCTATCCACCTCCAAATATTTGTACTTGCATTTGTGGTAGCGATCCAATCATTGGCGAATGGATTGTCAAGCTGCGATTTAAATCCGCCCTCTGCGATGATTATTTGTTGACTAAAAATACCCGAGTCTTCCGACCTACCAAGATATGCAAGATCAAAAAGGTAATCTGTGGGTCTGTCTAGCGCAAAACTGAAAAAATCTGAGTTTGTTTTGTTCCTTAAAAACTTACCTGCATAAAAACGAATGTTGAACTGTCTGTTGTTCTCAAACAATTTCCTATACTCCATTTCAAAGGCCAACTTGGTAAAGTCATTTGAATGCTGCGCATCCAAGAACCAAGATGTATAATTTATTATGTCGTTATCAACATCCCAATACCTTACATTTAGAACACTGTAATCCGGTTGGGTGTCTATTTCACCTACAATGTTTTCATCAATATTTCTAAAGACACTTCTGTAACGAAAAAGCAATGACTGTCTTCTATTTGAAATTAAATCGTCTGGCCTCCAGCCAAAACTTATAGCCGGGGTCAAAGTTGAAAATCTGGAATTTACCTGAAAATGCGATGTTGACCCGGTAAAGGAATAGTTGGATACGTACAAACCAGTCTCACCATGGTATTTGCGATATCTGAAACTGGCTTTACCTACCAGGGTTTTTTCCAAAAAGGAATAGGTAGGGGAAATATCGTATTGAAAAGGCCTCTCCAGAAATGTTTTATTGTAAAGCCTCATTCCCGGAGTAACACCGTCGTAAACGTTGAAATTTACAATGGGGACATAGAAGATTTGGTTGTAATATGGGTCTTCAGTATCCTTGAAAAATTGAAACTTCAGTTTTTTGTTACTTGAAAAGAATCCATTTAATGTCTTCCAATTATCACGTTGGTTGAATTCAGGAATTTTTTGATCATAATTGAGGACCAAACGGTCTTCACCTATCCTTGGGATGGTAAAGGTTCTTGAAGTGTCTATTTCTGAAAACCAATATTTGGAAATTACAGAATCTTTCTGCAGTCCAAATAGTGAGATGGGAACTTTTGTGCCCCGCTTGTTTTTTATGGTAAATGTTATGGAATCTTCCGTTTTTTCAATGCTTTTTATTTTGTAATCAATTTTTTTTCTGGTGGATACATACTCATCAAAAAACCAATCAATTTCCTTGTCAGCAAATTTTTCTATTTCATTTCTAAAATCCGATGCATTTACTTTGGGGTTAAGGTTATGTTCTTTATAAAATGAGGAAATACTGCTGTCAATTTTCTGCTCACCTAAATATTCCGACAGATATGCCATCCCCAGTCCGGCTTTATAGCTGTTCGCAATTTTTTCATTAAACCTGATCAGTGAATCATTGGGAGTGGTCAAAGCCTGATCTATATTTTTACGGGCAGAAAGCATACTGAACAATGCGTATTGCTCGTTAAAGTCCATTTGGGCCAAATGAAAACTTTTAAACCCCCAAAGTCTGGATAGTTTACCTGCAAGTTTTTGTTTTGGATAATGCTCCTCAACATATTTTATCATTAAATAGTTTGCAATGGCATCGGTTACCCAGCGTTCCTCTCTTGGATTTAGAAATAACGTTTCTTTTAAAAAACTATGAATGGAGGTTTTTAAAAACTTCATTTCAAACTGGAACTGTTCTTCATATGGCCGTATAAACGATGGTAATTGATTGATGCCGTAAAGCGGTGATCTGTTATAATCAAATTCACTTACCAGTAAGTTGTTGTGGGGATATCTTCCTAGTTGTTTTTCTAAGTACCTCCCTATCTTGGTTATGGAGATTCCTTGAGATATGTCATCATATTTAGCGGATTCCAAATCCGTGGTAACGGTCAAAAACCGCGTTACATGTTTGGTAAACTTTTTTGTTCGACTTAGAATAATCTCACAACTTTTTCTATTTGTTCCACGAAGCTGTACATATTGTCCATTTGAAAAACTTGTGGCACTGTTTTCATCAAAATTTGTGGTTAAGATGAGTTTTTCAGGATATGTAAAATTTATTGAAGTGTTAGCGACATCAGTGTAGATGTCGTCAAGATTCATATTGTCATAAAGCTTCCATTCATCCTGGTATACGACCGGTGTTAAATACCAATCCTTTAAATTGTATTGATCGTTGGGACCATAACCATATGCAGTGAATTTTCTATTTGGCAGTTTCACGGTATATGTAAAAAACAATTGTATTGATTCACCTGGCTCTAGGGCTTTTTCTAATTGTACGCGTATAATATCCCTATTTCCAATTCGGTTCCAATCTAGTCCAGAATATTCTTGGTCCACAATACTTACAATATTGGTGCTGCCACGTTCTTTATCCTTGGCTAAATGCAGACTGCGTTTGAATTGTTCCCCAAAACGCTTGGCAAGGGCTGTGTTTCTATTTGCATAGGCATGGTTCCAATCATTAAAGTAAAGAGCGGTAAGGCCGTTATTGGAACTATTTACATATGTGAACTTTTGCTTTATCTCAATTTCCTTGGTTGTTCCATCTAGGGTAGCATTCACTTCGTTCTTATGTTGGCCTAAAGAGATAAGGCTGATTAATAAGAAGGATAATTGAACCGTTTTCTTAATGAAACTTTTTTTCGCCAAGGTTTACCTATTAGAAGTTAGGGCTTAAAGTTCTGCCCTTGTAAAATGCATCAATGATTTTGACTACCTCGTCTTCCGAGTCTACAATTTTTATGAGGTCTAGGTCTTTTGGGCTAATGTTGCCTGCCTCTAACATAGTGTCCTTAATCCAGCCTATGAGCCCACTCCAAAACTTGGATCCAACCAAAATAATAGGGAATTTGTGGATTTTGTTCGTTTGAATAAGTGTAATCGCCTCAAATAATTCATCTAAAGTCCCAAAACCACCTGGCATTACCACAAAGCCTTGAGAGTACTTAACAAACATTACTTTTCTTACAAAGAAATAGTCGAAATCCAAGCTTTTATCACGATCTATGTATGGATTGTCATGTTGCTCAAAAGGTAGTTCAATGTTAAGTCCAACTGATGTGCCACCAGCTAAATGTGCTCCCTTATTTCCGGCTTCCATAATACCAGGACCACCCCCGGTTATAATCCCATAACCTGCATCGGAAACACTCTTCGCCACGTTCACCGCCAAATCATAATAAGGCTCCCCCGGTTTAATGCGTGCAGAGCCAAATATGGATACACAGGGGCCTATGGCACTCATTTTTTCAAAACCATTTACAAACTCACCCATAATTTTAAATATGGCCCATGAGTCATTGGTTTTTATTTCATTCCAACCTTTGTGATGTTGTTCTTTTCGCATGTGCATTGTGTTATATGTTTAAACTGCTGGAGCAATTTTCCGTTTGGCACTGTCCAATTCCTTTTTCAAAAACTTCGCTGTATAGCTTTTATTGTCCTTGGCAACCTCTTCTGGCGTGCCTTTTGCTACGATCATTCCGCCTCCGCGGCCACCTTCATAGCCTATATCAATAATATGGTCCATCATTTTTACCACATCCATATTATGCTCAATGACCAAAATGGTATTCCCTTTATCAACCAATTGATTCAAAACTTCCATAAGTACCCTGATGTCCTCAAAATGTAATCCTGTTGTAGGTTCATCAAGAATATAGAAGGTGTTTCCTGTATCCCTCTTGGAGAGCTCTGTAGCTAGTTTTACGCGTTGTGCCTCTCCACCTGAAAGGGTGGTGGATTGCTGTCCCAAAGATATATAGCCTAGGCCAACATCTTTTATAGTCTTTAACTTTCTATGAATTTTAGGGATATTTTCGAAAAAATCAACGGCTTCGTTGATCGTCATTTCCAAAACATCGGCTATTGATTTTCCTTTATACCTAATTTCTAGAGTCTCTCTATTAAAACGTTTACCATTGCATGTTTCGCATTCAACATACACATCTGGCAAAAAATTCATTTCAATAACCTTTAATCCACCTCCCTGGCATGTCTCGCAGCGACCACCGGTTACATTAAAGCTGAATCTTCCTGGTTTATATCCACGGATAGTTGCTTCAGTGGTTTTTGAAAATAAAGTTCGGATTTCACTAAAAGTTCCCGTGTATGTTGCCGGGTTGGACCTTGGCGTCCTCCCAATAGGAGATTGATTTATATCTATGACCTTATCAATATGGTTTAATCCCGTAATTTTTTTATGGGGCATAGGTTTTTTAACACCATTAAAATAATGGGCATTCATAATAGGGTAGAGCGTCTCATTGACCAAAGTGGATTTTCCGCTTCCAGAGACCCCAGTAACACCTATTAGTTTGCCCAAGGGAAACTCGGCAGTAACATTTTTAAGGTTATTGCCAGTACAGCCTGAAAGTACAATTTTCTTTCCGGTTCCTTTTCTGCGGTTTTGAGGAACGGCTATTTCACGTTTTCCTGTGATATAATCTGCTGTTAGCGTATTATACAGTTTTAAATCTTCTGGCTTCCCTTCAGAAATTATGACTCCTCCATGTCTGCCTGCCTTTGGGCCAATATCTATAACATGATCTGCATGTTCTATCATATCTCGATCATGCTCTACAACTATAACGGAATTTCCAATATCTCGAAGAGATACCAAAGAATTGATCAGACGTTCATTATCCCTTTGATGAAGACCTATACTTGGTTCATCTAAAATATATAGCACACCAACCAATTGAGAACCGATCTGGGTTGCTAAACGTATGCGCTGTGCCTCTCCTCCAGAAAGGGATTTAGAGCTTCTGTTGAGAGATAGGTAATCTAAACCAACATCCAATAAAAACTGAATACGGGTTTTGATCTCTTTGATAATTTCTTCCGCTATTTTCTTTTGATTTCCTTCAAGCGAACTTTCAAGTTCTTCAAAAAAACCGGCTAACTCCGCAATGTCCAATTGAGCCAGTTCTGCGATATTTTTTTTGCCTATTTTAAAATAAAGCGATTCTTTTCTTAGTCGGGCTCCGTTACAACTTGGACAAGAAACTTTGTCCATATATTCTTTGGCCCATCTTTTTATGGAAGTGGAGTTGGCTTCTTCAAATTGAGTTTTAATGAAGCTGGAAATCCCTTCATAATCTATCTTATATTGTCTTTTTACACCTAAGGTTTTAGAATCCACTTCAAAACTATCGTTGCCACCATTCAAAATAACATCCATCGCTTCAGAAGGAATCTTTTCCAAAGGGTCTGTTAATTCAAAATCATATCGTTGTGCAATGGTTTCCAGCTGTTTAAAAGCCCAGGATTTTTTATATTCTCCCAAGGGTGCTATACCTCCTGTCTTTATGGAGAGTTTTTTATTTGGAAATATCTTCTGTTCATTCACCTCGTGCACATGGCCCAAGCCATTGCATTTTGGACACATACCCTTGGGCGAATTAAATGAAAACGTATTGGGCTCGGGAGTAGGGTATGAGATGCCGGAAGATGGACACATAAGGTCACGACTAAAATAACGAGGTACTTTTTCACCCTCTTCTAAAACCATGAGCACATTATTGCCACTGTACATGGCAGTGTTTATGGACTCGTTAAGTCTTTTATGGAACTCTTCGTTTTCTACAACTTTTAAACGATCAATTACAATCTCAATATCATGGGTTTTGTAACGGTCCACTTTCATACCCTTGGTGATATCCATAATTTCCCCATCAACCCTTACTTTTACAAAACCTTGCTTTGCAATTTGTTCAAAAAGCTCCCTGTAGTGTCCTTTTCTTGATTTAACCACAGGAGCTAAAACATTTATTTTCTTATCGCGATAAGAATCAATTATGAGGGTCTTTATTTGCTCATCACTATAACTCACCATTTTTTCACCAGTGTTATAGCTGTATGCATCACCGGCCCTGGCAAACAATAGCCTTAGAAAATCATAGACTTCTGTAATAGTGCCAACCGTGGAACGTGGAGATTTTGATGTGGTTTTTTGTTCGATGGCTATTACAGGGGAAAGACCATCTATTTTATCCACATCTGGTCGTTCAAGTCCTCCTAAAAACTGGCGTGCATAGGCAGAAAAAGTCTCAATGTAACGTCTTTGTCCTTCTGCATAAATAGTATCGAAGGCCAGCGATGATTTTCCACTGCCAGAAAGCCCGGTTATGACAACCAGTTTCTCTCTGGGAATGGTAACATCAATATTTTTTAAGTTATGGACCCTAGCTCCTTGAACTTCAATATTTTCTTCGTAGTTGATCATAGCACAAGATGCTAAAATACGGTTTTGGATTTTAAAAAGGAAGTGACTTCTTGTTTCGTTTTTGTTAATTGATTCCTATTTTTGAGCGGATAAAAGGCATGTCCATAAAAGCAGTAATCGAAGTTAAAACTTAGAAGTATATGAAGTTATTAGGTATAGGTTCCCGGATTGACCATCAGGAGTATGGAAAAGGTGTTGTCACTAACGTATCATCAAGGCATTATTGGGTGACTTTTCTTGAAAACGGACTGGAAACCATTGATATAGACTCTGAATTTGAGGTGATTGATGGGGTAGAGGATGAAGTGGACAGTGTTAGCTTCTTTGATGTGGAACGTTCTTTGGTCACTATTTTACAAAAGTGGAGCGATACCTCTGAAAAGGTTGCAATAGCAGATAAATGGCGAGGAGGGAAATTAATCTTGGAACCCGGCGATGATTTGGCCAACAAAGAAATGCCCATCGACACCTTCTTTCATAAGATCGTAATGGTTCGAGACCGAATTAGAGTAATGGAACAAAAGATTAATAGCAGCAACAATTTGGACGATCAGGAGAAGGTTGATTTACAACAATACATTACGCGCATTTATGGAAGCCTTACTACGTTTAATGTGCTATTTAAAAATAAAAGTGACCAATTTGTAGGAGAACGGAGTAAATGATTTAAACCTTTAGGCACTTACTGTATTGCTATGCCGAGCAGTTAAATGTAAGTATGGTTGTAATGCGTTTTCTTTATTTCAAAATAAAAGGATCATTTTAGTGTTTGCTAGAATCGTTAAACTGCCAAAGGACATTTATTATTTGCCACTTTCCGTTCAGCTTTGCAATGTGCATATAGTCAATCCATTCATCCGCTATTAGTTTAACTGAGGCTGTTTTATCAAAGATATCAAGGATTATAATTTCCTTTTTTGGGTTTTCAGGAAATTTATCTCCATTTTGATTATACGTTTCTGCCAATAAAACCATAGCGTCCGTAAAAGTTTCTCTTAAATATTCTTTTTTGGTTTTTTTATTCGTCCAAAAAGTCCTTTTGACCATTCTTGGGTGAGCTGAACGTTCAAATTGCTCAGGTTTTACATTATGTTGAGATTCAATGTAATCCAATGCGGCTTGTTTAATTGCTAAAGAATCTTGTTTAGTTTGAGCCTTGACATAAGATGCTAACAAGAAAAACAGGGATGTTGTAAGAATAATAGACAGTTTCATAAATATTAATTAAAATGCAAAAAACAATATAGCTAAGAGCAGTCTTAATTGCTTCTTAGCGAGCGATAACGAAGTTCGTTGATTTTTCGTTTAAAATCAAGAGGTTATACGTCAGGTTATTACCTGCTTTTCAAAAATATGTTATGGTTTGTATTCTAAATTAATCCGCAAATTGTTTTCTGATCAAGGGGCTGCCCAAAAGACTAAAAATAAATTTAACGTTCATATGAAATGAAGAAGCTAGAGAAGCAGTGTTATCTTTATATGTTTCCAGTCTTTCCTTATCATACAATACTCCATTCAAAACAACGCTCGAAATGGAGTTGGTATTGCTAATTTTTTCTAAAGGGTTTTTTTCAAGAATCAATAGGTCTGCTATTTTGCCTTCGGCAACACTTCCCAGGTCTTTTCCCACATGGCTGTAGGTTGCCGGAATTATTGTGGCAGCTCTCAAGGCCTCTAAATTTGTGAGGCCACATGCAGTAAGTTCTTTCATTTCTGTATGTAGCGCAAAACCAGGAAAAGCATAAGAATCCGTGACATCTGTTCCTGTCATAATAGGAACACCTTTTTTTTGTGCCATGCCTACCTGCTTCTTAGCAGATTTATAAAGCTTCATATTGATTCCTTTTCCCTCTTTGGATTGGTTGTATTCTGCAGCTCTTGCAACATCTGGATTCCACCAAAGCTTCTTTCTTAGTGTTGGGATGTATTTTAAATTTTTGTTCTCCACATAATCTAAATCATTTGCAAAGGCAGATATTTTCAACATTTGCAAGGTAGGAACCCAATGTGCGTTTTTTTGACGCATTAAGTCCATCAAATGTTCCGCTTTTAAAGCATCAAAATCTTCACCCATGGATTTTTTGGACTCATAATAGATGGCTCTTTTATCTTCAGCAGCTAAAAGTTTTTCTGCGCCCGGAAAACAATCGAACATAAATACCCTTCCATGCTCAAAACTACGTTGTCCTAAACCTATTGCTTCCTCCAAAGAAACCCCTAAAGGTTTGTGTCCAGCAATGTGCAAACCATACTTTGGCGCCTCTTTTGCAATTTGTCTGTATGAGGCAACCGGGATATCTGAGTATACCTTAATAAAGTTGGCACCTTCTTTTTGATAATGTTCCAATAATAGAGGTACGTCTTTTACATTTTCTACACTAAAAAACTCAGGATAGCCAGAAGGAACAGAATTATCCCCGTTTATTTGATAGCTGCTTTGCAAAATATACCTAGGAGTAACTTGCTCATTATGTTCAAGCTTTTGATTCCAACCGAGCCTATCTTTTGTTCCTGCCCAATAGCTATCTTTCTTACCCATTTGTCCGGATAAATCTCTAATGGAAGTAACACCATTTGCAATGTACAAGGGGTGATGAAGCCATTTGGAATGCTGAGTGGAATGCGTATGCATATCCCAAAGCCCCGGAATAAGATACTTGCCTTGACCATCTATGGTAAAACTGTCCCCATAGTTTTTATCTGGTGTTATGCTGTCTATAGCGCTAATTCTATTCTTTTCTATCCAAACGTTTCTATTTTCAAGGATGATACCGGTGTTTACATCAATAATATTGATGGATTTTATGAGGATGCTTTCATGTTTTTCTGGCAAAGCTATTTCTGGCATGGGCCATAGCAGTCCTGCAATAACGATAAGGCTGAACACAGCCAGTGAAATCAGTATAAATTTTAAGGTTTTTAAAACTTTCTTCTTCATCTTTAAGTTTTCCAGGTTCTTATGAGATGACGATGTTTTGGTGATTATGTTACTTGAACTAAAAGAGAATATTTAAGTGGAGTGAGGGATTTTGGGTTTTGTTATCGGTATTGTATATGAGTAGTAGCGGTGCTCTGCTCCCAAACTTTCAGTTTGCCCTGACTCTTTTTTCTGTTGATACTTTGGTTTTATCACTTAAACTGCTATTAATTAGGCACATTATTGGAAGGCGTTACTTTTCATTTTTATAAATTTTTCCGTCTTTCATTACAAAAGGAATATTCTCCAGCAATTTAATATTAGTCAGCGGATTTCCTCTTATAGCAACAATATCTGCTAATTTGCCTTTTTCTATACTTCCGATTTTGTCTTCAATTCCAAGTAGTTCAGCAGCAGTAAGTGTAGCGCTTTTAATGATGTCAATTTCTTTCATTCCAGCCTCTTTCATTAGCGAAAATTGTTCAGCATTTCTGCCATGGGGGTAAACCCCTGCATCTGTCGCGAATACTATTTTTACATTTTTCTTATAAGCTTTTGAAAAGGTTTCCAATAAAGACTCAAACATTTTATTGTTGTTGGAATCATCACCCTTGTCTCCAAAGTCCTTATTTTTCTCTATTAACTCGTAGTAAGCCGATAATAAGTCCATTGAAAGAAATGCTTCTTTTTGAAGTAATAGTTCAATGGTTTCATTATCAAGAAAAGTAGCATGTTCTATTGAGGTAACACCGGCTAGCAGAGCATTTTTGATTCCCTCTGTGCCATGCGCATGGGCTGCAACCTTAATTCCTCTTTTGCCGGCTTCATCTACTGCTGCTGCAATTTCTTGAATCGTATAAGATGCAGCACCTGGTTTTGTACCGTAAGAACCAAATCCTCCTGTTGCAAAAATTTTAACCCAGTCTACTTTATATTTTAGATGTTTGCGTGTTTCTTTTCGCACTTCATCTTCACCATCCGCAATACTGACAAGCTTATCTTTAAATTCAATTTGAGGACTTAACCAATTCCCAAACGCACCATGCCCGCCCGTAATTGTTAGTGCTGGGCCGCTCACGTACATTCTTGGTCCAATAATCCAATCTTTATTAATAGCATCCCTTAAGGCAACATCGCCATAAAAATAGCTATGTAAGTCTCTAATGGTGGTAAATCCTGCTTCTAATGTTTTCTTTGCATTTACAGTTCCGATTATTCCATACGAAGCTGCAGGCAAAGCGTAAACATCAAATTCGTCCTGTTCCATGTACCAATTACCTATTAAATGAGTGTGACAGTCTATTAATCCGGGAAGAATGGTATAATCTGATAGGTCAATATAGTTTTCTAAAGTTGACAGGTTGAAGTTTTTTTCAACTTCAATGATTTTGCCTTTTTTAATGGTAATGAGAACATTGTTTTCAATTTTTTCAGTATTAAAATCAAGGATTCCTCCCGCAAAAATGTGTTGAACAGATTCTTGCGCCACAATGTTCGCACTTGTCAAAATCCAAAAGAATATGTTTAGTCCAGTTTTTTTTACCTTTTTCATTTTGGTTTGCTTTAATGACTCACAACAATATTGGTTAAGAAGAGTTTTAATTCCTCTTTAACGGGTGATAACGAAGTTCGTTGATTTTTCTTTCAGAATCAAGCAGTTATACGGTAGTTTACCGCTTATTTTTTAACAATAATAGCAGTTATTCAACCATTTTCAAGGCCCACAAATCTTTTGTCTTAATCAAATTCCGTAATGCATGTTTTATGATCCATTTACGTTCTTTGGTGGCATTGCGAGCCCAACGCGCAATTAGCTTTTTTGCAATTTCTGGGTTGTCCTTTAAAATATCGTTAATGCAATTGGCTACCGATGTTTGCACATATTTGCTAGCATCATCTTTTAAACTTTCCAAAATTGGTAGGATAGGAGAGGGGTCTTTAATAAAGATGTCTAGTTTACTTGCCCAGGGCAGTCTGGGTCGCACCCCTTCACTGCTCAGGCGGCGTACATGCTTATTTTTATCCTTGGACCAGGTCTTCATTACTTTTAAAGTACGCTCTGAATACCTTTCTAAATAGGGGCGAATGGTATATTCCCCGGTATTACGTTTGGTTATTTCTTGAATTGCATTCATGGAAATGTCAAAATGTTCCAAGCCGTATTTTTCCACATACTTGGCTATGGGCATGACCCAATAGTACTCTTTGAACATGCCAGTCTCTTTTTCATTTTCAGGGCCAAGAATTTTTATTAATTGCGAGATAGCGACGGGATAATCTTTGGATAGATGGGACTTTAAAGTATCGGCAATGCATTCTACCCGATCTTTGAGTTCTAGATCATCCACTTCATCGGCTATGGTTCGCACAAAGGAACTTTTGTCAAATTCCACTTGTTGTTCCATCAGTTTGTTTGCCAATAGATTTGCCAAATCACCATCAAACCAAAGTTTTAATTGTTTAAAGGCCATTGACTATGCTGTTTCTTTCTTTTCGCTAAGATACTTCCAGTACCGTTTGGGTACATGTTGTTTGTGTAATTTTCTGTTGATTCGAGATTTAATGTTGGTGCTCTTAAAATAATCGTTCCATAGGGCTTGGTAATCGTATTCTTCATTTAATAAGGCGTCACTTTTATGTATTTTGTTAAAGTGAACCTCCTTAAGGTTAAGTGAAATTAATTCTACGTGTTCCTTATTATAGTAAATCCCATATTTACGCTTTACATCATAGATTAACCACTGTTGGTCTGCATATCTATTCCTAAAATGTTTTGAAATTAGGGGCAAAACATCAAAGTCAGGCTCAATATTGGCAAAATAAATATCATCCTTGGTCAATTGAAATCGCACAAAGGCCTCCATTCGATGTTTCTCTCGGCCTACGGAGCGTGCCAATTGACTAATGCGAAGCACAATACCGTCTGAATAATCTGTTTGTTTTGCTCCTTTGGCCGTCATCAGCTTTAGAATGTAGGAATAGAGTGTAAGCTCTATACCGTCTACTTCGCTCAAAAAGGCAAAATACACATTGGTTATAGCGTTATGGCTTGTGCTTCGTATACCATTCCAAACACGCTTTGCCTTTTCCACATTGGTGAATATTGTCTCCGTTTCAGAAAAGAGTCCGTTTTGACCTTGTGTGTTTCGTTGAATGTCCACCACATCTATTTTCTCTTCAAAGGCTACAAAGACAGTGGTGAGGAAGCCATTAAAGCTTCCATCGTAAATGAGGGTTTTTGATGGATTCATGATTTGTTCTTTTTTGATATTTTTTCTCTAACTGCAGTCACACCCTTGTTGATTTTACTTTTAAATACAATAAAATCATACCCAAGATTCAAGATAACTTCTCGGCTGCGCTCCAAGTGGTTGGTTCTTTTTTGTGTTTGTATCATATTCATTAGGTTTTAATTAAATAATGATAACTGCGTACTATACTGATTCCTGAACTTTCCTGTAGATTGTTGTAGAATCATTCCTTTAATTTTCTCTGCATCCAAATCCTTGCGCTCCCAATGTCTAGAATCGCAAATCATAAAATATTTGGCGCGGTTGAGGGCCACTCCAATCTTCTTTAGGTGGTCCCAGTTCAATTTTCGAAACTTACGGGCATTTAAAATTTTTTCCACAGACCTCATGCCCATTCCCGGAATACGGGCAAGCATACGCTTGTCAGCACTATTTATATCCACTGGAAAGTGATGCATGTTCCTTAATGCCCAAGAAAGTTTTGGATCTACATCTATGTCCAGGTTTGGATGGTCATTGTTCAAGATTTCATTAACGGCAAAACCATAAAAGCGCAACAACCAATCTGTTTGGTACAACCTGTTTTCTCGTAGCATGGGTACCTGTGTGCCTATTGAGGGAAGACGATTGTCTTCCGCCACAGGCACGTAACCAGAATAATACACCCGTTTCATATTGTATTGCTTATAGTAATAGGTGGCAGAATACATAATGTCCTTATCCGTTTCGCCCGTAGCTCCTACAATCATTTGGGTACTTTGCCCTGCGGGGGCATATTTGGGTGTGCTTTTAATGACTTTGTGTTCATTTTTAAAGCGCAACAACTCATTTTTAACCTTAAGCATGGGCTTGGTAAAATCCTCATGTTTCTTATCTGGGGCCAATAACTTAAGGCCAGAGATAGTTGGTATTTCAATATTCACGGAGAGCCGGTCCGCATACAAGCCAGCCTCGTACATTAATTCATCACTGGCATCTGGAATGGATTTTAAATGAATGTACCCATTAAAATTTTCTTCCAAACGCAATTTTTTGGCCACTGCGATGAGACGTTCCATCGTGTAATCCGCATTTTTGAAAATGCCAGAACTCAAAAACAAACCTTCAATATAATTTCTTCTATAAAAGTTGATGGTTAAGTCCACCACTTCCTGAATCTTAAAGGCGGCTCGTTTTACATCATTGCTTTTACGTGTAACACAGTAGGCGCAATCAAAAATGCAGTGGTTTGTCAACAGTATTTTTAAAAGTGATACACATCTACCATCTTCAGTATAACTATGACATATGCCCATTTTGGAAGCATTCCCAAGACCGTTGTCCTTATTGGCCCTATCACTACCACTGCTGGCACAAGAAACATCGTATTTGGCGGCATCGGCCAGAACATTCAATTTTTCTTGTATTCGATTAAAATCCATGTTGATTTGTAATTAATCCAAAATTATGGAAATATTCCTAATTATGGAAATATTCCAAATTATATTTTGGAAATATTCCAAATTTAGTATATTTGAAATATGGAGAACGAATTGACCTTAAAGCGTTTTATAGAAATTCGGAGAGAGTTGGGGCATACCCAAGCTGAATTTGCCAAGTTGTTGGGTATTTCCAATACCACCGCAGATATTGAACGGGGACGTACCAAATTATCAGGTAAAGTAGTGGCCGAGTTGTTGAAACAATTCAATATTAATCCACTTTGGTTGTTTGGCGAAAGTGAGGAAAAGCATTTGGAAACTTCCAGAACCAGCGTAATTCCCAAGGTGGTAACCGTAGATAGTGCCGACAATGATAATATGGTTTTGGTAAATGCCAAAGCTGCCGCAGGATACCCTCAAAACATTTCAGATACCAGTTGGTACCATCAATTGCCAGCTTTTGATTTACCCATTCCTGAGTTTAGAAACGCTACCTATCGAGGTTTTCAAGTTGAAGGGGATAGTATGTTGCCAAATCTTAGGCCTAGCGATTGGGTATTGGCCAAATCTGTTGAGCATATTGATCACATAAGCGCAAATAAGATGTACGTAGTGGTGCTGCAAGATGCTGTACTGGTCAAGAAGATTGAAAAACGTCCAAACTCCAATAATATTACATTGGTTTCCTTGAACGAAACCTACCCTCCGTATGACATAAAGCCTTTCCAGATACAAGAAATTTGGGAAGTAAGCAGTAAATTGACCTTTAATGTTGATGCCACTACGGAAACGGGACTATTACGACAACTTCAGCAATCCATGGATGAATTGAAACAGCAAATGGGGAACGTAAAGAACTAGTTTGCCCGTTTTTAGTAATTCTTGATTATATTAGTCACTTAACCAACCTCTTTATTTTAAGTGAAAAAGCTGGTATTCACTATACTCTTGTTGAGCAATTTTTCATTTTCACTTGCCCAAGTTGAAAGAGATACCTTGATAGTTGGATATACAGCGGCCGCTCCATTCATCATTCAGGAAGGAAAACTTTTGGAAGGTATCAATGTTTGGTTATGGGGTCGTGTTGCAAAAGAATTGGATTTGGAATACAAATTGGTTCCAATGGATTTTAGCGCTATGCTGGATTCATTGAAACATGGGAGTATAGATGTAAGTATAAATCCACTCACCATTACAGGAACACGGAGTAAACAGATGGAATTCACCCATTCTTTTTTTGCTTCGCACTCTACTATTGCGGTGGCCAAATCTTCATCAATTCAAAAGCTGAAGAATTTTTTGGACGCTTTTCTTCATGTCAATATTCTTAGAGGGTTTTTGGTTCTCTTTTTCATTTTGTTGTTTTTTGGTACGCTAATTTGGTTTTTTGAAAAACGTAACAACCCTGAACATTTCCGTTCTGGTCTTAGAGGTATTTGGGATGGTTTTTGGTGGTCCATTGTTACGGTTACCACAGTTGGTTACGGTGACAAAGCCCCTAAGACAAGATTGGGTAAGATCGCGGCATTGGGGCTAATGTTAAGTGGCTTGTTATTTGTTTCTGGACTTACGGCAAGCATAGCCTCCAGTCTAACGGTAAATCAACTTGCAGATAATACTGATAGTTTTGATGCTTTTAAAAAGCGTAGTGTGGGAACGGTAAACAGTTCAAGTGCAAATGACTTTTTAAAGGCGCATTTTTTTAAGAATATTTCGCTTTATAACGGGGTTATCCCTGGATTATCAGATTTAAAGGAAGAAAAGATAGACGCTTTCATCTATGATGAACCTATTTTGCAATATCGAATTAAGAAAGATTCAACCCTAAACGAACTGGAAATATTGCCAATTAAGTTTGACGTCCAGTTTTATGCTTTTGGAATAGTTAAAAACAATATAGAGCTTGAGCAAAAGGTTTCGCAGGCTATTTTAGAAATTATGGAGACTCAAGAGTGGGGGGTAGTGTTGACTGAATATGGATTGAGCGAATTATAATTGAAATTAATTATATCCCTTAATGATACCCATATCCAATGTCAAAGGACCTAATTGGTGGGATTGAGGTAAAAACGCTCCACTTTCCATTACTTTCCAATCGTTCCAAGAAGCTTCAACTCCTCCAACAGGAATTATTTTCACCCACATTTTAAAACTTTCCGGAAATCCGTCTGGGTTGAATTTCCAAAGGTAATGATCGCCCGGCGTTGTGCCTCCTTCAGAATACGATACCAATAGACTCTGTGAACCATCTTCGTTAATTACGATACTTCTGGTAGTGCCTTTATCAAATATCTTGTAAGGTGCTACCAACCAAAAGGAGTCGTTGTTGAACATTTTTAGGGCCTGGGCAATAGTTTTGCTTTCTTTTTTATGAGATAGGTTTTTTCCAGATTTTGTCACCTTGCTATTTTTGGTTTTGACCAAATCTAACAATACAAGATAATCATCCCATTTTATCTTTACAGTGCCTTTTTGTTTGTCCCATTTATACTGGTTGGCACCGTTTCTGTAAGACCACTCTAAAAATCGGGTTTTCTTGTATTCTTGATAATTAAGGGCTTTTAACATCTTGTGCGCAAGGGCGTCTGCTTTGGCCCCCACATTTCCCTCAGGAAGCGGTTCATGAGCATACCACGCAAAAAGGAGAGCGCCAAGGATTAGAATTCCTACAATTTTTAAAATACGTTTCATTAAAAAAGTCTTTCCTTTATGCCGTTTGCAAGGGTATCTGCCGCTTTGGGATAAAGCCTGAACCAAAGTTCTGGTTCAAAAATTTCCAGTTCTGCCAAGGCCCAGTTACCATCATTGTCTAGGAAAATATCGACTCGGGCATAAATAGGGAGTTCTGGGGCAGCATGGACAACCTTTTCAGCAAAATCGATTTCTTTCTGAGAGGGCAAATATGCTTGAACACTTCCCCCAAAATCATCTTGTACTCTAAAATCTCCCGGTTTGGCGATCTTTAAAACTGCATTGACGAATTTTCCATTGAATACCATCATGGATACTTCCCCTTGTTCCACTATATTCTTCTGGAACTCTTGCAGCATCATGGCTTCTTCTACGATCAATTCTTGAAAGATAGTTTCATATTGACTGATCTCTTCTGGTTCAATTTTATAAGTATGTCTTGCACCGCCTGAAAAACAAGGTTTTAGCACAAAAGTGGTAGATTTAAAATTATCGTTTTCTCTTGCATGGCCATATGCCTTTTTTAAACTGGTTGCGGTTCCTTTTTCTACAAATAAAGTTCTAGGAATGGTAATTCCGGCTTTGGCCAAGTCTAGCATATAATGCTTGTCAATATTCCAATAAATTAATTTTTGGGAATTGATGAGCTGTGTCTTGCTAGAAACTTCTTTGAGCCAAAGAGAGAATTCTGAAAAGCGTTCAAAGCAATCCCATGTGCTTCTAAACAGCGCATATTTTGTAGATGTCCAATCAAAATTTGAATCGTCCCAAGACCTTTTTGTAACCTTAAGCCCAATATGATGTAAGGCATCTGAAACCAATTTGTCTTCTAACAATACATTGTCAATGGATTTGCCGGATTTCTTTGGATTTATGAACCTTCGGTCTGTTAAGATTACAACATCATAAGTCATAGGCATTCGACCTTAGTAACCAACCGCAGTATCATCCCCTCTTTTGTCAGCACCACCTTCCAACTTGCCATTCTTTAGTACTCGTATGGCATCCACTTTTCCAATAATTCGACTTCTACCTTCAAAAATTTGGTATCCTTTTTCTTTGAGACTAGATTTTAACTCTTCTGAAAAACCTTCTTCTTCAAAAAACACTACATCTGGCAGCCATTGATGATGAAAACGCGGAGCATTTACTGCCTCTTGCATACTTAGATTGTATTCATAAACATTAAGAATTGTTTGCGCTACCGCTGTGATTATGGTTGAGCCACCAGGAGTTCCTACCACCATATAAAGTTTTCCATCTTTTTCAACCAGTGTTGGAGTCATGCTGCTCAACATTCGTTTTTCAGGAGCAATGCTATTGGCTTCCGCTCCAATAAGACCAAACATATTTGGCACCCCAGCTTTTGAGCTAAAATCATCCATCTCATTGTTTAAAAAGAATCCAAGCTCTGCAGAGTATAGCTTGGAACCATAGCCCCCGTTCAATGTTGTTGTTGCTGAAATGGCATTCCCTTTGTCATCAACAATGGAGTAGTGGGTGGTTTCCATGCTCTCAATAATCTCAACCTCTCCATGACTTACATCAGAAGATAACGTTGCCTTATCAAAAGAAAAATCTTGCATTCTTTCTTGTAAATAAGCATCACTCAAAATCACGTCTAATGGAATATCAGCAAAATCAGGGTCTCCTAAGAAATAGTTACGGTCAGCGTAAGCGCGCCTAGCTGCCTCGGTAAACAATTGTACTGATTTAGCCGAATTATGTCCATATTTTGAAATATCATATGACTCGATCATTTTAAAGATTTGATTTATGGTGACTCCGCCACTACTTGGCGGACTCATTGAAATAACACGTAAATCTTTGTACTTAAAAACTACAGGCTGACGCCATTTGGCTTCGTACCTTTCCAAATCTTCTGTTGTAATGAAACCACCTTTTTCTTGGATGAACGTTGCTAGCTTTTCCGCTACTTCACCTTTGTAAAAACCATCTCTACCATTTTCCAATATTTTTTCTAAAGTTGAAGCTAGCGCAGGATATTTAATAGTGTCTCCGGCAACAAAGTTGGCTGCAAACTTGGTACTGTCACCATTTACCTGGATAAAACGCTCTTTATAACTTTCTAATCTTTTTGCTTGTTTTTCCGTAACTAACACACCTTTTTTGGCCAATTTAATTACTGGCGTCAAAATATCTGAAAGGGATAATGAACCAAACTTTTTATGTACTTCCATAACACCAGCCACTGTTCCCGGTACTCCTACCGCCGTAGCTCCAACGGTACTCATATTGGGTATTACATTACCCAAGGAATCTAAGTACATGTCCCTATGCGCCGAGAGGGGAGCCTTTTCTCTGTAATCCAAACCTCCAATATCTCCATTATTTTTTCGGTAGACCATGAAACCGCCACCGCCAAGGTTACCTGCAAAAGGATAAGCTACTGCCAAAGCCAATTCTGTGGCCACCATGGCATCAAATGCGTTTCCGCCATTTTCCATGATTTCTGAACCTATTTTGGAAGCTTCTTCTCTTGCAGAAACCACCATTGCTTTTTCGGTCACTAATCCAGTAGGGAGTGCAGGTTGTTGTTTACAGTTTAGGAATAAAAGAAATGGGAGAGCAAGTATTATTCTTCGCATAAGGAATTAAATTTTTGTTGGGAAAAGGTAATCAATTCTTCAAAAAAAAGGGTAAACTCATTTTCAAAAGCACTGTAATGCTCTTCTAGATCTAAAATGGCAAAATTCATTTTTGATTTGTTTTTGGTCCTTCTGTTCATTCCTGCAAGAACTTTTGAAATCCCATCCAAATTGGCATAGCTCAGCAACCAGTTGTCCGTGATCATATAAGGCATCATACGTTGTGTTGCCAGTGGCAAGACACCATAGTTATCCTCTAATAGATCATAGAAGTTTTCAACAAATTCCTCTAAGGGCACTTCGGAATATTTTTTCCAGTTTTTTGCCAAAAAATGATCATAAAAAATATCAACAATGACTCTGCTATAGTGGCTATAATTTTTGTGAAGCCTTTTACTACTTTGTTTGGCAATAGGGTGAGCGTCAGTAAAAGTATCTATTTCTCTATGTAATAAAATTCCTTTTTGGATCCTCTCAGGAAAGTGCTTGTATTTGTTTCCGCGGATGTGATCGGCAAAAAAATTACCAAGGGTTATTTCCTTATCGCCAAAGGACAGATAAATATGTGCCAAGAAATTCATTGATCCAATGTTCTTTTCTGATGAAATTTACAAATTCAAAACATGGAATAGCAAATACCCCGTTATATTTGCAAAAACTTTTTTAACAATTATGACGCTTATAAAATCAATTTCTGGAATACGTGGTACTATAGGAGGAACTACAAACGACAACCTTACCCCAATAGATGCGGTGAAGTTTGCTGCTGCCTATGGAACATGGCTCAAAGATTATGCAGGTAAAGAGAAATTGACCGTTGTTATTGGAAGAGATGCCCGTTTATCTGGAGAAATGATTCAAAATTTGGTAGTGTCGACTCTTGTTGGGCTTGGAATAGACGTGGTGGACTTAGGTTTGTCCACGACTCCCACTGTAGAGATTGCTGTTCCTTTAGAAAAAGCTGATGGGGGAATTATCCTCACTGCCAGCCATAACCCCAAACAATGGAACGCCCTTAAATTGTTAAATGAGCGCGGTGAATTTTTAGATGCCGAACAGGGAGCTGTTATTCTTGAATTGGCCGAAAAAGAAGATTTTAACTTTTCAGAAGTTGATGATTTAGGAAAAATCATCAAGAATGATTCATATATAGATGTTCATATTGACGAAGTTTTGGAACTTCCTTTGGTTGATAAGGAAGTTATAAAAAAAGCCGGCTTCAAAGTAGTTGTGGATGGCGTTAACTCCACTGGTGGAATTGCCATTCCAAAATTGTTGGAAGAATTAGGGGTGGAGGTGATAAAATTGTACTGTGACCCTACAGGGCACTTTCCCCATAACCCTGAACCTTTAAAAGAACATTTGGGCGACATCTGTAAGTTGGTTGTTGAAGAGCAAGCCGATTTTGGCATTGTAGTGGACCCAGATGTTGATAGATTGGCCTTTATTAGCAATGATGGTGAAATGTTTGGTGAAGAATATACCCTGGTGGCCTGTGCTGATTATGTATTGGGAAAAACAAAAGGAAACACTGTTTCCAACCTATCTTCTTCCAGAGCACTTCGTGATATAACTGAAAAGCATGGGGGAACATACGAAGCGGCAGCCGTTGGAGAGGTGAACGTGGTCACTAAAATGAAGGCAAACAATGCAATAATTGGAGGAGAAGGCAACGGAGGAATTATCTATCCAGAAAGCCATTACGGGCGTGATTCTTTAGTAGGCACAGCACTATTTCTAATGCTCATGGCAGAAAGAGGAGGTACGGTTGCGGAACTTAGGGCAAGTTATCCTAGCTACTTTATGAGCAAAAAGAAGATACAGTTGACACCGGATTTAGATGTGGATGCGCTGTTAGAAGCAATGCATGACAAATACAAAAACGAGCAAGTATCCACCATTGATGGAGTTAAAATAGATTTCCCTGAAAACTGGGTACATCTGCGCAAATCCAATACCGAACCCATTATTCGGATCTATACTGAAGCTAAAAGTCAACAAGCGGCAAACGACCTTGCAGACCATATTATTGATGAGATTAAAGAGGTTGCGGGACTAGATTAGTCATTCAATTCGTAGATGATATCTTGATTGTTGAACTCGGCAGCATCAATGTTGATCCTTTTATCAGAGTCTAACCATAATTTCCAAACACCGTCTATTTTTTTTATTCCAACACTAAAAAGACCGTAACCTCGAACTATTAGTTCAGCGTCATCTTTTCGTTTAGAGCTAAAGCGATAATACCCTGTTTGGTAGGCTAATTCTTCGTTTTCATCAATTGCAGTTGATAGAATAGCAAAGGCTATTCCCAAACGTCCATCACGTTGTTTCATGCTATCTAGAAAGCCTCCAAAATTTTCCATATAGCTTTGTCCATTTTCTACAGTGTTCTGATCCATATAGATTCTAACAATATCAGCTGAATGGATGGATTTTAGCTTTTCTGAATCTAAATTGGCATATGCTTCCATAAATGGTATCCAAATATCTTTCTTTATGGAAATGATTGTTTCTTCGGAAATCACTTTGGTTTCTTGCCCTATGGATGATGCAAAAAAACATAAAGCGACGCAGGTGAACAGTTGTTTCATGTTATAGTTTTTTGATTGAACTACAATGTATAAAACAAAGTTCAGGAACTTACAAAATTTGGGATAATTTTAGGCATCAAGATTATTCTCTAAGTAGGCCTCCCTCAACATTTTAGCAGTTTTGTGGGCTCCGGAATGACTCCAACCAGGAGGCATGATAATATAACGCAGTTTGTTCATAATGCCTGGAGCATTTATTACATCTTTTGCCAGTGAAATGATTTCACCAAAATAGACATCAATAAAGTTTCCTGAATCCATTTTTCGGGTAATACCGTACTCAACTTCTACATTCTTTTGTTCTTCTTGATAAGTTCCAAACAGTCTGTCCCAAATGTTTAGAAGGTTACAGAAATTGGTGTCCATGTACAATGGATTACGTGCATGATGCACCCTATGATGAGAAGGGGTAAGAATAATTTTGTTTAAAAACCCAAAGCGTGCATCCTTAATTAGATTTTCCCCTATATGAATGAACGCACCATAAGTACCATCTATGAACATTACGGTAAATAAAAGCTCAGGTTGTACACCCAAAAGAATACATACCGTTGTGCGAATAACATCTGCGTAAGGCGCTTCCAGAAAGAAATGCGCATGGGTTACCGAAAGGTTCATTTCCTCTGGAGCATGATGGGTAGAGTGTAAACACCAGAAAATCCGAACTTTATGTCCTAGATAATGATAAATAAAATGTCCGAATTCCCAGACCACATATGCGTAGATATACCAATACCAGCTGCTTCCAATTTTAAAATGCGCAATTGGACTAAAAAGACCAATGCAATAAGCAACCATGGCTATGGAAATAAAGCGTCCCACAAATCGATTGAAAATGTAAATAAGGAAGTTTACTTTGTACACTTTTATCTGGGGCTTTTTATAGATAAGGCCCACAAAGAATTCAAGTAGGAGAAGTAATGGAATAATGGGATAGATTAAAGATGCTATTCCATCATAGGTTTTAAAAGTGGAATAATCCCCTGTTTTAAGAATTTCCAAAGCTTGGGAGATTCCCAAAAAGCCAATTATTTCTTCAAAAATAGACCACAAAAATTCCATGGTGGAAGTATAGGGAAAATTTAGAATGGAGTTTAAAAAAATTAGACGAACAACGCTTTACAACATATTAGCAATGTTAGTTTGGCAAGACCCATTCCAGCAAGGCTTGTTTTACCAATTTCTCCTGATTCCATACTATAAAATGGTTTTCCTTTTCTATGGAAATCACTTTTAAGCTGTCCACAGATGTAAAATGCTTTTCCATGAAGGGGACATTTTGGTATGGAACCAATTTGTCTTCTTTGCCATGAACAATCAAAGTACGTTGTGTTAATTGGTTTAACTGTGGTTGCATAGCCTTTAGGTCTTTTTTAAGCATCCAGAGCTCATCATTGGAAGGTTTCAGTGCTCCCGGCACTAAATATTTTAGTGGAGCCCAAGTCAGTGGCTTCCTCCATTTTTCTGGTTTTTCTGCCGCGGGATCCAAAGCTCCTGCTAATATCACCAGGTTTTTATATTGTTCTGGTCTTTCCAGAGCCATTTTTACGATTAATGGCCCTCCATAGGAATGACCGATTAAGGTATACGGTCTTCCATTGTCCAATTGCATTAAAAGTTCATTAAGCATAATTGCCTGGGGTTTAAGTCCCATGCTTCTGCGAAAATTGCTTTTCCCAAAACCAGGTCTGTCTGGGGCTATAATTCGAAAATTATCTACGAGTGAAGAGTCGGTTAGATAGGTTTTATAAGCATCCCAGCTTCCTGGGGACCCATGCACAAAAACTAATGTTGGCGCATCTTGTTTGCCCGTTTGAATGTAATGTAATTCTTTCCCTTGGAGTTCCAGGGTTTCATCTAGATATGTAACCTGTTTTTCTTGAAAATATGCAATGGTTTTTGTAGACGAGGTGCGCATGGTCATGCACGAGTTTGCAAAAAGTAAATACCCAAATACAGCGATGAAGAGAAGATGTCGTTTTTTAAATTGCTTTTTGATTGACATTGGGGTTAGCCTTGTTTTGAAACTCTTTAGGTGCTTTGTCCTTATGCTTCCATCTTTTATGGGTCCAGAAATAGTATTCCGGAGCTTCATAAACAGATTTTTCAACCTCTTTTAAAAAAGCTTCAGAAATTTTATATCCCTCAACTTCTGTAGGTTTTTCTGCTAGGACTTTGAAAGTACCTTGATAATGGCCGCGTTTCAGTTTTTTAACCTTAAGATAAATCGGAATAATGTCATGAACCTTACAGAGTTCTTCCCCTCCAACATGGATTGGTACGGTAATGTTCATGAATTTTGCCCAATGTCTTGTTCTGTTCAGCATGGGAGACTGGTCACTAATGATACCAACCGTAATCAAATCACCACTTGCTTTGGCATCTTTTATTATTTTTCGGCTTTCGTTGGTTCGTATTAGCGTTGTACCATATTTGCTCCTAATGTCACGGACCAATTTATCAAAATACTTGTTTTGAATAGCCTGATAAATGGCATAGGCTTTGGAATTTAACTGAGAGTTCAAAGAAAAAACCCACTCCCAACTTGCATAATGTGGCATCATTATCATTGTATTTTTGCCTTCACTTTCCAATTTTTTCAGCACTTCCACATTGGTAAAAACATATCTTTTGTTCATTTGTTTAGTGCTGATCCCCAATGTCTTTGCCATTTCTAAAAAGATATCGCAAAGGTGTTTGTAGAATTTCTTTTCTATTAACTGGCGCTCTTCATCTGATTTTTCTGGAAAAACCAATTTAAGGTTATTCCTGACCACTTTTTTACGATATCCTATAAGATGATAAAGTAATTGGTATACGACATCAGAAATTAAATAAAGTATTCTAAATGGTAGTCTGGAAATCAACCAGAGCAGCGGATAGGCAAGGATAAAAACTACTAATTGCATAAGTGGATCTTGGGGCAAATATAGCTATATTTGCCCCTAATATTATAGAATATGTACAATTTGCATGCGGCTACAATTGCTATTATCGCTGTAAATATTGTTGTCTCTTTACGAGGGTTTGGCGACACTGTCTTTTTTGACCGATACAAATTTAGCATTGGAGGAATAAAAGCTGGACAGCGTGAAAGAACCGTTACTTCTGGTTTTTTACATGTAGACATTTCCCATTTATTTTTTAATATGTTCACCCTCTATTTTTTTGCCAATGTGGTGATTAATGGTTTTGGGCCTACCAGATTTTTAATTATCTATTTTATTAGTCTTATTGGCGGGAGTCTTTTAGCACTCTTTTTTCACAAAGATGAACCTTATTATAGTGCGGTTGGTGCAAGTGGCGCGGTTACAGGGATTTTATATGCAGCAATTTTGCTAAACCCAAACATGCAATTGGGGATCATGTTCATTCCAATACAATTGCCTGCCTATGTATTAGGGATAGCCTATCTATTATATTCAATTTATGGAATGAAGAGCAGACATGGAAATATTGGGCATACTGCTCATTTTGGTGGAGCCATTGGAGGATATGCCATTACGCTTTTGTTTAGGCCAGAACTTTTTGTGACAGATACATTGATCGTGCTTCTATTGGCAGTTCCGATCATAATTCTTTTTCTTTTGGAAAAGATGGGGAAAATTTAAGTGGGTTGTTCAAAAAAACAAAAAGCCCAAGGGTGTCCTTAGGCTTTTATTATGTGATTTATTCAAACTAGTTAAGTAGCTCTGATACTTTTTGTTCTAAATCCGGACCTCGAAGATCCTTTGCCACGATTACCCCATTTTCGTCTATGAGAAAAGCAGCGGGGATTGCATTTATATTATATAACTGGGCCACAGGGTCCTGAAAACGTTTCAGGTTAGAGATATGGTTCCATGCTAGACCATCTGCTTCAATAGCTTTAGTCCAATCCTCTGCACGAGCATCTAAAGAAACGCCAATTACGTTTAACCCTTTATCATGATATTTGTTGTAAACAGAAACAATGTTTGGGTTTTCTGCCCTGCATGGCCTGCACCAAGCAGCCCAAAAGTCGATCAAGGTTAGTTTCCCTTTTACATCACTTAATGCCAATAGATCACCGTTTGGAGTTGGGGCGGAAAACTCAGGGGCTATACCACCTATTTCTGTTGTTTTTTGCTTTTCCAGTTGATCTCCCAATTTTTCTCCAGGAGTGGATTGTTTCATTTCTGGTGTAAGGGCCTCGTAAAGAGCCTTGACCTCATCACCGGGAAGACCTTTGCTCATCATTAAATTCCCAATAATTAAAACGGAAATAAGCGCATTGGGGTTTTCTTTTGCAAAATCAACATTAAAAGTCTTTACTTCATCCTGAAACTCAAGATATTCCTCTCTCAACGCGGTCACAGTAGCGGTGTCTTGTTGTTGAGCCGCATTGCGCATATCATTTTGCATAGATCTAGCTCGTTCTGATAGTTTTCTGGATTCACTTAAAAAGTTCATGAAAAGCTCATTTTGGACAGTACCTTTAAGTTGAGCATAGTTCATACTATCTTTCTGGAACTTTAAGTTGATGTTCCCATTTTCAAGAACAAAGGGAATATTTCCTCTATTAGCTTCTACAAAAATGTAATGAAGTTGGGGTTTTTCCTGTATACCTTCAAAGCTGAAAGTTCCGTTTTCCACGATAGTTGTATCAATGTCAATTAGCTGATTAAGAGAATCTGTTGTTTTCAAGTACACATTGGTGCCATTGTCCAACTCACCTGTAACTTTTGCATTCAAAACAAACCCCTCGGGTTTTGAATTACATGATGCCAAAAACAGTATTCCTAAAGTAATTGCAAGTATTCTTTTCATTTTACGCTATTTAATCCGCTAAGGTATTCATTACTTATGGCATAAAAAAGCCCTTAACTTTTCTTAAACAGCAAGGGCTTTGTATTTGGAAACTGACAATTAAAATTGATATCGAATGCCGAGAGCAATATCAAAATCAAAATCATTATCGAAACCATCATACCCTAAAATGCCAATTTCTGGTCTAAAATCGAGGGATAAGAGCAAGGGAATATCAAAATTATATTCCACACCAATATCTCCTGCCGCAAACACAAAAAGGCCATCATTGTCATCACCATTGGGGATTGGTTCAAACTCCACACTTCCCAATCCGCCACCAACACCATAATACCAATTAAAGTTGCCATCCAATTGGTGTACCCATTGGTATACTCCAGATAGTTTAAAAGCATCAAATTGCCTGCTATCTCTCCAGCCTAGGTTAAATTCAGCTCTGTTATAGCGACCAATGGATTTTTGATAAGAGATTTCAGCACCAAAACCGTCACTGTCACCTAGGCGAAGTCCTAATGTATGTTCAGAAATGTCCTGTGCGCTGGCTACCATTGTTGCAAACAAAAAAAGACCAGTAAATAATGTGGTAATCCTCATAAGTTTCTCGTTTAGTTAAAAATTAAAGATAGCTTTGTAAAGCTTTCTGACAATAAAACTTATTTTGATAACCAAAAATTGTTCCAGATTGGATAAAACTCTCTTAAAATCCCTCTCTCAAGAATTACAAGGTGAATTATTAATAGATGACTTAAGCAGGGCACTCTATGCTACAGATGCATCTGTATATAGAAAACAACCTGCCGCGGTGGCATATCCCATGACCACTAAGGATATCCAGATTCTGATCTCTTTTGCTAATAAACATGATATAGGATTGATTCCTAGAACTGCGGGAACTTCTTTGGCAGGACAGTGCGTGGGTGAAGGCATTGTGGTAGATGTTTCTAAACATTTTACCCAGATATTGACTTTGGATGAAGAGAAAAAGCAGATTAAAGTTCAACCCGGAGTGGTTAGAGATGAATTGAATCTATTTTTAAAACCCTTTGGTCTTTTTTTTGGACCAAATACATCAACATCAAATAGATGTATGATTGGTGGTATGGTTGGGAACAATTCTTCAGGGACCACATCCATACAATATGGCGTTACAAGAGATAAAGTAGTTGCTCTAAATTGCATATTATCAGATGGAAGTGAAGCTTTTTTTGCTGATTTGAATAAAGATGAATTTGAAAGAAAGAAGGATCAAAATTCGCTTGAAGGAATGATTTATTCTACAATTGACAATGAGCTTTCCGATACCAACAACCAGGAAAATATTGCATCAGAATTCCCAAAGCCCAGTATTCATAGAAGAAATACAGGTTATGCAGTGGATGAACTTTTAAAAAACAACATTTATGGAGCTAATGAAGAGGACTTTAACTTGTGTAAATTATTGTCTGGCAGCGAGGGAACTTTAGCGTTTACAACAGAAATCACCTTACAACTGGACAATTTACCACCGCCTTTTTCGGCCATGGTGGCTACCCATTATAAAACACTAGAAGATTGTTTAAGCGATGTGGCACCGGTTATGCAGCATAACCTGCACACCTGTGAGATGATGGACAAAGTCATTCTCGATTGCACAAAAAACAACCGAGCACAATTGGCCAACCGTTTTTTTGTAGATGGAGACCCTGCCGGAATTTTGATGTTGGAAGTAAAGGCAGATACAGAAAAGAACTTGGAGAGCCAATTAAAAGAATTGCTAAAGACCATTAAAAAATCAGGATTAAGTTATGCAAGCCCTGTTTTAAAAGGCGCCGATATCAACAAAGCCCTAGAACTTCGTAAAGCGGGATTGGGACTATTGGGTAATATGGTCGGTGACCGTAAAGCGGTCGCCTGTATTGAGGACACAGCGGTTGCCCTGGAAGATTTGAAAGATTTTATTGGGGAGTTTACCAAGATCATGAAAGACTATGGGCAAGATGCCGTGTACTATGCCCATGCTGGGGCCGGAGAGTTGCACTTAAGACCCATTCTTAATTTAAAAAAATCTGAAGACGTTGTTTTATTTCGCTCAATTACCACAGATGTCGCAAAGCTTACTAAAAAATATAAGGGCAGTTTCAGTGGTGAACATGGGGATGGTATTGTAAGGGCAGAATTTATTCCCTTGATGATAGGGGAGGCCAATTATGAATTGCTAAAAAGAATAAAATACGTTTTTGACCCCAATAATATTTTTAATCCGGGAAAAATTGTAGATGCCTTTCCAATGGACGAATCGTTGCGTTACGAAATTGATCGCGATGAACCACAGGTTAAGACATTAATGGACTTTTCAGATAGCGAGGGAATTCTAAAAGCTGCTGAAAAATGTAACGGCAGCGGCGATTGTCGCAAAAGCCATAATATGGCTGGTGGAATGTGCCCCAGCTATCATGCCACCAAAAACGAGAAGGATACCACTCGGGGGAGGGCCAATGCCTTGCGTGAATTTTTGACCAATTCCGAAAAGCCAAATAAGTTTGACCAAAAAGAACTTAAAGAAGTTTTTGATTTGTGTTTAAGCTGCAAAGCATGCGCAAGTGAATGCCCTAGTAATGTAGATGTTGCAACTTTAAAGGCGGAATTTCTCTATCAATATCAAGAAACCAATGGGTATCCATTGCGTAGCAAATTGTTTGCCCATAATACAAGATTCAATGCTCTTGGGAGTAAACTCCCTGGGTTGATCAATTCCATTTATAAGTCTAAAACAATGGGCGGTCTCCTAAAAAAAACATCTGGAGTAGCTGCGGAAAGATCTCTTCCAAACGTTTACAACTTCAATTTTGAAGATTACTTAAAAAAGTATAGGGCTGAAAACGTCCAATCTTTAAAGAAGGTGGTTCTATATATTGATGAATTTACTCAGTACTTGGATGTAGAAGTGGGCAAAGATGCAATAGAATTGCTTTGTAAACTTGGATATGATGTGCAGTTGTTTTATGCTGAAAGTGGACGAACATATTTATCTAAAGGATTCTTGAAACAGGTTAAAAAACTGGTGGAGAAGAATATGGCCAGATTGGAAAACGTACTTCTGCAAAATATTCCGATTGTTGGCTTGGAACCTTCAGCAGTACTATCATTTAGGGACGAATACAAAAGATTGCATCAGCACAAAGGGCAAGTGGAAAAGTTAGCTTCAAGTTCTTTTTTGATTGAAGAGTTTTTGGCCTCAGAAATTAATGAAGGAACCATAACGTCCGATAGTTTTACAAAAGAGGAAAAAGTAGTGAAAATTCATAGTCACTGCCACCAAAAAGCACTTTCTAATCAGAAGGTCACGTTTGATGTGCTTAATTTACCCAAAAACTACAAGGTTTCTATAATTGCATCAGGTTGTTGTGGAATGGCGGGTTCTTTTGGCTATGAAAAAGAACATTATGAAACTAGCATGAGAGTAGGTGAACTTAAATTGTTCCCAGCTGTTAGAAAAAGTCCGGCAGAAACGATAATTTCAGCAAACGGGACAAGTTGTAGACATCAAATTAAAGATGGAACAAAAAGGGATTCACAACATCCAGTTTCAATCTTGTGCCAAGCCCTTGTTGTCTAAGATTTTTTCGTCTTTTTTTCTTCTATAACCTCGGCGATGGTTTCAATATCTAATCCTTTATCCGTTATAGAGGCAATAAGTTCATTCAGATCCATTTCCTTAAGGTCTTCGTCAACAAAGAAAGGTGATAGCTTATCTTGGTTATAATGGTATATTCTCCAGCGTTTAAAAGAATATTCCAGAGCAGTTAAATTTTCTACCCAATCCCCAGAATTTAGATAAAGACAACTTCCATGCTTATTTTCATATCGCTCTTTCTTGGGTTGGTGAATATGACCGCATATTACATAATCATAGTCGTTTTCAATTGCAAGGTCAGCGGCGGTCTTTTCAAAATTGTTGATATACTTTATTGCACCTTTTACGCTATTCTTTATGCGTTTAGAAAGGGAGTAACGCTCACGCCCCATTTTTGCTAAACACCAATTAACAAAGCTGTTTATTAGGATAAGAATATCATAACCATAGCCCCCAAGTTTTGCCAGCCATTTTGCATTCTGGATTGATACATCAAAGACATCACCATGGAAAATCCATGCTTTTTTGCCATCTAAATTGAGTACAAGTTTGTTGGTGATTTTAAAATTACCCATTGAAGTATCACTAAACTTACGAAGCATTTCATCATGATTTCCAGTGATATAGTGCACTTCTGTACCCTTTGAGGCCATCCCAATAATCTTTTTGAGCACCTTTAAGTGGGATGCTGGGAAATATCTTTTACTGAATTGCCAGATGTCTATAATATCTCCGTTCAAAATAAGTTTCTTGGGCTGTATGCTGTTGAGATAGACAATAAGTTCATCTGCATGACAGCCATATGTTCCAAGATGGACATCAGAAATTACAGCTAGCTCAATCTTCCTCTTTTTCAATGATATAAGGTTTGAGGCAAAATAAGCGTGTAGGAATAAACTTAATATCAAATTCAAATCAACAATTGATGAGGGTATGGTTAAAAAAACATCAAGCAAAACTTTAATATGTTATATAAACATTAACTAAGAAGCAGGTTTTTGAAAACGGTTTATAACTTCTACCTTTGAAGCTTACTGAATTTTGGGGAAATGGCTGGTAATACTTTTGGACATCTTTTTAAACTCACATCTTTTGGGGAATCACATGGCAGAGCCCTTGGAGGGGTAATTGATGGCTGTCCTGCTGGGATAGAACTGGATCTAGAAAAAATCCAATTGGAATTAAATAGGAGAAAACCTGGACAGTCGGCCATTGTTACACAGCGAAAGGAACCGGATACTGTGGAAATTTACTCAGGTGTTTTTGAAGGGAAAACCACAGGTACCCCAATTGGTTTTGCAATTCATAACACTAACCAAAAGTCTAAAGATTACTCGCATATAAAGGATTCATACAGACCTTCACACGCGGATTATGTCTATGATAGGAAGTATGGCTTTAGAGATTATAGAGGAGGAGGTAGAAGTTCTGCAAGAGAAACTGCAAGCAGGGTAGTGGCGGGAGCTATAGCAAAACAATTCCTATCCAACGTAAAAATCAATGCCTTCGTTTCTCAAGTTGGGGAAATGAAATTGGAAAAAAATTACAAAGAACTAGATTTTTCAAAGACAGAAGCAAATCCCGTTCGTTGTCCAGATATGGAAACGGCAGCTCGCATGGAGCAATACATAAAATCCATTAAAAAAGAAGGGGACACCATTGGTGGAGTAATTACCTGTGTGGTGCAAAATGTACCAATTGGTTTAGGTGAACCGGTGTTTGACAAGTTACATGCGGTTTTAGGTGGGGCCATGCTTTCTATTAATGCTGTAAAGGGTTTTGAGTATGGTAGTGGATTTAATGGTGTCACGATGAAAGGGAGTGAGCATAACGACTCCTATAACAGTGACGGCACTACCACTACAAATCTTAGCGGTGGTATTCAAGGGGGGATCAGTAATGGGATGGACATTTATTTCAATGTGGCGTTTAAACCGGTAGCAACTGTCCTTCAATCATATGAGACCATCAACAAAGAGGGTGAAAAAGTTACTGCACAAGGCAAAGGAAGACACGACCCTTGTGTTGTTCCAAGAGCAGTCCCCATTGTTGAGGCAATGGCGGCAATGGTTTTGGCAGACTTCGTGCTTTTGGCCCGTACTAACAAAATATAATACCCAGTTAGGGGTTTTCGCATCAAAATAGTATCTTACTTTCCTAAAATATACACATGCGTAAACTTGAACTGCATTGGCAAATCCTAATTGGAATGCTTTTGGGAATTGTATTTGGATTTGTTATGACCCAAGTTGATTGGGGCAAAGGTTTTGTTTCGGACTGGATTCAACCGCTGGGAACAATTTTTGTAAAACTACTTAAACTTATTGCCATTCCTTTGATTATTGCCTCCTTAGTCAAAGGAATTTCTGATTTAAAGGATATTTCTAAGTTCAGGAATATTGGGTTACGAACAATCGGAATTTATATTTTAACCACTGTTGTGGCAATATCCATAGGGTTAATTCTGGTTAATACATTGCAGCCAGGAAATGGGATTTCAGAAGAAACGGTAACCAAACTAACAGAAACATATGCTACTGATTCTGGGGTTACTTCAAAAATAGCTGAAGCTACACGGCAGAAAGATAGTGGGCCTTTACAGTTTTTGGAGGATATGGTGCCAGACAATGCCTTAAAAGCGATGAGTGATAATGGACTTATGCTTCAAGTAATCTTCTTTACCATATTTCTAGGAATTTCTATGTTGCTTATTGGCGAGGAAAGAGCAAAACCATTAAAAGATTTCTTTGATTCCTTAAATGATGTGGTATTAAAGATGGTGGATTTAATCATGCTTTCTGCTCCCTATGCTGTGTTTGCTTTGTTGGCCGGAGTGGTGGTGTCATCAAGTGACCCAGACTTGCTGCTTGCTCTTTTAAAATATGCAGGAGTTGTTGTGGGAGGTTTGTTCGTAATGATTGTGTTTTACAGTGTTGTTGTTTCTGTTTACACCAAAAAGAATCCATTTTGGTTTTTAAAGGAAATGAGCCCTGCTCAATTATTGGCTTTTTCCACTAGTTCCAGTGCCGCTACTTTACCTGTTACTATGGAGAGAGTTGAAGAGCACATAGGGGTAGATAAAGAAGTGTCCAGTTTTGTTTTACCAGTTGGCGCTACCATTAATATGGACGGTACAAGTCTTTACCAAGGGGTGGCGGCAGTTTTTATTTCGCAAGCACTTGGTTTTGATCTTACTTTTGGTGACCAATTGACAATAGTATTGACGGCGTTATTAGCTTCTATTGGCTCTGCAGCAGTACCGGGTGCCGGAATGGTCATGCTGGTCATTGTATTGGAGTCGATAGGTTTTCCAGCGGATAAATTGGCAATAGGCCTGGCATTGATATTTGCTGTGGATAGACCATTGGATATGTGCAGAACCATTGTGAATGTAACTGGGGATGCCATGGTCTCCATGGTTGTTGCAAAATCTGTCGGCAAACTGGGCGAACCGAATATAAAAGAGTGGGATGACCACTTAGATGAAGTTAAATAATAAATCAACTAGAGTCATGAACATCTGTTTTTTAATGTACCCTTGGGAAGAAATTCAACCAGAGAACGATACAAGCCTTGCGCTTATTCATGAATGTGTAAAAAGGAAACATGGGGTTGCGCTCTGCACTCCGGCCAATCTAACCATTAGAAATAGTGTTACCAGCGCTTTTTGCACAGTGGTAAATAAAATGGACAAGGTCTCTAGTAGTTTAAAAACATTTTACAAACAGGCATCCTTGCGTGAAGAAATGCTTCCATTGGCTGGGTTTGATGTTATTTTTATGCGCGCCAACCCACCTCTAGATCCATTAATGCTTAACTTTTTGGACTCTGTAAAAGATGATGTATTCATTGTGAATTCGCTTCAGGGGCTTCGGGAAGCAAACAACAAGCTTTATACAGCTGCATTTGGTGATAGTCATAGCAACATTATTCCAGTAACACACGTTTCAAAAAACAAGAACTATTTGGTACGGCAAATCAATGAATCCGAAGCAGATAAAATGATTTTAAAACCTTTAAATGGGTTTGGTGGTTCTGGGGTTATCTTAATTGAAAGAGCTGCAATGTCCAATATAAAATCATTGCTGGATTTTTATGTAACTAATTCAGATGGAACTTCTAACTATGTCATACTTCAAGAATATATTGAAGGTGCGGACCAGGGCGATGTTAGAATTTTAATTTTGAACGGAGAGCCTATTGGAGCAATGAGACGAATACCGGGTTCCGATGACCATAGATCCAATGTTTCTGCAGGTGGTTCTGTGGCCAAACATTCATTAACAAAAGAAGAGAAAGCGCTTTGTAAACAGATTGGCCCTAAATTGGTAAATGATGGGCTTTTCTTTGTTGGTATCGATGTCATAGGGGGAAAACTAGTGGAAGTCAATGTGATGTCTCCCGGCGGAATCACGTACATGAACAAGGTCTATAAAACAAAAATACAATGCAAGGTTATTGATTTTGTCGAAAGCAAGGTCATTGATAAGCTACAGGCCTTTGATAGAAGATCCAGATTACGAAGCGAAGTGGAAAATGCATAGGTTATCTGTTTCTGATATTATTTCCAATATTGAATCGGGAAAAGTTTTTGAAGCCGTTTCCGAGGATTATTCTTTTACCCTAAAAATTGAAGAGTACGTTCCCTATGTTTGTGGAGCGGTACATGATGGACATCAGTTTCGTAAAGCATTGTGGGATAATTGTTTGCATACAGAATATGAGCGCTGGTATGAGGAAGACCCTTGCACCAAACAAATGGTGCATAACTTTCCAATAGTAATTGCGGGCTGCGACAGTAGGTTTGAATATGATTTGAATCGACCTCCAGAAACGGCAATTTTTGAGACGGCATGGGGCAAACAACTATGGAAAGATGTTTTACCGGAGACCGAAAAACAGCATAGTCTGTACAAACATGCAAATTTTTACAAAGTGGTCAACGCATTAATGGCGAAATTGGAATCCAATTTTCATAATGTGATTGTTTTTGATATGCATAGCTATAATTGGAAACGATGGGACAGGGAAGTCCCCGTTTGGAACTTAGGCACCTCCAATGTGGATAATGATAGGTTTGGCAGTTTAATAGAAAGTTGGCGATCTAAGCTAGAGGCCATGCAATTGCCTAATGGTATAAAATCAACTTCCAAGATCAATGATACCTTCCAAGGAAATGGCTATTTTTTAAAATACATTACACAAAACTTCAGGAACACATTGGTTTTGGCTACAGAAATCTCAAAAATATACTGCGATGAGCTTTCTGGCGTTATTTATCCCGAAGTAGTGAAATCCGTTGAGAATCAACTTAAAGATTTGATACCTTTGCAAGTTGATGAATTCCAAAAGAACACATGATTGAAGTAAAACAACAACAAGAGTTACAAAAGGAGTACCCTGCGTTGTTTGATATTGACTCGAACTTAAACCGTTTGGTAAAACGGATTGAGTTGCTCAGTTATGTGAACCCATTAAACATAGAAAAGGAAAAACATCGCTTTTTTACTTCAAAATATAGTATAGAACCAGAATTCAAGTATCCGAAAATAAAGTTTGACCCTTATAAGCTGCAACGCCTGTTCTTTTCACAACGATTGGAGCGTATTGAGGATGAATCTATCCGTCAGTTATATCAAGATGTGATATACTATTACGCGAATATGATTCAGTGCATTGAGACCATTGGCCAAGGGAAAAGATTTTACTACAATTCGCTCCGAGCGTTTGGTACACCTACGGAAAAAGATGTTCAGAATGCCAGGTTTATTCTTCATTTTAAAGATGAGCCCACTACTTCTGATATGGACAAGGTATTTTCTCCTAACGATGCCAAAGCTTATTTTGGTGATTTTATTACCCGCTACAATTTTCCGCTTAACATTCGCTTTTCAACCAATATAGCTGCAGAAGCAATGGTCAGTAATAGTTCACAAACTTTATTGATCAAAAAGAACGTGAAGTTTAGCAAGAATCAGCTATTGACCTTGGCCAACCACGAGATAGGGGTACATTTGGTCACTACATTTAATGGATTGGACCAGCCGCTAAAAATATTCTCCAACGGATTGCCCAAAAATGTGGAGACGCAAGAAGGATTGTCCGTTTTTAGCGAATATATGGGAGGTGCCCTTACGTTAAGGAGATTGAAAGAATTGGCATATAGGGTAATGGCTGCAGACGGACTTATAAAAGGCTACAGTTTTGCTGATACTTTCGACTTAATTCATGGACAGTATAAGTTGAATAAGGATGAGGCATTTGGGATAACACTAAGGGCCCATCGTGGGGGTGGTTTTACAAAGGATAGATTGTATTTGAGCGGACTGCGAAAAATATATAAGCGATATCAAAATGAAGAACCTATGGATGTGTTGTTTATGGGCAAGGTTTCATTGGATTATGAAGATCAAATCAATCACCTGAAGCAATTGGGACTGGCGCAACCTATTACGCACAAAAGCCTGTCGTTTGAACAAAAACTGAATACCAACAAGACATTGGATTTTATTCTAAACAACCTTAAATAAGCGCGTTGCTTTGAACAAAGTGCAAAACAACACGCTCACCAAACTATTATAGCGAAATATATCTTCCCCTAGGGTACTTTACTTGAAAGGAGAAGCTTTCCTTTGTACTTTCTTTACTGTTCAATTTTAAGCTCCAGCTTAACAAACCGGTTTTCTTGTTGTAATCTGCAGCTTGCGGTTCAACATCATCCACTTTGATTTCTTTGTTCTGAGAAATAGGAATTCTATCCATCAGTTTTAAATCAATAGCTGAACTTTTGTTGTTCTTCACTTCCAGGTCGTAAGTTCTATTGAGCACACGATTGCTCCCTGTAAACGATTTACTTTTAAAATTGCGTTGTTGCTTTCTGCTCACAGTGATGCCTGGGTCAATGCCAAGAGAAAGAGTCATTTCCTTTTTTACGGTAAAGGGATCAAGGTTGGTTTTACCCGCATACCCTCCTTCAAAATAAACATTGGCCTCACCTGGTAGCAATTGGTACTTCTCCCAATCTTTAAGGGTTGCTGTAAGAAAAACATTTTCATTGATCAAAGGAGCGGCAAAATATTCATATTCAGCAGATACTTTGAAGGTATTAATCTCTATTGCGGTAATATCTCCATCAGAAATTATGGAATATGGTTTTTTGATAACGAACTTGGTATTGGTTAGACCATCTTGTATTGAGCTCTTCTTAGTGGTTATCACTACTATCCCATTTGCACCTCTGTTGCCATATAGTGCGCTGGCTTCAGCTCCTTTAAGTACTTCCATGCTTTGAATTTCATTTTCGTCCAAATCACCTTCGCCAAAACCTTCTAGCGGCACCCCGTCCACAATATAGAGCGGTGGTTGGGCTCTTTGAAAACTGGAATTACCTCTTATCCTAATGTTGGTTGAAGCACCGGAAGCGCCTGTAATATGCACACCCGCTGCCTTACCCTGCAACAAATTTTCTGGTTCAATTTCTGAAACGGCATAACCTAGAGTAGATTTCTCTCTTTTTATACCGTAACCTGTCACAACCACTTCATCTAATGTTGCCGCATCTTCTTCCAATTGTGCATTTATGACTGAAGAATAGATAGGCAGTTCTTGTGTTTTTTGGCCAATATATGAGATGACCAATTCCCTGCCGGAAATTACATCAAGTGAAAAATTACCATCAAAATCCGTTTGGGTGCCATTGTTTGTTCCTTTTACAACAATATTTGCCCCAGGCAATGGACTACCTGATTCATCTACAATGGTGCCTATCACTTTTCGCACAGTTGGGTTGTACACATAGCCTTTTTTCTTGGTGGATGTCTTTTGTCGTTTAGCATATCTACTTACAAAATTGAGGTATTTGGTCCCTAAGTTGGGCTTGTTCACATTTACGTTGGGGTTTCCTGTAGATAAGGTTACGTTCACATTGTCCCAATTTTTCCCAGTTTTTTGGTAGACATGTGCCTTATACGAAAGGTCAATTGGGTCATTTAGTTTTTTGGATTTAATATCGTAATTAGGAATCCAACCTGCATCCCTTACCAAATAAGAAATGGATAAATCCAAGTTTGTGGCAATAGGAGCATCAAAGGTTATGGTCAGCTCGCCCTGTTCTTCTTCTGGTGCATTGTTTGCTTCCGCCAACTGCTTTCTCAAGGCATTTACCTCTAAATTGAATTCATTTATGTTAAGGTTAGTTCTAAAAATCTCATTCTTAATATTGGTAATGCGTTCGCGGTAATAGGTGCTTATTTCCTTTACCTTATTTAAATCCAGTGCTTGGTTATCGGTACTCACCATTCTGTTGGTGGTGATTACCTTCTCTTCTTCTTCCAGACCAGCAATCAAGTTTTTGAGCATGGCAATTTCATGATGGATATGGATAATTTTATCTTCCCATTTCTTTACCTGTGGATTGCTTTCAGATTTTTCCAAATAGTTTAAATCATAAGACATAGATAAGATGGAGACAGCTTGCAACCCAGAGATTTGAATACTACTCTCCTCAATTTTGGAAGAGAGTCCAGAAAAGACCAATTCATTGGTGCCTTCTGCCAAAGTGCACTGTGCTTTTCTATATACCTGCGCTCCGCTGAGATATACTGTTACATCTTTGATTTTTGATGGAATTTTTCTATCGCTTCCAACCGATAAAATTGGATAGAACAATAAAAGGAATAATAGCTTTTTCATGACTGTTGGATTTAAAGTTTGAGTAAACTTAGATGTAACAATCAGGTTGTAAAATTGGAAATTCGCAAAGTGGCAATCTCAATGAGTAAAGTTGTACTTTGTTAAAGTTTTATGTGTTATTTTAAACAAATCAACCGAATCCGACCATATGAATTTTCGAATCAGTTTCCTTTTTTTATTTTTTATTGCCTTTTCCTCTATTTCCCAAGAAATACCTGGTTTTGGAGATGTGGATAGTCATGATTTCTATGTAAATCAATTAAATGATTCCAAAGATGTCGACTTTCAAAGAATAATTGAATTATATGATGCATATATCATTGAAAACCCTTTAGACCTTATTGCCAAGGTTGAGCGCTGTAAATTCATTGGGAACTCGTATTACGATGAGTATGAAGAATACAATTTAAAGTATGAGGAAACTGAAAAATGTATTGATGAGCTATACCTCAATTACCCAAATAACCCAAACGTTCTCATCTATAAAGCGGAGAACCTCTATGGTGATGAAAAGTTGGCAATTTTAGAAGAAGCACAAAATAAAATCCTGAATAGCCCAGCGAGTTGGACGGACATTGATAAGGCATCTATTAATAAAATGTTAGGGGATTATTACAGGTATGGCGAAAATAGTGAAAAGACGCTTAGGTATTATGTAAAGGCACAAGGATTAAACAGCGATTTAGATTTATCAATACCGATTGCAGAAATATATGTAGAGAACGGTAAAAATCATTTGGCAAAAAAAGTTTTATTACCTCAATTGGACAATGATACTGTTTTATGGCAGATAAACACTAAAGCAAAACTGCTCTTAGAGGTTGGGGAAACAGAGTTGGCTTTAAAACTGTTTGACGAAGTAAAGCGTAAAGATTCAACATTTATCAATTATTCTGAAATGGCTTTGGCCATGGAGAATCTTGGTGATTTTGACCTAGCAAGAGAGTTTTTGGTCAAAGGCACCCTTTCTGAGTGGAACAAAGTGTCCAGCCTTCAAAACCTTTTTGATCATGATTTGAAACATTCGGATAGTAAAACAGCTTTATCAAGTCTTAGAAATCTTCAAGAGGAGAATAGTTTTGATGATTTTTTTGCAATAAAACGATTTCACGTATTTTTTAAAAACCCTTTTCTTCCTTGGAGTTTTTCTGAACTGTTGCATTTGTCATTCTTAGTTCTCTCTATTTTTTTCCTTGTAGCAATTCCATATTTGTGGGTGCTGCCCATCTTTAATTTGGGCCTATTTATAAAGAGAAAAGGAAAACAGATTATTCCAAAATTAAATTTTAATTGGGGTTTAAGACACTTTTGGATTATAAGTTTTGTCTACCTGTTTGCGCAATATTTGCTCTCTTTGGTTTTTTTCTATGAAGAAAATATCAATGCATTCTTCGAGGTTATTATTTCTTATGAAGAAGTTGTGGAAGATCAATTGGTTTTGGCAAATAGCATGTTGGCTTTTGTAGCTTTTATGGCAATTGGTACCCTCTTCGTCCTTAAAAAGGATGTGCTGTACAGTCTTTATAGTTCTAAACTATCTGTTTGGACTTCTTTAAAATTGGGAATCGGTTTTGTGATTTTCAACATTATCTTTTTAAAAATCCTAAAGGGTTTTGTAGATATTGACGATTTTGATTCAACGCAACTAGTTTTTAATGCGTCGGTGGAAATAGTGGCCATTTTAAAGACATATGGTTTTTTTGTGGCAGTACTAGCGGTGGCAGTGGTTGCCCCAATTTATGAGGAAGTGATATTTAGAGGAGTGGTTTTGGGTTCAGTAGAAAAACATTTGGGTTTTATAGGTGCTAATGTTATCCAAGCATCAATGTTTGCACTAATTCATTTCAGCTTGAAACTCTTTATATATTATTTTGTTTTTGGATTGGTAACGGGATACTACGCAAGGAAAACTGAAGGATTGATCACTGGCATCATACTCCATGCGGTGAACAATTTTATTGTTATCGTTTTAATCAGTCTATTTCTAATTTGAACAACAGAATAAACCCATCCGCGCCTGAACCTGTGGATATCTTATTCTGATCTAGCAGCAGTTGGCCATTTGTAAACAAAATACCACCGAATTCTTGTCCATCTATTTCTAAAAAACGTTCATTGTCAACTTCAATTATGGTGTAGGGGTAAGAACCGGTATCCAGTCCATCATAAATAACATCTACAAGCACATTATTGTTGACCACGGTTAACGTTGAATTATCGGCATTAAATGTCCAGGTGATGGTTTCCTCTTCAAAATCCTGATCCATGCCCACAAAACCACCACTAATGTTTTGCACATTCCATACTCCACTCAAAATGTCTTCTTTTGATTCGTTATCTGTATTGGAACAAGCGGTAAGTGCTATAAAACACAGTATAGTAATGATAAACCTTTCCATTGTTAGGTTTTGTATTAGATAATTAATAGAGGTAAACGTTGCTTTTACACCTTTAAAAATGTCCATTGCATTACTTCGATGTAAAATTACTGCTACTTGGCAACTCAAACCCTTCTAAGTCAAAGTAAGAAATGGCGGCTAAAAGATGATCAAAAATATCTGCCATGATATACTCATAGTTTTCCCATCGTTTATCAATGCTAAAGGCATATACTTCCATGGGAATTCCTTGTGAGGTGGGGTCCAGTTGCCTTACCATAATGGTCATTTCCTTGTTCACGGCAGAATGATTGTTAAGGTATGCATCAATGTATTTTCTAAAAATGCCGATATTGGTCATATTCCTTCCATTGAGCAGTATGGATTTGTCCACATTATGTTCCGTGTTGTACTTTTCAATATCAGCACTTCGGTTTTTTAAGTATTCTGATATCAATTCGATTTTTTGAAGGGATTCCACATCACTTTTCTCAAGAAAACGAATGCTTTCTTGCTTGATCAACAAGGCTCTTTTTATACGTCTACCACCAGAGTTAGTCATACCGCGCCAGTTTTTGAACGAGTCTGAAATAAGGGCATAGGTGGGAATCGTTGTAATGGTCTTATCAAAATTCTGGACTTTCACCGTGGCGAGATTTATTTCTATGACGTCACCATCTGCTCCGTATTTATCAAAAGTGATCCAATCACCAATGCGGACCATGTCATTGATGGATACTTGAATACTGGCAACAAACCCCATAATAGTGTCCCTAAAGACTAGAATGATAACAGCGGATGCAGTTCCCAAGGCCGTAAAGAACTTCCATAATTCAATTCCAGTGATAATGGAAAAGGCAAAGAACAATCCAAAAGCCCATGCAAAAATCATGAACACCTGAATATAGCTGTCTATTGGTTTGTCCTTTAGGCTTGGTAGTGTCTTAAGGAAGTCTTTAATGGTATGCAAAAGGCTACGAACGATCCACAGAAAAAGGAAAATACCAATAACCTCAATAGTTTTTAACAGGAAGGGTTCTGCAGCAGGAAAATCCCTAAAAACAAATGGAACCGCTTTAAAGAGTAAGACTAAAGGTATAATATGGGCGATATTGCGTGGAGCCCTATTTTTGACCAAGAAATCATCAAAATGTGTTTTGGAGTTTATGGACAGTCGCGTAAAGAGCCCAACCAATATTTTTCTTAGCATAAAATCAAGCAAGAATAAAATGGTAAGAAGTCCAATCAAGAGAATAGCAAGATTTATATAGGAGGCCCACTCGGGCGATAGTCCGGAGTCAATTAAATAGTCAAAGATTTTGTGCGATAGCTTTTCCATAAATATCATGAGTCTAAAAACTTGGCCTGCAACTCTGGAGTGGGAATCATACAGGCATCTTTTCTACCGAACAATTTGTATCTGTTACGTGCTATTAGGTCGTAAACAACATCTCTAAAAGATTTGGGTATCCAAGTGAAAATGCTCAGTAATTTCCAACTTCCACCAAAACTTTTGCTTATTTGCAAAGCGGCATCAGATTTGGTGAAATAGGCGACCCCTGGCTCTATTAAAATAATGGAATCCACTTTTGCGGTATCAATGGCGCGCTCGGTGACAAGTTGCTCTCCAATTTCACTTTGTAGGGCGGCATAGCGAAACGTATCTTTCTTATCGCGTTTGATCACAAACTGGATAGCTCCATTACAAAGGTTGCAAACACCATCAAAAAGGATAATCTTTTTTTCTTTTTCCACAATGCAAAGATACGGAGCCTTATGGTTAATGCCTAGTAGGTAGGAGGTCAGATTTAGTTCATCAATCTAGGATGGCACCCTGCTTAACTCTTAACTTGATGGACTTGTTTACGTCATCAATTTGTTGCAAAGGGTTTTTATCCAGCACCAAGAAGCTTGCCTCATACCCCTCCTTTAAAAAGGCAATCTTTCTATGGGGTAGGGTAGTAGTAGCCGAATTTTCGCACCACATTTTAAGCAATTCTAGATTACTGAACAGGTTTAGGGAATGAAGCAACTGGAACTCTCCAACCGAACTATCGTTGTACATATCGGAACCAATGGCAAGAGTTACACCTGCCTCCTTTAGGATTTTTAAATTGGAACGTACATTACCCAATAATTCGTCGTAATTGGGTTTTTTCCTGTTTTTGGTGACCAAAGAAGCTGTGGTGGTCACCACTACACCCCTTTGTGCGGCCAATTGGGCATCTTCTAGAGCGATGGACTGGCCGTTATGAATTTCGGGCAGGTGCGCAATTTCATGGACCCCGGCGGCTACCGCCACATGAAAATCGTGGGCCGTGGCAACATGTGCGCTAACCCTTAAATTGTTCTTATGTGCTTTTGCAACGATAGCAGGCACCAGATCTGGATCAAGTCCTTTTTTACCAAAATAGGCCGTATCGTTTTTCCGTTTTACGTATTCTTCGGAATATAGCAGGTTGATCTTGATGAAATTGGGCTTAAAGGACAGTACCTGATTCCATTTACGTTTCAAATCGTCCTCATTGTCCATAATAAAATAACCATGGGATTCTATCTCTTCTATTGTATTGAAAAGTCCATCGAAATGGCCATACCCAAGAAACCTTTTTCTTAGTGCAACGGGATGACCGCCGCTTCCCGTCAAAGGAGCATGTGCCAAGCTTACATCTATGCCGTTTGGTTTGTTGTAATGGTGCATTAAAGGATCTATCCGCTTTTTTATGGAGGATAGGTGCTTTACATAAAACACCCCATTGTCCAGGTATGCACTAATGCGTTTTTCCAACTCATAGTCGCTTTCCAGGTTGTGGTTATGTGCCTCGGCAAAAGGAGGTATCACATATTTGCCAGTGAGGTCAATAACAGTGTCATTTTGGGTGTTTTCCTTGGAAAAACTTAAGATGCCATTATTTACCCAAACTTTTTTTTCTACAAAGGTGTTGCCATTGAACCAATGGCCGTTAGTAAGTTCTATACGAAGGCTATTTGGGTTTAGCTTTGCGGTATTCTGTTGGCTGATACTAAATTGGGTGACCAAAAAAAGCCCTAAAAGAAGATGTTTCATGGTTATATTGTTTATATAAAGACGAGAATTTTATAGCTATGTGACAACCAAAGGTTGTTACAACTGTCTCGGCAAGGTATGTGCTCACAAGATATATTCTTGTTGAAGCTAGGGGCTACTTCATCTTAGCTTGTGAAATCATCTATTTCTCTAAAGATTTCTACAGAGATGCGTTCTCCCAAATCATGCATAGATTCCATTTGGTTATGCTTGCCCTCATGCCAAAATTTCTTCCAGTCATCTAGAGAATCCCACCTTGCTATAGTTTTTATTGCTGTTGGGTCACTATCGTTTTGTAGCATAAAACTACCTCTAGCTCCTTTGACCTCTTTATGGATTTGATTGGTTGTTCTTTTCCAAGTTTCTATAAAAAGTGCCAATTTTTCTGGTGCCACGTTCCAGTTGTATATTATTCGTATCATATATTATTGTTTAGGAGAAATGACAGAAGGTTTCGTTGTCGTCTAAGATATGGCCCGTGTCAAAGGACTATAACGACCGATAACGAAGTTCGCCGAATTTTCCTTCAATGTCAAGAGGTTCAACTTAGTTGTTGTCAACAAGTAAAGAGCCCTATAGACAAGGACAAAAAGAATACATTGTTCACTGGAACAGGTTTGGGAGCTTATTGTAGCAATAGTTGGGTAAAGAAGGCGAGAGGGGCCATACACAGCCCCTCTTTTTCATCTGCCAACAAAGTAATAATCAATCTTAGTTCGAGGTTTGGTCAATGAACTCGTCCACATCTTTTTTAAACTTCGCCATAGAAGGTATATGGGTATACATCATATGGCCGGCCTCATAATACTTCATGATGATGTTCTTTTTCAATTCTGCATCCAACCCCATATGGTTGATGGAATGTTCCACACCATAAAAGACCGTGGCAAGGTCATAGTATCCGTTTAGGATCAAAATCTTTAAATCGGGATTTCTTTTCATTGCAGAAGTCATATCTGGTAAGGTGGTCGTTGCCACTTGCATGTTCCATATAACATTGCCACTGTGGTTCCAATCCCATTTAAAGCCCTTTCGGGTGCTGGCAGTGGTGGTATAGCTTAAATCTTTTCGCACCTTTAAGTCATTGTACAGATAGTCCTTAAAAGCTGAAATATAAGGAGGGGAAATAGCGTCACTCTGCGGGTCGGTCAAGGAGGATTGCGACAATAAATCTTCGTTTATTCCAGTAAACCTAGAGTCTAATCTACCTACCGTAAGTCCCTTATCCCTAAGTAGTTCCTGAAAATATTCACCATTGGTCACTCGGAGGTCCGCTTTCAAATAAAAGTCCTGACTTAGTCCAGAAAAATCTGCCAGTTTTTGGGCAACGGCGTTTCGTTCCGAAGCACTTATTTGATCGCCCTTGAGCAGGGCAGGGGCATATTCGTTTGCAGTAAATGTTCTTACCTCATTTAAAAAAGCCTCCAAGCTTTCGCCCTTGTTTTTTACTTTATTATGATACCATGCCGTTGCTGCATAAGTGGGAAAATGAATCAAATAAGCGGTGTCGTCCCCAGGGCCGAACAACAAATGCTGTAGATCAAAAACAGCCGACACCATGATCACCCCGTTCATGGCAATACCCTTATCCTGCAAGTGCTTGACCAGGCCTGCATTTCTAAAGGTACCGTAACTTTCGCCTAGAAGATACTTAGGGGCGTTCATTTTACCCGTCTTTATGATAAACTGTTCTATGAACAGCCCAATGCTTCTAATATCTTGGTCTACACCCCAAAAATCTTCCCATTTGGCATCACCGATGGGTTTGCTAAAACCGACCCCAACCGGGTCGATCATCACCAAGTCTGCTTTGTCCAAAATAGAAAACTGGTTATTGACCACTTTATAAGGAGCTGGTTTGGTATAATCTGGATCATTGATCTCGATTCTTTTAGGTCCCAAAACCCCAAAGTGAAGCCAAAAGGAAGCTGATAATGGACCTCCGTTAAAAGCAAATACTATAGGCCTGTTTTTACCCGAACTCGTTTTTTTATAATGTGTAAACCCAAACAAGGCGATTGGTTTATCATTTTCGTCCCGCAATTGAACCGTACCGGTTTCCGTAGCAAGTGTTATGGTTTTGCCATTAATGCTTACGGATTGGGTAGATGTGAAAATTTCCCCATCAGGGGTTTCTTTTTTTTCTGATTTTTCTTGGGTAAATGCAACAAAGGTGAACAGCGCAAGCACTGTTGTTAACAATTGGTTTTTCATTTGGTTGGCTATTTTGTTTCGTACTATTTCCCTCAAAATAAGGCTAAAATTCGATTTATGGATTTTTTCTAGAGGGTATTTAAAAAACTGGTTAAATCTATATCCTTTTGCAAATCCAATTTCTTTTTTAAACGGTATTTGGATTTTAGGATACTGTCTGGCAATACATTTAAGGTGGCCGCAATTTCTTTTGTGGTCAGATTCATACGTAAAAAGGCTGCCAATCGAATTTCCTTTTCAGAAATATCGGGGTATAAAGTCTTTAGTTTTTGATCAAAGTCGTTATGTACTTCTGAAAAATAAGATTTAAAGACTTCCCAGTCCTTGTCGGAGGCATTTTGCTTTTTGAGGAGCATCACGATACGTCTAAACTCCACTTTGAACTTTTCAGGGGAGCTTTTGAGGTTTTCCAAGTTCTCTTTCAGTTCTTGGATAAAGGTATTTTTCTGCACTAAGTGCAAGGTTTGGCTGGTCAGTTCTTTTTTCTTGTGTTCTATTTCCTGTTTTAAGATCTCCTCCTGCTTTTCGCGAGCTATTTTGTTCTTCCTTATTCGTTGACGGTATCCAAAGACAGATAATCCGAACAAGGCTAGGGCAGAGGCCATACCTCCGGCATACAATCCTTTGGTGAGTTTATCCACCTTAGCTTTTTCGTTTAGTGTGTTGATTTCTTCCTCTTGGAGAGCTATTGCCGCTTCTTTTTTTTCGGTTTCATAGATAGTAGTTAGTTCATCAATTTGCTGAACCTTTTTGATATTAAAAATACTGTCTTTGAAAACTTCATGTTTTTTGCGATCTGAGAGTGCAAGCATATTTCTTTCTTGTTTTTCGAAAATCTGAGATCTCAAAAGGTAAGTGTTCATGAGATAATCAATAGATTTAACAGAATCCGCAATCTTGATAGCTTTGTTGATGTATTCAATGCTTTTAGATGTCTGGTTTTGATCAAAGTACAATTCGCTCATACTCTTCAAAACTTCAATTTTATTATTTACAAACCCATGTTCAAGTTGGTAATCTAAACTTTTCTTTAGATAAATGAAAGACGTATTATAGTCCTTAATCTTCCTAAGAGCGTTCCCCAAATTGGTGTAAGCAATAGCTTGCGTACCCTTTAAATCATATTTTTCTGTTAGGGCAATACACTTTTCGAATTGTGAAATGGCGGCTTTGTAGTCTCCCATTTCAGCGAGTGAGGTGCCAATATCAACATATGTTTCGGAGGCATAAACATTGTCATCCGTTTCTAAGTAAACCTTAAGGGCTTGATTAAAGTATTTAATTGATTCCTGAAAGTCTTTTATGTTATATTGTATATGGCCAATTCTTCTCAATATATCTGCCTTTCTATATGGGTCACGTTGAAAGTTATCAAGAACTTTTAATGCTTCCATTGATTTTGCTTGTGCAATCTTGTTGCTGCCTTTCGCCATATATATGCTAGCGACATTGCCAATTCCTATTCCCAAATCAAATAAGGAGTCTTTCTCTTTAAATATTTCGTTGGCTTTTTCATATGTTACAATGGATTCATCAAAATCGCCTTCTAACGCCTTAATATTTGCAATTGCAGAAATTGAATATGCAAGTTGTAATTTTTGCTCTAGTGCTCTTGCAAGAGCTTCTCCTTTTAGGTGAAAATATTTTGCCGAATCTATATTGCCCAAGGTCATAAAGCCGACACCGATATTATAATAAGCTTTTAGTTGCGCATTTCTGTCTGCTGTTTCCAAAGACAATTTTAGACCATCTTTAGCAAAATTAAGAGCTTGTTTAGGGGCTCTGTAAATTAGGCTTGAGTGCAATTCTTCCAAAAGTTTAATTCTTTTTTCCGAATCAAGTTCTTGTTGTAACAAAGTCTTAAGACTATCTATTTCGCGTTGGTCTTGTGAAAACAATAACTGACACACAATCGAAAAAATAAGAAGAAAAAAAATATTAAGAGTTTTCATGAGAGGTTGATTGGTTTACCAAGATATCGATAATATCCTTTCCTAGAAACAGGTATTCTAGAGTTCAAAAAACACTTGTCCATAAAAAGTCCATGTTTGTTGGCTAAAAATTTACTTTAAAAGCTCTTCTGACATGTTGTTTTTATTGACCATTTATAAAATTTGAGCAATCAAATTGAAAACTGTTGTCCATACCGTTTTTATATCAAATCCATGCTGCTTGTCCATACTTTGTCCATGCTCAAAATTAGGGTTGGGGTTTTTTCTCCTCTAGGTTTGGAGTGTTGAATCCTAAAAACCAAATAATTATGAAAACAAATCAATCTCATTTAAAATTGCTACCGTTGCTAACAATATTTGTACTGTTACTCTTTTCTTGCAGCAGCGATAGCGATTCCCCGGAGATTCCAACAGATGATGACCCTATTTCTCAAGATGATGATGGACCAACACCAACCACTTTTAGAGGAGTAGTTGAACAAGGAGGTGAATTTGAAGAGGTACCCCAGTCACGAACAGACGAAACTTTGGAAGAAGGAGAGGAATACCCAGATGATTATACCTCCGGTAGTGGTGCTGATGCTGAGACCTTACGGTTTATTTGTAAATCAAGAACTGTAAGCGTTACGGATGGTGCCGGTGAGTTTCAAACATTGGGAGGTGTTGCCAGTGAAATATTTCCAGGTGCCTTATTACAGGGAAAAACGATAAACAACGTAAAACCACAAGGCATTCCCCTTAAAAGAGCAGGAGGTAGCATCTCTTATAATTTAAATGATGGGAATCCAGAAGCGTCGCAAGACCTTTCAGAAATGAGCGAGTCACAAGTTCGCCAAGCGATGAACGATATTATTGCGGGAAGCACTGGAGTAGTGCCCGCCAATTTTGATTTGGACTACGAAAATGTTTTCTCCGAAAAACAAGTTGCTTTGCAAATGGGACTTTCATTTGAAGGATACGGAGTAAAGGCCGAGGGTAAATTGTCGTTTAGTCAAGATAAAACCTATAATCGGGTTTTGATAAAACTCTATCAATCTTACTATGATGTTAGTTATGATTTTCCAACGAGTTATGATGATGTTTTTGATGCTAGTGTAACTCCAGATGATTTGGACCGATATATACAGCCAGATAATCCTGCTACTTATATTAAAAAAGTGACCTATGGTAGAATTTTTTACATGCTCATTGAATCCACTTCTTCTTTGGAAGTAATGAACACGCAAATTGACGCTTCATATAAAAGTTTTGACAAGGAAATTGAAGGAAACTTGGAAACAGATAGTATGGAGAAAATGGAAGACCTAAAAATTAAAGTAATTGCCTACGGAGGTGATTCTCAAAATACGTTTTCCGGATTGGGAGAAACCAATATTTCGGAATTGGCCGATATGTTAGCTGCGAGCACTGATATTAGAACTGGCTTGCCACTATCTTATGAAATCTACTCTCTAGAAGACCCTTCTAAACAAGTTGGAACCAACATTTCTACTGAAATGGAGGTTGTGGAGTGCCAGTTAAAAGGTGTGTTACCCCCAGTTCTGTATTCAAACTTGGTGGACCTTTTTGAGGATGGAATTGGTGCGGCCACACAAATTCAAAATGAATACACCGCTATCTTCAATGGCGCTGGAATGGAATATGTCATATTTGATGCATCTAGTGGAGCTGTCTCTGACCCTTACAGTATTAAAGACCCTAGTGCCCCTTTAGGCGCAACGACTTTTGATAGCGTTGGTGCTGCATTGCGACAGTTCTTGGATGATATCTACATTTTTAACGAACAAGGCACAGAATATGAAGTTCTGGAGTATGATTATAATGGCGTCCAGAGTATGCCCACATCACCGATTGGATCATATAGGCAACGTGATGGGGTGAATAGGAGATGGGTAGTGAATGATAATTTTTCTAGTGAAAATGAGGTAAACAGTAACTTTGCTGATGGCTCATTTGTCGGCCCTGAAGGACGAGATGTGGATTGTGTGTCCTTTCCTTTATTTGGTAAAGGTATAAAGGCCGCTGCGAGGCGTGACAGATATATACAGCCAGTAGGTATTTATACAGAGGATTTTTCTACTAGGATAATTAATGGTGAGGTAACCTCAGCATATTTTTTCCCGTTGGACACCAATGGAACTACCTATAGCAGAAGGAATTATTACAACCCTTACTCAGTATCATTGCCCAGCGGAACCATAGGTTTTGGTGACTTTAATTGTTGGGAATCTGAAAAAGATTTAAGCGAAGTTAGAGGGTCAGTGGAAGCAGCTTGCAAAATGAATATTAATGGAAATTCCATACAGCGTATATTATATTTCACCACAGATGGACTAATGTCCATAAATAATTTGGTAGGTGAAGATGAAGGTCCATATGCGCTTTAAATAATTTAGCTATGCAGTCGGCCGCTCAGGTTGGGTTCAACAACCTGATGCCGGCTGTTATTTTTTAGCTTCCACCAGCTCTAACTGATCAACGCTTACATTGGTCATGAACATACCATAATTAACGGCAGCTTTGTTTTTCTCCAAGGTGTCAATGGTGCCTACAGCTTTCCCATCTTGTAAACGGACACGGTCACCCACTTTGAATACAGGTCTGGGTTTGTTCTTTTCTTTTTGAATGGCTTTTTTCTTTTCAACTTTCTTTTCTTGCCTGACCTTTACAATCTTTTTTTCCAGTTCTTGTGCAACTTGTTTCTTTTGTGCTTGTTTCGCCTTGGCCTGTTTTGCAGTGGTTTTTCTACGTTTGCTATTCTCTGTTTCCACAATGCGCAGCAATTCTGAGATTAAAGGACGCTTTTTGTTGTCAACAAAGTAGTGCTCTGCAGCGGTGTTGATTTTATCCCCTAGCTGGATCATACGTTGGTTGTGGTCGTACAATTCTTGATAGCTTTCCAGCTTAGACTTGATTTTGGCATTTAGTTTCTCCAAACGCTCTGCTTCATCACGTGCTTTGGTTTCCTCATCTTGCAATCGGGAACCGGTCTGAACCATTTTGGAACGTTCTTTTTGTAGTTTGGCAATGGTAGCATCAAAGCGCACTTTGCCGCGTTCAATCTTCTTTTTGGCTTTATTGATCAAGGAATAAGGGATTCCATTTTTTTGAGCCACCTCAAAAGTGAAGGAGCTACCCGCTTCTCCCAGGATCAATTGAAAAGTAGGTTCAAGTGTTTTAGAATTGAACAGCATATTGGCATTGGTGGCATGCGGCAATTCATCTGCTAATGCCTTTAGGTTTGCATAATGCGTGGTAATAACCCCGTAGGCTTCACGTTCATAAAAGACTTCTAAAAAAGCTTCGGCCAAGGCTCCACCCAATTCAGGGTCACTACCGGTACCAAATTCATCAATTAAAAACAAAGTCTTGTCATTGCACCGCTTTAAGAACTGGTTCATGTTCTTTAAACGATAACTGTATGTACTTAAATGATTTTCAATAGATTGGTTATCCCCTATATCCGTTAAAATCTTATCAAACAGACAAACCGTACTTCGTTCATGTACGGGAATCAGTAAACCGCTCTGTAACATTACTTGCAAAAGTCCAATGGTCTTTAGAGTGATACTTTTTCCACCTGCATTTGGGCCAGAAATGACAATTATTCTATTTTCTTTATGCAATTGAATGGTCTGCGGCCATGTTTTTTCCTTTTTGAGTTTGTTGGTCAAAAAGAGTAGGGGATGATAGGCGTCTCGCAGAAATAGTTCTTTTTCCTCATTGATCTCCGGGAGCAAGGCGTTCATATCGGAAGCATATTTTGCCTTTGCAGCTGTAATATCTACATGAATGAGGTAATCTTGATACTGTTTTAATAGATAATCATAAGGTCTCATGGTATCCGTAAGCCAATTTAGGATACGTTGTACCTCTTCTTTTTCTTCAAACTCCAAATTGCTGAGTTCCCTAACAAAATTGAGCGTAGTTTCCGGAACAATGTAGACAATGCTGCCCGTTTTGGAACTACCCATCATGGTTCCCTTTACTTTTTTACGGTGCATTGCTTTCACCGCTAGCACTCTTCTGTTTTCAACAACGGATTCTCGAATGTCGTCTAGAAAATCCAATGACTGGCACCTTGATAATGCCACGCCAAAACTTTGGTTTATTTTTCCACGCACCTCATTGATTTCCATGCGTACACGACGCAATTCATCAGAAGCATCATCTCTTATCTCTCCAAATTTGTCTATAACATTATCTATGGATATCGGAACTTCAGTATTGACTTCCAACTCTTCAGTGCTTGCGAAAAGAAGAGGGTAATATTCCTTGAATTTTTTAAAGAATTTCTGATGCAAGCCAACAGTTTTGCAAATACCACCTATTCTTCTGAACCCGGAAATTTCCAAAGTGGTATTTTCAATCTTTAGTAATTTCAACTCCCCATTGATGCTATCAAAGCCATGGTTTGGAATTCTGTTGTCGTTGGAAAAAGAAGCTAAATATTCAGAAGTTTGTCCTAAAACATCTAGAAGTACCTTCTTATCCTTTAGGGGTTTAATTTCGGCAGCGGCTTCTTTACCCAATTCAGTGTTACAGCGTGCAGCAACTTGCTCCAGTACTGTTGGAAATTCTAAATCTTGAAGTGTTTTGGAATGTATGCTTTGCATTTTCTTTTACTGGCAGCGCAAAGATAGATCAAAGGGCGTTTTAAAGCTCATTTAATTATAAACCCTTATAACTTCCCCATTTCCTTTTCCCATTATGCTTCTTACATAAGCGTTGACTGCCTTTTCCATAGAAATAGGGGTGTGTCCTTGAAAGTAATCTTTGTACTTTTCATAAGCATCTATGACCAGCTCTAAAGAAACCACGTTGAGTCTGATCCCATTCTCAATTTCTAAAGCTGCAGCTTGTACAAAACTGTGTATTCCGCCATTCACCATGGCAGCACTTGCTGTCTTAACAACTGGGTCATCAGCTAACACTCCAGTGGATAGGGTGATCGAGCCTCCTGGATTTAAAAAGTGTTGGCCAATGCGAACCAGATTTACCTGCCCCATTAGTTTGCTCTTGAGCCCTATGTAATAGTCTTCCTCGGTCAGGTCGTTGAAGTCTGCCCATTTTGCTTCCCCTGCGATGCAGACAATGGCATCCAATTTACCGGTTTGCTTAAATAGGTTTTCGATGGAAGTGCTATCTGCAATGTCCACAGTGACATCACCAGAAGTTCTGCCTGCTATAAGTACTTCATTTTTTTCAGAAAAATAACTGGTCACTTTGTTTCCAATAGTTCCTTTTCCTCCTATGATCAATATTTTCATGCTATCTGTTTTCTAATCTTGCTCAAAGATAAATACTAATTGTAAGCATGACCATGGCAAGAATACTTAAAAGTAAAACCAACGGCCAAACAAATTTCAACCACTTATCATACCCTACATTGACCAAGGCAAGAGATGCTAAAATAATACCTGTGGGGTTAATGAATTTAAAGAGACCTACACCATATTGATAGGCATTCACCATTATTTCTCTACCAATACCAACATTATCTGCCAAAGGGGACATTATGGGCATGGTTAGAACCGCCATCCCGGAAGAAGATGGAATAAAAAAAGTTAATCCACTATATAATAGACAGGTTACATTTATAAAAAGGCCCTTGTTCATGCCCCCGGTTAGTTCACTTGCGTAAAACAATAATGTGTCGCTTACCTGACCATCTTCCATTAGCACAGTAATTCCTCTTGCAATACCAATTATAAAGGCAACACCCAATAAATCTTTTGCTCCAGACATGAATTCATTTACAAATTGTTTCTCATTAAGTCGAGTAATAAATCCGATCAATAATGCGCCAGCAAGAAAAACTGATGTCATTTCCAAAAACCACCATCCCAATTGCGAAACACCATAAACCATGATAAGAAAACAGCTGGCAAAAACAAATAGGACAAGTCTGAGTTTTCCTGTAAGCACTGTTGTTGCGGCACTGGAAACCCCTGAAAATAAACCTTCAATCTCTTCTTTCTGCTTATAAATGAGTGAGTGTTGGGGGTTTTTCTTGACTTTTTGAGCATATCGAATAATGTAAACTATGCAAACAATAAGACCAAGCAGCAACATAATAAGACGTCCATTCAAGCCTACTGTCCAATTAATTCCAGCAGCATCTGATGCAATGATAGTGCTGAATGGATTAACTGTTGAAGCTAAAGTGCCTATAGACGAACCAATGTATATTGAAGCAATACAAACAATAGCGTCATACTTTGCTGCTAAGAAAATTGGAATTAAAATAGGGTAAAAAGCAATGGTCTCTTCTTCCAAGCCAAAGGTAGTTCCGCCCAGCGCAATTAATGTGGTCACCATAATAATAAGCACAAATTCGCGACCCTTGAGTTTTTGTGCCAGCCATGCAATTCCAGCTTCAAACGCTTTGGTGGCATTTACTATACTTATTAGACCCCCTATGATCAATACCAGCAGGATGATATCAGCAGATTGCATAATGCCTTTTAAAGGGGCTTGGATAAAACCAACAAAACCTTGTGGCTGTCCTTCTAATTTTTTATAGGTGTTTGGAATACTTATAGCTTTTGAAATGGCACCTTCTTTGAATTTATCTATTGGAATTTGAATTGCCAGTTCATCAAGGGTTTTTTGAGTAGCTGGAAAGTTAACGCTGGTTCCCTCGGAAGTCCTAACCAATGCATCCGTTTCACCGTCATACGCAAGCCTATCGTACTCGCCCGCGGGAATAATCCATGTCATCAGAGAAACAACAGCAGCTATAATGAACAAGACGGTATGCGCAGTGGGAAATTTTAATTTTTGGAGAAATGACATTGGTTATTTTTAAATGTTGGCCACAAGGAAAGATATTATTTTTAGATTTATCCAAAGAAATGAAAAGAATTAATGAATGTGAACATAGACCCTAGTTGGAAATCTCATTTACAACCTGAGTTCGAGAAACCGTACTTTAAACAACTAGCACAATTTGTAAAACAAGAATATCAACAGCAAACCTGTTTTCCTAAAGGAAAGGACATTTTTGCTGCATTTGACCATTGCCCTTTTCATGACACCAAAGTTGTTATTATAGGGCAGGATCCATATCATGGTCCCAACCAAGCCAATGGGCTTTGTTTCTCTGTAAAGGATGATATTCCTCACCCACCTTCATTAATAAACATTTTTAAAGAAATTAAGGTTGACGTAGGACAACCTTACCCCAAGAGCGGTAATCTAGAACGGTGGGCACAGCAAGGAGTATTGCTCTTAAATGCAACATTGACCGTAAGAGCACATCAGGCAGGAAGTCATCAAAAAAAGGGTTGGGAAGAGTTTACCGATGCTGTAATAAAAACAGTATCCTCCCAACAAGAGGGTGTTATTTTTTTGCTTTGGGGTGGTTTTGCAAAAAAGAAATCAGTCTTGGTCGATAAAACCAAACATCACATACTTACCTCTGGTCATCCGTCTCCATTAAGTGCAAATAGAGGCCTTTGGTTTGGCAATCAACACTTTAGTAAAACCAATGCCTTATTGAGCAAAATGGGAAAAAGGTTGATAAGTTGGTGAATTACTTTTTGAAAGGATTTTCTTAAAGTATCACAAGAATTCGTACGTTTATACTATAACACTACCATCAGAAAATTCTTAATAAATTGCGCAGACTGAAATCAGTTTTACTCGTTGATGATGACGATACCACTAACTTCTTGAATAGGTTTTTTGTAAAACAATTAGATAATGGGTTAAAGGTTAATACCGCTTGCAATGGCAAGGAAGCTATGGATTTTTTGGAGAGTGCTTCAGCTGAGGATTTTATGCCCTGTTTGCTTATTCTAGATACTAATATGCCCGTAATGAACGGCTGGGAATTCTTGGATACTTTTAATGAAAGGTTTGATGAGAGTTTTAAAGAGAAAGTAGTGGTGGTAATGTTGACAGCCCTTGATACCGAAGAAACCACAGCTTTGGCTATGGCAAACCCTAATGTAAGGGGTACTGCCCAAAAACCACTTTCCGATCTAAAGTTTAAGTCGTTGATCAAGAAATATTTTTCCTAAACATCTGAATATAGAAATTCTTTAGAATCTTTGACTTCACCAACAAGTTGCAGGGCAAAAAGTCTGTCTTGTACTTCATTCAGTGTTTTTAAGGCTATTTGTTTCCTTCCCCAGGTTGTTTTGGAAAGCCAATCTTGAATATCCTCTAATTGTTGGCCATATCTATTTGCCAAAGTTCTATCGATACTCGGTATTTCTTTGAATTCGATAGTATAGGTATTAATGACTTCCAAGATGTGCTTTAGTAATTCTCCATTAGTTTCTAAGAAAGTATTGGTTGCGGCAATCACGAAACAAGGCCACGGGGTAGGGCAGTTACCAAGCCTTTTAAAGATTCCCTTGTCCACCAATGGTTTTGTAGTAAAGTGTTCCCACATAAAATATGCATTTGAACCTTCACTAAGGCTTTTAACAGCGCCATCTAAGTTGTTTATAATTTCAAATTGAAGTGTGTCTGTGTTCCAACCTTGGTCTTGCGCATGAACATACGCCATTAAATGACTTCCACTACCTATGCGACTTATGGCAATCTTGTCTTTTTCTAGTTCTGGTATGGATGTGCGTTGACTGCTTTGCGCAACATGAACTCCCCAAAGTAGAGGAGAAGAGATATACTCTTGGACAATTTTAGATGGATTTCCTTGAGAAATGCTTTTGACCAAACCTTCGGTGAGTATAATGGCCAAATCTGTTTCACCAGCTTCTAGTAACTGACACATTTTTCCGGTTCCTTCCGGAATATCTGTCCATTCCAAACGTATGCCACGGTCTTTAAAAGCACCTTCTTCTATAGCTAAGTGCCATGGAAGATTGAAATGCTCTGGGACACCAACTATTTTAACTGTTTTCATAAGGTTTTATAATGTAAAAAAAGATTGAAAAAATCATGCTTACCAAATTGCTAGGAAGTAAGCTTTTCTAAGGTATATTTTATTAGGGTGTCCACAGTTTTATGAGGATTAGAGGAAAACTCCCCAGTGGCCCTATTGGCAAGAATGGCATTTAAGGATATTGCACGGTGTCCATGGAGTCTAGCTAGCCCGTAGATGCCCGCAGTCTCCATCTCGTGGTTGGTAATTTGCTGGTTTTGATATGTAAAAGAGGCAAGTTTAGTGTTAAAATCTGGAATCTTAGGTGCTAATCTAAGGCTTCTTCCCTGAGGCCCGTAAAAACCTGAATTCGTAACAGTTATCCCAAATCGTATACGATTTGATTCGATTTTTTCTTTTAATTTTGTGTCACAATCCACTGCATAGGCCACAATATTATGACTGTTCCACCCCAAAAAATCATTAAGCTGTTCCTCTAGATGTTTATTTCTTACATGTCCAGCTTCATAAAAGTGAAGTAGACCTTCCAAGCCAATAGCAGAAGTACTGAGCAAGAAAGAATCTACGGGTATATCCGCTTGTATAGAACCAGATGTACCAATCCGTATAAAATCTAACTGCTTTTTACTGCTTTTTAGCTCTCTGGTTGAAAAATCTATGTTTGCCAACGCATCCAATTCGTTAAAAACAATATCTATATTGTCAGTACCAATACCAGTGGAGATTACTGTTATTCTTTTTCCTTTGTAAAAACCAGTGTGGGCTAAGAATTCCCGACTTCCTTTCTTGATTTCGACAGTATCGAAGTACTGAGTCACCATGCCAACACGGCTAAGGTCTCCAACGGTGATTATAGTTGTCGCTATATCTTCTGGTAAAAGGTTAAGATGGTAAATACTGCCATCTGGATTCAGAATGAGTTCTGATTCACTTAAGGCCATTTTAGAGTTTAAGAATGCGGTCAGTAGAAGAATTATATAGGAAGTTATACTTTAAGGAGCCTCCTAAATACAATTGATTATCACGTATTTGAGAATAATAATTAGACTTGTTTGCTAAAATTTCCTTCCCTTTTCTTGTTAACTTAACTGGATTGAAAGAGCCAAATAGAGGTTTTAGCGAAGATATCATTCTGTCATATTGCGAATCTCCAAAGCCATAATATCCCTGGTTTGATAGGATTTGATTTAATAATGCAGCTCTGGATTCCGGTTTTTGATTTGCTGCAGTATCTAAAATGCGATTCTCCAATTCATTAAGGCCATTTTTAATTGTCGGAAATCGTTTTAGATGCGCTCTAAGCGCTTCGGATAGGTACTCAAACTGAAAATTATTGTGGGCAATTAGGTTTTCTAAACGAATTGGATTGTCACTGCAATACAATTGCCAAACATAATCCGCAAATTCAATATCATCTTGAGATAAAATTGTCCTGTTCTCATAAAGATTCAATAATTGCTCATCACTTAGTTCACTTAAACCATATAGTTTGTCACTTGCATCTTCTTTTCCACTGCACACTAATGATATTTCCGCATGCCTTCTGTGCGTTTTGAGCCAACTGAGCACTGCCAGCATGTTTATCTGACAAAAAAGGTCATATTCAAACCAAAGAACAATTTGGTCTTGTTGTTTATGGTTACATAGTGATCTATATTCTTTGAGAGTTTTCTCGACAAACCAAGATTTGGAAACTTTGTAGTTTTTATTCAAAAATTCAAATCTGGTTTTCCAAAAAGATTCGCTGCCAACTGCACAAAGGGTCTTGCCCTCGCACAGCATTTCCCTCCACGTAATAATATCTCCTTTTAGGTGTAACGATTGTAATTTTGACGTGAAATTGTCGCCGTTGGTAATATGCAACAGTGATTTCATTTTCAGTTTAGTTTTCGTCGGTTAGAGACATTAAATGTAAGGTTTAAACCAAGAACACAAAAATTTTTTCATAAAACATTGGTTTTCAAAGCTTAAATTTAACAATGAAAGAAAAATATGACTATAGTTTTAGGAATAAAGACGTTACCCTCCAACTCTTTTTGTTGAAAATCCATTCTCTTTTAAAAAGGTCATGATTTTATCTCGGTAATCCCCTTGAATGATGATAAAATCATTTTTATAGCTACCTCCTACACTTAGATAAGATTTAAGATCCTTGGTGAGTTTTTTAAAATCAGCATCTGAGCCTGTGTAGCCTTCTAAAATAGTAACAGGTTTGCCTTTGCGCTTTTCGTATTTGCAAATTATAGGGGAATCTTGAAGCCAATACTTAGGTTTGTCTGTCTTTGAAACCTCATTTTCATCCGGCACATGGTCTGGGAATAAGTTTTTGAGTTGATCTTGTAAATCCATTGTTAAGCGGTTTAGGGTAACATTGCTATTTGTTGTTGATCTATTTTTATGCCAAGAACATCATCATACATAATCCCATCTATTTTGGGTAAAATCAATTCCAAAGTTGTTTTGCTTTGTTTGTGTTCCGTTTTGGTTTTTGGGTCGGGCATATAGATTAACCCCTCATATTTAACCTTTTTGTATTCAACGATTATATCAAAAAAATAGAAATTTTCAGGAGGAATATGATTCGTCCATTTAATTTGATTGAAGAAGAACTTGGGTTTCCTTATGGAGTAACTAAAGGGGGATATATCCACGTTTAGCGTTCCTGGATGGTATGTGCTTAAATCTAGCCCAAGTCTTTTAAAGTATGGAGTTTGCATTAAGATTGTGCCGCCAGGATAGCGGGGGTCCTCTTTTTTGCCAGATGCCGCCCCATATCCAGGAATTACCTTTGCACGTATAGTCATTGTTGTCTGTTATTTCTTCACAAGCCCCAATTCTATAAGTCGCTCATGAAGATATTCACCTGCGGTAGTATCCTCAAAACCTTTTGGGTGATCCTCATCAATACAATTGTCCAAACAGTTTAAAGGCATCTCACTTACCGGATGCATAAAAAATGGAATAGAGTATCTGGATGTGCCCCATAGTTCTTTAGGTGGGTTTACAACCTGATGAATAGTGGACTTTAATTTGTTATTGGTAAGTCTGGAAAGCATGTCACCAACATTAATCATTAGCTGATCGGTCCTTGCTATGGCATCTACCCATTCTCCTTGATGATTTTTTACTTGAAGCCCTTTGCCATGGGCGCCCATAAGCAATGTAATAAGGTTAATGTCCCCATGTGCAGCCGCTCTAACGGCATTTTTAGGCTCTGACGTAATAGGAGGGTAGTGAATAGGCCTTAAAATGGAGTTTCCATTTTTTATCCATTCATCAAAATACATTTCATCAAGCTCAAGATGGAGGGCTAGGGCCCTAAGAACATATTTGGCTGTCTTTTCCAGCATTTGGTATGTTTCTTTTCCAACGTCATTGAAATCTGGAAGTTCATTGACTTTTACATTGTCAGGGTATTCAGCTTCAAGCTTTGGGTTGTTCTCAACATATTGTCCAAAATGCCAAAACTCTTTAAGATCACCTTCTTTTTTTCCTTTTGCATGTTCTTTCCCAAAAGAAGTGTACCCCCGCTGTCCGCCAATACCTTCAATTTCATAACTGTCCTTAGTGATCTGCGGCAATTGAAAGAACTTTTTGATCTCTGCATAAAGCTGCTCCACCAAGTTTTCAGATAAAAAATGGCCGCTTAAAGCAACAAAACCTATGTCCTCAAAGGCAGCGCCTATTTCAGCAGTAAATTTTTCTTTTCTGGCAGCATCACCAGAAACAAAATCTTTAAGATCTACGCTTGGAATTGCACTCATAACGTCAAATTTATTTTACTATCAAAAGTAGTGAATATTAAGAAACCTTTCTAAAAATTGGAAGATCATAGATAGCTTTTTCATTACTTTTAACCCCATTGAATTTTTTACTTTATGAGATATCATATTGGTGGTTTGGACCAACAAAAACTACTTGAGCTATACAAGGGAATGCTAAAACCCAGAATGATCGAAGAGAAGATGCTTATTTTATTAAGGCAAGGCAAAATTTCTAAATGGTTTAGCGGGATTGGTCAAGAGGCAATATCTGTGGGGGTAACCCAAGCTATGAATACTGAGGAGTATATTTTGCCAATGCATCGCAATTTGGGTGTTTTTACTTCTAGAAATATTCCGTTGCACCGACTCTTTGGGCAATGGCAGGGAAAACAAAGTGGTTTTACCCAGGGAAGAGATCGGAGTTTTCATTTTGGAACCCAAGAGTATAAAATTGTTGGCATGATATCCCATTTGGGACCTCAATTGGGGGTTGCTGATGGGATTGCCTTGGCAGACATGTTGAGAAGAAAGAAGAGGGTGACAGCAGTTTTTACAGGTGAAGGAGCCACCAGTGAAGGAGATTTCCATGAAGCTTTGAATATTGCTTCTGTTTGGAATCTACCTGTAATATTTTGTATTGAAAACAATGGATATGGTCTTTCAACACCTACCAATGAGCAATACAACTGTGAGAACATTGCAGATAGGGCCAAGGGTTATGGAATAGAATCCAGAATTATAGACGGCAACAATATCTTGGAGGTATATTCAAAAGTTAATGAACTGTGCAAGGCCATTAGAAAAAGGCCTAGACCTGTTTTATTAGAGTTCAAAACCTTTAGGATGCGCGGCCATGAAGAAGCAAGTGGCACTAAATATGTTCCAGAAAAGTTAATGAAGAAATGGGGCAAGAAAGACCCAATAGCTAATTATGAAGCGTTTCTATTGGAAAAAAATATCATCACCGAAGAAGAAATAGGACAGCTCAAGAATGAAATTATAGAAGAAATCAATTCAAACTTAAAAATTGCGTTTGATGAAGCTCCTGTTGATATTATTGAAACTAAAGAATTAAACGAAGTATATCAAAGATTTAATTATAAACATATTGAGTCGAGCGATAACATTAAAAATATTCGCTTTGTCGATGCGGTTTCTAAAGGCTTGGAACAATCCATGGAACGTTACAATGAAATGATCATTATGGGTCAAGACATTGCTGATTATGGAGGGGTTTTTAAAATTACTGAAGGGTTTACTGAGAAATTTGGCAAAAGCAGGGTTAGAAACACGCCAATCTGCGAATCGGCGGTGGTTTCTGCGGCAATGGGCTTATCAATAAATGGTATGAAGGCCGTAATGGAGATGCAGTTTGCAGATTTTGCTACCTCGGGCTTTAATCCAATCGTAAATTATTTGGCCAAGGTACATTATCGTTGGGGTGAAAATGCAGATGTGGTGATCCGTATGCCTTGCGGCGGCGGCGTTGGCGCTGGACCTTTTCATTCGCAGACCAACGAGGCATGGTTTACAAAAACACCTGGACTCAAAGTGGTATACCCTGCCTTTCCTTACGATGCAAAAGGATTGCTGAATACAGCAGTAAATGACCCAAACCCTGTGTTGTATTTTGAGCATAAAGGTCTCTATAGAAGTGTTTATGGAGATGTACCTACGGATTATTACACAATCCCATTTGGGAAAGCAAGTATGATCAAGACGGGTGATTCTTTATCTGTAGTGAGTTACGGAGCCGGAGTACATTGGGCACTGGAAATTTTGGAAAAACATCCAGAAATTGATGCAGATGTTATAGATTTGCGTACACTTCAACCTCTAGATATAGAAGCTGTTTATGCTTCTGTGAAGAAAACAGGAAAATTAATTATACTACAAGAAGATACGTTGTTTGGCGGAATTGCAAGTGATATTTCGGCAATGGTAATGGAGCACTGTTTTGAATATCTGGATGCCCCCGTTAAAAGAGTAGGTAGTTTGGAAACGCCGGTGCCATTTGCAAAAGGGTTAGAGCAGAATTACCTGCCAAAAGAAAGGTTTGAAGCTGCGCTTACAGCACTTTTTGAGTATTAAAATTTCGTTTTAACAATTATTTAACAAGACCAATAAATAAAATTGGTGTCTCAATCGTATATACTAAAATTTAAATTCCAATTCTTATGGTAAAACATGTATTCTTTTATATGACGCTAGTGGCTATGCTGGTAACGTCATGTTCCGTATCCAAAAGCGCAAGAAGTCAGCGGAATCTTTTCAGTGGATCCTGGACACTTAACGATGTCTCTTATGAGAACAATACGGGTAATTTTAAATCTGTGATCTTTAATGATGCAGATGACATTTGTTTTGAAGGAAGTGACTGGTTCTTTAGAGATAACAATAGCACAGGTAGATACACCATTACTGGAGGTAGTCTTTGCCAAGGAGGGGACCGTTTCTTTAGATGGTCCGTGGTTGAACCAACTGCCAATTACAGTAGTCAGCTTCAGTTCAAGTTTATTGATGAAAAACGAAAAGATGTTTCAGGAGGGGTAGGCTATCGTTTAAACATTGCCAGTATATCAGAACAATCCATGACGCTTAAATCCAATGTTTCCGTAGACGGAGAACTTGTAACCATAGTATACCAATTCTCAAAAAAATAATCAGATGAAAAATATAGTTTTAAAAAGTACAACCATCTTTATGGCATTAAGCCTAATAGTAAGTTGTAATGCAGTGAAAAATGCCAATAACACTCAAAAAGGAGCAACAATTGGAGCAGCCGGTGGTGCTGTAATAGGTGGAATAATCGGAAATAACGTAGGTAAAAATGGCAATACCGCCCTAGGTGCAATCATAGGAGCAGTAGTTGGAGGTGCAGCTGGCGGATATATTGGAAATAGAATGGACCGACAGGCCGAGCGTATTGAAGAAGAGATTCCTGGGGCAGAAGTAAAAAGAGTAGGAGAAGGAATCAATGTTACGTTCAACGAAGATGCCGGGGTTTATTTTGATACGAATAAATCTGATGTTAAGGGAACTTCAGCTACAACCCTAGATAAGTTGGCTGGGATCTTCAAAGAATATCCAAACTCAAATGTTCTGGTTGAAGGACACACGGATAGCGCCGGAAGTGAAGAATACAACTGGAAGTTATCGCAACAAAGGGCAGAGTCTGTAACTAATTATTTAATAGGCAAAGGTATTTCTAGTGGCAGGTTCAGTACAAAATGGTATGGTGAAACCCAACCACGCGAAAGCAATGAAACAAGTGAGGGCAAAGCCAAAAACAGACGTGTTGAGCTGGCTATTGTGGCTAGTGAAGAATTAAAACAAGAGGCTTATCAGAAAACAAATTAAAATACAAAACACAAAATGTTTTTTTAATCCCGACCATACTTGGTCGGGATTTTTGTTTTAAAGAATTATCTTCATGAAGTGAATAATCCCAAAGTTGTTATCATTGGTGGTGGATTGGCTGGTTTGACAGCTGCACTGGATTTGGTGCAAAAAGAAATACCGGTCTTGGTCATTGAGAAAAACCAATACCCAAGTCATAAAGTATGTGGAGAATATGTATCCAATGAGGTTAAACCCTATTTGGAGCAGCTTGGTCTGGAATTGGATGGTTTAGGGTTACCGAAAATTGACACACTTCAGGTAAGTACGCAGAATGGTAAACTTATTGAGATTGACCTGCCATTGGGAGGATTTGGAATTAGCAGATATGCTTTTGATCATAAACTATATCAATTGGCCCTAAAAAAAGGAGTGGACTTCCTTTTTGATACTGTAATAGATGTTCAGTTGGTAAATGACGAATTTTCAATAACGCTTGCCTCAAAAGAAAAAATATCCAGCGCAGTAGTTTTAGGTGCATTTGGTAAACGCTCAAATCTAGACATTAAACTGAACAGAAACTTTATTAAAGAGAAATCCCCTTGGCTTGGAATAAAATCCCATTATAAAAACAATGGGCATCCATCCAACCTAGTTGGTCTTCACAACTTTCCAGGCGGGTATGGTGGCCTGTCACTTACAGAAGAGGGGGATGTGAACTTTTGCTGCCTGGTCAAATATGAAAGCTTTAAAAAAGAAGGGGATATAGAGGCGTTTAACCAAACTGTTGTGTCTCAAAACCCATATTTAAGGGATTTTTTATCCAATGCCAAGACAAAATTTGAAAAGCCATTGAGCATTGCTCAAATTTCGTTTGAAAAGAAAAAAGCGGTAGACAATCACATTTTAATGTGCGGAGACACTGCGGGTTTAATACATCCGCTTTGCGGCAATGGAATGGCGATGGCCATTCATAGTGCAAAATTAGCTGCGGAACAAGTTGCAATGTTTACGGAAAAACCTAACTTCACAAGAAAAGATATGGAAAAGGAGTACCAAATACTCTGGGAAAAGAACTTTAGAAAAAGACTCTGGATGGGTCGTTGTCTACAAGAGCTAATGTTGCATACCAAATGGTTTAATTTAGGAATGTATACAGTTGCGAACTCCAAAATACTACTTAGAGAACTTATTAGTAGTACGCACGGTAATCCAATTTTAAATTGATGGATTTTTCTGTTCGTAGTGAAGAACTGGAACTCATGGATGATCCAAATATGGAGTTTGAGCTCTTGGATGCAGCTTATGCTGACATTAACAAATGTAATAGATTGCTCGGAGGAGAGTCCATTACCATAGATGCTGTGTGGGAGCTGGTCAAAGAAAGTGGTAAAAAATCGTATACGATTTTGGATATGGGATGTGGAGATGGGACTATGTTAAGAAAACTATCCAAACACCTAAGTAAACATGAGGTTTCGCATGATATGATTGGCGTAGACCTTAGGGATGACGTATTGCGTATTGCCAAGGAGAAATCCAGCCAGTACCCCAACATAAATTTCAAGAAAGAAGACATACTAAAAGCAGATTCCAGTCTGTCTTGCGATATATTGATCAACACATTGACCATGCATCATTTTGATGAGAACCGTATTGATGCTTTTTTGAACAAGTTTGTTAGTTTGGCGAAAATTGGCGTGGTGATCAATGACTTGCAAAGAAGCAAAATCGCATATACACTGTTTAAGGTATTTGGTTTTTTTTTCATTAAAACAAATGTTGCAAAATATGATGGTCTTGTTTCCATAAGCAAAGGTTTTAAGAAAGCAGAGCTAATAGAACTATCAAAAAAAATACCGAGTGTTACGCATATAATTAGGTGGAAATGGGCTTTTAGGTATGTATGGGTAATGAAATTTAAACGACAGAATAATTAATGGGTCTAGTGCATGTAGTTGGAGTATCAAAACAATTGCCAAAGTATAGCAGAGAAACTTCGGACATTATTCCCTTCATAGATTTATGGCTTTCAGGTCATGATGACCGTTTTAGAAGAAAAGTGGTCAAGATATTTGAAGGTGCAGGGGTGGACCGGCGATATGGGATAATGGATATTGAAGAAGTTTTTACCGCAACTTCTTTTGAAGAAAAAAACAACATCTACACTAGAGAGATAAAACTTTTAGGAGAGCAAGTACTCCAGAAAGCGTTAGACCAAGCGGAATGGAGCGCAAAGTCGTTAGATTACATCATTACTGTTAGCTGTACCGGCATTATGATACCATCTTTAGATGCTTATTTGGTGAATTCGTTAGGACTAAGGCAAGACATTGTAAGACTCCCAGTAACAGAAATGGGGTGTGCTGCAGGTATTTCAGGGTTGATTTATGCAACAAATTTTCTTAAGTCAAATCCAGGAAAACGAGCAGCGGTTATCGCAGTTGAAAGTCCCACAGCCACTTTTCAGCTTAACGATTTTTCTATGGCCAATATGGTAAGCGCCGCAATATTTGGAGATGGAGCTGCCTGTGTGCTATTATCTTCGGAAAAAGAGATGCAAGGACCAAAAATTATTGGAGAAGAAATGTATCATTTTAAAGACGCCACTCATTTAATGGGTTTCGATTTGACCAATACAGGTTTGAAAATGATATTAGATCCAGCCGTTCCAGAAGTAATTGCAGAGCGCTTTCCAGAAATCGTACATCCATTTTTAAAACGCTTTGATTCAAATATTGATAAGGTGGATCATTTAATTTTTCATCCAGGCGGAAAGAAAATCGTTCAGACCGTTGAGGAATTGTTTGGTAAATTGGGCAAGAATATAGATGATACAAGAGAAGTGCTAAGGGATTATGGGAATATGAGCAGTGTTACTGTGCTGTATGTGCTTGAGCGTTTTTTACAAAAAGAAATTGCAGAAGGAGAACAGGGAATGTTGCTTAGTTTTGGCCCCGGTTTTTCCGCACAGCGCATTCTTTTAGAATGGTAATTTGTTTAGAAAATGAAAGACATGTCCAAATGGGCTTTAATATTGGGAGGTAGCAGTGGTCTTGGTTTGGCCACAGCAAAAAAGCTATTGCAACATGGATTTAAGGTAATTGTCGTTCATAGAGATAGAAAGTCCGACCTTGGGCATATTAAACGGAGTTTCACAGAAATTTCTTTAGCTGACAATACGTTGTATAGTTTTAATGTAGATGCGGTGAACCCTATTAAACGTAGTGAGTTGATTCAAGAAATAAAGAAGCTCATTGGAGTTGAAAAAATAGATGTTCTTGTCCATAGCATCGCAAAAGGCAATTTAAAACCTATGAGCGAGCGTAATGGTCTGAACAATCAAGACTTTCATTTGACAATTGACGCCATGGCCATTAGTCTTTATGATTGGGTTAAGTCCTTAGTTAGCGAAAAGTTATTTTCTGAGGATACTAGGGTAGTATCTTTTACCAGTGAAGGAAATTCCAAAACATGGAGCAGTTATGGCGCTGTGTCTGCTGCAAAAGCAGCGCTGGAAGCAATCACACGGAATATTGCACTTGAATTTGCGTCAGTTGGCATAAAGGCAAATTGCATACAGGCCGGTATGACGGACACAAAGTCCTTCCAGATGATACCAAATAGCAATGTTTTAAAAGAACAGGCGATAAAGCGAAATCCCAACAATAGACTTACCGCACCGGAAGATGTTGCCAATGCAGTTTATTTGCTCACACTGAAAGAAGCGAATTGGATCACTGGAACGGTAATTAAAGTAGATGGAGGAGAAAGCCTACAATAGATGATGACATTAGATCAGATAATCCGCTGCTTACCCTATTCAGAGCCTTTCCTTTTTGTGGACGAGTTGATACAATTAGATGAGAGCTCTGCAGAAGGAACATATGTTTTTAAAGAGGATTCAAGCTTTTATAAAGGACATTTTAAGGATTTACCTGTGACCCCAGGGGTTATTTTAACCGAATGCTGCGCTCAAATAGGCTTGGTGTGCCTTGGTATTTATCTATTGCAAAAGCAAATTAGAGCAAATGAGGATAAAATACCTCAGATTGCAATGAGCAGTTCCGAAATGGAGTTTTATCTGCCAGTTTTCCCCAATGATAAGGTGAGAGTAGTCTCTGAAAAAGTATATTTCAGATTTGGTAAGCTAAAATGCAGGGTAAAACTGTTCAATTCTGATGGAGAATTGGTGTGCAAGGGAATTGTAGCAGGAATGTTCAAACAGAAAAATGATGAAAACTAGGGTTGTAGTTACAGGAATGGGGGTTTGTGCACCCAACGGAATTAGCCTTTCTGAGTTTGCTGCATCCTTAAAAAATGGGGTAAGTGGAATACGTTTCCATCCAGAGCTTGAAAAACTAAAATTTGGATGTCAAATAGCTGGAAAACCGCAAATTGATGATGTAGATTTAAATGAATACTTTAGTAAAATTCAACTAAAAGGATTGAATGCCAGCGGTGTGTTTTATGGTGTTATTGCTGGCAAAGACGCATGGAAAGATGCGGGCTTAGCATCAACGAGCAATGAAACCCCTGATTGGGACAGTGGAATAATATTTGGAACCGGAATTCTAGGAGTGGATAAGTTCAGGGAAGCCATATATCAAGTAGATGCAGGTAATGTAAGGCGCTTGGGCAGCACTTCTGTAATTCAGACCATGGCTAGTGGTATAAGTGCATACTTAGGCGGGATGTTAGGTTGTGGAAATCAAGTTACTACCAATTCATCTGCCTGCACTACTGGAACAGAGGCAATATTAATGGGCTATGACCGCATCAAAAATAAAAAAGCAAAAAGAATGTTGGTGGGCAGTTGCAGCGATAGTGGACCTTATGTTTGGGGAGGTTTTGATGCCATGCGTATTCTTCCCAGAAACTATAACAATAAGCCAGGAGCGGCAAGTAGACCCATGAGCGCATCTGCAGCTGGATTTGTTCCGGGCAGTGGAGCTGGAGCTATGGTCTTGGAATCACTGGAAAGCGCACTGGAACGTGGGGCTACTATTTATGGCGAAATTATAGGTGGTGATGTAAATAGCGGCGGACAAATGGGAGGAGGAAGTATGACGGCGCCAAATGGTGAAGCAGTTCAACGCTGCATTACAAATGCCATTCAAGACTCGGGAATAGACCCAAAAGACATTGATGCAGTTAATGGACACCTTACCGCTACAGCTAAAGACCCCAATGAGATTAGCAATTGGAGCCAAGCGCTTGGGCGTTTTGGAATAGACTTCCCTTTTGTAAATTCCTTTAAAGCACTTTTTGGGCACTGTTTGGCTGCGGCAGGAAGTATTGAATGCGTTGGAACCCTGCTTCAGTTTAGGGAAAACCAAATTTTTGGAAGTATAAATTGCGAGGATATTCACCCAGAGATCATCAGCATGATAGATGCTTCAAAGATTCCTCAGGCAACAATAGAATTTGAGCCAAAAATTATTGCAAAAGCCAGTTTTGGCTTTGGAGATGTAAACGCCTGTATTATTTTTAAAGCGTATAGTCAGAAACAACCTTAAAATAAAAAATGCAAGAAGAAAGATATCAGAAATTAAAGGACATAGTTCAAACCTATTTGCCAGATGATGTTGCTGTAGAAGCAATACAGCCAGAAAGTAATTTTACACAAGAATTGAACATTAACTCTGCCAATTTAGTAGATATTGTTCTGGATGTTGAGGATGCTTTTGATATCATGTTGGAAAATGAAGATATGGACGGCATGCAAACGGTTAAGGATGCACTAAAAATAATAGACCTTAAAATTGCCGCTAAATGAAAGAAGTCTGGAGTTTTGTTTTGGAAAAAGTGAAGGTTGATAAGCGATTACTGGTTACCTATTGTATCGTTTATTTTCTGTGGGGCCTTGGAATGAATTGGTTTGGGGCGCAAATGGAGATAGCCAAATTTACCTTTTGGTGGCAGGTAATAACTTGTTACATTCTATATATGGTTCCAATTTCTTTGGTATTAAGAGGACTGCCTTTTCATATGCAATACGCATACGGACTTATTGCAATGGGATTGTTGGAGTTTAGTGGGTATGCTTTGCAAACCTCATATGCATACCCTAACAATATGTTGGACCAATTGTTCAACATTCGAAATTTCAGCTTGGGTATGGCGCTGTTTTTTGCCTTATACTTTCCTTTGGGCAATTGGGGCGTGGGTAAGATTTACAATGTCCTGGTTAAAAAATAGAATCATAAACTGCACAGGTTTTGGGAAACAACATGCAGGCTAATCTTCAACATCAAAAACCATTTTAATATTTACCAGATTGTCTTCTCTTTTTTTCTTGATTTTAATTCCATAGTCAATAGAGTATAAAGAAGTGGTTCCAATAAGTTGATTATTTTTTTGGACAAAGGTTATGGTAATGGGCTTGGAGGTTTCTTTGATTTTTAAAACACCATTGACCACCAACTTTTCACCTTCTAGTTTTACTTCATTGCTGCTAAAGGATATTTTAGGGTAATCATCTGCATTAAAATATTTTCTGCTCTTTAAGGACCAATTTCTTAATCCGCTATTGGTATCCAAAGTTTCTGAAGAAACCGAACCCTTAAAAATTGAATTTTTCAAGTTGCCAACATCTATTGAAGATTCCGATTCAAAACCTGAAATGGTTCCTTCTACATTCTTCGAAACAAATTCAAATGATATTTGGGCGCTCTTGATATTACTTTTTTGGCCACTTGTTGTATTGAAAGACAGACTAACGGCCAAAAACAGACAAAGCGAAAATATTCTCATAACCAATTTTAATCTAAAATAAAGATTTGGTCCTTAAAGAAAGAGACTACTTACAGAATTATCAACTTTTGTTTAATATTTCAATATTGATGGGTTAACCAAATTAGAGTCAATGCGCTTTTAATCCACATTGGCTTTAAAGATTTATAAATATTTAGTTATCAAATTTTTAGAATATGTAATTTAGGTTTAACTGAGTGTTAAATATTTAAAAACAGAGTTAATTTTGTAGAACAATGTAAGATAATTAGTAACTTAATGGAGGGTTTTATTGCGTTCAATACTTAAACAAAATATTATGAATGATGTAACTAAAAATAGCACGGATCATATCCAAGAATTATTGATCCGCATGGATAGAAATAACAACATTATTCAAAGACTTTCCAAAAAGCTTAACTCGTATACCTGTGAACCCAATAATTCTTCCTGTTTTGAAAAACTTTATGATCTTAAACATAGTTTTAAGGTTTTTACAAGTCAGCAAAAACAAATCATGGAACTTTTAAAGCAAAAGAAAGGGTTTGCAAAAAGCCTGCAAAAGGACATTCAACTTCACTTAGACCGATTTAAACAGCTTGAACAGGAGATGGCGGCTTACATCTTGGACACTAATCAATATTCCTAAAGTTTATCAAATAACTATAGACCGGATTCCTTTCAATTTCTTTGGATAACTTCATTTAGAATATATTTTTTACTCCTGTAAACATCCGTAATATTGCAGGGCAAACAACCGTACTTTTTAGAATGGGAAAATCCTCAAACTCTACTCTTGTCGTTCTTGCCTTTTTTGCGATATACGTAATATGGGGGTCCACCTATTTGCTAAATAAGATTGCCGTTTTGGAGTTACCGGCGTTTATGCTTGCTTCATTTCGTTTCACCACTGCTGGGGTTTTAATTTTCATTATTGCAAAGATGATGGGAATTCAAATTTCCATTACCAGAAAGCAACTTTGGAACACCATAATTGCAGGGTTTCTTTTTTTAAGTTTTGGCAATGGAGTAGTAGTATGGGCATTACGCTATGTGGATACTGGTTTTGCCGCCCTGGAAATATCTGCACAGCCACTTATTATTTTATTGTTGATGCGAGTTTTACAAGGGAAGAAAATACAGCCAATGTCTGTGGTTGGAGTTATTTTTGGGGTTATTGGCATATACCTTCTTGTAAGCCAGAAACAGATTATCACCAAGGAAGGTTCCATTTTGGGAATGGTCATGATATTTTTCTGTATGTTGAGTTGGGGTTATGGTAGTCTTTTTGTGGCTAAAGCAGATTTACCCACAAATTATTTTGTGAATACAGGTTACCAAATGTTTACCGGAGGTATTATTTTGGCTTTGATGAGCATTGGGTTTGGTGAAAATTGGACATCACCATTGGTTTGGAGCGGAAAAGTTCAAGTTGTTATGATTTTGCTTGTCATTTTTGGAAGTATTTTGGCATTTACCTCTTTTAATTACCTATTAAAATCAGTTTCTCCAGAAAAAGTGGCTACCTCTACCTACGTAAACCCAATAGTTGCGCTTATTCTAGGTTGGTATTTCTTAAATGAGCAAATTACGGTCCAATCCATAGTTGCTGCTATTGTATTGCTCACTGGTGTTTATTTCATCAATGCTAAAAAGACTTTGGCCATATTTGAAAGGTTTAAAAGATAGATTGCCGGGGCGTTTTCTTTTCCTTGTACAATTCAATACATAAATTGTCCAGTTCGCTACATTTCATTTTTAAAAGAAGGGGTTGATGTGCATCTTTGCTGTATCAATCATTCATCAATCAAAAAGCGAACAATCATGAATCAACTATCAAAAATCTTTGCAGTTCTTGTGCTAAAGGTTATTCTTTTCTTTTTTCTGCTTAGCGGAAGTTATGTAAATGCTCAGCGTAAGAGCACTTCTATAAGTGTAAGTGATAATGGAAAAACCTCTATTTCCATAAAAAATGGGTTCGGTAATAATTTTCAAGTTGAGTTTAAAGGAGATATTACCCTTTCCAGTGATGATACAGACGTCATTGCCATTTCAGACGAGGGGTATATGGAAATAAAAAAATCTGCTTTTGGGAGTCGCAGGAGAATCTTTATAGAATCTAACAGTTCTGGGCAGCTTATCAAAAAGTATTATGTAGGAGGCTCCGAAAGAAGTTTTGATTCAGAAGGAAGAAAATGGATGGCAGAGATTCTGTTGGAAGTAGTCCGCACAACCACTTTGGGATCAGAACAACGTGTCGATCGCATTTATAAAGAAGGAGGGACACGTGGCGTACTTAAAGAAGTTGACTTTATAGGCAGCAATCATGTAAAAGCAAGGTATATAAAGTTACTATTGAAAAAAGATCTTAATAGTGCCGACCTCATATCTATTTTAAACGTTATTGGCGATGATATTGATTCTGATCATCACAGGGCGGATATACTAAAAAACAATACTTCTAAATTTTTGGCTACCGAAGCTAGCACTTCTGCTTACATTGAAGCTGCATCGGAAATAGATTCTGACCACCACAAAGCAGAGGTTCTCAAAAGATCCATCAAGGATGGAGCTATAAAGGAAAATCAGATGAACTCTCTTTTCATAATTACTAAAGACATAGATTCAGATTACCATAAATCAAGTGTTCTGCTTACAGTGTTAAGAAACGCATCGCTGAATGCCTCAAACATGAAACTGCTCATCAACACTGCAGATGGGATAGATTCAGATCACCATAAATCTGAGGTTTTGCAACGCGCATTGAATTCTGAGGAACTTTCAGACAGTAGCTTTCATACTTTGCTAAGCTCCTTGGATGATATGAGTTCTGATCACCATAAGGCAAATGTAATTTCTAAGCTACTTAAGAAAGACCTTAGTTCATCCTCACTTTCACACGTATTAAAGCAGGTAGGGCATATGAATTCTGATAGTCATAAAGCCAACATACTAAAGTCTGCTGTACGTAAGAAACTTTCAGATGATAGCATAGAAATTTTATTAGATGTTTTAGAACATATGGGTTCGGATAACCACAAAGCAAGTGTCTTTAAGCAGATGGCTAGAAATACGTATTCAGACGCACAGCTTACCAAAATCTTATGGACCATTAAGGATATTAACTCAGATTACCATAAGGCCGAATCATTGATTTCATTTTCAAGAACGGTTTCACAAAAAGGATCTTCCGTAAAAGAAGCTTATGGGGCTGTTTGCAAAAGTATTTCATCAGACTCACATTACAGGAGAGCTTCAAACGCAATTCAATAACCAATTAGAATTCCAGTCACCAAAATACTCCAAATGCTTTAGCATAATTATGAGTATTTTGGTGTTATGGACAGGATTTTTAATTTTTTCGCAGACCGACCAACCATGGGAAGAAATGTGTTCCTTATCATCTTTGGCTTTATCGTTGGAAGCTTATTCTATAGTTTTCACAATTTTAGCGGAAAACCAAGTTTTTGGGAACTTGTCCTAAATGGTATGCTTGGTGTTGCCATTAGCTATGTTTTTCACTTTTGTAATCTGTTCTTAAACAAAACCATTCATTGGAAACAATATACGGGACTAAGGCTTTTGCTGGGAATCGTAATACATTTGATTCTAGGGTTGTGCATTGTTTTCCTTGGCTTAAAAGGTTATGAATTGCTCTATCATGACTACTCTTTTTTTTCTGGCGAAGGAAACAAGATCTTGCTAAAAATAAGCGTGCTTCTTTTTTGTGCTGTCCTTATCTACAATATCATTTATTTGGTTTTTTACTCTTACCGTCAATATACTGCCGGGCAAGTATTGGAGGTGAGGTTAAAAAGGAAACAGACAGAACTTCAGCTAAGCGCATTAAAATCGCAGTTGAGCCCTCATTTTCTTTTTAACAGCCTAAATACATTGTCTTCCTTATTCCAAAAGGATGTAAGAAGAGCGGATATTTTTATAAGGTCCTTGGCAAAATCCTATCAATATACCCTAAAAGCATATAAAGAAGTATTGGTTACCGTAGAGGACGAATTAGAATTTGTAAACTCTTATTGTTTTTTGGTACAAACGCGTTTTGGAGATTACATTTCTTTGGACCTACAACTCACAGATAACGAACTTAAAAGCAAAATTCCGCCATTAACCTTGCAGATGCTTGTGGAGAACGCCGTTAAGCATAATATCATCAACAATGAAAATCAACTAAAAATTCAAATTAAACAAAATAAGGGTTGTCTGGAAGTGTCCAATAACAAAACGGCAAAACGACCAGAAACAAAATCCCTTAAAATAGGTCTCAAAAACATTATTTCGCGTTATGAATTGCTGGCGGACAAACAGGTGAGAATAGTTGACAATGAAAACTTTATCGTAAAACTCCCGCTGCTCACATGAAAACACTGTTTATTCATAAACCGCTTTTTAGACTTTTGAGCCCTTTGTTCAGTGGGACTCTGGTATATCTTCTTATTTTGCTCATTAACAATACAATAGACGAACTGGGCGATAACTTCTTTGGTCAAGAACTCTATGTGTGTATTGGCCTTGCATATTTGATTCAGGAATACGTACGTGTTTCAATTGTAATTTTTAAACGCCTTAAAAGGCCATCTTCTTTTTTTGTAAAAACCATATTACAGATCATTAGTACAATTTTCATTAACATCGCTTTGGTGTCTGTAGCCATGTATCTTTATTTTACCAATGTACTTTACTATACACCAAACAGTAATGAACTATTGGTTTTTAACAGTATTTTCTCTGTTATTGCGTTGATTTACATTTTGTTATACGTTAGTCATCAGTTTCTGTACATGGTAAATACGGAAAAGTTGGAAAAAGAGGAATGGGCTAGACTGGAAGTAGAAGAAGACTTCACGGATTTTAAACGAGGCATAAACCCTGAATTGCTTTTTGAAAGCTTAGAAGCAATTTTGGTGGTTATGAAAGGAAACCCGGACAAAGCTGAACAGATTACAGACAGTTTTGCAATGGTATATAGATATTTATTATCTAAAAAGAAAGATGAACTGGTTCCCATATCTGAGGAATTAAAAATTTTGAAGGAATTACTGCAATTATTTTCCGAACTCCCACATAGAAAAATCCAATTGGGCAAAATAGCGGTAGATGAAAGCATGGTGGTACCTGGAAGTTTACTGCGCATTGCCGAAAAGGTCATGCGTACCACAATACCATCAGAAGTAAAAAAGATGGCCATCGATATTTTAGAGTCTGAAAATGAACTAGCAATTCAATACAAACATGAAGAAAGAATAGGTAAGTCATTAAAAACCAATTCTTTAAATTATATCCAAAGAGATTATCGCTATTATGCACCAGAACCGGTAAAAGTGGTTCATGGTGATGTTTTTAAAACCATATACCTTCCTAAATTGTACTTAGAATGAAGATTGTAATCATTGAAGACGAACCTTTGGCATCAGAAAAACTAGAACGCTATCTTTTAAAGTATAGTGAAAAGGTTGAGGTTCTAAGTATACTGCCTTCATTGGAGCTTGCTATCCCGTGGATTACCGAGCATCAACCTGAAGTGGATTTGTTTTTTATGGATGTTCAATTGACGGATGGTCTCAGCTTTGAGATTTTTTCTAAAATAAAAGTTCAAAAACCGGTGATTTTCACTACTGCCTTTGATGAGTTCGCCATAGACGCCTTTAAGGTGAACAGTATTGACTATTTATTAAAACCAGTTACGTTTACAGATCTTTCAAGGGCTTTGCTAAAACTAAAATCACTTAAAGAACAGTTTTCATCACCTGTTGAATTAGCTCCGGTAATTCAACAATTACAAGAAAAAAGATATAAAGACAGGTTTTTGGTTAGAATAGGCAATCATATAAATTCAGTCCAGAGTAATTCAATCAATGCTTTTTTTGCTGAAGGGAGGGATGCTTATCTTATTACTGAGAAAGGAAAAAAGTACATAATTGAATATAAACTTGAAGCATTGGAAGAGTTGTTGGATCCAAAGCTTTTTTTTCGAGTAAATCGAACCTTTATTGTCAATATCAACGCCATTGCAGATGTCACTGTTTATGCCAATAGAAGATTAAAACTTATACTAAATTCTAAATTGGACAAAGAAGTAATTATTAGTAGAGAAAAAGTGGCCGATTTTAAAAAATGGTTTGAAGGCCTTGCTTAAAGTTCTCCATTTTTTTCTTTTAGTTCTTTTAGTGCTCTATTTAGACTTCTGGTAGTGACACCAATATAATTTGCAATATCCTTTTTAGAAATTACTTCGGTAAACTTTGGGAATATTTTTTTTAGTCTAATAACGTTGTCCTCAATAGGGTAGGAGTGCTGGTAAGAATGTCTTGGGGCCTTGTATCTAATCTTATCTGCCAGAGCTTTCATAATCAATCTATTAAAGTGGCTGTCCGTTTCCAATAGATTGTTAAAACAGGTATGCGATATGGAAAGAGTCGTTAATTCTGTTATTGTCTCAACGGAACATATTGTATGTTTTTTACTGAACACTTCTAATTCTCCAAACTCCATTCCCTCACCCAAAAACTCTTGGATAAATTCCTTACCGTTTTCATCGGAAATATAACATTTTGTAATTCCCTGCGTAATAAAATAAACTTTGTTGTACCTTCTATCTTGCTCTATTATTTTATGCTTGGGACCAAATTTCTCCTCATATAGACCATGCATACCCCCCTTGAACAGTTTTTTCATGTAAGTGGCCAATTCAAGATTTATTCTGATCATTTTATATGATGGGACAAATGTCCTTTTTAGTGGTTTGAAGAAGTAATTTCTTTGCCCCTAAAGTTACGGAATACCCATTGTGATGACAACAGGAAGAAAAAAAATAGCCTTTTTTAAGCAGGGAATGTATACCCCAAAATTTGTTCTTATTTGCTTAAGTTCTCTTTTCTTTTCTGCAAGTTACAACATGCTTATTCCTGAATTGCCATCGTATTTGAGCAGTTTGGGTGGGGCTAAGTACATTGGGCTCATTATTGCACTTTTTACTCTTACGGCAGGAATATCCCGGCCTTTTAGTGGAAAACTAACAGATACAATCGGACGAAAACCTGTAATGATTTTTGGAGCTTTGGTTTGCTTGGTCTGTGGAGGGTTTTATCCTATTTTGACAACGGTGTACGGTTTTTTGCTCTTAAGATTGTGTCATGGTTTTTCCACAGGGTTTACACCAACAGCGGCTTCCACTTTTGTTTCAGATGTTGTGCCAAGAGAAAGGTTGGGAGAGGCCATGGGCATACAAGGAATAGCCTTTAGTACAGGCCTGGCTCTCGGACCTGCTTTAGGAAGTTTTATTAAACTTCATTTCTCATACTCAATACTATTTTACAGTTCTTCAGCAATGGCTTTTTTGGCCCTATTGCTGATAGTGAATTTAAAAGAAACATTACCGGCCAGACAACGTTTTCACCTAGGTTTATTGAAGATATCGAGGAATGATATTATAGCACTGGAAGCATTACCGCCGGCCATAATCACCTTTTTGTCCTATGTTGGTTTTGGAGTGGTCCTTACTCTTATTCCAGATTGGACCGAATCCGTTGGTTTTGTGAACAAGGGAGTATTCTTTATTGTCTTTACTATATCATCACTTCTAGTTAGATTTATTGCAGGAAGACTCTCAGATCGTTATGGAAGGATTAAGGTAATTGCAGTTGGCTTAGCTTTACTTTTCATTGCTTTGGTGCTTATTGGTTTTTTAAACACGCGGTCAGGGCTATTAATTGGCGCCTCAATATATGGTCTGGCCATGGGTGTAATTTCTCCTGCAATAAACGCATGGACAATAGATTTGAGCTTACCGGAACAAAAAGGGAAGGCAATGGCCACTATGTATATTGCCCTCGAAGCAGGCATAGGTTTTGGTGCTTTATGTTCAGGTTGGTACTATCAAGAAACTATTTCGCGAATTCCATTGATCATGTATTGTTGCGCAGGCTTAGCATTCACAGGAATTGGGTATATTGTAATGGTAAAAAGAAATATTACAACGAAATATTAAAAAATCAGGGTTTTCAACGTTGTCATTCATTATCTTTAACCGATTTTATAAAAATCATCTTAAAATTCAATTCCAGGAGTAATATTTATGGCTAAATCGCAACAGACGTATAACAAATCAGAAAGAGAGAAAAAACGCTTAAAGAAAAAAGAAGAGAAGCAAAAAAAGAAAGAAGCTAGAAAAGCCGAAGCTAAAGAGAGCGGCAAAACTGGTATTCAGTTTGCATATGTAGACCACAACGGTAATCTGACGGATACTCCACCCGACCCCTCTCAAAAAATGGCTGTAGAGGCCGAAAGCATTACACTTGGTATTCCTAAAAAAGAAGAGGGAGATGAAGAAGAGTTTGATCCAGTAAGAAATGGAAAAGTCTCGTTCTTTGATACTTCCAAAGGTTTTGGATTCATTATAGATACCGAGAATCAAGAAAAATATTTCTGTCATGTTAGCGGATTAATTGATGAAATCGCTGAAAATGATAAAGTATCTTTTGAACTGGAAAAAGGTATGAAGGGAATGAATGCGGTTCGCGTAAAGAAAATCTAAGTATCTTATTTTTTTCTGTGTTATAGTTGCCTAATGATTGTGCCTTTGCAATCATTCATAATTACAATCCGGCAACATTTTTTCTAATCAGTTGGTGAATTCTATGTGTTTAGATTCTGCGGGCGTATCCAATCAGCGGCAATCATATTTCTGCTAAATTACCGAGAAGGGGATTATAACGGTAAATATGCTGTTAGTTAATTCAAAATATCAAAGCGATGAGTGTATTTAACTGTGAATATTTGATTGTTCAATAGATCTAGATCATCATCATCTTTAACAATATTGAATACCACAAAAAGACCTGTATTGGCATTCTGCAGCCAACCAAAACGAGCGTTCACTGCGGTAATGTTAGATACATTGTTTCGTTGTATCAAGCTTTGCACAAACATTCTGGGAGTAAAAGAATAAGAAAGTCGTAGGCCCCCTACCAAGGCAGTTAAGTTACCTGTATCCAATTGAATATCACTATGGCTAAAAGTGAGTGAAGAGTTAAAACGATCACCTACACGGTAATTTGCAGTACCACTATTGGTGATGCGGTCGCCATTAAAATAACCCCCAATAATGGTTCTGGTGCTCAAGGAAAAAGCATTATTGGGATTGGTGATCAGAATAAACTGAAGTTCTTCATGCTTGTATTCGCCAGCTGGAACGGTAACATTTGAAATTTCGAAAGGCTCCAAAACCCTTTCCGTTGTAAAATTGATACCAGTGTGTATTTCAAAGCCACTTTTAAACTCCCAATGGTTGTCTACATGTAAAAACCCAGTAATTTGCTGATCATCAAAATTCCAATAACCCCTATAAGAAACATGTGGCCTAATTTCCAAAAGTTTTCCCGCATTCTTAAATCTATGTGCCTTGAAGATTAAAAACTCGGGCTTTTTGAAAGCGGTACGCTGTAAAAAACCCACTTCCGGATTAAAACCCGCTCCAACTTCTGTATAGCCAGCTCTCAAATCCCATCCGTTCCAGTTGTAATTTCCCAATAATTTAAATGCATGGTCTTTTTCATCAATTCCTGGAGTAGTGCTTTTTGCAACAAAACCTGTGACTTCAGCCTTGTTTCCAATTCCCCAAGTACCATCCATTGCATATACCCTGTTATAATCGTCATCCAAACCTCCTAATCCGGCTCTATTAATAAATATGCCGCCTAAAGAAGAACGTGTTCCTTGAAAATCATGATTTACCCGGGCAACAGAAAAGTTGTTTTGGTCTATACCGGCCCCATCAACATCATCTGTGAACATACTTAAGAAGCCTACATTGGTCTGGCCCACTTTACCTGAAAGTCTTGCTCCACCTATAATGGGAACTAAATCGCCATTATCTCCAATACCGATACGGCGACTAAAAAATAAATCTACCTCTCCTGGACTACCAACGCTAAATTGCCCTGCGTTTTCCAAGAAAAATGCTCTTTTTTCTGGAAAAAAGAGATTAAATCTGTCCAAGTTCACTTGCTGGTCATCTACTTCTACTTGGGCAAAATCCGTGTTGTATGTTAAATCTAAAGTAAGGCTAGGTGTAACGCTATATTTAATATCTGCTCCAACTTCAAAATTGGTATCTGTTTCACTGGGAGATGTTGCACTATTATTCACTACTTGGGCAAGAGCATAAGGAATAAGCTTTAAATTGCCCGGACTTTTTAAGTTTAGCCCCGTTAGCTTTCCAGCCAATGATAGTCTCTTCATATCAAAACCCAATGGTAAAGAGGTCCAATACGCAGTTTCGGTATTTTTACTAATATTCCTTCGAAAATTGAGTCCCCATGTTTTGCTTTTGCCAGATGCAAATCGTAATGATCTAAATGGAATGGCAAATTCCGCACTCCATCCATAATCCCCTAATTGTGACCTAACTTTCCATGTGGCGTCCCAGTTTAAGTTTGTGCCTCCTATAACTCCCCCTTGTTGCCTATTGGTATTAAAGTTCCCCTTACCTTCATTATCTATTTGGGCATCATATTCCATTCCCTGTGCATTGGTGCCGAACAGGAATCCATTTTGTCTGTCATGGTATGTATCAATAATAAAGAGAAAACTATCTTCATCATTTAAATCCGCATCCCTACGCGAATCAGAAACTACAATGTTTTTAGCATCTTTATCATAGCAAATTACAGAAACATAAAATGTGGTATTGGTGTAGGCGATTCTAATTACGGTTTTTTCTGAAACTGTCTGTCCATAGTTGGGGCGTAATTGAATAAGGTTTTCTATAGCGGGGACAGTTTGCCAAATAGGGTCGTTTATTACTTCACCATCAATGTCAAAATCTTTGGATAACTCGGTAGCACGATATTCTGGTCTGTTTTTAACTGAATCTTGTGGTTGAACTTGTTGTGAATGTAAGGTGTGAAGTGTGAAAAAAATGAAAAACACAAAGGTTTTACAAAGCAAAACTTTCATAAAAATTGGTCTGGTTTGAAGGTTAAATATACTGTTTAAATGGGAAATTTTATTCAGATTGAGTAATTTGTAATAGGACTAAATTCTGTTGGTTATGAAGAAGCTTGAAAAATGTATTATTGCCGTGTTGATTGTTGTTGCTATCGGGTGTGCATCCCATCCAAAATCATCGGCTACGGCAGAAGAAATCGAAACTTTAAATAAACTTGTTTCAGAGAAATCTTTTGAAATTCAGGCAAACTGGGCCAATCCGTTGGCCACGGGGAGTATTAACAGTATTGCAAATGCAGGCTTATTGCCCCCTGGAAGTACAGCAAACCGAATTGATCTGTCTGGCAGTGCGAGTTTTTTAAGGGTTACCGGTGATAAGGTAGAAGCTAACCTTCCCTATTTTGGTGAAAGGCAAATGGGAGGGACATATAACAATAACAATACTGGTATTCAATTTGAAGGTGTTCCAAAGGATTTTGAGATTGTACTTAATAAAAAAACTCAAGGGTACACGATGCGCTTTACAATAAGTGCTGCCACGGAAACGTATCAAGTCGTGTCCCAGTTAACACCTTCGCTCTCTAGTACTTTAAACATTAACAGCACCCACAGAACTGCAATTTGGTACACTGGAAGGGTGAGGCCGTATGCCAAGGAATAAAACTTCTACCAGGAAATTGGTTTAAAGGATTGACCAATTTTCAATCTTTTACCAGAGGATAGCACTATATATTCGTCGCGTTTGTCTTTCTCCTGTGCTATTATTTGGCTTTTGTTGACAATATATTTTCTATGGATTCTAATAAAATCAGGTTGCAATTGCTCTGCCAACAAGCCCAGACGATCTCTTTTAATGAAAGTACCTGCCTCCGAATAAAAATTCAAATAATGCCCTTCTGCTTCAATCCATTCTATTAATTCAAGCCCAATGGTTATCAGTTTCCGCCCTTTATAAACCTGAATGGTTTTTGTTCTTGTTTTAGCATTGTAAACATAAACCGCCGAAGCCACAATAAGCAGTAAATGATATAATGCTTCACGACCAAAATAATACCGGGCATATTCAGAATCTACAAAGCCATCAAAGTATCCAAATGCATGTAAAATGATGTTCGACAAAAGATAGAAAACTATAAGACTTATTACAGTTGATGTGCAAGCAAGTAGCCAAAACCATTTTAGATATCTTTTTTTAATTTCTTTTTGTAACCAGAGGGTAAGTGCTATAAACGGTATAAAAAGAAGAACTGAAACACACAGGTACACTACTGATACCCATACGCTATAGCTGGAATGATTGCTGTAGCGAATCATATTTTGAACAAGGGTGATGATAAAAATTACAACAAGTAGAATTACGGATACATAATAAAACCGCTTTTCACTTTGAATTATCCACATTCTTCCAAAATTTCAGTGCTAAGAAGATACATAAAAATAATAAGACCTTTTTATAGATTTAAGAACGGATGGCAATCTTAGAAACTATCCAAAAACCCCTTTGAACATTTTTTCAGTTAAGCCCTTGGATTGAAGCCATTCTGCAAGTTCAGTTCTTTTTCCAACTTGGGCGTGATGCAGCAATGTAAAGCCATGTGGACCATATGAGTTGAGGAAATGGGGATAATCTTCAACCATTTTTTTAATAAAATCGTCATACCCTAAGAAAGCATAGTTGAAAATATCCAGTCTGGCACCTTTCCCAATCAAATAGTCAGCGATATCTCTTCTACCCATATGCGAAGCGCCACCTACGGCCGTTTCAAAATCCCCTTTTTTAAATTGGCTGGTACAGTTAAGGAGCAAAGGGTATTTCTCCAGGATTTTTTTTGTTTCCTCTAGACTTTTATGTGCAGCAAATACAAATTCAAGGATTAATTCACTATTGAAAACAGTTTCTTGATCGATTTTATCTTGTGCCAACAGAACACTTGGAGCAAGTATCATGGTGCTTCCAAGAAATAGGTTTTGCTGAAGAAATTTTTTTCTGTTCATTTTCAATCATTTTTGATAATTACAAAAGACTCGGAAATTAATGGTGTTCCAATCTGTTGGGATAGGTTTTGTCCCAAAAGTGTTGAGAGCTGTCTTGAAATCACATTCTTTCATAATATTTGTTGGTGGAGCACTAAAAAAAAATCTCTGAAATTACCCTAACTTTAGCATCGATATCTATTCAATGTAGACCAGAAAGATTTTAAATCATAATAAAAACACCAATATGCTTAAAAGAATTTCATTTTTGTTCCTGCTATCTCTGTTTGTCTTTTCCTGTAATGGAAAAAAAGAAAAGTCAAAAGAAACTCCGGTAGAAGAATTAGAAGAAATTGAGCAAACTGAAACCAGTTTGCCACTACAAGACTTAAACCTACCTGACGGTTTTAAAATAGAGGTGTTTGCTGAAGGTATTGATGGAGCCAGATCTATGGCCATGGGTGATGACGGTACACTTTTCGTAGGTACACGGAACGAAAAAACAGTTTATGCACTTCAGGATTTAAATGGGGATTATAGGGCTGAGAAAATAATGGTTCTTGATTCCACTCTGGAAGTTCCCAATGGTATAGCTTTTAAAGATGGAGCATTGTATGTTGCAGAAGTTGGTAGACTTTTGAGGTATCCAAATATAGAACAACAACTTTCCAGCCCCCCGCAACCTGAAGTGATTTATGACGACTACCCAACAGAATTTCATCACGGGTGGAAATACATCGCCTTTGGGCCAGATGGAAAATTATATGTACCGGTAGGCGCGCCCTGTAATATCTGTGAGCGCTCTGATGAAGATGAACGCTATGCGACCATCACACGAATGAATCCAGATGGCAGCAACAGGGAAATTTACGCTAAAGGAGTTAGAAATACGGTCGGGTTTACGTGGCATCCAGAAACAGGAGAATTATGGTTTACGGACAACGGTAGGGATATGATGGGAGATGACATTCCTCCCTGTGAACTAAATCGGGTTACAGAGAGCGGACAACATTTTGGGTATCCCTATTGTCATGGAGGAACGGTTAAAGATCCTGAGTTTGGGGATAAATTTCCCTGTTCAGATTTTGTTGCACCAGTTCAAGCCATGGGCGCCCACGTAGCTCCCTTGGGAGTTAAGTTCTATACCGGAAATATGTTTCCCAATACATATAAAGGTTACGCTTTTATAGCCGAACATGGATCATGGAACCGTTCTTCCAAGGTAGGATATAAGATTTCATTGGTTAAACTAAAAGATAATGAGGCTGTGAGTTATGAAACATTTATTGATGGATGGCTTAATGATGATACCCAGGAAGCATTTGGAAGACCTGTGGATATCTTGTTTCTTGCAGATGGTTCTATGCTCATTTCCGATGATTTTGGCGATGCTATTTATAGAGTCTCATATAGTGACACGCAACTTGCCAAGCTTTAATTATATGGCAAGGTTGTGCCATGAATCAAAATGGAAGTATGATTAAAAAGCTGTATAAATTCCGTTTTGTAATTTTTCTTGGCACTCAATTGGCTATTCTTTTTGGGTCATTGTTTTTTCCCAGTGAGTTTTTCGAATTCACATTGCTTCCTTTGCTTTACTTGGTCAGTATTCTTGCAGGGATTTTAATGATTTCCAAAAGAAAAAAACTCACGTGGTTTTTTATTTTGCTATTTGTGGTTTCTGCTGGAATTTTTGGGAGTTCCATGATTTATAGACAAGAATCACAGAGTGATATTCTAATGCGGTTATCCATTTATTTTGTATTCCATACCGTGGTTACCTGGAATATCATTCAACAGGTTTGGAGGGCAAAATTTGTAAATAGAAATGTTATTCTTGGCTTAATGAGCGGTTATATTTCCCTTGGGTTCTTGGCCTTCTTTTTATTTATGTCTATTGAATTGACCAATCCTGGAGCTTTCCAGGGTATCTTAATGAAAAATGGAACCTTGGACATTAAAAGTGAGGCCATTTTATATTATGCTTACATCACTTTGTTGACCATTGGATATGGGGAAATAGTACCTTCAATACCTATAGCCCAAAAAGCTGCTATGCTAGTGGGGCTGATGGGTCAGTTTTATATGGTTATTATCACCGCTGTAGTTGTGGAAAAGTATATTAAGCATTCTGAGAAAAAGAAGGACTAAATTGTTGTAACCTTAGAGATTAAGCCAGTAGTTCAATTTTAAAACGATTGCCCGTTGTCTTGGAAAACGAATAGATGGAAGAATCAAACCACCGCCGCCTGTCTGGCTTTCTGCAAAAAAATTGTCCGTATATACCAGAAAAATATCCGATACCGGTTTAAAGCGCCATTGTATTCTAGAATTAAGATTTAAATTCTGTATCTGACTGTTAAACTGCACAAAGGTTGTCCAAAAGATATTTTTGGTAAAAGTAAAATCAAAACGAGTACCTATTAACAATAGATCTGCATCCTTGTACGGATCTGGCAGTCTAATGTTATTGTAGGCAAAATTTAAGGAGGTAAACCCCAATGGCTGATATCTATAGGTAAGGGTACCCGCAAAATTGTATAAAGATCCATTGAAATATTCACCCATTTGCGTAGATAAATTATAAGAGAAAACCTTTCTTGCGTCCGATCTATATGTTGCACTTAGAAAAGAATACCCATAATCTGTGCCCTCAGTTAATGCAAGACCATTAAGACCACTTGGGTCAAAAGGATTCAATAAAAAAGTATATTGTTTTTCGGCAGATAGTTCCAAATAAGCTGTGCTTTTATAGTTAAATCTATAGTTGAACCCCAAGTTCCAATCTAAATCATCTAAGGTGATATTGTTTTTTATGAGTTCACCTGAAATACCAGGGCCATGTTTTTGAATGGTTCCATTTTTTGGATAGTAATTATACCAAACTTGGGGAGTTAATTGAAAGATGTTTCGTCTTCTTACAAATCCTACTTCAGGATTATAACCAGCGCCAATACTTTGACCGGTAAGATTGGATTCCAGTTTATATGTGCTATAGTTTAGAAAACCACCTAAGGCATAATTAGAGTCCGAATTGGTTTCATCAAAAGATTGATGGTAGAACAATTTCCCATTCCACGTATTGTCATTAGTGGCCAAATTCGCATCAATCCCCAGCGTTCTGTTGTAGGTGTTGGGAGAAAAAGTGAAATCTCCTCCAATAGAATCAACAAAAGCCTGTTTGTTTATAAATGTTGCACTCAAATATGACCTGCTGAGTATTCTTTGTTGCAGTGCTGCAACCAAATAATTGGTAGAAGCCAAACCAATGGCTTCATTTTCCTTTAGCTGTGCATTAAGCACCCCTAATCTTAAATTCTTATTCAATTTCCCATTTAATCGTATTCCGCCATAGATTTCATTTTGTAGGTTCTGCCCCGTGGATTCATCTCTGGTCACCCCAATTCTTCTGGAAAAAAAAGGCCGTGTGCCATCAATGCCAAAACTGGCAAATAAATCTGCATTTTCTAAAAAGAATTGCCGCCGTTCCGGGAAAAAGATTTCAAATCTATCAAGATTGGTGACTTGTTGGTCTACTTCTACTTGGGAGAAATCAGGATTCGCGGTGACATCAAGCGTCATCGCCGGACCTAAACCAAATTTGGCATCAAAACCAAAATCAAAATCGTTTATAGTGGGTGTGTCCGTTTCAAAGTTTTTAGAATTTCTAAAAATACTATAGGGGATTAGAGAGATGTTCGTTTTGGTTTTTTGCAAAGGTTCATCCCAAACCAACGATTGGGTAAATGCCAAGTTAATGATAAATTGATTTCTTGGAATAGGAGTCCATGTAGATTGTTCACTGTATTCGCTATCGAACCGATAAAAATTAATATACCAATTGTTAAGGTCTTTTTTGTAGCGTAGTGTTTTAAAAGGAATGGCCACTTCCACCGCCCAGAAATCCTCATATATTTCAGCTTTGGAATACCAAACATTGTCCCAACTTGTAGAAAATGTATCTGAACTTGCCACACTTCCGCCATTGGCTATAAGTCCTTCCCTTTGCACTCCAAACGGGTTTACACCGAATAGGAATGCGTTGTTCCTATCGGCATAGGTATCCAATACAATGCTTATTACATCATTGGCCTCGCCCCTAAAATCCCTGCGAAGTGATGGGGTTACATATTCCCTTGGACCTAAATTCAGCATTTTGGCAAAAATGTAAAGGTTGTCTTCGTCATAGGTCATCCGTATCTCTGTTTGTGCTTTTGCGGGAACGGAGTCGCTTGGAAAGAATTGGGCAAAATTGTCTGCTATTGCAGCTTCCTGCCAATCCAGCTCGTTCATCTGGGCGTCCAACTCAATTTTTCCTTTAGCTTTTTTAATAGCCAATCCGTTTTGTGCTAATGTGAAATGAAAAGAGGCAAAGACTAAAATTATCATGATGAAAACAGTGCGCATAGGATATTGTTATGAGGTAAAACTAATTTCGGAATGGATTTTTTTGTTATTGAATCGGAAATAGTGGTTATGGAATTTGAAAATTGACAAGAGCATAAGTCAGTTTTTTTTAGCTTAGTAAAAAAAGTTTTGGATTTAATAGGGGATGGGTATACAGGGCATAAGGAGGAATTGACCATCAATGGCTTTTTGATCTACTTTACAAAAATGCAAACCTTTGAAAAGGTTGTTATTTATAAGGAGGTTGAGGAGGAATGGTTGCAATTTCATTTTCAACTGGCGGGAAGGACCAAAACCATTGTTGCAGATGATGTAAAAGAGATCATTATTAAACCAAATACCTTCACGATCATTTATGAGAAGTTAGGAGATTGCGCCATTCACTTTCCTAAGAACTGCAATTATGAAAGTTTTGGTTTTGTTATACAACCTGAGTATTTTTTAAACTCTTTTTTAAAGGATTTTGAAGAGCTTCAGTCCCTAAAAACAGTGATTGAAACTAATTCTGAATATTTTCTAGATCAGGAATATGCATTATTGGATTCTAAGACCAGAAAAATAATAAATGATATTAAACACAATCCTTTTATGGGGAATTTAAAAGAGGTGTTCATAGAAGCGAAGCTTATTGATTTGATATTTCATTCTATTCCCTTGTTACGAGAAAAAACTAAAAATTCAATTCAGTTTACAGATGCTTCAAAACAAAAAATCATTGAGGCGAAGGAGTATATTCTTAAAAACCAACACAAAAGACTATCAATCAAGGAAATTGCCAATGCGGTTGGGTTGAACCAATACTTTCTTAAAACTAAATTCAAAGATGCCTTTGGAAAAAGTGTTGTGGATTTCTGTATTGAATTAAAACTGGAAAGGGCTTACAACGAAATTCAAAACACAGATAACAAAATCACCTTTATTGCGTATGAGGTTGGTTATTCCAGCCTGGGTAATTTTTCCAATGCCTTTTATAAAAAATATAAGATAAGGCCCAGTTCATTAAGAAAAAAGCCCCATAGCAATATATAGGGCTTTATAGCAGATAACCATTTATCTAAAGATTGGTTTAATTATTTTATTGCACGGCCTCTAATTTGAGGTGTGATTGGAACAAAAGGAGAATAAGAATTGTATTCTTCTATGGATAAGGAGCTAAAACCAGCCGATTCTAACATAGACTTTGTGTCTCTTTTGGTGTTACATCCTTCAAAAAACCAAAGCCAAGGTTTGAACGTTACATTTTGGACAAAGGATACAATTGTTTTCTCTTTAGCCCTAACATGTTCAATAAACACAAAAACTCCAGAAGGTTTCAATATTCTTTTTATCTGCTCAATGCACTGGGCAGGGTTGGATACAGTGCACATTACCAAAGTGCAGACAACAAATTCAATTGAATTGTCCGGCAAGTCCATATCTTCCCCAACAATTGTTTTTATTTCTAAACATATTCCATATTTAGTAGCACTTTTTTTAAGATTAACGTGCATATGGATATTGGGTTCAATGGCAATTAGTCTGGTTCCTTTTCTAAGATACCTCATATTGGCCCCAGCTCCTGGACCAATTTCCACAACAGTTTGCGGATGATTTTTAAAAAGCGCTCTTTTGGATTTTCCAAAAAGATGATTCATATATCCTGAAAGCATTTTAAACATCCAAGAATTGACAGGGCCACGAACCGAATTATTTTCAAATGTGGTGCACATAATTCTTTAATTTGATTCAAAATTGATGGTGAAATTGCAATTGAAGGAGACTATACCTTGGTCAAAGTTTGCCAAACTCACCTCTCCATCCAGAGCAACAGTTCCTTCTCGCCCTTCAAACTCAAAAGTTGCCTTAATGATATTGTTTTTCGTAGGAGTAAATAAGGTTTTAAAGTTCAAGGCTTCATCAGGAGGTTGAAGTGTTTGTATGACTTGGTTTTCTGCTTGAATAGTTCCTCGACCATCAATACTGATTGAGGTTATTACTCTAGACAGAATGGTGCCAACACTGTCTGTTACATTATCTACAACACAGTCCTGTAGAGTTCCGATTACATTTCCGCTATCTGCATCTATAAGCTCCATAAGAAAACAATTGGGTTCTAAAGTTTCTCCTGTTTTAGGGTGCACTATTGTTTTGGGTTGTGCAATGGCAACACCACGCCCTATAACTCGAATCTCATTTAGTTCGGGCTCTTTAGGATTATCACCATAATCGTCATTGCTGCAAGCAAGAGCAAATAGTAAAATTGATATTGTGAAAACTTGTTTAATACTTTTCATAGGATTGTTTTTTTTTGATGTAATCTGAATCACAAAGAGTTATTTATTTTAACTGAGCATTGGAGTATTGCACTTGATAAAAAAAACGCATTACAGTTTCAGGGATGTTAATATGCTTATTCATGTTGGTCGCTATTTGAGACCATTGGTCAATATGTGGATTAGGAAAAGGATACCCACCTCTCACTATTTTTAAAATGGAAACTCTTTTGTTCTTTTCATTCGACCAGTAATCATCTCGGAAAAATGTGGAATTAGCCTTTACAATAGTTGACGAAAGAGAAGACAATGGGTTTTTATCGGTATTACCTAGAAGGCTCAGCCAATAATTCAATGTCTCATTTGTTGACAGCGTTTTTCCTCTTGTAAATCCGTTTAAAGAGGCAATTTCTCCACCTATATATGGGTTTGTTGTGTCCGATACATTGTTTATGATCATTATGGAAACAGCTTCATTGACAGGGGCACAGTCATCATTCGGTTTTATCGGCAAATTTGCTCCAATTACTGCAAATCCTTTAAAAAAAGCAGGAATCGATTTGGCCAGCTTGTAACACATGTTTCCGCCGTTGAAATATCCAATTACAAAGACATTATTACGGTCAATATGGTACCTTCTTTCCATTCTTTGAACAATGGATTTGATAAAAGCTAGGTCATCTATCCTCTTGCTTTTTGTTTTGAAAGGTGCATTTTTACGGCAGTCATTCCAGTAATTCTTGTATCCCTGTGGATAAACAACAATTGTGGCGCCAGTGCTATCCGCTAGTTCATTAAACTCAAATCCCGTTGTGGTTTGAATCGATTTTGTTGTCATTCCATCACCATGTAAAACAACTACAAGTCTCGAGTTTCTAGTGGGGTGCTGGGGAACATGGTATTCATAGTTGCGCGGGACACCATTAATCTCAATAGAGTCTTTCATCGTGTTTTTTTCATGGCCAAACTGAGCAGCTATATTTACTGAAAAAAACACCGAAAAAATTGCTGGACAAACAATATGCTTAAGAATCTTCATTAGGTTATTATTTGATGATTGATAAATTTGTTTTGGTGGACGATCCCTGTTTAAGACAATTAAATTTTTGTTGTGTTTTATTAAGGGGTTTACTCCACCCAACCCATTTCATGTTCATTTTTTTCATGATTTTTTCTTTGTGGTTACATCCCTGAAGCGGAGCATATCTAAGATTCTGTTTGAAGCACCTAAATAATATCCCGTTTCGTGCTCATACGATTTTGGATTTTTAAATGTTCCAAAAAGCATGTCTATGACAGGCAAATCCGTGTAATTGTATTTGTGGATTCCCTTTGCATGGTGTATGGTATGACTTTCAGGCCTTTGAACGATATAACCAATCCATCTTGGGGTGTTGATATTGGCATGCTGAAAAATGCCCAAAAATGTAAGGGATAGAATAATGATGGTAATAGCTTGTGGGGACAAGCCCATAATTAAAGCAAAGCTCACTGACCCCACCAAGGATAGTCCGATCATATCGTTTAAGCTGAACATGAAAGCACTGGGAACATCTAAACGTTCTGCGCTGTGGTGTATTTGATGCGACACCCTAAATAGGAAATCTGATTTGTGCATGCTTATATGCCAACCATACTGAACCAATTCAAATAAGAAAATCCCTATGATTACTTGAAAAGCAAGGGACATATTGCTTAGATCCATTAGTTGGTAAGAAGCAAAGAAACCATCCCATAATAGTGGGATATAGGTAGTGAATAGCATGTAGGCCAGAAAAAAAAGTAATCCTCTTGTTTTCCAATATTTTACCTTAGGAAGTTTCCGGGCAGGAAAAATGGTCTCCCAGATAAATAAACCTCCAAACAAGGCATAAACAATTAATGAAATTGGGTCTAGTAGTATTTCTTGGGGTGTGGGCAATTGAGAAATGAAATCTTCCATGATCTTTAGTTTATAAATTTGACCGCAAATGTATATGCGGCTAAAAGCTTAAACTAAAAATCAGCCTTGACCTATGTTAGGAATTCATTTTGTTCCTGATTCTACTAAGGCTTTCGGGGTGTATGCCTAGATACTTGGCAATTTTATTTACAGGGATATTGGAAATATACCTAGAGCGTGTTCGGAACATTTCCCCATATCTCTCCTCAGCGGTTTTTGTTAAAAGTTCCTTTTCTCTGTTGGATTTTCTTATGTAACCATGTTCTGTAATTATTCTTCCAAACTTGTTTGCATCAAGAGAAACATTATACGCATTCATCAAATCGTCATATTGGACAATTTCCATTTCACAGTCCATTAGTGCCGTTATTTGCACATCAGTAGGAAGTTGTGTAAGGAAAGATGTAAGGCCACAAAACATTTCTGTTTCAAAAAAGAAATCAATAATTTTTTCTGACATATAACTTTTGATGGTCATTTCTACAATACCATGATTCATAAAATAGACATTACGTTCTATTTGACCATAGGTTGTAACAACATCCCCCTTTTTAAAACTCACTTTTTTAACTGGGTACGGTAAATCATCATATGAAGCTAAAGAGATGTTTAAAACCGAATTGTAAAAGTCCAGAAATAGCATTTAATATGGCATTTAAAAGCAACCATTAAATTACTACTTTTTATTTGCTTTGCATATTCATTTATTGGTAAGAAAATCTATGCCTCTCTTGTTTTTTTGTAAAGGATTCTTATAAGAATGATTGTATAAATATTCCCCATTTAGATTTATCTTTAACGTATATAAGTAACCATCATGAAGTCATTTTTAGTACATTTTATAATCCTGCTGCTGCCAGTAGCAATCTTAGGACAGCGTTATGATCAAGAGAAGCTGGATGAATTGGCAGAAAAATACACAAAACAGTCTTTTCCGGAACTCATAGATCTTTTGAGTGTTCCCAATGATGCTAATTTTCCAGATGATCTGGAGAAAAATGTACAGTGGTGTGAAAAAGCTTTTAAGAGTAGAGATTTTAAGACCACTCGTATAGCCACTGCGGTTGCTCCCCTGCTGCTGGCGGAACGAAAAGGAAAGAAGGCTGATAAAACCGTGCTGATTTATCTTCAAATTGACGGACAGCCTGTGGATACGACCAGATGGTTTCAGAAAAGCCCTTATGCTCCCGTAATAAAGCAGAAAGAAGCTTCAGGGAAATGGAAGATAATTGAGAAGTATGATTTAAATGCCAACTATGAGGATTTGAGGATTTTCGCAAGATCCACTTCGGATGCTAAAGGCCCTGTCGCCATGTTTTTAGGAGCCTTGGATGCCATAGCAGAAAGGAACTTTCAACCCAATTACAATATCAAGGTGATTATGGACTTTGAGGAAGAGTTAGGGTCGCCACGTCTTCCACAAGCGGTAATTGACAATAGGGAGCTTTTGAAATCGGATATGATGATTATTTTTGATGGCCCATTACATATTACCAACAGGCCGACCTTGGTTTTTGGGGCACGAGGGATAGCCACGATAACATTGACCACTTACGGCCCAATTGTTCCCCAACACAGTGGTCATTATGGTAATTACGCACCCAATCCCGCATTTGGACTCTCCAAGCTATTGGCCTCTATGAAAGATGATGAAGGACGGGTAACCATACCTGGATATTATGATGGTATTTCTATAGATGAGGATACTAGAGAAATTTTGCGACAGGTTCCGGATGATGAGGATTTTATAAGGAATAAGCTTCAGATTGCTGATATAGATAGAGTTGGAAATAATTATCAGGAGGCCATTCAATATCCCTCTTTGAATATTCGTGGAATGCAATCTGGTTGGATAAATGAAAAGGCTCGGACCATAGTGCCCAGTTGGGCTAGGGCAGAGATAGATGTTAGATTGGTTTTGGAGTCTGACCCACATCGTCTTATAGAATTGATCAGAACACATGTTGAAAATCAGGGGTACTTGGTCTTAGATAGGGAACCTAAAAAGGAAGAGCGACTATCCAACAAAAGAATTGCAACCTTTACGCATGAGTTGTCCTACCAATCTTTCCGCACCGAAATGAATTCTGAGGTTGGCATTTGGTTGGAGCGTGCCTTAGATCGAGCGTTTGATTATGATATCATTAAAATAAGAATGGGTGGCGGTTCTATTCCTATTTCACCATTTGTAAATACATTGGGTATACCTGCAGTAATTGTACCAACGGTGAATATGGACAACAATCAACATAGCCCCAACGAAAACCTTAGGTTGGGCAATTATAGAGATGGTATAAAAACAATGATTGCGATATTAACTGAAAAATTGTAATCCATAGTGGTGTCCGGCAATGTTGATATAACCCCATCAAATTGCCATTAATTATGACTTCTTCTAAAAACATAGCCTACTGGAGGGTAATAGAGCCTATTTTATTGGGTTCCATCGCTAATATCATAATCAATTTCATTTTCAATCCTACCAGACCAGATTTTATTTTAAAGGAGTTTCTAATTGCTATCATGTTTGCTATGATCTTAACAGAGACCAATCGGGTTATTGACTTTAGATTGGAGAAAAAACTTAGCTGGACAAATAATTTAAGTAAACGTTTTCTGTACCAATTAATGTATTTGACGATTGCTCTACTAGTGGTAATTAATGTTATTGGCAATACTTATACCTGGCTGATAGGGGATGGGTTTTACTCACTTAATGAATTGTTAGTCATAAATCTATGTGTTTTTGTTGTAGCCTTGCTGCTCACTTTTTTTAAATGGTCGGTTCATTTTTATAAAAATTGGATTAGTGCTGAACACAGTCTAACAAATTCTGCCAAAGAATTGGACGAATTAAAATCAGAATTCGATAAAAGTTCAAACCTAATTGAATTACAAAAAGGGAATGGCATTGTACAGATAAAAGCAGAAGCTATACGCTTTGTAAAAAGTGATCTAGGGATAATATGGGTGTATTATGATGATAAAAAGGCAGCGTTTAACGGAACGCTAGTTGGTTTAATGCAGCTGCTTCCGCAACACTTGTTTTTTCAGGCAACTAGGAATACAATAATTAGGCAAGAGATAATTATGTCCATTACACCTTCTACCTATGGCAAAATAGACCTAAAAATAAAAGATGGGGTTGATGATAACGCTATGATAACCATAAGCAGACTTAAAGCAGCGTCTTTTCGTAAATGGCGAAATAGCACTTCAAATTAATTCCAATAGCACTTCAATCACTTAAAATTCACTTTTCTTTTTGGTAAGACAGGGGATCGGTTTCTTTGTATTATCAAAAAACGAAAAGCAATGAAATCATTTAAATCTACCTTATGTGTATTTACACTAATTAGTGGTATTGCCATTTCTCCATTAATTGCTCAACGCCAAAGTGGCAAGCTCAATAAAATTCAACAATATATGGATAAGGCGACCAGCAACAATCTGGTCGGAGTTTCCGTATACATTAAAAGTCCGAAACTTGGAAAATGGATCGGTACCTCAGGGTATTCAAATTTAGAAGAGAAGGAACCGTTAAAGCGGAATGATATATTTGGACTGGCCAGTATTGGTAAAATGTATGTAGCTGTATCTGCATTAAAACTTGTTGAAGAGGGTAAGCTGAATTTAGATGATAAAATACAGGGCTATTTACCAAAAGAGATAATCGAGGGGTTTGCAACGGCAAATGATGTTACCATTAAACACTTGTTGGGCCATACGTCTGGATTATATAATTACAATAGAAACCCAGAACTCAACGAATTATATCTCACTGGGAACTTAAAATTGGACACCCTGTCTCATATTGAAGCATTGCGGAAGTACGCCTATGGTATAACAGGACATACAAAGCCACTAGGCGAATACAAGTACAGCAGTACAAATTATTTGCTTTTATCCATGGTTATGGACAGTGTTATTCAATATGATCACGCAGAGTTCATAAGAGAAGAAATTATCCGAAAATATAACCTCAGGGATACGTATTACAAACAAACACCACCAAAAAGACTAGTTGACCATTATGGGGATATTGACCTAAACAACATTACGGAAAACCTATCGGAAGAAACCATAGAAACGACGAATTGGTACAGCGGAGATGATGGTGTTTATTCTTCTATTGAAGAGGCCAGTAATTTTCTTCAAAGATTGATGAAAGGTGAAATTCTGAGTGAAAATACATTAAAAGAAATGATGAAATGGAATGACGAGAAAAAGCCAGATTATGGATTGGGCTTAATGGCGGACAAAGCTTTCCCGTATAGATTTCTAATGGGACATTCAGGAAGAGGCATTGGAGTGACAACAGACCTATATTATTTTCCTCATCAGGATATGACCATTGCCATATTTTGCAATTCTGGATTACGTTCTGCTTCAAAAGAATATGCAAAAACATATCATAGAATGCGAAATAGAATAATAAAAAAGCTATTCTTATTTTAAGGATAGCTTTCGGTACTTATTGATATGGCAGTTTAGGTCTACCCATTTTAATTGATTTTTCCTTAACCCATTATTGTGTTATTTAAATCTACTCTGGATAGAAGATGAATTAATTACTTCGGGTGCTGCAGAATATTTTATGTTCTCTTTTAAGAGGATATAATACTTCCAAAAGGTGATTTATACATGCAATCGGGAAAAAATGGTATTCCCTCCCCTTGGTTTTACCCGCATCTTTGTATCAATGATTAAAACCTAAAAAAACATAATTATGGAAACTGTAATAAAAGAATTAGAACAGCAATTATTGACAAAAGCGAATGAAGTAACCGCACTTTTGGCAGAAGGAAAGTTTATTGAAGCAATGGAAGAATATTTAGATGACGATGTTCAATTGTTTGAAGGAAACAATCCTGCCAAAATAGGCAAGGAATTTTGCTTGGCAGAGGAAAAGAAATTGTTGGACACCGTTGAGGCTTTTCATGGGTATAAAGTTATAAGTGGACCAGCGGTAAAAAATAACACTACTTTTTACGAAGCTGTTATGGAGTTTAGAACAAATGATGGCGTAGAGCATAAATTTGAACAAGTGGTCCGTACTACATGGGAGAATGGAAAAATAGTCAATGAACGCTATTACCATGCATAAGCAACCATGTGCAACAATTATAAGGAAAACATATAAAGGGGAGCAAAAGCTCCCCTTTATAATAAACTCTTAACTATAATGGGGCATTTCCTCGTAGCTCCAAGATTTCAATACTTGCTTCTAGATAATCAGGTGAGTTTAATTGACCTGAAGACATTTCCCTCTTAATGTTGTCCACTACAGAAAGATGTTTTTTAGAATCCTTTTTTTCTTTTTCTCCATATTAGTCCATGTGCAAAACCAGCCAAGTAAACGATTATGATGCACAAAACAGCCGATAAATATTGTAGCTGCATTACGGTCACTAGTGTAGTCATTTTCTTAAAATTTTGAACAATATATTTTAATTGCCAGCGAATTGACATTATAAATTGATGTATGTATGTTTTTGGTTGAGGGATTTTTGCATCCAACCATATTTTACTCCTGAACAGCTTTACATATCAATCGGTCTTACTTCCAAATTTTGCACGAAAGGGTTGATAGCACGGTATTGAAATATAAATGCCCTATGTGTACTTCAAAAAAATCATAATACGATATCTTTATAGCTATGGTTTCATATACGCAATTAATAATTTGCCATTGAAACCAATTGGATTGCCTTCTTCTAAAACTAAAATTTTGAATAAATAGAATATCATCATGATTCCAAAACCTAACCAAATTAAATGGTGCATGTTTTTGCTAATTGCACTTAGCACTAGTAGCTGTTTCATAGCTGTTGCGCAGACCAAGTCTCAAAGCAATCAGATAAATCAAAAACTATATCAAGCATTAAAATATCGTAATATTGGTCCGTTCAGAGGAGGGCGGTCTACCACGGTTGCAGGGCTTCCTGATGATATTTTCACTTATTATATGGGTGCCACTGGCGGTGGCGTTTGGAAAACCACTGATGGAGGGAATACATGGAACAATATCTCCGATGGATTTTTTAACACCACAGGTATTGGGGATATTACTATTGCTCCATCAGACTCCAACATCATTTACGTAGGCACGGGCGAATCTCCTGTTCGTGGTGTAAAGACCTCACATGGTGATGGGCTTTACAAGTCTACGGATGCAGGTAAAACATGGAAACATATGGGTCTTGAGGCCACAAGGCACATTAGTGATGTTTATGTACATCCTACTAATCCGGATAAAGTATATGTTGCTGCTCAGGGTAATCCTTGGGGGCCTAATGAAGAACGGGGCGTATATCTTTCCGAAGATGGTGGTGTCAGTTGGGAAAAGATTTTGTACGTGAACCAAGATTCTGGAATTGTAGATATGACGGTGGATGCTTCCAATCCGAATATTATGATAGTAGCCTCATGGGATTTTCATAGAAAACCATGGGTGGTACAAAGCGGTGGGCCTGGCAGCAGAATCTATAAAACTATTGATGGCGGCAAAACTTGGAAAGAAATTACTAAAGGTTTACCGGAGTTAAAGGGCAAAATGGGTGTTTCGATTTCTCCGGCCAATCCGAACATAGTTTACATTGCAATAGACGCCCTTGGAGACAAGGCAGGTGTATATCGATCAGATGATGCAGGGGAGAGCTTTAAACAAACCACTAATGATGCAACCACTTATGCAAGGTCTTGGTATTATATGCATATAATAGCGGACCCAAATGATGAAGATGAAGTTTGGGTCATGAATAGCTTTGCCATGAAATCTATAGACGGGGGCAAAACTTTTACCGGTATCATGGGTAGTCACGTAGATCATCATGATTTGTGGATCAACCCAAACAATAGCGATATCATGATTAATGCCAACGATGGAGGTGGTTCCGTTACCTATAACGGAGGAAAAACTTGGTCCACGTTGATGAACCAGCCCACTGGGCAATTTTATAGAGCAATTACAGACAATCAGTATCCTTATCGTGTATACTCAGGTCAACAAGACAATAGCACCATTGCCATTGATAGTAGAGTCGTAGATGATGGTATTGGAGAAATGCATTGGGATGTAATGCGCGCTGGCGAGTCATCTACGGTTGCCCTGGACCCAGATAATCCCAGATATGTGTATTCCACATACTTTGCAAGTAATTTTGTGGAATGGGATCGGGATATTGATAATACACGTATGGTTAGGCCATACCCAGAGCGAGTCACTGGGGAGCAACCCAAAAACTTAAAATATCGAGCAAATTGGAATGGCCCTGTTATCGTCTCGCCTCATAATCCAAATGTGATTTATTATGGATCCCAGTATATGATGAAATCTTCAGATAGGGGGGTAACATGGGACGTTATCAGTGAAGACCTTACCCGCAATGACAAAGAACATCAAGGTAAAGGTGGAAAGCCCATAAGTAATGAGCAAATAACCGCTGAGAGTTACAACAACCTTTTCAATATAGAGGAATCACCAATTAAAGAAGGAGTTATTTGGGTGGGATCTGATGATGGTTTGGTGCATTTGACCCAAGACGGAGGAGACAACTGGTCAAACGTAACCCCAAGGGGATTAAAGGAAAGCATCATCAATGTGGTGGAACCATCTCCGCATGATCCCGCTACTGCATATATTGCAGTGGCAGGTTATAAATTGAATGATTTTACACCCCATATATACAAAACAAACAACTATGGTAAATCTTGGGAGAAAATCGTAGACGGTTTACCTGAGGATACTTTTGCCAGAAGCGTAAGAGAAGACCCGGATCGAAAAGGATTGCTTTATGCCGGCACAGAGACAGGTGTATTTGTTTCTTTTAATGATGGAAAACTATGGTTGCCTTTGCAAAACAACTTACCCGAAGTTCCCATTACGGATTTACGAGTAAAACGTCAAGATTTAGTGGTGGCTACCCAAGGAAGAGCGCTTTGGATTTTGGATGACCTTACTCCATTACATCAGATTACGGATGAAGTGGCCAAAAAGGATTACTTCCTTTATAGGCCCCGTGATGTGTATGCAGAACTTTCTGTAGCATATAGCATTGATGGAGGATATGGAGAAAATCCACCTCAAGGAGTCCAAATCTACTACGCTATAAATAAAGAAGTTGATGAAAACATTCCAATGTCATTAGAAATTTTGGATAGTGGTGGAGAGGTGATTCATTCGGAATTCACGGACTTACCAAGAGTTGGTTGTGATACGTTAGTGAAACCTCAGTTAAAAAGGACTGTAGGAGCCCATCGTTTTCAATGGAACATGAAAATTGGTCGGTTTGATTGTTTAGAGGAATTATATACCACCAATCGAGATTTAACTGCATACAATGCCGCTCCTGGGAACTATAAGGCCCGATTTAAAGTAGGGGAGTATACCCAAACCCAAGATTTTGAGATTAAAATAGACCCTCGTATTGCCAATAGTATTGATAATGTCGCTGCCGCATATGTTGAACGTGATCAAATGTCAAGGTCTATTTACAAGGGAGCCACAGAAATGGCCAAAGGCGTACGTGACCTTCGTAAAATAAAACAGCAATTGGATTTTATACTTGATGTTTCAAAGGATCCGAATATAAAAGAGCAAGGAACGGCCCTAGATCAGGCTGCTGATGCTTGGATATCTAGAATTCTACAAAAAGAAATGCGCACATACCAAAGTAACTATATGTTTGAAGCCCGACTTTTAATAAAGTTCAAGGACTTTTTGAATAAAACTAGTAAGGGAAACCTACCTGTATCACCAGGAATACGAGAAGTCAATAAGGACTATTTGCAACAATGGAATACTTTAAATAGTAGGTTACAAAACATTAAAAATGAACAAGTTAAAAATTACAACGTATTGCTTAAACAAGCAGGTTTACCAGAATTGTATTGGCCATAAGCAATATATGATGAAGAAATACCCATCTAAAATAAGTTACGGACTCTTGCTCCTTGTATTGATAATACCAATTGCTACCGTCTTTCCATTGATTTCTTCTCAAAGGTGGTTTCCTGTTGGTGTTAATATATTCATTGTAGTCTTTATGCTTTGGGTTTTCTTCAACCTCTATTATATCATAGATGAGGGGGTGTTGAGTATAAAACTTGGCTTTGTTGCATTCAAGAGAATTGATATACAATCAATCAAAATGATAGCAGAAACCAGCAGTCTCATAAGTGCTCCCGCGGCATCTTTGGATAGGTTGGAGATTATTTATAATAAGCACAACGGTATTATCATATCACCAAAAGATAAATCAGGATTTATAGAACATATTACTAAAGCAAATCCTAGAATTGTAATACAATATAAAACAAAATGAGATTAACAGCTATCCTTTTTTTTCTGACTATTACAATGGGCCTAAGCGCTCAGAATATTTACATTAAAAATGTAAAAATCTTTGATGGTGTGAACAACAACATCATGAATGCATCGGCAATCAAACTAAAAGGAAAGACCATTGAATGGGTTGGAAAACAGTTAGATAACGACCCATCTGGGTATGAAATGATTGATGGGCAAGGGTATTATTTAATGCCTGGAATGATTGATGCGCATACCCATATCAGCAATTTTAAAGCTGCGGAAAGAGCATTGAAGTCAGGAGTTACCACCGTCCGTTCAGCCAGCACAAAGTTCTATCAAGATGTAACATTGGGCAATCTTTCCAAGCAAGGAGTTATACCCGGACCTGATTTTGTAAGCGCGGGCATTTATGTTACTCCAAATTTGGGGGAGACCATACTTGCTGATGTTAGACTGAGCAACCTTAGCAAAGGTGTTCGCTCCGAAGAGGCCTTGCGTCAGTTGGTTAGGATAAATGCAGAGCGTGGAGTTGGAATTATTAAAACCAGAGGTACAGAACGGGCAGGATTACCAGAGACAGACCCAAGACAACAGACCTATACCAGAGAGCAATTAAGTATTGTGGTAGATGAAGCCGCAAAGCATAATTTGAAAGTTATGGTGCATGCGCACGGTGATGAAGGAGGTCGTGCGGCGGTTGAAGCGGGAGCCCTGAGTATAGAACATGGCACCTTCCTAAGCAAAGAAACCCTTGAGCTTATGAAGAAGAAAGGTACTTTTTTAGTACCCACTTTTATTACCATTGAAGATTTAAAAGTTCCCGGAGGTGAATACAGCAATCCAACATTGGAACTACGCGGGAGGTTTATGTTAGTAGAGGCTGAAAAAACAATTAGGGATGCACTGGCAATTGGAGTGAAAATGGCAACTGGAGCCGATAATGATTACAGTGCAGAAAGTACCACTCGAGTTTCATTAGAAGCAGAACACTTTGTTAGACTTGGAATGACAAACTTTCAGGCATTGCAGGCATCCACTAAAATTGGTGCAGAACTTCTTGGTCTTGACCATAAAATTGGAACATTGGAGTCTGGTAAAGAGGCTGATATGATTCTACTTCCAAATAATCCTTTGGAAGATATTGTAGCACTTCAAGATGTTTTAATGGTAATAAGTAACGGACAAGTAGCACTCAAGCGCATCCCTTTTGCACTTGGCAAAGAAGATCGTTGATATGGTAAGTAGATAGATTACCACCCTTTATCATCCAGAAAATACTCTTTTAAGCCGTTAAAGTTTTAATAATTACCATAGCTCTGACTCTTTAGCTTTTTGCATTTCATATATTTATAGGTACAGTCTTTCAAATTTACCTTATGAAGCGGTTAGTTGTTTTTCTTTACGCTTGCTTATTTTCAATAACCGCATTTAGCCAAAAGGGTATTGAGAGTCCAGATAACAATGCAGATATTCTTCCACGATTTACTATTGACGGCATAGGTTACCCCGCAGGTGTCAATGGAGAAGTATACAAAAATTTGAGAATGGAATATCGAATTTCGGAAAGATTACAAATCCAGTTACAACATTTCTATGATAAATTTGGAACACATGAACAAACGGGGTCTTCATTGCTTCTAAAATGGTATGTGAGGAAGAAACTCTACCTGTATGCAGGTCCAGAAGCCCAATATGACATCAACCAAGTTACGGGTAAACATGAACTTATACAGACTAATTTAAATATTGGAGTGGGGTATGAGGTCAACCCTAGTTTATTGTTAGAGCTTGGTTATCATTCCCGAACCAATTCCGCTAAAGCAGCGATAGGGTCTTTCGCAAGACCTGTGAATCCAAATTCCTTCTCTCTGCGCGCAAGTTTTTAGAATAATGAAAGGTGAGCAGTTTCTGTTTAAAACCCCTTGTATATAGCTTTTTTGTTGGGTAGTTCAGATTTTGTTGTATAGCTTGTTTTCTATCGAAAGCGGTTTAACTGTCAAGTATTTGTTCTTTATTTGTACCACAAGGTTAGATTAATTTTGAAAATAATTAAAAAGGTCCTAAAACGAATGTTGGTCATTATACTTGTCCTAATTGGGGTTTTAATTGTTGCATACCTACTTTTTGTAAACTACTATCCGAGTTTTGGTGGAAAGATATCCAAAGAACAACAAAAAGAATATGCAAAATCTTCGAATTACAGAAACGGAAAGTTTGTTAACGAAAAAGACGTTCCCAAAGACCTGAGTTTTGGTGAAACAGTGAATCTAGCCTACAAGTTCTTTACCACTAAGGTTCCCAATGGTTCGCCCCAAGAGGATTTAAAAGTGGAAAAACTAGATTCAGCAGACGTTGCGGACTTTAAAAATGATACCCGTCTGATTTGGTATGGTCATTCAGCTTTTCTCGTACAGATTGACAATAAAAACATTTTAATAGACCCTATGTTTGGTAACGTTGCTGCACCACACCCCTTACTAGGCGGGAATCGGTTCAATAAGCAAATGCCCTTGAACATTGAGAAACTTCCAAATATAGATATGGTGGTTATTTCACATGATCATTATGACCATTTGGATTATGAATCCATAACTAAATTAAAGGATAAGGTCGACATGTTTTACACGCCGCTTGGCGTTGGTGTTCATTTAGAAGAATGGGGTGTTGAGAAACAACGTATTGTTGAATTGGATTGGTGGCAAGAAATCAATGCTGATGGACTATTATTTGCATGTACACCTGCGCAGCATTTTTCTGGACGCAAATTTGGCAATGAGCAGAGTACACTATGGAGCTCTTGGGTGATTGCATCTGAACATGACAAACTTTTTTTTAGTGGAGATAGTGGTTATGGAAGTCATTTTAAAGCTATTGGTGAAAAATATGGCCCTTTTGATTTTGCCATGATGGAGTGTGGCCAATACAATGCAATGTGGCCGGATATTCACATGTTTCCTGAAGAAACTGCACAGGCAGGGCTCGATGTACAGGCCAAAACCGTTATGCCAATTCACTGGGGCGGATTTAAATTGGCCTTGCATAGTTGGACAGACCCTATAGAGCGCGTTGTCAAAAAAGGAGCGGAACTTCAGATTTCAATTGCAACGCCTAGAATAGGGGAGGTGATAAGACCAAAGGATTCGTTGCAAGGTTATAATGCCTGGTGGAAATAAAAAAATAGATCACAATCTTACTGGGTCATTTAAAAGTTATATTTCTTAAGTTTATCATATTGAATGACTAGAGACATTATAAATATCAATGATTTTACCATCTTAGTGGAAGAAGCTACTGCAGAGGAAGCCACTATAGATTCATGCTTTTTTGATGAGCCGCTTATTGCCGTTGCTTTTTATGGCGAAGGCGATGTGGATTTAACCGTAAAATATGGAGATAAACATAAAGAGTTTAGTCACACCAAAGGGCTAACGCTTTCATTTTATGCGGATGAGCATGTAGAATTTATACATTCTGTTTCTGCGTCAAAGCCATTACAGTGTTTGGTAATTGCAACTTCTACAAATACCATTGACAACCTTCCTAATCAAGAAGGGGAGTTATTTGGTGAAATGCTCAATCAACTTGTCAATCCTGATGATCATTATGTTGAGGGTCCAAGCTTCATTATGACTCCCGAAATGCAAGCTATTGTCGATTCCCTGTTTAATATACAGTACCAAGGTAAAACTAAGATGATGTTTTTTAGGAGTCAAATAACTGCCTTGCTTTCACATTTTTTTGGTCAATTGGCTTCCTTAAAAACAGAAGGAATAAAGCCCCATGAGCGTGAAAAATTAAATCAAGCAAAAGATATATTGCTTAAAAACATAGACAATCCACCTTCTTTAAATGAAATTTCTAAGCAAATAGGTTGGAATATGTTCAAATTGAAAAAGGATTTTAAGGCATTTTTTGGTGTTCCAGTATTTAAATATCTTCAAAACGAGCGTCTTACATTAGCTCATAAAATGATAAGAAATCAAGAATCAACAGTTCAAGAGGCAGCTTGGCATGTGGGTTACGATAGCTTAAGTTCTTTCTCTAATGCTTTTGAAAAAAAGTTTGGATATCGTCCTAGCCAAATAAAGTAAACTCCTTTTCGAACAAATCTTTATCCGTTTACAACAAATCAGACTTTCTTCTGCGCAATAGTTTTGTCTCATAATTTAAAATTATTTAGACATGAAAACTAAGCGAGCAATTTTGACAGGTATGGCCATTTGGGCCGTTGCCATACTTTTTTATTCGGTTTCTTTCTACGTTCCCATTATGAAAGATGCCGAGGCCCAAGCAAATGTGGTTCTATTTGTAATCGTTATGCCAATAGTATGGTTAGGAAGTTCTTTCTATTATAAAAAAGATAATAAGACACATGGTTACATAGTTGGGCAGACCATGTTGTTGACGGCCGTTGCACTGGATGCCACAATAACGGTTCCATTTTTCATCATTCCAAACGGAGGGAGTTACTATGGTTTTTTTACTTCTTTGGGATTTTGGATAGTAGCCTTTGAATTTCTTACCATAGCAATATTGTACTGGTACTCTCAGGTAGACCCAACTACAAATAAGCTAAAAAAGTAATATCATGCAAGTGACTTTAGAGAACTCGGCAATTATAGCTTTAATCCTATTAACGGGCTTATCCGCAGGACTGTGCTTTACTTGGTCAAACTCCATTACCCCAGGAATTGCCAGGTTGGATGATGCGGGATTTTTAACATCTTTTCAACAAATGAACAGAGCAATATTGAATCCAATATTTTTTATTGTTTTTTTTGGCCCTTTCTTTCTGGGTCTTATCAATCTATATCTTTTTAGAAATACATCAAGTACATTGATTTGGTTGTTGCTCTTAGCAATAGGGGTTTATTTTCTGGGCGTTGTATTGGTAACCATTTTTGGCAATGTTCCGCTCAATGACCTGTTAGATGGAACCGACTTAACCAAATCAAGCACGGAAGACTTAAAAAGCCTAAGAGAACTCTTTGAAGTGAAATGGAATCGATTGCATTTGGCAAGAACCCTTACATCTTTCATTTCATTTCTGTTACTCATTCTTAGCTTAATGCAATCATTAAAAAGTAATATCTAAATAAAAACGGGGCAATCAGTCCCCAAATAATTAATAACATAAATACAAATGAAAAATAGAAGTAACATTTTGGTAATCGGTGGAACAGGAAAAACCGGTCGTAAAGTAGCAAACAGATTAATTGAAGCCGGACATAATGTAAGAATTGGTTCCAGATCGGCTAACCCAGCTTTTGACTGGGAGAACTCAGAAACGTGGTCAGACAGCTTACAAGGTATGGATAAGGTTTATATTACTTTTCAACCCGATTTAGCAGTTCCAGGAGCCCTAGAAAAAATAGAAGAACTTGTAAAGCAAGCTAAATACAATGATATTAAAAAATTGGTCCTTTTGTCTGGAAAAGGTGAAAGGGAAGCGGAGCTCTGCGAACAAGTGGTTATTCATTCAGGTATTGATCATACTATTGTAAGAGCTAGTTGGTTCAATCAGAATTTTAGCGAAAGCTTTTTCTTGGAACCTATCCTTAATGGATTTGTTGCCTTGCCACAGGCTGAGGCGAAGGTACCTTATGTGGACACGGATGATATTGCTGATGTTGCGGTCGAGGCTTTGTTAAATGATGAACATAATGGAAAGATTTATCAACTCACGGGACCAACACTGTATACATTTAAAGAGGTTGTTCAAGAAATTTCCAATGCTACCGGAAGAGATATAGCATTTACTCCAATTGCATTGCCGGCTTATAAAAAAGTAATGGAGCAGCAAGGTGTTCCTGCTGATGTTATTTGGCTGATTGACTATCTGTTTTCTGAGGTTCTTGGAAACCCAAAGAATTCAGAGGTGACAAACGATATTGAAAAAGTATTGGGCAGAAAACCAAAAGACTTTCAGCAATATGTTCAGGAAACAATATCTACTGGAATATGGAATGCCAAAACCGAAAACATGGTAGAGACTGGCTCAAACAAATAGAATCACAAGCCACTAATAAAGCTGTAAACCCAATGGGAATGGATTAGAAAAAACGAAATCAACCATTGGGTTTACCCAATAAATAAATGGAAGAGTACCTAACAAATAAGTAACGGAAAGGTGTAAGCTTTGGCTATTAGAATGAACTTAGATAAAAGGCCCCGTTAAGCCTTAGAAAATATTACAATTAATTAAGAACCTAAAAGTATAAGAAATGAAAAAATCAATAATTACATTCAGTATTTTTCTTTATGCCATCGTTGTTCCGTTTTTAGAGTTGAACAATACCCATGTTTTCAATCCTGATTGGACACCTCATGTCAGGATTCATGAAGTGTGGCAACTATTTACAAATACAGGAATAGGAGTTCTTTGCCTTTGGTTGGTATGGGTAAAAAAAGAAACCAAGCTAACGGCTATACTAAGCATGCTGATTACGGGAGGATTTTTATTGGCGTTCCTGTTAAAAGGTTTCTATGGCGGTTCAATGAAATATTTAGATGGAAGTGAGAAAACACTTTTGGGGGTCAATATTGGTATTTTAGGTTTTGGAGTGGCCTTTATCTTACTACTATTTTCATTACTTGCTAAGCCAAAAAATCATCATGGCATTTAATACATAGTACACTATTAAAAATCTGGAAAGGCTTGAACATATTATTAAATGGGATCAAGAACCAATCCCATCAATGATAAATTGAAAGGGGTTTTGCATGGCATCAAAAATGCACTGAACCAAAATTAGAATTATTTGAACCAAATGAATACTTTCTTAACTGGCTTATGCGATAGTTTTGATGAATCAACATTTAAAACTTAATAGTATGGTCTCGTTAAAGAAAAGTATCGAATCAAAAAAATCCAATAATCATTCAGTGCGTAAAGCAATCAAATTAATGCTTGTTATACTGGTAGTTTCAACAAACTACGCCATTGGTCAACAAAAAGAAAATAAGGAAACAACTAAAACCAAGACAACCATGAAAACATATGTAATAGAAAGAATCATTCCAGGGGCCGGAAACCTAACCGCAGAACAATTAAAGAGCATATCACAAACTTCCTGTACAGTTCTGGAAGAAATGGGTCCAAAAATAGAGTGGCAACATAGTTATGTTACAGGAGATAAGGTATATTGTGTTTATAATGCGGAAGCTAAAGAATTAGTGGAAGAGCATGCTCAAAAAGGAGGTTTTCCAGCAAACTCCATAAATGAGGTGGCTACTGTAATAAGTCCGGCAACGGCTAATCGGTAAATCTTACTGGAGAAGCGCTCTTAACAATTGAGACCTCTCTAATAAATTATTAATATATTCCGGTAAATTAACCACCATGCCTATTTATATGGATTTTCATGATGTGCCAGAGGGTATCACCGCAAAACATGTGGCGGAGATGCATCAAGCTGATCTGAAAATTGAACATAAATACAACTGTAGAGGCTTGACCTATTGGTGTGATGAAAGAAGGCAAACAGCATTTTGTTTGATTGAGGCGCCAAACAAAAAGGCAATAATTGACCTACATGAGCAAGCCCATGGTGATGTTCCACAGCGAATAATTGAGGTAAACGATACTATAGTGGAATCTTTTTTGGGAAGGATTGTTGACCCCGAAAAATCGAAAAACACAAAACTAAACATCATTAACGATCCTGCGTTTCGCACATTAATGGTTGTTAAGCTTAGAAAAAACACATTAAGAAAGTCAAGTATAAACACCTTGAATGCAGCACTTCGCGGCTATACCAAATCTATTGTCAATTTTGCTGTTGCTCATGAAGGACGTGTGGTTAAACAGAAAACGGGCTATTTTCTAATTTCCTTTGTATCCGTAACAAATGCGGTTATGTGCTCAGTAAAGATTCAAGAACTGTATAATATGGTCATAACACCTGATATAGATTTTAGGATTGGGATAAGTGCTGGTATTCCTGTTACAAAAAGAGAAAGCATATTTGAAGATACCATTCAAATGGCAGAATATTTATGTGATGTTGCTAAGAGAAATTTATCAATATCATCCGAAGTGCATGATTTGTACGAGAGTGAAAATCAGAATAAAACAGGCCAAAATCCATCAATAAATGTTTTGACAAAATCAGATGTCGATTTTATTGTCCAATTAATGGAGTATACAGAAAAGGTATGGACCAATTCAAATACCACTGCAATTGATTTTGGAAAACAATTGGGTTACAGCAAATCCAAACTGTACAGGACAATGATTGCGTTAGTAGGAAAGTCCCCAAATGGACATTTGAAGAATTACAGGCTAAGAAAAGCTCTGCAGTTACTGGACAAACAGACATCGAACATTTCTGAAATTGCGTATAAAACCGGATTTAGTAGCCCGGCTTATTTCTCAAAGTGCTTTCAGGAGGTTTATGGTATGCTGCCGTCAAATTATATAAAGCAAACCAGGAATTAACAGTAAGAAATAGTTCAAGTTTCTTTTAAAAAGTTCAGGCATAATTCATCTATTATTCTAACTGTCAGGACAGTGGTTGGCAATCCAGTGTTATTGACCTAAAAGGTCCTCATAAACGACTGCCAGTAGCTCTTCGACCAATTCATAACGTAATAATGGACCATCAGCTGACCTACTTTGATTGTTTAGCATTGCGATGCTCACCTGGGTAAGAGGTTCAAAGAACATGGCGGTACCATATCCTCTCATACCACCCGTATGTCCCCACATGATTCTGCCTGCATACACATTTCTGCGAACACCCAACCCATATCCTGTAAACACTGGATCAGGAATATCAAAATAAGAAGTCATCATCTTTTGTCTGGAATCGAGTGAAATGGCATCACCATTATAAAGGTGTTGTGCCCACATAGAAAGATCAGAAGCTGTTGAGAAAACATCAGCTGCACAATAGAATATGCTATGGTAACCTGCGCCAAATTCATCGGCAATATCTTCTAATGTACCATCACCATCATTGTCTCTCCATGGTGTGGCTATTGGACCATCAATACTTTCGTTCGCTCCAAAATAAGTGCTGTTCAATGCTAAGGGTATCCAGAACTTTTCGCGCATTACTTCTCCCACTGTTTTTTGGGTTGCAGCTTCAATAATGAGCCCTAATATTAAATAATTGGAATTGGAGTACTCATGGGTAACTCCAGGAACATTGGTAGGTTCCAAAATATAATCTGTTACCTCTATTGGCTCAAGTGCGGTATTTAAATCCCCTTCAACCTGTGTCCATAAAGCTTCTGTAAAATAGCCATTTACACCGGTAAAATGAGATAGTAATTGAAAGATTGTAATGGATTGATCTACATTCGGAGAGTTTATTGCGACCCAATCATCAATAGTATCTTCAAGGGACAATACACCTTCATCTACTAGTTTCATGACTGTGGCGGCAACAGCGGTTTTAGTAATGCTCGCAAGGCCAAATCGCATGTCACTGGTGACTGGTTCTCCCAATTTAGAAATACCGCCAACAAGCTTCCACCGCTCTTCAGTGCCAACTCTTATGGAAACTGATACGCCCACCAATTTGTCCGTGTCATCACCAACTTTGTCATCAATGATTTTTTGCAATCGTTCTTCCGTAGTAAGCGTATTGGGTGGAGTAGGTGGGGTCGGTTCCTCAGAAGTTGGGTTTGTGGGAGTTTCGGTTTCCGGTAAAGAGTCATTTTCATTTCCTGAGCAGCCTGAAAACAAAATAAGTACTAGTATTAAAGCACTAAAATATTGGTTTAGTCTCATATTGAAGTTTATAGTAGTGTAAAGTCGATTCTCTCAAAAATAATAGAAGTATATCAATTAACATTATTCCGTATCGCATTTAACGTTTAGGGTTGAATGTTAGGAAGTTATATATGGTATGGGCCGAAAGGTTTACGGATGACTTTGCTATTTGAGCATGGGTTAGCAAAACAGCAACACATGCATGCATAGTTTATTCTATTTGCTGCGTGTTAAAATGTCCATTCACTGGCGTGTATCGTCCATTTTATACCTCTTATAAGGTCCTCATCTTTGTAGTATAAAATTAAGTTTAACACAAACAATTAATAAAATGAAACATTTATTTAAAACATTGGTGGTATTTGCCACAGGAATTACGAGCGTTTTTGCTCAATTACCAGAACCTGGATTTATTATTGATGAACATACCGCAATAGTAATTACAGATCCACAAATCGATTTTTTAAGCCCTCAAGGTGTAGCGTGGGGTGCCGTAGGTGAAAGCGTAAAAGAAAACAATACTGTTGAAAACCTGGAAACAATTTTTAAACTAGGAGAGGAGTACAACATTCCTGTTTTTATTTCTCCACATTATTATTACGAACATGATCATGTATGGCAGTTTGAAGGAACGCTTGAAAAATTAATGCACAACATTAGCATGTTTGATCGTGGTGATCAATTGAATGTTAAGGGATTTGAGGGTTCTGGTGCAGATTGGTTGCCCCGTTACAAAAAATACATTGAAAAGGATAGAGTGGTTGTTACAAGTCCGCACAAAGTATTTGGTTCGGAATCCAATGATTTGGGCTTGCAGCTTAGAAAGCAAAAAATAGATAAGGTGATATTGGCAGGAATGTCGGGCAACCTATGTGCGGAATCTCACATGAGAGAACTTATAGAAAATGGGTTTGAAGTTGCAGTAGTAGGTGATGCCACTGCCTCTGCCAAACTTCCTGGGTTAGATGGCAATCAAGCAGCCCAAACAAATTACAAGCTAATTTCAAGCAAATTGTATACAACTGAAGAATTGGTTAAAGAGCTTAAAATGCTTAAAAAGATGTAGACTAATTGTGTTTAGGTTAAGTGTGTTGTTGAGAAAGGTGAGGGCCAAATATGGTTCTTGCCTTTTTCTTTTACATGAAACTTGAAAAGCTCTAGTTCCATAATGAGAAAAATGTCCATTCATATGAGTTGTTCATCCATTTTTTAAGAAGTATTGGGGCGGGATCTTTGTAGTGTCAATAATGACATACAATTAATAAAAATTTATATATGACACGTTTAAAAGCATTAGAGTTAAAAGATGCGACAGGAAAATCCAAAGAATTATTTGAGACAATTCAAGGTAAACTGGGAATGGTTCCCAACATGATGAAGACAATGGGTAATTCATCTGCAGTTTTAGAAGGATATCTAAATTTTAGTGATGCATTGGGCAAAGGCTCATTGGGATCAGAGACAGCAGAACTAATTGCCTTGGCGGTTGCTCAAGCAAATGCTTGCGATTATTGTTTATCCGCACATTCATTCATTGGCGAGAAATTGGTCAATATTGATGGTGAGTCGCTAAAACAAGCAAGAGATGGAAAAAATGGCGACCCAAAAATAGAAGCCGCGCTTACATTCGCAAGAACATTGGTGAATAAAAGCGGAAAAGTAAGTGAAAATGATGTAGAAGCAATAAAAAATGCTGGTTATTCAGATGGTGCCGTAGGTGAGATTGTGGCGCATGTTGCATTGAATGTGCTTACAAATTATTTCAACAATACAGCGATTACAGAAATCGATTTTCCGGTTGTAAAAGCAGCCCTAGTTTAATTTAAAAAAATGATAGACATGAAAACAAAAAAGGCAATATTCAGCTTTGTGGCATTTTTGGCCATAGCGATACAAGCAAGCGCACAAATAGCACCTGTTGATGAAAATAAAGTAGCTATCGGAGGGTACGATGTAGTCTCCTATTTTTCTGGTGAAGCCAAACGAGGTTTTGAAAGTTTTTCTGCAGAGAATAACGGGGTAACATATTATTTTCATACCAAGGCCAATAGAGCATCTTTTAAAAAATCGCCAGAACGGTATTTACCTCAATTTGGTGGCTTTTGTGCTTGGGGTGTCGGTGCCAAATCAGCTAAATTCCCCATAGATCCAGAATCGTATGATATTAAAGATGGTAAGCTTTACCTCTTTTTTAATGCTCCGTTCAATGGAGAGCAGTTCAATACCATTTTGGATTGGAATGCACGTACCACTGAGTTGCAGAAGGCAGCACATAACAATTGGCCATCGGTCATGAACAGTAAATAATTGTTGTTTAGCTTGTGGGCAAGCGCTATCATCAGATATGTTGCTTGCCCATTAAAAGTTTAAAAATCATATAACATGGCAATAGAGAAAAGATTTCCGTTACCTCCTTTTACAGAAGAAACCGCAAAGGAAAAAGTTCAACTGGCAGAGGATGCTTGGAACAGTCAAAACCCAGAAAAGGTATCTAAGGCTTACACTATAGACACTGAATGGAGGAATAGATCGGAATTTATCAATGGAAGGGAAGAGGTAGTTGCTTTTCTTACCAAGAAATGGAAACAAGAACACAACTATAAATTAAAAAAAGACTTATGGGCTTTTTCTGATAATAGGATAGCCGTTCGCTTTGAGTATGAGTTTCAAAACGAAAATGGGCAATGGTTCAGGGCCTACGGGAATGAAAATTGGGAGTTCAATGAAAATGGTCTTATGAAAAAACGTTATGCCAGCATAAATGATGCTCCAATAAACATTGCAGATAAAAAATTATAAATTAATTTCAAGGCATGGATATTTTTAACACTAACACACTCATAAACGAACAAACAGGGAACTTGGCATTTAAGCTATTTACTTTTGAAGGCAATGGACAGTTCTGTTCCGTTAACCGTTTAAATTACTATTCTTTAATTTGGATTAAAAGGGGGAAAGGTGTGGCAAAGATAGATTTTGCGGAATACGATTTTTCACAAGATACCATGTTCGCCATAACCCCGTACCAACCCTTTGTTTTTATTGAAAAAGAACGATTGGGGGGTGTAGTGTTAAATTTCCATCCTGATTTTTTCTGCATTCATAAACATCACGAACAGGTTGCCTGTAATGGTGTGCTATTTAACAATATATATAATCCACCGATGCTGTGCGTGAATGATGATTCTAGAAACAATTTTGAAATGCTGATTTCTCAAATGAAAGCAGAGGTTCAAAAATCTGATCTGGCGCAGTATGAATTGTTGGTTTCGTACTTAAAAATATTTTTGATCAATGCATCTAGGAACAAAGTGCAACAGCAACCAGAAGTGTTGGCAACAGTTCCAGAGAGCAATGAGCCTTTTAAGCTTCAAAAACTAAAAAATCTTATAGAAACCCATTATAGGACCAAGCATTCGGCCAGTGAATATGCAGAATTATTGAATATAAGCCCAAAGGCTTTGGCTAAGATCATAAAAAGTCATTTCAATAAAACATTGACCAATATGATCACCGAAAGAATTATAATAGAAGCAAAGAGAGAATTGTATCTAACAAACAAATCTGTAAAAGAGATTGCTTATACCTTGGGGTATGATGATGAACATTATTTTAGTCGTTTCTTTAAGAACAAAGTAGATATATCTCCAACATTATATAGGGAAACTGTTGGTTTTGCCAGAGCAAATAGCTAAGAGTTTTAATCCTATTACAACCACACATTTTTTTTGAATTATGAAATTAACAGTAGAAGAAAAGATTTTTAATAAATCTTTTTCGGAAACGTTTGATACGATAAAAAGCAGAATTGTAAATAATGGATTCTTATTACTCCATGTGATTGATACCAAACAAATTGTTTCAAAACATAATATTGAGATTAGTCCGCTAAAACAGTTGCTGTTTTTTCAACCTAAGTACATCTCGCAAATTATGTTAGAAAATCATTTAGCGATTAATGATATTCCTCTCAAAATTGTTGTTAAGTATTTAGAGGATAATGTTACTAGTGTTAGCTATCAAAATCCCGCGAAAAATTTATTGGATTATAATCTGGGAAATCAGATTGGTGAAGAATTAATGGAATGCATTGATACTATTTTAAAGTTTTAGTTCAGACAACAAAAAGTTAACGGCAATTGAAATCTTCTAAAAAATTTCACCCTAAAAAGTTGTATTACAAGGTAACCAGCAGATGGTTATCAGGCCCTATTCAATGATTTTTCCTTTTTTCTCTGCTACGATGGTCCCCCATTTTGCAATTGATAAGAGAACAGGAGTAAGGGTTTCCCCAAAAGTCGTTAAGGAATATTCTACCCTCAATGGAGGTTTTTTTGTGTATACTTTTCTGGTTAGTAAACCATCTTTCTCAAGTTGTTTAAGTTGCAAGCTCAATGTACGCTCCGTTATTGTAGAAATAAGTTTTTTAAGCTCACTATAGCGTTTCTTACCGTCTATTAAATAAATTAGAATCACACTTTTCCATTTACCACCAATAAGCTCCATGGCAATACTGGTTGTGCAAGAAAACAATTTGTCATTATATTCTATTAAACGTTTTTTGTGTTCAATCTCCATAATACCATGCAATAGTTAATATCAAAATTAAACCACTATACTTAATTATACAACTATACTTTTTATAGTGATTTAAAGTATTGTATTTCAGTTGTTCATATTAAAATTTCAAAACTATACTTTTTGACCGTTATTGCATGTTAGTAAAACTGTATATACTTTTGTCACTATACTTTTGATAGTATCGATAGAGTAGACAATTTGAAAGAACTAAGACTATGAATACACCTAATATTTCCAAAGAGGATATTTTAAATGCATTTGAATACAGGCATGCCACTAAAGAGTTTGATGTCTCAAAAACTATTCCTGATGCGGATATTGACTTCATACTTAAAACTGCTCATTTGTCACCAAGTTCTTTTGGTTTTGAGCCTTGGCATTTTGTTGTAGTTCAAGATAAAGAGTTGCGAGAACTTTTAAAGCCGGTGGCTTGGGGAGCACCTCTAAAATTAGACACTGCAAGTCATTTTGTACTAGGCTTGAGTATGAAGGCTCCAATGACCAAATTTGACTCGGATTACATAATGGATATGATGAAAAATGTCAAACAATTTCCAGAAGATGTTATTGAAATGTATTCCAAGTTTTACCGAGAGTTTCAAGAACGTGACTTTAGTTTGGATACTGATAAGAAATTGTTCGATTGGGCTTCAAAACAAACATATATTGCCCTCGGAAATATGATGACCGCTGCGGCATTAACCGGTATTGATAGTTGTCCCATTGAAGGGTTCCACCAAGAAAAGGCGGAAGCACTCCTAAAAGAAAAGTTTAATGTGGACACAGACAAATATGGTTTGTCTTTTATGGTTGCATTTGGGTACAGAAAAGAAGATCCTGCACGTGCAAAATCAAGAAGGGATTTTGAAGATATTGTTAGTTGGAAATAATAAGGCCCCTTAAGAAAATATACTAACTGCTGCAGCTGCCGTTACTTTTAATATACTTCGTCGCTTTATTTGTTTCGGAATAATTTTCGCTATGACGAAATTATCATTTCGACAGTCTTTTTCAAGCATAAGCTCGTGATTTGCTTTCATAATGTAAAATCATAGTTATGTTTAAAAAATATCCTATCCTTAAATGGACCCTATTCGTTCTTACCGGTCTTATCATTGTAGTCGTGTCTTTTGGTTGGTGGTTTATGAATTTATTGCCTTCCACGAATGCAGATGTATCTGCATCAAAAGTATCTGACATTTCTTATTTATCAGAAAATATTCAACCTATTCGCGGAAAAATCCTGGCAGTGGTTACAAGTGCCGATACTATGGGAGCAAGTGGTAAAGCAACTGGTTATGAGTTGACCGAATTGGCACGTGCTTATTATGTATTCCAAGCCAATGGTTTTGAAGTTGATGTTGCAAGCCCACTTGGAGGTGAACCTGCTGTTATTATTGATGATGAAGACATGGGGATTTATGACTATGCTTTTTTGAATGACTCCATTGCCCAGAAGAAGACAACGAACACCATACCTATGGAAAAAATAGTTGCAGAAGATTATGAGGCAGTTTTCTTTGCAGGTGGAAAAGGTGCCATGTTCGATTTTCCCGAAAACAAATATATTCAGTCAATAGTCCGAGACCTTTATCAAACAGACAAAGTCATCGGAGCTGTATGTCATGGACCCGCTGCATTGGTGAATGTTGTGCTGGACAATGGCCGTTCATTGATTGAAAATAAAGAAGTAAGTGGTTTTACCAATAAGGAAGAGTTATTGCTTATACCCGAAGCTAAAACGGTATTCCCATTTCTCTTAGAAGATAAACTACTGGCGCAAGGTGCTCTTTTTAATGAGGGTGCAATGTATTTAGAACAAATAAGTCATGACAAAAATTTAGTCACTGGTCAAAACCCATGGTCAACATGGAAAATGGCGGAGACCATGGTTGCACAAATGGGCCATACACCAAAATATAGAGAAATAACAGCTGAAGAAAACGCAGTAAACGTGCTTGATGTCTATGAAAAGCATGGTTATCAAAAAGCCAAAGATCAAATAGACCATATGTATAGAGTAGAGCATAAGCCGATTGATAGGATACTTATAGCCAAGCATAGTATTATGGCGGCAATGCAAGGAGACCTCGGCAGGTTTTTTGCCATTGTAGGGTTAACATCCAAAGCAAAAAGTGCAGCAAAAGAACACCAATCATAATGCCAGATTATCATTTGTTAATGAAGAAAGCCATTGTTCAACAAAGAAATTATAAAGTATAAGTCTGTCGAATATTCTATTTTTAAACAAAACTAGCAGGTGGATTTTTTAGAGATTCTACTTATTATTGTGAGTAGTGCAGGACTTCTGCACGGGGTATTGTTTGCTGCCTATCTCTGTGTTTTTAAAAAGAAAAAAACAATAACCAACCTCTTTTTGGGATTGCTCCTGGTTTTCATGGCTTTCCGAATTGGTAAATCCGTGATGTTGAATTTTGGTGATGGTCTAGAGCCCATATTTGTTTTTATGGGCTTGGCGCTCTTGTTGTTGATTGGCCCATTATTAAGATGGTATGTTTTAGGAATGACACGGCCCAATTTTAATCTACCAAAATCCTATTATTATGAGTTAATTCCGTTTGTGCTGATTTTTATTGGCAGTCTTTTTGTTACTAAAGAGTGGTATGAAAACAGCAAGGTGGTCATCATTATTTTTGCAAGTGGACTTATTTTTATTTACCTGCATTTGGCTTTCTACATTACGTTATCATGGTTGACCATGAAAAAGGTAAAACAGCGGTATCCAAAGACATCACAGACAAAATCCCAAAAAGCAATTTTGGACTGGCTGCCGCTTCTAATAGCTGGTTTTGTAGTAATATGGGCAACATATGTTTTAAATATTCTAGATGATACCATACCCTATGTCATTGGGCCCATTGTATATTCTTTGACCATTTACTTTTTAAGCTATAAAGCTTTTCAGCTAAAAGCAACGGAATTGGATGGTAGCATGTTCAAAGCGAATAACGACCATGTCTTATTTGATGAAATCAATGCGCTTATTGTTGGTGAGAAATTGTATCTGGAACCGGATGTATCATTATCAAAGCTTAATAAGCGTTTAGGGAAGAGCACGCAATCCATTTCTTCGGTTATCAATCAGTATGGGCGACGTAACTTTAATGATTATATCAATTATTATCGAATTCAAGATGCAAAAGCATTGCTTTCAAAAGGGGAGAGTGAAAAATATACCATTTCTTCTATTGCTTTTGATATGGGTTTTAGCAGTTTATCCTCTTTTAATAGTGCTTTCAAGAAATTTGAAGGCACCACACCCTCTGCCTATAGGAAAACGCTTTAATGTCCATAGATTGGAACGATGGAGCTAGCTTTATAAAATTAGGTCGTCTTTGAATTTTTCTCCTAAAAGTTTCTTCAAAAAAAATGTAATAGGTTTTACCGGAGCAAAGTGGGAATGTGTACAGAATGGTATAACAATTCAGAAACATATTACGACACTTCAAAGTATTATGATTTCATTTTTTTATCAATCCTAAGATATTTGAACTGCTAACAACAGCTCATTTTTTTGGTTTGCATGCCATCCAAATAATTCCGTTATTCACATTCATGCTACCCAAGAAAGGGAAGCCCTCAAATAAGAATCAGGTTATTGCTGTCAACATTTTTGGATTACCATTTGCATTATGGACCGTATTTTACATTCTGCCAAACTAAACATGGTATACCTTTAATAAACTAACATTTATGCCGCTATTCAACAAAAAGAAACGTATAAAATATTTAGGTTTTGATGATTTATGGTATTCCATCATTGGCATTCTGGTCTTAAGTTTTATTACGAACTTTCTTTTTAATAATCCCAGTGAACGTAACACTTTAGATTTAAAATTAATTGGATGGGGTGCGGCTCTATTTTTTACCATTTGCGATTGGGGCATTATACGTAGTATCTTAATTTTCCTTAGAAAGAAATACCCCGATTTTAAAGATGACAAAAAGCGCATAAGCATCCTTATTCTAGCTATTATTTGTACCATATTAATCGTAGATTTCTTTGCAGGTTGGTTGTCTAGCACTTTTGTTAATCAATTTTCTGATTATAATTCACGTCACATAACACGCCTAAAAGAACTTATTCCAGTTACTATAATCACTATTATGGTTATGGCAATTTATGAGGTCATTTATTCGTACGTACGATTAAAAAAATCGATACGGGAAGAGGAGCAAACAAAACAGGTAATGGTACAAGCACAGCTAGATACTTTGAGAAACCAAGCACAACCCCATTTTTTGTTCAACAGTCTAAATACCTTGCGAGATATTATTGACCAAGACACTAAGGAAGATGCTAAAGATTTTGTAGATAGTTTATCTGGTGTATATCGTTTTATTATTGAGTCTGGTAATTCAAATTTAATTTCCTTAGAAAAAGAGTTGAAATTTGCTAAAGCCTATATTCATATTCAATCCGAAAGATTTGGAGACAACTTAAAGCTGAATTGGAATATTCCGGAAGATAAACTCTTATTGATGATAGTACCCATGAGTTTACAGCTTTTACTGGAAAATGCTATAAAACACAACATCGTTTCTAAAGCCAAGCCTTTACTTATCAGTGTAGCTATTAAAGCGGATACTTTAGTAGTGAGCAACAAAATTCAAGCAAAATCAACCCAAACACCATCCACAAAGATCGGATTAAAGAATATTGAAAAACGGTATCAACTTATATCTAGCAAAACACCTATTATCAATAATGACGGGGAGTATTTTACAGTTTCTCTTCCATTATTAAAATCATCAAAAGAAAAGTCATGAAAATACTAATCGTTGAAGATGAACCTCGTGCTGCAAGTCAGTTACAAAACTTATTGAACAAAAGTGTTTTTGATTTTGAATTACTAACTATTGTCGATTCCGTTGAAGATACAGTTTCATGGTTTGGAAAAAATATGGCTCCGGATCTAGTGTTCATGGATATTCAACTAGCAGACGGCTTAAGTTTCGAGATTTTTCAGAAAATAGAAGTAACCGCACCCATTATTTTCACTACGGCTTTTGACCAATACGCCATTCAAGCATTTAAGGTAAATAGTATTGACTATTTACTAAAGCCTATCAAACAAAACGACTTAGACGCTGCATTAAACAAATTCTCAAAATCTAAAAGTCCATCAAACCCCATAGAACCCAATATTTTAAAAGAACTTTTAAGCAATATTCAAACTCCACAAAAACGATCTGGAATATTGGTAAAAGAGGGGAGCGGCTTTGTACAAATAAGGGTATCAGAGCTTTTGTATATGTATTCGCAGGATAGTATCACTTTTGGTATCACCCATAATAACAAACGCTATATTATAGATGAGACGATGGACCAATTGTTTGATTCCTTAGACGACACTAAATTCTATAGAATTAATAGGGGGCAGATTATTTCTAAAATGGCAATTCAGAAAATTGAACCCTATTTTAATCATCGTGTAAAGTTATCGCTGTCAAGCCCTCGTGACCAAGAATTTGTTGTAAGTAGACAAAAAACCAGCGATTTTAAAGACTGGATGAACCAATAAGAAGTCTGTGATGTTTCAAACAACAATACCTACGTTTCAACACAAAGTACTACTATTGAGAGGGGATTAAAGCCATATTTGTGATGTAATAAATAATCAAACCCTGAAATAAATTCAGATTAAAAAATAACATCATGAAAAATACACTTATCCTTCTCACTCTATTATTTTCCTTTCAATTATCAGCACAAAAAACCCTTAGTGTGGCTCAATGGCAAGAAGATTTACGGTTTCTTCAAAACACCATACATAAAGACTATTCGTTTCTTTTTGTAAAAACAACAAAGCAAGATTTTGACACCCAGGTGGAAGCACTTTATAATGACATTCCCAATTTAAAAGAACACGAAATCCGTGTGGGGTTAGCACGTATTGTATCCCAATTTAAATACGGCCATACACAAATCCCTTTTGGCTCTACGGCCCAAAGTGGAATATTGCCCATCAATCTATACCATTTTAAAGATGGTATCTATATTGAAGGAGTTCAAAAAAACCATAAAGAGGTCTTAGGGGCAAAAGTCTTGAAGATAGGGGATAAGCCAATTGACAAAGCGTTAGAATTAATCTATCCTGTAGTTCCTGTAGAAAACGAGCAATACTTTAAAGCCTATGGTCTACGATTTTTACTATCGCCAGAAGTATTACATGCACAAGGTGTTATCCCAGAACTTTCAGAAACCGTCACACTTACTTTAGAAAAAGAAGGAAGGGTCTTTAAGCATGTTTTTAAAACTATTAATATAGAAGATAAACCAAAAGCCTTCAATTTTACATTACCAACAGAGACGTGGCTCACGGTACGAAATACGGAGACGACCCCTTTGTATTTAAAACATCTTGAGGATAAACTGTATTATTTTGAATATTTAGAAGGCCTAAAAACACTCTATGTTAGACAAAGTTCAGTATTTAACGATGATAACGAAACACTTGAGCAGTTTTATGACCGACTGTTTCAATTTATTGATACGAACAATATAGAAAAGTTAGTCTATGATGTCCGTCTTAACGGTGGGGGTAATAATTACAACAATCTTCCCTTAATAAAAGGCATAATGGCAAGGCCAAAAATTAATAAAAAGGGTAGCTTCTATTTCATTATTGGTCGTGATACATTTTCGGCCTGTCAAAATTTAACCAATGAAATCACTCGATATACAGAGGCTATTTTGGTGGGTGAACCGACTTCAGAAAATGTCAATTTTTATGGAGATTCACGACCTGTAATATTGACCAATAGCAAAGTTACAGCGTACGTATCGTATTTATGGTGGCAGGATATGCCGGCATTGGAAAATGCAGCTTGGACAGCACCTAGTATTCCTGTAACCATGACTTTTGATGAATATAAAAGGAATCAAGATCCTGTGTTGGAAGCGGCATTAGCCTTTAATGCAGAAGGTTTTGAACCAAAGCCCATGGACTATATAACAAAGTTATATGTAACTGGACAAACACAAAAATTAGGAGAAGAACTTCCTAAAATGATACAAGATCCACGATATGCTTTTTGTGATTTTGAAACAGAATTAAACAAAAAAGGAAACTTATTATTGCAAAGTGGTCGTACGCCAGAAGTTCAGGCTTCCATTCAGGTATTTTCCATGATTACACAACTATTCCCAAATTCGGCAAGTACTTATAAAAACCTAGGGGAGGCGTACACCGTACTAAAAGATACTCATAAAGCAAAAGAAGTACTCGAAAAGGCTATTTCTTTAGATACTAATGGAAAAATTAGCAAAGCTGCAAAAGAGATGTTATTAGAGATAGACAAATTATAGTTTGCGAACATTGAGTATCCTGGTCGTAAAACGGCTGTGACATGATTGTAGATATGGACCTAAAAGGACTATATCTACAATTATTTCAAATACAGTGATATTCGCCTTTTAGTCGCCAACGCACCATTTCGCCAATATTGACTATAATAATTGAAATTATGGATTCCCGTAAACATCTGTTAACCAAAATTTTATAGTTTAGTTTTATTTCCAGTTTTAAACCATTTATAATCTTTTGTATGAAATTATTTCCTATTGCCTTCATAGTTTTTTTTAACACCACTGTAGTCCTTGGTCAAAGTTTTGATATCTCTCATTTGGACAATAGGAATAATTTAAACGATCTTAATCTGCATTGGGCCACAGCAAAATTGTGTAAGAAATACTATGAAGAAAATGACTTGCTGACCGCACAGCAGAACAAATCCACTTTTACATTGCCAGGGGGACGAAGCGATTATGGCTGTAGTGTTTGTGTAGAACTGCTCAAAAACCGGCACCATAGTTATTTTGAGTATTTCGCACATCGATTTTTAAATGATAAAAGAATACAGAAGAATAGGACTAACGTATTTACCGTTAACGCATTGCGTAAGGAAATCGCAGAAAAATATTTGGATAGTTACAACCAATCCGTTAACGCCGTGGACACGGAGAACATGGTATTCTACCAATATGACCTAATTACCGGTTACAATGTTGAAATGAAAGAGTTATATATTAAGATGTTCTACCCACACATTAAAAAGATTGCATACGGGACCAATGGTAACCTTATCAATGCACCTCATTTAGAACGTTCTCTTGGTACTAATGGTCATCCGCGTGGAGGCCTTGACCTTGGAACCTTTAAAATTTCCATGTCAGAAGAGCAGGCACAAAAAATCTATGGGAGATATAAAAATCATTTTCGTCCAAATCCTCCTTTTGGTGTTGCCACCAAACTTCATTATGCTATAAGAATGGCAAAAGAGCAGAATGGTCAGGTTAGAAACTTTGAAATAATTCTAAAAAAAGCGGAGTTCTTTTTACCTCTTGAAGAAGATATTAAAAGAATACAAAGTAAAACCGTAAAAATTGCAGACATGCAAGAAAATATATTTGCTGAAATCATCTTTGATTCTGAACCAACACATACACAACTTGGCTATCTAACACAAAAGATTAAATCCACAAAAGCTTTTTAAATATCTGTAAAAATGCAAGAATATATTTGAAAGCAAAGCTTCTTTCCACCACACCAACTCATCTAAATTTTTTAGGAATCTCATTCTAAAAAATTGTAGCACCTGAAAAGTTGATCTATATTTTCTTCCATTCCTTGAATTAAAGCCACCTCACCTTTAGGTCTTTGTATTTTGTTCTTCCAATTGGGATACGTGTTCCATTTTTTAATTCGACCATGTACTTACTTCCGGATTCTACTATAATTTGGTTTACCTCGGACATCTTTGCCAAATATGATTTATGTATACGTTCAAAAGAATAGGACAAGAGCTGTTCCAGTTTTTCTAGGGATTTATCATGCAGTTCTTTTCTTCCATCCATTAAGAAAAGTTCTGTATAGGCTCCAGCTCCTTTTATATAAAGGACATCTTCAATAGGTACAAGTTGCATTCTGCCCTTTTTTTTTACAGCTAAAAATTTGATTTTACTGTTTTCTGCTTTTTCTTTTGCAGTTGCCCTCTTAAAGGCTTGTGCCAATCTATCTTGGTTAAAAGGTTTGGGCACAAAATCTAAAACGCCATATTCAAAGGCGGTAACAGCCTGATCCTTATAAGCAGAGACGACAACAGTATGAAATGATTCAGACACTGCTTTTGTCAAAAGATCAAATCCATTATCCCCGTTAAGATTCAAATCCAAAAGAACAAGATCCAACGTATTGTTTTCAATAAATAGTAGTGCTTCATGGAGTGTATTTGTATGCTTTAGTGATTGTAATGAATTTCCAAAAATATCACGGGTCATGCGTTCTATTCTTTTGGCAATCCTCAATTCATCTTCAACAATTAAAATGTTCATCTCCTTAAGAATATAATTTTATGGTATTTTTCCAACCGTGACCAGTAGGTTCTGAGGTAAAATCCCATTTTGATTGATAACTTTCTGTTAGTCGCGCCTTAATATATTTAAACCCAGTACCGTTCGCCCTATTTCTTGGTTCTGATTGCACTGCACCGGCAAACGTTAAAAATGTATAGGATTTGTACTGATCGTTCAACTCAAAAATCAACTTAAATGTAATACTGTTATCTTTTAGCGGCAAACTGTGCGTAATTCCGTTTTCCAATAAAGTATGAAGAATTCCTGGGGGTATTTTTTCGTTGGTATGGATACCCTCTTCTTCCCAGGAATAGTTCACTTCTTTGCGGTACTCCATAATCTCCAAATGTGTACGGCAAAGTTCAATTTCCTGAGTTATTGGAATCAATGTTTTATTTTCTATCTGATTCAAAAGATCAAATTCTTTGGCTAGGGCTTCTATGAACAGAACGCCCTTCTTAGGGGATTCCTCTATCCAATCTATTAACGAAGTAAGCGTGTTCATTAGAAAATGGGGCTGGATATTTTTTTTAAGCAATTCTAAACGTAGTCGTGTGGATTGGACCAAAGAATTTTCATAGGCCAATCGTTGTTCTTTGATTCGTAGGGAAAGCAAGTACAACATGTTAAGCAGAATTAGACTAAAACCTGTGAAAAGACTAATGTTTAATGAAACATAATGGCGAATGAATATACAAAGGAGTAAGGTGAGCAACACCAGAAGAGCACCTTTTGCTTTTTTGTAAATCCCAAAAACTGCTATGCATAGGGAAAACAGCAATAAGCTTAGCGTCATATTTAATATGGTGTAATCAAATAAGTGGTGCTCAATAGAGAATATAAACAAAAGAATAGCCGTGTAAACACCTAAGAAGAGTTTCCATTTGGGGTAGGGGAACTGCATGGAAAAATAGAGTGGAATTAAAAATGAAATACCGAACATTAGGCTCGTAATAACTTCTAAGCGAATAACGTGCAAGCTATAATGAATCGGCACAGTCGTTTTCACAAAGTGGGTCATTGTTAAACCAAAAAAGAGCAAACAACTGATGCTAAAAATAAGCGCAGGGTATTCTTTTTTATTCCCTAAGAATAGAAAAAGAAAATAGATAGCGGTAATAAGAAAGGCTCCAGCAAAAATGTGCATGTATGAGTTTTGAATGAGTCGGTCGGTTAATAGATCATCGTAATAATCAATCTTGAGACCGTAATTGCCAATATGGTCAGGATAATAATAATTGCTCAAGCGCAACGCCATTACATGCTCGCCAGCATGGGTCAAATGGGCAGGTATTGTAAAGGTAGTCCACAATTTACCCTCCGGGGGTAAATCTGCTTCCTGACCAGGGTTCCCATTTTTACCTATTAAGACGCCATCCCAAAATACTTCATACTCACCATAGACTTCCAATCGAAGACCATAAGGTTTTAATGTTTCTGGAGCTTTTAGAATATCGATTTTCGTTCTTGACCAGAAAATCTGACCATCTGGTACTAATGCTATGCGATTTTCCCAGTGTCTAGCATTCAAGTCTTTGGCTGCCCATTCGGGTTGATCTCCTATTTGAAATACCGTCCTATATCGAGTAAAAAAGGGCTCTTTGTTTTGAGAACAAGAGGTTACCAATAACACGGGACATATGAAAAGAAAGTATAGTAGATGTCTCAAGCTTGTCTTGATGCGGTTAAAGGTGCAAGATAATCATTACAATCCGCCCCTTAGAGCAGTTCATTAGGGTATAGAGCAGTTGGCAAAATTTAGATTGAATTCATGAGAGAAAAATACATCTTTTGTATAACAAATGCCATGAAAAACAATTGGTGCAGACAAATGAGCTATTTCTTTATGTAGTAGTAACAAGAAATGATTTAAACAGAAAAGCAATCATATTGGCTATAAGAAAGTAAACATGAAATTTAAGTACATGAAACACGTAAAAATCTTACTCATTTTAACCTTCCTATCTGTCTTTATTACTTATTGCCAGAATAGTGAAATACCCAAATCAGCATCATATGCTATTGCTTATAATTCAAAAGAAACTGGCCATGTAGAAATTTATTTAAGGGATATAGAAGGTAAATCAAGTATTAAAAGTACAAATGAAAATGGTGGTTACTTGGCTTGGTCTCCTGACGGAAAACACTTTGCTTTTTATCACAAATATGATGAAAAGAAGACTTGGTCTATTCATACAATGAATAGTGATGGTACGGATAGAAAACGATTAACTCATGCAAAAAACAAATGGGATAATTCTCCAGCATGGTCACCTGATGGTAAAAAAATTGTTTTTTCAAGAGCATATAAAGATTCAGATAATAATTGGCAAAAAGAACTTTGGATTATGAATTCTGATGGTAGTGAATTGTCTCAAATAAAATCACTAAAAGGTGGTGGCCCTTATTTTACACCAGATGGTAGAATAGTCTTTCACTCGGAAAATAAAAAAAGCTGGATAAGCATAGCAGATATTGATGGTAATAATCTAATTCGGTTGACACATAATGAAGCAGAAGAGCAACATCCTGAAGTTTCACCAGATGGCAAGCAAATCGCTTTTATGTCTTACAGAGATGGAAATCATGAAATTTATGTAATGAATATAGATGGTTCTAATCAAAAACGATTAACAAATAATGATTTTGATGATTGGTATCCATCATGGTCCCCTGATGGTTCTCAACTAATTTTTTCATCACTTAGAGATGGAGAAAAAGGTATTTACATTATGGACAAGGATGGTTCTTCAGTAAAAAAAATTATAGCTAATGCTACAAGTCCTGCATGGCTAAAAATAGCTAATGGACACCTCACAAAATGAAGTTATCTGAACGCCTGGAAATTTCAAACGTTATAACCATTAAATAAAATAGAAAATGAGAACTACCCAATTTCTAATGCTCATAATCTTTCTGTCGTTTAACACTGTCTTTGCACAACAAAATGGTCATCGCGCACCGGAGGCTACAGCTACCGAGGCCGAACTCTCTTTCCGAGATATTCCTTATCTCAAAGAAGCTTTTATCGATGCAGCGCCAACTGATAGAAAAGACGGTATCCCCGTAGGTGAATTAGGCATCGATGGTGGTAATAAAGCGGTGGTTCTCAAGCTGGCTCAAGAGATTACTGATAACAATGATGGTAAATTCGACAGTTTTCTTATTGTGCATAAGGGCAAGCTCTTGTTTGAATCCTATTATTTAAGAGGGAGAATCGATTTGCCCCACTTCCAGGCATCAGCTACCAAAACCTATACCTCTATGGCACTTGGTCGTGCAATCCAGATGGGATATCTGACCATGAACGATTTAGACAAACCATTAGTTAGCTTTCTAAAAGAGTTGGATCCTTCAAAATTTGTCGAAGGGGTAGAGCTGATTACTTTACATAAGGCGTTGACCATGAGCACTGGTATCCGTATACCAGAGGAACAATGGGAAGAGTTTAGAAAAGACCCCAGCAAGATAAAAGGTCAGCAGCAAGTCCAAGCTATTTTGGAGCATAGTGCGCCTATAACCCCAGCGTCTCAACATTTTTTATACGGCACTGGTCCTGGTTTGGTAATGCAGGTTCTTGAAGCTGTCGTACCCGGATCGGCAAAGGATTTTATTAGAAATGAACTTCTGGATAAAATGGGCATCACGAATTACGTCTGGCGTACACAGCCTAGTGGCTTACCAGAAGCAGGTTGGCGAACAAACATGACATCACGGGATATGGTCAAATGGGGCACTTTGGCTATGAACAAGGGCAAATGGAATGGTGAACAACTAGTTCCGGAAGCTTTTCTCGCCAAAGCAACCAGCAGGATTCTCTTAACCGGTGATGATGATGTCTATGGTGGTGGCAAAGATGTTTCTAAGCAAGGGTATGGGTATTACTGGTGGTCTGCAGATTTGAAATACGGCGATAAAACCTATTTCAGCAGATCTGCCCAGGGCGGTGGAGGCCAGTATATCATCTTGATTGAAGAACTCGATTTAATGATTGTGGTTACTGCTCATAACAATGATAACCGTACCCTTCAAATCATTGCAGAGTCCATATTACCTGCATTTATAAAGAAATAACAATTATTATCAAGATCTAAGAGATGAGAAAAACGTATTTTATTTTGATGTTTATAGGGGTGCTATTTTTAAGTGCCTGTGGCTCCAAAAATCAAAATATAAGTGAAAGCAATCCATTGTCTACAGAAGACACTTATTTTGGGTTAAATCCACCAGGTATGGAAGCTGAACTCCTTGAATTAAATAATATGTCACAAAAAGGGTGGGAGCTAGGAGGTGTGAATGCTCCAAACATGAAAGAGTTTTACTTAATCTCTACTTTGGAGACACCCCTTCGCCCTATTGTAATAAGCTTTCGTAAGGAAAACAGAGCCTGGAAGAAATACGAGTTTTATGATACTGGCGGAGATGTTCTGTATTCGAAAGACAAATATATTGAACGAACCGACTCCGGTTGGTCGGCCATAAAAAGTCTTGGAGCTCCTTTTGACACGATTCCCATTATGCGTTTGACAGCTTCTTCCAAAGGAACTTTGGTTTATGATGAAGCCACTAGAGATGGAAGTGGTATTCTTAGATATTCACGACTCATAAATGGCAAGCGTGAAGCACCAAAACCTTTTGATGCAAGGATAAATACTGGTAAATGGACGGCTCACCCTTTCATTGCTCCGGATGAATCCTACATTATCTGGGATAGTGAGCGCGAAGGTGGATATGGCGATAGTGATATGTATATCAGTTTTCGACAGTTAGATGGTTCATGGGGAGCAGCCATTAACTTCGGGGATAAGATAAATACAGATGGTGAGGACGGCGGAGGATATGTAACGCCAGATGGAAAATATCTTTCGTATTGCCCCCGTTGCAGCCCACCCTATGATAGAATGTGGGTGGATGCAAAGATTATTGAAACACTCAGACCTAAAACAGAAAAATGAGAAAATTTAAGTTATTTCTAGTACTAGCCACAGTTGCGTTCCATACGCTCTTTGCCCAGGAGAATCATATTAAAGATGATGCAAAGGCAGCGAAAACCTCTAATTTTGAATTGCCAAAGATTCAGGTTGTCCCAATAATGGATACTAATGGCAATAAACAATACGAGCTTTATATTAAGTTGCCGGAAGGATATTCAGAAAATAAGGACACCCGATACCCAGTAATCTACTATACAGATGCAATGTGGCATGTTGAGATGTTATCTGGTTCCACAGAATACATGTTGGAAGACGTTATTCTAGTTGGAATTTCATGGCAGAAAGACATAAATGGAGACCTAAAAAAAGAAGTAGGAGAACATGTTAGTCGGTTCCGAGATTACAGTTTTCGTAAATCAAATAAACCTGAAATTCAAGCAAAATATCAATTTGGACAGGCTAGCAATCACCTAGCTTTCATTCGAAATGATGTTATTACCTATGTTGACAATACGTATCGCACTGACCCAAACAGTCGCACCTATTTTGGTTATTCAATGGGTGGTGAATTTGGTGCTTACATATTATTGTCTCAACCGGATACCTTTAACAATTACATTCTTGGCAGTCCATCCATTAAAAATGAAGTTGAATATCTATCCGAACTCAATACGAAATTCGGACCTTATGAAGCGTCTAATAGAAACTCGAGCCTTAATGCTAATGTTTTTATTTCATATGGTTCATTGGAAGAAGAGATGGAGCCTATCGATGAATTTATTAAACTATTAAATGATAGAAGAGATGACGGTTTAACCGTACTAAAAGAAGTGATTGACGGAAATCATGGAACTGCATTCCCTATGACCGCAGTTCGCAGTATTAGCTGGCTGGCACAACTGAATAAACCCGTATTGGGAGGTCTTTATTTAGGGCAAAAACCACCTGGTTTCACCGCTATACCTTTTGCACCCGGAATTGTTAATACAGAACACCGAGAACTGAGTGGGTTTTTTTCGCCAGATTTAAAAGAGTTTTACTTTAATAGGAATGGCGGTAGCTATGAAAAGCACGCATTGGTTGTTTTTAAAAATATAGAAAATCGGTGGAGCGAGTCGTATGTAATGCCCAGAATAGGCAGACCAGTGTTTGCACCAGATGGTAGGACCATGCATTTGGGAAAGAAATATATGGTACGTACCGAGACAGGTTGGTCTAAAGTGAAAAGCCTTGGTTCTTATTTCGAAGACATTCGCATTATGCGTCTTACGTCTTCATCCAAAGGCACTTTTGTTTTTGATGAAGTAGGTTCTGAAGATGGAGATGGTGTTATTCGTTATTCTCGCTTAATTAACGGCAAGCGTGAAGTGCCAAAACCATTTAGCAAAGAGATTAACACTGGTAAATATAATGCCCATCCATTCATTGCACCTGATGAGTCCTATATTATATGGGATGGCGAAAGAGAGAGCGGTTATGGTGATTCTGACCTCTATATCAGTTTTCAACAGAAAGATGGTTCATGGGGCGAGGCCATTAATTTAGGAAGTAATATAAATACAGAAGCTTGGGAGTCAACAGCGTTTGTAACCCCCGATGGAAAGTATCTTTTCTTCAATAGAAATGTGGGTTCATCCGATTACGAAAATGTAGATATCTTTTGGGTAGATGCGAAGGTAATAGAGGATCTTAGACCCAAACCATAAAACTCGGATAAAGTTTCATAGGTGCTTGGTAGTAATCTACTGATAATCAGTATCATTTTGACTTCCCAACCCAATACTTTATTTTAATTGTCAACGTTACATATATATGTAACGTTGATACACTAAGTGCTAAAATGGATAATTATGGCCCCACACACCTCAAATCTGTTTTTCAAAATAGCTTTACAATTAAAGAACGCTTATCAATGGTTAGAGACAACACCGAAATTGGTATTGTTGTTTCTTTTGTCCATTCTGTTGAGCTGTAACAATTCGCTGGAACCCGTGTCGCCCGAAGAAGAAATTGATCCAGACAATGAAATCGTTGATTTGCCAGATGTTGCCCTCACATATAGAAATCAATGTGGAGGTTGCCATGGACAAGACCTGGGCTCGTTTGTTGAACGCGAATGGACCTACGGCAATTCTCTGGAAGATATCATAGAATCCATAACGGATGGGTATGCAGGCAATGGTATGCCAGCATACGAATCGGCTTTAAGTGCACAACAAATCGAAGATTTGACCAACTATATACTTACCGAGATTGATGGAAAAACCAAAGCGATGTTGGAGGAGGAGAATCCCGATTTGTCAGGCTTGATCTCATCCGATGATCTTACCTTCCGATTGGAAACCATAACAGATGAAATTCCGGGCATTCCTTGGGGGATAGAACAACTGCCCAATGGTGAAATTTTGGTAACCGAGCGTGGAGGAGAGCTATTTTTGGTACGGAACGATAAGCAATTGATAGCAATTACTGGCGTCCCAGAGGTTGCTTCGCAAGGGCAGGGCGGATTGTTGGATGTGCTGATACATCCAAATTTTGAAAGCAATGCATTTGTTTATCTATCTTATTCCCGTGTAAACCCCAATAATTCTTCAGAACGAACTACCGCAGTGGTAAGAGCTAGGCTTGAAGGAAATAATCTGGTTGATGCGGAGAACATTTTTACGGCACTTCCATATCTCAATAGTGATTACCATTATGGCTCAAGACTGGTATTTGATAGCAATGGCTATTTATATGTTTCCGTTGGTGATCGCGGAAATAGAGATGCCTACCCTCAAGAATTGGACAATGCTCACGGAAAAATACACCGCATCCATGACGATGGCCAGATTCCAACCGACAACCCTTTTTATAATACATCGGGAGCGGTCAATTCAATTTTCACTTATGGAACACGCAATCCTCAAGGAATGACCCTGCATCCAGAAACTGGAGCGCTTTGGGAAGGCGAGCATGGGCCTCAAGGAGGTGATGAAATTAATATTTTGGAAGCAGGCAACAACAATGGTTGGCCCGTGATTTCATACGGTATCAATTATGATGGAACCACATTTACAGACCTTACAGCATTGGATGGCATGGAACAGCCCGTGTACTACTGGACTCCTTCTATTGCTCCCTGTGGAATGACATTTGTGTCAGGGGATTTTTATGGAAATTGGAAAAATGACTTGTTCGTCAGCTCGCTTAAATTCGAATACCTCCATCGTTTAAAGATGAATGGCAATGAAGTCGTTGGCCATGAAACGCTATTAGATGGTATAGGCAGGGTACGTGATGCACAAATGGGTGTTGACGGTTATCTTTATATTTTGGCAGAGGGCCCCGGTAGACTTATACGCCTTGTGCCTGAGCAATAGTGCCTCATTTATTCTAGTGTAAGAGGCAAATTAAAGAGTACAGTAAGGTTATTTAACCCAGAAATGACTTCCAAAGCAATTTTACATAATGGCTTATTATGGAAATGAAACAATTTGTTCCATAATGTACCGCGTTATGTAACTTGAGCTTTGATTAAAAGCGAAAGTTGTTACTCTCTTCTTTGATTTTTTTCTTTCTAAAAACTTTCTTTTAAAAAGGTAATGGAACACTTTTTTTCTTAAAACACGCAGTTTTGTAAGAAAAAGTGTGCGAAATGATATAAAAACCTCAGAATTTCTAAGGTTTTCCTATAATGAATTTTTAAAGTTATTTTTTATATTTAAATACTCCAAATTATTGACTTACTTCCTTTTTGTTTTCGCCCCTAAAAAATACCCTTTATTGGGTATATAATTGACTATTACTAACAACTAACTTTCGTAAAATTTTTTATTTGAAACACTTAAATTCAAAATGCTAAGAAGCTAAAAAAATTGATTTTTAAAGGTTATGAACACTAAACTTGAAGAAATTAATAAGAAAATTAATAGAGGAGAATTTCGTGAGGCTATTGACGCATTGCTAGTAATGGATTTGATTGAAGAATATAGAATAGATATTCAATTTATTTCTGCTTATTATCACAAGTTAGAAAAGACTAAAGACGAGGTCGATTCTAGAGACTATAAAACAAGTTATAACGCAAACGCTAGAAATCTAATTAATTTAGTCTCAAGAATTGCCAATCCAGAAAAAGACAATACAAAGCATATTGATAAAGTTGAAAAAACTCAAATAGAAAGTCTACGTAATTCTTCAGAAAAAGAAGCCAGTTCTTATAAGAAAAAAGGAGATTGTTTAATTGGACTGAGTATTGTTTTAATATTTATAGGTTTAGGGGTTTATTATTTTACTCGTCCTGACCAATTCGCCATTTTTTTATCGATAGCAGGTATACCAATTGCTTTGGTATCAATTCCCAGCTATAATAATTTCAACAAGGAAAAAACTGACGCTAAAATTTGCAATAAACTTTTAGCTTTCATGGGACCAAAAACACATTTTTTTAGAAATGATCCAGAGTGGTTCATATTCCAAAAGTATTTACAATAAATAAGTAATGGAAGAGAGCAAAGAACAATTTGAAGATTTACTTAATAGCGTTAGTGAGAATAGGAAAAAGGCAAGGAAAGTCACTTATCTATTAACCTTTATTCCCATGTTAATTGCATTTGCGTTGTTGTTTTATGCATACAAAAAGTTTGATGAAGCAGATAAAGCATTAATTAAAGCTAATGAAGAAAAAGAAATTGCTGAAAACGAAGTTAAAAATAAAGAATTGGAAAAAGAAAGCCTTGAATATGAAATTGATAGCATTCAAAAAATAAATTTAATCAAATTAGAAAATTTTAGGAAACGAGTCAAAGATTTCGAAATTTTATATTGGACACCAGAAAGTTTAGGTGAAAATGTTGATTCGTTGACACTTAATGAAGCTTTTAAAGCTAATGCAAGAATTCATAATGTACTAAAGCAGGATACCACATATGTTGATTATCATAAAATTAGAATTCGTTTTTATCGTAAAAAAATTGATTCGGATAGAGTAAGAATAGCGCTGAATAGGACACCATTCCTTGATAAAGATCCAGTACGGAGAGATTGGAATGGATCTGCTACAAACAGAATAGCTGCTGATAGAACTGTTGATATTAAATTCATAAAGTATGTGGCTTTAGTTTTACTTCAAGAAGGGGTAAGAATAAAAGAAATAAGATACTTTAAAACTCCTAATTATAAGAATTTAATCGAAATTTCAACTGGTGATGACTTATTGAATAATAAGAATTTTAGCTTTGAGGATATTGTGGCTTTAAAGGAAAGTGACTTAGAACCAAAATCATAATTTACTAACATATATTTTAATTTTTAAAAGATATGAAAAAGTTTAATCTAATTATTGATAAACCTAAGCTTCACACAAAAAGCGACCCATTTTCTCCTAGCGAAGAATTACAGAAAGATGGTTTAAATGCCTGGGATGAAGCCCATAACTATAGGAATCAAAACAAGTTAGATTATTATGTCGAGCCAGAGATTGATGAGGAACTTTTTGAAACGGAGTTCCAAGAAAAACCAATTTTGAAATCTGATAAACCTCAATATTTGGACACTTGGCCATTACCACCTGAAATAACAGATAAGTTTGTCTGGCATTTACATGATCAGTATTCAGAATTAGCTATTGCCCATGAAAAGGTGAAACAAAAAATCCAAAAGGAAAAATACATTAAAATTGCACATATAGACACTGGTTATCAACCTGGTCATGATGCACTTCCAGAACATTTGGATGAAGGAATTAGTTTTGTTAAAGGCGAAATCGGTAAAAGCGCGATAGACACAACTAATGACACTTTCGCAGAACAGGATGGACATGGAACAGCAACCATGAGTATCTTGGCTGGTAAAACAATAACTTTTAGTTCAAACGGACATCAATATAAAGGTTATTTCGGTGGAATTCCTTTCGCAGAAATTATTCCTATTCGAATTTCGGATACTGTAGCGTTGATTAGGTCTCAAAATTTTGTAAAGGCAATTGAATATGCAATACAGAGAGAATGTGACGTAATTAGCATGTCAATGGCTGGGGCACCAACTAAAGAATGGGCTAAAGCAGTAAATAAAGCTTACAATGCAGGTATAACCTTAGTTACAGCTGCCGGTAATAGTTGGAATAAAGGGGGAAAAAGGCTTCTACCTAAAAAGGTTTTGTACCCTGCACGATGGGAAAGGGTTATTGCTGCAACCGGTGCAACCTCTAACCACAAGCCATATGTTTTCGATGCCCAGTTATCAAAGAAATCTGAAGGTGGCGAAACCATGCAAGGAAATTTTGGCCCGAAAAGAGCCATGAAAAGCGCAATAGCGGCCTACACACCAAACACTCCATGGCCAACCATGAATGAAGCCGAAAAGGAAATTTATTATCGTTTCGATGGAGGAGGAACCTCTACGGCTACACCTCAGGTGGCTGCTGCGGCTGCACTTTGGTTAAGTTATTACAAAGATGAAATAGAATCAAGCATCAAATCACCAAACGAAAAATGGAAAAAGGTTGAGGCTGTTAAGCATGCACTTTTTGAATCTGCTGATAAGACCACTTATGATGAGTGGGCGAGGTATTATGGAAAAGGAATTTTAAAAGCTAACAAAGCTTTAGGAGTCTTTCCAGATTTTGATAAGCTCAAAAAAGCAAAAAAGGCTAAGACCTCTTTAAATGGGATTTTGGATTTATTGGGTATTATGCTTCGATTAAAAAATGATGAGCTGTCTGATGAAGAAATTACAAAGAATGAAATGTTTTCTACCGAAATATTACAATTGCTACATACGATTCCAGAATTGCATGAATATTTGGATATTAATGACGAGGATGAAAAAAATGATAATGTATTCTGGAGTGAATCTGACAAACAAGAAATAGTTAAAATTGTTTTAAAATCCGATTACACTTCCGATGCCTTGAAACAATATTTGATGTCAAAAAGTGAATTTAATACGTCCAAAATGAATTTAGATAACGCGTTTGCATTACTTATAGGTGTTGGAGCTGATTTGCCTGTGACCATTAAAGATGCCCAAGCTTTGGCAAAAATACTTAGCAATCCTACCAAAGCCGCATATAATGAAGAGAATATCCAATTATTAACAGGATCAGGGGCCAATAGAATTAAAGTGCTCGAAGCATTAGAGAAATTAGCAGAGAAGACCTCACAGATACAAGATGCAACGGTAATTATATATTATTCTGGCCATGGAGGAATTTACGCCGATGAAATAGATAATACCATAAAAGAAAATTATTACATGTTAACTAATGGTTTTGATAAAAATAACAGGGCAGAAACAATGGTAAGTGGTACTGAGTTTTCCGAAGCCGTTGATAATATTTCCGCACAGAAACTATTGGTAATGCTTGATTGTTGCCATGCTGCAGGAATGCTTCAACCTGGACAACCACTATTAAAATTAAAGAGCCCTGATAATGGTTTAGTTAATTCAAACATAGAACTACTAAAAAAACTAAATAGTGGAGAAGGAAAAGTGTTTATTACTTCCTGCGATGATGACGAACAATCCGTGATTTTACCTGGATCGAAGAACAGTCTATTCACTGAAGTGATAATAGAAGCTTTAGAAGGGAAAGCGAGTCGAGGATATGAATACGTGAATGTAATTGACATTTTATCTCACGTCTTTAAGCAAGTACCTGAACGAGTTGATAGATTTAATCATAAACAAAGACCTATAATCAATAAAATTGAATTTTTAAGTCCAGATTACTTTGTATGCAAATCTGCTGAATTTATAGATGACGGTAATGAAATTTTGGTAAAATCTGAATTGGAGTTTGAACAAATCAAGACTTTTATTGAAAAATATAACATAGAAAATAGTCATAGCACTATTAATGTAGAAAATATTACAGAGAGTACTACAGGAAATAAAGATAAAAATTGTAAAGAACTAGTTACAGAAGTCGAAAGTTTGATTTTCAAGGCTGAAACTTTTAAAGCAATCAAGAAATTTCACGAATTAACTCAAGTTTGCTACACGGATTATATAAAAGATGCCAGATTTATTGCATTTAAGTATAATAGCCTTTACAAGGATAAAATGTCAGGGATATTGGAAGAAGGGTTTTATCAAAGAGAGCTGCTTAAAATAACTAAAGATCTTGAATATCGGTTAAGCTTGTGCGATTAGAGTTTTTGGTCCAAAAATTAACTAGCATTATTATTTCAAAACTATACTCAATAATCCATTGATAATTTTATTCTTTTCAATTGTTTCGTTCTCCTTATTTATGATATTGGCATAAGTTTGATTTTCAACTATATTCCATTGAGCTTGCAAATTGTAGATACTTTTTAGTTCATTGTGTTGAAAAAGTGATTCATAATTTGCAACAGACTGAAAGAATTTTTTTAACTGCCCTTTCATTATATAACTAGTAATCCTTTTTAAAGTATTATTAACCTCATTAATTATTATTTCCTCTGGTTTTTTCTTGAAAATAGAATAGTTATTCCCTTTTATTTTAGATAATCTAACATAGTTATCGTCAATTAAACCTTTAGTGTTATGGTATTTTATATTACTGTATGTGTAAACATTCTTTAAAAGAGGTAATTCGGTAAGTAATTTTTCGATTGGTAATATTTCAAAAAAATTACCTCCCATCCATATAACTTTTAGCTGTTTTAATTTAAAAATTTCTTCAGGAAAGGTTTCAAACTTATTATATGATATATTTAATTCTATTAGGTTTTCAAGCTTCTCAATTTCTTTTGGCAATTGTTTTAACAGGTTGTTCGATAGTTGTAATTTTTTCAACTCTTTTAGCTTCCCAATTTGCCTAGGTATGCCCTTAATACGGTTATTATTAAGATTTAAAATTTTTAATTTTTGAAGTTCAAATAACTTTGTATATGTATGTATTATTGAATTATTTGAAATATCAAATGTTTCAAGTCTTTTAAGGTTTTCAATTTCCTTAGGTATATTTTTTATTTCATTATTTATTAACTTAAGTTTAAGTAAGTTCTTTTCATTTAATGCCTTTTCTGGTATTTTTTTTAAGTCCTTTTCGTTCAATACAATTTTAGGCTTTATCGTAGTTTTACGCATATTATTATTATCTTTCAACATCTTTATGGAGGAGAAGGATATAAAAATGGTAAAATAACCATCTTCGGAACCTCTCGAGTACATTTACTCTAAAATAATAAGAATTTTCATAAAGTTACGCACTAAATTAAAAGTTTAGCAGGCGGCTTTGAAAATCTATTATGACAGGAGAGAAGGTTAATTATTAATGAAAAATGATAGTGATAACATTAATAGCAATTTAACCATTAAGACTGATGATTTCATACTATCAATGAAGTCGTATATCAATCTTGCGTACTACTGTTCGTATTACAAAATATGGACTTAAGAGCCCATATCGAAAGGTATGGGCTTGTTTTTCCCATTAATAGTTTCACACTTTAAATAACACTAGAATATTACGTGGTTTTGACAATCAAAAAGTTTGATAATGCATTGGGAAGAAAGAGCAATTCAGCTGATTAGCCAGTATTAGGAATTAGTAAACTTGAGGTTTTAATTCTTGTGAACATAATTCTAATACCTTATAGAACTTCCTTAGTAGTAGTTTATTTTACATAATGTGAAAAACTTCAAACAAGACGAGAGGTTAGCAAGGGCTAAGAAATTATCTCGCAGAGTAATTTTTAGCTGTTGCGACAAGCCGCTGAGAATCTCCTGAAAAATTTGTTGGTAGGCAGTTTTTCATAAATCGCATATTTCAAAAGAATCTAAAAGTTTTGCTTTTTTTGGCGCTGGCCAAGCGATGGCAAATTGTGTTTAGAAATGAACGCCATAAAGCGTTTATTTTTAAAAAGCAATCGAGCGATTGGCTGTGCGGCAATTTTACATAACGACTAATTATAGATACAGCCGAAAGGATTCTCGCTGGGATTCTCTAAGAATTTGAAATTATCTAAAAAGTTTTTTCTTTGTATAAATATTGAAGCTACGTAAATTAAACAGGCTGATGACCCTGTTGGTAATTCGCTTAAAAGCTATAAATACAAGGGATATTTTACATAATAGAATTATAGCTTACAGCTAAGGTGTTGAATCAGAAACACATATAAACCAATCTGTACTATAATTTATATTATGTAAAATAGAATATATACAAGTTCCCATTCCACTTTATTCTTTACTCCCAGTTCATTTATCCAACTGTTCTCCTCCTCAGCAAAATAAAAGCTATGCTTTTGGTTCTGACTTTAATTTTTCAAACGTCATAAAGAAATTGATCCATATATTTCTAGAAATCCTAAGAATCAATGGCAATGCCATAAACATGATCACAACAATTAGCCCATATGTCATAATCAAACTTAAATTAAAAACCAGATAAGACATCACAAATGCAAAACTTGCAAAGGCCAAACCAACAGGATAGCTTACATACATAGCTCCATAAAAAAAAGAAGGTTCTATCTTATACTTTGTATTGCAATGACCACAGCGCTCTTGCATTTTTAAAGTACTGGAAAGCTTGTACGGGTTCTGCTCAGTATACATGATTTCATTTTGACAAACCGGACATGTTCCGGTGAGAATGCTGTACAATTTAGTTCCCTTTAAAAATTTCATAATTCACTCTTTATTGCACTACGGCTGAATGTGGTATACTTTGAAAAACAACCCTATATCCATCTATATTTGCTACGCAAATGTAATGATACATCTATATTCTATACTAACACAATTAACTCTTTTTTTTGTACTTTTAGGACATTACATTCTATGCAGCATATTCCAATTCTACATATTGAGCAGTTTGAAAAAGAAGAATCACTATCAGACTTTTACAGCAATGATTTACAGTTACATTTAAAAAAAAATGCACAAATCATTCATAAGCCCCACAAGCACGATTTTTTTCTCTGTGTATTATTCTGTAAGGGTTCCGGCGTTCATGAAATTGATTTTAACGCGTATCCTATTCAGCCCGGGAGCGTATTTTTTTTAAAACCGGGTCAGACACATTCCTGGAACTTCAACAGTACTCCAGAGGGTTATATTTTCTTTCATACCCCAGACTTTTATGAGCTTTACTTTCTGAACAGAAAACTGACTCAATTTCCGTTCTACTACTCACTTAAAAACCCGCCCGATCTTACATTAGTACCCGAAGCAATTTCTAATGTTGCGGCTCGGTTTAAAGAAATCAATACGGAGTACCAACAAAGTTTTACATATAAAAAACAAAAGCTCAGTAGTCTTGTAAACCTTACCTATATTGACCTGACGCGACACTATGCAAATTATGAGCCTATAAAAAAGGTTCTTTCATCTACTTATTTGCAAACCTTGGAAATTTTGGAAAATCTTATTGAGCAATTTTATAAAACGGAAAAATCGGCAAAGTTTTACGCAGATAAATTGCATATTACCCCAAAACATTTGAATAGGATTACCAAGTCAACCCTAAACAAAACTACAACGGAATTAATCACGGAAAGGGTTTTGTTAGAGTCCAAACGTCTAATTGTGCACTCGGGTAATTCTTTGATCCAAGTTGCAGAAACCCTTGGCTACGAGGATTATGCCTATTTTTCTAGGGTTTTTAAGTTAAAAACGGGTAAAACACCCCTAGAGTTTAAAAAGAGCTATCAATGATCTCCTTTCTAAAAATCCTATTGCATGATCAACACGGGAATATCCAGCTTTTTGGCAATTTGTCTTGCAGAATCTGGCTGAAACGATAATCCCTTCGTTTGCTTTTTGGTGATACAAAACAACTGTGTATTGGTTTTAAGTACATAAGAAGCCAGGCCGTCCAAGGCATTTGCTCCTTCAGAAAACACATAAGAAACGGTTTCCTTTGTGCTGGATTCCTCCTCAATAGCTTCATCTTGAGGACCTCGAACACTAAAAAGTTTTAAGGGTTTTGTGGTTTGTTTGTTTAAGTCGTTAATGACCCCAAGGTTGCTTTCTTCAACTTTATTGCCATAAATACCTAAAGAAAGATCTTTAAAAGAATGTAATTTATGGTCCTCACCAACAATTAGTACATTAACATTGCACTCACTCAGTACAAATTCAGTAATACCCTTCCCAAGGAAATTGGTCAACTTAGACTTTCGCTTTCCTAAAACTACTATATCTGGCTGTGAATCAGATAGATGCTCTTTAATTGAACTTTTTATATTACCGTATGCAATTCTCGAAGTTATGGGATACTCTTCTTTAGCGCTTATTCCTTCAATAAACTCTTGTAACTGCGCTTTAGTGGACCTACTATCCTGATGTATGGTCCGCATTGCAGACAATGCATTTTCATGTTTGACAACATCTGCTGGAGCTTTTACGTATAGAACCTCTACCCTTCCGTCAATTACTTTGGCTAATTGTATAGCATTGATCAAGGCAATTTCAGAGGCTTGTGATAAATCTATTAACACCAAAAGTTTGTATTTGCCACTGTCTTTTTTAGTACTCATGATTCTGTTGTTTTATGATATTTGTAGGAATATTTTAAAGATAATACTATTACTATCACAATATAACAGTTTAACTTTTGATTAGGAATAGTATAACATTTAACACCTTAGCCTTTTCAGTGAACCTTGGTTAAGAGGCAAAGGCCCAATCAATAGATTGAGTTTACCAAAAGCTTTGGATTTGGAAGGTATTGAAAAATAAGCATCTTATGGAAATCTATTCGCTTAGAAAAGGTGCTTTATTCTCTTTACCCATTTTATGGGAATGTTATAAGGTGCATAGCGAATTGGGATATCTATCCAATTTGGCTTTCTTATAATGGCTTTTTTGTGTGAGAACAAATCAAAGGAGTGTTTACCGTGATACCCTCCAATTCCTGACTGCCCTACCCCACCAAATGGTAATCTTTTATTGGTTATTTGCATTACAGTATCATTAATTACCCCACCACCAAATCCATAATTGCCTATTATTCTTTTCTGGAACTTTTTACTGGTTGAAAACACATACAGTGCCAATGGATTTTCATGTTGAGTAATATACTTCTTTATATCTTCTTCCGAATCATATGAAATGATTGGTAGTATGGGTCCAAAAATTTCATCTTTCATTAAATCGCCATCAAAATCCGGCTCATCCACCAATGTTGGTTCAATAAAACGTTCCATATTAGAGCAAGTACCTCCAAAAAGAATATTTGCTCCATTAAGCAATTCTGTTAATCTGTTGTAATGGCTATCAGTGGTTATTCGTGCAAAATCCTTTGATTTTTCAATCTGGTCTCCATAAAATTTTCGGATATTTTTCTTCAGTGCTTCAACCAACTCATTTTTCACACTTTTTTCAACCAAAATGTAGTCAGGAGCGATACACGTCTGTCCCGCGTTTAAAAACTTGCCCCAAACAATACGTTTTGCAGCTAACTTAATAGATGCGGTCGCATCCACAATACAAGGGTTTTTTCCGCTTAATTCCAAAGTAACCGGAGTAAGGTGTTCAGCTGCGCTTTTGTAAACAATCTTCCCCACTCGCGTGCTGCCGGTAAAGAAAATATAATCCCATTTTTTGGACAAAAGCTTTTGTGATACAGGTATTCCACCTTCAACAACGCAGACATATTCTTTTGGAAACACTTTCTGTATGATTTCTGAAATGACCTTGGAAGTTGCAGGAGTTAACTCTGAGGGCTTTAGTACTACCGTGTTGCCCGCAGCTAAAGCACCTATCAATGGTGAGATGGTCAATAAGAATGGGTAATTCCATGGGGCTATGATCAATACATTGCCATACGGCTCTGAATGTATCCAATCTGAAGACGGGAAATTCGTCCATGTAGAACTGACCTTAACGGGTTTGCTCCAAAATTCAATATGGTTTAAGATGTGCTTTAATTCTGAAAGTACCAGTTGTGTTTCCGTTGCAAGTGCTTCAAATTTTGGTTTTTTGAAATCTGTATACAAGGCTTGGCAAATAGCATCTTCTTTAAGGACCAATTCCTTTTGTAACTGTTTTAGAAATTGTCTGCGATAAGTAACACTCTTTGTTCGTTGTGATTCAAAAAAGGCTTGTTGACTCTGTACTAAATCTTCAATCATATGTAATCATTGTTAGCCTTATCTCGGTTTCTCAATTATGGAAGAGAATTCGGATAAAATTCGGGAACCTAAAGTTACAGTAGATAAAATAATATTACTAATTCCTTTTTCTTTTATGAAAGAACAAACCCTAAGCAACAAAAAAAAGCACCGATTCATCGGTGCTTTTTGTATAATGATCATTGTTTTAAACTACAATGTAACTTCCTGGGTATTTCCGTTGGGCATGGTTATGGTAGCAAGGTTATCGCAAGTGCCATCACCAAAGTCTACGGTGATGATCAGACCGTTTTTAGCTACAAGCATGCTCCCACCTGTTAGGTTTGCACAAGTAAGATTGCCGGTTAAATCGTTTACGGTTTCTACGATATATGTGTTTCCATTTGCTTGCACCTGCCAATTTCCGGACAAACTGAATACACTGGTTTCCAAAGTTTCACCAAAAGTAAAACTGAAGGTTTTGGTTCCACTTTCAGAAATAATACTTTCATCTTCCATTTCAATTGACATTTCACTGGTCACTGTAAATGAAATAGTGTTCTGTTCAAGACTACTTGTCAAAACGTAATTTCTGGTTCCGTTGACTTTGATGTCTCCAATGTAAAAATCGGCATAGGTTGCTGTAAATGCAGCAGTTTCGTTACCTACTTGATATGTAACCGTTAGACTGCCATTGATGTTTTCTGTACCATTGAGAACACAATTGTTAAACGTAACAACAAAACCTGTTTGTGAATACTCCGCCGAATAACAATCGTTGGCTTTATTTGAAGATTTTCCTGCAACTGCGCTATTGGCAAAAAGTTCTGCCAAAACGCTATCTACGGCACCAGCAGCTTCATCGGTTTCCAAAATATTTTGTAATTCGGTTTGCGTTAATTCTACATCGTTTTCTGATGTTATGCCATCTTCGCTACAACTCTGTAAGAACAGAAAAGCGAAAGAAGCAAGTAATAATGTATGGATTATTCTAGTTAGTCCATTCATGATACTAAAGTTATGGGGTTATGCTGCACTAACGAAAAGACCAGTATTTTTAGTGTGCCATCACCTAATTTATCGATGAACTACTGCTGAAGCAAATAATCCAGATTGCACTTGTTTATAACCTTACATAACCTCAATAATGCCCGTCTGGTTTGCATTGAACTGCATTCTTTTTCCGGACCAATATGATGCAGCAGCTAAATGAGATGGTTTAACGGCATCTAGGCCAACATCAATAGGTGCGGTAAGCCCCGCTCCAGTTTTAATGGCATCAAAAAAGTTTTTAACATGGGCATTGGTTAGGTTTTCATCATTTTTAAAAACAACTGCTTCACCTTTGTGTGGTGTATAGATGTATCCGGCCCTAAAAAGTTCTAACTGCCCTTCCGTACCATGAAAAAGAACAGAATCATGCTGGTTTTTAACGGGCATCACACTACATTCAAAAGTAAAGTTCCACCCTCCTTTATATTTAATGATCGTATTTACGGTATCTGGATTGGTCCTATCATCCTTTAGGTGATAGATGCCACCAGTTGTAACGGCATTTATGGGGTCCGTATCGTCCATCATCCATTGTGCCACATCACCCCAGTGGGTCAAAAGATCGGAGAGGATTCCTGTACCATATTCTTTGTAATGGCGCCAACCATCGTATCTTGGCCAGTAATAGTCCATTTTTGGGGAGGGTCCAAGAAAGGTATCCCATTTAAAGTTCTCTGGCATAGGTTGTTGTTGCAGTTGTCGCCTTTGCCAGCCAAAATTGCTCCATACAGCTCTAACAAAGACCATATCACCTAATTTCTTAGAACCTCCAAAGAATTCTTCTTTTACTCTTTGATACATTTGTCCACTGCGCTGTTGGGTCCCAGTTTGACACACCACCCCACTATTTGCAACCGCTTCTTTTAGCATGGGGCCTTCGTTATAGTGCAAGGTTACAGGTTTTTCCAGGAGAAGGTGTTTTCCTGCGGCCAAAATTCTAATGGCGTAATTTTTATGCAAGTGGTCAGGTGTGGCCAATAACACCGCATCAACATTATCATTGGTGAGCACCTCTTCCAAATCATAGGTCATTGGAATGTTACCTAACTGCAAATAATCGACTGTTCTTTTTACTTGCTCATCCCATACATCACAGAATACGATTGGCCTTATCTGATTGGTCTTCAACATTTCTCCGAGTACCCATCTGCCACGTCTCCCCGCTCCTACTACTGCAAGTCCTATTTTATCATTGGACCCAAGAATATTTCCGTAAGATGCAGCCGTTAACGCAGCTGCGCCAGTTCCTATAATAAAGTCTCTTCTCTTCATTCTTTTTGATTAGAAATTAGTCTATAGCAGGAGTTGAATGGAGCAATTCCATACCAATAGAAGTTCTTGGCTTAAAACCTTTCCAATTTCCCGTATTTGCATCGGGCTCAACATTCAAATATTCCTGATAATCCGCATCTTTTAAATGAATGCCTAAAAATGCCGTGATAAAGTGCTGGTTAACATTATTGATTCGCCTCATGTCCCAAACGGAATCCGCGTACCTCAAATATTCATCTATATGCAGCCCAGGCTTCATGGTTGCAGATGCTGGAGGGTTTGGCGCTACATTGTGTCTAGCATTTATATAAGTCAATAAATAGCGGTCGCTGTTTACAGCGCCTTCATAAATAGCTTTAATGCCTTTTTCATACCCTGATATGTCATCTTCACTACCTGCTACAAAAAGCGTAGGGGTCTTTAAGCCTGCCAATCCATTTGCATCCCAAATACCATTTGCCATGCCCCAAGGTGCCAAAGCAACAAACGCCTTGATTCTTGGATCGATGGAGTTTTTATAAGCTTCGCTATCCATCCCTCTTTTATTTAATGCATCGCTGCCTCCTGTCATTGTTTTAAAAAAACCTAAGGCACCGGAACTATATCCCGCCCCGCATGTATTGAGGCCGCCGTATCCTCCCATTGAGTATCCAATAAGCCCGGTATTATCAGTATCTACTAGGCCTGTTAAAAAACTGCCACTTCCAGCAGCTGAAAGTCTATCTAGTTCATTAAGGACAAATAGTTGGTCCAATGACCTATTTGCCAATGTACTAGTGAAATTGGCAGCATCTTTATAGGTAGAATCTGTATGGTCAATGGAAACGACCACATAGCCTTTTGAAGCTAAGTTTTCTCCTAAATAGGTGAATAAAAACCGTGATCCCACGTAACCATGAGACAAAATAACAAGGGGGTACTTTCCATTATCCTTTATGGCAACGGCATCCCTTAAGGCCCTTCCATTAAATGTAAAAGGAATTACCGGACGGTCCTCCGTCCCATTTCTACCTAACACTTGCGTATATGTTTCAATTTCTTCAACACCATCTGGAACAAGAGCCGGATACCACACCTCGATTGTTATTGGTCGGTCATACATTTTTCCTTTTCCATCCTTAATGCTTAAAACATCAAGTTGGTTTTTGTTCACCAAATTTATTGTTTGGACTCCTACTCCATAGGTTCCGCGTGCCGTAAGTTCAGGTGCATCTGGCAAAGCATCTCCAATAAGAAATTCATGCTGTGCGTATGAATTGTGGAGGGCAGTTAAAAAAAGAAGTGCGAAAAAAGAAAAATAAAAGTGTTTGGCCATTTTAAGGGTTATTTTATGTTCACTTAAATGTAATGAATTATGGGCAAAACAAGACTAGAAGCGTCTCATGCATAGGTATTGTAAGCCTATTCCACAGAATATTCACTAAATTGTTTTTACTTTACAAAAAAATGTTTCGAAAAAGAATTGATATTATGAAAAGAATTAAAAAAACCGCACTCCTTTTTACATCCCTATTATTAATGGTTTCTTGCAATACTGATGATGGAGTTGAAGGGATTGTCCCTCCAAACTTCGATGTACTTGGTCTTTGGGATTTAGTAGAAGTAAATGTTAGTGTAGGACAGGATTTAAATATGGATGGAACAGCGTCTACAAACCTAATGGATGAACTAGATTGCCTTTCTGGGACTTTGTTGATCGATGGTGATCTTGTTTGGACATATGAACAATCCAATATTGCCATTACCACGATTACAAGCAATCAATTTAACGCTGATTGTACAGGAACTACATCTGCCACAGGCACTTGGTTTTCAGATGAGACACAAGTTACTTTTGATGGAGATGACGCTTTGACAGTTCTCAGAATTTCAGGAGATCAATTGGTTAATGAAGTGGGTGAAGATCTTCCCGGTGTTCAAAGCTTTGTGTATGTATTGAGAGTATTTTAGTTAATTGGCGACCTAACCTAATACATTTTTATGTTTAGACTTTTATTTATTCTCTTTTGCCTTCATTTCCCTCAACTATATGGGCAAGTAAACCCTGTTAAGGTTGTTGAAAAAGAATCGAACAATAGGATTACTTTTTTTGCTGAGAACAGGACGTTCAAAGATTATGATGTCCTTTTTGAAGTTAGCGGCAAGAATTTTAGACAAAGTGCCGCAAAACCAAGACTTATTAGAGTTCCCGCTACCTCCAAAGTGCATTTAAAGACCATTGTTCTTTTTAGGGACAAAAAACCGGTCTATACGAAAAAACTGATTGTAAATGACAGCTTATCTAAAAGAGCGGTTAAAAAGGAGTTTGAAATTTTGGATGTTCCGCCACCCAAAATAAAACCAAAGAAACAGATAACCATTTATACCACTACCGATTGTAGCAGTTGTGATAGCATAGTCACAAAGCTAACCGCTGAAAATTATCTTTTTAGGAATGTTGTGCTCAGTGAAAACCAAGAGGTTAAAAAACAGGTTGGTAGTTTTTTGGCCAAATCTCCTGAGGAGATGGACACCATTTCCAGCCCAATAATCAGTTTGGGCGGTAAACTTTATAGTTGGATTAAATCTTACGAAACTTTGCAGGAGGAGCTAAATAGAGAATAGCTAAAAGTGCTATTCTGGTTTTTGAGCCAACAGCACCCACATTTGTTTGTCATCCTCCCTTTCCCATTTGCCGTGGTCTTTTATTTCAGAAATAATTGTGAAACCAGCTTGTTGCAATTCTTTACGAACATAGTTAGCACCCAATGAATGGGCGCTAACCTGTTCCTCTCTTGATTTGTTTCTCACTCTTTTCTTCAGTTTCTCTAAAAGCATCAACTTTCCACCAGGCTTTAAAGAACTCTTTACATGTTGAAGGATTTTCTCATGGGAATCCATTTCATGATACGTATCCATGATAAAAACTACATTCAGTTGATTCGAAGGTAATTTTGGGTCATCATAGTCTCCTAAAACCGTCGTAATATTGGTTAGGTTCCTTTTCTTGGCATTCCTCTGTAAAGTTTCTAACCGATCTTGTCGCACATCAACGGCATACACCTTTCCTCGATCTAAAACCTTTTTGGCCAAATGAATTGATAAATACCCTTCATGACATCCAATGTCAGCTACTTTATCTCCTTCGCTAACACCCGCCATTTTTAATAGAGTAGCGGTTTTCATCCACTCATCTCGTTCTAGCCAGTCATGTTCTACATATTGGGAGTGTAGCCCAAGGGTAAAAAAAAGGCATATAAATAAAACGAAATGAATGTTTGTTTTCATTTGTAACCTAAAGTTTAATCCTCTATGAGCCCCTGACCTTCAATCCAAGGTGCTCCTGCCGCTTTCAATTCTGTTTCAAGCGAAGGGAGTGTGTTTTTAACGAGAACGCTCAACTCCTTTTTAATTGATTTCAATTGATCATCAGCTCTTTTCAAAGCGATTTTATGGTTCCCAGTTGGTCCGTAGGTATTTCTTAATGCTACCAAACCAATAAAGCTTCCGTCATTTGGAGATGGAGGGTTCTTCTCCCCTACTTCATTTTTTGCAGGACTACCATTCATCTGCTTACTAAGTGATTGTAACAGCGATTTAGCACTATGTATTTTAGACGCTAAAGTCGTGGTTGGGGTTGTAGCTTCATCAAAGGCACGCTTCATAGCATTTACATCTGCAATAGCTTTCTCTAATACGGAACTTGTTGCTGTCAAATCCTGCTGGAAGTTTTGGTACATGGCTCTAAAAGCATCTATTTCTGTGGTTGGCTTGGCAGGCAGCGCTCCTTTGGATAAAGGTTTAACTTCAAAAGATTGCGCACTGGAAAGCTGCTTTAATTCTCCATCAATGCGTTGATATAGTTCAACAGAATAAGTTCCCGGTGTAGCTAAAAATGGAGATCCAAAGAAATCATCATCATCGCTCTTTGGATTCTTTAATTTAATCCCTGTTCTATCAGCGTAAGTAAGGTTCCAAGAAACGCGATTAAATCCTTTCTTGTTTGTACCATTTACAGTATTGACAACTTTGCCATTACTGTCTTTTACAAGCAATAAAATTGCAGACTTTTCTTGGTTTTTTTCCTTGTCCAAAGCCTCCCAACCAGGAAAAGAAACATTACTTTTTTGCTTATTAAGTTCTTTTTCCCTCTCCGTTCTTACATCTTTTAGCGATTTCATTTTCTTAGGCAAGAAATATGTGAATGTTGCTCCATAGCCAGGGTTCTTTGCAGCATATTCGGAATTTCCTTGACCATAAACTTCATCTTTCTCAATATACCAATATGCGGGCTTTACCTTAAAAAGAGTGGTCTCCGCCATTTTAGATGAGTCAAAATCACGTAAGGCCGAAATATCATCCAAAACGTAAAAACCTCTACCAAAAGAAGCACCAACTAGGTCGTCTTCTCTTCTTTGAATAGTAACATCTCTAAAGGATATAGTCGGTAGACCTCCTTCAAGTTGTAACCAACTACTCCCACCATTGCTTGTAAAATAGATGCCATATTCTGTGGCAGCAAATAAAAGGCCTCTTTTTTTATGATCCTGAACAATTCTCCAGGTAATCAGCTTTTTAGGTAGGTTCCCATTAATAAATGTCCAGCTATTACCTCTATCAGTACTTTTTAAAAGATATGGCTTGTAATCTCCAGCTTTATGGTTGTCAAGTACCAAATAAACCGTGTTTGCATCATATAAATCCGCACGCACATCATTCACAAACGCTCTATTAGGGACTCCTTTTATATTTCCTAACATCACCTTTTTCCATGTATCTCCGCCATTTTCCGTTATCTGAAGAATTCCATCATCGGTTCCAGCATATATAAGACCTTCCTGTAAAGGCGACTCAGCCAACGATGTAATGGTGTTGTAATTGGACATTGCACCCACATCCCAAGGATTGTCCCAACTTTGTTGTCTTCCTAAAATTGGCAAGGTCAGGCGCTCTTCGTTTCTAGTTAAATCTTGGGAAATTGAAGTCCAATCATCCCCCCTATTTTCAGATTTCCAGACACGATAAGATGCAAAATACAAGCGCTGTGGATTATGTGGGCTCACCAAAATTGGTGCATCCCAATTAAAGCGTTCATGTGGCTCTCCCGCTTTAGGCTGTGGCTGAATAAAAACGGTCTCCCCTGTTGTCTGATCTATTCTCCATAACCATCCCTGTTGAAATTCGCCATATGTTATATCCGGGTTTCCTGGTTCTGTAGCAGATTGATGACCATCTGCTCCTAAGGTAATCCACCAATCCGAATTTAAAATCCCAGCTTTACTTCTTGTTCTAGAAGGGCCGCCATGAGACCCATTATCTTGTGTACCACCATAAATGTTATAAAAGGGAGCAGAGTCATCTACTGCAACCTTATAATATTGTGTAAGGGGAAGGTTTCCAAAAAACCTCCATGTTTTTGTTAAATCATGAGATTCATACAATCCACCATCTGTACCAAAAAGCACATAATTGGGGTTAGATTTTTTAAATGCCATAGCATGACTATCCACATGCTTTTTGTCCTCGTTCATTTGTTCAAAATGCTTCCCGTTGTCGTTAGAGACTTGAACATAATTACTCATTAAATACAGCTTGCCTTTTTGATGTGGGGATGCATATAGCTCTTGATAATAATGTGGTCCTGTACCTCCAGAAACAGCGTCTGATTGTTTTGTCCATGAAGCTCCTTGATTGTTTGTTATGAACAATCCTCCTTTTTTACGATCTAATTCAATTGCCGCGAATATGGTTTCATGATCAAAGGGAGAAATTGCCAATCCTATTTTACCCAAGTTCGATTTTGGTATTCCATTGGTCAGTTCTGTCCAAGTATCTCCTCCATCAGTACTTTTGTGAATTCCTGAACCGGGTCCGCCGCCCATGTAAGCAGCAACGGTTCTATGTCTATCCCAGGTTGCAGCATATAATATATCTGGATTTGTATGATCCATCACAATATCCGTAACCCCTGTCCATTCACTATTTCCAAGTGTTCTTTTCCATGTTTTACCTCCATCAATAGATTTGTAAAAACCACGTTCCCCTCCTTTGCTCCAAAGAGGACCTTGCGATGCAACCCAGATAACATTTGAATTTTCTGGATGAACTATGATTTTAGATAAGTGCTCTGAGGTTTTTAGCCCCATATTTTTCCAAGATTTTCCTTCATCATGGCTCACATAAATACCATCTCCAAATCCTACATGCCTTCCTCCCACATTTTCTCCGGAACCTACCCAAATTGTACTTGGGTTATTGGGGTCTATGGTAACACAGCCAATGGAGTAGCTGGATTGACTATCAAAAATTGGTTTCCATGTAGTTCCTGCATTGGTAGTCTTCCATACTCCGCCAGAACCCACGGCTACATACCATACACTCTCATTCTTTGGATGTATTGCAATATCCGCTATACGCCCTGATGTTAAAGCAGGACCAAGGCTTCTAAATTCCAATCCATCAAAAGTGGTAGAATCAGGCGTTTGTGCTGTTAATTGAAATGAAAAAAAAACGAATAAAAGGAGTTTGAAATAAATCTTTGAGCTGAGTTTCATGTGTAGATTTTTTGGTTGAATAAGCACGGAAAGATAACCAAAAGCAACAGGCTTATTTCTAAAAGAAATGTGAAAATAATTGATGCTGTTCAAAAAAGATATGAACTATTTTCTATCCTTTAATCGATAAACAAATTTTAACCCGCTCCAGTCCTCATCAATAGCTGCGACTTTTACATCTACAAGACCTATGGACAAAAGGTACTCACGGATGGGTTCTCGTTTTAAATCTGTTTCTATTTTAGATGAACCTTTGGGCCAACTAATCCATAAGGAAGCGTTCTTTTTTAAACTGTTTTTACAATTGTTAGCAAGGGTAGTCAATTCTTTCAAAGAAGTGCAGAAAAGGTGAGCAAAGTCTGCAGATTCAAATTTTGCGGCTTTAAGAATAGTTACATCGTCAGGAAAGTCTGTAAATAGCTCAAAGTAATGGGATGGTTGATTTACAAGAAGAATTGAAAAGCCCTCTTTAATGCCCAACTTTTTTGAAAGCGGTGTTCCCGAATATCCCGTTGCCATACAATTGTTAATTTGGTCTTTCCAAAATAAATAGGCCATCCAGCCTATGTATTAAAAACAGCTCAACATTAGACTTGGTAGCATAGTCCATAATATATAAAATAACCTTAGACTATTCGTTGCTTTCAACAAAATTCAACAATCCTCCCAAAGCTTTTTCAATATTCTTCCTAAATATTTTTTTGCCAAAAAGAGCCATTATTAGTTTTTTAATTGGTGACTTGGCAGTCCAAAATAATTCCATTTCCAATTCGCAGCTGTTTTCGGAGATAGGAGTAAAAATATAGAACTGATAAAACTCATCTACTGGTGGCGGACTTGTGGTAAACTCACCATAAATTAAACTCCCCGGCTTTACCTCTTTTGTAGCCGTCGTGAAATTTAAATGCTTTCCATTAACAACACAGATATGTTCAGAACCAGCTCTTGTAACTTCATTTTCTTTATATTCCAATCTGTCTATTCCTTCGGTCCAATTGTGTCGGTATGCGTAGTTTGTCACGTATTCCAAAAGTTCCTCGGCAGCTACAGGGAATACTTTCTTTATTTTTAGTTGAGGTGGTCTATCGAAATGGACATTATTGGGCTTATCAAAAGCCCTTAGTTTAAGCTCACTTGGATCTATTATTGAATAGATATAATCGATTTCTTTATCGTCATAAACATCTGAGCCCTGTCTAAACCTAAAAATTTTGCTTGAATAATAAGGGGATAGCATAACATCTAGGGCCAAGGTCCTGCTTATTAGCGCATAATTATCGCTATCCACAGAATTCTTTAGCAATCTATGCGCTTCTATTACTTGTTCTCCAAAGGGTTTTCTGTTTCCTTGAACCTCAATATGTTGAAGATTACCACTGTGCGCAACAATCTTTAATTGGAGATTTGGTGCTGTAGCGCAAGCATTACAGGGACAAATCCTATTTTTTTCAAGCATCTTAAGATGACTGTAAAAAGCGGTGAACATTGATTCAATCTGTGCTAAGAGATTCTCTTGCGATGGAATGTCATTTTCTTTATAAAAGAAGAGTGCATCTCCTTCAATCTCTGCCAATTTTAAATCTTGTGTGTTTGCGTTAAGAAGCACCTCAAGAAGTTCAGATATTACATGTTGGCTATGCTCTACCTCTGTAGTCTGAATAAATTTGGTATACCCAGATATATCCGGGATGAACAATAAGGATTTTGACATTTTTTTGATTGATGATTAGTGTTCAATTGGTTCGAAAACAATTGAAAAACTTACGAAAAAACGTAATATAAGTTATGGGGTTTGTGCTTCCATTTCTTCGAGCATCTTTTTAAAACCAAGTGCAACACCATTGGTCCACCCAAACCCATCTTGGGTCTCATATTCTCCCCCACCTGATAGTAACGTTAAATCTTCTACGTTGTATTTCTCCATCATTTTTCCAGTATCCTTGTACACTTTCTCATTCAAAGCCAACCAACGGGTCATAATTTCCACTGCCTCTTCTTCATACCCATAATTTAAAAGCCCTTTAACTGCAATCCATTGCAAAGGAGCCCATCCATTGGGGGCATCCCATTGCTGTCCTGAATGGTCTAATGTGGTTACCAAACCTCCTTCTTTTAAAAATGAGGACATAATGACATCTTTGACTTGCCTCGCCTGGTCTTTTGTGGCAATACTGAAATATAAAGGGTAAACACCGGCCAATGTAAGTTCTGGTGTTATGGATTCTTTCTTGAAATTGTAATCATGAAAAAATCCAGTTTCATTATTCCAAAAATATTGTCTGATCGAGTACCTTCTTGATTGAGATCTTCTGTAAAACTGAGTCCTTGCATTTTCGTCTCCTTTCATCGTACTGGCCTTGTAAAGAATTCGCTCCATAAAATACAACAGGCAATTTAGGTCTATTGGTAAAATAGAGGTTGTCTCAGTAGTACTGAATTCATTTTTTTCACCATACCATCTAGAACTAAAATCCCATCCAGAAGCAGCTGCAGATCTTAGATTGTTATAGAGTAATTGCTGCAAAGAATCAGATTCCAGTTCACTTGCCAAATGCAAATCTTCCTTATAAGCTTCAGGTCTTGGGGTAAACTCCTTATCCCAATATCTATTTAGGTATGCAGGCTCACCTATATCCACCACATGCTGTTGTGGTCGGGCCGGAACAACGGTCTCACTGCCTTGCATCCAAAATTCATATTCTTTGGCCAGTTCTGGCACATAGTATAGAAGAAGATTTTCATCTTTTCTGGCAATAGCATCCACCATAAGGGAAAAGAAAGGAGGTTGCGACCTTGATTTGTAATAGTCCCTGGTGCCATTTGGAATAAAACCAACTGAATTTACCAAAAAGGCAAAGTTATCCACCATGTTTTTCGCTAGGTCATCCCGGTCGTCTGCCAAAAGGCCTTCCATCGTAAAATAGCTGTCCCAATAGTATATTTCTTGAAACCTACCCCCTGGTACGATATACTTTTTTGGAAGCGAGATCCTTGAGGAGAATGGGACAACACTGTCTGGCCCCCTGGTCAACATATCCCACATATGTGTTATATGCTCATACATTGTTTTGGTGGTATCCGTTTCAAACTCCAAGGCCTTCATTGATCGATCCTCAAAATTTTCGCCTACAAATTCTTTAAGGTCGAAACCATCCAATTCTTTTTGAGAAAGATATTCAGCTTCAAGAATCGAAATGTTTCGTTTTGGCACTAAATCAACAAAGGTCTTTGAATCCTTGAAAACGGCTGCCAGTTGTACATCCTTAAATAATTGAGTTTCATAAAAATTTACAACTTGTATCTTCTCATCTTTTTTACAAGAAGCAATTAAAAGGAAAATAGCAAAAAAATAGGTGTAGTGAAGTTTCATATGAACAGTTACAATTTTCAAAGCAGAAAATTAAGGATTTAATTCAACTCTTTAAATATCTCTTTTAGTAATTATTGTGCTGTTTCAAAACTCATGACAGTCCCTTTTTGGGTGTACTTAGTTTGTTAAGAGGTATATACATATTTCTACAATGCGAGTTCAAGAGGAAAATGAAATATTATAATTGTTGTTAGAGGCAAAATATGACCATTAAAGCGTTAAATCGTATACGATTTGTATCTTAGCGGTATGCAACCGCACCAGATTTTGCGTAATACGGTAAAAGCACATTTACTTGAACAAATACAGAAGGGTGAATTAAAAGTTGGCAAAACCATTAATCTAGCCGCTCTTTCTCGTAAAATTGGGGTTAGTGTGACACCCATACGAGAAGCATTAAGTCAATTGGAACAAGCAAGAATAATAAAAGCTGTTCCCAATAGAGGATTTGTAGTGTCCACGCTAACCAAAAAGGAGGCTAAGAATCTCTATGATACCATTGCCCAGCTTGAGGTAATGGCACTTGAGAACTCTATTTTTTCTGAGGAGGATGTTAGGTCATTGCGGTTGCAACAATTGAAACTGCAACAATCACATACTTTTATGACCAGATTAAAAGTAAGATTTCAATTCCATCACCTTTTGGTACATAAATGTACCAATACCGTTCTCTTACAAATTTTGGAGGACCTTAAAGCAAGACTTCTTTTTTATGAACAGGGTTTTGGACAGGATGCCTCTTTTTATGAAAATGTAGACAACCAAAACGAAGCCATTGTCCGGGCGATTGAAGAGGATAACCTTCCTACGGCAGCTTTAATACTTAAAATGAACTGGATGGTTGTTTTGGAATATATTGAAAGGCAAATGAGCACTAATATAGCGGCCAGTTAGGCTCAAAATAAAGTAAGAAGAATTCCGTTAGTTATCTATTAAATGCCTCCTATGCAGTTTTTAAACAAAGAAATTGAAGTTTTGGTAAGGCGCAAGAAATCCAAATCGTTGGTTAAAAAACAGATTTCTTGTGGAATTTCTCAAGAGTATGACTCCCAAAATGAAGATTTGGAAAAGGATTGACTTTTATCCTTTAATAGCATTGTTTACTTTTGAGTAAACCCTGTTAACCATTGAACCAAGCTTATCCTGATCTTATTTATAATGGAGTGATGCTATGCATCAATATCCAACTTCTGTTAATTTCCGTATTTTACTTTTATAAGAGACAATTAAGGCTTGTTATCTTAGGAGCGCTTTGTTTTTTCATTGGGGCTATATTCATCAACAATCTTTATTGGAACATAGTTAAGGAAAGCTTCTTTCTTAGCTTATTACTGGGTGCGGGTAAAAATCTCTTTTTTGGACCTCTCATTTATCTTTATGTTTCTACTGCGCAAACTCCAAAAAAGAGGTTGAAGAAACATGTTTTGGCACATTTGACTTTTCCTTTTATAATCCATATTGCGTATTTGACCATTAAGTTCGGATATAGCTCCTTTTATACCCAGAATTACTATTGGACAGTTATTTCTCTTGGCTACGTTTTAGTGGCAATTTCATTGTTTTATCTTGTTTTTGGAATAATAGAGTTCAAAAAAAATAAGGTAAAACCTTTGTCTCCAAGGGTTAAGAGAAGGTATGGGTATTTTATGCATGTTCTGTTAAGCTATTATTTCGCCATCAATTTGTATAACATCTTACCCTATTTGACAAATTCCCCATTTTTTGCCGCAAACTTTTTTACTTTAAATAGATATGTTTTTATGCCTATAGGCTTGCTGATCAACACTTATTTGTTGCTGTTTTCAATTACTGAATTCTTCAAGTTCAAATCCCTTTTTGTGCCAAGTAGATTATATCAAAAAACCGATATTGATCCTGCTGGAATGAATGAATTGACAATTAAGCTAAGAGAACATTTGATTGAAGGAAAACTGTATACTGATCCAAATTTGACCATTTCGAACCTTGCAAAAGAATTACGAGTGGACAAAAGCAGGTTAAGTCATTACTTTAAAGAACAGGAAACCAGTTTTAGAAAATATCTAAACTCAATTAGAGTTTCTGAATTTAAAACACTCTTGTTGAGCAAAGAGTTTGAAAACTATAACTTAACTGGACTATCTACAATGGTGGGGTTTCAATCAGAAACTACTTTCTTCAGGGTTTTTAAAGAGATAGAAGGAATTACCCCAAGTGAATTTCAACAAAAGAACAGTACAGGCTTATAGTTCGCTGACTTTTGTAAGTGTAAACACAGCAGGTGTATTTGAAACATTGCAATCATCAACATTCATTTGAACAACCATCCTGTTCGCATTTCCACTTGTATCCAAAGTGCCGGAACCTGTATAAGTGCCTGTGCAAGGATTTTCCGGGTCAATATTAAAATCTACCCATATTATAAAATTGGTCAACGACATAGTTTGGGGGTTGTAATCAAAGTTGAATGTACCATCTTGAGCGTTACTACTGCAACAGGGCGTAAAGCTACCGGTCTCAAAAAAATCTCCCTCAAACTTATTTGTAGAGGCCATGTTCACGATCAAAGACATTGGAACGGTAATGTTGTCTCCATTAATAGTAATTCCAATAGAACCAGTATAAAAACCTGTAACGGTGGCGACAGTGGTCTCATTTTCATCATCACCTCCATCATCACTACTGGTGCAGGATGTTATTAGTAAAGCACAAATTATTAAAGTGAATTTACTTTTGAAAAATTTTGAATTAGCCATGACATTTTTTATCAATGTTATGCATAAATCAAATTCTACTTCACAAAAATAACTATCAAAACATTATATTGATACTTATTTAAATAGTGCAGCATCTAAGCCTGGTATTAACCTCATGGCATTTTGGTAGTATACCTTCTGTAAGACAATGTCGGGCAAATCCAATCCATACATGGCCCAAAAGGCATGGTACTTTTTATAGTATGGAAAGTACTCATCAGCAGTTTCCAGAACTCTAAAGTAGGTAGGGAACTCCTGTGGTTTCCAACTGTCTTTACCAAAAAGAATGCGATCTTGATATTTTATAAAGAATTCTTTTGCCCTTCTTGGTTGTCTTCCCAACTCGGCTATAATGGCGCCAATGCCTACAGACATATTTGGTATCTCATCCATTAACTCCCCTAGCCTATCTAAATTGTTGGCGTACCATCCCATGTGGGCGTTGATGAATTTTGTGTTGGGATGTTTTTTGAACATGCGATGTTGTTCATCAATAATTTGCTGCCAAGGGGCTGGATTGGTTGCAGAGCGCTTTCTTCTTGGCCTGGTCTTTAATTCTAACCATCTTTCATTATCCTTATCCATAGGGTCCCAGAATGATTTTGGATCCGCAGCATGTATTAATACAGGAATTCCCAGTTCTCCACACTTTTCCCATATGGCATCTAATCTAGGGTCGTCTATTGCTATTCTATTTCCATTTATGTCCTTATTTCGTAATCCCAAGCTTTTATAAATTTTCAATCCTTTGGCGCCACTTTTCACGTCTAGCTCCAATTGCGCAGCTGCCAGTTCTCCCCAATTTGAATTACCAACCCCACTAAAATCAACATTTGCAAAAACCACAAACCTATTGGGATAGTTATCATTAACATTTTTGAGCATTGCACGCAGCCCCTCTCCAGAACCTCCACTTAGATTCACCATAACTCCCATGTTCATTTTGTCCATGTCCTTTATTAAACCAGATAAATCTTGGGTTGCCATTCTAAATTGATGACTATGGACATCTATAAATGGAAATTTGGCTTTGTTGACCGGATTTTCTGGAACGACCAAGGTGGGTTTTGGATTATACTCTTCAAAGCCCATTTCTTGAGCGTTTGAAAAAAATAAGCACAGTAATAAGCTTAAAGTAATAGTAGAGGTTTTCATATTAAAAATTCATATTATCAATTAGTTGTGAGTATGTTTCCGGAGTATCAATATCCAGCTCTTTTCCGTTGGGAAGTACGCTCTTAATGGTCGCTTGATACTTTTTAATGATATGCCTTGCTCCATAATCTCCATTCAAATGCGTTAATTCTGGGATAATGGATTGATGAAAAATTGCAGGAACTCCAAGTCTGTTTTCATAGGAAGTTGCTACGACTTTAAAATCATCCTGATCAAATTCTTTTTTTAACTGATTTAAATAGGATGCATCAATTAATGGTTGATCGGCTAACATGATCAAAAGTCCATTTTTACCTTCTGCATGTTTCAAAATGTATTCAGCCCCTATGGAGATTGAACTGCCCATGCCAGCTTTCCAATTCGGATTATGGATGATTTCTGCATCTAAAGATGTGGACTCTCTTATCTTTTCTCTATTAGCGCCTAAAACAATAAAGACCGAATCGGAGACCTGTTTTGCAGTAGCCACTGTGTTTTCTATAAGGGTGGAATTCCCCCATGGCAATAGTTGCTTAACCTTATTCCCCATCCGTTTGGATGCCCCTGCGGCCAATATTAGAGTTGAAATCCCGTCAGACATTACTTAAATATGAATCTTTCCGACTTTATCTTTTAAAAGAGATGGTTCTTTTTCATTAACAACTGCCAAGACTTCTGATATTACGGAAATGGCAATTTCTTGAGGTGTTTCTGCTCCGATGTCAATTCCAGCTGGCCCATGAATTTGCTCCAGATACTCTTCCGAAATATCGGGACATCTTTCCAAGAGGTCGTTAAAGAGCTTCTCACGTCTTCTCAATGGTCCCAGAAGTCCCATATATGCCCCTTTTTCATCCTTGAGCGCCATTAAGAACTGTAAATCTTTCACAAAACTGTGCGTCATTATAACCACGGCTGTCTGTTTGTCCATCTCCATTTGGAAGGCCTCGGGCTCTGAGGCCATGAGTTTTTTTATTCCAGGGAAATCGCTTTCTGTCTTTTCTTCTTTGGGATTTGCCACAACGGTTACCTCCCAACCAGTTAAAGAAGCGTATTTGCACAATTGAACAGCATCGTGCTCGGCACCAATGATTATGAGTTGGAAGCACGGATTCATTTCCTGCTTGAAGTTTTGAAGTTCACTAGTTACATTTTCCATCATCGAATTCACGAAAAAGGAAGCGTCATCAAAATTGAACACAGTATGATACGTTTCGTTTTCACTATGTTCTTTTTTAAAATATGAATTTATATAAAATGGTTTTCTCTCATTGATGGTGTTCCAAAACTGCGTTAGGAAATGTTCACTTGGTTTAAAGACTTCTAGAAGAATATATAAAACTCCCTCGCATCCCAATCTATACCTTCCATCATACACCATTACTTTTGGGACTTTGCCAGAGAAAACGGATTGTGCCTGTCGCAACACTTCTTTCTCAACACACCCCCCGCTTACAGCACCTACCATATCCCCATTTTCAAAAATCAGCATGCGAACTCCCGGTCTACGATAAGAGGACCCATCCAAAGCAACAACGGTGGCCAATACTGCAGTTTCGCCTAATTGCTTTCTTTCTTCGTATTGTTGAATTATCGTCTTTAACTCGTGTGTCATGCTATATTATCCTTCTTGTGGGTATGAACGGTACCAATTTCTTGCCTTCATCTAATTCTTCTTTAGGGCTTAGTTGAATAAAACCATCAACTTTAGAAAGACCTATAAGGTCACCAGAGCCTGTGGTTTTAAGCATTTTTGCAAACATTTCACCATTTATCTTACTGATAATAACCCCAATAAAAAGAGTCAATTCTGTTTTGTTGTGTATTGGCTCATTTAAAAATACTGCAAATTCCGTAGTAGCTATTCCTAAAGTTTTGTTAAGCCAAGGTTTAAAGTAAACATGGTAGTTGACAAACGTTGATACTGGATTCCCAGGAAACGAAAATATGGTGGTGCTCTTAGATTTGAGTTTTCCGAACCAGAATGGTTTGCCAGGGCGTTGTAGCACTTTATGGAATATTTTTTCTACTCCCAGAGTATTAAAGGTTTCAGGCAAAAAATCAAATTTACCTTTGGATACACCACCGCTTAAAAGCAAAACATCATAGTCGGTGATAAGGACTTCCAATTTTTTCTTTAAAACATCTGGGTTATCGGCAAGATGATACAGGTCTGCAGAAATGCTTTCCTTGATCAGCAATCCTTTAAGTGTAAATGAATTTGATTTCCTAATCTGATACGGAAGCGGTTTTTCTTCTACTCCAACCAATTCGTTGCCAGTAGCGATAACCGCTATTTTAGGAAGTTTTTTTACCAGAACTTCAGATTTCCCAACAGATGCTAAAACGCCTATTTCTGCAGCTGTTATTTGAATACCCGGTTTAAGCAGCACATCACTTATGGCAACATCACTTCCTTTATAGTGAATGTTTTGACCTTTAGTAACTGGTTTGAGCAATGAAAAAGTACCATGCTCCGCGTTGATATGTTCATACATCACCACCGTATCTGCATGCTCAGGAACCATGGCGCCAGTCATTACCTCTATACATTCGGTGTTTTTTTCCAAAACTTCTTGTGGGCTTCCCGCTTGTGCAATCCCTGTAGCTTTAAAAGTCTGATCCGGAGATAAAATGCCATTAAAACAAATAGCTATTCCGTCTTTAGTAGCTCTGTCAAAGGGAGGAAAATCTCTATCAGCCAAAATGGTTTCAGCAAGAATCCTGTTATTGGATTGCATTAGGTCAACATATTCGTTTCCATAATCTTGGATATTGTCCAGAACCTTGTGTAGTGCAGTTTTAAATGAAATCATGAAAATATGGTTAATTCCAATCCATTTTTAAGTAATACGCGTATTCCAACAAATAAAACAAGAAATGCGGTAAGCAATTTAATGCGTTTAGAGGATAGTTTTCCTATACTGAGTCTAACTCCTATCTGGCCTCCTAATAGTACTGCAAACAAAAGCCCAAGAATTCCAGGCCAAAATACTTCAAATGAATTGCTCAAAAACAGCCCTCCAATACCAGAAACAGAATTAACTAGAATGAAGAAGCTTGCCAAGGCAGCTATTTCAATGGGTTTGTCCCATTTCATATGATTAAGTACAGGGGCCAAGAAAATACCGCCACCAATGCCAACAAGGCCAGATAGCAGTCCTATACCACCACCGAGAATATAAGAAACGTAACCCGGGTACTTTTTAATACTGACTTTTGGCTTAAGCCTTAAGGTTTGATAGACAAGTGCCACAGCAGAAATAATCAAGGAACTCCCCAAAAGAATAAAGAAAACATGTTCTTGTAATCTAAATGATGCTCCAAGAAATGCAAGGGGAATGCTTGTGACTATAAAAGGAAGAAATTTTCTAAAATGTAAGTGTCCATTTTTGTAAAATAAAAAACAACTTCCAAGAACCACTGTTAGATTGCATAAAAGAGCCGTACTCCTTATGGCAAAAAAGCTGGTTAAGACCAATGTTAAAATAGCCAAGTAACTTGAACCACCACCAAAACCAACCGCAGAGTATAGGGTTGCGACTATGAAAAAAGAAAAAAGGAGTAAAATAAAATCGCCAGAGGCTAGGGACATACGGTCATCATTTTATTCATACCTCCTAAAATATGATAAAAAGTCAAATTTGGGTAGGCTGTTTGAAGATGTTTTAATGCCAGTTCGCTTCTTTTTCCGGATTGACAGATAATGTAAACCTCTTTGTCCGTGCTAATTTGACGCTCAAAATTGTCAAGATTATCCAATGGTACATTAATGGCTTCATTCAAATGGCTTTGGTCAAATTCCTCTGTTGTCCTAACGTCAATCAAAGTATATTTTTCTTTAGATTGCCTCAATGTCTGAAAAGCATTTACTCCGATGGAAGGAATTACATCGCATTCTACAGGTTCGTAAAAATCTTGAAGTCGTGTTATTTTCTTGTTTTCAGGAATGGTTTTAAAACTGATTTTACTAACAAACTGATTCAATCCATTGTACACCATTAATTTGCCTGAGAGCACTTCCCCTACTCCTGTTAAAACTTTTACCGCTTCCAAAGCTTGCAATGTTCCCATAATTCCAGGAATAACCCCAAGAACACCATTTTCATTACAATTGGGAATCTCTTCTGCATTTGGCATTTCTGGATACAAACAACGATATGTAGGCCCGTTGTTATAGTTAAAAACGCTTATATGGCCTTCAAAGCCATGCAGTGCGCCATAGACAAAAGGCTTGTTTAATATAACACAGGCATCATTGATAAGATAACGAGTTGGGAAGTTATCCGTAGCGTCAACTACCAAATCATATTTCTCAATGACTTTTAATGCATTTTCCTTGGTAAGGAAAGTATCGTGTGTTTTAAAGGTTGTCTGAGAATTTTGTGCGGTAAGTTTATTATGAACTACTTCCAATTTCAACTTTCCCAAGTCTTTTTCTGTGTACAGGACTTGTCTTTGCAGATTATGCATTTCAACAACATCTTGGTCCATTAAACCTAATGTTCCAACACCCATGGCATTAAGGTATTGAAGAACAGGCAATCCCAAGCCTCCAAGACCAACCACTAAAACTTTGGCTTTAAAAAGCTTTGCTTGGCCATTCTCCCCAAAATCCCTTAGACTGGTTTGTCTGATATACCTAGAATTCATCTGTCGTTTCCAGCTTAGATTTGATGTATTCATAATCCGAAATAGAATTGGCATTGTATAACACTTCATCATGCTCGGGATTAACCAGTTCAACATCTGAATTAATCAAAAATTTTCTAGGGCAACTGCTTTCAGAGGTCTGTAAATGGAGTATTGCCTTTTTTAATCCTTCAGGTTCCCAAATTGTAATCAGAGGTTCTGGTAAGTTGGTTTTTTTTGTAGCGTACGACGTTGCCAATTTATTGGGGTTCCTATTATCCGATAGATGTTTTAATGCTTCCAAATCAATCAAAGGAAGGTCACAAGCAAGTACTAGCCAAGTTGCATCTGGATACGCTTTATGGGCACTTAATATTCCGTTGAATGGGCCTCGATATTCATTTTGATCCACAATACTGTTGAAGATATCGTCCACAACAGATTGTTGCTCTTCACGTACGCTAAGGAAAACTTTGTCACAAGTATGCTCCAAGAGATTATAAAGGTACTCTTGTTGGGGTATTGAATGATATTTTATCAATCCTTTATCAGAACCCATTCGGGTACTTTTCCCTCCTGCCAACACCAAGCCATATAACTTGGTGGCTTCATTTCTCTCACTTTCTTTCATACTGAAAATTAGTACTATAATGGTTACCCCCCAATGGATGTCATGGAGTTGTCAAAAACAGTTGTGGAATGTTCCTTTTGTGCGTCAAAACCTGTTTTTGCCCTGCTTCCAATTGCTGTTAAAATGGCACTCTTTATATTTTCTTCTGCTGAATTTGAGCGGACAATATCCCTTAGATTTGTCTTTGGCTTTCCATACAAGCATGTAATCACATCTCCTGTAGCCGTGACTCTAAGTCTATTACAACTACCACAAAAAGTTCTACTGAAAGATGGAATAATACCAAATGTTCCTTTGTGTCCTTTTATTTTGTAATTGATAGAAGTGGATGTATCTGGAGATTCCAACTTTTCAAAATCTGGATATTCTTTGTTTATGTGCTCTAGAATTGCCTTGTAATTCCATTTGATCGAAGCGAAATTTTTGGAACCTCCATTAAAAGGCATTTCTTCCAGAAACCTAACTGAAACATTATAATGTTTCATCACTTCAAGAATGGGGAGAATGTCTTGCTCGTTTTGGCCATCTAAGACAATAAAGTTAATGCGGACGTTAAAACCTTCAGTAATCAATCGGATTAAATTATTGTGTACTGTATCAAATTGATTTCTTCTGGTAATGCGCTCAAATGTATCCCTGTTTATAGAATCCAAACTAACATTGATGTTCTTAATGCCAAGTTGTTTTAATTCATCAATATATGGACCAATTAATGTGGCATTTGTGGTCACGGAAATATCATCCAAACCATTCATCTTGGTCAACTCCCTTAGCAAAACCATTAAATCTTTCCTTACAAAAGGCTCTCCCCCCGTAATTCTGATTTTATCTATTCCCTGATCTACTAAAATCCTACTCACTTGAATGAGTTCTTTTATGGATAGTAGTTTGTCGTTTTTCACAAAATCAATACCTTCTGAAGGCATACAATAATTGCAACGCAAGTTACATCTATCTGTTACTGCAAGTCTTAGGTAATTGATTTTTCTATTGTGATTGTCTATCAACATAATTTATCCTCCATAGCTATCGAAAGATACCATTTCTGCCCCTATTAACCTCCACTTACAGGAGGAATTAGCGCAATTTCATCATAAGAATTAATCGTTTCGCTATCCTCTGCATATGCATTGTTCACTGCAACAGCCAACGAGGATAGTTTATTTAGTTCTGGATATGTTTCTCCTAGAAACTGTTTTAATTCTTTTACTGTTTTTGGAATTTTTCTACCTGTAACACTCGATGTGGGGACAGATAATGTGGAACTCCCCACAATATCTTTGGTAATCCCAAATAATAATATCGTCATAAAAATCAACCTATAATTTCCTTACTCGGTACTTTTAAAAGTTCTGGTGTTTTGGTAAATGGTTGTTTATAGAGTCTATTTCCAGTGGCTGCTTTAAACGCGTTTGCAACAGCCCCACCTGCTGGAGGGAGAGTTGGTTCGCCCAGTCCGGTAGGTGAATACTCATTCTTTATAAAGTGTGTCTCAACTAGAGGTGCCTCCCTCATTCTGATCATTCGATACTTATCAAAATTACTTGCTGTGGGTCTGCCGTTCTCAAATTGCAATTCACCATACATGGAATGCCCAACGCCATCTATTACTCCGCCTTCAATCTGGTTCAGGGCTCCCAATGGGTTAACAACGATTCCACAATCTACAACACATGTAATTTTCTTTACAACGGGCTCCCCATTTTCAATTTCAACATCTGCGACTTCTGCTACATGTGTATTGTGACAGTAATAGTTCACAAATCCTTGATATATGTTTTTTGGTTTAGCTCCCCATCCAGATTTCTCTACGGCAACTTTAATGACTTCTTTCATACGCTCTGGAGAATACTGAATTCTCTCATCTTCTTCTGGTTTTACTTTGTCAAGTAAGTCCAATCGCAATTGAATTTTGTCAGCTTCCATTAACTCCGCCAATTCATCAAAGAAACTCTGCTCTGCATAGGCCAAGAAATTGGTGTAAGGTGCTCTCCAAGCCCCTGTGGTGATATTACTTCTGTAATTCGCGGTGTCCACTTGGTAATTCTCTATGGCACCAGCTGGAAAGAAATTAGGAATCAACCCATACATATTGTCGTTTATGGCCGCTTCCTTTAAATGGTAAGCTGTAATTTTTCCATCTTTTACCCCTGCTTTGATTCTATATTTAATGGCCATTCTATATATGCCATCTTCCATATCGTCTTCTCTAGAATAGACCACTTTTACAGGCTTTTTGATGGTACTGGAAATCTCTGCAGCTTCTATCACAAAATCGCCATATAACCTTCTACCAAAACCACCACCCATTCGGGTCATTTCTAAATATATATCGCTTTCTTCTCTTCCAAGCATTTTGGCTACCAGCCCGGCTTTCCAGGCAGGAGTCTGAATTGGTCCTGCCAAGTGTACTTTTTCTTCAGTAACATTAGCAAAGAAATTCATTGGTTCCATACAATTGTGAGGTAAAAAAGGAGACTCGTATGTACGTTCCAAAATTTCATCGGCTTCAGCAAAAGCTCTCTTTATATTACCATCTGAACGTTCTGTTTTAAAGGTGCTACCGTCCAATAAATCTGTGAGTATTTTATCATGCTCCTCGGTACTTTCCAATGAAGTGTCCTCCTCCCACTCTGCTTTTATGGCTTCTTTTGCTTTCATTGCCTGCCACGTAGATTCAGCAACCACTACCACCTTATCACTTGAAGATATTTTACTGGAAAAACTAGGGTCTTCTTCAAGAAGCCCTCTCACTTTTTCACCAATTTTTATAACATCCAAAACTCCAGGCATTGCTTTTGCTGCAGAATCATCATACGAAACTAACTTATGGCCAAAAGCCGGTGGGCGTACCACGGCGGCATAGACCATTCCATCAACTTTATAGTCCAATCCAAACAATGGTTTTCCAGTGGCAATTTTATGAATATCCACATTGGGGGCGTCCTTACCAATAATTTTATAGTCTTTTGGTTCTTTTAATGCCACATCTTCTGGAACTTCCAACATTGAAGCGTCCTTTACTACATCTCCATAACCTAGAGTTTCTCCTGCGGCGCTGGTGATGACACCTTCACTAACAGCACATTCTGATGCATCCACTCCCCAACGAGCCGCTGCAGCATTGACCAACATTTGTTTTGCCGTTGCTCCCGTTTGTCTAAGGGCATCCCATCCATGACGAATGGACTGACTTCCACCTGCCACTTGTCTTGTATAGTTTTCAGTATCTAGAATACCTTGTTCAACATAAACATCTTTCCATGCTACATCAAGCTCCTCTGCAATGATCATTGGCATGGAGGTTTTTACACCCTGACCAATCTCAGGGTTGGGAGAAAAAATGGTAACTGCCCCATTATCCGCAATTTTGATGAAAGCGTTGAAATCATTGTAGTTTAGTTGGGAAAGATCTATTGGTGGTGCGGCTTTTGGCTTGCACGCCTGGAATAAGTTAAAACCAATCAGCATACCGCCACCTGCTAGTGACGAAGTTCGCATAAAAGCCCTTCTGCTGAATGTTAATGTTGTATTTGTTGACATTGTTGTTGTTTTTTGATGTAAAAAGTTGGCGTTGGATTAATCCATGTTTTCTGCTGCTATCATCACAGCTTTACGAATTCTAGAATAGGAAGCACACCTGCATATATTGCCATGCATCGCATTTTTAACATCCTCTTCTGTGGGTTTTGGGTTGTTTTCCAAAAATGCTGAGGCTGTCATGATTTGCCCCGCCTGGCAATACCCGCATTGCGGAACATCAACCTCTTTCCAAGCTTCCTGCACTGGGTGCGTTCCATCTTCAGATAATCCTTCTATTGTGGTAATGGATTTCCCGTCTAGTTGGGCCAAGGTCATGGAGCAACTTCTCATAGCTGTTCCGTCCACATGAACGGTACAAGCTCCACATTGCCCAATTCCACATCCATACTTGGTGCCGACCAAATCTAAATGATCTCTTAGCACCCATAAAACTGGAGTGTCCTCAGAAACATCTACTGTTTTGGATTCTCCATTGACTTTAATTTGATACGTTGGCATAGTTTCTTGAATTGATTGAATTTCAATTTGATTTCTTGTTGAAGTTACCAAAATTTGATTTGATTGGTTTTTTTTTAACAATGCAAGACTTTTTTTAACTTTTCTTTAAATCTATTGGCGGTTTACAAAGTAATTTTCAAACAAAATGAGCGTTTTGCAATCAGAACCTCAACTATTATAAAATGAAAAATAAGCTGCACTACTTTCTTATCGCAATATTTACCCTAGTTCTTTCTTCCTGCGGAAATGCAGATGATGATGCCAGTTTTGACCTAAATCAAGGTGAATTGGGCCAAGGTAAAGACCCAGATAATTGTCTTGGTTTTGAAGATAACGAACTGTTGTTGTCTATTCAGGATCAATTTACGACTCTACCCGGCAAAGTTTCTATACTCTTCAAAGTTTCTGACCTTCTGGGCAATCCTATCTCTGGTCTAACCGCAAATCAGTTCACCATATATGAACAAGGTAGAAACGATGATTGTTTTAATACAATTTCATCTTCTGAGTCACAAGCCAGAATTTCTTCAAACTCACAGGTTTTCAGTAACAATACTTTATTGATTTTAGATTTGAGCAATAGTGTTTTAGAAGGCAGCTTGGAAGAGTTAAAGACAGCTTCAACAAGTTTTATCACCAATGTGATTCCGTCCCCGGAAACGGATTCTTTTAAAATAGCAATTTATTGGTTTGATGGAGAAAATGAATTGCACCTTCTTAATCCGTTGACATCTTCTTCAGCAGAACTTATTGCCTCCATTGACGGAATTACTCAGGATATAAGTAAAGACCCCTCAACAGACTTGTACGGTGCTGTCATTAAATCTACGGATATTGCCGAAAACCTTATCAAAGAAAACAATGCGTCATCTGTAATAGGAGCTGCTTCAATAGTTTTGTTTACTGACGGTACAGATCAGGCTTCTCGTTTTACAGAGGAAGCTGCGTTACGATCCGTGAATGAAGCAAATAGAAATATTTCTTTCTTTACAATTGGTCTTGGTGCTGAAATTGACACCCAAGTATTGACGGAAATAGGAAAAACGGCAAGTGTTTTTGCTGGGAATAAGGAAGAGTTGGAAACCACGTTTACCCAGATTTCTCAACGGGTTTCTGAACAAGCGAATAGTTTTTACTTATTTGAATATTGCACCCCTAAACGTGATGGCAGCGGGAACAATAACCTAGTGATCCAACTAAGCAATGGAGGGCTTCAAGGAGCCGTACAGACCAGGTTCAGTGCCAATGGGTTTACAGGAGGGTGCGAGTAAGAGGCATCCCTCCTTTTAGGTAAGCACCTGTTGAATTACTTGATATGCTTTAGGGTAATATTTCGCCATCTCACTTTAATTCCACCACCATCATGAATTTGAAGTGCAATAGCTCCTTTTCCATCGCCTATTTTTTCATCGGTCAGTTTTACCATTTCAAGACCGTTGAGCCAAGTTGTAATATGAGTTCCATCAGCAAGAATCTTCATAGTGTTCCACTCCCCCATTTTTAATGCTTTATCCTTTTCCGGTTCGGGTTTTATCAACCAGCCACGACCATAAGACTCATATATACCTCCAGAACTATGTTCGGGCGGGGCAACTTCAACTTGCCAGCCAGATACCTTTGTGCCTTCAAAAGTTGACCTTATAAAAATTCCGCTATTACCATTGTTTTCCTGTTTAAATTCAACTGTAAGTTCAAAATTTTTATAAAAATCTTTGGTGCTTAGGTATCCGTATGCTTTATCGGGACCACTCTCACAGACAAGCTCTCCATTTTCAACATACCATTTTTCGGTACCATGGTTTATCCAACCTTCAAGGTTCTCGCCATTAAATAAATTGATGGTCGTTTCTTGCGCATTATTTGCTTGAAATAGTAAAATGATTAAAAGAGCAGAAAGAGTGTTTTTCATGTTCAGAATGGACTTGTTTAGACGATTAAGGTACATATTCCTTGATTTTTTGGTAGGGTTTTTAGACCAATAGTTGTTTTAAACATATAGACAACAACTAATTACATCCCAATAAACTATTCAAAAGTTTAACTCAAAAAAATAAGCTATGGATGTAGTAAAAGAAATTATTCAGAACAGTGCCCTTGGTCCTCTTTCAAACGGACTTAAAGGTTTGGTACTATCATTATTTGCTTCGATTGTTGGAGCACTCCTGACCATGCTGGTGGTATTGCTTAAGTATGGCCCCCAAATGAGCATTCAATATGGATATTAACGGTAGATAAGACCGTTTCCGAAATTTTGTTTTTCTATAGGTTTTAATAAATCTATAAGAAACCCATTAATGACCCCGTGGGTCAATTTACCTTCTTTTTCCAAAAAGAACGTTGGGTTTACACCGGGTTGAAGGTTAAAATCCTGCATTTTATAGGATTCTGAAACAAAATGACCCGGTAACTCTGTATAAGGTATGGGTGGTAAAAAGTCTGATTTAAAGTATCCATAACCAGATTTAAAAGGACTGTTTTCAGCGTTCCACATAGCTCTGGTATTCGTGTTTATTGCTCTTGGATAAAGTTTTGCTGGAACTATTTTATATCCGGTGGCATCAAATGTCTCATACCCATAATAGGTAGATAAATCACCTTGATCTACAATGATACTTTTGTAATAGAAAGATTCATGTTTTTCATCATCAACTTCTTGGCGTTGTATGCCTAAGTCCAATAAATAGTCCTTTCCCAAAAGTTCATAGGTGACATTTTCTATCTTTAGATCGAACAGTTTGCGATCGTTGTGTGGAATTTTCTCGTATTCTTCAATAGCAATATCTTGATAACTGTTTTTTGCTATTGTATAAAGTGCAGAAAGGATGGAAACATAGTTCAGCTTTCTTATTTCTTGCTTTTCCAGATCATTTGCATACCCTCCGGATTCTATTAAAATAAGGCTTGTCCCCCATTTGGCAATATTGTCGCCAAAAGCACGAGGTTCAAAACTATCATTATAGCGCCCAACCTGTCCTGGAGCATATTTTTGAATGATGTTGTTCATATAGACAATTACCTTCATCGCATTTGATCGTACTTCATTTATGTCCTTTTCATAGTTAAATGCAGTTGCCAAATAGGAAATTGTGGCCGGTTTACTGGTCAATTCCGCATTGTAATAGGTGCTTTGGTCATGAAGGTTAAATCCAAATTTGGCATCCAAGCTATCGCGAAGTCTTTTTAACGTTCGCCCCTCCGGAGATTGTAATCTTAGCGCATCTCTATTGATATCAATTCCCAAGGCATTCCTCCTCTGATATGCTTCAGCTCCATCTGGATTCAACATAGGTAAAAAATGAAGCTTCAATTTTGAAAGAATTTCATCTTTTTCTGATTTAAAACTGGGTGCATCCAAAAAGTTGAGAATGTCAAAAATCGCTTGGGTAGCCGTTGGTTCATCTCCGTGCATCTGCGACCATAAGAAAATGTTGGTTGCTCCAGAGCCAATGCTTATCAAGCTTAAATCGCGTCCTTCAATTGATTTTCCAACTTTCTGTACTTCAAATTTGGAATTAGCATCAAACCTTCTGATCAAGGGTTGCAACTGTTGATGCTTTATTCTTCTTTTATCCAAAGAAGGTTCCTTAAACTCTTCATACGTTTCATAGAGTTCAGAAGTTATCGCTTCTTGGGAATAGGTAATTAGGCTGAAACACCCGATAAGGAATACTATTATTATTTTTTGCATGTTCTTATTTTGATGGAACGGGTTTAAAATTAAATCTTTTTGTTGCCTTTCGCACTTTTTTCATGAAATCCATTCCTGGGTCGGTCTTTTCGGTTCTATATCCATCATCTACTTCGAGCCAGAGCGGATGTCCTTCAAACTGGGTATACTCCTGATGTCCAATAATATATTCAATATCGTATTTTGTTGACAGATATTCTACCAAAAAAATATTGGCCTTTACTTGTTTTCGGGTCAATGGCGTTTCTTTTGTTCCACCTACATTTTCAATACCAATGGCACAATGGTTTAACCCAATTACATGTCTGGCCATTGTGGTTTCTGGCATTAACCGGTAAATAGTGCCGTCTTGATCAACCAGAAAATGGGAAGAGACATTTAACCCGCTCACACTTTCAATATCTGGCCTCCAATTTGGCAATGTTGAATTTTCAAATGCCTCAAACGACTTTCTAAGGGTGGGAATGGCCGTCCAATGCAATACAATCATTTTAGGAACAATATCCGCAGTTTCCTGCTCCATGTTATAGCGTTGTGATAAATATTCTTTTGTAAGTGAGGTTCGTTCTTCATCAAAAACTATAGGTTTATCTATAATTGTCTTTTGTATACTGCATGAAGAAAGCACAATTGTTATCAGTATTATTGATTCAATCTTTCTCATACAGGTCATTTATTTAGATGGGTTAATAGTGTCAATAGGTACTGCATAACAAATGTCAAGTTTTCGTTTTCCCCATTCCCTTGCTTTTTTAATGTCCTTCCCCATGTAAATATCGATTCTGTTTTTCCATCTCTTGTTCATCTTATCTTTTACATAAAAAGTATCTGGAAAGGTATCTATCATTACCATGGTGTTGTATCTTAACCCTTGGCGCAACAAATCCCTGGATACGGCAATACATTTCATTCCAGGTTTTAAGGTATCGCCCCAAGCTGCAATATTAGGATTGACACTTTTGGTTTGCCATGCAACGGAATTATAAGCCGATGCGGTAACTTCCGTAGCTATCCAATCCCAATTACTTTTCTCAACGGATTCGGATTTCTCCTTACATGCGGTCAGCATTAACAAACAAATGAACAATTTCTTCAACAAATTCAATTAAAGGCAACAATTAAATATATAAAATCTATCAGCGTTATCCTGGAAGAGGTACATAAGAACTATCATGTTGCATCATTGGAAACGTCTTGTTCTCCCAATTTTTTTTTGCTTCATCAATTTTCTCCTTGCTTGACGAAACAAAGTTCCAATAGATATGACGTTCCTCTGCAAAGGGCTCTCCTCCAAACAATAGTAAATGAGAGTTGGGTTTAAGGGTGATTTTACAAACATCTTCAACTTTGGATACGAGTATGTTCCCTTTTTCTATTTCCTGTTCACAGGCAACTATTGCCCCTTCTACTATACAAATACCTATTTCTCCTTTTAAATTTCCTTGAACATTGAGTTGATAAGTTGATTGATTTTTCACTTCGACCATAAAAAATGGAGAATAAGAAGGAACTGGGGATTTTCTCCCATAACCTTCTCCCGCGACTAAGGTAAACTTCGTATCTCCGTCTTTCCAATTTGGTAAATTTTCTCCTTCAATATGGTGGAATTCGGGCTCCATATCTTCCAATTCTTTTGGAAGTGCAACCCAAATTTGATAGCCATGGGCAGTAAATACTTTACCATTACGCATGTCCTCCGGTGTCCTTTCTGAATGCGAAACACCCTTGCCAGCCGTCATCCAATTCACAGAACCTGGACTTATCCGTTGTTTAGTCCCAATACTGTCTTCATGCATTATTTCGCCCTCAAGCATAAAAGTCAAGGTGGACAGTCCAATATGAGGATGTTGATCAACATCCATATATTTTGAGGGACCAAGTGTTGTTGGTCCCATATGGTCTATAAAAATAAAGGGACCTATCATTCTTTTCTTTCTGAATGGAATCAACCTACCCACGAGAAAATCACCAATATCCCGGCTTCGTTCTTCTATGATCATTCCTAGATTGGACATGATGTAAATGTTTATATTTAGTCCTTGAAAGTTACAACAAATCTTAATCTATGAAACTGTTTAAACGCGCTTTAGTCCTACTGCTAATCATTATTGGCGTACTCGTATACTTAAACTATACAAAACTTAATATCATCTCTGGTTACGCAGCTAAAAATATGGCCTCCAGTGTTTTTGTAGCTCAAAGGTCTGCGGAATCAATCACGCAATATGACAATAACGTTCCACTCATCAAATTGGCTGAAACAGAGGTGGACAATAAAACTAAGTCGGCGTCTTCGTCTGTTTATGGGTTTATGGAACGTCAATCCGTTTACAGGGAAGGATTGGGCGCCGTGCTCATAAATGACGATTATGATTCTAGCGAGTTTACTCTAAAACCAAACCGAAATAGACTATCGGACACCATTCCTTATCCTTATGGCCAACTCAATCCAAAAGACACTATTTTTCCTGAAATAGATATGGTACAATTGAACAAGGCTGTGACAACCGCCTTTTCTAATGCTGATGTGCAAAAAACAAGAACACTGTTGGTTTTATACAAAGGGCATTTAGTGACAGAAAAATATATTGATGGATTTACTAAAGACACACCAATTTTAGGCTGGTCCATGGCCAAAAGTGTATTGGCCACCTGTTATGGGGTTTTGGAGCACCAAGGAAAATTGGGAATGGATTGGCCTGCCCCAATTGCAGAATGGAAAGAAGATGAAAGAAGAAACATCACCCTAAACCATTTGTTGCGCATGCAGAGCGGGCTTGAATGGGAGGAAGATTACACCAAAATCTCTGATGTTACTAAAATGCTATTTTTAGATAGTGATATGACCAAGGCACAGAAGAAGAAAAAAGCCATTGCAAAACCAACAGAAATCTGGAATTATTCTTCTGGCACTTCAAATCTGCTCTCTGGAATCCTAAGGCAACAATTCAGGTCTCACCAAGAATATCTGGATTTCCCATATTCAGCCTTTATTGATAAGATAGGAATGTATTCCATGACGTTGGAAGCTGATATCGCAGGGAACTACATTGGGTCTGCTTATGCTTGGGCAAATACTCGTGACTGGGCACGTTTTGGACAATTATATTTAGATAAGGGTTTATGGAATGGAGAACAACTTTTTAATACCGCTTGGGTAGATTACATTACAGAGCCGACACCTCATTCTGATGGCACATACGGCGCACATTTCTGGCTGAATGTAAATGGCAGGTATCCTGATGCTCCTAAAGATTTGTTTTCATGCAATGGACATGAAGGGCAATATGTGTTTGTAATTCCGTCCAAAGATTTGGTCATTGTACGCACAGGATTGGCGCAAGATCCTCTTTTTGATGTAAATACATTCTTGTCAGAGGTCGTTAAATCTGTGCAGTAAATCGATATTTTATATTAAAATTTAGCGTAAACCACAACAAAACGCCCCTTCACAACAATAATTTCATTTACGGGAACACTGGTGCTACATTTACAACGTAATAATAACAAAAAATAAATTTTTTCATTTTCATATAGTGTTCTCGTAAAAGAGTCTTGACCATAACGGCAAGGCTCTTTTTAGTTTGACCCAAAGGGTCTTTTTTATTTTACGCCCTTATGAAATGGTTTGAAGAAACTTTTAATGTCAAATTCGGTTTGGTTAGGAGAAAATGGTTTAAGGCAACCATTTGTTATCACCAAAATCAGGTTTCCGTTTTTCTAAAAATGCATTTCTACCTTCTTTGGCTTCCTCCGTCATATAGGCCAAACGTGTAGCTTCTCCGGCAAATACCTGCTGCCCTACCATACCGTCATCAGTAAGGTTCATGGCAAATTTCAGCATTTTAATAGAGGTTGGGGATTTCTCCAATACTTCCTGAGCCCATTTATAGGCAGTTCTTTCTAATTCTTCATGCGGAATTACAGCATTCACCATTCCCATTTCATATGCTTCTTGAGCGGAATAGTTTCTTCCTAAAAAGAAAATCTCTCTGGCCTTTTTTTGCCCAACCATTTTTGCCAAATACGCGGAGCCATATCCGCCATCAAAACTTGTAACATCAGCATCGGTTTGTTTAAAAATAGCATGTTCTTTACTAGCAAGGGTCATATCGCAAACCACATGTAGGCTGTGTCCTCCGCCTACGGCCCAACCGGGTACTACGGCTATGACCACTTTGGGCATAAAGCGAATCATGCGTTGTACTTCTAAAATATTCAATCTATGTTGACCATCTTGACCAACATAGCCCTGATGTCCCCTAGCCTTTTGGTCGCCCCCACTGCAAAATGACCAAATTCCATCTTTGGTAGACGGTCCTTCAGCCGAAAGTAAAACTACGCCAATTGATGTATCTTCCTGAGCGTCATAAAATGCCTTGATCAATTCACTTGTGGTATGCGGTCTAAATGCATTACGTACATTGGGTCTATTAAAGGCTATACGGGCAACGCCATTACATTTTTTATACGTAATATCCTCAAATTCTATAGCGGTTTGCCAATTGGGTGTCTCTGTCATTCAAAAAGTCTTTGGTCAAAGATAAATAGATTGGATAAACTCCAAAAAAGGTTTAATGTACCATGAAATCCAGGAACGCAGTTTATCGAGATCCCCTTTTAATTTAAAATATGTTCAATTGATGTGCGTTCCTCTATAAAATGGGAACACTATGCACAGCCTCAAACAATATATTAATCTATTCATATTTCTATTTCTTTCCATCTTAATTCTTTCTTGTAGTAAAGAAGAAGATGTCATAGATGATTCAGCTCAGGACATGGATATGTCCGACCTTGATGAGCAGATACCAGATGACTCTGGAAACACAGATACTCCAGAAACACTGGTGCTAGAAACAGGATTTACAATAGATAAAGAGCGTATGTTCACCAATCTTGTACTTTCTGATAGTGAATACAATAAATTCCTTTCAGGCGAAGGAGATATGCGAATGGTTTCCAACAAAGCATATGAATATTTTGATGATGACTTTGATTTTATCATCATTCTCAATGTAGAAGACTCCCAACCAGATGGTCTTTACTTTGGATTATCAACTCCAGCCAAAAATGACATACAAGGCCTTGGAAGAAGTGTTTGGGACAATACTGCCGCTTTTGGTTCTGCAGGAAAACTTAAAACGGTTATCCATATGCCGAGGACGGAGTATATAAGAAACGGACCTTTTTTGCATGAGATACAGCATTATTGGAGCAATCATGGTCTTATACCTACTACTGCTGGCGGGCATTGGGGTTACTCTAGTGTTGGTGGACAACTGGGCGGTTTTGATGAAATTGAAGATTTGGGCAGTAACACATATCGGGGCTTGGTTGATGGTGAAGTTGGTTTTGGTACCGTAGCAAATGGTGGAAATTCAGTGCCTTACTCAAATTTGGAGCTTTACGCCATGGGACTTATAGATACTGATGAACTTGAAGCTGTAACAATAGCTGAAAACCCTGGTTCAACATCAGAATTTGGAGTTTTTACAGCAGATGCCCTAACAGTTTTAACACCAGAAGATATTATTAACGAAAACGGTTCTCGTATTCCTAATCCAGAAAATGCGCAGACTGAGTTTAACTCACTGGTAGTGGTAATCTCTAGAGATGATATCCCTCAAAGCAAAATAGATGCCTTGAATTCCAATCTTGAAAACTTTGCAACCAAAGGAGATCCAGATACTTCATGGGGAGCACTCTTTAATTTTTGGAAAGCCACATTTGGCAAAGCCTCCTTTGACTTTGAAATAACAAATAAGCATTTGAAATAGAGGTTTAACCTTATGTTTTATACCTCTTCACTACTTTTCGTGTGTTAACGCAAATGACCTGAGCTGATTTTATGTTCTCTTCCATTTCATGCCAAACAAAACATGTGTGACAATTGTTTTTCTTATAAGAAAATGATAAAGAAACCAAATGGAAGAAACGCATACTACAACCAGCACCAATAATTTTAACCCAATACCTATATTCCATTGCAACACAAAATAGCCAGACGCCACAATGATCGCTTGATGTATAATATAAAATGGATAAACAGCCGTATTCAAATAACTCAAATATGTGTTTGAGAAGTTGAGATACTTCATGGTGTAGCCTATGGCTGATAGGATAATGACCCATATATGAAAACCATTGAGGAGCCCATACACGTATAAATTACACCCTTGTTTCGTAGGCTTGTAGAGCTCCCAGTTCCAATAATATTTCCAAATTAAAGAAACGGCCAACAGGAGGGCAATCCACAAGAATAGCCTTCTATATTTTTTGCAGGTTTCCCAAAAAGAAGAAATACTACTTAATACAAACCCCAAGAAGTAAAAGGTGATAGATGAAACAAACACATACCAATCGTTGATTAAACTGCCCTGTTCTGGCCAATCTATGTATAACAAATAGAAGTAAAAAACGAATGGAATGGCTAAAAATAAATGGGCGATCGGTCTAGAAAACAGGACATTGAAGAAAGTATTAAAACGATTCAACCATTTCACCTTTGCTAAAGAAAAAACAGGAAGTAAAAGAATGGTGAAAACAAACAAGTAGGCTACAAACCACATATGGCTCCAAGTGAAAGAGCCATCTGGATAAGGTACTATTTCATATACAGAAGGATAGAATTCTGAATAGCCCACACTGATTCTTCCCTTCTGTAACCATTCAAAATAAACCTGTATTGGCGTAACAAAGAAAATTGCAAATGCCAACGGAATGAAAAGACGTACAAACCGTTCTCCCAAAAAAGCGAGGATTGTGCGTCTTTTTAGTGAAAAACGTACACCTACCCCAGCAATAAAAAACAACAAAGGCAACCGCCATTGATGCAGCCACCAAATTAATCTGGTTATCCATGGGGATGTTTCATCATTGTTGATTTCCCAGGTGTAGTGTTCAACAAATGGCACGGCGCAATGAAACAGAATAAGTGTCACAAAGGCCAGTACTCTTAACCAATCAATATAATGGAGTCTTTCCTTCATTATCGGAGGTGTTGGCAATAGGTTCTATTGTAAAGACATCATTTGCAAATAAATAGTTGCCTGAAATGGAAAAAAGCTGATTGCATGTTGTTGAAAACTATCAATGCATTAGACCACAAGCCCTTGATTTTAAATTAAAATTCATCGAATTTCGTTATCTGTTGATATGCCATTAAATGGATAGCATATCTTAAACGTTGGGTGTATCCAAAACATAACAAATGAAGAAAATTGGACTAGTAGGAGGAATAAGTTGGACTTCAACTGAAGATTATTATAGATATATAAATAAAGGTGTAAATGAAAAATTGGGAGGATTGAACTTTGCCGAATGCATTATCTATTCATTGAACTTTGGGGAAATTCAAGAAAGAAGTTGGGAAGGTTCTTATGAACTATTGCTGAATGCAAGTAAGAAATTAGAAAAGATCGGTGTGGATGCAATTGTACTTTGTGCAAATACGGCTCATCTGTTTGCAGATAAAATTCAGAAAGAAATCAACTCGCCAATTATTCATATCGTAAAAGAGACCGCAAATTCAATATCACAACAAGGATTGACCAAAGTTGGATTATTAGGAACTATTTTTACAATGGAGCAAAATTTTTACAGAGAGAAACTTGAAGAAAAAGGAATAACAGTCTTGGTGCCTGAATTACAGCAAACAAGAGATTTAATTCAACACATTGTAAAAGAAGAATTAGGCAAGGGGATAGTAAAAAAAGAATCTAAGGACATCTTTCTTTCTATTGCTAATACCATGATCAAAAAAGGAGCTGAAGGTATAATTTTAGGATGTACAGAAATCCCTTTATTAATTAATCAGGAAGATTTTATGGTGCCAGTTTTTAATACAACCAAAATTCATTCACAAGCAATTGTTGAATTTGCGGTATCATAAATTGCAAAAAGAAGTCAGCAGCGAACAATCTTTATATTGTGTATTACCGTAAAAGTTGAAATGTCCACCTCATTTAAAAACAACCACCTAGATGAAGAAACTATTTTTTTGCATTTTTTTAATAACGACAATAAGCAGTTGTAAAGATCATCATAAAGAAGAAAAAGCCACTGTCCAGCTGTATGATTATGATGTAGAACAGAGAATCACGGAGTTGGGAATTGAATTACACCCTCCTAAATTACCACCAGGATTAAAAATAAAATTGGCCAAAAGAGTAGACAACCTTGTTTATTTATCTGGAAACGGCCCTATATCGCATGACGGAGAACGTACCGTGGGAAAAGTAGGAACAGATTTAACAGTTGAACAAGGATACCAAGCGGCCAGGTTAACCGCTATTAACCATTTATCTGTACTGAAAGAAGAGATTGGTGATTTGAACAAAGTAGTGAGCATTGTAAAAGTATTGGGCATGGTAAACTGCAATGCTGCGTTTGAAAACCATCCGCAGGTAATCAATGGCTATTCCGATGTATTGATTGAAGTCTTCGGTGAAAGAGGCAGACATGCCAGATCCGCTGTTGGAATGGGTTCTTTACCATGGAACCTTGCATGCGAGGTTGAAACTATTGTTGAAATAAAAGATTGAAGCTTAATTTAAAACTTTTTTTGATGAAAATTTAGCCCCAATCAATATGGAAGCATTCCACTATTGGACAGATTCATGACCTTGTATTTTATGTTTCGTTGTCGTAACGTAATCATTTTTACATCTTCCTCATTTGTTTTATTGTTCCTGAGTGTAAACTTTAAGTATGTTGGCAAATTAACCTGATTGCCTAAATAGGTCATGTTTACCAACCATTGTCCTTGCTGCATGTCATCAATGTCAAAACTTTCAGATAGTGCTCCCTGTATACGTTTTTCATTCGTGATTTCCGTAGCGTTGTTCCAGTTATAATAATGCCCTTGAGGACTAACAAATTGAAGTTCAAATTGAGTGTTGGGGTCGTTCCATTCAACCAATAAACTAAAATTACTTTGTTCTTTAAACGTGAATTTGGATTTATCTATCCCAATTTCCTCGCTATGTCCCTGTAATACATCCAACATCTCTTCTTTGACTATTTGGTCCAAGCCCTTACTTTCAAGATTGTTCTGTATGCCAATATATCCTTTGTACATGTTCCATGCCTCTTTATACTCCCCTGTTTCAACCAGCATTTTTGCCAAATCCCGTTTTGCCTGTGGAGTCTTCTTGACCTTGTTAATTTGCTTGTAGATTGAAAGAGCTTCTTGCTTTTGTTCTGCTTCCTCATGAGCGTAAGCAAGAATTTTGAGCGCATCTACCTGTTCGGGAAATTGCTCCAACAGATTTGATTTTATGCTATTTGCTTTTCTTGAATCATTCCAATGATCCTTAAAGATTTTACTCGTTTCAAAATAAAAACTGGGCGTATGTCCATAGTTTTTTCTATCACTTAAATATTGTAAGTATGCTTTATCCACATTGGGTGAATTTGCTATTCGTTGCGCATAGAGTGGTTTACTTGCTAAACCATTGGCAAGTTCAATAGCATCGTTCGAGTATGTATTTTGTAATTTGTTTTTAGAATTTTCGGTGACTTCTATATCATCAAATGTGTTGCTTATGGTGCGTACTATAATGATCCCTCCTGGTGCCAATCTTCCATATTTGGCAGCAGACCAAGCCGCTGGCATAATAGTAATATCTTTAATATCATGAAGATTAATGTGATATGGCGGGTCTTGAGGTGCATATATATTACCATCTACATCCCAAGCAGCGTACCAACCATATAACTTACCCTCTCTAAGCGCCACCAAATCAATATTCTCTGGATACTTTCTTACTATTTCAACTCCAGGAAATTTTCCCTGCAAGGCATCCATAATAGTTTGGGCGCTTTTACTAATATGCTCTCCTGAGAGCTGCTTGACTCCGAAACCGATTCGCTCCATGTCCAAGGTACCAAAGCGAGTGGAAATATTCTTATTCAACGGTTTATGAAGCTCCTTTAACCTTACATTTTCTTCCAATACCACTTCATCCAAGGCCGTAATGCCTATAGGCATAATAATCTTGAGCATTCTGGCTGATGTATTAACCACTGTAGAAGTAGCCTCTCTTCCTGGATAAGAAAAATCTAAAACCTCCCCATTAAGCGCTTTTATTGTAAAATTACCTCTGGAATCTGTTCTGGTCTGTCTTTCTGTGCCCCTTACCTTTACCAGTACATTTTGTAGTTGCTGATCAAGGTCACCTACATTGCCTGTAACTTCGGAAAGTTTCTGTGCAGTTCGGGCAGTGTAATCCAAATTATCCAGCATATAGCGCTCCGTAAATTGAACCGCCAGTGCCATATTGTCCAGTTTTTCCAGATTGATGTAATTACCCCCATGATCTTCTGCAATGTCTTTAAGTAGGGTGTGATTGGCTGTATTATTGCCATTTACGGTAAAAAGTGTTCCATACCAGTCTTTGGTTGCATCCATAGGAAAGTTTTTGCCATCGGTAAAAAACAAGGTCTGCTGCGAAGTTTCCAATTTTTGCCAAAGCCTGTGGTCGATGGCTCCATCATAAACAACAGATTCAATTGTCTTTTTTAATGTTTCCCAATTACCATTGCCAATATTATGAGACGTTCTTTTTCCAAATTGATGACCAATAGGCTGAAAAACTACTTGCACATCACCCAAGTTTTTAAAGTAGTTATCCAGAAAACGGAATTCTTTATCCAAACTCCTATCCTTCATTGATAAGGAAGTGTCCCAAAGCAGCATTACTTTGCTGGGTTTATCCCTAAACTTAGCTTTAGCTTCAACAATTTCCTCCTCCTTCTCTATTGCAGATGTATTTAGGTTAAAAGCAATCGTAAACCCTTTCCGCATGCGTTTCCACCGATCTTGGCTCAATAGTCTTGTATATGATCTAGACCCATCATTAATCGCAGAAATACCAATACCCACTCTACCCCCGTAAATTTTTAAAAGCTCCAAGCTTATTACAAAATGGGAATCCACCACAATGTTGTAAGGCGAAAGGTCTATGGAAATGGTTCCTTGACGCTGTCTTATGGTATATAAAATGTTACCGTTGGAAATGTTTTTGCCAGGAAGGCCATTTTCAAATTCATATACGTTAACTCGTACAAGCAAACTGTCCGAAATATTGGCAATAATGTTAAAGGAAACATCTTCAAGTTTTAAAGGTCCACGCCGCATTAATATTTTGGAACCATGTTCCCCACCAAGGGCAAGACTATCATTCCAAAAGCCAAAGAGACGTTTAGAGCCACTTTGATATCCCACACGCCTTTTATCCGCATCACTGCTTTTAACGGTTACCCCTTCAAGCTGATAAGGCACAGGTTCAAGAGCAATGGTCGGTTGAGTTTTTAGCAGTCCCATAAAATTTTGGGTGGAAAATTTTAGGGTCTTATAACCTATCCTAGAAATTTGAAGCGTGTCTTTTTCATTGATTTCACTTTTGTCTAGATAAAACTTAAACGTTCCATCAAAATCTGAAACAGTCCCCTTGGCTCTATCTACTACTCCAATGTTAGCGAAATCTACAGGTTTTCCAGTGTCATATTCAGTTATGGTGCCTTTTACGGTAATCTGTCCTGTCAACTGGGCACTAAACATTAACAACAAAAGGACTAAAGGGGTAATTGAAATTTTCATAGCAAGAAATTACAAATTATCAACGCTAAACTCCACAGTGTAAATATGCCAATTTGCACATAAGAATTTGTTTTCACTAAGTTAGATAAATAATAGATACTGAAGTAAATACATGAATAGGCATTTTTACTTATCAATAAGTAAATAAACTGTTTATTGTGTTCTGCATTGACAAACATTTAATATGTTACATTTATGCATGTTAATATGGAACCGCACAATAATTGGTGAAAGCAGCAACCTCCTTTTTCTATAAATTAGTTGTCCGTAATGAACGATAAGGATTATTTTTTGCATTTATATGAGATAGCAAGTCACCTTAACAAGGAATTTTCTCTTCATTCTGCGCTTCGAAAATCTTTGGAGATGACTGTGGAAATCCTAGATTTGGAAACAGGATGGTTCTGGCTTACAGAACCGGATAACAAGTCGGTTTACCTGGCTGCTTCCCATAATCTGCCTCCGGCCTTAAGCAACCATCCCGAACGATTATCCGGCTGGTGCTATTGTATAAAACAATACTTATCAGATGATATTGACCAGGCCATGAATATCAGTGAGATTACATGTTCGCGATTAAAAGATATTAGCACTGGCACAAAAGACCTCAAGTTTCATGCAGTAATTCCTATAATACTGCACGGACAAAAAGTAGGGCTCATGAACCTTTTGAGCAAGGAGACCCGGCAGTTAAATGAGAAAGAGCTTACTATCCTTAACACTATAAGTGAATTGGTGGGAACTGCAATTCAGCGAACTAGGTTACAGCATTCATACAGTGACAAGAACACCGAGACAGATAATACCATTGGTAGTGTGTTAGAGCGGGTCTTCCAACCAGAAATGGAAGCTATAATTTCATGTCTTGAGGACCCAAATGGTAATAAAGACAAAGTTATTGAAGCACTAAATAAAGCCAAAGGTCTTGAAAAGCAATTATCTCTTTTGCATAACGAGGTAAAGAAGCAGGAAAAAACAAAAGTAAAGACAAAAGAATTTCACTATCCAGAGTTACCCCTAACAAAGCGAGAATTAGAAGTGCTGACCCTTATAAAGAAAGGACTTACTAACGATCAGATAGGCAAGCAACTATTCATTGCGGAACGCACGGTTAAATTTCATGTTACGGCAATACTATCTAAACTTAATGCGGACAATCGCACCGAAGCCGTAGATATTAGTTTGAAACGGGGTCTTCTTGGTGTATAACCTATTCAATCTCCATTTGAACCTGTACTATAGTACAGTATGTTTTCAGTACTTAAGTCCGTTTTATACCTAGTTTCCTATTCTGATATTTGTTCCAAACTAAAAACTAAGGTATTATGAAAACACAGAATATATACTTGGAACATGCAAATATTACAGTAAACGATCTTCAGGAAGCAATAAGGTTCTTCCAAACTGCATTCCCTCATTTCAAAATAAGAGGTGGAGGCAATGATATGAGAGAATGGGTACATTTAGGTGATGACCATACGTACATTGCCATTAATCAAGCCCAACAAAATGATCTAATGGTCACCAAAGATTATGACAGCATAGGCATAAATCACTTGGGTTTTGTTGTGCAGAATGTTGATGAGATAGCCGAAAATCTGTTGAAAAAAGGATACAAACGAGATTATCCAAAACAAGTGGAGCAATTTAGGGTTAGAGATTATTTTGCAGATGCGGATGGCAATCAATACGAGTTTGTACAATATCTTAGTGAGGTAACGGAGGAAAAAAACCTTTACGATAATTGAAGCTACACAAATCATTAAAATCAAATGACTTTCCTTTACTAGGCATTGCCACAATATCTTAATGCCATAAATTAATGTGTAACCAAATAATTATGAAAAAATACATTTTTCTATTACCTGCTATACTAATACTAAGTTGTAAGCAACAGCATAAAGAGAATGCTAAAACCATAAATGTTTTAGAGGCGAACAACACAGTAAAAAAGCAAACTCTAGACAGATTTGAGAATAAGGACTCTTTAGGGCAATATTCTTTGGTATGGTCAGATGAGTTCTATGGCTCTGGCATTATTGATACAACAAAATGGTTTCATCAAACGAAGCTTCCTCCAGGTGGAAGTTGGTACGGCGGATTAATTCAGCATTATACAGACAGGACAACCAATTCTTATGTTAATGATGGCTATTTGAACTTGGTTGCCAAAAAAGAAAGGCTTACCGACCAAGGTGAGACCAAAGAATATACCTCCGTACGATTAAATTCAAAATTTGCATTTACTTACGGTCGGGTTGAGGTAAGGGCAAAATTACCCAAGGGCACAGGCACATGGCCAGCCATTTGGATGCTTAGCAAAAATATTGATGAGGATGGTGCATATTGGGACAACCAAGGTTTTGGAACAACTAAATGGCCTCATTGTGGTGAGATCGACATTTTGGAGCATTGGGGAAAAAATCAAGATTATGTGCAAAGCGCTGTCCACAATACATCTAGCTATGGCTACAATGTTGGTAATCTTGGGGGGCAAAAGCTGTTGAGTGCATCAGACCAATTCCATACATACATACTAAATTGGTCAAGGGAAAAATTAGTTTTTAGTGTAGATGACGTTGTACATTATACATATGCACCACAAATAAAAAATTCGGAAACATGGCCATACGACACTGAACAATACATTTTGATGAACATTGCCATTGAGCCCGATATTGACCCAAAATTTTCTGAAAGTACCATGGAAATAGATTTTATACGTGTTTTTCAATCCAGGAATTAACCTAAAAGCTTCAATATGACCATTCTGAAAACTTGTAATAAAGCATATTGTGTGAATTGACCAGTATCATAGTTTTTTAGCAAACTTCTATTAAAATTAGCAAGAAGTTTTAAACTAATGAGCTAGTGTCATGCATAAAGAACATCCAAACATTACCATTTTAAAAAGATTTAACCCAGCAAACATCGATTCAATCAGCGTAGTTTTGGCAGAAGATGCGGTCTTTCATTATTTTAATCCTAAACTACCTGATATACAGGGGGACTACATAGGGTTTAATGGTTTTAGGATGTTTTTTGAAAAAATTGCAAAGCGCACAAGTAGTACCTTTAAAGTAAATCCTGTTTCTGCGACTCCCATCGGAGATGAGCTAGTAGTTGTTCATAGTATAAATACAATGGATATTGAAAATCAACCTTTGGAAATAAACGTAGTGGTAGTGTGGCGTATTGTTGATGGTAAGATCAAAGAGGTCTGGGACATACCTTCGGTCTACACCTGAAATATAAATTCAGAAACACAAGAACTAAAATTGACCTTATGAAAAAATGTTTCAATTGCGGTAAAAATGGTGCTGACCTTTATGGTTATATTATATGTGACACATGTAAGACCAAATTACGATTGTTTACACCTGAGACCATAGAAAAATATAATTCTAAAGATTCTGAAGGTTTTAGAAAAGAAATTCAAAGAAGATTGGATTATTTAGATAAAGAGTACGTCAAAAAAAGAATTAAACTTCTTCATATTCAAGATCAACTTAAAAGTTTTTGATAAAAGGATGCACACATGGAACATCCTATTGACCATACAAATTAAGGTTCCATTTTCAGGGCATTAATTATCTTTTTCAAGCTTTATGAAGATGATCAATATCATTGGTCGTCATTGTTTTGAGCCATTAATTTGTCGATTAAAACAAAGGAAAGGCTAAAAATGAAAACAAGATTTTCTGCTTTCATACTTTATGCATTAACAATCCTCTCTATTCAAAGTTGTACTATGGTGAAAGTAAGTGTAAGTGAAAAACGCAATCCAATACCTCAGAAAGTAGTTATTGGAAAAAATATTACGTTAACAAGCTGGGGGACAATTAAAATTAATAAATCCCACTTTTTTCCATCAAGTTTTCAAGTAAAGAGTGATGATTATGTAATATATATTGATCCCGTTGAAGTAGACAAGGCGGATAAAGCAGATTTTATATTAATAACCCATTCTCATCCTGATCACTTTTCTGTAACCGATATCAAGAAACTATTAAAAAAAGAAACAAAAATTGTTTGCCCCAAAGGGGTTTCAAAAAAGCTAAAGGATATCAATAACGATAAGAGTGTTGTTGTCCCTTTGCAAAAATTGAACTTCAGAAAATTAGATATTGAAACAATTGCGGCATACAACACTAAATCAGTTTTCCTATGGATCAAAGCGCATCCTAAATCAAAAAAAAATGTAGGGTATGTTCTAACATTAAAGAATGATCTAAGAATTTATCATGCGGGAGATACAGATTATGTGCCTGAAATGAAAGCATTGAAAAACATTAACGTTGCCTTAGTTCCCATTGGGGGTGACAATTTAACAATGAATGAAGAAGAGGCCGCTAAAATAATAAATGAAGTCAACCCCAACATTGCAGTGCCCATGCACTATGAGATTAACAATCGTAACGAATTGAAACGGTTTAAAAGCTTGGTTAACAAAAATGTGAGAGTGGTTGAGTTGGAATAGAAAACACCATTTTTATTTAATGGATTGACTACTAAATCAAAGCAACCTCCTTACCTCTTATTTTTTTCTTCAATCCATTTGGCCATATACTTTGAACTTGCCAGTGATTGGTGTTTCACTAGTTGCCCAATAAAATTATTGCTGCGGTGTGTTTCTAAATGCAGCTGTATAAGTTTTAGCTGTTTTTGCAGCCTTTCTTTCAGCACGTCCTTACCATAAAACGTGTGGATAAGCTCAATTCCATTGGCCTGCGCTTTGTTCCAGTTTTCTTTGTCTTGGTGGTGTTCCACAGCGGCTTTTGCAAAAGCAGCCCAATCATTACATACAGCTCCATTCCAGGGTAAATCTCCATGCATGCCTTCTGCACCAACGTTCGTGGTAATACTTGGTGTTCCATTTTGCATTGCGGAAATCAACTTCCCCTTTATTCCTGCTCCAAATTGCAAGGGAGCCAAACTTACTCTGGCATTTTGGAGTACACTCTCCAATTTCTCAATCCATCCTATAACATGAAATCCGGTATTTGGGCTATTCATTTCCAATACATGTTGTGGTAGATATGCTCCATGTACATATAGTTTGGCATCTGGCAGTGCTTTTCTAATTAAAGGCCAAACGGTCTTTTTCAATACGATAATGGAATCTACATTGGGTGTATGCTTGCCGTTACCTACACAAACAAAATCTTTCCGTTCTTCAAACGTAGGCCATTCTCCAATAGCTTCTTTGGAAAGTTTTTTGAGCATAAAAGGGAGATGAATGAGAATGCTTTTTGGAATATCCAATTCGTTCTGCAGTAATTCCATTTCATAAGAAGAAATGATAAGAGAAACATCTGAGCGGTAAATGCTTATGATCTCTCTGAATGTCATTTGATGCTCCTTCCAAATTTTTGGGGTGAAAGCTTCATTTCTTTTATGGCATTCCTCTCTTGTTTTTCGTAACGAATGCAAATCCTCTGTATTTAAAACTCGAAGTGCTCCTGGTACATGTTCCGCAACACGCCAACCGTACTGTTCTTCGGTCATAAACCTGTCAAAAACAACAATATCTGGCTTCAACCGCTTAACAAAATCATCAAAACTAGCATGATTCAATTGTATGCTCACAGTATCTATATCCAGTGCTTCTAAATCCAAACTGTACTCAGATTTTGCTGCCGCGGAGCCAAAGGTTATGTGATATCCGAAGTCATTAAATGCCTGAAGCAATTGTTGTATACGATGGCCAGCAGCCGTAGTGGTTGGTTCTGGCCATACATAACCAATAAAGAGTGCTTTTTTCATTAAGGCTACATTAGTGCCGCAAACTTTTTAGAGATACTGGATCGCAGTTTACGCTCATAATCCTCTTCTAACCATTCTTTGTAATTCTTGGTATTATTCATGATACAATAGGAATATTGACGCACTCTGTAGGCAATCTCCTCTTTTAGCTCCTTGGCCAATATACGGGCGTCAAAGACATCCTCACTATTTTCTAAACAAATCTGAGCATGCTGTTCAATACTCATCTCTAGTACCAGTTTCGATTTACCGCCCTTGGCAAATACTTTTTTGTATTCTTCCTTAATATCAAAAGTGATATTTTCAGACTTACTAAATTTTGCTTTTAGGTCGTCTGGCATTTCATAAACAAACTCCCGCTCTATTTCCTCGTCATTTTTAATGTTTTCCAAATAGAAATCTGGGAAATGAAAGATTTCCTGCCAATCCAAAGGAGAATCCCATGGACCAAACCTGGCAAGATTGTTCCCCATATCTATTACGGAAAACTCATCTTTGTTTGGTAGAATTCTTGATCCTCTCCCAATCATTTGAAAATACAAGGTGAGCGAACGTGTAGCTCTGTTCAGAATAATGGATTGTACGGAAGGTTCATCAAAACCCGTGGTTAAAATACTCACAGATGTTAGAATTGCACCCGGAGTATTGGCAAACCAGTCCAATATCTCTTTACGCTCAGAGGCCGTGTTCTTATTGTCTAAATGTTTGATGTCGTACCCTGCCTTCTTAAATGTTTCATACACATATAGCGACGTATTTATACCATTGTTGAAGATAAGCGTCTTTGTGCCTTTGGCTATTTCTTCATATGCCGAAACCAATTTGCCCAACATACTGTGGTTACCATAAAACTCATCTGAAGACTTTACGGTATAGTCACCATTTATGCCAAGTTTTAAAGTTTTTAGACTAACATCATAATTGTACAGGTTGGCTTTGGCCAAAAATCGTTTTTCAATTAAGGATTTAATGGATTCCCCTATGATCAAATGTTTGTAGTGATCCTTCATGGGGAGCTTAATATTGGAGCTTAACGGAGTGGCCGTAACTCCCAATATTGTAGAACCTTCAAAGTATTTGAAAAGTTTTCTGAATGAATTGTAGTGTGCCTCGTCAATAATTACAAGACCAATGTTATTTATGGTGACCTTCTCTTCTTGAAGCCTGTTGTTCAAGGTTTCGACCATGGCCACAAAACACATGTACTCATCCTGATCGTTAAGTTCTTTTACCTCACTATTAATGATTTTGTTGGCCACACCAAAACCGTGTAACATTTTAGATGTTTGCCTGCTCAGTTCTATTCTATGCGTTAGCACCATCACCTTCTTGCCAGTATCCTGAATGTACTTTCGGGTTATTTCAGAAAAAACTACCGTCTTTCCCCCTCCCGTAGGTAATTGATACAAAATATTGGTGCCGTCCGGCAGATCATTGATGTGCTTGAAAATCTTTTTAAGATCTTCTTGCTGATAATCGTATAATGTTTTTCTGCTTACTGCTTTTTCTACCTCCAATGGAAAATGGATTAAATGTTCCAAAATATCAAACCTTACAAAATTAGGAGTTTTTTAGACCACGGCTAAGCTTTACTTCAGCATTTCTATCAAGATACTATCAACAATTGTTTTGATAGTGATTTTTGATGTTCTTTTGGTGATGCTCATAACATTTTGATAACAATAACAATTGTCATTTGGAAAATAGCCTTTTATGATGTATCATGTAAGCTAATATCACTTAGAAACTAATATACACCTATGAGGCAGCTAAAAATCATAAAGCAGGTTACCAATCGAGAATCAAAATCTTTAGATAAATACCTTCAAGATATTAGCAAAATTGATTTGATCACTGCCCAAGAGGAAGTAGAACTGGCTCAACGCATTAGAGATGGCGATCAGGTAGCTCTGGAAAAATTGACCAATGCAAACTTAAGGTTTGTGGTTTCTGTGGCCAAACAATACCAAAATCAAGGACTAAAACTGCCAGACCTAATTAATGAAGGCAATGTGGGATTGGTGAAAGCCGCTAAGCGTTTTGATGAGACCAGAGGTTTTAAGTTCATTTCTTATGCGGTTTGGTGGATCAGGCAGTCCATTCTTCAGGCTTTGGCAGAACAATCCAGAGTTGTTCGTCTTCCGTTGAACAAAATTGGTTCTATCAACAAAATCAAAAAAACATTTTCTTACTTGGAACAGGCTCATGAAAGACCTCCATCTCCCGAAGAGATTGCAAAGGAACTTGATATGACGGTTACTGAAGTAAAGCAGTCACTCAAGAACTCCGGCAGACATGTTTCAATGGATGCTCCATTAAAAGAGGGTGAAACATCAAGTCTATATGATGTTTTGAATTCTGGTGAATCTCCAAATCCCGATAAAGATTTGATGCATCAATCACTAAATACTGAGATTAACAGAGCGCTGGAGACACTTTCTCCACGTGAAGCTGATGTAGTTAGATTGTATTATGGCATTGGAGACCAACAGTCCATGACTTTAGAGGAAATTGGAAGCACTTTTGATCTTACTCGTGAGCGTGTTAGGCAAATACGTGAAAAAGCGATTAGAAAACTTAGACATACATCTAAAAGTAAAATTTTAAAGTCCTATCTCGGTTAGGATTTTTTACAATAAAAAAGGGGATGTTATAATTAACATCCCCTTTCTCATGATATACACTTTAAACTATCAAGGACGGCTCAACTGACTAATATTAAAATCAGTAAGCATTTCGTTTAAATCTTGAATAAAATTCAAGTAAGCTGTGTTTTCTTGGTTTTGATTTTTCATAAGATAAAGTTTGGGAGCTGTTACTATAAATAATCTAACTCTGCTAGTTCGTTTATGCTTAAAATTTCGTTAAGTTCTTGCAGGAACGCCAAGTATTCTTCTCCGTAGGTATCGTACAACATAGTATTAGGTGATTTAATCTTTGGGTTGTTGTTATAACGTAAACCTATTGGAAAGATTATGATAGTGCAATAAATTGTGGTGAAATTCTAAGTAGGAGTTGTGAAATAACAAAAAATATACTTTATAGGAAAAATAACACTTTTCTTCTGTTTGCTATTCTGGCCATACATATTTATTGGTTTTCTTGCTCTGTTTCAAAAATTTCAAGAGAAACTTCAAAATCCATATCAAGTCCCTTAAGTTTTGCTGGTTTAATATCAAATTCATCATACAAAAAACACAGGTTCATGGGCAATCGTGTTTTCTTTTTTGATGGTGGACGCCCCAACTTGTTTAAAAGCGAGGTTCGGATTTTAAAAGCCTTATTACTAAGAGCAAGGTTTTCACTGTTTTCGAGTTCTTCCAGTAGAGGAATCTCCTTAATATCCCCTATCTCCAGAATTTGATCCAAGAGAAGAAGTTTACAGTCTAAATCAGTAGCGTGTTCAAACAACTGATGAAAGATACTTTGAAAATGTTCAGGTAGGTTACTATCTTTCATTATGTTGGGTTTGGTTTTTACATATTTCTCAGCACATCAATTTCAAAATCAACCAACTCTTCAACCTTTGGGTACTCAACCAAGAATTGATTGTACAGAAAGTTAAGGTACTTTATATCGTTATCCGTTTTACAGACAGTGCTCATTTGATTGGTAATTTCTAGCAAGCTTACCGTTTTCATCATTCTAAGACATGGTTGTATTTTTTGACATGCAAAATCCACCCCCCTAAAATTCTTGGTCTGTAAGTGGACTTTTAAACCACCTATAAACTCCAATATGTTTTGTTTATAAAGTCTGATCAGTTCTTCTAATAGTTCCATTTGGCCCATACACTCTGTTAAGACAGGTTTTAGATTGACTTTTTGAGTTGAAAAGACCGATTCCAAATTTTCTTGTACTACTTTGGTGTTTGGGATTGTACTGCCTATATGTTCCATGTGCCCGGGGTTCTCTCTATTTGTATTGTGCAAATGCTTGCTAACTGTTTTAAGTGCTTTTACAATGCTCTCTTGCTTATTGGTTAAATTGGTCGTCTCCAATAATTCAATCAAAGAAAAAAGTAATTCGGTATTTGAAGGATTATTGTTAGCAGGTTCCGGAAGTGGTTTCTCAGCTCCCTTAATTCCAATTTGCTCATAGATTACTTCCAGTTGGTTCATTTCTGAAACGCCAAAAACTTTATCTTCCAAGCCCGTTTTAAAACTATTGAAGGATTTTTTCAACCTCCCCGCCTCTACTACTCCAAGTTCCTCGTAAGAAAAGTTGCTTAATCCTATTTCCAATTTTTCTAAATATGTAAGTAATTCTCGTGTCCCCAAAATTTCTCTGATTAGTGGTATTAACTAACTTAAAAATGTTGATTTTGATGTGGGATTACAACTTATTGTTCTATACCCTGTGCATTTTGTTGTCAAATTGCTTTATTTGTAGGTGTAAAAAAACAGACATGAGATATTCTTACCTATTGGGCGCAATTGCAATACTATTTTCGTGCGCTGAAAAGAATCCTAAAAACACCGAAACTTTGGAGGAAAAAGCAAAAAAAATTCATGAAAAAGTAATTACTATTGATACCCATGACGATATCAATATAAAGAACTTTACAGACAGCATCAACTACACTCAAAACCTGGATACTCAGGTGAATTTACCAAAAATGGAAGCTGGCGGTTTGGATGTAGCTTGGTTGATTGTCTATACTGGTCAGGATTCTTTAAATACGGAAGGATATGTCAAAGCATCGGAAAATGCCGATTCTAAGTTTGAAGCAATTCATAGGCTATGTGAGGTCTATGCTCCAGAAAGAATAGAATTAGCACTTACTTCTGATGATGTAAGGCGCATTAGTGCTTCCGGTAAAAAAGCTGCTATGATCGGCGTGGAAAATGCTTACCCTATTGGGGAGGATTTAACCAAGTTTGAAGAATACAAAAAACGTGGAGCACGCTACATTTCACTATCCCACAATGGACATAGCCAATTTTGTGATTCAAACACTGGTGAAAAAGACAGTATATGGTCATATAATGGTTTAAGTGATTTAGGTAAAAGTGCTATAAAAGAGATGAATAGATTAGGAATGATGATAGATATATCACATCCGTCCAAAGAATCTATGAAGCAAATGATTGCCTTGTCCAAAGCGCCTATTATAGCGTCCCATTCTTCTGCAAGAGCACTATGCGATCACAGCAGAAATTTGGATGATGAACAACTTCTTTTATTAAAAGAAAATGGCGGTGTTGTGCAAACCGTGGCATTCAGCTCATATTTAAATACCGAAAAGCACGAAACGCGAGCAGCTTTCATGAAAGAAATTCATAAGAACGTAGCCGATTCCCTTGAAATAAATTGGTACGAACGTTCACAATTCTCATCGTTGACAGATTCGCAACAGGCAGAATTTATTGAAAACTATCCCAAAGTGCTCAAAATCGCCAATGATATTGCTGCAAAGGACAACAACGCTCCGCCAGCAGTGAATGTATCTGACTTTGTTGATCATATTGATTATATGGTCGAGCTTATTGGAATTGAACACGTTGGAATTAGTTCAGATTTTGATGGCGGCGGAGGAATCGAAGGTTGGTCAGATGCGTCTGAGACATTCAATGTTACCTTGGAGCTGGTAAATCGCGGTTACTCTGAAGAAGAAATAGCAAAACTATGGGGGGGTAACTTGCTCCGAGTATTGGATGAAGTGCAATCAATAGCTGCTTCTCTAAACTAGGACTCCCTATTTTCCTTTTTTGCCAACCTATCCTTTACATATTCCACCTTGGTTTTTCCATGGGGTGTAGGATTACCGTGGTCATCTAAGTTTACCATGATAATATTATCTACAGTAACGATGCTTTCATGTGTCATTTTGTTCCTCACCTCACAATTAAGGGATATTGAAGTAACACCAAACTTAATCACCTCTATCCCTATTTCAACAATGTCGCCTTTTTTCGCGGTACTCATGAAATTGATTTCGGACATATATTTGGTGACTACTTTTTTGCTTTCTAGTTGAACAATACTGTATAGTGCCGCTTCTTCATCAATCCAGGCAAGAAGCTTTCCCCCAAATAAGGTTTCGTTAGCATTTAAATCTTCGGGCTTAACCCATTTTCTCGTGTGAAATCTCATCTTTCCCTATTGTTAAAGTTGTTCATCTATAATAAAAATAGGCTTTTGACCGCTGCAATAAGTCTTCGATTTAATTTTAACAAAAAGATTCAATTTTTATAAAGTTTGTTAATCTTTAAATAAACTTTTCTTAATTAGCCCCCTTGAAAACTGAAATAAAAATAAATTCATGTGTCAATCAAAACTAACTCACACAAATGAATGCTACTTCGGATTACTATTCGGACCCCAGCTTTACCATTTTAAAAGTACCTACATGGCGAGCCCATTTTTATAAATTTCTCTCCATTGATATCTGGGGAAATCTTCCAGGCAATTTTCAACGTAAAGTTTCGGCTTGGTACAGCTCTTTTTACGATAAGCCTGTTTCAAAAAAAATCATTAGACCGTACATTAGATTAAACTACTCGGACAAGAACTATTTAGAAAAGTTTAAACCTCCATATGGAAAAACGAATTTTGAAAGTTTTCAAGATTTTTTTATTCGAGAGTTCAAGTCATTGCCAAAAAACGAAAGTCCATATGTCTGGCCATGCGAGGGTTTGTTATGCGATGCAGATACCGTGCATGATTTAAATCTGGTTCAAATAAAATCAGATACCCGTTCTGTTGCCACAGTCTTTGGATTGAAAGAGGGACAAATACCAAAAGACTATACATTTACCAATGTTTTTTTACACAATAAAAATTATCACCGAATACACTCACCAATAAACGGGACCATATCAAGAATACAACATGTACCCGGTGATCTCGTGGTACTCAGACCTTGGATATATAAAGAGAATCCTTCATTACCAGCTTTTAGAAATGAGCGTTATAACATTGATGTTATAGATGATAACGGCAGAACATGGTACATATCCATCATTGGAGGCCCAGCAGTTGGAACCATAGAGCTTTCGGAAAATATTAATGTCGGAAATAAAGTCAAAAGACTCCAAGAATTATCATTGTTCTATTTGGGGTCTACTTGTTGCATGGCAGCGCCAGTTTCACCAAAAAACCATACAAAAAACACCTTTGTAGAGGTAGGTATACCTTATTAAAATAAAGTATTGGGCTTGTTTTGAACTAATGTATTTGGAATTGTGAGATTACTTCCAAACTTTTTATTGAGCTTTTCAATAAAATAGGCAGATAACAATGGGGATTCTAATTCCAAGTTCTGGTGAACAAAAAAGTGAATGTTGCTCAATCCTAAAGTCTCCCATTTGGATAGTCTAGTTATCCAATCATCAAGTCTTGGGTAATCAGAGGCATGATTTGCCCCTACATATCTAATGAATGCCTCGTTATTTGTCAATCGCATATGCATTAAGTCCCTTCTACCCGCAGTATCCACGAGCACATTTGCAATATTGTTTTCTTGCAGCAGATAGTAAAGTTCCTGAGCAACTTTCTCGTCATTAAACCAATCAGTATGCCTAAACTCAATGGCAAGAGGAAATTCTTTTGGCCAATATTCAACAAACTGCACTACCCTATCCCAATTTTTAGGGCCAAAATTATTGTGCATTTGTAAAAAAATAGTTCCCAATTTATCTTTTAGCAATGAGGTTACTTCTAAATAGCGGTCCGCTATTTCATAAACTTTGTCATTAAGTCTTCTTAAATGACTCACCTCATTGGTCATTTTTGGAAAGAACTTAAAACCATCCGGAGTCTTATCGTACCATTTCTGGTATTGCTCTGCAGGAAAAATTCTATAAAAAGTAGCATTTAGCTCAATACAATTGAACTGTGAAGAATAGTACACCAATTCATCCTTTGTTCCTCTTGGGTAAAAATTCTTGAGGTCCTGTCTGTTCCATTTTGCACAACCAACATAAAAGTTGGTCTGTTGGTCTTTTTTATTTTTGGAAAGGAGCACGGATGTCTCCGGATGATCCTTAGGGATGGTGAAATCAATCAATTCTGGTTGTTCAACCTTTCCAAACTTCATATCCTTAATAAATTCATGTTCTCATCAAAAGTAAATGATAGATTTTAAATATAAAATATGTAACATATTACTTACTTTTAATACTGATAGCTAAACTCACATAAAATCACTAAAATGAAAACATTTAAAACTACAATCTTACTATTTTTTGCAATGGCTTTATCTGTGCAGGCGCAAACAGCGGATGAAATTATAGCAAATTACTTTGAAAACACGGGAGGACTTGAAAATTGGACAAACCTAGAGGGTGTTAAAACATCTGGAGTAGGAATCCAGCAAGGTTTTGAGTTTCCTATTGGAGCTATTCAGCTCAAGGATGGCCGTCAGCTTTTTTCAGCCAATATTCAAGGAAAGGAATTTAAACAACAGGTATATGACGGAGAGGTGTTGTGGAGCACTAATTTCATGACAATGAAAGCAGAAAAAAGTGATGCTGAACAAACTGAGAACTTCAAATTGAACACTAATGATTTCCCAGATCCTTTTATAGATTATAAAGCCAAAGGATATACTGTAGAATTGTTGGGGAAAGAAACTGTTGATGGAGCAGAAACTTTCAAGATCAAGTTGGTAAAAGAACCTATTATGGTAGATGGAACACAAGAAGATGACATTTCTTTCTACTATTTCGATACAGAGAACTTTGTACCTATTGCGGTTGAAACGAAGATTACATCTGGACAAGGAAAAGGTAAAACGGCTAGGTCCGTTATGAGTGATTATCAAGAAATTGACGGATTATACTTCCCTCATTCAACCTCGCAATATATTGATGGAGCTGTGGTTTTTTCAATGAACATGGAGAGTTTTGAGTTGAACCCAGAAGTTGAAGAAAATACTTTTTCTTTTCCTGAGGAGATGACCGAAGAAAAAAAATAACCCTTTCATTCCATAATCTTTAAAGACCCAAATAATGGGTCTTTTTGAATTGAAATCAAATGAAAAAACTAGTATTTAATCTATTATTAATAGCAGTTTTTGCTCCTACTTTTGGGTTTGGGCAACAAACGATAGAATCCATTAAAGGAAAAGAACTCTTTGGAGACATGAAGGCCCGTCATATAGGTCCAGCATTGATGAGCGGTAGAATAAACGACATGGAGGTGCATCCTACCAATAGCAGAATCATCTATGCAGGAACAGCCGGAGGTGGTGTTTGGAAATCAAGTGATGCAGGAGCTACTTTTAATTCTCTCTTTGATGAGCACTGCCAATCAATTGGTGCTGTAGAACTTGATCCTAACAATCCAGACAATGTAATTTACGTTGGTACGGGAGAAACATGGACGCGTAATAGTGTGTCTATTGGTTGCGGTTTGTTCAAATCAACAGATGGCGGCTCAAATTGGAATAAGATAGGGTTCGAGAATTCAGAACGTATAGCCAGTGTAATCGTAAACCCAAATAATTCTCAGGAGATTTATGTTGGAGTATTGGGAGCCCTTTGGGGGGACAGTGATGAAAGAGGTGTTTACAAATCCAATGATGGTGGTTCAAGCTGGGAAAAACTTTTATACTTGGACACAAAAACCGGATGCGCAGATTTAACTATGGATCCCACCGATCCAAACATACTGTATGCTTCTATGTGGGAATTTCGCAGAACGGGATGGTCCTTTGAATCAGGAGGTGACAATAGTGCTCTATACAAATCTATAGACGGAGGTAAAACATGGGATAAAATTCATAATGGATTTCCTTCCGGCAATCTGGGAAGGTTGGCCATAGCCGTTGCCCCTTCTAACCCTAATGTACTTTATACTGCTATTGAGGCCGAAGAAGATGCACGCAAAGGTTTATATAGAAGTGATGATGCCGGGAAAAGCTGGGAGCAACTTAACAATGATTTTGGTATAACGGTTCGTCCATTCTATTTTTCAAGAATAGTTGTTGACCCCAAAAACGAAGATGTAGTTGTTAAAGGTGGGCTAACAGGGTCTATTTCAAGAGACGGAGGCAAAACCTTTAAGAATTTGGGCAATATGCATTCAGACATTCATGACATAGCGTTTAACATCAACAACTCAGATGTAATGTATGTTGGCACAGATGGTGGAGTATATAGGACTTGGGATGGTGGCACAACCATGGAAATTGTCCAAAACCTTCCACTATCACAGTTTTATCACATAAGTGTGGATGATGCAAAGCCATATAATGTCTATGGCGGCCTACAAGATAATGGCTCTTGGTACGGGCCTTCATCATCACCTGGTGGTGTTGAGGCGAAAGATTGGAATTCAGTGGGCTTTGGTGATGGATTTAGGGTATTAAAGCATCCGACAAAGAATATAATATATTCTGAGATGCAGGGTGCGGCAAATGTCTGGAGGTATGATGCGGATAAAATGCTACTTAAAACAATCCAACCCCTTCCAATTTCTGAAGAAACCAAACTCCGTTTTAATTGGAACGCCCCAATGGCAGTTAGCGTTAACCAACCTGACAGATTTTATATGGGAAGTCAGTTTTTACACAAATCAGAGGATATGGGAAATTCATGGGAAATTATTTCTCCTGATTTAACAACCAATGATCCCGCAAAACAGAATCAGGAAGATTCTGGTGGACTTTCCAAGGACAATTCGGGAGCAGAGAACCATACTACCATTTTTACTATTGTTGAATCTTCTTTAGATGAAAATGTTATATGGGTTGGTACAGATGATGGTAATGTACAGATTACACAAGATGGGGGAAGAACTTGGACAAACACTACTCCAAACATCCCTGGATTACCTGAAAATACATGGTGTTATCATATAGAAGCAAGTGTCTTTAATAAAGGTACTGCTTATGCGGTGTTTGACGGCCATACTCAAAATAACATGAAGCCTTACGCCTACAAGACAACAGACTTTGGAAAAACATGGAGCAATATCATTACAGATGATGTAGAAGGTTTTACAAGAAATATTCAGGAAGACTATGTAAATCCAGACTTGTTGTTTTTGGGGACAGAATTTGGACTCTTCATAACCATTGATGGTGGCAAAAACTGGAAAAAGTTCACTAATAACATGCCAGCCGCCGCTGTTCACTTTATAGACTTGCAAAAGACTACCAATGATTTAGTAATGGGCACACACGGTAGAGGTGTTATTATCATAGATGACATATCTCCTTTACGTGAAATAAATTCAGAATTGTTGAACAAGAATATTCACTTTTTTGACACACCCGTTGCAACTATCAATGAGAAAAGTAGCTTTTCAGGAAGTTTCGGGAATGAAACTGAGTTCGTTGGTTCAAGCAAGCCCTCAAGTATGCAACTGAAGTATTTTCTAAAAAAACGACATACGTTCGGTAAAATGACTTTTGAAATACAAGATGCAGATGGTAATTTAATTTATGAGCTAACACCAGGAAAGTCAAAGGGAATCAATATTGTCAATTGGAATTTCAGCAGAAAAATCCCAAAGATTGCAAAAGGCAAAACATTTACGTTTGGCGGATTTACCGCTCCCAAAGTTGCTGCCGGAAATTACGTGGCAGTACTCAAAAAGGGCAAAGACACGTATGAACATCCTTTTGAGCTTGCTTATGATAAAGATTCTCCGCTTTCAAAGGAAGATAGGGATTTGAAGAACTCCACTACCCTACAGCTTTATGATATGACCCAAGATTTGGCGTATTTGGTATATGAAATCGATGAGATCATATCAAGTGCAGAACAAACTGGTGATAAAAAAATGGTTTTGAAACTGAATGATTTAAAGAATCAGCTGGTGATAACCACTGGTGATAACTACGTTGGCTCTGCAGAACCTCAGTTAAGGGAAAAAATGACCACATTGTATAGCAAAGTGGCGGCCAGTTATGATAAACCAACAAAATCAGAATTGGAAAATCTTGCGCTGATTTCAGGCAAATTTGAAGAAGCCAAAATGACTTTCTCAAAACTTAAAACCAAATACTTGAAGAAACAAACTGTTGATTTAAAAACGTTTGAAGAGTTTTTGAAAGCCAAATAGATTTCATTTTAGCACAACTAAAACCACCTAAAACTTAGGTGGTTTTTTTGTTTATAACATCGTTAAAAACTATTGTCTTGACAGATTTTATGCGGTTTTTGATTATGTAATTTTATTAAAACTACAATTATGGATTCAAGATCCAAGGATCTTTTGGACATTCGTCCAGAGATTAGACAAGCTCAGTTACATGATAATATGGTGTCAGATGAGCGCTTTCAGAACCAAACTTTACGTCCCGTGATTAAGCTTCAAAACTTTTTATTGATAGAGGTTTTTAAGAACTATATTCATAAACACAAGGGAGCTTTTTATGAATTGTCATTGGAAAAACGATTAGAATCTATTGAGAAATCAATCCAAAAAGACATCAAATTCAGAAATTCCCTTAAAGGGATGATTATAGGTCAGTTTACCGTTGAAGAGTATGAAACCTATACCATGAATTCCTCTGCTTTGAACAAGAGAATGATGAACATGGTCATAGAACGACTAAAAGATCAAGTCCAGTTATTGGAAAACGAGGTATTAGTCTAAAATTGATTCTCCATTTAGATTGGTGGTTAATATATCACTCATTAAGTCAAAATAAGGCCTGATCGCTTTAAAAGATTTGTCCACTTCTTCAAGAAAGGAGTTAGCTAACACTTCCTTATCGGTGAAGTTCCTAACGAAAATGAATTGCTTTTTCTTGATCAAGTCTATGTTCTGGTGCTCTTTGTCAAATCCTTTAGGAGCTGTTTTTACACCGTCGCCTTCCAGCTCTCCCCAAATCTCTTTAAATGATTTTTTATTTATGATACCTCTGAATTCGGAAGCATCCATTTCCAGTTCTTTTCTTATTCGGAACAAATCTTCCTTGTTAGGTTCCCAAAAACCAGCGGCCACAAAAGATTCCCCAGGTTTTATTCTTAAATAATATCCACCTCGCAAATGGGCGCCCAATCTAGAGAACGAACCAGCAAAATGGGTTTTGTAAGGTGTTTTGTCCTTAGAGAAGCGAACGTCTCTATAAATACGGAACATCTTGATCTTTTCAATTTCATCATGGGCATTTAAGCGCTCTAGAATATTTTCATAAAAAGATTTCACATCGGCCTCATGCCTTTTAAAAGTGGTTTTGTTCTCTTGAAACCACTCTTTATTATTATTCTTTGCAAGTTCTTTAAGGAAACTAAAGCCTTCTTTTGTTATTGTTGAATTATTCACAGGACCAAGATGTTGTGTTATTTTTAAGCTAAAGTTAGCCAATTCTATCAGTGAGTGGTAATGATTTGGCTATTTTTAGATTTTATTTTTCATTATGAATAAGGCAAAAATCATTGAAGAACTCAATAGGCATAAAAAACAACCCTATTTAGACTATAGGTTAAAAGAAGAAACGGAAAGTTTTACCAATAAACTTTTCTATACACTTTTTGATGTCAACACTCCGGTAGCTGAAAACTTGGATATTTTGGCAGAAAAATTTAGCCAGCTTGTTGACCTGGCTTGTTGGGATTTGGAAAGACCATGCACCAAAGTATGGGACAATTATGTTTCTTGTTTACCCGAAGTTTTGGAAAAACTTAATTTGGATGCTGAAGCCATTCTCAGTTGTGATCCAGCTTCACTCTCAATTCAAGAGATATACATGGCCTACCCTGGCTTTTATGCAATTGCTATTTACAGACTGGCCCATGAGCTTCATAAGCAAGGTTTCCCTTTGGTCCCCAGGTTAATGACCGAATATGCCCATAGGCAAACAGGTGTAGATATTAATCCTGGAGCAGAAATAGGCAAATCGTTCTTTATTGATCATGCAACGGGCGTGGTAATCGGAGAAACCGCTATAATACACGATAATGTAAAAGTTTACCAAGGTGTTACTTTAGGAGCACTTTATGTTGCCAAAAGCCTTCAAAAAACCAAACGACATCCAACAATTATGTCCAACGTAACCATTTATGCCAACGCAACAATTCTTGGAGGAGAAACCGTTATTGGTGAAAACTCTGTTATTGGTGGAAACGCTTGGTTGACCGCCTCCGTTCCTGCCAATTCAACCGTCTTTCATACACCTGAGATAAAAATAAAAACAGCAGCTAATGTCTAAGAGCATACTAGACCTTATTGGAAACACTCCTTTAGTGGAATCCAAAGTTTTAAATCCCAATCCCAATGTAAAACTGCTTTTTAAATTAGAAGGACACAATCCTGGCGGTAGTGTTAAGGACAGACCAGCATTGAATATGATTAAAAGTGGTTTGGAACGTGGTGAAATTACCAGTGACTCCAAATTAATAGAAGCTACCAGTGGGAATACAGGTATTGCTCTAGCTATGATCGCTGGGATCTATGGGTTAGACATTGAACTCGTGATGCCCGAAAATTCCACTAAAGAAAGAGTGCAGACCATGAGGGCTTATGGAGCAAAGGTAACTTTGACATCCTCAGATGTAGGTATTGAAGGCGCAAGAGACTATGCCGAAACAAAGGTAAAAGAAGAGGGGTATCAAATGTTAAATCAGTTCGCCAATAATGATAACTGGATGGCGCACTATAAAACCACTGGACCAGAAATATGGAAGGATACCGAGGGGGGCGTAACCCATTTTGTTTCCAGTATGGGAACAACTGGAACTATTATGGGCACTTCTACTTTCTTAAAGGAACAGAATAAAGATATTCAAATTGTGGGGGTACAACCAACGGATAACTCTAGAATTCCGGGAATACGAAAATGGCCCAAGGAATACCTGCCAAAAATTTTTAACCCAAAGAAAGTAGACACAGTAATGGAAGTAAGCCAAGAAGATGCTCAAGAAATGGCTAAAAAACTGGCCATTGAAGAAGGTATATTTTCTGGTATGAGCAGTGGAGGTGCTGCAACTGTGGCAATACGACTAGCAAAAACTTTGACTACTGGAACCATAGTTTCTATAGTATGTGACAGAGGAGATAGGTATTTATCTTCAGACCTATTTGATTAAGCTACTTTAATTCTAATTCAATAGCAGTTCTATACACTTTAAATTCGTTCAAGTTGTTGTGATTTCCATTTTCAACGGTATACATTTTTTTATCTGCGCTGGGAATGGCTTCAAAGAGTTTTTTTCCCGATTCATAAGAGACCACATTGTCTGCAGTACCATGAAAAATACGAATTGGGACTTTCACTTTTTCTATATATTTAAAAGAATTCATTTTATATTTTAAGACTTGTTTCATTGGTAAAAAAGGAAAACGATCTTGGGCAACATCCAATAAGCTATAAAAAGGAGTTTCCAAGATCAGTTTTGCAGATGTGTTGTTTGAAGCTAAATGGGTAGCTATGCTTGCGCCCAAAGAACGCCCATAAATCGTAATTTTTTCCTTTGCATATAAGTTCAATGCATAGTCATAGAACAATTGTGCATCTTCATAAAGGGCTTCTTCACTAAGTTTACCGGTGCTTTTACCGTACCCTCTATAATCCATTATAAGTACATCATATTGCAAATCAACAAATGCTGATGCAATCTGCCCCCACCTTGATAAATCTCCTGCATTGCCATGAAAATACAATATAAGTCCCTTTGGCTTTTCTACTTTGAAATGAATGGCATTTAACCGTGCACCATCAGAGGTATCCAAAAACACTTCTTCAAATGCTGATGAGAATGAATATTCGTAGTCAACTGGAAGTTGTGTGGGTAAAAAAATAAGTTTTTCTTGAAGAAAGTAAAGCATCAGAACCAGAAGGGATAAAATAGTTATAAGCAAAAGGCCAAAACGTCTAAGCTTTTGCATTGGCGCGTCTTGAAGAATGTTTCACATTAATACTTGAACCCTCTAAATCAAATTTCTTTGGTCGGGTAGTAATAATTTCGGTCAACATTTTATGATAAGATTCAAAAGTGTTCAAATCCTTATGTCCCCCTCCTATAACCGTGTAAAGCTTTGTGAGTTCTGGTTTGATTTTAGAAAGTTTCACACTTGTTTTATAAGGAATCAGCCTATCATCGGTTCCATGAATAATATGAATTGGGCAGTTAACATATTTTAACCATTTATGGGTAGGCATTGGAAATTTTATAAGTAGTGACAACGGCATAAAGGGAATATATTTTTTTGCCACCTTACTTAAACTATAATATGGAGCATCTAGTATCAGCATTCTAGGATTGTTCATAGAGGCTAATTTTGCTGCAAACCCAGAACCCATGGAACGTCCGTATAGAATAATGTATTTTTCAGAAACTTTTTCTTTAAGCTTATTGTAAATTACCTGCATATCTCTTTTTACCGCCTTTTGGGTCCTTCGCCCCGTACTCTTTCCAAAACCTCGATAGTCCACCATTATGACATCGTAACCATGTCTGGTAAAATCAACTGCAAACTTTCCCCAACCTTTAATACTCTTTGAGTTTCCTTTTAAATAGAATACAATTCCTTTGGGGTTTTCTGACTTGAAACGCAATCCATTTATTGTGGCACCATCCCTTGTTTCTACATTATATTCCTCAATTTCTTGATTATCATAGTAAAACTGAAAATCTTTTGAGAGCTTTTCTGGCTTGAACAAAAAGTAGTCCTGTAGAAAGTAGAGCAAAACGCTAATCAAAATATAAACTGAAAGTACAATCAGCAAAATATAAAGCCAGTTTTGCATATTTATCATGTTTGTTCCAAAATACAAAAAAATCCGATTGAGCATTAATTATTTGCTTAGACGGCAAAATAATCCCCAAAGTGTAACAATTACAGCAAGTTACAGTCTTATGAACATCATCATCCATCAAACTAACAGTCATGAAACTATCCAAAAACGTCCTTCCGCAACAAAGAATTGAAATTATAGACGCCCTTAGAGGGTTCTCATTAGCCGGTATTGTAATTGTTCACATGGTAGAGAATTATATTGGCGCACCTGCTCCTGGAGACTTTAACGAAGCTGTTCATCAAGGCATTGGAGATAATATTGTTGATGGTTTTATTGGACTCTTTTTAAGAGGCAAATTTTTTGCTTTATTCTCATTCTTATTTGGGTTGAGTTTCTTTATCCAAATGGATAATGCATCACAAAGGGGAGAATATTTTGGTGGTCGGTTTCTATGGCGATTAATTCTTTTATTGGCAATAGGCTACGTGCATAGTCTTTTTTATGCTGGGGATATTTTAACCGTTTACGCCATGTTGGGAATCTTGCTGATTCCATTTTACAAGATTAATAGCAAATGGGTCTTGGCTATTGTGGCACTTCTTTTTTTAGGAGTGGGAAGATACATTGTATTCTATTTTACAAAAGGTGAAAATCTATTTGGAAATATGGGTATTACTCCTGATAACCCTATGGTTTTGGAATATTATGATACTTTAAAAAATGGCACCTTGTTAGATGTTTTTTCTACAAATTCATATAACAGCCATCTTAATAAACTGAATTTTCAATTTGGTGTTTTTGGAAGAGGTTATGTTACCTATGGATTCTTTCTTTTGGGTCTTTATATGGGCAGAACAAAGTTTTTTCAAAAATATGAAGAGCACAAAAAATTGATAAAACGCACTTGGATATGGTCTCTGGTTTTGTTTGTGGTTTCGGGAGGATTAATAGCATTGACCTTTGGTAGTATGGGAGGAAATGTAACTTTTGATAAATGGATAGCAATGTTTGGACTCACTGCTATGGATTTGAACAACGTGGCCATAACTTTCATTCTTATTAGTGTTTTTGTAATCTTATATAAAAAGACAAAGCCCAAGAAATGGTTGGCAACATTTGCTCCATATGGCAAAATGGCACTTACCAATTATTTCTTTCAGAGCGTTGTGGGCACTTTTTTACTTTTCGGATGGGGATTAGGCTATATTGGAGAGCTAAGGAACATTTATACATTTGCCTTGTCAATATTAGTCATTTCAGTTCAAATGATACTGAGCACATGGTGGCTGAAAAAATTCCGTTATGGACCGTTGGAATGGTTGTGGAGAAGTCTAACATTTTGGAAAGTTTTTCCATTAAAAAAATAGGTTAGTTATAGGTGATACAGTAGTTTTTTCATGTTAGCTAGCATTACCTACTGTTAGTCGATTTGTTTAAAATAAACCCATTGATAATCCCGTTCTTTGAATGAAACTATTGAGTATCCCAAATCTTGATTATTATGAACCTGATCTCTAACTTACTTACATGGAAAAGAAACAGTATTATTATATTGACAATACTCCTTGCCCTAATTGTTTTGAACTTTTACGGTATCTACACCAATAGATTCTATTTTTTAAAACCAGACAATTATATTTTCCCATTATTGAGTCTTGTACATTTTCTGTATTTATATGTCATTTGGTTCAAAGTGACAGAAGATGAGCTACCAGACCCCAAAATGCGGAATTTGGAATATTTGTTGTACGCAGTAATGATTGTCTATTTATTTAAAATCTACGACAGCGCCTTAGTGTTGAACAGTATAACAGATTTCCCACAACATATTATGCCGTCAACCTTTAAGCCAATTGGAACCATTACCCTGGTTTTATATTGCCTATTGCCGTTATTTACATTGATGTCTTTCTGGCATAGAAAACAGCATATAGGACAATACAATTTTAAAAACTACAATGACAATTTAAATATTTGGCAATAACTATTTAGAAATGAGTTACAAGCCCCTAATGTAGCTGCCATATAAGTCCTTAAACTGATATCCTTTCGTAAAACGCTGTTTGCTTAGCTTTTTGTGCGCTACCAATCCCCATAGCAACAGTTCTTTCATAAAATAAGAATCTGCTTTTGAAACTTCTGGTTGATGTTCTCGTAATAAATCATTTAAAGGAGTCACAGCATCCAACTTGGATTTGTATTCCTTGTCAGAATCTTCATCTAATAGTTCAAAGCCTTCCCCATCAAAAAACCAATGAATTAACTCATCATATTCGGTTTCCGCATCTTTACGCTCCAATTTGGAAATCTCTGGGAAATAGTTTGGAAACAGGGACTTTATAGCATCTTCTATTAATATTTCTGCAACAGAGTGGGCACCTTCTTGCTCACCTTCATAAACCAGCTCCACTTTTCCGGTTATAGATGGTATCACACCCATAAAGTCAATCAAACGAACGCTCGTATTCTTTTCTCCTGACTTTGTCACCCGTCTTTCCGCAGTACTCAATAAGTTTTCAAATGCGGTTATGCTCATTCTTGCACTTACACCACTCTTGGCATCTACGTATTCACTTTTACGTGCTTCAAAGCTAATTTGCTCCAAAACATCCATGGCAATTTCCGGTACATGAATGTTATCTAACTGTCTACTATCTAATTGGGCTTCCTGTTTGGTTATTTTCTTGGCTATTTCTATGCTTTCTGGATAATGGGTGAGAATTTGAGAGCCAATTCTATCTTTCAATGGAGTTACTATACTACCTCTATTGGTGTAATCTTCTGGATTTGCTGTAAACACAAATTGTAGATCCAAAGCTAATCTTAGTTTAAATCCTCTAATCTGTATATCTCCCTCTTGCAATATGTTAAATAATGCTACTTGAATTCTTGCTTGAAGATCTGGTAATTCATTAATAACAAAAATACAGCGGTTAGCTCTTGGTATCATTCCAAAATGGATAACCCTGTCATCAGCATAAGAAAGCTTTAGATTCGCTGCCTTTATTGGGTCTATATCTCCAATTAAATCTGCTACAGTTACATCTGGCGTGGCTAGCTTCTCGTAAAATCGTTCATCCCTATGAATCCAGTTGATTGGTGTATCATCTCCTTTTTCTTTGATAAGCTCCGTAGCAAATCTAGAAATGGGTTGATAGGGGTCGTCGTGGACCTCGGAGCCTTCTACAACAGGAATCCACTCATCTAATAGCTGAACCATTAATCTGGCCAGTCTAGTTTTGGCTTGACCCCGTAGACCAAGCAAGTTAATGTTATGGCGAGACAAAATAGCCCGCTCCAACTCTGGTATTACCGAGTTCTCATAACCCCAAACACCATAGAAAGTCTCTTCTCCGTTAGTGATTTTCTCTAATAGATTCCCGCGCAGTTCATCCTTAATGCCTTTACTCTTGTACCCCACAGCTTTCAATTGGCCAAGGGTTTTAATCTTATTGTGATCTAGCTTCATCGTTTATAAGTGCTATCCTTTAATTCTTTTTTTCCTGTTTTGTTCATAATCTTCAAAAATCATTTCACCTAGTCCCTTAAGTCCAGTGTAAAATGCTTTCCCCCTATTGGCCTGGGTAAATTCCCTTACAAATTGCATGAGGTAAGGGTCCTGTGCAATCATAAAAGTAGTTATGGGAATATGCAGCTTTCTGGCTTGTTGGGCCATGGCATAACACTTCTCCACTATATAATCATCCAATCCAACACTGTTTTTATAATAATCGCCATTAGGAAGCCTCAAACAAGAAGGTTTTCCATCTGTAATCATAAAAATTTGCTTATTGGTGTTTCGCTTTCTCCTAAGCATGTCCATGGCCAATTGAAGACCGGCAACCGTATTGGTGTGATAAGGACCAACTTTTAAATAGGGCAAATCTTTTATGGGTATTGGCCATGCGTCATTACCAAAAACCAAAATATCCAAAGTATCCTTGGGGTATCTGGTTGTGATTAACTCTGCAAGTGCCATAGCCACTTTTTTAGCCGGAGTAATACGGTCTTCACCATATAAAATCATACTATGGCTGATATCGATCATTAACACTGTGCTCATTTGAGCTTTATACTGTGTGTCCTCAACAACCAAATCCTCTTCATTCAGCAAAAAACTATCGAGACCGTGGTTAATCTGAGCATTTTTTAGGCTTTCGGTCATAGAAATATGTTCCAATGCATCGCCAAAACGATACTCTCTAAATTCTCCGGTATGCTCATCTCCCCTACCTGACTTTCCTGTTTTATGGTTACCAGAACCGCTTCTCTTCAACTTTCCAAAAATCTGCTCTAAAGCCTTTTTTCTTAAGGCGCGTTCTAGTTTGGCGGTTATGGATAAACTTCCTCCACCGTCACCCTCTTCTCCATCTCCTTGCTCACCATCAGTATCAAATTCTTCACGAATAAAACCTTTGGCCTTTAAATCCTCAATAAAATCATCAATAGTGTAATCGTCATCTGTAAGCTCATATTCCTTGTCCAATTCACGCAGCCAGTCAAGAGCCTCTTCCACATCTCCAGAAGTATGGGTGACCAATTCTTGAAAAATCTCAAAAAGTTTTTCAAAAGGAGTTTGATTAGGGGCTTCGTACGTAGTAAATCGAAATCCTTTTCTTGTATTCATAGCCATTATATAAAATTAACACATTCTGCTTTTACCATCATGGCTTTAATGAAAACTTAACGCTTCTGTTTATGTTTGCAACTATGGATAAGCAATTGTGTTCTGGTTTTTATAATACTTCTCCCCTATGGATAAATGAACAATTTGGAATTCCACAGTTTGAATTTCCACGTATAGAAATATCAAATTTTAAGCCGAAGCCCATCAATGATCGTTTACGGCTTGGCCATCAAATGGAACATGTCTTTGAACAATTGATTTCAGATTCCAAACATTGGGAAATCCTGGCAAAAAACATGCTAGTGGATGAAGGGAAAAATAGAATTGGTGAAATCGATTTTATTCTTGAAAACACTGAAACCACTGAAACCAGAGAGGTTTATCATGTAGAGCTTGCTTATAAATTCTACATTATCAATTCAGAAATATCAGAACCTATTCATCGCTTAATGGGTCCAAATAAACGAGACATGTTTTTTACCAAATTGGATAAGCTTAGGGAAAAGCAATTCCCTTTGCTTTATACTGAAGTTCTAAAAGACAAACTTAAAAAGTTGAAAATACAACCGTACGCGGTTAAACAACAAGCTTGCTTTAAAACACAACTTTTCATCCCTTATGGAGACATAAATGCTTCCATACGCCCATTAAACAAGAATTGTATCCAGGGCAAGTGGATTAGGTTTAACGATTTTAACTCTAAAACATTTAAAGCTTTTGAATATCATATTACTTTTAAAAGGGAATGGGTAATTGCACCAACCTTGGACAGACAGTATACCTCTCACCATGAAACACTTCTAGAAATCAACTTAAGAATGTTAAAGCAAAACTCACCTATGCTTTGGGTTAAAAAACCAGATGGTACCATTGAAAAATTATTTGTGGTTTGGTGGTAAATTAATGTCTATTTTTTAGAACTTCCACAATATCATTCAATTGATATCCTTTAGCTTGCAATAAAATCAGATAATGGAACAACAAGTCAGCACTCTCATTTAAGAAAAGGTCAGCATTATCATCCTTTGCTTCTATAACCGTTTCCACGGCCTCCTCACCTACTTTTTGAGCTATTTTGTTTATTCCTTTCTTAAAAAGTGATGTTATATAGCTATCGGTGTTTTCTGTGTCTTCTTTGCGAGAAGTGATTATTTTTTCCAAAGTGGAAAGAAATCCATAGCCTTGAATATTTTCTTCTGCCCAACATGTATCGGTTCCTTTATGGCAGGTTGGACCTACTGGGTTTGTAGTGACCAATAAAGAATCTTGATCACAATCATTTTTTATACTGACCAATTCCAGATAGTTTCCGCTCTCCTCTCCCTTTGTCCAAAGCCTCTTTTTACTTCGGCTAAAAAAGGTCACTTTCTTGGTTGCTTGGGTAGCATCTAGTGCTTCTTGGTTCATGTACCCCAACATTAAGACATTCTTTGTCTTGGCATCTTGAATAATGGCAGGTACCAGCCCATCAGCATTTTTGGTGAAGTCTATTTTCATTTTTTATAGTCTTACAGGTATTCCCTCTTTCTTTAATTCTTTCTTTAGATCTTTTATTTCAATTTCTTTAAAGTGAAAAATACTGGCGGCCAAAGCTGCATCTGCTTTTCCATGAGTAAAGGTATCTGTAAAATGTGAAACTGCCCCCGCACCACCTGAAGCAATAATTGGAATATTGACTAAAACAGACAATTTAGCCAAAGCCTCATTTGCAAATCCATTTTTTGTGCCGTCATGATCCATAGAAGTAAATAGTATTTCCCCTGCCCCACGTTCTTCCACTTCCTTGGCCCATTTAAACAAATCAATTTCTGTAGGCACTTTACCTCCCACTAAATGCACTTTCCAATTTCCATCAATCTGTTTGGCATCAATGGCAACCACAATACACTGAGATCCAAATTTAGCAACGAGTTCATTTATAAGTTCAGGTCGTTTTACCGCAGAAGAATTAACAGAGACCTTGTCAGCTCCATTTTGAAGCAAAACATCAACATCTTCAATACATGAAATTCCACCTCCGACAGTAAAGGGTATATTGACTTTTTCGGCAACATGATAGACTAGATCAGCCAAGGTTTTTCTCCGTTCTTCCGTTGCCGATATATCCAAGAACACCAACTCATCTGCTCCCTCTTGGGCGTAGATTTCTGCTAGTTCTACTGGATCTCCCGCATCTCTTAAATCAACAAAGTTGATTCCCTTTACGGTGCGCCCATTTTTTATATCTAGGCAGGGTATGATTCTTTTTGTAAGCATTTAATCTTCGTTTTTCACCGTCAGGTCAATTCCATCATAGAACCCCAAATCCTTATTGTTCAAAATTTTGGTCCATAGCGCTATTTGCCCAGTATGATAAGATAAGTGTTCCACTATATGTACAATATTGCCAATGCCTGAAAACTCAAAACCCTGGACAGCCCTTTTCTTTAAGAGCTCCTCTGTAGAGGCTTCCAAAATAGTCTTTTTAGCTTTTTCTACTGTGGTAACCAGCTTTTGAAAAAGATCATTTTTTGAATAACCCGATAACACGGAAAACTCCTCGTCACGATTTCGATCATCCGCTAAACCTTGAAGCGAAGCAATACCATATTGGGTAATGTTGCCACATAGGTGCAAAATCAAATTTCCAATACTATTGGTCGTTTCATTTGGCTTCTGCCAAATCATATTTTCAGATAATTTATCCAAACAAATTTTTATCATTCTTAGGCTCTCGTCCATTCGAAAATTTGCATTTAGGACAAATTCATCTTGTATCTTATTGTTCATTTCCCAAAATATAGTTTTCCAACTGCTTTAAACTTATCCTATTTTCATAGATTGCTTTACCAATAATGGTTCCTTCACAACCAATTTTCGCAAGTTTCGGTAGCTCCTCAAAACTAGAAATACCTCCGCTTGCTATTAAATTAATACCGACAACTTCTTTATCTTCTACCCCACTTCCAGTTACCATCGTTTCAATTTTCATCGTTTTGGACAAGATCTTTTTGTAAAGGTTAAAGGATGGGCCTTCAAGCATTCCATCTTTGCTGATATCAGTACAAATAATGTATTTAGCACCTTTCTTTTGATAGGATTGTATGAACGGAATTAACTCTTTATCAGAATCTTCCAACCATCCAGAAACGGATACTTTTTCATCTTTGGCATCTGCGCCCAATATGATTTTTGACGACCCGTACTTTTGCAACCAGCGTAAAAAAGTTTCTCTGTTTTTTACCGCAATACTGCCCCCAGTAACTTGATTTGCTCCACTCTCAAAAGCGACATGCAAGTCTTCATCAGTCTTTAACCCTCCCCCAAAATCAATTTTTAGGTTGGTCTTGGTTGCAATACGGTCCAACACTTTATGATTTACAATGTGTTTTGATTTGGCGCCATCCAAATCTACTAAATGCAGATGTTCAATACCGTGTGCTTCAAATTGCATGGCAACTTCCAAAGGGTTTTCATTATAGACTTTCTTTGTACCATAATCACCTTTTGATAATCTAACACACTTGCCATCTATGATATCTATTGCCGGAATAATTCGCATTTACTTCTTCATTTTTATCATCCAAGTTTCTGGACTGGGTATTGTTTCAAAACCGAACTCCTTGTAAAGTGAATGTGCATCATTGGTTCGTAATCCAATTCCATTTACGTTTTGCAGGTCTGGGTAATCAAAAATATGCTTTAAAAGCATTCTCCCAATTCCCTTTCCTTGATGATGTTCTACTACAAATACATCCATCAACCAAGCAAATACTACAAAATCCGTTGCAATGCGGGCGAAGGCAACCTGTTCTCCGTTTTTAGAGAAGACTCCAAAACACAGAGCATTCTCAATAGATTTAATTACCAACTCCTTACTTCTTCCTTTAGCCCAATAGGATTCTTCGGAAAGGTATTTATGGACCAAGCTAATGTCCATTTTGGATTTTTCTGTTGATATATAAAAATCTGAGCTCATCACATTTCTAAAAAATTCTGTAAAATCTTTGCGCCCACATCACTACTTTTTTCTGGGTGGAACTGCGTTCCATAAAAATTGTCCTTTCCCAATGCTGCGCTATATGGAAAAGCATATTCAGATTCTGCTATTGTCTCATCGCCTATTGGGGCATAATAACTATGCACCAAATAGATATGAGATTTTTCAGCAATATCGCTGAACAAATTTGACTGCAATCCCGTGATTTCGTTCCATCCAATTTGGGGCACTTTAACAGATTCTGGAAATTTTACCACATCCAAATCAAAAATACCAAGCCCTTTTGTATTCCCTTCTTCAGATTTGTTACACATCAACTGCATACCTAAACAAATCCCCAGTACTGGCTGTTTTAAAATGGGGATGAGTGCATCCAGCCCACTTGAACGTAACTTATCCATGGCAGAACTTGCTTCTCCAACACCTGGGAATATGACTTTATCCGCGTTAAGGATTTCCTCAACATTATCACTTAAAATAGCTTCGTGTCCCAACCGTTTTATCGCGAATTTGATGCTTTGAATGTTTCCAGCACCATAGTTGATAATTACTATCTTCATTTATAAAACTCCCTTTGTGGATGGCAACACCATCTTTTCAACATCACGTTTTACCGCCATTTTAATGGACTTTGCAAACGCCTTAAAAATTGCCTCAATTTTGTGGTGCTCATTTGTTCCTTCAACTTTTATGTTCAAATTAGCTTTGGCTCCATCTGTAAACGACTTAAAAAAGTGGTGAAACATCTCTGTTGGCATGTCCCCTACTTTTTCACGTTTAAAATCCGCATCCCAGACCAACCAATTACGTCCACCAAAGTCTATAGCAACCTGGGCTAGACAATCATCCATGGGTAAAGAGAAACCATAACGTTCTATTCCAAGTTTATTCCCTAATGCTATAGAAAATACCTCTCCCAATGCAATTGCGGTGTCTTCAATGGTGTGGTGTTCATCTACCTCCAAATCACCTTCCACTTTTATATCTAAATCCATTTGTCCATGTCTGGCCAGTTGGTCCAACATGTGGTCAAAAAAAGCCAAACCCGTATTGATATTGCTTTTTCCAGCCCCGTCTAGATTAAGTTTAATTTGGATATCAGTTTCATTGGTTTTTCTCGAAATCTCTGCAACCCGATTTTTCAACTTTAAAAACTCATAGATTTTTTCCCAATCATTAGTTTCGAGAGTGATGTAAGCATCTAATTCTTCTTGCTTGACTGAAATCTCTCCATTGCCCAAATTGGTCTGATCATTAATAAAAATGCCTTTTGCACTAAGGTTTTTGGCAAGTTCCATATCCGTCAAACGGTCACCAATTACAAAGGAGTTTTTCAAATCATATTCTTCAGAAAAATACTCAGTTAATAGACCTGTGCCAGGTTTTCTCGTATCTGCGTTGTCTTTTGGAAATGTTCTATCGATAAAGACCTCATCAAAAACAATTCCCTCATTTTCAAAGGATTTCAATATAAATTTTTGTACCGGCCAAAAGGTCTCTTCAGGAAAAATATCCGTACCCAGACCGTCTTGATTGGTAATCATAACCAATTCATAATCCAGCTCTTTGGCAATTTTACCCAAGTAGGTAAACACCTTTGGATAGAAAATCATTTTTTCAAATGCATCTATTTGTTCATCAGCTGTCTCTCTGATGATCGTTCCGTCCCTATCTATAAAAAGTACTTTTTTAGCCATTATCCCAGTTCTTTTAAAATAGCAATCAATTTCTTGTTTTCTTCAGGTGAGCCAACGGTAAAACGTAATGTGTTTTCGCATAGCGGTTGGTTACTCCTATTGCGAACAACCACATTGGCATCCAATAACTGTTGATAGCGCTTGTTGGCATCATCCACTTTTACCAAAATAAAATTTGAATCTGAAGGATACACTTTGTTTACAAAATCCAACAGTTTCAATGCCTTGGTTAAAGTTTTGCGTTCTTTTAATATTTGTTGAACTTCCTCCTGGACCATGGTGTCGTCCAAAATTCTTTTAAGTGCTTGGTATTGTGTCAGCTGATTTATATTGTATGGGGGTTTTATCTTGTTCAGTATAGTTATAATTTCTGCGGATGCATAACAAATACCCAACCGGATGCCTGCCATACCATAAGCTTTCGACATTGTTTGAGTGATAATTAAATTTGGATAGTTGGCCAAAACCGATAACCAACCTTCTTTTTCCGAGAAATCAACATAAGCTTCGTCTATGACAACTAGACCATTGAAATTCTCAAGTAACCGTTCTATGCTCTTTTTTTGAAAGGCATTGCCCGTAGGATTGTTAGGGGAACAAATGAAAATAATTTTGGTTTTCTCATCTACTCTTTCTAAAATTTGGGTTACATCTAGTTCAAAATCAGGCGTTAGCCTTACCTCTACGTTTTCAACAGCATTGATTCCTGATAGAACTTTATACATTCCATAGGTTGGCGGCAAAGTAATAACGTTGTCTTGATTAGGCTCACAGAAAGCCCTAAATATCAAATCTAAAACTTCATCACTGCCATTTCCAAGAAGAATGTTCTTTTCTTGTACCTGCCTCTGATCTGCTAAAAGTGTTTTAAGGCTTCTCTGTTGAGGGTCTGGATACCGATTTAGTCCATTTTCAAAAGGGTTCTCATTGGCATCCAAAAAAATCATTTTGGAACCATCAGAAACATATTCATCTCTTGCAGACGAATATGGCTTTAGGCCTTTTACCGTTTCCCTTACCAATTTATTTATGTTGAAAACAGATGTCATTCTAAATTTTTTAATCTAAGCGTTACTGCATTTTTGTGTGCCTGTAGTCCTTCTGCTTCTGCCATTAACTCAATTGCATTGCCTATACCCAATATACCTTCTTTGGTTATTTTTTGAAATGTCATACTCTTCATAAAACTATTTAGGTTTACACCACTAAATTGTTTGGCGTACCCATTTGTTGGCAGCGTATGGTTGGTGCCAGAAGCATAATCTCCCGCGCTTTCTGGTGTATAATTTCCTATAAATACAGAGCCTGCATTAATCGTGTTCTCTATAAAGAACTCTTCATTTTTCATACAAACAATATAATGTTCAGGGGCATACTCATTAATCAACTCAATAGCTTCATTATCATTATTTACTAAAATAAGCCTACTGTTGGCAATTGCCTTTTCAGCAATGGCTCTGCGTGGAAGTACTTTTATTTGGCTCTCTATTTCCCAAGCGACATCATCTAAAAGTTTTTCTGAAGTAGAAACCAATATGACTTGACTATCAACTCCATGTTCGGCCTGGCTTAATAAATCTGAAGCCACAAAGGCGGCATTGGCAGAGTCATCGGCAACCACCAATAATTCACTTGGCCCTGCGGGCATATCTATGGCAACCCCATATTTTGTGGCCAATTGTTTAGCTACCGTTACATACTGATTTCCTGGACCAAATATTTTATAAACTTTTGGAATACCTTCTGTTCCAAAAGTCATTCCGGCAATAGCCTGTATTCCACCAATTTTGAAAATCTGTGTCACCCCACAAAGCTTAGCGGTATATAAAATTGTTGGATCTATTTCTCCTCTATTATTTGGAGGCGTGCATAGTATGATTTCTTTGCAACCGGCAATTGTTGCAGGAACTGCCAACATTAATATTGTTGAAAATAAGGGAGCCGTGCCCCCTGGAATATACAATCCCACTTTTTGAATAGGTCTTTTCTCTTGCCAGCAAGAAACCCCCGGCATTGTTTCTAATGCTATCCGTTTTGTTTTCTGGGCAGCATGAAATTTCTCGATATTGTTCTTGGCTAAGGAAATGGCTTTTTTTAACTGCTCCGAAACCTCGGCCGATGCTTTTTCTATTTCCTCAATGGAAACCAAAAATGACTCTAGCTTAACCTTGTCAAACTTTTCGGTATATTCTTTTATAACAGCATCTCCTTTAGACCGTACCTCTTCAAATATTGTGGTAACCGTCTCCTCAATATCGGAAACTGTTTGCGTAGGTCGCTTTAATATGTCTTCCCAATCCTTTTGTTGTGGGTATTCAATTCGCTGCATTACAAAACCATTTTCTCAATTGGACATACCAAAATACCTTCAGCACCAGCTTGCTTCAATTCATCTATTACTTCCCAAAAAGTATCTTTCTTAATTACGGTATGTACAGAATTCCAGCCTTCTTCAGCCAATGGCAATACCGTGGGGCTGCGCATTCCGGGCAGTAAGGCAATAATTTCATCTAACTTATCATTTGGAGCGTTTAGTAATACATACTTGTTCTGTCTACCTTGTAAAACAGATTTGATTCTAAACCGAAGCTTCCTCAAAATCTGCTTTCGTTCTTCAGAAATCTTTGGGGAAACGGCCAACACCGCTTCACTTTTTAAGATTACTTCTACTTCTTTCAGATTGTTTTTGAAGAGTGTACTTCCGCTTGACACAATATCACAAATACCATCTGCAAGACCAATATTGGGAGCTATTTCTACTGATCCATTAATAATGTGCAAATCTGCATTTACTCCTTTTGATTTTAAATAATCATTCACAGTATTTGGATATGAGGTAGCAATACGTTTACCTTCTAAATCCTGAACGGAATTATATGTTACTCCTTTGGGAACGGCCAAACATACCCTGCATTTTGAAAAATTCAATTTTTCTGCGATGGTAATATCCGCTCCTTTTTCTACCAACACGTTTTCTCCAAGAATGGCAATATCAACCACTCCATCTCTTAAATATTGGGGAATGTCCCCATTTCTAAGATATAGTACCTCCATAGGAAAATTACGGGCCGTAGCTTTTAACTGATCTTTTCCGTTATCAATAGAAATTCCGCAATCTTTTAAAATCTTAAGAGAATCTTCGTTTAAACGTCCGCTCTTTTGAACTGCAATTCTAATTTTTGTCATTTTATTACGTTTTGTTTGGAAACCAAACAGGTACAAAAACAAAACCCGTTTGATTTCTCAAACGGGTTAGAATATATTTTAAAAACAACAATACATTTCTATCTCGCCTGAGTGCAAGTATAAAAATGGTGATGATGTGTGTTTTTATTTCTCATTTCGACTTCAAAAGTAGAATATATTTTTATATCAAAAAAGAGTTATTTAGTTATTTCCCAAAATCAATGGTAAACCAGAATCTCCACTACCCACAATAACAACTTTGGAATTTGGGGATTTTGAAAGCTCCAACGTAGCATCTATTCCTTTGTCCTGAAGTATTTTATCCGTTAAGGAAGCGCTTAAGATACGGTTGGCATCTGCTTTACCTTGGGCCTCAATTCTTACTTTTTCCGCTTCTTTGGAAGCAGTTACCAGTCTGAACTCATATTCCAAAGATTCTTGCTCTTGTTTTAGTTTACGTTCTATCGCTTCTTTAATAGTAGGTGGCAGGGTAACATCCCTAACCAACACTTCATTCAACTGAATATATTGACCATCTACAATTTTCTTGGTCTCTTCATATATTTCTTGCTGAATGGCATCCCTTTTACTGGAATACAATTGCTCTGGGGTATAACGTCCCACAACACTTCTTGCCGCAGAACGAATCGTTGGGAGCAGTACACGCTCTACATAAGACTCTCCTTTTTCTTGGTGCAATCTTCCCAAATCCTCAAACTTTGGTTGAAACCAAGCTGAGGCATCAAGTTTTATTTCCAATCCATTTGAAGAAAGCACTTGCATTTTTTCAAATACTTCTTGTTGTCTAACTTCATAAACATAGACCCTATTCCAGGGAGCCACTAAATGAAAACCTTCCCCAAGGGCAGCCTCATCTGTTACAACACCACCACCAAAAGTCTTATAAAGCACACCTGCTTCTCCGGAGCCAATGGTAATGGCGGATTTGGAAACTAAAATGATAACAAAAATTATGACTGCTATTACTGGTAATGCAATCTTTGGTAATCTATCCATGAGTTTTATTTTATATTAATCCGTTAAATTTTCTAATAAACCATTCTAAAGTCAAGGTCAAAGTCATAATGGCCAACAAGACCCAAAAATCGATTAAAGATACGACATTTTGCTTGCTCTTTTGGATTGGAACGTACTGTTCAGTGCTGGACAGATTATTTATCAATAAATTCAAATCATTTGGAAAGTAGACACCTCCTTTTGTATTATCCGCAAGCTTTTTTAGTTTATTGTAATTTGAAGATATCATTTGCTTTTCGGGATTAAAATCAAGGATTTTAAAAGACCCCGAACGTTTTAGGTTCTCTCCTTTCACGGTAACTTCAAATGTGTATTCACCAGCATCCAAATCACTAAGGTCAATTTCAAAAAAAGACCCTTTTAACAACATAGGGGCTTCTCTGGAAAAACCATTTTCCTTTCCATCAATTTTGATGCTGATGTTTGAGTTGGGATCAAAATTATAGCTTTCATCAAAGTAAGAAACTCTAACCTTTGCAGTACTGGAATCTTCAAATACCAATTCAAAGTCTAGTTCTAGTCTGCTCTTTTGATTATCGCTAGCCAAATAAATCATCAGCTTGCCAATAAAGTCATCAAACTCTCTAAAGTCTTTGGTGTTTCTATAAACTTGAGCACGCCATTTCCAAATGTTTTCTCCAAATAGGACGGCTTCCTTTTGCTTGTTTTCTGCCATAATGGCAAACAAAGGCTTATCTAAATCCACTCCTCTAATTTGCTGAAAAAGAACAGTTTCAGAATTCTTTTTAAGGTCTATATCTCCCAAATTGCTTTGTAGAGGGGGAAAATTGAGAACGTTGAACTCCCCAACTCCAAAAATTGAAAATGTTTTATTAAGAATGGGTATTATTTCTTCGTTCTGATTAAAATCCTCTTTGAAAAAACTTTGTTGAACTTGGTTTAAAAACCCCCAATCGGTTTTTGTTCCAGTAATGGTAAAAATATTAGCTCTTACCTTTGAAAGATGCTCATAAACATTTTTAAACCTGCGTGTGGGCTGATATAGTATGAAGATATCTGCATCTCTATACTTATCAATTGAAACGGTGGGTTTTAAAATAGTAACCGAACGCTGTTCATTAGTTTCAATTGATTTTTTTAATGCTCCTATATCAGGATGAAGAATATCTGAAATAATAGTTACATTGGTTTTTTCATCAATAACCTCAATAGCGGACTCCTTGCTATTGTTGATGACGTTCTTTTCATTTTCAAGGGATTGGATATCTATTTTAATTGACTTTACCCCTACACTTTCTGCCTTTATCAAAGCATTTATGGTCTGGCTGTTTCTGTTTTTGTTCAGTTCGATGTTCTGTTTATAAACAGATTTACCATCCAAGGATATCGTCACTGTTCTGGATACGGACCTTGAGCCTTTGTAAAGCACTGTAGCCTCAATAGGAAATTTGTTTTTGAGAAAAGCATAGGTGTTGGCATTTACCTGCCCTATTAAAACATCTTCATAAGAAGTGGTGTCACCAACAATAATGGGGTTAACGGCCAAGTCTTCAGCCAGGTCTATGTATTCGTAATCTTTCCCCAAGGTCTGATTGCCATCGGTAAAAAGTAATACCGCATTGGCGCCACCTATAAATATTTCATCAATAGTAGAAAGTGCGTTGGAAATATCCGTGTGGTTTTTGTCAAAACGCAACGAATCGGTTTGAAGAACCTTAGTGCCAAAGGTATATTGTTGAATAGAAAAACGATCTTTTATATTTTCATTTTCCAAGACCCTTTCTACTTGACTTTCAACAAGATTTTCTTCAGAAGCATCTTTCATTGAAGATGAATCATCCACTAGCACAATTAGGTTGGCTTTCTCAAGAAAATATTCGTGCGTGGTAAACTTTGGATTGATCAACAAGAGCAAAGCACAAAATAGTGAGATAAACCGAAGCCCTGCTAGGATAGTCCTAAGACTGCCCTTTCTGGAATTTTTATAAAAATATTGGAAAAATACGGTAGAAAGTGCAGCAACCGCTGCCAAAACAATAAGAAGTACCGTGTTTATTTCCATTCATTTTAGGTTAACATACCACCATCAACATTGAGAACTTGCCCTGTAACATAACCAGATAAATCCGAAGCCAAGAATAAACAGGCATTGGCCACATCTTCTGGGCTTCCACCTCTTTTCAATGGAATTGCATCTCTCCAACCTTGAACAGTCTTTTCATCTAGCTTATCGGTCATTTCAGTTTCAATAAAACCTGGAGCAATTGCATTGCAACGAATATTTCTTGATCCAAGTTCCAAGGCCACCGATTTTGTAAACCCTATCATTCCTGCTTTGGAAGCTGCATAGTTGGTCTGTCCAGCGTTGCCTTTCACCCCTACTACACTGCTCATATTGATTATTGACCCTTTACGCTGTTTTAACATGGTTCGTTGAACAGCCTTGGTCATATTGAAAACAGATTTTAGATTAATTTCTATCACCTTGTCAAAATCTTCTTCACCCATTCTCATTAAAAGGTTGTCCTTGGTAATTCCTGCATTGTTGATAAGTACATCTATACTTTCAAAATCCTCTAGTACTTTTGCCACTAATTCCTCTGATTCTGAAAAACTTGCGGCATTACTTTTATAAGCTTTTGCTTTAACTCCCATGCCTGAAAGTTCTTTTTCCAGTTCCAAAGCTGGTGCTTCGCTAGAACTATATGTAAAAGCTACATTCGCTCCATGTTGTCCAAATACCTGGGCTATTCCTTTTCCTATTCCTCTACTAGCTCCGGTAATGATTACATTTTTGCCCTCTAAAAGTTTCATAATGTTCAAAATTTAGTCGTCTGGTTGATAATCAAATATAGTTTTTGTTTTACGTATTGACGAAAAAAAATCCCGTATTACACGGGATTTACAATAGTTTTAACGCTTGGTTACCCAATCACTTCTTTTACTTTAACACCTATTTCTGCAGGTGAATCCACTACATGGATACCGCATTCTCGCATGATTTGTTTTTTGGCTTGAGCGGTATCATCACTACCTCCTACTATAGCACCTGCGTGCCCCATTGTTCTTCCGGCAGGAGCGGTCTCTCCAGCAATAAAGCCAACAATAGGTTTTTTACTTCCGCTTTCTTTATACCATTTGGCTGCATCTGCTTCTAATTGACCTCCAATTTCACCAATCATGACCACACATTCGGTCTCTGGGTCATTTATTAAAAGTTCTACAGCTTCTTTTGTTGTTGTTCCAATAATTGGATCCCCACCTATTCCAATTGCAGTGGTAATTCCTAATCCCTGACGTACCACTTGATCTGCCGCTTCGTAAGTCAACGTTCCTGATTTGGAGACAATGCCAATGTTCCCTTTTTTGAAAACAAAGCCGGGCATGATTCCTACTTTAGCCTCCCCGGGAGTAATGACACCTGGACAGTTAGGACCTACAAGCGTACAGTCCATGTCTTTTATGTAATCATTGGCTTTTACCATGTCAGCAACAGGAATGCCCTCAGTGATTGTAATAATAACTTTAATTCCGGCACTGGCCGCTTCCATAATTGCATCTGCAGCAAATGCTGGCGGGACAAAAATAATAGTTGTATCAGCACCTACTTCTTCAACGGCATCTTCAACGGTATTGAAAACAGGTCTTTCTAAGTGCTCTTGTCCACCTTTCCCAGGAGTAACACCACCTACAACATTGGTTCCATATTCGATCATCTGACCTGCATGGAATGTTCCTTCGCTCCCTGTGAAACCTTGAACAATAATTTTTGAATCTTTATTTACTAGAACACTCATATTTTTTTGATTATAACGCTGGACAAAAGTATGGTTTTGTCCATAATATTTAAAGTATTTTATTTGCTATTTCCTTTGACTTTTTTAAGTAGCGATGGGATATTTTTAATAGTGGCCAATTCCTTCATTTTTGCCCGGGCTTCCCCTGCTGGGCTACCAAAATATGTTTTTCCACCCTGCAGGCTTTGTGCCACTCCTGATTGTGCATATACAACAGCTCCTTTACCTATGGTAATTCCACTAATAACCCCAACTTGGCCCCAAAGTGTTACTTCGTCTTCAATAACTACACAGCCAGCTATTCCTGTATGAGAAGCAATCAAACATTTTTGGCCTATTACCGTATCATGCCCCACTTGAATTTGATTGTCAAGTTTAGAGCCTTCTTTTATGGTAGTGTCTCCCGTAACTCCTCTGTCAATAGTACAGGATGCCCCAATATCCACATTATCTTCTATCACCACTCTTCCACCGGAGAGCAATTTATCAAAACCTTCAGGTCTGTTCTTATAATAGAATGCATCAGCACCAAGCACGGTTCCACTATGGATAACAACATTGTTCCCAATAACGCAGCCATCATAAATTGAAACGTTGGCATGAATGACACAATCATTTCCAATTTTCACATGATTACCAATGAAGGTGTTCGGTTGGATGACGGTATTTTTCCCAATTTCCGCTGTTTCAGCAATGGAACTGGAAGCTCTTTTAAAAGGCTTAAAAAAATGGGTGAGTTTATTAAAGTCCCTGAACGGGTCATCAGAAATTAGAAGCGCCTTTCCTTCTGGGCAATCAACTTTTTTATTAATTAACACTACGGAGGCATTGGATTCCAATGCTTTATCATAATACTTTGGATGATCAACAAAAACAATATCTCCTTTCTCTACAACATGGATTTCATTTATTCCTTGTATTGCAAAACTGGAATCACCAACAAACTCAGCGTCAATTATTTCTGATATCTCTTTTAAAGTGTACGTTCTTGGAAATTTCATTCAGGTTATTCTTTTACCCTTTCCATATATGTACCTTTTTCCGTTTCAACTTTTATCTTATCGCCTTCATTAATAAAAAGGGGTACATTGATTCTTGCCCCGGTTTCCACGGTAGCTGGTTTAGTCGCATTTGTTGCCGTATTCCCTTTTACCCCAGGTTCAGTATGGGTAACTTCTAGAATAACACTTGCTGGCATATCAACAGAAAGGGGCATACTGTCTTCCGTATTAAAAAGGATAGTGACCACTTCTCCTTCTTTAAGTAGGTCTGGAGAATCCAAAGAATTTTTCTCAAGTGTAATCTGGTTGTAATCATCTGTATTCATAAAATGGAAGGTATCGCCTTCGGCATATAAATATTGATATGATCTTGTTTCAACCCTTACGTCCTCAATTTTATGACCTGCAGAAAAAGTATTGTCTATCACCTTTCCTGTGGTAACGCTTTTTAATTTTGTACGAACAAAAGCAGGCCCTTTACCAGGCTTTACGTGAAGAAATTCTACTATCTTAAAAATATCATGATTGTATTTAATACACAATCCTTTTCTTATATCTGAAGTGCTTGCCATAATTTTAGTTTGAACTGAAATAACCTTTCATAATTCCTCTTTGCGAATCCCTGATAAATTGCAGGATTTCATCTCGTTCCGGAGTAGCCTCCATTTCTGCTTCTATGATGGAAGCGGCTTGAGAGTTATTATAATTTCTTTGATAAAGTATGCGGTAAATGTTTTGAACCTCTCTAATCTTGTGGGCCTCAAATCCTCTCCTTCGTAGTCCTATTGAATTGATGCCAACATAAGAAAGTGGCTCTCTAGCAGCTTTCACAAAAGGAGGTACATCTTTTCTTACCAATGAACCACCAGTAACGAATGCATGATTACCTATAGAAACGAATTGATGCACAGCGACCATACCTGCCAAAACAACATTTTTTCCAATGGTTACATGTCCTGCCAATGTAGAATTGTTACTAAAAATACATCCGTCTCCAATAAAGCAGTCGTGAGCAATATGACAATAGGCCATGATTAAGCAATCATTCCCTATTACCGTTTTCATACGGTCAGATGTACCCTTGTTTATGGTGGCACATTCCCGTATAGTTGTATTATTACCTATATGGACAGTTGTCTCTTCTCCTTGGTATTTTAAATCTTGTGGGGTTGCAGAAATAACTGCTCCAGGAAAAATGTTGCAATTTTTTCCGATGCGTGCGCCTTCCATTATTGTAACGTTGGATCCAATCCAAGTTCCTTCTCCTATTGTTACATTGTTATGTATAGTAGTAAAAGGTTCTATGACAACATTTTTGGCAATCTTAGCACCGGGATGAACATAAGCAAGAGGCTGATTCATTTACGATTCTGTGTTTTTAGTTTTTACAATTTGCGCCATCAATTCAGCTTCTGAGACTAATCTTCCATTGGCATAGGCATAGGCTTGCATATGGCAGATTCCGCGGCGAATCGGGGAAATTAGATCACATTTAAATATTAAAGTATCTCCCGGAACCACTTGTTGCTTAAATTTTACATTATCTATCTTCATAAAAAAAGTAAGGTAATTCTCTGGGTCTGGAACCGTGCTCAAAACCAAAATCCCTCCAGTTTGGGCCATTGCCTCTACCTGTAAAACACCTGGCATTACAGGTGCTCCTGGAAAATGACCTACAAAGAAAGGCTCGTTCATGGTCACATTTTTAACGCCAACCACATGAGTGTCAGAAAGCTCCAATATTTTATCCACCAACAAAAAAGGTGGTCTATGAGGCAACATATTCATGATTTGTGTAACATCCATAAGAGGTGTTTGGTTCAAATCATAGCTCGGAACTTTATTCCTTTTATCGATTTTAATTATTTTAGATAGTTTCTTCGCAAACTGTGTGTTTACATAATGTCCTGGTTTATTGGCAATAACCTTTCCTCTTATTCTAGTTCCAGCCAAGGCCAAATCTCCTACCACGTCCAGTAATTTGTGACGTGCAGCTTCATTTGGGTAATGCAAGGTTAAGTTGTCCAGTATCCCATTTGGCTTTACTGATAACTTCTTTTTATCAAAAGCCTTTTCCAATTTTTTCATTGTGGATTCTGATATCTCCTTGTCCACATATACAATAGCGTTGTTAAGATCTCCTCCTTTAATGAGTCCATGCTCAAGAAGCATTTCCAGCTCATGCAAGAAACTAAATGTACGGGCATCCGCAATTTCTTCCTTAAAGTCAGAAATTTGCTCTAAAGTAGCATTTTGAGTACCCAAAACCTTAGTTCCAAAATCGACCATTGTTGTGATTTGATATTGATCGGAAGGAATTACGGTAATCTCACTACCAGTAGCCTCGTCTTTATACGAAATAACATCTTTTACTACATATTCTTCACGATCCTGCTCTTGCTCTACAATTCCGGCTTCTTCTAAGGCTTTTACAAAAAACTTTGAAGACCCATCCATTATGGGCGGTTCTGGTGCGTCCAATTCAATTACAACATTGTCTATTCCTAAACCAACCAAAGCGGCCAGAACATGTTCTGATGTCTGGATTTTTACGCCGTTCTTTTCTAAATTGGTGCCTCTCTGTGTATTAACAACATAGTTGGCATCAGCTTCTATTATGGGTTCACCTTCCAAATCCACTCTTTTAAAAGCAAATCCATGATTTTCTTTTGCCGGAACAAAAGTCATCGTAACGTTCTCACCCGTATGTAACCCTACTCCTTCTAGCGTTACATTATTTTTTATTGTGCATTGTTTATTCTTGTTCACCTTCAACTTTTTTTTCAAGGTTGGTGATTTTATTTACCAGCTTTGGTAAATTTTTAAAATGTACATATGATTTATTGTAGTCACCATAATTTAACGCGGGCGACCCTTGAAGGACTTCATCATCCTTTACGTTTCTGCCAATTCCAGACTGGGCTTGTATTCTTACCCTATCACCAATGGTAATATGTCCAACTATACCAACTTGCCCACCAATCAGGCAGTTTTTGCCAATTTTGGTAGACCCTGCAATCCCTGTTTGAGCAGCTATAGCAGTATGTTCTCCAATCTCAACATTGTGCGCAATTTGTATTTGATTATCCAACTTCACCCCTCTTCTAAGCACTGTGGAACCCAAAGTTGCTCGATCAATAGTGGTGCCCGCACCAACATCTACATTATCTTCCAAAATGACATTACCTGTTTGAGGCACCTTGCTATATTCTCCATTTTCATTTGGAGTAAATCCAAATCCATCTGCACCAATGATTGCACCACTATGAATCACGCAATTATTGCCTACAACAGACTCAGAATATATTTTTGAACCTGCAAATACCACAACATTATCACCAACGGTCACATTATCTCCAATATATACGTTAGGATAAATCTTAACATTCTTCCCTATCTCTACATTATCTCCTAAATAGGAAAACGCTCCTAAATAAAACCCTTCGCCATAAACAACACTTTCTGAAACGAAAGCTGGAGTTTCAATGCCAACCTTGTTATTTTTTACCTGATTGTAATATTCCAATAATTTGGAAAAAGATTTATATGCATCCTCAACTTTTATTAGCGTTGTTGACAAATCCTGTTCTGGAATAAAATCTTTATTTACTATGGTGATTGAAGCCTTAGTTGAATAGATGAAAGACGTGTACTTAGGGTTTGCTAAAAAAGTAAGAGAGCCTTTTTCCCCTTCTTCTATTTTAGATAACTTATGCACAGCAATTTGAGGATTACCCTCAACTTCTCCCTCTAAAATTCCGGCAATTTGGGTGGCTGTAAATTTCATTTCAGCAAAAGTAACAAAATTTGTTAAACAGGTTCTTTTGGATAGCAGCTATAATATTTTGTAACCGTTTTGGATAGCGCTTTTAGACTTAACTGATCCGATTCCCTTAAAACGTCCGTGACCTTTCCGTTTTTTTTGAGAATATTGATGGTTTGGTGGTTTTCATTATAGGCCTTGTTTGTGATCTCTCCGCTGAACACAAAATATTCTGCCTCTTCCCTTTTGAAGCCTTGATGTTGAATAAGATTATAACGTTTTTCCTCAAGCTTTTGCGAATCAATGGGCTTGTTTTTAATCTTCACATTCAACAATGTTCTGTTAAGTAACATTTTGCACATTTTGGAGAGTACCAGATCATCATGGAATTGCCAAGACTTTATCGCTGCCATAACATCTATATCATCCAATTGAGCAAATTTCTCCAAAATACTGGTGTCAAAGACAATGCTGCTGTTTTGGTTAAGGAAAAACAAAAACGATTGGCTTCCGTATAATTTAGTTCCTCCTCTTAAAAGTTCACGGGCTCTTCGCATGATACGAACCAGTAATTGCTCCGCGACCAACCCTGTTTTATGAAGATAAACCTGCCAATACATAAATCTACGGGCCATTAAGAATTTTTCTACTGCGTATATCCCTTTTTCTTCAACAACCAAATGCCCATCAACAACATTCAACATAGAAATAAGTCTTTCAGAATTTATGTTTCCTTCCGTTACTCCAGAGTAAAAGCTATCTCTTTTTAAATAATCCAATCTATCCATATCTAACTGACTGGATACTAATTGGTTCATGAACGGCTTGGGATATTCTCCTTTAAAAATGGCGATTGCTGTTTCTAATCGACCATTAAATTCTTTATTAAGCTCCATCATAAATTGCAGCGAAATTTCTTCATGGCTTAATTCAGGAACTATGAATCCTTCCAGCGCATGAGAAAAAGGTCCATGGCCAATATCATGCAACAAAATAGCGCAAAGTAATCCCGTTTCTTCATCTGGCTCAATTTCAATATTTTTCCATTTAAGTATTTGAATGGCCTTGGTCATAAGGTGCATGCTCCCAAGCGCATGGTGGAATCTTGTATGGTGTGCCCCCGGATATACCAGATAAGACATGCCCATTTGAGAAATCCTACGCAATCTTTGAAAGTAAGGGTGGGCTATCAGACTAAAAATAAGTTCATTTGGAGTTCCAATAAAACCGTAAATTGGATCGTTAAAGACTTTAAGCTTATTGGTTTGGGCCAAGGAAGTTTGTTTTAATTACACAAAGATAACTACTATATGAACAAGATCACCATTCTATGGGTCGATGACGAGATCGATCTGTTAAAACCTCATATCCTCTTTCTTGAAAACAAAAACTACAAGGTAGTTACCAGTCAGAGCGGTCAAGATGCGTTGGAAGAAATAAAAAACACATTTTTTGACATTGTTTTCTTAGATGAAAATATGCCCGGTATTTCTGGTTTAGAAACCTTAACCGAGATTAAAAAACATGATGCTTCCATCCCAGTGGTAATGATCACTAAAAGTGAGGAAGAGTATATTATGGATGAGGCGATTGGTTCTAAAATTGCCGACTATCTAATTAAGCCAGTAAATCCAAATCAAATATTACTTTCTTTAAAAAAGAGTTTGGACAACTCTCGTTTGGTTTCAGAAAAGACCACATCCAACTACCAACAAGAATTCAGAAAAATTGCAATGGACCTATCCATGGTCAACAGCCATGAGGAGTGGGCAGATCTTTATAAAAAACTTATTTATTGGGAACTGCAATTAGAGGAAATTGAAGATTCTGGAATGTTCGAAATTTTAGAATCGCAAAAAGTTGAAGCCAATTCACAGTTTAGCAAATTTGTGGACAAGAATTACAGTGATTGGTTTAAGGACAGTGATGGTCCAGTAATGTCTCATACACTTTTTAGAAAAAAGATTCAACCAGAATTGGATGGCAACAAGACTTTATTAATTGTTATAGATAATTTAAGGTATGACCAATGGGTTGCTTTTGAAGAAACACTGGCAGTGCATTACAAGAAAAAACAAGAGGCGTCCTATTATAGCATTCTTCCAACAGCAACGCAATATGCCAGAAATGCCATTTTCTCTGGTCTGATGCCGCTGGACATGGAAAAACAACATCCAAATTGGTGGAAAAACGATACAGATGAAGGTGGTAAGAATTTGTTTGAAGCAGAGTTCCTTGGAGCCCAACTAAAACGACTGGGGGTAAATTTAAAATGGGAGTACCACAAAATCAGCAACCTTAGGCAAGGAAAACAATTAGCTCAAAATTTTAAATCCCAAAAAGATAATGACCTAACTGTACTTGTGTACAATTTTGTAGACATGCTCTCTCATTCTAAAACTGAAATGGAGGTGATAAAAGAATTGGCTTCCAATGATAAAGCATACCGTTCTCTAACTCTAAGCTGGTTCAAAAATTCTCCTTTGTTAGACATTATACAACAAGCTCAGAATATGGGAATGAAATTAATTCTAACAACCGATCATGGTACTATAAACGTAAAACAGCCATCTAAAGTAATTGGCGATAGGGAAACCAGTCTTAACTTAAGGTATAAAACAGGGAGAAGCCTTACCTATGAGAACAAAGATGTATTGGCCACCAAAAATCCACAAAGTGTTCATTTACCAAATATTAATTTAAGTAGCTGCTATATTTTTGCCAAAAATGATTTGTTCTTTGCATACCCCAACAACTACAATCATTATGTTAGCTATTACAGGAACACATACCAACATGGTGGTGTATCATTGGAAGAAATTATTGTTCCTTTTGTAGTTTTGGACCCAAAATAATATAGTTTGAAGATTACGTTTAAGCTTGAAGAATTAGATCAGGTCGCCAAAGACTTGCTAAAATATACCCCTGGTAAAATCATTTGCCTTTATGGCGAAATGGGTGCGGGTAAAACCACATTAATAAAAGCCATAGTGAAAGAACTTGGTGGAATAGACTTGGCCAATAGCCCAACTTTTGGTTTGGTAAATGAATATCAAAATAAAAACAATGAACTTCTGGCCTTTCATTTTGATTTTTATAGAATAGAAAATGAGGTTGAAGCCATGGATCTGGGCTTTGAGGATTATCTCAACTCCGATGGTTGGATATTTATAGAATGGCCAGAAAAAATTACTTCATTATTGCCTGAAGATGCTGTATCTGTTTACTTACACTTTATCGATGAAAACACTCGCTCAGTCGAGTTTAGTCTAGATTGATTTTATTAAAACATATCTTCTCCTCAGTTTCGATGAACTGCAAATCTGTCGATAAAAAGTCGCCTTTTTAGGATTAAATACACTTTTTATCGTTGAAATGCATTGTAGGTTGGGAAATTTTCCTACATTTGTTCTTGAAATGAATTCATTTATTAACCAAAAACTCTTTTACGATGAACACTAAAAGACTATTTTTTGGATTATTGGCTGTTGCTTTCTTGGCAATGACTGCGGTTTCTACCGACGTTGTTGATATTAACCAAGATCAAACAGTTAGTATTGAAAAAAGTAAAATTATAAAAGGCAGATAGTCTTTTTTACTTTTTTAAATTAAAAAACCCTTTCAATGGAAGGGTTTTTTTTTACAATAAATTTAAGTATTTGTAGTTATCCTTATATTATGAAGGAAAGAAAACAAATAAGGAACAAACTGATTCTTGAAGGGATTCTTGCTTTGGTTATTGCAATCACCCCTATTGTTTTTTATTCATATAAATATATTCCTGACGGAAAAGAAAAAATTGATCTCCTAATTTTCAGTTTAACTTCAAATGGGTTTGGAGATGCAGGAACGGCATTGTATTACTACCTTACAAAATTGGTTCCCTTAGTACTTTTGGTTTTTTGGTTTGTTACCTGCAAAAATTGGTGGTATCATACCATTTTAATCCCAATTTCAATGTATGCTTTTCAATTATATTCCTCTTTTGCTTCTGATTCCTCAAAAGTTGATGAAAATGAAATACTGTATATTGTTGCGGTCACCATGGTAATTGTGCCTATAGTATATTTTATAAGGATAAAACTATTTGACAAGCATGTGCACGGTATAGATTTAGACTCTATGAATACCGAGCTGCAAATATTGAAGGAAAAAGAAGAACTCCGCAAAGAACGCGAGAAACTGGAACAGCGTCACCAGACCCTTTCAAAAAAAATGTAAATTTGCTTTAAAGCTCATCCAGAGTTATTCTCAGATTTTCATTTTATGAATCAACCATCCTCTCCATTTAGCAAGCAGCAACTTTTACCCCAAGAAGAAACTTTAGAAATTCTAAAGCAAAAAGGAGAGCTTTTTATTGGACTCCCCAAAGAAAACCAATATCAGGAAAAACGTATATGTCTTACGCCAGATGCGGTAAACGCAATTACCGCCCACGGACATCGAGTGTTGATTGAATCTGGTGCCGGGGATGGCGCCAATTTTTCAGATGCTGATTATACCAATGCTGGCGGAGAAATTACCAGAGACACCAAAAAAGTCTTTTCCTGTCCCTTGATTCTAAAAGTAGAACCACCTACCCTATCTGAAATCGATTTGCTTAATCCACAGACGATAATTATTTCTGCGCTTCAGATCAAAACACAGTCCAAAGAGTATTTTGAGGCCATGGCCAAAAAAAGACTTACTGCCATTGCTTTTGAATACATACGAGATGAGGACGGGAAATATCCTGCAGTACGTTCGTTAAGTGAGATTGCTGGTATTTCCTCAATCTTGATAGCGGCAGAATTAATGGCGACCACCAATAAGGGCAACGGCTTAATGTTTGGCAATATAAGTGGAGTGCCTCCTGTAGAAGTTGTAATTATTGGGGCGGGTACCGTTGGTGAATTTGCAGCGCGTTCCGCGCTTGGACTTGGGGCAAACATTAAAATATTTGACAACTCCATAACCAAACTGCGTAACATTCAAACCAACCTGAACCAAACAGTATATACGTCTACCATTCAACCTAAAAATCTTTTAAAGTCTCTTAAGCGTTGTGATGTAGCCATTGGAGCCACAAGAGGACAAGACCGCTCCCCTATTGTCGTATCCAGTACTATGGTAGAGAATATGAAGAAAGGTGCTGTAATTATTGATGTTAGCATTGACATGGGCGGTTGTTTTGAAACGTCTGAAGTAACAAGCCATACCAAACCTACCATAGAAAAGTTCGATGTAATTCATTATGGCGTACCTAATATTCCATCTCGCTACCCTAGAACATCATCAATATCTATAAGTAATATTTTTACGCCATATTTATTAAAAATTGGCGAAGACGGAGGCTTGGAGCATTCACTCCGTTTTGACAAAGGGTTGCGTAATGGCCTTTACATGTATCATGGTATTTTAACCAACAAATCTGTTGGAGATTGGTTTAGCCTTACTTACAATGATATTAATTTTCTTATTTTTTAAAACAGCATGGCATTTTTAAAACGTTTGGGATGGTACCTTGTAGGACTGTCCATTGGAATAGTATTTCTTGTTTTCTTCCTTAAAAAGAAATCGGATGAAACGGGAACGGAGTTTTGCTATTTTCCCAATTGCAGAGTTCTAAAAGATATGAGGTCTAAACCCCTTGTTTTCTCTGAGAATATTGGAACCACGACCAAGGACTCGCTCATGGTAAAGTCTTTCTTAAAAGTAGGAAACATAGATTTTGGTAAAAGTGACACCAAATCAAAACCTTGTAAAACCTACTTTATCACAAATACGGTAGAGGGAAAAGATTGGGTACTATGGGCAAAAAATTGCACAGATAATGTTATGATTGAAAAAGTCATAGTTGCTAATGATTAAAAAACATGGTTTCAGTCCTTTAACAGACACAATGGTTGTTTTAATCTATCCACTGGTCAATTCTACTTAGCCTTTCTTCAGTTTCTTTCTCTTTTGTACATTATTAACTTTATATTTCTGATGTTCTAATAAAGTTTTTATCACAAAAACATATGCGATTTATTCTTACAAAATTCTTTTGGAGCTGTTTTACTCTTACAACCATAACATTACAATGTAGTATGGCTCAAAGTGGTGAGGAAGAAAAGGGCACCCAAATTACCTTTGAAGAATTAAAAACTATTTGGTATAACGCAGATCAGAACTATCTGGATAAGTATTTTGATATTCATGTTGCAAAGGCAAAAAAGGAAAAAGACACACTTGAGTTAGCACAAGCCTATCGTTATAGGGCCTGGGACTTGAATTTTGAGGATGGCCTTAAAAGTCTGGATTCGGCAATTACTATTGTAAATAGTATGAATCAGTTGGACAAAGCAAAATACAACGAGTTCATGGGAAGGGTTTTGTATGCAAAAAGCGCGATTTTTTATAGTAATTATAAAGATGAACAAGCAACCGAAACCTTGATTCAAAGCTTTCATTTTGTCAAAAAAGTTAATGACAAAGAATTAATGATTATGACATTGTCTGAACTCGCCAATCTAAAAGCTGAATTTGGACAAGAGAGTGAGGCTATTTTACTTCAAAACAAAACCTTGGATTTTATAGAAAAAAATCAAAATGCAATAGCTGATTACAGATTCTATCACCTATATGGTCTACAAAATATGGTGAGGTGTTATACATTTTCAAAAAAAGTTGACTCTGCAAGATTATATTTAAAAAAAGCCATCAAAATGGCAATTGAAACTAAGAATACTAATATACTTCAAGATTTACGAGAAATTTCGGCGGAGGTGGATTATCATAGTGGAGATATTTTAAGAGCTAAGGATACCTTATCAAAATATGTAAAAAACACCACTGGTACCTCTAGGGCGGACAAACTGTTTTATCTTGGCCAAATTGAAGGTAAACTTGGTAAGTTAGATTTAAAAAAAGAATATTTTAGGTCCTTTGACAGCATCATGAGCGCCGTAAATTATCCACTTTTTGATAATGCCAACGAAGTCTACAGATTTTTACTTAAGGATGCAATCGACAATAATGATAAAGATAAAGAACAGGAGTACTTTAAAAGGCTGGTTTATTATGATAGTCTTCTAGCGCGTACACAAGAACGTTTGCGAGAAATCACTTTAAAGAAATTTGATTTGCCTCTGCAACAACAAGAAAAATCATTGTTGAACAGTATTATTTCTTCTAAAAGCAAACGCCTACAACTATTTTATTTTATTTGTGGAACACTGGTTCTTGGGCTGTCAGGGTACTATTTGAAGTATCGCAACATAAAAAAAAGACTAGCACTTGCGCTAGAGCAACCCGTTGAGTTAAAGGCAGGGGATTTTTCGGAAAATTCCAAGAAGTCTACAATTGATATTGATGAGGGTATTCTTCAAGAAATACTGAAAAATTTAGATCATTGGGAAAAAGAAAAAGGTTTCTTAGATGGCAAGGTAAATCAAGAATCTTTGGCCAAAACCCTGAACACCAACAGCACTTATTTGTCCAAAGTAGCGAACACATATAAAGGTCTCAATTTTGCAAGCTATCTAAAAGATCTTCGCATAACCTACGCAATCAACCACCTAAAGAATAATCCTGATGCCTATAAAGGAAAATCCATGATTCAAATTGCCGAGCTATACGGTTTTAATTCTTTGGCTGTTTTCAATAAGGTGTTCAAAGCTAAGATTGGGGTGACTCCTGGAGTATTTTTAAAGCAACTCAAAAAGAACCATAAAACTACATGATCAGTATTGTATTCCCTACGACGGCATACTTTTTTTAGTTTGAAGCTAAGTTTTTAATAAATTGCCTTTATCCTTCCATTCCAAAGTTCTTCGCAAGGAATAAACTCCATTCCTGTGAACCTTTGTTCAAGTATGGCGTTCTTAAGATTTTCAGAAATATAATATCCTGATCCAAAAGGTACGTTTGCTATTCTGACAATATCTTTCTTTATTTTAGAAAAATTCAAGACCATACTTTTTGATTTAATCTTTAAACCAGCCGTGTACATATCCTTCGCCATTGTTAAGAATTCATCCTGATCAGCAATATTGATTTCCTTCCCATTGTAACGCCAATCATCAATTTTCCCTGTGTAAAAATTACTTAAATCATATTCTACACATTTTGCAGGATGACTAAAATATACAACACAATAGTCCTCCAAAACTTTTCCCTTATGATGGATTTTTAAATTCCATGTTTGGTATTCTCCAATGTTAAATTTCATGAGAAAATTTAAAAAGTGCTGCTTCACCACCATATACACCAATGAGTTGGCCACCACGGTCATATCTAAATAAGTAGTTGGCCTTGCTTTTTTACGCAAAATGGGTTCGGGTAGGTTCACCATTCCCTCAATTGGGCCGGTTCCATGTAATTGGTTCAGATCTCCTTTTATTTTATAGCTTTCCCACTGGGGCAAAATGCCAACTTCTTTAGTTCGTGTACTTTGCTGCAAAAAGAAATACTCCATTTCTATGGGTAACTGATTAAATCTGCTATTTGTCCCAAGTTAAGATTTGGATTACTGGAAATCAAGTTTTCCATGTAATTTGCAAAGGAAGTTAATTCATTATAAGCTTGTAAATCACTCATCCCTGGATTTAAACTACTTATATTACTCAAAATTGTTCCAACTTTTGTGTTATAGGATTGATGACCTAGCAAGTGATTTGAGGCATTGAAGGGAAGCCCATTTAAAGCTTCATTCATATGAAAAGCGTTTTTGGATTTAGCCGCCTGCTGAACAATATTTAGATTTCCGAATTCCCAAGGAATTATGTGGTGCGCATGGTTACCTGTACCTTTTGTTTTTAGAATCTTAGCCAATTGCCCTCTATCACCAAAAGAAATTATATTATTTGCCTGAACTACCCATTTCAATGTAGTTTTTGATCCATTACCTAGATCAACCAACTTTTTGGCATACTTGGCTCCCGTAGCCCACCAACCTGCTATTGGAATGGCCGCGGCATAACTGAGAGTGGCATTAACCCCATCATCTTCAATAGTGTATATAAACCCGTTTACTAAATCGCAAACTTCTCCTATTACTGGCACTAAACCTCCTACATCCAACAGAAGATGTACCATCTCTCTTGACGCTTCCCAATAAACCTTCCAATCGGGCCAATTATGGTTCTCCAGTTTTATTATTGCGCATTGCATTGCAAAGTTGGCTGCAAAGGCATTTATTGTAGCCGGGTCCGTTGTATCAACTGTTACATATTGGTTTATTAGATCATAATATTGAGAATCGTAGGGACCATCAATTTTATCATAGGAGATTACATCAATGGTCATTTTAGCGGCAAATTGCTCAATGGGATCCAAAAGACCTTCAACCAATTCTTTGGCAAAACTTAATGAGGCTGGAGAGTGATTTTCGGCAATCAAGAAATGATTCAACTTGGTTGCATATTGGGCCTCTTCGTTTAGAGCAAGTTTTCTAGTAACATCCAACTGCAGTTTAAACCCTAAAGCACCTACAGCAGAATGGTAATTAATCCCTACTCCAGCGGTTGGATAAACTTCGCAACTATCGCAATCCGCTTTAGCACTTTTTTGCATTGCTGAGGTACTAGGGTTATAGACCATTACAACCAAGCAATCCCCAGGGTGTTGACACACACTTCTCGAGCCAAATTCGTATACTCTACCATCTGGAATTATATGATAGATGATTGTCGTATAGCTGACTGGCACACCACCATATGAGCCTCCTGAACCACTGCTCCCAGAAGACCCTCCATCAATTATTATTTGCTCACAATTTATTGGGTCTCCGTTTGAATCATGTGTTTGGCAATCGCTTTTTAAATAATTGCCATCAGGGAAAAAATATTCAAATGGGTTGAGGTTGATAGTTCCATTGAATTTTGAAAAATCCATTCCGCCTGGAACGTTGTTGTCATAAAAATCTTCAAAGTTCCCCTCATTTATTTCATAACTTAAAACATAAGGTTCTTGCTTTATTCCCTCCGAGGACACTCCAACAATCAAATTATAAAACATATTTGACTGCCCTCCTTCATAGTCAAATTGAAAACTATAATTTATATTCCCATTCTCGTCCCATGTTTTTCTAACATTTTCACTATCAACTTTTACCCCTTCCTTTTTATTTTCAATTAATTCCTCTTTAAAAATATCTTTGCCAGCTTTGGAAAAAATATATTCTTTAATATCTGGGATTTCATCAATGTTCAAGTTTTTACCAGCAAAGGGATATCCATCAAGATACTCAACAGGCGATGAATCTATATCTTCTTTAATAATCTCTACTTTTTCCGTTTCACAGCTAATAAAAAATACTACAGTGAATAGGGTTGCAAACAACTTAGAAATAAGTTTTTTCATGACTCAGTTTTTTAGTTAGGATTAATAGTGTTGCTTTTCTGCAAACTATTTGATGTCATGAAATTGTTAGAAATTTTAGGGAATAGCAACTGAGATTTTGCTCAATTTATAAATTGTAGTATCCATTTATAAATTGACTTAAATTAAAAAAACTAAAACAAAGTTTAGTACTAAAAGAGTAACCTTGAGTTTGTGAAAAATTCACAAAACAACAGAAATCACGAGAACAACCTACTTTAAATAATAGAAGTTTTGGGGTGTAATAAAACTAAAGATCAAGCTTTCGTCTTTTCTTTTCCTTTTGTAGCAATCCCAGTTCCCTAGTAGTCTGCCCAGCAACCGAGGTATTTTCTTCTGCCCTTCTTATAAGGTAGGGCATAACATCTTTAACTGGTCCGTAGGGAACATATTTGGCGACGTTGTAGCCTTCTGCCGTTAAATTGTAAGTAATATGATCGCTCATTCCATAGAGTTGCCCAAACCAGATATTGGCATGGGAAGCCTTTATACCCTCATCCTTCATTTGAGAAATTAGCTTTAAGCAACTCTCTTCATTATGTGTGCCGGCAAAAATTGAAATAGTGTCCAAATGATTCATCATATAAGCAATAGCGGCATCAAAATTTTCATCGGTTGCTTGCTTTGATTCGCATATTGGACTTTTATAACCCTGTTCCTTTGCCCTTTCGTTTTCTTTCTCCATGTAGGCGCCGCGCACTACCTTCAATCCAACTTTAAAGTTTTCAGATGTTGCAGTGTCATTCAATTCCTTTAAAAACTCCATCCTGTCCCATCGGTACATTTGTATGGTATTGAACACAACCGCTTTTTCTTTATTATATTTCCTCATCATATCCAAGGAAATAACATCAGCAGCATCTTGCATCCAACTTTCTTCTGCATCGATCAACAAGCATACGTCAAGATCATGGGCTTTTTTACACACTTGGTCATAACGGTTCAAGACACGTTTCCATTCTTCAGATTCAGCATCGCTTAGCGCCTTACCAGCACATACCTTCTCGTATAGTTCAAAACGTCCAAATCCTGTGGGTTTAAATACTGCAAATGGAATAGCTGCTTTTTCCTTTACAAAATCTAGGACTTCCAAAGTCTTGTTCAAAGCAAAATCAAATTGATCTTCCATTTCTTTGCCTTCAACAGAATAATCCAAAATGGAGCATACTCCACTCTCGTACATTTTGTCTATAATTGGCATACAATCTTCTTCACTTACACCACCGCAAAAATGATCAAAAACCGTAGCCCTAATTAAACCTTCAATTGGAAGATGTGCCTTAATGGCAAAATTGGTGACAGCTGTTCCTATTTTCACCAATGGTTCATTTGCAATGAGTTTAAACAGGAAATAAGCGCGTTCTAATTCCGAGTCCGTTTTTAATTGAAATGCTATTGCAGTATTCTCAAAATTTGGGTACATTATTATCAATCTATTAAAGATTCAAATATAAGTAGTGATTTTAGAACATTATCTATAAAAATAGTCTTTATTTAGCAGCGCAAATTTGATTATGGAATCCATAAAATCGCATTCATACGAAGTCCACTTAGAGGAACTGGCAGAAGCTGCTCTTAGACAACACATTGCAAAAAGCAATTACTCTAAGGTGTTTGTTTTAGTAGATGAGAACACTAAAAAGAAATGCTTGCCCATTTTTAAAGAAAAACTTGGTGAAAGGGCAGATGTGATTTTGGAAATCCAATCTGGGGAGAATCACAAAAATATAGCTACTTGTTCCAAGGTCTGGGAATTGTTATCTCACCATAATGGAGATAGAAAAAGTCTTTTATTAAATCTTGGCGGGGGTGTTCTAACAGATTTGGGTGGATTTGTGGCATCTACTTTTAAGCGTGGCATAGATTTTATAAATATTCCCACTACCCTATTATCTATGGTAGATGCGTCTATCGGGGGAAAGACCGGAGTGGATTTAGGGTCGTTAAAAAATCAGATTGGGGTCATAAATCAGCCTCAAATGGTACTTGTATTCCCTGAGTTTCTTAAAACATTGGAAACCCGGCAACTAAAAAGCGGATACTCGGAAATGTTGAAGCATGGTCTAATTATGGACGCCGATTATTGGAAGGGTCTTAAAGAAAAGAATGAATTTACAGATGCGCTCTGCATTAAAAAATCCATTGCCATAAAAAATGATGTGGTCATCCAAGATCCTACAGAACTGGGTTTAAGAAAGATTTTGAATTTTGGACATACACTTGGTCATGCCATTGAATCTTATTGCTTGGAAAACCCAGAAAGGGAAACGCTTTTACACGGTGAGGCAATCGCGATAGGAATGATTCTGGAAAGCTATCTTTCACATGAGCTAAAAGGGTTGTCCAAATTGTCTGTTCAGGAAGTAAAGGAAACTTTTTTAAAACATTTTGGACGTGTTTCTTTTGACACTGCAGATATTAAAGCCATCCTAAAGCTTTTAAAATATGATAAGAAAAATTCGCACGGTGATGTGAATTTTGTACTGCTTCAAGAAATAGGAACCGCCCTTACCGATATTAAAGTTCCCCATGACCTTTTTAACAAAGCATTTGCTTACTACGCAGAATAGCAAGTAGATATACTAAAAATTGATATTGACAACTCTTTGGATTTATCAGATTTAAAAATTCATAGCTTAGGATAGGAAATCAAAAACCATCCAGTATGAAACGAATATTGATAGATTACAAAAAATTAGACCATAAGGTCGCAGCAACTCTTATAGATTCTTATCCCTACGGTTATGGCGATGAGGACATTATTACCCTTAAAAAACCAAATGGTGACATCATTGAAGCTGTAGAAGTAAAAACAGACAGTGCAGTCTATTTAGTTAAAATAAGCAAGAGTCTCTCTAAGTTCATCGCAAATTTTGAAGAGAACATTGAAAAAGAATTAGATAAGAATGTAAAACCAGAGATGGTTCTTGATTCTGAAGAAGGTGAATTCCCTAATCAAGAATTAGAATCAGATGGTGATTTAGAAACGGATAGCCTATAAAAAAAACTACTCTAACCTAAATATAGCGTTCTCGGATTATTTTTAAATGATGGGCCTGGTGCCCACATATGATAAAGCCTATTGCCCTTGTACTCATTGGAGAGTCACTGGCAAACCCTATTCTCTTTAAGGCGCTATCATCAAAAGATTTAAAAAGACTAATTGTAGCGTTTCTTACTGCTTGGTATTCGTCCTGAATTCCCTTTTTTGTTTTTCTTGAGGCATTTGATTCTGGCACATAAACATCTTGGTCAAAGCCAGCTAAAGGAGTATTATCGTTTCTTGCAAATCTTAATGCCCTGTATTGAAACACACGCTCGGCATCAATGATATGCATTAAAACCTCTGCCAGTGTCCATTTTTCCTCAGCATAGGAATAATTAAGCTTTTCTTCTGGAAATTCTTCCATGAAAGATGAAAAATCATTTTTCCCTTCTTCAAGGCTATCCAACAAGTGAACATCCCCCAATGCTTTGATATAGGTATGGTAATAGGGATTATATTCAGAAACAGGTAAATCTGAGCTCAGCATGATAATTAAGAAAATGAATTAAAGATTACAATTCGTTGAAAATAGTATGCATTAGACGTTTCTTGTCATTAATGCTTTCTTCCAATGAAATCATTGTTTCTGTTCTACTTATGCCATCAATGTCATCAATCTTAAAGATGATGTTCTTTGCATGCGTGGTATCCTTGGCCCTTATTTTACAAAAAATATTAAACTTACCAGTGGTGATATGAGCAACGGTAACGTAAGGAATTTGGTTAAGGCGTTCCAAAACAAATTTTGTTTGATGGGTCTTTTCAAGAAAGATACCAACATATGCTATAAAGGAATACCCAAGTTTTACATAATCCAGGGTGAGTGAAGAACCTTTTATTATTCCGGATTCTTCCATTTTCTTTACCCTAACATGAACAGTACCAGCAGAAATCAAAAGCTTTTTAGCAATATCCGTAAATGGTGTACGGGTATTATCTATTAACATATCCAATATCTGGTGATCAATTTCGTCTAATTTTACTTTACTCATTGCGCTAATATTTTCAACAAAATTAGTTAATTAAGAAAATATACGTAAAAAAAACGCTTTTTTTTTTAAATAAAATGTAAGAATTAAGTAAAAACACACATCTATTGTTGAGCTGTCAGAATTAAACTGAGAATTTCCTTACGAAAGGACAACGCATCAAAATCTTTTTGGTTAGAGCAATCATAAGTTTCATGTCCAAAACAACCTTTCAATTCGTCTTTATCCACAATCTCAGGTTCAAATAAAACAGTGTTTTCCTTTAAAATTTCTTTAAAACGGAATCCAATAGAATATTTTGGACCAAAGCTTGGATTAATAACTTGGGCATTCTTGACCAAAACATCATAATACATTTTTTCATTTTCTGGAATTTTAAAATAATCACCAGTCTCAAATTCATCAATTCTTTCTTGGGCAATTATGCCAAGCGCCTCTAGCAACGAATAAAAAATAAATTCCCTCGTTTTTTCCCTGTAGTAATCCTTGGCATAATGCCCAGCTTCAAACAGTATGGTAGGCACTTGTTTGGTTTGAAAAAAATCCCCCACACAATTATCATTAAAGTCATCATCATACCTCCCCACCTGTCCTGGGATTTCTTTTTGTAATGCTTTGTTCATGCCAACAATGATTTTCATGGCGCTTTCTCTTGAGGGTGTAAGGTTGCGCCCTATATCACTCGCTGGGGATAAAAAGGAAACCGTTGCAGGTTTTTCTGTTTTACCTGCGCTAAACAATGTTCTTTGATCGTGAAGGTTAAAGCAATAATCAGGTTTAAAATCATTAAAGACATTTCGTAAAACATTGCTCTCCGGTTGTGAAAGCAATTTTGCATCCCTATTAAGATCAATATTATTTGCATTAGTCCTGGTATATCTTTTTGCTCCATCAGGATTTAAAATAGGAATGACCAAAACCCTACAACTGTCAACAATTGATTTGGCAAGCTTATTATCGGAAATCAAAAAATTAAGCATATCCAATGCAGCTTTGGTGGTCGTAGATTCGTTCCCATGCATTTGTGACCACATTAGAATTTTTGTCTCTCCTTTTCCTAGAGTAACAGATTGTATTGTATGGCCCTCAACAGATGTTCCTATGTTCTGAAGCATTGAAGCATCAAAGTTGACAAACCATTTCTCCTGTAATATTTCATGAGTAACATATCGACCCTCTATGGTACTTTCCTTGTAATCTGAATGATTAATCGAAGCCATTAAATTTTGATTAGAATTTACAAAAGTAAATCATCCATAAGTTACAAATGTGAACGATTCTCGAAACTGAAATTTACGATCATCAACTTGTCTTACTATTTAATTTACAAATGTACCATGAAATAATGCATATGTAATTTTATCAAGTTAAGCACCTTTAAAACAGATGTTTACATTCTTTCATTTAATTTTAAAGTTCATTCTTTTTATAGAATTAGCATTGTGTTTTACTTAGTTAATCAGTATTTTTACAAAAATAACAGACACAATTGTGAACGAAACGTTTATAGCGCGTATTCAAACAGTAATCGATCATTACGGACTTACCGTATCCTCTTTTGCGGACAAAGTTGGTGTACAGCGCTCCAGCATTTCACACCTTCTAAAAGGAAGAAACAAACCAAGTTTGGATTTTGTAATGAAAGTAGTCCAAACCTATCCCGAAGTTAATTTGTACTGGTTACTTAACGGAAAGGGAAGTTTTCCATACTCAGAAAATGCCGTAGCCCCCCCTACTCCAAAATCACCTTCAGTCCACATGGAAAATGTGGTTTTAAAAAATGAAAGGGAGTCCAGTTTGAAAAAGGTAGAGGCTTCAAGAATTGTTATCTTTTATACAGATGGAACTTTTGAATCCTATGATTTAAAAAAATAGTGAGGTTGTTTATCTATTTCGGTTCTTTCCACTTACTTTGCAATCATGATGAAGCAAATAGTTCTCAGCCTACTACTAATGACTCTCTTTTCTTGCAACGAGCCGCCCCAACGCAACTGCACTAATTTTAAAACTGGAGAATTTTCATTTACGAGTGTTGTAAACGGAGAAGAGAAGACAACTACATTTTCCAGGACCTTAGAAATGGAAGTGGATTATTTTGAAGGAAAACAAGATACTTCTTCTGTTAGATGGATCAATGATTGCGAATATGTTCTAAAAAATGTTAACCCAAAAAGTAAGGCAGAAGAAAAATCAATTCATATAAAAATATTGACAACTTCAGATTCTTCTTATACATTTGAATATAATGCTATCGGAGACAAGCGTAAATTTAAAGGAACCGCACACAAAATACACTAATCATGTTTGAAATCTTTACCAGCCCTGACGCCTGGATGGCGTTGCTTACATTGACCTTTCTTGAAATTATCTTAGGCATAGACAACATCATTTTTATATCTATTGCGGCTGGCAAGCTAGAAAAGCAAGACCGTAAAAAGGCAACCAATCTTGGGCTGGTCCTGGCCATGGCAATGAGAATCCTTTTGCTTTTTGGAATTACTTGGCTCACAAAAATGAAAAAACCTTTTCTTGTGATAGACGAGTCTTGGATTGCTGGAGGCATTAGCTGGCAAGCCTTAATTCTATTTTTAGGAGGATTATTTCTCTTATATAAAAGCACAAAGGAGATCCATGAAAAAATTGAGGATAGAGGTCATGATGAAAGAGAGGTCACAAAATCACGTTCATCGTCATTGACCAATGCAATTGTTCAAATTACGGTAATCAACATTGTTTTTTCATTTGATTCTATTTTAACCGCCATTGGTATGACAAATGGCATTTCTCCCAACCCGACAGATGCGCTGGTGTTAATGATAACCGCAGTGGTCATCTCTGTAATCATCATGATGCTATTTGCCAATCCTGTTGGGGAATTTGTAAACAGGCATCCTTCAGTGCAAGTCCTGGGCTTGTCTTTTCTTATTCTTATAGGTTTTATGTTGATAACGGAAGCGGCACATTTGTCTCATTTAGTGGTCTTCGACAATGAAATAGGAGCCATTCCCAAAGGATATCTCTATTTTGCAATAACGTTTTCCTTAATGGTAGAGTTCTTTGACCTAAGAATGAAAAAGAACAAAAAAGAGAATATAGAGACCTTGGAAGAGTAAACCTTAATTTGGCCTATTATAAGCCAATTCTGGATGTAATTGTTTATGCTTCTTTTGCAGTTTTTGTTGCTGCTTTACAGTAAGAGTGCTCCCATCATGGCTCCATCCAGGAGGGCCAAAAATATACATTAACTTATGGGACAGCTTTTTAGATTTCTTTACATCATTCCATATATCCTTAAACTCATGGGTAAGAATGACAACCGGATTGTATGAATCTGGTGAGTGAATTACTCCGTATTTTACATCAATATCATCATCAAGCTCCTTCCATGTGCCAAACATTTTGTCAAAAATATTTAAAAACCCTCCATGGTTCTTGTCAAGATATTCAACATTTTGGGCGTGGTGTACCTGGTGCATGGTATGTGTATTGAACACTTTTTCTATAAAGCCCATTTTAGGCACGTATACAGAATGTAACTGAAACTGCCACAAAGCTTCAATTCCTAAGCAAACAACTACCATTTCTGGTGGAAAACCGATTGCCGTCATCCACATATAAAACAATGGCTTGTATAATATGGTAAACCATCCATTACGTACCGCTGTGCCCAAATTGTAGTTGTCGGAGGAATGATGCACAATATGCGCAGCCCAAAGAACTCTTATTTCATGGTTAGCCCTATGAAACCAATAGTAAGTGAAATCATCAGCCAATTGACACAAAATCCAAACGTACCAAGCATAACCAAAAGACTCGTAACCCAAGAAGTTTTGTCTGACACCATCAACCAAAGGATTACATAGTTCATATACCCCTTCAAAAAGGACAATAGCAAAAATAACTTTGAACAAGGGGCCTAAAAGAGCAGAACCTATACCCATAAAACCACTTGCCGCCAAATCTTTCCAGTTGTAAAGATGGTCGTCTCCGTGTGTTTTACTGTAGGTTAGCTCAAATAAAATAAAGGCAATAAAAACAGGTACACCGTATACTAACGGGTTGGTAAAATCCATATATAAAATTTAAGCTATTGGGTCAGGTGTGTATAACTAGGACGCCAAAATAGTCAGAAAAAAGCATTAAAACAAAGTAGTTTGCTCAGAACTGTCATCTTTTGAGTCTATATCATCATTAGAAAAGCTTATAGGCTGTTCATCAACCACCTCAATCTCTTCTGGAATAGGTTCTTTGGGTTCTTCAAAAGGTAATGGTTCCAATGTGTTAATATTTTTTACTTTCTCTGATGTAAGTTGATTTCCAATTGCTTTTATGCCTTTTACAGAAATAAAATCCTCTACATCTACTTGTTGATTGGGCTTAGCTTCCTTTCCTCTTGGTTTTGAAAATTCAATTTCAATCATTGGTCTCCAATCTGTTGAAACCAATTCAAGATGGGATTTTGGATGTTCCGAAATCACGATTTCTTCTTTGCCAGGATTCTCAATCAAGAATCTTTTGATATAGTAACGCTCTTTTTCACCTGCATAATGCACGACAGAAATAGGTTTCTTTGGATTCCATTTTTGCAAAACAACCATATCGTCATTAAACCGTGTTAACAAATCCGGTGGAATTGTTTTCACCTTTCCTTTTTGGTCAATAATCAAGAGCAGGTCATCTCCTTTAAAATCACCAAGAAGCTCTCCTCTCCCATCTACATTTAAGCGGCTCACAATATCATCAAACCAAATTTTTCTTGGTTTAAGGGTAGAAACACCCTTTTCCTTTAGTTCTATCCTTTTTACAGGATACTTGGTCACCAAATTTCCTTTGGAAGCTCTTCCTTTGATCAAAAGGTCGGCAAAATCCAAATCCCATTTAAGTTTTTTAATACTTCCTGATTGCCTCAACAAAACAGTAATGGTTTCCGCTTCTCCATTTGGATTAGCAGAGAAATATAGCACATCTGAAGTAGGTTTCCCTCCTGCCAGTTGGTACATTTTATCTCTTGTAATACTTGTAACATTAAACCTTTTAATGTAGCTGGGGCCTCCCCTGCCATCTTTGTAGATCATGTTATAGATAGTGCGGCTATCCTTCTTTTTAAACACGGCGACATGTAGAATCCCTTTTCCAATAAAAGTCTTGGAATCGACTTTGGTCACCATCATCTCACCTTTTTTAGTGAATACAATGATATCGTCTATATCACTGCAATCGGTAACGTATTCATCTTTCCTTAGTGAAGTTCCTACAAATCCTTCTTCACGGTTCACATAGAGCTTGGTGTTTCTAATGACAACCTTGGTGGCCTCTATATCATCAAATACTTTAATCTCAGATTTTCTTTCCCTTCCTTTGCCGTATTTCTTTTTAAGGTCTTTAAAATAATCGATGGCATAGTCCACCAAATGTTCTAAATGATGCTTGGTCTGCGCAATTCTATCGTCTAAACTATCAATAAGCTGTTGTGCTTTTTCCAAATCAAATTTGGAAATACGCTTGATACGGATTTCTGTCAAACGAACAATATCATCTTCCGTTACTGCTCTTTTAAGGTTTTTGGTAAACGGTTTAAGGCCCTTATCAATAGCAGAAATAACACCTTCCCATGTTTCTTCCTCTTCAATATCCCGATAGATTCTATTCTCAATAAAAATTCGCTCTAAAGAAGCAAAGTGCCACTGTTCTTCCAGTTCACTAAGTTGTATTTCGAGCTCTGCCTTTAACAATTCAACCGTATAATCAGTTGAGCGCATGAGCATTTCCGTAACTCCTATAAATAGGGGCTTGTTGTCCTCAATGATACACCCTAAAGGAGATATGGAAGACTCACAAGACGTAAATGCATACAGCGCATCTATGGTTTTATCTGGAGAAATTCCACTAGGTAAATGAACCAGAATCTCAACCTCGGCTGCTGTATTATCTTCGATTTTTTTAATCTTGATTTTACCCTTATCATTGGCCTTTAGGATAGAATCAATTAAAGAAGATGTATTGGTACCATAAGGTATTTCATTAATCACCAAGGTGTTCTTGTCGAATGTTGAAATTTTGGCGCGAACACGAATTTTACCTCCACGCAATCCATCATTATAATTTGTGACATCTATAATTCCGGAAGTGGGAAAATCAGGAAATAGTTTGAAACGTTGCCCTCTTAAATGTTTAATGGAAGCATCAATCAGTTCGTTAAAGTTATGCGGAAGAACCTTAGTGGACAACCCCACCGCTATTCCCTCAGCTCCTTGTGCCAATAACAATGGAAACTTGACAGGAAGGTTTACAGGCTCTTTCTTTCTGCCATCATAAGAGAGTTGCCATTCCGTAATCTTAGGACTGAAAACCACCTCTAGCCCAAACTTTGAAAGTCGAGCTTCAATATATCTTGATGCGGCCGCTCCATCTCCAGTAAGAATGTTTCCCCAGTTTCCCTGGGTATCAATGAGCAGGTCCTTCTGTCCTATTTGAACCATTGCATCAGCAATACTTGCGTCTCCATGGGGATGATATTGCATGGTATGACCAACAACATTGGCGACTTTGTTATACCTGCCATCATCCAATTCTTTCAGCGCATGCATTATCCTGCGCTGCACCGGTTTAAAACCGTCTTCAATTGCGGGAACGGCACGTTCCAAAATTACATAGGAGGCATAGTCCAAAAACCAATCTTTGTACATGCCCGTAACTCGGGTAAGGCTATCTTGGGAGCTCTCTTGGTTTTCTAAACCTTCATCATTCAAATCTTCATTCTCTTCCATTAAGGAGGGGATACATTTATCTGGTTTATAGTTATTTTTCTTCTACTAAGTCAAGTTCTACTTTAAGGTTTTTTATGATAAATTCTTGCCTGTCAGGAGTGTTTTTACCCATATAGAACTTTAATAAATTATCTATGCTCATTGCTTTATCGAGCATCACCGGTTCTAAACGGATATCGTCACCAATAAAATGTTGAAACTCATCCGGAGAAATCTCTCCCAACCCTTTGAATCTTGTAATCTCTGGTTTGCCAGTCAACTTTTCAATTGCGCTGCGCCTTTCTTCCTCGCTGTAACAATAAATAGTCTCCTTCTTGTTTCTGACCCTGAATAAAGGGGTCTGCAGGATATACAAATGGTTTTCCTTTATGAGTTCTGGAAAGAATTGCAAGAAAAATGTTATCAACAAGAGACGTATATGCATTCCATCAACATCGGCATCCGTTGCAATGACAATGTTGTTGTAACGAAGGTCTTCCATTGACTCTTCTATGTTCAAAGCAGCTTGCAGCAAATTGAATTCTTCATTTTCATATACAATTTTCTTGGACATTCCATAGGAATTCAAAGGTTTACCGCGTAAACTGAAAACTGCTTGGGTATTTACGTCCCTAGATTTGGTGATTGAGCCTGATGCGGAATCCCCTTCTGTAATAAACAGTGTGGACTCTAGCCTTCTATCCTTCTTCATATCTTGAAGGTGAACACGACAATCCCTAAGCTTTTTATTATGTAGACTTGCTTTTTTAGCCCGATCACGAGCTAGTTTTCTAATTCCTGAAAGCTCTTTTCTTTCCTTTTCCGCCTGCACTATTTTACGTTGAATTGCTTCCGCGGTGGGTTGATTCTTGTGCAAGTAATTGTCAAGATACTTCCCAACAAAATCATTTATGTACGTACGCACGGTAGGTAACTTTCCACCCATATCGGTGGACCCTAACTTGGTTTTGGTTTGGCTCTCAAAAACCGGCTCCATTACTTTAATGGAAATAGCAGAGATTATAGATTTTCTAATGTCTGAAGCGTCATAGTTTTTTCCGTAAAAATCACGGACCGTCTTTACTATGGCTTCTCTGAAAGCAGCTTGGTGCGTTCCTCCCTGTGTGGTATGCTGTCCGTTTACAAACGAATGGTACTCTTCACTGTACTGCGTTCTGCTATGTGTAAGGGCAACTTCTATATCGTCTCCTTTAAGATGAATTATTGGATATAAAAAGTCTTCCTGATTGTTATTGTCCTCTAATAAATCCTTTAATCCATTCTCTGAAAAGAATTTTTCACCGTTAAAGACAATTGTTAGCCCAGGATTAAGGTAGACGTAGTTTTTGAGCATGCGTTCCACATACTCGTTTCGATATTTATATTTTTTAAAAATGGACTCATCGGGAACAAAACTGACCTTGGTCCCTCTGCGTTTGCTAGAATCCATCAGTTCTTCATCAACCAAGTTCCCTGCCTTAAATTCTGCAGCTTTTAGTTGTCCATCCCTAACAGATTCCACTTTAAAAAAATTGGAAAGTGCATTTACAGCTTTAGTACCTACTCCATTAAGTCCTACGGATTTTTTAAAAGCTCGAGTGTCGTATTTTCCACCTGTATTCATTTTGGAAACCACATCAACCACTTTCCCTAATGGAATGCCTCGGCCGTAATCACGAACATGAACGGTATTTTCTTTAATGTTTATTTCAATGGTTTTGCCAGCACCCATGACAAACTCATCTATACAGTTGTCAATGACTTCTTTTAGAAGAATATAAATACCATCATCGGCAGATGAGCCATCTCCCAATTTACCAATATACATTCCAGGACGCATGCGAATATGCTCCTTCCAATCCAGTGAACGTATGTTATCCTCTGTATACTGGGTTTCTGCCATTAGTTAAGGGTTAATCCTTGCTAATATAAAATTTAGCCACAAAAATAAAAGTGTAGCACGAAGAAAGTAATCAACAAATACTGTTGATATGCTTCTAAATAATTGGAATGGGTTTAAACATTAAACCTAAAATGCATTACATCACCATCTTTTACAACGTATTCCTTTCCTTCCACGCGCATTTTACCTGCTTCTTTCACCTTAGCTTCACTTCCGTATTCTACGTAATCGTTATATGCAATAACTTCTGCACGAATAAAGCCTTTTTCAAAATCTGTATGGATGACACCTGCAGCTTGGGGAGCGGTTGCACCAACCGGAATGGTCCAGGCCCTGACCTCTTTTACGCCAGCTGTAAAATACGTTTCCAAATTTAATAACTTATATGCGCCTCTGATCAACTTGGCAGAGCCTGGTTCAGAAAGGCCTAGATCTTCTAAAAACAGTTGACGCTCTTCATAGGTATCCAGCTCGGTAATATCAGCTTCAGTACCCACCGCTAAAAAAATAACTTCTGCATTTTCATTGGCCACTGCCTCTTTTACCTTTTCAACATAGGCATTTCCATTCGTAGCAGCTTCTTCATCAACATTACAGACATACATTACTGGTTTATCTGTAATTAATTGTAGAGGTTTTACGTATTCAGCTCGATCATCATCACTTAAGGTAATTGCACGTACAGACTTCCCTGTCTCGAGACCTTCTTTTAAACTTGTTAAAACGGCGGCTTCTTTTTGGGCTTCTTTGTTCCCTGTTTTTGCAGCTCGTTTTACCTTATCCAATTTCTTTTCAACACTTTCTAAATCTTTTAATTGGAGTTCCATGTCTATGGTTTCCTTATCCCTAATTGGGTCTACAGAACCATCTACATGCACAATATTATCATTGTCAAAACATCTTAACACATGAAGAATTGCATCCGTTTCACGAATGTTTCCCAAAAACTGGTTTCCCAATCCTTCCCCTTTACTGGCCCCTTTTACCAATCCTGCAATATCAACAATTTCAACGGTTGCCGGAACAACTCGTTCGGGATTAACCAATTCCTCCAATTTCTCCATTCGGGCATCGGGAACGTTAACCACTCCTATATTGGGTTCTATGGTGCAAAAGGGAAAGTTGGCGCTCTGCGCCTTTGCATTGGATAAGCAATTAAACAAAGTTGACTTCCCTACGTTTGGCAATCCTACAATACCAGCTTTCATGTTCGAGTTTTAAGGGTGCAAATATAAGCCCAATTATAAATCAATTTTAAAAATATTGTAAATACAGACGGGTATTAAACTTTTTAATTTTTACAATGGTCGTTAATTTGTGTCCTTTCATCCAAAAGATCAATCCTAGGGGTAATAAACTTATTCCAATACTGTTATAACAAAAATTTAAAACACCGATGATTAATACTGATTGTGATCCTTTTGATGTGTCTTATATTATAGATGATAGTGAGGTTACCTGCAAAATCCATAAAAAACTTTTGGAAAAATCTAGGCTTTCAAAAAGCCAGAAAATGTATTCTTCTCCTGTTCAAGCACTTAAATTTTTAGTGCGAGACATCAAAGCAAAAAAGAAAATATTGGTGTTGTTGGATTTAGAAATGCCCGGGGTGAACGGTATAGATTTTCTGGACATCATAACTGGTCTAGAAGCTTCGGCCCAACAACTAAGCGTATATGTTGTAAGTTCTACAATCCTTGAGCATTTAGACAATTCTGTTATTTACAATTCAATAATAAAAAGGCACTTTAAAAAACCGTTAAGCCCAAAGGATTTATCCCAAAAAAGTGTCATTAATGCTTGTTTTGAGGAATATGCATCATATTAAACAGTGAAGAGCAATCTCACTAGAATCCTTGAAAAAGCATATAAAGTCCAATGACAATGACCGAGATAATTCCCAATATGGCAATTACAGAAAGGGTACAACCTATCTGCTTCCAAAATCCATTATATGTTTCTTCCTTTTCTTGCATAGCACCCAAACCTTTACGGTCTGCCAAAAGTAAAAAGAATTGACGTATTCAGGTTTTCGCAAACGGCATAATAGACAAATAACGGAAAGTGTGGATCAGTTCATAACTTTAATGCATGACAAGAATTACATTGCAAGGAGTATTATACGACGATAAATCATCTTTTTTAAAAGGTCCTCGGTTGGCTCCTCCCTTAATTAGAGAGGCTTATCACAGTAACTCTGCCAATTATTTTTCTGAAGATGGCACTTCAATAACTCCAGATTTATTAAAAGATCAAGGGGATTATAGCGTCTCTGAGTATTTTGATATTGAAAAAATAACCACTGAAAACCTTGAGAAAGGAAGTCCCCTTCTAACTCTAGGAGGAGATCACTCCATTACCTTTCCTATTTTTAAAGTATTTCAGAAGGTTTATGGGAGTATAGATATTTTACATATTGATGCTCACAGCGACCTATATTCCAAACTAGATGGAGATCCCTTTTCCCATGCTTGCCCTTTTTACAACATCATCAAAAATAATCTGGCAAACAGATTGGTGCAAGTTGGCATCCGTACCTTAAATTCTGAACAACGGGAAACTGCTAAAAAATATGGGGTCGAAATTATTGAGATGAAAGATTTTGATGCTACAAAATTACCAACATTTCAAAATCCACTATATCTATCATTTGATTTGGATGCTCTGGACCCTGCCTTTGCCCCAGGCGTATCTCATCATGAGCCAGGAGGTTTAACCACAAGACAAGCAATTAGCATTATACAAGGAATTAATGTGCCTATTATAGGAGCAGACATTGTAGAATACAATCCAAAAAGGGATATTAACAACATGACTGCAATGGTATGTGCAAAGTTGTTTAAAGAAATAGTTTCAAAAATGGTTTAGGATTTAACCGTCTGGGTGCATAAACTTCTGTTTTCCCAGAAGCTCGTCCTCGGTCTCCACCCGATCTTCGTCTGGCACACAACAATCTACAGGGCATACAGCGGCACATTGTGGTTCTTCATGAAAGCCCATGCACTCTGTACATTTATCAGGTGATATGTAGTAAATCTCATCACTTATTGGAACTTGTACTTCATCTGCATTAACAGCTTTTCCATCAGGTAAAACTACGTCTCCCTTAAGGGAGGTACCATCACTATAGCGCCATTCATCAGCTCCCTCATAAATTGCAGTATTTGGGCACTCAGGTTCACAAGCGCCGCAATTAATACATTCATCTGTTATTATAATTGCCATAATTTTCTTTTTCCTTTATGCTAAAATAATTTCAGCATGCTTACTTTTGGGCAAAAATAAACCCTACCAAATTAGTGTACAAATATAATGACGGCGTATCCCTCTACTTTAAAAGCTTTTGTTAAACTTGGAAGTTTTATCGGTGATTTTTGTGAAAATCATAATTCTCCTGCCAGTGAAAGTCACCAAGAGTTTCATAACGTTGTAATACGAGCAGAACTACAGAACAGTTGGTTTAATCAAGAAAATATTTTATTTGCCCTTGAGCAATGGTCAATGCTGCTTACAGAAAAGCATTTAACGGATTGGCTTTCTCACTATAACATTGATGCATCAAAAAAAACTAATACAATTGGTCTGGTAATGGCCGGAAATATTCCTTTGGTCGGATTCCATGACTTTTTATGTGTTTTACTGTCCGGCAATAAGGTTTTGGCAAAACTGTCATCAAATGACACTGTGCTTCTGCCTTTTCTTTCTAAGTATTTGATAGAGGAAGACCCCTCACTTGAAGATAAAATGCAGTTTGTTGAGGGTAAATTTGAAAGCTTTGACGCGGTCATTGCAACTGGAAGCAATAATACAAGTAGATATTTTGAATATTATTTTGGAAAGAAACCGAACATCATAAGGAAGAACAGAAACTCTGTAGCTGTTCTGACCGGAAACGAATCAAAAGAACAACTTAAAGCGTTAGGAGAGGACATTTTTAGGTACTATGGATTGGGATGCAGAAATGTTTCAAAAATATATGTCCCAAAAGACTACAACTTTGATGAGTTTTTTAATGGTGTTTTTCCTTTTAAGGATATTATACATCAAAATAAATATGCCAACAATTACGACTATAACAAGGCAGTTTATCTAATGAGTGAGTTCAAAATTTTGGACAATGGCTTTCTTATTCTAAAGGAAGATAAGAGCTTTTCATCCCCAATCGCCTCCTTATTCTATGAATACTATGACACGCTTTCAGGTCTAAAAAAAGAAATCCAAGAAAACAAAGAACATATTCAGTGTATAGTATCTAATGGAGTGCTAGATGGAGAGATTAATTATGGCGAAACTCAAAAGCCAAAATTAGATGACTATGCTGATGGAGTTAACACCATGGACTTTTTATTACTGCTTTAGAAAAACTAGATCGTTTTCAATCATTTTTGTTTCCAAGAATTTTTCGACCTTTGCCTCTTAATTATTATAAATGAAAAAGCACAATTTTAGCGCAGGACCTTGTATTTTGCCTCAAGAAGTAATGCAGAAAGCTTCAGAAGCAGTTGTTGAACTTGATGGTATTGGTCTATCACTTATAGAGATCTCTCACAGAAGCAAAGAGTTTGTTGCCATAATGGAAAAAGCGCGCTCCTTGGCTCTAGAGCTTTTGGGTTTGGAAGGAAAAGGGTATCAAGCGTTATTCCTACAAGGTGGAGCAAGCACCCAGTTTTTAATGGCCGCGTACAATTTGTTGAATAAAAAGGCAGGATATATCAATACAGGCACATGGAGTTTAAAAGCCATTAAGGAAGCAAAGTTGTTTGGTGAAATAGTGGAAGTTGCTTCTTCACAAGATCAAAACTTCAATTACATTCCAAAAGGATATTCAATTCCGAACGATTTGGATTATTTGCACTTAACTTCTAACAACACCATTTTTGGAACACAGATAAAAAATTTCCCAAAGACAAATGTTCCCTTGGTCTGTGACATGAGTTCAGATATTTTCTCCAGACAGATGGATTTTTCCAAATTCGATTTAATTTATGCTGGAGCACAAAAAAATATGGGTCCCGCAGGAACAACCTTAATTGTTGTTAAAGAAGACATTTTGGGCAAAGTATCACACAAAATTCCATCAATGTTAGATTATGCAGTGCACATAGGAAAAGATAGCATGTTCAATACACCACCTGTATTTCCAGTGTATGTCTCTATGCTAACCATGCAATGGCTAAAAGATTTGGGAGGAATAGGTGCTATTGAAGAGATCAACGAAAGAAAGGCAAATCTTATCTATTCTGAAATAGAATTGAATCCTGTTTTTTCTGGTTATGCTGCAAAAGAAGACCGATCCATAATGAACGCTACATTTAATATTACAGATGACTCACTAAAGGAAATATTTGATGAAAAATGCAAAGAAGCCGGAATAAATGGTCTTAATGGACATAGGTCTGTTGGTGGCTATAGAGCTTCTATGTACAATGCCCTTCCCCTTGAAAGTGTAGGTGTTCTGGTAGATATTATGAGCGATTTAGAAAAAAAAGGATAGGTTAATGAGCAAAATTTTAGCAAACGACGGAATAGCAAAGACCGGAATTGACCTACTTGAAAAAGCGGGTTTTGAAGTAATCACAACGACTGTAGCGCAAGAACAATTGGCCAATTTTATCAATGATAACGATATAAGTTGTCTGTTGGTAAGAAGCGCAACAGAAGCAAGAAAATCGTTAATCGATTCTTGCCCAAACCTTAAACTTATTGGACGTGGTGGGGTTGGTATGGACAATATAGATGTTGACTACGCAAAATCAAAAGGAGTTCATATCATAAACACTCCAGCAGCGTCATCCGAATCTGTTGCAGAATTGGTTTTTGCACATTTATTCGGTGGTGTTCGTTTTTTATATGATTCAAATAGGAATATGCCCCTAGATGGGGATAGTAAGTTCAAACAACTTAAGAAGAGTTACGCTGGTGGTACAGAATTACGGGGGAAAACTTTGGGTTTAATCGGGTTTGGAAGAATTGGTCAAGCAACTGCAAAAATGGCTTTAGGCCTAGGAATGAAAGTTTTGTACAATGATAAACTTGTACCTAAAGCTACTCTAGAGGTGCCTTTTTTTGATGGTCAATCCATAAAATTTGACCTTGAGAACAGCGCTATGGATGACGTTCTTAAAACCTCCGATTTTATAAGCGTTCATGTTCCGGCGCAGAAAACCTACGTTCTTGGTAAAAAAGAATTTGAAATGATGAAACCCGGCGTTGGAGTAATCAATGCTTCTCGTGGGGGAGTTTTAGATGAAGTTGCGTTGGTGGATGCCCTTGAGTCAGAAAAAATAGCCTTTGCAGGATTAGATGTTTTTGAATCTGAACCAAACCCAGAAATACGAATATTAATGCACCCGCAAATATCTCTCACTCCTCATATAGGTGCCGCAACAAAAGAAGCACAACAACGCATAGGTACAGAATTGGCTGCGCAAATTATTAAATTGCTCAAATAAGTTCATTTTAAAGCAGTTAAGCAAAACGTTCTTTTTTGTACATTGTCATTCTAAACTAAACACTATAAAATGTCAGGATTATTAGATTTATTGAACAGCCCAATGGGTAAACAATTGATAAGCGGTGTAGCGGGTCAAACGGGGCAACCCGAGAATAAAACAGCAGATGTGCTAAGCATGGCCATGCCTCTTTTAATGGGGGCCATGAAGAAAAACGCAGCCACTCCAGGCGGTGCGCAGGGCTTGATGAATGCACTATCGTCAAAACACGATGGTAGTATATTGGATAACCTTGGAGGTCTATTTGGCGGAGGCGTTGATCAGGGAGTTATGGATGATGGCGCTGGTATATTAGGTCATGTTTTTGGATCTAAACAACCACAGGTGGAAAATGCCCTAAGCAGTAAATCAGGAATTGATGCTGGCTCGATTTCACAAATTCTAAAAATTGCGGCCCCTATTTTATTGGGTTATTTGGGTAAACAAACAAAACAACAAAATGTGAGCAGCCCAGATGCATTAAGCGGTCTTTTAGGTGGTCTAATGGGCGGAGGCAATACTGCCAACAAACAGCAGTCTTTAATCGAGAGCTTTTTAGACTCGGATGGGGACGGGAGCGTAATAGATGATCTAGCAGGAATGGTATTAAATGGCGGAGGTCAAAAAAAGAGCGGACTTGGAGGTCTTTTAGGAGGTCTTTTTGGAAAATAAGCACGCATCTTAACTTTATTTAACAAAGCCATTTAGATTTCTAAATGGCTTTTTTTGTACTTTAATGTTATGAAAAAGAACGATTTAAATAAATTAATTGCACTCTTCTTGGTTTTAGGATTGTTTGCATCCTGCACTGCAAAAAAAGAAGCACTTGATATTTCAACCAAAGAAAAAGAAGTATTTAATTCCAATGCCGAAGAACAAGTTGAGATAAAAAATGAGGAAACAGAATACGAAATCACCATTATTGAGCCAGGCTTTTATACATGGCTGCAAAGTATAGCGAGACCTGAAGGTTACTATTCTCAAAGCTTCTTGGAAAACAGAAATAGACTAATGGTCATCAATTGGAACCAACGGGTCTTACAGCCTCAGCGCTTCAACCCAAATCTGTATGAACTTCAGATAAACTACGACCCCAACATTGATTATGGGTATGAAGTAAATTATAAACTGTATAACTATTTCATTTATTTTCAACGTAAATACAACCAACGTTTAGGTCCTTTTATACCTAGGATATAATGTGCTATTTTTGCCATCGAAAACCTGTTGATGGAAAAATTAAAAAATCGTTGGGACATTACTGAGAATTGGCATCTTTTCTTTCCTTTTTTCGGGATTTTACTAGTTTTACTTACGGCCTATACCATTGCAAGGCGCATTTTACATTTGTTGGATCTTAACAATACCATGTTAGAATGGATATTTACCTTGGGCGCAGGTTTTGCCATATATTATTTATTGCTTCGCTTTTTTCTATGGTGCTTTAAAAAATTAGCAAATAAATGGCCAGTGGAGCAAAGATGGGAGATGATCGCAATCTTTATTGTATTTGCTGTAACAGGAAGTATATCAGGAAAACTTGCAGGCCCCTTAACGGAATTAATTGGTCTAAAACAAGACACCGTGAGTGGATGGATTTTCTGGACTGCTAGAATTCTGCTCATCTTTCCAATTTACCAGATTTTGTTGGTTTTCTTTGGATGGTTGTTTGGACAATTTCGCTTTTTTTGGAACTTTGAGAAGAAAATGTTGAAGCGCATGGGATTGGGCTTTTTATTTAATTAATTATGTTTTTCTTAACACACCGGAAGCCAACAAATTATTTAGATTTGCTTTGTAATGAAGGATTTTAGAAAAATTCTTGGGCTTTTCCTGTTTGTTTCCTTGATGTTGGTCAAGGTTTCATCATTACACGTGTATTCACACCAAGACGGTGATCAAGAAAAAATTGAGAATTGCAAAATCTGTGATTTGGTAGTTGAAAACCAAGGCATGGAACTTAATCAAGTTGTAAATTCTGAAGCTTTATATACTACATTTCTCAACTTACAAGACAATAACTTTTACTACATAAGTCTTAACACTAAAAAAGACTTTTCTTATCACCTATTTTCTCGGCCTCCTCCTCAACACATTAGTTAATTAGCCAAAACATTCCGTCTTTCTATACGGACTATCTATTTTTTATTAATTTATTTTTTTCAGAATGAAAATAAACATTTTCATTACTCTTTTTCTATTAGTTTCCTTTTATGGGTTTTCTCAAGATTGTAACGATATCCTTACCGGTCAAGTTATGGACTATCATAACAAAACGCCACTTGAAAACGCAAGTATTCAAATAATCGGAAACCCAAAAATTGTGAAAACCGACAGCAAGGGAAAGTTTCAGATTCCAAACCTTTGTCCTGGTGTTTACGAATTGGAAATCTCCCACCCAGAGTGCACTACCACTTTCATTGAAGTAGAGGTAGATAAAATTGCGTGGATTGATATAAAACTTGAACACCACTTAGAGGAACTGGAAGAAGTAAAGGTTGTTGGGGATGCTATTGCTGAGAAAACCACTTCCGCCCTAGAAGAGTCGTTAAGACTTAAAACATTAGAGCAATACAGCTCTGGCAGTTTAGGGGATGCTTTAAAGGAATTGTCAGGTGTTTCATCTTTAAATACAGGAGCTAATATCGTAAAACCAGCTATTCATGGTCTCAATGGCAGTAGAGTTCTAATACTGAACGATGGGGTGCGCATGCAAGATATGGAATGGGGAGATGAACATGCTCCCAACATAGATATCAATGCAACTGGTTCAATTTCAGTAATAAAAGGCGCTTCTGCACTTTTATACGGAGGAGATGCTATTGGCGGTGTTATTGTAATGGAGCAGGCAAGAATTCCTGCTAAGGATACTTTATATGGTAAAAGTATTGTAAATGGGGTGCTAAACGGTAGAGGCGGCAATATAACCACGGAGCTTATCAAAGCATTTGAAAGTGGATGGTACCTAAGAGGTCAAGGTTCATATAAACGATTGGGAGATCATGAGGCTCCAGATTATATTCTCTCTAATACTGGGGTTCAAGAAATAGGAGCTTCTTTGCAGTTGGGGAAACAGTTGTTTACCTGGGGATGGGATGCAAAATACTCCTATTACAATTCTGAAATAGCAGTACTTAGAGCTTCTCATATTGGCAATGTTGATGATTTAATACGTGGTATCAACAATGGTCAACCTGAGATAATCAGACCTTTTACATATGATATTCAAAACCCTAGACAAGAAGTAACCCACCATTTGGGTAAACTAAAATTCTACAAACGATTTGAAGGTCTGGGTAAATGGAATGTTCAATATGATTATCAAAACAACAGACGGTTCGAGTTTGATGTGCGAAGAGGCGAGCGTGATAACCAAGCATCCATAGATTTAGAATTGACCACACATACCTTTTCAACTGATTTTAAATTGGATGCCAAAGAATCATACGAACTTCAGTTTGGTATTTTAGGGAGATTTCAAGACAATTTTGCTAATCCAGAAACCGATGTTAGACGATTAATTCCTGACTATGAAAAGTATGATTTTGGAGCTTTTGTTACCGGAGAATATCGGGTAACTGATGGAATTCTTGTTGATGCAGGTCTTCGTTATGATTTTAACCGTATCGATGCTAAAAAGTTTTACCAAACATCCAGATGGGAAGAACGTGGTTATGATCAAGAGTTTCAAGACCTGATTATTGATGATTTGGGAACACAATTGCTTACCAATCCTATTTTTGATTATCATAATTTCTCTACAACTATTGGTGCACAGTACACCGGGGACAATAGTTCTGTAACTAGAGTTAATTATGCGCTTTCTCAAAGAGCTCCTAATCCTTCAGAACTGTTCAGTGATGGTTTGCATCACTCTGCAGCGCGCATAGAGTTGGGAGATCTTCGTATTAAAAGTGAGACTTCCCATAAAATCTCAGCATCATATCAAAAGGATTTAAATAATTGGGGATTTACACTAGAACCCTATGCTAATTTCATTAAAGATTTTATTCTATTGGAACCAACTGATGCTGAATTCACCAATAGAGGGGCATTTCCTCTTTGGGAATATCGACAGACGGATGCCAGATTATTAGGAGTTGATGCTGCAGCCTATATTAATTGGTCCAATACTTGGATGACTGACCATCAGTTTTCATTTGTAAAAGGTACGGACACTGAAACAGATATTGCTTTAATCAACATTCCGGCGGCTAATCTTAGAAACAAATTGACTTTTACCAAACCGGAATGGAATGATTTTGAGTTTAGCCTAGAAAGTCAGTATGTATTTGAGCAAAATGAGCATCCAGAAGATATTATGGTATTTTCTCCAATACAACAGCAAGAAGTGTTGTTAAAAATAAACACACCTCCTGGCGCCTATCATCTGTTGGGTGTTAGCTCAAAAATGGAGTTTCCATTCAAAAACAATTTAAAGCTAACAACTGGATTAACAGTTAGTAACCTTTTAGATACAAATTATAGAGATTACCTAAATCGTCAGCGTCTTTTTGCAGATGATTTGGGTAGAAATATCATTTTACAATTAAAATTCAATTATTAAATCAAATTTAAATTAAAGACTATGAAAACCATTAAATTTTTATCCATTTTCGCACTTCTGGGAGTAGCATTCGTATCATGCTCAGATGACGACGAAAATCCAGACCCTGTAAACGAGGAGGAAACTATTACCACAATGACAGCAACCTTGGTACCACAAGGAGGGGGAACCACCGTCACATTACAATCACAAGATTTAGATGGAGATGGACCTAATCCACCAATGGTATCCGTATCTGGAGATTTATCTGAAAACACTGTTTATAATGGAACGGTTGTACTATTAAATGAAACAGAAACACCTGCTGAAATTATCAATGAGGAGATTGAGGGAGAAGCGGCCGAGCATCAGTTTTTCTTCGTTCCAAATAGTAGCCTAAATGCAACTGTCACATATGCAGATGACGAATCTGATTATGTTTCTGATGAGACAGGTGAAAACTTCACCACTACCAATCCAGTAGGCATAGTATTTACTTTAACTACTACAGATGCTAGTACTGGAACCTTGGCTATTACCTTAAGACATGAGCCTAAAAAGCCCAATGATGGTACTCTTGCAGATGCTGGTGGGGAAACAGATATTACACAAGCCTTCAATTTGATCATTCAATAGATTAATGTTACAAATATAATATTGCCTTTCGGCAATGATCATAAGAGTGAAAACTAGAAAGAGACATATTTGGTATAGTTCCCTTCTTACAATTGCATTGTTGTTTCAATTGGGCTTTACCACCTTTCACGTTTTTACTTCACATGCTTTTCATTCTCAAATTGAGGTTGATAACAGTAATGAAGCGATTTCAGGTGCGGACACTAAATGTGACCTTTGCGCTAAACTAAGTGTAAAGTCAGAGCTATTTATTTTAGCGCCTGAAGTCGACTTTACCATTACTTTTTTCCAAACCATAAACGCTTTAGAGGAGCTAACACCTTCCTTTCCAACATTTGCCCTCTACTTCCTGCGGGGACCTCCCACGGACTTCTAAGAATATCTTTTTTATTGGTATTCCCAGAAGGAATAGCAAACAACCGTGCATACTTCAAAATCTTATGATTTTGAGGAGTATCATATTTTCCAAACCTAATTACATCAGTCATGATAATTATAGACCAACTCACCAAAAAATATGGTGAAGCTTTGGTGTTGAATCAATTATCTCTCAACATCAAACCACATGAAATTTATTGTTTGCTCGGTGCCAATGGCGCAGGAAAAACAACAACTATTAATTTACTGCTAGGTTTTATTAAACCTACATCAGGAAGTGCTTTTATAAATGGGCTCAATGTCTCAGAAAACTCTAGAAAGACCAAGCGTTTTTTAGCTTACATTCCTGAAAACCTTATGCTCTACCCTACTTTGACAGCGGTGGAAAATTTGGATTATTTTTCCGGTATTGGAGGTAAAAATCTTTCTAAAGTTCAGTTGGAAGATTTTCTCAATCAAGCTGGCCTACAGAAAGGGGCATTTCATCAACGGATCTCCACTTTTTCTAAAGGAATGCGGCAAAAAGTAGGTATAGCCATTGCATTGGCCAAGGATGCAAAAACACTTCTGCTGGATGAGCCTACCTCTGGACTTGACCCAAAGGCAAGTAACGAATTTGGCCAGTTGCTGCATTTGCTGCGGGATAAGGGTGTTGCAATCCTTATGGCCACTCACGACCTCTTCCGTGCTAAAGAGGTTGCCACCCAGATTGGCATTATGAAACAAGGAGTGCTAAGACAACAATTTAACGCACAGAATATTTCACTTCCAGAATTGGAAGCGGCATACCTTGAAACCATGGATTTTAAAGAATTGGAAGTATGATTCGAAATACATTCCGTAAAGAAGTAAAGGAGATAATCCGAGATGGAAGGATAAAGATTGCCTTCGGAATAGTCTTTTTACTGCTTGCCATAGCTACCTGGATCAGCGGTAAACAATATCGTTCCGTAAACGAACAACATGCTGAAGCCAAAGCTGCAGAAAGATTGATATGGGACAACCAGGGAGAAAAGAATCCGCATTCTGCCGCACATTATGGAACCTATGCTTTTAAGCCAAAATACCCTCTGTCACTAATAGATCAAGGTGTGGATAAATATGCAGGTTCATCAATTTTTTTAGAGGCCCATAAGCGCAATGAAGCTCAATTTAGTAAGGCAGCCGATCAAACAGGTCTGGCTCGTTTTGGAGATTTGACCCCCGATTTTGTCCTCTTGTTCATCATTCCATTGTTAATTGTTCTGCTAGGGTACAATGCCTTCACCAAAGAACGTGAGATGGGAACGCTCCTTTTGCTCAAAAGCCAGGGGATAACAATTTGGAAACTGATTTTTGGAAAATGGTTGGCCCTTTTCACCCCCATTTTCATCGTCACACTTGCAACTTTTGTGGGTGCAGGAGCAATCTTGTCCAATCTTAACGATTTTGGTGTTTTTAAGTGGGAACACCTTGGGGTTCTTTGTCTGGTATATCTATGTTATTACATCATTTTTATTAATCTGGTATTGTTGATTTCTTCTAGGGCTAAAAAATCCGGTGTTGCCTTAGTCTTATCCTTAAGCATATGGATTGTGGCCTGCCTTGCCATTCCCAAGGCAGCGAGCAACATTGCTGAGGGAAAACATCCCTACCCAACCCGACAGGAATTCGCAGCTAATATTTTGATGGACAAAAAAGAAGGTCTGGATGGGCATGACCCATGGAACAAACAGGCCAAATTATTGGAACAAGATGTTATGAACGAATATGGTGTTGATAGCCTGCACCAATTGCCTTTCAATTTTGATGCTTATCGGATGCAGAAAGGGGAAGAACATAACGCTGAAGTATATTTCAAGCATTACAACTATCTGAAAATACAATTTGAAAGCCAATCCAAGGTATATCGTTCACTAGCCACGCTTTCCCCGTTTCTTCCTACCCGTTTTCTAAGTATGGCAGTAGCAAAAACAGACTATTCTACACATTGGGATTTCGCAGATACTGCAGAGAAGTATCGTATAGAGGTACAGGCCTTTTTGAACAATGATTTTGCGGAAAACTCCACTTATGGCGATTGGAGCTATAAGACCGGTGAAACCACTTGGAAACAGCTACCCACTTTCCAATATGCCCCGTTGAAGCTTAATGAAATCCTCTGGCGAAATTCCTCCAATATAGCTTCAATTGCTTTTTGGTTATTGGCATCCTTCGGTTTTTTATTCATCACAATTAAAAAGTTCTAACCATGTACAAATACAATTTTGTTTACGAACTCAAAGTTTTGGTACGCAACGGATGGATTCAATTGTTGAGTCTACTCTTGTTGGGTCTTTTCTGTTTTGCCGCATTTAATGGAAGCGAAAAAGTGGAAAAAAGAAAGCTGGACATTCAAGCAGCTAAGACGGAAGTAAGGGAGTCTGATCATGACATGTTAATGTTATTGGATTCTGTAGAACAGGGAATGGAGGTCAGCGCCTCTAGGTGGACAATTCCAACAAGTCCCACCGCAGTAGGCAACTATCACCCTAGGGTTGCCGATATGAGCCCTAAACCTCTGGCTTTTATAGCAATGGGACAAAGTGATTTGTTCACCCACTATGTAAAACCAACAATGACCGGAGATGATTTCACATTAAATTTTACCGAAATCACGAACCCAGTACAGCAGCTTTTTGGAAGTTTTGATCTTTCCTTTGTGATTGTTTATCTGCTTCCCCTTATCATCATTGCGTTTTCTTACAATGTTCTATCGGCTGAACGGGAAAGTGGTTCGTTAAAACTGCTGGCCTCACAGCCCATATCATTGCGCAATTGGGTGTTACAGAAAATAAGTTTACGTTTTTTTTGGGTGGCCTTGCTTACCATCGTAATCTTGACTCTGGTAATGATGTTCTTTGGAACTAACACAAATCTGAAAGATTGGTTTTCAATTTTGGGTATCACAATTGCCTATATGCTGTTCTGGTTTACCATGGCTTTTCTGGTGAATTTACAAACAGGAAGTTCTTCAAAAAATGCTATCATACTTTTAGGGCTTTGGGTGGTTTTTGTTTTATTGGTTCCTTCGGTATTGAATCAGTTGGGAAGCACATTGTATCCAATGCCGTCCCGGACGTTGATGATCAATGAGATGAGAAATCTGAAAGCCCAGACGGTAAAAAGGCAGGATGAAATTTTGGATAATTTCTTGAGAGACCATCCAGAGTACGCAATTAATGACCCCAATCAGAATAGAAAGTTCTACCATCGCTATGTGGCAGCTCAAAAGCTAGTCAAAGAAGAGCTTAAACCTATCATAAATAAATTTGAACAGCAACTGCAAAAACAACAAGCTTGGATTTCGCAACTTCGATGGATTTCCCCTGCCATTGTTACCCAACAATCGCTGAGTACAAATGCGGGAACATCCACAGCAGATTATGAAAACTATCGCGGGCAAGTTATACAATTTGCAGAGGCATGGCGCACCCATTTGGTTCCTTTTTTATACAACAATCAATCCTTCACTAGCAAGGATTATGATCATTTACCTGTCTTTACCTACCAACCTTTAAAATCGAATGACAGTTCGCTTTCTTGGCTAGTTTTGCTAGTAATTTCCATAGTGCTGGGAGCAACAAGTATTGGACTAAGTTCCAAGTCTAAATCATCATCAACTTTAGCAACATGATGTTATACAGGATTAACTTGTGGCTTTGTTTCCTTTGCATCTGTTTACATCTGAACGCCCAGGAAAATGACGGTGAAAACTTTCCGCCGCCAGAAATACCTCAGGAAATAAAGGTTTCAAAAGCTATCAATGGAATTCAATTGGATGGTTTTCTGAATGAAAAAGATTGGCAAACAGCAGAAATAACGGAAGATTTTTTCAGAATAGAACCAAGGCAAGGTGGCAAAATCAAATATAAAACTCAAGTTCAGTTTTTGTATGATAACAAGAACCTATATGTTGCTGCATTCTGCAGCGATTCTTTAGGTTTACGGGGAGTTAGAATCCAGGATTTAAGAAGAGATTTTGACTGGGGAGAAAACGACATTTTTGGTGTAGCCCTTGACCCACAAAACCTCAAACAATATGCGCAAGGGTTTCAAACTACTCCCTATGGTAACCAACGTGATTTTCAAAATTTCAATGGAAATAGTTTTGACACTGGTTGGAATACCTTATGGAGGGTTCGTACACAAAGAACGGATAAAGGTTATTCTGTGGAAATGGCCATTCCTTTTAAATCATTACGATATAACCTTCCAGAGAACGGCAATACGATTGAATGGGGAATGACACTGGTCCGGTATGCTCGCAGGGATATTGAGGTTTCAACATTTCCGGCTATTCCGCAGTCCTTTACCCCTTATCGCATGACCTATGCAGCCAAACTCACAGGTATTGAAGTGCCACCTCCATCGGCCAATATTCGTGTGGAACCATACACGTTGTACAAATATGATGAGAACAAAGAAGGGGCATCATTAACTACAAAAACTAGTGACCCTAAGATAGGTATTGATGCTAAATGGGCCATAAACCCAAAAACCGTACTAGATTTAACCATTAATACGGATTTTGCACAGGCCGATGTTGACAGGGCGATAAATAACCTAGAACGTTTCAATATTTTCTTTCCTGAGCGTCGTCAGTTTTTTTTAGAAAACTCAGGTATTTGGGCTGGCGGTTTACAGCAATCCATTCGCCCTTTTTTCAGCAGAAGGATTGGCTTGCAAGGCGAATTCAATGCAACCCCGGCACCCATTGATTTTGGTGCTCGTTTTACACAAAGAACAGAAAAAAGTGCATTGGCGGGTCTTTTTGTTCGCCAGCGAGAAACTGAAAATTCTGCAGCCGTAAATTTTGGTGTTGTACGTTATTTGAAAAACTATGGAAGGGAAAACAACATTGGCGTAATGGTTACCCATAGAGCTGATGACAGTTACGCTGAACTCAATCTGGAAAACAATAGTAATACCACCATAACCATAGATGGACAGATTAGACCAACCAGCCAATGGGATGTGCAATATTTATTGTCCAGTTCTATTGATAAGTCTACCGGAAAAACCGGATATGCCGGGAGAATTTTTGTAGGGAACGATAGTAACAAGTTTTACTATGGATGGGTAACTGAATATACGGATGCCAATTATAACCCAAGAATGGGATTTGTAAGACAAAACAATGTAATTAGACACAACCCCGGTGGTTATTACATATGGAGACCAAAGAACATTGATTGGATCAGGCGATGGGACCCAGGTATGTTTGTCAATTATAATCACGACGCAACCGACCCAAGCCAATTTCAGCAGGCAAGTCTTTATATTTTTCCAATTTTCACATGGTTCAAAGACAATAGTTTTATGGAAACCTCCTTTACCCCTACTTGGCAAAACATTAATTTTGAATTCGCCCCCCTAGGATTGGAAATTGAGCAAGACAATTATTTTTATACCAGATATTTAGTAAAGTATAACACGGACCAATCCAAAAAATGGTCAGGAGATGTGGGGTATAATTTTGGAAACTTTTATAATGGAACCAGAGGTACTATTAGTGCTGCTGCCCGTTTTGCACCTGTTCCGCATGCCGCGCTAACGTTGGACTATGAACATAATACAATCAAAGATGTTGGAATCAATAACTCCAATCTGACTACGAATCTGTATTCTGCAAATCTACGATTAGCTTTAAACCCAAGGCTTCAATTATCTACTTTTTATCAGTATAATAGCTTTAATGAACAAGGCCGCTGGAATACCCGTTTTAGCTGGGAGTATATGCCTCTATCTTTTATTTATTTAGTCTTTAACGATACCCAAACCGATATTTTCGACCCTTCAATAAACACAAAACAGTTCATCAGTAAGATTACGCTTTTAAAGCAATTTTAGATTTTAGTTAGTTTGAGAAAGCCACGCAGGTTTCGTGGCTTTTTTTTACGCCTTTTTGCTAGAAATCAAATAAGTGTAAATCCACATAATTGTAAATGAAGGTATTATATCCAACCCAGGCACCAATTCTTCTATAAAAGTTACTACTCCCGCTGCTTGACCAATTTTGCCCTTGTACATTCTAGTCATGAGCCAGCCGGCGATTGGGGCCCAAATGACATCGGAGAACTCCCCTATTCCAGGTATTGCAAAAGATAACATGCCAATACCATCAAACAATAATCCCATAAATAGGTTACGATATTTTAGGTCTTTTTCTTCTGTCATGGATGAAAAATACCAAATAGGAATGAATCTGAAAAATTAACTAAGATAAATCGGAGCTTATCAGTTTAAGGAACTCACTGCGGGTCTCTATTTTTTCAAACTGTCCTCTAAAACCAGATGTTGTGGTCACTGAATTCTGTTTTTGAACTCCTCTCATCATCATACACATGTGAGATGCTTCAATAACAACTGCCACTCCCTTTGGTTTTAATGTATTGTTAAGGCATTCCAAAATATCGTGTGTCAATCGTTCCTGAACCTGCAATCTACGGGCAAAAACATCTACAATACGAGGTATTTTGCTCAAACCCACTATATGTCCGTTGGGGATATAGGCGATATGGGCTTTCCCAAAAAATGGAAGCATATGATGCTCGCAGAGGGAGTACACTTCAATGTCCTTAATGATGACCATGTCATCATAGTCTTCCTTAAACATTGCTCCTTTTAAGATTTCCGCGGCGTCCTGTTTATAGCCCTGAGTCAAGAAAAGCATAGCTTTGGCAGCTCTTTCTGGAGTTTTTAATAATCCTTCCCGTTCTACATCCTCCCCTATTTCATCAATAATTTTTGAAAAACGCTCTTTTACCTCATTGGTGATGCTGATGTTGTATTCTTCCAAGTTCTGATATGGTGACATATATTATTTGACTGTATTTAGCTTATTTGAAAAATGCTTGTTTAGTTTTTTAATTTTTGGGTCTATGATAAACTGACAATAAGGTTGATTTGAATTCTCATTGTAATAGTTATGGTGTTGTTCCTCAGCAACGTAAAATGGTTTAGCTTCTGAAACAGCCGTAACTATTGGCGATGCAAAAACACGTTCTTTCTCTAGAAGAGCAATAAATTCTTCTGCAAGTCTTTTTTGATCTGGGTTTGTGTAAAAAACTTCACTTCTATACTGAGTGCCAACATCATTGCCCTGTCGATTCAGCGTAGTCGGGTCATGAGTAGCAAAGAAAACCTCCAACAATTCTGTGAACGAAACTTCATCTGGATTGAATGTGATTTTTATGCCTTCTGCATGTCCAGTCCTTCCGGTACAAATCTCCCTATATGCAGGATTTTTGATTGCCCCCCCTGTATATCCCGAAATTACTTCTTTAACTCCTGCAAGCCTTTGAAAAACAGCTTCGGTACACCAAAAACAACCGCCAGCAAAAACGGCGGTCTCTAAAGAATTGTTATTTTGTTTATCCATTTCTATGTAAAGTTAAACAACTTTAATGTTTTACAAATTGAAATCTATTATAAAATTTTGATAAGTAGTCGTTGTTGTATGTAAAAACTTTATTTGAAACTTACGATTTTTGTTCACTCAACTGTAATCATTACTTTCACCCCGATAAGTGGTTCTTCATGATAAAGGCGAATAACATTAAAAAATACTACGGCGACCTTCAAGTTTTAAAAGGAGTTGATTTGGAAATAAGAAAAGGTGAAGTGGTATCCATTGTTGGTGCATCTGGCGCCGGAAAAACTACATTGTTACAAATATTGGGCACGTTGGACTCTCCATCTAACACAGAGGACAGCTCTTTGTTCATAAACAATACAAATGTTACTCAATTAAATGACAAGAGCTTAGCCAGGTTTAGAAATGAACACATAGGCTTTATTTTTCAGTTCCATCAACTGTTACCAGAATTTACAGCTTTGGAAAACGTTTGTATTCCTGCTTTTATAAAAAAAACAGCTAGGGCACAAGCCGAAAAACGAGCAAAGGAATTGTTAGACTTTTTGGGGCTTTCAAACAGATATAACCACAAACCCAATGCCCTGTCCGGTGGTGAGCAACAGCGCGTAGCTGTGGCCCGATCATTAATTAACAATCCATCTATAATTTTAGCAGATGAGCCTAGTGGTAATCTAGACTCTGAAAGTGCTGATAATTTACATCAACTTTTCTTTAAGCTCCGTAATGAATTTGGGCAAACCTTCGTTTTGGTCACCCATAATTTGGAGTTGGCGAACATGGCTGACCGAAAATTGACCATGGTCGATGGATTGATTGTTTCTTGATGTTATGATAAAATCAGATCTAAAGGATTTTTTGGATGAAAAAGTGGAACAATACAATAATCCCAAGTTCCTGGAAGATGACCCCTTGCAGATTCCACATCTTTTTTCAAAAAAGGAAGATATAGAAATCAGTGGTTTTTTAACTGCTACTATAGCTTGGGGAAACCGCAAAAGTATTATTAAAAATGCTTCGCGATTGATCGAGCTTTTGGATAACGCACCTTATGATTTTGTGCTGAACCATACCGAAACAGATTTTGAAAAATTAACTCCCTTTGTCCACAGAACCTTCAATGGTCTAGATTTACAGTATTTTATCCAAAGCTTGCAAAATATCTATGCAAACCACGGTGGACTGGAATCCATTTTTGTTCAAAACCAAGAAAAAGATTCATTGCAATCCGCAATATCAAAATTCAAGGAAGTTTTTTTTGAAATACCCCATCAAACAAGGACAATGAAACATGTTTCTGACCCAAATAAGGGTTCTGCCGCAAAACGAATAAATATGTTTTTGCGTTGGATGGTAAGAAATAATAACACAGGCGTTGATTTTGGTATTTGGAAAAAACTGAACCCAAGTCAACTTTCTTGCCCTTTGGATGTACATTCTGGTAATGTTGCTCGCAAACTAAAGCTTTTAAAACGCAAACAAAACGATGCAAAAGCGCTGGCCGAACTGGACAGAAATCTAAGAAAACTGGACCCAAAGGATCCGGTTAAATATGATTTTGCCCTTTTTGGACTTGGTGTTTTTGAAAAATTCTAATAGTTCTCCCCTACCTCAGTATCCGTCAAAGTCTTCATAAAAGCCACCAAAGCTTTCTCTTCAGAACTTGAGAGCTGTAAATTATCAAAAGGAAGTGTTTGATAAGGTAAATCAAAGCCCAAGCCACCACCTCCACCAAGGTTGTAAAAATTGATGACTTCTTCTAAATTATCATAAACTCCGTTATGCATATAGGGTCCTGTTAGCTCAACATTTCTAATTGTTGGTGTTTTAAACATCCCCTTATGTACCTCCAGTTCTTCATTATGTCGCCAATAAAACCCTAAATCATCGTCCAGTTTTTTATTAGTGTCAGTTTCGGGCACGCCAATCACTTCTTTCTCATGCTCTGAGAAAAACGGTGGTACTGTACCATTAGTCAACGGAATAAAATGGCATGTAGCACAAAGTGCTTTGCCCATATAAAGATTAAATCCTAGTTTTTCTTCTTCTGTATACGTTTCTTCTTCCCCACGAATGTTCCTATCAAACTTGGAGTCAAATCCGTTTAAACTGGAAATGTATGAGGATATCGCACGGATGATTTCTGTATTTCTCGCTGATATTCCTCCATAAGCTTCTTTAAACAGGGAAATGTATGTGGTATCCGTTAAAATCTCATTGGAAAATTCATGTACGGAGCTGTCAAACTCCTTCTCATTGGTAAAAACAGATGTTATTTGATCTAATAGGTTGGGCGACCTACCATCCCAAAAGAAACTTTGCTGAAAAGCTGAATTGATCAATGTTGGGGTGTTTCGTTGTAAAGGTTTCCCATTATTATCAACATTCACCGCTACCCCATCTGCCCATGCTTTCTTAGGATTATGACATGTGACGCAAGCCATTTTTCCATTTTGGGAAAGTTTTGGCTCAAAAAAAAGTTTCTTGCCCAATACAATTTTTTTCTCTGTAGGATTGCGGTTAATTGCAGGGGTAAAAAACTCGACATTAAATGAATCTTCTTCAAAGAAAGTGGGAGCATCAAAATTGAAAGGTTTGTTGTTAACCCCATTCCAAAGATTACTTTCCTTACGAATGGCCACCCAGTTCCTTGTAATAGGATTCATATAATCCCTGATGAAGGTATAACGGTCAAAAGTTTTGAAGTCTGTGTTTGAATGAACAAAACCAACCGCTTCCTTAATGTTGTATTGAAACCGTGCATCCAGTTCTTGATTCTTATCTAAAACTATTTGTCTGATACTATTATCATAGACTTCTTTCAAACTTTCCAGTGAAACAATAGTCTCTTTTAAACCGAGCTGGCTTATGGGTGTGTCAAAGCCTGAAATGGACAAGCTAATAACGCGCATTAATTGTTGATGGGTAGCTATAAAGAAGCGCTGTGGGGTAACCTCTCTATTTCGTATATTATTTTGAAGGTTTTTGAGCATCCCAATGGTAATGGAGATTTCCTCTTTATAACGCGCTTCACTTTCTTCTCCTTCGTAAATACTCTCTTCTAATTTTTGTAATCCTACGGGAAGCAATACTTTTTGACTATCATCTGTAACAACCGGTAACGCAGGACCATTGGCACGATGTCCTATTTCAGGATTAAGATATGAAGCATATGGTTCGGCTTTTTTAAAAGAAACTCTGGCTTCTGCAAATGTTTTTTTTGCTTCATCGCTGGTCATCGGAAGCCTTGCCAATTCATCCAAAGTAGCAATGGCGTCGGTGATATGTTTTAAGTAATAGTCTTTTGCAGGTTTCCAGTCAACAATGCTTGCTTGGTTTTCAACAATAATTTTCTCTTTGGGCTGTTGCTTACAACTTAGATTAAAAAACAATAAAATGATGAGTATTCGATTCATTTTTGGTGATTTTTTAAATATAGAAAGACCTCCATTAAATAATGGAGGTCTTTACATTGCAATTATTTAAACTTATCTAGGAAGTCCTCTTAATATAACTATCTGTCCTCCTTGGTCATCTTCCCTTGCACCATTCGCTATTGCAGTGGCGTTGGTTTCCATGTCATGACCATCAACATTTTTGAAATCATCACTTTCCCAATAGTGTGGCTGAAGATTCAACAAAAAGGTGTTTGGAACTCCTATTTTATCTGAAATATCTTCTAAAGCTCCAAATTCTCCACTGAAACCAGTGCTTCCGGATGGATCCAAATCTTGTCTAACAACCAATTCCAAAACGGTCTTGATGTTGTTTCCATCCAAATCAGATTGGTAAATGTAGGCTGCATGTCCTCTATCAAAAGAATTGGGGTCTTCTTGAAGGTAAACAAAGTTTTCCGTTACCGTAATGTTGTCAGGGCTTTGTAAACTTGCTAAATTACCATCCGCATTGTTGGTGTCAGTATTTCCTGAAATAATTTGAGTAAGCTTTCCTGTAAGTGGATTAGCTTGATCCAATTCCAATTTATAAGCTGTTCCCCAGTCATTGTAAGTACCTCTTCCTGGGCCCCTTCCGGTTACTGCAACGAATACATTTCTTCCGTTTGCATCAGATCCTTTTTGATAATCTACATCCTCTACTCTCATAAATGCAGATGCAAAAACAGCTACACAAGCATCCTCCATTTCAGATTTGGTTAAAGAAGCCCCGTTTGGTACCTCAACAAATTCAAAATCATAGGTTACTCCATGATCTAAATTACTTTCATTGTAAATAGTGGAGGCAGCTACATCCATAACTCCTCCTGCTCCATCAGAAATCTGCTTTAGTCTTAGCACGTAGATTTTTCCGTTGTTTAAGTCTGCATCTCCTTCTTCTGAATAATATAATGTTATCTGTCCCTCTGAACCGCTGGAGTCATCATCACCTCCTATAATAACTGTTTTACCAGTGTATGCGTCTTTGGGTAATGGTACCGCATTTTCCCATGAGAATTCCCCTAAAGCGTCCAAGCCAAAATCTGCCGTTGGCGTTGGAGTATCTATATATGGATCTATCCCCTTTACATCATAATTGAAACTCTCTGATGCTGATAGGAAAAGGTCTGTTGCTCCACCATGTATATCAGCCTCCCACATAGTTCCTGAGCACTGTCGAGCGAAATCGGCAACTCCTGAGTTTAATAGCCAGTCTCCACCTGTTGGATTTAGGTTTTCATCCAATTCAATTCGTGCCACAGCATAATTGTCTTCTGCATTCACTATATACAGATAGCCGTCACTGTTGGGGTCTTTTAAAAATCCGGCACCATCGGCAGCGCCTACAAATTGAAATCCATCATCAAGAATATCCGTTGAACTAATTAAAGAATAGGCTTTTACAAAATTAAACTGAGGTTGAATGGCAACCAAAGGTTCCAATGCTGACTTGTTTTCAAACATTGTAGTTACTGGGGTAAAGTCATCTCCATCTTGGCCATCTTGACCATCTACTCCATCCACACCGTTGGTGCCATCTAATCCGTCTTCACCATCACAACTGGTTAGGCCAAATCCGATGACAGCAGTAAGGGTTAATCCAAATAACAATTTTTTCAAATTCATAATTTTAGTTTTAGGTTTTGTTGAATTCTCAAAACTATTTATGAACCTTTAGCATTTGGTTACCTCAATATATTGATTTGATTATGTCACTTTTAAAAAACTGTTAGTTTGTAAAGTTTACGTGTCGTCAACGTTCCTGTAGTTTAAGCATAACGTTAAGCTCGTTTTTAGAGGTTCCAGATGCGTTGCAGTGCTTGAAACTCCAAGCAAATTGTTATCCTCCAAAACCATATTGTGGAGCAAAGTCCAGTTTGACTTTTCGCCCCCCATTAAAAATGGATTCATATATAGCTTCTACAATAATCATATCACGTCTGCCCATTTCGCCAGGGGCCCTATTTGGTGCATTAAAAAGAATATGTTTGGCAAAATCATCCATTTGCAGTTTTTGTTGGCTCTCTTGAGGAAAGTTCAATTTCCCTTGAGATGTTCTACCCGCCAAAGGAATGTAGGTGCTTGCTGGGTCCAACTCAAACCAACCGTTTTGGCAAGATGCAAAAAGTCTATTGGCTCTTACATTGTGTGACGTCATAATGCTTCCAACTGTTCCACTCTCAAATTCAAATTGAGCAGTAATAGTTTCATCTGTATCCTTAAAATATTCAGGGCGTGTGCTGTATTCTTGTGCCGAAACTGAAATTGGGTTTTCACCAGTTCCATAAATCACACTTTGAATAGCATATACCCCCATATTCATTAATGCTCCACCTCCAGATAGCTTTTTGTTCAATCGCCATTGGTCTGGGTTGGACATTGAGCGGTAGCCAGCATCTGCCGATATATAATTTATGGCTCCAAATGTTTTTTCTTTTACCAATCGTTTTATCTCCTGAGTGTAAGGTTCTGAATGCAAACGATACCCTATGCCCAATTTTACGCCGGAAGAATTACAGGCTTGGATAATTTCATCACACTCTTCCACGTTCATCGCCATTGGTTTTTCACAAATCACGTGCTTTCCTGCTTTGGCCGCTCTAATGCAAAATTCTGCGTGCATACTGTTTGGAAGCACAACATAAACCACATCAATGGCATCATTTTTTGCTATGTCATCAAAATTCTCATAGTTATATATGTTTTCTCTTGGAATATCATATTTGTTGGCCCATACTGATTCCTTTTCTGGAGTTCCCGTTACAATTCCGGCTAAGTAACAATGTTTGGTCTCCAATAATGCCGGCGCTAGTTGATATGTACTGTAACTACCTAAACCTACAAGGACTATTCCCAGTTTCTTTTTAGTTTGACTGTTCCCCATTGCGCATGCCAATGGCATGCTCCCTATTAAAGATGCACCTCCTACTCCTTTAGCAAGAGTTGAACTAAAATCCCTTCTCGAAAATTTTTTCATACTCGTAATTATTAATGCAGAAATATTAAAGTTAAAAAAAAGATATCCAGGTGTAGCTTTTGTCCTGTTACAATTCCCTTAAAGCTAAAAGAATGTCATGTAAAATACTTATTTTTAATACCAGACTAATTCAACACAAAATGAAAAAAAACCAGCTTGCCATCTGCATGCTATTGTACACCGCAATTGCTTTATCACAAAATAGAAAATTGCCAATTGATACTACCGTTACCACCCAGCACAGTGTTACTATAAATGGAACAAATCTTAACTATACCGCTACTATAGGTACGCAACCTGTTTGGGATGAAATGGGAGAGCCAATTGCAGCGCTTCACTATACATATTATACCAGAAACAATGTAAAAAATAGAGCAGAACGACCTTTATTGATTTCGTTTAATGGAGGACCAGGGTCTGGGTCTGTTTGGATGCACCTTGCCTATACTGGTCCCAAAGTACTTAAAATAGATGACGAAGGTTATCCTGTTCAACCCTATGGGGTAAAACAAAACCCTTATTCAGTGTTGGACGTTACCGATATTGTTTATGTTAACCCTGCTAACACAGGATACTCCAGAACTATTCCCGAAACAGGTGACAAAGTTGACAGGGATAAGTTCTTTGGAATCAACGCGGACACTAAATACTTGGCAGAATGGTTGAACACTTTTGTTACGCGAAACAATCGCTGGAGATCACCTAAATATATTGTGGGGGAAAGTTACGGTGGTACCCGAGTAATGGGACTCTCATTGGCATTACAGAATCAACAATGGATGTATCTTAATGGAGTGATTATGGTTTCTCCGGCAGATTACAAGGTGATACGAGTTGGAGGGCCGGTTTCAAGTGCATTAAACCTACCTTACTTCACTGCGGCTGCATGGCATCATAAAGCATTGCCTTCAGATTTGCAGGGTAAAGACCTACTGGAGGTTTTACCCGAATCCGAGGCATATACAGTCAACACATTGATCCCGGCAATAGCAAAAGGTGGTTTTATTTCTGATGCTGAACGTTCGGCTGTGGCAAAAAAAATGGCCTATTATTCTGGGTTGAAAGAAAAAGATATACTTGACCATAATCTAGATGTGCCAACCCAATTTTTTTGGAAAAATTTACTAAAGGACAAAGGGGCCTATAACGTTGGAAGGTTAGACAGTCGCTATTTGGGTATAGACAAACAACTATTTGGCGAAAGTCCAGATTATTCTGCTGAGCTTACTTCCTGGCTTCATAGTTTTACCCCAGCTATAAACTATTACCTACAAGAAGAACTAAAATTCAAAACAGATATCAAGTACAATATGTTTGGCCCTGTGCATCCTTGGAACAACGAAGATGACAACACCAGAGATAACTTGCGCCAGGCAATGGCCCAAAATCCCTATCTAAATGTTCTAGTGCAATCAGGTTATTATGATGGTGCCACTACTTACTTTAATGCAAAATACACCATGTGGCAAGTTGATCCAAGTGGGCGTATGAAAGACCGTTTTGAGTTTAAAGGATATCGTTCTGGTCATATGATGTATCTGAGACGCGAAGATTTGCAAAAAGCTAATGATGATATTCGATCGTTCATTCTTAGGACAATGACCAATGGAAAAAGTGCAAAATATTAATAAAACAGCTATGAAAAAGTATTTATCCCTCAGTCTAATCATGATTTTTGCTGCCCAGGTTGGTACATCACAAGAAATCCCACCTAAAGAATGGCAGATAAAAACCGCACTTTTGGCAGTACCTGCAGACTATAAAGATGGAGCAAAGGTTTATGGATATGATTTGAATGGAAACTTTACCACGTTAAGGGAAGGTAACAATGATTATATAGCCCTAGCAGCTGACCCAAAAAAAGAAAAATTTTCCACTGCGGCATATCATAAAAGTTTGGATTTATTTATGGCTAGAGGCAGAGAACTAAAAGCCCAAGGTAAGGAGTTCAAAGAAATTTTTGACATACGGGAAGAGGAAGTGAAATCCGGAAAGCTAAAAATGCCAGATAAGGCAACCTTGTGTGTCTTTACAGGCGAGGTCAATTCTTATTCTAGAGAAATTGAAAATGGCTACTTACGGTATGTTTTTTATATTCCATTTGCTACCGGTGAATCTACAGGATTGCCAACAACACCAACTCCTCCCGGTCATGCATGGCTGATGGATCCTGGAACACATAGAGCACATATTATGATCACTCCTCCAAAAGAATAACAATGAGACTGTTAATAGCGGTTTGCTATCTTTCAACCTTAAGTATGATTGCACAAGACTGGCCAAACCTTACCAAATACCAACAAGCAAATAGTATGTTAACTGAACCATCTTCTGAAGAGAAAAGAGTGGTCTTTATGGGAAATTCTATAACCGAAGGTTGGTTACTTGCAAATCCTGATTTTTTTTCGGGCAAAGCTTATGTGAACCGCGGTATTGGCGGGCAAACAACTCCCCAAATGTTGTTACGATTTAGACAAGATGTAATCAACTTAAACCCAAAGGTAGTTTTGATTCTTGCGGGCACTAATGACATAGCGGGCAATACAGGCCCAATGACCCTTGAGCAAATAAGGGACAATATACTTTCTATGGTAGAATTGGCGGAAGAAAATGGTATCTGCCCAATTGTTTGTTCCGTTTTACCTGCTTATGATTATTCATGGCGACCTGGGTTAAACCCCAATATTAAAATACCAAAGCTTAATGGAATGCTCAAAAGCATTGCTGACCAAAAAGGGATTCTTTACCTAGATTATTTTTCTGCAATGGCTGATGAAAGAAATGGGCTTCCAAAGGACTTGGCTGAAGACGGTGTGCATCCCACAAAGAAAGGATATGAAATTATGGAAGTTTTGGCGAATGAAGCAATTAAAAAAGTACTTACACAATCTCAATAGGGGGCTATCAAAAAAATAAATTAAATACCATCTATATTGCCAACTTTATACTGTTTCAAACCAACTGAACACAAAAAATAACCATTTATACAATTTCAAAAACCATCCAGTATAAATTTCTAATTTTGAACGATTTATACATGAAATTTTCAACGTACCAGTTTCCTGGCAAATGCTTCATTTTGTATATTTAAAACTTCAAATTGATTTATGGTGGAGTTGATAAGCAACAAAGAAACAACAGTTGCTGTCTTGCCTTTTCAGATTTTGGGCGACGCAGAAAATCTGAGCCCAGTGATAATAGGGTTCACAGAGGATCTTATTATCAATTTTTCAAAATTCATAGGGCTGTCTGTTATCTCACAGTATTCCACATTGGGTATTGTTAGTCCCTCAGATACTTCTTTAATTTCCCAATTGGGCACTGATTATCTTGTAACAGGCAGTTTCAGAACCTTGGAAAACAATTTTAGAATTAGTGTGCAATTGATACGGGTTCGTGACAATAAGGTCATTTTTGCCGGGAACCACGATGAAACTCCGGAAACTATTTTGAATACACAAAATACGGTTACCGAACAAATTGTGAGTGTTTTACAGCAGCAAATTAATTATGATCTTCTTTCATACTCTTACAGAAAAGAATTGGTTGATCTTGCCGCCTATGAAAACTGGCTGTTGGGAATGAAACTCTTAAAAAAAGGCTCTCTGGAAAGTGACCTACTGGCAAGAAAACATTTTGAAGCCGCCTTGGATATAGACCCCCAATTTGCACGTGCCTATACCGGAATCTCATTGTCCTATTTTAACGAGTGGAGCTGCCAACTCTGGGATCGTTGGGAAATAAGCCAAAAAGGAGCCCATGAATATGCACTTAAAGCAATAGAACTGGATGAGAACGATTACATATCATTGGCGGTATTGGGAAGAACGTTTTTATATCTGGGAGATTATGATAAGTCTGAGCATTTTTTGAGGAAATCGCTCAGAATGAATCCAAATGATGCTGATAATCTTATCCTAATAGCCTTTTGTTTTGTATATCTGGGGTTTTCAAAAGAAGCAGAACAATTATACCTTAAGGCCAAGGATTTAAACCCATTGCATCCTGACGTTTATTTCCCACATGCCTCCTTTATTTATTTTGAACTGGGGAATTATGAAAAATCAATTGCCTTTGCCGAAAAAGTTACCGATACATCTGTTTGGACGGATTTTGCCGCTTATGTAGCTGCGGCATACTATCATCTTTCCGAGTTTGATAAAATGAAAAACTATTGGGGAAAATATCTGTGTTTGTTTAAAAAGAACATAAACAATGGAAAAGAACCAACCAATCAACAAGCACTTGATTGGCAGATAATGGTTAATCCCTATAAAGTAAGGTCACATCTAGAACCCTTCTGGGATTTTATGGGAAGAGCGAGGCCTCCTGTTATCAAAGATTCCTCAAAATCCGTTAAGAGCCCTACGGGAAGTTTTGTTTCAAAAGGTGAACTATGGGAGCTGGAATACTTGGGCGATTCGGTTATAGTTAAAGATTCTAAAGGGCTTCATGACATTGCCACGCTCTTAGAACATCCAGAAGAACAACTCCATTGTACAAAATTGATGGGAACGGTTTTGGAAAGTGAAGGTGCCGAGGTCATTGATGAACAGGCTATGAAAGAATATAAAAAAAGAATTCTTGTATTGCAGTCTGACATAACGGACTATGAAGAAATGGGTAATACTTTAAAAGCCGATCAATTACGAGAAGAATACGAGAATTTACTGGAACACCTATCTAAAGCAACCGGTATGTCCAAAAGGGTAAGGAAGATAGGGTCTTCTCTTGAAAAAGCAAGATCTGCGGTTACTTGGCGTATTCGAAGCGCTATTAAAAAAATAGAGAAAACCCATCCAAAATTGGCCAAACATCTTACCAATTCGATCAAAACAGGAACTTATTGCAGCTACATCCCCGAATCTCCTCAAGATTGGAGTGTTTAGATACTTACAACAACTCCTCACATTGTAAGGCAAAAACTTTTGCCTATAGGAGTAGATAACATGATTAAGCATTTTAAAACAAGAAAATGGAAACTATTTTACAAAATTTACCAAACCCCTGGGAGGTAGTTACAGACCCTATCTCATTAATAATTTTGGGTATGTATGGGGTATTAATGCTCTGGGAAGCTATTTTTCCCGCCAGGAAACTTCCAAAGATGAAATTCTGGAAACTAAGAGGGCTAACTTCTTTTGCTGTATTCTTTTATTTGTCCACCTATTTCCCGCTTATTTGGGACACTTATTTAGTAGAATACCAAGTATTTGATTTGACGGTTTTGGGAGCAGGGTGGGGTGCTTTTGCAGCTGTTATGATTTATGAATTTGGACTATATATTTGGCACCGAAGCATGCACAAAAATGGGAGATTGTGGAAGGTGTTTCATCAAATGCACCACAGTGCTGAGCGTATGGATAGTTACGGCGCTTTTTACTTTAGCCCAATGGATATGATAGGGTTTACCTTTCTTGGAAGTCTTTGTTTGATTGTGATAGCTGGTTTTACTGCAGAGGCCGCTACACTGTTTATTTTGATTACCACATTTTTAGGAATCTTTCAGCACAGTAACATCAAAACTCCGGCATGGTTAGGATACATCGTACAAAGACCAGAAGCACATACGGTTCATCACGCAAAGGGAATACATGCATATAACTATTCAGATATTCCATTGTTCGATATCATCTTTGGTACATTTAAAAACCCTTCAAAGTATGAGTATGAAACTGGTTTTTATCATGGGGCTTCCGCTAAAGTTTTGGATATGTTGACCTTTAAAGATGTAAGTGGAGAAAGCTAATGAATCTATTCAAAAATTGAAAAAAAAAGCATTCAAAAAAATAGCTTTATTGATACTGTTGTCAATAAGCTCCTGTTCTAAAAGTGATGAAGGAGTGTCACCCATTGGTCCAGAACCTGGCCAAGAGGTATCATTCCTTCCGGTTGTTGTTCATATAATTCATTCTGGCGAAACTATTGGAGAAGGCCCTAACCTTTCGGATGAAAGAATACGGCGTCAAATTGAGATATTGAACGAAGATTTTAGACGTAAACAAGGTACTAGAGGGTTTAATGACCATCCTGTCAGTGAAGATTCAAAAATTGAATTTGTTTTGGCAAAGCAGACTACTGATGGAACACCCACAAATGGTATTAATAGAATAAACGCTGATCAAGTCACCATACCAGATTTAGGTTATAACCAGAACCATTATTCCCAATATGATTATTGGCCTCCAGATCAGTTCATCAATATATGGGTGACCCCATTACCAGAGTCCGCCATGTGCTTGGCCTTGGGAGAAGCAACAGGACCAGACACCGACCTGCCTGGCAGTGAATTCTTGGCCTTGCCAGGGCCTAATGATTCAGAAGGGATACTTATAAATTGGATGCATTTTGGAGAATCAGATATTGATTGTCATGCAAAGTACGGTCGAACGTTAACACATGAGATGGGGCATTATTTAGGATTGCTTCATACTTGGGGCAACAAGGATTGTGAATCCAACGATTATTGTGACGACACACCTGCCGTTGATGAACCAGTTTATGGACGAATAGCTTTTTTAGGTTGTAATGATGAAGCAGTAATGATAGAGAATTATATGAACTATTCAGAAGATGATGTAATGAACGTTTTTACAAAAAATCAAATAGCTAGAATGCATTATGTATTAAAAAATCACAAAGGTCGAAAAGCATTGCTTAACAGTATTGGACTCAATAACCCCTAAAAGACAAAAAAATGTCGTGTTCTAATCCAAATCAATGGTATAAAAAAAAATGACAGATCACTCGGAATTGAGCGATGTAAAATTTGAAAAAATGTTTGAAAAGGGAGACCTACCTCCTTCTCTTTTCAGTCATGAAGCACATCTTAGATTGGCTTGGCTTTACATTAAAAAATATGGCCAAGAAAAAGCAGCTGAGAAAATATGTAAGGAAATAAAACAGTTTGACCATTTACATGGAAAAGGAGATAAATTCAATATCACTGTTTCTGTTGCTGCTATTAAAATGGTAGATCATTTTATTAAAAAATCTGAATCCAATGATTTTTATACGTTTATAAAAAAATTCTCAAGGTTAAAGTCAGACTTCAAAGAGCTGTTATATCAACATTATAACTTGGATATATTTTCAAATAAAGAAGCTAAAACCAGTTTTATAGAACCTGATTTGCTACCTTTTGATTAATTTGCAAAATGCAAAACCCTAGGGTAAGTATTCTAATTCCCTTTAAAAATACAGCACACTTTCTTCCTGAGTGCCTAGATTCGATTTTAGAACAAACATATTCAAATTGGGAGGTTCTGGCTATCAACGATCATTCGGATGATGGGAGTCTAGACTTACTAACTCTTTATGCTAAAAAAGACCAAAGAATAAAAGTTTTTAAGAATAAAGGTCAAGGTATTATCCCTGCCCTAAGAACAGCTTACAAAAACAGTTCTGGGGATTATATAACAAGAATGGATTCAGATGATATCATGAAACCCAATCGTCTGGACGTAATGGTGAAATCCTTGATTGAAAATGGAGAAGGTCATGTGGCCGTGGGCAAAGTAAAATACTTTTCTGAAAGAGGTGTCAGCAATGGGTATGCGCGTTACGAATCTTGGTTGAACAAGTTGACCCAAGTAGGGAAAAACTACGATGAAATTTATAAAGAATGTGTTATTCCATCACCCTGTTGGATGACATTTAAAAAAGACCTTGAGCTATGTGGGGCTTTTGAACCAGACAGATACCCAGAGGATTATGACCTTACCTTCCGATTTTATGAAAACGGACTAAAAGTTATTCCGTGCAGTGAAACCTTGCACCTTTGGCGAGATTATGACAGTAGGACCTCCCGAACTAGCGAGCATTACGCCCAAAATTATTTTTTGGAATTAAAGCTGCACTATTTTTTAAGATTAGATTATGACAAAAACCGCCCATTGGTAATTTGGGGTGCCGGATTTAAAGGAAAATCTGTGGCGAAACTTCTTTTAAAAGCTGATATTTCTTTTGTTTGGCTATGCGACAATCCAAAGAAGATTGGAAAAAAAATCTATGGCAAGGAGCTAGTTCATTTTAAAACATTGGAAGAATTAGAAAGCCCACAAAGCATTATAACTGTTGCTAATGAGCAAGCTCAAAATGAAATCAAGGACTTTCTAAATAGGACCAACCAACTACCAATGCAAGACTTTTTTTTCTTTTGCTAAGCCATCATTTATATCCATTCAATAAATTACCAAAGTCTTAACAGGCAAAAATCTAAATCAAAATTGTTTTAATCCCTATATTTGTTCAATCAAAGTTGGGAATGCAATTTAAACATCCGGAAATCCTTTGGGCCCTCGTACTTCTTTTAATTCCCCTTTTAATCCATCTTTTTCAATTACGTCGTTTTAAGAAAACTCCTTTTACGAATGTGGCAATGCTGCAAAAAGTGGTTTCAGAATCCAGAAAAAGCAATACCCTAAAAAAATGGTTGTTACTGCTCACAAGACTTTTAATGCTTGCTGCTCTAATACTTGCTTTTGCACAACCATTTTCCGCCACTAATACGGCCTTGCGGCAAAAGGAAACTGTTATTTACTTGGATGATTCTTTTAGCATGCAAGCTAAAAAAAATGGTCTTTCCCTAATGGAAAAATCTATCCAGGATTTACTAAAAAATATAGGTCCTGAAAACACTTTTAGCCTTTTTACGAACGAAAGGACATTCAAGAATGTGACAATTAAAGATATTCAAAACAATCTATTATCACTTCCATATTCTCATAAACAATTGAATTTTGAAGAGATAAAACTAAAAGCTGGAACATTGTTTTCCGGTATCAATACCACATCCAAAAATCTGATCTTAATTTCAGATTTTCAGACAAGAATGGGGATGTCAACTAGCCACTTAGATTCAGTAGTCAACATTTATTACGTACCTATTCGCCCTAGAGAAGTACAAAATGTTTCTATAGATTCCACATATTTGGAAAAAAGTGTAACCGCACAATCAAAACTTACAACGCTTCTGTCTGGAGGATTAGATAGTGAAAACTTGCCCATATCCCTATATAATGGGGACACATTAATTGCTAAAAGCTCTGCGGATTTTAAAGCGAATGGAACAGCTAAAGTTGAGTTCTCAATCCCTTCAAATGAGGAATTAAACGGACATCTGCGTATTGCAGACAATAGCTTAACATACGATAACCAGTTCTTTTTTAATATTAACAAAAAAGAAAAAATAAAGGTTTTGACCATTAGTGATTCTGATAGTGGTTATTTGGAACGCTTGTTCACCCAAGACGAATTTATTTACAACAAACACCCCTTGACACAAGTAGACTACAGTATTTTGGATCAGCAAAATGTTGTCATTTTGGATAATCTGAAGGCAATTCCCAACAGTTTACAAAAAGTATTGCGAACTTTTAAAGAAGACGGAGGAACATTGATTGTAATTCCTGCAACAGAAAGTGATTTGATTTCTTATAACCAGTTTTTATCAAATTTCTTTGCAACGCGGTTTATTGAAAATGTAAGCCTAAACAAAAAGGTGACCACTATTTCTTTTCAGCACCCCTTGTACAAAAATGTTTTTGAAAAAGAAGTGTACAATTTTCAATACCCTAGCGTAAAACAATTCTATAAGATTCAATCTAGAGCGCCCAAAATACTTTCGTTAGAGGGAAATGAAGCATTTTTATCAGGAAACGATGGTTTTTACTTTTTCTCCACGTCTTTAGAAATTGGAAATTCAAACTTTAAAAACTCACCTTTAATAGTCCCTACTTTCTATAATATGGCCGCATTCAGTTTAAAAGCGCCAGAAACATACTTTACACTTGGAAGAACAAATACAATCGATATCCCCATAGATTTGGGCAATGATGATATATTGAATGTATCAAAAGATGGTTATGAATTTATTCCTTTACAACAGACTTTTCCAAATAAGGTAAGGTTGACCTTTGGAGATACTCCCACTGTTGATGGTATTTTTAGCATCAACAATGAAGGTGATCCGCTCAAAAACATCAGTTTTAACTACCCCCGGAATGAAAGCAATTTGAGTTATTTTGATATTGGCTTTATTGAAAGCAAAAACATGCAAGATTCAATTACTTCACTTTTTGAATTTTTAGAAGCGGAAAACAGTATTACGGCTTATTGGAAATGGTTTGTTATTTTAGCACTGCTTCTAACCCTTGTAGAGGTAATTATTCAAAAATACGTTACATGAACATTCTGCTGAAATCTGCAAAAATAGTATGCCCAGAAAATAAGGCACTACATTTAAAAAAGCGGGACATACTTATAAAGAAGGGAGTTATTGAAAAGATTGCTGCGTCTATTGAAGCACCCTCAGGTGTTAAAACAATTGAGCGCAAAGACCTTCATGTTTCTTTAGGTTGGTTTGATAGCAGTGTAAGTTTTGGAGAGCCGGGTTTTGAAGAAAGGGAAACAATAGAAAATGGGCTTGGTGTTGCAACTAGCAGTGGTTTTACAGATATCATTTTAAACCCCAATACAAATCCTTTACCAGACTCAAGTTCAAATATTGTTTTTCTCAAGGAAAGAGCTAACGGAAATAGCACAAACTTACACCCTTTAGGAAGCCTTACCGTAAATTCTGAAGGAAAGGACTTGGCGGAACTTTATGATATGAAAAGCGCGGGTGCTGTAGCTTTTTATGATTTTAAAAAGCAGATTTCTAACCCAAACCTTTTAAAAATAGCTCTATTATATACTCAGAATTTTGATGGCCTTGTTTTTTCTTACCCACAGGACGGACAAATAAAAGGAAAGGGTATTGTACATGAAGGAGATGTTTCAACCATGTTGGGTCTAAAGGGAATTCCCGCTATGGCAGAGGAGTTACAAATAGCCAGAGACCTATTTATTTTGGAATACACAGGAGGAAAACTGCATATACCAACTATTTCAACAGCAAATTCTGTAAAACTCATTGGCAATGCCAAAAAGAATGGCTTGGACGTTACTTGCAGTGTAGCGGTCCATAATTTAATCTTTACTGATGAAAGCCTAAAAGAGTTTGATTCAAATTATAAAGTAATGCCGCCGTTAAGAACCAAATCCGATTGTAAAGCTCTAATAAAAGGTCTAAAAGATGGGGTGATTGATTTTGTGACTTCGGACCATACCCCAATTGACATTGAAGACAAAAGAGTGGAATTTGATAATGCAGTTAGCGGAACAATAGGTCTAGAATCCTCATTTGGAAGTTTAAATCTGCTGTTTGATATAGAAGAAACAATCGCTTTGTTGACCAAAGGGCGGGAACGTTTTGGAGTTAAAACCGCTTCTTTTGCTGAAGGTGAAAAAGCCTGCTTAACCCTGTTTGAAACCAGTTCAGAAGATATTTTTAGTATGGCCAATATCCACTCCACTTCCAAAAACAGTCTGTTTTTGGGATCTACGTTAAAAGGACAGGTGTATGGTGTAATCAATAACAACCAAATTATAATCTAATATTTTGAGCGAGGCTAAATCAGGAAAAACGACTGCAATAATAAGTTACATAACAATCGTAGGATGCTTAATTGCCATTACAATGAACATGGAACCGAAAAATGCTTTTGCCCGTTTTCACGTACGGCAGGCATTTGGAATTCATTTATTTTTTCATGCACTGGCAATTGTATTTACTTTTATGGGTGTGGTCTACGCTCCTTTAGTACTTTATGCACTTTACTTGATACTGTTGGTATCTGGATTTTTACAGGCCTCAAGTGCAAAAACTAAACCTCTTCCTCTTTTAGGTGATCATTTTCAAAAATGGTTTACCTTTATATCATAATTTAGATAGATGTCCCCCATCCCATTATCTTTAGAATACCTGCTACGTCCTTCATCCCTGCAATCAGGTAAAATCCCTTCAATTTTTATGTTTCATGGATACGGCAGCAATGAAGAAGATTTATTCTCATTTGCTTCTGAACTGCCTAAAGAATTGTTAGTGATTTCCGTTAGGGCACCATATGACCTTGAGCCCTTCGGTCATGCTTGGTATGCCATTAATTTTGATGCTGAATACGGAAAATGGAGTGATGATGAGCAGGCCAAAGTATCTCGGGACAAAATAATTTCCTTTATTGATGAGGCCATTAATGCATATAATTTAGATAAGGAAAACATTACGCTATTAGGTTTTAGTCAAGGAACAATTCTTAGTTATTCTGTTGCACTGTCTTTTCCCGAAAAAATAAAAAATGTAGTTGCACTTAGTGGATATGTTAACAAAAATATTTTATTGGAGGGCTACGACACTAAGGATCATGGTTCATTAAACATATACGCTTCGCATGGCCAGGTAGATCAGGTTATCCCATTGGAATGGGCTCAAAAAACCCCTGATTTTCTTAACAGCTTAAATATAAAGCATACATACGAGGAATTTCCCATAGGACACGGTGTTTCTCAACAAAACTTTTATTCCTTTAGAGAATGGTTAATCAATCATATTTAGTTGCTACGTGCGTACAGTAAGTGGTCCATTAAAGTGAAATCTACGCCTAAATCATCTTTAAGTTCATATTTAATCACCAAATCTCCCCAATATTTTCCATCAGAAAAATCGGCAACAATCCATTTGTGATTCAATATTTTAATCTTATTGATTTTAAAATCACCTTCCATTCCTTCATATGGCACCAAGGGGTTGCTCCCCTTTTTCTCATTGGTTTCCAATAATTTATCTTCAATATAGCGGGTAGGGTTCTTTAAATTAAGGTGATCGTAATACGCAAGAGCATCATCATTGTTATCCAATGAGAAATACTGAATGTCCAATATTTTCAACTGAGATTGCTGAAGTGAATCTTTCAGCTCCGCAACCTCGCTCTTTAAGTCTCCAATATCTGAATTAACAGCTTTTGCAAAGTTGTTGGCACTTATAAATTGGTAAAGAACTATTAGCGCAATAAATACAAAAAGGTAAAGGAAAATCTTGTTTTTCATTATTCTTAAATCTTCAATTGTAAGTTATCATAAGCCAAAAATACATTCTTGGGCAGTTTTTTCTCTACTTCCTCATGAAAACCTAATATATGACTAATATGGGTGAAATATGTTTTTTCTGCCCCTACTTTTTGTGCAAAGGCAAGTGCTTCGTCTAAATTAAAATGTGAATGATGCGGTTCTTCTCTTAGCGCATTAACAACCAAAACTTTTGCTCCCATCATTTTTTTGGTTTCGGCTTCTTCAATACTTTTTACATCCGTTAGGTAAACAAAATCACCAAAACGGTATCCAAATACTTGAAGACGGTTGTGATAGGCTTCAATGGGGATTACTTTTAAATCTCCCAATTCAATGGTTTCATTATTAATAACTTGCGTAACTTTTACTGCAGGCGCTCCAGGATATCTATTTTCATCTGCAAAAATGTAATCAAATCTTCTGTTAAGTGAACTGATTACTCTTTGGTGCGCGTAAATGGGAATATCTCCTTGACGAAAGAAAAAAGGTCTAATATCATCTATCCCCGCAGTATGGTCCGCATGCTCATGGGTAAACAGAATACCATCCAATTTGGTTACAGAATTTGTCAACATCTGTTGTCTAAAATCTGGTCCACAATCAATTACATAGTTAAAATTTTTCCATGAAATCAACACAGAAACCCTTAGTCTTTTATCTCTAGGATCCTTGCTTAAACAAACCGGATGATCACTCCCAATTACGGGAATTCCTTGAGAGGTTCCCGTTCCTAAAAATGTAATGGTCATCATATCATCCATTAAAATCAAAATTATAACTTATTTATTTAATAGATTTGATGAAGAGTGTAACTTTGTTTCAATAAAACTCCGGTTATGTCCACTGCTAAAAGCAACCAAAATCCTTTTGAAAACATTCCTTCCATAAAGGCCAAAACGCTTAGAATCAATTTAAATCCTAACATCTATGGAACTTTTGCCGAAATTGGTGCAGGTCAAGAAACTGCACGGCAATTTTTTAGGGCCGGAGGTGCTTCTGGTACCATTGCGAAAGCGATGAGTGCATATGATAAATCTTTTAGTGATGCCATTTATGGTGTTGAAGAGGATGGTAGGTATGTGACCCAAGCAAGATTAAAACGCATGTTGGCCCATGAAATGCAGCTGGTAGAAGAACGCATTAGTAGAGAGAACAACCCAGATTATTTATTCTTTTCTTTCGCCAATACCGTTGCTACCATAGATTTTTCAAAACGATATAAAGGGCATGGTTGGATAGGTATTCGATTTCAATTGGATCCAAAACAAAAAGAATTTGATGAGATTGTTCTGCATATCAGATTCAAACAGACCGAGGCAAGATTACAACAGGAGACACTTGGTACTTTGGGGGTTAACCTTATTTATGGGGCATTTTTTAAATATCATAAGCCAAAAAAACTATTAAAATACCTGTACGACCATATTGATAAGGACACCATAGAAATTGACATGGTCAATTTTACAGGACCTCATTTTAAAGAAGTTGATAATAGACTAATGAGTCTTCAACTTATTAGAAATGACATGACCGATGCCGTAATGTTTGGTCCAGATGGAAACAATTTGTTACCCGCATCTGTACTTTACAAGAAAAATATTCTTGCGCTAAGAGGTAGTTTTAGGCCCGTTACCAAAGTAAACATGGATATGTTCCAAAAGTCTTATGACATTTTTATACGGGAACAAACAGTGGAATACGAAAATACCATTGTGGTTTTTGAAATTACCCTCTCTAACCTTAAAGCTTCTGGTGAGATTGATGAACAGGATTTTATGGATCGGGCAGAATTGTTAAGCTCCCTAGGACATACTGTGCTGATTTCGAAGTTTCAAGAATATTATAAGCTAGTAGAATACTTTAACAACTATACCAAGGCTAAAATAGGCCTTACGATGGGGGTCAACAATTTAGTTGATGTTTTTGATGAAAAGTACTATCGCGATTTAAGTGGCGGTATTCTTGAGGCCTTTGGAAAGCTATTCTTTAAAGATTTGAAGGTATACCTCTATCCTATGAAGGATGTGGCTACGGGTCAAATTATGACCAGCAACAACGTAAAGGTTCACCCACGTATGAAGGAACTGTACAAGTTCTTTAAGTATAATGGAAAAGTAATGGACATTATAGATTACGATCCAGATATCATGGATATTTTCTCTCGAGATGTATTAAAACGAATTACCACCGGTGAGGACGGATGGGAAGAAATGCTACCGGAAGGTATTGCTGAAATGATTAAAGAAAAGCAACTTTTTACTAGAAAATTATTGCCAGAAAAAGCTTAAACCCACTTTAATTAGAATAAAAACAGCACTTTCCAAATGTGGAGGTGCTGTTTTTTTAGCTATAGTTAGTGTTTAGTTTAAAAGTTGTGCGGCGTGATCTTTGGTTTTCACCTTGGCTATCACCCTTTCAATTACTCCTTCACCATCAATTACAAAAGTTGTTCTGTGCAATCCGTCATATTCCCTGCCCATAAACTTCTTGGGGCCCCATACGCCAAATGTTTCTATTACCGTGTGGTCCTCATCTGCCAATAACGGGTATTGGAAAGCATATTTATCCCTGAAATTTGTCTGCTTTTTCTGAGAATCTTCGCTAACACCTAAAATTTCATATCCTTGTTCTTGTAAAATTTCATAGTTATCCCTCAAATTACACGCCTCAGCTGTGCAACCAGGAGTATTGGCTCGCGGATAGAAAAAGACCACTAATTTCTTTCCTTTGTAGTCACTAAGATTAATTATGTTTCCATCTTGGTCTTTTGAAGAAAATTCAGGTACTTTATCGCCCACTTTTAGCATGTTCATATGTATTCAATCTTTAATTTATTGTTTAATTTATTTTTGCTAAAGTTAAACAAAAATGAATAAACAAGACAAAGTTAATTTCACTATTAGAACTTTGGATGAACTTTATCCAACAATCCCTGTACCATTGGACCATAAAGATCCCTACACATTGTTAGTTGCTGTGCTCCTATCTGCACAAAGTACAGACGTTCGTGTAAATAAAATCACACCTCTATTATTTGAAAGGGCAGATAATCCATATGATATGGTAAAACTTACTGTGGATGAAATACGTGAGATTATAAAACCCGTAGGCCTCTCCCCTATGAAATCTAAAGGTATTCATGGGCTTTCGGAAATTTTGATTGAGAAATACGACGGAGAAGTACCAAAGGAAATTGAACTATTGGAAGAATTACCGGCAGTTGGCCATAAAACTGCCAGCGTAGTGGTTTCCCAAGCATTTGGAATCCCCGCATTCCCGGTAGATACCCATATCCATAGGCTCATGTACCGCTGGGGTTTTACCAATGGTAAAAATGTAATACAAACTGAAAAAGATGCCAAACGATTGTTTCCCAAGGAAATTTGGAATAGACTACATCTTCAGATTATATGGTATGGACGAGAATATTCTCCTGCAAGGGGCTGGGATTTAGAGAAAGATATTATAACAAACACGATTGGTCGAAAAACAGTAATTGATGACTACTATAAAACCAAAAAGAGCCGCTAATTGCGGCTCTTTTTGGTTTTTTTGAAGTTGTTAATTCAACGTTACTTCAAATTTGTGTGTTTTGTAATCAACTACTTGAATCGATTTAGAGTAGCTCAGCAAGAAATCAATTGTTTCTCGTCTAGCTTTCACCGATTTAACGGCTTTTGGTTCTTCAGAGTAAATGTTTTCCATATTCTAGCATTAATGTTACAATTAGATAACGCCGCTAAAATGGAAATATTGCTGTGTTCGACCTAATGCAGATTAATTCGTTAAAACGATATTATTGCGCTCAACTATCTTTCTTAAGTTGATTAGGGCGTATCTCATTCTTCCCAATGCTGTATTAATGCTAACCCCTGTATTCTCAGATATTTCCTTAAAACTCATGTCCTTGTAGATTCTCATCATCAAGACTTCTTTTTGATCTTCTGGTAATTCATCAATTAAAAGAGTTAAGTCACTATCAATCTGGTCTTTGATAATTTGCTTTTCAGCATTTAGTTTTTCATCCCTGATAACAGAGAATATATTGAAATCATCACTGCCTTCAAACTTGGGCATTCTTTTGTTCTTTCGAAAATGGTCAATGATAAGGTTGTGTGCAATACGCATTACCCAAGGCAAAAATTTACCTTCTTCACTATAAGAACCTCTCTTGAGCGTTTTAATTACTTTAATAAAAGTATCCTGGAAAATGTCCTCTGCAACATCTCTATCCAATACTTTAGAGTATATAAAACTGGAAATTCTTTGGTTATGCCTGTTAATTAAGACTTCAAGAGCCTTTTCTTCTCCGGCAATGTAGTTTTTTACTAATATCGAGTCATCAATCTGTAGTTCCATACAAATTACTTTTTTGGTTAAAATTAGGGGCCTCCCTTTACAAAGAAAGACTTAGAGTTATCAGCTTAATTTTAAAAAAGTAATTATTTCTGTATAGGCCTATCAGCTTTTTAATTACACATCAAATATAGAAAAACAGTATGCCCAGGAAAAAACAATGTTGTGATTTGAGCATTTTTAGATGTTAACTGATACAATATACGTATTAAGTGTGGTGTAGCGTATCTTTGAAACGCAAATTTTAACATATGACCCTTATCAAGAACGTTGATCCCAAGCGCAATATTATTATTAAAGGAGCTAAACTTCACAATTTAAAGAATATAGATGTAATAATTCCTAGAAATAAGCTGGTGGTTATTACGGGACTTTCCGGTTCTGGAAAGTCCAGCTTAGCTTTTGACACCCTCTATGCCGAAGGTCAAAGACGATATGTTGAGAGTCTTTCTTCCTATGCAAGACAGTTTTTAGGAAAATTGGACAAGCCCAAGGTGGACTATATAAAAGGTATAGCACCTGCAATAGCCATAGAACAAAAAGTTAACTCTACCAACCCTAGGTCTACAGTAGGGACTACAACCGAAATCTATGATTACCTAAAATTGTTATATGCCCGTATTGGTAAAACCATATCCCCAGTCTCTGGCAAAGAGGTTAAAAAAAATACGGTTGCGGATGTTATCAACTATATAAAACCTCTAGAGGTAGGTACTAAGCTATTACTCTTGTCTCCTATTACAATAAAGGATGAACGAGATCCACTAAAGTCTTTGGAGCTTTTCTCCAAACAGGGATATGCACGTATTAAATATAAAGGAGAGGTTTTACGAATTGATAATGTTCCTTCAAATATTGGAAGAAGCTTTGATTTGGTCGTAGACAGAATAATTGTTAAAGATGATGAAGATTTTTACAACCGTTTAGGAAATGCCGTGGATAATGCCTTCTTTGAAGGAAAGGGTAAATGTGCCATTGAAAGCTTGGAAAGTGGCAAAACCATAACATTTAGCAATAAGTTTGAATTAGATGGGATAAAATTTTTAGAACCTAATGTCCATCTTTTTAGCTTCAACAACCCTTATGGTGCCTGCCCAAAATGTGAAGGCTATGGAGATGTAATAGGTATAGATGAAGATTTGGTGGTACCTAATACCGCACTATCTGTTTTTGAAAATGCAGTTTTTCCCTGGCGAGGAGAAAGCATGGGATGGTACAGAGATCAGTTGGTAAACACTGCATATAAATTCGACTTTCCAATTCATAAACCATGGTTTGAGCTAACTGAAGAACAAAAACAATTGGTATGGGATGGCAATGAACACTTCATGGGTATAGATGCTTTTTTTCAACAACTTGAAGAAAAAAGCTATAAAATTCAGAACAGGGTAATGCTTTCCCGTTACCGCGGAAAGACCAAATGCGCCGTTTGCAAAGGAAAGCGACTACGAAAAGAGGCCAATTATGTTAAAGTAGGCGGATACTCTATTTCTGACCTAATTGAGCTCCCCATAAAAAACTTAACTCCATTTTTTGAAGAACTACAACTTTCTGAGCATGATAATACCATTGCTAAAAGATTACTAAAGGAAATTACCACCAGATTGGATTTCTTGAGCAAAGTGGGATTGAGCTACCTAACATTAAATCGAAAATCGAATACATTGTCCGGCGGCGAAAGCCAGCGCATAAATTTGGCCACGTCATTAGGAAGTAGTTTGGTGGGTTCCATGTATATTTTGGACGAACCGAGCATTGGTTTGCATCCAAAGGATACTGAAAACCTAATTGAAGTATTGCTGTCTCTAAGAGATTTAGGAAATACCGTTATTGTGGTGGAACATGACGAAGATATCATGAAAGCTGCGGATGAAGTTATAGATATAGGTCCGGAAGCAGGAACCTTGGGTGGTGAAGTAGTTGCCACAGGAAGTCTAGAACAAATTTTGACATCTAATTCCTTAACAGCGGATTATTTAAATGGTACCAAGGAAATTAAGGTTCCTTTAGAGCGCAGAAATTCCAAAAATTACATTCAAATACAAGGAGCAAGGGAGAATAACCTTAAAAATATAGATACTACTTTTCCTTTAAACGTACTTACAGTGGTAACGGGTGTCTCAGGAAGTGGGAAAAGTACTTTAGTCAAAAAAATATTATATCCTACCATTTTAAAAGAAGTAGGTGGTTATGGTGAAAAAGCTGGTCAGTTTACTAAGGTAGAAGGAAAATACAGTCATATAAAGCATGTGGAGTTTGTAGATCAAAACCCTATTGGGCGTTCTTCAAGATCTAACCCTGTTACCTATATAAAGGCCTATGATGATATTCGAAATCTTTTTTCCTCACAAAGGTTGAGCAAGTTAAGAGGGTACCAACCAAAACACTTCTCATTTAATGTAGATGGAGGGCGTTGCGAAAAATGTAAGGGAGAAGGCGAGATCACAGTAGAAATGCAATTTATGGCAGATGTGCATTTGGAATGCGATGTCTGTGCCGGAAAACGTTTCAAAAAAGAAATCCTTGAGGTTCAGTTTGAAGGTAAAAGTATTGATGATGTCTTAAACCTGACCATTGATGAGGCTATTGAGCATTTTAAGACCCATACCCAGGATAAGATTGTAAACAAGCTACAACCATTACAAGATGTTGGATTGGGTTACGTTACCCTAGGTCAATCCTCCTCTACTCTTTCTGGTGGCGAAGCACAACGTATTAAACTAGCTTCCTTTTTAGTAAAAGGAAATACCAAAGAAAAAGCCCTGTTCATTTTTGATGAACCCACCACGGGACTTCATTTTCATGACATAAAAAAATTGCTTAAGTCTTTTGATGAACTCATTAACAAAGGGCATTCTGTAATTGTAATCGAGCATAACATTGAATTGATCAAATGTGCAGACTACATCATTGACCTTGGCCCAGAAGGTGGTGAAAATGGCGGATATTTAATTGCCGAAGGTACACCAGAAGAATTAGTTCAAAACAAAGATTCACATACAGCAAGCTACTTAGCAGAAAAATTATAATTAGCAAAGCTACACTGAACCTAAAGTTATAAGTTGCTCGCTCTTCGAGCCACCTTATAAAACAAAGCATTTTTTGGGGCACTCTCTTGGTGCTCCAATTCTTCCTTACAAAACAAAGTTTCAACTAAAACTTTCAAAGTAGATATTGTCATCGATCAGGTTAGAAGGTCAGATCAGAAACTGTAATCATCAATTGGAAAGGACAATACAAAAAACCATAGCCAATTCTTCCATTTCTTTCTAAGAAATTCGCGTCCAAATATAAAACTCACATCAAATTCAGAAGTTATAATAGGCTGTCAAGCAATTGCTTATAAAAGCATTGAGACATGATTTTGACACACTAATCATCACACAAAAATATTGATACTATAACCAACGTAATATTAAAGGCATGTTATTTAAACTAAATCTGACTGAAAAGGGAAAATCATTTTTACTCTTTTTAGCCATTCTTTTTGCTTTGACATTAAATGTAAATGCATCTCACACCAAGCATATTGGTTCACGAAATTCTTTATTGGATTCTGGCATTATAGCGGATACAGAAAATGAAATGTTCGTACCGGGGATATCTTTGGTCAAAACTGCGACAGTTAGCGTCAACTGTAGTCAGATTCGTTTTTCTTTTGAAGTAGTAAACCAAAGTACTAATGGAGAAATACTCGAAAATGTTTTGGTCACTGATCCATCATTGGGTGGTATAATTGTCGGTCCATCTTCTGGTGACGATAACAACAATACTTTTTTAGACCCGGGTGAAACATGGATATACGGAGCCGTGTATAACCTTACCCAAATAGATATAGATAACGGGCAGTTTATTAATCAGGCCAATGTCACAGCAGACGTACAGGGCCAGCCAGGAGTTACAGTTAATGATTTATCAGATGACAATAGTGTTTTGGAGGACGATCATACCATTACAGATTTAACCTCATGTCAATCTGGTATTTCGCTCATAAAAACTGGTATTGCAATCGCGGGAATAGATCAAGGTCCAGGGTGCAATTTAATTATATACCAATTTCAAGTTGCAAACGAAGGTGCACAAATTCTAGAAAACGTTGTTCTTAACGATCCTCTGCTGGGTGGAGACTTACCAGGGCCCAATTCTGGTGACAACAACAACAATAGTCTTTTGGATATAAACGAAACATGGATTTATTCAGGGGTATATATTATAGTGCCAAACGATCTTAATAATGGACAGGTGATTAATCAGGCAACCGTTACCGCAGATGTGCAAGGCCAGCCTGGAACAACGGTTCAAGATCTTTCAGATGACAATAGCACTGTGGAAGATGATGCAACAATTATTGATCTGTCTTTTTGTCAACCCAATATAGCCGTAATTAAAACAGGGGTTGCCTCCGAAGGGGTTGAACAGGGACCCGGGTGTAATCTCATTTTTTACCAATTTGATGTTACGAACGAAGGAGAGATACCACTCGAGAATATAGTACTCAATGACCCATTGTTAGGCGGTGACATACCCGGACCTTTTTCTGGGGACGAAAATAATGATTCGGTACTAGATCCAAACGAAATATGGATTTATTCAGGAGTATATGCAATTACCCAACAAGACCTGAATAATGGACAAGTAGTGAACCAAGCAACGGTTATAGCGGATGTTCAAGGCCAACCCGGAGATACCGTGCAAGATCTTTCGGATGATAATAGTGTTCTGGAAGATGACCCTACATTAATTGATTTAACCTTTTGTCAATCAGACATTGCCGTTGTAAAAACAGGAATTGCTATTGAAGCAGTTGATGCCGGGCTTGGATGCAACTTTATAATATACCAATTTCACGTAACAAACCAAGGAGCACAAATACTGGAAAACGTAGTTCTTAATGATCCTCTGCTTGGTGGAGATTTACCTGGCCCCGATTCAGGTGATGACAACAACAACACTTTCCTAGACCCTGATGAGACTTGGATTTACTCAGTGATTTATCCCATAACACCAGATGATTTAAACAACGGACAAGTGATTAACCAAGCTACCGCCACAGCAAATGTACACGGGCTGCCGGGTAGTACGGTAGATGACCTTTCAGATGACGATAGTATTTTGGAGGACGACCCTACAATAATTGATCTTGGTGCTTGTGAAAATCCCGGTCCTGGAATTGGACTTATCAAAGAAGGTGAACTCGCGGACATCGATGGCGATGGCTGTATCGAGAGCATACGATATACCTTCACCGTGACCAACCTGGGAGACGTAGACCTGGACGAAGTGGATCTAGAAGATCCTCTGTTCGGCGGAAACATACCCGGACCAGAGTCCGAGAGCATTAACGAAAACGGTATCCTGCAAGTGGGAGAGATATGGACCTACGTGGCTATCTACGCCATCACACAGGCCGACATAGACGCTACCGTAGTGATCAACCAGGCCACCGTCAGTGCCGAGCCCGTAGGACTGGATGAGCAAGTGGTCGATTCCTCTGATGATGACAGCAACTTCCAAGACCAGCCCACTAGGACAGAAGTACCGGACGATGCATGTACCGATGGAGGTGCGGGCATTGGACTTATCAAAGAAGGTGAACTCGCAGACATCGATGGCGATGGCTGTATCGAGAGCATACGCTATACCTTCACCGTGACCAACCTGGGAGACGTAGACCTGGACGAAGTGGATCTAGAAGATCCTCTGTTCGGCGGAAACATACCCGGACCAGAGTCCGAGAGCATTAACGAAAACGGTATCCTGCAAGTGGGAGAGATATGGACCTACGTGGCACTCTATGCCATCACACAGGCCGACATAGACGCTACCGTAGTGATCAACCAGGCCACCGTCAGTGCCGAGCCCGTGGGCTCCGATGAGCAAGTGGTCGATTCCTCTGATGATGACAGCAACTTCCAAGACCAACCCACCAGGACAGAAGTGCCGGACGATGCATGTACCGATGGAGGTGCAGGCATTGGACTTATCAAAGAAGGCGAACTCGCGGACATCGATGGCGATGGCTGTATCGAGAGCATACGCTATACCTTCACCGTGACCAACCTGGGAGACGTGGACCTGGACGAAGTGGATCTAGAAGATCCTCTGTTCGGCGGCGACATACCCGGACCAGAGTCCGAGAGCATTAACGAAAACGGTATCCTGCAAGTGGGAGAGATATGGACCTACGTGGCTCTCTACGCCATTACACAGGCCGACATAGACGCTACCGTAGTGATCAACCAGGCCACCGTCAGTGCAGAGCCCGTAGGACTGGATGAGCAAGTGGTCGATTCCTCTGATGATGACAGCAACTTCCAAGACCAACCCACCAGGACAGAAGTGCCAGATGATTCATGTCCAGGTGATGGTGGCGAAACGCCTCTGTTCGGCATTGCAATCCTAAAGATTGGATCTAGTCTCGACATCAATTTAGATGGGTGTGACGACAGCATAAGATATGACTTTACAGTAATTAATACCGGGAGTATTAATCTAGAAGATGTAGAAATAAACGATGAGCTTCTTGGAGGGCAGATCAACGGATTGGTGCTAAGCGAAGAAAGCGAAGATAACATTCTACAACCAGGTGAGGAATGGCAATACACTGCAATATATAATTTGACACAAGAAGATATAGATGGAGTATTCGTTAACAACCAAGCTTCTGTTACTGCCAACTTAATAGGATCCAATAACATAGTTTTTGATTTTTCAGATAATGACAATTATCAAGAAGACGACCCAACTGAAACTAATGTTTCTGGATTTTGTGCAGATGGCGGTTCTGATTTTGAAATATTCAATGGGATTACACCGAATGGTGATGGATTCAATGATTACTTCCAAATCGTAGGAATTGAGAACTATCCTAACAATAACCTTAAAATCTTCAACAGATGGGGGGTTTTGGTTTACCAAGCCGACAATTATGGTCAAGGTAACAACCTTTTCAGAGGTATATCCGAGGGTAGATCAACCATGACTCAAGATAGGGAACTTCCAAGCGGCACCTATTTCTATTCCTTGACATTCTCAGCTGAAAACCCAGGTAAAGACAGTTACAACGGATACCTGTATATCAACAGGGATTAATACCCCAACAAAAAAAATGGAAAATCATAAGTATACAAACCAGAAGATAATAGTTAAGATGTCTAAGAACCTTTTTATCGGAATTGCCATTACCTTGATCTCAATCATAAGTGGTAACGCGCAACAAGACCCACAATACACACAGTACATGTATAATACCCAAATCATAAATCCTGCTTATGCCGGTTCTAGAGAGGCATTGAGTTTTGGCCTTTTGGGTAGAATGCAGTGGGTCAATTTTGAAGGTGCTCCAAAAACAGGAACATTTACAGTAAACTCGCCTATTGGACTTTATGATAATATGGGCCTTGGTCTATCCATTGTACATGATGAAATAGGCCCTGCCACTGAAACCAATGTGACAGCCGATTATTCTTATAGTATTGATGTTTCAATGAACGGCGAGCTCTCTTTTGGTCTTAAGGCTGGCCTTAATCTGTTGGATGTTGATTTCTCAAAATTAAATATTTTCAACCCAAATGACCCCTTCTTCCAAAACAACGTTGATAGAAAACTACAGCCTCAAATAGGTGGAGGAATGTATTTTAATACTGACAGATTTTATATAGGTGCTTCAGTTCCAAATTTCCTGAATACCAAACATTTTGATGAAAGTTCACTGGAGGGCACAAACGAAGATGGAGTAGCTATCGAGAGATTACATTATTTTTTAATCGCTGGTTACGTCTTTAACTTAAATCAAAACCTTAAGTTAAAGCCCGCAACTTTATTCAAAGCAGTAAGCGGATCACCTTTACAGTGGGATTTATCGGCAAACTTCCTGTTCAATGAAAAATTTACTGTAGGAGCTTCTTATCGATGGAGCGCATCAGTTAGTGCCATGTTAGGTTTTCAAGTTTCGGATTCCATCTTTCTTGGTATGGCCTACGATTACGAATCAACCGAGATAGAATCTTTTAGTGATGGTTCTTATGAACTGTTTCTACGCTTTGAGTTCTTCAAAAAATCGGACCGCATATTAACCCCAAGGTTCTTCTAAAAATTTAAAGACAAATTACTATGCTACACAAAGTAAAAATATGCTTACTGTTCGTTTTGTTTGTAGGCAACATTTTTGGACAAAAGGATAAAATTAAAAAAGCGAATGAAGAATTTGAAACCTATTCTTATATCGATGCCAGAAAGATTTATCTTAAAGTTGTTGAAGATGGTTATGAGTCCTCACAGGTGTTCAAAAAATTAGGGGACACCTACTATTTCAATAGTGAATACAAGGACGCATCCATTTGGTATGCCAGGTTATTGGAAAAATTCCCTGATGATGCCGAACCAATATATAAGTATAGAGCAGCCCAGTCCCTTAAGAGCATAGGTGCATATGATGAATCTAAAAAATTGATGGATTCTTATACAAGTTCAACAAAAAATAGTCCAATAGCCAATAGCTATCAAAGAAACACTTCTATTTTAGATGACATTATTGATTTTGAATCAGAAGAATATGAAGTCCATAAGGCATCGAACGGATTATCCAGTTCAGATTTTGGACCTGCATTCTTTAGTGATAAAATAGTCTACGCATCCACATCCAAGAACACTGAGGGAGGTAAAATCCATGATTGGAGCGGACTCCCCTATTTAGATCTCTATATGGCAGAGTTGGACGAAGATGGAAATTTCTTAACATCGACCGCATTAAATGGAGACATAAACACTCCATATCATGAGTCCTCCGCATGTTTTACCAAAGATGGCAATACAATGTTTTTTACCAGAAACAATTATTTAAATGGTAAAAAGAAGAGAGGAAAAAACAAGTTGGTAAGTTTGAAGATATACAAGGCCACAAAAAATGCAAATGGAAGTTGGGGCAATATCCAAGAACTTCCATTCAATGATGATTCTTACGCTGTGGCTCATCCCGCACTGAATCATGATGAATCCAAATTGTATTTTTCTTCCAACATGCCAGGAACTTTAGGAATGTCGGATATCTGGTATGTGGACATTTTAAGCAATGGAGAGTTTGGAAGCCCTATAAACTTAGGTGAGAAAATAAACACAGAAGCTCGGGAAACCTTTCCTTATTTGAGTGATGACAACAACCTATACTTTTCTAGTGATGGTCATGTTGGCCTAGGGGGTTTAGATGTCTTTGTAGTATCGCTAAGTAATTCAGGACCATTTAAGCAGGTTACCAACCTAAGGAAACCAATAAACACCAATCAAGATGATTTTGGCCTGATCATCAATGAAGAAAATAGAACAGGTTACCTGTCGTCTAACAGAAATGGTTCCGAAGGAAGTAAATCTGATGACATTTATAGATTCTCCGAAAGCTGTAGCATTACTGTAAGAGGACTCGTGATAGACAAGAAAACTAAGGCAGTACTTTCCAGCTCATTGGTTATGTTACTTGATAATAACAATAAAATAGTTTCCCAAACAATCTCCGATAGCAAGGGAGCCTACAACTTTGAAGGTGTTGTTGAATGTAACAAACAATATTCAGTTAGGGCAACAAATAAGGAAATGGAGTACCAACCAGATGAAACGTTGGTCAACACACCCAGAATTTCCAAAGTTTTAGAAGTCGATTTGTTATTAACACCCCCAGATTGTCCAGTAAATGATTTAGGCTGCAGATTGGCCCTACAACCCATCTATTTTGACTTTGACCAACATGATATAAGATCAGATGCAGAAGTGGAACTGGCTAAAATCTTGTCTGCTATGAAAGAATACCCACAATTGAACATTCACATTGAGTCCCATACAGATTCTAGAGGAAATGACAATTATAATGAACTACTTTCAGATAGAAGGGCAAAGTCTACTCTAGAATGGCTGGTTAAAAACGGTATTAATAGAGCCAGATTTTCTGCTAAAGGTTATGGTGAGTCGCAACTTCAAAATGAATGTTCCAATGGTGTGGAATGCTCAGAAAAAGCACATCAACTTAATAGAAGATCCATGTTCATTATAAAGAACTAATCGTTTTGGTTTCACAAGAATAAATGGTAAATACTTAATTGACAGGTATTTACCATTTATTCTATTTTTTTGGCACGCTGTTTGGTATTTACTTGTCGGGATGTAAATAATTGCATTCAGAATTTAAAACCTTATAGTATGAAACATTTAGTACTCATTTTTGCAGCGGTTCTTTTAGGTACTCCAAGTACCAAAGCTACCACCATGGAAGATAAGGTTGCCATCAGCAATGCTTATAGATACGGAAACTCATTCATTTTTGTTGAAAATGGAATTACATTTTCTGTATATCCCGATGGAGAATTTGATTTTTATATAGACAATCAAGTAAATGTTGGCGTTAATGCACGTATTGGAAATGTTGGTGTCACATTTAACTCAGGATATAATTACAACCCTTTTGTACAATATGACGATTACGGATCTGTAATACAGGTAGAGAATATCCCTGTGTATTATGATCATTACGGTCGTGTAAATCAAATAGGAAGTGTTGATGTTTGGTACAGAAATGGTCGGGTACGAAGACTTGGTGGATTAAACGTTTTTTATAACGGTGGCGTTTTCAGTCACTATACAGGATACATCAATATCTACAACAGGCATTATGTATATAGACCTTTCCATAGGTATTTTGCAAGACCGGCAGTATCCTTTTGTAATGTATACAACAGGCCATATAGAAGGTATTACAATCCTATACGCTATACATATTATAGGCCATACAGACACAACTATAGAAGGTCTTATGCATCATATGGTAAAACATATAGAAACGATAGAAGACATAGAAGAGATAATATTTATAGAAATGACAGAAGAGTTTCTGAACGAAACAACAATGTGAGAAGAAGTGGTGATTATGGTAGAAGCAATAGGTCTGTGAACCGTGATGATTACAGGTCAGATACCAGAAGAGTGAGTAGAAATACCACTACAAGAAGATCTACTGATCAAGGAAACTATAGAAAAGGAAATGCTGTAAGCCGTTCTAACAACAGTGTAAAAAGAAATACTGGTACTAATAGAACAGTTAAGCAGAGCGAATATAGAAGAGGAAATGTTGCAACAAGAAGCAACTCTAATAGTAGAACGGTTACACAAAGACAAGTAACGCGAAAGCCGAACAGTAGAACTGTGACCAAGCGACAAGTGACCACCACGCCCAGAAGCAAAACGGTCACCCGCAGCACAACAAATACTTATAAAAGACCACAAGCTAGAAAAAGTACAAGTAGGTCGGTTGCAAGTAGAAGCAGTGCACCAAAAAGAACTGTATCCAGAAGTGCTAAAACAACAGTAAAAAGAAGTTCTGGTAATACAAGTTCAAATAGAAGAAGTAATAATTCAGGCACTAGGACAAGAAGTTCCGGAAGAGTGCAATAAAGATAGTTTTTAGGTTGGTTAGTTGTTTACCCCGTAGTTGGATTTATCCTCTACGGGGTTTTTCTTTTCAGCCACTTAGCAAGTATCCCCGAAACATCTTCAGAAATTTCGAAGCGATACAAAATACCCAAATACATCAGCACAATGAGTCCTGATTTTAAAATGATATTAATAACAGGATGAAAAGAAAACTGTAAAAGGTGAAATAATATACCCAATAGCACCAGCGTGGCGAAAACTTTAAATGTAGCTCCAGTAAAAGGCAAAAAACCAAACTTTAGCTTTACAAAAACCAGTTTCACCAAATTAAAAATGAAGATGGAGATAAAGCTTGCAAGAGCAGCACCTTCCAATCCCAACTCAGGTATTAACACCAGGTTTAAAACAATCGTCAACAATGCCAGACAAATGCCAAAAACAAGAACCGTTTTGTAATATTTTGAATTGAACAAAATTGAATTATTGTTCCCCAGCATAGAATCAAAAACCTTTGCCAAGCCAATAAGAAAAACAATTGTAAAGCCATTTCGGTAAGATTCCGGAAGCAAAAGATACAGGTCCTCCAAATTAAGGACAATCAACACAAACAATATTCCGGAAGCAATAAACAAGGTCAAAGAGGTCTTTTTGTAAAGTGTTTCCAATCCGAAATGATTACCCGTGTTCAACAACTCGGCAGTCAACGGATAGGTAATCTGGTGCATGGCCCTAGATGGTACAATAATCACAGTAGCAATATAAACCGCTACCCCATAATACGCCACATTTTCAATTTTAATAAACTGATTGAGCATCACTTTATCTATTTCCAACAAGATTAAGGCCGCTGACCCCCCTAGAATAATCAAAAAAGTATAAACAAGAATCTCTTTGGTATTGGACGGGAAATTAAACTTAAACCTTGGGAAACGAATGCTATAGGCATACAGTTTAATGATTATGGTCCTTAAAATATACAGGCCGACCAAACACTTAAAGAAAGAATCTAAAGAGACAATATCAAAATATAACAACAACAGCAATATGGCAACGGCAATACGTCCAAAAACTTCTTTCATGAAGTTACCAAAAACCGACTTCAAATGTACTTTGCACCAAGAGTAGAACACTTCAAAATATCCCATGGACAATGCAACCAGAAAAATATACCAGACATAATCTTTCACCATGGGATTTACTTGAGAAATCATAGCTCCCAACTGTTCTTGAAACAGAAACGTTATAATGGCCATTGGTATAATTCCCAGCAGTGGTATTAATAGCATCAAAGTCAAAAAACCATCTTTTTCAGCATCATGATAATTGCTGTAGAACTTTACCATGGTATTATGCACACCAAAAGCCATCAAAGGCATTAAAATAGCACCAGAGGCCAAAATAAAAGTGACAAGCCCATAGTATTCATCCGGTAAAATCTTTGTGTAGAGAAACAATGTATTTATTGCTCCAAAAGCAAATCCTAAATACGTAATACCAATGTTTTTTAAAGACTGCTTTAAGACGATTCCCATTGAATGAAATTTGCCAGTGCTTTGGTCAGTTCTTTTCTGTGGTACTTTTCAATTTCTTTGGAATTGAATTGTAGTTCTCCTTTTTCATATTTACCAAACCAGTCTAAAAGTACATTTTTTAAAACAGTCTTGTCATTTTGCCTGCATACCTCTCCAGAGTTGGTTTCTTTTACAATGGTCCCAGCCTCCCATCCGTTAGGGCCAACTGCCAAAATTGGTCTCTTTGCATTTAAGTACTCAAACAACTTCCCAGGGATTATTCCTTTGGTTTCTTCCGAATCAATTTCCAACAACAGAAGTACTTGTGAACTTTGCTGTACATCCAAAACCTTTTCATGCGAAAGGTACCCTAAGTGCTTCGTATACGAATCCAGTCCATATTTACGAATAGATTTCACAACCTCTTCTCCCACTACTCCGGCCAATTGGATTTTTAAGTGGCTTTTAAAAGTTTCATGCTCTTCTACCAATTCTTTTATGGCTTGCCACAACGCAATTGGGTTTCTGCCTGTAAGCAAAGAACCAATATGAGAAATAGTGAAATTTGGGTCCAGCGAAACAGCGTCAAGAATTTCATCATACCCATTTGTAATGACCTGTATGGGTTTATTGGTAATTTGCTCAAACTCCCTTTTAGTTGTGTCGCTTGTAACCACAATTTTATCTGCAGAATTAAGTACCCTCTTCTCCAACTCCTTATGTTTTCTTTCAGAAGATTTTGTTAACCGCAATTTCTTATGATAGCCAATAGAGGTCCAAGGATCCCTAAAATCAGTGATCCAATGTATTTCCTGTTGTTCCTTTAAACCAAGTCCAATTAAATGTAAACTATGAGGAGGGCCTGAAGTGACGATTGTCTTAATCTCTTCCTTTTTAATAATCTCTGATAGATACTTTATGGATGGTTTCACCCAAAACTTACGGGCATCTGGAATGAACAGGTTTCCTCTGATCCAAAGTAAAATTTTCTCAACTGTAGATACTTTCCTTTCTTGAATAATACCGGAGCTAATGGTCTGGGTCTTTTTTTTAGATAGCAATGAGGCCCATGAATAAGGTTCTTTTATGGGCTGTTTCAATATTTGGATCCCTTCTGGAATCTCACTGATCAAATTTTCATCTAGGATGGGATAGCTTGGGTTCCGTGGAACGTACACAATAGGTTCTATATTAAAACCTTTTAAATATTTTACAAATTTCAGCCATCGCTGTACTCCCGGCCCGCCTGCTGGTGGCCAATAGTATGTTATGACCAAAACCTTCCGCATTAAGACTTGTTTTTTGATTTCTTGGGCCGAAGTGAAAATCCAAACCCGCCAATAATAATTAGTCCCAACAAAATAGAGCTACCCAAAGCTATTTTACTTCCCGTTTGAATGATTTCTGGTTCAAATTTAAATTCAATCTCATGCTCTCCCGCCGGTACTTTAATTCCTCTCAGTGCATAATTGACATTGTAATGTTTCTCTGGTTTTCCGTCAACAAAAGCACTCCAACCAGACGGATAGTGCATCTCAGAAAATATTGCAAAACCATTGTTGGTGTTTTTAGTTTGATATTTGATGTAATTGGGGCGATAATCCAACAACTGGATTGATGCTGTAGAATCAACAACATAATTGGATTTTGTAACCGTTGGGTATTTATTTGTATTGATTACCGCTTCCTTTTTAGAATCAAACTCCTTCAAACCTTGGATTTCATCATTTGCAGATTTAACGAACCTTAGTTGCTCTACAAACCACCCATTACCATTGGCGTTATCATTGACAGCAGGAAAACTGTTGCCCTCTTCGTCTTGTTGAATAATATATTTTACGTTCAACATGTTCAATACCTCAATATTGTTTTGGTACAAATGATACTCAAATAAATCCTGAAGCGGTCTTGGTTTTGCAGCATGATATCCCCCAATTGATTTATGAAAATATGAGGTTCTGGCTCCATTTAATCCTTCCTGTGGATCAAAAACTCGGAAAATGGATTTATCTTGCTTGATCAACTCATCTATCTGATTAGCTTGAAACGGGGAATTCACATTTCTTTGCCGCACAAAATCATCTTTGTTTACGTATCGGAGGTTCACTCCTATCAAATCAAACAAAACCAATGCTCCTAAAACCAGAGTGACCAAGTTTTTTCCAAACTTTTCCTTTATCAAGAGCCATAAGGCCACAGCTGTTAGCAAAACAAAGATCAATGATCTTAGCGTATCACTTACATAAACCGCTTCTCTGTCCCTTTTGATCATGGTCATTAGCTCATCACCAAAGTAGCCTCTATATGTTTCATCCCTTAATCCATCAAAATCAAAGAAGCCTTTCATCAAGAATATGACCACTCCCAAGCCTATGGTTATAAAAAAACTAAGCTTTAGTGATCTCATTTTTTTTGATGCCTTTATTTTTGATTTAAAAAGTTCTCGAACTCCCAAAATACCCAATACAGGAAGGCACAATTCCAAAACTACTTGAATAGATGATACCGCGCGAAACTTGTTGTACAACGGAAAATAGTCAATCATAAAGTTGGTCAGTGCCGGGAAATTTTTTCCCCAAGACAAAAGGAGGGCCAAAATAGCACCAGTTAGTAACCACCATTTCTTTTTGCCTTTTACCATAAAAAGACCTAGAACAAACAAAAAAAATATGATTGCGCCAACATATGCTGGTCCAGCTACTATTGGCTGATTTCCCCAATACAAGGGCATGCCGCCAGAAAATTCCAAAGCTTTTGTTGGTGAAAGTCCCTGACCAGTTAAATACTCGTATGCCTTGGATTTTTTTCCGAGGTTCTCGTTTCCAGAACCACCAAACAGTCTTGGTGAAAATAAATTCAAAGACTCCGCAATACCATAACTGTATTGAGTTATGTATTCTTTATCAAGTCCGTTTTGAGCTGTTTTTGGGCTTCCGTCTGGGTTTATAGTCAGTTCAGATTTGCCCCGGGTACTCCAGTCCGCATATTCTTTAGTGGCAATTAGGCCTGTTGCATTTGTAGCTATGGATAAGGCGACCGCGGCAATTAATATTCCCACAGAAATAAAATAGTGCTTGAGCTTTCTATCTTTTATGGCATAAATGAGATGAACTAGGCCAAAGACCAGAACCAACAACATAAAATAATAGGTCATCTGGTAATGGTTGGCATTGATTTCCAATGCCATCGCCAAAGCGGTTAGAATAAAGCCCAATAGGTACTTCTTTCTAAAAACAAGAACAATCCCTCCTAAAACCATTGGAATGTAGCCCAATGCATGTGCCTTGGCATTATGCCCCACACCAAGTATAATAATTAGGTATGTGGAAAAACCAAAAGCAAGTGCTCCAAGCACCGCTAGTCGATATTCAACCTTTAGGCAGAGCATTAAAACATAAAACCCAAGAAAATACAAAAAGAGATAATCCGCTGGTCTAGGTAAAAATCGAATCAGTCTGTCCAGTTTCTTAATATAATCATGCTGGTAGTTTGCCCCTAACTGATATGTGGGCATCCCTCCAAAAGCGCTATTGGTCCAATAGGACTCCTCACCTGTCAATTCCTTATAATCATTGCGCTCTTTGGACATACCTTTGTACTGGGCAATGTCTGATTGAAAAATTGCTTTGCCCTGAAGTACTGGGTAAAAGTATATGAGTGACGCAAGAATGAATAAAGCAATTACACAAATATTGGTGATAACAGCTTTTGGAGAAAGATTCATGGATTGATTTTGAAAAGACAAATATTAGTCAATTTCTTCAAAATCTATATATTCTCCAACTTTTTTTGAAGGATTGGCTTTTCTAGATGGCTTTTTAGAAAATGGAGTCTTTCCTTCATTATCAGGTTTGTTTCCAAAATCTTGATAATTACCAAATTGCTGCCCAAAACGTTCTTGGGTTTTTCTCATAGCATAATTAAGCAGTTTGGGTGCTAACCATTTCAGAAGCATTTTTACCGCGTAGTATACTAATACAAGTATTAAAATCGTTTGTAATAAAACCATATAACAATAGCTATTGCATCAAAATTACATTGTTAGTCCCTTAAAAGGCCCGAAAGTATCTTAAAATAGTATTAAAATCAGTTATATGGCTCTCCGCATTATAAAAAAAACCCTTTTCGTTCTCTGTTTTGTTCCCTTTTTTGCACATGCACAATATACAGATGTTATAAACTCCAATAGACCTGGTAGGGCTGTAAGTGCATACGCAGTTGGGAAAAATGTAGTTCAGGCGGAGGTAGGGCTTGTTTATGAACAACAGGACAACGCATCCTTAAATTCTGACTCAAATATTTTTGGTGCCGATTTCTCCATTAGGTACGGATTGCTCTTTGAAACATTGGAAATTAACTATGAAGGAACTTTTATAAACCAAAACATAACCTTCACCGATTTGGGCACCGATGAAACCAGAACAGATTTCTCTAGAAATAGATTGGGGCTAAAATACCTGATTTTCGACCCTTTCAAGAACCCTGAAAACAATAAACCCAATCTTTATAGTTGGAGAGCCAACAACGTCTTTCAATGGAAAAATTTAATTCCTGCGGTTTCGCTTTATGCTGGTGCCACATTTAATTTGGGAGAAAATCCTTTTTACGTTGGTGACCCAACAGTATCCCCTAGAGTGGCAGTTGCAACCCAGAGTAGACTTTCTCCACGGTTTGTGCTTATTTCCAATATTGCGTATGATAGAATTGGAACTGATTTTCCAGAACTCAGCTATGCAGTTTCACTCTCACATGCATTTAGGGACCCTAAGTGGAGTGTTTTTATAGAAAACCAAGGATTTAAAAGTGATAGGTACTCAGATATTTTATTGCGTTCCGGCGTTGCATACTTGTTTAACCCAAACTTTCAAGCAGATTTTCATTTAGGTTCTAATTTTAAAAACTCTCCTTCCCGTATTTTTGCAGTTTTGGGATTTTCATATCGAATGGATTTCCACAAGGATAAATTGGTGGCGATAGAAGACCAAAAAGGAGGACAGAACGGAAAAATCCGTAAAAACTCAGCAAAAAAGAATAGAAAGAAAAAGGACAAAAAGAAAAAAGATAAAATAGACTTTTAAGTTTTTTCTATATCATTTTTCTTCTGCTTGGAATATTCCTAATATTGGCCTTACAAAAAATAATGTATGGTCACCATAAAGCAAGCTCAATCCAAAGCTGATTTAAAACAATTTGTAAAGTTTCCATTTTCGTTATATAAAGATTCCAAGTATTGGGTGCCCCCTATTATCAAGGATGAATTGGAGTCGTTCGATGCAGACAAGAACCCAGTTTTCCAAAATGCAGAAGCATCATTTTTTTTGGCTTACAAAGACAATAAAATAGTAGGCAGAGTAGCTGCAATCATAAATTGGATAGAAGTAAACGAACAACGGCTAAGAAAAATGCGATTTGGTTGGTTCGATTTTGTTGATGACATGGAGGTATCCAAGGCTTTATTGGAAAAAGTAGCTGAAATGGGTCTGCAACATAAACTGGAATATATGGAAGGCCCTGTTGGTTTTTCCAATTTGGACAAGGTTGGGGTGTTAACGGAAGGTTTTGATCATATAGGAAACATGATTACATGGTACAACCATCCATATTATCAATCTCACTATGAAAAACACGGATTCATAAAGGAAAAAGAATACCTAGAAAATAAATTCCTATTTGCAAACGCAGACCCCAAGATATTTTACAAGGCCAATTTGTTGATCAAGAAAAGATATAAATTAAGAGAACTCAATTTTACAAACAGCAAGGATATTATGCCATGGGTGGACAAAATGTTCGACTTATTTAATAATTCATATTCCAGTCTAGCATCTTTTGTAAAGATTACTGATGTACAAAAAGAGTATTTTAAAAAGAAATACATCAGTTTTATCAATCCTGAATACATAAAATTTGTAGTTGACGAACAGGATGAACTGGTTGCCTTTGCCATTGTTATGCCATCATTTTCAAAAGCTTTACAAAAAGCTAAAGGCAGGTTGTTTCCAACTGGGGTTTTCCATCTCCTAAAAGCTAAAAAACAAAGCAAAGATGTTATTTTTTACCTTATTGGCATTCATCCAGATTATCAAAACAGGGGGGTAACGGCAGTAATCTTTAATGAGTATTATAAAACTTTCCTGAAAAGAGGTATTGTCAATTGTATAAGAACTCCTGAACTGGAAGAAAACACCTCAATACGGCAGATTTGGAAACATTTTGACCCAGTTACCCACAAACGAAGAAGAACATACAGAAAAGCGCTCTAATCTATTCCCCCATGGCTGCGGCAACAGCTGCAGAAAGCCTCTTATACGTACCGTTTTCCAATCGTTCACGTATACCAGAGAATGCCTCCAAAGTTACTTCAATATCTTCCATGGTATGCGTTGCCGTCGGAATCATACGTAGTAAAATTAACCCTTTAGGTATTACAGGGTAAACCACTATAGAACAGAATATTCCATAGTTTTCTCGAAGGTCTTTTACCAAGGCCATAGCTTCAGGAATACTTCCATTTAAATATACCGGGGTAACACAACTGGTAGTGGTTCCAATATCAAAACCACGATTTTTTAGACCATTCTGCAATGCATTTACGTTCTCCCATAGTTTTGCTTTAAGTTGTGGCATAGTGCGCAACATGTCTAAACGTTTAAGCGCACCTTTTACGTAGACCATGGGCAGTGACTTGGCAAACATCTGTGATCTTAGATTATATTTCAAATATTCTATTATCTCTTTATCCGCAGCAACAAAAGCTCCTATACTTGCCATTGATTTGGCAAAAGTTGCCAAATAGACATCAATATCGTCTTGTATTCCTTGTTCTTCTCCTGCACCTGCTCCTTTTTCACCAAGAGTTCCAAACCCATGGGCATCATCCACAAGTAATCTAAACTTAAACTTGTCTTTAAGTGAAACTATTTCTTTAAGTATACCTTGCTCTCCCCTCATTCCAAAAACCCCTTCAGAAATCACAAGTATTCCTCCGCCTGTTTCTGTGGCCATTTTTGTGGCTCTCTCTAGGTTTTTCTCTAAACTTTGAACATCATTATGCTTGAAAGTAAAACGCTTTCCCATATGCAGACGTACCCCATCAATAATGCAGGCATGGCAGTCAACATCGTACACAATAATATCATCTTTTGAAACCAACGCATCAATTACGGACATAAACCCTTGATATCCAAAATTCAAAAGGTAGGAAGCTTCTTTATTTACAAAGGCAGCCAACTCTCGCTCCAGTTGTTCATGGAAATCTGTGTGTCCGCTCATCATTCGCGCACCCATTGGATAGGCAGAACCATGTTCATGGGCTGCATCACCGTCAACTTTCTTAACTTCAGGTAGATTTGCAAGCCCCAAATAGTCATTGATACTCCATGTAATAACATCTTTACCTTGGAATTTCATTCTATTGGAGATAGGACCTTCCAATTTTGGAAAAACAAAATAGCCTTCTGCTTGCGATGCCCATTTTCCCAAAGGGCCTTTGTTTTCAATGATTCTATCAAATAAATCTCTCATCTACCTCAAAATTGTTTCAAATGCAAAAATATAGATTTTATGCCAACCTCAGGTAATGAATTTGGTATATAAAAAAACGGCAATGGAAACCATTGCCGTTCAGTTATTTACGCTGTCAAGTATTTGCCTACTTGATGTATTCTACTTTTTCAGGAGTCTCAGCATTCTGTGTATCAAAAAAGCCTTGGTTCTTCATCCATTCGTTGCTATACACTTTGCTCATATATCTTGAACCATGATCTGGAAAAATAACCACCACATTGCTATCTTCTGCAAATTCCCCCTCTGTATTTAGTTGATACAATGCTTGCATTGCGGCACCACTTGTATATCCTACAAACATACCTTCTGAATGGGATATTTTTCTGGCCATATGTGCACTTTCAGCATCTGTAACTTTAATATAACGGTCAATACAGTTAAAATCTGTTGCTGCGGGAATCAAGTTTTTCCCTAATCCTTCAATTCTGTATGGATATATCTCATTATGGTCAAACTCGCCAGTTTCATGATATTTTTTTAAGACAGAACCATATGCGTCAACGCCAAGTATTTTTACGTTTGGGTTTTGCTCTTTTAGATAACGGGCTATTCCAGAAATAGTTCCACCTGTTCCGCTACAAGCTACCAAATGCGTGATAGCGCCATTAGTCTGACTCCAGATTTCTGGTCCGGTAGTCTTATAATGTGCCTCTATATTCAACTCATTAAAATATTGATTGATGTATATGGAGTTGTTGGTTTCACTGTGCAAACGTTTTGCAACTTCATAATAGGACCTTGGGTCATCTGCACTGACATGTGCGGGACAGACATATACCTTTGCTCCCATTGAACGAAGCATATCTATTTTGTCTGGAGATGATTTTGAGCTTACAGCCAAAATACATTTGTATCCTTTTACGATACTTACCATAGCAAGGCTAAAACCTGTATTCCCAGAAGTAGTTTCTATAATGGTGCTATCAGGCTTAAGAATACCTTTACGTTCCGCTTCTTCAATGATATAGGCAGCAACTCTGTCTTTTGAAGAATGTCCTGGGTTGAAAGATTCAATCTTAGCGTAGAAATTACCTGTAAGGGGTTCTGCAATTTTATTTAGCTTAACTAAGGGGGTGTTTCCAATTAAATCAAGGATATTGCTATGCGCATTTATCTGTTTTCTCATAACTGGTTTTAGGTAAGGAACAAACCTAGATTGGCTCCAAATTTATCCGGTGCAAAAATAACATTTTTTATTTTAAGGCATTTTGTCCTCCAAATCTAGAATAAATGCATATTCCTTAGCGGTTTCTTTTAAGGACTCAAAACGTCCAGAGGCACCGCCATGACCTGCATCCATATTTGTATCTAAAAACAGGATATTATCGTCTGTCTTATGTTCTCTAAGCTTGGCCACCCATTTAGCTGGCTCCCAATATTGTACTTGTGAATCGTGTAGACCTGTAGAAACATAAATGTTGGGGTAATCTTTTGGTGAAACATTATCATATGGAGAGTATGATTTCATGTACTCGTAAAATTCTTTCTCCCCAGGATTTCCCCATTCGTCATACTCACCGGTTGTCAAAGGAATTGAATCGTCCAACATGGTTGTAACCACATCAACAAAAGGAACAGCGGCAATTACTCCGTTGTAGAGTTCTGGTGCCATGTTCACGATAGCTCCCATTAAAAGTCCTCCTGCAGAACCGCCACTGGCATATAAATGATCCGGACTGGTGAATTTATTTTCTATTAAGAATTTAGAACAATCAATGAAATCCGTAAATGTATTTTTCTTTTGCAACAATTTTCCATCCTCATACCATGACCTCCCCAAATACTCCCCTCCTCTTACATGGGCAATGGCATAAACAAATCCCCTGTCCAACAAACTTAAACGAACAGATGAAAAATAGGGGTCTATAGTACTCCCATAAGAACCGTAGGCATATTGCAACAAGGGACTGGTCCCGTCCAAGCTGGTATTCTTATTATAGACCAAAGAAATTGGGATTTTAACTCCATCTCGAGCAGTAGCCCATAACCTTTCTGTACGGTAGTTGGTTTTATTAAAATTATTTCCTAGGACTTCTTGTTCTTTTAAAACCTTCTGAGTCTTTTTTTCCATATTAAAATCAATGATAGCATAAGGAGCTCCCATTTCATTGTAATAATAGCGAAGCTCATCTGTATCAAAGTCTAAGTTTACAGATGTTCCGGCAACATAGGTTTCACTCTCAAAAGGCAAATGGTAGCTATCAGATTTATCCCAACGAGAGATTTTTAATTTATTTAACCCATTTTCCCTCTCTGAAAGCACATAGTAGTCTTTAAAAATATCTACATTTTCTAACAGCACATCCTCTCTATGAGGAATAAACTCTTCCCAATCTTTAGAAGTTGTATTTGCGTCTGAAGTTTTCATCAATTTAAAATTGGTAGCACCATCTTTGTTTGTAAGCACAAAGAAATCCCCATTATAGTGCGCAATTGAATACTCCACTCCCTTTTCTCTGGAAGAAAATATCTTAAAATCTCCTTTTGGGTCATCAGCGTTCAAAATTTGATATTCTGAGGTAAGCGTACTTACAGAACCTATCACTATAAATTTTCTGGATTTAGTTTTGTAAACAAAAGTGTTGAACGTGGAGTCCTTTTCATGAAAAATAAGCTCATCATCAATTGATGGTGTACCTAATTGGTGCCTGTATATCTTATCTGAACGCAAGGTGACAGGGTCTTTTTTGGCATAGAACAAAGTTTTTCCATCATTGCCCCAAACAGAACTCCCCGTGGTGTTTTCAATTTTATCAGGATAGACTTCACCCGTTATCAAATTTTTAATTTGAATATCGTATTGTCTACGGGAAACCGTATCAACCGCGAAAGAAGCCATTGTATTGTCCGGACTAATTGAAATGCCCCTTAGGTTATAATATTCATGGTCCTTGGCCAGTTCATTACAATTAAACATCAGCTCGTCATCTGCATCCAAATTTTCTTTTTTTCGCGAATAAATCGGATATTCTTGGCCTGTTTCATATTTGGTGATATACCAATAGCCATTGTATTTATAAGGAACGGATGAATCGTCTTCCTTTATCCTAGACTTCATCTCTAGAAAAAGCTCCTCTTGGAACTTCTTGGTATGAGATGTCATTTTGGCGTAGTACTCGTTTTCCGCATTTAAATGATCTAAAACATCCTGATTTTCCCTATCATTCATCCAATAGTAATCGTCTATTCGAACGTCACCATGTTTTTCAAGCTTTGTGGGAATCTTTTTTGCAACTGGAGGTTGAGCACTCATAGGTTCTTTTTTGATATTTTGACAAGAGGCCGCAAAAGTAAGGTATAAAATAAAAAAAGTACTTCTTAAAACTAAGTGCTTCATAGTTTTTGATTTGTGCCAAATTACTACTTTTGAACCATTAGAACTATAAAACAGCAATACGATGTTTGGAGATATTATGGGAATGATGGGCAAACTAAAGGATACCCAGGAAAAAGTGAAGGCTACCAAAGAACGTTTGAATACGGTTTTGATTGATGAAACATCCTCAGACGGGAAATTGAAAGTTACGTTGACAGCCAATAGAGAAATTAAATCAATAGAAATTGACGACTCCCTAATAGAGAATAAGGAACAACTGGAAGATTATCTGGTTCTTACCCTGAACAAGGCTATTGAAAAGGCCACTAATGTTAACGAAACCGAATTGGCGGCCGTAGCCAAAGAAGGCATGCCCAACATCCCTGGAATGGATTCTTTGTTTAAATAAGCCTACTACCCTAAAGTCTTTAACACTTTCAAGAAATGCGCGTGCATTTCTTGGGTGTAGTCCAAGTGAGTTACAACTCGCAATTTTCCTTGCCCCATACCAATAATTGATATTTGATTTTCTTCTAATTTACCAAGAAAAGTCTCTGCGGACAGTCTTGCTTCGTCCAATTCAAAAATGATAATATTGGTCTCAATTGGTTCCACTTTTTTAATGAATTCCAATTCCTCCAACACCTTGCCTATTTCCTTGGCCTTTTTATGATCGTCTTTAAGTCTACTTATATGATGATCTAGAGCATAAATTCCCGCTGCCGCCAAAAAACCGGATTGTCGCATACCTCCTCCCAATACTTTTCTTACGCGTAGAGCATTATCAATAAACTCTTTATTTCCAAGCAGTACCGAACCTACTGGGCAACCAAGCCCTTTACTCAAACAAACACTAATTGAATCAAATAGACCTCCATATGCTTTGGCACTTTCATTCTTTGCCACTAATGCATTCCAAATACGAGCTCCGTCCAAATGGTAATTCAGTCCATTGTTTTGGCAGATTTCCTTTATCTTCTCTAATTCATGAAAATCCCAGCAAGCTCCTCCACCCTTGTTTGTGGTGTTTTCAATACAAACCAAAGAGGTCAAAGGACTATGATAGAAATCTGGAGGGTTTATGGATTGTACCACTTGGTCAGCTGTCATCATTCCCCTATTGCCGTCCACCAACCTGCAGGACACGCCACTATTAAAGCTTACACCACCTCCTTCATAATTATATACATGGGCATACTTATCACAAATTAGCTGTTCCCCAGGGTTCGTATGTAGTTTAATTGCAGCTTGATTGGCCATGGTGCCACTAGGAAAGAACAATGCAGCTTCCATTCCAAAAAAATCAGCTATTTTTTCTTCCAAAGCGTTTACACTTGGATCGTTTTTAAACACATCGTCACCAACTTTGGCTGTCATCATGGCCTCCAACATACCAGGCGTTGGTATTGTGACCGTATCACTTATTAAATTGATTTTCATTTACGGTTAGAGATTAATTCATGCAATCCATTCCTATTGGCGATCCATCTGGAATTTTAGGAACTGGAATAACTTTAAAAGCAGAAGGTTTGCTTAAAAAAGCATCTATTCTTCTTACCATTTCTGAAGAAACAGCATTTTTACCATTGTTCAAAAGATAGGTTCTTAACTCCTTAATTGATTCATTGGCGATTGCATTTACCTGCGGGTGCACTTTCTTATGAGCTGCAAGATTCATTATATGATACAACACCCTAAAATTGATGGTTTGCTGTACCTCGTTCAAGTAAGTATCCTTATTATTTTCCTCCACCGTGTTTTCAATTAATTCATTCAAAACATTTTTTAATCCAAGTTGGTCGTTATCTACACTTTTTTGTTGGATCAACCTTGAAGCACGTTCTGGATGTAACAATAACCCTAAGGTCATATCGGCAGCAGTTTCTGCAGCAGAGAGCGCATCAAAAGAAACGCCCGTTCTCCCTTTAAAAGATTCTCTGGATCGGCCATAACCAATTGCTCTTGGTGGAAATAAATCCAATTTTTCTTTTGGAATGGCTACTTCTTCTGCATTTAAAGTCCTAAGAATAGATTTTAGGGCATTTTGTTGAGTTGCTTCACTGATTGAATAAACAGTGCGTTGTCCATCTCCTTTTATGGAATAATTATAGTCCAATCCTCCAATTAATTTTGAAACAGCTTCTGTTTGATATCTATGGAAAAAATATAAAGGCGCAAACACATCTTCTAGTACTGAGTTTGGTTCTCCTGTGCGCACATTGTCAATGGAAAAGTTATCAATAGCGGTTTTTCTAATTTCTAATACTTTTTCTAATTCTTGAGATGCGTTCCTGCCATTATCCCATAAATGGGCCAAGGCATGCGCACCACCTTGTGGGCGGGCGTCCTGGTCAGAGATATATCTTAATCCATCTGTTTGAGCTTTTTTTAGAATTGCACCTAAACTCACCTCTTCATTTACCGTGCTGGGAAAATCTGAATATGAATAAGCTACGGTTACTTTATCCCATGCGCCTATGCCTGTATCGTAAGCATTGGAAAAATCAATAGTATTCCCCTCCAATTCAAATTGTGGGTGTGGATAATCCATTACTGAAGCCCTACCGTTTGTGCTTGCGGCAAAATTATGAGCAAAGCCAAGTGTATGTCCTATTTCATGTGCAGAAAGCTGACGAATTCTAGCTAATGCCATTTCTAACATAGGTTGGTAATTATCATCTCTTTCTGCAAAAGGCTTGTTCATTAGTGCTTGGGCTATTAAAAAGTCTTGGCGAATACGCAAGCTGCCTAAACTAACATGCCCCTTAATGATTTCACCTGTACGTGGATCTGTAATACTACTACCATAGCTCCATCCCCTTGTTGAACGGTGTACCCATTGAATCACATTATATCTAACATCCATAGGGTCCGCATCATCTGGTAAAACATTAAGTTGAAATGCATCTTTGTACCCTATAGCCTCAAAAGCTTGATTCCACCATCTGCCGCCATCCAACAATGCGGAACGAACCGGCTCTGGTGTTCCATTATCCAAATAATATACAATAGGTTCAACCGCTTCACTTGAAGCAGCACTAGGGTTCTTTTTCTCTAAACGGTGTCTTGTTACAAAACGTTTTAATATTGGCTCTTGCACTGGTGTGGCATAATCATAGTACGAGAATGGATATGACCCGCAGCGTGGGTCAAATGCTCTCTTTTTGTAGTCATCATCCGGTAATTCTATCAATGAGTGGTGTTGCGCTACGGTCACCAAACTTGCATTTGGTGTTACAGAGCGAATGTTGTTTCCTTCGGGAGTTCCACTAAAAGTAAGAGTAATATCGAATTCTACATTTTTGGGGAAAGCCTTTGTCCTTTCAAAAGCCCAAGCACTCTTAGATTTGTCTAAACTGTAGGAGCCTTGTTTTGCATTCTTCAATCTATTTGAAACTCCGTGGGCATCACGCATTAAAAAATCCGTGATATCTATTAAATATTTTCCTTTGGATTCTTCTTCAATCTTAAATCCATGCAGTACTGACTTGGCAAAGGCTTGTTGCACTGATTTACGTTCTAGTTCATTGTTCGTGAGTGCTCTAAATTTTAAATTAGGTTGAATTAAAAGCAATTTAGCGCCCGCTTTTTTAAAATAGACCACTTGTTCGTTCCCCAGTTGGCCGCGATCAAGACCAATATCATTGCTTCCAATACCACTGCTCAAGGAATACACGTACAAGAATTCCTTTTCGAGTTCATCGACCTCTAAGAAAATCTTATCGGAACTATCATCATAGTAAAAATTGAAGTAGCCATTGAACATTTGATAATCCTTGATTTTATCAAAACTTTGGGCATTTAAAAAAGTTGCCGTGAAGACGATTGGTAGAAAGTAATAAAAGTATTTTTTCATATCGGAATAGTTGTAGCTAAAATTATATAAATTTCGTTGCTCCACGGCATTGAAATACTATTTTTGCTTGAAATTTAATTTTATGGTTACTACAGATCAGCAAAAAGATCTTATAGAGCGCCTTGGTGCGTTAAGGAGGTATCTTTGACATTGATGCCAAACTTATTGAAATAGAGAACGAAGAGGAGAAAACCTTAGCTCCCGGGTTCTGGGACAATCCACAACAGGCCCAAGTTCAGATGCAAGTTCTTAAATCTAAAAAAAGATGGGTGGAAGATTTTAATTCTGCCAAATCCCTTGTTGGAGATTTAGAAGTTTTAATGGAATTCCAAGACGCCGGAGAAATATCTGAAGAGGAAGTTAACCAGCAGTATGACAAGGCAATTCTGACCATTGAAAATCTTGAATTTAAAAATATGCTCTCTGATGAGGGTGACGAACTAACAGCAGTTTTACAAATAACCGCAGGTGCCGGTGGTACAGAAAGTTGTGATTGGGCGGCCATGCTAATGCGGATGTATCTTATGTGGAGCGAGAAGAATGGTTATAAAGTCAAGGAACTTAACTATCAAGAAGGAGATGTTGCCGGAATTAAAACGGTTACATTGGAAATTGAAGGAGAATTTGCCTTTGGATGGTTAAAAGGGGAAAACGGTGTGCATCGTTTGGTACGTATCTCTCCTTTTGACAGTAATGCAAAACGACACACTTCTTTTGCATCTGTTTATGTGTACCCTTTGGTAGATGATACTATTGAAGTTGATGTAAATCCTGCAGACATTGAGATCACCACCGCCCGATCCAGTGGCGCAGGTGGACAGAATGTGAACAAAGTAGAAACAAAAGTGCAATTGGTGCACAAACCCACAGGAATACAGATTTCATGTTCGGATTCCCGCTCACAGCATGATAATAGAGCCACTGCCATGAAAATGCTTAAATCACAGCTTTATGAGATAGAGCTACGTAAAAAGCAAGAAGCAAGAGCCGAAATTGAATCAACTAAAATGAAAATTGAATGGGGCTCTCAAATTCGTAACTATGTAATGCATCCATATAAACTGGTCAAAGATGTACGAACTGGTGAAGAAACAGGAAATGTTGATGCTGTTATGGACGGTGAGATAGATTCATTTTTAAAGGCGTTCCTTATGATGATGGGGCAACGCGAGCAATAAACTCAATTAGATATGATTAAGATTTATCACAATCCAAGATGTAGAAAATCCCGAGAAGGCCTGGACCTGTTGCAAAAGTCTGGAAAAGATTTTGAGACCGTTCTATATCTTGAAAATGTTCTAAGCCATGATGAGCTAAAAACAATACTTAAACAACTAGGTATTTCCGCAATGGAATTGGTTCGCAAGAACGAAGCCGTTTGGAAAGAAAAGTACAAAGGCAAAACACTTTCAGAAAATGAAATTATTGCTGCAATGGTTGAAAACCCCAAATTGATAGAACGTCCTATTGTAGTAAATGGAAACAAAGCAGTAATAGGCAGACCTTCTGAAGAAATTAGTAAAATAGTATAGCATGATAAAAAAATGGCAAGAGTTTTGCATTCAAGAACTTAAAGGGAAACCTATTTAACATATATTTAACCAAGCTAGGTTAAACCTTGATCTAATTTTAAAATCATACATTTTGAATACAATCATGAAAAACACACAGACCACCATTCTACTTGCCCTCTTTTTGGGAATATTTTCAATAACCACTTTAGAGGCTCAGTACGGGAATAGATACGGCAATAATGGCTACGGTAGGCGGCAGAGTACATTGCCGCAAACTCAAGAAACTCCTAAAAAAGAAGAGCCGCTTACCGCAGAAGAACTTGTTGATGAGCGCATGCCTTCCATAACTGAATCTATTGGGTTAAACCCATTTGAAGAGGCTGTTGTGAGGACAACTTTGATAAAATCCGTTCAAAAAAGAATGGAACTTAGAATATTGAATTTGGACCCACCCAAAATGCAAGAAGAACTGCAAAAAATAGTGGCCAACCAAAACGAAGAGTTAAAATCTGGCCTACCAGAAGATAAGTTCAATGCCTTCCAAGAACTTCAGGAAAATAGATTCAAGGACAAGAAGAAGAAAAAGAAGAAGAAAAAAAAGAAATCCAAAGAATGATATGAGAATACTGCTACTGTCCTTTTTACTGTTAAATACCATAACAACAATTGCTCAAGGACAGGGCAACCGACCAAATCCAATTAAAACTACAGGGAAAGTAGTAGATATTGATACAGGTCAACCTCTTGAATATGCAACCTTAATACTCCAGCGCACTAAAAATCCAGAAAGAATAACAGGTGGCATTACTGATGCCATGGGTATGTTTGAGGTTGAAACCTCTCCTGGAGTTTATAATATTCGTATAGAATACATTTCGTACAAAACATACGAAGCCAAAGCACAGGTTTTAAGAACAAGTACAGACTTAGGTACTATTAAATTGTCTATTGATGTAGAACAGCTTGAAGATGTAGAAGTTGTGGGTGAACGCACAACAGTAGAATTGCGCTTGGACAAGAAAGTCTATAATGTAGGAAGTGATTTAACCGTAAAAGGTGGTTCGGTAACAGATGTTCTGGACAATGTACCATCTGTGACCGTAGATGTTGAAGGCAATATAAGTTTAAGGGGCAATGAAAGCGTACGCATACTTATAAACGGCAAACCCTCTGCACTTTCAGGGCTTAGCCCAGATGCGTTACAGCAACTCCCAGCTGAGGCCATTGAAAAAGTGGAAGTTATCACAAACCCTTCCGCTAGGTATGATGCTGAAGGTACTGCGGGAATCCTAAACATTATTCTCAAACAAAGTAAAACAGCAGGGTTAAATGGCTCTGTCAACGTCTTTGCCGGAAACCCAGATAATTTTGGTGGAGCGGTAAGTCTAAACTTAAGAAGGGAAAACTTCAATATTTTTTCTAATACTACCTACCGCTATAGAAATGCTCCCGGAAATGCGCAATTTCTTCAAGAGAATTTTAATGATGATGGCTCTACCGATAGCTTTCAAGATGAGTTTAGAGAATATCAGCGAGAACGAGATGGATTCAATACCAATTTTGGTTTTGAACTTTTCCTTTCTGAAAACAGTAGCATTACCAATTCTTTTGTTTATCGAAAAACAAATGGTAAAAATACGGTTGATGTAGATTTTTTCAATTTTGATGCCCTTAGAAATCCTACTATCCAACGAAACAGATTTACCTTGGAAGATGAAGAAGATGAAAATGTGCAGTATTCCTTGAATTATGAGAAGAAATTCAAAAAGGATGGACATGTACTGACCATGGATTATCAATATTCCAAAGGAACAGATTTTGAAAATTCTATAATTGATGAAGTTATACTTGGTGAGAATATCGTTTTGCCAACAGAACAGACCATCAATGACGAAAGTCAAATTAACCAGTTAGTGCAATTTGATTATGTATTACCTTTTGGTAAGGATAATCAATCACAATTTGAATTAGGATATCGTGGCACTTTCAACAATTTCAATACCGATTTTGATTTTGGCATTTTAAATACAAACGGCTCTTTAAATGTTGACCCAGACTTTAGTAATGAGCTAAACTACAGTGAATATGTAAATGCGGCGTACACCCAAATAGGAACAAAACTAAAAAAGTTCAGTATTCTTGGTGGTTTACGAATGGAAGCTTCGGATATTGGTATTGACTTGGTGGAAACCAATGAGACTACGGACAAGGATTATGTGGATTGGTTCCCTTCTTTGTTTCTGGGCTATGAATTTTCAGAAATGGAACAATTGACCATTAGTTACAGTAGAAGACTTAGAAGGCCTAGATCAAGGTTTATTAATCCATTTCCTTCACGTTCCAGTAATACCAACCTATTTCAAGGTAACCCAGATTTAAATCCAACGTATACCAACGCATTTGATTTGGGCTATTTAAAAAGATGGGATAAGCTAACCTTTACCACCTCTGCCTACTATAATCGTTCTACAGGTGTTTTTCAATTTATTACACAAGAAACCGGAGATTTTGTGGAAATTGAAAACGCCAACAATCCCTCAGAGCCAATATTAGTGCCGGTACAAGTGCGCACTCCAATCAACTTGGCTACGGATACCCGCTATGGAGGGGAGCTGACAACTTCCTATACTCCAAAGAAAAATTGGCGATTTACATGGAACTTAAATCTTTTTCAACAACAATTAAGAGGAGATTTCTCGTTTATTGATTTTCAAAATGAAGAAGTTGTTCAAAACTTTGATGCCGACAACTTCACTTGGTTTACGCGCTTAAGTGCCAAGCTACCCCTACCAGGAGCAATCGATTTTCAATCCAACCTTTTTTATAGGGGAAGACGTATTGATGCACAAAATGTGAATAAAGGAATACTATCTACCAATTTGGCATTCAGCAAAGATGTTATAAAGGACAAAGCAACACTTTCTTTAAATGTTAGAGATCTGTTTAATTCTAGAAAGAGAAGAACAGAGACTAGAACAGAAAATGTATTTACGGAGAGTGAGTTTCAATTTCGTGAACGGCAAATCACATTATCGTTTTTATATCGATTTAACCAACCTCAAAATGAAAGAACGAGAAGGGACAGAGGAAGTGGAGGAAATGGGGAAGATGATATAGAATTTGACGGGTAACAAAAAAGAGACTTCAAGTCTCTTTTTTTTAATCGTTTCGCTTGGCTTTTTTAGCCTCGCGTTTTTCTTTGTACATTTCTATCAAGTTGCCAAACAACCAGTAAGGCACTACAAAAGTCAATAAGAAAATCATTAACCAGAAACCGATTGTCAAGATGGTTAAAAAAGCTAAGAAACCTAAATATTGGTCAAAATCAAACATTACTTTTTCCTTTTGTTCAACAAAGATACCGTGATTTGATTAAAAAAAACAAATCTCCAATTAAAAAATGTTCATTTGTGCGCATGTCATGTAAAATAAATCCATGAACCCCTAACTTTGCATATCATTAAAAACATAAAAAATGAGTTTTAGAATTGAAAAAGATACGATGGGCGAAGTAAAAGTGCCATCGGATAAGTATTGGGGAGCACAAACTGAGCGATCCCGTAACAATTTTAAAATTGGCGCTCCCGCTTCCATGCCTTTAGATGTGGTTTACGGATTTGCCTACTTAAAAAAAGCAGCGGCATACACCAATCATGAGCTTGGAGTACTTGCTGTGGAAAAACGAGATTTGATTGCTCAAGTATGTGATGAGATTCTTGAAGGAAAGCATGACGAACAATTCCCGTTGGTTATCTGGCAAACTGGCTCAGGTACTCAAAGTAACATGAACGTAAATGAGGTAGTTGCCAACAGGGCCCATGAGATAGCGGGAAAAAAAATTGGCGAGGGTGAAAAAACCATACAACCCAACGATGATGTTAATAAGAGTCAGTCCTCCAACGATACATTTCCTACTGGCATGCATATTGCTGCTTATAAAAAGGTAGTTGAGGTTACCATACCGGGTGTTGAACAGTTAAGGAATACGTTAAATAAAAAGTCACAAGAGTTTAAAGATGTAGTTAAAATTGGGCGTACCCATTTAATGGATGCCACTCCCCTAACCTTGGGTCAAGAATTCTCAGGTTACGTTTCACAATTAGACCATGGGCTTAAAGCACTAAAAAACACACTTGATCACCTTAGTGAACTTGCCTTAGGGGGCACCGCGGTTGGAACAGGATTAAATACGCCAAAGGGCTATGATGTGCTAGTGGCAAAGTATATTGCGGAGTTTACAAAACACCCTTTTGTAACAGCTGAAAATAAATTTGAGGCCTTGGCCGCGCATGATGCCATAGTAGAAAGCCATGGAGCATTAAAGCAGCTGGCCGTTTCCTTAAACAAAATTGCCAACGATATTAGAATGATGGCCTCAGGACCACGTTCTGGTATTGGAGAAATCATCATCCCAGCCAATGAGCCAGGAAGTTCTATAATGCCCGGTAAAGTAAATCCAACACAATGTGAAGCATTGACCATGGTTTGTGCACAGGTAATGGGAAATGATGTTGCAATTAGCGTTGGTGGCACACAAGGTCATTATGAGTTGAACGTCTTTAAACCTATGATGGCTTCCAACATTCTACAATCCGCTCAGTTAATTGGAGATGCCTGTGTGAGCTTTGATGTAAATTGTGCCAGCGGTATTGAGCCAAACAATGAGGTAATCAAGACACTTTTGAATAACTCTTTGATGCTGGTCACTGCCCTGAACACCAAGATTGGTTATTATAAGGCTGCAGAAATTGCCAATACGGCACATAAAAATGGAACAACTTTAAGAGAAGAAGCGGTTAACTTAGGTTACGTTACTCCAGAAGAATATGATGAATGGGTAAAACCTGAAGATATGGTTGGCAGTTTGAAATAGAAACTTCTCTAAGCAAATAAAAAAAGCCCGGTTCAAAATGTGAACCGGGCTTTTTTATAAAATGTGGATAGTGTGTATTATTTTAATGCGAACTTAGAAGTTCCCAATAATTTTAGACCATTGTCATATACATTTACCATGTAGTTTCCTTTTTGGAAATCTGAAGCAGGTTTGTTAATGTAATCACAAACATCTAAAGAACTGTTTTCGTAGTAGAAGTTAGTTCCCTTGCTGTAAGTGATAGAAGCACCTTCTTCGCTAGACTTAGAAAAGCTATCTCCCAATACGTTACCTTGTGGATCAAGAACCTCAATAAAAAATTCTCTATCACCAGCTTCAGCAATTACGTTATCGGCAATTGTAAAACATACTTTGAACTTATCAGTAGATTTAGCTCTTGAAGTAGAAACCAATTTTCCGCTGTTTCTCTCTCTTACTGCATCAACAGTAAATGTAGAAAGGCTTAATGCAGAACCTCTTTCAACAGCATCTGCCAATTGAGTGTTTTGTACAACCAAAGAATCGTTAAATACAGTTTGCTTTTCAAGTTCAACAAACGTGCTGTCTCTTTGCATAGCCAATAATGTGTTTGAGCTAGTTAAAGAATCAACTTGTTTTAATAACGCTTCTCTCTCCTTTTTAAGAACGCTAACTTGTCTTCTGTATCTAGAAAGTGAAGCAATATCAGCTTTCATACCTTGTACAGAATCAATGTATTTTGCAATATTGTCTCTAGCAGCAACCAATTCTTCATTAGTAGCATTGCTTTCTAAAATAGCTTTATCATATTCTGATTTCAAGCTGTTCAAATCTTCAACAACCAACTCTTTTTCTTGAGTAAGTGCCGTAGTGGTCTTTTTCTTATCCTGGTAAAGACTCACTGTATAAATAATAGTTCCTAAAAGAACCACACCTAATAGACCAGCTATTACCTTTAATCCGTTGTTACTTTTTGTTTCAGTCATAACTTTTAAATTAATTGATCTTGCGTTTAAAGTGTATTTAATCAATTGTGTTCTGTTTATATACGCTTGAGTTTTTATTTTGGATTATTAAGGATTAAATAATGTTAAAAAAATTATCATCAATATATTTAAAGTATTAATTTTAAAGGGTTTACAAACTTATCTATTATGAAAAAAAAATACTTTTTAGTTGCATTTAGCTTTTTCTTAATGCTTGGTTGCAAGGAAATTAAGGGTCAAAAGGATGATGTTACCTCCAAAGAAGATCTAACTGCCACCTTGAAAATCATTCCTATAGAACATGCCACTGTGGTTTTAGAATGGAAAGGAATTATCATATATATAGATCCTGTAGGTGGAATTAAGGCCTTTGAAAATCAAAAACAACCAGATTTAATTTTAATTACAGACATTCACGGTGATCACTTTAGTTTAGAAACGCTGCAAGAACTAAATACATCAAAAGCCAAAATCATGGTTCCGCAAGCAGTTGCAGATAAGATGCCAGAAGAATTTACCCCACAAATAGATGTTTTGAACAATGGAGATTCTAAAGAGCGATACGAAATTACCGTTGAAGCAATTCCCATGTACAATCTGCGAACAGAAGCCTTGAAATTTCATGCTAAAGGAAGAGGAAATGGTTATGTGCTGAATATGAATGAACAGCGCTTATACTTTTCAGGGGATACCGAGGACATACCCGAAATGCGTGCACTTAAAAACATTGATAAGGCATTCATCTGCATGAATCTTCCTTATACCATGACGGAGGCAAGTGCTGCGGATGCTGTTCTAGAATTTAAGCCAAAAGAAGTGTACCCGTACCATTATAGAGGACGTCCAAATGTGAGCGACGTGACAAAGTTCAAAGAGATTGTAAACAAGGGAAATACAGCAATAAAAGTGGTACAATTGGATTGGTATCCGAACGATGATTTTTGAAGCAATAAAATATTGATGGGTTATTGTCGTTATTGATAGAGAATCAACCCAAATCAATACTAAACCATGGCTCCCAAATCCTATGTTTTGTTTGCATTTGCATTTATTTTTGCTGTAAACGCCAACTTTTCCAATCAGTGTGACAATTTTTATGCAAAAGTCACGTATGGTCTCAGTCATTCAAAAAAAGCCCTAACCGCAACCAATTTTGAGCATCAGATGTATTATGCCGAAAGAGCTATGATAGCTCTGGAAAAATCAAAATCTTTTCTGGAAGAATGCGGTTGTGCCAAGTCTGAGGATAAAACTTTAGACGCCATTGAAAGTTTGAACAAAGCCACATCACCAGTGGATTGGGATGCCGGACGTTACTTCACAAAAAAATCTGTTGGAATAATCAATGAGTTGATCACCATTCTGGATGAATGTACTCTAGGAATTGCTGCAACGGCAGTAGTTGAAGATAGTGCTGACAGCGCACTTGAACATGAGGCCTACTCAGATGCAGAAGAAAGTGGGCAAACTTCTGTGGAGATGGAAATGATAACCGTTTTTGATAAGCATGCTAAGGATAAACTGGCATCAACTAAAAAAGCCATTGATCAAATGGTTTTGCTTTCAAAATCATTTGATCATGATTCATCAAAAAAACAAAATGATCCCAATAGCTTGGAATTTCACCAAAAAGCATATCTGCAAGAAGCTAAAAAACTACTTGAACAAGGGTTAAAAGCATTTGAAAAAGAAGAATAATATTCTAACGAATAAGTTTTTTATACTTAATACGCTTGGGCATGATATCTGTTCCCAGGCGTTTCTTTTTGTTTTCCTCATAGTCAGAGAAAGAACCTTCAAAGAAATAAACCTGCGAATCTCCTTCAAAAGCCAAAATATGGGTGCATATTCTATCTAAAAACCATCTGTCGTGAGAGATGATAACCGCACAACCTGCAAAATTCTCCAACCCTTCTTCTAAAGCCCGTAACGTATTTACATCCAAATCATTGGTAGGCTCATCCAAAAGCAATACGTTGCCTTCTTCCTTAAGGGTCATAGCTAAATGAAGTCTATTGCGTTCACCTCCAGAAAGCATGTTTACTTTTTTGTTTTGCTCACTGCCAGAGAAATTAAATCTACTCAGATAAGCCCTTGAGTTCACTTGCTTCCCTCCCATCATTACCAGTTCCTGACCATCACTGAAGTTTTCCCAAATTGTTTTATTGGGGTCAATATTGGAATGACTTTGATCTACATAGGCCAACTTGGCCGTGTCTCCAACAACAAATTCTCCTTTATCCGGTGTTTCCTCTCCCATGATCATTCTAAAGATGGTGGTTTTACCAGCCCCGTTTGGGCCAATAATGCCAACAATACCTGCTTGCGGAAGATTAAAGCTTAAATCTTCATATAGCAACTTATCCCCATAGGCTTTACTTACCCCTTTGGATTCAATAACATTGGTTCCCAGTCGAGGTCCATTTGGAATGTATATTTCCAGTTTTTCCTCCAGTTGTTTTTGATCCTGGCTCAAAAGCTTATCGTAATTCTTTAAACGTGCCTTTTGTTTGGTTTGCCTTCCTTTAGCTCCTTGCCTAACCCATTCCAATTCACGTTCCAACGTTTTTTGTCGTTTCGAGGCCTGTTTGCTCTCCTGAGCCAGTCTTTTGGATTTTTGATCCAACCAACTGGAATAATTCCCTTTCCACGGAATACCCTCTCCCCTGTCCAGTTCCAAAATCCACCCAGCAACATTATCCAAAAAGTATCGGTCGTGCGTAACTGCTATAACTGTTCCCTTGTATTGTGCCAAATGATGTTCCAACCAATGTACGGATTCGGCATCCAAGTGGTTGGTGGGCTCGTCCAAAAGTAGCACATCTGGTTCTTGTAACAGGAGTCTGCACAAGGCCACCCTTCTTTTTTCACCTCCGGACAAAACGCCAATTTTCTTATCAGAATCTGGGGTACGGAGTGCATCCATGGCAATCTCCAATTTGGTATCCAATTCCCACGCATTGGAAGCATCAATCTTATCTTGAAGCGCAGCCTGTTTATCCATCAACTTCTGCATCTTGTCTGCGTCCTCATATACTTCGGGCAGACCAAACATATCATTGATTTTGTTGTATTCATCAAGAATAGCAACGGTTTCCGCAACACCTTCTTTAACCACTTCAAGGACTGTTTTTTCATCATCCAATTGAGGTTCTTGCTCTAAATAGCCCACGGAGTAACCCGGTGAAAAAACCACATCTCCTTGATAATTTTTATCCTCTCCCGCTATAATCTTTAATAGCGTAGACTTACCAGAACCATTAAGACCTAAAATTCCAATTTTGGCTCCATAAAAAAAGCTTAAGTAAATGTTCTTTAATACTGGGGTGTTAGCTGTTTTAAACGTCTTTGTAACACCGGACATTGAAAAAATGACCTTTTTATCGTCTGACATCAAGTAGTATTTTAGTTAAGAAAAATGGAAAGCTATACTCTACCTTTAAGTGCATTAAAAACCCAAGCTATAGCAAAAAAGCCAACGCCTACGGCAGCAAATCCGTAGCCCGCAACTTCATCATATTTAAAAGCACCCAATGCTATCATTCCCATACCCACAAAAATCATTATCCATGTAGCCCAAGCGAGCACTGTATTTTTATTCATTCCCATATAGTTAGTTCAGTAGAAAATCAAATATCGTAAAAATTGATATAATCTTGGTGACCTATGTGCAGTTTATATCTCAAACGGAAATTTAACTCCAGCTTTTTCACGCACCGTATCCAATAATTCAGCTAAATCTAAGCTATTTTGGTGTGACCATAATTCACTTTGCAGTTTTTTTGCGCCAAGACACTTATGCACTTCTTCTATCTCATAAACAAATCCATTTCCTTGTTTTGGAAGGTCAATCAATTGGGATTCTTCATTTTTTACCAAAGTATAACTATCAGCTTCATGCCATCTGGGGTTTATGAACACCTCACCTTTACTGCCAGAAATTTCTGCCTTCATTTCTGATGTGCTTGTTAACCCACTGTACAAAATGGCCTGAGCTTTTTCATACTGAAAAATCATTGATGTTTGCAATTCCGTACCATTTGGATGAAAATTGGAAGAAGCGGAGATTTGTTTGGGTTTACCCAATAGTAAATACGCCAAAAAAATAGGGTAAATCCCAATATCCAATATTGAACCAGAAGCCAAATTAGGGTTTAACAACCTAGAATCCATACCTCTGTCCATGGCATAAAAGGCAAAATCTGCATGTATATAGGAAACCTTACCTATTACCCCTTCATCCACTAAACCTTTAACTTTATTAATGGACGGGTTAAATCTTGACCATAATCCCTCCATTAAAAAAACTTTGTTTTGCCTAGCAACTTCAACAAGCTCTTGCACTTCAGATTTATTGATCCCTAATGGTTTTTCACAAAGCACATGCTTACCGGACTGCATAGCCCTAATTGCTAAATCTTTATGAAAATTATGTGGGGTTGCTATGTAGACAATATCCGCTGTATTGGACTCAAAAAGTTTGTCATAACTGTCAAATACGTTTTTAATATTGTATTGGTCTGCAAACTTTTGTGCCTTTTCCAAGGTTCTAGAAGCCACTGCAGCAATCTCTGCATCATCAAAAAGTTCTAAATCCGAAGCAAATTTCCCTGCTATGTTCCCAGGGCCAATAATGCCCCATTTAATTTTACTTTTCATATGAAATCAAAAGTAATGATTATAACTCCTTATCTTTAACCAACAAGATGAAATTGGGTTACAAACTATGGATATCAACTTCAATAAGAACGAAGACCACAACAAATTAAAACTCTCTGAGCTAAGAAAAAAACTAACGGAGGTTAAGCTCGGTGGAGGCAAAAAACGCATAGAAAAACACCATGCCAAAGGCAAGATGACAGCTCGCGAACGGATTGAGTACCTCTTAGACGCGAATGCTGATACTGTTGAAATTGGGGCTTTTGCAGGAGATGGCATGTATGAAGAACATGGTGGTTGCCCTTCTGCAGGGGTCGTTGTAAAAATTGGATACATTCAAGGCAAACAATGCATTGTTGTGGCCAATGACGCTACCGTGAAAGCTGGAGCATGGTTCCCCATAACTGGAAAGAAAAATTTAAGAGCTCAAGAGATTTCAATTGAAAACAGATTGCCCATAATCTATTTAGTGGATAGCGCTGGGGTCTATTTACCTATGCAGGATGAAATTTTTCCCGACAAAGAACATTTTGGAAGGATTTTTAGAAATAATGCCGTTATGAGCAGTATGGGAATAACACAAATCTCTGCCGTAATGGGAAGTTGCGTGGCCGGCGGTGCATACCTGCCCATTATGAGCGATGAAGCCCTTATTGTAGACAAGACGGGTAGTATCTTTTTAGCAGGCAGTTACTTGGTTAAAGCGGCTATTGGTGAAAGTATTGACAACGAAACCTTAGGCGGCGCCACTACACATTCAGAAATTAGTGGGGTAATAGATTATAAAACGAAAGATGATAAGGATGCTTTGGACAAAATAAAGAATATTGTTGGCAAAATTGGAGATTTTGATAAGGCTGGTTTCAATAGAATCGAAGCTAAAAAGCCTATTGAAAACCCCCAGGATGTCTATGGTATTCTTCCTGCTTCGCGTGGAGACCAATATGACATGTTGGAAATTATAAAACGATTGGTAGACAACTCTGAATTTGAACAATATAAGGAAGGTTTTGGAAAGACCATTCTAACGGGTTATGCACGTATTGATGGCTGGGCCGTTGGTATTGTTGCCAATCAAAGAAAAGTGGTTAAAACAAAAAAGGGAGAAATGCAATTTGGTGGTGTTATCTATTCTGATTCTGCGGATAAGGCCACAAGGTTCATAGCCAACTGTAATCAAAAGAAAATCCCATTGGTCTTTCTACAGGATGTTACCGGCTTTATGGTAGGTAGTAAAAGTGAACACGGAGGCATTATAAAAGATGGGGCCAAAATGGTGAATGCGGTAAGCAATTCGGTAGTTCCTAAATTTACCGTAGTAATTGGAAACAGTTATGGAGCCGGTAATTATGCTATGTGCGGAAAAGCCTATGATCCAAGACTTATTGTGGCATGGCCAAGTGCCGAACTTGCGGTTATGAGCGGTAACTCAGCTGCTAAGGTTTTGTTGCAAATTGAGAAGGCCTCATTGGAAAAAAATGGGGATGTATTGAGTGCCGAAAAAGAAAAAGCATTGTTTGATAAGATTAAACAACGCTATGATAATCAGATTTCGCCATACTACGCAGCGTCTAGACTTTGGACAGATGCCATTATAGATCCATTGGAAACAAGGAAATGGATATCTATGGGCATTGAAGCTGCAAATCATTCGCCCATTGAAAAGCAGTTTAATATGGGCGTTTTACAAGTCTAATTATTGTACCGTGAATTTGGCCAATTGCTGTTCGTCATCTGTATCTTGAAGACGAACCAAATGTTCTTCACTGGTCTGGTTAAACTTTCCAAAATTGTATTGCACTGTGCACTTTAAAAAAGTTGGCGTTTTATTTCCACTAGTCCTATTTCCAAGGTACGTAACGTTCAATATCCAGTCTCCTATCGTTTCGGAACCAACAATTTCAAACTGTTCATTTGCAAAACCGTGCTGTAGTTCATCCAAAATTCTCTTCCTATCACTTGTGTTCGTGTGTTCCCAATTAAAAAAACGTTTTTGAGGATTCACAAATTGAACAACAAACTCTGCATCTGGGTTGTTCCAATCCAATATCAATCTTGCGTTATAGGTTAGATTGTTCAGGTATTTTTGGTTCACTTTTTTAAAGTCAATATTTTTTCGCTCCTTATTGATTAAATTCCTTATTTCGGTGCCCACCACTTTTTCCAAACTTGCAAAGTCCAATTTAGCATTAGCAGTTCCATTTGCAATGCTATTGAACATATTTAAGGCACTTTGGTAGTTCCCTGAGTTTTTGTTCGCTATGGCCACATCGAAATAGGATTGTATTTTATTAGGAAAAGCCTCCAACATCTTATTTGCTGCCAATAGTGCCATTGTATGATTTCCGCTTTCCACAGATTTTAGGAACATTCCTCTTAGCTCTTCGTATTTCGCGTCCTGTTTTTCTAGGATATTTGATAAAATTCGTTCTGCAATTTCTTGGTTTGAAGCATAAAAGAATCCATAAACATCTAAAAAATATTCAGAGGTGTTCCAATATCTATTTCTTTGGTTTAGGTAAAGGTTGTAAGCTTCTTGTAGGTTTTTCCCTTTTTTCAACTCTTTTAAATAGGGAGTTACCAAGATCTTACTGTTTACCTTGATCTTACCTTCATATATATTATTGGTAAGTCGTGCCAAATCTTTTTTCTGTTTTCTAGGCCCGTCAATGGTAGCTGTTTTTGTGGTAATCAACAGGACACCATTAGCTCCTTGGCTACCATATCTATTTGTGGCCGAAAGGCCCTTTAAGACAGTTATGTTTGCGATATTCTGGGGGTCAATAAAACTAGTGTCCACAATATTTCCGGTGCCCGAATTTGACCTTTCCGTTGGAACTCCATCTATTACAATTAATCCATAATTATTGCCCAGAATTGAATTACTTGGGCGCATCTTCACCTGGCTCAAATCTTCATTCTGCCCTAAGCTAACACCAGAAAACTTTCCTTGTATTGCATTGTTTGCGGTTGTTGAAACGGATCCAATATCTTCATCTGATATGGACTGTACTGCGTACCCAATCTTATCTTTGTTTTCTTTACCATATGCGGTTGTCACCTCCTCTTCTTGCTCTGGTACTTTCTCAATTAAAACAACCTCTTCCAGTTGTATGCCACTATCTTCAAATGAAAAGTTGATGGCGAGGTTATCATCTAGCGTATGTTCTGTCATTTTGTTTCCGTAAGACACTACCAAAGTATCTCCCACAGCCCCGTTTATTTTAAAATTGCCTTGATCATCGGACTTGACCTGTTCCGCTTCAAACCCCTTAACATAAATATTGGCGGAAGGAAGGCCGCTTGTGCCACTGTATATTGTACCTGAATATTTTTTTTGATTTTCTTTAGAAGCCTTTGCATCCGATTTGTCCAATAGGTTGACCAAATTTCCATTGTTAACAATGGATAAAAGATTCAAACTGGCTCTATCAAAATCTTTATTGCTATTTACAATGTACAGTTCTCCCTCAAAACTAGGTGAGGAGCCACCCGTATTCTGTTTTCCATCTGTAAACAAAAGAACTTCTCCGTTGCCCGCATAAGCTGCCAACTCCTCATAAGAGGTAGCGCCATCATAATTTACAGCACTTAGCTTTTCCTTTATCCCAGACCAATTACCGGATGTAACTGCAATGTCATATTTGGAAATAAGTTGATTGCTAAATGTAAGTAAGGTTACATTCGCGTTCCGAATGGTTTTGAAATAGGCATCCAAAAAATAATACTCTTTGTTGATATCCCGATCTTTCATGGATAGGGATACATCCCAACAGATAGTGACATTTTTCTCTTCTTGAGCAAACGTCATATTTTGTAATGCAATAAGTAGTAACAATAGCAGGCCAATATGCTTCATTTCCTTTAAGATTTAAGAACCCTTAGTAATGAATTTATCCATTTTAAGGATTATGCTGTTAAAGCTTTTGTTGAAGTTGCCTAAAGTTAAAAAAAAACAGCAATCAGGCCCAGTATAATTATTATAGAATATTATACGGTTTCTTATTAAAGGTAAATGTTACAAAATACAATTTAACGCAGGACTCTTAATTTAAAGATATTGACGACCCCTGATTAATCCGAAATAATGCTTGGTTTACATTTTTCGTTCCCAGCTTAAATACTTTTACTTCTTTGCGTTGCGATTTTGAGCCATAATCATGGTACACAATTGCCTTCAAATAGGTGGGAGTTAAGCTCTTATTTCCTAAATACTTAATGTTTACTTTCCAATTTCCTGAAAACGAATCATCTATTAAATATTCAGCGCATGAATATCCAAAGTCCTTTTCTTGGCGAATAGTATTTGCATTTTCTTTAAGACTGTGTTTCCATGTGTAATATTGATTATCCGGATTTACAAATTGAAGTTCAAATTCTGCCTCGCTGTCATTCCACTCTAACATTAAACGCGTACTGTCAAAATCCTCTTCTTCTAATTCCATTTTCATATTGGCAGGACTCTTGATCATATCTGTCTTTTCCAATGAAAGCAGATTATTAAACTCACGGCTAATAATTCTAGAAAAACTGCTCGTATCAGCCTCCATTATACCTTCATCCAGTAAATAAAAGTAACGGGCATATAATACAGCCGCTCTTTTCGTGTTTTGAAGGTTTCTGTTGCTTTTGGCGAGGTCAAGATAAGATTGTCTGTACTGAGGGCGAAGAATAAATGCCCTTCTGAAGGCTTTGTGAGCCATATCATATCTTTCATGAGATTCATACATATAAGCCAACGCTTTCAAAAGCACGGCATTTTCTTTAAACAAGCCATAGCCTTTTTTGACAATATCATCTGCATAATCTTTTTGTTTCCATTTCTCATAGAAGTATTGGTAAGAATCCAATAAAAAGTATGGTGAACTTGAATATCGTTTTGAATGCATCTCAAATGATGCTTTTGCATCTTCAAAACTACGGGACTCTTGTAATTCTTTTAAGTATGCGGGTGCATTCTTCATTACTCGTTCCTTAGAAAGAGCATTGCCATCATAGTTATTGTTACGAAGTCTCATTCTATCAAGGTATAACCCATTTTTATCCTTTGGGATAATTGTCCCCGTTTTGGTGTTAATAATAACTACTCCCCCTTTGGCCAAATTACCATATCGTACCGTTCCAATGGCAGATGGTATGATAGCGATACGGTCAATATTTTGAACATCAATAAAATCCGGAAAGTCCGTAAACACCTGTCCATCAATGTCAAATACGGCAGGCCAACCACTTCGCAGGAAAACTGCTCTGGTACTTCCTACTGTATTTCCTCCTCCAAAACCTATACCTCTAGAGACCCTTACTCCGGCAAATCTTCCTCTAAGTACATTCTCGAAATTATATTCTCCAGGTAGGAAATCATCTGCATCCATCATCCTTACAGAATAGGAAGTCTTTGTTTTATCTAAATATCCAAAAGCTGTTCTGATGATATTTGGATTGTAGTGATAATCCATTTCCAATTCTTTTTGACTACTGCGCCTGTTCCTTGTAACTGTTACATTCTCCAGTTTTTCCACTTTAGGAAACATGACCACATTTAAAACTCTTGTTACATCTTCTACTCGAATCTGTAATGGCTCCATTCCTTCTGCATTGTAGAACAGCATATCACCTGCACTGGCCACAATCTGGTATGCGCCATCTACATTAGAACTGGAACTTATACCCTGATTTACGACTTGAACCTTAACATTTGAGATAGGATTTTCACCATTTGTAACCTTCCCGCTTATTAAACGTTCTGTTGCAAAGCCGGAGAAAATCATAAAAAAAGATGCGATAAAAGAATAGTGTTTTTTCATAGCTTTAAGTTTAGATGCCTTATCAATTAACTGATACAGTGACAATTACTTCCTTAAAGTACTAAAAGAAAAACGTAAGGGCAATTTTAGTTTCCTAAAAATTCCTTAATTCTAGGAATTAACAACAGTTCCGTCTGCCTACCGTTTACATATCTAAAACCATCTTCACCATAAAATCCGGCTTCTTCCAACATTATGCGGATATCTCTTTTCCATTCTGGAATATTGACCGTTGCATTGAGCTCAATGGCATATACGGTATTTGGATTTAAGGGATAGTTCTCTCCATCATCTTTCATAACCCCGCCTTGAGAATCCCACATGCCTATTGTTGTGCCAGCTGAGTGACCATAGGTTCCTAAAGGGTGGGTATAGATCGCAGGTCTTAAACCAGCATCTTTAGCTTCTTGAAGTGCTGAGGCTAAAATTTCATTCCCGGTCCTGCCCTTTATCATGTTCTTAGTCAAAAAATCTTGCACTCGGTTTCCATCTTTTAAGGCACCCACCAAAAATGCAGGGGCTTCTTTTTCATTTGGTTTTAAAACATAGGCCAATTCCTGGCAATCGGTGTTCAATCTTAGATAGGTAATTCCAAAATCGCAATGCAACAGATCTCCTGGTTGAATGATTAAATCATCTGGTCTACCAGAAAAGGAATACAAATGTCCTACAAGTTCCTCGCTTGTCCGTTGCACATCTACCGTTGGGTGGAACCAAGTCTCCAATCCCAGATCAGTAACTTTCTGTCGCATCCACCACTCTACCTCTGTTGTTGTGGTAACTCCTGCCGTTATTATTTTTTCAGAAAAAGCTTCCGAAATAATATCATGGGTAATATCTACCAATTGGTCATAGATGACCATTTCTCTCTGTGTCCTGGTTTCAATCCACCTTACCGCTAACTGCTCAGCAGAAACCACTTTGGATTGATATTTTTTAGGAAGGTTGGCCATAAATTCATCATAATCCGTTTTGTCCAATCCGTCCGCAATGTTATGATCTTTGGAAAAGTTAAGACCAATCTTTTTCGGGTTCCGCTCTTCAATTAGCTGCATTAACCTTTTCCATTGATTGGGTTCTTTTTCTTTGTCCCAAGCAGACACAATACTCTTACCAACATTATATCTTGCAACCGCCAATTTATCAATGGTCCCCTTTGAGTTATCCATATAAAACAAAAGAATGGTTCTCCGTCTTGCATTTAGCCATGTTGCGGGAAGCATTGTCCTTATCACCGGATCCTCATTGTATTCTCTTGAGATTACAACCCACATGTCAATCCCTGTATCATCCATTAATTTAGGAAGCAGGGTATTGAAACGCTCTTCCAAAATTTCGTCCACCACTCTAGCACGCTCAGATTCTGGAAGAATTTGTTGGGAATAGGAAAGAACGGAAAATGCAATAAATAGGGAAAGGGTAATTTTTTTCATAGGAATTAGTTTATCGCTTGAATTTACAAAACTTCACCTAGTTGGAGTAAAGTTTTTTTACGATCTATCTTACCGCTTTCGGTTTCAATAAATGACGTTAAAGAATGGATTTCCTTTGGAATCTCATATTTGGTTAATTCCTTCAGTGTTTTCATTTTTTCAAATAACTCGGTTTTTGATGCTCTTCCCTCTTCAACAAATAAAACAAGCTTTTGCCCCAGCTTTTTATCTGGCATCCCAGCGACAAAAAAACGAGAATGTATTATTGATGATAGTTTTAATTCTATCTGTTCGGGCACCAATTTAATTCCTCCCGAATTAATAATTGAATCATACCTGCCAATCCATCTAAACTGTCTGTCCCCCATTAATTCAACAATGTCATTGGTAACAACTTTATCATCAGAAATATGAGGTGCTGAAATCACCAAACAGTCTCTATCATCGGTTGACACGTTAATGTTGGGCAGCAGCTCAAAACTGTCAGAAACATGCTCATTAAGTCTTTTTACAGCTATGTGGGTAATGGTTTCCGTCATTCCATACGTCTCAAATACCATGTTAGAAACCAATTCCAATTTTTCTTTTAAGCTCTTGGCGATTGCGGCTCCTCCAATTATCAAAGTAGCAATTTGTGAGAGTTGGTCCAGAGAGTTTTCAACCTGAAGGGGTACCATGGCAGCAAAATCGTAATTAGTTTGAATCTTTGCCAGTGGAGTTGATGACGGTTCTTCGCAGTCTATTTCCATTCCTAAAACCATAGCTCTTACCAGCATCATTTTCCCTGCTATTCCAGTGCATGGAAGGCATAGCAGTGCAGTATCGCCCTGGCCAATACTAAAATATTTACCTGTAGCCATGGCCGAATTGACCATGTGTTCCTTTTTTAGAACGATTTTTTTAGGTTTCCCCGTTGAACCAGAGGTGTACACTTCCAAAGTAGGTTTATCGGCAGACCAATCCAACATAAACTCTCCTATGGACTTCTGATAAGGTGCTCCTTCTTTGACCAGGCTATATCCAATTTCTAAAAGCTCATTGTACGAATAATGAACGCCATTGAGCTTAAAACTTGGGTGGATTCTATGCCAAATTAGATTCATTTTTATTTAGAGCTACAAATTCGTCTTTGGTGAGTACTTTGCCAAACAGCTTGTCTTTCCAATTTTTCCACCCATATTTTCTTGAGAAGATGAGCAACAGAATTGGATAGAGCACAAATACAGGAATTAAAACATCCCAGCCCAAAACAGGTTCAGAAATATCAAGGTAAATGGAATCTGTTTGGAAGGCGGTCCAATCCGCTGTAACCAAAAGAGCCGTTATTAAATTGTTCGCAGCATGAAAACCAAGTGCCAACTCTAGCCCTTCATCCATTAAGGTTAGTATGCCAAGAAAAAAACCTGTTCCTATGTAATAAATCATAATGCCATAGCCCAATTTGTCCACTTCTGGGTTTGCAATATGCATTAACCCAAAGAGAACAGAAGTTACTATAAGCGGTAACCAGCGGTTCTTAGCCATAATACCCAAGCCTTGCATCATATGCCCTCTAAAAAGGTATTCTTCAAAACTCGTTTGCAAAGGAATCAAAAGAATGGCAATAATGGCCAAGGGTATGAATTTGGTCAAATTAAAATTAAGCACATAGTTATCTGGAGAAAAGTAAATATCGGCTGCAGTTAATAAAATGGTAATAACTCCCCATATTCCAAAAGCAAAAGAGATTCTCTTCCAGTCTACTTTCTTTCTAGATGTTGTCAATGAGCTAATGGACTGTTGATGTACATATTTAACCCATAAGAGTAGCAACAAAAGTCCTACTATCAATGGTAAAATTGATTCTACCAAGAATCTATTTGTTCCCTTTCTTTCTATTTCGGATCGTATAAGAGCTTCTACATCAATATCTAAAAATTGGATAATTAAATAATTCAAAACCATAAGACCAATAAACCCTACTGGAAATATAAAATATTTCCAAAGTCCTAAAGTGCCCTTGTAACCTTGTTCTACGTACATAAATCTTCTATTAAATTAGTCTTCCAATTTTTGTCTTTTCTATAAAATAGTTTTCCTTTAGAAACCTCTAAAGGACTGTCAAGATTGTTGGTGAACAAGCTCCCCGTACCCAAACCTTGTGGCATGCTGGTTTTTAATGAGTAAGTCCATTGTGCAATGGCATTAAGTCCAACATTGCTTTCCAATGCACTGGTCACCCACCATCCAATATTAAATTTTTCGGCTAAATCTATCCATTCATTGCACCTTGCATAACCACCTAACAAACTTGGTTTTAAAATGATGTATTGTGGTTGAATGGTTTGTAGTAATTTTTCTTTTTCCGTTACAGTAAAAATGCCAATTAATTCTTCATCCAAAGCAATTGGCAAAGGAGTCTGCAGGCAAAGCTCTGACATTGCCCGCCAATTGTTAGGTTTAATGGGCTGCTCAATGGAATGGATATGGTATTCTGATAATTGTTTTAGCTTCTCTAGTGCATTCTCTTCGGTAAAGGCTCCATTTGCATCAACACGAAGCTCAATCTCTTCTGGAGCAAAGATTTCTCGGATGGATTTTAAAATGGACAGTTCTTTTTCAAATTCTATGGCTCCGATCTTCATTTTAATACAACCAAAGCTATCCCGCAGTTTTTGTTCTAATTGTGAAAGCATAAAGGATTCATCTCCCATCCAAATTAAACCGTTAATGGAGATTGGAGATTCATTTTTGGTGAATCCGGATGGAAACAGCTCAAAAGGATTGTCTGAATTGAAGGATATAAAAGCTTGCTCCAAACCAAACTGGATAGACGGAAATTCTTTGAGCTGCTTTAATAATTCTTCTTCGCCCAAATGAATGTTATTGCAAACCCATGAAAGCTGGGTTTCATAACTGGGGACATCATCAACACTCAACCCTCTTAAAATGCCACACTCGCCAATTCCAAAACGTCCATCTTCTTGAAAAATAAGAAACCATGTTTCTTTTTCAGTCATTACACCACGAGATGTTCCGCTAGGGGCTTTAAATTTAAGAATGTACTTTTTATAGGTAGCTTTCATCCAATGGTTTCAAATTTAATCATATTTTGAATCTAAAGGACAGAAGATGGTGGGCTATAAAGGAATATAAGTTTTAACGGAAAAAGAAGCACTTGAGTCTGGGCAATACAATCAATTGAAATTAAACCAAAAACGAACTCCTTCGCTTGCTTTGTCAATATTCAATTTGGATTGAAGTTGATTTACCAGTCTATTCATTAATCGGATGCCCATAGAGGAATGGGTTCGTTCTTCCGTATCTTCAGGAAGTCCTACCCCGTTATCTGTATATTCAAAGTATCCTTGTTCTCCATTTTTTCGGAGATGGATATAAATTTTTCCGTTTTCGTCATTCTCTGGAAAAGCGTACTTAAAAGAGTTTGAAACCAATTCATTTAAGATCAAGCCAAATGGAATGGCCCTATCAATATCCAGTTCTGTGCCTTCTGCATCAATGGTGATACTGATGTTATGTCCTCCTTTTTTATAAACGGACTGCACACTGTTAATAAGACTTTCGATATAGCCTTGCATTTCAATAACGGACAAATCGTCATTTTGATACAGTTTCTGATGGATAAGTGCCATGGCCTTTACCCTGCTTTTACCTTCTTCCAATGCTTCAATGGCAGCTTTGCTTCTTGTATTTTTAGTCTGTAAGCTCAATAGGCTGGAAACCATTTGAAGATTATTCTTTACCCTGTGATGAATCTCTTTTAATAGTGAATCCTTTTCAACAAGTGCATTCTCTATGATATGTTTTTGTTCTGCAATCAATCGTTGGTTCTTTATACTTTTTAAATAAGCATAGACCAAGCCTGCAAAACCGAGTAACGTAAAGATCAGTGAGATAAAAACCAGATTGATTCGCTCATCCTTAGCTTTCATTTCGCTACGTGCGAGTTCATTGATTTGCTTTTGTTCATCTATTAAACGCTGTGAATTTTCTAAATCCTCATTGGCTACAATAGTGACCAACTGTTGCTTTATGATAGAAGATTGTGTTTGTGTAAGGGAATCCTTTATTTTCTCATTACGTTTATAGTAGGTAGCTGCATTCTTAAAGTTCTCAACTTTATCATAATATGCTGCAAGTAAACTGTTGCGTTTAATATTTTGCAACGTGTTTATATTTTCAAAGTCAATGTTCAAACTTTTCTTAGCAGCAGAAAATCTTTCCAACTGCAAATTCGCATCGGCTAGATTAAGGGTGTTCTCAATGACTTCGCTTTTATGGAAATTTTTAGAAGAGGTAGTCAAAACTTCAATACTATTTTGCAATAATGGTATTGCGTCTTCATACTCATTTAATAGTACATGGCACTTTCCAATATTACCTTCTATCTCTGCTTTTAACAGATCGCTTTCAAAAAGTTGTTCTTCTGTTTTTGGCTTAGAAATGTCGTTAAGAAAAACATCTAAATATGCCTTGGCTTTTTTCAATTCACTCAACGCAGTTGGTGCAGAATTGTCCAATCTTAGGTAGTTTCCAACTTTGCTGTGGTATTTTGCCAGACCATAAGAATCATTATCTGCAATGGTGGGTTTAACCTCCATTATATATTGGTTTCTGGCTTTTCTGTACAACCCTAAATTACTGTAGATATCATAGAAAGCAACATTTTCTGTTAAGCCAAGCTCCCTTTTTTCCTTTCTGATTTCTATCTGTTTATCATATAGTTTAAGGTTGGAATAATTATCATCCAATACATCTAAAACAATTTTTTTGGAACTGGAGTCCAAAGAGTCCTTAGCAGCGTAAAGCTCTTTTGCCAAAGCAATACTTTTATCATATTCCCCCAAATCATTGTAGACCTGTGTCTGCATTACCTTATAAAGACGTGTGGCAATGGTATCATTGGTCTTTTGGGAGTTTGAAAGATATATTTTAATAGTGTCCAACCAATCATATGCGGAGTTAACATTGTATCGATCTATGGAGTTGAAAAAAACATCGAACCGGTTTGAAGGACCATTGGTGTCCTGGAACTCTTTTAAAGCGCTTTCCTCTTCATTCCCTATAGATTGTGCGGACACATTCAACAGAAAAACAAAAAACAAAGCCGAGAAAATCCTTTTTAAGTAACGTCCCATTAATATACTTCGCGTAATTGCAGAAAGATTTAGAAAGTCTATAATTAATTTTTTATGCTTACTGTTATTTGTATCGATCTTCTCATAAGAAAACCTGTCATTATGCTGAATGATCAATACACAAAACCATGGTTATTGTAAGCAACATTTCTAATTGTTGCTGTATATAAAGAACGCTAGTTTAGACACAAAATTAAATCCAATCTAAAGGAGTTATTGGGTATTGTTGTGAAAGTGTCCATTTCTGTTGTGAAAAGGCCTTGGGCATATGTAAAAAAGCCTTTTGTCGATGTTTTGTGCATTTCATGGATTACGAACCTAGTGTAACCAAAAAAGGTCCTGTCAAATTTGACAAGACCCTTTTACGAGAACACTATATGAAAATGAAAAAATTACTTTTCTGAATTAATTACACTACTAAAGTATGAGCACAAACAAACAGTAGAAAAATATTGTTGTGAACTGGTCAAAAGTTGTGGTTATTCAAGGTATACGAGATAATTGGACAAAAAAAAGTGCCAAACGGCACTTTTAAAATCATTGTCAAATGGATAAGAATTAACTATTCATTGAAGAAATTATGAACTCTTTAAAATCCTTTGATATTGGTATCAAGTTATTGTTAATTACAATATCTTTTGAATTGATCGCATCAATATGATCTACATTAACTATGTAGGACTTATGTGCTCTATAAAATTTATTCTTAGGCAATTTCTCCAAATAGTCCTTCAATGGAGAGCGAACCAAAAACTTTTTATCTACAGTATTTACTTCTAAATATACATTGTCCGCTTTGATGAACTGTATATCACCAAACTGTATTCTATAATACAAGTGCTGTTTCTTAACAAAGATTGAATCCTTTAAAACAGAATTGGAAGTAAAAGTATCGCCTTCGTTCCCAGCTATTTCCTTGCTATTCTCTTTTCTAGCATAATTAAAATTAGAAAGTGCTATTTCAATGGACGTGTATAAATCTTGTTGCTCAAAAGGTTTAACCAAGTATCCATCTGGTTTAACCGTCTTGGCATTCTCAACGGTAGCCCTATCTGAATTGGAAGTCACAAAAATGAACGGAATGTTATATGCGTCCCTAATGTGTTTCCCTAGATCTATACCTGTTTTATCAGAAGCCAAGATAATATCAATAAGCACCAAGTCTACATGGTTATTTTTTAATACCTCAACCGCTTGCTCGTAAACTATTACATTGTCAACAATCTCATACCCGATTTCTTCAAGCATGGATTGCATATCATCTGCAATAATTACATTGTCCTCTACAATTAGTATTTTAATGGGGTGTTCCAAGTTTCGTAATGTTTAGTGAGTTGTCAATCAAAATTACAAAAAATTATTAACTGCCATGAAGAATAGCAAGGAGAGCAAAAAAGTGCTCAACGCTAATTTTTTGAGTTCGCCATCAAGCTTTCCTGGTTCTTTTGTAATCGCCACTCTTCGGACATGAATTAAAATTGGTAAAAAAGCCAGCATATAAAATGAATGGAGAACGTCTATATTTTCAATCCACGTGTAACTCAAAAGACATAGAAATGCCAACGTGATTAGAAAAAAATGGTAGTGCTTACCATTTTCAAAGCCCATTTTAACGACCAAGGTATTTTTACCGTGTTTTTTATCTGAAGAAATGTCCCTAAGGTTATTCAAGTTTAACACACCTACGCACAACAAACCAATAGTTATTGCAGGCAGTACAGAAGTCCAGGTCAACGATTTTGTATAAAGAAACATACTCCCCAATACACCAACCAATCCGAAAAACAGGAATACAAATACATCTCCTAAACCTTTGTAACCATACGGTGCAGAACCCATTGTGTATCTGATAGCGGCCCAAATGGACAAGATTCCCAGCACAAAAAAGAAAGCGATATATAGAAGGTTTCCTTTTCCGAACGCAAAATAAATCAACCCCATTGCTATGAGCATACTAATTGCCGAGGCGGTAATTATGCCTTTTTTAAGTTCAGATTGTGTTAGTAATCCACTTTGTAGGGCTCTGGCAGGGCCAATTCTATCTTCATCATCAGTTCCCTTAACACCATCCCCGTAATCGTTTGCAAAATTTGAAGTGACTTGAAAACCTACCGTAGTCAACAATGCCAATACAAAAATGGAAAGCTCAAAAAAATCTTGCTTTCTTGCCAATGCGGTTCCAACAATAATTCCTGACAGAGATAATGGAAGTGTTCTTAACCTGGCAGCTTGCAACCAAGCCTTAGCTTTAGCCAAAACTAATAAGGGTCTTCTATTTTAACTCTTTTCCCATCTTGGTAAGAAGCAACAAAAGCATCTTTAAAACCCATGTTAACGAGTTGTTTTCTAAATGATTGAGCTTCATCCAATGTTTCAAAGTTTCCTAAAGAATATGCGTAGAAAGGATTGGTTTTGACAAAAAGAGTATTTGTAAGGGCTTCAGAAGCAAGGGTGACATTATTTTCCACAAATGATTTTACCTGAACCGAGTAAACCTTTTCCTTATCTAAGAATGCCTTTGCCAAGTAAAATTCCTTAACCAAACTAAGCTCCTCATTCTGTACTTTAAGGTTACCTATTCTTGTTTTTATTGCATCCAAGCTATCAATGGAAACAAGCAGATTGTTTTGATTTTCAAATGAATTTTTACTGCTAAGTCCAGCAGTAAAAGATGTAATGGCAAGTGTGCCAACAACAAAAAGCGCAGTAAAGCCGAGCAGTATATTACGATGCAGTCTTACTTTTCGCAAGTCTTTGTTTTTATACTTTATTTGATCCAAAAGTCTTTCGTTAATAATCTGGGCCTTATCTAAATCCTTATGCAGGTCCAACAAATCACTTTCTTCAATAAAAGGCATACTAGGAGGGTTATGATTTCTGACTTAATGCTAAAAGCATAATTGTCAACGAGTTAATATCTATTTATACAAAAGTAAAATTTTTGATCCAAGAAAAAAACTTAACAGTACCAATTTAATTTATTTTGAATCAACAATTTCGTAATGCATTTATTAATAAGTAGTTATACAAGATAAATACCATCATCTGCAATGGTGATTTTTCTTTCCTTGTACAATGTGCCTATTGCTTTTTTAAACGATTTTTTACTAATGTGCAATGTATTTTTGATTTTGTCAGGTTCAGATTTATCATGTAAAGGCAAAAAACCATTGCTTTCCTTTAACTTTTCAAAAATGAATTTTGCAGTTGGTTCCAGCATTTTAGAACCCGTCTGTTGCAAAGAAACATCCACTTTGTTGTCTGGCCTTACCGTTTTTATGTACCCTTTAAGTCTATCCCCAATGGCCATTGGTTTAAAAATATCGCTTTCAAATATTAGCCCCTTGTATTTGTCCTCTATGATAACTTCATAACCCAAAGGTGTTTTTCTGCTCACCATTATTTCAACTTCACTGTTCACTTCTAAATCAAAACCTTCATTGGACAAAAACTTGTTTAATCTACTAGAACCTGTTAGCCTAAAGGTTTCTTCATCTAAATAACAATGGACAACATATTTTTTCCCTTCTTCCATATCAATTCCTTGCTCCCTAAAAGGAACAAGCAAATGCTTCTCTAAACCCCAATCCATAAAAGCACCATAAGCACCTACTTCAACAACTTTAAGAAAAGCAAATCCATTTCTTTTCACAAAAGGCTTAAGTGTTGTAGCTATAGGGCGTTCGCCATTGTCTAGGTAACAAAAAACCTCTAAATCACCATCAATTTCAAAATCATCTGGAACATATTTGTTAGGTAGGAGTACTTCTGTTCCCTCATCATCTCCTAAAAACAAACCAATGCTTGTGCTCCTTAACACTTTTAGAGTGTTGTAATTTCCCAATTCTATCATAGGACAAAGGTAGATTGAAATATGGGTATAAAAAAAGCCGCTTTGCAGCAGCTTTCTTTACATAACAGTTTTATGCTAATTATAAATAGATTCTTTTCCAAAATGCTTGGCCAACATATAATAAATAACCGCACGATGCTTGTTCTTGTCCGATCTTCCATACTTATCAATAACGCTATTGATAGCATCCATTAAATCAGAACTATCTGCGAGCCCCAATTTCTTTATCAAGAAGTTGTTTTTTACAGTTTGTAATTCCTTATCATCTGATCCAGAAACTTTTGAAGCATCCAAATTGTAGATAGCCGGTCCTAGCCCTATAGCAACTTTGGTCAACAAATCCATATTTGGCGTTTCACCAAACTTGTCTTTAATGTCCGCGGCATACTTAACAATTAAATCATCTCTTTTACTCATGGTAGTTAGTGTTCTTAAAGATTAAAATATTACTTAGGTTCTAAGATATAAAATCGAAGTAACTAAGCAAAATTTTGTTGTTCTCTAACCGTGGGGTAAACACTTCTAAAATTTTGGGTGTTTCCGAAGCATCATAGAAGTCTTTCAAAACAGTGTCCAATTGTTTTTCATCCTCAACTTTTTCATATTTGAACCCGTGCATTTTAGCTAAATCACATGCCGTTTGTTGATGGGTGGTTTCAAAAAAAGCAGAAAATTCATCCGTATCTTCTTGCCCTGGCAAAATTCTAAAAATACCTCCGCCAGAATTATTGACGAGTATTATCCTAAAATCTGATCTTTTGTAATTGTTCCAAAGACCATTACAATCGTAAAAAAAACTAAGGTCACCTGTAATCAATACCGTTGGTGAGTTTTCATGGATAGAAGCTCCAATTGCAGTTGAAGTACTGCCATCAATACCGCTAGCACCTCTATTGCAAAAGACTCTTAATGATTGATCCATGGGGAACAATTGACTGTACCTAATAGTGGAACTGTTTGCCAAATGGACTTGATAGCCTTTTGGTATGTGCTTCTGTATCTGGCTGAACGCCATAAAGTCTGAAAAAATAATTTCTGACAAATATGTTTCCCTCTTACTTTCATAGCCATCCCTTACCCTACTCCAATATGAGTTGTAATTACTTTCGACTATCTGTTTTGAAGTTATTATCGATTTAAAGAAAAACGTAGGGGAAACTTTGATATGTTTTGAAAGGCAAAAAAAGGTGTCGAATGCCCTTTTCTCATTAACATGCCAATGCGTTTTAGGTTTATACTTTCTTAAAAAGGCCTTTATTTTTTTTGAAACGATCAATCCGCCAAATGTGACCAGTAAATCAGGTCTAAGCGCTTCAAAAAACTCTTCTCGTCTATCCGACTTCTCTATAGGTGCAATGATACTATCGATACTCGGAAAGAAATTTGGATGATGAACATTGGAGGTCGTTTCAGTAAATACCAAAACGGAGTCATCATCTGCCAACATTTCCAAAACTTCATTATCAATTGAGTTGGGCTGATTTACCCCTACCAAAACCATTTTACGTTTACTAGAACTCCAAATGGATATCAATTCCTCCAAATTTTGGATTTCTTGACTGTTTCTGGCGGAGACCTTGGTGTTTTGAATATTTATACCAGCTTCCCCAGAAAGTCCATACAATGGTTCCTCAAAAGGTATGTTGATATGCACTGGTGTCTTTTCCAAAATTACTTTTTCCAATGCGGATGCTAGCTCAACTTCATTGTATTTCTGAATTTCTTCTTGGGTTTCTCTAGGACCCACTTCATTTAAAGACAAATATGTCTCGGTGGCATGACTGGCATCTTGTTTCAAATTGGCCGAATACCCAATATGATTCTCAAAAACATTCTTTTGGCGAATGGTCTGTCCATCTCCAATATCAATTTTATAATCAGGCCTATCAGCAGAAATGGCAATCAACGGAATATCACTATAAAATGCCTCCACTACCGCAGGGTAATAGTTCAAAAGAGCACTCCCAGATGTGCAAACCAAAGCTACCGGCTCTTGCAACTGCTGGGCCATTCCTAAAGCAAAGAACCCGGCGCACCTTTCATCCACAATGCTAAAACAATTAAAAAAAGAGTTTTTGGTGAAGCTCAATGTTAATGGAGCATTTCTAGATCCAGGAGAAATAACAATATTTTTGATTCCCCAAGATTTAAAGTAAAGAACAAGAGTCTGTGCCGAGGGAATATTTGAATACATCATTGGTAACAAAAATACATCTCAAAAAGATATTCGCCTAAAATTCCATACCATGAAATTAGATGATGTTCAACATGGTCTTACTTTTGTTCTGTGTCTCAGACCATTCACGTTCTGGATTGGATGCCGAAGTAATACCTCCTCCAACAAAAATAGAGGCATTTTGATCACTGATTTCCATGCATCTTAAATTAACAAAGAGATTCATCTCTCTTTCTTTATTAAGGTTGAGTTCCCCTAAGAACCCAGTGTAATACGTACGTTTATAACTTTCGTTTTGCACAATAAAAGCCTTAGCCGCTGAAGTTGGAATTCCGCAAACCGCAGGTGTTGGGTGCAAAGAGGTTATGATATCCTTTATCTGTGCGGTTGCAGATAATTTTCCTTTAATATCGGATTTTAGATGCCATAGGTCGCCCGCTACAATAGATTCGGCCTTGCCCATATTAAATTCTTCCAAACTGTGCACAAGTTTTTCCTTTATATAGTCCGAAACCATTTTTTGTTCTTCGATTTCCTTGCTTCCCCAATTTGGTGAGGAATTCTCTTTTATCGGAAGTGTGGCTGCCAAAGACATTGTCTCCAGTTCTCCGCCAGCAATACGAACCAAAGTCTCAGGGGTTGCGCCACACCAAATACCCACCTTTGGATGGAAAAACAAATAACAGAAAGCATTTGGGTAGTTACTTAAGAGGCTAATAAAAATTTCTTTTGGACTTCTGGAAAGTTTTACCGCTATCTTTCGGGATAAGACGACCTTCGTTAATGCTCCGCTACCAATTTTGTTTATCCCTTTTTCAACTAACTTTAAGTGATTGTACTTGCCTGAATCATTGGTAAATGTTTTAATATCATCCGTTGTTCCTTCTTTTTCAAAAAAAACCTCCAACACCTCATCTGCATGTATTAAAACGGCATTATCATTTAAATCGAAAGGGGCAAAAACGAATCCTTTATCTTCAAAGTCGGTGGTAATATTCAATTCGTCATTAGACTGAAAAACACCAAACACCTTGCTCTCCAAAGGTTTTCGGTAAATTGAAAAAGGATAATCGTTTTCAAGACAGCTATCAACCTTTTCTAGAAGTTTATGAAAATCTTTATTTTTTTGGTAAGGCAATTGTTGTCATTTTACAGTTGGAAATCAACTCACCTTCTTCATTGGTAATTTTTATCTCCCAAAGTTGAGTAGTCCTCCCTTTGTGAAGAATGGTCGCTTTTGCATAAACAAAACCTTCTCGTATTCCTTTTACATGATTGGCCGCAATCTCTATGCCTCTTACGTAAAACTCCTGTCCATCCAAAAAAATATAAGAAGCAGCACTGGCAACACTTTCTGCAAGTGCTACAGATGCACCTCCATGCAGCACGCCGTCTGGTTGATGAACTTTGGGGGTGACCGGCATTCTTGCAATCAAAAAATTCTCACCTACATCCACATAAGTAATATCAAGGGTTTCCATCAATGTACCCTTGCAAATACCATTACAAACGGATAGAATTTTCTCTTTATGTTCGTTCATCCTTGTATTTTTTGTAAAATTACGGAAAGCTATCTCAATAATGTATTTAAGTTAATCCTGACGGAATAGATTTAATGGAAAAGACCGTATCATACTCAACAAAAAACACCTATGTAACCCACAATACTTTGACCTCCAAAACAAAAAATGTTTGGTTTGTATTTCATGGGATTGGTTACTTAAGTAAGTTCTTCATAAAGTATTTTCAAGATTTAGATCCTGATGAGAATTACATCATTGCTCCCCAAGCTCCATCTAAATACTATTTAAAAAATGAGTACAAATATGTTGGAGCAAGTTGGTTAACCAAGGAAAATACTTTGGAAGAAACTGGAAATATCATAAATTACCTTGATGCCGTTTTTGATGCTGAGCAAATACTCCCAGAACATAATCTTATCTTATTTGGGTTTTCTCAAGGAGTATCTATTGCCACACGTTGGGCAGCCAAAAGAAAAATCAAATTCCAAAATCTTGTTCTTTATGCCGGAGGAATACCAAATGAACTAAAAAGAGAAGATTTTGATTATTTGGATTGGAATTTATCCAAAGTAAAAATAGTATTCGGCAATAAAGACGAATACATGAATAGGGAGCGATTAAACATGGAGAAAACTAAAATAACCGACCTATTTAGAGAAAATGCCAAAATCATCAGTTTTGAGGGCGGACATGAAATGAAACCAGAAATCATTAAAACTTTAATTTAACTGTGTGGGAGATATAAAAAGACATTTGGCAAACGTTACCCTTGTTGTAAGAGATTATGACGAGGCCATCGATTTCTATACAAAAAAGTTGGACTTTGAACTTATTGAAGATATTGATCTTGGAGAAGAAAAAAGATGGGTCCTAGTTGCTCCTAATAATGGTCAATGCAATATTTTACTGGGAAAAGCCGTAGGTGATGAACAAAAAGCCGCCATAGGGAACCAGACTGGAGGCAGGGTGTTCCTTTTTTTGCATACCAGTGATTTTTGGGGAGATTACAATCTAATGAAAGAAAAAGGCATAAACTTTAAAGAAAAACCTAGAGAAGAAAATTACGGGACTGTGGTGGTGTTTGAAGATCTTTATGGAAATCTATGGGATTTGTTACAACTAACTAGTTAGGGTTTTCCTTTTTGGTTTCTTCTTCTGGATAATATGTTATTCTGCGGGTTGTATACGAGTTTTCTGGAGTAACAATCTGTTTGATCCAATTCTTCTCTACGTTGCTATCAAATTGAAAGATATATACCTTTTCGGATACCGAGTTTGAAGTCTTGGTAACAATCTTTTCCAACATGCCATCAACATCATAAGAATACAGCATTTTTCTGTCAGAGACGAATTCCTTCTTGGTAGGGCTATGTAGAAAAACTTCTTTTGAAACAATTTTTCCTGTTGTATCAAAAACCTCTTCTATAGCCTTATTGGACTCTCCATCTATGTACTCCTTAGTTAAAACCACTTTTAAAGTGCCTTTGGCATTTTTCCTTTCAGAAGTTCTAATGGATCTTTCCATTATTCCATTTATCAAAAAACTTTTTGTGAGCTCATTTTTAAAAGGTGTGTACTCAACACTTGTTTCATCTACCCCTTCACTGTTCGAGGTTGTGATTTTGACCAGTCTTCCTTTTTCATCATACAAATGCTCTTGTTGCTCTAAAAATTCTTTGTCATAGGAAATAATTTTTTCTAAAACCCTTCTTGGAGCCAATGTATCAATCGAATAAAAGTTCGCCATGGAGGTAGCTTCATCCAGTACGTTGTCCTTATAGCTCTCCATTCGTTTTTCTAGCAGTTCACCATTGTCGTATTTGTAATAGGTAATATCTTGATCAGTATCATTGTACTGCGTGATCGTCTTTGTCAAAAAACCTTCTTCATTAAATTCAAAGAGTTCTTTTCCGTAATCTGTAATAACCAAACATGATTTCACCTTTCCATTTAGATCAAAATCCTGAACCTTAAATGTTTGAATCTCCTGTGTCCACAAAGCATGGGCAAGAAGAAAATAAAAAAAGAAAAAAAAAGCGTAGTTTTTTACCATGGTTCAAAATTACTTCTAAATGAGGCAATTAAAAAATTAATGCTATGATCCTAATCAAAAATAACCTAAAGAAAACAATACTAATTAAAACTTGCGCTCGGGAGCAAAAGAAGTAATTTCCATCGACATGGTTTTTCCAGAAATTATTTCAGAAACCAATTTGCCGGTTGCCGGTCCCAGGCTCCAACCCATCATTGCATGGCCGGTAGCAAATATCAGATTTTTGTATTCCATTGATTTTCCTATATAAGGCAGTCCATCAGGAGTTACAGGTCTTAATCCACATTTGGCGTTTTCTTTATCCTCATTAGAAATTTTAAGTCCTTTGTAAAATTGCTCTGCTCCTTTAGCAATGGCTTCAACCCTTTCTTTTCTTATGATGTTATTGATGCCCGAAAATTCCATGGTTCCAGCAAAACGAGTAAATCCGTTCATTGGGGTGACCGCCATCTTTGCTTCCATTAAAATAGCTGGCATAGAGATATTGGTGGTATCAGCAACATTTATGCGATATCCTTTACCTGCTTGTAATGGTAGTTTTATATTCAATTTTTTAGAAAGGTGGGAAGTCCATGAACCGGCAGCAAAAACAACTTCGTCCGGTTGATAAGTTCCTTTGCTTGTCTTCACTTCTGCTACTCTATCTCCATTAACAACAATATCTAAAACTTCTTCATTTTTATTGATTGCAACCCCATTTTTCGGTAAAAAACCCAACATTCTTTCCATAAATTGCGTTGGAGTCGTATGTCTGTCACATTCATAATGAAAGGCACCAAGAGCATTAAGCTCTATATTTGGTTCCAGTTTTTGTAAACCGTTGGCATCTAAATGACTTACTTCTAGACCTAAGTCCCCTGCCCTTTTTGCAACCTCCATCTCATGATTCCTTTCTTTATCAGTCTGATACATCATTAGGAGTCCTTTTCGCTCCAAATGAAAATCTCCCAAATCTCCTGAAGCCTTTATATCTTCAAAAAGTTCCCTACTCAACAAATTAATGTCCATAATAACTGGCATAGCTTTTTCCACCTTGGACTTTGTAGATGATTTTTTAAAGTACCACGACCATTTCATAAACTCCATGTCAAGTCTAGGTTTTATATAAAACGGACTGGAAGAGTCGAACATGTACTTGATTCCTTTTGAAATCATTCCTGGAGATGCCAAAGGAATTATATGACTTGGAGTTATATACCCGGCATTTACAAAAGAGGCTCCTGAGGTAATATCAGATTTATCCAAAACCGTGACCCGATGGCCCTCTTTTTGTAAAAAATAAGCAGTTGAGAGGCCTACTATACCACCACCTATTACTAAAATATTCTTATTTGACCCCATATTAAATCACCTGAAATCCATACGCGTATGGATCATCATCTGTATCTATTGTAATTGTATTTCTACCATATATCTTGGCCCATCCTTGAACACTAGGTATAATTGCCTTTTTATTGCCCAGTAGAGTTTCTTGTTCTACTTTTCCTACAAATTTAGAACCAATAAAACTTTCATGCACATATTCTTGGCCCAAGTTTAACAGTCCCCTTGCATTTAATTGTGCCATACGAGCTGACGTACCTGTGCCACAAGGAGATCTGTCTATTGCTTTTTCTCCATAAAAAACCGCGTTCCTGCCAGATGAGCCTTCGTCAATTGGTTCACCCGTCCATAAAATATGTGATACGTGATTGATATTCGAATTTTCTGGATGAACAAATTCATTAGGATACTCTTCGTTGATTTTTGTTCGAATTTCTTGAGAAAATTGAATCAATTCACTTGCAGTAAAATCTTGGATTCCTGTGAAATTTGATTGTGGGTCCACAATTGCATAAAAATTTCCTCCAAAACCAACATCAAAAGTTAATTCTCCCAGTACGCCACTTTCAATTTTTAAGTTTTCTGCTGCCAAGTAACTTTTTACATTGGTCAACTTTACCCACTCCACTTTCTCTCCTTGCTTATGATAGTCAATTTCAACTAAACCGGCAGGAGTTTCCAATCTCACTTTTCCAGGTGTTTTGGGCTTTACCAACCCCTCCTCTAAGGCAATGGTCATAGTTCCTATGGTTCCATGACCGCACATGGGCAAACAACCACTGGTTTCTATAAAAAGAACTGCTATATCATTTTCAGGATCGTGAGGCGGATACAATATGCTACCACTCATCATGTCATGACCTCTTGGCTCAAACATTAAACCAGTGCGAATCCAGTCAAATTCTTTCATAAAATACTGTCGCTTTTCTTCCATGGTGTTCCCTTCCAAATTTGGGCCACCTTCTACTACTAGCCGAACTGGGTTTCCGCATGTATGGGCATCAATACACTTGAATATGTGCGTACTCATCTAAAAAATGGGGATTTGAGGTCTGGTCTTTACTCCATGATCTATAATAGAAAGAACTCTATCACGCTCTTTTCCTTGCAGGGGCAACCTAGGTAAACGTACATTCTCTGTTCCTATTCCTGTAGCAACTTCGGCCAGTTTAATATTCTGAACCAACTGCGGGTTAATGTCCAATTCCAACAAAGGCATGAACCAACGGTATATTGCAGTGGCCTCCTCTATCCTTCCTTCTTTTACCAATTGATAAATAGCGACTGTTTCTTTTGGAAAGGCACATACTAAACCAGCTACCCAACCATCTGAGCCCATTAGCAAACTCTCCATAGCTAGGGTATCAACTCCACATAGAATTTTCAATCTTTCGCCAAACCTGTTCCTAATGCGTGTTATGTTCGTTATGTCTCTGGTAGATTCTTTCACTGCCTGTATATTGTCATTTTCCAACAATTCATCAAACATATCCAAGGTAACTTCAATTTTATAATCTACAGGATTGTTGTAGATCATAATTGGCAATGAAGTATTTTGAGCTACCGCTTTAAAATATGCCATTGTTTCATAGTCTGTAGATTTATAACGCATTGGTGGAAGCATCATGAGTCCTTTGGCTCCATATTTCTCCGCTTTTTCTGCCGCCATTATAGCTTTTTTGGTACTCTGCTCGGCTATGTTCATTACTACGGGAACTTTGCCGTCCACTAACCCAACAGTATGCTCAATCAATATTTGTTTTTCATCATCATCCAATGTGCTTGCTTCGCCAAGTGTGCCCCCTAATATTATACCACTGACTCCTGCCTCCAATTGGGCGTTTATATTTACCGTGAACATTTCCATGTCCAACTTATCTTCGTGGGTAAATTTGGTGGTGACTGCGGGCATAACCCCTTTCCAACTAAACTGTGTCATTGTATATTTTATTTTTTACCAAAAATATTATTGCACCTTCTTTTAAACCTCCTGAAAATTATCATATGATAGCGTTATTTTATCCTATTATAAAGAATAACATGTATTTTAAAGGTAATTTTAGAACACATGAAGGTATACGCATTTAAGATACCCAAAAAACCTAGGGAAAATATCACCGTACAAAACGATAAAGGACCAGCCTTTTATGATAAACTTCATCAACACGAAGAAATTCAAATAAGCCAAATCCTTGAAGGTACTGGAAAGTTGATTGCAGGAGATAGTGTTCATTCATTCCAGAGAGGAGATCTATTTGTTATAGGGAGTGGAATACCACACTTTTTCAAGAGTGCCGCTAGCTCTAAAAATTCCCAAATGGTTTCTCTTTTCTTTAGAAAGGATTCTTTTGGCAGTAATTTTTTTGACATTGAGGAAATGAAGGAACTTCAAGGCTTTTTTTCTAATGCCAAAACCGGTTTTAAAACAATTTCTACCAACCGTAAGATTGTTGAATCTATGAAAGGCTTAATTTCTTTGGGACACTTTTCAAGGTTTATGGTTTTAATCCAATTACTTAAAGATTTAAGTGACTCTCCAAAGACCAAGCTTTCTGGGTTTGTACAGCAAAAGCAGGTATCCAACGATCAAGGAGAACGATTACGAGCAGTATTCGATTATGTAATGAAAAACTTTGACCAAAAAATTGAACTGAAGACCGTTGCCAAATTGGTCCACATGACACCCAATGCTTTCTGCAGGTTTTTCAAAGAAAGAACAAATAAGACTTTTTTCAGGTTTTTAATTGAAGTTAGGGTTGAACATGTATGTCAATTGCTTATAAACCATAAAGACATGCCCATTGTGGAAGCTGCAAATACCTCTGGGTTCAACTCCATTTCAAATTTTAATAGAATGTTCAGAGAAATAAAGGGCACTAATCCAACTGAATACCTTCAACATCTATATTAAAACATGTTGTAAAAAAAATCAATCCAGTTGCTATCGTTTCGCTATTTTTGGGAAATTTTGATAGTTAATCACCATGAAAAAAATAATTCTGATTGTTTTGGGTCTTGCATTTTCTTGCAATACCGCTCAAAAAACAGTTTCTGAAGTTTCCAACACAGTAAAAGAAGTGGACCCTGTTGTATTTGGGGAAAGCATTACACAAAATGAACTCAAGGAACATCTGTACATATATGCTTCTGATGAATTTGAAGGAAGGGAAACTGGGCAGCCAGGACAGAAAAAAGCAGTTGCATACCTTAAATCACAGTATGAAACTTTGGGTATACCCGCTGCAAAAAAGGATGGTGATTATTTTCAAAAAGTTCCTTTAGAAGTAGCCAAAGTTCCTAAAGGTAGCATTGAAATTAATGACGCTGTCTTTCAAATAGGTGAAGATGCGGTCACATTTGATGCCGCTAGCGGCACTTACAATGAAGTTGTGTATGTTGGGTACGGAATTGAAGAAGAAAGTTATTCAGACTACGAAGGGGTGGATGTATCAGGAAAACTGGTTTTGATTAAATCCGGAGAACCAACAAATGATGATGGAACATATATGCTTTCTGGTACCAACAAAAAATCTGATTGGAGCAACATGTCTGAAGCCATGGGCAAAAAGTCTAGTTTGGCAGCTGATAAAGGGGCGGTTGGCGTGCTATATTATGATACCCAAAACTACCTTAGATTCAAAGGTTACTTTGATTTTATGAAAAACAACGATAGCGGAAAAATGTCTCTTAGGGAAGAGGTTACCAACAGTTTCATTGTTCTACTGAATCAAAACTCAGCATCCGCTATAATTAAGGACATAGAAAAAAACAATACGGCCGTAGTAGTTTCATCATCCATAAAACTGAATGCCACAAGCGGAAACGATCAAATAAGTTCTGAAAATGTAGTGGCAATTATCAAAGGATCAGAAAAACCCAATGAATATATTGTTGTGTCTTCTCATCTAGATCATATTGGTGTTACCTCAGATGGTCAGATTAATAATGGAGCTGATGACGATGGTTCTGGAAGTGTTGCACTTTTAGAAATAGCGGAAGCTTTTAAGATGGCCAAAGAAGCTGGCCAAGGACCAAAAAGATCAATTGTGTTTTTACATGTTACCGGTGAAGAAAAAGGGCTGTTAGGATCAAAGTATTATACCGACTATGATCCCATTTTGCCATTATCGCAAACAGTTGCCAACCTTAATATTGATATGATTGGCAGAATTGACCCTAAAAGAGAAGGAGATCGGAACTATCTATATCTTATAGGCTCCGATAAACTAAGTACCGATTTACATAATCTTTCGGAGGAAGTAAATAAAAAATATACCAATATTGAGTTTGACTATACCTACAATGATGAAAATGATCCCAATAGATTTTATTACAGAAGTGATCATTACAACTTTGCCAAAAATAACATTCCAATTATTTTCTATTTTAACGGAACCCATGAGGATTATCACAGACCGGGTGACACTCCTGATAAAATAAATTATGACCTTTTAGAGAATAGAACACGTCTTGTGTTTTATACCGCTTGGGAAGTTGCCAATAGGGAAAATAAAGTGGTGGTGGACAAAGTATCCAAGTAAATAGGAATTTCTGAAAAACAAAAAAGCCCTCTTAAAAAGAGGGCTTTTTATTTGGGTGGAAGACGGGATTCGAACCCGCGACCCTCGGTACCACAAACCGATGCTCTAACCAGCTGAGCTACAACCACCATTTAAGCGGATGCAAAAATACTTTTTTTATCAATTCAATCAAAAGATTTTAAACTTTACCTTCACAAAAACAAAATATTATTCAACCCCCTTTTCTTCCTTAGGAGTTTCACCGTTTGTAATCATCTGTATTCAAACAGATAACCAAGAGAATCGGTTTATATTTTACATATGCTTTTTTAGATAGGAAATAGGTCTTTTTTATTAAAAAACATCGATGAAATGCACTCTTTAACAGACAAAACACACAAATAATGATCGTTCACAACAATTAGTACCAGAAAAAACTATTGAAAAGTATTTTTACTAATCAAGGTTTAAACATTTGTATGTCCCAAATAAACCATTCTTTCAGTCTCCAAAACCTACTTGGAACAGTAGTCTTGATTTTTTGTGCAATGTTCTTTACTTCTTCTGTTGAAGCGCAAAAGAACAAAAGAGATAGCATTGCATATCGATTAAAACGATTGGAAAGCACAAATCGTTTCAATTCAAAGGATACCACCCACATAAAACTATTATCAAATCTGGCATCTACCTATCGCTACATCAACAATGATAGCCTTTATTCAATTTCAAATAGGGTCTTAAAACTTAGTGAAGCGGTAAACTTTACATACGGAAAAATAAGGGCGAATGAAGCTTTGGGGTATTACTATTCTGATAAAGGAGATCGGCAAAAATCTACTATTTTATTGAAAAAAGCCCTTAAACTGGCGGTTAATGAAGAGGACAAACGATCTGAATTGAACATTATCAATGGTTTAGCAAATGATTATAGAGACGATGGCAATTTTGCCGAGGCATTGAACCTTAACCTAAAAGGAATCGACGTTGCCAAACAGATTGACAGTAAACCAATGCTTTCTATTTTTAATGAAAACATTGCAAGCCTTTACGCGGATCAAAAGGATTTTGACAATGCGCTGGTTTTCTATGATACCGTACAGGTAATAAACAAAGCATTGGGTAACGAACAAATACATGCCGAAACCCAAAGTAATATGGCTTCGCTCTATAAAGATTCAGAGGATTTTGATCTTGCTATGTTCAATATAAACAAGAGTATAAATTCTTTTGAAAATTTAAAGATCTATGATTGGTTGGCCTACGCCTACCAAGTAAAAGGAAGTATTTACTTGAAGCAAAAAAAATATCAATGGGCACTGTATTGGTATGACCAAAGTAATCTATTACATGATCAACAACTTGATGATGATCGTGAAAAAATTCAATTGCTCAATGGTATGGCCAAAGTATATCTTGGCTTGGGAAGGGATAGTCTTTCTTTAGAGCATGCAAGTTTGGGCCTACAGCTGTCTGAAAAAATAAAATCGTTGCAGGGGCAAATAGATTGCTCAGAAACACTGTATGAACTCTATAAAAACAAGGAGGACCATACCAAGGCGCTTGCATACCTAGAAACTTTCACCAAACTTTCGGATTCTCTTTCTAAGGACAAGAACAAGCAGAGTCTTTCCTTGTTAAGGGCAAAAATGCAGTATGAACAAGAAAAGCAAGATCTTATTGCAACAAATGAAGTGGCATTGGCCAAACAAAGAAACTATATCTACTTTTCAATAACAATCCTCATAATTCTTGCTGTAATTACATTTATAGTAAGACGAAGTGAACATATTCAGAAAAAGCTCAACAAAGAGTTACAAGAAAAATCTGAAGTGGTCAGCGAAAGAGAATCTCAATTAAATGAAATTAATAAAACCAAGACCAAACTATTTTCTATTATTGGTCATGATTTAAGAGGCCCTATTGGAGCATTGCAGGGAATTTTAAAATTGTTTACCGACGGAGAAATAGGTAAAAATGAGTTCATTTCTTTTATTCCCAAGCTAAAATCCGATGTAGAGAATATATCCTTTGCGCTAAATAATCTATTGTCATGGGGGCAGACCCAATTAAATGGTGTTGTAACCAAACCCAAAAGAATTTCCTTGGATAAATTAGTGAGTGGAAACATTAGCTTACTCTCTGAAGTAGCAGCAGGAAAATCAATAAAAATAATAAACCAACTCCCTGAAAATCCTCTTATTTGGGCTGACCAAAATCAAATTGATATTGTAATAAGGAATCTAATGAGCAATGCGATCAAGTTTACTCCAGAGGACGGACTTATTACCATAGAAGCGGAAGAGAAAAGAGATGTTTGGCAAATTATGATTCGTGATACCGGAATTGGGATGAACAAAGAGATTCAGAAAAAAATCTTTGCGGACACCACCAATATCACTACTTATGGCACAAACAATGAAAGAGGTACCGGTTTGGGCCTATCTCTTTGTAAAGAAATGATTCTTAAAAACAACGGTGAAATTTGGGTAGAGAGTGTCCTGCGTAAAGGGTCTTCTTTCTATTTTACCGTACCCAAAGCTGAAAAAAGGTATCAAAAGTTAGCTAGTTAAATAAGGCTATCCAAATTGTCCACTCCCACAAATCGTTCTACATTAAAGCCTTCGGCATGCTCCACACCTATTAGCCTTCCTAAATCCCGGGCTCTATAGTTTACACTATCTATGAAGTTTTTACTGCTTATAGGTGTTTCAGGTTCGTCACTGTTGGGGTCAAAAAATTGAGAGCTATATGCCAAGATGGATTTTGTCTTTTTATCAATAAATCCTGAGACGTCAACTGCAAAATCCGGCTCCAGGTTCTTCCATTGTATAAAATGATAAACAACTTTTGGCCGCCAAGCCTCTTGCCATTCATCATCACCATCCATTTTAGTGTCTATCTTAACCAAGCCGCTCAAAAAACAGGCGTCACTTACCAATTTACTGCCTTTTGGATGGTCTATGTGCCTATCATCAATGGCGTTACAGAGAACAACTTCTGGGCGATATTTACGAATCATTTTAATGATTTCTAACTGATGTTCTTTATCGTTCACAAAAAAGCCATCTGCAAACTCCATATTCTGTCGAACTGCAATACCCAAAATCTCAGCTGCCTTAGTGGCCTCCTGGTCCCTTATATCGGCTGACCCTCTTGTTCCCAATTCACCTCGGGTCAAATCAATTACTCCAACTTTTTTACCTCTAGAAACCTCTTTGGCTATTGTGCCGCCCGCACCTAACTCAGCATCATCAGGATGCGCTCCAAATACTAAAATATCTAATTTCATCAACGTTATGTTATACAGGCATTGCCATGGATTTTACTTTAGAAATGGCTTGCTCAATATCACGTACTAAGTCTTCCATTTCTTCAATACCTAACGAGAATCTTATTAAAGAGTCTTTAATCCCTTGTTTTTTGCGATCCTCAGGACTCATTAGAGCGTGAGAAGTTTGCATAGGTGAAAGAACTGTACTTTCTATCCCGGCCAAACTCATGGACGGTTTTATAAGTTTAAGGTGCTTAAAGAATAAAGATGCATCAATTTCAGAATTCAGTTCAAAAGAGAGCATACCACCAAATCCTTTCATTTGAGATTTTGCCAATGCATGGCCAGGGTGAGTTTCAAGTCCAGGGTAATACACATTTTCAACATCCTTACTTGCACTTAAATATGCTGCCATTTTCATGGCATTGGCGTTCTGTGCATTTACTCGAATTCCCATTGTTTTTATGCTGCGTTCCAAAAGCCAAACGGTATAATCACTTAAACTGCCGCCAAAACAAATAGCCGTCTGAAAAATCTTATCCATATGCTCTTGTGAAGCTGCAATAACACCCGCACAGATATCTGAATGCCCACCCATGTATTTTGTGGCACTGTGCAGAACAACATCTATTCCATAATCGATTGGGTTTTGATTTATTGGACTTGCAAAAGTATTATCGATCATTGACACAATTCCATGTTTTTTGGCCAATTGACCAATACCTTCTAAATCTGTAATTGTCAACAGTGGGTTTGATGGTGTTTCTATATAAATCACCTTGGTGTTAGGTCTGATTTCTCTTTCAAAATCATCAACTTCCCATCCATTGGTAAAAGAATAACTGATGCCATATTTTTCAAATTGTGTAACAGCGAAATTATACGTGCCGCCATACAACGTTTGTTGTAATACAATGTGGTCGCCAGCCTGTAAAAAGGCCATTAACCCTGTACTGATGGCAGCCATACCGCTCCCAAAAATTAGAGCGGCCTTGGCATGTTCCAAAGCCGCCAATTTTTTGCACAGTGCTTCTTGATTGGGTGTATTAAAGTATCTAGGATAACGCTTTATATCTACATCTTCAAACGCATAAGAAGTGCTCATATACAAAGGTGAAACAGCACCTTTAAATTGAGTGTCCTCTAATTCTCCTGTATGGGTGCAAGTGGTATTTATCCCTTTTTTATCCGTATTCATTGCCTTAAAACTTTAGGTTAAAGATACAAAACCACTTATACTTGAACTTGCTTCCAGTTCCCTTTTTTAAACCAAATTATGGCCATTACCGCCAAAAGAACTTCAGCTGCCGTAATTGCTATAAAGACACCCTTTGCACCAAAATCCAATACTATGGCCGCAACATAGGCAATAGGCAATTGAAACATCCAAAAAGAGAAAAAATTAATCTTTGTTGGAGTCTTTGTGTCACCAGCTCCATTAAATGCTTGGGTAACAACCATTCCGTAGGCATAAAACACATATCCTATTGCAATAATCTGAAGACAAAGCGCTCCATTTTCGACCACACTTGGTGTTGAATTAAACAATGAAATAATAGTCTCTGCAAAAATTAGATATACTAAAGAAACCAACCCCATAAAATAGGCATTGTACTTGCCTGTTTTCCACACAGAAATCTCCGCCCTATCCGGTTTTTTGGCTCCCAAGTTTTGACCAACCAACGTTGCAGCTGCATTGCTCATTCCCCAAGAAGGCATTAATGTAAACATGATTACTCGTATTGCGATGGTATAGCCCGCCAAAACTTCACTGCCGAATTCGGACATGATACGCATAAGGAAAACCCAACTGGAAGTACCAATTAAAAACTGAGCTATTCCTCCCAACGATACTTTTACCAAATTGATCATAACCTTTAAGTTAAAAACCAAATCTTGTAGGGCCAATTTAATTTTACCCCAACCAAAGAACAAAATTCCCAGCTGAAATAAAACTGCAGTTCCCCGACCAATATTGGTTGCGATTGCTGCCCCCATTACCCCATATTCAGGAACTGGTCCCCACCCAAAAATAAATATGGGGTCCAAAATAATATTTAAACCATTTGATAAAACAAGGGTCCACATGGCAATGGAAGCATCACCGGCACCTCTAAATATTGCATTGATCAAGAACAAAAGCATTATGGTTATATTACCACCAATCAACAATTTGGTATAGCCATATCCTTCAGCAATCAGGTCGGGTTCTCCTCCCATTAATGCCAATATTTCCTTTGCATAGAAAATGCCCAGAATTCCAAGCAAAACAGAAATGATTACACCTAAACCTATAGCCTGAACTGCTGCTACTCTGGCTCCTTGAACGTCCTTTTCCCCTATTCTTCGGGCCACTACCGCCGTTGCTGCCATGCTTAGACCAATGGCAAGTGCGTAGACCAATGTGATAACAGATTCAGTAAGACCAATAGTGGCAACTGCATTGACACTTACTTGAGAAACGTAAGCAATGTCCACCAATGCAAATATTGATTCCATTAGCATCTCTAAAATCATGGGAATGGAAAGCATAAAAATAGCTTTCCGAATACTTCCAGAAGTAAACTCAGTTTCTTTGCCAGTTACGGCAATCCAGAAATATTTAAGTAATTGTTTAAATGAAGGTATTTTAGAATTTGTCATTATATAAAATTATGTGTGAAAAAAGAATAAATATGTCAACCTGACCGAATAAGTTTTTCGGCTAATTTTTTGGCTCAAAGCCAAAGGTGACATCTATCGCGTACATAATTTTATTACTTCATGATGAAACAAAGATGCTAAAAAAAATGATATGCTACATCTGAATACATATTATAAATTCAAAAAAAAATATAAAATCATACTTTTATAGTTAACTAGAAGCATCAAAACCAAATAACTAAAACCTTCTCTATGAGATTTATTTTAGCATTACTATTTACTTCGACCTTACTCCTAACTTCTTGTAAAAATACATCTGGTCCCATTGCATCTGATACATCTACAAAACAAAAACCATCAGGTTATCAAGGGCAGGCACCAAGCCCTGTAGTACCTACGGTAAATAGACCGGTGCAAAGACAGTGGAAAGGAATATGGTCTTTTGATGATAATACCACCTTTTTTACCAATGATTTTGATGGTGCACGGTTAAACGGGGTTGCTGCGGATGGAAATGATCACTACACAGTATGGATAACAGCAGAAAATACGCCTATTAATGTGAGTCCATGGTATGCCTTTAAAGTATGGACGGAAAATCCTCGCGAGATTACCATTAAACTTTCTTATCAAGATTCTAGAAGCCGTTATTATCCAAAAATCAGTACGGATGGGATCCACTTTAAACCCATTGACAGTACTGCCTATAAACCAATTAATTTAGGAGAAGGGGATTTTGGCATTAAAGCGGCTCCAGAATTTGCTGAGTTGACCTTAGCAATTAATAAAGAACCAATATGGGTAACAGCACAAGAATTATATACTTCCAAACGGGTAACAAGTTGGGTGGATTCTCTTTCTGTAAAGCCATTTATCTCTAACTACGAAATAGGAAAAACTACAGAAAAACGGTCAATGCAACTTATGGAAATAAAGGGGGATAGCACGGCTAAAAAAGCGTTGATGATTATCTCTAGACAACATCCGCCGGAAGTTACCGGCTTTATTGCAATGAAATCCTTTATCGAAACCATTTCAGGAGAAAGTGCTCAAGCGAAAAAATTTAGAAAAAACCATACTGTTTTTGTCGTTCCCCTTATGAATCCAGATGGAGCAGATAATGGCCATTGGAGGCATAATATGGGCGGTATAGATTTAAATAGGGATTGGCAGAACTTCAATCAACCAGAAACCAAAAGTGTGAGGGACTTCTTAAATAGAAAAAGCAGCGAAGGGTATGAGTTTGTTTTTGGTGCGGATTTTCATTCTACATGGGATGACATCTATTATCCTTTGGATACAACGGTTACCGGGCAAAGAGGCAAAATTATATTTGATTGGATAGATAGTATTAGTGATAGGTTGCCGCAGAAAAAATCGAACGTCAAAGCTTCGGACAAATTGGATCCTACCATGGTCTCACGAACCTATTTTTATGTAAAACACGAAATGCCAGCTATAGTTTTTGAACTTGGGGATGATACACCAAGACCTTTTTTAAAAGAAAAGGGAAAGGTTGCAGCTGAGGAACTAATGCGTCTATTAGATAGTGACTAAAAATTATTTTGCATAATTAACACGATACCTCCAAAGGCTTACGCCTCCTAGAATGAAGACACCCAAAACAGTGTACCAAATAAAACTAGGGGTTATTACTTGGTCGCCACTTGCGTAACTATGCAAACCTACTAGATAAAAATTGACTCCAAAATAGGTCATCATTATACTGGCAAAAGCAATGATACTTGCAAAGTTGAAAATCCACTTTCCTCTTAGTCCGGGAACCAAACGCATATGTATTACAAAAGCATAGATCATAATTGAGATCAAGGCCCACGTCTCTTTAGGATCCCACCCCCAATAACGCCCCCAACTTTCATTGGCCCATTGGCCTCCCAAAAAATTACCTATGGTCAACATAACAAGTCCGGTGGTCAACGCCAATTCATTAATAACTATCAACTCTCTTAAGTTGAGCTCCATGCGCTCCTTGTTCTTTTTGGTAGTCAAGATAATGAGCAATAACGAAACAACTCCTAAGATCATACCAACAGTTAAGGGTCCATAACTGCCAACAATTACCGCTACATGAATCATTAGCCAGTAACTGTCAAGAACTGGCTGTAAATTTGCTATGGCAGGGTCTACCCAACTTTGATGGGCCACTGCAAGAAGCAGCGATGTTACAAAAGCGCTTGCAGCAAGGGTCAACTCGCTTTTTCTTCCTAATGCCAAGCCTATTGCCATGGTAGCCCATGAAACATATAAAATACTTTCATAGGCATCACTCCAAGGTGCATGGCCAGAAATATACCATCGTAAAACCAAACCAGCAGTATGCCAAATAAACAGGATGATCACTGATCCTTTAAGTACATATGCTGTTGCCTTCCAAATTTCTCTATCCTTAAAGATTCGAAATATCAGAATAAAGAACAGCAACAGACCAACCATTCCGTAATATTTGTACAATCTGTTGAAAATATCCAACTTATTGTACATGATTTCAATCTCTACCTTTTTTTCATCCGGCAGCACCTCAGCACCATGGTTTCTTTGATTTTGCTTAAATGCCTCTAACAGCATATCTGGTTGAGCATAATCTCCAGAATCAATGGCAGTCTTTAGGGAACCCAAATAATAGGGCATTGAATTTTTTACAAAATTGGAATAAAGAGAATCCGACACTTGATATTGTCCAGATCGATACTCAATGGCAGATATCCATTTATTGTTTTCATCATTGAGTAAAGGAAATATTTTAACAATCTGTCCACTAAGGGCAATGTTCAACAAACTTAACCTTTCACCTACCTTTTTAAAGTCTTTTTCAAAATTGGATGGATTGGTAGTCGAAGTTGCTTTCTGCAAATAGGGCTGTAGCTTGTATGTACCTTTATCGTCAAAAAAATCTGTAGCTTTTACATACTTTGTTCCCTTTGGTACATCAATAATACTCCTAAGGCTATCATTTTCTTTTTTTCCAAGTGCTATAAACTCGGTGTTGTACCAAATACCCGGATTCATCATCATGGAAAGGAAAACTTGATTTGCGGTGAAATCATCGTAGGTGTTCTTTCCACTTAGTCTTCGCAACAATTCTGAAGCAAATGTATGAATGGGTTTCATTCTTCCTCCTTCATCTTGAATGACAAGAGCGCCAAAACTTTCAGCATGTTTCTCGTCAACGATAGTGGCTTGAATAATGGAATCCACCTGCTCTTGCGATGGAAGATTGGTATGTTCGTGATTTTCTGTGTCTTCCTGCTGTGCCGTGGCCAAAGAAGTGAACAAGAAAAAAGCAATGGTCCCTAAAGCTGCTTTTTTGGTTTTGATTTTTTCCAAGGATTTTTGGAGGTCACGGAAACGGGTTTTCCCAAAGAACATGATACCCATTAGTCCCAAATAAAGCAAAAAGTAACCTATATAGGTAATCCAAGTGCCCCAAAAATCATGGTTAACGGATAAAACAGTGCCTTTTTCATCTGGGTGAAAACTAGATTGAAAGAACCGATATCCTTTGTGATCCAATACATGGTTCATAAAGATATCATAATCGAACGGACGCTTATCCTTAACAGTAATCTTGCTCATAAAAGAAGCGTAACCAGCCTCTGTGCCCGGATACTTTTCAGCAATAAAATCATTCAATTGAATTGAAAATGGAAGTTCATATACTTTAGACCCGTAACTAAGCGAAAAATCCATCCCGCCTACTTTTACCTTATCTGAAAAATTGGAACTACCCTTTCCTCCTAACAATTTCTGCTCTACCGTTTCTCCATTTACAGTAATGGATACAACTAAAGCATCTTGTGTTGCTTCTGTAACTTCATTTGCCGGAACCTTGACAATACCATAACTACCTCTAACCAAAGGCTCTGGAATTACAAACTGCATTCCTGCCATATTGTACAAGGAACGTAATTGCAAGGTCTGAAGACTGTCATTGACAACTTCTCCCCGGAATTGATCGGCCATTCGCATAAAATCTCCAGAGAAAGGTGATTTGATTTGATAACCAACACTATCCGAGTAAATATTTATCGCTCCATCTGTTTCTTTGTTTAAAGAAAATAATACATTATGGATGCTCGCGACCTTTCCATTTTCCAGGTAATGTTCATGACGTTGACCATCTCCAGCTTCAACAATTTTAAGGTATTGGCTACCTCTTGCATCAGGAATCAGCCCTTCTTCTGCCCCAGCGATAAAGTCTACATAGGAAATTGTAAAAGGCTGCCCATTAAAGTCCGATTTCCATGGCAAACTGGAACGCATGCCTTCTGGAGTAACGATCAAATCATCTTCCAATACCCTGCGCTTTGTCTCTCCTCCAATATCGCCATCCACAAAAGCTGTTAAAAAGGTTTTATCTGAATAAAATCTGTTTTCGGTATTGCCCTCCCTAATGGGCATCATACCTTCATAACTTATATACCTTGTGACAAAAGCTCCAACAATGATCAAGATCCATGAAAGGTGCAGTATTAGCACCGGCCATTTTTTCCAGCTAAAAAGCTTGTAGCGGAACATATTTCCTAGAAAATTGATGACAAAAAATACCATAATAGCCTCAAACCAGGTGGCATTGTAGATATAAATTCGGGCTGTTTCAGTGCTATACCAAGTTTCTACAAAGGTTCCAATGGCCATCGCTACCGCAAAAACCAGAAAAAGAACAGCCATAAGTTTTGTAGAAAAAAGGGTCTTTTTAACAATTTCTATCATCTAATTGCAGATGTGTTTTCAGCTTGCAAAAATACCATCTTTTTACCATTTATTAGGATCTTACAGGATAGAAATGGTTAAACAAATTTGTTAATTCTTCTAAAAACAATGTATCTCTAAATTCGTAGTTTTGGGCATGCTGTCCATAGTAATTGTCGGTACCGGAAATGTAGCTAAGCATTTGTTCAATGCTTTTGCCAAGTCTGAAGAAGTAAAAATTGTTCAGGTGGTAGGTCGAAATCAAAACAGTTTGGAAGGTTTTTCCAATATAGTTCCTTTTTCAAACGATTTTGCACAAATTGTAGATGCAGATGTTTATATCATCGCGGTAAAAGACGATGCCATTGCCAAAGTTTCTCAATCACTTGCCAGTAAAAAGGGAATTGTAGTGCACACCTCAGGGTCTGTGGAAATGGATAGTATAGTATCTCCAAACAGGGGTGTTTTCTATCCTTTACAGACCTTTACCAAAGACAAGGCCCTAGATTTTAAATCCATTCCCATTTGTATAGAAGCTAAACAAGATGAGTCCCTTAAAGTAGTACAAATGTTAGGTGAGGACATTTCAGAAAAGGTGTATGTAATCACCTCTGATCAAAGAAAAAAATTACATCTTGCAGCTGTCTTTGCGAACAATTTTACCAATCATTTATATAGCATTAGCGAAAGTATTTGTCTACAAGAGGGATTGTCATTTGAGTTGTTGCAACCCTTAATATTGGAAACTGCCAAAAAAATACAATCCATTTCCCCAAAAGAAGCTCAAACTGGTCCTGCAAGAAGAAATGATAAAAAAAGTATTCAAAACCATTTAAGTTTATTGAAAGATAAAAAACAAACCGAACTTTACATTTTATTTAGTGAGGCCATAAAAAAAAGATATGAAGAAGAATTATAAAGAGCTTTTGAATGATATTACCACCTTTGTCTTCGATGTGGACGGTGTGTTCACAGATGGTTCAATTTTGATAACCACCAAAGGGGAAATGCTTCGGAAAATGAATGTTAAAGATGGTTATGCCCTTAAGACTGCTTTGCAGAAAGGTTATAATGTTTGCATTATTTCCGGTGGCACCAACCAAGGCGTAAAAGAACGATTAAAAGGTCTTGGGGTAACGGATATTTATTTAGGGGCCCATCACAAACAAGACCCTTTGGAAGAGTACATGGATATTTACAATATTGATTCTAAAAATGTACTTTATATGGGCGATGACCTGCCAGACATACCTCCTATGAAAATGGTGGCCCTTGCCACTGCTCCGCAAAATGCTGTAGCTGAAGTAAAGGCAATTTCTGATTATGTTTCGCATAAAAATGGTGGTGAAGGTTGCGTTCGTGATATCATAGAACAGGTATTGAAGGTAAGAGGCGATTGGAACGATAATTATAGTGCCAAGAATGATTGAACCTAATCCCTTAAATAAAAAACTTAAAGGCTACAAACTTGTTCTAGGCTCCGCCTCTCCAAGAAGAAAAATGTTTTTGAAAGAGATGGGCTTAGATTTTGAGGTAAGGCCAAAATCTGTAGATGAAGTATATCCAGAACATTTACAGGGAGAAAAAATATCCAACTTTCTAGCTAAATTAAAGGCAACTCCATTTAAAGAAGAATTAAAGAAAAACGAGATTGTGCTTACCTCAGATACCGTAGTTTGGTATAAAGGTATGTCCCTTGCCAAGGCCTCCAGCAAAAAAGAAGCTTTTAAAATGCTTCGCACATTATCGGGAGATTGGCATGAGGTAATTACATCTGTTTGCTTTACCACCTCAACGGCACAAAAAACGGTAAGCGCAACAACTTGGGTAAAGTTTATGGATTTTACTGATGAGGAAATTGAATATTATATAGATATCTGCAAGCCTTTTGATAAGGCAGGGGCTTATGGAATACAGGAGTGGATCGGAATGGTTGGGATTTCAGAAATAAAAGGCCCCTACACCAATGTTGTTGGCTTACCTACTCATTTAGTTTATAAAACGTTAATGGATATGGTTTCCTAAGCAGGGTTCCTTAATTTTACTAAAATTCCTTCCGTTATGAAAAATCTGTTCAAGGCTGAATTTGCCATTGGTTTATTTCTTTTGGTTTCTTTAAGTCTATTTTCTTGTGTTGAAAAAACCAAAGCCTCTAACAAAGAAATGGCCCTTAACACTGAAGAAGCTTTAGAAAAGATTGAAAGCCCCAAAAAAAAGGTTTCCGAAGATTTTAAAAAATATTGGTATGCCGGCAATGCCGAAATCACTTCTTATAAATTGGAACAAGCCCGATACGGTGAAATTAGAGATGGGCATTCCGTTCTTATATATGTTACTGAACCATTCCTAGCAGAAAAACAGGTAAAAGCAGACAGAAACAATCCTGATAACATTCCTGTTTTAAAGCTTAACTCAACAAAGAAATACTTAACTGGAATTTATCCTTATTCGGTAATGAGCAGTACGTTTTACCCAGTTCATGATAACCAACATGCGGTAAAAACAAGCCTCTCTATGCAAGAATGGTGTGGGCACATGTATTCACAAATCAACAATAGGGAACAATTTGAGTTCATGAGCCATTCGTATTTTGAAAATGAAGCAGATCAGAACTTAACATTGGAGAAGGAGTTTCTGGAAAATGAAATATGGACCAAAATTAGAATCAATCCTGATGATTTACCTGTTGGAAACCTAAAAATGATCCCATCCCTGGAGTATGCAAGATTAAGACATGTGGAGCTTAAGGCCTACAACGTAAAAGCTGAGCTGTCAACTAAAGATGGAATCAGCAGCTATACTTTGGTTTATCCAGATTTGGAAAGAAGTCTTAATATCAATTTTACTGCTGAATTCCCTTACCCTATAGAAAGTTGGTCCGAAGATTTTAAAAGCGGCTTTGGTCCAAAGGCAAAAATAATGACCACAAAGGCAACAAGGTTAAAATCTTTAAAGACAGCTTACTGGGGGCAAAATGGAAACGAAGACATTATCCTTAGAGATAGCTTAGGGCTATAGTTTTGGCATTTTTGTCATAATCACACCGTGTTAAAGATGTTCTAAATTGCATCCTGTCTGATTTGAATCTTTCTATATTTGGAATAACCACTAAAAAACTTCTCATGCGAAACTTTTGGGTCAGCCTTCTGACTTTAGCTACCGTTGTTTCTAACACCTATGCTCAAAAGCCTAATAAACCCTCATCTATTGAAATACACCATAGCCTCCAAAAACTCAACTTTTTAGGTACGGCGCTTTACATTGCAGCACACCCAGATGATGAAAACACTAGGTTGATTTCTTACCTCTCCAATCATGACAAGGCGCGTACTGCTTATCTTTCCATAACAAGGGGAGATGGAGGTCAAAATTTGATCGGTTCAGAACTTAGGGAGCTTTTGGGCGTTTTAAGAACCCAAGAACTTTTGGCAGCCCGAAGAATTGATGGTGGAGAACAATGGTTTACCCGCGCCAATGATTTTGGCTACTCCAAACACCCTAATGAGACGTTAAGAATTTGGGATAAAGAAAAGGTTTTGGGAGACGTGGTCTGGGCCATCCGGAATTTAAAGCCAGACGTTATCATAAATCGTTTTGACCATAGAACACCTGGTTCAACACATGGGCATCATACTTCCTCGGCTATGTTAAGTATGGAAGCATTTGATTTGGCCAATGACCAAAATGCATATCCAGAGCAGTTGGGACTTACATCCATATGGCAACCAAAAAGAGTGTTTTTCAACACGTCTTGGTGGTTCTACGGTAGTCAAGAAAATTTTGCGAAAGCCGACAAATCCAAAATGTTGAAAATGGATATTGGCGTTTTCTATCCAGAACTGGGTCTTTCCAATAACGAAATAGCATCAATGGCAAGTAGTCAGCACTTATGTCAAGGCTTTGGGAGGGTAACTACAAGAGGTACTCAGGATGAATATGTAGAATTGTTAAAAGGGGATTTACCTGCTAACAATAACCTATTTGATGGCATAAATACCACGTGGTCAAGAATAAAAGGCGGTAAGGCAATAGGCGACATTTTATACAAAATGGAAGAGAATTTTGATTTCTCCAATCCTTCAAAACATGTTCCAGAGTTGGTCGAAGCCTATCAACTATTACAGGGTATTGAGGATGAACACTGGAAAACTTTAAAGTCTGAAGAGTTGCAATCGTTGATCTTAGCGTGTTCTGGATTATACTTGGAAATCAGTTCTGAATCTGCCTCCACTACCCGTGGCAATACCTCCAAGCTTAATGTAGAAGCATTGAACCGAAGTTCTCAAAATGTTACTCTGAAAAAGATTGAGCTGACCGGTACAGAAACCAGCATGTTACCGAACAAGGTTTTATTGGAAAACATAAAAGAGAACATTAGCATTGATTTTACCGTTCCTGAAACTGCCAGTATTTCTGGACCATATTGGTTAAAGGAACCTGGTACTTTGGGGATGTATACGGTTAAAAATCAAAAAATGATTGGAAAGGCGGAAACGCCAAGCGCTTTCACTGCGAAATTCACTTTAGATTTTAATGGGGTTCAAATCAAATTTCAAAAACCCGTAGTCTACCGACATTCAAAACCAGATAGAGGGGAATTATATGAGCCTTTTGTTGTGCTTCCTGAGGCAACTTCCAAAATAGAGGAAAAAGTCTTGATCTTTTCAGATTCCAAAACTAAGGACATATTGGTAAATGTTAAAGCTGGGAAGGATAGCGTTTCTGGTGAGATAGCATTGCAACATCCTTTAGGGTGGACCATTTCTCCAAAAAGCATTCCCTTTTCAATTGCTCAAAAGGGTCAGGAACAAGCAGTTACTTTTAAAGTAACCCCTCCAAGTACAGACAGCGAAGGGAAGATTGCTCCAATAATCACTATCGCAAATAAGTCATATGACAAAGAGCTTGTGGAAATTGGTTATCAACATATTCCCAAACAATCTATCTTATTGCCTTCTGAAGCCAAGGTAGTTAGAATGAATATTCAGAAAACAGGAGAACATATTGGTTATATAGTTGGTGCAGGGGATAAAGTTCCAGAAAGTTTAAAACAAATCGGATATCAGGTTCATATCATTGATCCAAAGGATATTCAAAAAGGATCTTTGGATAAATATGATGCCGTTGTAGTTGGAATTAGAGCTTATAATGTCGTAGACGATTTAAAATTCAAACAGCCCCTTTTGTTTGACTATGTTGAGCGCGGTGGAAATATGGTAGTGCAATACAACACTGCAGGCAGGTGGTCCAAACAGTTTGAGAATATTGCTCCGTACAGTCTTACACTCTCAAGGGATAGGGTTACGGATGAGTCTGCAGCGGTTAGCATTATAGCAAATAATCATTCAATTGCAAACTTTCCAAACACTATCAAGGAAAGTGATTTTAATGGATGGGTTCAAGAAAGAGGCCTATATTTTCCTAAAGAATGGAGCTCAGAATTTACCCCAATACTTTCAATGGGAGACGAAGGTGAAGAACCCACAGATGGCAGCCTTTTAGTAGCTCCGCATGGAGAAGGCCATTACATTTATACCGGATTGAGCTTTTTCAGGGAACTTCCGGCCGGTGTTTCTGGAGCATACAAACTTTTTGCAAACATGCTTTCCGTTGGAAAAAGCGAGGTAAAAACCGAAAGTAATGTCAAAGGATAATATGGAAAACAAGCCAATTTGGAAGAAAGAATATTCAATAGTGCTTCTTCTAAATTTTGTTTATATCTTGATCTTCTACTTCATAATGGTACTAAATAACTAAAACTTTTAATGGGCGTATTAGATTGGATTGTTCTAGGTAGTGCACTGTTATTTATTGTTGGATATGGGGTTTGGAAAACCCGGGGAAGTAAAAATGTAGATGATTATGTTCGTGGCGGCAATGACGCCAAATGGTGGACAATAGGTCTCTCTGTTATGGCTACCCAAGCCAGTGCTATTACTTTTCTATCCACGCCGGGCCAGGCATTTCATGACGGATTGGGTTTTGTACAGTTCTACTTTGGGTTGCCCTTAGCCATGATTTTTATTTGTTTGGTGTTTATTCCCATTTACAAAAAACTAAAAGTTTTCACGGCATATGAGATGTTGGAAGGTAGATTCGATTTAAAAACACGCACGCTCACCGCAATACTATTTTTAATCCAAAGAGGTTTAGCCGCTGGGATAACAATATTTGCACCCTCTATTATACTTTCTGCTGTACTGGGATGGGATTTACGCACATTGAACATCATCATAGGGATTTTAGTGATCATCTATACAGTGTCTGGAGGTACCAAAGCGGTTAGTGTGACCCAAAAACAGCAAATGTTCATTATTATGGTGGGTATGTTCTTTGCGTTCTTTTTTATTCTTGGGTCCCTTCCAACAGGCGTGTCTTTTGGTGAAGCTTTAAAAATTGCCGGTGCAAACGGAAAGCTGGAGGTTTTAGATTTTAGTTTGGACACCAATAATAGGTACACATTCTGGAGCGGTATAACTGGCGGATTCTTTTTAGCGCTTGCATATTTTGGAACAGACCAAAGTCAAGTACAACGCTATCTTTCAGGCAAATCTGTTCGTGAAAGCCAGTTAGGACTTATTTTCAATGGTGTTTTTAAGATTCCAATGCAGTTTTTCATATTACTTGTTGGAGCAATGGTATTCGTTTTTTACCAATACAACCCATCTCCTTTAAATTTCAATCCAGCAGCGACACAAGCGGTCATGGAATCAGAATACATAGGAGAATATAAAGCTTTGGAACAGGAACATTTGGCACTGGAGCAAGAGAAAAAAATGGCTCAGAATGCTTTTTCAGCAGCTTTGGAATTGAAAGAGTATAATGCCATTGAACAAGCTAAGCAGGACATATTAAAAATTAACCAGAAAGAAAGGACAAGCAGAGATACGGCCAAAACTTTAATAGCAAAAGCTAATGATACCGTTGAAACCAATGATAAGGACTATGTTTTTATCCATTTCATTTTGGACAACCTACCAACCGGGCTCATTGGGTTGCTTTTAGCTGTTATTCTGTCGGCCGCAATGTCTTCAACAGCATCTGAATTGAACGCCCTTGGTACAATCACTGCGTTGGATCTATATAAAAGAAATAAAAAAGAAGCAAAAGATGAGAAGCACTATGTTCTGGCAACTAAAGGGTTTACATTGCTCTGGGGCATTATAGCTATTTGTATTGCTTGTGTTGCCAATCTATTTGACAACCTAATTCAATTAGTAAACATTATCGGTTCCATCTTTTATGGCAATGTTTTGGGTATTTTCCTTTTGGCATTCTTCCTTAAGTTCGTAAAAGGAAATGCAGTTTTTACCGCTGCAATAGTAACTCAGGTAATTGTAATTATTGGATGGTATATGGATTGGATGTCTTATTTATGGCTAAATGCATTTGGATGTATTTTGGTCATTTGCCTTGCAATGCTGATTGAAACATTTGATAACTTTCTTAGTAAACCTCCACTAAAAGCATAAAAAAAACCCACGCTAACGTGGGTTTTTATTTTTTAAAAGAGAAACATTAAAGTGCTCCCCATTCTTTCAAAGAATCTTTGTTCATTTTAACATAATCATTGTTCCCTGCAGCTTCAGATGCGGCTAGTGATTTTTTAGCAGTTTCAATAGCTGCTTTCTTATCTCCTGCCTTAGCATAAATCAAAGACTGTTGACGTAGCTGCCAAAATCTAGGCTCCTCAGTCATCGACATTGCTTTTTCCATCCATTCTTTAGCTTTAGAAATATCTTTGTCCTCATTCAGGTAATAAACTGCCGCAGTGTAATAATCCCCTGCGCTAGGTCCTGCCAATGTGTTTTCAATATCCTTAAGTACTGCTGCATCAGAAGGAACAGTAAAAGGCACAGCAACATATGCTTTCTCCCAGATAAATCCTAAGTTAGCCCCTGTGGTCGTTAAATCATCAATACTAATGGTAAATGTCTCTACTGGCATGGACATTGGATAAACCTTAACCATTGCTTTCGCAGCTACCTTGCTATCATCCCATTCTCTGGGAGTTCCACCTCCTTGGGTATCTGTATAAAAGAATACCTCCCAATTAGATTCGCCAGGTTTTGTAAAAACTGAGTATGTCCCAGCTTTAACTTCTTGGTCAGCTATAGCAACATCAGTGCTAAAACTAACTTTTGTGTAAGCGTTAGCTCCTGTTCTCCATAATTTGTTATAAGGAACCAAGTCTCCAAAAATTGTTCTTCCTCGCATGGAAGGTCTAGAATAATCCACAGTAACATCAGTTAAACCAACCTTCTGTTCCAATTTGGATGCAGGACTTGGAGCTGGAGTTGTAATCTGGGCTTCCATCGATAAGGAAACAGATACAACACATAGTAATAAGAGTAATTTTTTCATTAGAAAGTGTTTTAGATTTGTTAGTGCAACAAAGCTAAATATAAAGCAATGTTAGCATTGTTAAGAAACCCTTAAAAGAGTCTTTTAATGATAGGCAGATTCTCTTCTCTTATCTCGTCTAAAAAAATTCTTGAAAAGCGGAAAAATATTTTGTTTAACTATTTATGTTTTTTGTTAAACAATTTGAGCCTATCTTTGTAAAAATTCTCAGATGAAATTATATCAACTCCGTTCAACCCAAATATTGCCCATATCCAAACAAGCGGCATGGGATTTTCTGTCCAGTCCCAATAACTTGAAGGTAATAACTCCGGACCACATGGGGTTCCAAATATTATCTGGAGCAGAGAAGCCTATGTTTCCAGGGCAAATTATTCAATACATTGTAAAACCGTTTCCTTTTTTCAATACGAAATGGGTAACAGAAATTACCCACATGATGAAGGGCGAATACTTTGTTGATGAGCAGCGTTTTGGTCCTTATGCACTTTGGCATCACAAGCATTTTATAAAAGAAGTCGATGGAGGTGTACTAATGGAAGATATTATTGATTACAAACTTCCTTTCGGAATTTTGGGTCAGTTGGCCTATCCGATTATCGTTAAAAAACAATTGCGAGAAATTTTTAAATATCGTGAGCAAAAACTAATTGAGCTTTTTGGAAAAGTAGAAGGCAAATCCAACACGCTGGAATTAAAATCAATTTAAAGAAATGAAAAAGAATATTTTACTAATTGGCGGGTCTCATGGTATTGGTTTTGAAATGGCCAAAACTCTTATGGAAGAAAACACGGTTTATATTGCTTCAAGAACAAATGAAGAAATAGAAAACTTGGGTGCAAATCATATTTCTTTTGATGCCAAGACAGATTTATTAGATCAAAACCAGCTTCCTGAAGAAATTCATGGATTTGCATATTGTCCGGGCAGTATAAATTTAAAACCCTTCAAAATGCTGTCTGTTGATACTTTTAAAGAGGATATGCATCTAAATTTCTTCTCCCTGGTAAATGTTGTCAAAACAATAATCCCAAGAATGGCCGAAGGTTCAAGTATGGTTTTTTTTAGTACTGTAGCTGTTGGTACGGGAATGCCTTTTCATACAAGTGTTGCAGCGGCTAAAGGTGCTATTGAGGGCTTTGCTAAGTCTATGGCAGCAGAATATGCCCCAAAAATACGAGTCAATACCATTGCACCATCATTAGTAGATACCTCACTGGCAAAGCGTTTGCTCAATAATGACAAGAAAAAGGAACTAATGTCAGAAAGACATCCATTAAAAAGATATGGAGAAAAAGCAGATATTGCCAACTTGGCGGTCTTTCTATTAAGCGAAAAAAGTACTTGGATTACCGGTCAAATTTTAGGGGTTGATGGAGGAATGTCCACTTTGAACGTAAACTAATGAAGAAAACGGTTTGTATATTTTGGTTTCGAAGAGATTTGCGTTTAGACGACAACGTTGGGTTATATCAAGCTTTGAAATCCAAACATCCAGTTTTACCCATTTTCATTTTTGATACTGAAATTCTTGAAAAACTACCTAAAAGTGATGCGAGGGTTTCTTTTTTCTATGGACAACTACAAACGATGAGAAAAGAGCTGCAGATCAAATTTAAAAGTGGTATAGCCATGTATAAGGGCGATCCACTTTCAGTTTTTGAGCAACTTATAAAAGAATTTACAATTGATTCCGTCTTCACCAATAACGATTACGAACCCTATGCTAGAGACCGTGATCTTCAGGTTGAATTGTTTTTGGAGAAAAATGACATAAACTTCCAGACATTTAAAGACCAGGTCATTTTTGAAAAGAACGATGTCCTAAAAAATGATGGAAATCCATACGTGGTATACACACCATATAAAAACCGCTGGAAAGAAAACTTTGATCCATCTCTACATTTGGTAGACTATGATACGTTTTCGCACTTTCATAATCTTTATAAGAACACAAATCTGCCAAATATCCAGCTCAATGATATAGGTTTTGAGCCTTCCAGCATAAAAGTACCTGATTTTAACATTGAGCCCAGACTCATTCAACAATATGAAGAAACTCGTAATTTTCCGGCAAAGGAAAACGGTACCTCTAGGTTGGGACCTCACCTAAGGTTTGGAACAGTTTCTATACGCAAAATGATGAAAAAGGCAATTGACGAAGAAAACGAAGTGTTCTGGAACGAATTGATTTGGCGTGAGTTTTTCATGCAAATCTTATGGCATTTTCCAAAGACAGTGAACAATTCTTTCAAACCGAAATACGACAGAATAGTTTGGAGAAACAATGAACAAGAATTTGAACTTTGGAGAAAGGGGCATACCGGTTACCCCCTTGTAGATGCGGGCATGAGAGAGTTAAATTCAACAGGCTACATGCACAACAGAGTACGTATGTTGGTCGCAAGCTTTCTCTGTAAACATCTTTTAATAGATTGGCGCTGGGGAGAAGCTTATTTTGCTGAAAAGTTATTGGATTATGACCTTGCCAGTAACATTGGTAACTGGCAATGGGCCTCTGGCAGCGGAGTGGATGCTGCACCATATTTTAGAATATTCAACCCCACTACACAGGTGGATAAATTTGATAAGCAAAAGGAATACATCAACAAATGGGTTCCTGAGCTTCAAGACCTTACCTATCCTCCAAAAATGGTCGACCACAAAATGGCGCGGGAGCGCTGTTTAAAAGTTTACAAAGAAGCTGTAGGTTAACTCTTTTTCAGTATTTTTAGTATTCGTTTTTGTCCTTTAGGTTTCTTCCTATTTAAATCAATGATTTACCTAATGATAATGACTTTCTAAATACAGACTAATTCAAACATTATAAAATGAAAAAATCAACTACCCTAGTGCTTCTTTGCTTGCTTTCCATACATGTGTCAGCACAAAAAATGAATTCAAACAAAAAGGCAATTGTTGCCTCTGTTGAAACACATAAAGAAAATCTGATTAAGATAAGTGATTCTATTTGGGCACTTGCCGAAACAGCATTTAACGAATCTAAATCTGCCGAGGTTTTGGCAGATTATGCAGAAAAAAACGGATTGGAGGTAACTAGAGGCGTAGCAGATATTCCCACTGCATTCACAGCCACGTATGGGTCAGGAAAACCTGTCATAAGTGTATTGGGTGAGTTTGACGCACTACCTGGTCTTTCTCAGAAAACAGAGCCTACTAAAAACCCAAGGATTGATGGAGCACCCGGCCATGGATGCGGACACAACATGTTTGGTGCGGCCAGTTTAGGGGCTGCAATAGCCATAAAGGAGCAAATAGAAGCGGGTAAATTAAAAGGTACTGTAAAATTCTTGGGAACACCTGCGGAGGAAAAGTTTTTTGCAAAAGTTTGGATGGTAGAAGCAGGACTTTGGGATGATGTAGATGTAAATGTAAGCTGGCATCCAGGAGCCAATATAGAAGCCGATGTACAGAGTGGACTTTCTCTAATAGATTTTATAGTGGAGTTCTATGGACAAGCGGCCCATGCCTCTGCAGATCCATGGAATGGGCGCAGCGCATCTGATGCCCTAGAACTTTATACAACAGGTATGAACTATTATAGAGAGCACATAATGCCCACATCTAGAATTCATTATCATATTCAAGATGGTGGACAAGTTGTAAATGTAGTGCCAGATTATTCTAAAATTTGGGTGCGGGTTCGTGATCCTAAACGTAAAGTAATGTTACCTACCTATGAACGAGTTAAAAAAATGGCAGAAGGAGCTGCAATTATGGCCAATGTAGATTACAAAATATCCTTAGTTTCTGGAATTTATGAGGTTTTGGTAAATAGAGCGGGAGGAGAAATCATGCAGAAGAATTTAGAACTTTTGGGACCAATTTCTTATACGGAAGATGAAGTTGCATTCGGCAAGGCCATACAAAAAGCAACCGGCAAACCGGAAATTGGAATGGACAGTAGTGTAGAGCCTTTGAGAGAAACAGAAAAAAGCCCAGGGGGTGGTTCTACAGATGTAGGTGATGTAAGTTGGAATGTTCCAAACATTAACCTAAGTGTAACCGTAGCCCCAAAAGATACTCCTTGGCATTCATGGGCAGTTGTTGCATGTGGTGGTATGAGCATAGGTCATAAAGGAATGATTTACGCATCCAAAGCAATGGCTATGACAATGGCAGATTTGTTCGAAAACCCAAAATTGGTGGATAAAGTTAAAGAAGAGTATAAAACCAGAAAAGGAAACGAAAAATATGAAGCCATGATCGATGGCCCTCCACCAATTGGAAAAAACTAAATTAGCTAGTCGAATTCTGCAAAGTAAGAGGAAACAAAAGGAAACTCTATAAACCATAAGGTAAATAGTAAAATGAAGAAGTATGTAGTGGTATTAGCCATGGGATTGTTTGCGCAGTCCTATGGTCAACAAAGTCAACTGTCTCTTTTTGATAACCTAATCGGGAAAACTTGGAAGTCCGAAGGAACATGGGGTGATGGCTCAAAATTTAAACAAGAAATTGAGTTTAAGTACAGCTTGGACAGTACACTAATTGTTTCAGAGGCCTTAGGTTTCACAAACAAAGAACAAACAGATTATGGTCCTAGAAATCATGGTATCAGAAAGTTTGATAAACAATCAAACACCATTAAATTCTGGGAGTTTGATGTTTTTGGGGGAGTGACCGAAGGTACTGTTAGAAGCAAAGGCAAAGATATTATTTACACCTACGCCTATGGTGAATCCACAGTTACAGATTATTGGCAATATGTAGATGCATATACCTATAATCTCACTATTGGGGATTTTGAAAATGGCCAATGGAAACAAAAGTATTTAAGTGCTCAGTACATCGCTCCTAAAAAGAACAAAGTGAGTTTCGATTTTGACCACCAATCTCTTGTAGTGACCAATTTGATGAAAACCGGAGATTTTTACAAAGATGTTTTTGGTTTTGAGGAAATTCCACACCCAGAGCGAAAACCTGGATTTAGATGGTTCAACATTTATGGAAACTCCCAATTGCACTTGATCAAGAAAGATGTTATTGAGTTCAAAAAAGATAAAAGCATTCATTTATGTCTGTCCATACAAAATTTAGAAGGTTTCATTGAGCGTTTAATTTTAAAAGAAATTGACTTTTATGATTGGCCTGGCAATAAAGGTTCTGTAACCGATAGAGCCGATGGTGTAAAGCAGATTTATATACAAGATCCAGAAGGCTATTGGATAGAAATAAACACAGCAAAACATTAATTATGAAAGATGCTATCCTACAAACATTTCCTTTAGGGTTTCCATGGCAAACTCAGGACCCCTTTCTTTTTTGTGTATATCATTTGGACCATTACCCAAAAGGGACAAACGACATGGGTCCCGACCCATTGCTTTTGAAAGGCAGGAACATAGGAAATGATTTTACCATAAAAGATGGGTGGCGCATGTATCATGGGCAAACAATACCCGGATTTCCCTACCACCCGCATCGTGGTTTCGAAACCATAACCATTGTAAACAAAGGATACTGTGACCATTCCGATTCTTTAGGGGCTGCTGGAAGGTTTGGTGAAGGTGATACACAGTGGATGACCGCAGGAAGCGGGGTACAACATTCAGAAATGTTTCCGTTACTGAACATGGATAAAGCCAATCCGTTAGAGCTTTTTCAAATTTGGTTGAATTTGCCCAAAGTAGACAAGTTTGTGGACCCACACTTTAAAATGCTTTGGCATGAAGACATTCCAGTTATTGATGAAGGAAATGCCCAAATAAAGGTTGTTGCGGGAAATTACAAGAATACCCAAGCCAATGCTCCTGCACCAAATTCATGGGCAGCTAAGCCAGAGAATGAAGTGGCCATTTGGAACATTCATGCGGATGCCAATACCGAATACACCCTGCCCAAAGCAAACACACTAGTTACTCGGACTTTGTATTTTTATGAAGGTTCCGAAATCTATTTTGGAGATAAAAAGGTGAATCCCAACTTTGGAATCGCGCTGGATCCTTCCAAAGATGTAACCATAACAATAGGTTCAGAAAATGCGCACTTTCTAGTATTGCAAGGAAAACCCATTGATGAACCTGTGGCCAAGTATGGTCCTTTCGTGATGAATACCGATCAGGAGATTCAGCAAGCTATGGAAGAATACCGTTTAACCCAATTTGGTGGCTGGCCTTGGCCCTACCCTGATAACGTCCATGATAAGGAAAAAGGGCGTTTTGCGCTTTATCCAGATGGGAAATTAGTGGAGAAAAATTAGACCTTTTCCTACGCATTCTAGTTTTCAAAGTCTTTGCTTGATAATTTAAGGGACTTTGAAAATAATTCTTCATAAATTAATGCCAGCCAGAACCTATCGAATAGAAATTGAACTACTCTATTCGGTCAAGCATATATTACATGAAGATGTCCCGTTTATCCATTTATTCCATCCTTATCTTTTTTTTTATAGTGAATGTCTGTTTTTCTCAAACAAAAAAAATTGACAGTCTTCGAAACTTACTAAAAAATGCCAATGACACAACACAGGTTAATATATTTAGAGGTTTATCGAAAAGTTTTCGGTTTCAGGATACTGAAAAAGCAATTGAATACGGTTTAAAAAGTTTAGAAAGGTCTAGGCAAATCAACTTTACAAAAGGAGAAATCAAAGCGTTATACGATCTTGGATTAACCCATGGCATGACAGGCAACTATCCCGAATCTTTAGATTTTTTTAATAAGTGTCTTTCCATTTCAAAAAAAAATAAAGATTACTTATATATAAAAATGGTATATAATTCTCTTGGAATTGTATATAAGCGTATAGGTGACTATCCAACAAGTAAAAGCTACTACCTAAAGACCCTCAAACTTGTGGATTCATTAAACCTTACCTATGATGTTTCTTCAGCCTATTCCAATCTAGGTATTCTATATGATTTAATGGGCGAACCAGATATGGCAATTGAAAGTTATGAAAAGGCGCTCGAAATATATAAAGGGCCTGATCGGAAAAAATTGGAAAATAATGTGCAAACAAATATTGCCATAATCGATTTTAACAAAGAGAATTATAAAGCTGCTCTTGACAAGTTCTTGAGAAGGCAGGCCTACGCAAAAAAACAAAATGACAAAATAACCTTGTGCATAGGTTATTCCAATATTGGAGCTTGCTATTTAAATCTAGGGCAATGGGATGCTGCGGAGACAAACTTTAACAAAGCATTTGAACTTGCCGAACAACTTTCATTAAAACAACAGATTCCGGTAATCTATAATGGTCTTGCAGATCTAATGTTGAAACAGCGAAAATATAAAGAGGCCATTCAATACTCAAACAAAAATATTGAAGCCTTGAACTCATTGGAGGGTAGTTTCGAACAAAAAAGAGAAGCTCACCAAAAAGCCTATGAAATTTATGAGGCTGACAATCAGCTAAAAACAGCAATATTACATTTAAACAAAACCATGGCCTTTAAGGATAGCCTTATGAATGAAACCAAGGTCAGGGAAATACAAAACCTGCAGATACAGCACGATGTTTATGTAAAAGATAGGGAAATTGAGGCGAATGAGCTGCAACTAACATTGCTCAATACTAGAGTGCTCCAAAATAGGAAACGGATGATATATTTTATCGTTATTTCAATCTTGCTATTGCTCTCTGCAAGCCTATTATTTTTTAGATATCGAAGTAAACAAAAATCAAATGCCCTACTACGTGAAAAAAACTCATTGATTTCCGAACAGAAAAAGGTGATTGAGGAAATAAATGCCGAATTGGAAAAACGAATGCTCCGAGCCCAGATGAATCCACATTTTATTTTTAATTCACTTAGTTCTATTCAGTACCTAATCTCTTCCAACGATAAAAAAAGAGCGTTAATCTATCTATCTAAATTCTCAAAATTGCTTCGCCAAGTTCTGGAAAGTTCTATCAACATAAATTTGGTGTTAAATGAAGAGATTGAGCTTTTAAAAATTTATATTGAATTGGAAGCACTAAGATTTGACAATTCTTTCAGTTATACTTTTACTATTCATGATGATTTAGATATCTATGAATATGAGGTGCCTATGCTCCTTGTTCAGCCTTATATAGAAAATGCGATTATTCATGGGTTAATGCAAAAAAAAGGTTCAAAACATCTAACGGTTTCATTCAAGGGTATAAAAGACTATATTGAATGTATTATTGAGGACAACGGTGTTGGTTTAACCTCAAAAACAGTTAAAAAAACAGCTAAACACCCCTCAAGGGGAATGTCTATCACAGCCAAACGGATTAATGCCCTGAAGGAATTTTCCAATCAAGAATTGGTAACCGTTCAAAATCTTGAAAATGAAGGGTGCAATGGTACAAGGGTTACCATTTTAATACCAAAGAACTAAAAACTATGTTCTCACAATATTGGCTCCTATAGCTCTTAGACGTTCATCGATATTTTCATAACCGCGATCTATCTGCTCTATATTGTTAATAGTAGAAGTCCCTTTGGCCGACAATGCAGCGATCAATAATGAAACTCCTGCCCTAATATCAGGTGATACCATCGTGGTAGCTTTGAGCGCAGATTTAAAATCATGGCCAATAACAGTAGCTCGGTGCGGGTCGCACAAAATAATCTTGGCACCCATATCAATTAATTTATCTACAAAAAAGAGTCTGCTTTCAAACATTTTCTGATGAATTACCACCTCGCCTTTTGCCTGAATTGCCACAACCAATAAAATGCTCAATAAGTCTGGAGTTAAACCAGGCCAAGGTGCATCAGCGATGGTCAAAATGGAGCCATCAATGTAGTTTTGCACTTCATATCCATCTGAATGTTTTGGAATATATATGTCATCTCCTTTTCGTTCAAGCTTAATCCCTAATTTTTGAAAAGCATTCGGTATCTGTCCCAAATCATCCCAGCTCACATTTTTTATGGTGAGTTCACTGCGGGTCATTGCAGCCAAGCCTACCCAACTGCCAATTTCAATCATATCTGGCAACATGGTATGCTCAGTGCCTCCTAAAGTTTCAACGCCTTCAATAGTCAAAAGGTTGGAACCAATACCCGATATCTTTGCCCCCATTCTATTTAACATCTTGCACAACTGTTGCAAGTAAGGTTCGCATGCAGCATTGTAAATAGTAGTAGTACCTTCTGCTAAGACGGCAGCCATAACAATATTTGCAGTTCCGGTAACCGAGGCCTCATCCAAAAGCATATATGTGCCTTTGAGCTTGTCCGCCTCTACACCGTAGAAATATTCTTCTTTATTGTATCTAAACTTTGCTCCAAGCTTTATAAAACCTTCAAAATGAGTGTCTAAACGTCTTCTCCCTATTTTGTCTCCACCAGGTTTTGGGATATAGCCTTTACCAAATCTTGCCAACAAAGGTCCCACAAGCATAATGGAACCTCGTAATCCGCGACCATCTTTTTTAAACTGGTCAGATTGCAGGTATTCCAAATTAACATCATCTGCTTTGAAAGTATAGCATCCCTTGCCTTTTTTTTGGATCTTAACGCCCAAATCTTCCAACAAAGCGATAAGCTTGTTTACATCAATAATGTCTGGAATATTATTAATGGTTATTTTTTCTCCTGAAAGTAAAACTGCACAAAGAATTTGAAGTGCTTCGTTCTTTGCGCCTTGAGGTGTAATTTCACCATGAAGTTGGTGTCCACCCTCTATTCGAAATGTTCCCATGTAATCCTCTGGAATTTAATACCTTTTTTTTCCTCTGTTGCTTCGCTGCCCTTTCTTATTACTGCTACTGGTGCCATTTCTATTAGATTTGGCCAAGCGATTTTTAAGGAATTGTCCGCTATCTGTTAAACTCTCACCATTTGGTGCTAGGTCGATCTGACCATCGCTCAAATCCTTTAAGTGATTAAAAATTGCTGAGTCTTCCACAGTATCCTTGTTCCAGTTCAAATAGCATTTTTTCATGTGATTTGCTATTGCATATTCCAGTCCGGAACGCATATCGCCTTTTTCCCAGCTAACGGCAACATCCACCATCCTCTTTATGTTATTTCCGTAGAATCTATATTTTGGATGATTCTGTGGATACTCTAATGGCTCTGGACGTTGTTGCAATACTTCTTTGGGGGTAATTGGGAAAGGGGAATCCACATCTAATTTAAAATCAGACATGATAAAGAGTTGATCCCATAACTTATGCTGAAAATCTGGAACATCACGAAAATGGGGCTGTAAATTGCCCATTACACTTATTATAGCTTTTGCTATTTTATTTCTTTCTTCACGATCTGCTATAGAGACCGCATGATCTACCATTTTTTGAAAATGACGGCCATACTCAGGGATGATGAGCTTTGAGCGCTCTGTATTATATTCTAAATTTTCTACTAAGTTCAAATTAAAGTGTTTATTGAAGTTAAATTATTGGGAAGTCTATCCGATAACGCATGCAAAATAATAAAATTATAGCAATCTGTGTGATTTATAGGGAAATAACCCCTTCTACCTCCGATACTTCCTTATACTTGGCAATTACCTCATCTGGGCTATCTAAGTGTACTGTAATTGAAATACTGGTATACGTACCTTTTTTAGACTTTTTAGATTCTATTACTGCACCTGTATTATTGAAAATGTTATTTATTTGTCCAATTCTTTCCTCGTCCGTAGGCACAATAAACTTATACAAATAGTTAGATGGCCATTTTGTGCTGTCCAACAATTGTTCTTTAAGTCTAGAATAAAACTCTTCAGATTTCTCCTTCTCCATTCTACTGTTTTTTACAAAGATATGGGTTAGTCCACAATTTTTTTTCCTTCTTCCTATTTCATTACTTTGTATTCATAAATTTTTGTAATTGAACAATAAGGTAGTCATTACCGGAGCACCCGGAACAGGAAAGACATCTATCATAAATGGACTAGAGAGCAAAGGTCACTATTGCTTTCACGAAATAATTAGGGATATGACCTCAAATGCAAAGAAAGAAAGTGATTCAGAAGCATTTGTATCCAACCCATTGGTCTTTGTTGAGGATGCTTTACAGTTCAATAAAGATTTGCTTTCTGGCAGAGCTCGGCATTATAAAAATTCATTGGAATTAAATGTACCCGTGAGTTTCTTCGATCGCGGAATCCCAGATGTACTTGCATATATGGATTTCTTTGAACAAACATATGACGAAGAATTTATTTCTGCCTGCGACAATCATCGCTACGACCATATATTTGTTGTACCTCCCTGGCAAGAGATCTATGTATCCGACAATGAAAGACTCGAAACGTTTGGAGAGGCTGAAAAAATCCATGATGCATTGATCAATACCTATACCAAATTCGGTTACGACCCTATTATTGTTCCAAAAAGGCCAGTTTTAGACCGAATAGGGTTTATTTTGGATACACTTAATCCTATTTAGTGCAAAAGGAAGCAAAAACCATTTTAAAGGAATATTGGGGACATAACAATTTTAGAGGGTCTCAAAAGGAGGTTATTGATGCCATTGCCAATAACGAAGATGTATTGGCGTTGATGCCCACAGGAGGTGGTAAATCTGTATGTTATCAAATTCCAGCATTATTAAAAGATGGCATTTGCATTGTCGTTTCACCCCTTGTTGCTTTAATACAAGACCAAGTAAGTCAATTAAAGGCAAAAGACATAAAGGCTTTAGGTCTTACAGGTGGTATTTCATTTGAAGAACTTAACAATCTTTTAGATAATTGTCTGTATGGCAATTATAAGTTTCTGTATTTATCACCAGAGCGTTTGCAGCAATCCATAGTCCAGGAAAGAATAAGGGAAATGAACGTAAATGTTATTGCTATTGACGAGGCCCACTGTATTTCTCAATGGGGCAATGATTTTAGGCCTGCCTATCTAGACTGCAGCGTTCTTAAAGATTTGGCTCCAAATGCTCCCATGATTGCCCTAACCGCCACCGCTACACCAAAAGTGGTGGAGGATATCGTTGAAAACCTACGGCTAAATGAAGCGAAAATATTTAAAGATTCTTTTTCTAGGTCAAACATTATTTTTAAGGTAAGGGAAACAGAGGATAAGCGATATCAATTAAAAAAATATATAAGTGCTATTAAGGGAAATTCCATTGTTTATGTGCGTTCACGTAAAATGTCCGTGCTCCTTTCCGAATTTTTGAATAAAAATGGTTTTAAGGCCTCATTTTTTCATGGGGGTATCTCCAAGTCCGAAAAAGAAAGAAGGTTAGGACAATGGCTAGAGGAGAAAGTAAACATTATGGTCGCTACCAACGCCTTTGGCATGGGGGTGGACAAAGCCAATGTACGGTTGGTTGTGCACTATCAAATTCCTGATAGTTTAGAAAGCTATTTTCAAGAAGCGGGAAGAGCGGGAAGAGATGGCAATTCTTCAACCGCTGTTCTTATAACCACAAAAGAAGATGAAGATTTAGCAAAAAAACAGTTTTTATCATCCTTGCCAGATGTTGCTTTTGTAAAGAATCTATATGTACAACTGAACAATTATTTTCAGGTTTCTTATGGGGAACTGATCACAGAGGTTTTTGCATTAAAGTTCAATACCTTTTGCAAAAGGTATGAGTTTAACACGAACATGGCATACAATGCATTACGAATTCTTGACCAAAACTCGGTAATTGCATTGTCCGATAGTTTCAACGAGAAGACAACGCTTATGTTTGTGGCTTCCAAAGCAGGCATTTTTGAGTATTTAAAAAAAAATCGCAAAACCGCGCCCATAATTCAAACCATACTTCGCACCTATGGTGGGATTACAGAATATGAAACTAAGATCAACATTCATTTGTTATCAAAAAAGACAGGGGAACACGAAAAATCCATAAAAAAAATATTAGAACAATTACATAAAGACAATATCGCAGAGTACAAAAGCACAACAAGCGATCTAGAGGTTACTTTTTTGGTCCCTAGGGAAGATGATCGCACAATTAACCTGTTTGCAAAAAAAATCAGTGATATCAATACGGTAAAACAACACAACATGGCTTCCATGTTAGATTATGTAAAAAACAAGAAAGTGTGCCGTAGCGTTTTCATGCTAAAGTATTTTGGAGAAAAGGACACAGAAAAATGTGGTACTTGCGATATTTGTACTGAAAATGAAAGCATCCTATCTGGTACATTGAAAGATAGGGTTTTTGACCTCTTGAAAAAGGCACCACATACTTCTAGACAACTTTTACAAACAATTGAAGGTGAAGAAAAGGCAGTGTTACAGGTCTTACAAAGATTGTTGGAAGATGAATTAATAATATTGAATCATAAGAATGAGTACATCATCAATACATAATAACCCATTGCAAATTGTTTTTATGGGCACTCCTGACTTTGCCGTAGGTAGCCTAAAAAGCATTTTGGAGGCCGAATTTAATGTTGTGGGCGTGGTTACGGCCCCAGACAGACCGGCAGGTAGAGGAAGAAAAATTCAAGAATCTGCTGTAAAGCAATTTGCGGTCGAACATAACCTAAAAGTATTGCAGCCTACAAATCTAAAAGACGAAGAATTTCTAGAAGAACTACGAAATCTAAGAGCCAATCTTCAGGTAGTCGTAGCTTTTAGGATGTTGCCCAAAGCTGTTTGGCAAATGCCGGAGTATGGAACTTTTAACCTTCATGCCTCCCTCCTTCCCCAATATCGCGGCGCTGCACCAATTAACTGGGCTATTATTAACGGTGAGACAGAAACTGGAGTGACCACTTTTTTTATTGATGATAAAATTGATACAGGAAACATCATACTTCAAAAAACCGAAACAATACATCCAGAAGATAATGCAGGAAAACTTCATGATAGGTTGATGGAACTTGGCGCTAAATTAGTTGTGGAAACATGTAAGCAAATTGAAAAAGATGATTTCTCCACCATTGTTCAAAAGGAATTTGATGATTTAAAGCCCGCCCATAAAATTCACAAAGAAACCTGCAAAATAGATTGGAATGCTCCCTTGAACAGAATACAAGATTTTATAAGAGGTCTTAGTCCGTATCCAACAGCATGGACAAGTATAGTAAATAACGGAAAGGAAGAAAACATTAAAATCTATAAAACGAAGATGGAACCTTGCGAACATAATCATCCCGTGGGGAAACTTTTTTCTGATAAAAAGACTTTGAAGGTTTCAACAAACGGTGGGTATCTTCAACTTCTAGAATTGCAATTACCAGGGAAGCGAAAAATGCAAGTATCTGAAATTCTGAATGGTCTAAATCTTGATAAAACTGCGCATCTTCGCTAAGCCCCTACTATCACTAGGCTTGCAAATGGCCCTATTTTTTTTCGACTTTATCAACAAACGTTTCAAGTTATTAACAAAAAGCCCTATTTCCCTTGGTTTTACTTGCGTTAAACACAAATCCATATAAATTTGTTTAGCATTAAAATTATTTTAACAACAATTAATTTAATTCCATTATGAACAAAACAGAATTAATCGATGCTATGGCAGCCGATGCGGGCATCACTAAGGCAGCAGCCAAAAAAGCATTGGAATCTTTCTTAGGAAATGTAGAGGGATCACTTAAAAAAGGAAACAGAGTTTCTTTAGTAGGTTTTGGATCTTGGTCAGTATCCAGGAGAAATGCAAGAGAAGGTAGAAACCCACAAACGGGGCAAACTATCAAGATTGCAGCTAAGAACGTTGTAAAGTTCAAAGCAGGAGCAGAATTGAGCGGTTCTGTAAACTAATCAATTAGATTTTCAGATATACAGAAGCACTTCTTTTAAAAGAAGTGCTTTTTTATTTTAACTAAGCTGTAGGTTTTTTGTAATTATCAGATATTATATTACATTTAGAAATAAGAATGTTGCACTATGGTTAGCGATGAACCTAAAAAAGGAAAATTATTGGTTGCGGAACCAACACTTACTGGTGATGTTTCCTTTAATAGGTCTGTAGTGCTACTAGCTGAGCATAATCACGAGGGTTCAGTTGGGTTCATATTGAACAAGCCATTAGATTACAATATTTGTGATCTTATTTCTGAAATTACCATTCCTTTTAAAGTTTTTAACGGTGGCCCGGTAGAACAGGACAACCTCTATTTCATACATAAAGTCCCTGACCTTATTGATGACAGCGTCGAAATTTCTGATGGTATTTTCTGGGGTGGCAATTTTGAGAAGACCGTGGAACTTATCAATAACAAAACCATTACAGAACAAGACATCCGCTTCTTTTTAGGATATTCTGGATGGGATTCCAGTCAATTGGATCAAGAGCTTTCTTCAAAGTCATGGGTAGTGGTGCAAAATGAATATGAAAGCAGTATTTTAGAAAAATCTTCCAATGCATTTTGGAAAGAGAAAATGGTAGAGCTAGGTGGCGATTATTTGTTATGGTCCAATGCTCCCGAAAATCCGTCTCTAAACTAGTTTAGCCAATTCTTGCTTTAGCGTTCAATTTTCCTAAAAGACTTTTTGCAACCGTATTGGTGTACATTTTTTTCCTGTATTTGTATATTGGCCTTATACCCTGAATACTATTTGTAATAAAAAGCTCATCAGCCTTTTGAAGCTCAAAGGGAGAAATGGATTCTTCCAATAATTGGTACCCTTCCAGAGATTTAATCACCTCTATAAGTTTTTGCCTTATAATACCATTTAAACATCCATCGCTCAAAGGTGGGGTTTTTATAATGTTCTCTGTTACCAAGAAAAGATTTCCGTTAATGACCTCAACAACTTGCTTATCGTTGTTTATAAGCAAACAGTTGTCATATCCATTTTCTTTTGCGTAGACACTTGCAACAACGTTAAGTATTTTGTTGGTGGTCTTTAGGTTGGAAAGCATATCCTTGTTCACAAAGTAATCCTTGAACAGCTCTACTTCATAACTTTCCTCTTGAATAAGATAAAATGGAGACTCCAACGAGTTTACCTCTATAACAAATGAAACCTCATTGATGGTAGGCCAATACAGGCCTCCTTCATTCCTAAAAACCGTTAATCTTACCCTGGTCGGTTTTGTTTCAAGTCCATTTTCCGTAACGGTTTTCAGTATCTCCTCTTCAAGAAATTCCAAAGTAAATTCCATGGGAATTTCCATTCTTAGGATACGCATTGAGGCCATCAGCCTAAAATAATGGTCCTCCCAAAAAAAGATAGTTCCATTAACGCACCTTACCGTTTCAAACAGGGCGTCACCGTACTTTAATCCTCGGTTGCCATAACTGAAAATATCTGTTTGTTCTGAAAAAAGTTTGCCATTAAAATTGACCATAAAAAAAGCCTTGAAAAAATCAAGGCCAAATATACGTTATAGTTAAGAATCTCTCTACTTTGACCCAAGTACTTGTTTAAGGTCTGATACTTGGTTTTCCCAAAGCATTTTTGCTTCATCTAATTCATCTTCGTCTGCAAAATCTGTTATAAACAAAGAAACATCCTTGGTGATTTCATCTACAATAATGCGCATTTCAAAAAAGCTGTCATCTTCGTTTTCTTCCCAAGAAAATTTAACAAACTCATCGCTTTTTCGCTTTAGCATCTTTGCATTTTCCTCAGAACCATCCCAAATAAAAGTGAACATTTCACTGCGGGAATTTACATTATCTGCATACCATTCAGATAAACCAGAGGGAGTGGAAATATATTGGTAAAGCAACTGCGGAGAAGCCTGAATAACAAACTCTATTTCAAATTTAATCTTATCACTCATTATAGTGCACAATTTTTCCTTTCAACATTTGATATAATTCAGGGAAGATATAAAAATAAATATCAAATAATAAATTAATTTGAATTTTGATTGAGCAAAAATTAAACTTTATATTTGCACCCGCTTAACGGCACCATGGCGAGGTAGCTCAGGCGGTTAGAGCGCAGGATTCATAACCCTGAGGTCGGGGGTTCAAGTCCCCCTCTCGCTACTAAAAAGACCATCAATTGATGGTCTTTTTCCTTTTAAATACTTTAAGAATTGGTTTTAAGCCTAAATTTGTGGCATGAAAAACACCATTTCTGAACGTGTTGCAGATTTTCTCAAAAACTTCCCTCCTTTCAACAACTTGGAAGAAAATCAGTTACAAAAGCTTTCCTATGAAGTATCAATTATATACAAAGAAAACAACAGTATAATTTTCACAGAAAACGAGACCCCTCATGAACACTTTTATGTAGTGCACAAAGGTGCCATAGCACTCGCAAAAAAAGAAACGACCAGTGTTCTTGATATTTGCGACGAAGGGGATATTTTTGGTTTGCGACCATTAATGGCAAAAGAGAATTACAAGTTAGAAGCAAAGGCACATGAGGAAACCATACTTTACGCTATCCCTATCAAAGAATTTAAGCCCATTGCTCTAGAAAACAAACAAGTTGGAGATTTTTTAATAGAAAGTTTTGCATCTAATACCCGCAATCCATATTCCCTAAAGCATAGTGGAAAACTTTATGGAATTTCCAATAATGTTGATACCAGTCCCGAAAGTAAGCTTCTAGACCTCCAGCCTGTTCGTTACTCCACAAACTTGGTCACTTGTGCAGAAAACACCAAAATAAAGGTTGTCGCCAACACAATGACCATTAACAATGTTGGATGTATTCTGGTTATAAAAGAAAACCTTCCTGTTGGTATTATCACTGATAAAGATATCAGAAACAAAATTTTCACCGGCCTTGTGCCCATAACTGGAACTGCAAAAGAAGTCATGACATCCCCTGTCATCACCTATCCAAAAGAACTTACGATTACGCAGGCCCAAATGGCAATGATGAAAAGCAACATAAGTCATTTATGCTTAACTGAGGATGGAACACCTGAAACTCCTGCGGTTGGGATACTGTCCAAACAAGATGTTATGGTAGCGATCGGTAACAACCCAGCGGTATTGATGAGGGCCATTAAAATATGTGCCAGTACAAAAAGACTACGTTCTATTAGGCATGGAGTAATGAACTTACTTAGAGGCTATTTAGATGAAAATATTCCTATAAGACTCATTTCAAAAATTATATCGGAATTAAATGACGCCACAATAAAACAAGTAATCAAAATTGTTATTAAAAATATGGATGCAGAACCTCCTGTTAGATTTGCTTGGTTAACCATGGGCAGTCAAGGAAGGAGCGAGCAATTGTTGAACACAGATCAGGACAACGCCATTCTTTTTGAAGATGTTCCCAAAAAAAAGCAAAAAGAGACTACCGATTACTTTTTAAAACTTGGGGCCATTATAACCAAGGAACTTAACACCATAGGTTATGAGTATTGTCCAGCAGAAATGATGGCTTCCAATCCACTATGGTGCCATAGCTTAAGCGAATGGAAAGAGGTTACCACTCATTGGATAAGTAATCCAGGACCGGATGAAGTACTTTTGTCCTCTATCTTTTTTGATTATAATGTTACTTATGGAGATAAAAAACTAGCGAGTGAGCTTTCTAAACACATTTTTGAAAGTGTGGAAAAACATCCGCTGTTTTTAACCCATTTAGCCAGTGGAGCATTGCAGAATCCCTCGCCTAGTGGATTCTTTAGAGATTTTTTAGTAGAACAAGATGGAGCGCATAAAGATTTTTTCGACCTTAAACTACGTGCATTAATGCCACTAATAGACGCCGCAAGGGTCTTGATCCTATCCCACTCGGTAAAGTCCATCAATAATACTGCAGAACGTTATGAGAAACTGGCAGAACTGGAACCTCAAAACAAGGAATTCTATTTGGCATGTTCATATGCCAGCAAGGCCTTGTTAAAGTTTAGAACCATTCAAGGTTTGCTGCACAATGACTCTGGTAGGTTTATTGCTTTGGAAAAACTCAACAAAGAAGAGAAAATAAAACTCAAAAGAACCTTTAAGACAATTAAGGAAGTTCAAGATTTATTGCAGATACGGTTCCAAATCAAGAATATTTTAGGGTAATGAAACTTTTCCAAAAGAAAAAACAAACAGATTTACCTGCTTTCTGGAAGGATTATTCCAATCAATTTATAAATAAGCTTCCTGTCAATATCAATGAAAATGAGTTTGTGATTTTCGATACGGAAACCACAGGTTTTAGTTTTGACAAAGATAGAATCCTTAGCATTGGAGCGGTAAAACTCATCAACAAAAATATATTGGTTAAAAAAAGTTTTGAGGTCTATATTTCCCAAACTCATTATGATTCCAATAGTGCTGAAATCCATGGTATTTTAAAAAAAGGAAATAAAGAATGTATTACTGAAATTGAAGCATTGGAGCAATTTTTAACCTACATTAAAAACCATGTTTTGGTCGGGCATCATGTACTATTTGATATTGCAATGGTCAATGAAGCTCTAAAACGAAATGGATTGCCCAAACTGAAGAATAAAACACTTGATACGGGATTACTTTACAAAAGAACCTTGCTTACTACTGCTGTACTTCAAAAAAAAGAGCAGTATTCCTTGGATGATTTAGCGGAAAAGTTCAACATTTCTAAAAAAGATAGACATACCGCTTTAGGAGATGCTTATATCACCGTAATTGCTTTCCTAGCCATTTTGGATAAACTCAAACCAAAAAGTCTTGTTGACCTTATCAAAAAACAAAAGCCGCCTAAATTTGGTCTTTGATAATTATAAGCTTTCTTCTATAATTTGGTCTACAATTTCGGGGTTCAACAACGTTGAAATATCTCCTAAATTACCAGTTTCTTTCGAAGCAATTTTTCTAAGAATACGGCGCATGATCTTTCCACTGCGTGTTTTTGGCAAACCAGGTACAAATTGAATTTTATTCAATTTAGCAATTGGACCAATATGTTCCGTAATCATCTGATTGATTTCCTTTTTTAGATTATCGCGATCTCTAGACTCTCCTGTCTCTTTTAGAATAACATAACCATACAAAGCATTTCCTTTAATGTCATGCGGAAAACCAACTATAGCAGATTCTGCAACTGCTGGATGTTCATTAATTGCATCTTCAATAGGTGCCGTACCTAAATTATGTCCAGAAACGATAATGACATCATCAACCCTTCCGGTTATTCTATAATAACCTACTTCATCTCTTAAGGCTCCATCACCGGTAAAGTATTTACCTTCATAAGCAGAAAAATAGGTGTCCTTATAACGTTGATGATCTCCCCAAATAGTTCTAGCTATGGAAGGCCATGGAAATTTAATGCACAATCGGCCATCCACTTGATTTCCCTTAATTTCTTTCCCATTTTCATCCATTAAGGCGGGCTGAATTCCTGGCATTGGCAGAGTAGCATATGTGGGTTTGGTTGGTGTTGAAAATGGAATTGGAGAAATGAGAACACCACCAGTTTCTGTTTGCCACCATGTATCTACAATAGGGCATTTCTTTTCACCAACGTGGTCATTATACCAGTGCCAAGCTTCTTCATTTATTGGTTCTCCCACGGTACCTAAAACCTTCAAACTAGAGAGGTCATATTTGGTCACAAAGTCTAAATTCTCTTTCGCCAAAGCTCTGATTGCCGTTGGCGCGGTATAAAACTGAGTAATTTTGTGCTTTTGAACAATCTCCCAAAATCGACCAAAATCTGGATACGAAGGAACACCTTCAAACATTACTGTAGTGGCGCCATTAGTCAAAGGACCATAAACAATATAGGAATGCCCCGTAATCCAACCAATATCGGCAGTACACCAGTAAATATCTTCTTCTCTATATTGAAACACGTTTTTAAAAGTGTATGCAGTGTAAACCATATAGCCGGCTGTACTGTGCATCATCCCTTTTGGTCGACCAGTTGATCCAGAAGTATATAGGATAAAAAGAGGGTCTTCAGCATCCATAATTTCGGGAACACAATCAGAATATGCTTTATCCAACAATGGTTGTAACCAATGGTCACGGTCTTTTTCCATGGAAATTTCGGCATTGGTCCGTTTTGCCACAAGTACCGTTTCTACACCAGGACATTGGGTTAGTGCATCATCCACTATGCCTTTTAAATCGATTGTCTTATTGCCTCTAAAGGAACCATCGGAGGTAAGCACCATTTTTGCTTCGCAATCATTAATTCTGGTTGCTAAAGCGGTGGAGGAAAAGCCAGCAAAAACTACAGAATGAATCGCGCCTATTCTTGCACAGGCCAAGACTGAAATGGCCAACTCTGGAATCATTGGCAAATAAATTACTACCCTGTCCCCTTTTTGGATGCCCTTATCTTTTAAAACATTGGCAAACTTACATACACGCTCATGTAACTGCGTATACGTAATATGTTGTGCTTCTTCTTTTGGGTCATTGGGTTCAAAAAGAATTGCCGTTTTATCTCCACGAATTCGCAAATGCCTATCAATACAATTCTCGGTAATGTTCAGTTGAGCACCATCAAACCATTTGATTTCAGGTTTGGAAAAATCCCAATCCAAAACTGTGTTCCATTTTTTGCGCCAAACAAAATGTTCTTCAGCTACTTCTTCCCAAAAATCCTCAGGGTTTCGCACCGATTTCCGGTATACTTGAAAGTATTCTTCTAAATGTTTGATGTGGTAATTGCTCATGGGTGAACTCGAAAATTTTGAACTTTAAAAATAACAAAAAAGAAACAGCGCTTTCACTATTACATGATTTATCGACAGAAGTAGTTCTCATGACCTCAACTTACAAAACAGCATCGACTAATGACAATTCAAAAGAGAATCACTCAGATATTCTCTGTAATTAAGTGCAGAAAAAAACGCAAATTACATTAAGGTTTGCATTTTTTTGATTCTACCACTGTCTTCTGTTATAGACATAGCATATAAGCTGTTAGGGCTTTTTTTTCTTTTTTTGTTAGTTTCAGCTCCAACACAAGATTAAAAAACTCAACTGTATCATCTAATGTGGGCAATCTATCATCATGAAGATATGGCGGCGAATCTTTTATCCCTCGAAGAGGGAAAGTTTTGATAGGTCCTTCTGGACGACCTTTATAAAATCGTTCTATTTTTAAATCATGCATATAATCATCTACAAAGGCTGGTCCGTAATGACATGATGCACATTTGGCTTTTCCTCTAAACAATTTTTCTCCAAACAACTCCTGCTCCGTTGCCTTTTCAGGAATCAAATTGCTCATGGCATCCAATTTAGGTGCAGGTGGAAAATTCAACATAGCATTAAAATCTCCCATTCTGTTTGCCACGGATTTTTGATGTCCTCTTGGACCGATATGTTGCATCATACCAGGATCCCCATCAAAATATTCCTCAATCTCCGCAAAATGATCCATGCTCCTCACGGATCTTTTTGAAGCAAGTTGCATTAAGTTATAATTACCTCTCATGGATGGCGTACCTACACGCAATCGTGCCAAATGAGGCCGACTATCTGGAGCCAGCTCAAATGCGCCATTGGTATGCCCATTTACATGACAAGAAAAACAGGAAACTCCTGCGCTCGCCTCTTCCGTAACCCTATGGGTTGTTTGATTAAACCAGGTTGTAGGTGTTGGTCTCACCAACTCCTTAAGTCCTTCCATTTGTTCTGGGGTCAATAGCCCATTAAATATTTCATAATAATTGGATAGAGTAACTTCCCTTCCATTCGTTACATCTCCAAGCTCTTTATGTGTAGTAAGAAACATTGGTGGAGGAAATTCGGGTAAATATTCATCCGGATAATCGTGACCTACATCTATTCTATTATGCTCTGGATGGACTGCGTTCCAGCTATCTGGAAAAACCATGTGTGCCGTGGAAGCCAATGGATGTGCCAATGGCTTGAAGGGAAATAGGTCTTTTTCTTTAATCTCCATTGTCGATAATTTGGAAAGCTCCTCGTATGACCGAACACCCTTTGACAGCCTAGAAACTGGCCCTTTCATAATTGGTTTTCTACCTCCCGACATAAATTCTCCTTCAATAACTTCGTTTGAGAAGTTATATCTGGAATTCATATAGGAATCAATATCCATCATCAATTTTGGCTTTTGGTTTTTATGAAACTTCAACCATTCTTCCCACTCCATTGGTAGCTTGGGATCCATAAAAGAGGATTTCCCAATACCTCCATATTTCCACAAATCGAAAGGTGTTCGTTCTCCTTTTTTTACTTCTGGAAACGGGATTAAAGAATCTATATGACCTGATCCCAATCCATAATCAGGTTCAATATAATCGTCAACTACTGCTCCAGGGGATTGTAATAAATGTAATTTGGTGTTTACTATCTGAAAACTCAAAAGAAGAAAAGCTCCAGTAAGTGAAAAATATAAGATTTTTCTTTTCATTCATGACTAATTTTGGACGTTATTCATTTCTAAAGTAGGGCAAATGTTAATTGACAACAAATGACTTTTATCATGAAAATCAACCAAAAAATAGTTTAATCGTTTATATTTTGCTATTCTTCAAAAGGTAACGTTCAAATTTATTAACATCGAATCCTAACAAGAATCGAATGTAGTAATCACTAACTAAAATCCTAAAAATCAATGATTACTGGCATCACCAGCTCCGCTTGGAATTCTAATGTTCTCTACGATTTCTTGAACTTTTTGAGGTGGTGGAGAAGTAAATTGTGAAATAACTAATGCCACAGCAAAGTTGACCAACATCCCCACGGTACCAAATCCTTCTGGGGAAATACCAAACCACCAATTGTCCGCGCCACTAGTTTCCGGGTTTCCAACCCAACCAAGTTTAAAACGGGCAATATAATACGTTGTTATGGCCAAGCCAGCTACCATACCAGAGATGGCTCCTTCCCTATTCATCCGTTTGCTAAATATGCCCATAACAATTGCTGGAAAAAAAGATGAAGCCGCCAATCCAAATGCCAGTGCCACTACCGAGGCCACAAAACCAGGTGGATTAATGCCAAAGTAGCCTGCAACTATTACCGCAAGTACTGCGGAGAGACGGGCAATCAACAACTCCTTTTTGTCAGAAATATCTCTTGCCAACTGCTTTTTAATCAAATCATGAGAAATGGAAGTTGAAATTACCAACAACAAACCAGCTGCCGTTGAAAGTGCCGCAGCCAAACCACCGGCTGCTACCAAGGCAATAATCCAATTGGGCAGTCCCGCAATTTCAGGATTTGCCAGTACGGTAATATCTCTATCCACATACAGCTCATTTGCTGTTGTGCTAGGGTTAGTGATCTTTCGTTGTCCAAAATCGGCTCGACCTTCAATAAATTGAGGCTTTTTACCTTCAATTGCAGAACCAGGTAAATATTGAATCTTTCCATCACCATTTTTATCTGTCCATGCAATCAGACCCGTATCTTCCCATTTAGTGAACCAAGAAGGAATCTCTTTATAGGGTGTGTTTTGAACGGTCTCCATTAAATTGGTACGTGCAAAAACAGCTATGGCAGGCGCAGTTGTGTAGAGAATCGCAATAAATAATAGCGCATACCCCGCAGATTTTCGCGCATCTTTTACCTTGGGAACAGTAAAAAATCGAATGATAACATGGGGTAATCCAGCGGTACCCATCATCAAAGCGGCTGTAATAAAAAAGACATCTGTTTTAGATTTGGTGCCATCTGTGTAGGCAGTAAAACCAAGTTCTGTCATGAGACCGTCCAATTTATCCAACAGATATACACCATCTTCACCTGCAGAACCAAATCCCAATTGCGGAATTGGATTGCCTGTTGCCATAATCGATATGAAAATAGCCGGCACCATAAAAGCAAAAATGAGCACGCAGTATTGTGCAACTTGGGTATAGGTAATACCTTTCATTCCACCCAAAAAGGCATAGAACAATACAACCGCCATCCCAATATATACTCCTGTGTTTACCTCAACATCCAAAAAGCGAGAAAAAACCACACCTACTCCACGCATTTGACCTGCCACATATGTAAATGACACAAAAAGCGCAGCCACAACGGCTACTGTTCGCGCAACATTGGAGTAATACCTATCACCTATAAAATCTGGTACGGTAAACTTTCCAAATTTTCGTAAATATGGGGCAAGTAATAATGCCAATAAGACATAACCTCCTGTCCATCCCATTAAGTACACAGAACCATCATACCCTGAAAAGGCTATAATGCCCGCCATACCCAAAAAAGAGGCGGCTGACATCCAATCAGCTGCTGTGGCCAGGCCATTTGCTAAAGGAGAAACTCCACCACCGGCAATATAAAATTCTTTGGTTGAACCGGCTCGGGACCAAATAGCTATTCCAATATACAGTGCAAAAGTAATTCCGACAATGATAAACGTCCACGTTTGAATTCCCATAGTTTATTCGTTTACCTTGTATTTTTTGTCAAGCTTGTTCATTAAACGGACATAGACAAAAATGAGCAGTACAAAAACATAAATGGAACCTTGTTGAGCAAACCAAAAGCCCAATTTAAAACCTCCTAAACGAATGGTGTTCAATTCATCTACCAATAAAATACCAAAGCCATAGGAAACCAAAAACCAGATGACCAAAAGAATAGCGAGATACTTCAGGTTTTCCCTCCAGTATTTTTTGCGCTGAGAAAGTTCCATTTCAAATTTTGAAATGGTAAGATATTAAATTGAATTGAGATACGAAGAAACGTTTTGTCCAATACGTTCTTGAATATTGGAAACATCAGCCTTTTGAAAAGTCTCGCCCATAATACTCTCGTATAGTTCAATGTATCGTTCAGAGACCGAATTTATGTATGTATCACTCATCTCAGGGACAGATTGTCCTTCCAATCCTTGAAATCCATTGGAAATAAGCCATTGGCGCACAAATTCTTTTGATAATTGCTTTTGAGTCTCGCCCTTAGCCTGGCGTTCTTCATAACCTTCAGCATAAAAATACCGGGATGAGTCTGGTGTATGGATTTCATCTATCAAGACAATCTTACCATCCTTTGTTTTTCCGAACTCATATTTGGTATCAACCAAGATTAATCCTCGCTTGGCTGCAATCTCTGTTCCTCTTTGGAATAGTGCCCTAGTATACTTTTCCAAAACTTCGTAATCCTCTTTGGATACAATTTCCCTATTCAGGATTTCATTTTTGGAAATATCCTCATCATGATCTCCTTTTTCTGCTTTCGTAGCCGGTGTTATAATAGGTTCTGGAAACTTATCGTTTTCCTTCATCCCTTCTGCCATTGGTTCTCCACACAACAATCTCTTTCCCGCTTTGTACTCTCTTGCTGCATGACCAGAAAGGTATCCGCGAATGACCATTTCAACTTTAAAGGGCTCACAAGCTTTTCCCACTGCAACATTGGCATCTGGGGTTGCCATTAACCAGTTAGGCACAATATCTTCTGTGGCTTGCATCATTTTGGTGGCAATCTGATTTAGAATCTGCCCTTTATATGGAATTCCTTTGGGCATTACCACATCAAAAGCTGATAGACGATCTGTAGCGATCATGACCAAAACATCATTTTCCAAAGTATAAACTTCCCTCACTTTTCCTTTGTAAACGGACTTCTGTCCAACAAAGTGAAAATTGGTATCCATTAAAGTGTTTGACATGTGTTACTAGTTATGGTGCTCAATATTCTTGTAGGCGTCAATAACTTTTTTGACCAATTTATGACGGATTACATCTTTATCATCTAAATAAATCATGCTTATTCCCTTTACATTTTGCAAAATTAGAAGAGCTTCTTTTAAACCAGAGGTCACCCTACGTGGCAGATCTATTTGGCCAGGATCTCCTGTTAATAAAAATTTGGCATTTTTACCCATTCGTGTCAGAAACATTTTCATTTGAGCATGGGTCGTGTTCTGGGCTTCATCCAAAATAACAAAGGCATTGTCCAATGTTCGCCCCCGCATAAAAGCCATGGGAGCAATTTGGATTGTGCCATCCTCAATGTACTTATCCAGTCTTTCTGGAGCGATCATATCCCGGAGCGCATCATAAAGCGGTTGCATATAGGGATCTAATTTTTCTTTTAAATCTCCTGGAAGAAAACCAAGATTCTCCCCTGCTTCAACTGCCGGGCGAGTTAAAATAATTCGTCGTACTTGCTTTTCCTTTAAAGCCTTTACGGCCAAAGCGACCCCCGTATAGGTTTTTCCTGTTCCTGCGGGACCAATGGCAAAAACCATATCATCATTTTTGCAAGCATCAACAAGGCGTCTTTGATTTGCTGTTTGCGCTTTTATTAGTTTGCCACTAACACCATGCACCAAAACATCTCCACTACTTTTAGATGAAGCATAATCTTCCTGTCCATTGCTGGTAAGTACACGTTCTATCATGTTCTCATCCAACTTGTTGTATTTTGCAAAGTGAGTGGTGAGCATATCAAAACGCTTGTCGAACTCTTCCAATAATTCTTCATCCCCATACACCTTAATTTTACTGCCGCGAGCAACAATTTTAAGCTTGGGAAAATATTTTTTGAGTAGTTCTATATTTTCATTCCTTTGCCCAAAAAAATCCTGTGGGCTAATCTCCGTAAGTTCTATGATTAATTCGTTCAAAAAAAGAGGGATGTTTTAAGGTTATTTTTGAAGAAATTTTATTCTTTCTTTTTTATTTAATTTTACCCCACAAACTTAACCAAAAATCAATTTGAGCACGGAAAAACATATCAACAGTATTGCATGGCAATCATAACACTAACTACAGATTTTGGACATAAGGACCACTTTGTAGGTGCCATTAAAGGGACAATCTTAAATAATTTGCCAGAAGTCAGTATTGTTGATATTTCGCATGCCATTAGTCCTTTCAATATTCAGGAGTGTGCCTATATCCTCAAAAATGCCTACCGTTCTTTTCCAATTGGGACCGTGCATGTGGTTGGCGTTGATTCTGAACTTTCGCCGGAAAACCAACATATTGTTGTGCTGGTAGATGGGCATTATTTTATAAGCGCCAACAATGGTGTCATTTCTTTAATTACTTCGGAAATAAAACCAGAAAAGGTGATGGAAGTGAACATTCCCAACTTGAATTCCGCTTCTTTTCCAGTGCTTGATGTGTTTGTACAAGTTGCTTGCCATATAGCTAGAGGAGGAAAATTGGAAGTAATTGGAAAACCTTTTGATGCTTTAAAGGAGTTGAAAGAATTTGAGCCCAGAATTACCAATGATGGTAAAACAATCATTGGCAACGTAATCTATATTGATAATTATGGCAATGTAATTACCAATATTCAAAGGAGTCTTTTTGAAGCCTATAGAAACGGAAGGGATTTTGAAGTAATAGCAAGGACAAACAAAATAAAGACCATTCACAATAGTTATAACGGAATCATCAACTACAACTTGGAAAAAGGACAGCGTAAAGGTCCGGGAGATGCTCTAGCGCTTTTCAATTCTGTTTCTTATTTGGAACTGGCCATATATAAAAGCGACCAAAATACCGTAGGTGGAGCTTCTACCCTGCTTGGACTTAATTACAGGGATACGGTAACCATAAATTTTCTGTAAAATGCTCATTCGTATTGTAAAACTCACCTTTAAACCCGAAAATATTCCTAGTTTTGAACGAGTTTTTGAAGAATCAAAACATGGTATATTGGCTTTTGAAGGTTGCACTTTTGTAGAATTGTATCAAGATCTTAAGAATCCGTGCATCTTTTTTACGTACAGTTTTTGGGATGATGAATCAAATTTGGAAAACTACAGAAACTCAGATTTCTTTAAAGGGGTTTGGTCTAGGACCAAAGCACTCTTCGCAGAAAAGCCAGAAGCTTGGAGCGTTGCAAAAATTCAATCATCAAACCAATTTTAATGTTCGCAATTTTTAAAAGAGAGGTACAATCCTTTTTCACATCATCAATTGGGTACATGATCGTGGGCCTATTTTTGTTGCTTAACGGCCTCTTTCTATGGGTGTTCAAAGGTGACTTTAATATTTTTGAATATGGTTTTGCCGACTTGGGAAACCTTTTTTTATTGGCCCCTTGGATTTTTATCTTTTTGGTTCCGGCAATTACCATGAAAAGTTTTTCTGAAGAACGTAAAGTTGGAACCTTGGAGCTTCTTTTAATAAAACCTATATCTATTTGGAAACTGGTTTTGGGAAAATTCTGGGGAGCGTTTCTTTTATGTGTTATTGCAGTTTTACCCACTGTTATTTATGTTTTTGCAATTTCAAATTTGGGCATGACCACGGGCAACTATGATTTAGGTGTTGTTTTGGGTTCCTATTTTGGTTTACTGTTCTTGATTGGAACATATACATCAATAGGGCTTTTCTCTTCAACCCTGTCAGACAATCAAATTGTGTCCTTTATCATAGGCATTCTAATATGCTTCTTGCTTTTTAATGGTTTTGATGCTATTTCGTCCCTGTTTTCTAATGGAGAAACCCAGCAGTTACTTCAAAAAATTGGAGCTAAATCACATTTTGACAGTATAGCGAGGGGAATAATCGATACTGCGGATTTACTATATTTTATATCGTTGACGCTGTTCTTTCTGTATCTCACTTTTGTACGATTAAAACAATTATCAAGATAATGGGAAAGTTTTCAGTTTCTGCTCTTAAAGCACTCGTTGCCGTTATTGTCTTAAATGTGATGGGAAGTTTCATATCTGCCCGTTTTGATTTAACCGAAGACAAACGGTTTACCCTATCAGCACCAACCATTGATGCAGCTAAAGAGTTTGACGCTCCAGTAGTTGTTGATATACTTTTGGATGGAAACATTCCACCGGAGTTTTCCAAACTAAAAATAGAAACTATTCAATTATTGAAGTCTTTTGCTTCTAAAAACAAAAACATTAAATACAATTTGGTCGACCCCCTGGAGGATGAGACCCAAACGAAAGAAACCATTGCAAATTTGCAGCGTATTGGCTTAACACCGGCCAATGTAACGGTAGAAGAAAATGGAAAAGTTTCACAGGAACTTGTTTTTCCATGGGCCATGGTCAATTACAAGAATCAAACTGTTAAAGTTGCGCTTCTAAAGAACAAACTGGGTTCTTCCACGGAAGAGCGTGTCAATAATTCCGTGCAACAACTGGAATATGCTTTTGCAGATGCTTTTACCAAATTGAGCATTACCAAAAAGAAACGGGTTGCCGTCTTAAAAGGTAATGGAGAATTGGAAGATATCTTCTTGGCCGACTACTTGACCACAATTCAAGAATACTATGACATTGGCGCTATCACCTTAGATTCTGTTGCCAAAAACCCAGAAAGGGTTTTAGAACAGCTAAACAGTTTTGACCTTGCTATCATTGCAAAACCAACGGAGGCATTCTCAGATGGAGAAAAATACGTCATGGATCAGTTCATTGTAAACGGAGGAAAATCTATTTGGCTAATGGACCAGGTAGCTATGGAAATTGACAGTATTTTTAAAGGTGGTGGAAGTGCCTTGGCCCTGCCCCGAGATTTAAACCTAAACGACTTCTTCTTTAAATATGGTGTACGAATAAACCCCGTTTTGGTAAACGATCTTTATTTTACACAAATCGTATTAGCCACAGGAGAGGGAAATGATTCACAATACAATCCAGTGCCATGGTACTATAATCCCATGGTGTTTTCTAGAAACAACCACCCTATCAACACCAATATAGAAGCCGTCCGGTATCAGTTTTCGAACGCAATGGACGTTTTAGAAAATGATTATCAAAAAACGGTTTTGTTACGAAGCTCTCCTCTATCCAAGACCGAAGGCACCCCAAAACAAGTAGGTTTAAACATTTTGGACACGCCGCCAAACAAAGAAACCTATAATAATGGTAATCAACCATTGGCCGTATTGATTGAAGGACAATTTACATCCATGTTCAAAAACCGCGTAAGGCCAATTAAATTGGACAATGTCCTAGAAGATGGAGAAGCTAACAAAATGATAGTTATTTCTGATGGAGATGTTATCAAAAACCAATTAAGAAATGGCAGACCTTTGGAATTGGGTTATGATAAATGGACCAATAGTTCGTACGGCAACAAAGAGTTTTTGGTCAATTGCACTAATTATCTCTTGGATGACACCGGACTTATAAACATAAGAAATAAAAAAGTATCCATCCCGTTATTGGATGTTGAAAAAATCACTGAACAAAAAACTAAGTGGCAGCTAGTAAATATAGGTGTTCCCGTGCTTTTAACTTTAGTTTTGGGGATTTTCTTTGGTGCATACCGCAAGCGCAAATATGCAGGCTAGGTGTTAATAAATTTGTTTCTTTACTTAAGCGTTTTAAGATATATTTGTTTCTATTGATTTTATGAGTTTTGTCCACACAGAAATTTATGGACAAACACAATGCTAAAAAAGAGTTCCATTAATGAAATTTATAGTATCCAGTACATATCTGTTAAAACAACTTCAGGTTTTAGGTGGTGTAATCAACAATAGCAATACACTTCCTATTCTAGACAATTTTCTTTTTGATCTAAAACAGAACAAGTTAACTGTTTCCGCTTCAGATTTGGAAACCACCATGAGTTCTGTGTTAGAAGTTGATTCTGACGCAGAAGGTACCATTGCCGTTCCTGCCAGATTGCTGCTAGATACGTTGAAGACTTTTCCGGAACAACCGTTGACATTTGTTGTGGAGGACAACAATACGGTAGAAATTAGTTCTAATCATGGTAAGTACGCTTTGGCATATGCTGATGGAGCCGAATTTCCAAAAGCGGTGGAAGTTTCCAATCCAAGCTCCACGACCTTACTTGGCGATATATTGGCAACAGCCATTAACAAAACCATCTTTGCAGCTGGAAATGATGATTTACGTCCGGTGATGAGTGGTGTTTTCTTCCAGTTTTCAACTGAAAATTTGACTTTTGTTGCTACAGATGCGCACAAATTGGTGAAATATCAACGGCATGATGTTACCGCATCTGAAGTTGCAGAATTTATCATGCCAAAAAAGCCGTTAACGCTTCTAAAAGGTATTCTGTCGGGGTCAGAGTCAGAGGTAACTATAGAATACAATGACAGCAACGCAAAGTTCATTTTTGACAATTCTGAACTGATTTGTAGATTGATTGATGGAAAATATCCTAATTACGAAGCTGTTATTCCAAAGGAAAATCCCAACAAACTATCCATTTCTAGAAATCAATTTTTAAGTTCTGTCCGAAGGGTTTCCATATTTTCTAATAAAACCACGCACCAGATACGATTAAAGATCGCTGGTGCAGAATTGAATATCTCTGCCGAAGATGTTGATTACAGTAACAAAGCTGAAGAAAGGCTTTCTTGCTCCTATCAGGGTGACGATATGCAAATAGGGTTTAATTCCAGATTTTTGGTGGAAATGCTGAACAACTTAACATCCGATGAAGTTTCTTTGGAAATGAGCTTACCAAACAGAGCTGGGATTTTAACACCTGCTGATGGATTGGATGAAGGCGAGCATGTTACCATGTTGGTTATGCCAGTTATGTTGAACAACTAAATATTCAACCTAAATATCTTAAAAGCTAGAGCAATTGCTCTAGCTTTTTTTATTTACACAAAAGGGATGGTTAAAAATGTAGATGGTGATTCTCCATTAGCAGCTTTAACCGCATTTATTATAGGCATTACAAAACCTAAAATGGCAACTCCTATTAAGCCTAAAATTCCCAATCCCAACAACAAAATTGCCGGTATGCTTATTATTATATAAAGCAATAAGCTTAACTGTAAATTAATTACAGCTTTCCCGTGTTCATTCATTCCTTCAACAGTCCTTCTAGATGTTAACCAGATGATTAGAGGCACTATAAACCCTCCAAAGCCAGTTACATAGTGCAATAACTGCGAAAGATGTGTCATGGATAACAATGTGTTATCCTTCCTAATTACATTTTGATTGATGATTTCCATTTTTTGATTGATTTTAATGATGTATAATATCTGTATACTTTTTTGAACTAATGTTACAACATTCTAGTAATTCGTATTTTTGCCTCTATGTCTAATACAAATACAATTATTGCTCTTGCAACCCCCTCGGGAATGGGCGCAATAGCGATTATAAGGGTTTCTGGACCTGAAGCCATCGAAATTTCAGATACTGTATTTAAATCTGTTAGAGGGAAAAAATTAAAAGATCAAAAAAGTCATACAATTCATTTAGGACATATTATTGAAAACGAAAAAGTCATGGATAAGGTTTTGGTTTCTTTGTTTAAAGGACCTAATTCTTATACTGGCGAAGACATTGTTGAAGTCTCCTGTCATGGTTCTCCATACATACAACAACAGATTATTCAGCTTTTTTTGAGAAAAGGTTGCGATATGGCATCTGCTGGAGAGTATACCCTACGTGCTTTTTTGAATGGTAAAATGGATTTAAGCCAGGCCGAAGCCGTCGCTGATTTGATTGCCAGTGATAGCGAAGCTGCCCATGAAATTGCTATGCAGCAAATGCGCGGGGGATTTAGCAATCAAATTGAAAAACTCCGTGCAGAACTGTTAAACTTTGCTTCGTTAATTGAGCTGGAACTAGATTTTTCTCAAGAAGACGTTGAGTTTGCAGACAGAACCCAGTTTAATGAGCTATTGAACCACATCAGCGAAGTACTAAAAAGACTTATTGATTCCTTTAACTTAGGTAACGTAATTAAAAATGGAATCCCGGTTGCAATAGTTGGTGAACCAAATGTCGGCAAGTCCACACTTCTAAATGCCTTATTGAATGAAGATAGAGCAATTGTTAGTGATATACCCGGGACCACTAGAGATACAGTAGAAGATCAGATAAGTCTTAATGGAATTAATTTTAGATTTATAGATACCGCAGGAATTAGGGAGACAAGCGATGCAGTGGAACAAATTGGTATTAAACGAACTTTTGATAAAATTGAACAAGCAAAACTTATTATCTTTCTTTTTGATACTCCAAAATTTGACAGACTGGAATTGGAACGTATAAAAAAAAGTTACCCTAATAAGGAGCTTTTGACTATTTGCAATAAAATGGACTTGTTAGATGCTTCTCAAATTGATCAGCTTAAAAAAGAAATTCCAAAAACCATTTTCCTTTCTGCCAAACATAAAACAGGCATATCAAATTTAGAGGAAAAGTTACTTTCATTGATTGACTCTGGTTCTTTAGGCAGTAATGATACTGTTGTTACCAATAGCAGACACTATGACGCCTTATTAAAAGCTTTAGAAGAAATTCAGAAGGTAAAAGAAGGAATGGAAGTAGGTTTGGCAAGTGATCTTATGGCAATTGACATTCGCCAAGCGCTTTTTCATTTAGGGGAAATTACAGGCAGTGTCACTACTGATGATCTGTTGGGGAATATTTTTTCAAATTTTTGTATTGGAAAATAACAACAAAGCTAGCGCACTTATCCCTTATCTTTACGTACCAAATTTTATGCATGTTTAGTTTCTTTCAAAAGAAAGTTTTTTTAGCGGATTACTTGCACGGTTTAGTGGATATGCACAATCATATTCTTCCAGGTATAGATGATGGGGCCAAAACCGTAGATGAATCCATTAAATTAATCAAAGAGTTTTCTGAGCTTGGTGTAAAAAACTTTGTTTGCACTCCGCACATAATGAATCATTATTACCCGAATACACCTGATACCATAAAAGACTCATTCAATATATTGTGGAAAGAACTTATTGCCAACAATATGGATAATGTTCGTATTGATTATGCCGCAGAGCATATGGTAGATGACAATTTCGATAACTTGCTGGATAACAAAAATGTAATGCCCCTAAAAGAACATTATTTATTGGTGGAAATGTCTTATTTGCAACCTTCATTTGGTTTTAATGGTGCCATACAAAACATAGTCGGTCAACAATATTTTCCAATTCTTGCGCATCCAGAGCGGTATCTTTATTATCATCAAAAATATGATGTCTATAAGAATCTTAAATCAATGGGTATTCTTTTTCAACTAAACTTTCTTTCCCTTTCTGGGTACTATGGAAGCGAAATACAGAAAACAGCAAAAAAACTTCTTGATGATGGCTTAATAGAATTTGCCGCCTCAGATGTGCATAACATGAAGCAATTAAACGCAATTAAGGAAATTAAAATATCCACTAAGACGCTCAATTGCATTCTTCCAGTAATAGAAAATACTATTAAGGTTTTTTATTGATTATGAAAAATTCCACCATTTCTTAACGGTCTTACCATAACCGTAGCCATATTGGCCCCCATACCCCAAGTTTGCATCCTTCACACCATTAACCACAAAAGATAGGTTCTTTAATTTTTTTTCTTCTTTTAGTTTAATTGGATATTCCAAGACTTTTTCCTCAGTGACTCCAGCTTTGGTCACGTAAACCGTTTGATCAGCATACGCATTAATTAACAAAGTATCGGTAACGGGTAATAAAGGTGCAGAATCAATAATAACACAGTCATAAATGCTAGAACAATGTTCTATAAGTTCTTTCAACCTATTGCTCATTAAAAGTTCAGCTGGATTTGGTGGAATCTGACCAGAAAAAATGACGTCCACGTCATTATCATTAACATGGATTGGTACTATGATCTCCTCTATTTCTACTTTATCATTATGCAAATATTCAGTCAATCCGGTCAAATCTTTCCTCCTTTTGTTAACTCCATTGACATTTTCGCTTAAACCTGAATAAAAGTCATATAGCTTGGGATTTCTTATGTCTGCTCCAATCAACAAAACTTTCCTTTTTGTACTTGCAAAAACCATGGCCAAATTCGAGGATATAAATGTTTTACCTTCTCCTGGAACGCTCGACGTAACCAGTATCACTCCGCCACGATTCGGCTTTACACTTTTCTTAAGTATATAATCCAAATTTGTTCTTAGAATACGAAGAGATTCACCCAACACAGAACGATCTACACCTGAAATCAATTTAGGCTCCTTCTTTCCTATCTTAGGAAGTTCGGCTAAAACAGGCGCTTTGTTTAAAATAGTTTTTTCCAATCCAAGCTTATTATGTACTTTATTGTCTAGTAAATCCTTAACATAAATCAGTGAAAAAGGTACTAGCGCTCCTAAAATAATTGAAGCTAAAAAAATGGCTTTCTTTTTTGGGGAAACCGGAAAATTAGATCCATAAGCGGAATCTATAACTTTTGATTTAGGAGATGCAGAAGCAAATGTAATTTGAGATTCCTCTCTTTTCTGCAATAAATATAAGTAAAGTGATTCTGTTGTTTGTTGTTTTCTAGTTATATCTCTTAAAGCTCTCTCATTACTGGGAGCCGCATATATTCTTGAATTTATTTGAGATAACTGTTTACTCAAACTGTTCACCTGAAGATTAAGGTTATTGGAAACATTGTTCAAGCTTGACTGCATACCTCTTTTTAAACCTTGTAATTGTTGATCTAAATTAACTATTACCGGGTTTTTTTCATTAGAGCTTTCTAACAATCTATTTCTTTGAGCTACCAATTCATTATATCGTTGCGCCGAATTTGAAATACTTTGGTCAGATAAACCAACTTCGGGAATAATATCGTAGCCATCCTGACCATTAATAAGGTCCTTCATTGAATTGGCAATACTTAACTGAATATTAATATTCTGTAGCTCTTGCTCACTGGATGCACTCAGGTTAAAATTCACATTTGATTGAGACCCTAAATCGGCAATTCCCCTACTCGACTTAAAGTTTTCGGCGGTATCATCAACTGATGATAAATTGGAGTAAATTTCTGTAATACGATCATTAATAAACTTTGTGGTTCTGTCTGCTATTGCTTTTTTGTCAGTAACTGCATTGATATTGTTAATGCCTATAAGTTCATTGATTATATCCACGGCCCTCTGTTCAATAGGGTCCGTTAGACTAATATTAATAATATTAGAAAGCTTCTTATCATTGGCATTAATACGTGTTCTTTTTCTATATGAATCCGCGACAAAATGCAATGGTTTAATAACTACCTGCATTTGTTTATCCTTATAGGAAGATAATGTTTTGTTGGGTGTTAAAATGATATCGCCTATGTCACTTTTTATTTTATCTCCAAAATCATATTTCTTCTCCGGCTCATCCTCTTTTTCTTTGTAACCAAATGAAGTGTCAGAATATGCCTTTACAAAAAAATTAAATCGTGCGTTGTTGATTATTGAATCATTGGATAAAAAATTGATGGAAAAAGGAATCTTTTCTTTACGATAAATCTCCGTGTTTTTTATATTACCCAGCACAAAAAATTGGATGTTTAAATCCAAGTTTTTAGTAATATTGATGAAATTATCTCTTGCAGCAAGTAGTTCAGTTTCATCTTCAATTTTAGCTTTTCCTGATGAAAAAATGTCCAAATCGTCTAAAACACTTAATTCAGAGGCTTGATTTGATTCTTCTAAAATCTGAATTTTAGCGGTTGCGCTATATTCAGGAATAGTATATCTAAGGTATACTGTTGATAAAGAAATACTTATTATTATTGAAATCAAAAACCACTTCCAATTCCTAAGACATATATCCAAAAGGGCTTTAAGGTTTAATTCAGAGGTACTCGACATCACTAATAAAATTTTAGGGGATAATACAAAAAATAAAAATCAACTACCTTGTCAATAAAACAACCGTTGAAGTTACAAGAACGGAAATTATTGAAACCGCAATAGACGCTCTCTGGTCCAAATTTGATGCAGTTTTACCCGACTGATTGGGCTCTACATATATAACATCATTCTGTGTTAGATAATAAACTGGTGACTTTAGAGCATCCTTTTTGTTTAAATCAACACGATTGTAAACTTTAGTTCCGTTAAAATCTCTTATTACCATGATATTATCACGTCTACCTTTAATATTGATATCCCCAGCCAAACCTAAAGCTTCTAAAATTGAGATTTGCTCACCATTTACTTGATAGGTTCCCGGTCTATTAACCGAACCTAAAACGGTAACGGTAAAATTTCTGATTCTAATATTAATTATGGGGTCCTTCAGATAATCTGAAAGCTTATCCCTAAGCAATTCTCTTGTTTCGCTTGGAGAAAGGCCTACAATTTTAATCTTTCCAACTACGGGGAAATCGATTTCTCCATTCTTATCCACCAAATAATTAACCTGTTCAGCACGAATACCACCTTCTTCTGCCCCCCTAAAAAGGTTAAACGGGGCACTTGCCTCTGGATCCAACGTGGAAATATGAATACTGACTAAATCGTCTACCTTAAATTTGGTAGTAAAAGAATTATCATCAACAAGGGTCTCAAACTGGTTTGCATCTTGAAAATAAACCACTTCTTTTTTTGACCCACATGAAGCAATGATCAGTGCCATTAACAATAAATACACCAATTTAAATTTTGAGTTCATAAAACGTACGTGTTTAGCTATTGAGTTGTGGAATTTTTGATTTCAAATCCTCTGTAGGGTTAGATTTTTTTGTATCGGTGTCCAATTTACAAAAATCAGAGTTGTTGGAGATGTATTCTGGAACAATACTTTTCATTAGCTGAACAACATTTCCTTTAAAAAACAAGTTTGATATGCAAAGCTCATCAATCATGGTTCTTGTTTTTATATAGTCAATGTCCCTTACTTTACTAATCATTATTTTATCATGATAGGTAGGAAGCGTGTTTTCACCATTAGCCAATAGTTCTTCATATAGTTTCTCTCCTGGTCTAAGTCCTGTTATTTTAATATCAATATCATCTGGGAAATGAAGACCAGAGAGTCTAATCATGTTTTTGGCCAAATCTAAAATCTTAACAGACTCACCCATATCAAATATAAATATTTCTCCACCCTTACCCATTGCACCAGCTTCCAAAACTAGCTGAGAAGCTTCTGGAATAGTCATGAAATATCTTGTAATATCTTTGTGTGTTACCGTTAAAGGGCCTCCTTTTTCTATTTGTTTTCTAAACAAAGGAATTACCGATCCGTTGGATCCAAGTACATTCCCAAATCGAGTGGTAACAAACTTTGTTTTTTCATCTTGCTGTCTACAACCTATGTACATTTCTGCAATTCGTTTGGTCGCACCCATAACATTGGTAGGGTTTACAGCCTTATCTGTAGAAACAAAAACAAATTTTTCAACATTGAAATCGACCGCAAGGTCAACTATGGTTTTCGTGCCAGCAACATTAATTTTAACGGCCTCATATGGGTTACGTTCCATAAGAGGAACATGTTTATATGCAGCTGCATGAAAAATTCTGTCAGGTTTATGTTCTTCGAACAGAGCTCTCATTTTGTTTTTATCCCTGATATCACTAACAACTGGAATAAAGTTATGGAATCCTACTTGTTTTAATTCTTGCTGAAGATCATATAGTGCAGACTCAGCCTGATCAATAATAATAAGAGATTGATAACTGTATTTACAAATTTGACGAACCAGTTCACTACCTATGGATCCCGCTCCTCCGGTGACCATAATAACTTTATCTTCAAAGTCCTTTACAACTTTACTGTTCTTTATTTTAATTGGCGGCCTATCTAAAAGATCTTCTATCTGTACTCTCTTTATCTGAGAAACTTTTAGCTCCCCATTTATCCAATCTTCAACAGGGGGGACAATTTTTACTTTAACTGGTAAATCTACAATCTCATTAACCAAGGTCCTAAGTTGCCTTGGACGAATATTCTGGATTGAAAAAACAACTTCTGAGATGCTATGGAACCTTACAAATTCTTTAGTAAGTATAGATTTGTCATACACTTTGACACCATTAATCTGTTTTCCAACCTTTTGAAGGTTGTTATCCACAAATCCCACAACTTTGACCTTCATTTTTGAATGATTGGTAAGTGTATTGTATGTGATTATACCAGATTCCCCAGCACCATAGACTATAAGGTTTTTTGTTGGAGTTTCATTATTCTTGATCAAGCTCTCAAAACAAATCTTAAAAACATACCTAGCAGCCGTGAGTGCCAAAAAAGTAAGTAAACTATTAATAATGATTATAGAAAGGGGGATTGTAAAGCTGTCAACAATACCGAAATATCTATTTGTTAAAACAATACCTATTGTTCCTATACTAGCCAAACAAATGGCATTGAAAATGGCATAAACATCTTTTATTCCAGTGTGCCGTACAACACCTTTGTAGCTTCCAGAAATTAAAAATGAGGTAAGGAACAATAAAATCACTATCGGCAGCTGTGCCCAAAGCCGTTGAACATCAAAATTAAAGCTAAGATTGAATCTAATGAAATAGGCCAGCATAAATGAAACCCCTACAATACACAGATCGATAAGGAGCACGGTCCACTTGGAGGCATAATGCTTATTGTTATCAAAAATGTATTTTTTAATCATCGAAATTTGCTTTTATTATCGTACAAATTCTTTCTAAATCTTCTTGTTCCAAATTCGAACCACTTGGTAGGCACAACCCTCTTTCAAAAAGGTCTTCACTTACTCCATTGGTGTAATTTGTTGCCTCTTTAAATATGGGTTGTAAATGCATTGGTTTCCAAAGTGGTCTTGATTCTATATTTTCATTATCAAGTGCAATTCTAATTCTTTCTCGAGTTTCAAAAGAAGAGGTTAAAACACAGGTAAGCCACCTATTAGACAAACTTCCTTTTGGGTCTTCAAGAAAACTTAATCCAGAAATTGAGGATAAATTTTCTTTATAAAACAAAAAGTTGTTCCTTCTTGCGCTGACTCTTTCCTCTAGAACTTCCATCTGCCCTCTACCAATACCAGCAAGAACGTTGCTCATACGATAATTATATCCAATATGTGAATGTTGATAGTGCGGGGCATTATCTCTTGCTTGTGTTGCCAAATAAACCGCTCTATCAATAATTTGTTTGTCTTTACTTAGTAAAGCTCCTCCTCCAGAAGTAGTTATGATCTTATTCCCGTTAAACGACAAAATTCCAATATCTCCAAAGCTACCGCATCTAACACCATCGTATACACTACCCAAAGCTTCTGCACTATCCTCAATCACGGGAATGTCATACTTTCTGGATATCGCTTTAATCTCATCCACCTTGTACGGCATTCCATATAAATGAACAGCAATAATTGCCTTGGGTTTTTTACCAAAATTCCTTCTATCTACTATTGCTTTTTCCAATAATTCAGGTGAAATATTCCAGGTTTCCCGTTCGCTATCTATAAATACGGGCTCTGCTCCCAAATAAGTAATTGGGTTTGCTGACGCAGCAAAAGTGAAACTCTGACATAATACCTCATCTCCCAAACCTATCCCTAGAAGTTCTAGAGCAAGGTGAATTGCTCCAGTCCCTGAGCTTAAACAAGCGGCATGAACATTATTTCCAACATAACCTTCTATACTTCTTTCAAAACCGGTGACATTTGGTCCTAGAGGTGCTATCCAATTACTATCAAACGCTTGTTTAACATATAATTGTTCTGTTGACCCCATATGTGGGGAAGAAAGCCAAATCTTTTCTTGTACTCCAGTCTCCATAGGTTAATTTGAGGAATTTTTGATAAAACTAATTCTTAACGAATGATTATCAATCAATTTAAATTGACAATTCGATATAAGTTGGAAATACTCGTTCAAGAGCTAAAAGAACAAAATAATACTGGTTCAAGTTTACACGCTTTTCTAGTCTTGAATTTAAAATGAAATAGGTAAAACATTGGTATTTTTACTTAATCACCCACTATTTAATGATAAATAATGTCCTTTCCTTTAATATCCAAGAATGTACAGAGTTTGAATTAAAAATATCCGCTTTGCTTAACTTGTGTCCAGTGATTTTTTTGGATATTACATAGCATAAGATTCAAAAACTTAATTTTACTGTTTTTATATTTTAACTGTAATAAACTATATGAAAATACTTGTAACAGGAGCTGCCGGATTTATTGGGTTTCATCTTTCAGAAAGGCTTGTGAAAATGGGGCATCAGGTTGTAGGGTTGGATAACGTAAACGACTACTATAGTACTTCTCTTAAATACAATAGATTGAAGGAGTTGGGTGTTTTAGAGGAAAAAGCCAAAAGGATCAACGAAATTGTTACTAGTGATAAATACGGTGATGCATTAAAGTTTATACGAATTTCTTTGGAAGAAAAAACCATGCTTTCAGGTTTATTTAGCTCCCAAAAATTTGATGTTGTATGTAATCTTGCTGCTCAAGCAGGAGTTCGCCATAGTCTTGAAAATCCGGCAGCCTACATTGATAGTAATATTGTTGGCTTTTCAAATCTATTGGAGTGCATTCGAAACCATGATATCAAACATTTGGTGTATGCTAGTAGTTCCAGTGTTTATGGTCTCAATAGAGAGGTCCCTTTTAAGATTTCGCATTCGGTAGATCGTCCAATCAGTCTTTATGCAGCCACAAAAAAAAGTAATGAATTAATGGCCCATACATACAGTCATTTATTTGGTTTTAGAACTACCGGTCTTCGTTTTTTTACCGTTTATGGCCCTTGGGGTCGTCCAGATATGGCAATGTTTCTATTTACAAAAGGAATTCTCAATAATACTCCAATAGAAGTATTTAATAATGGTGATCTAGAAAGAGACTTCACTTACATAGATGATATAATTAATGGCATAATACCTATTATTGAAGACAACTATACAGCTTCCTACAACCCAAAAAAACTTTATAATTTGTACAACATCGGTAACAGTAAATCTGTAAAGCTATTAGATTTTATTGAAGCTATAGAAGATACTTTACACTTAAAGGCAACAAAAGTTATGAAGCCTATGCAACCTGGAGATGTAAAAGCGACTTGGGCAGATGTTAGCGATTTGGAAAGAGATTATAACTATCGTTCCAATACCTCAATTGATAGTGGAGTTAAACAATTTGTTAAATGGTATAAAGCATACTATAGCATATGAATATAGCAAACCTAGTAGTTTGATAAAATCAGTTGTACCAATCATAAGCTTTTTTGTTTAAAACTTAGCACATAAATTGAGTTAATAGAACATACATTTTATCAGTGAAATTACATTTCATCTGTTTTATTAAAAAGTTTGTCTAGAACCATCTGTTGATTAATTACTTTATTGCATATTTTTGGCGAAAAAATAGAGTAGTTGTAAACTAAAAATCTTTAATAGCGTCAATATTAAATACAAGTTTTGATAGTCTTTTAAAGCTAAGAATTAATAGGTTTAAGAAGTCGAACATATGAAAATAACAATTGTTGGTACAGGGTACGTAGGTTTGGTTACAGGAACATGTTTTGCCGAAATGGGAAATAATGTTACCTGCGTGGATATTGATGAACAAAAGATTGAAAATTTGAAAAGAGGCATTGTGCCAATATATGAACCAGGGCTTGAAGCCATGGTAAAACGCAATGTTGCAAATAAGACCTTACATTTTCATACCAAATTAAAAGATTGTTTAGATAAATGTAATATGGCATTTATCGCCGTTGGGACCCCTATGGGTGAAGATGGTTCAGCCGATTTGCAATATGTACTTCAAGTGGCCACTGAAATTGGAAAACATATGACCACTCCGCTGATTGTGGTAGACAAATCTACAGTACCGGTTGGGACTGCCGATAAAGTAAAGGCGGCGATTGATAAAGAGTTGAAAAAGAGAGGGCAAGAAATAGAATTTCATGTGGTATCTAATCCTGAATTTTTAAAAGAAGGAGATGCGATTAGTGATTTTATGAAACCTGATCGTGTTGTTGTTGGTACTGAAGACAAACAAACAGCAGAGGCTATGCGTAGGTTATACGCACCGTTTTTTAGAAGTAGTATGGATCGAATGTTGGTAATGGATGTGCGCTCTGCGGAAATGACCAAATATGTTGCGAATGCTATGTTGGCTACCAAAATATCTTTCATGAATGAGGTGTCAAACATATGCGAACTGGTAGGGGCCGATGTTAACAAAGTCCGTGTTGGAATAGGTTCTGACAGTCGTATTGGTTATAGTTTTATATATCCTGGAAGTGGGTATGGAGGTTCTTGTTTTCCAAAAGATGTAAAGGCACTTAAGAAAACTGCTGAACAGGAAGGTTATGATGCACAATTATTAAATGCAGTTGAAGATGTTAATGATAGGCAAAAATTTGTAATTGCAAACAAAGTAATCGCTCATTATGGAGAGGATTTGTCAAACAAGACCTTTGCAATTTGGGGGTTGTCTTTTAAACCTGGAACTGATGACATGCGAGAAGCTCCATCCATATACATAATTAAAAAACTGGCTTCAATGGGAGCTAAAATAAAAGCCTATGACCCAAAGGCCATTCATGAGGCCCAATCACACTATTTAAAGGATGTTGAAGGCATTTCATATACAAACACCAAATATGAAGCTTTACAAGGTGCTGATGCTATGTTGCTGTTAACCGAATGGAAAGAGTTTCGTTCACCTGATTTTATCGAAATACAAAATTCGTTACAAGCACCTGTTATTTTTGATGGTCGTAATCAGTTTGATGGTTCACGACTTCAGGAACTAGGGTTTACATATTACCAAATAGGGAAAAAATAGTTAGTAATTACAACGAGTTTATAAGATAATTGTTAACTGTCATGTGCTGGTTAGCAATTATCTATTTCCTTGATTATTGTTTGATAAGCAATTTCTGGCGTCAAGTTTGTCTTCATATGGTTATATCCATTTTCACCCATTTTTATTCCCTCCTCCTTATTGTTGTAAAACCAAAGTAAATTTTTCTTTAAATCCTCCACTTTACCTGCTTCAGACCAAAGCCCAGAATTCGTTTCTTCCAACATTTGACCAAAATCTGTATTTAAATCCAATGATGCCAGTACTGGTTTTTTAAGCCCAAAGTAAGTAAGGACTTTTGATGGATAGTTAGGTATTGTAAACTCATCACTTAAAGAAATAAGGCCAATATCCGCAGCGGCCAATATTCGTATATATTCTTTTTTTGGAAGAGATTCCATTAACTTAAAGTTTTTCAGGTCAAATTTAGAAACCAACTTTCTAATATTTTCTTTCTCGGTACCTTTTCCCAATATAAGAAAATAGATGTCATTGTATTCTTTGCAACTATTAGCAAGATTAACAATGTTTTCCATTTTTTGTGGCCTTCCTAAATTTCCGCCAAAAATTGCTACAAACTTATCGGTGAAACCAAACTTCTCCCTTATTGTTTTAATCTCATCTTCAGTTACAGGAGCGGGAAGCTTTTCCCAATTTGGTAGTAGATGTAATTTTTTGTTTTCTACACTTGGGTTATGTTTTTTTACGTAAAGGGTGTTAGCTTTTGACATACACCCTATTGCATCTGATATATTGTATAGTTTGAGCTCTTGTCTTCTAAAATATCTATGAAAAAAACCTTCTTTTTTCATCATTTTGAGATCCACTGCATTTTGAGGAAAAATATCTCGCAAAACAAGATATACCTTTCCCGAACTTTTTTTCTTTAACCACGAAGCAACAGTGACAAGAGTTATTGGAGGAGTAGGCAAAATGATCAAATCATATTCCAAAGTATCACAGTGATTCTTTATTGCCTTCTTGTACTGAAATGGTAAAAGAAGATTTGCAATCCCCTTTCGTATTGCACCAACCCTAAACAAAGGTAACGTTGACACTCTCAAAACTTTTACATTTCCTTCTTTTTTAAAACCGTATCCATTACTTTTTGAAGCCGGAGCCACAACCAAGACATCATGACCTTGTTTAGAAAACTCTTGCATCAAATCTGTATACAAATGCGTAGAATTTTTGATGTTCGGGTATCCAAGAGCTAAAAAAATAACTTTCTTCATAAGATTTATTTAGACCAAACAACACGGTTTATGTAGTCAACATAAGAAATAATAATCCGAACCACTTTTTCACTCACATTTGGCATAGAATAATCACTAACTTCACGGAAATTTCGTTCAGGATTTCTCTTTTGTGTCTCAAGCGCTTTAAGTCCTTGCAATATTCTTTCAGGATTTAAACCTACCATCATAACAGATGCTTCTTCCATAGCTTCAGGCCGTTCATGTGCCTCACGAATGTTCAAGGCTCTAAAATTTAAAATGGAGGATTCCTCAGAAATTGTTCCACTATCCGATAATACGGCAAAGGAGTTTAACTGAAGTGCATTGTAATCAGAAAAACCAAGAGGTTTTAAAAATTGAATATTTTTATGTGTCTCTGCCTTTTTAGAGTCGAGCATTTTGCGAGTTCTTGGATGGGTTGAAACTATTACAGGATAGTTGTAAGTCTCCGCAATACGATTAAGTGATTCTATTAATCCATTAAAATTCTTGGAGTTACTTATGTTCTCTTCTCTATGAGAAGAAATTACAAAGTATTTGCCCTTTTCCAAACCCAAGTCCTTCAAAACACTTGATGCCTCAATTTTTTCCTTAAATTGGTGAAGCACCTCATACATAGGGCTACCTGTTTTAATAACTCTATCTGGAGGCAATCCTTCTCTAAGAAGATATTCTCTTGCAATATCACTATAAGTAAGGTTTATGTCCGATACATGGTCCACAATCTTCCTATTGGTCTCTTCTGGGACTCTTTGGTCAAAACACCTGTTGCCAGCCTCCATATGAAACACAGGAATCTTACGTTTTTTTGCCGGAATGGCACAAAGACAAGAATTGGTATCTCCTAGTACAAGAAAAGCATCAGGAGCTATTTTTTCAAGTAATGGGTCAATTTTTATTAAAATATTGCCTACAGTTTCCGTGGCATTTTTGCCAGCCGCATTTAAGAAATGGTCAGGTTTACGAATGCCAAAGTCATCAAAAAATATTTCATTTAGTTCATAATCATAGTTCTGTCCAGTATGAACCAAAGTATGCTCTATGGCATCGTTGGCATCTAATGCATTCAAAACACATGCAAGACGTATTATTTCTGGTCTTGTACCAACAACGGTTAAAACTTTAAGTTTTTTCAATGGTCTCTTTTTTATCGTTTTTTATTCTACGTTTTCAAAATAAGTATCGGCATCTTCTGGATCATAAGGCTCATTTATCCAAAATAGTGTTACAAGTTCCTCATCACCTGTATTGGTAATGTTATGCGTATACCATATTGGCATATCAACATATGCCGGTTCATCACCATTCAAATCATAGTTAATGACGCGATCTGTACCTATCTTTCTTAGCTGTATCCTTGCTTTACCCTTAATAACTGCAAAACGCTCCGCTTTTCTGGTATGGAAATGGTTGCCGCGAGTTATGCCCGGCACTGTTGTGGAAAACGAGAATTGTCCGGAGGTTTCGGTTCTGGCAATCTCTACAAAGCTACCTCTGGGATCTGTATGTTTAGTGTATTTAACGGGATAGTGAGACTCTGGGATATAGCATCTGAAGGTATTGAACAGTGATTTTTCAAAATGGTCCTCCATATTTGGAAAAACACCATTTTTCATATAATCAGATTTAAAGTGGTTAAGTAATTCCAATATTCTTGAGACTTTTACATGATGATTGGGTTCAATCTTTACTTCAAAACTATTTTCATCAAGTTTTGTAACTGCCTGTTCCCCAAAAGCTGTATTGATGAAAATTTTAACCAAATCATTAATGTAGATCAGCCCCACTTCACCATCATTAATAATAGTGGGTTTTTCACCATGGGCCACTTTATGACAGAACGTGGATACAACGGAATTATAGTCTGGTTTGCCAAAAGGTCCAAAAACATTGGGTATGGTCAATGATGTAAATCTGCCGCCACATTTTTTGCTCCAAGTTATAAACCGTTCTTTACCCTCTTTTTTAGAATTGCCGTAAAGATTGTCTTTTATTTCTTGTGATGATGATGAAAAAATAATATGTGGTGTCGAACCCACTTCCTCACAAGCAGCAATTAGATGTTCAACCAGTTTTATATTGGTATTGTAAATAACATTGGGATCTTCATGCCTGTTCATTGCAGCCAAATGCACAATAGTGTCACATTCTGAAACAAATTGACCCAATTGCTCTGGACTTTCAAAAAAAGAACGTTCAAATGGAACTAGTTCAACATCTTCACGTAGCAACAAAGTTGTATACAAATGGCTTCCAACAAAACCTGCCTGACCTGTTATTCCTATTTTATGCTTTTCCATTGTTTTTACCATTCAGCTTGCCATTTTTCCAAAGGATATCTAAAATCATCTTTTTTTGATTCGTTTATTCCAAAATTTGAAAAGACTTGTAGTCTTGAATTTTCCAAAGTTGCCATAATTCCTGTAGCAAAACCATTAGGTATAGCTAAAATTTCAGGGGTTTGGGAGCTAAGTACAATTCGTGTAGGAATTAAATCATCCGAAGGATTACTAAAATTATCAATTTCTATAATATTAATAATGAAAGAGCCAGATAGACAGTGAAACCATTTTTTTTCATGCTTATGCCCTTGCCAAGCTCTTATAATTTGTTGATTTTTTGGTACAATTTCGTAAAAGCGAATAATTTCAGACATGTCGAAGAGATTGATAAAGCGTAATTTTCCCCTTTCATCCTCAAATACTTCACCTTTTATTAAAAAATCATTAATCATTAAAGATTTTCTTTGATAAAATCAAGCCCTAAAAGTGTCTTTTGCAAGTCTTCTCCATTCAAATGTTTTGTATTATGCGAATGGTAATCTTCAATTTTACTGATATCTTGCTCTCCTTCTGAGAAATATCTGCTATAGTTCAAATCTCTATTATCCGCTGGAATTCTATAAAAATCGCCCATATCTTCGGCTTTTTGCATTTCTTCTCTTGTACAGAGGGTTTCATACAATTTTTCCCCGTGTCGGGTTCCAATTACTTTTATAACATTTTTAGACTTAAAAATTTCCTTTACAGCTTCTGCCAAATCGCCAATGGTGCTGGCGGGTGCCTTATTTACAAAAAGATCACCTTGATTCCCATGTTCAAAGGCAAACAATACCAAATCTACCGCATCTTCCAAAGACATTAAAAACCTTGTCATATTGGGATCAGTAACCGTTAACGGATTTCCCTCTTTAATTTGATCTACGAATAAAGGAATGACCGAGCCTCTAGAGGCCATAACGTTGCCATACCTGGTAAGACAAACCGTAGTTGAATCCTCCGGGATGTTTCGTGAAGCAGCAACGGCAACTTTTTCCATCAAAGCTTTGCTAATTCCCATAGCATTGATGGGGTATGCTGCCTTATCTGTACTTAGACAAATAATTTTATCCACTTTATTTGCTACTGCGGCATCAATGGTATTTTGAGTGCCAAAAACATTTGTTTTCGCAGCTTCTATAGGAAAAAATTCGCATGATGGGACTTGTTTTAATGCTGCCGCATGGAAAACATAGTCAACACCATGCATTGCATGATGTATACTATTGTAATCCCTTACATCTCCGATATAAAATTTTATTTTAGGATTTTTTAAACGGTTACGCATATCATCCTGCTTTTTTTCATCTCGGCTAAAAATACGGATCTCACCAATATCAGTTTGTAGGAACCGATCTAAAACCGCATTCCCAAATGACCCCGTTCCTCCTGTGATTAATAGTGTTTTTCCTTTGAACATTCTATATATTTTTATTCCTAAGTTATAAACTGACCCTTGTTTAATTTTTTGATATTTTCATGACTTTCAACCAATTCAGATACTGAAATAGAATTCAAAAACTTTGATATGGACTCAAAATCGGTGTCTATGGTCCAACCCATATTTGCATTTAAAACCCTCTCCCCAACATAAGTCCGTGTAGCGCAAACAATAGGAACATTAAAAAAACCAGATTCATAAAATTTATTGGGCATTGCTACTCTTTCATTTTCAAGTAAATTGTTGTAAACCACAAAGTTTAAGTTATTCTCTCTATAAATTTTTTCAAGGTCATCTGGATTTTTAAACGATCCATGGTAAAAAATATTGGAGTTTGACTCTGTAGCTTGGTTGATTTTCTCAATTAATCTGCCATGGGTAGCTCCATAAAAATTTAAAACCAAGTTGGAGTTCTCACTTACAATTGTCAGCAGATTTTCTATAATTCTTGGGTACCTAAAAGCCCCTACATAAGCTATTCTAACTTTATCATTTTTAATCTGCTCGATTGGAAGAACTCTATCATAGGTCTCAAGTTTGTTTTCAGCCACGATTACCCGATCTTCCTTGACCGATTTGCTGTAATATCCACTATAAAAGCTTTTAGTTGTAAACACAACTTTTCGGGATTTTCCCGCCAAAAGTCTATCTGTAAAACTTAGCACCTTTCTTTTGAGGTTACCATCATACAACCAAACAATATCACTGATTTCATAATCCACTTGTGCATTAAAAAGAAAAAAACTGAAAATTCTTAAATCCAACCCAAAAACATACACGCTTTTCTTTCTTAATCCATGTCTTTTATAAAGTTTTACTAACAACTTTAAATATGTAAAAATCCGTTTAAGGTACTTTCCATTTTCCAATTGCCCTGCAATTGAAATGTTAACGTTTTTGTTTTTACCTAAGACCTCATGGTTATCTACTGAATGAACGTTTCTGGTAAAACCATAAACATGAATATCCTTGTATTCTTTGGCCTTTTGGTTTATTCGCTTTACTATCCTAGGCTGTTCTAATGATTGAGCTAGAACAATCAAAGTATTTTTCATTCGTAAGAAGTTTGTAGCTTACTTTATTTCTAATACCCCACAAAAATCGATTACTCTTTTTGTAGTGTCTCTTGGTAGTTCTTTAAACTCATTGTGCGCAACTAAATAGACAACTATATCCGCTTTATCAAATGCAATTTTATAATCTGTGATTTTGAAAACATTGTGGGTGTCAATGTTTGGTTCTACAATAAAATACTCCTCGTTATTAGCATTTTGCAATACTTTTTGAACGATATATTTAGCAGGAGACTCGCGTAAATCGTCAATATTGGGCTTAAATGCCAGCCCCATCAAAGCTACCCTGGGTTTGTAACCATGTTCCAATTCAAACTTTAATTTTTCATTTTGTACTTTTTCTGCACACCAAAACGACTTATAATTGTTAATTTCCCTTGCCGTACCGATAATCTTTGATTCCATTGGGTAATCAGACACAATAAAATAAGGATCCACCGCAATACAATGCCCTCCTACCCCACAACCAGGTTGCAGAATGTTAACTCGGGGATGTTTATTGGCCAACTGTATTAGCTCCCATACATTGATATCCGCTTTATCACAAATCAACGACAGTTCATTTGCAAAAGCAATTTGCACATCCCGTGAGGAGTTTTCAATCAACTTGCACATTTCAGCAGTACGTGCATTCGTGGAATGTAAACTTCCCTTCACATATTTTGAGTAAAAATCGATTGCCCTTTCAGTAGAGTCCTTATCTATACCCCCAATAACTCGGTCATTATGTACCAACTCATACATCACATTTCCAGGAAGTACCCTCTCTGGACAATAGGCCATAAAAATCTTGCCCTTAAGTTCTGGGCGAGCGCTAAAAATGAAATCTTTCATTTTCTCAGTTGTACCAATAGGAGAAGTAGATTCTATGATATATAAATCTCCTTCCTTTAAAAGTGGTAAAATAGCTTTGGTCGCGGCTTCAACATAAGAGATGTCTGGCTCATTTTTTTCTTTAAATGGGGTGGGTACCACAATTAGATAAACATCACCTTCTTTAGGCTCAAGGCTTGCATTTAAAAAACCCTCTTCCACTGCTTTCGCCACAGCTTTATCCAAGTCAGGTTCTACAATATGCACTTCCCCTCGGTTAATGGTTTCTACAACGCTTGGATTAACATCAACGCCATTAACTTTGGTTTTATTCCCTGCAATTAATGCAGCAGTGGGTAAGCCAATATAGCCTAGACCCATCATCGTTACTTTTTTTTGTGACACTCTATTATCTGTTTTTCATGAATTCTACTATCCGTTCGCAAGCATTACCATCCCCGTAAGGATTATGCAGCTTGCTCATGGTTTTATACTTTTCTGGACTGGTAAGCAGGGCAATTGTTTCAGAAACTATTTTTTCCTTATCCGTACCAACGAGTATAACTGTTCCTGCTTCAACAGCTTCAGGTCTTTCAGTTGTATCTCGCATCACCAAGACCGGTTTACCTAAACTAGGAGCTTCTTCTTGCACTCCGCCACTATCTGTAATCACAACATGACTCTTATTCATCAACCAAACGAACTCTGGGTATGCTAACGGGTCTATCAATTTAATATTCTCCATCTCGCCCAATAATTCATACACCGGTTTTTGCACCTTTGGATTGAGGTGAACTGGATAGACAATTTCAACATCATTGAATTTTTTCGCGATTTCTTTTAAGGCCTGACAAATATTGATAAAACCTTGTCCGTGGTTTTCCCGTCTATGTCCTGTTACAAGAATTATTTTTTTATCAGCTGAAATTATTTCTTTTAGCTTGTCCAATTCAGTAGAGTTGAGAGTTTTAACTCGACCTACACTTTCATGCAAAGCATCAATAACCGTATTACCTGTAATGATTATGGTTTCTTCTACAACTCCTTCTTTTTTTAGATTATTATTTGATGTCTCGGTTGGAGCAAAATGATAGTCAGCAACATGCCCGGTAATTCTTCTGTTAATTTCTTCAGGGAAAGGAGCCCATTTATCAAACGTACGCAAGCCAGCTTCTACATGACACACCCTTGCCCCTGAGTAAAAGGAAGCTATACTAGTTGCCATAGTTGTGGTAGTATCACCATGTACATAAACAAAATCAGGTTTAAAGGATTCTAGGACTGGCTGCAAACTGGTAATTATGGAAGCCGTTAAACCATATAGGTTCTGCCCAGGTTTCATCAAATCAAGATCATAGTCGGGAGTGATTTCGAAAAACTCCAAGACTTGATCCAACATTTCCCGGTGTTGGGCAGTAACACAAACCTTAGTTTCAAATTGTTTGGACTTATTAAAAGCCTTGACAAGTGGGGCCATTTTAATAGCTTCCGGTCTTGTTCCAAAAACAATTAGGTTTTTTTTCAACATATATTAATTCTTTCTGTTTTTATATAATAAATGATAGTAAATTTTTGGAAAAAACACTTTAAAGTAACCTGTCATAATAAATAACGGGAACCTAATAGGGAAATGTTTTTTCATATGATGGGATTGAGATACAAAATCAAAGCCAACGGGGTTATACAACATTTTGAATCTTTCCTTGAGTGATAATTTAAAAAACTTCAAGTATGGATCGTTATGATCATTGATACACTCCCCAACTACACCAGGCATAATAAGAGATGGAATCCCTTTTTTTGTAGCTCTTAAAGTATAATCGTAATCTGCCATGCCATGAACGTATCCATCTGAGAGTATCCCCATGTCATCTACAACATTCTTACATACCCACATGATGTTTGCATTACCTAAATGGCAAGGTGTAGGGCTTTCCTTTGGTTGTACTCTTTTCATTTTTGCTAAAAATCGATTTATGAATACTGAACCCCCATATGTAATTTTTTTTGTTTCAGAATCTACAGTGGTACCAATATATACGCCTCCCATTTCGTAATTGAGCATACAAAACTCATGTGTCTTTTTTATAGAATCGAATAAATGCGGGTAGATATTGGTGTCGTCATTGATTAACAGGTATGCATCATAATCGCCTTTTACCGCCTCTTTCCAAGAATTTCGCATTCCACCAGCCCAATATAGAAATCCAGTGCCTTTTAATATGTGTACATCTGGAAAATTTGTTGCCACAGCTTGAGAGGTTCCATCTGTAGAACCATCGTCGGTAAGATAAATTGACATTTGCCAATTTTCATTTGATTTTTTAAATGCTTCCTTTAAAGCTGTTAAAGCTGCAATCGTTTTATCTTTTCGATTGAAACATGTAAGTAGAACGGCAAGTCTTTGCATAAATGGGTTAATGGTCAGCAGTTGTGAAATTCAAGCTATTAACGCTGCAAAAGTACAGTAAAGTATTGAAGCTTTAATATATTTTAGATGACGCTAATCAATTACAGGATAATCGGTATTGTATTTTTTTACAACACCAATAAAAAAGCAAAAAAATGCAAAAAAATCGAACATCCCCTCAAGAATAGGTTCCACCATAAAAACCATACAAATTGAGAGTGTGTAAACAATCAATAGGTTATTTAAAGCGTAAGCCGATTTGTTTTTTTTAATTGCTTTTCTAACGGAAAGAAATGCGTTCGTAGTAAAGGCAATCAATAAAAAAAAGGAAAGAAAGCCTCCAATTCGCAGTACATCAAACCATAGGTTATGTGCATGTCCAAATTCATCTTCGCTCCAACCCAAGGGCTTTTCAAAAAGGTTTTCCATAGATTTCACCCATCGCTCGGTACGGCCTCCTCCAGACGCAATATCCTCACCTCCACCATCTTCCATTCTACCAGCAAAAGCGGATAGCCAATCTTGGTCTAAATCAAAGCTTACAGTATTTGCAATAAAGAAAATTATAAGTGCAAACAGCGAAAACATAAAAAAATTTCTTTTAAATGACTGTCTTGGCATTACATAAAACAATGATATCAACAAAGTAATGACGCTAATACTTAACTGGGTTCTACTACCAATCCTAAGCACACATGCTATTGATATGATGTATGTTAGAAGAAGTACTATTTTCATTACAAAGGGAAGCTTCTTTATTTCGGGTATTAACAAGGCAGGTATTGTCATCACGATAGTGAAATAAGCTCCCATTATGGTAGCAGGTATTATTTGTCCAGTCCAATAATTTGGTAGATTTCGATCAACAACATTATATCCATTTTGAAGAATGTCTGTGAAGACAGAAAGAATTGCAGATATGGAAAAAACACTGCCGGCACATAACAAAAGTAAAACCAGGTTTGCCCTGTTTCCATCCACCTTATCTGCAAAGTATTTTCCTAATAAATAAAGAGTACCTGGTGCAATCGCATAAATTATTATATACTGATTACCTGCTTTAGGTTCAAACGAAAAAAAAGCAGCATAGGTGAGGGAAAACATAAACAATAGTAAAAAACCTATATCTATGTTCTTGACTAGAAACCCTTTTTGCAAAATTATTAGACCTGTTAATAAAAAACCTATGTAAATATTTAACCCATAAGGGTTTAGCAAATACAGAAAAAGCAATGCAACAAAAGGTATCCCGATTTTTCTAATCTCTTTAAGCACTGTAGGTCATCTTTTCGTTATTTTTTTCCATAGATTATTGAACTTTGAAAGAGTTGATCTTAAAAATAGTTTTCTAACTATTTTGTAGGGCACCTGTTTAAAATTATAACTTACTTTTCTCTCAAAATCCTGTGTGTTGGGGTTTTGTTCTTTACTATGGGTGTCGTACAAAAAGAGTTCAAACCCTTTTACCGAACGCAATATATTATCCTCATGTGGTTTTAAAGATTTACCGAAGGAACTTATTATTTTGTAGTTCATAATCTTAGAAGTCAAAACGTATCGTTGATTTATTGCAGGTTTATACCCATAGAGGTCTGTGCATAACTCCTTTTGCTCCAATTCAAGAGATTTATGAAGTTTTTTGTTTTCAAAAAAAGCATCATATACTGCTAAAGAATCTTTTAGTTGGGAAAATCTATATGTTTTTTTCATACCATAATCCAATGGTACTTGGTATATGGTACTATCATTTCCAACATGCGTTCCTGCATCACTAAAATTTGTTGCCAATGCTATTTTGGGATAAAGGAAATGAAGATCATTTTCAACCAGATAGGCAATGTTATATTTAAGCCACGATTTTGGCGACCAACTTCTTACATAAGCAGGAACATTTAAATTATTATCAATATCTGGATTGTTGTTATACCATTGTATAAACCCACTCCATTGCTCCTTTGTCCAGGCTTGCCCCCATGAAGAAGCAAACTGAAAATACCAATTGTCGTACCCATCCTCCAAAGCTGAAAAATTGGCACGTGTGTTTACGTTAAGCTGGTGGTTATACAATGAAATTCCACCGATTGCGCGTTCCTTTGTAGAAAAAAGCAAGGCTTGTTCTGTAAACAAATAAAAATTGGGGGAAACGAACAAATCATCTTCTAAAACAATAACAGCCCCATACTCAACACTTAGTCCCCCACACTTCAGAATATGCTTTCTTAAACCCAAGTTGGTCTCTTGGCAAAGTACCTTCTTTTCTCCATTCTCCCAATTAAACTTATTGGCTATGGCAATAACATCTTGATTGTTTTCGGCTTTATCAATGCTAATAATCAGATCAATGTCCTTATGTGGGTATTTTGCCTCACTCAAAGAGCCCAACAATCTAGTTAAAGACCTTGGTCTATTATAGGCTACAACAACAATAGGGATTTTCATCTCGTTATTCTTTTGATTTTAGATGCTCCTTAAAATCATTGATATTTCTAAAAAATGAAGCTTTTTCTTGTATCCAGCCCTTGGGCTTGTCCCACCACTTAAGTTCCATCAAAAAGTCTATTTCTTCATCACTGAATCGTTTTTTTATAATCTTAGCTGGTACACCTCCTACAATGGTATAGGGTTCCACATCTTTAGTTACCAATGCGTTGGCTGCAACGATTGCTCCATCACCTATCTTTATCCCGTCCATAAGTGATACATTGGCCCCTATCCAAACATCGTTGCCAATGATTATGCTATGGTTATCTTCATTTGGAACGGCAAATTCTTCAAAATACTGCTTATCTACATATGTAAAGCCCACTGGAGTTTTTAACGCAAAAAAAGAGGGATGTGTTGATACAAAGGTGTTAGAAGGATGTTTTCCAAATATGCAAGTAACTTTTGGGCCAATAGAGCAATATCTACCAATACTTGCTTTGGCCAATTTTGCCCCTTCAGCAATATACGAGCCAAATCCAATTTTTGAAGAAACTATTGAGCTATTTTTACCAAAACCATTACTACCTTCACATACTACGGAAAAGCCGATAAAAACATTTTTCTGATAGGTAATACCCCTTTTTCTCTTTAGATGAAGCTTTCTAAAAAAAATAGCCGCTCTAGTAAGAAAAGAGCTTGAGAGCACCCATTTTTTTAATTTACCAATCATAAATAAACTCTTTGCCATGTTGCAATTCAAAATCTACAGCCACTGCAATCTATTTGTTCAACGTTCTATTAAGAACAGCCTTTTCCCAAATGTAAGGTGAAAATTCCGACCAGCATTTTTGTGCCTGCGTAAAATTGCTATTTTCTTTGGTCACAATTTTAGTAATCCTTTCTCTCAAAAAGTCTGGCTTTTCCACTAAGTTGGATTCAAGAAATGATTTTGAGTTTATACTATCCATAAACCATTCGCTCAATTCGTTTTGCATCCAATCTACAATTGGTGAACTAAACCCAATCTTTGATTTTCGCCAGGTAACTTCTTTTGGCAAATAAGGATCTAAAGCATCTCTAATAATTCTCTTTGTATAACCATCTCCCAATTTACTAGAATATGGAAGCGAATTAACAAAACTTACTATTCTATGGTCCATGAACGGCATTCTAATTTCCACGCTGTTGATCATTGCATACCTGTCATAGTTTCTTAGCAAGGTGGGCAGTATATTTTCATGAAACATTGCGTAAAGATATTGCGTAAGGTTATCCAGTTTTTTAAAATTTGGATGGTCCTGATCTCTAGAAGGTATGGTTTGTCCCATTATTTTTTTTACCCCTTTCTTTACCATATAATTATAGAACAATTTATAATTACTAGTCCTGGAATATTGAGTTTCATCCTCATTTACACTTCCTTGATATATGTCCAATATATCTTTGGTCTTTTTCATATTGAAACGTGCATCCCACAAACTTTCCAATGTACCTTGCTGATAACCACTCAGTAATTCATCAGCTCCATGACCATCTAAAGTAACAGTGACACCGTTTTTCTTAACAGCTCCATAGAGCATTATCATAGGAAGTGGAGATGTAATGTATAAATCTTCAAAAAGGTAAAAATATTCTTCAAGCTTGCTCCAATGTTCCAAAGGCTCAATATCTATAAAAGTTGATTGCAACCCTAAATGATCTGTCACCATTTTAGCATAATGAGACTCATCTAACGGCGTACCAGGAAAGGAAGCAACAAACGCATGCTGCCAGTCTTTTGCATAACTATTATTGTTCTTGGACAAATTGGCCATAGCGGCAATAGTTGCGCTGCTATCAAGTCCTCCGCTCAAAGCCGTTCCTATTGAGACGTCTGACCTCATTCTAAGCTTACAAGAGTCCATAAACAGCTCTCGAAAATGTTCTACTTGCTCACCGTAAGTTTTAGGTACTTCCACCAGATGATCCAAAGTGTTCCAATACCTGTATGTTGTGAGCTTGCCATCTACTAAATTACCGTTATAACCTGCTGGGAACCTTTTTATTCCTTTTATCAAACATTTATCGGTGGTCTCATAGAAGAAAATATTTTTCTTCATCCAATCAAAATCATCTGATACTTCCAATTTATCAAAATATGGAAATATAGCTTTCATCTCAGAAGCGAAAATGAACTTTTCGTTTATGAATGCATAAAACAAAGGTTTCTTTCCAAATCTATCCCGGGATAAAAACATTTGTTTTTTTTGATTGTCCCATATAGCCAAGGCCCACATACCATTAAACTTTAACATACTCTTCTCTCCCCATTGAATATAGGATTTAAGAAGAACCTCTGTATCAGAAGTAGATTTAAAGCTGTGTCCCAAATTCAATAACTCCTTCTTTATTTCTAAAAAATTATAGATTTCGCCATTGAATACAATTGTATACCGATCATCATCTCCGCTCATGGGTTGATGACCTTTTGCAGAAATATCCAAAATTGAAAGTCTACGATGGCCAAGAGAAACGTTGTCATCAATACTTTCTATTCCAAAGCTGTCAGGTCCTCGATGAGTTAAGGTGTCAAGTGAATTTTTAAATGATTCGTAAGGAGTTGCTGGAACTGTTCCTAATATACCACACATATGTAACAGACTGATTTACAGTTAAAATTTAGCTAATCTTAAACTATTTTGGTTTATATAAAAAATAAAAGCAAATATCCATGATAAGCCCTTAAGACAGAAATAAATTCGCTGATATATCATATTATAACTTTAAATATACAATCACTCACCCTCTAAACGAACCATAATTAGAAAGTACACCAGATTATATGGATGATTTATTTTTTAGTACCCTTCCTAAAACACTTATAAAAAAAAGTGATTTTAGCATCATAAAAAATGAAGGCCTAGTTTTTCTAAAAACGACAGGGGTTAGAACAGATGCAACAAATTGTGAAATAAGTGTAGCAAAGGCAGCTCCATATATTCCATATTTTGGAATAAGGAAAAGATTCAATATTACATTGGTCACCATTCCTAAACCCAGACAAATTATGTTGTAAGCTTGAAGGTTTTCACTAATAAACCATTTTTGGTTAGCAACACCTAAGAAAACAAAAACACCGGCCCAAATATGTATTTTAAGCACTGAAGAAGTTTGGTCAAAAGCCTCTCCATAAAGTAATAAAATAGCCCAATCTCCAAATATTAAAATAGGCAGTATTATTGCCAAACCAAGTATGACCATTAAATCGTAAAGGTTTTGTAAACGAGATAAATAAAGGGTGTTACTTTTTATTTTTGCATTGATTATTGCCGGAAACAATGAACTACAAATTATTGTGGGAATAAAGTACCAAGCCTCGCTAAGTCTTACTGCGGCAGAATATTGACCAACCGAAGAATTATCCATGATTTCTTGAATCATGATTTGGTCCACTTTCATATAGATAGATATTACAATACTGCTTAGTATCAGCGGCCATGAGTCGCTAAGCAATCCTTTTGCGGTTTTGAAAGAAAACTTCCAGCTGAAAATTGAATTGCCTGCCACATGATAAAAATACAGTTGACCAACCATGAGGAAAAACACATCAAAAGCCAAGATGTATACAAAATAGATCAATGGAGCCATTTGCCAAATACATATCAATTTGATGCCTGCTGATAAGAAAACCCCAACAAGCCCGGGAATAGCACCAAATTTGCTTTTTACCTGACTATTAAAATAGCGGGTGATGACCCCAAAACTCTGAAGAAATGTTGTAAGACCAAGTATTAGAATAATCTTATTGGTAATTGGCTCATTATCATTAAAGTAAACAAAGGTTAGCAAACAGAGCATTATAACACCAGAACCCAATGTTTGTAACCCGAAAGCGGTACCCAACAAAACCTTATCGTTTTCTTTGGATTTCACTAATTCCCTAACCAAAATATCTCCCAATCCCAAAGATGAGAATGCGGCAAAAAGACCTACAAAACTTTGTGCATAACTAAGAATCCCAAATTTCTGTGGTCCCAAATATCTGGTAACCATTACTCCAACTGTGAGCGCAATTAACAATCGAATTACTTTTTCGCCCATCAACCATGAAGTATTTTTCAGGTATTTAAGAAAACCTTTTTTATTCTTTAGTAATCCAGCTACTTTTCTCAAAACCATTTAAGTAAGAATAAAAGAAATAATGCAAGAAGTGATCTCAAAAATGAATTTATATATACTGCAAGCTTTAAGCCGTCTCAAGGTAGTGTGAACATAGAGCTTTTATACCTTCGGATATTTCAATAGAATGTTTCCAACCCATATTGTTTAGCTTGGATACATCTGTTAATTTAACCATAGTCCCATCTGGTTTATCTTCATTAAAATGAAAAGTTCCATTGAAACCAACATGCTCTTTAATCAACAATGCAAGCTCTTTAATAGATATGTCTTTCCCAGTACCAATGTTTATATGAGTATTTCTAACTTCTTTGTCGCTATTGTCGTATGTGTCCTTAAAATCCCTTTTATTCATTAAAAAAACACATGCATCAGCCATATCTTCTGACCATAGAAATTCTCTTCGTGGATTTCCTGACCCCCATATTTCCACTGTTACCTCATCATTTTTAAGTGATACACCATATTTTTCTAGGACTCCAAGAATGTGATTTTCAGACGAGGAACCATTTTCATTCTCAATAGGTAATTTTTTCAAATCATTTTTTATAAAATCCCAGTCGGACGCTTCTAGTGCTTTGCCCAACAAAATTTTTCTAACCAAAGCTGGTAAAACGTGTGATTTTTCTAAATCAAAATTATCGTTAGGACCATAAAGATTGGTAGGCATTACAGAAATAAAGTTAGTGCCGTACTGCAAATTGTAGCTTTCACACATTTTTATGCCAGCAATTTTCGCAATGGCATAAGGTTCATTGGTATATTCAAGTATATCTGTAAGAAGGTATTCTTCTTTCATGGGTTGAGGACATTCTTTTGGATAAATACAAGTGCTTCCCAAGAACATCAATTTCTTTACATTATTGCGATATGATTGATGAATGATATTATTCTGAATCATCAAATTCTCATAAATAAAATCTGCCCTGTAAATATTATTTGCAATAATTCCTCCAACCTTTGCTGCGGCAAGAAACACATACTCAGGCTTTTCAACTTCAAAAAAATTAGAGACAGAAAGAGAATCCAATAAATTAAGTTCAGATCTGGACCTTAGCAATAAGTTATGATAACCTTTTGCCTTAAGGTTTTTTACAATTGCACTACCAACAAGTCCACGATGCCCTGCAACAAAGATTTTCGAACTTTTATTCATCTATTCGAAATAATTTAAAACTTGGTATCCTCCTTTTTTAAGGTACTGGTCTTTTTGCATCAGTTTTACATCACTCTGCATCATATCTTTCACTAAGCCTTGTAAGTCATACTCAGGTATCCAACCCAATTTCTGATTAGCTTTTGTTGGGTCGCCTATAAGTAAATCAACTTCTGTAGGTCTAAAGTATTTTGGGTCTACCGCCAAGATTTCTTTTCCAGTTTCTAATTGAAAATCAGGGTTTTTGCATGCTTTAACATATCCCTTTTCATCAACTCCTTCCCCTTTAAATTCTAGTTCAATTCCCACTTCTGAAAAACTCATTCTGACAAAATCACGAACTGTTGTTGTTTTTCCAGTTGCAATTACCCAATCTTCCGGTTCGTCATGTTGCAATATCATCCACATCATACGAACATAATCCTTAGCATGGCCCCAATCACGCTGGGCATTTAGATTTCCCAGATAAAATTTGTCTTGTAATCCTAAAGCTATCCTAGCCGTGGCTCTAGTTATTTTTCGAGTTACAAATGTTTCTCCCCTAATAGGTGACTCATGATTGAACAAAATTCCATTACAGGCATACATTCCATATGCTTCTCTATAGTTAACAGTTATCCAATATGCGTACATTTTGGCAACAGCATAAGGGCTTCTAGGATAAAATGGTGTTGTCTCCGATTGTGGAACCTCTTGTACCTTCCCGTATAATTCTGAAGTGGAAGCTTGATAGATTCGCGTCTTTTTCTCTAACCCCAATAGTCTTACCGCATCAAGAATTCTCAATGTGCCAATACCATCAGCATTTGCAGTATATTCAGGGATTTCAAATGAAACGTGGACATGGCTCATTGCGGCCAAGTTATATATCTCATCAGGTTGAATTTCTTGAATTAAACGAATTAGATTAGTACTATCCGTCATATCCCCGTAGTGCAGAATGAAATTCCGATTTTCAATATGAGGATCTTGATATAAATGATCAATTCTGTCTGTATTGAAAAGGGATGAGCGTCGTTTTAGACCATGAACTTCATATCCTTTTTTTAACAGAAATTCACTAAGATAGGCACCGTCTTGTCCTGTAACACCAGTAATTAATGCTTTTTTTGCCACGCTATTTATTTTAAGTTGCAAAGATGTGGATTAAACATCATATAACAAGCAATATTGTATGAAATGCATTTTTTTTAGATAGAGAACCTCTCTGCGCTTATAATTGGCAATAAGTTTCTTAAAATACAAAGAGAGGGAATTTAAATTCCCTCTCTTTGTATCTAAAATAATATGTCTATTCCTCTTTCATAAATTCAACTTTCACCATTGTATAATTCTTATGAATCATACGTATTTATGCGGGAAAAGTTAAATAGAAGTTTATTTTATTGTTATTGGGTTGCCATTGCTGTCGGAACTATTTACCACTTGTACCGATTGTGATCCTCCCGATACTTCCAATGCATTGGTCCCTCCAGCACCAGAAAGGGTGCAATCTTTAATCATGTTAGTACTATTAAAACTACCTTTTAAGTAACCAAATGGTCTTGATGATTGGCCATTGATATAAGTAACATTAACCTTATCTAAGGTAACTCCAACAACATCAACCCCATTACTTGCTATTACTCCATTGATACCGTTTGGTGAATTTATATCAACATTGATGTCGTTGTTTGTAAAATCTATATATCCATGCGCACCGTTTCTCGCTGAAAACCTTAATGCTCCAACATCAACACCCTGAGTTGAAGTAAAATTGAATTCATTACTGTCAACTTCAATAGGTTGGTTGTTTACCGGTGCATATTGAGTCATTGTATTTACATAGCAGTTGTTAAAAGTGTTATTAGTGACCTGAATATCTTTTAACGCACCGCTATAGCTACTTGTATTGGAGCCTAATCTAACACCACCATAATTTCCTACGTTCTCCATTGTAAAAATGTTATTTTCTATAATAACATCTTTAGCGTCTGTAACAGAGAGCAAAAAGTAATGTGCATCATTTCCAGGTACAGTTCTAATCGTATTGTCATGTACTCTAATATTCTCAATCAAATTACCTGAGCTAGTACTGAAAAAATCTATCATTGTACCCATTTGTTGGGCTGAGTTAAACATTGATTGTGGAATTTCCTCAAAGTAACTGTTTTTAATCTCCACATTGGAAACACAAAGCTTCATCGCCCTTCTTGTACAATACCTATAATCTTCATTGGTAAATGAAAAGCTTCCATTATGACTAACACTTGCTCCACCAATAGCATAGAATCCTTCCGCATCATCACCTATTATGTTCCTTACAACATTATTCTCATAAACTACATTAAAAGTTGTAGAACTGGTCATTCCACTTAAAGTGTACCACCAAGCTTTAGCAATCCCACCTGCATCATTGTAGTTACCATCACCTTGGGCAACAATATCTTCTATGCGATTATTTTTAAACTCTCCATAACTAAAACCTGAGGAATTGGCGTTAATTGAAAATCTAAACGCTACACATCTAACAGTGTTAGGAGAATATAAATCGTGTACCCATAGGTTATTGAATTTAAAATGATCTTGTCCATGAAGATAAAAAAGTCTACCATAAGTGCCAGTACCATCAAACTCACCATTGTAAATATTAGGTGAGAGATTTGTTATATCAAATACCGCATCCACTGATACCTTTGAATTGTTAAAATTAGCGGCACTTGTAACTTTCACAACAGAGCCATTCATATTCCAATTAAAAATTCCAGACCTTCTGTAATTTGAAGGTTGATTTTTAATGTAGGACCCATTAGTAGCACCCACAGCCAAAGAGGAATTATTGATCAATGCATCAATTGCGTCATTGTCATCTGAAGAGTCTCCAGATGTAGCTCCAAATGTTTCAGGGCTTATTCTAGAACCTGCATAAACTTCACTAAATGTCGTAGAAGATGAAAAAGCCTGCTTAAAAGTGTTCTCTATAAACGCGCCATTTAACTGAATACCTGATCCTGTAATGACGCCACCGGCTGGTTCTATTGTCTGATTTGCTGCAAAAGTACAACCACTGCAATCAAATGATTCTGTAATTATTGCCTTGAAATTAGCTTTTGAGGGATCCGAAATTTCAGAAGAGGAAGATGGATGATAGACCCCTTCAATTTTGTTGGTGTTAATTGGATCGGTAGGGTCAACTGGAGCATCCACAACAGGGTCTTCTTCAGTATCTTCCGAAGTATCTTCTGAGGTATCTTCCGAAGTATCTTCTGAGGTGTCTTCCGAAGTATCTTCCGAAGTTTCCACTACTTCTTCCTCTTCTAGAATGGATTCATAAAAAAGGTCACTATCTTTGTTACAAGATGAAAAAATTAACATAAAGGAGACCAAAAACATCATTGTAAGTGGGGTACGATACGATAAGTTCATAGTTAAGAGGTGATTTCGGGTTTTAAAATTAATACATGTCCAAAGTTAATTCGTCTAAAAACGAAAAAATTCGATGAAATACACCTACATTACGCAAATACCTAAATTTTGGATTTCTCTAATGTTGATTTATCGATGAAATACCTCGAACTTTAACACTCTTTAAGAAACTATGGAAGTATTACCCCTTTATAGCGCTATAAAATCTTTATTTTCGCTTAGCAAGCTAATTTTAAGGTAGGTTTATACTAAAAATGTTGACAGTTTGGTCATTTAAAAAGATTGAAGAAACCTTTACAACAACAAAAGTATTCAAGTAATAATGTATAAGTCTTTTTTTAAAAGGGTATTGGACCTCATTCTTTCCATTGTGGGCTTTACTCTTCTTTTCCCGGTGTTTGTGTCTATTTGGTTGATTCTTTTATTTGTTAATAATGGCAAACCTTTTTTTGTGCAACCTAGACCAGGTAAAAACGAAAAAGTTTTTTCTATTCTCAAATTCAAGACAATGACGGATAAGAAAGGTGAAGATGGAAAGCTGCTGCCGGATGAGCTTAGGGTAACAAAATTTGGAACTTTTTTAAGAAAAACCTCTTTGGATGAAATTCCACAGTTATTAAGCATAATTATAGGAGATATGAGTCTAATTGGCCCTAGGCCCTTAAGAGTAAGGTATCTTCCTTACTACACGAAGGAAGAACAAATTAGACATACTGTAAGACCAGGGGTAACCGGTCTTGCACAAATCTCAGGAAGAAATTTATTGGATTGGGATATAAGGTTGCAAAAAGATGTAGAGTACGTGAACAATCTCTCTTTTGGATTAGACTTGAAAATTTTGTTCAAGACTTTTGCAAAAGTTTTATCTAGCAATGATGTGGCCCTAGATTCGGAATCAGGAATGATAGATTTTGATGAGGAAAGAAAAAATAAAGACCAATAAAGCTAATCCGAGTTGACTTAATGCACTAGGTTTATCTTCTGTTCTGGTTTCTTGTTAGATAGTTGTTTTTGTTTTTGAATAGCATTGTTGATAACCAGTTTTCGCTTTCCTGATGGTAATAATGGAATATCCTTTACATACTTAATCTTAATAATGGCATCTTGCCCAAAATATTCCATGTACTTATCCCTAAGTACTTCTTCTTCATTTCTATCAAATTCTGGCGAAACTTTTAGTTTTATTATATATACGTCATTTTCTTCTTCCACAAATTGAAACTGTTCTATTCCCTTGAACTGTAGTATATGATGTATGATATGAGATGAAACAAACTCTCCTTTTGTATTGGTGAACATATCCATTTTTCTTCCCTCAACTTTAGAAAACACCAAGCCACCATGAACCGAATCCTCTTCTATTACACCCACATCTCCCGTATCATACCTTATTAAAGGCATAGAATAATTAAAAAGATCAGTTATGATTATTCTTCCCGGCTCTCCCGGTTTGGCGGGTTTATCCTCAGTCAAATCCAATATTTCTATATAATAGCTGGCCCAATTAATTTCAAAATTACCTGCAGCATCTTTTCTTTGTTGCGCGAGAATACCATTTTCACTATTTGAATACCTTGAAAGTACTTCTGTTCCAAAATGTTTTTCAGCTTTTTTCTTTACCTCACTGCTCAATGCTTCGGCAATGGCAATTATAGAATCAACTTTTCTGTTGATTTTCCTTTCAGGGTTCTTATCTAAGTATTGGCAAACGGTATCAAGTGCTGAAGTATAAATCAAAAGACTATTATTAGAATTATTACCTTCTAACTCATTTACTAATTTGGAGATGTTCTCATCTGTTAAATCATCAACGGAGTACATTGCAATATTCTGAAGTTTAGATAGAAACCGATTCTTTTTATATTGCTTATCCCATAACCTAAGATAAAATAACCTTGAGCCTAGATCGTAACCAGCTCTCTTAGCAAAAAATATTGTGTCGGCAGTATTTCTAGCCCTTTTATTTTTATCGTGTAGTATTTTAAAAGGTTTTCCCGTAGAACCGCTGGTCAAAACCTCATGCGTATGTTGGTCCACATACTCATAACTTCTAAATTGTTCAAACTTGTTACGAACTATATGCTTGTTGATTATTGGGATTTTTTCTAGGCTCACAGATTCATCCTGGAGTATATCGCAATAATATGGTACAGTCCGAATAGCGTGTTCAAGAATTTTGTGAAGGTTTTCTTTGCATAATTCTTTAGCTTCATGAGATGTTGGGTTGTTCTGCACCCACTTGACATCTCTATAGTGCTTTCTTACGTTTCCCCCTTTCAATCCATCTAAACTCCAAAATGCCGCCTTACGCGCTTGTTCCAATATTTTTAGCATAATCACACTTTCTATTAATGGGGGAGTTTTGGTTATTCAGTTTTAATACTATATTTTCTTCTATTTGTCCGCTTTCGAACTAATATATATGATTCTATTTACCAGACTATCAATTACATAGGTGTATTTTTTAACCTGTTTGTCTGGAATTTTCAAATACCTTGCAAAATTTTCCTCACTACTAATGCAATAGATTAGAGGGTCATCTTGCAAAGGATTATAATCAAGCTCCTTATATTCTGTTGTATCATTTGGCATTACATCTCCAAAACTCATTGAAAACAAAGAAACTCTAGTAACACCATGATTACTGTTATTTATAACACGTATTTGTGTATTCTCACTATTTTGGATTCTAGGTTTTTCGCAACCCAAGTTTTGGTTCTGGCAAAAGAACAAAAAGAGAAAAAAATTACAGATCCTAACAAGACTCATTTAACTTATGTTTCTACAAATACATATTCGATTTAAAAGTACTATTTAAGTAATCGACCCTGATTTTAAATCTGTTAATAACCAAAAAAATCTATGAACTACATTTCATTGTTAAAATCCGGGTAATTAACTAAATATGAGCGCTGAAAATCCTAGTTTTGAGTAAAAAATAACCGCCCGCCGTATCAGATGAAATCATCTTTACCAATTCTTCTCCTGCTCATCGCGAATCTTTGCCACTCTCAAATTCAAGTTATCGGTACTGTATTGGAATTTACTGAAGATGAGGAGAAAAAATCTATACCAAACGCTAACGTATATTGGTTGTCCAGCACCATTGGAACAACTACAGATTCTCTTGGCAATTTCAAAATTCCGTTTAGAAGAGACTTTAAAAAATTGATCATCAGTTCAGTCGGGTTTAGGTCGGACACTCTTCTGGTAAATAGACCAAATCTGGGCAATATTATACTATATCCAATTGTTGTTTTGGAAGAAGTGATAGTCGAAAAACAAGTAGCACCTCTACAAAAGTCATTGTTCAAAGTCCAAAATGTAGTGTCCGTTGATAGCAGGGAAATGCTCAAAGCTGCCTGTTGCAATCTATCTGAAAGTTTTGAAACCAACCCATCTGTTGATGTCAATATCTCAGATGCTGTGCTTGGTGCAAAGCAAATACAAATGTTGGGGCTTAACAGCCCTTACCTTATGTTTACCCAAGAAAACATGCCTTCTATTAGGGGCGCTTCTCAAATTTTTGGGCTCTCTTTTGTTCCGGGATCATGGATCGAAGGCATCCAGATCACCAAAGGAGCTGGTAGTGTCCTTAACGGATTTGAAAGTATTTCAGGACACATCAACAGTGAACTTGTAAAGCCTATTACCGACAAGCGTTTTTTCCTGAACCTCTACGGCAATAACTATGAAAGGTTTGAGTTTAACACTAGGCTTAACCATAATATTACAGATAGATTAGGAGTAGGATTATATGTACATGCCAACCTCAGAAACGGTTATATAGATAACAATGAAGATACCTTTTTGGATACTCCACTATCCGATCAAGTAAACTTTATGAACCGATGGCAATATATTAATCCAGAAAACGGATGGGTTGGCTATGCAAATATTCAATATTTAGCTGATAATAAAGAAATTGGGCAACTGGATTTTAATCCAGAAACAGATAAGTTGACCACAAACTTCTGGGGTAGCCAAATAAAAACCAACAGATTGGATTTATCATCCAAGCTGGGTTATGTCTTTCCAGATTTGCCATATCAAAGTTTCGGTTTTCAAACAGCTTACAGCAACCATGAACAAAATTCTTTTTATGGTCTCAACCAATATGATATTGATCATAACTCCTTCTATTCCAATTTAATTTTTAACAGTATTATTGGTAGCACACAACATAAATTCAAAACAGGTATAAGTTTGACTCATGATACATTCAATGAATCGGTCAACTCAATTGCTTTTAATAGAACAGATAATTCAATAGGTGCTTTTTTTGAGTATACCTATGATAATCTAGAAAACTTGAGTTTTGTAGCTGGCCTGCGAGTGGATAACCACAATAATTTGGGGAATTTCTTTACCCCTCGTTTTCATTTGAGGTACTCATTATGGGACAAAGCCAGTTTCAGGGCATCTTTTGGAAGAGGCAAAAGAGGAGCTAACATATTTGCTGAGAATCAGCAACTTTTTGCATCATCCAGACAAATAACAATTGATGGGACAGGAGGTAATTATTACGGACTTGAACCTGAAAAAGCATGGAATTATGGCTTAAGTTTCATTCAGAAATTGTATTTATGGGACCGTGTAATGGATTTTTCCATAGATTTTTATAGAACGGATTTTTTAGACCAAGTTGTTGTGGATTGGGAAAACCCAAGAGAAATTTCGTTTTATAATCTTGAGGGAAACAGTCACTCCAACAGTCTTCAGGTCGATCTCAATTATGAATTGCTCCAAGACTTTCATCTACGCGCCACTTATAAATATTTTGATGTAGTCACCGACTATAATAGTGGAACGCTTGAGAAACCATTACAACCTTCTTATCGCTTTTTTGTAAATCTAAATTATGAGACTTTAAAAAAGAATGATAGCCAATGGCGTTTCGACTTTACATCTAATTGGTTGGGGGAACAAAGGCTTCCAAACACCAGTGAAAATCCGGCAGAATTTAGACTTCCCTCCTATTCTACTTCTTACATGCTTATCAATGCACAGATAACTAAAGTTTTTTCCAAAAAGTTTGAGGTTTACATCGGAGGAGAAAATATCAATAACTTTACACAGGATATGCCAATTTTATCAAACGAAAATCCATTTGGCACTTATTTTGACAGCACCATTCTATTTGGACCTGTTTTAGGAAAAGCTTATTACGCAGGGTTTAGATACAAAATTTAATTTTAGAGTATGAAAAAAGCAATATTCACATTTTTTATAATAATAGGAATAAGCCTAGGTTATGGCCAAGAAAAAAATAAATCAGTTTCTTTTGAAGTAAAAGGGAACTGCTGGATGTGCAAAAATAGAATTGAAAAAACCGCCATTAAAATAAACGGTGTGAAATATGCTTCTTGGAATGCTGACACCAAGATTTTTAAGGCTATAATCGATGAACGAAAGTGTACTATCTCATCTGTTCAAGAAAAGATAGCTGAAGTTGGTCATGATACAGGCAGTTTTACATCCACAGAAGAAGTATATAACAATTTACCTGCCTGTTGCCAATATAGAAACCCTGAAAGCTCTAATATGGAGCATGGAAAGCACTAAAACCTTTTTCAACTTTATGCCCAATTGTTGAGGTAACAGTTTTTGGTTTTTAAAGTTTTATCACCCTTTTAGCAACTAATAAATCTCCGTTGCCATTGGTTACCCTAATTACATAAAAACCTGAAGACAACCCATAAAGATTCTTTATTATCAAAGTATCAGTATTCTGGAAAGCTTCTTCACGTATTTTCATTCCCATCATGTTAAACACCTCAATAACGCAATCAGTACGTTTGCTCAAGTTTATTGTTATCTTTTCGGTAAATGGGTTAGGGTGTGCTGCTATTATAACATTTTTGTCATTGGCTATGGCATCACCTTCTTCCCAGACAATGGGCTTGAACAAATCCTCAGAATATGGATAAGGGTTTACCAATCTAATTGGTCCAGATTTACTTGTCCCATTATTTTCTGTATCAATAAGCGCTTCAAAAGATGATCCTGGAGCTGCTTCAAAACCAGGGGTTAAGTTAATCTCAGTTACCGATTCGAGCCTACTGCTAGTTCCCGCTGGTGCAAGAAAATTATCACCTGCCTCAATAGTAAATTGGTAATAGAAAATTTCTTCAGGTCTATAGGTGTTGCTTACAATGTAATTATCTAATTGTGCCAAACCATTTTCTCCATAAAAAACACCTAATGATCTTGTATCTGTAATATCATTGGGGTCCACTAGCGGAAGAGTTTCTCCATTAAATACATAAGTGCCATCATACCGAAGCAGTGATGTAGGTATAAAAGATGAACTTTGATGTATTTCCTCCCAATCATGCCAAATTTTATCGACAAAAGAATGATGAAAATAAAATGCAGGATCTCTTGGCGAAAGTGGCGAGTTCATTGGCCCCCCAATCCAAACATGCGCTCCTCTATGTGGAGCTTGCCTTTCCAATGTGTTTGAAAACACCAGAAAGTCTGTCTCTGCCATTAAATCTGAAATCTCCACAGGCGTAGGAAGTGGACCGTTTGCTCCTAGGTTTCTGTTCAATGACCAATTTGCGTTAAAACTTCCCAGCAATTCTTCTTCCCATAAAGGGCCTGTAGTGGATTGATTAACAGAGGAGTTCCAAAAAGCCAAGCTTATTTCAGGATTTATATCTTGAACAGCCTGCTCCATTTCAAACATTTGTCGTCTATGCCAACCCAGAAAAATTTCCCTTTCTGGTTCATCAGGTAAATTAAAGTGTAAATCTGGTAGGGTGGGGTCCGCCGTATTGTCAAAATTAAAGAAGTCTGCATGAAAAACAGCAAGATCAATGAAAAGGTCAGGACCATTTCTAAGCAAATAAAAAGCATTTACCAACTCTGTTTTTTCGTAATCCGTCATTTCCAGAAAGTCCTTCCTTATACTTTGTGAATATAGTTGAGACATGGAAATAAAAAAGAGGCACAATATAAAACTATTTCTCATCACAGGTTATTTGGGTTCGGCATATATAATTTAATGTACTATACACTTTAAAAAAATCTTTATGCTATTTCTTTCATTACTTCTTTAAAAACCGGATGCTTTAAATATCCGCCATATGCTACATCTGAAGTAAACACATTCATATGTTCATTGGCTTCAACAATTACAGGACCATTTTCCGTAATTGCTATATCCCATCCGATATACCTATCTGGTAAACGTTCCACTGCATCAATTACAAGCTTACAGGCTTCCTTAAAAAAAGGTATTTTAAATTCTTTAAAAGGATAATTACTTTCAGGGTGTTCACTAAAATTCCTCCCTCCAAAACGAATGTGTTCAAGGCCGGAATCCTTTAAACAGCCTTTTTCCAAATCCACAGGGACAAAAACACCTCCAGAATGTAAATTATCTATTACATTGTTACCAATGCCAAACCTCATAAATGCACTTAAAATATGAATCTCTTCTTTTCTATCTATAAAGGTTTCAATTCTAATGGTATTAACACAGCTTGCATGAATTTTGTTTATTTCTTCATGTTGGATTAATACTTCCTCATGAATGTAATCCTGAGCTATGATATCTTTAGCATTATCTTTCAAATCTAAGGCGATACTGTTTTTTTTAATCATGCAAGCTCCTTTTCCTCCGTACAATGAAAATGGCTTCAAAAACAATTTATCATGTTTTGTATTCTCAAAAACATTTTGATAAAAACTTACCAACTCTTCATAATTTGAAACTTTAAAAACCTCCCCGTCAAAGCAAAAATTTGATCCAAAATTATAACTGACAAGTTCCGAAACACGTAACTTGTTTCTGTTGCAAAAAATAGAAAAGATGAGTTTGTTGGATATTATATCCATTCGCTCTTTGCTATGCAAATTGGGACTATGTTTTATCTTATGTTGCTCCTTCTTTCCTAGATAGTCCCTTATATTAGTGATGTCCTTACGGTATAAATACTTAAAATAATATAAAGGAACTTCTTTCTTAACCACCCAAAGGGTCAAAAACTCTGATAAAATCTTAAGATAATTTTTCTTGCGCTTATCTTTTAAAAAAAACAAGAAACCTTTCTTTTGATCTTTGTCTATCATTAATAGATTTTTTTCTATTATTTTTTTAATTGCTCAACTTCCTTGCTCAACTGATCAATTTGACTTTGTTGTAAAAGCAAATACAAGGTTAGCTCCTCTATTTTTTGTAATAGCTTAGCATTCATCCCCCCTAAATCTATGCCCTCTTGCCTTACCTTTTCTGCACTAGGAATATTGGGAAGGTGACCATTTTCTTCGATATATTTTTTGACCTCATCTAATTTCATCAGGTCAAAGTCTTTTAAGAAAACAAAATCGGGCCAGTTGCCCTGCAATTCAACTTTTACTCCCTCTGCAATAACATTTCCTGCAACTGCCAATCTATATCCTTGAGTATTGGTTGTTCCAATTCCCACGTTTTGATCGGCATACAAATCCCTAGCCGTCCAATCCACAGTGCTCATATTAGCATTCTCAGAAGTATAGTCAATAATTCCTCCACCTGAAAGTGTGGTAATACTTTCTGTATTGCTCACAGCAGAAGTATTGCCCGCCGCATCCTCTGCAAAAACAGTAAAGTCATAACTGGTATCAGCTGTAAGACCAGTAACATTAAATGATGTTGTTGTTCCCGTATTGGCAATGCTTACACCATCTTGGAAAACTTCATAGTTGGTGACGCCTACATTATCTGTAGAGGAAGACCAAGACAAGCTAGTACCAACAGAAGTAGTACCTGTTGCAGCCAAGTCAACAATAGCTGTTGGGTCTTCTGTATCTGGACCTGCAAGGGTATTAAGGGTTTCCGTGTTACTTACCGTAGAAGTGTTTCCTTGAGCATCTTCTGCAAAAACAGTAAAATCATAGCTCGTATCAGCCACAAGACCAGTAACATTAAATGTAGTTGCCGTTCCTGTATTGGC
>NZ_QGEG01000003.1 GCF_003149745.1 Flagellimonas aquimarina
CATAGGGGATGCGGCCAACACGGCTCAGGAAGTGACAATAAGCGGGGACGCCACCATGACCAACGCGGGTGTCCTAACCATTGAGGACGACGCCGTGACAACGACAAAAATATTGGATGCCAACGTTACACTAGCCAAGCTTGTCGATGGGACAACTAATGGACAACTTATGCAATGGAACGGAACCGATTGGGTTTTAACTCAACAAATTCTTTTAAAAGGACAAGAAGCTGCAGCTAGTGGAACGGCTGGGGCATATACAATCAATGACCCTTTAATTGCTGCCACTTCAATCATCCAACTAACAGTGGAAGAAAACACACCTGGAAATCCTATTATGATTCAACTTACAGCTCAAGCTGCTACTACTTTTTCAGTGCAGGTTTACGAATTTATTGCTGGAGTTCCAACTGCAACAAATGCTAACTGGCATTATACGGTAATAGCTCCATAATATGAAAAATCTTCTATACATATCATTTTTCCTATTTGTTGGATCTGTTCAAGCGCAAAATGCGCTATACAATACAGGTAATATCCGTATACATGCCAATGGTAGCTTGGGCTTTCATGCCAATTTTATAAATGAGGTGGATTTTGATCAAGATGAAGGATTGGTTGGTTTTTATGGAACCACTCCTTTAGCAGTTCAAGGAAGCATTCCTCCTACCTTTAATGATGCAGAGTTTATGGCTTCGGGCGGTGTCTTTTTACAAAATTCAATTAACGTACTTAACAATGTAAATTTTGTAGATGGCGATGTACTTTCCCCACTTAATGATCAAACAACATATCTTAACTTTTTAAGTAATGGGTTTTTCAGTGGCGAAAATGATACATCCAAAGTATTTGGCTTCGCAGCAATTACCAACAAGAGTTTGTTCTCTTTCCCTGTAGGAGATAATGAGCAGTTAAGACCTTTAATTTTGGATTCTCAAAATGAAACGTCTTTGGCTGTATGTGCCTATTTCTTTGAAAACCCATCCAATCCCACCTCTTTTTCAGAAAGTTATAATGTTGAAGAAAAAGTCAGGGATATTGGTACAGTGACCAATAGGGAATTTTGGATTATACAGAGTGATGAAATAGCCACAGTGACCATTAGTTGGAACGAAAGAAGTGCCTTGGGCCTAATTCCAAATACCTCGGCAGATGCAATTATTGTAGTAGGATGGAGCAAACAATCAAACCAATGGATTGTCATAGGTAATTCTGCTTTAAGTGGTGATATTTCTCAAGGATTTGTTACTTCACAACCTTTTGTTCCAAGTGATTACGAAGCCATTACTTTTGGGACCATTCCATTACCAACGGATACTTTTGTGGTAAATAACCCAACACTAGGGAACTATTTTTTAAGCCCAAATGGAGATGGCACCAATGATTTTTTAGTAATTGAAGGTATGTCTGAATCTCCAAACAACAGTTTACACATATTTAATCGTTTTGGTCAAAAAGTTTTTGAAAAGATAAATTATGTAGATGAATTCATTGGAATTTCAAATACCGGAAGCCTTTTGTTAAGTCAGAATATTGGGCTTCCTGAAGGCGTTTACTATTATTTGGCAACTTTGGACGATTTACAATTGGAATACCAAGGGTTTCTTTTTCTTGATAGATAATCGTAGGAATAATCCTTCATTAAAATATCGTTAAATCATTAAATATTAGTGTTTTGAGGCACTATTTCTGATTTTACAACATTCTTAAACAGCTACACAACATTTAGTGGTTCTTCTCTGCTGATGCCCTTATTTTTAGCCAGCTATCAAACAATTTGCGATGAAATTGAGGAGAATTTTACCCTTTTTTGCCCTATTTTTTTCCGTTTTTGTCTTTTCTCAAGTTAAAGTTGGTTCCAATCCAAATGTAATTGACACTTCGTCAATATTGGAATTGGAGAGTTCCAATAAGGCACTGGTCTTAACAAGATTGACATCAGCACAAATGCAAAGTATTGACCCATTAAATGGTGCTTTGGTATACAATATCGAAACATCATGTGTGCACTATTACAATGGTGTGCAATGGGTTAATCTTTGTAACTCCTCTAATACATCAAATCTCACATTTGTTGATAACAATGATGGAACTTTCTCTATTCTTGATGACGGTCTAGTAATTTTCACATCACCAGATTTAACTGGACCTCAAGGAATACCAGGGAATGACGGAGCTGACGGAGCACCTGGCCCACAGGGAATACCAGGGAACGATGGAGCCGATGGAGCACCGGGTCCACAGGGGATACCAGGAAACGATGGAGCTGACGGAGCACCGGGCCCACAAGGAATACAGGGGATACCAGGGAACGACGGAGCTGACGGAGCACCGGGTCCACAAGGAATACAGGGGATACCAGGGAACGACGGAGCTGATGGGGCACCGGGTCCACAAGGAATACAGGGGATACCAGGGAACGACGGAGCTGACGGAGCACCGGGTCCACAAGGAATACAGGGGATACCAGGGAACGACGGAGCTGATGGGGCACCGGGCCCACAAGGAATACAGGGGGTACCAGGGAACGACGGAGCTGACGGAGCACCTGGCCCACAGGGAATACAGGGGATACCAGGGAACGACGGAGCTGATGGGGCACCGGGTCCACAAGGAATACAGGGGATACCAGGAAACGATGGAGCTGATGGAGCACCGGGTCCGGCAGGGCCAATAGGCCCACAAGGAATACAGGGGATACCAGGAAACGACGGAGCTGATGGAGCACCGGGACCACAGGGAATACCAGGGAACGATGGAGCTGACGGAGCACCAGGTCCACAAGGAATACCAGGAAACGATGGAGCTGACGGAGCGCCGGGCCCACAAGGAATACAGGGAATACCAGGGAACGACGGAGCTGACGGAGCACCGGGACCTCAAGGAATACCAGGGAACGATGGAGCCGATGGGGCACCGGGACCACAAGGAATACAGGGGATACCAGGGAATGACGGAGCCGATGGAGCACCGGGACCACAGGGAATACCAGGAAACGACGGAGCTGACGGAGCACCGGGTCCACAGGGAATACCAGGGAACGATGGAGCTGACGGAGCACCAGGTCCACAAGGAATACCAGGGAACGATGGAGCCGACGGGGCGCCGGGCCCACAAGGAATACCAGGAAACGATGGAGCTGACGGAGCACCGGGACCACAGGGAATACCAGGGAACGATGGAGCCGATGGAGCACCGGGACCACAGGGAATACAGGGGATACCAGGAAACGACGGAGCTGATGGAGCACCGGGACCACAGGGAATACCAGGGAACGATGGAGCCGATGGAGCACCGGGACCACAGGGAATACAGGGGATACCAGGGAACGACGGAGCCGATGGGGCACCGGGTCCACAAGGAATACAGGGGATACCAGGAAACGACGGAGCTGACGGAGCACCGGGACCTCAAGGAATACCAGGAAACGATGGAGCCGATGGAGCACCGGGACCACAAGGAATACAGGGGNGGCAGGGCCAATAGGTCCACAAGGAATACAGGGGATACCAGGGAACGACGGAGCCGATGGGGCACCGGGTCCACAGGGAATACCAGGGAACGACGGAGCTGACGGAGCACCGGGACCTCAAGGAATACAAGGAAACGACGGAGCTGATGGAGCACCGGGACCACAAGGAATACCAGGGAACGATGGAGCCGATGGAGCACCGGGACCACAGGGAATACCAGGGAACGATGGAGCTGACGGAGCACCGGGACCACAGGGAATACCAGGGAACGATGGAGCCGATGGGGCACCGGGACCTCAAGGAATACCAGGAAACGATGGAGCCGATGGGGCACCGGGTCCACAAGGAATACCAGGAAACGATGGAGCTGACGGAGCACCGGGTCCACAAGGAATACCAGGAAACGATGGAGCCGACGGAGCACCGGGTCCGGCAGGGCCAATAGGTCCACAGGGAATACCAGGAAACGACGGAGCTGATGGAGCACCGGGACCACAGGGAATACCAGGGAACGATGGAGCCGATGGAGCACCGGGACCACAGGGAATACAGGGGATACCAGGAAACGACGGAGCTGACGGAGCACCGGGACCTCAAGGAATACCAGGAAACGACGGAGCTGATGGAGCACCGGGACCACAGGGAATACCAGGGAACGATGGAGCCGATGGGGCACCGGGACCTCAAGGAATACCAGGAAACGACGGAGCTGATGGAGCACCGGGTCCACAGGGAATACAGGGGATACCAGGAAACGACGGAGCTGATGGGGCACCGGGTCCACAGGGAATACCAGGGAACGACGGAGCTGACGGAGCACCGGGCCCACAAGGAATACAGGGAATACCAGGGAACGATGGAGCACCGGGACCACAGGGAATACAGGGGATACCAGGGAACGATGGAGCTGACGGAGCACCAGGTCCACAAGGAATACCAGGAAACGATGGAGCTGACGGAGCACCGGGACCACAGGGAATACCAGGGAACGATGGAGCTGATGGAGCACCGGGTCCGGCAGGGCCAATAGGTCCACAGGGAATACCAGGAAACGACGGAGCCGATGGAGCTGATGGGGCACCGGGACCACAGGGAATACCAGGGAACGACGGAGCTGACGGAGCACCGGGACCTCAAGGAATACCAGGAAACGACGGAGCCGATGGGGCACCGGGTCCACAGGGAATACCAGGGAACGACGGAGCCGATGGGGCACCGGGTCCACAAGGAATACAGGGGATACCAGGAAACGACGGAGCTGACGGAGCACCGGGACCTCAAGGAATACCAGGAAACGATGGAGCCGATGGAGCACCGGGACCACAAGGAATACAGGGGATACCAGGGAATGACGGAGCCGATGGAGCACCGGGACCAATAGGACCAGAGGGACCTGTAGGACCACCGCAAACATTAAGCAAAGTAGGTACTACAATTACACTAAGTGATGGAGGGGGATCAGTTGATGAAACTGTAACCAGCTTATCACAAAACAATGGAACCGGGGCAATCACTTATACCAATGAAAATTCAGTAGACCAAACCGCCAATGTTGTAGGGGCAGAAACTGATAATAGTATAACAGTAGGAGCCAATGGTGGTGCATATTATGAAAGTCCCATAAAAGCATTTGGAAAAATAGCTTCAAACGGATTAATCTTGAAGGCAACTTCTGGTATTACAGTTACCAAATTAGGTGGAAATGGCCGTTATCGGGTTAATCTACCATCTGGATTAGTATCGGATGCAAACTATATAATACAATTAACTCAACCAGGAAGAGGTGGTTCAGGAAATGATGACCCTGGAATATCATATAATAATCAAACATCATCAAGTTTTGAAGTCATTGTAGGTGATAATGACAATGGTGGGGGAAATCGATTTAGGTTTAATTCTGAATTTATGTTTACCATTTTAGATCTATAGATAAATATGAGAAAAGCATTCGCAATTTTAGTTTTTGTTTTAATGGTCAGCGCTTCTTATGCTCAAATTGAGGCTGGTTTATTGTTTAGCCTCACTACAGGAAGCACTTCTCAAATAAATTCCATAACTGGCATGCAACAAGGACAAATGTTATTCAATTCAGATACTCGCGAGCTGTTGGTTTTCAATGGAACTAATTGGGTAACTACTTCAAATTCCAACTGGCTTTTAACAGGAAATGTTGGCAACAATGGATCATTCTTAGGTACAACCAATGATGTCAGTATGGATATAAGGTCTAACAATGTTAGTACCATAGAGGTTGGTAGACGACAAACACTGGGGTTAGTCCAAAATTATAATGATTATACGGATGGGAATCAATACCTGACTTATCTTAAAGGCGCTAATGGAATTTCAGCATTACAATTTCAAGCAGACGCTGCATCCTTTTATAAACCTATGTTCTTTACCAATAGCGATGGAAACTTTAGACTTAAAGGGAGTGCAGCAGGCACTGATTTTTTTGAAATCGGATCTAATGGAGTTTCCAATGCTGGGGAATTGGAATTTATTATCGCTGATGATGGTGCGGAACCTTTTCTTTTTAAGCGCTTTGATTATAGGGACCAGCAACTTAAAGAGCTTTTTAGGATTCAAGGAAGTGCAAACGCCCAAAATGCAAAACCCAGAGTAGGTGTAAATACAGGGCAAATGGCCAATTCCACCTTCGAGGTCAACGGATCCATGTCCACTGCAATTGTAAGAATTACAAGCAGTATCACCCTTACAGAAGATCATCATACTATTATCATGACAGGTGGTTCCCCGAATATAACCTTGCCAAATGCGAATAGTTGTCAAGGGAGAATTTACATTGTTAAGAATTATTCGGGTGCTACCAGGTCCAGTTCAACCTATAGGGCCGATAATGGAGGTACAAGCACTCAAATACGAAATGGAAGATGCTATACTTTTCAGAGCGATGGTGTGGAGTGGCAACAAATAATAAGAGACTAGAATAAACATATAAAGACCAATTTCATAAAATGAACGCAGATAGTTTTGTCAATGGAATCATTGTGTTATTTCAAACTTATCAATAAGTAAATGTGTAGACCAAAAAAAAATATAAAGCTATATTTCATAGGGTTAAGTTTAACGCTGACTTTATTCTCATGGGGGCAGGATGCCGTGCATAATTTTGGAAATCTTCAGTTTCATGCAACAGCCTCCGTTGGTTTTCATATTGATTTGATTGATGATGGTGTTTTTGATGAAAACCGGGGACTAGTAGGTTTTTACAGTCCCAACCAATTAAGAGTTTCTGGGACTTCAAACCCTATTTTTGATGACCTGGAAATTGTTACAGAAAATGGGCTAATTCTTGAAACTTGGATGGGGGTCACTAACAACCTAAACTTTGTTGTGGGCGATATTATTACTTCAAAAAATGAAAATACCAATTACCTCAATTTCATAGATACTTCATTCTACACGGGTTCTGGAAACCTTACTCATATTAATGGATATGCCGGAGCAACAAACAAAGAATTGATTACTTTTCCTGTTGGGGATGATAATCGAGTTAGATATCTCACTTTAACATCTGACGCCATTAATAGTTTTGCCAGATGCGCCTATTTTAATGAAGACCCTAACAATCCTATTTCTTTAGCCCCACAATTCAATACAGAAAGTAAAGATTTTGACGACCTTCAAATAAGTGAATTGGAATTCTGGTCCTTAGAAAGCAATTTACCCTCAATAGTTACCTTAACTTGGGACGTTGACAGCAATGCTAACTTATTAGCTGAAGACGTTGAAAATCTTCTAGTGGTTGGTTGGAACAAATTGGAAAACAGATGGGAAAGATTGGGTAATTCTTTAGTTGTCGGGAATCTGCAAGGAGGTACTATTACTTCTGACACTTTTGTTCCGGACGACTATGAAATTATAACCTTAGGAGGGACTGACAATTTATTGGAACCTTTTACGGTTTTGGAATTGGACAATTATTTTTTGACTCCCAACAATGACGGTGTAAATGATTTTCTGTTAATCGATGGCATTGAAAATGCCCCAAACAACCTTCTTAACATTTACAATCGTTACGGTGTTATGGTCTATTCAAAATTGAATTATTCCAACGAATTCAATGGTAAATCCAATCGAAATTCTGTAATTAGCAGAGGTTCTGGGCTGTCAGCAGGAATTTACTTTTATACGCTTACCGTGAACGATACTCGAGAAAAATTTCAAGGGTACATGTACATTTCGGATTAAAAATAGTCAGCACCTTGATTTGGGGAGACTAAAAAATACTTCTTAACTTGTCCCGTAAACCAAATCCATTCTATGAAAAGGAGGACTTTTATCAAAAAAACAGCAGTTTCTGGCCTTGCCTGCACTTTTCCACCAGTTTTAACTCTTAATTCTGACCCAGATTATTCTATTCTTGAACTTATGGGCAAAGCTGAAATAGAACTTTTTGGAGAGGGCATTAATTTAAGGGAAGAAGCCTATAAAGCTTTTATAAAAATGAAAAAAGCTGCATTTACAGATGGTTTTGATATTAAAATGGTATCCAGTTTTAGAGATTTTTACAGGCAGGAAGGTATTTGGGAACGAAAGTACTTGCGTTATACAGAGGATGATGGAATGCAACCCTTGGAGGCCATTGATAAAATAATAGAATATTCAACAATCCCTGGCACCAGCAGGCATCATTGGGGAACAGATATTGACATTATTGATGGGAATCCCAAAGTCTCTGGGGACGTCCTGGTTCCTGAAAAGTTTGAAGATGGAGGTCCGTTCATGAATTTTAAGGCTTGGTTAGATGAAAACTCAGAAAGTTTTGGTTTTTATCTGGTCTATACAGATGAGCCTAAAAGAAGAGGTTTCAAATATGAGCCATGGCATTATAGCTACGCCCCTATATCAATCCCCATGTTGACCGCCTTCAGAAAAAAGAATATTCTCAAGTTACTTCAAAATGAAGATTTTGTTGGCTGTGAACATTTTACAACCGGATTTCTAAAAACTTATATTCAAAATAATATTTTGGATATCAACCGAAACCTGTTATAAGCCTTTTTTGTATCTTGAATTCCTAAGAACACTATAACCATGAGAAGAGGAAGTTGGAAAATTCGTATTCTAATAGGAATCGCTATTGTAGCTTTTGCGTTTATCCAACGTTGTAGCAATAAGGAAGAAAACCCATATACAGGACGGGTTCAAAATATAAATATGACAGCAGACCAAGAGATTGCCATTGGTTTGCAAAGTGCACCAGAGATGGCGCAACAGCATGGAGGGCTATATCCAGATGAAAGAATGCAAGCCTTGGTGGATGCTGTGGGCAATAAGCTTATTCAAAATAGTATAGCAAGAGAAACGCCATATAGGTATGAATTTCATTTGCTGGCCGATGATAGAACCATAAATGCATTTGCGTTACCAGGTGGACAGTGTTTTATTACTTATGCCCTATTCTCACAACTTACCGAAGCTCAATTGGCCGGTGTACTTGGCCATGAGATTGGCCATGTTATAGGCAGACACTCTGCAGAACGAATTGCTGAAAGCAGTTTTTGGCAGACTTTGGCAACAGGAGCATCCGTTGGAGGTGATATGGGTGGTTTGGTGAGTGGTATTGGCCAAAATACATTGTTGAAAAACGGAAGGGGCGACGAACTGGAGAGTGATGAGTTGGGAGTGCTTTTTATGATTCAGGCTGGTTACGACCCCTATGAAATGATTAAGGTTATGGAGATTCTAAAATCTGCCGCTGGTCCAAATAGAGTTCCCGAATTTCAAAGTACCCATCCTGATCCAGAAAACAGGATTGAAAAAATTAAGGAAGCCATTAAAAAATATTCAGGTCGATAGAATCGGCATGTTCATCGATTAAAACTTCTTATTCCTTAGTTTTGACTACCTTTGGTTAACCCCAAATCCTAAATACCTTTCTATAACCTCCTTTGTGCTATCTAACGAGAAGAACACATGGGAACACTATTACATTTCAAAAGTCTTTATACGGAAGCGTTTGATGACTGCAGGCCAAGTTTTGTTGTCCTTTTACTAAAAGGATATGCTATATTTTGTGCCATACTACTGTTTATGGCATTATATGCATTTTTATATCGAGCCTTTACTGGGTTCGAATTTTAAAAAACGAGAATCGTTTACTCTTTTACATGAACACTATAAAAGTAAATGAATAAAAAAAGCCCATCCTTTGGATGGGCTTTTTGCTGGATGAATAAACTCCTTAATTATTTCTTCATAGCCAATTTAAGTATTTCCATTGCTTCCACCGCATTTGATAGCTCAGCATATTTTTTTGCAGTATAACCTTTATCGCATCGCTTTTTAACGTTTGCTCCGTTAGCGATAAGTAGCTCCAAAATTTCCGTTTGATTGTAGCGAGCCGCAAAATGGATTGGAGCCATTCCAAGTGATTTTTGATTTACATCTTCCCCTAGTTCAATAAGCTTTTTTACTGTTTCAACGTCTCCCTTTACAATTGCTTTGCAAAACGAATTGATTTCAACAGAAATTGTTGCTGGGTGTAAATCAGCTTCAAAAGTTGATGTTGTTTCATTGGCGCATACGCCCGTAACCGCCAGCATACACGCCGCCGTTACTGTTAGGATTGTTTTTTTCATGATGAATAATTTTTGATTATAAATTTAACTTATATAAAAATAGACTCCGCTTATCTTCAAATGTTACAGCATTAACACTTAAATAACTAAACTTTAACAACATGATTTTTTTTAACATAAATTATTAACAGATTCGCAAGTAGAAAAGCTTAAAAAGACTAGGGCATCCAGCTAAATCATTATATTTTTGGGGCTCAATACAACACCATGAACAAGAAGACAATCCTAATGATATTGGACGGCTGGGGTAAATCTCCAGACCCAAAAGTTTCTGCCATTGCTCAAGCAAATACCCCATTTGTAGATTCTCTATATACCAAATACCCAAACTCAAATCTACTTACGGACGGAATGAACGTCGGTCTTCCAGAAGGTCAGATGGGAAATAGTGAAGTGGGGCACATGAACTTAGGGGCAGGAAGGATAGTTTATCAAGATTTAGCCAAAATAAATAAAGCAGTAAAAGAAGACACCCTTAAGCAAGAAGCAGTTTTAAATGAAGCTTTTGATTATGCCAAGACCAACAATAAGCCCGTACATTTTTTAGGTTTGGTTAGCGATGGTGGTGTTCACAGTCATGTAGACCATCTAAAAGCTTTAATAAAAGCATGTAATGAAAGTGGAGTGCAAAATTCCTTTGTTCATGCATTTACAGATGGTAGGGATGTAGACCCAAAAAGTGGAAAAGCTTTTTTACAAGATGTCACCGACTTCTGTTCAGATAAAAATACCAAGCTCGCAACGGTGATCGGAAGGTATTACGCCATGGACCGTGATAAAAGATGGGAGCGGGTTAAATTGGCCTTTGATGTGATGGTAAATAATAAAGGAGAAAAGGCTAGCGATATTTCTGAGGCCATTCAAAAAAGTTATAATGAAGGTATTACAGATGAGTTCATAAAGCCATTGGTCTTAACCGATGCAACATCCAATCCCATAGCCAAAATTGAGAATGGAGATGTTATAATTTTCTTCAATTTTAGAACAGATAGAGGAAGAGAACTTACACAAGTATTGAGCCAGCAAGATTTTCATGAACAGAACATGCATAAGCTAGATCTGTACTATGTAACCATGACCAATTATGATGATTCATTCAAAGGTGTGAAAGTTGTATATGACAAAGAGAACCTAAAAGATACCCTGGGAGAAGTTCTTGCCAGACACGGAAAAAAGCAAATACGTATAGCCGAAACAGAGAAGTATCCCCATGTAACTTTCTTTTTTAACGGAGGAAGAGAGGAACCTTTTGATGGTGAAAAAAGAATTCTATGTCCTTCGCCCAAAGTGGCAACCTACGATTTGAAACCAGAAATGAGTGCCTATGAAATTAGGGATGCCATTATACCAGAACTAAAAAAAGGAGAGGCAAGCTTTGTTTGCCTTAATTTTGCCAACCCAGATATGGTGGGACACACAGGAATTATGGAAGCTGCGATCAAAGCTTGTGAAACTGTAGATGAATGTGCTAAAGATGTCATTACAGCCGGTTTGGAAAATGGTTATTCAACAATAGTTATTGCCGATCATGGAAATTGCGACACTATGGTAAATCCGGACGGAAGTCCAAACACCGCTCATACCACAAATCCGGTTCCCCTTATTCTTGTTGATGATGATATCGAAGAGATTAAGGATGGGGTATTAGGTGATATTGCCCCTACCATTTTAAAATTAATTGGAGTTGAAAAGCCCGCGCTAATGACTCAGGAATCGTTGATATAGAGAAAATTATCTAGATTTTTAACACGCCATAATTAATTGATTTCGGCTTATCTTTGCCCTCATGATAAAGATTAAGACTGCAGAGGAGATTGAACTAATGCGAGAAAGCGCATTGGTAGTTTCCAGAACTTTAGGTATGTTGGCTTCCGAGATTAAACCAGGAGCAAATCCATTACAGTTAGACAAATTAGCCGAGGATTTTATTCGTGAACAAGGTGCAGAGCCTGGGTTTTTGGGAATGTATGATTTTCCTAATACGTTGAATTGGAGTCCAAATGAACAAGTTGTACATGGTATTCCCAATAACGAACTTCTTAAAGATGGAGATGTAATATCTGTAGATTGCGGAGCATTAAAAAATGGATTCTATGGGGATCATGCATATACTTTTGAGGTTGGAGAAGTAGCAGAAGACACCAAGAAATTACTTAAGGTCACTAAAGAATCCCTTTATGTGGGAATTCGAGAATTTAAATTGGGCAACAGGGTTGGTGATGTTGGTTTTGCCATTCAAAATTATTGCGAAAACCATGGGTATGGCATTGTCAGAGAATTGGTAGGTCATGGATTGGGTACAGAGCTTCATGAGGATCCCCAAATGCCCAACTACGGCAAAAGAGGCCGTGGAAAGAAATTTGTAGATGGGATGGTTGTGGCCATTGAGCCCATGGTAAATATGGGTACCAGAAGAATAAAGCAACTTAAGGATGGATGGACTATTTTAACGGCTGATGGAAAACCCAGTGCTCATTTTGAACACGACGTAGCTCTTATAGATGGCAAACCAGAACTACTTTCCACTTTCCAATATATTTATGATGCCCTTGGTATTGAAAGTAATGAAGAAGAAGAATTTAGAAGTAAAAAACTACAACTTTAGATTTCAGCACTCTACTTTGCCAGCATAAAACAAAATGAAAAGGCTCTTTAAATTTTTCTTGAATCTTATCCCAAGACCAGTACTTATAAAACTAAGTTATTGGGTAAGACCCTTAGTGGCATTTTCGCTAAAAGGGAATAAATATACTGACCCTATTGACGGCAAAAGTTTTAAAGCATTTCTGCCCTATGGGTATGAAAACCCCAGAGAAAATGTACTCTCCCCCTCTACCCTATCTTTAGAGCGCCATAGATTGCTTTGGTTGTATTTAAAAAATGAAACCAATTTCTTTGTCAAAAAGAACAGGGTGCTTCATTTTGCACCGGAACAAGCTTTCCATAAAAGATTTAAAAAACTAGATAATATTGATTACACCACTACAGATTTAAATTCTCCATTAGCTGAAGTGAAAGCAGATATCTGTAACCTTCCATTCAAAGACAATTCATTTGATGTTATTCTATGTAATCACGTTCTGGAGCATATCCCTGATGACACTACCGCCATGCAGGAGCTGTTTCGTATTTTAAAACCGGGAGGTTGGGGCATTTTTCAAATTCCGCAAGATTTAAAAAGAGCGGAAACCTTTGAAGACGATTCTATAACGGATAGAAAGGAAAGAGCAAAAATCTTTGGCCAATATGACCACGTTCGTATCTATGGAAGAGATTACTTTGATAAACTAAGAAAGGTCGGTTTTAAGGTTGAAGAAGTAGATTACACCCAAAAACTATCGTCAGAAGAAGTTGAAAACTACAGGTTGGCAAAGGGAGAGATCATTCCATTGGTATCAAAATAATCATTGTTTTACAAGTGTTTTAAACCCAGGGGTCATAAACTCTTGTGTTTCTCCCCTTTCATTTAAATAAATAATATATGCTTCCAATTTATCTTGGTTTTCTAGCAAATGCTTTGACTCCTCTAAATCCATAGCCATAAAAGCGGTAGCATAGGCATCTGCTTCAGCACAAGAATTGGTCACCACACTAGCGGCCAGAATATTGGAATTTTTGGTATATCCTGTTTTGGGGTTTATGGTATGCACGTATTTAATACCAGTTTCTGGATCAACTCTAAACTTCCTATAATTACCGGAAGAGGCCATTGCTCCATTTTCAAGCTCTATAATCTGTTTCAATTGTCGTCCAACCTCAACTTGAGGGTCATCTATCCCCACACTCCATCGTTTACCAGAGATTGCATTTTGTCCTTTTGTTATGACCTCACCACCTAATTCAACCAAGTAATCATCAACACCCTTGGCATCTAACATGGCTCCTAGACGATCAATGGCATATCCTTTAGCAACGGCATTAAAATCAAAACGTATCTCTGAATGGGTTTTGGCAATTGTTCCATTGTGTTTCAATTTTACCTTGTCCCAACCCACATAACTCAATAAACTGTCGACTTTAAGACTGTCTAATTCCAGCTGTTCTCCCGGGCCAAAGCCCCAAGCATTGGCCAAGACACCTACAGTTGGGTCAAAATATCCGTTGGATGCCTTATATACCTCGCTTGAAGTCTTAAAAACATCTTGGAACATGTGGTCCACAATTATTGTTGAATCCCCATTATTGATTTTTGAAATATCTGAAGTGGGAATATAAGTTGAAAGTGATTGATTAACCACCTGAAAAACAGAATCTATCTCCTGTTGATAAGAGGTTTCTGTGTCTGAAATATAGATAATTGAATAGGTAGTGCCCAATGCATTACCCGCAATTTGATTTTTTATCAATGAATTAGAACTGCACCCAAGAAGCAATGCAAGTACAAACATTAAAAGTATTCGTTTAGTCATCAGATTTCAATTAATCCTTGATAATCCACAATATAGTCTTCATTTAAGTATACTGGAAGCTCTTGATTGGATGCGTTGGACAGTCCCACTCCAGCGTAATAAGTTTTAGCTTCAAATTTATCAGCTTGATTTTTTACCTTCTGCATTAAAGCCACATCAAACTCTCTTGTGTTCCTAGGGTAATCAACATTCCGTACCACAATAAAATGAAGAATTTTATCCTTTAGACATACATATTGTGGGTTTTTCTTTGGCTTGCTGTTGATTCCCATGAATTCAAAACCCTCCTCCTCCAATTGTTTTCCAACAATATTCATTGCTAGGTTATGAAGTTCTTGTTCTGTTAACGCTCTTCTCATCTTAATTAAAAAAACCGATGCATTTTGCATCGGTTTGGATTGTTAAACACTTCTAGATTGTCTTTAAGGTGACACATATTTCACAATAGTTATCCACCAAAGTCGTCGAATCTGATATTCTCATCTGGAATACCAAAATCCTCTCCCATTTTCTGAACAGCTTTGTTCATTAATGGAGGTCCACAGAAATACAGTTCAATATCTTCCGGAGAATCATGATGATTTAGGTAATTATCAATAACACAGTTATGGATAAATCCAACAAAACCGTCTCCTTCGGCATCAATATCTTCTTTTACTTTCCAATTATCCTCTTCCATAGGTTCCGAAAGCGCCATATAGAATTTAAAGTTTGGAAAGTCTTTTTCCAATTGTTTAAAGTGATCAATGTAGAACAACTCTCTTTTTGAACGACCTCCATACCAATAGGTTACTTTTCTATTGGTTTTTAAGGTTCTGAACAAATGATACAAGTGTGAACGCATTGGGGCCATACCTGCACCACCACCTACATATAACATTTCAGCTTCAGATTCGTTAATGAAGAATTCACCAAACGGTCCTGAAATGGTAACAGGGTCACCCTCTTTTAATCCAAAAATATATGAGGAAGCCACACCAGGATTCACATCCATCCATCCATTTTTAGAACGATCCCATGGTGGAGTTGCAATACGCACATTCAACATGATTTCTCGACCTTCTGCAGGGTAGGATGCCATAGAATAGGCACGTTCTACAGTTTCTGGATTCTTCATGACAAGTGGCCATAAATTAAATTTATCCCACTCATTCTTAAATTTATCCGGAGTTTCATGCTCTTCAGGATGCGCTGTAATATCTATATCTGAATACTTTACTTCACAAGGGGGAATCTCAATCTGTATATACCCGCCTGCTTTATAATTCATATCATCAGGAATTTCAACAACAAATTCTTTGATGAACGAAGCAACATTGTAGTTACGCACTACTTTAGCTGGCCATTTCTTAATTCCGAAGACTTCCTCCGGAATGGTAATTTCCATGTCTTGTTTCACTTTGACCTGACAAGCCAAACGAGCTCCATGATTCAATTCTTTTTTTGAAAAATGAGGTGTTTCCGTTGGTAGTGCCTCTCCCCCACCTGAAAGTACATGACATTCGCACTGAATGCAGGTTCCACCACCTCCACAAGCCGATGGTAAAAAGACCTTTTCATTCCCCAAGGTGGACAGTAATGTACCTCCGGAGGCAACTTCTATTTGTTTCTCACCGTTAATGGTCAATGTTACTGGACCAGAAGGCGATAGTTTTTCTTTGGTGAACAGCAAGAGTGCCACCAACGATAATAACAAAATAAGAAAAGCAACAACTGTAATTAGAATAGTACCTCCTGTACTGGTAGCTAAAATCATCTTTATTTGTTTATGATTTCGTTATAAGAGACTGCTTTTTCTTCGTCCTCAATCTCCTTTTTAATTTCTTTTTCTTCAATTTTTTCTGCCGTGGTGGTTTCTACAGATTCTGGAGGTTCATTATCGCCTGTTAACATTCCCCCAAAACTTTGAAACCCAATGCCCATCAAACCAGTGATGATAAATGTAATCCCCAATCCACGAAGTGGTGGTGGAACATTGGAATATCTAATTTTTTCTCTGATTGCCGCAATGGCCAAAATAGCCAAGAACCATCCAATACCTGAACTTACACCATAATTGAATGCCAATCCTAAACTTGGGATTTCTCTTGCTTGCATAAACAATGAACCTCCCAGAATGGCACAGTTTACAGCTATTAAGGGCAAGAAAATACCCAAAGAGTTATATAGGGAAGGAGAAAACTTCTCTACCACAATCTCTACCAATTGCACCATTGTTGCAATAGTGGCAATAAACAGAATAAATGATAAAAAACTTAAGTTATAATCCGCATACTCTGGACCTAGCCAAACTAATGCACCATCTCTTAAAAGATATTGATCCAGCAACCAGTTTAAAGGCACGGTTACAGCCAATACGAATATCACCGCTGCTCCAAGCCCAACTGCTGTGGCAACTTTCTTTGACACCGCCAAATAGGAACACATTCCCAAAAAGACGGCAAATACCATATTATCTATGAAGATGGACTTAAAAAACAGTTCTAAATGCTCTAACATATTATCTTATTTATGCTTCTTCTATTAATGCTTTGTTTCTTGAACGTTGTACCCAAATGATTATTCCAACAACTATCAATGCAGCTGGTGGTATAATCATGAATCCATTGTTCTCATATCCTGTTGCATATAGCCCGGTCTTTCCTATTGGATCTCCTAAAACCGGAATTCCAAATAAGGTCCCTGAACCCAATAGTTCACGGAAAAATCCAACAATGATTAGAATAACTCCGTAACCAAGGGCATTACCAATTCCATCTAAAAAAGATTTCCATGGCCCATTGCCTAATGCAAAAGCTTCAAAGCGACCCATGATAATACAGTTGGTAATAATTAAACCAACGAAAACAGAAAGGGTTTTGCTCAACTCATACGCAAATGCCTTTAGAACCTGGTCTACTATAATTACCAATGTAGCCACTACGATAAGCTGAACGATAATTCTAATTTTTGAAGGTATAACGTTACGCATTAATGAAATTACCACATTACCTACCCCCAGCACGAATATTACTGAGATGGCCATTACCAAAGAGGCCTTTAGTTCTGCGGTAATTGCCAGAGCGGAGCAGATACCCAAAACCTGAATGGTTATTGGATTGTTGTCCGCTAAAGGGTCTAGAATTAGATTTGCATCTTTTTTTGAAAGCAACGCCATATTAGTTCGTTCTAATTGTTTCTAAGTAAGGTTTGTAAACCTTTAAGGTTTCTTTTATCATTGCTGAAACACCATTTCCAGTGATTGTAGCTCCAGCAAGTGCATCTACTTCATTATCATCTTTATCATTGTTCAAAGGATCATTGTTTCCTTTTGCCACACTTACACCAGCATAACTTCTACCTTCCAACAAAGATTCTCCTATGAAATCATCCATAAAAAAGCGCATTTTTATATTGGCGCCAAGACCTGGAGTTTCTGCCTTATGATCAAAATAAACACCTTGGACTACCATGTCCTCATCAACAGATATGAAGCCCCAAATGGCATCCCACAATCCCTTGCCGTACATAGGAAGGATATATGATTTCTTGTCATCTTTTTCGCCTATAAAAATAGGTAAGCGTGCTTCACCTCCATTTTTAAGGGCAGCCAATTGTTTTTTCATATCAATTAAAAATGCCTGGTCGTCTTTTTGAACTTCTCCATTGACCAAAACATATTGTTCCTTGATGTATTTGGAAAACTCTCCCTCCACAACATCTGTTGGAATGAAATTTACTCCACTATCTTCGGTATTCTCATTAACACCCATTGCATATAGGATGTTCTGCTGTTTTTCAAAACGTTCATTTTCTTTGATTCTATCACTTAAGCCCGATGCTAAAAATGCGAGGACAGAACCTACAATCACAACCATTATGATTGCAAAAATTACGGTATATGAGTTTTTATCTGTACTTATTGCCATAATTAAACTGTTTCCGTTTTTAGTTCTTCAACTTCACCTGATACTTTTGGGTATATGGTAGCTGTTTTTAATCTTTTCATTCTTCTTTTGATATTCCCCCTAACCACATAATGATCAATAGTTGGCGCAAAAACGTTCATCAATAAGATTGCCAAGAATACACCTTCTGGGTATCCTGGGTTGAATACACGAATCATTACGGACATAAACCCGATCAAGAACCCGTAAATCCATTTACCTCTATTGGTCTGTGAACCTGTTACCGGGTCAGTTGCCATAAAGACAATACCAAAGGCAAGTCCTCCTACCAACAGATGTTGCCAGTACTCAAAACTCATTAACCCATAGAATTTACTATACTCTGGAATCCACTCTGCGGCAACTATACCGTTAAATATCAATCCCATTGCAAGAGATCCTATTACGGCACTTAACATTATTCGCCAAGAAGCAATTTTGGAAAATACCAAAAACAGCCCTCCAAGTAAAATCAACAATGTTGAAGTCTCGCCTACGGAACCTGGTATGAATCCATAGAACATGTCAGAAAGTGAATATGAAAAATCATTGTTCCCTTGGGCTAAATACCCTAGGACCGTTTCACCAGAGATGGCATCTGCAGTACCTGCCTGAGTTAATCCTTCTTTAGCACCATGTACCCAAACCTTATCTCCACTCATCCATGTGGGGTAAGCAAAAAACAAGAAAGCACGAATGGTCAAAGCAGGATTCAAAATATTCATCCCTGTTCCTCCAAAAACTTCCTTTCCAATTACTACACCGAAGGCTACTGCAACGGCCAACATCCATAAAGGAGTGTCTACTGGTACTATAAGTGGAACCAACATTCCTGTTACCAAGTATCCTTCTTCCACTTCATGCCCTTTTATTACCGCAAATAAGAATTCGATAGCTAGGCCCACACCATAAGAAACAACAACAATGGGCAATACAGTGATTGCTCCCAACCAGAAATTATCCCAAGTAATAAAATGTTCCATTAATGAAAACTCGGATGGAAAACCATTTATCGCAGAATAATGCTGATACCCCGCATTAAATATTCCGAATAAAAGACAAGGCACCAAGGCCATGATAACCGTATTCATGGTCCGTTTTAAATCATCTGCGGCACGAACATGACTACCAGAATGGGTAGTTTCATTGGGCATGTACAAAAATGTATGGATAGCATTAAATGCTGGAGCCATTTTTTTGCCCTTATATTTTTCCTTAATCTGATGTAATTTTTCTTTCATACCCATATTATCCAATTTCTTGATGCAACAAATCCAATCCTTCCCTGATTATTTGCTGGTGTGGTTGTTTAGAAATACAAATGAATTCTGTTAATGAGAAATCTTCCGGAGCTACTTCGTACAATCCCAATTGCTCCATCTCATCCAAGTCTTTTACCATACAAGCTTTAAGCAGTTGCAGTGGGTAAATATCCAATGGAAAAACATCTTCGTAACGCCCGGTCACCACAAAAGCTCTATGCTCTCCATTGGTGTTCGTGTCCAAATCGTATTTCTTATTAGGTTGCATCCATGAAAAGGTCAATGCCCTTGTAGATGATATTTTGTTGAAAATCGGCTTATTCCAGCCAAAAAACTCATAATCATCACCTTCTGGAATTGCAGTGACTGTATTGTTGTAAAATCCAAGATAACCCTCGGGGTGTGTTTTTGAACCTGTCAGTACATCACCATTAATCAATCTGAATTTATCTTGATTAACTCCACTTCCATATAAAAAGGTAGAAATCTCGGCGCCTATTTTGGTTGTATAGTATTTGGGAGCTTTTACAACAGAGCCCGCAAGCGCTATGGTTCTCTCTGCATTAAACTTTCCCGTCAACAATAACTCTCCAATAATTATCAAGTCTTGGGGAGCAACGGTCCAAGCGACCTCTCCTTTATTGATTGGGTCAATTTTATTGATCTGTGTTCCAACCAACCCCGCAGGATGTGGCCCAGATACTTTGTGTAGTTCAATTCCGTTCAAATTCTCTAATGGGGAATTACTTGCCGAACTGACAGAAACATGCACCTTACCTGGAGTCAACTTGCCCAAAGCAGTAATGGCTGCTTGCAATTCTGCTTCTTTTCCGTTTAATACATAATCCGAATCTGCGGCCAAAGGAGCCGTAGTGTAACCAGATACAAATATGGCTTTTGGAGTGACTTCCGGATTTGCTATAATGTCATAAGGACGCTGTTTTATAAATGTCCATCCACCTGATTGTAACAGAAAACTCCTTATCCCTTCTGCATCAGCTTCTTCTACATCAAGAATTTTATGCGACACATACTCCTGTGTTTTATCAGCTAGAATTTTCAGCGTTAAGATTTTCCTTCTGGCTCCACGAACAATTTCAACCAATTCTCCACTAACTGGGGAGACAAAGAGCATATCCTCTTTGTTCTTGTTGAAAAACAAAGGTTCTCCCGCTTTGACTTCGGCCCCCTCTTTTACCAACATTTTTGGTGTTATTCCATGAAAATCATCTAGGTTTAGGGCATATACGTTACTTAAAACGGCTTTGGAAGTAGTCTGTTCTGCTGCCCCGATAAGGTTGATGTTCAACCCTTTTTTAATCCGGATGTCTTTAGACATATTATTGTAGACCTTTTGTTAACAAAATTGCAAGCAAATTTAGCACTAAAAGGATTGTTTTCATAATTATTAACCATAAAATTGGGATTACATCGAGCTAAACTTGCTAGGCACACTTTTTGTTTACCTTTACTCAAAAATTACGCCCTAAATGCGCTTTGTGATCAAACAAATATTTTTACTCTTTTTTGTTTCCAACATTTTGGCACAAGTACAAGAAGAAGTAAACCCTCCTGTCAATATAAAGTCCATAGTTTTCAAAGGTCCTACGGAAGACCAATTTCCAATAATTAAACTTGGAGAATCCATGACTTTGGAATTTGATGATCTTACCGCCAATGAACAAGATTACTATTACAAAATTATCCACTGCGATTATGATTGGACCCCTTCACAGCTTTTAAAATCTCAATACTTAATAGGAATAGATAATCAACGAATAATTGATTATGAAAATAGCTACACTACCCTTCAACCCTATTCTAACTATAGATTGACCATTCCCAATGAAAATGTTCGTTTAAAAGTAAGCGGCAACTATCTTATAGAAATCTACAATAGTTATGGCGACCTGCAGTTTTCGCGAAGATTTTTGGTCTATCGCGATTTGGTAACCGTGGGCGGTACTGTAAAACGCTCTAGAGATTTTAACTTTCTGAATGAAAAACAAGTAGTTCAGTTTAACATCAATACCGCAGGGTTTCCTGTGGTTAATCCAAAGAAAGAAGTTAAAGTTGCTATTTTGCAAAACCACTTTTGGCCAACGGCTTTATATAATGTAAAACCGCAATTTACAGTTGGCACCGAGCTTGTGTATAAATATGACTTGGAAACAAGTTTCTATGGAGGTAATGAATTTTTGAATTTTGACACAAAGGATTTACGGTCACCAACTTTTGCCATATCCAAAATTGAGTTCAAAGAATTGTACAACCATTATCTATTTACCAATACCTATAGGTATGACAGACCTTACACCTATTTTCCAGATATTAACGGTGACTTTGTTGTGCGGACTTTACAAGGTGAAGATGTGTCTAGAGAAGCAGAGTACACCAAGGTCCATTTTAGCCTTCCTTATTCTAACGAAATTGGATTGGACAATGTTTACATTTTTGGAAAATTCAACAACTATGACCTAGGGGAAGAAAACAAAATGACTTTCAATTCGGAAACAGGAAAGATGGAACTTGCCCTTACCATGAAGCAAGGTTTTTACAATTACAAATATGTAATTGAAAGACAGGATGAAACAATCGACCTCAACTACATAAGTGGAAACTTTCACTTTACCGAAAACAACTATCTCATTCTTGTCTACTATCGCGACTTTGGCGATATGTATGACAGTATTATAGGAATAGGTTCTGTGAATTCTAGAACTATCAGCAATTAATTATCTTTAGCTCCTAATCCTGAAAGTGGAATGGGAGATAACAAACCAAGCCTAATTACCAAAGGTAGATACCAACTTAAGTTCCGAGGGACCGAGTGCCTTAATTGTGGGCACCTTCTTGATGTAAGCGATAAATATTGCCCCAATTGCTCTCAGGCAAATAGCACCAAAAAATTAGTCCTAAAGGATTTTTTCGATGAGTTTTTCTCAAGTTTGATTAATTATGACTCCAAACTTTTAAAAACATTATATGCACTATTATTAAAACCAGGCACCATAACTAAAGATTATATAAAAGGAAGACGCATTGCCTACACCAATCCTTTTCGTTTTTTATTGAGCTTGGCATTTTTGTACTTATTAATGTTCACTTACAACAACAGATTTTCTGGTTTAGACAAAATTGCCGACAACTATAACAATACTTCAGAGTCAAGCCCTTTGTCTTTTGACCTTAATACCGGTCAAATATCCGCTGACAGTACCGAAGTAAGAAAACAAGCCGAACAAGCATTGTTAAAATTGGACTCATTGGGGCTCAATGATGCGCCCGTATCCAAACAAATGGCGCATTTAGATTCTCTTGGTGTGTTTAGTACTCAAAAGGGTATTGACAAAGACTCCTTTATGCTGGCCGACCCAAAGACCTATTTTAAAGGGTTAACGGACAGTACTGGCACCAACAAATTCATCCTTAAAATGGAATTCTTTGCCAGTACCATAAAGCATGATACCCTTAGCAGTTTCGAAGAAGCAAAGGTCAAATATGACATTAAAAGTACAACAAGCAATAAAATGGCTTTTAATTTTTCAAATAGTTTGCTAAGGGTTGTTCAACAACCCAGTAGTTTTTTAAATTCGACCATTTCCAAGCTTCCTTTCGCCATATTTTTCTTTCTGCCCCTATTCACAGTTTTCATTTGGGTGGTTTATATCAGGAAAAATTACACCTACACCGATCATCTCATTTTTAGTTTTCACAACCAATCATTATTATTTATCTTGCTCATCCTTAGCTTGATAGTGGATTCAATTTTTAATACGGCCAGTTCAGGACTTTTTTTACTGATTTTCAGCATTTATCTGTACAAGGCCATGAGAAATTTTTACGGGCAAGGAAGATTTAAAACGATTGTTAAATATCTCTTTCTGAATACTATGTTTACTGTTCTAGCATTGTTAGTGGTAATCGTATTTTTTACAGGAAGCGTCATTACATATTAAAGGTTATGTTCACCCAAGTCACAAAAGGAATAAAAGTTTCGGTACAAACCACTTTCGAGGGTACATTTTTTAAGAACTATAAAATGCACTATGCCTTTGGATACACCATTACCATTGAAAACCAAAGTAAGGATGCAGTACAACTTACTGCCAGACATTGGGACATTTTTGATGCACTTAAAGAAATGGAAACTGTTGATGGTGAAGGTGTAATTGGCAAAAAACCTGTAATAAAGCCAGGCAAATCCCATACCTACAGCTCTGGTTGTTTACTGGCATCTCCTATTGGTGCCATGCGTGGCTATTACCACATGGTCAACTTCACCTCTTCAGAGGAATTTGACGTGGATATCCCTACCTTTAAATTTGCTGCTCCTTTTGCTATAAACTAGTTAGAATTCATTTTACATTGGCTTTTCCTTTCACTACCTTTGGTGGAATTTTTAACACATAAAATCCATCATTATGGGAAAAGGTTTTTTTCAAGTTCCAACAGCGTATAATGAGCCTATTAAAAGTTATGCTCCCGGCACTCCGGAACGTGAAGAAGTACTGCAACAATACGATGCATACTACAAAGGTAATGTTGATGTTCCTTTATATATAGGTTCCGAGGAAATAAAAACTGGAAACACGAGGACCATGTCACCTCCGCATGAACACAAGCATGTAGTGGGAAAATTTCATTTGGCAGAAAAGAAACATGTGGAACAAGCTATTTCCAATGGTTTGGAAGCACGAGAGGCATGGGCCAATCTAACTTGGGAACAGCGTGCCGCCATTTTTTTAAAAGCTGCAGAATTAATAGCTGGTCCTTACCGTGCAAAAATCAACGCGGCCACGATGATAGCCCAATCCAAGACAATTCATCAAGCTGAGATTGATGCAGCTTGCGAATTTATAGATTTCCTTAGGTTCAATGTGGAATACATGACTCAAATTTATACGGAGCAACCAGAGTCTTCAGAAGGTATTTGGAATCGAGTTGAATATCGCCCATTAGAAGGTTTTGTGTATGCTATTACACCCTTCAATTTTACGGCTATCGCAGGAAACCTTCCCGCAAGTGCAGCAATGATGGGGAATGTTGTCATCTGGAAACCCAGTGACAGTCAAGTATTCTCTGCTAAAGTAATCATTGATGTTTTCAAAGAAGCTGGGTTGCCAGACGGAGTAATCAATGTTGTTTTCGGAGATCCGGTCATGGTTACCGAGACTGTTCTTTCGAGTCCGGATTTTTCTGGCCTTCATTTTACAGGTTCCACTTTTGTCTTTAAAGAATTATGGAAACAGATAGGAAATAACATCCACACCTATAAAACCTATCCAAAGATTGTTGGAGAGACAGGAGGAAAAGATTTTATTGTTGCACACCCATCTGCAAAACCAAAACAAGTATCCACTGCCATTATTAGAGGAGCATTTGAGTTTCAAGGACAAAAATGTAGTGCTGCATCAAGAGTATACCTACCAAAATCTATCGCAGCTGAAGTTTTAGATTTTGTTAAAGCGGATATTGCCTCGTTTAACAAACCTGGTTCTCCTGCAGATATGAGCAACTTCATTACTGCTGTGATTCATGAAGGTTCTTTTGACAAGCTTTCCAAGTATATTGACCAAGCTAAAGCTGACAGCAATGCCGAAATCATTGCTGGTGGTAATTATGATAAATCTGTTGGCTATTTTATTGAGCCTACGGTTATTTTAACCCAAGACCCAAAATATACCACAATGTGCACTGAGCTTTTTGGCCCTGTGGTAACCATTTATGTCTATGAAGATACTGATTGGGCAAAAACTTTGGAATTGGTGGATAGTACTTCAGAATATGCTTTAACAGGTGCTGTTTTGGCCACTGACCGGTATGCAATTGATGAAGCTACCAAAGCACTTCAAAATTGTGCTGGTAATTTCTACATCAACGATAAGCCAACAGGCGCCGTAGTGGGGCAACAACCTTTTGGAGGAGCAAGAGCTTCGGGTACCAATGATAAAGCTGGCTCTGCCCAAAACTTATTGCGCTGGGTATCTCCAAGATTGATAAAAGAGACTTTTGTTACACCAGAAGATTACAGATATCCATTTTTGGGATAAATAAACTCATATGTGATGGACGTTTCAGCCTATTTAAAAAGAATTAATTATCATAAAAAGGTTGAAATTGACGTAACGACTTTGTTTGAACTTCAAAGGGCACACTTGCTAAGTGTGCCCTTTGAAAATTTAGATATTCATTACAACAACAAAATTGTTTTGGACATGGATATCATTTTTGACAAAATTGTTGTCCGTAAGAGAGGTGGGTTCTGTTATGAACTCAATGGTCTTTTTCACGCCCTTCTAAAAGAGATCGGGTTCAATGTCTGCATTATTTCTGCCCGGGTACATTCTGAAAAAGACCAATATGGAAAGGAAAATGATCACATGGCAATTCTTGCAACCATTGGAATGGAGCAATTTCTGGTCGATGTTGGCTTTGGGAAATTCTCATTTAAACCGCTTCCTTTGAAGCTTAACGAAGCTCTTTTGGATGATTACGGAACGTTTGTTTTTGATAATTATAACAAAGACTATTTAAGAGTTTGTACACAAATAGATGATTTGTTAGTGCCACAATATATCTTTGGCACAAAGCAGCAGGAATTATCGGAGTTTAAGGATATGTGCAGCTATCACCAAACCAGCGATGAATCCCACTTCACTAAAAAAAAGGTAATTTCCATAAGTACGGAGAATGGCCGTATTACGTTGAACAATACCAAAATAAAGATTGTAAACGGGGCAAAAACCAAAGAAATCGAGTTTAATGAAGACCAGTTCGATGTATATCTTAAGGATTACTTCGATATAGTTATGAAAATTGAAGAACCAAAGTAAACATAGAGCTTTTTTCCTTGTACCACCAGAGGTCCAGCTTTTGGATATGGCAGGCCCAGCACACCTTTTTTATGAAGCAAATGAATATGGTGCTCAAATTGAGACCCATTACTTAAGCCTGAACACCTCGAGCAAAGAGGTATCCAGTGCTGGGATTTCTTTAGGTAATTTAGAAGCTTTTGAAGACTTTACACTGGGAACAAATGACCTTCTTTTTATTCCCGGTTTGGAGTCCCATCTGTTTTTCGCTGATAATTTTGAGCAACAAAACCAATCTTTTTTTCTGTGGCTACAAAAGCAAAATCAAAACGGTTCTAAAATCTGTTCTGTTTGTACAGGAGCATACGTCATGGCTTTTGCTGGCCTTTTTGATGGAAAAAAGTGCACAACTCATTGGAAATATTTGGAAGAGTTTCAATCTAGGTTCCCTAAAACCAAATTGCATTCAGATAGGTTGATAGTCAAGGATGGCAATCTATATTCCAGTGCTGGAGTTTCTTCAGGAATAGACTTGGCCCTTTTTCTTTTAGAAGAACTCTACGGGCCAGTTTTTGCCACAAAAATTGCCAAAGAAGTTGTTATATATCTTCGCAGAACAGAACACGACCCCCAACTTAGTGTCTTTTTGCAATATCGAAATCATTTGGACAATCGTATCCATCAAGCTCAGGACACTTTAGCACAAAACCTGGATAAAAAGTTAAAAATAGAGGAGCTTGCCGAAAATGTTCATATGAGCCCCAGAAACCTTACACGCCTGTTTAAAAAGACCACTGGAATTACAATAGGTCATTATCTAGATAAACTTCGTGTAGAACGAGCGGTGCAACTTCTTTCAGATGGTTCTAAAGTGGATACGGTATCCGCAGCCTGCGGATTTCAAAGCAATAATCAATTGAGAACCTTACTAAAAAAGCACACCTCCTCTCTTCCCTCAGAATGGCGCGAATAATTGTCCCAATGTTGAGCAATCTTGTCCTTTTCAAGACAACATTGGCAGACTAACTTTGCTGTACATCAAAAATTCAAAAAATGAACAAATTAATAATTCCTTTCCTGCTCCTATGCGGAATCGCTTTTAGCTACCCCCAAAACAGTACACAAACACCTGACATATACATTTGCCCCCCATGTGGGCTTGAATGTGACAACACAGAACATACCAATCCAGGTATTTGTTCATTTTGCAATATGACACTTATGAAAAAAGAAAATGTAAAAACCATTGCCTTTTATTTACAGGAAAGAGTTGAAGTTCTAGATTTTGCTGGACCAATGGAAGTTCTTTCCTATGCAGGATTTAATGTGTTTACTGTATCAGCTAAAAAGGACCCAATAAAATCACAGGGTATTCTTAGCGTTATCCCAGATTATACAATAGAGGATGCTCCCGAGGCAGATATTTTAGCATTTTTTGGAGGTAATGCTTCGCCCACATCCAAAAACCCCAAAGTAATGGAATGGATTAAAAAACAAGAACAGGTAAAATATCATTTTTCTGTTTGTACAGGGGCTTTTATTTTGGCCGAAGCTGGAATACTGGATGGAAAAACAGCCACAACATTCCATAGTTCTTTGGACAATCTTAAAAACAATTACCCAAAGATAAATGTGCGTAAAAATGTGCGTTTTGTAGATAATGGAAGAGTAATCACCACTGCTGGAATTTCTGCAGGAATAGATGGAGCACTGCATCTTGTAGCAAAACTGCATGGATTAAATGCGGCCAAACGCATTGCATATAATATGGAATATGATAATTGGCAATTGGGCAACGGGTTAATCCTTTCTGAAGACAATCCCTATGAAAACAGGATATCCAATTCAGATCTTGCTCCATTTGAAGGGCTTTATGAGTACAAAGATGGCGGTCAAATTACATTGAAAATCAATAAAAAGGATGGTGACCTTTACACAATAGTAGATGAACTTGTTTACCCTCTTTATCATGAAAAAGATGATACATTCTCCAATATTGCCGACATCAAGATTTTATTCAAAAGAAATGCTTCAGACCAAATTGTTGGGTATTCTTTAGATAATGATGCAAAGGTCTACAAGAAACTTTAAGCAGTTGCATGGCCAGTTTTCCACGCATCTTAGTTATTTTTTCTTTTTTGGCATGCTTGGGAGTCAGCGCACAACAAGATAAGTATAGCTGCCCACCATGTGCTTCAGATTGCCACAACGTAGATTTTTTAGAGCCAAGAAATTGTCCAATTTGCAATATGCCTCTTATAAAAGTAGAACATTCCCAATTTGAAGGATATGTAAAGGAGGAAATCCAAATTCCAAATGACACTATTTTATTAAATGCTGCCTATTATACTCCTAAAAACAAAAGCAAGATTAAGGGCGCCATGATTGTTGTGCATGGCTCGGCCCCCTCTAGGTACGAAGATGTGAGCTTTTACACTAAAATTGGAACTGAACTTGGTATGGCCGTATTGGCATATGATAAAAGAGGGGTGGGGAAATCTGGAGGAAATTATCAGTTTTTCAGTGTTGAGGAGAGTGAAAATTGGTTCAATTTGCTTGCATCTGATGTGTTGGCATGCTTATTATGGTTAAAACATCGACCAGAGCTTCAAAAAACAAAAATTGGATTGATCGGAGGTAGTCAAGCAGGCTGGATAATGCCTTTGGCAGCATCAAAAAACAAGTATATTGATTTTATTATTATTGGGGAAGGGGTAGCCATTTCTGCTGGCGAAGAACAGTATTTTAGCCAACTTACAGGTGATGGTGACGAAGGTGCAAACAATATGTCAATAGCAGAGGCACATTTAAAGCTCCAAAATTTTAGGGGCGACAGAGGTTTTGACCCAAGAAATATCCTTAAGGAGTTAAACGTTAAAACCCTTTGGTTTCTTGGAACCCAAGACCCCGTTATTCCGGTTGATGCCACACGGAAGGCACTACAAGTCATGAACAATCCCAATTTCCAGGTTCAAATTTTAGAAAATGGAGATCACGACTTTATTAATACACAATCTGGAAAACCCTATGATTTGCTTAAATTTATAAGACCCTGGTTATTCCATAATGGTATTCTAAAATAACATTGGCACTCCTTTCCTTACAGTACAAAGAAAGAATTCACTATTTATCTTTAAAAAACACCTGCATTAGCAAAAATGGGTAGACCAAGCACAAGATGGTTCAATGCTAAACACCAAAAATTGTATAGCCAACACCATTCAATGGTTTCTTTCAGTCTATCATCCATAAACCGAGAAGCCACAGCTATAAGATCGTCCATTAATCAGGAGAAAAGTTTTAATATATTTCTTCTTGTAAATCCCATTCCATTTACCACATTTTGCAAAATGTATAAATGAGCAGCCCAAAACATTATTTAGTTCTCTTTTTTTTATTCTGTATTTCCAGTAAAGGTTATATGCAATTAAAATATGTTGAAAAATACCCTGATGGGCAAATTAAAATCGAAAGCTATATAAAAGACAATTCTTTGGATAGCATATACATTGAGTACCATTCAAATGGCAGAATAAAAATTGAAGGCCGGTTTAAAAATTGTAACACCAAAAACATGTCCGCCCAGGGTCATAATAAAGAGGGGCAAACTCCGCTTTATTACAAGGATGAACTAAAGATTAGTCCAGGAAAAAGGCATGATCTATGGATAGAGTATTATGAAAATGCAGTGATAAGATCCAAAATCTACTATAATGTTGGATTAAGACATGGGAATTCACTTTTTTATGACAGAAACGGGAAACTTAAAAGTTCCCATTACCATATTGCTGACAAGGAAATAAGCATGCACAAATTTCGTAGTGATGGCGGACTGGAATTAAGCAAAGCCTATTTCTACAACTTTAACAAAGGCCCCAACCGTAAATTGAAAATGACCTTGCTCTGGGAGTTCCATACAGACGGGGCTCTTAAAATTCAAAGAGAAACCCAACTATCAGAAGACAACGTACAAAGAGAGTCTTTAAAGGAATATTATGCTGACGGAATATTAAAAACCGAAACAGAATTCCTCAATGGCAACAGAGATGGTATTCATCGAGAATATCACAAAAATAGCAATCCAAAATACGAAGGAACTTTTAAAGAAGGCAAAGCCGTTAACAAGCACCACCACTATAATCTAAAAGGACAAAAAACATCCACTGAGTATTGGTACAATGGCAAACTTTTAGGGGTTGAAAAACACTAAGGTTACATAAACTGTTTTACAAAGTGGGTTTAAAAACAACAGCTTTTCACTTTGTTAAATCACAATGTGCAGATTTCCTCTTGAAAAATTGCTTTTATAATAAAAGGTTAAACTCACCATTTAGCTCATCGAATACAATTAGCTTTATGAAAAACTATATTGATGAAATCACTAACTTTTTTATCGTTTTTATTCATTTTGTCAGTGAACCTCACTATTTCGCAGCAAACCAGCACCAAAATTGGGTTGTATGGAAATAGCGACCTGATACCCATAAATGTTATTGCGTCAGATACCATTTACAAAGGGATGAAAGCACTTCGGGTTCTTGATACCGGTATAAGTTCCGAAGCGAAATTTGTAAAAATTCCCAACTTGAATTTTGAATCTGGAACCATTGAAATTGAACTTTCTGGAGCTCCAATGAAAGATGCACCTGCCAATGTAAGAGGTTTTGTAGGCTTAGCATTTAGGGTCCATGAAGATGATTCAAAGTTTGAGTGTTTTTATTTGCGTCCAACCAATGCTAGAGCACAAAATCAAATAAGAAGAAATCACTCAGTACAATACATTTCTTATCCAGAATTCCCTTGGCACAAATTGCGCAAAGAGTTTCCAAAAAAATATGAAACATATGTAGATTTGGTTCCAGGTGATTGGACAAAAGTGCGCATAGTAGTAGAAGGCAACACTGCCCAATTGTATGTGCATGGGAATGACCAACCTACACTAATAGTCAATGACCTAAAACATGGAACGGACAATGAAGGAACTATAGGACTATGGATAGGCCCCGGTACAGAAGCTTATTTTACAAATCTTACAGTTGTACAATAACGATATCCTCTTTTAAATTTCGAAGGACAATACCATCTTTTTTTGAATTTCAGACCTAATTGATTGGAATAACACAATTTTATATGTAAATTTAACGTTAAGTAATAGTAAATTAAATGTAATTAATCATTGTTAGCCCATTAATTCATATTGATATGAAACAACAAATCTACAGATGGCGGAAATTGATGACGGAACAATTTGATGCGCTATGGCACTATTTCAAGGAGTATTCAAGAAAGTGCAGAATCGTGTACTATAACGTAAGGAATACCTAAGAGAGACTCTTAAATTTTTGTGGTAAATACACTACTTTTTTAGTTTCAAAAAAATCTTCTTCGAAATATTCCTTTAGGTCAAAGACTTCAGCCGTTTTATAATCTTTCAGTTCCTCTGCCAAATCACCACCTTTTAAATAGAAAATTCCGTTTTTTCTTTCATGGGCCGAATCTTTCTTGATTTTCCCTTTTGTCCAATGTACAAACGTTGGCATGGCCGCAACTGCCCTACTAACAATAAAATCATACTTTTCAGTTAAATCCTCCACTCTGGAATGTCTGGCGGTCACGTTTTTTAATTGAAGTCCGTCCACTACATGCTGCACCACCTTTATTTTTTTTCCAATTGCATCCACCAAAGTAAAATGGGTATTGGGAAACAAAATTGCCAAAGGAATACCGGGAAACCCACCCCCTGTGCCCACATCCAAAATTTTAGAATCTTCATTGAACCTCTGAATTTTAGCAATTCCCAAAGAATGAAGCACATGCCGAAGATAAAGTTCATCTATATCCTTCCTGGACACGACATTTATCTTTTGGTTCCAATCTTGGTACAGCTCCTCCAAGCCTATAAATTGTTGCTTCTGAGTATCGGTGAGTGTCGTAAAATACTTGAATATAAGGTCCGCATTCATGCTTAATCTGTTAATTTCGGCAAAATTAATACTTTTAAGCACCTTAACATCGTTTTCATATAAAGTTGGGAAGTTGGGAAATCAATTTACTTACCTTTGTAAAAATTTAATTTATGGAAAAGGATATCATCCGATTTTCAAGAAAAGATTCAGCACAATTCTTCAGAACACTAAATAAAAGGGTTAACCAATATTTTAGTGAAAATAAAATAAAGAAAACCGGAAATTGGAAACTTCACCTTAAAACCGTTGTGATGTTTGCAGTTTTCTTGACCCCTTATTTTTTAATGCTAACATTGAACTTACCATTTTGGGGATACGTTCTTTTGTCCATTACCATGGGCGTGGGAATGGCCGGTGTGGGAATGAATGTAATGCATGATGGAAACCATGGTGCATATTCCAATAAAAAATGGGTGAACAAACTAATGGGGAGCAGCATCTATATTTTGGCTGGAAATGTTTACAATTGGCAAGTTCAACATAACGTTCTGCATCATACATACACCAATATACATGAGCATGATGAAGATATGGAAGCAGGAAGAATTCTTCGTTTTTCAAAACATGCTGAGTGGCAAAAACACCATAAATTCCAGCACTTTTATTCCATTCTTCTTTACGGATTGTTAACCTTTAACTGGGCAATAACCACAGATTTTCAACAAATGTATAGGTACATGAAAAGAAAACTGTCCTATGGAAAATTGCCTAATCCAGTAATAAATTGGAGCACCTTGGTAATAACGAAGACTATATACATTACCATTTGGATTGTTTTACCTCTACTTCTTGTTGAGATTCCATGGTGGCAGATATTGCTCGGTTTCTTTATTATGCATTATGTTGCTGGGGTAATTTTAAGTGTTGTATTTCAATTGGCCCATATTGTTGACCATGCGGATACTCCCCTGCCAGATGAAAACGGAACAATGAAAAATACTTGGGCCATTCATCAACTTGCAACCACAGTGAATTTTGGTACCAAAAACAGGATTGTAAACTGGTTTACTGGTGGTTTAAACCATCAAGTTGAACATCATATATTCCCTAATATCAGCCACGTTCATTATACAAAAATCTCCAAAATTGTTAAACAGACAGCAAAGGAGTTTAATTTGCCCTATAACGAGTATAAAACTACTAGAAAAGCTATAATTTCGCACTTCAAACATTTGAAGGAATTGGGCAAAAATCCAGCGCTTCAATACCAGTAAAATAGCAACACTAATGAGCAACCAACTTTCTGAAAGGATTAACAACTTAGTTCCTTCAGCTACTCTTGAAATGGCTGCAAAAGCCAGAGAACTTAGAGCATCAGGAAAAGACATTATTGGACTTAGTCTAGGTGAACCTGACTTTAATACACCTGACTACATTAAAGATGCCGCCATACAGGCCATAAAGGACGGCTATAATTCGTACACTCCTGTAGATGGTTATGTGGAATTAAAAGACGCCATAAGTACAAAGTTCAAAAGAGATAATGGCATAAGTTATGAACGCCCTCAAATTGTTGTTTCTACAGGTGCAAAGCAGGCACTTTATAATGTAGCCCAAGCTTGTTTGAACAAAGGTGATGAAGTAATCTTACCTTGCCCATATTGGGTTAGTTACAGTGATATTGTAAAACTTTCTGAAGGAGTTCCTGTGGAGGTTACCACATCCATAGAAAATGACTTCAAAATGACACCAGAGCAGTTGGAGGCTGCTATTACCCCAAAGACCAAAATGTTATGGTACAGTTCTCCATGCAACCCAAGTGGCTCAATTTATAGCAAAGAAGAGTTACGAGGTTTGGCTGATGTGCTTCAAAAACACCCACAAATTGTGGTAGTCAGTGATGAAATTTACGAACATATTAACTACGGCGTTACGGCTCATGCCTCAATGGCAGCTTTTGATGATATGTATGACCGTACCGTTACGGTAAACGGTGTTGCCAAAGCTTTTGCCATGACCGGATGGCGAATAGGTTACATTGGAGCTCCCTCGTATATTGCCAGAGCATGCAATAAACTGCAAGGACAGGTTACTAGTGGCGCTAACTGTATAGCACAACGTGCAGTCATAACTGCCTTATTAGAATCTCCAACTCGGGTTCAATATATGGTGGATCAATTCAAAAATAGAAGAAAACTCATCTTAGAGCTATTGAACAATATTGAAGGGTTTAAATGCAATGAACCTGAAGGAGCATTTTACGTATATCCAGATGTAACCGCTTTTTTTGGAAGGACCCTTAATGGCAAAACAATAAACAATGCATCCGATTTTGCAATGTACCTATTGGAAGAAGCCAACGTGGCAACCGTTACAGGTGATGCTTTTGGGAACGGCAATAGCATCCGTATTTCCTATGCTGCCAGTGAAGAGGATATTAAAAAAGCTATTTCTAGGATTGCTGAAGCAGTAAAATAGGCGGTCAAACAATTATAAGATAATTACCCTTCAATTCTATATGGATTGAAGGGTTTCTTTTTTTAAGTCTTCTTCCAAAAATATGGTGTTAAAATAATCAGCACCGTAAAAAGCTCTAAACGGCCTAATAGCATTAAAAAGCCACACCACCATTTACCAGCATCCGGCAGGCTATTATAATTGCTTACGGGGTTAAGGCTTCCCAATGCAGGGCCTACATTCCCTAAAGATGAGGCTGAACCGCCAATTGCAGAAACAAAATCAAGGCCCAAAAACCCAAGCACCAAAGAACCTATTATGAAGAATAACATATAAAGCACAAAAAAGGCAATTATGTTATATACAATATGCTCGGAAACTGTTTTTTCGTTATAACGAACAGGAATAATAGCATTGGTATGTAAGGTCCTTTTAAATTCCAATAGACCATTTTTTATGATCAATAAATGTCGCATCACCTTTATTCCACCGGCGGTAGAACCCGCAGATCCTCCCAAGAACATAAGTCCAAAAAAGAAAATGGTTAAAAAGGGGGTCCAGCTTGTAAAATCTGCTGTTACAAAACCAGTAGTTGTAACGATTGCCACAACCTGAAAAAGAGCATGCCTAAATGCACTCTCTCCCTCTCCCGAAACCATAGGGTGGAAATCCGACACTTCAACATTTGCATTAAAATAAACCACCAATGCTGCTATTATTGTAAAGAGAAGAATGAAAATTGCGTAGTATTTGAACTCTTCATCCTTGAGTATGCGCTGTACCTTTCCAGTAAAGGCAAAGTAGCTCAACACAAAATTACTACCGGCCAAAAACATAAAAACTATAGTAATGTACTGAACCAATGGTTGATTGTTCCAATATGCTAAACTTGCATTTTTTGTCGAAAAACCTCCTGTAGATAAAGTTGCCAAGGAATGGTTCATTGCATCAAAAAAAGACATTCCCGCCAATTTTAAGAGAATTGTTTCCGCGACGGTATATCCAAAATAAATCAACCATAATCGTTTTGCGGTATCTGTTATTCTAGGATGTAACTTATCCCCTGCCGGGCCAGGTGCTTCCGCTGCAAACAATTGCATTCCTCCTATTCCTAAAAGTGGAAGAATGGCAATTGCAAGAACAATAATACCCATTCCCCCTATCCAATGTGTCAAGCTTCGCCAGAAAAGTATTCCTTCTGGCATAGCTTCTATATCATCTATTATGGAAGCTCCAGTAGTGGTATAGCCGGATATGGTTTCAAAAAAAGCATTGGTAACTTCAGGTATTGTTCCTGAAAAGAGATAGGGCAGTGTACCAGAGATAGACATAATTATCCATCCAAAAGTTACTACAATGTATCCTTCTTTTCTTTTTACTTCTTTTTTATGGCCCCTTGTATAAAACATGGCCATAACACCAAATAGCATAGTAACTATGGCTGCAAGAGTAATATCCAAAGTAACACCGTCTTTGTAAATGCCGCTTACAAATGCAGCCAAAAGCATAAAAGAGCCATTGCAAAGTAGCAACAACCCCATAATGTGCACAATAATTCGCGTATTGAGTCCCATTACAAGAACAACTTTTCTATTTTAGAAATTGCTTTAGGCAAACAGCAAACTACAACGCGGTCTCCTTCTAAAATCTTAAAATCCCCTAGGGCAATAATACCTTTTCCGTCTCTAATAACACCACCTATGCTGGCCTCCCGTGGAAAGTTTAGTTCTTTTATGATTTCACCATTTACCAGGGATGTGGCTTTCACCTCAAATTCTAAAATCTCTGCATTTAGGTTGTTCAAACGTGTTAACGCAAGCACCTCTCCTCTTCTTATATATCTAAAAATATTGTTGGCGGCCAAAAGTTTTTTGTTGATTAGCGTATCAACCCCAATTGAATGTGATAGCTGAAAGTAATCCATATTCTCAACCAACGCGATGGTCTTTTTAATCTTTTTGGATTTGGCCACCAAACAAGACATAATATTGGTCTCTGAATTTCCAGTAACAGCAATAAATGCATCCATTGACTCTAAACTCTCTTCATCCAAGAGCTCAACATTTCTTCCATCACCATTGATCACTAAGGCATGAGGTAGTTCATCTGCTATGTCAAATGCTTTTTCTTTGTTCTTTTCAATGAGTTTTACATTGAATTTTTTATTGCACAGATCACGGGCAGTTTTAAAACCAACTTTACTGCCGCCAAGAATCATTACATTTTTAATTTCCTTCTTTTGCATTCCTGTGAGCTTATAAAGCTCCTCAACCCCTTCGGCTGATGTAATGAAATACACTTGATCTCCTTCTTTAAAAACAGTATCACCTCTTGGAATAAGGGTATACTGAGTTCCCATGCGCTGTAGCGCAATGGGCATAAAATGCAGTTCTGGAAAAATTTTGGCGGCTTCCTTGACCATTTTGCCCACAAATGGAGCTGATTTTGGCAAGAAAACTCCAATCATGGTCAACAACCCTCCTTCGAACTCATAGGTGTCATTAAAGGCAGATTGGTTTAGTAGCAATTGTATTTCTGTCGCCGCTAATTCTTCCGGAGAGATCAACTCATCTACACCAAGTTCATCGAACTTAATAAGTTCTTTATTATCTATAAACTCAGTATTGGATATTCTAGCAATGGTTCTTTTACAGCCCAACTGTTTGGCCAAAAGGCAAAGTGTTAGATTAGTCGTTTCTGACGATGTGACCCCAATGACCAATTTAGATGTTTCAACTTGTGCATTTCTCAGCACTTCTATTGAAGTGGCATCTCCTCTAAGGACTCTAATATCCAAATGATTGTCTGCATACGCCAAACTCTCTTTGTCCGTATCAATCAATGTAATTTCTTGTGCTTCATAAGACAAAAGTTTTGCCAAATGAAATCCTACCTCACCTGCTCCCGCAATTATAATCTTCATTGATTAGAATAAGATGTTCTTAATAGATTCAATTTGTAATGGTAAAAAAAGAATATTGACCACAGTCTAAAAGACGAATACCTAACATAATACGGAAAAGTTTTCCTTTGTTGCGAGGCAAAATTACGTAATTATTTTTGTTCACCTCTCATATACCTAAGTTGTATATTTGCCAGCAAATTCAGCACATGTCCAAAAAAGTTAAACCTTATAAAGATTCTGACCTAGGAAAAAAGGAACAAGTAAAGCAAATGTTCGATACAATTTCTAAGGATTACGATGGATTAAACAGGGTGATTTCTTTCGGTATAGATTTAAAATGGCGCAAAAGAGTTGTAAATCTTCTTAAGAAGAAATCACCAAAGACCATTCTAGATATTGCAACGGGTACAGGAGACCTGGCAATTGCAATGACCAAGACAGGTGCAGAAAAAATCGTTGGGTTGGATATTTCACCTGGAATGCTGGAAGTGGGAAAAAGCAAAATCAATGGAAAAAACCTGCAAAACACCATTCAAATGGTAGTTGGCGATAGTGAAAATCTTTCTTTTGATGATAACACTTTTGATGCTGTAACAGTAGCTTTTGGTGTGCGCAACTTTGAAAACCTTGAAAAAGGACTTCAAGAAATCTACAGAGTATTAAAACCAGAAGGAAGTTTGGTGATACTTGAAACATCTGTACCCACTAAAACACCATTTAAGCAAGGATACAAGTTGTACACAAAATATATTCTTACCGGTATTGGCAAAACCTTCTCTAAAGACCGTTCTGCATATGATTATCTAAGTGAATCAGCTTCCGTTTTTCCTCATGGGCAACAATTCAACAATATTTTGGCCAAAATTGGGTTTATAGGTATAGAGAACATGCCCCAGACATTTGGGGTGGCATCTATATATGTCGCTACAAAATAATTTGATGAAAAACGTCCTTCTTCTATTTGGCCTGCTATTATTGGTATGCCCAAATTCCTCGGCACAGTTTAAAAAAGATCCTATTCTCAATCTTCAAAGTGAGGATTTAAAGTTATTGAACTGGGGGTACTATCTTGGGTTTAATCAATATGATTTTCAATTTGAATATGAAAACGATATTGGACAAGATATTTTGGTTGATACAAGTGCTGGATTCAATGTTGGTTTGATTGGGGAAATGAGAATCAATGAGTTTTTAGATCTACGTTTTGAGCCTGGATTGCTTTACACATCCAGAAATTTAGGTTTTCCCGGTTTTACATCTGAAAATGATGCAATTAGGGAAGTTAAATCAACCTACATAAGATTTCCCCTATTACTAAAGGTTAGTGCCAGAAGGTTTGGTAACTGGAAGCCTTATCTTACTGGCGGAGTATATACAGCAATGAATTTAGGAAGCAAGGAAGACAGTTTAGATGACAATAGTAGTGGTGAATTCCGTATGAAACAGAATGTTTATGGCTATGAGCTTGGTTTTGGAATTGATATTTACACAGAGTACTTTAAGTTTTCGCCCTCGATCAGAGGAGTCTTTGCTTTAACGGACGAACTTGTCCCCGACAATGACCCCAATAGTCCTTGGACTGGAAATATCAATGCAATGCGTACTCGAGGAATCTTTATAAATTTTACTTTTGAGTAGTCTGGCAACATACTAAAACTAACTTCTTCTTACTTCATTCAAGAGAATTGCAGTTGCTGTTGCAACATTTAGGCTTTCCGTTGTTTCTGGGCCAAACTGGGGAATGGTTATCTTTTGAGAGACGATATCGGTGATTTCATTAGAAATTCCATTCGCCTCATTGCCCATTACCATGATTCCTGTTTTGGGCATTTTTACCTGATAAACCGCATCGCCATCCATAAAGGTCCCAAAAACTGGAAGCGAGGTTTTTGTCAAATAGTCAAGCAAATCCATATAAACTACATTTACTCTTCCTATAGAACCCATAGTGGCTTGCAACACTTTAGGGTTATAACAGTCTACGGTATCCAATGAACATATAAGGTGTTTTATACCAAACCAATCACATAATCTAATTATCGTACCCAAATTACCAGGGTCACGAACGGCATCCAATGCTACCAGCCAATCTGTGTTTTCGGTTTTTTTGACATTTGGTATATAAAACACCCCTAAAACTCCATTTGGATTGCTTAGGCTGCTCATTTGCTTTAACTCTGATTTTGAAACAACCTCAACTCCATTGAAATTTTCAGCTTTATTTGGTTCGTCAACAAACAACTTATAAGGCTTTAACCCAGCCTCTAATATTTCATTTACAGTCTTTGCACCCTCAACCACAAATAGCCCGTGTTGACTTCGGTACTTTTTTTGCTGTAAGCTAACAACTAGTTTAATTTGGTTTTTGGTAACCATCTAAATCGTGTATTTTTGGCGTCTATGAAGGGTTTTTTAGGTCTAATGTGTAACAAGGCAAAAATAGGGTTATTGTTGCTTATGGTTACCATGATAGGTTGTAACACCCTTAAAAGGGTGGACGACAATGAGTTGCTTCTTACCAAAAACACCGTTTATGCAGATGAAGAGAAGGTTAAGGATGATAACATTCAGAGTCTTATTGCTCAAAAACCCAATAGCAGCTTACTTGGCTATCGTCTTCGTCTAAATCTATACAATCTTGCTAAAGAAAACCCAGATTCTTCTTTTCAAAATTGGCTGCACAGGAAAGAAAAACGAGAAAAAAGACTGAACAGGTTGCTTTCCAAAAAGCAAGTAAACAGATTAAAGGAATCCTTTGTGGTTAAAGGGGCAAGTGATTTTTTCAAAAGAATTGGTGAACCGCCTGCCGTTATTGATACTGCTCTGACCCAAAAAACTGTTGATAGATTAAAGGCGTACTATAATAGCAAAGGTTATTTCAACAATTCGGGCACTTATTCCATTGTTAAAGGAAAAAGAAAAAAAAGAGCCGAAGTTGATTATAAAATTTCCCTGGAAAAGCCATTTCTTATTGATACTATCCTAAAAAATATATCCTCTCCTGAGTTAGATTCAATTTACGATAGCTCGTTGAATAACTCCCTTGTAAAAGATGGAGAGCAATTTGATCTGGCAAATTTTAACCAAGAGCGAGAGCGGTTAACCACATTGTTCAGAAACTCCGGAGTCTATAATTTTCAGGAAAGTTCTATTAACTACGATATCCTAAGGGATACTTCACAAGTAGCAAATGATCAATTGATGGATGTTCAATTAAATATCCAAAAACCCAGAAGCACAGGAGATACCTCTTTAACCAATAGCCCATATAGAATTCATAAACTAAAAAAAATAAACATATATGCTGATTACTTGATCGGTGGCGGCACAGATTCTTTAAAATCGATAGAATATGAAAACTATACCATATATTACAATAACAGGCTCAAATACAAGCCCAAAGCACTTACCGATGCCATTTTTTTTGAAAAAGATAGTATCTACAGGGATTTAGATAGAATTAGGACCTATAGGCAGATTACCAATCTTAACACGTTTAAATATCCAAACATTGAATTTATCCCAGATACCACCCAAGCGCAGTTGATCACAAATATTTATCTGGCACCTAGGCCAAAGTATTCGTTGAATTTAGATTTGGATGTAACGCATTCCAATATTCAACAAGTAGGGACCGCGTTTAGTGGTTCAGTTATTACACGTAATGTTTTTGGAGGGACAGAGACCCTGAATATCTCGGCGCGGGGATCCATTGGTCTTCTTAATGGACGCAATATTTCAATAGCAGGCGAGACTTTTACATCGGAAATAGGAGGAGATATCAACATTACGTTTCCAAGAATTTGGTTTCCATTGAATACCGAAAAAATTATTCCATATTACATGTTGCCACAGAGCAGGTTTCTTATAGGTACCAACTTTCAAAAGAACATTGGTTTGGATAAACAATCCTTCAATAGCATCCTATCTTACAACTGGTCACCATCAAATAGCCTAAAACATAATGTAGAATTGCTGAATGTGGAGTTTGTACGGAACGTGAATCCAAATAACTTTTACAATGTTTATCAGAACACCTTCAGCAATTTGGACAACATTGCTGATGAATTTCAGGATGACCCACAATATGCCACATTCTTTAGAGATAGCGAGAATACCGAAGACCCACTTATATTAGGAATTCCAGATGGGGCCAACGAATTTGTGCAAGCAGTGCTTAACGGTGAAATACCGGTTACTACCGAGCAACTAAGCGAAGTTAACAGTATTGAGGAGCGAAGACAAAGACTGACTGAAAACAATCTAATCTTTGCCAGTAACTATACATATACAAAAAACAGCAAAATAGATGTCAATGACAACGATTTCTATCAGTTTAGACTGAAATTGGAAAGTGCCGGCAACTTGCTTTCTTTATTGGATGGCGCTATACCTTACAATAAGAATGATAATGATCAACTTTTGGTATTTGGGGTGCCCTTCTCACAATACTTTAAAACTGAGTTTGACTTTGTAAGGCATTGGGAAGTATCCAGTTCTAAAGTTTTGGCATTTCGAAGCTTTTTTGGACTGGCAATTCCTTACGGCAATTCCGAAAGCATTCCTTTTGTACGAAGTTATTTTGCGGGGGGCTCCAACGACAATAGGGCATGGAACCCATATGAATTAGGCCCAGGAAGCACAAGTAACATTAACGATTTTAATGAGGCCAACCTAAAACTTGCCATGAACCTGGAATATCGCTTTCCCATTGCAGGTGACGTAAAAGGGGCCCTTTTTGCAGATGCTGGCAACATTTGGAACGTCTTTGACAATGAAGATAATCCAGACGCTATATTTAGTGATTTTAGTTCACTGGCAGATATCGCTTTAGGTACAGGTTTTGGTATTCGATACGATTTTACCTATTTTATTTTTAGATTAGATATAGGCTTTAAAACCTATAACCCAGCAGAGGAGGTATCCAAACGTTGGTTTAGGCAATATAACTTTAAAAATGCTGGTTTCAATATCGGAATCAATTATCCTTTCTAGAGTAAATATTTTATTACTTTTGTGCCTTAACTCAACCGTAACTAACTAAAGAAAGTATGTCCCACAATATTAAGCCAGGCGTTGCCACAGGTGATGAAGTACAAGCAATTTTTAACCATGCCAAAGAAAATGGTTATGCGTTGCCAGCGGTAAACGTAATTGGATCTAATACCATAAATGCCGTCTTGGAAACTGCTGCGGCCTTAAATTCTCCTGTTATAGTCCAATTTTCCAATGGAGGTGCCCAGTTTAATGCTGGAAAAGGATTGTCCAATGAAAACCAAAGGGCAGCCGTACTAGGAGCTGTTGCAGGAGCTAAGCACGTGCACCAATTGGCTGAGGCTTATGGAGCAACGGTCATTCTTCATACAGATCATTGCGCTAAAAAATTATTGCCTTGGATCGATGGTCTTTTAGATGCCAGTGAAGAACATTATGCCGCTACAGGGAAATCCCTGTTCAGTTCTCATATGATAGATTTATCTGAAGAACCTATTGAAGAAAATATTGAAATATGCAAGGATTATTTAGAACGCATGAGCAAGATGGATATGACCTTGGAAATAGAATTGGGAGTAACCGGAGGTGAAGAGGATGGTGTAGATAACACAGATGTAGATAGTTCCAAATTATATACGCAACCAGAGGAAGTTGCCTTTGCATACGAAGAGTTATCCAAAGTAAGTCCTAAATTCACCGTCGCGGCCGCTTTTGGAAATGTGCATGGGGTTTACAAGCCAGGAAATGTAACATTGACTCCAAAAATCTTGAAAAATTCCCAAGAATTCGTTTCAGAAAAATATGGAGTGGAGCATAATCATATTGACTTTGTTTTTCATGGTGGATCAGGTTCATCTGTTGAAGAAATTAGAGAATCCATAGGATATGGTGTTATAAAAATGAACATTGACACGGACCTTCAGTATGCATTTCTTTCAGGAGTAAGAGATTATGTTCAGGATAAATCAGGATATCTTCAAGCTCAGATAGGAAACCCAGAAGGCGATGATCAACCAAACAAGAAATTCTACGATCCAAGAGTGTGGCTTCGCGAAGGAGAAAAAGCTTTTGTGGACAGATTGAAGAAGGCGTTTGAAGACCTAAACAATGTAAACACATTGTAACCACCAAAAAAAAGCCGTTTAACTTAATTTTGATTGCATGTCGTCTTGGTTTAAAAGAAAAGAGAAAGGAATTCAAACAGCTACGGAGGAAAAAAAGGACACTCCCAAAGGTCTCTGGTATAAATCTCCAACAGGGAAAATCGTTGAGTCCGAGGACTTGGCAAAAAACTTTTATGTTAGTCCAGAAGATGATTACCATGTCAGAATAGGAAGTAAGGAATACTTTGAAATTCTATTTGATGACAACAAGTTTAAAGAGTTGGATGAAAAATTGTCTTCCAAAGATCCTTTACGTTTTGTGGATACTAAAAAGTATTCTGAAAGACTAAAAGCTGCTCAACAAAAAACAGGTCTTAAGGATGCCATAAGAACCGCAGTGGGGAAATCCATGGGGAAGGAAATAGTTATAGCCTGCATGGACTTTAGTTTTATTGGAGGCTCAATGGGAAGCGTTGTAGGTGAAAAAATAGCCAGAGCTATTGACGTTGCAAAAAGAAGAAAAGTTCCTTTTCTAATGATTTCAAAGTCTGGAGGAGCGCGAATGATGGAAGCCGCATTATCTCTCATGCAATTGGCAAAAACTTCTGCAAAATTGGCTCAGTTGGCCGAGGCAAAAGTCCCCTATATTTCGTTATGTACGGATCCCACCACGGGCGGGACCACAGCTTCCTATGCCATGCTTGGAGATATCAATATTTCTGAACCAGGAGCATTAATAGGTTTTGCTGGACCAAGAGTGGTCAAAGATACTGTTGGAAAGGATCTTCCCGAAGGGTTTCAAACATCAGAATTTGTAAAAGAGCACGGGTTTCTGGATTTTATAACACACCGTAGAGATTTAAAGCAAAAAGTTAATTTGTATATTGATTTAATCCAAAATCAACCGGTTAGAGCATAAAAAAAGCCTGCAATTGCAGGCTTTTTCTTTTTCCAAGTTATTTATTTCAAAAAACGCCTTAAAAACACTTCTTTCTCAGTTCCATCAGGTTGTGTTAAAATTCCTTTTGCATCACAACTACCATCTCCAAAATCCAAACTTGCTGTATTGTCATTTCTTGAGATTTCCAACACTCCACTTACAATAAATCTACAGGACATTTCTCTTCGCAATGGTGTAATCACCTCTTTTACAAAAACATTGCCCAATATACCTACATAAGTTCTCTTCCCAGTAATTAGAAAAACATTATCTCCCCAAAACCCTGAGCCATAACCTTCTATCCATTCCCTTGTTCTAGTCCCCTCAAACGAAGCTGTATCTCCTTCTGGCCAAGTAGCGGTGAAAGATGCATTTGCTGTGCCTTGTGGGTTACCATTTTCATTGGAGCGAACCCTAAGAATATCCGCAGAACCTTCAACAGCAACAGCATTAAAAGTGAAGTTTTCCAAAGTCAGTGCAATGGATTTAGATGCTATCTCCATATCCTTTGTGTAACTCAACTGAATTATTCCACTTAACACATTACCATTGGGAAGTTCGCAGCCTTCACCAAAATCAATTGTCTTTTCCCTTGTAGTGTCCGTAACTACAGTCGTAATCGTTACACAATCCGGCAAGTAATCAGAGACATAATCAAACTTGGACATAAATGTAATTTCGTCCGCGGCATATACATCTTCAGCAATAGTGGTAACTTCTTCAGAAATCATCTCAGCCTCATCACTGAATTGTAATTCTGTCGAAGAAATCACCTCTTCACTGGATAACTCTTCCGCGGCATTCTCTTCTTTACTGCATGAAACTACTGTTAAAAGCAACATTGCAACAAGCATTGAACTTACTCTTACCAAGTTCATTTGTTCAAGATTCTTTTTCATAATGATTAAATTTTATGGTTTGCCTCTATGACCATTGGAAAAACAAAAGGTTTAATCAGTAATCAAAAATTTTACATTCTAAAAAAAGAGCTTATCTTTGCACGCTGATTGAAAGACAATCTTATACATAAAAATCATTTAAATAAATATTGGAATGTATTTAACAAAAGAAGTGAAAGCCGAGATTTTTAAGAAACACGGCGGTTCTGAAGGGAACACAGGTTCTACGGAAGGTCAAGTTGCATTGTTCACACACCGTATTAACCATTTAACACAACACTTAAAAAAGAACCATAAAGATTACAACACAGAGCGTTCTTTGGTTAAGTTGGTAGGTAAGAGACGTAGTCTTTTAGATTACCTAAAGAAAAAAGATATTGAAAAGTACCGTTCCTTAATTAAGGAACTAAATATTAGAAAATAAACACAAAAGGGGAGGCTTTGGCTTCCCCTTTTATTTTACTAAACTTGTTTTAGTAGTTTAATGGTCCGGATTTTATAGATTGGGACAAACACAAAAAGCTGCCTACAGTTTTTCATTGGTCAGTGCCACAGGCACACACAACAACAACACAACCCGACCGTCCGGATGGCGGTAGACCAAATGTTTAACGACCCGTAAAATTATAACGGGTAAGATATTTTTTATGATTCCAAAAACTTTTAAAGAGGTCATTGACCTTGGTGACGGTAGAGAAATCTCTATTGAAACCGGAAAATTGGCAAAACAGGCCCATGGTTCTGTTGTTGTCCAATCTGGCAAGTGTATGCTATTATGTACAGTTGTCTCAAATTACAAACAAAGTGATGTAGATTTTTTACCTCTTACGGTAGATTATCGCGAAAAATTTGCAGCTGCTGGGCGTTACCCTGGCGGTTTCTTCAAACGTGAGGCCCGCCCTAGCGATGGTGAGGTTTTGACAATGCGTTTGGTTGATAGGGTTTTACGACCATTATTCCCAAAAGACTATCACGCTGAAACACAAGTGATGATTCAATTGATGTCTCATGACGAAAATGTAATGCCTGATGCAATGGCAGGTCTTGCCGCTTCCGCTGCAATTCAACTTTCAGATTTTCCTTTTGAATGTGCTATTTCAGAAGCTAGAGTTGGTCGCATTAACGGTGAATTCATCATCAACCCAACTAGAGAACAGTTAAAAGAATCTGACATTGACATGATGATCGGTGCCTCCGCTGATTCCGTTATGATGGTAGAAGGCGAGATGAAGGAGATTTCTGAGGAAGAAATGACCGAAGCCATTAAATTTGCTCACGAAGCTATTAAAGTACAGTGTGCTGCACAAATAAAACTGGCTGAAGCCTTTGGCAAGAAAGAAGTACGAGAGTATGAACCAGAAAGAGAAGATGAAGATTTAGCCAAAAAAGTACATGACCTAGCTTATGACAAGGTCTATGCTGTAGCTAAAGCAGGTTCTGCAAAACATGAGCGCAGTGCTGCTTTTGATGCTATTAAAGAGGAAGTAAAAGCAACATTTTCTGAAGAAGAATTGGAAGATTTTAGCGATTTGGTATCAAAATACTTCTACAAAGCAGAAAAGGCTGCGGTAAGAGACTTAACCCTAAACGATGGTCTAAGGTTAGACGGTAGAAAAACCGATGAAATAAGACCAATTTGGTGTGAGATTGACTATTTACCATCTGTTCACGGTTCATCAATCTTTACAAGAGGTGAAACCCAAGCATTGGCTACAGTAACTTTAGGTACTTCAAGAGAGGCCAATCAGATAGATATGCCATCCTATGAAGGCGAAGAAACCTTCTATCTGCATTATAACTTCCCTCCTTTTTCTACTGGAGAAGCACGCCCAATTCGTGGAACGTCACGTAGAGAGGTAGGTCATGGAAACTTGGCGCAACGTGCATTAAAAGGAATGATTCCCGAAGATTGCCCATATACAGTAAGAGTTGTATCTGAAGTATTGGAATCTAATGGATCTTCTTCGATGGCAACTGTTTGTTCAGGTACCATGGCATTAATGGATGCCGGTATTCAATTGAAAAAGCCGGTTTCTGGTATAGCAATGGGATTAATTTCTGATGCTGATTCAGGAAAATACGCTGTTCTTTCTGATATTTTAGGTGATGAAGATCACTTAGGAGATATGGATTTTAAAGTAACGGGTACAGCAGATGGTATCACTGCTTGCCAGATGGACATAAAAGTAAAGGGACTTTCTTACGAAATTTTGGTTAAAGCCCTAATGCAGGCCAAGGATGGTAGATTACATATCCTTGAAAAGTTAACGGACACTATTGATGCGCCAAGAACAGATGTTAAGTCTTACGCACCAAAGATTGTCACCAAAGTTATCCCTGGAGAATATATTGGGGCAGTTATTGGTTCTGGCGGAAAAGTGATTCAAGAATTACAGAAAGAAACCAATACCACCATTGTCATCAATGAAGATCCAGATACAGAAGAAGGTATTGTTGAAATCCTAGGTACTGGCCAAGAAGGTATTGATGCCGTAATCGCAAAAATTGACGCATTGATGTTCAAACCAGAAGTTGGTAGCGTTTATGAAGTAAAAGTTATCAAAATGTTGGATTTTGGTGCCGTTGTTGAATACGTTGAAGCTCCAGGCAATGAAGTATTGCTTCATGTGTCTGAATTGGCATGGGAGCGCACCGAAAATGTTTCTGATGTGGTAAACATGGGAGATGTCTTTGATGTAAAATATTTTGGTCTTGACCCAAGAACCAGAAAAGAAAAGGTTTCCAGAAAAGCTTTGCTTCCAAAACCTGAAGGCTATGTTGAACGCCCTCCTAGAAATGATAGAGGAGATCGCAGAGGTGGTGACCGTAGAGGTGGAGATCGCAGAGGCGGTGACAGAGATAGAAAACCCAGAAGGGACTAACAATTAGTTAGCATAACATACACTAAAAAGGCCCAAGGAGAAACCCTTGGGCCTTTTGTTTTCAATAAAAAGTGCAAATAATTTTTGTCAAATTGTAACTTTTTGCGTTTTCCTACGTATAACCTAATGAGCTTCGGTTCACAAACTTAATTTGAAGGGAAATTAAATGAGACAGTTAAAAATTACAAAACAGGTTACCAATAGGGAAACCGCTTCGTTAGACAAATATTTGCAGGAAATCGGTAAAGTTGATTTGATCACAGCCGATGAAGAAGTAGAATTGGCACAGCGAATCAAAGCGGGAGACCAGATAGCCTTAGAAAAATTAACTAAAGCCAACCTTAGATTCGTGGTTTCTGTTGCAAAGCAATACCAAAACCAAGGATTAACCCTTCCTGATTTAATAAATGAAGGAAACCTAGGACTTATCAAAGCAGCACAACGTTTTGATGAGACCCGTGGATTTAAATTTATATCATATGCTGTTTGGTGGATTCGTCAATCCATTCTTCAAGCATTGGCAGAACAATCACGTATTGTGCGATTGCCTTTGAATAAAATTGGTTCCATTAACAAAATCAACAAGACTTTTGCGTTTTTGGAGCAGGCGCATGAGCGTATTCCATCTGCAGAAGAAATTGCCAAGGAATTGGACATGACCGTTGAAGATGTTAAGCAATCACTTAAAAACTCTGGTCGTCACGTATCTATGGATGCCCCATTGATTGACGGTGAAGATTCCAATTTGTACGATGTATTGCGAAGTGGAGAATCTCCAAACCCAGATAAAGATTTATTGCATGAATCCTTACGTACAGAGATTGAGCGCGCATTGGAAACACTTACACCCAGAGAAGCAGATGTCATCCGTTTGTACTTTGGTTTAGCAGGACAACATTCCATGACTTTGGAAGAAATTGGTGAAACTTTTGATTTAACAAGAGAACGTGTTCGCCAAATAAAAGAAAAAGCAATTAGAAGATTAAAACATACTTCTAGAAGTAAGATTTTAAAGACATATTTAGGATAATCCTAAGATTATCTGCACAAATTACAGTTAAACATACCTTAAATTTGTTTTTTGGCAAGAAAGTTGTAATTTGTAATCCTACAACAGTTTATCATGACTGTTCGTTTTTTGATTGATGAATAAACTCCGGCTGATTACCGGAGTTTTTTCATTTATGACCAATGACAAAACCATATAAGTACACGGTTTTTAAGCATGCATTACTAACTAAGTACACACTTTTTTGAAAAAAAGTTACCATATAATACCAGATTAAAAGACAATAATATAGTCTCATACAAAAAGAGAGAAACCCTATTCATGACCCTATTCGTGTTCTAAATCAGGTAAGCTGGAATGATAGCCTAACATTTAGATAAGCCTTGTCCTTTTTTTCTTTCGGAATGATATATGTCCCTTGCAAATTTACCAGCTAATACCGCCAAGCTTCGGCGAGTGAACTTCAATTTGTTCTCGGCGCTCAAGAAATGGTACCGATTGTTATGGTAGTAACTGAACAAAGCCCAAAAACCTTGATTGAGCTCTTGAGAGTGTATCATCACTGTTCCAAGGTTACAAAAATAAAAACCTTGTTCATATGTTAAGTTGTTATGGACCACTGATGTAATATCAGCATAGGGGCTCTTGTGCGGGATAGAAAATTTTGATTTTGTCATAGATTCCTTAGATTAATTGACTGCCAGCATTAATCTGAAGTATGGGAGGGTAGGCAATGTAGGAATTTGACAATTGAAATTCAATAGTTTCTGAACACTCACAAAATTTTTCCTATAACTGTTGCCGCTTGAAGATTCTAGAGATGATAAATTGAATAGTCATTATTAAAAGAACCCATTGGACAAGTTGGAATATACCATGGAGAAGAACATGAGTGTGGGTGCTCTCAGCAAAAAGATGGCAATGGCTACTTTCCTAAAACTTACTTAAGGGCAAAATGGTTTTCAATTGCAACTGAAAGAATGTCATCTGTTATGAAAAGACAAAAACAAGGTTTACGATAATCTATTGAAGACTAATCACGTTACAACATAGTATATGGACAAAAGGGATATAGGTGATATAGGTCTTAAAAGCTTATTTAAAACTAACTTTGCTCGCCTTCTCTTGTAGGCTTTTATCAAGGTTTTCCATTATTTGTTCTCTCTCTATTTTTAATTCTGCATTAATTTGCTTTCTTAAACTCTGCCCAATATTATAATCATCAAGTAATTCCAACTTTTTGAAATTTTTTCTAAAGCCCCAAATATGGACATTATTGAGCTCCACAAAGAAGTCAACAATTGTGGTTCTTAATTCACGAACATTGTTTATTTCTTTTGATAGAAAGGAGATAAATCCAATGTACAGAATGGTACCGATTGTTGCCATTGTAATGCTGCCTACGATTTCAACCATTTCTGTAAAAAATATGCTATCCAAAAAGGTCCAACAAACAAAATAGAATCCAGATGCTATGGTAAATACAGAAATAATTCGAAATACCTTTTTTGACAGTGAATTTTTTGAATGATATGAAGCAGAAACCCAAATGATGGCCCCTATAGTAATTGTTGAAAACTCATTGCCCAATACCCATAAAAGAGAGGACAACGATGTATAGCCGTTAAAATCAATGGTCACATCGTTGTCCTTCAAGAAAAAAATGTATGCAAATTTCATAAACAGCCCTATAAAGGCCAATGCACTAATCGTTACTACCTGGCGGTTTGACTTTCTTGTCGGGTGAAAGAATGTCAATATCTGAGACAATTGATTTCTCTTCTTCATCAATGGAGGAGATTTCGCAGGAAACTGCCATAGCCGTTATCCCAATTAACAATAAGGTTTTGATTACTACTCTTTTCATAATAAGAAAGTTTAAGGGTTTATAACCGTTAAACTACCTCATTTTGCGTAAGTTGATACAAGTTGAGGATGTACTTATCAACCGTGTCCGCTCAAAAAGATATTGCAATATACATAGGGGCTCTGACATTACACTACAGGAAATACTTAAAAAAATTAGGGTTTTTATTGTTAAGAAAAATACAATGAATTCAAAAGAAAACATCAGATTTAAAAGTTTACATTTCTGTAAAGAAAGAAGCATTCAACTTCAAAAATCTGTTGTCTACGGCTGTTTTGATTAAATTTTCCTCCTATTTTGTACTTTCATAACCAAGATTTGTTTTAGCTCAAAAACCAAACGGCTAATAGCTTAAAATTCAACATAGCTATGATTGAAAGTGTACTGAACACAAAAAATAGGATATACTATCACATCCTCTTTTGGTTGGTATATATTCTGTTCTACACAGTCTTTTGGGGCAGTTATGAAGGAAATTATTATGATCAGTTTCTACAATTATTGTTTTTATTGCCTTGGAAGCTAATTCCCACCTACATCACCTTATATTACCTAATGCCCAAATACCTATATCCCAAGAAAATGGTGATGTATGTATTACTCTCTCTTTTATTGGCAATTAGTATGGCATTAATAGATCGGTATATGAATTGGCGTTTTATATATCGATGGTTCTATTTTGAAGAAGGACATTGGAAAGATCACGTTTGGTACTTCCCAAAAGTATTGAACTCTTTGCTCAGGGTCTATACCCCGGTCTTTGTGGCCATGGCCATTAAACTTCAGCGCTTCTACTATCAAAAAGACCAGATAAACAAGGCGTTGGAAAAAGAAAAAGTAGAAACCGAGCTTAAGTTCCTTAAGGCTCAAATCCACCCCCATTTCCTCTTTAATACCCTAAATAGCATCTATTCTCTTTCTTTGGCCAAGTCTACCCAAACACCCAATGCCGTATTGGGCTTATCTAAGTTTTTGGACTATATGCTCTATGAGTGCAACGATCGCTTGATCACCGTAGACAAAGAATGGGAACAATTAATGAATTTGGTGGAACTGGAAAGACTTCGTTATGGTGAACATTTGACCATATCTACCACAATAAAAGACGATAACAAGGAAAGCCTAATACCTCCCTTATTGTTGTTGCCTTTTGTAGAAAATGCATTCAAACACGGTGCGGATACTTTGATTGCCGATTCTTGGATCACCATAAACCTTAAACTGGAGAACCAACAATTACAGTTCATGGTGGAAAATAGCAAAGCTTCCATAGAAAATGAGGAAAGTTTAGATAGCGATAAAAATATTGGCCTTAAAAACGTAAAACGTAGATTGGATTTATTTTTTCCTGAAAAACACCAATTAAAAGTTTTAGAAGAGCCCGACAGTTTTTTAGTAAAACTAGAAATTGATTTAAGTGGAATACATATTTAATGCATGGGTAAAAAAATAAAATGTATTATAGTTGATGACGAGCCTCTGGCAAGAAACGTATTGGAAAACTACGCCGATCAAATTGAACAATTAGAAGTGGTCGCTGTATGTACCAACGCAGTTGAGGCCTTTGGGCATATACAAAAGGAAAATATTGATCTTGTTTTTTTAGATATTAAAATGCCTAAAATCAACGGATTGGAGCTTCTTGAATCCCTTAATCCAAGTCCTTTGGTCGTATTTACTACCGCTTACAGGGAATTCGCTATAAAGGCTTTTGAACTTGATGCAATAGACTACCTTTTAAAGCCAATTTCTTTAGGTCGTTTTATGAAAACTGTTGCTAAAGCAAACAAATATCTAACAGGTAATCCCCCTACCCTTCAACATGAGGCGCAAATCCAAGAAAACACAAAAAACAATCAAACAGAAACTGAGTCCGACCTACTCTACATAAAAGCTCAAAGAAAAGTGGTGAAGCTGGATTTGTCCAACATCCTTTATTTGGAAAGCTTAAACGACAAAGTCATTATTCATAATGCAAATCAGGCAGTAACAACTACACAACGTATTGGTTACTTAGCAGAAAAATTACCATCAAAACAATTCATTAGAATTCATAGGTCCTTTATTGTTTCTGTAGAAAAAGTGACTGCCTTCAACAGTATTATGGTTGAAGTTAATGGAAAGGAGTTACCCATTGGCAGAAATTATAGATCTCAGGCATTGACAATACTTCAAGACCGTTCAAGATAAAAGGGGGCTCCCATTTAGAGCAAATGTTGTTAAGCATTCCTTAAATCGCCCCCCAATGCATTGCTCTATACATTTTCGACAATATTATACAGGGTTTCGGCGCCAAACTACCTCTTAACGTCATTTACCCGCTTAGAAATGGCATTCTCAAAAAGCATTTGATAATCATTCTAAAGACTGTGTTATTTGAGTATCATCAAAAAACGGACAGTTTATGAAAATTGTTTGGTCATCATGCTTCTTGCTCATTTCCTTAATTAGTTTTGCTCAAAATGGAGGTAGCGATACTAGATCACTTTTTAAATATACCATCCAAAAAACCATCGTTCCCATACAACTAGATGGCATTGCTCAGGAAAATGAGTGGGAAGCACATGACGTTACAACAAATTTCTACAATCACTGGCCTAATGATGAGGGGCAGGCCCAAAACCAAACGGAAGTAAAAATCACCTATGATGACAACAACCTTTACATTTTAGCCAAATGTTATGACAAAGGTGAACGAATTATACAATCGCTTGTAAGGGACAATGATAGTGACTACTGGGGAAGTGATAACTTTTCTGTGGCAATTGACCCAGTAAATACCAAACAGAGCGGATTTATGTTTGGGGTTACCGCTGGTGGAGCAGAGCTTGAAGGCAGTCTTACAATAGAAGGTTCCCAAACATGGATGTCTGAAAATTGGGATAACAGATGGGCCTCAAAAACCTCTCAATACGACGGGTATTGGTTGGTCGAAATGGAAATCCCTTTTAAGACCCTTCGTTATAACGCCAACCAGCGCACCTGGGGAATCAATTTTATTAGAGGTGATAAACAAAATAATGCCTACACCACATGGACCCAGTTCCCTGTAAATTTTAATGGAGTAAGCATGAATTATATGGGATCTTTGGAATGGGACCAAAGTCCAGAGAGGGCAAAGGGTACTTTTATTTTTAATCCTTATGTAACTTCCTCATCAACTAGAGACTATGAAGAAGAAAATCAAACTGAAACGCAATTGGAAAGCGATATAGGCGGCGAAGTAAAAGTAGCCCTGACCAGCAGTCTTAACCTAGATCTCACTTTATTTCCAGACTTTTCCAATGCCGATGTGGACCAACAAGTCACCAACATAACTCGTTTTAGTATCTTTTTACCCGAACAACGCAATTTCTTTCTTGAGAACAATGATATCTTTTCCAATTTTGGAACATATGATATTAAACCTTTCTTCTCAAGAAGAATTGGAATTATGGAGGGGGAACCCATTCCCATTGACTTTGGTGGAAGGTTGACCGGTAATCTAACCCAAAACTTACGAATTGGTGTTATGAATGTTCAGACCCGAAGTACAGAAGAATTTGCGGCCCAAAACTATAGTGTAGGTGCTTTTCAACAAAAAGTGTTAAAACGATCTGTTATAAAAGGCCTGTTCATAAATAGACAGGCCACGAGCAAAACGGAAGAATTGGATTATACCAGAAATGCAGGTCTTGAATTCAGTTACATTTCTGAAAACGGAAAATTGAACAATACATTCATGTACCACACCTCATTAACGCCCCAAAACTACAAAGACACCCATTTTTATGGTCTTAGCGGGAACTACATCTCCAAACGTTTTAGAACAGGGTGGTTGCTTAACGTGGTAGGTGAAAACTACATCACAGAATTGGGAATCAATCCCAGATTGGAAAATTACAATGCTCAAACCGAAGAAACCATACGTTTGGGATACACGCTTATTAACCCATGGGTTCGGTACATCACCTTTGTCAAGGGTGAAAACAAAAAACTCAACTACCATGGTCTTCGCACATGGAACAACCTTTACCTAAATTCTGATGGTTCTTTTAACGAAGTGGAGAATAATGTAGCTTATGATTTTGAATACAAAAACACAGCAAGACTAAATTTAATTGCCAGATATCAAAAAGTAGATTTATTGTTTCCAACAGAATTAATTGGAGATGATTTTACTCCAATCCCAATAGATGATTACTCATTCTTTAGGTTTGATCTACGCTATAGGGCAGATAGCCGAAAAACATTTGTTTGGAATACCAACATTGGCTATGGCCAATTTTTTAACGGCACACGCATGGGAGCAATGCTTCAAGGCTCTTTTAGGTTAAGGCCATGGGGAAGTTTTGGACTCACCTATGACTTTAACGACATTCGCTTGGCAGAAGGTTTTGGAGAGAATAAAATCCATTTAATGCGCTTCAATGGAAATATCAGCTTTTCAAACAAGCTCTTTTTAAGCAACGTCCTCCAATACAACTCCCAAGGAGATAATTTTAGTGCATTCTCTCGTCTGCAATGGCGATATAGCCCTATGTCCGATCTGTTTCTAATTTATAACGAAAACCACGACACAACTGGTTTGGGTATCAAAAATAGATCTGTGGTGCTCAAAGTAACCTATTGGCTGTAACACTTCAAAATACGAATATGCCAACTTCTTTCCATTAACATCAAGGTTACCAGTTTACAACGTAAATATCATGTGCAACATGGTCATATATGTTCAAAAAATCTCAAAACATATATCAAACAGCACATGAACCTTAAAATTGGAAAATATGAGCTTTACCATAGAGATACGGTTTTTAGGGGGATTGACCCCATCACAACAAAACATATTTGACGACGCCGCTTGTAGGTGGAAAGAGATTATTTCAGGTGATTTACCTTCGGTACAACTGGCAAATGGAGATATAATAGATAACGTTAGAATTGATGCCCAAGGCACCAATATAGATGGTACATCCGGAATTCTTGGTCAGGCAGGGCCAACACAACTTAGGGCCGGAAGTTTTTTACCGGCAACAGGAATCATGCGCTTTGACAGTGCTGATTTAGCCAGGTTGGAAGCTGAAAGCAGCCTGTTAGATGTTATTGTTCATGAAATGGGACACGTTTTAGGTTTTGGAACCCTTTGGTCCCCACAATTTTTGAACTTAATCTCCGCCGAAGGTTCAGAAAATCCTGTGTTCACAGGGGCAAATGCCATACAAGAGTACAAGACCCTAACAAGAAATGAGGAGTCAGTTCCGGTTCCCATAGCAAATACAGGCGGGCCAGGAACACGAGATGGACATTGGCGTGAATTAACTTTCGACAATGAGTTAATGACCGGGTTTATAGATGACGGCAACAATCCCATAAGCAAACTCTCTATCGCGGCTTTTGAGGATATGGGATACACAGTTGACTATGATGCAGCAAATGCATACTCGTTACCAGACCCAGCACAATTAGCATTAAAAGAATTAAAAGAAAACAATCAATGTAAAATGTGCAGTAGAAAAATTCTCAGATGTGACCCCATAATCCTGCCCGAAAGCGCATTTTTGAATTAGTGGTCCAGATGAAAGAAAGACGCTTAAACTTAAAAAAGCATTTGCTTATTTTTGTAGCCATATAATGCTCAGATGAACACAAAATTAGTAGCTCCTTCTCTTTTGGCGGCAGATTTCGGAAACCTACAGCGAGATGTTGAAATGGTAAACCAAAGTGATGCAGATTGGCATCATTTAGATATTATGGACGGTGTTTTTGTTCCCAATATTTCATACGGAATGCCCGTGATAAAAGCAATTGCCCAACATGCAACCAAACCTTTGGATGTTCACTTAATGATTATTGACCCAGATAGGTACATTAAAACGTTTGCAGATTTGGGAGCCAACTACCTAACGGTTCATTATGAGGCATGCAATCATTTACATAGAACATTGCAAGCTATAAAAAGTGAGGGAATGAAAGCTGGAGTAGCACTTAATCCACATACTTCAGTGAGTTTATTGGAAGATACCATCCAAGATATAGATTTGGTCTGTATGATGAGTGTAAACCCAGGTTTTGGGGGTCAATCTTTCATCGAAAACACCTATCAAAAAGTGAGTGATCTAAAAAACCTGATTGAAAGAAAAAATTCTAAAGCCCTTATTGAAATTGATGGTGGGGTAAATGCGACTAATGCAAAAAAATTGGTGAATACCGGTGCCGATGTTTTGGTAGCGGGCAGTTTTGTCTTTAAAAGTCAAGACCCAACAGAAACCATCAAAAACCTTAAAGAACAAATTGCCTAATGCAGGAATTTGATGTTGTAATAATTGGCGGAGGTCCTATTGGAATTGCATGTGGTCTGGAAGCTAAAAAACAAGGACTTTCGTTTTTAATTATCGAGAAAGGACCTATTGTCAATTCCCTTTTCAACTACCCAATTAATATGCAGTTTTTTTCTTCTTCAGAAAAACTGGAAATTGATGATATCCCTTTTATCAGTAAAGAAGCCAAACCCAAGCGGAATGAAGCTTTGGAGTACTACAGAAGGATTGTTACCTCTAATCAACTCAACATTCATTTGTTTGAAAAAGTCACTGGTGTTAAAAAAAGGAACGACTCTTTTTCAGTAACAACCGATAAAAAACAATATACCGCAAAGAACGTTGTGGTTGCCACTGGTTTTTACGATTTACCTAACAACTTAAATGTTCCAGGTGAGGATTTATCCAAAGTCTCCCATTACTACAAAGACCCCCATTTTTATGCTAGTCAGAAACTAGCCGTAATCGGAGCGAGTAACTCCGCTATTGATGCCGCCTTGGAGTGCTACCGAAAAGGTGCCGATGTCACCTTGATCATTCGAGGTCCAGAGGTAGGGCAGCGCGTAAAATATTGGGTGCGTCCAGACATTATAAACAGAATTGAAGAAGGCAGCATTAAAGCCTATTACAATGCCACGGTAAAGAAAATCTCTTTAACTGAAATACAAATTAACACTCCAGATGGTGTTGTAACCCTAGAAAACGATTTTGTACTGGCACTTACCGGTTATATGCCCAATTTTGAATTCCTTGAAAAATTAGGCATCCAATTGTCCAAGGATGAAAAGCGATTACCACAGTATGATCCAAACACCATGGAATCCAATATTGAGGGACTTTATCTAGCAGGGGTTATCTGTGGAGGTATGGAAACGCATAAATGGTTTATTGAAAATTCCAGAATCCATGCTCCAATCATTGTCCAATCCATTAAGAGTAAGATAAAGTAAGAAATCTTACTTTAACCTTACAAAAACCTCCTTTATCCGTAAGGTACATTCCAAAATCCCTACTTTTAAGTAGTTAGGAACACAAAAACTACGAAAATGACCAAACAATTGCATTTGGCCGCTCAATATTTGGCTACGGCAGCTAAAAGCTTTTTAGAAGCTAAATCTGATGACAGTCATACCAATCTAGGGTTTTCTATAGAAGAAAAAAGCCTTCAAACATGGGATTTGGATGACAAGGGCACAAAACTTTGTTTAAACTATGAGCAATTTTCATTGAAATGGTCACAAACCGATAAATCTTACGCGCTTGATGGAAAAACCCATGAAGAAACCATAAAATGGTTAAGCGATACTTCTAAATCGTTGGGATTTGAAAAGCCATATCAATTTGACCTGCATTATGATATGCCATACATGATGGGCCCAAATGATCGATTTAAAAAATCGGACACACAAGAGTTGATTTTATTAAGAACGTTAGCTCAAACATCGCTAAAATCATTCCTAGACGTAGAAAACCTAACTTCGGACATTCGTATATGGCCACATCATTTTGATACTGGAGCGTTTTGTGTATTGAATGACGGTTCAGGAAAATCGGTAGGGATGGGACTTTCCATTCCAGATTCCATGATTGATGACCATTATTTTTACATTAGCGGGTATTTGGGACATGATGGTCTTGATACTTCTACTTTTGACACATTGACCAATGGCAAATGGTTAAACGATGGTTTCAAGGGTGGTATATTGCCTGCTTCGGGTGTAAGCAATGAGATTGCAGTTCAATTTTTCAGGGAAGCTTTTAAAGCTTACCGGTCTTAAACTATGGAAAGTTGGTACGTTCCAATTACAATTGTTCCCGGTATTGGACTCTTGTTGATGTCCACCTCTACCCTGTTGGGCGCCTTGAGTACTGAAATCAAGAATTTGATTGAAGACCATGTTGATTATGAAGCCTTATTACGGCGAAAGCTAACGCAACTAAAGTTGGTCAACTATGCAATGGTCTTTCTCTACGTATCTGTTGCTTGTTTTGTGCTTTCAGGACTTATAGCGGGGCTGTATGAGAGTACACATACCATGAATGATGACATCCCAATCTATTTTTCTGTTATTGGTATCTTAAGTTGCCTCACTGCCCTAATCCTTTTGACATTATTTTCATTTAGAGCCGTAAAAATCAAGCAAGACCAGTTCAAAGAAAAGTTATAAATGGATTGCGCTAAAGTGAAAATTGATATTGCAGGGAAATGCTGGCTATAAATCCTTGTTCCACCTCATCCCCACTGGTAATTGCATTGATTTCACGTCCAAACCCAGCGGTTAATCCAATTTGAGATTTGGTATTCTTAATAGGCAGGAAGTACCCCCCTTCCAACCAAGGTTGCACTACCAAAGTGTATGTGCTTCCAGCAATGGTACCACCAATAGGTCCAATAGTATCTGTCCAATCAATATTCAAGCTCCAAACATCAACATTAAAGCCTGCTATAAATTTCCCTTTACCAGAAGGATAGTGCTTTCTAAAACCAATGGAACCTCCAAAACCTTCTCCTTCTTCAGTAAGGTTGACATCACTAAAATCTTGACGATCAACAAAATTTACTCCCAATCGGAAAAGCAATGACGAATTTTCATTAAGAAAGTGTTCCAAATTTATAGTGGGAATAATCCCCGCAGGATATACCTGAAGCGAAACACCCAGATCAGTCCGTTTTTTTAATACACTCGAATCCTGGGCATAGGACAATGATAAAATGGAAACACAAAAAAGAAAGCTTACGATTTTACCTTTCATGTCTTTACTATATCACTTTTAGTTGCGCTTCCAGTTCACCATTGGCCTTCAACATAGCTCTACCATCCTTAAAGCTAAGGTAAGAATGTCCTTTTTTATGGTTTGTGATACTTACATCGTTAAGCATGCCCCAATGCCTTGTAATTTCTCTCCAAGCAAAAAACAAAGAATGTTTGGGGTCATATATATGTGTGGCCTCCCCTCCTGCTCCATTAATTTCGATAATGCTGAAGTTCTTACCTTTAGAAAGTTCTTCTATTGAACTGTGGAGTACGTCCAACCTACCATAATGAAACCCTTCTATTTTAGAGCAGATATCGTCTATGGTCTTCAAGAGCCCTTCATTTAATCTATGGGTATCATCAATGAATTTTGCTCCTCTAGTATGACTACCGTACGGAACCAAAATAAACTCCTTGTCTTTATCCAATACCATATTCAGTTTAAAGCCAAACTTCTTTTTTAAGGCTTCCAATTGTAAGTGGCTTCTTGGGTCTTTTTTTATAAGGTCCAAAATGGAGCTTTTTCCATTCCCTACAACCGACAAAAACAGTTTGGAAACTATTCCTGTAATCTTCCCTTTTTCTTCTCCAGGTTTTCTAACATAGAAAATTCCAACTTCATTGGTATAGGGTATTAACTCTTGAATTAAAAAATGTTCTGGAGTCCTTGAAAAATAATCTCTAAACTCATCTTTATTATGAATCTTATCTACTCCAAACGCTTTCATCCCAATATCGGGCTTGGCAATAAAAGGGAAACTAATTCCTTCAACCAAAACCTTTTCCAGAGCCGATTCAGGAGCTTCATGTTTAGAAATAAATACTGTCTTGGGAATATATTGATTGGGAATCATATTATAAATTTCCATTTTAGACTCCATTGCCATTCCGCCATTTTTCATAGATGGGTTGGCAGCATTGAAAAAGAAAAAGGAACGTGCTTTAATGGAGAAATACAACCAAACCGGAAATAAAGGATAATAAATTGCCCATAAAGGCCAATATTCCCAATGCGTGAGTCGATGAAGTTTTAATCTCCAAGTTTTCATTCTGTTACAAGTTGATTTGGGGAAAAAGGTACTATGTATTTCTTATCATTTAATAAGTCAAAATGCTTTAAGATAGCTTCCTCATTGGTTAGCACTGCTTGGGTAACACTAAAGGTTTTAAGACCTGTGTCTCTATCAATGATGAATCCGTTCTCGAAGTCGTCATTGTTATTGGAATGAAAGTCAACAATATCCGAAGCTAGCATATCTGATTTCATACTCATAAAGTTGGTAAAAAGGGAAGTCCTTTTGGCAATAGCCTTTTCATTGTATAATGTAGTTGATGACCAAATATGACTTTGGTTCTTATCAAGTGGTTTAAAATGCTTTTCTTTCCCATCCCACCTAAACTCAATCAATGTATTAGCATCAAATAATACCAATGTAAAGGGTTCAATATTGTCTAAATCCATCTCCTTAATAAAAGCTTCAGGATTGTGTGCACTGATAACATCCAACAAAATCAAGCCTCTGCTTTTAGCGTAATTCCCCTTAGGTTCATGTTTTTTGAATGCACCGTTCAATACTACTGCAACAACTCCATTTTCATTGATGGCAAACCATGTACCACCGGCCTTTGGATCTTTGGGGAAAAGTACTTTTACAGTGTTTATTATCTCTTCCTTTGGCTCAAATGCCAATGGACGCGAAATATGTTCATCACGGTTTGAAGTGATAAAATAACTGTTATTTTTTGAAATAAAGCTTACTGTGCACATGCCTCTCTATGTTGCAAGGTTGAAGGAGCAACTCCAAAAGATTCGGGTAGTTCCATAGTGCAGAAATGTTTGATTCCTACTTTTATAAGTGCATGATGATGTATGGTATGCTCTAAATTATACATCACCTCTCTATAATAATTAGACTCCAAGCAAGTTTCAACAGCACCCAATTCATAAGTTACTTTTACTGATTTGTTGGGGCGTTCCAAAGTTGATTGGATCAATTGTAATTGCTCAATGGCAAATTGCAGTTCTTGCTCAATTTTATGATTTCGCTCACGTCTGTCATAGGACACATCGCCACCTTCATATCCATTTATAAGACAAAGATATAGTTCTATAATATGTCTTGTGTGTTGACCAATGGATGCATTGGAAAGTACTTCGCAAGACTGCGCATAGCATTCTTCAGGTAGTTGTAAAAGTATTTCTTTGAATTGCTCAATAGTATCTATAGAAGATCTGAACATAATTGTTATTGTATTTTGAGTTTAAGGCGTTTTTTGACGAATAAGAACATAAGATAAAAAGAAAATCCAAGGTACAAGAGTCCCATTAAGAGGTTAGTCAACATACTATAGTTCTCATAGTTTGTAAAAATATATTTACCTGCAGAAATGAAAACACCAAGACCTATCATGGTCCCTATTCCTATACCCAATAAATAAAAAGCATAGGACGCTTTGGAAGTGTCCAATATACCTTTGGTGCTTAGGACCTTGTTCCATGTCATCCAAAAAGGAATTTGCAAAGGGTTTAGGGCACTTAACAACAGTCCAAGCAAAAATGACGAATTTATTTGTGGAAGCATATTTATCTTTGAGCTTACTTCAGAGACATTGGCTGATGCCAAAAAGCTCGTAATTGAAAGATACAACAGAAGGATTATTCCAAATGGAATCAGATAATACGACAACCTTTCTCCTAAATGCAAGCGTTCATTGCCATATAAGGTAAGTCTTACAACGATGAGTTCTACCAAAACCACTGCAATGGCAAACCATATGGCAGAATTTAAACTTTGCGAAGCAGCAATATCAAAAGCCGTCAAGTTCAAGGTTCCTAAAGGTAGGGCCCCTAAAAAACTAACCAACAATCCTGAAAAACAAACTTTTGAAAATTTATCCATACTACTCTTAAAAGCAATGCCATTGCCTATCTGAACATTGCTTAATAGTCTCTAAAATACGTATACCTAACAACCAAAAACAAATCTAGTGCAGATTTTAGAGGCTCTAATCCCCTAAATGTTATTTGTTTCTTATTTTTTTCCAGTTCTCATCTGCTTTGGCTTGCAGTTTTTCTGGGGATTCTTTTGTCCAAAGATCCAGAGTGTTGGTTTTTCCTGAATTGTAGAACAGATAGAGCTTCCCTTCTCTAATTTCAAAGGTTTCTGGGTTGATGCTCACTTTTTTGCCAGAAACGGCAACAGCGTAAGCACAATATCCTCCGTATTGGGGAACAAATTTAGTTGGATTGGACTTGAAAGAATCCAAATTTTCCTCACTTGAGAACTTATATTTTATACCATCATGATCAGTGCTCAACTCTTTTTTACCTTCAATGGCAGTTCCATCAAAATAGGCAACCACATCGTAACCATTGGCTGCAAAACCTTTTTTCGTGTTGTTATCTATGGATTGCGCAAAGGTTATGGTGCTCGCCATCAAAAAAAGAGCGATTATTATTTTTTTCATTCTAATAAATTGAAGATTCTTTCTCTAACTTTTCTATTTCTGAAACATCTATACGCATAATGTACCAATCTTCCATTTTTTCCACCTCACCCTTTAATTTTGAAGGTATGCCTATATATGGTATTATGTCCTTATGGATAGGATTTCCTTTCAAATCGGTCAACAAAAAATATTCAGAAACGGCATTAGCTTCCGAAGCAACTAGGACCGGAGGGATACCCCCAGAAATACAAAGGGCGGCACAACTACGATGTATTTTGCCATAACCCGGTTTCATTACCCCAAAATAGCACTTTGGGTCAACTATTTCCCCAACAACCTCTTGAGTGCCCATAGCTTGGGGAAGTATAAAATTTTTCTTCTTTGAATTATCCAAATCTATTTTGTGGCTATCATCAATCTGGAGCAGCGTTTTTCCATTGTAGTAAATTAGATTCCCTTCAATCGTCAAATGCTTCCCATTTATATTTACCTCACTCTTTTTGATATTATCCAGATAAGCATTTGCGCCAAACTTTCCGAAACCAAGGAGAAGAATGTCTTTAAAGGTATTTTCTGTAAGTTCCACCCTCAGCATGGGGTAAGGAGCTTCATAGTAGGTGCCAGATATTTTAGTGGGGGTATCAAAATCAAAGGTGCTATTTGATGCTTCTTTCTGAAAAGACCCAAACAAAACTGCCCCAACAATGAGTAAACCCAAAGCAGTTAGAACAAACCGCCTAATGGAACTTTTCGTTTCCTGGCCAACGGTATCTGCATAACCAATATAAAATTCATCTTTTTTCTCCATGTTCTAGCATAGTATTGGTTCAACAGCGGTCCCTTCTTCCAACCCAATTGGATTAATGTATATGATATCATTATCCAATCGCAACTCATATGTGGCCACTTTTTCTGTAAAAGGCGGAGGAGATTGTCCATTGTGCGGTAGATATTGATAGCCATGCCAAGGGCAGGTGATACACCCATCCACAATCTTTCCTTCTCCCAAGGGACCTCCTTGATGTTTACAGACATTATGAATTGCCGATAATTTACCATCGTATTTAAAGATCGCCACGCGTTTCTTTCCTACAGTAAATATTTTAGCCCTGTCCTCAGGAATTTCATGCATATCGCACACTTTTAACCAACCTCCGGTATCTTTCTCACCTTTAAATCCATCCACTTTAGATTCCTTAAAAGCTGCTACCAAATGTAAACTGGTGATAACAATGAACCCTAAAACCACAATACCTATTGTAAATATGGAAGTTTCCTGTTGAAACGCCCCTAAAAAAACATGCAATAGAATAAGTGCATAAGCAATGTATACAAGCATATGAAGCCCTTTCCACACCTGCGGAGAAAGGTTTTTTAAGAAAAAATCGTGACTTGTAGAAGCCATGAAGAACAATATCAACAAAGCTAAAAAACCCAAAACCTGAAACGGGAAATTGGTCAAAGAACCATAATCCATATTGGAAGTGAAGACCGAATAGATAGGGTTTACGTTTCCCAGTGTATGGAAATGAATGATAGCAAATACCCCGTGAATCAGTGCTGCTAAAAACATGCTCACCCCTAAATGCCTTCGATTGTACAAAATGGGCAAAAATTGGGGATTTAACCTACTTAAAGGGCCAATGGCCAAAATAATGTGAAGCATTATAACCGCTAGAGAGCCGAATGCTCTTATGATCATGGTTTCCGCTATGGTTTCTGGATTGAATATCAATGTTAGCACTATAAAAAGTACCAAATACATAACCATTCCAAAAGCAATGATTTTATCATAGGCTTTTTTATGCTTGTTCCAAAGCACCAGTTTATAATCCAATCCCATTAGAATTCCAGTTTTAGTATTTCTTGATTCTTAATTACGTCCTGTATTAGAATTCCATTGATTTCTTTTTCCGAAGGAAATGTATATGACCCAACACCATTTATTTGCCCTAATTTTGTACCCTTCACGCCTTTTTTATCTAAAGCATAGACAATTGATGCAGCGCTTTTAAGTGGGGACTTTACATTTAGTTCTACAATGTAGGCATTGGCAGTTTGTATTAAATCAATATTGACCATATCATTACTTGCACTTGATGTACTTTCTTGAGCGCCATTTTCATGCGGGTCGAAATCCAAATCCTTAATAATCAAAACCAATAAAATAGGCATTATGATTGCAAGTAATAACCAATTGTATTTATGTCTTTTTCTTAGGTTAGCATCCATTAATCTGCAGTATTGGGTTTGAATAGTCTTATCAATAGAAATGGCCATGTAGCAACTACTCCAGGAAAAAGCAGCAATCGAACCTTCTTTTTACTATCCGCCATGATGGAATCTATTTTTGCTGCTCCAAGGAACATAAAATACAGTCCAAACAAAAGTCCCACGCCAAAGTAAAGCGCTAAAATTGTCAAAAAAACTGTTACTGCCGTTTCCATATTAAATCAGGTTTACATCGGTCAATACTTCTAAAACTGCTGGTCCCTTCTCGCTATATAGTGCTTCCATTGCAGTTTCCAAATCATCTTGATTTTCAACTCGCTTGCCCCAAGCTCCACAGGATTGTGCAAATTCAGCAAAATTTGGGTTGGAAAGAGAGGTTTTCCACACATCAAATTCACCTGCACGTTGTTCTTTGGAAATTTTGCCAAGTTCATGATTGTTCAATACAATAAGTTTAATTGGCATGTCATACTTCACCAATGTAGTAATTTCTGCCAAATATTGACAAAGACCTCCATCACCGGCAACAGCAACTACTGGTCTAGAATTACCAACCGCCGTCCAAGCGCCAATTGCCGCTGGTAAAGCAAACCCAATGGACCCTAAATATCCGGACATTAAAAAATCTTGATCTGTAGGCTCAAAATAACGACCAAAGGAATAGGCATTATTTCCCACATCTACACACATAACTGCATTCTCAGGAGTTAATTTGTTCATTGTTTCAAAAACGGCAATAGAACTAATACCATTATCTGAGGTTTCCAAAAGCCGTTTTGCTTTTTCTTCCTTCCAAATCTTCCAACGTTCCGCTATTTCAGGAGTTTGATCAATGGTATTTTGCTGCCCACTAAGTTGGTCTTCAAAAATCTTTAGTGTTCTTGATATTTCTCCCCAAACGGCAACTTCAACCTTATGAAATTTACTGAGTGCCATAGGGTCAAAATCAACCTGAATAATAGGCTTTTTAGGTGTTATTCCTGTATGATTGGAGAATGAAGCTCCAAAGACGAGCAACAAATCGGATTCGTTCATAAACCAAGATGCAATTGGAGTACCACTCCTTCCAAGAACTCCACCTCCAAGACGGTGATTATCTGCAATTAATCCTTTACCCTTAAACGTTGTAACCACAGCAGCGTTTAACTGCTCCGCGAACTTTACAATAGCTTGTTTATGTGCACGTGCACCATGTCCCATAACAATGACAGGACGTTTTGACTTTTTGATCAATTCAACAGCATCATTTACAGCCTCAATGGGAGGGGCAATTTCCATGGCTGTTATTCGCTTGTCTGGTGTTTGTGCTTTTTCATTGGGTTTTGCCGCCCTTTCCTGAACCTCATCTGGGAAGGTCAAATGGGAAACATCTCTCTTTAAAATGGCGCTTTTGACCGCTAAAGACATCAATTCGGCATGCTTACTATCGCTTTGTACCCGTTGATTGAATTCTGCAACGGTACTAAAGCCTCTTACCAGATCTACTTCTTGAAAGTTTCCTGTTCCGACCACTTGCGTAGCCACTTGACCCGTTAAGGCCAAAAGTGGTGCTCGGTCCACTTTTGCATCCCACATGCCAGTGTACATGTTTGTAGCCCCTGGGCCTGCAATGGAAAAACATGCAGCTGGCTTGCCTGTTAGTTTTCCATAAGCCGAGGCAGCAAATGCGGCAGCCCCTTCATGTCGTATTCCATAAAAGCTAAGATTTCCTTTCTCCTCTTGCCGTTTCATTGCATCGGCAAAACCTAGGTTAGAATGCCCTACCATTCCAAAAACCTTGGTCACACCCCAATTCACCATGGTTTCTGCCATAATATCGGACACAGTTGTCTCATGAACATCTTCTTCCTCTACGCCAACATAAATGGCATCGTCTTCCTCCTTCACTTCAAAAGTTTCAATACCGTCGTCATATCCCCCTGGAGGTAATCCCGTACATGGATGAAAATCCCAGCCATGCCATGGGCAACGAAGCATTCCATTTTCTATGGACCCTTCTCCCAATGGTCCTCCTTGGTGTGGACACCTGTTGTCCAAGGCAGAAAACTTTCCTTCAAAATGGGTCAAGCAAATTCCTTTATGAGCGGCTGTGACCGTTTTAACCCTTCCTTCTGGAAGCTCTTTTTTATTATCCAATACTTTGTGCCAAATCGTTTTCTTTGAAGAAGCCATAGTCCGTCGTTATTTTTCTAGTTAATGAGTTATTTTTTAAGCAGTTTCAGCACCACTTTATCAATTGTAAGCCCTTGCACAATAATCGAGAATACCACCACACAATAGGTAATAAAAATTAATGCCTCCCTGAATTCCCCCTCAGGTAAGGTTAGGGCCAGCGCTATTGAAATGCCCCCGCGGAGACCTGCCCAGGTCAATATGGTTATTTTGTTACTACTGCTACGATGTCCTTTTTTCAGAAATATGTTTGAAATAAAAACGGAAATATATCTTGAAAAAAGCACAATTGGAATTGCAACCAATCCAGCGATTAAATAATCAATTTGAAAATCCAGACTTACGATTTCCAGTCCTATCAAAACAAATAAGATAGCATTTAAAATTTCATCCAAAACCTTCCAAAAGGTATTCATGTTTTCTTTTAGTGGATCGCTTTTGCAAGATTTATGAAGATAATCCCCTATCATTAATCCCATGACCACCATGGCCAATGCCCCAGAAACATGAATTAAAGAAGCGAGCCAATACCCTCCCATAACAATAGCGATGGAAATATGCACTGCTACTATGGGTGATTCATATATTCTTTTCAAAAGAAGTTTACCAATATACCCCAATACGAATCCTAAGGTAATTCCTCCAAAAGCTTCTTGGGCAAACTCCAAAAAGATATGCGATGGCTCTACTCCATGGCCGCCAGTCATGGTGGCTATGGATAACAATGAGATGAAAACTACAATTCCCACACCATCATTGAACAAAGATTCTCCTACTATCTTAATCTCCATATCCTTTGGTGCTCCTGCCTTTTTAAGCAATGCCAAAACGGCAATAGGGTCCGTTGGGGAGATTAGAGCTCCAAAAACAAGGCAGTAGATATAGTCGATGTTCATTCCAAAAAGTCCGCTTACATAATAAAACAATGTTCCTATTAAAAAAGTTGAAATCAACACCCCAATAGAGGCATATATTAAAACTGCACCTTTTTCTTCAAGTAGATTATGGAGGTTTACATGTATTGAACCAGCAAAAAGTAAAAAGCTCAGCAGAAAATCGAACAAAATTGTTCTAAAATCTATTTGATCAATTACTGAACAAACACTTACAAATGTATCATGATCAATAAAATTCAAAGCTCCTATTAATAGCGAAGCCACAATTGCCAATAGCATTACACCAATGGTATCTGGCAGCTTCAGCACTTTCTTATTAATAAAGCTGAGGATAGACGAAAGAGCAACTATGCCCGTGAAAATCTGAAACATATGGGTAATGATTTAACGAACTCCTGCATAGTTGATTCCTGTGAGATCATGCATGTCCTTATTAAAAGTTGATAGGTCATTCTGATTAAATTTTGAAATGTCATCATAACCACATGAACGTGCCACTACTTTGATTAAATCATTGGTAGCCGTGAAAAAATTGTGCAGTTGTTTAGCCGAGGCATCAATAACTAATCTACTTCTAAGGCTTTCTTTTTGAGTGGCAATGCCCACAGGGCAGTTATTGCTGCCACAAGCGCGCATGCCTAAGCATCCTATGGCCTGAATAGCAGAATTTGAAACGGCTATGGCATCTGCTCCTAGCATCATAGCTTTGGAAAAGTCCTCCGCAATGCGCAATCCCCCTGTAATAATAAGGGTAACCTCTGTTGCCCCAACCTTATCCAAATACTTTCTGGCCCTAGCCAATGCTGGAATTGTAGGAACATTAATATTATCCCTCAGAATTGTGGGTGCGGAACCTGTTCCACCTCCACGGCCGTCCAAAATGATATAGTCTACGCCAACATCCAATGCAAACTGAATGTCTTTCTCAATATGACTTGCCGCAATTTTAAACCCTACTGGTATCCCTCCAGTACGTTCTCTAACTTTTTCTGCAAAAGACTTAAAGTCTTTCACTCCATGAAAATCGGGAAAGGTGGCAGGGCTAATTGCTGTTTCACCTTCATTTAATCCTCTTACCTCAGCTATTTCCTTACTTACCTTATTTCCAGGTAAATGTCCACCAGTTCCTGTTTTGGCACCTTGACCTCCTTTAAAATGAAAGGCCTGTACATTATCCAATTTATCCCAAGAGAAACCAAATTGGGCAGAGGCCAGCTCATAAAAATATTTGGAGTTATTTTTTTGCTCATCTGGCAGCATCCCCCCCTCTCCGGAGCAGATTCCAGTTCCGGCCATCTGAGCTCCTTTAGAAAGTGCAATTTTTGCTTCTCGGGACAGCGCACCAAAACTCATGTCGCTTACAAATAGAGGTATATCCAACTCCAAAGGTTTGTTAGCTTTTGGGCCAATTACAACCTTGGTTGCAACTTCTTCATGGTCCAAAAGAGGTCTGCTTGCCAATTGAGCGGGTAAAAATTGGATGTCACTCCATTTGGGCAAAGTGTTTCTGTCCACCCCCATAGAAGAGGAAAATCCATGATGTCCAAGGTTCTTAAGCCCGTTTTGGGCCAATTCTTTTATATAACCTGTGTAAGGTTCGGTATCTTCAGGATGTGTGTCTGCATAAGTTCCTAAATAGGCTTCTCTATCAAAAGGTTGTGGGTGCTCGCCTTCAAAGGCTGCTATTTCATTTTCATCAACTTGTAATGAATCACCCTCTATATATTCTTGAAACTTATGAAGTTGTTCGTCATTATTGTACTCACTTATTCCAGTATCATACCTATAGTCCCATCCATGAACTCCGCAGATAAGGTTTTGGCCTTCAACGTGCCCGTCTGCTAAAAGCGCTCCTCTATGGTGACAACGACCATATAAAACAGATATACCTGTTTCGTGTTTTATAATTACTAAATCGGTGTTTTTGACTAAGGCGTACGCTGGTTTTTTTTCTTCAAGAGTAGAAATCTTGGCAATATCGATAAGCTTTTTTGACATTGTTGGTTGACTATTTGTGATTGGTTAAACTTGAATGTTAGGTCGAACCATTGTAATCCGCCTTACAAGAGTAAGTTAGGGCTAAAACCGATACCGTATATTAAAAACCTTCAAAATATGTCGGCCGTGGTAAGTTTTGCTCATTTTTCATAAAAGAAAACCCAAGTATAAATTATACTTGGGCTTCCTATCAACCAAAAATCTAATCACCAATCAAAATGTAACCCGCAACCTTGTATTCGCCTAAAACGAAAGTTAAGAGGACTAGCTTTACATTCCCGTATACTTATTTAGATGCTTCTTTTCAGAAAAGCTTGTGTTAGAATAAAAAAGTCTGGAAAAATTCCAAGCTTTATTAAGATGATAACTTTATTGCTTACCCGCTAAGGCCTTCTACCTTTTCCATGATGGTGCAGCGCTTGAGATATAATAATATTAAGCTTGGCCCTTTGCTCAGGAGTGCAAATTTTGCCCACTGCCTCAAAATGATCGTACACATTCAGTTCCTTCTCCTTACTTAACTGTGCAATTAAGGTAGTGATTGAATCTGCATGTTGTGTAGTGAACTGTTCATTCCCAATTCCGCTAAAAAGCTCATCTTTTAGTCCTCTTATTCGTTCATCAATACTTCTCATTGCATGCATATGCCCTTTGCTTAACTCTCTAAACTGTTCCATTTGATTCATATCAAAGCTCAATTCTTTGACAACAAAATCTCCAGGAGGTCCTGGAGGCCTCCTATTTGGTCCTTGCTGAAACAGCATAAAAAGTAGAATTCCATTCATCACTACCAAAAAAAGTAACAGCAGGCCTAAGAGTAGATTTTTCTTCATACTTTCTTAATTTAAAATGGAATTGTCTTCGTCAGCAGCAAGACCATATGCCTGGGCAAATGTCTTTATTTCATCTTCTTGATTGCTATTGTTGTACACATATAGGGCACCAAAGTTTAAAAAAGCAAAAACAACCAATGCAGCTATCTGATACTTGGGTAAAAACCACCCTAATAAATTTGAAGTTTCAATTACTTGATTGTTACTTGTTAATCTCTGAAGTACTTTATCTTTAAAAAAAGGAGGGGCGTTCACCGCTTCCATCTGAGATGCTGAATCTAGTACCTCATCAATTTTTCGCTGTGTAATTTTTTTACCATCCATGATTTTTATAGTTATATAGTTTAGATGTAATTTTTTATTCAACCTTGCGGTTTAAGGTTCATTTTTATAATATTCTGTTAAAATCTTCTGCAGATTCTTTTTTGCGCGAAACAACAACGACTCTATTGAGGATATACTTTTTTGTGTAACCTCACCAACTTCCTTATAGCTCATTCCATCTACTTTATGTAATGTAAACACTACCTTTTGTGCTTCCGGAAGTTTATTTATTGCATTAAATAGCAGTTCACTTCTTTCCTTATTTTCCAATTGAATTCCCGGATGATCAAATTCTGTAAAATAGGTCGATTTATCAATAGGTATATCACCTCCGGTAATAGATTGCATAAAACCAAAGCGCTTTTTAGTGCTTTTCTTTCTTATGAATTCCAAGCTCTTGTTCACAGAAATCCTATAGATCCAAGTAGATAGTTTAGAATTTCCTTTAAACTTTTTGATAGAATTACAAATCTCAATAAAAACTTCCTGTGCTATATCTTCTGCATCTTCCTTATTGGGAACAAAAGAAAGACAAGTATTAAAGACTTTGCCCTGGTATTCATCCAACAATCTGCTGTAGGCAGACTGTTTCTGCTCTCTAAGATCTTCTAAAAACTGTTTGTCCTGCAATACATTGTATCGTTAATCCTAATGCAATTTAGAAGGATTTTTAAAATAGAAGTGGAAAAAAATCGTCATCTCGCACAAGTTTTTAAAAGTTAGGGCATCTAAACTTAAAACAAACAATCACATTATGAAGCATAGCACTTTGAAATTAGCTATCTCCGCAGGAGTAATTGGCATACTAACTTCTTGCAATTTAAAGGCCCAACAGAGAGAAAGAAATGCTGATGGAAGAGAGCCCCCATCATTTGAAAAACTTTTAGAGAAAATGGACAAGAACAAAGATGGGAAACTTTCCAAAGCAGAAATTAAAGGGCCATTAAAAAATGATTTCAACAAAGTTGACCTGAATGAAGATGGCTATATCAACGAAGAAGAATTTAAAAAAGCTCCTAAACCTAAAAGACAAGGAGGTCCTAATAGAAATCAGTAATCAAAACAAATAAGTAGTATGAAAACGAAGCCTATTTTAAGCCTAGCCATGTTGTTTTTAACAGCAATATTCTCTTGTTCGAGCGACACTGATGATGCTGGTGTTGATGATGACACAGGTATTAATGAAAGTGACACTGCTTTAGCGGAGTTACCTGCTGCTTTTGCTGCTTTTAACACAGAAGCAACAGATATCTATCTATCTGATGGCGGAACTACTGTTACCATTGAAACAACAGGTCTGCCAAATCATGAAACTGTTTATTGGGGCGAAGGAAATGACCTTTATTTAGATGAACCGGATGTCGCGTTGACACCTTCAATCATGTCTAGCAATAATAATGCGGTCACCATTACAATAGATGCTGTTCCAGATTTAACTGGCAGTACATTGGAAACTCAACTAGGCACTATTGGAATAGCGGTTAGTGGTTCATCATTATTCAATGATCAAGAAGGAGGAGGTCCCTTAGATCAAGCAGCTGCCAGTTTAGATTGGACCGGAGCACATATAGGTCCCGGGGTATACCATTATCATTTAGAGCCCAAAGCATTTTCAAATGATGATGAAAATTTAGTTGGAGTCCTATTGGATGGTGTATTTATCTATGGGCGAAAATGTAATTCTACAGGTACATATCCAACAGATTTGGATTCATCCGGTGGGCATACTTCTAGCACCCAGTACACAGATGGTGATGAAGAATACCATTATCACATTATCAATGAGGTTTACTCAACAACCGGCTCTTACATAGTGTTTGCAGGCCCATATCAAGGATACTAAATGAAGCTAATCCTCAAATTATTTTTGATATTGATTGCCAGTAGCGGTGTAAGCTGTGAAAACAGTTCAGAATCAAAAGCAAACAAGACCAATAAAGACAGTACCATAGCAAATGTTTTTGTTGACAGAGATAGTCTTGTTTTAAATGGCAATGAAGGTAATTGGTACTACAAAGGTCTGGTATTCACTGGTTATGCGGTAAAATATTATCCAAATGATTCGCTACAGCAAAAAGTTGGTTTTTATATGGGCAAAAAAAAGGGAATCGCCAAAGTATGGTTTCCTAATGGGGTTTTAAAAATTGAATCCCATTACGATCAAAACAAACTTGTGGACAGCTATAAAGCGTGGTGGGAAAATGGAGTTTTAGCATCAAAAGCCAATTATGTAAATGGAAAAGTACAGGGAAGCGAGAAAAAGTGGTACAAAACCGGAGAATTGGCAAAATCAAGAAATTTGATAGACGGTAAAGAAGTAGGGTTGCAGCAAGCCTGGTTAAAAAATGGAAAATTGTATGTGAACTACGAGGCTAAAAATGGAAGAATTTTTGGAATGAGACGTGCCAATTCATGTTATAAATTAGAAAATGAAGAAGTTATACTTGTTAAAAATCTATAGCTTATCTATTTTCCTATTGGTTTGTTTTCCAAGTTGTAAAACAGAACTTAAGAAAGAGAACATCAAAGTTGAAGAAACCAGTAGGGTAGAATACTTACCTTATTTTGGTGATGAGTCTTTTACGCCACATTGGATAACCCCGGGAAGCGCTGAAGAAAAGAGTTTTCACAAAATACCCGATTTCAAGCTAACAAATCAATCAGGTGCCACAATTACACAAAACACATTTGCTGAAAAGATATACGTGGTAGACTTCTTTTTTACCAGTTGTCCGGGTATTTGTCTGAAAATGACCAATAATATGTCAAAAATTCAAAATGCCTTTAAAAATGATTCCGAGGTATTGATACTTTCACATTCAGTAACGCCTAATATAGACTCCGTATCCACTTTAAAAACATATGCCGATAAATATGATATAACAGACAATAAATGGCATTTGGTAACGGGTAACAAAATGGAAATTTACACTCTTGGCAGAGATCATTATTTTGTGGAAAACGATTTGGGCGAACCAAAAGGCATTGATGATTTTCTGCATACCGAAAACTTCTTACTAATCGATAAAAACAAACATATCAGAGGTATCTATAACGGATTGAATCGATCATCCATTGCGCAATTAATAACAGATATCAAGGCTTTAAAAAAAGAAATCTAAACTAAAAAAAACCTTGGCGTTTCACAGGAAATGGACCAAGAGATACTTATGTTTTTGACTACGGAAGTACATAATTACCGTTTTCTATTCTTAAAATATTCAAAGGGTTTTCCGCTTTCAACTCATCTGGAAGCAATGAATCTGGATAATTTTGAAAGCAAATAGGTCTTGTAAATCTTGTTATTGCGGCAGTTCCCACGGAAGTCATCCTTGCATCGGTGGTTGCAGGAAAAGGTCCGCCGTGCACCATACTATGGCATACCTCAACTCCTGTAGGGAAACCGTTAAGAAGCAATCTGCCAACTTTACGTTCCAGTATTTTTAATAAATCTGCATATTCCTCTAGGTCTTCTTGGGTCCCATGAACTGTAGCGGTAAGGTGGCCATTTAAACTTTTGGCTACATCCATGATTTCACTTTTATCCTCAGTTCTTACTAAAAGTGTGGATGGTCCAAAAACTTCTTCTTCCATTTCTTTGTCCTTCAAAAAGTGGTTTGCCGAAACAGAAAGGATCTCAGCAACACCTTGAGCCTGTCCGTCCGCTTTTTTTCCTATTGAAATGGATGCTACTTCTCTTTTGGTCTTTAATTTTTCCAGATTTCTGTTATAGGCATCTTGGATTGATTCTGTAAGCATGGTGGAAGACTCTGAAACTGCTACACTATTCTTTAGTGTATCCTCAAAAAGATTGCTCTCCGTTAATTTGGGCAGAACTGTAATTCCGGGGTTTGTACAAAATTGACCTGCGCCCAATTGAACTGAGTTTGATAAACCCTCTGCCAAAGTTTGATGATTCTTCTTTAAAATGCCAGGGAGAACAAAAACAGGGTTAACACTTCCCATTTCTGCATATACCGGAATAGGCTCTTCACGTTTAGCAGCTTCATCAAACAAAGCCTTACCGCCTCTAAATGAACCCGTAAAACCAATTGCTTTTATTAACGGATTCCGAACAATCGCTTGTCCAACTGCAATAGAAGCACCTTGAACCAGGGAAAACACTCCATCTGGCATATTGCAGCGTTTGGCCGCTGCAATAATGGCCTTACCAACTAATTCTGAAGTACCTGGATGTGCAGGATGCGCTTTTACAACAACCGTACAACCTGCTGCTAAGGCGGATGCCGTATCACCCCCAGCTACAGAAAAAGCCAATGGGAAGTTGCTCGCCCCAAAAACTCCAACAGGGCCTAAGGCTATTTGCATTTGTCTAATATCTGGTTTGGGAAATGGTTTTCTATTTGAATCAGCAGTGTCTACTCTTGCATCTACCCAAGAACCATTTCGTAAAACAGTTGCAAAAAGTTTTAGCTGACCTGTTGTTCTGCCCAATTCACCTTTTAATCTGCCATCTGGCAATCCAGTTTCTTGAGCACATAAACCAACCAATCCTTCTTCAATCTGAAATAATTCCTCGGCAATTGTTTCCAAAAACAAGGCCTTTTCTTCTCCTGTTTTCTCTCGATATAGAGTAAAAGCATTTTCCGCAAGTGTTATTGCTTCGTCTATCTCTTTAGGAATAGCTTCATGGTATGCAGTTTCTAGCTTATATCCTGTTGCCGGATTTTTTGCAAAAAAAACGGTTTCCCCTTGGGACGAAAAATTGAATCCTAAAATATTTTTCCCACTTGTATTCATAATATTTAAAGCAATAAGTTTAATTTTTTAAAAGTAATGCTTTAAATAAAATCTGTACTAAAAGTAATTTAATAATGCTGAAATACCATTATAAGAAATAAGGCAGGCGAACATCAATGAAAGTATTAAAATCATATTGATCCATTTGCTCGTATGGTGCTCTTTCATTATTTTTTTATTATTAAGAAGAAGAAGAATCCCAACAATTACAAGAGGTAAGACAAACACATTAAATACTTGGGATACAATTTGCATCTCAATTGGATTGGCCCCAAATATGGGTACAATTAAGGCGAACAAACATGCAATTGCAGTAATTATCCTAAATTGTTTGGAATTGGTATCTAATTTTCCAGATTGATAATCTGCCAATAATATGGGTGCAATCAATAAACACGGAAAAATTGAAGAAAGTCCGGCACTAAGTGTTCCAAAGAAAAACAGGGTCAGCGCAAATTTACCTGCAACAGGTTCTAATGTTGAAACCATATCCAGAACATGGGTAACAGGTTTTCCTTGATGGAACAGTGCTCCACTTGCCACTGCCATAATAGCTGCACTAATGGCAAATACCAAAACAGCTGCTAAAATTGCATCTCTTTTCTGTTGTCCTCTATTGTCCATGTTCCAACCCTTCCCTTTTACAAAGAGCGGTCTTGACAGGAACGTAGCTGCAGCCATGGTAGTGCCAACAAAGGCGGCAACAAGCATTTTGCCTCCTTTTACATCAGGAATTGAAGGAATCAATCCTTTTGCGACTTCTATTGGCAATGGATATACCATAAAAAGTGAGATTAGAAAAGACAATCCCATAATGGAAACAAAAATCACTAATATCTTTTCAAAGAAGGTATACTTTCCTATCAGTAGCAAGCCATACATTATCACTATTACAACAATAGCAATCAATAGGACAATCTCATATTCTGATGCTCTTAGGTTTGGAAAATAAATTGCTAGGATTTCAAAAATAATATTGGCTGAAATGCCCAGTATCCCCATAAGAGAATTCCATTGACCAAAAGATATCCCTATTATAATAAGTAGAGCAATGAGTTTTCCCCCTTTGATATGCCTTTTAAAACTATACAGCGCTGTCTCTCCTGAGATTAGGGTATAATTTCCATATGCATATATCAATACTCCAGAAAAAAAACAACTAAGTAACAACACCCACAAAAGTTGCATGCCATAAGTACTTCCCGCAACAATCATTGAAGTTACACTTCCTGTGCCTATTGTGTAGCCAATAGCAAAAATACCTGGCCCAAAACCTAATATCAGGCCAAGTACTTTCTTTGATAGTGATTTTTTCATCTCCATATTAAATCATTAGGTAAAAACAGTGATGAGAAAATCTATGAACACAATTAAGCTCTTACCTTTTGTATTGTAGTCAAAGTACTTTTGACCAACTGCTCAAGGCCTTTAAAATCCTGTTTTTCAAGAATTGTTTTTGAGATCAGTTTGGACCCCATTCCCACGCAGGTCACCCCTGCATCGAACCATGCCCTTAAATTGCTCTCCTCAGTGCTCACTCCTCCCGTGGGCATAATGCTCGTCCATGGCTGTGGTCCTTTTATCGCTTTTACAAATCCGGGGCCGTAAGTGGAACCCGGAAACAGTTTTACGACCTCGCACCCCAGTTCCTCAGCCCTGTTGATCTCTCTCAATGAACCGCAGCCCGGGGACCACAGCACTTTTCTACGGTTGCAGACCATCGCGATATCCTCTCGTAAAGATGGGGTCACTATGAAGTTTGCCCCCATTTGCATGTACATTGAAGCTGCCGCACCATCCGTGATAGAACCCACTCCCATGATCATTCCAGGGAGTTCCTTTATAGCGAACTTGTTCAACTCAGAGAATACCTCAAAAGCAAAGTCGCCCCTTGCCGTGAATTCCATGAGTCGCGCCCCTCCATCATAACAGGCCCTCAATACTTTCTTGCCCAATTCTACGTCTGGATGGTAGAACAAGGGGACCATGCCCGTTTCTTGCATTACCTGTACTACTTCTATTCTTGAATATTGTGCCATTGTCCTTATTATCTTGCTACCCTGCCCGAGGCGTCCCCGCCCATCAATTTTTCCACTTCTGCAACCGTTGCCAGGTTTGCATCACCTTTTATGGTATGCTTTAGGCATGAGGCCGCCACGGCAAAGTTAAGCGCGTTCTGGTCGTCCTCGGGGTATTTCAACAATCCATAGATCAATCCCCCCATAAAAGAATCACCGCCCCCTACCCTGTCAACGATATGGGTAATCTGATACTCCGGCGACTTGAACATCGTCTCTCCATCATAGAGCACCCCTGCCCATGTGTTATGCGATGCCGATATGGAACCCCTTAGGGTGGTAATCACCTTTTTGGCTCTTGGGAACTTCTCCATCATCTGTTTACAGACAGAGAGGAAGGCCTCAGCCTTCACATGCTCTCCCTGGGTGGTAATGTCCAATCCTTCCGGCTTTATCCCAAAATGTTTCTCCGCATCTTCCTCATTTCCAAGAACGATATCGCAATACGAGGTCAGTTCGGTCATGATTGCCTCGCGGTCGCCTCCATAATTCCACAATTTGGCCCGGTAGTTCAGGTCCGTTGAAATGGTAACACCCATTTTACTGGCGGCCTGTACCGCCTCCAAACAGGCATCCGCAGCTCCCTGGGAGATTGCTGGTGTTATCCCGGTCCAATGGAACCATTCCACTCCTTTAAAAATACTGTCCCAATTGATCATACCCTTTTCTATCTCTGCGATTGCCGAGTGGGCCCTGTCATAGACCACCTTGCTCCCTCTGCTCACAGCACCGGTTTCCAAAAAATAAATCCCCAATCGATCACCGCCATATACGATCTTGTCCGTACCAACACCCCTCTTGCGCATTTCCATCAAAGCACATTGCCCAATGTCATTGTCAGGTAAACGAGTGACAAAATCAACCGGAACACCATAATTGGCCAAGGAGACCGCCACGTTGGACTCGCCCCCGCCATAGACCACATCGAAACTGTTGGCCTGAGAAAATCTCAAAAAACCAGGAGGGGCCAAACGCAACATTATTTCACCAAAGGTTACTACTTTTTTCATCTGACTAATTTAATTGATTTTGTTGTTGTAAAACTTAACTAAAGGCCAATCCTCCATTAATATCAATATTATTCCCTGTTATAAAAGATGATTCATCGGAGGCTAAATAAGCAACTAAATCCCCTATTTCAGAGGCTTGTCCTTCTCTTCTTAGAGGTGTGCCAGCCGCAACTTTGACACGTATTTCATCTTTAGTAAAATCATCATGAAATTTGGTTGCAATTAAACCGGGACAGATAGCATTAACTCTAATTCCTTTAGGACCAAGTTCTTTGGCCATTGCTCTTGTAAATGTGGTTACCGCACCTTTAGAAGACGCATATAATGAAGATCCACCACCACCACCATCTCTTGCCGCTTGAGAAGAAAGATTGATGATTGAAGCTCCATTGCCCATTAAAGGTTCAAAGGCTTGCATGACAAAAACCGTAGATTTAAAATTAACATTCATGACTAAGTCATAAAATGGCTCATCTAATTCTTGTAATGTTCTGCGTGCAAAAAGACCCCCAGCATTACTTACCAAAATATCTATTTTATTTCCAAAAGTTTCAACCACCTTTGTTTTTAAACTATTTATTTCATCTAATTTTGAGACATCTGCTTTAACAGCAATAGCTTCACCCCCAAAAGATTTTATGATATCTAAAGTTTCATTAGCTCCTGCTTCTGAATTAAAGTAGTTTACAACTACTTTAGCACCTTCTTTTGCCAGTTTAACAGATATTTCTCTACCTATGTCTCTAGCACCTCCGGTAACAACCGCTATTTTGTCTTTTAGTTTATTCATCACTACGCCGTGTAAAATATTAAATACCTAAAGCTTGTCCGCCACCAATTTGAATTGTCTCTGCTGTTATGAAAGATGCATCCTTACTTGCCAAGAAAGAAATAACACCAGCGACATCTTCCGGTTGCCCCAATCTTCCTAGCATAATATTGTTTGCCCAAGAGGCAAAAACCTCTGGTTTTGTTGCTTTAATTTGAGCATGAAAAGGTGTATCTATAGTACCTGGTGATACTGCATTTGCCCTAATCCCATATTCAGCTAAATCCTTTGCCAATGCTCTAGTTATTGCATGGACACCAGCTTTTGATGTCCCATAAATTCCGGCTCCTGGTCCACCAGCAGTCCATCCTGCATTTGAAGTGTAGTTAATTATTGAAGGATGCTCTCCTTTTTTAAGAAAGGGAATCGCAGCTCTTGAAGCAAAAAATACAGAATCAAGATTAAGTGCCATTACAAATCTGTAAAAATCTGTTGTCATTTCTTCAAACCTAGATCTTCCACCTAATCCGCCAGCATTATTGACCAACACATCTATTTTACCATATTTTTTACCAATTTTGGCAATGTTCGAAGTTACAGCTTCTTCACTTGTGACATCAAATCCGCAGTATTCAGCTTTTATCCCTTGTGCTTCAAGCTCTTTCACTCTTTCTGTTCCTATATCATCTTCTATACCATTTAAAATTACGGTATATCCATCTTTACCTAATCTTTTTGCAACTTCGAAACCTATGCCACCTGTAGCCCCCGTAACGACGGCTATTTTCCCTTCGATTTTACTCATTTATTTTATTTTTAATTCTAAAATTTGTTCTTGTTTTCTTTATTACAGTTCTACTGTTTTTCTTACTGGTCCTATGTTCTTGATCAAAGCGAAAATTGCAGCAACCCCAAGTACAACTGAAACACAGATTGCAATAAATGCCGGTGTGTACGACTGGGTTGTAATTTGACCAACAAACCAATTCATAATCATTGGTGAAACGGCAGCGATCGTGCCTGCCAGTCCTGCTAAAGTTCCAACTGAGGGCCCTCTAAATAAATCGCTTGAAATAGTTTGAATATTTCCGATTGCAAATTGGAACCCAAATAGGGCCAATCCTGCAAAATAAATGAAGGCCATAAAATTATTTTCCTTTACCAGTGTTATAATACAGACAAAGGCTATTAGTATTAGTGCACCTCCTAAGGCAATTGTTATTTTTCTTGCGGCATCTACTGAGAGCTTTTTCATTAACTGCTTGGTGAACATACCCCCAAGAATACTGCCAGCGGCCGCCATAAGGTAAGATATCCACATAGTCGCGGCGATTTCTTCAATACTTAAACCAAATTTATCATTTAAGTAAATTGGCATCCATCCTGCAAAAAACCACCAAATTGGTTCAATAAAAAACCTACACAACAATACACCCCAAGATTGCTTGTAGCTTAATATTTTTACAACACTTAGGCTTTTAACTTTGGCCTCAATATCCTCTTTACCCTTATCTATTCTACTATCAAGAATCAAGTTTCTTTCTTTCTCAGTAACCCAAGGATGCTTTTCAGGGGTTGATTTATTTAAAAACAACCATGGTATTACCCATAAAATACCTACCGCTCCCAAAATGATGTAGGTGGTTTGCCAACCAAACTTAGTATATAAGAATACTATGATAAAAGGCGCAATAACATTTCCAATGGAAGCTCCTGCATTAAAAATACCCTGCGCTATTGCCCGTTCTTTAACCGGAAACCATTCTCCATTACTTTTTACGGCGCCTGGCCAATTACCTGCTTCTCCAAGACCCAACAGCCCTCTAAAAATAGAAAGCGTAACGATACCTCTAGCAAATGCGTGAAAGGCTGAAGCAATGGACCAAATAATAATTGAAACTGTAAATCCTAAACGGGTTCCAATGGTATCGTATAACTTACCTGAGGCAAACTTACCAATGGCGTAACAAGCCATAAATACATTGAGCATAATGGCATAATCTGACTTATCCATACCTAAATCTTCACCCATTTGAGGCCAGAGCAAGGCAAATGCTGTTCTATCAATATAATTGATGACAGTAGCTATAAATATTAAGCCTATTATCCACCATCTTAAGCCTTTAACTTTCATATTAGTTGGTTTTATCGTCAACGGAATATTATAGAAATGTTGTCAAGGAAAGAACTATTGACTTTCCTATTAAACAGTCTTACAACATAAAACTTAAAAAGACAAAAACCTGATGGGTATGGTAAACCATATATTGGCAGGATCCATATTGTTCTTGTTAAGTTTTACTTCCCTCCTTTTTTTTTATGATTGAAGACAAAAGCGTGCAATTTCATCTTCTATCTCATACATTAATCCTTTGTATTATAACAGTATTGGTATAAAATTTTAAAATGAACCTTCATCTTTTCCTTGGCTATCTTAGGATCCTGATTCTTTATTGCTTGATAAATATCTTCATGCTCCTGAATACCTAAAAAAGATTGGTTGCTATCACACACATGATATTTTTCAAAATTGGTAATGATCTCTGGGGTTATGATCAACATAAAGGTGTTCATGGTACTATTCTTACTGGCATTGGCAATGGCCAAGTGAAACAACAAATCCTCCTCAACTGCATCTTGCCCATTCAATACCTTTTGTTTGTAAGCATCTAACGCTTGACGCATTTTTTCAAGGTCTTCTTCTGTTCTTCTTAGGGCAGCCAATCTTACTGTTTTTAACTCCAGTAAAATCCGTGTTTCGACAAGGGATTTAAAATCTGGATCCTCTAATCTTAATATATCATCCAACATTCCGCTCATGGCCACTCTTCCAATATTGGCGATAAAAGTGCCGCTCTGCGGCCTTGATTTTAGAATACCAAAAAACTCCAATTTTTGAATTGCCTCTCTGACGTTACTTCTGCTAACCTCAAACTTTTCCGACAGCATCCTTTCAGATGGTAGTTTGTCTCCAGGTTCTAGATTTTTATAATTTATTAAATCCCTAAGTTTAGAAATAATACCTTTCTGCACCTCTTGATTTTCATTCTTTGTAAGTATCTCAACTCTCATACTATTTTGTACAATCTAAAATTGGTTAACCAGATTGGTTTGTTAAATTTAAGCAAATTACTTTAACCCGTAAAGCATTATTTTTATTCTTATTCACTTTAATTTCCGAGTTTGGATAAAAAACCATTGGCCAAAAATTTTGGCCAATAGCTTTTGGCATTCAACTAAACTAACTCAAAAAAATATTCTTAATGTTCAACCTGTAAATCGTAATATTTTACCCGAGCATATGAACCTTCATCTGACGTTTGCAAATAATTTCCTGCTTTAAAATAGTTCTCAAAAACACCCCATTTTTCTATATCATCACTTTCATACACGACTGACTCTGTATCATTTAAAATCACCTCCATTCTTCCATCAGAAACCAAGACTTCCAATGAAAATCTATTGAACCCTACTTCTTCATTAAAATTAAAGCCTTCATCATCCGTCCATTCATCAGTGCGTAAGATGTCGGTATCGGAAACATCTGGGTTTTTTAAAACCTTGGTCTTTACCCTTACTTTACCATTTTGCCAATAAATTTTAAGCATTGGTGGCGCATTATTGTCCTTTTGTCCAATCAAATCCCTTTGTTCATTTGTCAAACGTCCATGAATCTGCATAATGATAGTTCTATGATATTTGTTATCTGAATCTTTAGAAATATCGTCCATTGCCAATGTTCCTTTAAGCCTTCCTCCTTGGGAAAATGTCCAATTAACCGAGTTGCTCCCAGGTTCCATTTGTTCCCTGAGCTCTGTTCTTGACCTAGAAGAGTTTGCCGTAGTGGCTCCAGGGTAGGTGTAGAAAACCAAAGCACCATCAATAGAGTCATTATACATGAACGGTTTTAGCTTTTCATTGGTAGCATATTCCAATATTTCTGGAGGTTTTACTTCGTCTGGGCGCCCTATTGGAAGCGTTACTTTCCAATTGCTCAAATCAATTTCCGGCAGTATAAAAGAAGTTTCTTCTGTATCTGGCTCTGGACTTTCTACAACATCATTTGCAGGCTCGTCTTTTGAAACTTCGATTTCTTTTTCTTGAGAAATTGCGCTGTTTTCCTGACAAGAGCCAAGAATCAACAAAAGACAAATAAGATAGGGCAACCTTTTAAACATGGTGTATTTGGATTAAAACAGTTATTCTTTTTTATGTATTGCTTTGAATTTTTTAGTGCTCAACGGATAATTCATAAAACTTTACTCTTGCATACGCACCTTTATCCCTTGATTGGAAATAATTACCCGCTTTAAAGTAGTTTTCAAACACTCCCCAGCGCTTAATACTGGGGCTATCGTAAACGAAAAACTCATTTTTGTTGAGCGAGACAACCATTTTTCCATCAGTGACCTTAACTTCCAAATTAAACTTCCTAAAACCGACTTCTTCTTCAAAGTTTCTTCCTTTATCATCCTTCCATGCTTCCTTGTATAAAATTCCTTTGGAAGAAACCGATGGATTCACAAGCTCCTTGGTCTTCACCCTAATTTTGCCATTTTGCCAGTAAATCTTTAAAATAGGCGGAGCATTATTGTCTTTTTGTTCTATCAAATCACGCTGCTCATTGGTCAATCTACCATGAATTTGGAGTACGATAACTTTGTGGTACTTCCCTTTTTTGTCCCTACTGACTTTGTCCATGGCAATTTTGGCTTTAAGGGTCCCTCCTTGTGCGAATGTCCAGTTTACGTTATCATCACCTGGAACCATCTGCTCCCTAAGTTCTGATCTGGAATATTTTGTATTTGCCGTGGTGGCATTTGAAGGGTATGCATAAAAAACCAAAGCGCCTGAAGTGGAATCATTATACATATAAGGCTTTAACGTCTCATTTTTTGCATAATCCAAAATCTGGGGCGGCTCTACACTTACCGCTCCTCCTTTGCCTTTGCCTTCAGGAATGGTTACCTTCCAATGGCTTAAATCAATTTTAGGAAGTTTTATCTTTTTCTTCTTTTTATTGCGTTTTTCAACTTTGCTATCCGATTCTGCAACATTACTTCTCTTGTTCTGAGAAGTAACACTAACAGTAAGAAATACCATTAAAAAAAGTGCTATAGTTTTCTTTCGGAAAATTTTCATTTAATACATTTAATTATCAGGCGTAATAGCTACGTACTCAGTTCTTATTTCTCTATCTCCACTGTTATATAACCACCCAGTCCCAAATGTAAGGCCTGGGTGGTTTTTAGTCTAAAAACAATTTTGTATCCCTAATTATTAGTCAGTGATTTCTATGTTATCAAAGAAGGCCTCAGCAACATTATCCACAACATCTATATTTCTAACATAAATAACTATCTCATTTGTGGATGCCGTAAATTGAAACGTGTGGGTAGCGTATGCATCTCCATCAGTATCGAAAATATTCGGAATTGCGAAGTAGGCGTCAATAGCTGCATCAGAGGTAGATGCATTAATACCTGTCTCATCCGCGATTTCGGTATTCAATATAAATACCTCCGAAGTTATTCCGCCAGCAGTAGTCCTTGCATCAATAGAGAACGTATATGTTGACCCTTGCTGAACTGTTACTACTTGATACAGACGACGGCCTGTCTCATCCAATTTTGCTCCTCTAGTACCATTGTTTCCATCACTGGTAGAGCCAGCTTGCTCGCTGTCATCACCATATTCCGTTTCCAGCCAACTATCCAAAGCACCATTATCCCAAAGAGGGTCGTAAGGGCTTGGAACTGTGTTTCCGTCATTATCTACTACCGTACTATTAGGAGTCATATCCCAAGCATCCGCATTATCACCGGTGTTAACTGTAAACTCATCAAAAGTACCATTAAGAACCTGTACAACAAATCCTTGAGATACCACAATATCTTCTGTAGCTACATGAGAATTACCAGTTATGCTGGTCGCAGTTAATGTCACAGTGAAAATCCCATCTTCAGTGTACGTATGTGAAGGATCCATTCCAGTAAATTGGAACCCATCTCCGAATTCCCATAATAGGGACACAGCGCCTTCTGAAGCATCCATGAAAGTATACGTTCTATAATCGCCAGCATCTACCTGAGAAGTAAAGTCTGCTGTAACCGGCGCTAGTATATTAATTGTTTTACTTAATTCCGTAGATAAATTAGATTCGTTTATGGCAGTAAGTGTTACTGTATATTCTGCTGCTTCTGCATAAACATGGGTTGGAGATTCTTCTGTTGAAGTATTTCCATCACCAAAATCCCATTCATAGTTCACAGCACCTGTTGATGAATTAGTGAATGTATATTCTAAGAAATTAATTTCACTTTGCACCGCATCAAAACCTGCTGAAGGCGGCACTGCACCGGCAGCTCCCACATCAATGGTGAAATCATCAAGTCTAGCTTCAACTCCTCCATTAGTGAAAAAGATTGCAACGGTATTGTTGACTCCCGAATTAAAGGACAGCTTCTGCTGCACATAAACATCAGGTTCAGAATCATCCGTCACGGTTACAGAAGCGATTACTCCATCTAAAGCTTCTTCTTGAGTACTAAAAGGTCCATTCTCCGTAACGCCCAACACAGCAACAATTAGCGAAGGGTCTGACGAACCACTCAACATAGTGTACCAGAATCTCAAATCATAGTTTGTATCAGGTTCCACGGTAATTTCTTGATAACCAACGCGATCCCCTGCCGGAACAGGTAACTTAGCACCTTGGTCTCCAAATGTTACCGGGCTACCTGTTATCTGAATAACACCGCCTAAGTCGCTATTTCTCCAAGAATCTCGACCATCACCACCACCTTCTGGTAACGTGTCGTCTTCAAAACCTGGCTCTAGAATGATGGGTTGGAATGGACCTTCGACAACTATAACTTCAATTGTGGAACTACCTGTTTCACCATTGCCATCTATAGCGGTCAATGTTACAGAGTAGGTGCCTTCTCCATCTTCAAATGTAAATAAGGGATCCTCTTCGGTTGAAGTATTTCCACCTCCAAAATCCCATGAGAATGTAGAAGCCTCAGCGGAAAGGTTAGTGAATTTAATCGTTCTAAAATCATCCTGAATGGGAGCGTAAGAAAAATTAGCTTCAGGAAATATGGTGTCCGCTTTGGAATTAGCGTCTGGTAGATCATCTCTAAAAAGGCTTTCATCACAACTAGAAATACAGCTAGCTATAACAAAACTCAAGAGTAACAATGTTGTTTTACGGAAAATATATATCTTATTTTTCATAGTTAACGTTTCTAAATATTAATATCCTGGGTTTTGTGTTAAAAGGCCTTCGCTTATATTTATTTCTCTTGCGGGAATTGGCAATAGTAAGGCTCTTGAACTATAGATATAACCCATTTCAGCAGCATGAGCAGTCAATACGGCATCTGCAACTCCAAATCTTAACAAATCAAACCAGCGCTGATTCTCAAATGCAAGTTCTACCCGTCTTTCAAGTAAAAGTTCATCTTTTGATATACTTGATATTAAATTTGGAGCGGTATCTGGAAATGCTCTATCTCTTACCCTTTGAAAAGAAGTCAATGCTCCTGGGGCACTAGTTGAGGCACCTCCTGCCATAATTGCTTCTACATGCATCAATAGTACATCTGCAAAACGCATGGCAATGTAATCGTTACCGGCATTACGCGCATTTGGTCCATAAGGATCAGGATCCGCATTCACATCAAATCCATCAGGGAAGAACTTGGCCACTTCATTTTCATCAGGTGCAAGTGACCCATCAAAATCGGTAATGGAAGTTGCTGTTCTAATTCCCCCATTGGAACCAAAAACTATTCTAAGATTATCATTTACAATGTTTTGACCATCCTCTCTACCAGCACGAACTGCAGAAGTAAATTCAGATGAAAAACTTTGGCTTTCATTGGCATCACCTGATTGATATTGAATTGCAAAAATAATTTCATCATTCAATTCTGAATAGAACACATCTGAATAATCACTTTCCAAATCAAATTCCCCACTATTAATAATGGCTTCGCACAATTGTTGTGCGCCCGTGTAATTAGGACTTGCTTGGGTCAAATACACTTTTGCCAATAAAGCCTGGGCCGCAGCTCTAGAGGCTCTTGATTTAAATGAATTATCTAAAACGCCAACGGCTTCCAGTAAATCCTCTACAATTTGCGCATAAATCTGAGCTTCAGGTATTCTGGTAAAAAGAGCTTCTTTATCCGTAGGCCCAACCACTTCGGTTACCAAAGGCACATCACTAAACAGCCTAACCAATTTAAAGTAGGCATATGCTCTTAAAAATTTAGCCTCTGCCGTATAACGTGCCTGATTACTTGCGTCTGCAACATCAATAAAGTTCAAGACATTATTCGCCCTAAAAATTACTTCATACATAGATTGATAAAAATCTTCAGATTCCACATTATTGGCATTAACCACATACCTGTGAAAATCAGACTTTGAACCTTCCAGAGTTGCGTTTCTTGTATTATCAGTGCGATGCTCGGTCAAAAGGTGTTCAAATTGTATACCTCTGTTAGCATTACCAATATTAGTTACAGTGTTTTCATTGGTACCTTGAATGGCATCATAGATTCCTATAACCCCGGCCAACACATCTTCATCAGATTGGAAGAACGAATCCACTGCAACTGCCGTATCTGGCAATGGATTTAAAAAATCATCGCTACAGGCAAGAAAACTGAGCCCGATAATTGCAAAGACTAAATATTTTATATGTTTCATTGTTTGTTTTTTTAAATTAAAAATCAACGTTAAGACCCAGTGTTACGGTTCTAAATATAGGTGTACCTGCTCTTTGAGAACCGTATGCTCTAGGGTTATTACCATCTACATGTTCTGGGTTGAAACCATGATAATCATCTGCAGTGATATAAACCAAGTTCTGAGCAGTGGCATAAAGTCTTAACCCTGACAGTCCTAATTTTGAAGTGAGATCGTTTGGAAAATTGAACCCAAGGTTTACGTTACGTAATGAAAAATAATCTGCGCTTGCAATTACTTCACTTGTCAACACCTTTTCTTGAATGAAAGATGTATGTGGAACAAGGCCATCGGCAACAGCCTGTAATTCACCCCCACTCCTGGTTCTGTTACCAAACCAATTGTAGAAATATTGATCTCCTATATTGTTTACCTGAGCCCCTAGACTTCCTTGAACTTGAAATGAGAAATCAAAGGCTCCAATTCTAAAGTCATTGGTAAGACTGTATAATAAATCTGGATAAGGGTCTCCTAAAATAGTTTTGTCTTCTTCTGTAATTATTCCATCTCCATTTAGATCTTTAACTATTGTATCATCAGCTTGACCGTTAATTCGATTCCAAGGGTTGTCAACATAAGTCGTTCTATACTCAGTATCATCATAAGCATCTGTATCCACTACATAACCCCAGAAAGATGATATAGGTTCACCTATTCTGTTAATCCATTGTGAATTTCTACCATAAGTATCTTCAATTAACGCATTGTTGGAATCACCAAAACTCAACAATTCATTTTGGTTGGTAGATGCGATCAAAGTAGAACTCCAACTAAATTTCTCCTTAATAATGTTTTTGGTTCTTAACTCAAGTTCCAATCCTCTGTTCCGCACTTCACCTAAGTTCACTATACCTGCGGAAAATCCAGTAATGTAAGATACTGGGTTATTTAACAGTAATTCATCACTGGTCCTTTGGTAATAATCCAGGGATCCCGATATTCTGTTATTGAATAATCCATAATCCAACCCAACGGTGAATTCTTCCGAAGCTTCCCATTGCAATAATGCATTTGCAATGTTAAGTGGTGAAACGCCTGCATCTACACTGCCATCAACAACAGCATTTGAATTTTGCAGTAAAGCTAGATAAGGCCAAGCATTTACAATTGCATTGCCTACATTAAAGTTCTCAGCTCCTGTAAGGCCGTAACTGGCTCTAAACTTCAAATTATTTACAACATCGCTGTTCATTAAGAAGTTTTCTCTAGCCACATTCCAACCTATGGATACCGCAGGGAAATTACCATACTTAGAGTTTACGCCAAAAACCGAACTACCATCCCTTCTAAAAGAGGCATTGAATAAATACTTATTCTTATAAGCGTAATTAATCCTACCAAAGTAACCTACTTTTCTTAGTTCAGTATTGATTTCAGAATAACTAGCTATTGCCGTTGCGCCTTGTAGATTTTTAAGCAAATCATTGGAATATCCATTACCAGTGGTAATGCTCTCTTCAGATTTTCTTTGCTGTACGGTCATACCTGCTAGAAAATTGAAATCATGGTCCTCACCAAATGTTCTGGTATAGTTTAATGTATTATCTGAAATCAGTCTGGTACGGAATCTATTCTGTAAATTATACTGAGCCCTGCTATTACCAGCTGCATGATGCCTTGTACCGTCCCATCTTCTTCTTGTTCTTTGTTCCAAAGTAACCCCTAAAGATGTTTTTGCCGTTAGTCCATCTAAAATTTCGTAGCTAAAATATGTAGAGCCAAACAACTTGGTGTTATCCTCATAATGTTCTCTCTCAACATATTGTGCAAATGGATTTGAATCACCCGAAGTACGGGGTCTTTCTGTATTTCCATCATTGTCAAAGTCCCTGTTCTCTAAATGATTTTCAAAGAAGTAATCGCCAACCCCAACATCTGGATAGTTACCTCGATTAATGAATTGAAGTGTTTCTTCTGTATGATAAATAGGTAACCAAGGGGATTGACGTATTGGGTTATGTATTGATGTTGGCAATCGTCTTTGCTCTGTAAAAGATGGCGAAGCTCTAAGTCCAAATCTTAATTTATCAGTTAATTTAGTATCTAACTTCAAATTTGCAGTGTACAGTGTATAGTCATCCGTAATTACAACACCTTCATCATGAAGTGACCTTAAAGATGCACTGAACTTAGTATTCTCAGAACCTCCTCTTGCGGAAAAAGAATGACTTATAACGTTTCCACCGTCAAAGAAAACATCTTGCCAATCTCTGTCAATTCCAGTAATATTAACCAATGCCTGAGCGTATAGAGTTTCACCTGAAAGTGTTCCGGTCGCTGCTTGCTCTATTACCGCCCAGTCAGCAACACTCTTTCTGTAATCATCGCTCCCGTGTGCGTCTTTAAAGCCGGTGTAGGCTTGATAGCTAAATTGTGTTTTCCCTGCCTTACCACTCTTAGTAGTAATCAAAATTACACCATTGGACCCTTCACTACCATAAATAGCGGCAGATGCTGCATCTTTTAAAACTTCAAAAGATTCCACATCATTCATATCAATATTGGCGAAAAATTCTGAGCTTACAACTATACCGTCAATCACCAGTGCAGGGCCAGAATCGGCAGTTATTGATCCTACACCTCTAATCGTAATAGTAGGAGCACCACCTGCTTCAGCATTAGTTGCTTGGATATTAACCCCAGATACCTGACCAATTAAGGCTTCGTCCACCCTAGACACCGCAATTTGGTCCAAATTATCATTCACGACTTTAGAAATGGACCCTGTCAAAGTGGATTTCTTCTGTGTTCCGTAACCAATGACGACAACCTCATCTAGTTCGCTTGTATCCTCTTGAAGTATTATATTAATAGATGTTTGTCCATTAATAATTACAGCTTGTGTTGCATAACCTATATAGGAAAACTGCAATACATCCCCATTTGAAACCTGAATGGAATAATTACCGTCAAAATCGGTTTGAGTTCCTCTTGTCGTATTCAAAACAATAACATTCGCTCCAGGAATTGGAACGTTGTCTGTATCGGTCACTGTGCCTGCAAGACTGTAGCTGTCTTGGGCAAATAATTGAATATTGGACAACAATATTGCAATTAAAAGTAGTTTCGTTTTTAAATTCATTAGTTTTAGTTAGTTCAATTATTTGTGTCAATTAACATTCCCATTCCATTCACGTAGCGTAGTCGTGATGGCATCCCACTTTCACTAATAAAACACGTTTAGTCAATAAATTAAATTTCCTTAATTTTGACATATGCATTTTTTAAGTAAAAGTGTATCAGTTTAAGTATTACTTCCCTCCAAAGAAGTGATATCATCTAAAGGATAGGCGTGCACCTATCCTTTTTTTTATTGCGTTATGTTTTCATAATAGTGTTACTTTTATTGGTATTCCAAACTGGTTGACCAAATTGGTTGACCAAATATATGTTATATAAAGGTTAAAAAAAAACCTATTTTCAATTAAAATGTTAAAATTTTATGGTTTTGAGCAATTAAAGCTCTCTAAAACATCAAGAATTGATTTTCGGATATCTTTTTTTAGCGGTTTATCATAAAATCTTCACGAATGGGACTAAACACATCAATTAAAAACCCCGCTTCCAAGCAAACAGCTCCGTGCATTACATGGGGGGGAATATAAAATGAATCTCCAGTATTGAGTATTTTGGTCTCGTTCCCAATGGTAAGTTCAAAGGAGCCGCTTACTACATAGGTAACCTGAGAATGATGATGCTCATGCATAACACCAATAGCTCCCTTAGCAAACTTTACATTCACCAACATTATCTTATCATCGTATCCCATTATTTGCCTTTCTAAACCTTCCCCAACAGTTTCCCATGGGATTTCCTTTCCAAACAAAAATTCCTTACTTGACCCAAAACTTTCCATAATTAAATACTATTTAACTGGACCAAAATAGTATGGCCCTGTCCATTTATACTCTTTGTTGTTTATTTCTAATTTATGCTCGTAGCTTTTTGACGCTTCTATATTTGACAGGATAAGCAGACTCTTTTTGTCTTTGGTAGTCTCAATAAGGACTCCAGTAAAATCTATATCATCATAAATGACTTCTAAATTTGAAATACTACTTCTTGCATTCACCGCAAATTCTGAGACCGGACTATATGCTCCATGAGATTCTATGATTGATACAAACACTTCTTTGGCAACATCTTTTCTGCGAAGCATAAAAGCAGCGTCCCTTCTTAGGTTAAATTCTGGGTCATTGGCTCCTAAACGCGTAAACAATAGTTCATCATTAAGATGTGTAGCCATTGTTAGCGTATAAAATTTTTGGTTGTTCAGCCATGAAAATTTTGTGTTTTGAGAAGTGGAATTACCTTTTCCTTCCAACCATAAATGTTGATAGCCGTTTGATGTTCCTAGAGGATTCAACGATTTGGGAACTTTATAGTCAAAATTCATTTCCATTATTTGCCCCTTATAATAAAATGGCAAATCATATTTATTCTTGGTATTGGAATTTACCTTTAGAATATCCAACACATAAGGCTTTTCCATATTCTTGTCTTTAATAAGGACAAGTGTTCTATGCATTTCTGTTTCAGGATATGCATTTTTCTCTTTTGCACTTATAAGTTGCACGTGGTCATTTGTAGTATCAAAAAAGAATAGCTCCGAATGGTGTTTGTTTCCAACTTCATATTTGCCATCAAAATGAGATGTTTCATTTTGGACCAATGTATTATGGGCCACGGTTTGTTTTGCCCATGTGGTATTTTCTTTGAGGTAGTTACCCCCCCCTTTTTGCTCAATGTTTACAAATCTTGCCAATCCATAATCCTGAAGCACTTCTTCTCCCTTTTCATATACAGAAAATGAAAGTTTATCATAATGTCCATGGCTCAAGCCTTGGGCTGCATATTTGAGTACTACGGTCAAGTCTTCTTCCCCATATCTTAAAATCCCCACTCCGCCTTGATCACCATCAGAGCCATCAGAGAGGTTAATTGATTTTTTTACAAAAGGCTTTGCCCTTCCTTCCTTTATCCCCATTGCAATGGACAATCCTGTGTCATCCAATACTACTCGACCTTGCTTTTGGGCAATACTCAGTAATTCTGGATTATTTCCTCCAAAATGATAGGCTATGTCAACGGCAGTTACCAATTCCCGAGAATAATATGACATTCCTTTTTGGCCATCATTAATTGGAAAAAATTCGCCATCTGCATCTGTTAAATTCAATAGTGCATTTACAGATTTTAAGAGTACCCCTTTTTTATATTCAAAAATTTTCAATTCGGGCTTTACGTTATGAAGTCCTTGGGCGAAAATCAAGAATGGATACATAGCATACCTTTGATAATAAGGCCCTTCAGTATAATACCCATCTGGTGAAAAAGGTTCATCCAAATTCGCCAAAAAACCCGTTTTCTGACCTTCCTCTTTTATAAAACCCCCATCATTATCCTTGGCACCTACTTCCAAAGCATCATCTTTAAAACCATACAATGCTCTTTCAACAAGTTCTTCATCATCCATTACCAAACCAATCATACCTACAGCAGCATTGCCCCAAGTGCTATGGTTGTGCACACGATTATAGAACTGCGGATTTTTTACGGATATCCAATCAGCAAATGGTCTAAAAAGATTTTTCTCTAAATTTTTACGCTCTTTTTTTGACAGCCAATCGTAGATGCAGTCGTAAGCCTGACTTACATAAACCAACCAATTGGAATCATTCAAGCATTGCCAGAATAATTTCCCTCTAGCATAGGAACGTGTTTTTGGATGAGCTGGTAATGTTGGATAGAGCTCAGCGTATTGCATTAACATATCGCGAACATAAATCGCATATTTCTCATCTTGTAAAATCTGGAATAAGACTCCTGCTTTTTGTAGGACAATCCAATTCTTTTTATGACGTGTATGTGTATACCCGCCGGAGTAATCTTTTGGAACAGGCGTATCAATTCCTAAAGCGATTTCAGCATCAACTTCTTTTTTCAGTTGTTCTAAGGAAACATCAAATAAGGGCACCTTGCCCAACTCAGCTCTAATTTTTTCAACACCAGCTTTGGTGAGAATCAAACTGGGATGTTCTTGAGCTATTGCTATAAAAGGGGAAATACTTAAGTAGCCAATAATACAGAAAAGAAAAAAGGAGTTTTTCAAAAACATCATTAAATTGGTTAACCAATTTGGTTTACCAAAAATACATTTAATTCTAAGATTCACAAATTTTTAACAATAGTTCATCATGGAAATTAGTCGTTATTAGGTGAAGTAGCCGCTCCTACCGTGGCTTCTTTAAACCAAACCTCTGCGAAGCTGCCATTTGCGTATTGTTTGGCTATATCACCTCCATAGGTTTCCGATTTGGTGGACTTTCTGTTCGCTTGATTGTAGCACCCTTGTTTGAAATATTGTACTTCACCAGCATAAGCGGTATCACGTTCTACTCCGTCGCGACCTCTCAAGTAATAAGTATTCAATATTTGTTCGGGAACATCCGCTTTTTTCGAAAAATCAGATTTCAATAAACTCTTTTCGAAGCGCACTGTCTCATGACCTTTACTTTTAAAGGTTAAGTACATCATCCCTTCAAACACATTTACCTCATAACTGAATTCTTCCCCTAATGCGATACCATCTTCGGGTTCCTTTGGATATGATGTTGCACTTGTTCCCACATTAGAGAAATCATAGCCCCAAACGGCGGTTGAAAAATCCCAACGGCCTGAATTATCACCTGCTGTATTAATTTCATAATTCCAGAAAACAGAACCTTTTTCATGATCTGGAAATTTTTTGTAAAAGATTTTTAAAGGTTCATTTTCATGACCCTCATCACTATGTATTTGTCCAATAACCGTGGAATATGAAGAGGATACTTTAGCATCACCTGTAGTTGACACATGCATAACCTTCAAGGTTCCCGTTAGTTTGCCACCTGTTTCAGGAATCCAATGTGCTTTTTGGCCTAATTCTGTTCTTGTATTACTTGAGGTTCTTGAGGTAACACCTGAATTGGGAGTTTTATATACCACCCAATCGGTTTCGCCATCGTTCTCAACATAAAAGAAATTTTCTTTTGAAAAATTCACTAACGAATCGCTTTTTGTACCATCACCACAAAGAATTTTCCATTCATCCATAAACGGAATTACATCGCTCGGGTAGATGATAGCTTTTGTAACTTCTTTTTGAACCTGCTTTGTTTTCTCTTTACAACTAGCAACCACTAAAATAAGACCGACTAGTACTACAGTTATTATCGTTTTAGTTTTCATTTTTCCTTTGGATTAATACATGAGTTTCAATGGAAGATTTTCTTGAACTATCAACTCCCCTGAATTTTTCAATTCGTTATCAGCATGCGAATTGTTTTTTGCACCCCACAGACGCGCAACCATTTTCACTCGGTTGTTCTCGAACTTATTTCCTGCAATAATAACATTGATAATACCATACGTATTTATTAATATTCCGTTTTCCTCCTTGGCACCGCAATTCGCAAAGGAGCTATTGGTCACAACTAGATTTCCACCTACCGTTGATTCGTCATAACCACCTCTGTAGTAATTAATGGTATTCTCGGCAATACCAAGAAATCGACAATTGTCAATAAAGACGTTTTCCGCATTGTAATCACCACGATCATCATCCTCGGCTGCCAATTCTATTCCATTCAAACAGTTTTGAATGAGGGTAGATTTGAATTTTACATACTCCGAAAAAGAGTATTTATAGCCTTTTAACACATAGTCAAAATCTGCTATTTCACTATCGATTACCGTTAAATTATAATGGCTGGACATGTTACTTTGCAAACTAGCAAAAGCATACTGACTTTTTTGACCTTTTAACGAAACCCCTTCAAGGGTAAGCTCTCCCTTGGGGTTCATTTCAAAGGCGGGCGTTTTGGCCTCACCACTATACATGATTATTGCTTTCTCATTGGCACTTGCTAAACGAATAGTGAGTTTTTTAGAAATCTTCAGCGAATTTTTCAGTTCGTATTGGTCCGCTGTTAAGGCTATGATATCACCACTATTTGCTGCTTCTACAGCTGTCACCAATTCTACAACAGAAGCTACGGAATGTGTTTTCACCTCATTCTCATTTGCCTCATTAATAGTATACCAACCAGGACCATATTTAGAGACATCCATAAGATTTGGGGAATTCGCGGGTCCACCAGCTATTGCTCCAACAACATTTTTATCTGCTCTTGATCTACCAAACAAATCTTCTTTAATTTGGTCAAATTCGAAACCGTTATAAAACCCTATGTTAGGTAGTTCAGTTGAAGGTATTAAAAGATTCTCCTCTACCTCAGAAAGTGAAAATTCCTCTTGTTTAAATCCTGAGTAAGGATTGAGGGCGACACCTTGATTGTTTATTAAATTACTTTTAAAATCAATGCCATCTAAAGAATCGTGCGCTACAATAGGAAGCATATCGCCCTTTTCATTATAGATTAAATTGTTAGCCACGATAGTACGAATAGGTCTTTCCGACCTGATTTCAGAAGCCGGTAACACATCTTTTTGGTCAACATTGGATCCCACACCAAATTGTAATGGCGAAGTACAATTGATCCAAGAGTTATGGGCCACAACGACATCCGTAACTTGTATATATCGGTTTAGTGGTGATTTAGGAATACCATTCATCACAGCCAGCGGACTTCTGAAAACTTGGCCTTTTAGGTTATAAAAATAGTTGTTGGTCACCCAATGCCCGGTTCCTATCAATCGAATGCCCCCTATTTGTTCAGAATTATCATCTCCAATAAAATAGTTTCCGTCTACGATGCAGTAATTACCATGTCTTGTAACCAATGAGCCTTCGCTTTTATAAAAAACATTATTCCGAAATTCATTGAAATTTGTTTTGCTGGAAATTATCTCTACTTCGCCGTTACAACGATCAAAGAAGTTGTTTTGCACGAGTGTATAACTGGGAGCCATGGAGGTAAAACTATTACCAATCTGTATGGTTTCGGCGCTTGGTCCACCTTTGGGTGGTCTTGGCCCGAAATAGTTATTCGTGATTTTGTGGTAATTTTTTATGCTCTTGTTGCCTTCCAAATCAACTCGAATCGTCGGGCCCCGATTAGACTTCCCTGCAATATAACAATGATCAACCTCATTATGCCTCCCTTTTAACAACACCCATAAATCGCTTTGGTTTCGCTGGTCTTTATTAAAATCTTCGATTACACAATTCGTTACCCGCGTATGATTGGCAAGGGTATCTTTATTGATGGCAAACTCTATCACCGCTCTTGAAGGTGACGAGCCTTCCGTAAAGTGCAAACCATCAACCACTAAATATTCACCTCCAAGTTTTAAATCAGACTTTCCTTTGATTAGCACTTCGCCAGCGGTTTCGGCTCTTAAGGTTATAGGCTGCTTCTCCTTTCCGTAACCTACAAATCGAATTTTAACATCATTCCATTCGCCGTTCGCCATGACTATTTCATCACCTGGACTCACATTTGCCAAAGCCACATTCAATTCTTCAATATCATTCACTGTGACGCCTTTTTGAACAGTATTTTCTCCACAGGAAATAAATAAAAGAAGGCCACTAAGAAGGAATAAACGGTATTTCATCATATTAAAACTTATAATTAATTGAACTTTGAGACAATCCATGGCCTAGTCATTTTTAGCGAAATAACCCTCATTTGATACGGCAGCATCGCTTACGTAAATACTTGCTGTTTTAAACCAAACTTCAGCATAGTTTCCGTCGGCATATTGTTTTTGAACATCACCACCATGGGTTTCAGCTCCAGAACACCAATTCTTGTTTACTTCTGGAGACTTTCCATTTGTTTGGTTATAAGAACCTAATTTAAAAAAAAGACCCTCGCCTGCATATGCCTTTGAACGTTCCGCCCCGTCTTGACCGATTGGCACAAATAAGTCTTGTGTTTGTTTTGGAATATCCGCTGCTGTTGTATACTCTGATACGATTAAGTTTTTTGAAAATGTTTTGGTTTCATGCCCCTCGCTCATAAACTTTAAGCGCATTATACCATCTTTGACCTCAATTTCATAACTGAATTCTTCACCTAAGGCAATACCATCCTTAGGTTCTTCTGGATAAGTGTTCACTTCAGAACCAACAACAGAAAAATTATTGCCCCAAACAGCGGTTGAAAAATCCCATCTTCCAGAATTATCATCGCCTGCTGTATTGATTTCATAATGCCAAAAAACCGATCCTTTGGAGTGTCCGGGGAACTTTTTGTAAAATATTTTCAGCGGTTCGTTCTCATGGCCATCGGCACTGTGAATCTGACCAACAACTACTGAATAAGTAGATGCAACTCGAGCATCGCCGGTAGCTGAGACATTCATTACTTTGAGAGTAGCTGTCAATTTATCATTGGCGGTTGCAGGATACCATTTTTTCATCTGAGCCAATTCGGTTCTTGTGTTATTGGAAGTCCCATGAGTATCTCCTGCATTGGGTGCTTTATAAACTACCCAATTACTTTTACCGTCGTTTGTAACGTAAAAGAAATTTTCGTTCTCATAATTAGTTGCCAGACCTACATTAGAACCATCACCTAAGATTAAATTCCAATGTTGAAAAAATGGTATGACGTCGTTTGCAACAATTCCTTTGGATGCTTTTTCATTGGCTTTCGAGACATCTTGCTTGATATCTTTACAGCTCTTCAGGAACAACAAAGCACCAATCATTATGGCAAACATGGTAGTCTTTGATGGAGATATTTTGAAATTCATGTTGTAATTATGTCGGTTATACATACGATATGCTAGTTCAAAATAGGACTATATGAAACAAGTTTGAAGCTGTGGCACTTCAAATAAAGTCATATTACTATAATCGAAAAAACTGGTTTATTCAAATTGGTTAACCAGTTTGGTTTACCAAAAATACATATATTTGTAAGACACGCAAGTTTTTAACATAATTTCTACCTAGAAAATATAAAACTGCACCTGATTATGAAAAAAGATAAAAAAGGTATCTCAAGAAGAAATTTTACACAGCTATCGGCTGCTGCATTAGGTAGTATACCGCTTATGGGTTTTGACAAATCTCTCTTAAATACACGTCCAAATCCAAATGACGATATCAAGGTAAATTTGTTTTCTAAACATTTGCAATTTCTTGATTACAATGAGATGTCAGAAGCTGCCGCAGATATGGGTTTTGATGGTTTAGATTTAACTGTAAGGCCTAAAGGGCATGTGCTGCCTGAACGTGCTGCTGAAGATTTACCTAAGGTAATTTCCACAATGAAGAAATTCGGTTTGCTACCGACCATGATGACGACCAATATTACCGAAGCAAACGACCCGCAAAGCAGGCAGGTTCTAGAAACGGCAAGTGCCCTGGGACTAACGCATTACCGTACCGGATGGCTCACTTATCCTGAAGAAAAGACAATTCAGCAAACTATCGAGGTCCATGCTCAAAAATTAGCCGCTTTGGAGGTGCTGAACAAAAAATTGGGATTGTACGGCGGATATCAAAACCATGCTGGCAATCATGTTGGTGCCCCGATTTGGGATATCCCGCAAATTTTAAAAAACACATCTTCCCTGCACATGGGCTGCCAATATGATATTCGGCATGCGGTTGTAGAAGGAGGTAGTAGTTGGCAACTCGGTCTTCGCCTTGTTCATTCCTACATTAGCAGTATCGACATCAAGGATTTTAAATGGGGACAGAAAGATGGAAAATGGCAACCGATAAATGTCCCATTGGGAGAAGGTATGGTCGATTTCGATTCCTACTTCAAACTGCTTAAAAAATATAAAATCAATGTGCCCGTTTCGCTACATTTGGAGTATGATTTAGGAGGGGCAGAACATGGTGGTTCTAAAATCACGATTGATAAAAAGGAAGTTTTTGCGCAAATGAAAAAGGACTTGACTTTTTTAAAAAATGCTTGGCAACAAGCAGAATAATTCTAATCAATAAGTTAGAATACTATGACTGAAGTAGCAAAATCTACAAAAGACAAGTTGAAAAAAGTAAGTACGGCTACCATCGCCACCTGCCTTTTCAAAAAAGGATTGAAAAATCAATTTATACAAAATGTCAAACCACTAAAATTAGGCAAACCCACAATGGTCGGGCAAGCATATACCTTGCGCTATATTCCTGCCCGTGAAGATTTGAATCCTATTTCAGTTTTTAAAGACCCTAAACATTTACAAAGAGTAGCGGTTGAAGAGTGTCCTGAAGGGGCTGTACTTGTCATTGATAGCAGAAAAGACGCTCGAGCCGCTTCGGCAGGTTCAATATTAGTAACTCGATTGATGAAACGCGGTGTCTCAGGATTGGTAACCGATGGTGGATTTCGGGATTCCGCTGAAATAGCGGATTTGGACTTTCCAGCATATCATAGCAGACCTTCGGCACCTACCAATCTTACATTGCACCAAGCCATTGCCATTAACGAACCTATTGGTTGTGGAGATGTGGCGGTTTTTCCAGGAGATTTTATAGTTGGTGATAATGATGGTGTTATGGTCATACCGCAACATTTAGCTGATGATGTAGCTGATGAATGTTTAGAGATGACCTTGTATGAGGAATTTGTACTTGAAAAAGTTGGAAATGGGGCATCTGTGATTGGGCTTTACCCTTTAACCAACAATGCGCTTAAAACTGAGTTTGAAACTTGGAAACACTTAAACAAAAAAGCCCGAAAATCATAAATCTTCAGGCTTTTTAGAATCAAATAAGAGCTTTTTGTGACCACGGTAGGATTCAAACCTACGACCGCTGGAGCCGAAATCCAGTGCTCTATTCAGCTGAGCTACGTGGCCATATCTTTAAGAATTTAATTTAGCCTTAACAATGCTAGAAATGGTCTTGCCATCTGCTTGCCCGGCCAATTCTTTGGAAACAATGCCCATCACCTTGCCCATATCCTTCATTCCTGATGCGCCGATTGAATCGATGGTCATTACAACAACTTTTTCAATTTCTTCCTCAGTGAGCTGTTCTGGTAAAAACTTTTCAATTATGGCCACTTGGGCCAATTCTGGAGCTGCTAAATCCTCTCTTCCTTGCTCCGTAAATATTGTAGCGCTGTCCTTACGTTGTTTTACCAATTTTTGGACCAGTTTAACCTCATCTTCTTCAGAAAGTTCTCCACCACCGCCTTTATCCGTCTTAGCCAACAGAATTGCAGATTTAATAGCTCGCAATGATTCCAGCGCAACAGTATCTTTTGCTTTCATTGCTGTTTTCATCTCTATCATTACCTGATCTTGCAAACTCATTTTATCTCTATTTTGGGCAGCGAAGATAAAAAATAAACCCGAAAGTCTCTTAACTAACGGGTTTATGCTCTCCATCTTAAATGGATTTCAATTTAAACACTACTAATCAACATTATCATGCAAAAAAGAGTTGTTGGAACGCAATTGTAAATCGTCATTGCTGTCCTCGCTCAGTGTTGTCCTAGAGACCTTTTGCTCTTGGGGAGTATCATCTAAATCCACCCCCTGCCTCTTGTAAGCAGGTTGCTTTTCTATTTCGTCAATACTGTTCCTGTTGTTTTGAAATTTGTAATTGAAATTCTTTAATTTCTTTCTTCGTTCGTCTGCGCGATCTTTTAATAGATCATTAATGGAACTGTTAAACGGATCTACATTTCCTGAAGCATTTTCTCCACCTGTAGAAGCCTCGGTCTTTATTGTTTTTTTCTCAAACACCAATTCATCTTCAACCAATTTGGGCTCATGGGTTTCCGCTACGGACCTAGCCCCCGTCAATTGGGTTTCCAACTCCATGTATTCTTCCAAATTGTAACGGGTCTCCCCTTCTTTTTTAAACTCCAATACGGGCTTTACCTCTACATATTCATTTACATCAATATCTTTTAAGCCATCATCTAAATTGAACGTAATGGTATGCTCCTTTTCCTCTTCATCCTTTTCTTCCGTTTTGTTCAAGGGCATATCAAACGTTAACGCAAATTGATCCTCTGCCGCTTTTGGCGAAACAACCTCTGGATCTATTACATCAATATCATTAAGTATGCTCTTTGCTTCTATGATAACAAAATCATCTTCTAAGCTTTCAGGAATTACTTCTTCATAAAAAACATTAAAGTTTCGGATGTAATTTGTAGTTGGAATAAGCTCAATCTCTTCAGCTTTTGGCAGAACTTCTTCTACCTTTTCCTCTTCTTCCATTTCCAGCGTATGCTTAACTATTACCGGTTCCTGGTCAATAGGTGTTTCAACCTTAATTTCTTGAACAGTAGTAGTATCAGGAGTTAATTCCTGTTCTGCGATTTGCTCATCTTCCAGTGTATAAAAGACCTTTTTGGTTTCCGTATTTACTATATCATCTTGTTGATCTACATTGAATCCTGTAGCGATCACCGTTACAGCAATGGCGTCTCCCAAGCCTTCATCTTCACCAACACCCATAATAATGTTTGCGCCATGTCCCGCTTCAATTTGGATATAGTCATTGATTTCCCCTATTTCATCAATGGTGATTTCCTGTGAACCAGAAACAATAAGTAACAATACGTTTTTGGCTCCATTTATTTTATTGTCGTTCAATAACGGTGAATCCAGTGCCTTCATGATGGCCTCTCCAGCCCTTGCCGAGCCAGATGCCGTAGATGAACCCATTATTGCAGTACCACTATTGGAAAGTACTGTTTTGGCATCCCTAAGGTCAATGTTTTGTGTATAGTGATGTGTAATTACCTCCGCAATTCCCTTTGCCGCGGTTGCCAAAACCTCATCTGCCTTTGAAAAACCTGCTTTAAACCCAAGATTTCCATATACTTCTCGTAATTTGTTGTTGTTGATTACGATTAGCGAATCCACATTGGAACGTAGTTTTTCAATACCGGCCTGAGCTTGTTTGTTACGCATAGCTCCTTCAAACTGAAAAGGAATCGTAACAATACCTACCGTAAGGACATCCATCTCTCTGGCCACTTTGGCAATGATAGGCGCTGCACCTGTTCCTGTACCACCACCCATACCGGCAGTAATAAAGACCATTTTAGTGGTATGTCCTAACAATGTTTTTAAATCTTCCATGCTTTCCAATGCAGCCTGCTCGCCAACATCTGGATTGGCTCCAGCACCAAGTCCCTCCGTTAAGGACACACCCAGTTGGATTTTATTGGGAACCGTACTATTTTGTAAAGCTTGGGCATCTGTATTGCAGATTACAAAATCCACTCCGTTGATACCAGCTTGAAACATGTGATTGATGGCATTGCTACCTCCACCACCAACGCCAATTACTTTTATTACGTTGCTCTTGTTCTTGGGAAGATCAAAAGCGATGTTATCAAATTCGGTGCTCTTACTCATGATAGTTTTTTGTTACTTATTAGGGTGTGCTATATAGGGTTATTACTCCGCGTTGTCCAAAAAGTCCTTTAGCTTTTCGGACCATTTGTCAAAAATTGATTTTCTTTCTTTCATCGACATATTTGCCGATTTGTTTGCCACATGCTCTTGGCCCACCAAAACCTGTTCATCTTCTTGTATTTCTTCTTCCATGACAGCGTTCATGGAAGTTGTTTCCAAAGCATTCATTAAAAGTCCAACTGCTGTTGCATATAAAGGACTTGCAATCTCTTCTTCAGAATCTCCTGCCAAATGCTCATTAGGATATCCAATACGTGTATCCATTCCGGTGATATATTCAACCAATTGTTTCAAATGCTTCAACTGGCTTCCTCCACCCGTTAATACAATACCGGCAATTAGTTTTTTCTTTTGTTCTTCGTGACCATAGTTCTTTATTTCAACATAAACCTGTTCCACAATCTCCACTACCCGAGCATGGATAATTTTGGATAGGTTTTTCAAGGTGATTTCTTTAGGCTCCCTGCCCCTTAGTCCAGGAATGGAAACAATCTCGTTATCCTTATTTTCACCCGGCCATGCGGAGCCAAATTTTATCTTTAATAATTCAGCCTGCTTCTCTATAATTGAACAACCTTCTTTAATATCTTCTGTGATGACATTTCCCCCAAAAGGTATTACCGAGGTATGACGAATGATTCCATCCTTAAAGATTGCAAGGTCTGTGGTTCCACCTCCTATATCAATCAAAGCAACTCCTGCTTCCTTTTCTTCCTGACTTAAAACAGCTTCTGCCGATGCTAATGGCTCCAAGGTGATGTTTGCCAAGTCCAGACCAGCACTCTTTATACATCTACCAATATTTTTGATGGACGAAACCTGCCCGACCACTACATGAAAGTTGGCCTCTAATCGACCACCGTACATCCCTTTGGGCTCTTTTATTTCCGGTTGGCCATCCACACGGTATTCCTGCGGCAAAACATGTATGATCTCTTCACCTGGAAGCATGACCAACTTATAGACTTGATTACAGAGTTTCTCCAAATCATCATCGTTGATTACTTCTTCTGAATTTGGCCTTGTGATATAATCACTGTGCTGAAGACTTCTTATATGCTGCCCAGCAATGCCCACGACAACAGAGCCTATTTTTAACCCAGAGTCTACCTCTGCTTGCTCCACTGCCTGTTGAATGGATGAAATGGTCTGAGTAATGTTATTGACCACACCTCTATGAACACCCAAGCTTTTTGACTTACCTGTTCCTAAAATCTCTATTTTGCCATACTCATTTTCCTTACCAATAATCGCAACGATTTTGGTAGTTCCAATATCCAAACCAACTGAATAATTACCTTGTTCCATACTTTATATTTTGGTGCACACCACTTGATTATTGAATTCTAAACTTACTATTGCATATTTCTCCAAAGAATTGTCCTTGGCAGCTTTTGCATAAAACGCCATAAAATTTTTGAACTTCTCATTGAGGTTTTCAACTCCTCCCAAATTCACCACAAAGTTTTCTAAACGAAACTTTAATTGGTACTTTCCTTCTTCCTCAACATGTATACCGATAACATTTTTTCTAAGAAAATCGTCCTCGTTGATATAATTTAAAATCGTATAGGCGTCCTCAAGGCTTTTACCCGTAATTTTCCCAGTAATTATGGGAACTCTAGCTGAATGATCCTTGGATAAAGGCATACGTTTTCCCAAATCATCCAAATAAAATTTAGAGACTCCCTCTACTCTTCCAATTGGTTTACGCTGAACAATCTTAGATATAAGTTCTCCATTTACAGTAAGATAGACTTGGGCGTTTTTCACCATAGCATTGGACAGTATAATATCCTCTATGGTATTCAAAACTAATTCTTCTTTAGCCCTATTTTTTACCGTGCCATAATTTTGTATTAACAATTTATTAACTGAGGCTTCTGTAAGGTATAAGTTATTGTCCCCCAAAAAATTAATGGATATATCTGCCACTCTTTTTTTCTTGCTACGATGCTCTGCAAAACCATAAAGTCCAATTATGGTAATGGACAAAAGCGTCAATTTTATGTAATTCCAATTAACTCGCATACGCTAATTCTTTTTTTATTTTTGGTATCTCCATTCCAATATCGCCAGCTCCCATTGTTACCAAAACGCCTGTTTTACAATTTTTTATTTCGTTTATTAGATTAAGTTTAGAAACCAACTTTTTCTTTGGATTATTGATTTTCTCCAATAGCCAAGCTGAAGTAATCCCCTTGATAGGCTCTTCTCTTGCTGGATATATTTCCAATAACAGAACCACATCAAATTTTGATAGACTTTTTGCAAAATCATCAGCAAAATCCTTTGTTCTAGAAAACAAATGAGGCTGAAAAACTGCGGTTATTTCCTCATTTGGGTGCATTTCTTTTATTGCTTCGTAAACAGCACTGATCTCTGTTGGGTGATGTGCGTAATCATCAATAAAAGTAAAATCCGTATCCTGTATCTGATAGGAAAATCTTCTTTGCACTCCTTTAAAGGTCCCTAATGCCTCAGCGAGACGGTGCGGGGGAGAACCAGCTTGCAACGCCATTGCAAATGCAGCTAATCCATTAAGTAAATTGTGCCTTCCCGGCTTATTAAAACGAACCCGTTCCAATACCCCTGTGGGAGTAACCAAATCAAATATGTAGGTGCCCTGTTCAATTGAAATGTTTTCTATACGATAATCTGATCCATCCTCAATCCCATAAGTAGTGCCTTGTAATGGAAGTCCATTCCTAATAAAAAGCATCCCACCAGGCTTTATTTTTTCAACAAAATCCCTAAAAGACTTTTGTAGTTCATTGCTTGTTCCATAAATGTCCAGATGGTCTGCATCCATAGAGGTAATACAAGCTACATCTGGTGAAAGTTGTAAAAACGATCTATCAAACTCATCTGCCTCTACAACCGAGTATTCTGTTCCTTCCAACACAAAATTGCTGTTGAAATCTTCTGAAATACCTCCTAAAAAGGCCGTTAAAGGGGTGCCACTTTCTTTAAGTAAATGAGCTAAAATGCAAGAGGTAGTAGTCTTTCCGTGCGTACCTGCTACTGCAAAACAAAACGTATCTCTGGTAATAATACCCAACACTTCGGAACGTTTTTTTACTACAAAACCATTTTCCCTGAAGAAATTTAATTGCGAATGTGTAGATGGTACCGCCGGAGTATAGACCACAAGTGTATTTTTAACATTTTTAAACATATCCGGTATTAGGCGTACTTCATCTTTGAAGTGCACAAAAATTTCCTTTTCAATAAGCTCATCCGTGATAGGAGTCTGAGTTTTGTCGTATCCCATCACCTTCTTGTCTATATATTTGAAATAGCGCGCCAAGGCGGACATACCTATACCTCCGATACCAATAAAGAAGACGTTATGGATGTCCTTTAAATTCATTTAAACAATTTTTCAATTTCATCAACTATGTGCTCCGTAGCTTTTGGCATAGCCAACTCCTTAATATTAGTGCTCAACTTATTTTGAGTGTCAGCTGAATCCATGAGGTTTATAAAACTTTTCTCGAATTCAGAATCCAATTCGCTTTCCTTTAGCATAAGAGCAGCATTTTTTGAGACCAGTGCTCTCGCATTTTTGGTCTGATGGTCTTCTGCCACATTGGGTGATGGTATAAATATTACTGGCTTTCCTACCAAACACAATTCTGATACCGACCCAGCCCCTGCTCTGGAAAGGATTATATCTGCAGCTGTATACGCATAATCCATTCTATTTAAAAAGGCCAAAACCTTTACAGAACTTGAATCGTATTGCTTATAATCCTCATTATACAGTTTACCACATTGCCATATTAGCTGCACTCCTTGATGTTGAAAAAAATCAAGTTCTTTTTCAATTAATTGATTCACCCTTCTCGCGCCCAAACTACCTCCTAGGATCAATATGGTCTTCTTGCTTGAATCCAATCCAAAAAACTCAATTGCCTCTTTTTTATCAATCTTTAGATCAACCAAATCGGAACGGACAGGGTTACCCGTCTTAATAATTTTTTCTTTTGGGAAAAATTGCTCCATACCATCATAGGCAACACAAATGCGCTTTGCCTTACTTGCCAACAATTTGTTCGTTATTCCTGCGTAAGAGTTTTGCTCCTGTAACAAACATGGAATTTTACCGCTAGCGGCCATCTTAAGCAATGGTCCACTGGCAAATCCCCCCGTGCCAATGGCCACATTGGGTTTAAACCGTTTTGTTATTTGCCGTGCTCTCAACAAACTACTTATTAGTTTTAATGGAAACATTAAATTTTTAAGTGTCAGTTTCCGTTGCAATCCACTTATCCACAAGCCTTCTATTTTATATCCTGCTTGCGGTACTTTCTCCATTTCCATTTTATCCTTAGCTCCAACAAACAAAAATTCAGCTTTTGGATACCTCTTTTTCAGCTCATTGGCAATTGCTATTGCCGGATAAATATGTCCTCCCGTGCCTCCTCCAGAAAGTATAAACCTATAATTGCCCACTTAATACTTCTAAAGGATTACTTTCATCTATGTTATAGGATTCCTCCTCTAAATTTTCTTTTTTGTTGCTTGCACTCAGTATAATGCCAATCGCCATACACGTCATCCAAATAGACGTTCCTCCCATGCTGATCAATGGCAATGGTTGACCTGTTACCGGAAATAATTGTACCACTACAGCCATATTGATGAATGCTTGAAAAACAATTGGTAAACCCACACCAATCACCAACAATTTGGAAAAAATGGTCTTAGCTGAATTTGCGACCACTACAATCCGAAATAGAAGTAACAAATAGAAGAACAATAAGGCCCCTCCTCCCAGCAGTCCATACTCTTCTATAATTATTGCAAAAATGAAATCAGAAGTGCTTTGAGAGAGCATGTTTTTAATGACACTTTTTCCCGCACCCTTTCCTACTACACCGCCTTCTGCTATGGCAATCTTTGCAAGGGTAAGTTGATGTAAATCATCTTTCCCTGCTTTTTCTGGACTCCAAAAAGTTTCGATTCTGGATTTCCATGTTCCTGCCCGTTGCGGCAATATCTCGGGGGTTTTAAATAGCACAAACAAAAACATTCCAGACAGCACTATTCCGGTCCCAACTATGGCAAACAAATATTTAAGGGGATATCCACCTAAAAAACAGAGCACCAAAACCAAAAAGCTAATTATGGCCGCTGTGGAAAAATTTTCAGGTAAAATCAATAAAACAACTAAAACTGTTGGTAGCCACAATGGCAATATGCTTTCTTTAAATGTGATTGCAACATCCTTTATTTTTGTTAAATACCGTGCAATCCATATCATTAAAACAACTGATGCCAAAGTTGATGTCTGAAAATTGACACCTACAAACGGAATCTTAATCCATCTATTTGCAGTAACGCCGCCTATTTTGGTTTCTACAGTAAGTGTGTACACCAATAGAATTAAAACAATGGGCAATGCTATTATGGAAAGTCCTTTAAAATAATGTGTTGGGATTCGATGGACTGCGTAAATAATTCCAAATCCTAAAAACAATAGTACCGCATGTTTTATTAGGTGCCCAAAGGTTGTGCCATCGTCATTTACATATACCAAATTGGTACTTGCACTATACACCGGTAAAAATGAGAAAAGGGCCAAAAGAGCCACTACGCCCCAAATGGCTTTATCACCTTTCAAATTTTTAAATACCGTCAACATTATTATAAATTTTTAATTGCCGTTTTAAATTGGTTTCCTCTATCCTCGTAGTTCTCAAAAAGATCAAAACTTGCGCATGCAGGAGACAATAAAACTGAATCTCCCCTCTCTGCAATTTTATATGCCACCTTTACAGCTTCTTCCATAGAATATGTTTCCACCATTAAATCAATGACATTGCTAAAAGCATCTTTTAGTTTAGAATTGTCCATTCCCAAACAGACTATGGCTTTTACTTTTTCCCTTACCATTGGCATCAATTCCTTGTAATCGTTACCCTTGTCAACACCACCCACTATCCAAACAATTGGTTTTTTAATTCCGTCAAGGGCGTAATAGGTTGCATTTACATTTGTTGCCTTGGAATCGTTAATGTATTCTACATGGTTAATTTTCAAGACTTTTTCCAGTCTATGTGGAACCCCTTGAAAAGTTTGAATACTCTGACGGATAGTTTCCTTTCTTACATTTACCAATAGCGCCGCGAGTCCTGCCGCCATGGTGTTCTTTACGTTGTGCTGACCATCAAGGGCCAAAATATCTGTACTCATTTCCAAGGTTTTATGTTCAATATTCATTTTAATCTTTTCATTTTCGAGCCATGCTCCTTCTTTTTGTTTTTCCCTTAGTGAAAAGGGAACCAATTTGGATTGAACTGGGTGATTTTTTAACCAATTTTTGATTACTTCATCATCTGCATCATAAATAAGGAAATCATTTTCGTCCTGATTCATGGCTATCCTAAATTTTGAGGCGATATAGTTCTCAAACTTATACTCGTATCGATCTAAATGATCTGGAGTAATATTGGTAAGGACAGCTATATATGGTTTAAAATCTATTATGCCATCCAATTGAAAACTGCTTATCTCCAATACGTAATGACCAAAATCTTGTTCGGCCACCATCTTTGCATAACTATCACCAATGTTTCCTGCCATGCCTACATTTAATCCATCACTTTTAAGCAGGTGATGTGCCAACATTGTGGTGGTGGTCTTACCATTACTTCCCGTAATGCCAATTAAGGTAGCGCTGGTGTATTTTGAAGCAAATTCAATTTCAGAAACAACAGAAATGCCACTTGCAACCAATTTTTCCACTAAAGGAATTTTATCTGGTATGCCAGGGCTTTTCATAACCACATCTGCATTTAGAATCTTAGCTTCTGTATGGGTACCTGATTCCCATTCAATCTCAAAATGTTCAAGAACTTTTTTGTACTCTTCTTTTATTTCTCCTTTGTCCGAGACAAAGACTTCAAATCCCTTTTTCTTTCCCAGTATTGCTGTTCCAACACCGCTTTCCCCACCTCCTAGAATTACTAAGCGAGCCATTTATCTGACTTTTAATGTCACAATGCTGACTATTGCCAGCAAAATTCCAATAATCCAAAATCGGGTAACTATCTTGCTCTCGTGATATAATTTCTTTTGATAGTGGTGATGTAAAGGCGCCATCAAAAACAACCTTTTACCTTCGCCATATTTCTTCTTTGTCCTTTTAAAGTAGCTTACCTGAAGCATTACGGATAGTGTCTCGGCGAAGAAAATTCCGCATAACAACGGAATCAACAATTCTTTCCTGACAATAATGGCAATAACGGCGATTACCCCGCCAATAGTCAAACTACCTGTATCTCCCATAAAAACCTGCGCCGGGTACGCATTGTACCATAAAAAACCAACTAAAGCCCCAACAAACGCAGCAATAAAAATTAACAGCTCCCCAACCCTAGGGATGTAGAAAATATCCAGGTAATCTGAAAACTGAATGTTACCGGAGACCAAGGCAAAAATTCCCAAAGTCAATACAATTATTGCGGATGAACCTGCCGCGAGCCCATCAATTCCATCAGTAAGGTTTGCGCCATTTGACACTGCCGTAACAATTAATATGACCACGGGGATAAAAATCAACCATGCATAATCTTCCAGTCCGTCACCGGCCCAAGTAATCCAATCAGCATAATCCAGTTCATTGTTCTTAAAAAATGGAACATTGGTGCCCAGAGACTTAATGTCCTGTCCAAATACTTTTTCTACTTTGAAGTTCTCTGTTATTCGGGTAGTATCTTTTTCCTTGATTGTTACCTCAGGATGAAAGTAGAGAACCGCGCCAACAATTAAACCCAACACTACCTGACCTAATATTTTAAATCTACCCTTTAAGCCTTTTTTATCTTTCTTAAAGATTTTGATATAATCATCAACAAACCCGATGATCCCCATCCATATGGTTGTAACGATCAATAGGATGATATAAATGTTCTTAATATCTGCAAACAACAAAACTGGCAGCAATGTAGATATGATGATAATCAACCCGCCCATGGTGGGTGTACCAGCTTTTTGTTTTTGTCCTTCCAGGCCCAAATCACGAATACTTTCTCCTATTTGCTTCTTTTGCAAAAACAGAATAATCCGCTTTCCGTAGACCATTGCAATCAATAGCGAAAACAATACCGCCATACCTGCCCTAAATGTCTGGAACTGGAACAGTGATGCCCCTGGCAATTGATATTGATTCTCTAAATATTCGAACAAGTAGTATAACATGGACTACAATTATTTATTTAAATTGGCCAAGGCCTCTTTTATTTCCTTAAAATCATCAAAATCTGTTCTAACACCATTTGTTTCTTGATAGGTCTCGTGCCCTTTTCCCGCAACTAAAATGATATCATTAGCCAAAGCCAGTTTACAAGCAGTCTTGATTGCTTGCTTTCTATTCTCAATGGCCAACACTTTATTGGTATTTTGGGGCTCGACCCCAGATTCCATCTCCTCAATAATTGAAACAGGAGGTTCAGTTCTTGGGTTATCTGATGTGAAAATCGCATGATTGCTCATTTCTGAGGCGATATGACCCATAACCGGACGCTTAGACTTATCACGGTCACCACCACACCCCACTACGGTGATGACGTTTTCATTTCCAGTCCTCAATGCATTGATCGTAACCAACACATTTTTTAACGCATCCGGCGTATGGGCATAATCAACTATTGCCGTTATTTTTTCTTTTGATATAAAATATTGAAACCTACCATCTACATTTTCCAACTCGCTGATAAGTTTAAGGGTTTCCATTTTTTCAAGACCCAAAAGGTCTGCTGTAGCATAGATGGCCAACAGATTATAAGCATTAAAATCTCCTATTAGCTTAGACCAAAGTTCATTATCATCAATTTTGAGCAACTGTCCATCAAACTGTTTTTCCAATATCTGTGCTCTATAGTCAGCATATGACTTTAGTGCGTAGGTACATTTTTTTGCTTTGGTGTTTTGCAACATAACCAAGCCATTCTTATCATCAATGTTACTTAAGGCAAAAGCGGTTTTGGGAAGATCGTCAAAGAGTTTTTTCTTAGTGTCCCGGTACTCGGCAAAAGTTTTATGATAGTCAAGGTGATCATGAGAAAGGTTTGTAAAAATTGCACCTTCAAAATGTAATCCTTCAGACCTTTTTTGATAGATTCCATGCGAACTGACCTCCATAAAACAGAATTCCACACCCTCATCGCTCATTAGAGACAAATGTTTATTTATGGTTAAAGCATCTGGAGTGGTTAAACTGGTAGGGTATTCTTTTTTGTCCACCATTATCTTTATGGTAGAAATCAACCCCACCTTATAACCGGCCTTTCTAAACAAATTATACAATAGTGTACTTACTGTTGTTTTGCCATTGGTGCCAGTAATACCAACAAGCTTAAGGTTCTTGGAAGGATTGTTGTAATAATTGGATGCTATTATGGCCAAAGCACTATTACAGTCAACAACCTTTAAATAGGTTACCCCATTTACCAATAATTCTGGAAGCTCTTCACAAACAACAGCTTTAGCCCCAGATTCCACAGCTTTTTGAATATACTCGTGCCCATCTGTAATTGAACCTCTAATGGCTACGAAAACATCGTCCATTCCAACTTTTCTAGAGTCAAAATGAACATGGTTGACCATTACGTTTGTATTTCCGCTTACCGCGGAAAGACCAGCCCCATACAATATGTCCTTTAACAACTTCATGACAGTTCCAGCACTATTTTCTTTACCTGATTTATTTCTGTTCCTTGGTTAATGGATTGCTTTCTTACTTTTCCATTACCTCTCACCTCAACCTGCAGTCCTAAATTCTCTAGTAATGAAACCGCGTCCATTCCGCACATTCCTTTTACGTTAGGTACTTTAGTATATTTTTTCTGCGCCTGGGCATAGTATTGTTTGTAATCTTCCTCTAAGGTTTCTTCATTGAAGGCCTTTCCTTTTACCTCGTCCACCGTTGGTGAGGTAGCATAAATCTTTTGCGCCATCGATTTGAAAACTGGCCCCGATACGTCCGCCCCATAATACCCAACACTTTTATCAGGTTCGTGGATAATTACAATACAAGAGTATTTTGGATTGTCTGCAGGAAAATAACCAGCAAATGAGGAAATATATGCTAGTTTATCTGGGTCTTTAGCCACATAGTTCTTTTGACAGGTCCCTGTCTTACCCGCCATTGAAAAGTTTTTGGAATACAATCCATGACCCGTACCGTATTTTTTCTCAACTACATCTTTCAATAGTTGTTGTGCTTTTTTCACTGTTTCCTTGGAACAGATGGAAGCGTTCGTCACCTCTTTATCGAATCTTTTAAGAACCTTGTTACCTTCCCGCACTTCCTTGATCAATCTGGGCTTTACAAATTCCCCGTCATTTGCAATGGCGTTGTAAAATGCCAATGTCTGTATAGGGGTCATGGACACTTCATACCCATGGGACATCCATCCTAAAGAAATCCCGGACCACCCTTCATCACCAGGATACCGAATTACCGGGTCTCCTTCACCAATAATAGGCAACCCTAGCTTTTTATGAAGCCCCATGTTCATAAGGCGATCCACAAATTTTTTTGGCTTCTCTTTGTAGTTCTCGTTAATAATTTTTGCAAAAGCTGTATTGGAAGAAACTGCAAAGGCTTTTGATGCGGAAATCTTTCCATAGCCTCCCCATTTAGAGTCTTTTACCACACGGTCATAAATTCTGTACCTTCCTTTCTCCGTATCAATAACTGTGCTGGTGTCAATCACCTTATCTTCCAAAGCGGCTACCATGGACATCAACTTAAAAGTAGAGCCCGGCTCATGAGATTCTCCTACCGCATAATTTAATTTCTCATAATATTTTCCTTCTGAAGTCCTGCCCAAATTTGAAATTGCCTTGATCTCACCGGTAGCAGTTTCCATTACCACAACACATCCGTGATCTGCTTGGTATTTTTCCAATTGGCCCAAAAGTTCATGATGAGCTATATCTTGAATATTGATATCGATTGTGGAAACCACGTCCAATCCATCCTGTGGCTCAACAATATTATCTAGACCCACTGGCTTCCACTGGCCCTTTGCAATTTTTTGCTTTAAACGCTTTCCTTCTTTTCCCCTAAGGTATTGTTCCCCAAAAGCTCCATCTAAACCAACTCTGGTATAATACCCATTTTCATCTACTTTTTCGTAACCAATACTTCTGGCCGCCATTTTGCCCAAAGGGTATTCCCGAACAACCCTATGCGTTTCTATAAAGCCACCTTTATAAGGACCCAACTTAAATAATGGAAATTGCTTTATGCGTATATATTCCAAATAGTCAATGTTTCTGGCTACCAACTTGTACCTGTTATTATTTGCGCGTGCTTTTCTAAAAAGCTGTCTGTAATAGGAAGAGGGCCTATTAAAAAGATTTCCTAGGGAATCTGAAAGAGCGGCAACATTGTTCTGAAAATTTTCTTCTGACACGGTTTTGGCATCAAACCGTATCTCATATTTTGGTACTGAAGCAGCAAGCAAGCTACCATCATCCGAATATAGATTGCCCCTATTTGGTTCTATGGTAAACATCTTTTCTGTCTTATTAAGAGCAAGTTCTTTATAATCTTCACCCTTAATCATTTGTATGTCCACCAACTTTATAACTACGCAAATGGAAAAAACGACGAGACAACCTGCAATCAGGTATAGCCTATTCATTATGTTTTTTTCCGTTATTGCCATTTACTCTTCTGATTTTACTTTGATTTTCTTTGGCGGATTTTTTGAAGGACCAAGGCCCTCGACCGCCACTGATTCTCTTAGAGAGGATTCCAACTTTAATTGTTGAACCGTTGACCTATGCTCAAAAAATTCACTTTTCAACATGCGCACCTCTTCGCTCAGGGCCGCTATTTCATGTACTTTTTTATCTGCTTTATGACTACTCGAAATCATCATGGCAGCAAGGAAAGAAGCAAACAATAAAAACATCCAGTTCTTGGGAGCATCTCCGCTAACCAAAAATTTTCCTTTTAAAATGTCCAGTAGTCCTTTTTTCATTTTGCTCTTTAATTTTAAATCCGTTCTGCTATGCGCAGCTTGGCGCTTCTTGCTCTGTTGTTGCGACCAATTTCTTCTGCTGATGGAATTATCAATCCGCCCACTTTTTTCAGGGGAACATCTATATTCCCATAAAAATCCTTTTCAGGTTCTCCTTCAAATTTTCCAGCCCTAATAAATCTCTTGACCAATCTATCTTCCAAAGAATGATAACTTATCAGACTTAATCGCCCTCCCACCTTAAGAACCTCAGGTGTTTGAAGCAAAAAATCCTTGAGCACCTCTATCTCTTGGTTGACCTCTATCCTAATTGCCTGGTAGATCTGTGCCAAAATCTTGTTCTCCTTCATTTTGGGCAAAAACCGCTTTAAGGACTCTTTTAACTGACCTGTGGTTTTGATCGGGGTTTCTGACCTTGATTCTAAAATGGCGTTTGCCATAGCGTTTGCATTGCGTAATTCGCCATATTGAAACAAAACCGATGCTAAATTTTCTTGGGAATATTTATTGATCACTTGATAAGCGGATAACTCACTATTTCTGTTCATCCGCATATCCAAATCCGCATTGAAGCGAATGGAGAAACCACGTTCCGCCTCATCGAACTGATGGGAAGAAACTCCAAAATCTGCCAAGATTCCATCAACTTTCCGAATGCCATAGAACTTTAAAAACTGTTTGAGAAATTGAAAATTCTGATTTATCAACTGAAACCGGTCGTCCTCAATCGTATTTGCCAACGCATCCTCATCTTGGTCAAATGCAAACAACCTTCCTTCTTTTCCCAGCCTTCTCAATATTTCTCTGGAGTGACCACCGCCACCAAAAGTGACATCTACATAAACTCCATCTTCCTTTATATTTAATCCATCTACTGACTCATGGAGCAGCACCGGATTATGATATTCCCTAGTCATCGTCAGCAAAAATCTCTTCGGCCAAATCTGCATAGTCCGCCTCACCGTCAGCCAAGACCATCTCGTACTTATCTTTGTTCCAAATTTCTATTTTGTCAAAAACTGCATTCAATACCACTTCCTTACCTATTTCAGCATATTCAACCAGATTCTTAGGTATTTGCAGTCTAGCGGTATCTGCATCAATCGTAACCTCTTTCATACCTGCAACAAAGTTTCTAACAAAAGCATCATACTTTCTGTTGATTTTGCTTTTCTTCAGTACTTTTTGCATCAACACATCAAACTCGCTCTTAGGGTAAAGTTCCAAGCATTGCTGAAAAACAGACCGCTTAATCACAAAGCCTTCGCTCAAAACTGGCAACAATTGATTCTTTAAGGAAATAGGCAGTATTACCCGTCCCTTGGTATCAGCTTTACAGTCATGTTGTCCTATGATATGGGTCACTAGAAATCAATTGGTTATAAACAATAACTCAAATATATAGATTTTATTTCCACATTTCTCCACTTAAAGACACATTTGTTAATAAATATTCCACAAATCAAGAAAAAATTACATTTTACCCGAAAAATTGTACACAACGTCTTACCAAATGGTTTTATTCACTGTTTATGTATTGTCTAAATCCTGATTTTTGAAGAACCAAACACTCCAAATCTGTGTGATATGAATTGCCTATATTTGCCCACTTAGACCAACTAATTTTAGATGGAAGAGCATATTATTGAGGAAGGTAAATACCGATATATTGAAATGGGTGAAGGCACTCCCATGATTATATTGCACGGTCTTATGGGAGGACTGAGCAACTTCCAAGGAGTATCTGAATATTTCCCATCCAAAGGGTATCAGGTTTTAATACCTGAGCTTCCCATCTATGATATGCCGATGTTGAAGACCACAGTTAAGAACTTTGCCAAGTTTTTAGAAGGTTTCATTGAATTCAAAGGACTGAACAACGTTATTCTTTTAGGCAATTCCCTAGGAGGTCATATTGGTCTTTTGCATACCAAAATGTTTCCAGAAATGGTTAAGGCATTGGTGATTACAGGTAGTTCTGGCCTTTATGAAAGTGCTATGGGAGATGGTTACCCAAAACGTGGAGACTATGAATTCATAAAAAAGAAAGCACAGGATGTTTTCTATGACCCAGAGGTAGCCACTAAAGAAATTGTAGATGAAGTTTTCGCTACCGTAAATGATCGAATGAAATTGGTGAAGACACTTGCAATAGCCAAGAGTGCAATACGGCACAACATGTCCAAGGATTTGCCACATATGAAAACTCCAACTTGCATTATATGGGGTAAAAACGATACAGTAACTCCTCCTAATGTTGCGGAAGAGTTTCATTCTCTGCTGCCAGATTCAGACTTGTTCTGGATAGAAAAATGTGGCCACGCCCCTATGATGGAACATCCGCAGGACTTCAATTCCATTCTTGAGGCTTGGTTGGCCAAACGCAATTTTTAGACCATGAAGATTACCTCGGCCGAATTTGTAATGAGCAATTCCAATGTAGCCAAATGCCCTAACGAACCCTTACCTGAATATGCTTTTATTGGACGGTCCAATGTAGGCAAGTCATCACTTATTAATATGTTGATGGAGCGTAAAAGTTTGGCTAAAACTTCTGGGCGACCTGGAAAAACACAGCTCATCAACCATTTTAAAATAAACAACAACTGGTTTTTGGTCGATTTACCCGGTTATGGCTACGCAAGGGTATCCAAAAAGGATAAAAAGATTTTTCAGAAGTACATTACAGAATACTTCCAAGAACGAAAGCAATTAGTATGCGGGTTTGTTTTAATTGATATCAGGCATGAACCGCAACCAGTAGATCTTGAATTTATGGAATGGTTGGGCACCAACAATGTTCCGTTTGCCATAATTTTCACCAAAGCGGACAAATTGAAACCCAATACCATTGAAAAAAAGGCGAAAAACTATATCCAGCATTTACTGGATAGCGTTTGGGAAGAAGCACCCCTTTATTTTATCACTTCTTCTACCCACCGTACGGGCAAAGATGAACTGCTCAACTATATTGATAACATAAATGGAGAGTTTTTTAAGCAATCATAAGTTTTAAGGTGTCCGCTCCTTTACCAACCTAACCAATCCGCTGGCTGTTTTTAACTGATTTAGTTCTTCTGTAGAAATTACAATCTCCAATCCATGCGTTCCTTCCACCAGTATAATGGGAAAAGTAAATTTATGTCCAAATTTTGATGCATATTTTTTCGCAAATTCATCTTTATGTAAAAAGAGCATCTCTTGTTTACTTGATTGCCTGAACTTTTTCCAAATCCTATTTTCCGCAATAACACCAAAAGTGATATCACATAGATTACAATCGTAAGTTGATGGACTTAAAACTTTATGCATACTGTCTAAAATAGCATTGCGAGTCCCAGAATTAGCATTATAAACAAAAAGGAGTTTTTGAGGTCTTTTCTTTTTCATGAACTAAAAATACAACGCTTCTTATCTAAAATACAGGAATAAAAGAGTATTTTTCATGGTTAGAAATTAGATATGGCATGATTGCACGAATCTGGAAAGGAAGAACAAAATTGGAACATCTGCAGGAATATGAATCCTTCATGAAGGAAAGGGCTGTTCCCGATTATTCAAAAACAGATGGCTTTGTAAAACTTACCTTTCTTAAACGAACAGATAGCAAATATGCATATTTTGAGTTAATTACCTTCTGGGATAATTTAGAGGTGATTAAAAATTTTGCTGGAACACAGTTAACAAGAGCCAAATATTATCCTGAAGATCAAAAATACTTGGTTGATTTTCCTGAAGAAGTAATACACTACGAAGTTTTTGCTGAGTAAATCTGTCTCCTACTATTTCTTAGCTCTATTTTCTTCCTCTTCTACCTCTATCTTTAAGAGAAACATGCACCATTATACCCTTCTACTTTGGGTTAAAGTGTACAAATACCGTATGCGTTCGTATTAAGACCTATAATACTTTTCCATATGCCCGCTTGCAAATACATTTGAATCCTGTAAAACTTTAAAACAGATTCATGAAACTTCTAAAAAATCAATTATCCTCATTTCTATTTGTTCTTTGTATTGCAACTATGACGGCCCAAGAAAACAAAAAGTCTTTTAATCTAAAGAAAGGACAAGTACTGGATATCATCTTTCTAAATCAAAACCCAAACAAGGATGATTTGTTACAGGAATACTTTAAGCTTGTATTTCCGGTAGCACAAAAAAACGGTTATAACCCTCAACCCGGCTTTGGCGTTGAAAAATACACGCAAGGCAATTACCACCCCCAAAGTATGGTTTTTGGATACTGGAATTCATTTGATAGTAGATCTAAGTTTCTAAGTGAGATTAAAACTTCCTTACCAGATTTTCACAAAAGAAGAAGAGATCTTTGGTCAACATTTGCACTTACTTATTGGGAGCTTAAAAAAGACCTTTCATTTGAAATCAACCTAAATAAGTACAACGTAGTAACGGCCTATTGGGCTAATGAAAGCTCATCTTTTTTAAAATTCAAGAATAATTGGAACAACAAAGCAAAGCAACATGGTGCCGTTATAAAGGTAGAACTTGTTAACGGTGCTTCTCCATTTGGATATTATTATAATCCAGATTATTTGATTATTAACGAGTGGGAAAATGAAGCATCATTCAAAAAATTCTATGAAACCAATTTAAAAATGGACCATTACGGCGTTAAGCATGTAAATCAGTTTATACTTAAATAGCCACGCGGTAAGCAGGCCATTTTAGTATGGTCTGCTTATTTTAGTCATATGCAAACAGTAATCAATCAATTCGTTTATTTCGCATACTTTCAAAGTCTTTTTTTGCTGTTCATTTATATTTTTTCACCAAAAAGCAGAAAAAACATAAACGGCTATTTGGCCTTTCTAATTGTTTTATTGGCAGTTGGCCTAACTGGACGCATCATTTATATTTCCGAATTATTTGGGCAAAACTTCCGGTTTTACTCCTTTTCAGAGTTTTCCATTTTAATGTTTGGCTCTACCATATATTTATTTACTCGTTCTTCCCTAAAGGGCGCACCGTTTCATCCATCTGATTTGATTCATTATATCCCCGGAGTTATATATATCCTTATCATCGTTGTTTATTTCATGTTACCATCGGACCAAATAATTGGCGAACGGGCAAAAAGCGGGGAGCTTTATAGATCCATAACTCTACTTGTAGGCATTGGTTTGGCTTTCAATATTACCTATTGGATATTAAGCTGTAGGATTTTTTTTCAAGTAAAAAAAGGGCTTCGCAATGAGCTGAGTTACTCCATAAAAACCCAATTTTTCTCGAACTTTCTTACTGCCATTGGCCTTTGTCTTACTTGCTGGCTGGTTGTCTATTTCATAAGCATCCTTGGTGTTGATACTATTGAAAGAACTGCCAGAAGGACCATTTGGCTTGGTATAGCACTTATTATTCTGTTTATAGCCTACTATGGAATTAAGGAGCCTGAGTTATTTAAATTTGGAAAATATAGGGAGGCTAAAAAATACCAACAATCTAAACTCTCCATGCAAGACTTGGACAATTTGAAAACAACCCTTGAAACATTGATGACCGAAAAAAAGCCGTACCTAAATAGAAAATTGGCGAAGTCTGAACTTTCAGAAATGCTGGGTGTTAGCAATCCAGAGATAGCCAGGCTACTTAATGAACGTATTGGCATGAACTTTTTTGAATATGTAAATTTCTACAGAATCAAGGAATTTGTAGAGCTTGCTAAATCCCAAAAAGCAGAAAACCTTACTTTTTTCGGATTGGCCCAAGAGGCTGGTTTCAACTCAAAAACTACATTTAACAAGTCATTTAAAAAATTGATGGGCATGTCTCCCAAAGACTATTTTCAGAACTAACTGGGTTTTTCTACTTTTTTGCAGTTAACATATTAAGAATATCAAGTGAAACCCATCATATTTCACATCATTTAAGGGTTTGACCAATTTGTTCATGCTATTTGTTTGCAATTTACCTTTATTTACAGCTAAATCTTTTTGCTCAAAGTTATGGGAACACAGAAACACTCGCTTACCCCTAACGGATTTATAAAGACCCTATCCCTACTTCATTTGGGTTTAATCTCAAGTCCTGTTGTGCTTAGTGGTATAATCTATTTTCAGACACAAAGCACTAGTTTTGATTTATCCAATACTGATGATATCTATTTAATGATTGTGCCCATAGTTTCTGTCATCTGTCTCTTTTTGGGAGATTTCATTTTTAAGCATTCCGTAAAAAACATTCCTAAAACAATTAATTTAAAACAAAAACTGGCACGTTTTCAAACAGCATCCATTATCAAATATGCTTTAGTGGAAGCACCTGCATTATTTGGTGTTGTAGCCTTCATGATTACCGAGAACATGGCATACTTAATAGTATCTCTTGTTTTGATCTTTTATTTTTTCATGTTAAAACCCACAAAAGAAAAAATTGAAAAGGCTTTGGGTCTAAACCAAGAGGAAAGAAATCAATTTAATAAGTTAAATCAGCCCATACCATAAATAGAAAGCCTATTTCAACTCTAACTTCTCTGCAAAATAATCGCAAAAATCTTTCATGGTGGCAGTCATTTTTTCATCTTGGGTGGCTTTCATAAATGTATCTGCCATAGTTACCAATGTTTGATGAAAAAAAATTTTCATATCGTCCACGGGCATGTCCTTGGTCCACAAATCTATCTTCAAAGATTCCCTGTTCTTGCTATCCCAAACGGACAACATCATGGCCTTGGCCTCCTCATTCTCTATACCGCCATCCTGGGCAGACCAGTTTAATTCTTCCGGAACTCGGTTTTCATCAAGTCCAACGGTTAATTTTATTTCTGAAGTATGTGCTATTGCCATCTATTTTCTTGGTTTGTAATTTGATTTTTTAAAAATTTCATCGCCAGGCAGGTTCAAAAGTTGTTGTAATGTAAGGTTGTTCTTTTCCATAAAGGCCCTGACCATCTGCCATCCTATATACCTTCCAAGTCTTCCTGGAGATTCACTATCTAGTTCTAATTGAAATTTGGAAAAGGGTGCAGGCTCCAAAAATCTTCGGTCCAGTTTAGCATCTGTACTATATAGCAATTCTTTTTCTACAAAATAGCGCCAAATCTGTTCCTCGTTGTTTGTGGCCCACTCCATCTCTTCATTGGTATATCCTATCTTCTGAGCATCAGAAGTTAAGGGAAGTACCTTATCTTTTATGTATAGTTCTTTTCCATAATACACCATTCTTGCAATAAAAGATCTATCTCGTGGATATTTCAGCACTTTCTTTGCAATAGCGCTTGCAACATCAGAAGTTAGATATTGTTTGTCCAGTCCCGCAGCAATGTAACGTTGAATACTTTTATAAAAATGGTGATCGGTACCTAAATAATTATCTAAACCTAACAATAGCAATGTATCTGTCAGAATTACACGATTGTTATAGCCCACATCGGATGTGACCGTTACCACTTTCGGTGTTACGAACTTTGGAAAATAATAGGTCACATGCTTAAAAAGTGACTCTAAATCTTTTTTTTCCTGTTCAAAACTGCCAAAAGTTTTGTCAACCTCATCGGACAACTCAACTTGAATAGTGTCTGTGAGTTTGGCAATCCAGATACTATCTTCGAATTGCTCTGGAAATAAATAGGGGTATTTGGACTTTAAAGTAGGAATAGTTTCTGCCGATGCGGAAGCAAACTCTCGATCAAACCGGATTACATCTAGGTCAATCTGTATTTTGGAGACCTCTTCTGCTGTTTTGTCCGGTTGTTTGCATCCATTAAGGAAAAGTATTGTCAAAAAAACTGCTCCACCAAATGTGTATATATCAAAGTATTTCAACAACCTCTTCATTTTTAGCACTACAGCGTTTAAATTTACAGGGCACAAAGGTAATTTATTGAATCTAAAAAGTAATACATGCAAACTGAAAAGGTGATAGAACATATTGTAAGTTGGTTGAAGGACTATGCGACCAATGCAAATAGCAAAGGATTTGTAATAGGGGTGTCTGGAGGAATAGATTCTGCTGTTACTTCGACCCTCTGTGCCAAGACAGGGCTAGACCTTTTATGTTTAGAGATGCCCATTCATCAAGGAAAAAATCAAGTAACCAGAGCAGATAAACATATTGAATGGTTAATGAACAACTTTTCCAATGTAAATAGGCAACATGTTAATCTAACTCCAGTATTTGATAGTTTGGTCTCTGCTTTGCCTAGTGTACAAAACGAAGAAGATAGATTTATGTCCTTGGCAAATACCAGAGCAAGGCTAAGAATGACAACACTATACTATTTTGCCGCGTTAAATGGGTATTTAGTAGCGGGCACAGGAAACAAGGTGGAAGATTTTGGTGTAGGTTTTTATACTAAGTACGGTGATGGCGGAGTAGATTTGAGCCCTATTGCCGACCTTTTAAAAACCGAAGTCTACGATGTTGGAAAAGTACTGGGTGTTAATCAGGATATCATGGAAGCTGCCCCTACAGATGGGCTGTGGGGAGATAGCAGAACAGATGAAGATCAGATAGGCGCTTCCTATCCAGAGCTTGAATGGGCCATGAAAATGGATGATAATAAAAAAACTATAGAAGATTTTTCTGACAGAGAAAGAGAAGTATTCACCATATATAAAAAGTTTAATACTGCTAACAAGCATAAGATGATTCCTATACCCATTTGTGAAATTCCTGCTCGCCTAAAATGACCTTTTGACCCATAAAACCCAGCTTAAGACGAAAAAAACCCCAGAAATTCTAAGGTTTTAAGAAAAAAATTACAGTTTTACGTCATCAAATCGTTAACTTGCTCGCTACGCCGCGTAAGTAATTAATTACTAAACAAACGAATAAAACTCAAACCAAATGATAAAAGTATTAATAGCTGACAATCATCCCATAGTTCGGTTAGGCATTAAACAAGTCCTTGAAGCTAGTTCAGATATTGAGGTCATTGCTGATGTTTCAACTACTTCTCAACTATTTGATATGTTGGATAAAGTTACCCCGGATGTAGTAATGCTCGAGATGGACATTCCAGAGATAAACGGTATTGCTACGCTAAGAAAGCTAAAGCAAGAATTCCCTAACGTAAAATCACTAATGTATAGTGGACAATCTGAAGATGTTTATGCATTAAGCACTATTCGCGCAGGAGCGTTTGGTTATCTATCCAAAACTGCGGACCTTGACTACATTATCTCCGCTGTAAGAAAAGTGAGTGAAGGCAACATGTTCATAACAAACGAATTGGCCCAGCGTTTAGCTTTTGATGAAGGCACACAAAAACCACGAAGATTCTTTAGAAAATTATCTTCTAGAGAAGTAGAAGTTTTAAAACTATTGGCTAGCGGAAAGAGAAACAAGGAGGTTGCTGAAGGTCTAAACTTAAATGAAAAAACTGTCAGCACTTACAAAGCACGTTTAATGAAAAAATTAAATGTGGATAATTTGGTGGATTTATTACAACAGGCAAAAGCTTTGGAACTGTATTAGAATAACCAGTACAAACTGTTGAAAATCCCGAGCATTTGTTCGGGATTTTTATGTTAAGAAAGCACCCTGTTTAATTTGGCATTCAACAATTTGTTCAACTGCAGGTAATTAACAATTTCTTCCAAAACCTCAGAGTTATCGTCCGTGCTGCCTTCAGTGCGTTTTTGTAGTTTTTCAATTCGGTTTTTGATTAGGTAACAACGCAATGTGAGTATGGTTTCACCCACTAATTGCGCAACACCATGTCCTTTACCTTTAGGATAGATATCTTTTCTGGCCCAATCATCCAACTTATATTTTTCTTCTTCCATTAAGATCGAAGATACTTCCCTTATCATCTCCTGGTCCAAATTGGATAAAAAGGTATTTACCGTAAACTCTTCACTTTCATTTAAATCTTCTATAAGCCTATAATAGATTGTCCTAAACTGTTCATTGGTAAGTTCAATTTCATCTTCTTGAAGGTCTAGATACACTTTTTCGTAAACTTTGGCCTCAACAATTTCTGGTTCCAACACCAAATCGCCTTCTTCATTTTCTTTTAAAACCAAATCCTCAAATTCCTGTTTCTGGCTTCCATACAAGAGGAGCATTTCAATGATTTTTCGCTCCAATTCAAACTGCACATCCACCTTTTCAACAACCTGATTGTTTTTTACAACTTGAAAGGCCCTTTGTTCTTGTTTAAGTTTTTTGTTCGAATCTGTAGCTCCTTTTTTATCTATTTGAGCCAGCGTGTTGTACAGTACTTCTTCAGAAATCTGCATTATTTTGGCACATTCCTGTATATAGATTTCCTTCTTTATTTGATCAGGTATTTTACTAATACTGTTTACAATATCTCTGACCGTATCTGCCCTTTTTATTGGATCATTAGCAGCTTCTTCAGCTAAAAGGGAAGTTTTAAACTGAATAAAATCCTTGGCATTTTCCTCTAAATAAAGAACCAAGTCCTCATAGGTGTTGCTTTTGGCAAAACTATCTGGGTCCTCACCTTCCGGAAAAGTACAGACTTTTACATTCATGCCTTGCTCCAAAATCAAATCTATCCCCCTAAGAGAGGCCCTAAGACCCGCTGCATCTCCATCAAAAAGTACAGTGATGTTTTTTGTAAGTCTATTGATCAACCTTATTTGTTCTGGAGTAAGTGCCGTTCCACTAGAAGCAACCACATTTTCTACCCCTCGCTGATGCAATTGTATGACATCTGTATATCCTTCTACCAAAAAGCAATTATCCTCCTTAGCAATTGCCTGCTTAGCATAGTAGATTCCATACAGCACCTTGCTTTTATGATAAATATCGCTCTCAGGAGAATTTAAATATTTGGCAGCTTTTTTATCACTGGTTAGAATTCTTCCTCCAAAACCCAGAACCCTGCCGCTCATAGAATGGATTGGAAACAACACGCGGCCTTTAAAACGGTCAAACTTTCTAGATTCCCTGCCTGTTTGATCTTTAACTATGGTTAATCCCGTTTTTTCTAAAAATTCAAGTTGATAACCTTTCTCCAACGCTGCATTGGTGAAGGCATCCCATTCATCCAACCCATAACCTAAATTGAATTTTTTTATAGTGCTGTCCGTAAAGCCACGCTCTTTAAAATACGTTAGACCAATTGCTTTCCCAGGCTCAGTTTCCCACAAGGTTTCAGTAAAATACTTTTGCGCATATTCAGAGACAAGGTACATGCTTTCCCTTTCATTGGCCTGTTCCTTTTGCTCATCTGACTGTTCTGTCTCCTCAAGCTCAATGTTATACTTTTTAGCCAAATACCTTATGGCCTCGGGATAGGTAAAATGCTCATGCTCCATTAAAAATGCAACAACATTGCCTCCTTTTCCGCTACTAAAGTCTTTCCAAATCTGCTTTACTGGCGATACCATAAAACTTGGGGTGCGTTCATCAGAAAACGGACTTAACCCTTTAAAATTAGAACCTGCTTTCTTCAACTGTACAAAATCGCCAATTACCTCCTCTAAACGAGCGGTTTCATATACTTGGTCTATGGTAGTTTTTGAAATCAATGTAATGCTTTAAATAGCCTTTAAAGGTAGCTAAAAAACGAAAAAATCACCGAAATGAATCATCCATCACATGAAAATCGATATTCATCAAATTAACAACATAGCTAATCAACCGAAAAACTACTTTGCAAATACTATGATCCAATGATTTGGAAAAGTGGTCAGGTAATATTTATAACCCAAGTTCCTGTAATTGAATCTATCTGGCTTTTGGCAAAAATTGTTAAGGGAGGTAATTCCGCAAAAAATGAATATGGGTCAAGTCCAAAAGTCGATGATATTGTAAGCCAGTAATCCAATCATCTATACATAACGATTTAATCAATAAAAATAAATGACTCATTCTAAATCAAAAAAGGTATTCGTTTTTCTACCTGTTTTGTTGTTAATGGGAAATGCTTGGGCGCAAAAAGTTTACACTGTTGATGCTTTCCACAAGGCGGATGTCAAAGTATACAGGGTAGATGCTGCTTACAAAGCTGATCTTTGGGTATTCAAGGTCGACGCGGATTATAAAGTACTTGGAAATAAAGGTAGGTGGTACTTTACAGATGTTGATTATAAAGCGGATAAGAAAATTTTCTTTGTGGACGCGGATTACAAAGCAGATGTGAAAATTTACTTCACCAACGCAGATTACAAAGCAGGATGGAATAAAAAAACAACCAGGTTTTGGTTTGATTAGTCGGCTCAGGCAAAAATAGGTTTGAATCAAATATTTTTCTGATTTTTGACTCGAAACATAAGACAACTCAAAAATGATTTTGTTTTTCGGAACCAAAACAGGAAAAAAGGAAACCAAGGCGTTGCGCAATACTATCTGTAGATATTGCTCACAGATGGGAACCTTAACAGCAGTTTCTCAACCAAATTATTTTCACCTATTTTGGATTCCACTATTTAAAATAAGTGTATCCCGGTATGCCGAATGCTCGCACTGCAGGAGGGTATATTACAAAGAAGATTTTACTCCAGAAATGAAAAAGGAACTAGGTTGATTCAATGCCTTTACAAATTAGCAAAATACCTCCCTTTTTATTTAATGACATTCTAGATGACAGGGAGGTATTTTTGACTGGTCTACAGATCGAACCGAAAGCCCAAGGAAATATTATTCTGTTCTACAACAGCGTCTTTAAATATAGGGTTCAAATCATACTTCACGTATAAAAGTATTCCATCAAAACCTACATATCCACTTAAACCATAAATTAAGTCGCTTGTATTATAATCCCTTTTGAATTTGTCCTTTACCTGCTCTCCATCCCTACTGTACTTCAATTTTTGACGGGTACCAAGGTTAAACCCTCCATAACCACCAAAACCTATCCTAAATTGGTTTTGAATGGAATACCTAAAACTCTTTTCAGTTTTACGCAGTCTAGAAGGACCAAACTCCAAATGAACGGGAAATACAAGATTATCCATTCGAAGTTTAGATTTGTCCAGCTCAAACTCAAACTCCTCCAATGTCGTTTGATCTCCGTTCTGTACAAAAATTTGGTTGTCGTCGGGCTTTAATCCGTTAAACTGGAACGAAAAACCATAATGTAATCGCATCCAATTAGATTGTTTAAAAACCCGTGTCCGCCATTGCCAGCCCATTTCAAAAAACCTGCTTCCCCCAACCTTATATGGCGAATCATCTAAAGATTGCCCCTCAATTATGGCATTATTCAACCCAATGGCAAAGACAAAATCTGAATACGTACGCCTATCATATTTAATCTCCTTTTTCCATTCACGCGACCGGAAAGAAAAAGCGGGTCTCCCATCAATATCAATTCCCAGTCGAACGCCTTCGTGCGTAATCGTATCTGTCTCCACTATGGCAAGTGCATCTCCTTGATTTCTCTCTAATAACAATATTTGGTTTTCAACGATTGCAATTCTATTTTCAATATTCTTGGCTCTTTTTTTTGCTACCTCCGCCTTAAGGAGTTTAGCTTCTTCAGGTGATAAATCTCCCTTACCAAGACGCCTGTTTATATCCTTAACTTCAAATTTTAGCGCATCTTTTTCTTGTTGGGTTATCTTTTCCTTTTGAGCTTTTAGTATTTCTATTTTTCGCTCATACTTTTCTTGCCCAACTACCTGATGAGAAAGAAATAATAGAAAAAGTGTTGCCAAATAAAGTGTAATTGTTCTCATGATGTTCTTTGATTTTTTCTCCCTTCTAACCTCCCTACCCGACTGTTATCGGGATAGGGAAACTAAAAAAGGCTTTCTGATTGATGAATATTTTTAATTGTTTCGGTCGGCCACAGCTGTTCTTAATTTTGAGTAGCCATCTTTAAGTGCATCAAAAATTTGATCCCTAAATGAATCATCCAGTTCAATCTCAACTTCTGACAGCAATGCCATGGCATCTACAGAGCTGCTTTCTGTAAACAACTGTTCCGTGATAATTTGTCGTTGTGCGGCTCTTAAAAGTGAATCTATCTCAGCATCGGTCACTTCAGCATTTGTGTTTTCCAAAAACTCCACCTGGGCCACTACTTGATTTACTTTCTGAGCTATTAAATCGTTGGGTTCTTTTAAAAAACTGTCTTGCAATGGCTCTTTTACAGTCTCTTCCGCCACTTCTGTCTGTAAGGGCAATGCCTGCAACTTTAAGTCATTGGTTTTTTCTTGAGTTCTATTATTGTATGCCTTTTCTACAATGCCCGGTTTATTAAGTTCAACATTCTGAAAATTGATCTTGCCCTCTTCGGTAAGTGCCTCTTCCTGTTTTCTATTATGCTCTTCTACAACTTGAATGGTACTTTCCTTGGGTTCTTCTGATTTAAAAAAGAATATTGAAACCAAAACAATACCTACAAAACTAGCGGCAATGGCATATAAATACCAACCTTTTTGATTTGGTTTCTCTTTCACTGGAATTTGCGCAGAAACCCTGTCCCATGCTCCTGCTGAAGGCGAAATTTTTCGCTCCTCCAATCTTTCTTTTATATGTTTCTCCAATTTCTCCATTATAATTTCTTTAATCCCCAGATTTAATTCTAGGTGACATTCCCTTTAGGGTCAAATTTTCCTGAAGCATTTTTCTGGCTTTGAACAACTGTGATTTTGAGGTCCCTTCAGAAATTTTCAACATTTTGGCAATCTCTTGGTGTTTATAGCCTTCTATTGCATACAGTAAAAAAACCATTTTATATCCTTCAGGAAGTTTATCTATTAATTGTTGTACGTATTCCACATCCAATAATGTGCTACTTCCTTCTATTTCTTTTGGCTGAGATTCATACACCTCATCATCGTAGACCACAAATTGTCTTTTGCGTAAATAAGAAATACTTTCTCGAACCATGATTTTTCTGATCCATCCTTCAAAACTTCCTTTGTGCTGAAAGGATTTTAAATTTTGAAAGACCTTGACAAACCCATTTACCATTATATCTTCTGCAAACTGAAGATCCTTGATGTATTGCCTACAAACCCCCAGCATTTTAGGTGAAAACTTTTCATACAAGAGTTTTTGTGCCTGCTGGTCACCAGCAATGGCTTTTTTGATCAAAAGCTTATCATTTGTATGCAAAGAGATAATCTTCAAAAGTGGTTCTCGGTTTGTTTTCTATAAAGATAGACGTGACAAAACCTAAAAGGGTTGTCTAGGGAAGTATTTTTTTATGAAGATTCATATTACATGCCCAAACAGGCACTTAAAAGAATGGAGATGGAAAATTTACTTTTTACGCTCTACTACATAGTTTACCATAAGTGTAAGGGCGCTTTTATATTCTGAATCTGGGTAATTTTCCAGTAATGCCAGAGCTTCATCTTTAAAGGAAATCATTTTGGTCACAGCGTAATCCAATCCGCCTTTTTCCTTTACGTAAGCAATTACCTCCTTAACCCTTGTTTTATTCTTGTTATGTTTTTTAATTGAGTTGATCAACCATTGTTTTTTTTCTTTGTCACTCTCATTTAGTGCGTAAATCAATGGAAGCGTCATTTTTTGTTCCTTAATGTCTATTCCCGTTGGCTTCCCAATCTTTTCCGCTCCATAGTCAAAAAGGTCATCTTTAATCTGAAAGGCCATTCCACAAAGCTCTCCAAATTTCCTAAAAGTTTCTACATCTTCAGAATCTGGTTTAACGGAGCATGCACCCATGCTGCAACAGGCTGCGATAAGGGTAGCCGTTTTTTGACGGATGATATCATAATACACATCTTCGGTAATATCTAAAAGGCGTGCTTTTTCTATCTGCAGCAATTCCCCTTCGCTCATGTCCTTTACTGCATTGGAAATAATATGCAAAAGATCATAATCCTTGTTTTCCAAAGCAACCAAAACACCTTTTGAAAAAAGAAAATCACCTACCAAAACTGCAATTTTGTTTTTCCAAAGAGCATTGATGGAAAAAAAACCCCTTCTTTTATGACTGTCGTCCACCACATCGTCATGTACCAAGCTTGCGGTATGTATGAGTTCAATAATTGAAGCGCCACAATAAGTTCTATCGTTTACAGCGCCGCCATTAATCAATTTGGCAGTAAGAAAAACAAACATTGGGCGCATTTGCTTGCCTTTTCTATTTACGATGTAGTACGTGATTCTATTGAACAATGCCACTTTTGAAGACATGGACTTAAGGAACTTTTCCTCAAAAAGTTCCATTTCATGTTCAATGGGCTCTCTTATTTGCGAAACTACCTTCAATGGAATTTAGCCTTTGATTAATTTGGTTTTCAATGTCTAAAAGTAGGGAAAATGCCAGAGTTCACCCTTGGAAGTTTCAAGTTTTAAGATAGTAGTACAAAACCATCGACAATCTGCAATATAGAGCTGCTTCTTCAATGGTTAATACATAACGCAACTTTGACTTAAGTTTTACATCTGTGAATTAAAGAAAGAAGATGAAATTTAAATCAATCTTATTTGTTGGGTTTTTCATATGTATTTTAAGCTGTGGAAATAGTGACGATAATTTTTTAACAACATTAGAAGGAGAATATGAGGGAACATTTACTGTAGAATATCAAAATGACCAAACGTTCTCAAATCCAGTAGAAGTTTCTTTCGGCGGAGGAGAATTTTCAAGTTCAACAGGACCCAACAGATTTCCAGCTGGCGGAAGCGGTGCTTATGAAGTGGAAAATAATACTATTCAATTTACAGATAAAAATATATGGACTGCCGATTTTGATTGGAACTTAATCTTAAACGGCACATACAACTATACCATAAATGAGAATACATTGACCTTGTCTGCCAATAAAAATGATGTTGGGGTTTATAAATATGTATTGAAAAAGAAATAAGGCTATTACCAGCAAATGACCTATTCTATAAACTAACTCTTATTGGCAAGTTGCCCGCAGGCAGCGTCAATATCCTTGCCACGAGACCTTCTTACGGTTACCGTAATTCCGTTTTTCTCTAAAGTGTTCTGGTACATCTCCACAGCAACGTTTGAAGCTTGTTGAAATTCGCCATCATCAATAGGATTATACTCTATTAAATTAACTTTTGAAGGGGCAAACTTGCAAAACTTGACCAAAGCATCGGCAGCTTCTTGTGTATCGTTTATTCCTTCCCACACCACATATTCATAGGTTATCCTGTTTTTGGTCTTGCTATACCAATACTGGAGTGCTTCCCGTAAATCTTTTAATGGAAAAGTGGCATTAAAAGGCATTATGGATGTTCTAACCTCATCTATTGCCGAGTGCAAAGAGACCGCCAAGCCAAACTTTACCTCCTCATCTGCCATCTTTTTAATGATTTTGGGAACTCCAGAGGTAGAAACTATGATTCGCTTAGGTGACATCCCAAGCCCTTCGGGCGATGTTATTTTCTCGATTGCCTTAAGTACATTGTTGTAGTTCATTAGGGGCTCTCCCATGCCCATGAAAACAATATTGCTCAAAGGCCTATCAAAATACAATCGGCTTTCATTGTCAATGGCCACGACCTGATCATAAATCTCATCAGGATTCAGGTTTCTCATTCTTTTTAAACGTGCTGTGGCACAAAATCTACAATCTAAACTACATCCAACTTGACTAGAGACACAGGCAGTGGTTCTTGTTGCTGTTGGAATCAAAACAGATTCAACAACTAGGTCATCATGAAGTCTTACCGCATTTTTAATGGTGCCATCACTACTGCGCTGCATTTGATCTACCTTAATATGGTTGATGACAAAGTTAGCCTCCAACATATTCCTGGTTTCTTTAGAAATATTGGTCATGGAATCAAAAGAATGTGCAGACTTTTGCCATAACCACTCATAAACCTGATTGCCACGAAAAGCCTTATCTCCTTCTTTTACGAAAAAATCCCGTAACTGTTCTTTGGTAAGCGCCCTTATGTCCTTCTTTTTAATCTCCACTTGTTAAAGATAGTCAAGAAAAAATCCCGCTGATTCATTTATCAATCAAGCGGGACTTATCTTGTTTTAAACTTTTATGTTTTAGATGACCAACATTGCATCTCCGTAGGAATAAAAACGATATCCTTCCAAGATTGCTTGCTTATAGGCCTTTTTCATAAGATCATGTCCAATAAATGCAGAAACCATCATCAAAAGCGTGGATTTTGGCAAATGGAAATTAGTAATCATACAGTTTGCAATACTAAAATCATATGGGGGGAATATAAATTTATTCGTCCACCCTTCAAAAGTATTCAACGTATGTCCTGATGAAACTGCGCTTTCCAAGCCTCTCATTACCGTTGTACCCACAGCACAAATACGCTTTTTATTTTCCTTTGCGTTGTTTATGATTTCTGTGGCCTTTTCATCAATAACCAACTCTTCGCTATCCATTTTATGTTTGGACAAATCTTCCACTTCAACCGGGTTGAATGTCCCCAATCCAACATGCAGGGTAACTTCGGCAAAGTTAATACCCTTTATTTCAAGTCTTTTTAGCAAATGCTTGGAAAAATGCAATCCTGCTGTTGGCGCTGCCACTGCACCTTCGTGCTTTGCATAAATGGTTTGATATCTTTCTTCATCCTCTGGCTCAACACCGCGTTTAATATATTTTGGTAGAGGTGTTTCCCCAAGCTCACGTAATTTTCTTCTAAAATCAGTATAGGAACCATCATAAAGAAAACGCAAGGTTCTTCCTCTAGAGGTAGTATTATCAATTACTTCTGCCACCAAACTCTCATCTTCCCCAAAATACAATTTGTTGCCTATTCTTATTTTTCTTGCTGGATCAACCAAAACATCCCAAAGGCGTTGTTCTTGGTTCAATTCACGCAGTAAAAAAACTTCAATCCGAGCACCTGTCTTTTCCTTATTCCCATAAAGTCTTGCCGGAAATACCTTTGTATTGTTCAAGGCCATTACATCTCCTTCATCAAAATAATCAATAAGATCTTTGAACATTTTGTGTTCAATTTTTCCAGTTTCTCTATGGATTACCATAAGTTTGGATTCATCCCTATTCTCTGCGGGATATTCTGCCAATAATTCTTTAGGTAATTCAAAGTTGAAGTTTGATAATTTCATGTAGACTTGTTTAGGATTTTTTTTTTAAAGATGGCAAATATACAATCTCGAGATAGGGGATGTCAAGTAATTTGGTGATTAAATGCGAATTACATTTCAATGATATCAAATCCAAGTGTTCCCAAGTCTTTCCAGAAGTCTGGATAAGATTTTGAAACCACGCCCGCATCATTTATGATCAGTTTGGTTTTTAGGGCCAAAGGACCAAACGCCATGGCCATTCTATGATCGTTGTAGGTATCAATGGAAACTCCTGACTTCATTTGTTCTAAAGCATGTAACGTCAGACTTTCCGCATCAATATCAACTTGAGCTCCCAATTTTTCCAATTCTGTCTTCATTGCAGCCAACCTGTCTGTTTCCTTAATGGGCAACGTATGCAAACCGGAAAGATGGCACCCTATATTAAGGCCCAAACAAGTAACTGAGATAGTTTGTGCCGTATCTGGAGCATTGGACAAGTCATAGGTGACAGTTGCCAATTTACTATTGGCAGCCTTTGTAATTGTTATCTGATTTTCTGAAAAAGAGGTTTCAACTCCAAAATCTTTATAAATCTCGGACAATACACTATCCCCTTGTAAAGAATTCTTCTTATAAGAAGACAATTGAATTTTAGTGCCAACATCTGATAATGCAACAATACTATAGAAATAGCTTGCAGAACTCCAATCCGATTCCACTACTAAAGTTGTATCCTTAACTTCATTTTTTGGTTTAATCTTTATTGAGTTTCCTTCAAATTGTGTGTTTACTCCTATTTGGTCTAGAAGTGCCAATGTCATTTTAATATATGGAACTGAGGTAATTTTTCCAACAAGCTCCAATTCCAGTCCATTTTCAAGGCTTGGTGCTATTAGCAATAAAGCAGATATATATTGACTACTTATATTGGCAGGCAAGGAAACCTTACTTCTGTTTAGTTTTTTACCTGTTATTTTTATAGGTGGATATCCTTGTTCTTTTACGTATGCAATTTCTGCTCCCAAATCTGTTAGCGCTTCTACCAACACTTTAATGGGCCGTTCCTGCATGCGTTTGGACCCTGTTAAAACCACTTCTTTTCCCTCTTGCGAGGCAAAATACGCCGTAAGAAATCGCATAGCCGTGCCTGCATGGTGTATATCGACTTCTCCTGTTGATTTTTTCAATCCTTTTTGCATGACTTCCCCATCATCTGAATTGGACAGGTTTTCAATGGTTATATTTGGAAAAAGAGCTTGCAATAACAGTGACCTATTGGTCTCGCTTTTGGAGCCTGTAATTTTTATGGTCTTGTTTATTACTTTTTCTTGAAGGTAGGAAAGTTGGAGTTTCAAACGTTGAATTCTTTATTGGTTATCCTTAAAAAAATAAAAGCTCAAATATAGTTTATTTGAGCTTTTCATTATTCTGATGACGGTGATGGTCCCGTTTCGCCTTTAAATCCAATTTTTTATCAAAAGCTTCCTGCAAATCTATGCCTGTTTGGTTGGAAAGACAGAGTACCACAAAGAGCACATCTGCCAGTTCTTCCCCTAAATCCTTTACTTTATCTGATTCTTTTTCACTTTGTTCCCCATATCTTCTTGCAATGATTCTGGCAACTTCTCCAACTTCTTCGGTTAATTGTGCCATGTTCGTCAATTCATTAAAGTAGCGAACTCCATGCTTTTTAATCCATTCGTCGACTGCTTTTTGGGCGTTTTGGATGTCCATAACCTATATTTTGGACAAAACTACTTTTTCTGATTGTTTTAGCACCATATTTTTATAATACTCTTTTAAAGCATCATAATAATCTGAAGGGAAAAGTGCAGTTGTAAATTCTGTTGAAACACTCACCCTAATCTGATTTTCTTGAGATACTATTTTAAACTTAAACGTTCCAGCTTGGTTAGGTAATTGAACTATGGCATTTTCTGGTAATGACTCTATTTGGTATCCTTCCGGAATAGATAAATTAATCATGTATTTTTTTTGCCTAGGAAAAGTAAAATCAATCGGATATTCTCTTTTATCCATTTTAAATGGATTATTTGTCTGCGCTAAAAAAAGCATTGGTCTAAAATATATCTTATCGCCCAAGAATTCACATTGATTTTCTTTACTAAACTCACAAGTCTCAACTACCGGTTTTGAAAATTCATCTTTGTTCTTAATGTTAAAGGAGGAGATTTCCATTTCTCCATAACTATTTTCAAGTTCTTCCAAGTAAGTTTCTTCATCTGTATTGTCCAAAACATCTCTAAAAGATAACGCTAGTTGATTAGAGTACTGTGTTCTTCTTCTACCTTCAACAGAACCATCAGTGTTAATTCTTGCGTTCATATAATGCAATTCCTTTGAAGGTTCCTTCGGAATTAAATCAACTTGGGCAGAACTTCCATCCTTGCGAACAAGTCGCCCCATCCAGTTTAATACCCTATTAGGAAGAATACCCGGAGAAGTGTTTTCTTCTGTAGCATCAAAAAGAATAACATTATCCATTACTTCGACTCCTGAAATAACATAGTTAAATCCATCGGTAGTTGGAAAAAGTGGAATACCATGTGATCTAGTGCTTACCAATACTGGATTGGCTTTTAATCCCGCATATCTAAACATTGCCGTAAGCATTAAATTTATTTCGGCTACATTACCTGTACCTTCTTTATAAGCTTTCTTAATCCCTTGGCTACAAGTAACCCCTACATATTTATCCCATGTCATTTTCGATTTCACGAACTCAAAAATTAACATAGCTTTTTCTGCATCATCGGTTTTGCCCATAATTATTTTATCAACTTCTTCTTCAAAATAATTTGTCTTCTTTAATTCTGGTCCAAAATTGTCAGACTCATATATTGATTTTGCCACTCCTTCCCAGCTTAAACTATAGTTTTTATAGGGTCTGTTTGGAAATTGAGTGGAAGCTAGCTCAAACTTTATTGCTGCTCTGTAATTGTCTATATTATTGGTATATATTTCTTCTTTTAACGACGGAAGGTTGCTAGCATTGACTTCATACATATTTTCATAGAAATCCAATGTTCCATTTTTGCGTGAAGTTTTTATTGATCGACCAGATGGATCATCTTCTGATCTATATGATACGCTTATAGACCTGCTCCCTCTCGATTCATTCAGTTTTATAGGGTAAAACCCTTTGCTATGCCTTTTAAAAACAAAATATTGTGGTATGTTTAAGTTTAAATGCACATTGTTTACAGGAATGGCATATTGAAATCTAAAATCATCCATGTGCCAATAAAGAGGTGAGTTAACTCTAAACTGAATATCCAAAACGCTTCCTTCTTTGACCTCGGGCATAGTAATGGATGCTTTGTTCCTATATTTATTTATTTTCTCCACAAAAACACCATCTTTTTTGAGTTTCTCGCTCACTATTTTTTCATCAACTATATTAAAAGTGAAACCTTTTACGCTAGAAATTTTTTCTTCATCAGATCCCGATATGTACAGAGGAACCTGAAGGGTTGCCCAATCAAGGCCTTCTTTACTATAAATTTTAATTCTGTAATGAGCCTCTTTGATAATGGACCAACCCCTCTCATAATCGTAATTGTAAACAACCCTTTCCTTTTTATAAAGAATTGCTGCATTAGCATCAGGTTCAAGCGGGTGTTGTGTTTCTGAGATTTCTTCCTTAGAAACTTTTCCAAATTTGAAGTCGTTGGCATGAACAAAATAAATACTGATGAATAAGAGTAAAAAAAGCTTTGTTTTCATATTTACATTTTGGTTAGGACAATTCTAGAGTTGTCATACCTGGCAATCTGTTTCCGAAAGTTTCTGTACAACTCATAATCTTCTTTTGAATATTTTCCCGATTTAATCAAGAGTTTTCTATTATACTGGAGTATACCATGCTCTTTATGTTCCATGACAATTTTATAGCTTCCAAATTTTGTTTCCAGGCTAACTGGTTGAATTAATGTCTCTGGCTCAAAATTTTCAGGTAGGTGTATAGTAAATTCATCCTCATCCAAATAGCCGCGAGCTATTATTAGATCTCTTTTTCGGTTTCTACATCTTTCTGGTACTGCTAGGTTTCTATTTGATATATTCGGGGCAAAAAGCAATTTTCCCTCAACAGATGACATATAATTTTCTGCACTTATTTCAAGTTCCTCTTCAAACACAATATTTTCTTTATCATTTTTGAAATTAATCTTCCCCAATGACAAATCATTTATGTAATCCCAGTATTCTTTATAATATTCTTCTTGTTCAATTTTGGATTTAGATTGATTTCTGTACTTATAATTGTACTGAGTTCCTTTTGATAATATGTTTATGCTACCTGTCACCTTACCCTCAATATCCGCAAAGTATTCTGCCTTAGTAAGTTGGTGATTCTCATTGTCCAGATAAGTTTTTGTCTTCACAATTTCCCCGCCAGATGGAGTGACCCTTAGCACATTTCTATTATCTGTAAACGTCCCTAAGTGATTTACAGGGGTTATTTGGCTTGTACATTCCAACCAAATATCATTTTCTTCTTCAAGAGGAATATTTAAAAAGGCGTGATTTCCTTGCATAACAGGAAAATCTGGATCAAAATCCCGCTTCTGAGAACCTGCATACACTACAGTATAATAAGAATCAATCCCTACAGATTTTAACAATGCCATTGTATAATTTGTAAGTCCTTTACAATCCCCATATTTAACTCTATCCACCTCGGAAGCGCTAATGGGCATCCATCCGCCTATTCCCAATTGTACACTTATGTATCGGGTATTATCTTGTACAAAGTTGTAGACTTTTCTTATTTTTTCTTTGGGGTCGTCAACTCCTTTTACCAAGCTATTTACTTTTTCTATAGTATGTGGGTCTAGAGCATCTTGGCCAACTAATAATTCATCATAGATCCATTTGCCAAATTCTTTCCAAGTTTCTGCAGTTCCGTCGACTCCTTCTAAATGAAATTTATCAAGTGCAATTTTAACTGTTGGAGAAAACTCATTTAAAGATGGGGATAAAGGTTCTTTCTTTAATGCCTTAATATAAGCAGCACTATAATTTCTTCTGTTGCCTGTTTTATTCACTTCTATGGAATGTTCTTCCAGATTGGATTCCTTATACCTAACTGCTATTGCAGATTCAGTACTAAAAGTAAAATCACTTTTTTCCGTGCTTACCCTATATCCATCTACAAAGTTCCATTTAGGAATAAAAGCTGTGTTAGGGGTTGCGTATTCCTTATTAAACTCAACAGTGTATGGATACTCTGTAGGAGTGTATCTCATAAACAAAACTCTAGAATCCGAATAAAGCGTACCTCCGCTTACAGCACTCTGATCAAAAAAATCTTTCTTTTTGATTTTCTTTATCTCTTCTCCCTGTTTGTTATAAATCTTGGCTTCCAACCCAGTAATTTTATCACTCTTGTCATAAAACGCAAAGGCATGTATATATCTATCGCCATTCTCATTTAAAACTGTAACTACTCTTTTGGAAGAAACGACCATCAAATTTCGAGCTTTAATTACAACTGACATTTGATTTAATCTAACGACAGCATCTGCATTTTTAAGGAGTTCTTCAGGTATGCTATTATAACCAAAGTCCTGTGAAAACGAAAAGTGTGTGCTTAAAAAGAGAAGAATAAAAGTAAGAAAACGCATTAAGGTTGGTCGGTTAAATTGTATACTACTAAAATGATACATTTCTTACAAAAGAAAAAACCAAAATCGTTAAAAGACTATTATTCTCTTTGTTTTGTATCAATTAGTATAGTTACCGGACCATCATTCACTATATCAACTTTCATATCTGCTCCAAATACACCAGTCCCTACTTTTTTGCCTAAGTTTTGCTCCATATTACGAACGAAACTCTCATAAATAGGGATTGCAATTTCGGGTTTTGATGCTTTAATATATGAAGGTCTATTTCCCTTTTTTGTAAGGGCATGCAAGGTGAATTGGCTTACAACAATTATGTTACCCTCTACATCTAGAACAGAACGGTTCATAATATCTTCGTTATCATTAAAGATACGGAGGTTCACTATCTTGTTGGATAACCATGTTATATCTTCATTGTTATCCTCATTCTCAATTCCGAGCAACACAAGAAGTCCATTTCCTATTTCCGAAATTACTTGGCTATCCACCGTGACACTTGCTCTGGAAACTCTCTGTATAACTGCCCTCAATTATAATCCATTTTATTTATAAATATCAACACGATAGTTCTCTTCTTCGCCTGTAATCATTTGCACATAACTGCGATACCTGCTCCATGATACCTCTTCATTTTCCAACGCATCTTTAATGGCACATTTTGGTTCATCTAAATGTAAACAGTTATTGAACTTGCATTCGGATTTCAATTTAAAAAACTCAGGAAAATAATTCCCTATCTCATGCTTTTCCATATCAACAATACCAAATCCTTTAATGCCGGGAGTATCTATAATTCTTGCATTAAAAGAGAGATCGTACATTTCAGCAAAAGTAGTGGTATGCTGCCCCTGCAAATGCTGTTCTGAAATTTCGGCCGTCTTGAGTTTTAGTCCAGGTTCCAATGCATTGACCAAAGTAGATTTTCCCACACCAGAATGCCCAGCGAACATACTTGTCTTGTCTATCATCAACTCTTTGACCTTGTCCACGTTCTTTCCTTCTTTGGCCGCTATATCCAAACAATGATAACCTATCCGCCTGTAAAGCTTTATTAAATAGTCAACTTCCACCATTTGGTCATCATCATATACATCCATCTTATTGAACAGTAATACCACGGGAATTTCATAAGCTTCGGCAGTAACTAAAAACCTGTCGATAAAACTGGTAAACGTTGGTGGATTGTTCAAAGTGATCAACAAAAAAACTTGATCCAAATTCGCGGCTATAATATGTGTCTGTTTGGAAAGGTTTACAGATTTACGTATGATATAATTCTTTCTATCACCTATCTCCGAAATTACTGCAACCGTTTCATCTCCAATTTTTTCTAATTCAAACACCACATTATCTCCCACAGCGACTGGATTGGTGCTCTTTATACCCTTTATACGGAACTTGCCTTTAATACGGCATTCATAAAAACTACCATCTTCCGATTTAACGGTATACCAGCTTCCAGTAGATTTATAGACTGTTCCCTTCACTATTTGTTAATATTTTAATTGCAAAGAAACAATAATCCTCTAATTGATACGTATATATCTTTGACAGTACAATAATCTAAATAATCAATTACAACATGAAAAAACTATTATTTATCGCAATCATTGCATTCGCCTCAACTTTTGAAATGAATGCACAGCAGTTCAAAGTTATTACCAGTGTGGAGTCTATTGTCCCTAATGGTCTAGGTCGTTCAAGAATTGTAAATGCGCTTGAAGATAAGGATTACAGAGAGTACACAAGTGTACAAACTGATGATGACAACACCAGAAACAAATCTAAGCGTGGAGAAATTCGTGTAAAAAACTTTGAAGAAACCAAATTGTTGAACTTTTACAATATTGGTGGAATCCGTTTCCAGAACATTGCTGCCAATGATGCCTTACTTACATCCATGATCAATGACATGGTCGCCAATGGTTGGGAGCTTGCCTTTGTAACCAGTGCTGTTGAAAGCGAAGGTGGAAAAGGTGACGGGAAAGGTATTTTTATTACAAGATATATTTTCAAGAAATAAGAATCTTACATTTCTTAAGTATAAAAGCCCTTTGATAATTCAAAGGGTTTTTTGTTTGCCCAAATGCAACCCTTTGTGGATTACAATTGTCTTTCAAGTATAGTAAAGATAATATATCATGAAGAAAAAATTATTAGTTGCCAGTTTGGTGTTAATGTCAAGTTTGAGTCTTAGCGCACAGGAGTTCAAAGTTATAACCAGTGTAGAATCTATTGTGCCTAATGGATTGGGCAGATCTAGAATCATTAATGCTCTGGAAGACAAAGATTATAAAGAATACACCAGTGTCCAAACCAAAGATGACAACACAAGGAACAAATCTAAAAGAGGTAATATTAGGGTAAAGAATTTTGAGGAAACCAAATTGTTGAACTTTTACAATATTGGTGGAATCCGTTTCCAGAACATTGCTGCCAATGATGCCTTATTAACCTCTATGATCAATGATATGGTCGCCAATGGTTGGGAGCTGGCGTTTGTAACCAGTGCTGTAGAAAGTGATGCAGGAGATGAAGATGGACAGGGAATCTTTATAACTAGGTATATTTTTAAGAAGTAAAGCTCTTGGAAAATTAAAAAGCCCAGTGCGAAAACAATCGTACTGGACTTTTAATTATTCTTGTATTTACTAGTCTACAATATAGACTCTTCCTCCTACAAAAGTATTTTTGTAAACCTTTTTGGGTTTTCCGTATACATGGACATCACCTCCTGCTTTGATGTTGATATCCACTTCTTCTGATGCAAAAATATCTGCTTCGCCCCCTGCAGAAACCTTGATGTCTGTAGTGGCTGTTCTCAAATCCCTTCCGTCAAAAATTCCTCCCGTGTTTAAAACAATGCTTTGATTTTGTGCTAACCCAGTAGCTTGGACAATACCCCCCGTCACTGCTCTAATTTCCGCATATTCCACATCCATTCCAATATGGATTTTTGCGCCTTCTTGTGCCCTAAGCTCAATCTTGTTTTTCTTGACCAGTTCGTTACACGTGATCTTAGCTCCTTCATTTCCATCGATAACATCCAAATTGGTATAAAACACCTCGATCAATGTATCCTCACCCAAGAATTTTTTGTCCAATTGCATGCGCAGTTTTAACACACCATCTTTATTCATCCAAACAATATCGTCCACATTCCTCCCCTTTATGGTAATCCTGTTATCATCTGATTGAATAAGGTTTACTTCTATTAGATCAAAAACTTTGATTTTATTAAAATCGCCTACTTCAGTATCTATCATTTGTTGTGAGAAAACAGCGGTGGCAATTAGAGAAAGGCCAAGAGAAAATAATTTTTTCATGATTATGGTGTTTTGACTTTTTAAAAGATGAACTTTTTTGGAAACTGTTACACTTTTTAATATAAAAATGCCATTTGAAACAAAATGATCTCTCATTAGCTCCAAAATGGCATTGTTGTGTAGCTCTTAAGGAGGGTTTAAGCGTTTATTATCTTCTCTTGGTGATTAATGGATTCTTGGTGAATTGCCTTGAACATTCTTAGAACAAACTCTTCACTAAGTCCTTGAGATTCTCCTTCTAAAATCATTTTCCCCAAAATAGCATTCCATCTATTGGTTTGTAACACCGCCACATTCTTTTGTTTTTTAAGCGTTCCTATGCCACCAGAAACTTTCATTCTTTTTCCAAGGATATCGATTATTTGATTGTCAATCACATCAATTTGTGCTCTTAGGTTGCTCAATTTGCTGTTGTACTCCGCTTCTTCATCTGTTTCTTTTCTAATGCGAAGGTCATTCATGATCTGCATCAATCTTTCTGGGGTAACTTGCTGCGCCGCATCACTCCAAGCATTATCTGGATCATGGTGCGTTTCAATCATTAATCCATCAAAGTTCAAGTCCAAAGCGGTTTGAGATACATCAAAAATCATATCACGTTTTCCCGTAATGTGGCTAGGGTCATTTATTATAGGTAAATCTGGAAACTTTGATTGCAGCTCGATTGCCATTTGCCATTCTGGAATGTTTCTATATTTAGTCTTCTCATACGTAGAAAACCCTCTATGGATAACCCCTAAGTTTTTTATATCTGCCGAATACAAGCGTTCAACGGCGCCCAACCATAAAGAGAGATCAGGATTTACCGGGTTTTTTATCAAGACAATTTTGTCTGTACCTTCTAAGGCATCCGCAATTTCTTGAACAATAAAAGGACTTACGGTTGAACGTGCCCCAATCCACAACAAGTCCACGTCATGTTCTAATGCAAGATCTACATGGGCTCTATTTGCAACTTCTGTAGCAGTTTTTAATCCGGTTTCTTCTTTTACTTTCTGTAACCACTTTAGGCCAATGGCACCTACACCTTCAAAATTACCTGGACGTGTTCTTGGTTTCCAAATACCTGCTCGGTAATAGTTGACATCGGTATCTTTTAAATCATGGGCTATCTTCAACACCTGATCTTCGGTCTCGGCACTGCATGGACCCGCTATAACCAAAGGATGCGGTAAGTCCATATCATTCAACCATGTTCTCATTTCCTTATTGTTTTCCATAATAAATTCTATTTTTTTGTAAGTGGTATTCCTTTAAGTATTTGTTTTATTCTATTGGTATTGTTCATTTCTTTATAGACATTCTCAAAATCATCGTTCAACAACAATCCTTTGAAGGTTTCCAGATTTTGAATATACTCTTCCAATGTCTCTATTACATTTTCTTTGTTTTGCTCAAAGATTGGTGTCCACATATCCGGAGAGCTTTTTGCCAGACGCACTGTACTTTCAAATCCACTTCCCGCCATATCAAAAATATCTCGTTCATTCTTTTCTTTTTCAATTACCGTCTTTCCCAACATAAATGAACTTATATGTGATAAATGGGATACATAGGCTATATGTTTATCATGCGCATCTGGGTTCATATAACGAATGCGCATTTTTAACTTCTGAAAAACTTCCAGTGCTTTTTCCTGGAGCATAAAAGCGGTCTTTTCCACTTCGCATATAATATTGGTTTTTCCCTCGTACAAACCATTAATTGCTGCCGAAGGACCAGAAAATTCTGTACCAGCAATAGGATGACAGGCCATAAAATTCCTGCGTTTAGAGTGGTTGGATATTGTTTGGCATACCAACCTTTTGGTTGATCCGGCATCAATTACCACAGTTTCATCACCTACTGCATCCAGTATTTTGGGCAACTCTAACACAAGGGCATTTACTGGAATACTGATCAATACAATGTCTGCCAAAGCCAAGGATTGATAACTGCCTTCTCCCTGTATTATCCCCAGTTCCAACGCCTCCTTTACATGGGATTCATTTGTATCGATACCAAGAATATTGGCTTCTGGGTACACTAGTTTTAAATCCTTAGCAAAAGAACCTCCAATCAATCCAATACCTATAATGACTACATTCATATTCTAAAATCTAGCTATGGCTTCTTTAATTTTTTCTTCTTTTACACAAAGTGAAAACCGAATATATCCTTCGCCATTATTTCCAAAAATGGTTCCTGGGGCTATAAAAATATTCTTGTCATATAAAATGTTGTCAACAAACTCTTCAGAATTAACTGAACCAAGTGGGAGCTTTGACCAAACAAACATACCTACTGCGTTACTATCATAACTACAACCAAGCTTTTCAACTAATTCAAACATAAGCTCTCTTCTTCTTGTGTAAATACTATCCAAAGCTTCAAACCATTCCGAGCCACTTTTCAAGGCTTCTATAGCGCCTTTTTGGATTCCATAAAACATTCCAGAATCCATATTGCTCTTCACTTTTAATATCGCATTTATATGTTCTGAACTTCCTAAAACCATCCCTACTCGCCAACCGGCCATATTAAAGGTTTTACTTAGGCTATTAAGTTCCAGAGCTACATTTTTTGCCTCTTCAACCTGTAAAATACTGGTTGGATTTTTGGATAAAACAAAGCTGTATGGGTTGTCATTGACCAACAAAATGGAGTTTTTATTTGCAAAATCAACCAGCGTTTTTAATCGCTCTATACTTGCAGTTGCCCCAGTTGGCATATGAGGGTAACTAATCCACATTAACTTTACTCTGGACAGGTCTGTTTTTGAAAGTTTGTCCAAATCTGGAAACCAACCATTTTCTGCCTTTAAATCATATGTTTGAGGGACTGCTCCAACCAGCTTAGTGACCGAAGCGTAGGTTGGGTAACCTGGATTGGGCAAGAGAGCTATATCTCCTTCATTTAAAAAAGCCATGCTAATATGCATAATGCCTTCTTTAGAACCCATTAAAGGTAGAATTTCGTTAGACGGGTCTATAGTAACCTCAAACTTTTCTAGATAGAATTTGGCAATAGCCTCACGTAGTTCTGGTAAACCTTGATAGCTTTGGTATTGATGGGCTCCCATATCGGAGATAGATTGCTTCAAGGTTTCTAAAACTTTAGGTGATGGAGCTAAATCAGGACTTCCTATACCCATATTGATTATAGGTTTACCTTGACTGATTAGTCCCCGAACCTCCCTCAATTTTTTAGAAAAGTAGTATTCTTGAACACTATGTAGCCTATCTGCTGTAATCATGATATTAGTGCATTTTTATATTCCCCTAAAACCCTAAAATCCTCAGACATTATTTCTAAAAGTGATTTTGCTTTTGTAAATTGATTATAGGTATCAAATGTAACATCCACAAAAAAAGCATATTTCCAAGGGGTCTCAATCACAGGTAGAGACTGGATTTTTGTCAAATTCAAATTACAATCACTCATTACATTCAACACTGTTGCCAAACTTCCTCGCTTATGATCAGTAATAAATCTTAAAGAGGCCTTATTAATTTCTTCCTCTGGCAGAACTTTGTTCTGTTTTTTAAGGATAATAAAACGCGTAGCATTGTTCTTAATCGTTTGAATTTCAGAGGCAATAATATCCAAATTATACAACTCTGCAGCAACTTTAGGTGCAATGGCAGCAATATTAGTTAACTGACCTTCTTTGATCCGTTTGGCGGTCTCGGCGGTATCTACATCTTCAACCAGTTTTATATCAGGGAATTTCTTAAAAAACTCCTTGCATTGCAATAACGCCATGGGATGTGAATGCACTTCTTCAATATTCTTCAATACGCACCCTTTCAAAACCATCAAATTGTGATGGATGTTTAAATAGTGCTCCCCAATAATGTGCATATTATTGTGGTATACTAAATTATAGTTGGGAATTATGGACCCTGCAATTGAATTTTCGATAGCCATTATTCCTTTATCAGCCGAACCATTGTGCAAATGTTCTATAATAGTGTCAAACGAAAGGCATTCCACTAAATCCACATCAGCACCAAAAAAATCATTTGACACTTGATGATGATTAGAACCCCTTATTCCCTGTATTGCAACTTTCAGTTTCATTCAAAAAAAAATCCCCGAAGATATTTCGGGGATTCATATGTGTTTTATACGTTCAATGTATTTTACAACAGCCCCTTACTTCTTTCAAAAAAGAAATAGAAATAAAAACTGTTCCAGAAATACGTATTTGTCATTTTGTTGTAATTCTAAGGCTAAGATAGGTATTCAATTGAAAAACAAAAGCTAAACCCTAAATTTTTTCGATTTTCAGTAAAATGCTCAGATTTGTTGAATATTACTTTGCAGAAATATCCTTTTTTTAAGAATTCAAAATATTTTAGAATTTTCCAGGTTTAACAGAAATGACCAAATTGATCTGTTGTACATATCAAAACAAGCCCTTCTGTGACAATCGAAAAGTCTAAAACCGTATTTTTGAATTCAAATACTTTTGAATGTCCATTATAGTAAATAACATTACCAAGACTTTTGGAAAGCAAAAGGCATTGAACAACGTTACTTTCTCGATCGATAAAGGCGAAATTGTAGGATTCCTAGGGCCAAATGGCGCCGGTAAATCAACCATGATGCGTATCTTGACCACTTTCTATAAGGCCAACTCTGGAGATGCGGAAGTAAATGGGTTTGATGTTGTAAAATCCGAACGAGAGGTTCAAAAGAGTATTGGTTACCTGCCAGAGCATAATCCGCTCTACTTAGAAATGTATGTTAAAGAATATTTGGCTTTTAATGCCAATGTCTATAATATTGGAAAAGATCGTATAACGGATGTAATTGATCAAACGGGTCTTTCCCCAGAAGCTCACAAGAAAATATGGCAATTATCCAAAGGATACCGTCAACGCGTTGGTCTAGCAGCTGCATTGTTGCATAACCCAGATGTGTTAATCTTGGATGAGCCCACTACCGGACTTGACCCTAACCAACTGGTAGAAATACGAAAACTGATCAGGGAAATTGGTAAGGAAAAAACTATATTGCTTTCTACCCATATCATGAAGGAGGTTGAGGCTGTTTGTGACCGCGTTATCATTATTAATAATGGAGAATTGGTCGCCGATAAAAAACTGGAAGAACTACGTGAAGCTAAAGAGCAGATTATAGAAGTAGAGTTTGATTATAGAGTTGAAGAAGTGCTACTGAACAAATTGCCCAATGCATCTAAAGTGAAGAACACTGGTGGTTTTACCTATGAAATCACCTTTACTACATCAGAGGACATGAGGCCCGCAGTTTTTGATTTTGCGCACGACAACAAATTAAAAACATTGCAATTGAGCAGAAAAAACAAAAACCTTGAAACTTTGTTTACGGAATTGACGAACTAGTTTATCCTCTTTATATTCTCATCTATATCCTTGTTTTTAAATTTCGCCACTTTGGTATTTCCAAAAACATATTTTACCGAAAATGCCACCTCTTTTGCATCTGCAAAATAAACGCCTTCAGCTTCTACCCCATGAATTGTATAACGCTCTTCAAAATTCATTGCTCTGGTAATATCATTTAAGCGAATTGCACAATATAGTTTTTTAAATAGTGTTTTTGTTATAGATGCATTCAGGACCAACATGCTGTTTCGATTAAATATCCCTTCCTGCCTTCTGGTCAATAGCCAGCCTCCAAAGGCGATGGTTGTATCCTTTCCAACAATGAACTGCTGATTGGAATACGCATATAGAGAAGGTTTGGTAGCCCCCAGTACTGCGGTTTTATCCTCTATCCTATTGTAATTAATGTTTATGGTATTTGTAGAAGTCCATTTTTTGTGGGAAAATGGCAGGGTCAATCCAAGGTAAAATCCAGATTCCTTGTCCAAATTAACCGGAGATAAAATTGCCTTGTTTGATGCCTCATCAAAACTTATAGTAAAATAGACAGGATCGGTATTTGTGTAATATGAAGCATATACAGATGTTTTCTTCCATTGAAAATTAGCTGATAACTCACTGGTCAAGGTAGGTAAAAGATTTACGTTATTGGCACCTTCTAAAAATGGGTTAATGAATGCGGTTATTGAACTTGTCCTAGAAAAATTTGGTCGTGAAATGCTTCGAGAAAAGTTAACCGAAGTAGTTTTGGTACTATCCAACTTAAAGTTCAAATTTACCCTAGGAAAGTAATTTGTATTTGTTCGCTCCAATAAAGGAGAAGTTTCTTTTTCAATTTGGCCCTGCACTTCGTTGTGCTCCAAACGTAATCCCAAATTAAAATCCATCCATTTTTTTAGGCTCCCTGATAAACTGGTATATCCTGAGTATAAAGACTCTTTGTAATCGAACTCTGTAATGGTTTCTTCCGCTATAGGTGCCTCCTGTATATCTGAAAACGCATCCGCTCTGGCTTCGTTCCAGTTTGTGCCAACCTCCCATTTTAGTCTGTCCGAAATATCATACTCAATATCAAGCCTTAGTGCCAATGAGTTGATTTTGTATGTCTGATGCCTAATTTGATCTAGCCTAAACCCATTTTCATTGAAATTGTTTGAAACCTCGGTATCTAAAGATTGTTTAAATGAGGAATATTGAAATCCTGTAAATAGATTTATATCGGAAGCCAGGTTTTTGCTAAAATTAAAATTGCTGCTGAAATAGTCTTTTTTCTGTTCATTAGCAGTTTCAGTTAAAATATTATTCTCCAATTCTCCATCTCGAAGAAAAGTTTCTGTTTCAATAGGAGCTTTATCCGTTTGTAACTTAAAGGTTGTATTGAATGATATGTAATCATCTTCTTCTAAAGGATGAAAAAAACCTAATCCACCATTAATTTGTGTGCGATTACCTAATGGTATCAGCACCAAATAATCTGAAAAAATATCTTCTTCAGGAATGCTAAATGCAAATGAGTTACTCTCCCAATGTCCCAGATCATTATACGCCAGGTTACTTTGAAGATTCCATTTTCCGTTGGAATAGTTGCCGTTCATATTAAGATAACTATTGTAGTTCCTTTTAACAGAAACTGTCTCACTAGCATTAACCTTGACTCCTTTTTCTGAGTTGCCTTTTCTTGTCACTAAAAGTACTGCCCTCCCCTCCGCTTCGTATTTCGCTGTAGGGTTATTGATCAATTCAATGCTCTCCAAGCTATCCACGGGCAAAGCTGTAAATTCTTCAAAACTGATACGCTGACCGCCTAAATATATCAACGGATTCCCTTTCCCAATAATTGATATGGACGCTCTATCTGGTGATATTTGGACATTTGGCAACTTGGACAAAACATCCAAAGGTTCAGGAACAGATGAGAAGACCGGATTTTGAACATCAATTTTTAAGTTGCCGTTTTTGTTGGTTATTGGGTTTTTGGCAGCTACTACTTCAACCCCTTCAAGTTCGGTTGCATCTTCCTTTAATGTAATTTGTAATTCTCTACTTTGAAATAAAAGAATTGTTTTTTCAAAGCTCTCATAACCAAGTGCCGATACCTTAAAATAATATTCGTTTTCTGCTATCTGCTCCAATTTAAAATCCCCATCCAGCAACTGGGTATACAATACCAGGTTCTCTTGGGTTGCATCGTACAAAAGCACATCACCCGCAAGAATGGCATGCCCCTTTTCATCTACTACTTTCCCAGATATCTTATATTGATTTTGACCATATGCCACTGAGATTGAAAACCAACAAACAAACCAAAATAAATACTTCAAAACGCCTACATTTTTGAGGCAAAGTAAAAGATGAACAGGATTGTTTTAGAAATTATAAGGTCTGATTTAGGTACTAGTACCCGTACTTTTTTGAAGCAATTCTTCCCTATTGGCAACATTTAGCTTGCTGTATATATTGGTGATATGGGTTTTAACAGTGCTAAGGCTGATAAAAAGCTCGTTTGCAATCTCTTTATTACTTTTTCCTTGAAGTATAAGACCTCTTACGGTTCTCTCCTGTTTGCTCAAAACAGAAACGGTCAATTCTTGCCGTTTGTTCCTTGTTTTTACAATAACAAAACTCAATGCAACAACCATAAAAAGCAGTCCTAAATTTATCCATCTGCTCTGTTGCAGTTCCTTCTCCAAACTTATACTCGTTAAGTAAGCCAATTTCCTTTCTAAAAATGCATAGGTCAAAGGGTCTAAATCACTTGCTTGTAATTCTGAAAGCAAATGCAGATAGTATGTTTCATTTTGACCAATATCCGCATCTAACAACTGTTGGCTTTCCAACTGTTTAACCCCAATCAATTTTACCATCAATATTTGAAGTGAATCTTTTACGTAGCCTTTTCTGGGCATTACCATTTCTTCAGAGGATCCATATTGGGCAACTAAATCGGATTCAAACGTTTTGAACTTTTGCCATTCTAGATGTGCTTGATTGGTTGTGTGAAACTTGGCGAACAGCTGTTTTCCTTTTCCGAATTTTATAAAGTCTTTGTTGGAAAGAATGAAGTCAACCTGCTTTTTTACAGTATCATTGATTACTTCCCGAATTCTATTGATTGAAAGGCGGTACAATTCATTTGATTCTGAAATGTACTTTTTATTAAAAGCAAAGGAACCATCTTTCCTAATTTGGGCTATGGCCACAGGTTTTCCAACTTCACCCTTTTCCAAGTTGTTTAGGGACAACTTTCTCAACTGCACGTTTGTTTCCCATATATCAGGGTTTTCCATATTAACAAAGCCGGAAATAGCATTTTGGGCCGAAAGATGGAATCCGAATATGATAAAAACAAGGGGTAAAATAAATTTCTGCATCAAAAGTACTTACTCAATAAAATTACGGTATTTAAGGTGTTGAAACAATTCAAATACCAGTTTTCCCATTTCTATTGCTTTACAACTTTTTCCAATACTATTTTACGGCAAACATCATGTTATCCAAATATGCAAATCGGTACTTTTGCAATTCAGGGTTAATCTGATTTCATGAAAAAAGACCGAGCTAGTTTAGAACTATCAAAAGAAACAATGAAAGAGTATGGCAACCATGTTGTAAATGCCATAATTGAACATTATCATACTCAGAGCAACAAACTTCCAGTAGCAATGGGGTCCAGAGAACAAATGGATTCCCTTTTTCTCGAAGAGGCCCCAGAACAGGGCACCGAACCGTTGGATGTGCTAAATTTTGTATTGGAAAAGGTGATGACAAATAGTACCGATCTGTCTCACCCCAAATCGTATTCTTTTGTGCCAGGTCCAAGTAATTACATAAGTGTCATGGCAGATGCCCTTGCAACTGGTTTTAATATTTTTTCGGGCGGTTGGGTAGCCTCACCTGCTGCAGCTGAACTGGAAATCATTACTATACAATGGTTGCTCAAAATATTTGGATTTCCACAAAAAAAAGGTGGTGGCATTTTTACCAGCGGAGGTTCCATGGCAAACTTAACGGCATTGACCACTGCTAGAAGAATTAAATGTGGTGAGGATTTCTCAAAAGCGGTAATCTACCTTTCTGACCAAGCACATTCATCAAACATTAAAGCAATTAGGGTTTTAGGGTTTAAAAAAGAACAGATCAGAATAATTCCAACAGATCTTGAGTTTAAATTTGCTATTAACAAGCTTAAAAACTGTATTGCAAAGGATAAGTTAGAAGGGCTTTTGCCATTCTGTCTCATAGCTACCTCTGGCACTACAAACACTGGCACTATAGACCCTTTGTCAGAGTTAGCCACTATATGCAAAAAAGAAGATATTTGGTTTCATATAGATGGTGCTTATGGAGCCGCCGCAATTTTAGCTCCAAAGGGAAAACAGCTTTTAAAGGGTATTGAAAAAGCCGATTCTTTGACTGTAGATCCCCATAAGTGGTTTTTTCAACCTTATGAAATGGGCTGTCTTTTAATAAGAAACCATAAGCATTTGAGCCACACTTTCACCGAAAAACCTGAATATCTTAGAGATATTGAAGGGAATACTTCTGAAATCAATTTTTACGACCATGGTATTCAACTTACTAGAAGATTTAGGGCATTAAAATTTTATATGTCTTTAAAGACATATGGATTAAAGGAATTTAGAAATGCAATCACATACAATATTGACTTGGCCGAGGAGGTTGAAACACTATTGAGGTCCAGTAAACATTGGCAAGTTGTTTTTCCGGCAACCTTGGCAATCATTAATTTTAGGTACAATCCTATTGCAAAAAAGCACTCAAAAAAAGAACTGGATGCCATCAATCAATATATTTCGGAAAAGGTAGTGTCTTCTAGAAAAGCATTGCTGGTCACCACTGTATTGCATGGAAAAACGGTCTTGCGTATGTGCTTGATCAACCCAAGGACAACATTGAACGATGTTAAAGAGACTCTGGCACTCTGTGAAGCATTTGCCAAGGACCGTGACTAAAAATTTGGCTACTTTGAATGTAAATGTTTACGGTGTTCAAAAATGGTCATAAACATTCTTACACTTATGTTTCGGGCTCTCTGTTTTGCCTTTTCTGCATTTGCACCCACAAAGTTAGCATCAATAGTTTCAATCCAATGGCGTAACCAAATTCCAAAATGATAGTTGGAAATTTTATGGTACATTTTTTCATCCAGCTCTGCATGAACCATGAGAGGGTTACCCTTGTACTTCTGAACAAAAAACAAATTGGTTTCCCAAAAATCCACTAGTTTGTCTATATGCGCTGGCCAATCATCTATGGCTTCATTAAAAAAATGACCTATTTCGGCATCCTTTCTAACCTTCTCGTAGAACTGAGTTACCAATAAACGAACTTCCTTTCTAGTTTCTATTTGCACTTTTGCCATATTACAGCAAATTTAATGTTAAAACAACTGTGCTGAGAACAACACTAATGATAAATAAGTTAAATATGGTTTTTGGTGGTTGTTGCGATAGCACGGATGCGTTGAACCCCATACATGCTATGGTCACTAAAAACAACTGGAACATTTGTATGGCCGATGCCCCATTTATTAAGATATACATTGCAGCCACCGAGCCTAGGCAGCTTTGGCAAATTATAAATATGGGAGAATAGCCATTAATACTCTTTTTAAATTCCTGTAAACCTTTTGAATAGAGTTCCATAATATATGTCATTTGTCATATTATGAAGCAAAATTATTATAGGTTGGACGCTTACTTTTATGACTTAAATCATAAAAGAACTGATATGGCGTGAAATTCCTATCGGACTATTTTATGAGATTGAAGTTGAAGTATATTTTTCTTTTCCAAAGATTTTATGGCGCGAATTACGGTTTCTACTCTGAGTCCAATGAGGTCTGCCATTTGCTGCCTAGATAGTTCCACTAAATATGGCTCCTCGTCTGGAATCTTATGAATATGTGTTTTAAAATAATCAATAAGTTTTAGTAGTCTATGTTCAGGACTTTCTGAAGAAATCTCTGCCACCATAGTAGCTTTATAGTGCAGCCTACGAGCCAACACTTTTGTCAAAACTAGATGCGTTTCTGGGTTCTCTTTTAACAATGCTAAAAACTTGCTTTTCTCAAGCTTCCAAACTATGCTGTTTGCAACAGCTTCGGCATATGCCGGATATGCCAATTCAGCTAATAAAGGTGGTTCACCAAAACTTAGTCCCTCAGAAAATATGCCTTGAATAAACTCCTTGCCATCCTCATTAAAATTGTTCATCTTGATTTTGCCAGAAATAACCTGAAAATAATATCGGGGCAAAGTATCTACCCCAAAAAGCACCTCCCTTTTTACAAGGTGAACCTTTTCCGCTCCATACTTTTTTAATAAATCGTCTGAAATCATGACTTTTCTTCAAACTCAACACAATCCAGTCGAATATCCGAATGTTTTAATTGTTTTTCTAACAAATGGCAATAATGGTTGGCCGTTGTTTTCTGATAATATTTGCATGCAAAACATGTCCGTTGCACTGTTAAAACACCAGTTCTGTTGAGTTGATAAATTAATTTACTTAATGTCTTAAATAGATTTTCTTTTTCTTCTGTCCCTATAGCATCCATTTGATTTTCCAAAGGACTGGCAAAGTGCTCCGTCTTTTCTACAATCCCTTTTCCAGCACCTGAGAGCAAAATTGAATAGCTCCGATTGTCAGAAGAAGAATAATCTTTGATTATATATCCTTTTTTGTCCAACACTCTTATGGCATCACTAATGGTGGGCTTGGTAACATTGAATTCCAGAGCCAAAAAGCTCACATTGTTGAATTCACTCTTATGATAAGCAATGAAAATCAAGATTTGAATTTGAATAGGACTCAAACCTAATTCCTTGGCTTTTTCCCATAAAAGGGCTTTAAAAGCTTGGGATATTCTCTCCAAACCAGTAATTATTTTACTAGAAAGGTCGTTTTGTTGTTGTTCCGGATTAAAAACACTTTTCTTGTTCATAAAAAACAAAGCCTGCCGATTGTTCGACAGGCAAAGTTAGTTATCCTAATTAAATTAGGAGCAATTTTCCATTTCAATGATATAATATCCGTCCGCCATAATATCATGCTCAACCTGCAAGGGTGCTTCCTGCATATGGCAAAACTTACATTCATTAACTGATAATTCCGCTGTTACAAAAGGTTTTGAAGCAAGATACTGCTTGCCAAAACCATAAATTACAGCTATATCTGTTAAGGTACTAGGAACTAAAATGTCAAAATGCATGACCTTACCATCTTGTCGTGGAACATAGGTATCCCAAACTGAAACCTCCATACTGTTATTTTACAATATAAGGTAAAGACAAATCACCACTAGCAATGCTGAAGACTTCATATACTCCAAGCATGGGCATGTCATCAACACTGGTATTCACCTTCATGAAGGCAGTAACCCCATCATAGGTGAAATTTATTCGATTATTAATCCGATAGTCGGGGACAACAACCTTGATAATTTCGTTTTTAGTAAGCACCGGATACCCAGGAGAGTCCATATACATTGGCATACCAGGATTTGTTGGAGGAAGCACCACAGTTTCATCCGCTTTTTTGAACTGTTTCACAGAGAGCCCACCAGCAACCCTTTTATCCTCAGTCAGCACCACCCAGTGTGGATGCCAAATTACACCATCATTGTCAAAAACGGTGTCGCTATTCTCATCCCATAGCGGTGTATCATCAAAGTCTGGGTGAGAGGTTAAAGCTAAGGCGACTATACCTGCCGTGGCATTAAAACCAACATCCGTGGGTTGCAGGCTAGTAGGAAAAACATATCCAAGCACCGGAGCACCATCTAACTGTCCAACTGCTTTTGGCACAGTAGCTCCAGCATGGCCATTTACGGCTAACTCCCAAATGGTTACTCCTAAATCGGTTTCATGTGTGACTTGTATGGCCTTAATTTCAAAATCTGAATTATTATAAGGACTTTTTTGGGCACAAGAAGTAAATAGACTGCCACCAAACAACATGCCCATGATTGCTAAATTTTGTAATTTCATAACTATAAATATTTAATTAGTAAGGATTCCTAACTTGTAGGGTTTAAAAAGAGTTAACCTTTAACATCTTCAATAGAAGCGCCATAATTAATATGTAGTACATTTCCATTAGGTGTAACCAATGCCGGTACAGATTTAATTCCCAAGTCTTCAGCTTCGGAAATTCTACTTTTATCTTCCCCTATGTTAACTATAGAAACATTCGTTGCTCCAACAAGACCAATTAACTCTTGTTCCGCAGTTACACAAACTGGACAGCCTGCATGATAAAAAACTGATTTACTCATTTGTATCTTTTTAGTTTTTGCATTATTGCGATACAAATATAGTTAGGATTCCTAACTTATAAAAATAAAACTTAGATTTTACATTAAATTTTGAATGTTTTCTAAATCCTCCTGTACTTTGGGATCCGTACAATTAATTAAGATAGAGATGACCATTTCTTCCTTTGGGTATACAAAAAAGTTGGAGTACGCGCCAACACTATTGCCTACATGACCTACATAATGCCGTCCTAGACCGTCTTGACTCACTTGAAAACCTAACCCGTAGTATGTTGGTTTTCCATTTACCGTTTGCGAAGCGAGTATTTCATCCCATATTTCTGGCCTTACCAATTTCTTCTCTAAAATGGCCTGTCCCAACTTGGAAATATCACGACTAGTGGACAGATAACCACCTCCGGCCAGTTTAAAGTAATTATTGACCGGCACCGAGTTCTTAAATCCTATAGCTGTTTTAGAATAGCACTCCACAATGTTTTTAAGCTTCATTTTACTGCTTTGTGGTGAGAACGTATTCATCATTCCTAGAGGGTCAAGTACTTTTTCTTTTACATATTCCTCAAAAACAATTCCACTGGCTTCTTGCATAGCAAGGGATAGAAGCACAAAATCAAAACTGTTATATAAATACCCTTTACCCGGTTCAAAAACCAAAGGGTCATCTTTAAAGGCTTGAATACTCTCTTTAATGGAATATGGCTTGTTCAAGGCATATTCTTTACCTCTGTATCCTCTAATACCAGCGGTATGACTTGCCAAATGTCTTAATGTAAAATCAAATTCTTTTTTGGGATAATAAGGCACATAATCATAAAACGAGGCATCCAAATCCACTATCATTTCCTCTACCATTTTTGCCAACGCAATACCAGTGATACACTTTGAAATACTTGCAATTCTGAAAACCGCTTCTTCTGGAGTTACTTTAACTTTTTCCTCCAAACTCGCATAGCCATACCCCCTTTCAAGTAGCATCTTACCTTGCTTTAAAATAGTAACTGCTAGCCCTGGCACCTTCTTATCCGCAACAAGATTATGTAACATGGCATCATACCTTTTAAATCCATAGAGATTGTCGAGGGATTTAACCTGATTTGAGTTAAACAAATTTTTAAAATATGAAAAGAATGGATTCAATCCTTTTTGAGTTTGTCTTTCCTAATGTAATGAGAAATTCTATACTTTCCAGAGGTTACCATCTATGCGTAAAACAACACCAAATGGTCAATCATTAAAAATCAATTGTCCATTGAAAAGTTCTTCCACCTCAACTTCTGGTGGCCGGTTAGTACTTATAACGTCTCCTGTACCTCTAATGACCCCGCTGATTCGCTGTTGCGGGTTTACAAACACGTCATTTGACCCCCGATGATTGATACTTACATTTTCTGAAATAAGATTCTCCGATTCAATTCTGGAATCTCCGGCAGCTATATCTATATTCAGATTCATTGTGTTTCCTCTTAATTTAAAATATGCAATACCGTTAGTAGTTATCCGCAAATTTTCTGAGTTTACATTTAAATCAAAAGAACCATCCGTGGTTTCTGCTTCTGGCTCTCCAAAACTTTCTGATAATAACAACAGATTGGGGTATTCCAATACTCCATCACTAGAAATCAACAAACCAGTGCTGCTTCGTATTTCTTCTATGTTCGGTGCAGTAACATACACTGTTGTTAAGCCATAATCACGAAAAAAATTACATCCATTCTCGTTTCTAAGAATGAGACGGTTATCTTCCACTTGGGCAGAGACTTCTTTTCTAAGGAATTCTCCTGTTTCAACTTCCACCACTTGTTCCGTACCTTGCCTTATGACCAAATTGATGTTTTCAAAGACCGTTATATTCGTGAATTGAGCAACTTCTGCAGTTTCTCGAACCAAATCACCAGCACTTTGAAAACAATCAGGAGTGTTCTCACCACTACATGCGATTAAAAATAAAAACAGATATATTATTGGCCATTGCTTCATAAACGAACTCCTATTCCAAATTCTACGGTTTCTGCCTTTGCTCCGTGCGATTTTAAGGTAACGGCTCCAAAGATTTTATCTCCTAAATATCTTTTTAAACCTATCCTATTATACACTTTACCTTCAAAATCAAAAGGATAATATACATAATACCCTAGTTGGGCAATGACACTCATTTTATTTACAAAAAGTTCATGGCCTATAAAAAGTCCCACGCGTTTATAATCAGTATCTGAAGCTACATCAAGTTCTGGAAATGAAATGGATTGAAACCGAATGAGTTCCTTTAAGAAATTAGAAAAGAAGACATCTGTTCCAAATTGTATTGCACTTTTTCTTCCAAGTCTTTTGTCTGCATATGCCGAAAAAATCAAAAATCCGTAACGCCCAGAATCAATCACATCACTTTCATTGGCGCCACTTCTCAAAACCAAATTATATCGGATGGGCTCGGTAATCTTTTCTGTAGTTTGAGGTTGAATAAATTCGTATGATTTTTCCGAATCCAAATCATACGTCAACCCCAAGTTAAAAGCCATGGTATTGGTGGAAGTGTTGGGCGCTTTAAAATTTGCATTGGAATAATGTAATAAAGAAATCCCAGCTTTCAACCCAAAACCTGAAACAAGATTCTCTTTGCGGTAATTGAGCATTACCACCGTAGACGCCAGTACGTGCGATCCATAAGCATTGTTTCTGAAATTTCTTGACTTGTCATAAGGATTTGTATTGTACGCCAACCCTTGACCAACGCGCAATTGTAAATTACGCTTTAGAAAATAAAAATTGTAATGGGCATATAATCCAAAATGTTCTCCAAGTGTGGAGTTGTTCATATTCTGATACACAAAAGAAACACCGGTATCAGGATATCCATAAAGTGATTCCCATTCTTCATTCCCAAATCTTTTCCTGCTTAGCCCTAGGATAATTCCACTAGGGTGGTCAGTTATTAAATGTGAAATATCTGGGTTATGTAATACAATGGAGCCATAGAATTGATTTGCATCGATTACAAACTTTTTTGGAATTTCCTCTTTTTGGGAAAATCCATAGCTACTACATACAAGAATACATAAATAAAGTAGGCGCTTCATGTGGCGCTAAAATAGGAAATTAAAATACCTCGTTCGCTATAGCTCGAATATTATCTGACTTACCCATGGAATAATAATGCAAAACAGGCGCTCCAGCTTCCTTTAATTCTTTTGATTGCTGAATACACCATTCTACTCCTACCTGGCGAACTTCTTTGTTGGTTTTGCAAATTTCCACGGCATCTACCAAATCTTGTGGAATATCCACTCGGAATACTTGAGGCAGCAATTGCAGATGTCGCTTAACTGCTATGGGTTTTATTCCAGGTATTATTGGCACCGTAATCCCCATTTTTCTTGCTTCATCCACAAACTCAAAATATTTTTGATTATCGAAAAACATTTGTGTTACAACATAATCCGCTCCCAAATCCACTTTATCTTTTAGTCTTTTTAAATCTGATTTCAAAGAAGGAGATTCCATATGTTTCTCAGGATAACCAGCTACGCCAATGCAAAAATCTGAACAATTATCTGTTTCTATTACCTCATGCAAGTAGTTCCCTCGGTTCAATTCTTGAATCTGTTTTACCAAGCTCGATGCGTATGGGTGACCGCCTTTGGTAGCTTCAAAATACTTCTGTTCGCGCATGGCATCTCCCCGTAACGCCATTACATTGTCTATTCCCAAATAGTGACAGTCGACCAACAGGTATTCTGTTTCCTCTTTGGTAAATCCTCCACACAATACATGAGGAACCGTATCTACATTGTATTTATGCGTTATAGAAGCGCAAATACCCAAAGTCCCAGGGCGCATTCGTGTTAACTTTTTGTCCAAAAGACCATCGCGGTCTATGTATACAAATTCTTCCCTTGAGGTAGTGACATCTATAAAAGGTGGATTAAACTCCATTAGCGGGTCAATATTATCATAGAGTTCCTGGATGCTTTTTCCTTTTACTGGAGGTATAATTTCAAAACTGAATAACGTTTCTCCGTTTGCTTTTTCTATGTGGTCTGTTACTTTCATTGATTACACTTCAACAATATTTGGTGCCAGCCACTTTTGTGCTTCTTCCAATTTAATTTCTTTTCTTTTCGCAAAATCTTCAACTTGATCTTGTTTTATTTTACCTAAACCAAAATATTTAGCTTCTGGATGCCCAAAATAATAACCACTTACACTTGCCGCCGGCCACATGGCCAAACTTTCTGTAAGCTCCACTCCTATTTTTTCTTTTACATCCAACAGTTCCCAAATGGTGATTTTTTCCAAGTGATCTGGACAGGCAGGGTAACCCGGAGCGGGCCTGATCCCTCTATATTTTTCATCGATCAGTTCAGCATTGGACAAAATTTCCTGTGATGCATACCCCCAATGCTTAGTTCTAACTTCTTTGTGGAGGTATTCAGCAAAGGCTTCAGCCAAGCGATCTGCCAGTGCTTTGATCATTATGGAACTATAGTCATCTAGGTTCTTTTCAAATTCAGCGGCCATTTCTTGAGTTCCAAACCCAGTGGTTACGCAAAAACAACCAATATAATCCTGAATACCCGTTTCTTTTGGGGCAATAAAATCTGAAAGCCCAATATTTGGGACTCCAGCTCTTTTTTTGAGCTGCTGACGGAGTGTTAGAAAAGTAAACCCAGATTTTGAACTTCCATTTTCAGTCACTTTAATATCGTCATCTATAGTATTTGCAGGAAACAAGCCAAAAATCGCCTTAGCTTTCAACGATTTTTTGTCCAAAACCCGTTTCAGCATAACCTGTGCATCTTCAAAAAGCTCAGTCGCTTGTTTTCCAACAATATCATCGTTTAGAATAGCAGGATATTTTCCATGTAAATCCCAACTTCTAAAAAATGGAGTCCAATCTATAAAATCTATAAGCTTTTTTAAATCAAAGTCTTCCCATACTTGAATACCAAGTTCATTTGGTTTTTTGATATCGGAAGCATTCCATTCAATTTGAAATTTATTTTCTCTGGCTTCTGCCAATGTCAAGTATTCTTTTTGTTTGGTTCTATTTAAAAACTTATCCCGGAAGCTTTCATAATCCAGTTTGATGGATTTCTTATATGTGCTGGACGTTTCTTTCTGCAATAAATCTCCAACAACTGTCACTGCACGGGAAGCATCATTTACGTGCACCACCGCTTGACTGTATTGTGGGTCTATCTTCACAGCTGTATGGGCTTTACTGGTAGTTGCACCACCAATTAACAAAGGAACCGTAAATTGCTGTCTTTCCATTTCTTTGGCCAGAAAAACCATTTCATCTAAAGAAGGTGTGATCAAACCACTTAAACCAATGACATCCACCTGTTCTTCTTTAGCTTTTTGAATGATTTTTTCTGGAGGCACCATGACTCCCATATCCACGATTTCATAATTGTTGCATGCAAGAACCACACTAACAATATTTTTACCGATATCATGAACATCCCCTTTAACGGTAGCCATTAAAATTTTGCCTGCTCCTTCTGAAAAATTAAGGTCTGGATTATTCTTTTTCTCTTCTTCAATAAAAGGTTCTAAATATGCTACGGCTTTCTTCATCACCCTTGCAGATTTTACAACTTGGGGAAGAAACATTTTCCCACTTCCGAACAAATCACCAACAACATTCATCCCTGTCATTAGGTTACCTTCAATAACTTCCAATGGTCTGGATGCCTTAGAACGAGCTTCTTCAATATCTTCAACAATGAATTGGTCAATTCCCTTGACCAAGGCCCTTGTAATCCTTGATTGTAATGGCTCTTCTCGCCAAGATAGATCGACCTTATTTTCCTTTGCCTTGCCCACAACAGTCTCGGCAAACTCCAACAACCGCTCTGTAGCATCATCTCTTCGGTTTAGAATCACATCTTCAACATGCTCTAACAAATCCTTTGGAATATCATCATAAACTTCCAGCAAAGCTGGGTTTACAATACCCATGTTCATTCCTGCATTAATGGCATGGAATAAAAACACGGAATGCATAGCCTCACGAACTGGATTGTTGCCTCTAAATGAGAAGGAAACATTGCTTACTCCTCCACTAACACTACAATGAGGAAGGTTTTCTTTGACCCATCTAGTTCCTTCAATAAAATCCAAGGCATTCAACCTATGCTCATCCATGCCCGTGGCGACAGGGAAAATATTAAGGTCAAAAATGATGTCTTCCGGAGTAAATTTAACTTGATCCACCAAAATGCGATAGGACCGTTCTGCAATTTCTTTGCGCCGTTCCAAATTATCTGCTTGACCGACCTCATCAAAAGCCATAACGATTACAGCGGCGCCATAACGCTTTATCAATACGGCTTGCTGTATAAATTGGGCTTCTCCTTCTTTTAAACTGATAGAATTCACCACGCACTTTCCTTGCACTACTTGAAGACCAGCTTCAATAATTTCCCATTTGGAACTATCGATCATTATTGGGACACGGGCAATATCTGGTTCAGCGACAATCAAATTTAAAAACCTGACCATAGCTTCCTTTCCATCAATAAGACCATCATCCATGTTAATATCGATGATTTGAGCCCCTCCTTCCACTTGGTGCCTGGCAACGTCCAAAGCCTCATCAAATTTTTCTTCCTTGATCAATCGAAGGAATTTTTTTGATCCCGCTACATTGGTTCGTTCCCCAACGTTTATAAAATTACTATCTGGGGTAACGACCAACGGCTCCAGTCCACTAAGCTTTAAATATTTTGGTTTAGTACTTTCCATAAATGATTCTTCAGCTATGCGGGAACGACTTGTTTTCGTGGTTTATATTCTTTTACCAAATCTGCAATGGCCCTAATATGCTCCGGATTGGTTCCGCAGCACCCCCCTACAATGTTCACAAGTCCTTTCTCAACATATTCCTTGATCTGATTTGCCATTTGTTCCGGTGTTTCGTCATATTCCCCAAATGCATTGGGAAGTCCTGCGTTAGGGTGGGCAGAGACTCCATAATTAGTTTTTGCCGATAATACCTCTAAATGGGGAACTAGTTGTTTTGCACCTAGGGCACAATTGAACCCAACAGAAATAATGGGGATATGTGAAATAGAGATTAGGAAGGCTTCTGCCGTTTGACCAGATAGCGTGCGACCAGAAGCATCTGTAATGGTTCCGCTTACCATTATAGGTACTTTAATATTCCTTTCTTCTTTAACTTCTTCGATGGCAAATAAAGCAGCTTTGGCGTTCAGCGTATCAAAAATGGTTTCTACCAATAAGATATCCGCTCCACCATCCAATAGCGCTTCTACCTGTTGTTTGTAGGCAATGCGTAGTTCGTCAAAAGAGACTGCTCTGTATCCTGGGTCATTGACATCTGGAGACATGCTAGCCGTTTTATTGGTGGGACCAATACTCCCTGCTACAAACCTTGGTTTATGAGGCTCTCTTACAGTGAATTCTTCGGCTACTTTCTTGGCAATTCTAGCAGATTCATAATTGAGTTCGTACACCAAATCCTCCATATGATAGTCGGCCATGGCGATTGTGGTTCCCGAAAATGTATTGGTTTCTACAATATCCGCCCCAGCTTCAAAATACTGTTTATGTACTTCTGCAATGGCATCTGGCTGGGTCAATGATAAAAGGTCGTTATTGCCCTGAAGAGGGTATTTCCAATCTTTAAATCGCTCACCTCTAAAATCTTCTTCCTTAAATTTATAGCGCTGCAGCATGGTTCCCATGGCACCATCCAACACCAGAATACGCTTCTTTAAAATAGTTTCAATATTATTCATAACACAATCACCCCCTTTAAAGGGTTATAATATTGCATCAAGAAAAGTGTAGGAAATGCGCAAAAGGCGTATTCATTACGTTATCCTTCCTAAAACCAAAGTCTGATTTGAGGTAGAATTTAGCACCTTCTTTAAGAGTAAAGGGTTGCTAAGGTTTCATAGGGTCTAATCCCTCCACCTTTCTTGATAACAATTTCAATTTATAAATGAACTGAGTACAAAATAACCACTCTTTGTCCTTAAAAACAACTTAAATCTTCTTTTTATAACGTTAAAACCTTCCTAAGTGGGCACATAGGAAGGTTCTTGACTAACTCAAATAACCTAAAAAAACTTTAGACTATACTTTGCACAACTTCCTTTTTAGCTTCTTTTTTAGTACCATCAAAACCTTCTACTCCGCCAACCGTGGTGTATTTCATAACATATCGTTTATCTGGGTTTATGATTTGATAGGCAAATTGGCACATCACTGCGGCCTCGTGGAATCCTGATAAAATCAGTTTTAATTTTCCAGGATATGTGTTTACGTCCCCAATGGCAAATACACCTTCAATATTGGTTTGGTAGTCTTTGGCATTGTTCACTTTAATTGCATTTTTTTCAATCTCCAAGCCCCAACTACCTATTGGTCCAAGTTTTGGAGAAAGTCCAAAAAGAGGGATAAAATGATCCGTTTCCACATAGGTTTCTCCTTTGTCATTATCATTATACTTTATGACAACAGCTTGTAGTGCATTTTTTCCATGTATTTCTTTTACCTCAGCTTCCGTATACAACTGAATTTTACCCAATTTGGCTAATTCCGATGCTTTTTCAACTGAATCCAAAGCGCCCCTGAATTCGTTTCTTCGGTGCACCAAAGCAACTTCTGAAGCCACATCAGCAAGATAAATGGCCCAATCCAAGGCTGAATCTCCACCTCCTGCTATGACCACTTTTTTGTTTCGGTATACTTCTGGATCCTTAATGATATAAGAGACTCCTTTGTCTTCATAATCAGCAATATTGGCAATCAGAGGTTTTCTTGGTTCAAAAGAACCCAAGCCGCCAGCAATGACCACTACGGGAGCATGGTGCTTGGTTCCTTTATTGGTAGTTACCACAAAAGACCCGTCTTCTTGCTTCTCCAAAGTTTCTGCACGTTCTCCCAAGGTAAACCCAGGTTCAAATGGTTTTATTTGTTCCATTAGTCTACCCACTAAATCACCTGCCAATATTTCCGGATAAGCGGGTATATCATAAATAGGTTTTTTTGGATAAATTTCTGAGCATTGGCCTCCTGGTTGGGGCAATGCATCTATTAAATGTGTTTTTAACTTTAGCAAACCTGCTTCAAATACGGTAAACAAACCTGTTGGACCTGCTCCGATTATGAGTATATCTGTTTTGATCATCTTATTCTTTTTACAATAACACTGCTTCTTTATGGTAGTATTCTCTTTGGATTTCCAATATTTTCTCTCGATGCCCTACCACCTCACCAATAACAATAATGGCAGGATTGGATAACTGCTGCTCCCTTGCCTTGTACTCAATAGAAGCAACAGTACCAATACCTATTTTTTCTTTATCCGTAGTGCCATTTTGTATGATCGCTACAGGTACGTCCGATTTTCCTTCGCTCTTAAAAAGCTCCATAATCTCTGATAGCTTTGACATCCCCATCAAAATAACTACTGTCGCGTTTGACTTAGCAGCCAGGGCAACATCTTTGGATAGTTTATGTTCTTTTGTGGTTCCCGTAATCACCCAAAAACTCTCTGCCGCTCCTCTTTTAGTAACAGGAATATTTTGAAATGCTGGTACGGACACCGAAGAGGAAATTCCTGGAACTACTGCCACCTCTATACCTTGTTCAGCTGCATACTCCATTTCTTCTGCACCTCTGCCAAAAACAAAAGGATCTCCACCTTTAAGTCTCACAACATGTTTGCGCAAGTAGGCACGTTCAACTATAAGTTCATTGATCTGCTCTTGTTGATAGGCATAACAACCTTTACGTTTCCCCACAAAGATTTGCTCAGCATTTGGCGCATAATCCAATAATCCTTTATCCACCAAAGCGTCATACAAAACAACATCTGCATCTTGTAATGCTTTAACCCCTTTTAAGGTAATTAAGTCGACATCTCCGGGGCCTGCTCCTACTACAGTTAGTTTTCCTCTATACATGTGCCAATTCTAATTTTCTATATGCCTCTAGTTGTTCCAATACTGCTCTTGCATCTTCTAAAAAGTCTTGAGCAAACTCTTGGGATGGCCTATTTTTGTTGAGTTGAAGCGCTAAATCTTCAAAGCTTACAGCCAGATCTATCTTACCTGTCTCAACATACAATCTGTCAAAATCTTTGATGATACTGGCATGGCTGTTTGTTTTTACTTTTTCTGATGTTAACAGTGCTTTTGCAGAGTTTACAATAGACTGGTAGGAATAGTAGATACTTGCAGCCCACTTTTCTTGCACCAATGCATCTTCGGCGCTTTGAATCTTTTCCTTGCTTTCTAGGAAAAGTGTAGCCACCAAATCAACAATCACTCCTGCACATTCTCCAATTCCAATTTCCTTCTTGTATTTTTCAGCATTACCCCAATCTATAAAATCATCTTGTGTTAGATTTTCAATGTCTGCAAGTGGTTTTAGATAATTGTAGAAATAATGTTCTCCTTTTTCCCAATAATAATCGGCAAAAGAAGCTCCATTGCCATTTTCATTAAAATCGTCTAAAATTAATCTTAGCGCCTGAGGTCCTCTTTTGCTCGGAATTTTTACAACTTTGTCTGCAAATCTTCCCTTCCCATTTCCAAAATTACCTCCACCCAATAGTACCTGTAAAGCAGGTGCAACGAGTTTATCCTTGGTACGAATAGACATTCCTTGGAAACCAATATTGGCCATGTTATGTTGCCCGCAAGCATTCATACACCCACTGATTTTGATGACCACATCTGGGTTGCTGATGTATTGTGGATATTCCGCCTTTATTACTCTTTCCAACTCTTCTGCTATTCCTGTACTGCTGGCAATTCCCAAATTACAGGTATCCGTTCCCGGGCAGGCGGTGATGTCCAAGGCCTTGTTATATCCTGCTTCCACAAACCCCAGTTTTTGAAGTTCCAAGTAGAAAAAGGGAACCAATTCTTCTTTTACATAAGGAATTAGAATATTCTGTCTGAGTGACAACCTTAACTCTCCAGCAGCATAATTCTTGACCAATCTTGCCAATGCCCTTGCTTTGTCTGTATAGAAATCACCCAATAAGACTTTAATCCCAATGGCCACAAAACCATTTTGTTTTTGAGGTACTATATTGGTTGATTTCCATTGTTCAAATGCATTGGTATCCTTTATTTGAGCTAAAGGAACCACAACATCTGCAATTTCCGGTTTTGGGTAGCTTTCAAAATCAATACGGTAGGTTTGATGTGGAACCGCCAATTGTTCTTCTTCCAACAAAGCCTTGAATCCATCCAGACCAATGTCTTTCAACAAAAACTTCATACGAGCCTTTGCCCTACTCTTTCGTTCTCCATATCTATCAAAAACACGGATTACACTTTCCATTAAAGGAACAATTTTCTCTGAAGGCAAGAAACTATAAAGTTCGTCTGCATGACGAGGCTGTGAACCAAGTCCTCCCGCCAACATCACTTTAAAACCCCTTTCTCCATTTTGTATTTTAGCTATAAAGCCTAAATCATGCATATAGGAAAGTCCTGTATCTGAATCACTTGCAGAAAACGAGACTTTAAACTTTCTTCCCATTTCCTGTCCAATAGGATTTCTAAGGAAATATTGAAAAACGGCATGTGCGTAGGGTGAAACATCAAAAGGTTCGTTTACATCAATACCAGCAGTCTCACTTGCAGTAACATTACGCACAGTATTTCCGCAAGCTTCACGCAAGGTGACATCGTCTCTCTCCAATTGTGCCCAAAGTTCAGGGGTACGATCTAAATCTACATAGTGAATCTGTATGTCTTGGCGCGTAGTTATATGGAGTCTTCCTCTAGAATATTCATCAGACACATCACAAATACGAAGTAGCTGGTTTGATGTCACTTTACCATAAGGCAGCTTAATGCGTATCATCTGCACCCCTTGTTGACGTTGTCCATAAACTCCTCTGGCCAAACGAAGGCTTCGGAATTTCTCTTCATCAATTTTACCGCCTTTAAACTGACGAATTTTGTTCTCCAATTCAATAATATCCTTTTCTACTATTGGATTTTCGATTTCTGTTCTAAAGCTTCTCATATTTCTATTTTTCCTATCTATTTACTAGGTTTTAAAAGTGTTTATTTTATAACCTAAGAACCTTGCTGGTCAAATTTTTTAATTTATAAATCCCACTCCTGCGGTATTGTTTGTTCTGCTATCTAAAATGATAAAGGAGCCATTTGTGCGATGATCCTTAAAACGATCATAGAAAATAGGCCTGTTCAATTTTAAACGGACTTTGGCAATGTCGTTCATTTGCAAAGTGGAGACATTCTCTTCAATACCAGAATAATCTGGATGTATCTTGTGTTCTATGGCGTCTACTTTGGCCAATACTTTGTTCACTCCATGTTGAACCACATATTTCCCTCCTGTGGTCATGTTATCGGAATCCATCCAAGATATGGTAGCTGTTAGCTGTTTGTCTATGGTTGGCAAATCTCCTGTCTTTACCAGCATATCACCCCTACTTACATTCACTTCATCTTCCAAAGCAATGGTCACCGATGAGCGCCTTGGCGCTGTTTGGTATTCTTGATCATGAAAATATATGCTCTTAATCCGACTGCGGGTCATAGATGGTAGCACTACAACATCATCCCCTACATTTAACTCTCCTCCGTATACCTTGCCCGCGAATCCACGAAAATCATGAAATTCTTCAGTTTTTGGTCGAATTACATATTGTACTGGAAAACGCGGAGTACCCACATTAGAGACAGCGGCCAAATCCAGGCCTTCTAAATGTTCCAAAATGGTTTCGCCATTGTACCACGGTGTGTTCTTAGATTTATCGACCACGTTATCGCCCTTTAAGGCACTTACCGGGATAAAGGTGATTTTTTGGTCTGCATAATCACGTTTGCTCATTAACTGCTCAAAATCTGCTTTGATAGCATTGTATTTTTCCTCCGAAAAATCTACCAAATCCATTTTGTTTACAGCAACAATTACTTCTTTCACCCTAAGAAGGTTATTGATGAAAAAATGTCTGTTTGTCTGCTCTATCACCCCTTTTCTAGCATCTATTAAAATGATGGCCGCTTGTGATGTAGATGCACCCGTAACCATGTTTCTTGTATATTCCACGTGCCCGGGAGTATCCGCGATGATATAGCTTTTTGATGCCGTAGAAAAATAGATATGCGCCACATCAATTGTGATACCTTGCTCTCTTTCTGCCACCAAACCATCTGTAGCTAAGGAAAAATCAAGATAATCGTATCCCTTTTGCTTACTTGTTTTTTCAATGGCCTCTAATTTGTCATCTGTCAACGATTTTGTATCGTAAAGTAGCCTTCCTATCAAGGTACTTTTACCGTCGTCCACACTACCTGCCGTTGCTATTTTTAAAACTTCCATTTTTTATTTTTGATGGTTGTTAGAAATATCCTTGTTGTTTGCGTTTTTCCATGGCCGCTTCTGAACGTTTGTCATCGATTCGCGCTCCTCGTTCAGAAATTTTTGATTCTCGAATTTCCGAAACCACCTTTTCTATGGTATCCGCATAGGATTCCACAGCTGCTGTGCAAGACATATCCCCTACAGTTCTGAACCTTACCATACGTTCTTCAACTTTCTCATCTTCTGCCCTGAAGACCACATCATCTTCCGCAGACCAAATCAATCCATCTCTTAAAAAGATATTTCTAAGGTGTGCAAAATAGATAGATGGTATTTCAATATCTTCTTTTTGAATGTAACTCCATACATCTAATTCTGTCCAGTTACTAATTGGAAATACCCTTACGTTTTGACCAATTTCAATCTCGCCATTCAACATATCGAACAACTCTGGACGCTGATTCTTTTCGTCCCATTGGCCAAAATCGTCACGGACAGAAAAAATGCGTTCTTTGGCTCTTGCCTTTTCCTCATCTCTTCTGGCGCCACCAATGCAAGCATCAAATTTGAATTCCTCAATGGCGTCTAGCAAAGTTGTCGTTTGCAACATATTTCTACTAGCATATTTTCCAGTTTCCTCAATAACTTTACCTTGATCTATGGAATCCTGCACATTGCGCACAATCAAATCCACCCCCAATTCTTCAACCAACCTATCTCTAAATTCTATTGTTTCTGGAAAGTTGTGTCCTGTATCTATATGCATTAAAGGGAAAGGAATTTTGGCAGGCCAAAAAGCTTTTTGAGCCAGGCGCACCAAGGTTATGGAATCTTTTCCTCCTGAAAATAGAAGTACAGGATTTTCAAACTGTGCCGCTACCTCCCGGATAATGTAAATGGCCTCATGCTCCAATGCATTGGCATTTGGTCTATCCGCCAGTTGCAGTATTTCTGGGTCTTGTATTACTTCTGTAAGTGTATTCAATGCTTTTCTATTTAAGGCCTCTGGATAAGTTTGAGGCTACATTTATTTAAAATTTATGTATGCAATCCGCACTCCCGGTTTTCTAAAACTTTAGTGGGATCAAAATATTTATGTTCGTTTGGCAATTGATGATCTTTTAAGTAGGTATCCAATTGTGTGTCGCTCCAGTGATAAAATGGACTTACCTTTAAAACCCCATCATTGCTTAAACTCAAAACGTCCAGGGAATCTCTATGGGCTGTCTGTCCTTTACGAAGATTTGTAAACCATACATCTGGCTTATGTTCTTTCATTGCTCTTCTAAATGGTTCTAGCTTTACTTGTTCTGTAAACGTAGCATGCAAAGGGTTATCAATTTGTGGAATACCGATGACAGTATCTCGGTGAGCTGAGGTTTGTTTGGGAACATATAGTTTGATATTCAACCCTAAAAGCGAAATCAACTCCTCGGCATGCCTGTAAGTATTGGGTGTATTATATCCGGTATCACACCAGATAATGGGAATATCTGCCGAAACATCTGTAACAGCATGAAGAATTGCAACTTCGTACGGACGAAAATTGGTGGTGACAAGCGGTTTAGTGCTATTACTTAAAGCCCAAGAAATAATCTCTTGAGGAGCTATACCTCTAAACTGGCGGTTTAAGCTTTCTATTTCCTCTTTTAAGAATGCCATATCTTCAATTGTTTATTTGCCCCAATTAATGCTGTTCCAAATTCTTTCGTGAAAAAAATACAGCACCATTTTAGTAACCAGTTCTACCATGCCTATTGAAAACGCCAAGGACAAAGTTCCTGTAACCACCCACGAAATAAGTATGGTGTCCAGGGTTCCTATAATTCTCCAACTGACCGATTTTGCTATGCTTCTTTTGGGTTTTTCAGAAGTTTTATCTTTTGAAAAAGTATCTCTATTTCCGCTATTGTTTATTATTAACTGATCTGCTATCATGTTCAATAATTATAATCCTATAGATTTAATAGGATAATCAAAAATAGAATTATTTGCTTAGTAAATCGTTAAAAGGATAATAAAATTACATTTACCCTATGGTTTTTATAGATTACAACAATTATGACATGAATTTTTATAAATTTTCTGACCAAAACCTAAAAAAATTGAAGAATGTTGATTTAGGAAATTAAATCTTCCAAAGTGTTGTTTCTATATACTTCTAGAGCGCTATCCCTTACTTGAAGCATTAGCTTGTTTACCGAGCATTTGTTCTCATCTGGGCAGTCATCACACTTTTCATAGAAGTTGAGACTTACGCAGGGAATCATGGCAATAGGTCCTTCCAATACCCTCATTACAGAGGTCATTAAAATATCTTTGGGTTCCTTGATCAGGTAATACCCTCCACCCTTTCCTTTTTTGGAACCTAGAAATCCATTTCTTCTAAGGGTGAGTAAAATACTTTCCAAAAACTTTTGAGAAATGTTTTCATGCTTGGCTATTTCCGCAATTTGAACGGGTACCTTACTATCTACTGAGGCCAGATATGTAAGGGCTTTTAAACCATATTTTGTCTTCTTGGAGAGCATATTACGAATATAGGGAAAATTAACAATTGGCTTTCCCAATATAAAGACAGTTTTGCCCTTCTAGCCCAGTGCTTGTTCAATATCTGCGATAATATCTTCAATATGCTCTAAACCAACAGAAACACGCACCATACCATCGGAGATACCAACAGATTCTCGTTCTTCTTTGGTCAATTTGCTATGGGTTGTTGATGCTGGATGCGTTACAATACTTCTAGAATCACCTAAATTGGCAGAAAGTGATAACAGTTTTACTGCATCAAAGAATTTTTTACCCTCTTCTACACCTCCTTTTACTTCAAAAGCTACCACACATCCTCCTGCTTTCATTTGTTTTTTGGCTATTTCGTACTTGGGATGCGATTTAAGAAATGGATATTTTACCCAATCTATTTTTTTATGGCCCTCCAAATATGTGGCCAATTGCAATGCATTAGAGCAGTGTCTATCCACTCTTAATGCCAGAGTTTCCAGACTTTTGGACAGCACCCATGCATTAAATGGGGAAAGTGACGGTCCTGTAATGCGAGAAAAACGATAAATCTTGTCTATGAGCTCACCGTTCCCAACTGTTATTCCCGCTAAAACCCTTCCTTGGCCATCCATTAGCTTTGTCCCAGAATGGATTACCAAATCCGCTCCAAACTTAATAGGTTGTTGTAAATAGGGAGAAGCAAAACAATTATCAATGATGAATATGAGACCATGTTTTTTGGCAATATTTCCTAAAACCTCTAAATCCAAGATATCAACACCTGGATTCGTGGGCGATTCCGCATATACAATTTTGGTGTTGGGAGTGATTAGTTCTTCAACGGCTTCTAAGTTGTTAATGTCAAAATAACTTGTCCCGATATTCCATTTAGGAAAAAACTGAGTGAAAAGTGTATGCGTGGAACCAAAAATACTTTTGGAAGAAACAATATGATCCCCTGTTTCCAATAAAGCAGCAAATGTAGAAAAAACAGCCGCCATACCTGAAGCAAAAGCAAAACCATTCTCCGCACCTTCCATCTTGCATACCTTATCTATAAATTCCGAAGAATTGGGATTGGAATATCTTGAATAGATATTGTGCTCTTTCTCCTCTGCAAAAGAAGCCCTCATGTCCTCTGCATCTTCAAAAACAAAACTGGATGTGAGATACATTGGAGTAGAATGCTCTAAAAATTGCGTGCGCTCCAATTGTGTTCTTATCGCTTCTGTTTCAAATTTTCTTTCGTTCTTCATTATATTTTTTCTGCTATTCTTAAGATATCTCCAAAAACCCCTCTTGCGGTAACGGCCGCACCGGCACCCGCTCCTTGAATCACTAAAGGATTCTCTCCATATGATTCCGTATAAATCTCAATAATTGAATCTGAGCCTTTAACTTGTCCTAAAGCGCTTTCCTTTGGAACGGACACCAGTTTTGCCTCTAAAATCCCTTTATCCTGCTGCAAATCACCATATAAGTCACCAACATATCGCAATACAAACCCGTCCTTTTGATTTTTTTTGATTTGAGCAAACCTTTCATCCATCTCTGATATAACATCTATGAACTCATTAAAATTTAAAGCCTGCAAATCTTTTGGAATCAAATTATCTATTTCAATGTCTGTTAACTCATTTTGTAGGTCCAATTCCCGTGCTAAAATCAATAATTTTCTGCCTACATCATTCCCAGAAAGGTCCTCACGCGGGTCCGGCTCGGTATAACCTTTGTCCATTGCCTCCTTAACAATGGTTGAAAATGTTGCTTCTTTTTCTGAAAACGTATTGAATATATAACTCAATGAACCCGAGAAAACACCTTTTATACGGGTGATGTTCTCTCCTGAAAGGTGTAGTAATTTAATGGTATCTATAAGCGGTAAACCAGCACCAACATTGGTTTCGTACAAATATTGCTTTTGATTCTTTTCAAGATGGCCCCGAATTGATCTGTAATTGTCAAAATCCAAGGTGTTGGCAATTTTGTTGGATGAAACCAAATCAAATCCATTTGAAATGAAAAGTTCATAATTGGACACAAATACCTCACTGGCAGTGTTATCCACAGCTATCAAATTCTCCAAATGGTTTGCTCTAGCAAAGGATATGACATCATCCATTTGGTATGGTTTTCCCTTTGTATCCAAATCCTTTTTCCAACCTTTTCTTATCCCACTTGCATTCAGCAATACTTTCTTTGAATTTGAGACTGCAAATATCCTAAGGTCTATTCCTTTTCGTTCTTCAATGCTTTTGTCAGAATCTAAAATCTGGTCTATCAACGTCCCTCCAACATTACCATGCCCAAAAATGGCAAGATTGATTTTCTTCGCAATTCCGAATATTTGTCCGTGAACTACGTTTATCGCCTTGTGTAAGTCCATTTTTTTGACCACCAGGCTCACATTCTTACCTGAAACCGTATTATTGAATAGCAAAGGGGTAATTTGGTTTTTTACCAGGGCATTGAATGGTTTATGAAAAGTGCTCAAATCCATACCCACAATTGAAATTACCGATACGTCTTCCATTACGGTAATCTGGTTGATATCATAAGAACTGTAGTCCGTTTCAAACTCCAAATCCAATACCTTTTTTGCCCTTTGCGCTTTTCTGGATTCCACGACCAAACCAATGCCACGTTCAGAAGAACCTTGGGAGATTATCCCAACATTAATATTGTTCTGTCCAAGGGCCTTAAAAATACGGGCGTCAATTCCAACTTTACCCAAAAGTCCTCTCCCTTCAAGGTTAACTAACGCAACATCTTCTATTACGGATAAAGATTTTATGCCCCCATTGTCAGTTTTTGGGCCAATAAGCGTTCCTTTATTATCACCATTGAATGTATTAAGAATACGTAAGGGGATGTTTTTCTCAATCAATGGGATAATGGTCTTGGCATGCAGAATATTTGCGCCAAAATTTGCCAGTTCGTTGGCCTCAGCATAGGAAATAACATCTATTAACTTGGCATCTGTAACTAAATCTGGGTTTGCCGTAAAAATACCATCAACATGTGTATAGTTAACCAATTCTTTAGCGTCTAGAAAATTAGCCAACAGTGCCGCCGAATAGTTACTGCCATTTCTTCCTAGAGTCGTGGTCTCCCCTGCTCTATTTGAGGCAATAAACCCAGTTATAATTGGCACAACATCTGAATCTAACTCCTTAAAACAACGAATTACATTTTCTTTTGAAATAGCTTCGTCAACCTCAGCATTGTTAAAAGTATCATCTGTTTTAATCAACACTCTAGAATCAATAAGTTGTGCTTTTATTCCAGATTCCACCAATAACGAGCTTACAACTTTTCCTGAGAGCAATTCACCAAAGGACAGTAATTCATCCTTGGTCTTTAAACTATAATCACCTGTAAGCGACACGCCTTTTAATAACTTTTCTATTTGCTGAAGCTCATCTTCTATATCCGTATTGGGAAAATCGTTCTTTTGATAATTAGAAAAAAAAGTCAAATCTTCACTGAAATCCTTTCCTTTAGCTGCTTTTTTGAGCATGGATTCCAATTGATCCGTTGCTTTGTCCCTAGCTGAAAGTACCACCGCAAAATTTTCTCTCTCCTTTGCTCTTTTTGAAATGATGTCAAGAACATTTTCAATCCCTTCTCCGTTGGCCAAAGACTTACCACCAAACTTTAAAACCTTTATGCGGTCGGTTTTTCCATTTTTTTGAAAAACAGGTTCCAGAAGATTTTCCAATTGTTCAAACTCAATCAAAAAAGCATCATGCCCATGCAAGGATTGCACCTCACCATAAGTTACATTTGCATTGGCCTGCGCCAAATGCCTAAATGTTTCCTTATTTTCCTCCGCTGTGAAAAACAAATCTGAATTGACACCGATAATATGAATCTTCGTTTCGCTTTGCTCAATCAAGTTAAAGGCGTTTTCCCCATTTCTGGTGATATCAATGGTCTTTAACAGCTGATTCATCAGTTTGTATGCTGAAAGTTGAAAGCGTTCCTGTAGTTTTTTGCCATGATGCATCAACCAACTCTCTACATTGAAAACTTGAAGTTCTTCATTGGTGCTCCGCTTAAAGCGTTCCTTAAAAGATTCAGGGGTACGATAACATAGCATAGCGTGCATGCGAGCATCATGGACGGGTTGTTTAGAATTGATTAAAAATTGCTCCTGAATTTGGCAATTTGCTATCAACCAATCTGTAGATTTCCAATCAGAGGCCACTGGGATTAAATGCTCTGTGATTTTTGGGTTCATGGCGGTCATTTCCCAAGCAATGCCCCCACCTAAAGACCCTCCAATAATAGCATACAACTGTTCAATTTTCAATTGCTCCAGTCCTAAAAGAAAAATTTGCGCAACATCTCCAGCAACAAAGTCCTTATAGTTATCAATAACAAAACCATCATATCCGTTACCTGGAATATTGAAAGCCAAAATGGTATAGAAATCTGTATTTATGCATTTGTCCTTACCAATTAAATCTGACCACCACCCCTCTTCACCGGTAACATATGAGTTTCCTGTAAGTGCATGATTTACCAAAACAACGGGAGCGGAATACAATTCCTGTCCAAAAACTTGATAGGACAACTTCAAATTTTGAACAACTCCGTTTAAGGTGGTGTAGTTTTGTATATTGATATGCTTCAGCATGGAATGATTTTGTCTATTACGCCAAAACGGACTTATCTATTGTAGAAAATGCATGTTCTAAATCGGCCTTCAAATCTGATAAATCCTCAAGTCCAACAGACAACCTGATCAGGTCCTTTGTTACACCTGTAGATTCTTGCGCTGCGTCATCCAACTGCTGATGCGTTGTACTTGCTGGATGAATTATCAATGATTTTGAATCGCCAATATTGGCCAACAATGAAAAGAGTTTAGTGTTATCAGCTATTTTCTTTGCTGACTCAAAACCACCTTTTACACCGAATGTTACAATCCCACTTTGACCTTTTGACAAATACGCATCCGCTTGCACCTTATATTTACTTGTTTTAAGTCCAGGATAGTTGACCCAGGCAACTTCACTCCTATTCTCTAACCATTCTGCCAAGGCCAATGCATTTTCGCTATGCTTTTTCATGCGGACTTCCAGGGTTTCAAGCCCCTGAAGAATTTGCCAGGAGTTAAAAGGACTTGGAGCTCCACCAAAATCACGAAGTCCTTCTATCCTAACTTTTGCAATAAAAGCCGCTGGACCTAATGCCTCATGATATACCAAGCCATGGTATCCAGGGGAAGGCTCTGTAAATTCAGGGAATTTACCACTGCCATAATCAAAAGTACCTGCATCTATGATAATTCCACCTAGAGAGGTTCCATTACCATTTATATATTTTGTTAGCGAATGAATCACAATATTTGCCCCATATTCAATAGGATTTAGCAATGCTGGAGTAGCTACGGTGTTATCCACTATAAAAGGAACTTTTGCAGTTTTTGCTTCTGATGAAATTGCCTTTAAATCCAAAACATCCAACTTTGGATTTCCCAACGATTCTACAAAAAACGCTCTCGTATTTTCCTGTACTGCCTTACCAAAATCTGCAGGATCGGTAGGGTCTACAAAGGTGGTGGTAATACCTAGTCTGGGTAAAGTGTTAGCCAAAAGATTGTACGTGCCTCCATATAAGCTATTGGATGCCACAATATGATCTCCCGTTTTTAACAAAACCAAAAGTGCAGTTGAGATGGCGGCTGTACCAGATGCTGTAGCAACTGCAGCTATTCCGCCTTCCAGCGCTGCCAAACGCTGTTCCAACACATCATTTGTTGGGTTGTTAAGCCGTGTGTAGATAAAGCCTGGTTCTGCCAAAGAAAATAAGTTAGCCGCATGGTCTGCATTATTAAAGACATAGGCCGTACTTTGATAAAGAGGAACTGCTCTTGTGCCTCCGTTAGCTTTTACATCATGTCCTGCATGAAGGGCGTTGGTTGAAAATTTTTGATCACTCATGATTTCAGTTTTTTAAATTATTAGAATCGATAAAATAAAAAGCCAAACCCTACTCAATCCATAGATTGATAGGATAAATCAAAAAGTTATAAGAAAATGAAATCGAAGTGAATCGATGACTGTTATCTATTCCCAATACAATGGGATAGAATTTAGCACCTTCTTGACATTGGAAGTCAAGGGTTGCTAAGGCTTCATAGGGTCTATTCCCTCCACCTTTCTTGATAACTATTCAATACGTGTTTGAACTTAATTGGAACAAATATAAAGGCAGAATCTTTTAAAATCCTAATCTTTTATGAAAAATTAATGTCAACGAGAAATCTAAAACTTGTATTTTGGAGTTGTTGCAAATAGAAATACGGCTCGCAGCAACTATAACCAATTGTTTAGATACGATTCTAAAGTATGCAAGAAATTATTGAAGTAAAGATTGATAATTTAACATTCGATTGCCTTACTGATGGCGATAAGGAAAACGAATTAGTAGTTTTTTTACATGGTTGGCCTGAGACGGCAAGTATGTGGAAAAAGCTAATGTCCAGTTTTTCTAAAAATGGTTTTTATTGTGTTGCACCCAATTTAAGGGGGTATAGCAAAAATGCTTGTCCCAAAGGTAAAAAACATTACGGTTTAGATAAATTGGCGAAGGATATTTTAGATATTTCCAAGTTTCTAAACAAACCAAAATTTCATCTTGTTGGCCATGATTGGGGAGCAGCCATTGGTTGGAAAGTAGTTCATGATCATCCGGACAGAATTCTAAGTTGGACCGCAATCTCTATTCCACATCTGCAAGCTTTTGGAAGGGCAATTGTAGTTGACACTGAGCAACGTAAAATGAGCCAGTACATAAAAAGCTTTCAGTTACCATATCTTCCAGAATCACGCATAAGAAAAGATAATTTTAAAATATTAAAAAAATTATGGCGGAATAGTGATTCAAATGAAATTGATGAGTATTTGAAGGTTTTTAAAAACCCAAAACAAATGACCGCATCCCTAAACTATTATCGCAGTAACTATAAACTATTAAAAAGTGGCGCTACAGAACAAATACTCGGAGACATTCATGTTCCAACTTTGTTTATTTGGGGAAATAAAGACATTGCGATAGGTTCCTATTCCGTTAGTGAAAGTCATCAATACATGAAAAATGATTATGAGTTTATAGAGTTAAATTCTGGTCATTGGCTAATTCAAACAAACTATCACGAATTAAAAAAAGCAATTACCAAGCACATTAAAAAAAACGCCAATTTTAGTAGTTAGACCAAAAGGTTAGTGTTAAAACCCATTACTTTTCATATACGAAGCCTTTTATTATTTTAAAACCGAAAACTCAATATTTGAATCAGTAAAAACCGTATGGGTTTGTGTTTTAAAATCGGCCTCATCTGCTTTGAATATATTTTCAACATAGGTCTGCGGATTTAAATCAATCAATGGGAACCAAGTGCTCTGCACTTGCACTTGAAGCTTATGACCTTTCTTGATAGTATGGAACACATCTTGTAATTTAATGGTTACATCTGTCTTCTTATTTGGAATAAATGGCTCAGGTTTTGAAAAACTATTTCTAAAACGTCCACGCAATACCTCACTGCGAATCATTAAATGATAATTGCTCATCTTAAGATGGTCCTGCATTTCCTCATTGGTTTCAGAATTTGCCGGATGTACATCGATAATCTTTACAATCCAATCTGCTGCAGTCCCTGTGGTAGCTACTTTTAGCTTGGCCAAAATATCGCCAGCAAGGGTAAGATCTTCTTCCATGACCTCAGTCTCAAAAACCAAGACATCTGAGCGACGTGCTGCAAAACGTTGATCATCGGTCATATATTTTCTAGGTGTGAAAACGGTCTTAACATCTTCGGAATACGGAACCGGTTTTTTGATATCGCTAATAAATTGAATTCCAGACACTTTTCTATTTTCTGAGGTCAATTCTTGATTTTCAGACAAAAACATGGTTTGTTTTTCAACCCCCTCTGGCGGCCAAGAATCGTATTCTTTCCATTCCTTTCTACCTGAATCAAAAACATAAGCTTCAGGAAGGCCGCTATTTTTATCTCCATCTCCCTTTAAAAAATGGTTAAAGAATTTTGTTTCAATATTTTCTTGATAAAATTCTGATATGGAATCCCCAAAATAATAGTTACCTACCAGACTGCGTCCATTTCTCCTAGCCCAACGCCCGTGGTCCCAAGGACCAAAAACCATGGTGTTGTAGCTTTCTATATTTTTTTCAATGTTCTTATAGGTTTCCAACGGGCCATAGAGATCCTCGGCATCAAACCAACCTCCAACGATCATGGTGGCCACATGCGATTTGGATTTGTCCAAATGTTGAATCAAACCACGACTCTGCCATAGTTCATCATAGTTAGGATGTTCTTTAAGTTCATTCCAAAAATAATCGTCCGTTACTCCTTCTGGCCGCATAGTAGGTGTATCTACCGTTTCATATTCAAAAAATGAGTTAAGGTTTTTCAATGGGCCAGCATCCAAAAAGAATTGATATTGGTCTTCCGTCTGTAAATCGGGGAATGTATACCAAGCCGTATCTATGGGTTGGTCATTGTTTGGTCTTGGGGTGCCAAACAGAGAGGTTACTCTAAAATAGCTCAACAAATATGCTCCGTTATGGTGAAAATCATCAAAAAAGAAATCGCCAATACAAGCTTGTGGAGAAGATGCTTTTAAAGCAGGATGCGCATCAATGGTGGCATATGTAGCATAATAACCCGGATAAGAAATCCCCCAGACACCCACATTACCATTGTTATTTTCAACATTGTTCACCAACCACTCAATGGTATCATACGTATCTGTACTTTCATCCACTTGTTCATTGGAAGTTTTATTGGGAATGTAGGCACGCATGTTTTCATAATGTCCTTCACTCAACCACCTGCCCCGCACATCTTGGTAGACAATGATATTTCCCTCTTTCATTAGATGAATATTGGGCCCTATTTGTTTTCTGAAATTTCCCGCTCCATAAGGTCTTGAGCTATACGGAGTACGCTGCATTAATATGGGGTATTCTTTTGAGACATCTTTGGGAGCATATATTGTGGTGTGCAATGTTACACCATCTCGCATTTCAACATCCACTTCTTGCTTAGAATAATTATCGGCTACATAAGTATCCTCTTGTTCAACATTGTCTTTCTTGGTTGTTTTTTTGCAGCTAGTAACAGTGAACAAGAGACAAATGCTCAAGAATAACAATTGGATGGAACTTTTCATTTAGAATAATTTTATTTTCTAAAACTACTAAAGTTCAAGCGAGTATGCCAATTAAAAAAGGAGCCATTATTTGGCTCCTTTTTTAATCTTGAAATAAATCCAATTATATACCAAATGTAGTTTTTACGACTTCCACCATATCAAGCTTCTCCCACGTGAACAGTTCAACTTCTTTTTCAATCTTTCCATTATACGGAGATTCAAAAACCTTGGTAAGAGTTTGGGGCTGTTTCCCCATGTGACCGTAAGCCGCCGTTTCCAAATAGATTGGATTTCTAAGCTTTAAACGTTCCTCTATCGCGAACGGGCGCATATCGAACAGCTTAGAAGCCTTTTCAGCTATTTCACCATCTGACAAATCAACATTGGATGTGCCATAGGTATCCACAAAAATTGAAGTGGGTTCCACTACACCTATAGCATAACTTACCTGTACCAGCATTTCATCGGAAACACCAGCTGCAACCAAATTCTTTGCCACATGCCTAGCCGCATAAGCCGCACTCCTGTCTACCTTACTAGGGTCTTTCCCACTAAAAGCACCACCTCCATGGGCTCCTTTTCCTCCATAAGTGTCCACGATTATTTTACGCCCGGTAAGCCCAGTATCTCCATGTGGCCCGCCAATAACAAATTTTCCCGTGGGGTTAATGTGATACGTGATATTGTCATTAAAAAGTTTCTGGATATCTGTTGGAAAATGCTTTTCAACTTCTGGTATAAGCACGTTTATGATATCCTCTTTTATCTTGGCCAGCATTGCTGTATCATCCCCGTTAAATTCATCATGTTGGGTAGAAACCACTATGGTATCTATACGTTGTGGCACATTATCATCAGAATATTCAATAGTAACCTGTGCTTTTGCATCTGGTCTTAAATAGTTTATTCGAGTTCCCTCTCTTCTAAGTTCTGCCAAGACCTGAAGAATTTTATGGGAAATATCCAATGCCAATGGCATAAAGTTTTCCGTTTCCTTTGAAGCGTACCCAAACATCATTCCTTGATCACCAGCACCTTGTTCTTCTTTAGAACCTCTATCTACGCCTCGATTTATATCTTGTGATTGCTCATGAATCAAGGAGATAACTCCACAAGAATCTCCACTAAATTGATATTCTCCTTTTGTATACCCAATTTTATTGATGACATCCCTAGCAATGTTCTGCACATCTAGATAAGTATTGCTCTTGACTTCTCCAGCCAAGACCACTTGACCAGTGGTTACCAATGTCTCACAGGCTACCTTACTTTCAGGATCAAATGCTAAAAAATTATCTAAGAGCGCATCACTTATCTGATCCGCAATTTTATCTGGGTGTCCCTCACTAACAGATTCTGATGTAAACAGATATGGCATGTATATAATTTTATGTGAAGATTTGACGGCAAGGCCCAAAGAAGTTTACACCACTTTTTAGCATTTTTTTAGGGAGGTTGCAATCAGTCAAATCTTTCCTCAATAATAGTGGGCAAAAATATAAAAATGTTTTGGTCTTAAAAAGCCAATAAAATTTTAAAGTTCCTTTTCGTAATAATATTTGGTTTATGCGTATTTTGTTCAATGACTAATACATCTTAAAAATGAAAAACAAAATATTTCTCTCCACTCTCTTTGCCTTATTTGCACTCTACACTTTCAGCCAAGAAAAGAAAGATGACAAAAAATGGGATGTTTCTAATCCGTATACTGATTGGAAAATCAATGAAACTGCCCTAGAAACTGATGAAGGAACATGGATGAACCTTGATGTAAGCCCAGATGGCAGTCAAATTGCATTTGATATGTTGGGAGATATTTATATCATACCAATGGCTGGCGGAACCGCAAAAGTGCTCCGTTCCGGCCTGCCTTTTGAAATACAACCGCGATTTAGTCCCGATGGAAAAAAAATATCCTTCACATCTGATGCCGGTGGTGGTGATAACATTTGGGTCATGGATGTGGATGGAAACAATGCTAAACAGATTACCAAAGAAAAATTTAGGTTGCTCAACAATGCCGTTTGGAGTCAAGATGGGAATCATGTCATTGCTAGAAAACATTTTACCTCTCAACGCTCACTAGGTGCTGGAGAGTTATGGCAATATCACATTACAGGTGGATCTGGACTGCAATTGACCAAAAGAAAAAACGACCAACAAGATGTAAATGAACCTTTCATCTCTAGCGATGGGAAATACCTCTATTATTGCGAAGACATGTATTCTGGAGGTTTTTTTCAATATAACAAGAACCCAAACTCGCAGATCTATGTTGTTAAACGGTATGATTTTGAAACCGGAAAAACCATCATTGTAACAGGTGGGCCAGGCAGTGCTTCTAGACCAACTGTGTCTCCAGATAACAAAAAGCTAGCCTTTGTTAAGCGAGTCCGTACCAAAACCGTTTTATTCATTCACGACTTGGATACAGGAGAAGAATGGCCCGTATATGACACATTGAACAAAGACCAAATGGAAGCCTGGGCTCTTTTTGGTACTTATCCCAATTTTAGCTGGACACCCAGCAGTAAAGAGATTGTTTTTTGGGCAGGCGGAAAAATTCAGAAAGTCAACATAGAAACATTAAAAGTAGACCCTATCCCATTCAAAGTAAATACTACGCTAAAAATAGCGGAAACCCATAGGGCCAAGCACCAAGTGGATTCGGAAAATTTTACCGCCAAGGTCATTCGACATGTAAAGACATCTCCTGATGGAAAGAAAATTGTATTTAGTGCTCTTGGACACTTATGGACCAAGAAATTACCCAATGGCAAACCAAAACGTTTGACGAATAGTGATGATCTTGAATTTGAACCTTCGTTTTCGCCAGACGGAAAAGAAATCGTTTATGTAACTTGGGATGATGAACAATTAGGTGCTATTCGCAAAATTCCCTCAAATGGTGGTTCTTCTGTAAAAGTGACTGCAGTAAAGGGGATTTATCGTTTTCCATCCTTTTCCAATAATGGGAAACATTTGGTTTATGGCAAGCAAAATGGAAATAACGACCAAGGTCGTACATTCACAAAAGAGCCAGGAATCTATATCATATCCGCCAATGGAGGTAATCCAAAAAAACTCACAGATAATGGTTTAACTCCTACCTTCAGCAAAGGAGACGAACGTATTTTCTTTCAAACCGGCGGGCAATTTTTTGGTGCATTAACAAAAGAATTAAAAAGCGTGGACCTTAATGGTAAAGATGAACGTGTACATTTCAAGTCAAAATATGCCAATCATATTGTACCATCTCCTGATAACGAATGGCTCCTTTTCTCCAATCTGCACAAAGCTTATGTTGCACCAATGGCAATGACAGGACAAACTATTGAATTTGACCCAAAAAGCAAGGCTTTTCCAATAACACAAGTGGCAAAAGATGCCGGCTACAACCTACATTGGTCCAACAACAGCAAAAAACTACACTGGACACTGGGAAGTCAATATTTCTCAAATGACATTAACCAGCGTTTTACTTTTCTTCAAAATTCCCCAGACAGCATTCCACCAATGGTTGAAAAAGGAATTGATGTTGGTTTAATTGCTAAAACGGACACACCAGAAGGTAGTATTGCTTTTACCAATGCAAGGATTATCACTATGGAAAATGATGAGGTAATGGAAAATGCCACCATCATAATCAAGAACAATAAAATTGAAGCAATCGGCGCCTCGTCTCAAATTCCTGTACCCTCCAATACAAAAGTATTCGATATGAGCGGTAAGACCATTATGCCAGGAATTGTAGATGCACATGCCCATATTGGTGCTTTTAGAGCTGGGCTTAATACCAAAAAACATTGGCAATTGTACGCCAATCTAGCTTATGGTGTGACCACAGCACATGATCCTTCTGCAAACAGCGAGACTGTTTTTGGTTTGTCCGAACTTGTGAAAAGTGGAGAAATGGTTGGCCCTCGAATTTACTCTACCGGATTTATCCTTTACGGTGCCGATGGGGATTTTAAAGCGGTTATCAATAATTTAGAAGATGCCCGTTCTGCTATCCGAAGAACAAAAGCATTTGGTGCCACCTCTGTAAAAAGTTACAATCAGCCACGTAGAGAACAGAGACAACAAGTAATGCAGGCAGCCAAAGAACTAGGAGTCAATGTTGTACCTGAAGGCGGTTCAACGTTTTTTACCAATATGACCATGATTATGGATGGCCATACAGGTGTTGAACACAACATTCCCGTGGCACCTGTATATAAAGACATTGTTACCTTATGGAGCAATAGCAACAGTGGTTATACACCTACACTTATTGTAAATTATGGAGGAATGAATGGCGAATATTTCTACTATGAACGAGATAATGTCTGGGAAAACGAAAAGTTGCTCAAATATACTCCAAGACACATTGTAGATTCAAGAAGTCGTCATAGAACCAAAGTACCACAGGAAGAGTATAAAAACGGTCATATTTTGGTTTCCGAAACAGTAACAAAGCTTTCAAATGCCGGGGTAAAAGCAAATCTAGGTGCCCATGGTCAATTGCAAGGTCTTGGTGCACATTGGGAACTTTGGATGCTAAAGGCTGGAGGCATGACCAACATGGAAGCGTTAAAAGCGGCAACTATAAATGGCGCTCAATATATTGGCATGGGAGATGAAATAGGTTCTTTAAAGGTTGGGAAACTGGCAGACTTAATTGTCTTAGACGAAAATCCATTGGAAAACATTGAAAACACAAATTCAGTGCGCTACACCATGATCAATGGCCGATTATACGATACAGAGAACATGAATGAAATTGGTAATGAACCAAAAGAACGTGGCGTGTTCTATTGGGAAAACAACAAATACAACCAAGCTTTTCCTTGGCATGAACAAACTCAAAGTTTCAGTATTCCTGGATGTAGTTGTCACGCCTTAAAACATTGATAACGGTTATTTCGTCGAAAGGTTGATAAAAGGTGCAAAGTTGGTTTTACCTTAAACAAGATTCGTTGTATATTGTATCCCTTTCTATTAAACACAACAGTATAATAACCATTCAACAAAAAGACCCATGCACATTGCGGTAGCAGGAAACATTGGAGCAGGAAAAACTACATTAACTAATTTATTGGCAAAGCATTATAAATGGGAAGCCCATTTTGAAGATGTAGTGGACAATCCGTATTTAGATGATTTCTATACACAAATGGAGCGTTGGAGTTTTAACCTTCAGATTTACTTTTTGAATAGTCGTTACCGACAGATTTTGAAAATTCGTGAGGGAGGCAAAAAGGTCATCCAAGATCGGACGATTTATGAAGACGCCCATATTTTTGCTCCCAATCTTCACGCAATGGGGTTAATGACCAATCGCGATTTTGAGAATTACTCCAGTCTTTTTGATTTAATGGAAAGTTTGGTTCAACCACCAGATTTGCTCATCTATTTGCGCAGCTCCATTCCCAATTTGGTAAATCAAATCCACAAACGTGGACGGGATTATGAAAACAGCATCTCCATAGATTATTTAAGTAGATTAAATGAGCGTTATGAAGCTTGGGTAAACACCTATGAAAAAGGCAAGCTGTTGATCATTGATGTTGATGACATTAATTTTGTTGACGAACCTGAAGATCTAGGTACCGTGATCAATAAGATTGATGCAGAAATTCATGGATTGTTTTAATATCCACCACTAATAAATAGAAAAGTCAGAATTTCACTCGATCAAAAAGGTCGTTCACTCATTATGGCTTTCCTTCAGATGGTTTTCAAAGTAGTTTAGATTGAGTTTAAAACTCAATGGTATTAACTACACCTTTCATTATGAAAGGCAAAAATTTGAAAACATGGAACTTAAAAAAAATCAAGAATTAGAACTGAAAAAAAACAGCGTGCTCTATTTCTCTATTGGAATGACAGCAGTATTATTACTTGCTTATATTGCTTTGGAATGGAAAACCTTTTATGAGACTCCAGAGTTTGCTCAAAATTCAGAGAAATTAAACGATATAGATGAAGTACTCCCTCCCATAACCATTAAATTACCGCCGCCGCCAAAAACTCAAACTCCACCTGTAATTGAAATTGTTGATGATGAGGAAAAAATCATCGAAACCATAATTGAGTCTACTGAAACAGACCAAGTCAAAGAAATTGCTGATATTGAAGACATTGAAGTTGCCAAGGATGATGTTCCTGACGAAGTATCTTTTATTGTAATCGAAGATGTCCCTGTTTTTCCCGGTTGTGAAAATGAGAGCGATAAAAGGGCTTGTTTTCAGGAAATGATGCAAAAACACATACGAAAGAATTTCCGTTATCCCGAGCCTGCACAAGATATGGGCTTGCAAGGACGTGTTAATTTAGTTTTTACCATCCAAAAAGATGGTAGTATAGGTAATGTTAGAATGCGTGGGCCTCATAAAATTTTAGAAACGGAGGCTGCTAGAATCATTTCGAAACTACCAAAAATGACACCAGGAAAGCAACGGGGTACTCCGGTAAAAGTACCTTTTGCCATACCGATTACGTTTAAACTTCAATAAAAGCAAAAAAACCACGCTTAAAGCGTGGTTTTTTTATCTAAAAAGTTATTTTAAAAGCTATTCGTTGGATGCCGCTTTATATGCATCCACCAATTTTTGAACCTCTTCTTTTGTAGCTCCTGTAAATTCTTTTATCTCTTCTTTTGCTTCTCCAGCAACTTCGTAAGTTGATGTCACTACTGCCTTGTATAAACCTTCAGCTGTATTGCTCATTTCAACACGAACTTGTTTTTCAACAGGTACGCTCTCTTTCATTCCATCGGTAGTGATAGAGATTTTAGTGCCATCTTCTTTTAGTAAACTAACTTCATCAGCCGGAGCAAGACTCACCAAACTTGGTGCAATAACTAGGGCCACAACGGACATCAACTTCAATAAGATATTCAATGAAGGTCCAGAAGTATCTTTGAATGGATCACCAACCGTATCTCCGACAACAGCAGCCTTATGTGCATCAGAACCTTTACGTCCGTCAGATTCAATCATTTTCTTAGCGTTATCCCAAGCGCCACCTGCGTTTGATTGGAAAATAGCCATTAATACACCACAAGTAGTTACACCTGCAAGCAGACCACCCAGCATTTCAGCACCCCCAATAAAACCAACAGCAACTGGAACAGCAATCGCCAATAATCCTGGCAACACCATTTCTTTAATAGAAGCTTTCGTAGAAATATCTACACACTTGTCGTATTCTGCAAGTCCGTCTGCTGCATCAAAAGTTGCACGTTGTTCTGGAGTTGCTTTTGACATATCGGAATCAACTGCTCTCATCACTTCAAGTGCAGCCTTCAATTGTGGAATATCTCTAAACTGACGACGCACCTCTTCGATCATTGCCATGGCAGCACGACCTACTGCATTCATAGATAAGGCAGAAAATACAAAGGGAAGCATTCCCCCTATTAAAAGACCAGCCATAATTTTTGGCTGAGATACATCGATAGAAGTTACGTTTGCCACTTTCATAAAAGCAGAAAACAAAGCTAAAGCTGTTAAAGCAGCAGAAGCAATTGCAAAACCTTTACCAATTGCAGCGGTAGTGTTACCCACAGCATCCAATTTATCAGTACGTTCACGTACTTCTGGGTCTAACTCGGCCATTTCTGCAATACCACCAGCATTATCAGAAATCGGTCCGTAAGCATCAACAGCCAACTGGATTCCCGTGTTAGCTAACATACCTACTGCAGCAATTGCAATACCATATAAACCTGCGAAATGGTGTGATACCAATATAGCAGCAGCAATCAATAAAATAGGAATCATAGTAGACATCATACCTACACCTAAACCGGCTATAATGTTTGTTGCCGCTCCTGTTTCAGATTGACTAACAATTGAGTTTACAGGTTTTGTACCTGTACCTGTATAATATTCTGTAATTTTTCCAACACCTAAACCTGCAACAAGACCAGCTAAGGTAGCCCAGAAGATTCCCATTGCTCCGAATGGTAAACCTTCCACGCTTTCAGGAATTAAAGCATGAATAATAAAGTAAGAAGCAACAACCATTAGGCCCGCTGAACCAAATTCACCAATATTCAATGCTGTCTGAGGGTTTCCACCATCTTTAACTCTAACAAAGAACGTTCCTATAATGGACATTAAAATACCTACCGCGGCCAAAACCAAAGGAAGGTAAACTGCACCCAAACCTGCAAAATCAGGCGTAATAATAAATGCTCCCAATACCATGGTACCTATAATAGAACCTACATAAGATTCAAATAAATCAGCTCCCATACCAGCAACATCGCCAACATTATCACCAACATTATCTGCAATAGTAGCTGGATTCAAAGGGTGGTCTTCAGGAATACCCGCCTCTACCTTACCAACTAAATCTGCACCTACATCCGCTGCTTTAGTATAAATACCACCACCTACACGCGCAAAAAGTGCAATAGATGAAGCTCCCAATGAGAATCCAGAAAGTACATTTAATACCAAGCCCAAGTTTTCAGCACCAGGCCAAATAGATTGATATACTATAAATAAACCGCTAAGTCCTAAAACACCAAGACCTACAACACCTAATCCCATTACTGCACCACCTGCAAAAGCAACCTCTAATGCTTTTCCTAACGAAGTTTTCGCAGCTTGGGTTGTTCTAACATTTGCTTTTGTAGCAACCTTCATTCCTATAAAACCTGCCAAGGCCGAACAGATAGCTCCTACTACAAAGGAAAGGGCAACCATTCCGTTAGAACCCTCTTCGTTACTTCCTTTAAGGAATAAAAGGATAGCAACAGCGATTACGAAGATGCTCAATATTTTATATTCTGCTTTAAGGAAAGACATTGCTCCATCAGCAATATTTTTAGCAATCCTTGCCATTTTAGTATCTCCTTCATCCTGCTTTCCAACCCACATATTCTTTACGAATACAAAGATCAGTGCCACAATACCAAATGCGGGCAGAAATTTTACAATTAATTCCATAGTGTTATAGTTATTTTAAGAGTTTTTTAGTGGCAGCAAAAGTAGTAAAATACAGACTAATAAAAAAAATGCACTTTTGGAGACCAAAAGTGCATAAATCTGTACTCAATTTTACTTAAATTGTAAAGGTGCGCTTCTTTTTATGTTCGCTTTCTTCATAACGTTTAACGCATTGATGGTAAATATCTATTGCTTCATTAACATCTCCCCAACCACCTGTATCTACCTTCTTTTCTTCCAGATCCTTATATACCTGAAAAAAGTGCTCAATCTCTTTTAGTCGATGCGGATTTAAATCGCTTATATCATTTCTTTTGCTCCAAATAGGGTCAGAAACAGGAACACAAATAATTTTTTCATCAGGTCCTTTCTCATCGGTCATATGGAAAACCCCAATAGGCTTAACCTCCATCACCACCATTGGGTAAGTAGGTTCCGTGCCCAATACCAAAACATCTAAAGGATCTTTATCCAATGCTAAAGTTTCTGGGACAAAACCATAATCTCCTGGATACATCATTGATGAAAAAAGAGTTCTATCAAATCGAATCTTGTGTAACGTAAAATCATATTCGTATTTATTTCTGCTACCCTTTGGAATTTCTATAAGCACATCAAATGTAACTTCTTCTTTTTTAGACATTTTGAGGTTTTTGTTTTTGCAAAAATAGCCAGTATTGAGAGAATTATATAAAGAAATTGCTTTCTTAGTATTAATTAAAAATTAAATCCAAAAGTACCTGTAATACCAAATGGACGAGCGTCCGGATTATCCAAATAGTTTCCTCTGAAATTAAAATCGATCCTAAGGATCTTAAAGATGTTACCTATTCCAAATGAGTACTCCCAATAAATCTGATCTTCAGGTGCTATCAACGGAATATTGGATGGTGCATTCAAGGCTATGTTTTCATCTGAAAGTTGGCCCCATGCCCCTCGTATTCCAACAATCTCTCTAAGGTTTAACTTTCTCAATACAGGGATTCTTGAGAATAACCTTCCATTAAAATTATGTTCCAAATGTAAGGTGGCATAGGTATCCGTCACAAATTCATAAAAATCCAGATTGGGAAAGGTATTGTAAAGGGTAAAAAGAGTTTGGTTTCCAGGAACTACGCTCAATAAGCTTAATGGAACCTCTCCAAAAGTCTTACCTAGTTCCACACTGCTTGTCAATCTACCAAAACCACCAATTTGCCATGGTTGTCTGTATGAGAATTGAATTTTCTCATAGTCAAAATCGCTTTCCAAAAATCCCCGTACACCCTTGGTATAGTTTAGGAGCAGCGTGCTATGATCGTCATTTATGTTCGCCCGTTCCACTCCATAACCTATGGTTCGTTTTCCCGGGGTATATATTAAGGTAGTATTAAGATCAAATTGTTTTACTTCTGAAGAAATACCCGATGGGGACTCTGGATCTAAATAGTCTAGGCCAAATGCATCTGGTAAAGCTGAGCTCAATGTCCTGAAAGACCCTCCCAATCTCACTCTAAAGTTCTTTACGGGCTCAACTTCAAAATTTAGGGTCGATAGATTTATATTGGTCAACCGATCATTGGCGCCAACTGTGACCAAAGATGATGAGGCAATACTTCTTCCCAATACATCATTGGTGCTTGTAAGGCTTAATCCCAGTTGTTCAATATCCCTCCGGTTACCTCCTGAGAAAATCAATCTTGATTTTCTATCCAGCAAAAATTTAGCTGAGAAACCATGTTTTGCTTTTTTATCTGTAAATCCGTAGGCCATATACCCTTCCAGCCTCCAGGTATCATTCTGTCCAAAATAGGTTCTTGCACCCAGTCTTACACGAGTTCCTTCGGCGTCATTGAATCCGAGAACGCTGTAAATATTTCCTATATCAAGATTCCACTTATCTATTTCTATATAGCCAGACCCCAGTATACTTACAATGTCATAATAGGTCCTGAACTTGGGAACGGTTTTTAGCGTATCGAGCAATTTAAATATCCCTGACTCGTCCTCATTGAGTGTTTCTAGACGAGCATTTTTCCAGAATGTGCTATCTCTTGAAAAAACCCTTGGGTCATAGGGGTCAGATTCAGCTTTGTAAAACTCTTCGGGGCGGTTTGTATCAAACTTATAATTATCAAATACCGTTGTTCGTTTACCATAAACACCCCGTGATTTCTCCTTTTTAGAAAAACTAAAATCACTCAGCATATAATCTCTTTTGAGCAAAAAAACCGAATCATTCACTACATCAAAATCTTGTTCAATATAGATTTCCTTTACCCAATTTATATTGGCACTTTTAGTTACTTGAAGGTTGATTTTTTTGATGGCATAAGTAGTATCACTGACCCAAAAATCTCCCTTGAAAGTGAGTTCGTTTTTTCGTCTAGGGTAGTAAATTATGTTGTAGCACCATTTGTTATCAATAAATGTGCTATCTGACAGGACATAGTTGTAAGTATCCACTCCTGTTTTGGAGAGCGGACTGGTAAAGCTTTTATCAAAAAACTTTAGATAATTATCATAAATGTCATAGTCTGAGTACAGATCTTCCACAAAAGCGGTAATGGCCTGATTTCCACTAAAACCAGAGTTTTTGTTGCCGAGTACATCTTCTTTTTCTTCATCTATGATATTGTCACCATATATTTTGGAGAAACTTTCATTTAAAAACATAGGTAGGTAGGTCTTGCCAGTGATTCTTGAAGTATCCAAGTCCTCAAACATAAACTCCAATCCTTTAAAGAGTTTACTCTTGATCAAGGCACTGTCTATGGTATTCAGATCAAATTCTACCTTTTCATACTTGTCGTATTGATACTGCTTAAATTTTCGAACTCCATTTTCCCGCTTCTTTGCCCAGATTTTTTTCAGTATTTCTATTGCAGGATTGTTCTTTTTAGATTGCTTGCCCGTGTAAACAATAACTTCTTTAAGCTGTTCCGCAGATTCTTGCAAAGCAATCTCCATATTGTAATTTACCTTCTGGTCCAATACAATTTCTTTGGTCTCATAACCAATAAAAGAAACAAGAATTGTGCTATATGTTTCATCCGATTCTAGATAAAAACGACCATTGTCATTGGTAATGGTTCCTTCAGAAGAGTCTTTAAAAATAATATTGGCAAAAGCAATTGGTGAACCTGTTTCATCAATTACGATACCGCCAACCTTTGTCTGGGAAAAAGCAAAAAAACAAGACGAGAAGAAAAAAATAAAAAGGAATCTTTTCATGTTTTGATATGTGTAGCATTAGGAAATCCCAAGTAGGATTTTCAGAAGTGCATGGTCAATTTGGTTTAAAAGTAATTTCTTATCAAAAACTATTCCTTAAAAAAGCCTCGTCAACTTTTGTTGAAGAGGCTAATATACTTTACAAAAGTAAGTATGTTACTTATATAACACTTTCTTAACAGCTTTAATCACATCTTCATGATTTGGTAACCATTCAGCCAAAAGAACTGGAGAATACGGTGCAGGTGTATCCGCAGTGTTTATTTTTACAATTGGCGCATCTAAATAATCAAATGCCTTGTCCTGAACTTGATATGTAATCTCTGTAGCAACATTGCCAAAAGGCCAGGCTTCTTCCAAAACTACAAGCCTGTTGGTTTTCTTTACTGAGTTTAAAATCGCGTCATAATCCATTGGACGAACAGTACGCAAGTCAATAATCTCACAACTGATTCCTTCTTTTTGAAGTTCATCCGCAGCTTTGTATGCTTCTTTTATAATTTTTCCGAAAGAAACAATGGTAACATCTGTTCCCTCTCTTTTGATATCTGCAACACCAATTGGAATAGTAAATTCTCCTTCGGGCACTTCTCCCTTGTCTCCATACATCTGTTCCGATTCCATAAAAATCACAGGATCATCATCTCGGATAGCGGATTTTAGTAATCCCTTTGCATCGGCCGGATTGGATGGCACAACAACTTTTAGTCCTGGGCAATTGGCATACCAACTCTCAAAAGCTTGGGAATGTGTTGCAGCTAACTGTCCAGCAGATGCGGTTGGTCCCCTAAAAACTATGGGACATGGAAACTGGCCTGCAGACATTTGTCTAATTTTGGCAGCATTATTTATGATTTGGTCAATCCCTACCAAAGCAAAGTTAAAAGTCATGAATTCAATAATCGGTCGATTTCCGATCATTGCAGAACCCACACCAATACCTGAAAAACCTAATTCAGAAATAGGGGTATCAATTACACGTTCTGGTCCAAATTCATCAAGCATTCCTTTAGAAGCTTTATAGGCTCCATTATACTCTGCAACTTCTTCACCCATCAAGTATATGGAATCATCTTTTCGCATCTCCTCGGACATTGCCTGTTGGATAGCTTCTCTAAACTGTAGTGTTTTCATTAAGTAGTGCTAATAATATTAGTTGGTGCGTATAAAAATGCAAGCAAAAATAGGAAAATATACAAGAATAATAAGGTGGTAAAAACTAAAAAAAAGAACAAAATTTATTATGCATGCATAATAAATATCAGATTTTTATGGCTATCTTTGAAGCGTTAAACGTAAAGAAAATATGAAGATTTTAGTTTGCATTAGCAACGTACCGGACACCACTTCTAAAATCAATTTTGCGGAAGGGGATACCAAGTTTGATACAAACGGCGTACAATTTGTGATTAATCCCAATGATGAATTCGGATTAACCCGTGCCATGTGGTTTAAAGAAAAACAAGGAGCTGCAGTTCACGTGGCAACGGTAGGTGGAGTACAAACAGAGCCCACAATACGAAAAGCACTTGCCATTGGGGCAGACGAAGCCATTCGAATAAACGCAGAACCAACTGATGGCTTTTTTGTTGCAAGACAATTGGCTGAAGTAGTAAAAAATGGCGGATATGACTTGGTCATTGCCGGAAGGGAATCCATAGATTATAATGGTGGCATGGTTCCTGGAATCTTGGCCACACTCCTAGATATGAATTTTGTGAACACTTGTATAGGTCTAGAAGTTGATGATAACGGCGCTACTGCCATGCGGGAGATTGATGGAGGAAAAGAAAAAATAAGCACTTCTCTTCCTTTGGTAATTGGAGGCCAAAAAGGATTGGTTGAAGAGAGTGACCTGCGCATTCCCAATATGCGTGGAATAATGATGGCTAGAAAAAAAGCATTAAATGTGGTTGAGCCAATAGATGCCCCAAAACTAACCAACGATCAAAAATTTGAAAAACCTGCTGCCAAGGGACCCGTTAAATTGGTTGATGCGGAAAATGTTGGAGAGTTAGTGAACCTATTACACAACGAAGCTAAGGTGATTTAAGAATTAGAATCTAAAAAAATATGTCAGTATTAGTTTATACCGAATCCGATAAAGGAAAATTTAAAAAAAACGCATTAGAAGTAGCTTCTTATGCCCATAATGTAGCTCAAGAACTTGGCACAAACGTTACCGCTGTTACCATCAATGCAGATGACGATGCTTCATTAGGTAATTATGGAGTTTCCAAAGTGCTCAAGGTTACCAATGACCAATTGGATACCTTCAATGCAAAAGCTTATGCAAATACAATTGCTCAAGCGGTAGAAGCAGAAAATGCCAAAGTCATTATCATCAGTTCAAGTGCCGACACCAAATTTTTAGGGCCCATTCTAACTGCAAAATTAAATGCAGGCTATGTCCCCAATGTTGTTGCCGCTCCAGATAGCACTTCTCCTTTCGTGGTGAAAAGAACAGCTTTCAGTAATAAGGGTTTTGCCCATACCGAAATCTCTTCGGAAACCAAAATTGTTGGAGTATCAAATAATGCATATGGCGTTCATGAAAACACCGTTTCCGCATCAATAGAAAGTTTTGACCCTGTGCTGGGAGATTCAGATTTTACCACCAAATCCATTGAAATAGACAAAGTTGTTGGTAAGGCCACTATTGCAGATGCAGATGTTGTTGTTTCAGGAGGGCGAGGACTCAAAGGCCCAGAAAACTGGGGAATGATTGAAGAATTGGCAGAGGTACTTGGTGCCGCAACCGCTTGTTCTAAACCTGTATCAGACTTAGGATGGCGTTCTCACGGTGAACATGTTGGACAAACCGGCAAACCTGTAGCCAGTAATTTATATATAGCAATTGGTATCTCTGGAGCTATTCAGCATTTGGCTGGAGTAAGTGCTTCAAAAACCAAAGTAGTGATCAACAATGACCCTGAGGCGCCGTTCTTTAAGGCGGCAGATTATGGAATTGTTGGTGATGCCTTTGAGGTGGTGCCGAAACTCATCGAAAAATTAAAGGAATTTAAAGCCCAAAACGCTTAATTTTTGTTAATTTGCCCTTTGCAAGGGGCTGTTCAGATAACTGGTAATGCCGCTATTTGAACAGCCTTTTTTGGTTTTAGGAAGATAAATATGAGTTTAGTACGGTTAAAAATAAAGGGGATATCTTACAGCCAGACACAGAATGGTGCATATGCCCTTATTTTAAATGAAGTTGATGGAGATAGGAAACTTCCAATTGTAATCGGTGCCTTTGAAGCACAATCCATTGCCATTGCACTTGAAAAAGAAATAAAACCTCCCAGGCCCTTGACCCATGATTTGTTCAAAAACTTTTCGGATAGGTTTTCAATTGTGGTCAAACAGGTCATTATACACAAACTTGTGGATGGTGTTTTCTACTCCAGCATTATATGTGAAAGAGACAAGGTTGAAGAAATTGTAGATGCCCGAACAAGTGATGCCATTGCCCTAGCGCTTCGTTTTGATGCTCCAATTTTCACCTATAAAACAATATTGGACAAAGCTGGAATCTTCCTTAAATTCTCTTCTAAGGAAAATGAAGAAAATGAAGATGACGATGATAGCATAGTGGTGGATGAAATTCTTCAAGAAGGGGAAACAGTAGAAATTGAGTCTGGAGCATCATCACAAGGATATAGAGAACTTACCTTGGAAGAGTTATATAAAGAATTGGATAAGGCAGTTGCCAACGAAGACTACGAAAAGGCTGCCAAACTAAGAGACGAAATTTCCAAGCGCAAATAAACCTTTTACATGGGTAAGAAAACAAAAAGTTTCCTAATACTTTTATTATTTATCTGTGTCACATCTTATGGGCAAAACATTGTACCAGCGGATTCTCTGAACAATGTTATAGGCACAACCATCATTAATGACATTTCCACTCAAGAAGCACCTAAGTTAATTGAAAATCAAGGTTTTACATTTAATACCTTATGGCGAGGAGTATTGGGAATGGCCGTACTTATTTTCATTTCTTTTCTTTTCAGTTCCAATAGAAAGGCTATTAACTGGAAAACCGTTGCAATAGGTCTTGGATTACAATTATTGATTGCGATTGGCGTCCTAAAAGTACCCTTTGTGCAATATGCCTTTGAAAAAATTGGACAGGTATTTGTTAGTATTTTAGATTTTACAAGAGCAGGAAGCCAGTTTCTTTTTGAAGGTTTGGTGGTAGATATGGACACCTTTGGTTTCATTTTTGCCTTTCAGGTATTACCAACAATCATTTTCTTTTCTGCATTAACTTCTGTCCTATTTTATATGGGAGTGATACAAAAAGTAGTCAGGGCATTGGCTTGGTTGCTCACAAAATCTTTGGGTATTTCCGGTGCAGAAAGCCTCTCAATAGCAGGAAACATTTTTTTAGGCCAAACGGAAGCACCACTGCTCATCAAAGCCTATTTGGAGAAAATGAACAAATCTGAAATTCTTTTTTGGTCATGATCGGTGGCATGGCAACCGTAGCAGGAGCAGTATTGGCCGCTTATATTGGATTTTTAGGGGGTGACGACCCTGCATTACGCTTGATCTTCGCCAAACACCTATTGGCTGCATCAGTGATGGCTGCCCCAGGAGCTATCATAATTTCAAAAATCCTATACCCGCAGACTGAAAGTATTAATACCGAAGTAAAAGTATCTTCCGAAAAGATTGGTGCCAATATTTTGGACGCCATCGCCAATGGAACCACAGAAGGCTTAAAACTAGCCATGAATGTAGGTGCCATGCTGTTGGTTTTTGTTGCATTTATTGCCATGATCAACGGAATCTTAGGTTGGGTTGGAGATTTTACTACACTCAATACTTGGATTGCTGCTAATTCACCCTATGACAGTTTTTCCCTCGAAGCAGTTTTGGGAACTGTCTTTGCGCCATTAATGTGGCTAATTGGTGTAGCAAATGAGGATATCATGCTCATGGGACAACTATTGGGAATTAAACTCGCTGCCAGTGAATTTGTAGGTTACATTCAGTTGGCAGAGTTAAAGAATATGACCAACAGTTTACACTTCACATATAACAAATCTGTTATCATGGCCACCTATATGCTCTGCGGTTTTGCAAATTTTGCTTCTATAGGCATTCAAATCGGTGGAATAGGTTCACTGGCACCAGGCCAACGTAAAACTTTGTCAGAATTTGGCATGAAAGCAGTTTTAGGGGGTTCTTTGGCTTCACTCCTATCAGCAACCATTGCGGGAATGATTCTAGGATAAGCATCTTGATCCGTTGATAAAATCTTTATAAGTCAGTTCATATTCTTTTTCCACAAACCTATTCTTGAAGTATTTTAGACAGATTTAATTTTTATGTCATACCGGGCAGTCAAGATTTCTTCTGGTTGTACCCGTTTAAAATGGCAAACGGTAATTTGATGAAAGAATGAAGCAATACCACGATTTACTAAAACATGTATTGGAACACGGAAACCAAAAAGGAGACCGTACAGGAACAGGAACCATGAGTGTTTTTGGCTATCAAATGCGGTTTGACCTTTCCGAGGGTTTTCCAATGGTCACGACCAAAAAATTACATTTAAAATCAATAGTACATGAACTGTTGTGGTTTTTAAAAGGTGATACCAATGTTTCCTATCTGCAAGAAAACGGAGTGCGCATCTGGAACGAATGGGCCGATGAAAATGGAGATTTGGGCCCTGTTTATGGCCATCAATGGCGCAATTGGAACAGCGAAGAGATTGACCAAATAAAAGAAGTGATTGCAACCCTAAAAAGCAATCCCAACAGCAGACGTATGTTGGTTTCTGCATGGAACCCAAGTGTATTGCCAGACACATCCGTTTCTTTCTCTGAAAATGTAGCACAAGGAAAAGCGGCATTGCCTCCTTGTCATGCATTTTTTCAGTTTTATGTGGCGGATGGAAAACTTTCCTGTCAGCTGTATCAACGTAGTGCAGATATCTTTTTGGGCGTACCCTTCAATATTGCTTCTTACGCATTGTTTACCATGATGATGGCTCAAGTATGTGGGTACGAGCCAGGAGATTTTATCCACACCTTTGGTGATGCGCATATCTACAACAACCATATGGAGCAAGTGGAACTGCAATTAAGTCGTGACCAAAGACCGTTGCCCAAAATGTACCTTAACCCTTCTGTAAAGGACATTTTTGACTTTACTTTTGCTGATTTTAAGTTGGTGGACTATAATCCGCATCCGCACATTAAAGGAATTGTGGCGGTGTAGGCTTTATGAAAACACATCGCTTTAGCTCCAATTATGGTATATAACGATGTATTTTGCATCCATATAAACTAGTTGTACACAAGCTATGAAAAGCCATCCGCACAGTCAAGCACATTTCATTTTACTCGTACCTCACAAAATAAAAAGAGCTTGCCTTTTCCCTAAGCTCAACCAAACCGAATGATTATTTATATACTCATTTAATGAGATATTAAAAATAGTTCTGTACATTAGTGAACTGAATTAAAAAAATTCAAAATGAACCGAATAAAAGAGGTTTTAGAAGAGAAAGGAATTAAACAAATCTGGTTGGCTGAACAGTTGGGAAAGAGCTACAATATGGTAAACTCTTATGCTCAAAACAGACGACAACCAAGTTTGGAAACGCTTTTTGAGATTTCAAAAATCCTAAAGGTTGAAGTAAAAGCATTAATAAAGGAAGATTGAATGGACATAGTTAAAGAAGCAGATATAGAATATGGACTTGTAGGGAGATTACAAGAATTAAAATACACCTATCGAAAGGATATTCGTGACTTAGATGCTCTAGAGCAAAATTTTCGTGAAAAATTTGAGGCTCTTAATAGAGTTCATTTAACAGATTCCGAATTTGAAAAATTACGAGAAGAAATTGTAAATCCTGACGTTTTTACTTCAGCCAACTATCTACGAAAAACAAATACGTTTACTCGTGAAGATGGAACACCATTACACTATACACTTGTAAACATCAAAGATTGGTGTAGAAATGACTTTGAAGTCATTAACCAACTTCGTATAAACACAAAAAATAGCAATCATAGATATGATGTTATTATACTTATTAATGGAGTTCCCGTTGTTCAAATAGAACTAAAAACTTTAGAAGTAAGTCCTAACAAGGCAATGCAACAAATTGTGGACTATAAAAATGACGCAGGAAACGGATATACAAATTCGTTAATGTGTTTTATGCAACTATTTATAGTAAGCAATAAATCGAAAACATTCTATTTTGCCAATAACAATAATGAGCACTTCGCTTTTAATGCAGATGAACAATTTTTACCAGTTTACACCTTAGCAAGTGAGGACAACAAAAAAATTAATCATTTAGACGACTTTACCGATAAGTTCCTGACCAAATGTACTCTTGGACAAATGATTAGTCGCTATATGGTTTTGGTGGCGAGTGAGCAAAAGATATTAGTGATGCGACCTTATCAAATCTATGCTGTAAAAGCTATTGTAGATTGCATACACCAAAATAGAGGAAACGGATATATTTGGCATACAACAGGAAGTGGAAAAACATTAACTTCTTTCAAGGCTTCTACCCTTTTAAAAGATAATCCTGATATTGAAAAATGCCTATTTGTAGTTGACCGAAAAGACCTTGACCGACAAACACGTCAAGAGTTCAATAAATTCCAACAAGGTAGTGTGGAAGAAAACACGAATACTGCTACTTTGGTCAATCGTATGTTATCTACAGATTATGCAGATAAGGTTATTGTAACGACCATTCAAAAACTAGGTTTAGCTTTAGATTCTAAAAACACTAAAAACTATAAAGAAAAATTACAACCTCTAGCAAACAAACGAGTTGTTTTTATTTTTGATGAATGTCATCGCTCACAGTTTGGAGAAAACCATAAAGCGATAAAAGACTTCTTTCCAAAAGCGCAACTTTTTGGATTTACTGGAACACCAATTTTTGAAGAAAACGCTACTTACAAAACGATTGAAGGACAACAAGCATCATACAAAACAACCGAAGACGTTTTTCAACAAGAATTACATTCTTACACGATTACAAATGCGATAGAAGATAGAAATGTATTGCGTTTTCATATCGACTATTTTAAACCTGATGGCGTTGTTACTTCAGGAAGTGATTTGCATAAACTAGCAGTTGTAAATGCTATAATCAACAAACACGACAAAGCAACGCATTACAGGCGTTTTAATAGTGTTTTGGCAACAGCTTCCATAAATGATGCGATTCAGTATTACGAGCTATTTAAAGACCTACAAGCAGAGGAAATTGCTAAAAATGAAGAGTATCGTCCTTTAAATATTGCTTGCGTTTTCTCGCCACCAGCAGAAGGAGACAAAGACATTCAACAAATACAAGAAGATTTACCACAAGAAAAAGCGGATAACGAAGTAGAACCAAATAAAAAGAAAGAAGCGTTAACCAAAATTATCGCAGACTATAACTCTCAATATGGTACAAACCACAGAATAAATGAGTTTGATGGGTACTATCAAGATGTTCAGCAACGAATAAAATTTCAAAAATATCCTAACAAAGATGTGCCTCACGAAGATAAAATTGATGTGATGATTGTGGTAGATATGTTGTTAACTGGTTTCGATTCTAAATATTTAAACACGTTGTACGTTGATAAAAATTTAAAATATCACGGTTTAATTCAAGCCTTTTCTCGTACAAATCGTGTAATCAACGACACCAAACCTTATGGTAATATTTTAGATTTCAGACAACAAGAAGAAGCGGTTGACAAAGCAATGGTATTGTTTTCTGGAGCTAATGTAGATAACCCTAAAGAAATTTGGGTGGTAGATGCTGCACCAAAAGTAATTGTAAAATACCAAGAAGCTGTTGCCAATTTAAAAGGTTTTATGGAGTCTAATGGTTTAGAATGTACACCATCAGAAGTAAGTAATTTAAAAGGAGACGAAGCTCGTGCACAGTTCATAAATACCTTTAAAGAAGTACAACGCTTAAAAACGCAATTAGACCAATATACTGATTTAGAAGACAAACAAGCAGAAACCATAGAAGCCTTATTGCCAACAGATGATTTCCGTTCTTTTAAAAGTAACTATATAGATACTGCTAAACGACTTAAAGAAATACAAGATAAAGGTGATAAAGACCTACCAGAAGTAGTGGAGCAATTAGATTTTGAGTTTGTACTCTTCTCTTCTGCCATTATAGATTACGATTACATTATTAGCTTAATAGCCAAATACACGCAAGACAAACCATCTAAACAAAAGATGACAAGTGTGCAATTGATTAATCTATTAAGCTCTAGTGCCAATTTAATGGACGAGCGAGAAGATATTATTGCCTACATAAAAACCTTAGAAGTGGGCAAAGGCTTAACTGAAAGTGACATACGCAAAGGCTACCAAAAGTTTAAAGACGAAAAAGCAGAAAAAGAGTTAATAAACGTAGCCACAAAAAACGGATTAGAAACCGAAAGCCTAAAAGCCTTTATAGATGAAATTATGAACCGAATGATTTTTGATGGCGAAAAATTGACCGATTTATTAGCACCATTAGAATTGGGATGGAAAGACCGTAGAGTTAAAGAATTAGCTTTAATGGAAGACTTAGTGCCTTTATTAAATAAACTAGCCCAGGGGCGAGAAATAGCAGGATTAAACGCTTATGAATAAAAAAGAAAATAAGATAGTACCATCATTGCGTTTTCCCGATTTTGTGAATGAGGGAGAATGGGAATACTTTAATGGTAATGAACTATTTAAACCAATATCTAACAAAAATCATAAATCTGATTTACCTATTCTAGCTATAACACAAGACCAAGGAGCTATTCCAAGGAAATTAATAGACTATCACGTTTCTGTATCAAAAAAGAGCATAAAAAGTTATAAGGTTGTTGAAGTTGGAGATTTTATTATAAGTCTCAGGTCTTTTCAAGGAGGAATAGAATATTCAAATTACTTTGGATTATGTAGCCCAGCCTACATCATTTTACGAAAAAAAATACAGCTAACAAATGATTTCTATAGGTATTATTTTAAATCATTCCCGTTTATACAAGACTTAAATAAAAATTTAGAAGGAATTAGGGATGGCAAAATGGTTAGTTACAAACAGTTTTCTGAAATTTTAATTCCTAAACCAAAAAAGCAAGAACAAGAAAAAATAGCCAATTGCCTGTCTTCTTTAGAAGATGTAATTATTACAGAATCTGAAAAGTTTGACCTTTTACAAGACCATAAAAAAGGCTTATTACAACAGCTGTTTCCAGCAGAAGGTAAAACCAAACCACAGTTTCGTTTTCCTGAGTTTAAAGATGACGGAGATTGGGAATTAAGTACAATAGGAGAATTAGGTAAGTTTTACTATGGTAAAAGCGCGCCTAAGTGGTCATTGTCTGAAGATGCACCAACTTTGTGTGTTAGATATGGTGAACTATACTCGAAATTTGGTGCAATTATTAAAAATATTTATTCCCGTACTAATATTGACCCAGAGACTTTAAGATTTAGTAAAGGTGGTGAAATTTTAGTACCGCGTGTTGGTGAAGACCCTTTTGCATTCTCAAACTGTTCTTATTTGCCATTTCCAGACATAGCAATTGGAGAAATGATTAGCGTGTATGAAACGGAAGAAAATCCAATTTTCTTTACATATTATTTTAATACCTTAAGTAAACAGTTTGCTCGCGTCGTTGAAGGTCAGAATGTCAAAAACTTATACTATGTTAATCTTGAGCCAATTGAAATTTGTAAACCAAGGTCAAAGAAAGAACAACAAAAAATAGCAAATTGTTTGTCTTCTGTAGATGAATTAATAGAAACACAAACTCAAAAAATTAAAGCCTTAAAAAAACATAAAAAAGGATTGATGCAACAATTGTTTCCAAATGTAAACGAGTTGACGGTATGAGTTCAAAAAGAAAACTCTTTAATTATAAAACCCTTAATGGTTTAGTTACTCGTTTAAGAGATGACTTAAAAGCTAATGATTTCATTTTGCTCTATGCCTATAATGGTACTGGTAAAACTAGAACCTCAATGGCTTTTAAGGAAAAAGGTAAAAAGAAAATAAAAGTTGAATTAAAAGATAATAAAGGAAAAGTACTACTAGATAAAAAGGGCAAACCAAAAACCGAACATTCAATAGTTGGCGACACGCTATACTTTAATGCTTTTACAGAAGACTTATTTGTTTGGGATAATGATTTAGAAAACGATACCACACGTTTTTTACAAATGAACTCTGAATCTAAATTTTTTAATGGATTTAGAGAATTAGCGTTAGATGAAAAGATATTTGCCTATTTAGAACGTTATGCCACATTCGATTTTGACATTGATTATGATAATTGGCGAATTACTTTTAAAAAGCAAGTTAAAAATCCAAAATACAATTCTAAAAATCCAAATAACAAGGAACCTGAATACACTATAAAAGATAATATTAAAATATCTAGAGGAGAGGAAAATATTTTTATTTGGTGTGTTTTCTTAGCGATTAGTGAACTAGCGATAGATGCAGAAGAAGATAGTGCCTATTCTTGGGTAAAATACCTTTATGTAGATGACCCAATTTCATCTCTTGATGATAACAATGCGATTGCGGTAGCAAGTGATTTAGCAAGATTACTAAAAAGAGCAGTTACAAAAGAAATTGAGGATGGTGGAGAGATAAGAATTGTAGATAAAAATGAAGATGAGAAAGTAAAAATTGTGGTGTCTTCTCATCATAGTTTGTTTTTTAATGTGATGTGCAATGAGCTTAAAAGATTTAACCATAATCGCTATTTTTTACACAAAAACAGTGAAGAAAGTCATACACTTCAAAAAACAGATGACACGCCATTCTTTCATCACGTAGCTGTATTAAGTGAGTTAAAACAAGCTACAATTTCAGGAAAAGTAAATACTTATCATTTCAACTCACTTCGAAGCATCCTAGAAAAAACAGCTACATTTTTTGGACTAGATGATTTCCGAAAATGTATTTATGGCATTGATAAAGATGATATTTTATTTGAACGTGCTTTAAATTTATTAAGTCACGGCAAGTACTCAATTTACGACCCTGTAGAAATGGGTGTAGATAACAAAGATTTATTTGAACGAATACTAAATGCTTTTTTGGATAAATACCAATTCAATTTACCAGAACTGCTAAAGAAATAAAGTCACAATATGACAGCAAAACAAAAACAAGAAGAATTAGGCAAAACCCTTTGGGACATAGCGAATAACCTAAGAGGAGCAATGAACGCAGACGATTTTCGCGATTATATGCTTTCATTCCTCTTTTTAAGGTATTTATCAGATAATTATGAAGCCTCTGTAAAAAAAGAATTAGGCTCTGATTATCCAACATTAGAAGAAACCGATAAACGTACACCGCTTTCTATTTGGTACAAAGCCAATCCAAACGATGTGGTAGAGTTTGAAAAGCAAATGCGTAGAAAAGTGCATTATGTTATTGAGCCACAGTATTTATGGAGTAGTATTTCAGAACTTGCACGAACACAGCACGAAGATTTACTGAAAACACTACAAAAAGGGTTTAAATACATAGAAAACGAATCCTTTGAAAGTGCTTTTAAAGGTTTGTTCTCAGAGATTAACCTAGATTCTGAAAAGTTAGGAAAGAACTACGAAGCTAGAAATAAAAAGCTTTGCACCATCATTCAAAAAATTGCAGAAGGCATACAAGACTTCTCAACGGACAGCGATACGCTTGGAGATGCTTATGAATATTTGATTGGTCAATTTGCAGCAGGTTCAGGAAAAAAAGCAGGAGAGTTTTATACACCACAACAATTATCAACCATTTTATCTGAGATAGTGACTTTAGATAGTCAAAACCCAAAAGCAGGTAAAAAGAAAAAGATTAATAAAGTACTCGATTTTGCTTGTGGTTCTGGTTCGTTGCTTTTAAACGTAAAGAATAAAATTGAAAAAGCAGGTGGTACTTTAAGTAGAATTTATGGACAAGAAAAAAACATAACGACTTACAACTTGGCGAGAATGAATATGCTTCTTCACGGAGTTAAAGATTCAGAATTCGAGATATTTCACGGAGACACTTTAAAAAATGATTGGGATATTTTAAACGAAATGAATCCAGCAAAGAAAGTTGAATTTGATGCTATTGTAGCAAATCCGCCTTTTAGTTTACGTTGGGATGCCTCAGAAGCTATGAGTGAAGATTTTCGATTTAAAAATTATGGTTTAGCACCAAAATCAGCGGCCGATTTTGCATTTCTATTACACGGTTTTCACTTTTTAAGTGAAGAAGGAACAATGGCAATAATTTTACCACACGGAGTTTTATTTAGAGGTGGAGCAGAATCTCGAATAAGAGAAAAACTACTGAAAGACAACCATATAGACACCGTAATTGGCTTACCTTCTAACCTATTCTTTTCAACAGGAATTCCTGTTTGCATATTGATTTTAAAGAAATGTAAAAAGGAAGATGATGTATTGTTCATAAATGCAAGTGAGCATTATAAGAAAGAGAAACGCCAAAATATTTTAAGAGATGGAAAAGTAGATGGCGAACTAAAAGAAGGAGAGCCAAATGACATCAAAAAAATTATTGATACCTATCAAAATCGACCAGAAAAAGTGGAGCGATATGCTCGTAGAGTACCAATGGATGAAATCGTGAAAAACGAGTTTAACCTTAATATTTCTAGATATGTTAGTACAGCGAAACCTGAACCGATAATTGACTTAAAAGAAGTGAATGAAAAATTGACTGAAATAGAAAAGAAAGCAACTAAGTCATTGAATGAACATAACGAATATTTGAAACAATTAGGACTAAAAACAATATGAACGGAGGAATAGCCAAAGCTTGTTCAAGCACATTTAAAGTTTGCTCGTACCTCACAAATTTAAAAGAGCTTTCACGCCAACGCTAGCAAGTTTGCGGAAGAAAAGCCAGTGTACAACAATGTATATAAAAAATAGCGGTTTAATCGCTTAAACGAAAGAAAATGAATAAATTAAAGGTCAGTTAAAATTCGAAAAGTTTGTACATAAAATCCGCTACTTTTCATATACTAGACCGTTGTAGCACATTAAGAAATGACTGAGAGCGAATTCATAGACTACTGGAACAAAGAATATCCAGAATCGTTACCAATCAATCATGAATTGAGATTGATTTATCCTGAACGATGGTTTAGAATTCATAGTCTTCCTGAATCAAAAAGGTATGCTGAATCTTCGGACGAGTACAAAATCATACTTGACCGTCAAAATCAATTGATTAATGACCTGATTGGAGAAGAATCGGAAGTAGCAATTTCTTTCGGGCTTTACACCAATGACATGACCAACGAGAATTACCAACAATTGACTGACTTTGGAGAATTTCTAAAAGTATTGACCATTGACTTGCGTAAGGAAAGACCCGAAGAATATGAAGATGAAATGTATTTTGACATTTATGTCAGAACTGAAAATTGGCAAAACGGAAAAAGAGATGAAATTCTCAAGGCAATTGCTGATGATGAAATAAGAGCAATGTTTGTCAGTTCTTCAAAGAAATGTGTCATATCTCCATATGACGGTGGAGTTGATGTGATTGTTGACTCAACCGAAAAAAGAGATAGTCTGAAGAATAAATACAGTGATTGGCTTTCTAACCGAGTAGATGGATTGTAAAAGAAAAAACATAAAACGTGCTACAACAATGGCTATAAGTAATTGCTTGTTCTAGCCTACTTCTGAAAGTCCTCATGGATTTTCAGTTTGGTTTGTACTTGCAAAGTTGAGTGCTAAACCACACAATTAATCATCCAATCGTTGGACTACCTTCAGCTAAAGCTGACTTTTGCTTAACTTGTTCTAATAGAAATTTTGGCATGAACTTAGACATCCTTCAACAACCTTTCCCTTTAAACAAGGCACAAATAGATTTTTATAAGCAAAATGCCTTTATAAAAATCAAAGAAGTACTGCCCCCAAAAGTGCTTGCCCATATCAACAATGTAATATCCGACAAAGTGGACGAATTGAACACCCAAACCACTGCCCTTGATGAGCGTGATACCTATGGTAAGGCTTTTTTACAAATTTTTAATCTATGGACCCAAGATGAACAGATCAAAGAAATTATGTTCAGCAAGCGATTGGCCCAATTAGCTTCTGACCTTATGGAAGTAGGTGGTGTGCGCATGTACCATGACCAAGCTCTTTTTAAGGAAGGTGGTGGTGGCATAACACCTTGGCATGCCGATCAGTATTATTGGCCATTGTCCACAGAAAAAGTCATTACCGCCTGGATTCCCTTGCAGGGAGTACCCATGGAAATGGGTCCACTTGAATTTGCCGCTGGCAGTCAAAACATTTTAACAGGAAGGGATTTATCCATAAGCGATGAAAGCGAAACTTTGATTGGAGAAAAATTGCGTTTGACAGATTGCAACAAAATATCTGAACCCTTTGATATTGGGGAAATCAGTTTTCATTCTGGATGGATTTTCCACCGGGCAGGCGCCAACACCACCGATCAAACCCGAAAAGTGATGACCGCCATTTATATGGACAAGGATATGATTTTAAAAGAACCGGAAAACGATGGCCAAACAAATGACTGGAAAACATGGTGCCCGGGCGTGAAAATTGGTTCAATCATCGATTCTCATCTAAACCCCATTCTTTTTGAACGATAAAGCATACTTGGAATCCCGTGGCTTTAGAGTGATTACATCAGTCAAGAAAAGCTACAGATAGTATCCCCGCATTTAAATTTTAATAAAAAACACCCAAGCTTTCACTTGGGTGCCAAACAAACAATTAAACAAAGTCACTTCTTTTCTTTTTCATGTTTGCTTAATGTGGAAGTTCCCTAGTCACTTTTATTGAGTTGGAAAGTGCATAAAATCCATCCAAATCAGCAACATTATTTCCTGCATCCAATCCATTTAAGCCTTCTTCATAGGTAATATGCCAGATAAAACAAACTCCAACACCGGCGGCATCAAAATCAACACCTTCTACAGCATCAATTGTTGGGGGCAAGCCCAATATGTTGTTTTTGTCATCTGTAATTACCCAACGCTGCTTTGTACCGGTCAAATTGGTGTCATCCAGATAGATTCCGCTCACCATATCGGGGGTACCATCCACCTTGAAAGTGAAAGGTCCACCAGAAATTATACCTGCATTCAACGGGTTTCTATTGACCACCACAAAATTGGAAAGGTCAAAATTACCAGACAGGTCGTTCAGGTTCTGTCCACCTTCCAGTCCAGATAATTCTCCCGAATAAGTCAAATGAAATATATAACAAGAACCTACACCAGCTCCATCAAAATCAACCCCTTTTACAGCCTCCAAAGTTGGGGGAATCCCCAAAATATTTTTAGAATCATCGGTAATCACATAGGTCTGCGCTTCACCGGTAAGTTCTGTATCATCTAGGGCAACGGTGCTCACCATATCTGGTGTGCCGTCCACAACAAAGTTGTAAGGTCCTCCAGATAGCGTTCCAGCATTTAATGCATTTCTATTGACCACCACAAAGTTGGAAAGAGCAAAATTACCGGACAGGTCGTTCAGGTTCTGTCCACCTTCCAACCCAGCCAGCTCGCCCGAGTAGCTCAAATGAAAGATGTAACAAGAGCCTACACCTGCTCCATCAAAATCAACACCTTTTACTGCTTCCAAAGTCGGAGGGATTCCCAAAATGTTTTTGGAATCATCGGTAATTACATAGGTCTGTGCAGCACCGTTAAGTTCTGAGTCATCCAAGGTAATGGAGCTTACCATATCTGGTGTTCCATCAACTACAAAATTGTATGGGCCTCCAGATAGGGTTCCTGCATTTAATGCATTTCTATTGACCACAACAAAGTTGGAAAGGGCAAAATTACCGGATAGGTCGTTCAAGTTTTGTCCACCTTCCAGTCCAGATAATTCTCCTGAATAAGTTAAATGAAAGATATAACAAGAACCTACGCCGGCTCCATCAAAATCAACACCTTTCACCGCTTCCAAAGTTGGAGGGATTCCCAAAATGTTTTTAGAATCGTCCGTGATCACATAGGTCTGTGCATCACCATTGACCATTGAATCGTCCAAGGCAATGGCACTCACCATATCTGGTGTACCGTCCACCACAAAATTGTATGGACCACCCGACAACATTCCTGCATTTAAACCATTTCTGGTAACAGTCAGTGAATTGGAAAGGTCATAATCACCAGCTAGGCCGCTTGTATTTAAACCAGCTTCCAAGCCTTGAAGACCATCTTCATAAACAATATGCCATATGAGGCACACTCCTGCGCCCGCTTCATCAAAATCCACTCCCTCCACAGCTGCCAATGTAGGTGGAAGTCCTAAAATATTTCCGGCATCATCTGTAATTACATATCCTCTATTACTACCAACTAGGTCATTGGCATCTAAGGTAATTCCGCTTACCATATCCGGTGTTCCATCAACGGTAAAGGTAAAAGGGCCTCCAGATAGGATTCCTGCATCTAGTACGATAGGAGTATCGTCATCTGTATCTCCTTTGCAGGAAACCAGTACTATTGAGATGCCCAATAGCATCAATAATGATTTTAAGTTGCTCATTTTCGTGTGTTTTTAAATTGTTCCACAAATGAAGGGTGAAGTTGTTGCAGAAGTATCACATAAAAATCAAAATTCATTACGTACTGATTATCAGTCAATTATTATAAAAACATAGCCTTTTTGTAAAGATTTTATCAAAAAACGGACTTCTTAAGAAGTATACTATCAAAAATTTATAGGAAACGGTGAACTTTCCGTGATACTTTACCTTTTAATTCGTTGCGTCATGAAAAAAGTTTTGATTGTTGAGGATGATATTGAGATCATTCGTCTTTTAGAAATACACCTTAAAGACTTGGGGTGTCAGGTTTTAACCGCCAATAGAGGTGATGTTGGGCTTAGAAAGGCAATCAATGAAAATCCGGATCTTGTTATACTTGATGTAATGCTTCCTGAAATGGACGGAATTGAAATCTGCCAAAAGATCAGGGCAAACAACATTAAATCACCAATCATGATGCTTACTGCCCGTTCTGAAGAAATTGATAAAGTATTGGGGTTAGAAGTAGGCGCTGACGATTATTTGACCAAACCCTTTAGTGTTAGAGAGTTTATAGCACGGGTAAAAGCCATTTTTAGAAGGCAAAAGATGGATATTGTGGAACCTTCATCAGAAAAAAATGCCAAACTGATGGAGTTTGACATACTTTCCATAGATATAGATATGCGCAAAGTGCTTCTAGATGGCAAAAAAATAGAGCTTTCTCCCAAAGAATTTGAACTCTTGGTCCTTTTGTCCTCTAACCCAGGTAAAAGCTATGACCGAACAAAATTACTGAACATGATTTGGGGGTATGATTTTAAAGGGTATGAGCACACAGTAAACTCTCATATTAATCGCCTACGTTCCAAAATTGAACCAGATATGAGCAATCCCAAATTTATTCTGACCACATGGGGAGTAGGATACAAGTTTAATGAAGAGCTTATGGAAGCCTAACCAAACCGCCGAACATGAAAAACAACATACTTTCTGTTAGATTTATCCTAAAACTCAGCCTGTCGTTCCTTGCTATTCTATTGCTTGCTGGTATTGGATACACCATTACCTCCATCTATTTGTCCAACAAATATTTTTACGAGACCACGCAACGTTTGCATGCTAATCTAGCACAAGACCTTATTGAAGAAAAATTTAAGGACACGCACCCTTTTGATTCTACCGGAACGGTGAACAAAGCACTTTTTGGGGACATTATGCACGATATGATGGCCGTGAACCGTGCCATAGAAGTATATCTACTGGATAATTCTGGAAATGTACAGTACTCGGTTGTTCTTGATCATGACGCCCCTGAAACAAAACAGAAAAAGGTTAATCTAGACCCCATAAAAAAGTTCATTAATGAAAAAGGCACTAGTTATACGCTAGGCGATGACCCTAAAGATTTATCCAAACAAACTATTTTTTCAGCGGCCCATTTTAAGAAGGATGGCCATGAAGGATATGTTTATATAATTCTGGCCGGGGAAGATTTTTTGGCAACACGCAGCGATTTGTTCAATAGCTATTTTATGCGCTTGGGTCTTGGAGGCTCAGTATTGACCCTAATTTTTGCCACCCTTTTGGGTTTACTGGCCATTTGGTACCTCACAAGAAGCTTAAGGAAGATCATCTATGCTGCAAAACGTTTTCAACAAGGTGATTTAGAGTACCGGATTGAAAATGCCGAAAAAACAGATTTGTCCAATGTTGCGAGTACCTACAACAGTATGGCAGACACCATTCTATCCGATATTGAAAAAATAAAGTCTGTTGAACAATTAAGACAGGAATTGATTGCAAATATTTCTCACGATCTACGTACACCACTATCCATAATACAAGGCTATATTGAAACACTCCACATGAAAAACGATGAACTTTCTGCAGAGGAACGGGCCCAATATCTAAAAACCGTTACCCGCAGTAGTGAACGTCTTTCCAAGTTGGTCTCCCAGCTTTTTGAATATTCAAAGCTGGAGGCCAACCAAATTCAGCCAGAAAAAGAACCCTTTTTAATCAGTGAACTGGCCAACGACATTCACAGAAACTATTCGTTGTTGGCAGAACAAAAGAATATTGACCTGAAATTGTCCATGGCAGATAGCGTTCCATTGGTTTTTGCCGATATTTCCTTGGTTGAGAGGGCTATTCAAAATTTAATGGACAATGCACTAAAGTTCACCCCAGAAGGTGGTGAGGTCACTGTGAAAATTGAATCGGAAAATGACCATGTTGAAGTTATAATACAAGATTCCGGTCCAGGAATTAAAAAAGACAATCAAGCATTGATTTTTGAACGTTATCGCCAAACCAAAGCTGGGGAACAAAAGGAAGGCGCTGGCCTGGGTCTAGCAATTGTAAAGAAAATCATAGAAATTCATGATAGTAAAATCAAGGTTTTCAGTAAACCAAATGAAGGCACTTCTTTTAGTTTTAGCCTTCCGGTTTATGCGGTAAACTAAGTCATTATTCTTTATCTTTAAGGTGTAAAATGTTTCTATGATTCTTACCGATTCCCTTTTGGATTTCTTTTTAGAGACCAGAAAACATTCTGAAGATATTTGCCAACCTTTGGAAATTGAAGATTATGTGGTTCAGCCAGTTATAGACGTAAGCCCACCAAAATGGCACTTAGGTCACACTACATGGTTTTTTGAGGAGTTTATTCTAAAGCCCCATGCCAAGGATTACACCCTATTTGATGAAGATTTTTCATTTGTCTTTAATAGCTATTATGAAACTGTTGGAAAAAGGGTAGTTCGTTCAGACAGAGGTAACTTATCCAGACCATCTGTTAAAAAGGTATATGAATATAGAAAATATGTCACCGATGGCATAAAAAGGTTTTTAGCAATAAACCAAAACCAAGAAATCAATGCGATACTGGAAATAGGCATCCACCATGAAAAGCAGCATCAGGAATTGTTGTTGACAGATATTAAATACATCTTGGGGAATAACCCATTATTGCCCGCATACTCCAAAACATTTGAAGATTATCCTATTGAAAGCCATCAACAAGACTGGATTGCCATAGAAGAAGGTATTTATGAAATAGGCCATAATTCCAACGATTTCTGTTTCGACAATGAATTGGGAAGACATAAGGTTCATTTACACTCCTATGAAATTTCCAATAAATTGGTCACCAATAAAGAGTTTATTGAGTTTATTGAAGCAGGAGGCTACCACCGTTTTGACATTTGGCACGCTGAAGGATGGGACTGGGTAAGCCAGAACAACGTCACCTCGCCATTCTATTGGCATAATATTGATGGAGAATGGTACAACTATACCGCCAAAGGCCTTCAAAAAGTTGAAGAACAAGCTCCGTTGACCCACATTTCTTATTTTGAGGCGTTTGCATATGCCCAATGGAAAGGCTTTAGACTGCCCACAGAGTTTGAATGGGAAGCCGCACAAGCATTTTTTCCCTGGGGCAAACGTTGGGAATGGACGGAAAGCGCCTATCTTCCCTACCCCAACTATCAAAAGGCTGATGGTGCCCTGGGCGAATACAACGGCAAGTTTATGGTAAATCAAAAAGTGCTGAGAGGAAGCTCTGTAGCAACCCCTTCAATGCACACAAGACATACCTATAGAAATTTTTTCCACCCCCAATTAAGATGGCAGTTTACCGGTTTAAGGTTAGCCAAATAATTACGACATATCTACCATGCAAAACAACGAAGTAACAACCTTCACCTCAACTTTTGAGCAAGAGGTCTATGAAGGATTAACAACATATCCCAAACATTTATCTTCCAAATATTTTTATGATGAAGTAGGCGATAAACTATTTCAGGACATCATGGCAATGCCAGAGTACTACCTAACGGATTGTGAGTTTAACATTCTTGAGGAGAATAAATCCGAAATCGCTGAACTTTTTGGAAAAGGCGGTGCACCCTTCAGTCTTTTTGAATTAGGCGCAGGAGATGGAAAAAAGACAAAGATTTTACTTCGCCATTTTACGCAAAACAACATCTCTTTTGATTATAGGCCTATTGACATTAGCCAGAATGCGCTTGATCAGTTGGAAGAATCTCTGGGCAAGGAAATTCCAAATGTTGAAATAAACACCTTGCAAGGCACCTATTTTGACACTTTAAGGGATATTGGCAATGCTAACGGCAGAAAAAAAGTCATCCTATTTCTTGGTTCCAATATTGGCAATCTGTTGCATCCCCAAGCAATAGAGTTCTTAAAGAACATGAGAGATTCTGTAAATGAGGAGGATTTAATCTTTATGGGGTTTGACCAGAAAAAAAATCCACAGACCATATTGGACGCCTACAATGACAAAACAGGGATTACCGAGGCCTTCAACAAAAATATTCTAGCCCGTATCAACAAAGAAATGGGCGGGAACTTTAATCTGGAAAAATTTTTACATTGGGAAGCATACGACCCAGAAACAGGAACGGCCAAGAGTTATTTGGTATCAAAAGAAGAACAAAGCGTTTGCATTGAAAGTTTGGAGTTGGAAATACGTCTTAAAGCATGGGAAACCATTCATACAGAAATTTCTCAAAAATACGATGACGCCATTGTGGAATGGTTAGCAGAAAAAGCTGACTTAAAAATAGTAACAGAATACACAGATGCCGAACAACAGTATAAGAATTATGTTTTTAAAAAATAATTTATGAAAGCAATTTGGAACAACACTGTAATCGCAGAAAGTAACGATACCGTAGTTATAGAAAACAATCATTATTTTCCAGAGGAAAGTATAAAAAAAGAGTTTTTTAAACCTAGTGATACGCATACAACTTGCCCATGGAAAGGAGTTGCCTCGTATTACTCAATAGAGGTTGATGGAAAACAAAATGCGGATGCAGCTTGGTACTACCCAGAAACAAGCGAGTTAGCAAAATCCATTAAGGGGAAGGTTGCTTTTTGGAAAGGAGTCACCATTGAAGCATAAACTTCAATGGCGACTTTTAAGCCTCTATATCTCTAGAACGGCATTTTCCGCTCCAGCATAATCGTTCCATTGAAAACGGTCTGCTTCTGTATCATTAACATATGATCCGTCTACCAAGTATCTAAACTCATATGTATTCTCTTTAGGAAGTTCGAACGTTCCTTTAAAAGTTCCATTTTTTAACTTTCTTAAAGTGCTTCCTTTTGGGTTCCAATTGTTGAAATCTCCAACTACTGCCACTTTCTTTGCTTCTTCTGCAGGCACAGTGAATGTAACTTTACAAACTGGCTTGCTTTTAAGGTATTGTTTTTTTATTGCCATGGTATTTTTCTTTTTAAAATCAAACGCAAAACAATACATAAAACGGCTTACTCACAATAAGTTAAGTTCGATTTATCATATTGATAAAATGCGCCTAACAATAGGGTTACTTTTACAAAATTAGGGTTTGATTTTTCAAAAAAAATGATATTTATCACTTAGGATTTGAGCATATCTACAATTGCATCAATCTCATTTTCCGTATTATAGAAGTGAAAACTTAGACGAATACCGCTACCACGAAGCGCACAAACAACATTTTGTTGCTCAAGCTGTTTAAAAAGCTGTTTATCCCCCTTTATGTTAAATATGGTGCTGTGAAGATTTCTGTGCGCCACTTTTTCCTCCAAAAGATCCAATGCTAAAAATTCTGTTTTGGCCTTGGATGATAATTTTTCCATTTGGTCTGAAATATGGTTCATGCCAATGTTCTCTATAAAATTCAGTGAAAACTGCAGACTACCAAAGTTAAACGAATCTAAATGTCCGGGCTCTAAGTATTTACAGAAGGGGATATCGTTTCTTTTATCAATTATCCTATCCACAGAGCCGTTACCAATGAATTTAAGATCAAAACGTTCTTTTACTTCTTCTTTAACCAATACAAACCCGTTACCATAACCGGACAGTAACCACTTATATGCGCTTGCTCCCAAAATATCAATTCCAGAGTCCTCGAAATTAAATTCTTGAGTACCGCAGAATTGAGTTCCGTCCGCAATTATCAAAAGGTCTTTAAACTCGTTTTTGAGTTTCTTTAGAAATTCTAAATCTATTTTGATACCGTCTACCCATTGTACCACGCTTAGCGCTAAAACATCAATATTTCCCTTTTGTACCCTTTTGTAGATTTTTTCTTCTAGTTTTTCATCAATTTCAACATATTCCCTGTTAAAATCCCTAGTCTCAAAAGGCCAATTCAATGATGGGTAATCATCCTTTAAAAGGAGTACATTTTGCTTCTTTGACAGTCCTTCCAATAGCATATTTAGACCCAAAGTAAAGTTAGGTATCAATGCAACGTTTTTGGCTTTACAATTGAAAAACCTACCAACTTCATCCCTTACATTTGACATATTCTCAAAACTCTTCATTTTCATCTCGCTGCCCCCTATCAGGTAATCCAGATCATGTTCTTGTCTCCATTCAAGTAAATCTTCATATAGCAGACCTGTTGCTGCGGTATTGGCATATATGCACTGCTTTAAAACAGGGAATTTTTTTCTTAAGTTTTGCATTGATAATATTTTGTGCGTATTTCAATTATATTTGCTCATAAAGATAGCCATTCAATGTTATCAAAAAAGAAGGAACAAAATCCTGTTAATATAGAGCAACACGAGCTTTTGGAAAATGCCCAAAAGAGAATCCGTCAAAAAAAAAGGCTGTTTTCTCATTTTGTAGTCTTTCTAATAGGCAGTGTCTTTCTTGTTTTGATCAATAAGATCCTAAAGTATGGAGAAGCCTATGATTGGTTTGTTTGGGCGATTCTTTTATGGGCATTTTTATTTATAATACATGCATTCAATGTTTTTGTAACCCACAAGTTTATGGGACAAAATTGGGAGCGACAGCAGAGAGAAAAGTTGGTGAGCAAACAAAAGAAACGTATTGCAGAAATTCAAAAAGAGATTGACACGGATTTTCCACTTTCCAAAATAAATAAAAAAAAAGACCTGTGAGGCGATTGATTATTATTGCAGCAGCTGGAGAGAACAACGCTCTTGGCATAAACAACGATCTTCCTTGGCATCTACCGGATGATTTTAAGCGGTTTAAAACCTTGACTACCGGGCATAAAATAATTATGGGCCGTAAAACCTTGGAAAGTTTTCCAAAGGCTCTTCCAAACAGGGAACATATTGTGGTTACACGGGATAAAAATTATATTCCCAAATTTCCCTGCACCATAACACATTCAATAGAAAATGCTTTGGAACTAATAACTGGTGAAGAGTCTGCGTTTATTATTGGTGGTGGGGAAATTTATAAACAAGCTATGGAGTTTGCCACTGATATTGAGCTGACCAGAATTCATAGTTCTTTTGAGGCAGATACTTTTTTTCCAGCCATTGACGCAGACGATTGGGAACTGGTCTATGAAGAACATCATCCAAAAGACGAAAAACACCTACATGATTTCTCCTATCTTACCTATCGTAGAAAATGAATATTAAAAGTTTAGATAGGTCACCTCAACATTTGCACCTTCTACCATGCTTTTAAGAACTTCTGTATTTGAGTTGGACAAAAATATGTGCTTGGTATTATCTCTTTTTTTTGCCAAGAGCTGGTTTTTAATCAATATTGCATTTGTCTGCTTGGCCACAGCCTCTCCAGAATCTATAATTGTCACCTTTTGTGGAAGAAGACCCCTGAGCGCAGGAATAAGATAAGGATAGTGCGTACACCCCAAAACAAGGCAATCTATATCTTGCTCCAACATTGGGTTTATATATTGCTTTAAAAGCTCTGTTGTTGTTTTTGAATTGACCTTGTTAGCCTCAATCAACTCCACCAAACCAGTTCCTTCTTGCTCTAACACCGTGATACCTTCCGCAAATATTTTTGAGGTGCTATGGAACAAACTGCTAGAAAGAGTTCCTTTGGTTGCAAGAATACCTACTTTCTTTGTTTTTGTTTTTAGGGCAGCTGGTTTTATGGCGGGTTCAATTCCTATAAACGGAACTTCATAAGTAGCACGCAAATAATCAATAGCGTTTGTGGTAGCAGTGTTACAGGCAACTACAATTAACTTGCAATTTTCTTGAAGTAATAACTCTGTGTTTTTTACACTAAGCTCTAGAATCTCCTTTTTGGTTTTAGCACCGTATGGGGCATTCTTGCTATCCGCAAGGTAAATGGTATTTTCATTGGGAAGTAACTTTTGTATTTCCTTCCAAATGGATGTTCCGCCAACACCTGAATCAAAAATCCCAATGGGTTGTTGCATGCTCAAAAATAGATACTATAAATAGAAAATAAAAAACCGCTTTATCTTGTGGAGAAAGCGGTTGTAATATTGTTAGAGTAGAAATGTTAGAACCCTAATTCTTGTTTTACCGAAGGTAATAGGTCTTTGCCTTTGGCCACAATAAGACTAAGTCCTGGGCTAGCGTCCACTACATAATCAAAACCTTGTGCAGCTGCCACTTTTTCAATAGCTGTTTTAGCTTTGTCAGAGATAGGAGCAAACAATTCTTGTTGTTTCTTTTGCATTTCTTGAACGGCTGCTTGTTCGGCTTCTTGAATATTTTTCTCAAAACCTTGCAGTTCAACTGCTCTTTTTTGATTTTCTTCTTCAGATTTTGAAGTAGCCTCGTTAGAGTACTGGGTATACTTATTTTTAAGTTCAGTCATGGAACTTTCTATATCCGCTCTATACGTTTCCTGTAATTTTTTAAGTTCTGCTTGTGCGGATTTCATCTCCGGCATTTCAGACAATAATTGCTGCACGTTGATGTGGGCAATTTTGCTCTGCGCATTTACAAAACCAGTAGCCGCTACAAATAAAACTAAGGCTACAGCAATCTTCTTTACATTTTTCATGATTCTAAGTTACTATTTGAATGTTAATTTTAGTGTTTCAATATTTATTGTTGTATTGAATCCTTTTGTTGTTCTTGCGCTTTTTTCCGTTCTTCCAACTTGCCTTTTCTTTTGGCCTCACGCTCTTCCAATAGTTTCTTTCTTCGTTCCTCGTAAGCTTTTTTCCGTTCTTCTCTGAGCCTTAATTGCTCTGCTCTTCTATCTTCAGCTTCTTTAGTCTTGGCATCTCTAGCATTTTCAGCTTTTGCCTGCCTTTCTTTTAATGCTTCACTTACTTCTTTATCAGCTTCAACCTCTTCTTCTTTAAACTTGTCCAAGCGGTTTTTTTGTTGTTGCTTTTTATTGGATTTACTCACCTTTCTAGTCCGAGCTATCTCCCTTAAAACCAAGTCACTGATATCGTGCCTTTTTTCGGAGTACAACATTACAACATCTGCCGATTTATCAAAAATAAAATCGTATCTTTTATTTCCTCCAATTTTTTGGACTTCGTTAAAAACTTGGTCCTGTATGGGCTGAATCAAAAGTTGTTTCTGCAACACTAAATCTCCTTGTGGGCCAAAACGATTTTGTTGATAATCTAACATCTCCTTCTCCAAAATCTGGATTTCTTCTTCGCGTTCAGCAATCAACTCATCTGTTAAAAGCACTTTCTCCGCCATTAAATCCTTTTTTATCTGCTCAACAACACTTTGTTTAAGTTCAATTTCTTGTTTCCACTTTTGGGCCTTGGCATTTAATTGTTCTGTTGCATCTCTATATTCTTCCACATTTTCAAGGATATATTCCATATCCACATATCCAATTCGTACACCTCTTTGCGAGAAGCCATAAAAGGAAGACATCAAAACAACTAATGACAAAAAAACCTTGGTATTCATTTTTGATTCCGCTTTTTACTAAGAAAATATCGTGCCAAAATAACTAAATAATTTAAAATGAGCCATTTAGAAATTATAAAAACAGTATTTTTCTTCTGGTTAAAACTGTTGCCCGATAATGAAGTGCGTTTGCCAGCCACTTGGACCAACTGATGAAGGATTTGCATCTGTATCAAATCCATAACCAAAGTCAATACCCAAGAGACCGAATGCCGGCATAAAAATACGTAGCCCCACTCCGGCAGATCTTTTTAATTCAAACGGATTATACTCATTAAAATTGTTAAACGCGTTTCCTGCTTCCAAAAAGGAAAGTGCATAAATGGATGCTGAAGGTTTTAAGGTAAGCGGATAACGCAGTTCTAGAGAGAACTTATTATAAATTGTTCCCCCATCCCTTTCTTGGTTTCCCGTCACCGGATTGGTACTAAAAGGGGTCAACGAACTGTTTTCGTACCCTCTTAATTGAACGACATCTCTTCCATCCAAAGTAAAGTTTCCTAGACCATCTCCACCAACAAAGAAACGCTCAAAAGGAACAGCTCCAATATCATTGTTATAACTACCTAAAAAACCAAACTCTGCATTGGAGCGCAAGACCAGCTTGTCCACTAACCTTGTATACCAGTCTCCCTTAAATTTTATTTTGTAGAATTCCAATAGTTTAAAGCGTTCTTCCTCCAGTCTTTCCAATTCATCGCTTAGCTCAGAAAATTCCAACTGTTCTTCTATGTTGGCTGGATTAGGGCCAATTTCAAAAAGTCTTTCTGTAGTCTCACTTATATTGTTCCTTATCTCCTTAAAGTTCTTTCCGCTAAAAAGGGAGTACGGCGGGGTAAACTTTGCTGTCAGTTCAAAATTTGATCCTGTCAACGGGAATATTCTACTTGGTCCTTGTGAACTTCTTGATATTCCAAAAGTATAGCTCAAAGAGTTGGAACTACCATTACCAAAATTGAAAAGTCCATTATTGAAATCATTGAAATCATATAACTGATAGCTCAAAGAATGAGAGATTGTAAAGAAATCATCTGGCCACTGCACTCTTTTTGCAAGCCCAGCAGAGATTCCTGTTATTGAGAACCCTCTATCCCTATCAACATCCAACCTACCTTGATTGTTAAAATTGGTGGCAAACTGCTGAGTTCTTGACAAGGATAGGTTAAACCTTACCGGTTTTTTACCCCCCAACCAAGGCTCCGCAAAATTTAAACTATACACACGGAACGTTCTACTGGCTTGTAAACGGAGTGCGAATGTTTGACCATCTCCCATTGGAACGGGTTTATAGGCCTCACCCTTAAAAATGTTTCTTAGTGAAAAGTTACTGAAAGACAGACCCAGGGTTCCAATAAATCCTCCTCCACCGAAGCCACCTTGTAATTCAATTTGGCTAGAACCGGATTCCACTAAACTATATTGTATATCAACAGTACCTGCGTTAGGGTCAGGGTTTTGAATATCTGGTACAATTTGCTCCGCATCAAAAAACCCTAATTGCCCAAGCTCTCTAATACTACGAACAATGTTATCCTTACTATATTTTTGACCTGGTCTAGTACGTAACTCCCTGAAAATTACATGATCATTGGTCTTATCATTCCCTATTACCCTAACATGATCCAGAAAGGTTTCTTTACCTTCTATAATACGTATCTCAAAATTGATGGTATCGTTTATTGCCGACACTTCAACTGGGTTAATACTTGAAAACAAGTATCCATTGTTTTGATAGAGATTGGTCAAATCTTCACCATCCGGTTTGGAATCATCCGCTATTCGTTTTTTAAGTAGTACACCATTATATGTAGCCCCCTTACGAATACCCAGAACTTGACTCAACTGTCTGTCCGTGTAAACAGAATTACCTACAAAATTGATGTCTCCAAAATAGTATTTGTCCCCTTCCTCAACACTTATTTTTAAATCGATGTTGTTTTCATCAACTTTTACAAAAGTGTCGGATAAAATTCTTGCATCTCTATATCCTCTTTCTGCATAAGCATCTACAAGGCTAGAAAGGTCTTCTTTGTAATCGGCCTCTATATATTTTGATTTTTTCCAGAAACGATAAAACTTTTTCTTCTTGGTTTTCTTTAATGACTTTCCAAGTCTTTTGTCTGTAAGTTTTTCATTGCCTTCGAATATTATCTTCCTAATTTTTACTTTATCACCCTTTTTTACATTGATGACCATGCTCTGGGTATTGGTTCCAGAAGTATCCGCAGCAGTAGCAATATTTACTTTAGCATTTAAAAAACCTTGCTTTTTATACTTATTCTGAAGATAGTTTTTGGTATTAGCAATTAAACTCTCAGTGATTTTTTTACCCTTTTTAAGGTCAGTGTCATTTATGATATCCTCTACCTTTCGCTTTTTTACGCCATATACCGTTACGTTTGAAAGTGTTGGGCGTTCCAAAATGTTCAACTCCAGGAATATTTTGTCGCCTTCTATTTTTGTATAGTAGATTTCAACATTGCTGAACAGCTCTAGACTCCATAGCTTTTTAATAACAGCACTAATCTCATCTCCAGGAATGGTAATCGCCTGCCCAACTCTTAGACCGGTATAGGTCTTCACCGTTTGCTCATTATAGCTTTGCAGGCCAGTAACGGTAAGTCCACCTAAAATATAACTCTTACCATCTTCAAAGGAAGTTTCCTGAGAAAAGCCTTGGTTGGTAAAGAGTAGTAGAAGGAGTAGTTTTAAGTATAGTCGGGTGGAATTTTTTATGTCCTTAATTGAGTTGTTCGCTAGTTTTTCCAAATCGTCGTTCTCTATTTTGGTAACTTAATATTGCTTCTACCAAATGATGCTCACTAAAATCAGGCCAAAATACATCAATAAAATATAATTCAGCGTATGCAATTTGCCAAAGTAAAAAATTACTTATTCTACGTTCCCCACTGGTACGTATAAGTAAGTCTACATCTGGTAAAAAATGCGAGTAAAGATGAGTATTTATAACGGTTTCGTCAATATTTTCGGGTGAAATTATATTATTTTTAACTTTGATGCTAATCTCTTTTACGGCTGTTTTTATTTCTTCTCTTGAGCCATAGCTAAGCGCCAAAGTGAGCATCATGCCAGTATTGTCAGATGTTTTTGAAATAACTTCTGCAAGTTGCTTTTGGGCTTTTGAGGGCAAAGAATCTATATTTCCGATTGCATTTAGCCTAATATTATTTTTGTTGAGTGTTTTCAGTTCTTTGCGCAGAGAAGCGACCAAAAGCTTCATCAAGGTTTCCACCTCAAGTTTAGGGCGGTTCCAATTTTCAGTGGAAAATGCGTAAAGGGTTAAAAATTGAATTTGAAGTCTTGCACAGTTCTCAACAGTTTGCCTCACTGCCTCCACTCCGTTCTCGTGACCAAAAATCCTGAGTTTACCCCGTTGTTTGGCCCACCTACCATTACCATCCATGATAATGGCAACATGTTTTGGAAGCTTATCTGTGTTTACGTCCTCTAAAGTGTACATTTCTATTCAAAACAATCCTGGCAAGGCTTACGTCCAAAGGTATACGTTAATGTAAAACCTGAAAAGACGTACCAGTCATCGCTTAAAATATTTCCAAATCTAAATTGCTCAAAATTAGAACCTTCAGGATTGCTTCCATCCAAATTGTCTGTAAACGTATACCTCGCTCCAATTTCAGCACCAAGAATCAAAAATTGATTTAATCGATACTTTGCCCCTACCGTCATAGGAATTGCAAAACTACCTTCTTTTTGGTTAATATCCTGCACTTGAAGGGCATCAAAATAATTAAAATCGTACCTAAAGTAGGTAAGACCTGTATAAAGATAAGGGGTAAAGGCCGGTCCGAGCTTGTGAAGATTGTATTCAACAAAGTTAAATTCAATACCTGCAGAGGCCTCCAAAACAGAATTATCAATGACATATCCACGTTGTTCTCTTGAAGATTTACTGGATTTTGAGTCATCTGCGGTAAAACTGCCGTATAGCACACTTGCGCGCCAGGCATATCTCTTACTCTTATTCCACTTAAAGACACCTCCAAACGCTGGCCCAGATGGAAGTATATAATTTGTTCTGCCAACATCGCCAATTACATTTGCTCCGCCAGCAAAAAGGCCAATTTCATAGGTCTGGGCACTTACCTTAACCATAAAGCACAAAAAAATAGCCAAAACTATTCGCATACTATCCAAAAGTTATACATGTTAGAGGTAAAGGAAGGTCAATAGGTATACTGTTATAAATGTTCTCTTTTGTTAAACAGTTTTTAGCTTCTTTTATTGTTTTTGATAGGTTCAATTACGTTTATCTTGCCCCCAAAGTAATTTATTGCGAAGCGTTTTTAAAAAGCTTTCCGAGTGATATTCTATCATTTTGATTGTAAAATCAGATTTTTTAATGACGATTTCCTTTCCATTGGGAATACTTGCTATCCTAGAATCCAAGGAAACCAAATGGTTTTCTTCCCTCCCCGATACCTTTAACCTAATAAAAGTGTCATCTGAGATTACCAATGGACGTGCATTGAGATTATGAGGAGCTATTGGAGTTAGCACCAATGATTTAGCTGTAGGAGCTATTACCGGACCTCCACAGCTTAATGAATATCCGGTCGAGCCTGTTGGTGTTGAAACAATCAACCCATCTGCCCAGTAAGAAGTTAAATACTCATTGTTCAAATAGGTTTCTACTGTTATCATAGAAGTGGTATCCTTTCTACTAACAGTTATCTCATTCAGTGCAAAATTAATATCTCCAAATTCGTCCAAATCGGAATTTAAACCAACCTCCACCAAACTTCTCTCCTCTATCTTATAATGTCCTTCTACAAATTCAGTCACAATTTTCCGAACGTCCTCTTTTTTAAACGTAGATAAAAAACCCAATCTACCCGTATTAACCCCCACTAAGGGAATTCCAAGGTCTTTGACATAGGTTACTGCCCTAAGCATGGTACCGTCACCTCCAAAGCTTATGAACATATCAAAAGAACTGTCTAAGCCAGAGGTCTGGGAAAACACTCCGTACTCTAAATCTAAACCAAACTCGGAAAAAAGCTCAATAAACTCTTCTACCACGTAAACAGAAGCTTTTATCTTTTGGAGTTCCTCCAAAAGCTCCATGACATAGGTCTTATCCTGCTCCTGAAAAGCTTGACCAAAAACAGCGACTTTCATCTTAAACGTTAAGGTATTTTTCTAAATAATCTGACCGTTGCTTTAAATCTTCCAAAAACTGGTCATCACTATTTCCATAAACTATGGAGTAGTTGTACCTTCTAAAAGTCTGCGCCACCTCATTAAGGTTTAAAGTACCAACTTTCAATGTTATCTGTACTACGTCATTTTGGGAATCTGTAATAAATGCACCTAATAAACGGGCATTGTTACTTTCAACTATTTGGGCTATTTCACTAAAAGAATAGTCTTTTATCCCCCTTGCAACAACAAGAATTCCACCAGGTTCCCTAAAAAAAGGCGTATCTATAAAAAAGGCCACGATATCTTCTAAATCGTAATAACCGATTATCACTTGATTTTCATCTAAGACCGGAAGTACGTTCGCTTCGTTTCTTGAACACATCTCCAATACATCCAACCAAGCAGTATCTTTTGTAACTGAAAAAGTTTCCAGTTCAAACCTAAAATCTTCTATTTTTTTATCCGGCTCAAAACATGCCAGATCGTTTTCGGACAACAAACCAATGTAAATTCCATTTTCAGTAACCGCAACGTGTGAAAAAGTTGTTTCCTCAAAAAACCGAATTACCTCCTTTAAGGTCTCAGAGACCTCAAAAACGGGCACAGTGGTAATTATTTGATTTTGGATTTGCATTACATTTCTATTAGGCGCAAAATACTAATTTTAAATCGCAAAAGGCGTGCCTAATTCTTATTTTTGGCATTCAAAAAATACAATCTTATGACAAAATTAAGTGTCAACATCAATAAACTGGCAACATTAAGAAACTCAAGGGGTGGAAACATGCCCAATTTAATTAAATCTGCCAAGGATATTGAGTCTTTTGGTGCACAGGGCATAACGGTTCACCCAAGACCAGATGAGCGACATATTCGTTATAAAGATGCTTATGACCTCAAAGATGTTGTCACCACAGAGTACAATATAGAAGGTAATCCAATTCCAAAATTCGTGGAGATGGTTCTCAATATTAAACCAACACAGGTCACCTTAGTGCCAGATGCCGAAGATGCAATTACTTCCAATGCAGGTTGGGACACTTTAAAACATAAAGATTTTTTGAGAGATGTAATCAAGACCTTTCAAGCTAGCGGAATCCGAACCTCCATCTTTGTAGATGCAGATGTGGAGATGGTCAAAGGGGCCGCCCAAACTGGAACGGATAGAATAGAACTATACACGGAGAGTTTTGCAAAAGGGTTTTTGGAAGGAAAAAAAACAGAAAGCATTCAATCTTTTATTGATGCTGCCAAAATGGCCAATAAAATGAATTTGGGCATCAATGCCGGTCATGATTTAAGTTTGGACAACATCAAATTTTTCAAGGAAAACATTCCTAACCTATTGGAAGTTTCCATTGGGCATGCGCTTATTTGCGAATCGCTCTATTTGGGATTGGAAAATGTAATCAATATGTACCTGCATAGATTAAAATAATGGAACTACTACACTCAAAAATTTTGGGCGAAGGAACGCCACTGTTGATTCTTCATGGATTTTTAGGAATGTCTGACAATTGGAAGACCCTAGGGAATCAATTTGCTGAAAATGGATATCAAGTGCATTTGGTGGATCAACGCAATCATGGGAAAAGTTTTCACTCAGTTGATTTTGACTATGAATTGATGAGCGAGGATGTTTTATATTATATGGACTCCCATAAAATTGACTTTGCCAATTTCATTGGCCACTCCATGGGGGGCAAAACAGTTATGCAACTGGCCACCTCAAATCCAAAACTTGTAACCAAATTGATCGTTGCAGATATTTCACCAAAATACTACCCCCCGCATCATCAACCTATTATTGATGCTTTAGGAAAACTGGATTTTTCAAAAATATCAAGCAGAAAAGAAGCAGATCAGGAGCTTTCCAATTATCTGACTGATTTTGGAATACGTCAATTTCTTTTAAAAAACCTCCATTGGGTGGAGCAGGGGAAATTGGGCTTGCGTTTCAACTATGAAGTCCTAAAAAACAAAATGGATGAAATTGGAGAAAATATAAGCGCTACGGCAAATTATGACGGCCCTACGCTATTCCTTCGCGGCGATAGGTCTGAGTACATTATGCCCAATGACTTTCCGGAAATAAAAAGACATTTCCCAAATGCTGATATTGAAACTGTTGAAAACGCCGGTCATTGGCTCCATGCAGAGAACCCAAAACAGTTTCTTGAAAAGACGCTCCACTTTCTAAATTCATAAAATTCAGTGCTTTTTATTATGCATGCATAATTTTTTTGCCTAATTAATTGTCTGTATAACAAATTTGACATAGTTTTGGTTTATACAGGTTTAACTAAAATTTAACCTATAACTAACTCTAACAGATTTTAAAGATGAAAAAGTTTTATGCCCTGCTCCCCTTCTTAGGCTTATTCTTGATAGCATGTTCAGATGATGATACCCCACTGCCAACAACACCAGATCCAGACCCGATAGTTATCACCCCAGGATCAGCTGATTTCACAAAATACGTAGCGGTAGGAAATTCGCTTACAGCCGGATTCTCTGACAATGCCCTCTTTAGTTCTGGGCAGGCAGCTTCTTTTCCAAATATGTTGGCTTCAAATTTTGCACTAGCAGGTGGTGGAGATTTTTCAATTCCATTTATGGCAGATGATTTAGGAGGTGCTACAATAAACGGACAGACAGATGCCAATATGGACGGTTCACCAGACATTGGCAACAGATTGATTCTTCAATTTACTGCAGATGGACCCGCACCAACCCCAAAAGAGGGCGTTGGCACAACCGAAATCACAACTAAACTAACAGGACCTTTCAACAATATGGGAGTTCCAGGGGCAAAAAGTTACGAGCTTTTAGCTCCAGGATATGGCAGCCTAGCAGGCTTAGCGGTAGGAGCGGCCAATCCTTATTTTGTTCGTTTCTCTTCTGCAGAAGATGCTTCTGTAATTGGAGACGCTGCCGCCCAAGCACCATCTTTCTTTTCATTGTGGGCAGGATCTAATGACATTCTGTTATACGCAACAAGTGGTGGGTCTGGAACAAATCAGTTAGATCCTATGGTCAGTCCAGCAACCTATGCAAGAAACGATATTACAAATCCATTGGTTTTGGCCGGAGCATTGGATGGCATGTTACAAGCACTCACAGCTGGTGGTGCAAAAGGGGTGATTGCCAACATTCCAAGTGTTACCGATATTCCATTTTTTACTACGGTACCATTTGCACCCTTAAGCCCTGAAAACCCAGCCTTTGGACCTCAAATTCCAGTTTTAAATGCTCAATTTGCTGGATTAAACTTGGTTTTTCAAGCTTTGATGGTCCCAGAAAGACAATTTATTTTTTCCGAATCTGCAGCCAGTGCGGTGATTATTAAGGACGAGGATTTACCAGATTTATCAGCCCAAATAACTGGAGCGTTAATGATGAATGGTGTTGATGCCGCCACAGCAGGGGTAACAGGTTTGCTATATGGCCAAGCTCGTCAGGCAAATGAAGATGACCTTTTGGTTCTCACCAGCCAAACTGCAATTGCCCAATTAAATGAAGAAGCCTTTGCCATGCTACAAGGCTTAGGACTACCTCCTGAAACCGCAGGTCAGTTAGCTGTAAACGGTGTCACTTTTCCTTTGGAAGACCAATGGGTCTTAACTCCAGAAGAACAAACTGCAGTTGCTGATGCCTTAACAGCATACAACCAAACTATTTCAGCTTTAGCCACACAATATGATTTGGCTTTTGTTGACGCCAACGCATTGTTGGCCGAGTTAAAAGCTACAGGTTTTCCATTACCAGATGGCAGTGTGGTAACCTCTACCTTTGGTACTGGTGGTGGTTTCTCATTAGATGGTGTGCATCCTGCACCAAGAGGGTATGCAATTTTGGCCAATGCCTTTCTTGAAGCTATAAATGAAAAATATGGTTCTAACTTCCCAGGTGTAAATCCGTTAGATTTTACTGGACTTTATATTGATTAACTACACTCAAATTCATTATATTAAAGGCACTGTTAATAAACAGTGCCTTTTTTTTATTAAGATAAACAAGCTCATATGAAACTGCTCTTAAAACTGCTCTTAAATGCAATTGCCGTAATTATACTTTCTTACGTTCTACCCGGTGTAGGGGTAGACTCTATGACCACAGCAATTATTGTTGCCTTGGTACTAAGCGTCCTTAACTTTATTGTAAAGCCAATACTGGTTATTCTAACCTTACCCATAACCATAGTAACACTAGGCCTGTTCTTACTGGTCATCAACGCAATTATTATTCTGATCGCCGCTGATTTCATTTCAGGGTTTCAAGTTTCCAGCATTTGGTGGGCCATCATTTTCAGTCTATTACTTTCATTTTTGCAGTCTATTTTACATTCAATCATTAAAGAGGACAAAAAGAAATGATAATGTTTGGCAATCAACACTTTAAAAAAGTTGTTGTCATGCAGAAAATGCATTACTTTTGCCACCCATTTTTGAATAGGAAAATTAAGTAGCAGATGAATATCACTAAAGAGCAGATTGACGAGCTTAATGCGGTTGTAAAAGTTGCCATAAGTAAAGATGATTATCAAGATAATGTAGAGAAAATCCTTAGGGATTATAGAAAGCAGGCCAATATTCCTGGTTTTCGTAAGGGCCAAGTTCCCATGGGCCTTATTAAAAAGCAGTATGGTAAAGCCGTTTTGGTTGATGAGGTAAACAAATTACTCCAAGATAACCTAAACAAGTACCTAACTGAAGAAAAACTGGATGTTTTGGGCAACCCTTTGCCAAAGCAACAAGATAATTTTGATTGGGACAATGACAATCTTGATTTTGAATTTGAACTAGGTTTAGCTCCCAGTTTTGATGTCCAGATAAAGACTAAAAAGGCAGTTATCCAATACAAAATTGTTGCAGATAAAAAGATGATCGAGGAGCAAGTGGATCGTATTCAAAAACAATACGGAAAACTAGTTTCTAAAACAGAAATCGGAAAATCGGATGAAGTAACGGGCACCTTCATAAATGAGACTGAGGAAATAGAACACAAGTCCACTGTTGAACTAGATAAAATTAAAAGTAAAAAGGCTATTGATGCTCTTGTGGGCAAAAAAGTTGGAGAGACTGTCTCACTTAAGACAAAAGGCCTTTTTAAAGAAGATTACTTACTTTCAAGCGCTCTTGGCATAGACAGGGAAAAAGCAGAAAAATTAAATATAGAGGTCTCCTTGAACATTGAGGAAATAAATGAACGTGAACCTGCCACGCTTGACCAAGAATTGTTTGATAAGTTATTTGGAAAGGACAATGTAAAGTCTGAAAAAGAATTAAAAGAGAAAATCAAAGAAGATTCTGAGAAGCAGTTTGAACAACAATCCGATCAGAAGTTGTTGAACGATGTTACTGAAAAACTAATAGAGAACACCAAATTTGATCTGCCAGCTGAATTTCTTAGAAAATGGATTCAAGTAAGTGGTGAAAACCCACTATCTGATGATGAAGCCAAGGAAGAATTCGACAAATCAGAAAAAGGACTTCGCTATCAACTAATCGAAGGCAAGATAATCCAAGAAAACAATCTTCAAGTTCAAATGGACGAATTGAAGGAATTCTCAAAAGGTTTTATCAAATCTCAAATGGCTCAATATGGCCATTTAGACCCTAAAGAAGAAGAATTGGAAAACATTGCCATGCGTGTAATGAGCAACCAAGACGAAGTAAAAAGGCTTTCTGAGCAGCTTATGAGCCAGAAGTTATTGGATTTATTCAAGGAAAAGGCAAACCTAAAAGTAAAAGAGGTCACCTATGACGACTTTGTTAAAGAGGCCTATAGCTAATCTTAAGCTAAAAGAAATTTAAGTATCTTTACGGTGCCGAAAAGCTTAATTTTCGGCACCTTTTTTTTAAGCAAAATCGAAGAAAATCCTATGGATTACGGAACAGAATTCAAAAAATACGCCACCAAGCACCATGGAATAAACAGTATGTACTACGATCAAATAATGAGCAGTATGTACCCCATGAACATGACACCAAATATCATTGAGGAAAGACAGCTAAACGCTATTGCAATGGATGTTTTTTCTAGGTTGATGATGGATCGTATTATATTTTTAGGAACAGGCATCAATGATCAAGTGGCCAATATAGTGCAGGCACAATTACTCTTTTTAGAAAGTGCAGATGCTGTAAAGGACATCCAAATTTATATCAATTCTCCTGGAGGAAGTGTTTATGCCGGATTGGGAATTTATGACACCATGCAATTCATCAAGCCAGATGTAGCAACTATTTGTACGGGTATAGCAGCTTCTATGGCAGCTGTGCTTCTTTGTGCAGGGCAAGATGGAAAAAGAAGTGGGTTAACTCACTCTAGAGTTATGATCCATCAACCTTTGTCTGGAGCTCAAGGTCAAGCCAGCGATATAGAAATTGCTGCGAAAGAGGTACTTAAGATAAAAGATGAATTGTATCAGATCATATCCAACCATTCAGGGCAAACCTTTGACAAAGTCTATGAAGACAGTGACAGAGACTACTGGATGAAGGCTGAAGAAGCCAAGAAATATGGTATGATCGATGAAATTTTGGTAAGGGAAAAGCCCTAAAACCGAACCAAGAGTTTAAAAACAATGGTTTGGCGCAAACCAAATCGTGTTTTTTTACGTTATTAGTGGTTCAACTTTATATGTTGATTATATATGGCAAAGGAAAACTTGGAATGTTCATTTTGTGGAAGAAAGAAGCCAGAGACCAATCTTTTAATAGCCGGTCTTGATGCTCACATATGCGATAGATGTATAGAACAGGCCCATAGTATAGTTGCTGAGGAGTCTAAACAATCTAAAAATCAAGATCTTTCATCTGAGTTGGTTTTAAAGAAACCAATGGAAATCAGGGATTTCTTGAACACTTTTGTAATAGGACAGGAACGTACCAAAAAGGTAATGTCTGTCGCAGTTTACAATCACTACAAAAGACTCTTGCAAGCAAAAAGCAAAGAGGATGATGTAGAAATACAAAAGAGTAACATAGTTATGGTTGGGCAAACTGGAACAGGTAAAACCTTGATTGCCAAAACCATAGCAAGAATGCTCAATGTCCCTTTAGCAATTGTTGATGCCACTGTGCTTACGGAAGCAGGATATGTTGGGGAAGATGTAGAAAGTATCTTAACACGATTGTTACAAGCTGCCGATTACAATTTAGAAAAGGCAGAAAGAGGTATTGTCTTTATTGATGAAATTGATAAAATTGCCCGTAAGAGTGATAATCCATCAATTACAAGAGATGTTTCTGGAGAAGGTGTACAACAGGGACTTTTAAAGCTTCTCGAAGGTACGGTTGTTAATGTGCCACCAAAAGGAGGACGTAAGCACCCAGATCAAAAATTTATAGAGGTTAATACAGAAAATATTCTTTTTGTGGCAGGAGGTGCCTTTGATGGTATTGAACGTATCATCACCAAGAGATTGAACATGCAGGCTGTTGGTTATAGTGCTTCAAAAGCAGAAGACAGATTGGACAATGAGAATATCCTTCAATACATTGTCCCAAAAGATTTAAAAGATTTTGGACTTATTCCTGAAATAATTGGAAGGCTTCCCGTCCTAACTCATATGAATCCTTTGGACATGAAAACATTACGTGCTATTCTTACCGAACCTAAAAATGCTATCATAAAACAATATGAAAAGCTGTTTGGAATGGACGGAATTACCTTTACCATAACAGAACAAGCTTTAAACTACATTGTAGAAAAAGCAGTAGAGTATAAATTGGGAGCCAGAGGACTTCGTTCTTTGTGTGAAGCTGTTTTTACTGATGCCATGTTTTCACTGCCCAGCAGTGAAGAAAAAGAGTTTAAGGTAACAAAGGCATATGCTGAGGAAAAGCTATCTCACGAAACAATTAAAAAGCTAAAAGCAGTCTCCTAGACTGCTTTTTTTGTTACTTTTTCTAGAAGGTGCAAACAAACTTGGGAGATTATTTTTTCATCAGAGTATAATTGATGACCAAAATTTGGTATCACGTCTAAATCCGCTCCAACTTCCTTTTCCCAAGTAGAATCAGGTTTAAACTCATCGCGTTCTCCAAAGATTAAATTCAAAGAGGTATCTGGTTTTTCATCTTCCAATCTAATTCTAGTGGGAGATATTGCTGTTAACGATTTAATAGGCAATCCTTTTAAAGCCGCCTTCCAAGCTATGGTACCACCTGTGCTAAAAGCCAAATAGTGGCTGGCTTCCGTTTCTTTTTTAAGTAAATGGGCAACAGCGGTATCAATGCCTCCACTAACAAATGCATTATGAATATTTTCTTCTGTGGTAACTGGAACATCTATATTACCCAACTGCTGACAATCGTAAAAAACAATGTCATAGTATTGTTGCAAGTATCCAAAGTAAGAGGTAATCCAAAGGCCTTTTTTTACGCCCCACATGTCTGATAAGACAACTAATTTTTCTGCCATAACTTATTATTTGTTTGGTAATCAGTTTATATTAAGATCTGGGGAACTCAAAAATTTCTGATTCAAACTTCAATCTTTAACGAGTAAAATCCATATTTATTTGTCCAAAATAAAAATTTGTTCGATGAACGGTGAAGATTTACGAAAACGTTTTCGTAAATCCTTTCTTTGATCCCTTAGGTTTTTATGTTCATCTGGAGCAGTTCTTCAATGTATGCCCTCTCATTGGATAGCCTTGGAATTTTATGCTGCCCCCCCAGTTTATTTTTTGATTTAAGCCAATCATGAAACAAATTAGGCCTTGCAATATGTACTTTGGGCATTTTTAGGGTAATATTATTGTATCGTTTTGCCTCATAATCTGAATTAAGGGACTTTAGAGCATTATCTAAAAATTCGGTAAAATAATCAACATCTTTTGGTGGTTTTCTAAATTCAATGATCCATTCATGAGCCCCTTTTTCATTTCCACTCATAAAAATGGGCGCCGCTGTGTAATCCATAATTTCAGAATCTGTCTTTTGGCATATTTGCCTTAAAGCTTCTTCCGCATTTTCAATAATAAGTTCTTCCCCAAAAGCATTTATATGGTGCTTGGTCCTACCTGTAATTCTTATTCTATAGGGGTTTACAGAAGTAAACCTGACCGTATCTCCAATCTTGTATCTCCATAGGCCGCCATTTGTAGTGATTACCACGGCATAGTTTACACCTATCTTAACATCCCAAAGAGGAATGGCTTTCTCCTCATTTCCGTAGGAATCCATAGGAATGAACTCATAAAAAATACCATAGTCCAACATCAATAATAAATCATCAGAATCATTACGGTCTTGGATGCCAAAAAAACCTTCGGAAGCATTATAGGTTTCATAGTAGTTGAAATTCTTTCTAGGCAATAATTTCTTGTACTGATCCTTATAGGGCGCAAAACTTACACCTCCATGAAAGTAAACTTCCAAATTTTCCCAGATTTCAAATAAGTGGTTCTTTCCTGTCTTTTCTAAAACTTCATTCAACAAGACAAGCATCCATGAGGGAACTCCTGCCAAGCTGGTGACATTCTCTCGGATACTTTCTTCAATAATGGCTTCCAGTTTGGATTCCCATTCGCTCATTAAAGACACCTTGCTGCTAGGTGTACTGCTATATTCTGCCCACAAAGGCATATTATCAATCAAAATAGCAGAAAGGTCTCCAAAAAAGGTTCCATTGTCCTCATAGAGTTCCTTACTGCCTCCTAACCTAAGACTTTTGCCATTAAACAGTTGGGAGTTCTCATTATTATTCAGATACAAGCAAAGCAAATCTTTACTGGATTTGTAATGGCAATCCTCTAAGGCTTCCGCGCTTACAGGAATAAATTTACTCTTGGCATTAGTGGTTCCGCTACTTTTGGCAAACCATTTTATGGTAGTTGGCCAAAACAGGTTTTGCTCGCCCTTGCGTGTTCGTTCGATCATTCCGGCCACTTCCTCATAACTCACTATGGGTACCCTATTGGCAAAATCTTCGTACTTGTTAATATCCAAAAACCCATATTGTTTTCCTATCATGGTATCTTTAGAATAGTCCACCAAATGCCTAAGTACCTCATCCTGCACATCCAAAGGGTACTTTAAAAAAAGTTCTATTTGGTGGTAGCGCTTCTTAAGTAGCCAAGAAGCAATGGAATTAAATAATGGTATTGGCATTTTTAGGTATCTTTAACCTAGAATATTGTTAGGTGTATTAGCTAAAATAGGCTATCTAACTTTCATTTTCAAATCAGCTTAAAAACATATCTATTCCACCATGCTTTACGAAGGAGTTCTGCGCAAAATGCAAACCGAGATAGGAAATCCAATTCAATACTTTTTGGTCTTTGAAAACGATTTTCTAAACATGAATCAATTATTGAACAAGGAAATACAAATTGATTTTATCAAATTCCAATGTCTCAATTGCGGAGAGGAAAGACCCATTTACCGTATGGGATTCTGCAAATCCTGCTTCTATGAAACACCTTTGGCAGGAGACTGGATCATGAAACCAGAATTGAGCACGGCACATTTGGATAAGGAAGATCGTGATTTGGAATATGAAAAAAAGGTGCAACTTCAGCCACATATTGTTTACTTGGCCAATTCCAGTAATGTTAAAGTTGGAGTTACCCGCAAAACCCAAGTACCCACCCGTTGGATCGATCAAGGTGCACATGAGGCCATAGAAATTGTTGAAGTTCCCAATAGGTATTTGGCTGGAATTACAGAAGTTGCCTTAAAAAATCATGTAAGCGACAAGACCAGTTGGCAAAAAATGCTGACTAACCGCATTGAAGATGTGGATTTGGTTGAATGGCGCAACAAGTTACAAGCAAGCGTTCCAGAGGAAGCCTCTGAATATTTTTTGGGTAAAAACTCCGAAACTCATTTAGATTTTCCAGTACTGCAATACCCAGAAAAAGTGAAAAGTTTGAATCTGGACAAGACCCCAAGCTATAAAGGTGTGCTTAAAGGAATAAAAGGGCAATACCTCATTTTTGAAGACAGTACCGTTTTCAACATCCGCGGGAATGAGGGATATTATGTTGGAATCGGAATTAGCTGAATACAATGTGAAAAACTAAATGAAACTGTGAAAACAAATACCACTCTTTTTATTTGCCTTTTCATAAGTTCCTTGGTTTGGGCCCAAGAAAAAACAAAAACGAACAAAATTCTTTTTGAACCAGGTAACATTGCAACTAAATACGTTGAATACGGTGCAACTTTTACCCTGGACCACACCGAAGTGTACTTTGCACGTAGCATGCAAGAATGGGGCAAAGGAGATATGAAAAGTAGTATCCATCATTCATTTTTTGATGGAGAAAAATGGTCCCCGCCTCAAATTGCATCCTTTTCCGGAACCTATGACGATAGTGACCCGTACATCACAGACGATGGCAAGACCATCTATTTTATTTCAAAAAGGCCTTCTTTAGAGAACACAATTTCATCGGACATTTGGACAGTTAAAAGAACATCAGACAATAGCTGGACAGAGCCAGAGCGCATGCCCAATCCAATTAATTCGGAAAAAAGCGAGTACAGCCCTCGAGTTGACATTCGCGGTAATTTATACTTTGCCTCAAATAGATCTGGTGGATATGGCCAGGGTGATTTATATGTAGCCCAGAACAATGGTAAGGGACAATTAAATGCTCCCATAAATATGGGAAATGTCATCAATTCAACAACAGGAGAATGGAATCTGGAAATTAATTCCAATGGTAACATACTCATTTTTGAGGCGTCACAAAGAAAAGAGAACGTTTCATCTTATGGCGATCTTTATATCAGTTTTAAAAGGAATAATACCTGGAGCATTCCACAAAACATTACAGAATTGAATACTTCCGGAAGTGACCTTTGTCCATTTCTGACAGATGATTTGAAGATGTTATATTTTACAAGTAGTGATAGTTTAAAAAGTACGAATACCAATATTTACGTTACAGATTTTGTTCCTATTCTTGAAAAATATCAAAAAAGAGCTTTAAACCATTAATGTATGGGACTTATCATCAAAAACAAAAGGCATTACTTGACCAGACTCCCAATATGGTTGTCCATAATTGTATTCGTTGGATTTTCACCTACACTTATTGGAATATTTGGAGCTTGGGTTTTTAAACTGAAAACAGGTCAACCTTGTCATGGTGGAGGTTGTGAGTGGTTGACATTTTCATGGTTGACAATAATTACATTGCCCATTGCAGGGCTGCTATTGCTCCTTTTCTTAATTATAATATTGATTGACTCCATTAACTTATCCCGCAACAAATAGTGCTTTCCGGTATTTAGCAGAACGCCATGGCAACAAATTGATGTTGATTATTCTAGACTAATTCACCGTGTCCTTCTTCTTTTTGCCCAACAGCCCTCCCAAAATAGATTTTGCGGTATTTTTTACCGGGTCTTCCTTTGTCGCTGAAGAATCAACTTTAGTGCTGTCTTTCTTTGCACCTCCCAATAGAGAACCCAAAGCTTCTTTTACGCCAGATGACTGCGTTTGTGCAGAATCCTTTTCATTGTTCTTAAACACATCGGCGAGCAGGTCCTTTGCCGTATCCTTCCCTTGATTCAAAAGCTTTTGTTTTTGAATATCCACCAATTGCTTGGTCAATTTAGAGACTCCAGAACTTAAATCAGTGCTTACGGTTGGGTTGGCATAGTTGCCTCCTATGTTCGCCACCACTGGAATGGTCAGATCTTCCAAACTAGAATCATCCATTTGGGCAATAAGATTGTTTACATCACTTCCTAAATATTTGGCAGGAACATCCAAGGTAGCCTTATATTGCAATTGCTTTTCAAATGTATGGCTACCATCCACATTCACAGCTATATCCTTATAGTTTATGGTAAACGGCTTCACTTTTACCGAGCCATTGTTAAAAGTCAGAGCTGTTTTTAAATCACTTAAATCTAAATCTTTAGTATTTAGAAAACTTAGTTTATTATCTAAGGCCGACAGTAAAGGTGCTTGTTTAGAATCTACTTTGGTAGAAAGTAATTCTGCTAGCAAGTCTCCTGATACTGTTGCCAAATTCGGTGTAAAATCTTCTTTTAGGTTTCCAGAAATCTTTACTTCAGAGTTTAGCTTTCCTTGAAGTGCGCTTGCCAACGGTGCCAATACTTTGAACAACTCCAATGATTGGAAAGATTCACCAATATTAAAATTGTTCATTCCCAAATCCATATCAAAAGTAGAGGTATCCTCTTTAGTGGAAACAGAGCCAGCAACATCCAGGGTGCCTCCAAACAGGTCCGACCTTAAACCTTTGACCGTTGCGGTTTCATCTCTAATAATCAAAGTGCCTTGAACATTTCTTAAGCTAAGGTTATCATACAACACTGTATTCGCCGTAACGTCAACGGTACAATCTAAAAATGATGGAATCTTGATTTTATCCTCTACACTTGAAGGAGTAGTCTCATCTGTTCGGTTTTCATGGTCTGCACTATCCTCTTCGACCATAAAATCATTTAAAGCAAATGTATTTGAGGTAAGCTTGAAATTTCCTTCCACGTTCTCATCATTGAACATAAATCCGAGTAAATTGGTCAGTGTACCGGTAGTATTAAAATCCGTACTTCCAGTTTTTCCCACAAATGAATTTAAGATCACCGTTTGCGGATTAAATGTTACTGCGGCAATATCCACAACTACCGGGTTCTTTAATTCTTCAGATGCATATTCAAAACCAGTAAGCTCCATAGTACCGCTGGTCTTCGTATTTTGATACCGCTTTTTTTCCAACGAAGCCATATCAAAAGCAGTGGTCACGTCTGCATTTAAAATTCCCTTAAGGTCGTAATCCTCTGGCACTGGATAGGCCTGAGAAATGTTTGCCAGATTTATCTTTCCGTCCATATGGGCATTTACCTTGGTATTGCCCAATAAATCTTTGATCCTAGAATTTAGGTTGAATTTGTCTTGATCAATGATAAATGACAATTTTTTGATATCTACATAGGTGTCTTCTGTTATTCCCGTAGTATTGTTGATTTCAGCATCAATAAAAACATTACGAACAGCTTTTGGTAAATCTGGGTACTTAAACGAAGCGTTTTCAGAGTTTATTTTGATATTAAAGGTAGGAATGTGGGTGTCGTCTACAATACCCTTAAATTGACCTTTAACCTCAAAATTTCCTGTGGTCTGGACATCTTCTATATTCTTTGAATAGGCTTCTGGAATCACCGCCAAAAAATTCTTGAAATCTGATGATGGCGTCTCAAAGGTTACATCCACTTCTTGATTTTCCTCATTCACTTGTACAAATCCATCAAAAACCAGAGGCAATTGGTTGATCAAGGCCTTATTTTCCAAAAAGGAATACTTGCTATTTTTTAAATCAATACTAATAATAGCATCCAGAGATAGTTTGTTGTTGTTCAAATACTTGATGCTGTCCATTTCAAAAGAAACCAAAGCATCGGTAAGGGTTTTTAGCTGAGAGTTTTCCAAAGAAAGATCTCCTGTTCCAGAGTGGTTCATTTCAGAAATCGTCAAGTGCATTCCAGTGGCAAAATCATCATAAATGATTTCGGTATTGGTGATTTCATAAGAATCCAGTGCTAAAGTGAAGCTGTTGGAGGATTCTTCTGTTGAAGATTCGGTCTTACTATTATCTTCTTGTGCTATATCATAATTGGCGTTTTCCGCCTCGTCCACTTTAATATGAAGCTTTGCTTTATCAAGCTTTAAACTTTTAATGGCAATAGGTTCTTCAGCGGTTTTAAAGAGTTCTTTTATGGACATTTTTAATTCAATCTGTCCAGAAGCAAATAAAGTATCTCCCTCAAAAGGAGCCTTGTTTACCAATGAAGTATTGGTTAATTCAACATTTGCATTGGGAAAGCTTTTGAGCAAACTGAGACTGGCCTCTTCAAAATCCAGTGTTGCATTAATGCTGTTGTTGACCTTATTTTTTATGATATCAGCTATTTTACCTTCAAGTAACAAGGGTATAGCAATAATAAGGGCAACTAAAATAAGTAGGGTTATTCCAGTAATTTTCAGGAACTTTCGTTTCATAATTTGGGTATTTTATAGCAAAATAAGCAAGAAGCTCTTAATCTAAAGATATTTCCTCCCCTAATTTTAGGTTAAATCTTTTTCGTAATAGATATACGAAAAGATATAGTAAAGGGGTGTCCAACAATGCAATAAAAATTTTAAAGACGAATCCACTGATGACCAAACCATAGAATTTATCCCAAGGCAGCACTCCAAAAGTACACAACAAACCAACCACCGTAACGGTATCTACAAGTTGAGATGAAAAGGTTGAGAAATTGTTTCTTAGCCAAAGCATCTTACCATTTGTTATTCTTTTCCAAAAGTGGTAGATGGAGATATCTATATATTGGGCAAAAAGATAGGCTAACATAGATGCCAATACTCCAAGAGGTGATAAACCAAAAACTTTGGTAAAGATTTCATTGTTAATAGGTGAACCTTCTATTGCTGGAACTTCATTGGCAACAAAAATAATGAGCATAGAGAACAATGAAGCAAATATTCCGGCGGTAACCACTTGATTTGCTTTTTTCTTTCCATAGACCTCGGAAATTAAATCGGTGATTAAGAAAGTAATCGGGTAAGGAAGAATGCCAACGGACAATTCAAACAAAGGAGCTCCAAAAATGGTAACATCTCCAAGGGGCTGCCAATAAAAGAATTTTTGAAATATAAGGTTAGACACCACCAAAGAGGTAATGAACAGAGCTCCTAAATAGAGGTAAATGGAGAACGCTACTCTTTTGTCCTTTTGCGTCATCCTGACTACTTAATGTTTAAGCTAAAGGGCATTTTGGCCTGAATTCCTCTTTGTTCTGTAATTTGTTTGAATTCCTTTAAAAATTGATATGCTTCTATACCAATCTCTTCTTGAATCAAAGCTTCACCTATTTTTGATTTTGCTCCACCCAAATCTTCCATCAAACGCTGAAAATCAGATTTATATTTTGGATATTTTCGAATTCCGTAGGAACTTAAGTTTACCATTTCCGCTGCCGCTTCAATAGCATTGTCCAAACTTCCCAACTCATCAATCAGTCCATTTTCTTTAGCATCTACACCACTCCAAACTCTGCCCTGTGCCAAGGAATCCACTGCTGCAACTGTCATATTTCTTCCAGCGGCCACACGCTCTAAAAATGTTTCGTAAGTATTTTCTATACCTTCCTGAACCACACTTCTGAACGAGTCGCTCATGGGTTCAAATAGGGAATAGTCTATAGAATTCTTGTTTGTACCTACCTGCTCTGCATTTATTCCAATGTTACCTGCCAATTCATTAATATTGGGAATTGTTCCAAAAACACCAATAGACCCAGTTATGGTTGTTGGCTCTGCAAATATTTTATCGCCGGCCACGCCAATATAATACCCTCCTGAAGCTGCTACATTTCCAAAGGAAACTACAACGGGTTTTACTTTTTTTGCCAGTTCCACCTCTCGCCAAATTATGTCGGATACCAAAGCACTTCCACCTGGCGAATTTACACGCATTACAATGGCCTTCACATTTTCATTTTCCACAGCTTTTTGTAGTGCTCTTGTTAGCAGGCCCTGTCCTATGAACTCTTTGCCACCTTCACCATAATAGATTTCACCTTGTGCATATACTACTGCAATCTTATTCTTCCCTTTTAACAATCTTTTTTTGCCTGCCACTTGAACATAATCTTGAAAATCCACATAGTTAAGCTCCTCACTCTCATCCATTCCCATTCTGTTTTTTAGCAGTACTTCATATTCATCAAAATATACTTTCCCATCAATAAGATTGGACTTTACAGCATATTCTGGCGTTCGTCCGCCCAAAGTATCGGCAATCATATTTAATCTTTCACCACTCATGCCGCGAGAACTTCCAATTTCACCCAACATTACATCCCAAATAGAAGTAATCAATTCTTTTATTTGAGTACGATTTTCTGGACTCATGTTATTGGCCAAATATGGCTCCACTGCACTTTTATACTTTCCGTGGCGAATTACTTCCATTTTAACACCGGTTTTCTCTTGCAAATCTTTGTAATAAAGCACTTCAGTGGCCAATCCTTTAAAATCCATGGCTCCAACCGGGTTTAAATACAATTCATCTGCTACAGTGGCCAAATAATAATCTTTTTGGGTATAAAAGTCAGAATGGGCATAGATGAATTTTTCTGCGGATTTAAAATCCAACAAAGTCTTTCGTATTTCTTGCACCTGAGCCATTCCAGCTTGCACAAAACTGGTGGTCATACTAATTCCCGCTATTCTATCATCTTCCTTAGCCACCTTGATCGTATGCAATATATCATCAAGGCCAACTTCATTATCCCATAGTCCACCAAAAGGGTCTGTTTCATCCTTACCTACATAATCCTTAATGGGTTCCGTAAAGCTTAACTCCAAAATTGAGCCATCTTTTACAACCACCGCATCTTCTGCATTACCAATTAAAGCCAAGAATATGAAGAACATTCCCAGCAATATTCCAAACGCCACCAAACATCCTAAAATCGCAGCCAACAGATTTCTCAAAAAATTCATCTAAAAAAAATTTTATTCTAGGTCAAATATAACCATTGTTGTATTGTTTTGTTTACTTTGTTTCCTTGATTATGGGTCAAAAACAAAAGGCATATCTTTCTTTGGGCAGCAACATGGGCGATCGTTATCTCACGCTCCAAAAAGCTATATTTCGGATTCAGCAGAAAGCAGGAGATATTCTGGCATTGTCAGCTGTTTATGAGAATCCTGCGGTTGGTTTTGAAGGTGAGGATTTTTTGAATGTATGCATTGCCATCAATACAGAGCTGCTCCCAATGGAACTTCTTAAGACACTCCTTCAAATTGAACGGAATTTTGGTAGAGAGCGCTCCGCTCAAGATGGCTACCACTCCAGAACACTGGATATTGACATTATCCTTTATGGAAATGAAGTTATCCATACTCCGGAATTGGATATTCCACACCCTAGAATGGACAGTAGAAATTTTGTTTTGAAACCATTGGCAGATATTGCGCCTCAATATTATCATCCCGTTCATAAGAAGGACATTCGCAATTTACTGCAGCAGTGCAAGGACCGTAGTAAACTCGAAAAAACCAAACTCCAACTATTTAAAAATAGATTGGCGCTTTTTTCCAAGCTTCAGTTTATTTCTATTGAAGGCAACATTGGTGCAGGCAAAACTACTTTGTGTAAGATGATCGCTGAAGATTTTAATGCCAAATTGGTTCTGGAACGTTTTGCGGACAATCCCTTTCTTCCCAAATTTTATGATGATCAAGCCCGATATGCTTTTCCGCTGGAAATGTCCTTTTTAGCTGATCGATACCAACAATTTACTGATGACACCTCACAGTTTGACCTTTTTAAGAGTTTTATGGTCAGCGACTATGATATTTTCAAATCCTTGATTTTTGCAAATATCACCCTACAGAAAGAAGAGTTCAACCTTTACAGAAAAGTTTTCAACTTCATGTACAAAGAAGTTAGAAAACCACAGATATATCTATATCTCTACCAAAATACTGAACGGCTTTTGGCAAACATTAAAAAAAGGGGACGGGATTATGAGCAAAATATTGATGCGGCCTATTTGGAAAAAATAAACAAAGGATACCTGGATTTTATAAAGGGGCATCCAAACCAAAATAGTATGATTTTGGATCTGAGCGACTTAGACTTTGTAAACAAAAAATCTGATTATGAATCCATTTTGGAGCAACTGGATGAGCGAATTCTTTTGCTGTAATTTTAGGAGAATTTTGGGAAAATGTTTGGATATAACGAATGGTTTTATTTTATTAGATCTCTCTAATTGAGAAACTAACTAACTCAAACTATATGTTTAGCCCTGAATTTTCAGGGCTTTTTTTGTTTTATACATTTAGTTTTGACCAAATATCCCACACAACAACTCCCGTACTTACCGAAATATTTAAAGAATGTTTTGTGCCAAATTGTGGGATTTCCAATACTACATCACTGGCAGAAACCACCTCTTGAGATACTCCTTTTACTTCATTGCCAAAAATAAGCGCTATGGTTTCGTTTTCTCCCGGGTTGAACTCATGTAACAAGACAGCATTTTCCGCTTGTTCAATTGCTATGGCCTGTATCCCCTTATTTTTTAACTCCCCAACAAGTTCCAACGTGTTTTCTCTATACTCCCAGTCCACACTATCCGTTGCTCCCAAAGCCGTTTTCCTAATGTCTTTATGCGGAGGTGTTGCCGTTATGCCGCACAAATAGATCTTTTGCACCAAAAAAGCATCTGCTGTCCTGAATACCGAACCTATATTATTAAGGCTGCGGATATTATCCAAAATAATGATTATTGGAGATTTTTTAGTTTTCTTAAAAGTTGGTATATCCAACCGTTCCAATTCGCTATTTTCTAGTTTACGCATCATATTTTTCAACTATCACCCTCAAAATATCAACAAAAATTTTTGAAACATCTGGAAAGCGCTACATTCGTTCTAATCTGATTTACAGACAAAAATAAAGGAATAATATCGCTTTGGCAGCTACAAAAAAAACAAAGAAAGTAACCCCCTTGATGCAGCAGTACAATGCTATCAAGACCAAACATCCTGATGCATTGTTACTTTTTAGAGTTGGAGACTTCTATGAAACTTTTGGAGAAGATGCCATAAAAGCCTCTAAGATTTTAGGTATTATTCTAACATACAGAAACAACGGAGGTGATAAAACAGAGTTAGCCGGTTTTCCGCACCATTCATTAAACACTTATTTACCCAAGCTCGTAAAAGCAGGCCAAAGGGTTGCCATTTGCGACCAGCTAGAAGACCCTAAACAAACCAAAAGTATTGTAAAACGAGGTGTTACCGAGTTGGTTACGCCAGGGGTTGCTCTTAACGATGATATTCTATCGGCCAAAAGCAACAATTTTTTGTGTGCCATACATTTTGGGCGCAACAAGTTTGGGATTTCTTTTTTAGATATTTCTACAGGAGAGTTCCTAACTTCCGAAGGATCTGCGGAACAAATGGATAAACTACTGCAGAACTTTGCACCAAACGAGATTTTGGTCTCTAAAGCCCATAAAAAGGAGTTCTTAGAGATTTTTGGAACACAATTTCATAGTTTCTTTTTGGAAGATTGGATTTTTCAGGAAGATTATGCCAACCAAAGCCTAACCTCTCACTTTAAGACCAACACTTTGCAAGGCTTTGGGATCGACCATTTAAACCATGGTGTTATTTCTTCAGGAGCCGTGTTGCATTATTTATCCGAGACGCAACATAGACAATTACAACACATAAATAAAATACAAAGAATTGCTGAAGAGGAATATGTTTGGATGGATCGGTTTACCATTAGGAATCTGGAACTCTATCATTCCAACAACCTTAACGCCATTACCCTTTTAGACATTATTGACAAGACCATTTCTCCCATGGGAGGAAGGTTATTAAAACGTTGGTTGGCACTTCCTTTAAAAAATATTGAAAAAATTCAGCAACGTCATCAAGTTGTTTCTTATCTAACCACAGAAGAAGATGAACTTGAGAAAGTACAACATTGGATAAAACAAATGGGCGATTTGGAACGCTTGATCTCCAAATTGGCCACTGGAAAAATAAACCCCAAAGAAGTAGTTCAATTGAAGAATTCTTTGGAGGCCGTTGTTCCTGTAAAGCAATTAGCACTGGAGAGCACCAACAACTCCCTAAAATCCATTGGGAAACAATTGGATGCTTGTGAAGCTTTACGTTCAAAAATCAAGGAAGTCCTCAATGAGGCAGCCCCAATAAATCTGCAAAAAGGGAATACCATTGCCGAAGGATATTCCACAGAGTTGGATGAGTTAAGAGGTCTGGCCTTTTCCGGTAAAGATTATCTGGATAAAATGTTGGCCCGAGAAACGGAATCAACCGGAATTACTTCTCTTAAAATAGCCTCCAACAATGTTTTTGGTTATTACATTGAGGTTCGTAATACCCATAAGGACAAAGTGCCCGAAACCTGGATCAGAAAACAAACCCTAGTCAATGCAGAGCGCTATATTACGGAAGAGTTAAAAGAATACGAAGCCAAAATTTTAGGCGCTGAAGAACGCATCTATCAATTGGAGCAGCAATTGTTTGAGCAACTTTTGGTCTGGATGCAGGAATATATAGCTCCCGTTCAAAAAAATGCTTTCTTAATTGCACAATTAGATTGCCTTTGTGGATTTGCCCAATTGGCCAAAGAAAACAACTATGTTATTCCGGAGGTAAACGACTCCACAAAACTCGAAATAAAAGATGGTAGACATCCAGTAATTGAAAAACAATTGCCCCTAGGCGAGAGTTATGTTACCAATGATGTCACCCTAAATCGAGATGAGCAACAAATCATCATGATTACTGGTCCCAATATGAGTGGTAAATCGGCCATATTAAGACAAACGGCCCTTATTGTTCTTTTAGCACAAATGGGAAGCTTTGTGCCAGCATCAGAGGCTACCATTGGTCTAGTGGACAAAATTTTTACCCGTGTTGGCGCCAGCGACAATATTTCTATGGGAGAATCTACCTTTATGGTAGAGATGAACGAAACAGCCTCTATCTTAAACAACCTTTCTGAACGTAGTTTGGTACTTTTAGACGAAATTGGGCGGGGTACCAGTACCTATGATGGCATCTCTATTGCATGGGCCATTTCTGAGTACCTTCATGAACACCCTGCTCGTGCAAAGACGTTGTTTGCCACACATTACCACGAACTTAATGAGATGACCTCTACGTTTGGTCGAATTAAAAACTACAATGTATCTGTAAAGGAACTGAAGAACAATGTACTTTTCCTTAGAAAACTCGTTCCTGGTGGCAGTGAGCACAGTTTTGGTATTCACGTGGCAAAGATGGCCGGAATGCCACAACAAGTGATCCAGAAAGCCAATAAGATTCTTCAAAAGTTGGAAAAATCCCATTCTAGCGAGGAAATGACAGATAAATTACAAGCAACTCAAAACGAAATGCAACTGAGTTTCTTTAATTTGGACGACCCCCTTTTAGAAGAAATCAAAGAAGAGATTTTACATCTGGACATAGATACACTCACTCCTGTTGAGGCACTTATGAAGCTTAATGAAATTAAACGTTTGTTAGGTAAAAAGAAAACAGCATCCTCTTAAAAAAGTTCTTTCTATTTTACAGAAATGTATTAAATTTGCATCCGCATCGGCAAAATCTGTTGTCTGCGAATGTTCTTTAAAATGCGAAAATAGCTCAGTTGGTAGAGCATCACCTTGCCAAGGTGGAGGTCGCGGGTTCGAATCCCGTTTTTCGCTCAAAACGCTGGTAACCAGCGTTTTTTTATTTAAGTCCTGCTCGAGTGGTGGAATTGGTAGACACGCCGGACTTAAAATCCTGTGGGCATTAGCCCGTGCGGGTTCAAGTCCCGCCTCGAGTACATAAAAACCCTGTTAATCAAATGATTTTCAGGGTTTTATTTTATTTTCTGTACAACTATTAAACAACAATCTCTGTTTTTTCATCATTTTCAAGGTTTGATAGTCCAGAATATGCACATAACATCATTTTATCGATGTTTTGAGATATTATGTCGGAAACCTCTGTATATCGTGAAAAATTATACCATAAGTTTATCCGTAAAGTCCTACCAAAAGTGTAAAAGTGGACTAAAAATATGGTACGGTCACACATTCACAGTCGGTTGCTTTAATTTTCATAGTACCAGGTCTCGTGCTGACCAAGGCCCAATACATAGTACGTTTTTTTCCGTTAGGTAAATCCATTGTTATTTTCTGGATAATTAGGTTGTCCGTTTGTGTGCGAACTATTTCCTTTGGTAGACATTGTTTTGTATCATTAGTGCACTTGCCAGTGCATAAAGCTTCCCACTGTTGACGGGTAAATCCTAGAGAAAGCATCAAATCCCTAATAGACCTTGCCTGACCCCAAGCATCTCCCTCTTCAAAGGAATCTGATTTAACCTCATCAGGTACTGTGTTATCAATTTGTTTTTCTTGCCATACAGTGTTTTTATCACACGTATTGGTCATTTTGATTTTTTCCATTTCTAATGTTTTAAAATTCCTGAGGAACACTTACACATTTGCAAGAAGTAGCTCTTAATTTGATTCTGCCCCTGTCCTTGGCAAATGCCCAATACATTTCTTTAACCTTGTTACCGGGCATTGTAACACTGACCAATTTAATTGTTACCGTGTCATTTGGGTCTGATTCAATTACCTGTGGCAAACATTTCTTGTTCCCAGTACAGGAGTTCTCATTGCAAAATGGAATTGTTCTATGTGGATGGCCAGAAACAGAAAAACCCATGGAATTCAGCCAATCTACAATTGCTTTTCCTCTTGCATATTCATTCCCTCTATCCCAAGAGTCCGAGTACCAATCTCTTGGATATGCAGCATCATCTCCGGTATTTGGAACTTCATGCCACCCATTGCCTTCACAGCTGTTGGATATTTTTTCAGTCATGATAATATGATTAGAATTAGTTGATAAAAGTCCTTGGACTATAACAAATTAGATTAAATATTGAAAAAAAAGCTTCCAAAAAGTACATCAATGCAACTATTTGGAATTGGACCTAGAACAAAAACAAGAGTAGTATGAAAGGTAAATTGCTATTTGATACCAGCATCATACTCCGCATTGCATTTATCGATATCCTGCCCATTTTTATGGTAACATTGACACCTATCATAACAAGCTACCTTTTTTGCCTCTGCCTGCTCCGAACATGTTTTTCGGCATTCGTTGTGGGTTGTGCCTAGTTTCGGCCTACAAGAAAAACTGACAGCCATAAAAACGAATGCTGTAGCCAAATAAAAAACAGATTTTTTCATGATACTGATTTTAAATGGGGAAACGCTTTAAAAAATTTAAGGGGAATACAACAAGATACGAAATTTCTTGCAATGTTTTACAGAATCAATCGTAGTCCAAGAACCGCTTAACAGTAAATAGAGAAAAGGATAATGCAATGTATTCTTATTTTGTGAGAGAAATCTTAATCAATTTGGAAATGAAAAAATTATCTGAAATCAGCCTTTTGGCACTACTGTTTATAATTGTAATGTCTATAATATATGTTATCCCTTGGGCATTTACGAATGAAACTTGGTTTACCGGGGTCAGTTTTGAGAACACGGGGAATATAGGTGATACCATAGGGGGATTGACCGCTCCCTTTCTCAATGGTCTTTCTGCTATCCTGGTATTTTTCGCTTTCAGGGAACAGATAAAAGCCAACAAACTCTTTCACGGTATGGAACAAAAAAAAATCAACTTGGAGAAATACAATGATTTATTGTCAAAAGTTCCAGACGTCAAGACCGATCTTAAGATCGGGGCTTTTGCACAGTCCCTAAACAAGATAAGTTTGAGTAAGCTTTAAAAGAATCTTGAAAGGGTAAAACGTAAGAAACTGTCTTCCCTAAAGTTGGAAAGAATCAGTTCCACATCATCAATATCAGTAAAAACCCTAGCCTCTATTTCTGCTCGCCAGTTAGAACCAAAGCGTCTAGAGGCCTCCAAGCTAAAAATCTTGCTGCTAGATTCTAAATCTGCCACTCCCCCAATTAATATGGACGTGTCTTGAATATCATTAAAAGCCAACCTACTACCAAAGAAAACATCATTTTGCAATGCATTTAAAGAAAGTTCATCTCTTTCGTCATACAGGTATTCTCCCAACAGACCAATATCCAGTCCATTTCCATTAATATTGCTGAACGTATATTCCAATCCTGCTACCAGTGCAACAAAATCCTGCGTATCTGCATTCCTATAAATAGATTCCAGTTTCCACAGAAAAGCGTCATGCGTAATCTGCACATCTATCCCTGTCTGGTTTATTACCGGATAAAAAGACTCAATATTACCGACCGGGTCAAAGATAAATAGCGGTTCGCGCCCTGTACCATAAAAATGGGAGAGTCCAACATCGAAAACCCCAAAATAGTGTTTCCAACGTACCGCAATATCTTGTCTCCATTCTTTGGCCCCACTTTCGTAGTCAATATCATCTTGATTGATTACAGTTCCAAAGCGCAATCTTCCTTTATCTCCAGTAAACGTTCGCTTTCTATTAAAGGGCAAATAGAAAAAATCAAAAGTTCCTATTTTACTGGTAATGTAACTGTATTGAACCATAGGTTGGCCCAGTTTTTCTTCTCCATCAAAGGTTTCTACGGCATCAGTCTGGTTTATAATATCTACCAAATGATTGCTTTCCGCCACCCCCCAATAGACCTTTTTAAGCCCTACACTAAGTTCCCAGTTACTTTTAGCCTTTTGGTAGTACAACTCCCGTATATCCCAATGGGTACGTTCATCATCCCTATCCACTCTAAGAAAGCCCGTAAAATTAATACTTTCATACCCTTTATTCCATTCTATGGCATAATCTGGTCTTATGGCAATAGAAGGATAATGGTCCAATTGTCCTGTAAACTGGGCATCCTTAAAAAAATAACGGTACTCAGCCTCCAGTTCCAGTTCTAATTCCTGAACTGGCTTTTCCTCTTGCTGGGCGCTAACTGAAAAGGCACCCATAAAAAGTATACCTGCTAAAACATGCAGCGGTTTATTCATTCTTGCACCTGATAAAATATGGTTAAAAAACAAGGCCAAGGTATTTACAAGCTTTACACTATCACACCCCAAAGCTCATTAAAGAGAGTACCCTGGCTTTGATACAACTTTTCTATACAAAACTTTGCAGCAAACTAGCTGCCTGCTCTTTTTAATGCTACTTCTGTAAAATCTTCTTCTGCCAGTTCTGCCCCAAAATTATACTCCCCAAATTTTAACAGCGTTTCTTTATTGCTTTGGTGATTGACCATGGTAAAGGTTGCTGCCCTCCAAAATTTATTTTTATACAGCTTATAATCACTATAGGTCAATGTCTTCAATAATGCGTTTTTTCTATCATAAAACTCTATTTTTTCTAGCCTATACCCCTTATTCTGATTATAGGTTACCATTCTTCTTGTATAACCAGACTTAGGATCAACTGGGTCTTGTTCTACAACCAAAAAGTCGCCTTCTTCCTTTATAAACTTGTAAGCGTATTTCTCTATTTCTTGAGAAGACAAATCCTCGTAGGCAAATTCACTGCCCACAAAAGGACCGGATTTGTTGTTAGAGGAGATTCTTTTCACTCTTTTAATGGAAGGCAGGTACAACCATTGATCATCTGTACCAATTTTATGGGTAAACGTAAGGGTCGCCGTTCCTTTCACATCTTTTGGACTCTCAAAAACAATCAAGGATTTATCACCATCCGTCGTTAATTCTAAGGTGCGGGTAGTTAAAAAACGCTCACTTGTTTGTCCATTTTTATTTTTGAGGGTCATTTTCAAGTCCACAATTGAACTTCCAAATCCTTCATCTGCCTTTTCAGCTGCCTTTGCTATTTGCAAACCACGCTCTTCATTTGATTGTGCATTAATACCAGAAATAGCAAGTATCAAAGCAGTTATTGAGGTAAAAAACTTTATTTTTTTCATTTTGTAAATTGTTTGTGTTTATAATTTCTATTTGTCCAATTGCACTTGCATTTTGGATTTTCTTACGGGCTCCTCTTTCTCTTTGCTGACCAAAATCAATAATGAAGGCAAGAGAATAAAATCAATAATTAATGCTGCTATAATGATGATTACGGTAATTCTGGCCATATAGCTGTTTAGCGCAAAAGAAGATGTTGAAAGCACTATGAAACCTGCCAAAAGAACCACCGTAGTAGTCACCAAAGCCTTACCAACAGTTTCAAAGGCATAAATGATAGCCGCTTTTGCGTCATATCCCAATTCTCTTCGAGCACGTAAAAACTTGCTCATAAAGTGAACGGTGTCATCCACAATGATTCCTAAGGTCATTCCAAAAACGATTACCATACCTGTATTAATTGTTCCTTTTAACAAGTACCATAGGCCAAAGCCTACCAATACAGGAGCAACATTGGGTATAATACTCAATAACCCAAGTTTAAAATTCCTTAAGGCTATCATTAGGACGAGTGAAATTAGAATGAGTGCGATAATATTTCCTTTAAACATACTATCTGCCTGACGGAAACCTAGTTTGGAAAACATTAGAGTAGGACTTACGGCAAGTGCGTGCATGGATTCCGGTGCGTTATCCTTCAACCAGTTTTCCGACCGTTCTGCAAAGGCAATCATTTCTGCACTTGAGTTGTTCTCAAGGGTAACAGTAACCCTAGATTCTGATTTATCCACATTGATTTGATTATTCAAATCCAGGCCAAAAGGAAGTGAAAGCTCATACAGCAAAAGATACTGGGCAGCTTCTTCCCTATTCTCCGGTACTTTGTAAAAAGATTCATTGTCTCCGTGCATAGAGCGGTTTACCCTTCTGGCAACCTCACTAAAGGCGTTTACATGAACAACTTCTGGTTGATCTTCCAACCAATCTTCAAATTCATTTAGTTTTTGTAAGTACCGAGGGTCGTTGATTCCTCCACTTTCTCCGCTACCTATGGAAAACTCAACATTGTAAAACCCAGTAAGGTTTTCGTTTATGAAATCACTGTCCTGTCTAAATTGAACGGTAGTATCAAAATATTCCACAAACTCATCATTGAACACGTTTTTCCTTGCCAAAAAAGTAAGCAGTCCTATAACCACTATGGAAATCACGGTCAGTTTAACTGGCTGTCTAACCACAAACATCCCCAAATTAGTGTACCAACCTAATTTACCATCCTTTTGTTCCTTCACTTTTTTAGATTTCCATATTGGAAAGATTGCCATTAATGCAGGTAATGTGGTCGTTGAAAATAAAAAGGCCATGCACATACCAAAGGCAACAATGTTTCCTAGATCCCAAAAGGGAGGTACGTCTCCATAATTTAGGGTTAAAAATCCTATGACCGTGGTTAAGCTGGTGATGAACACTGGCATAAAATTTAATCGCATAGATTCAACCAAAGCTTCTTTCTTTTCCAATCCGTCTTTGCGAACTTTTTGAAGATATGTGATAAGGATATGTATGCTATCCGCAACTGCCAAAGTCAATATCATAGTGGGAAAAACAGCTGAGGGGGGTGTCAACTTAATTCCATTTAACCCTATGAAACCCACTGCACTCATAATCGAGAACAGTACAACAAACAAAGTTGCTATGGTGGCAAAAATGTTTCTAGTGAGTACCAATGTAACCACAACAACAATCAACAACATTAACACGGTAAGCATTAAATCTTTCTGAGATGATTCAAAAAATGCAGTGTTCAATGGAACCAATCCGGTCGTATAAACATCGAATTCTGCATGCTTTTCTTGAAACTTGGAAATCATCTCTCTGGTTGCGATAGTCACTTCTGGAATTTCAGCGGCACTATTTTCCCCTGGCAGACGAACGGTAACGTTAATAGCAGTGACACTTCCTTCTTTATTAATGATCCTATGAACCAACAAGGGCTCCTTAAGTGCCTTTTCCTTAATCTCAAGAATTTCGGCATCTGTTTTAGTAGCTGAGTTGTAGGAAAGGTCATCAACATAAAGGTCATCTTCATTTGCGCTTGTATGCTGAAAATTAGTCACTGCATCCACTCTAGATGAGTAAGGGGTGTTCCAAGCATCTGCAGTCAATTCCTCTATGGCAATAAGGTTATTTCTGGTAAAAACGTTTCCGTTTTTAGGAGCAAGAACAATGATGATATTGTCATCTTTTGTGTATTTTTCTTGGAGTGCATCAAATGCTTCTAGTTCTGGGTTAGATTCACTAAAAAAGACGTGATAATCTCCGTCAAATTCCATTTTGCCTTGAGACCCAAGCCCCATGGCCAATAAAATGGTCAATAATAGAACCGGCCATTTAAATTTAATTACAAAGTTGGCCCAGTTCTTAGCGAATGCATTGGTTGCATTTTTCGTTTTTTGGATTGCGTTCATTTATTTAAGGTTTGTTAATATGTTTGTTTTAGACGATTTACATTGTTTTTAATTGGACAATTATTTTTGGTTTTTTAAGTATAGTTGGCTGGTCAACTTTAAAATATGGTGATTGAATCCATAATTTGTTTAAACACAAACAACTAATAGATGACTGGTCATCTATTAGTTGTTTCAAAAAAAATTAATTAAGTATAAGCGTTCGTATCATTTTCATGAAATTATCAATAGGATAAGAACTATCTTGTTCTTTCATTGAGACCATTGCCCCTCTGCCCGCATCCTCCATAAAGGCAACCAAATTAGTTGCTTCTATATCGGGGTTAATTTCATCGTTTTCTTGTCCTTCAATAACTACGGATGTTATATGGGAATTCACAATCTCAGTTTTCATTTGTACTGCCAAACGAATTTCTTCGTTATGTTCCGCCATTTCGTTAACCAGATTACACCCCATGCATCCCATTTTACAGTCAAACTCCTCCTTTAACACTTTAGTGCGATACTCATAAAAGTTCAAAATTCGATGTTTGGGGGAAACTGTCTTATCCTTAAGAATTTCCAATGCTGGAGGAAACATTGTGTCAAAATACTTACCAATGGCTTTTACAGTAAAGTCTTCTTTACTTTTAAAATAGAAGTAAAATGAACCTTTAGGAACACCGGCTGCCTGGACAATATCATTTACACTAGTGGCATTGTACCCTTTTGACCAAAGGATTTCCATCCCTTTTTCAAGAAGTGCATCACTCTTTTGTTCTCCTTTTATTGTTTTAATTTCCATTGAAGGACCAAATATATGACCAGTCGTCTAGTTTAACAAAACTAAACTCAAATTTTAACACTTTATTGGAATTTCAACACTTCCTCAAAAAACTTTTCCGTCTCCTTTTTAACTGAAACCAAATCTTTGGAAGTAATGGAGGAGGTCATTACATGATCTCCCACATTTGAGAAAGCAACCTTTCTTTTTAAATTGGTTGCGGTTCCCAGTTCCTCGTACATTTCTAACATGGCCGGTACAGATACAACATTGTCCTGTATCGAATCATTTTTATAAAAGTAACCTAGAAAAACAGGTTGCGTTACTTTTTGAAAAGTCTCTGGTACCATTGTATTATCCACCAACGCTTGTAAATGTGTCAAAGCTTCCACTCTATATTTATTAGTCCAGTATTTTCTCTTCTCTTCACTAGCTTCAAACTCATGATAATCACTCTTTTTAACCGCTCTTGCCAAATTTACTCCCCATGGACCCGCCAAAAGCTTCGCATTTTTGTCATATATCTCAATATTGGGCGAATACAAAAGAATTCCCGCTATGTCTTGATCGCCTCCTGCAAGGTGCAATGCTAGTGTACCTCCTGTTGATGTGGCCATTATGATTACCTTGTTCCCTAGCTGTTTTGCAACAGCTATAGCCTCTTTTGCGGAGTCTAACACTTCATTGGCTGTTAAATTGAGCATTGCCTCTTCCTCATTTAATCCATGCCCTGCTAAACGAGGTAAATATAAATTACAACCATAGCGCTTGGCGGTATCCAAGTGCAATGGGTTTCCTTCCATCCTACTCGCAGACCACCCATGAAGATATACAATGCTATACTCCGTTTTTGATGGGATACTATCAAACCAAATAATCTTTGCATTGTTTTCAGGTTTTATATTGGTGGTGGCCTCTTCCTTTTTATGTATCCATTTTTCCAATTCAACCAAATCTGAACTTACTTCTGGCAGTACTTTATCCAAGTTTGGTTTTTCCACTTTTGGACCAAAAGCGTAAACAACAGCTACAATGGCAATAATAAGGGCAAGGGCTTTGAGGGTTTTAAGAAGTATTTTCATTTAAACAATTTTGTGTCTATTGTACCCTAAAGAACGTATTTTTCAAGGAGTAACATAAATATACTATTTTAGACAGATGTACATTTACCTTTCATGTCAAAACTAAAGATTCTTCTTAAAAACCTAGGGCCAGGATTGTTATTTGCAAGTATGGCCATAGGCACTTCACATTTGGTATTATCAACAAAAGCAGGCGCACAATACGGTTGGGTCATGGTTATCCCCATACTGCTTGCAAACATATTGAAATATCCTTTTTTTGAGTTTGGAATACGTTACACTTCGGTTACTGAAAAAAGTTTGGTACAAGGCTACTTGAATTTGGGCAGAAAATATCTTTGGATCTATGCTTTTGTGACCATTGTGTCTACATTCACAATTTTGGCCGCGTTGTATGTAGTCACCGCCGGACTCTTCATGAATTTGTTTAATATTTCCGCAATGGGAGTAAGCGCGATAGCCCTTTGTCTTTTTGCCTTTATAAGCGCTATCCTGATAATAGGCCGGTATCAATTTCTAGAGAATTCTTTAAAAGCGGTTATTTCCATTCTGTTCATCGCTTTGATCATTACTACTGTGCTAGTGCTACAAAAGGGACCCGTACCCAATATAGAAGCATTCCAAAGACCTGAAATTTTCAATGAAGTGGGCATACTTTTCTTAATAGGACTTATGGGTTGGATGCCAACAGCCGTTGAAGCTTCTGGATGGGTGAGTCTTTGGAGCATGGAAAATTTGAAAACCATGAAAGAAAAGCCTTCTTTAAAGCTTGCTCTTCAAGAATTTAATGTGGGATACATCTTAACGGCACTGCTCGCTGTTTTCTTTTTAATCATTGGATGGATGACCTTATATGTCACGGGAACTGAACTTAGTGGAAGTGCGGTCATTTTTGCCGATCAGGTTGTAAGCTTGTTCACTGTTCATATTGGCAGTTGGGCATATATCTTAATTGCAATCGCTGCCTTTGCTACTATGTTCAGTACTTGTATGACTGCTCATGATGCAGTGTCCAGAGTGAGCATAGATGTTCTGGAGAAACTTTTCCCTCATAAAAAAGCGCTTAAGAACAAAAATACATTTGCCATGGCTGTTTTAATTATGGCTTTGATCAATTGGGTGGTTATTTCTGTATTTGGTGCCAACATGGCCAATCTTGTCGCGCTTGCCACATTTGTTTCTTTTGTTATGGCCCCACTAATTGGATGGATGAACCTTAAAACGGTAATGGGGAAAGATGTTCCGAAAGAACATAGACCAAAAATGGGGTTAAAAATATTAACCTATCTAGGCATATTTTTCTTATCCCTTTTTGCACTATACTATTGTTGGATGGTATTAAATTGATTTAATCGAAAAGAACATTGTCATTAAGAATTACAATCATTGATCTTTGGTTTTGCTTGTGTAATACTTCCAAACAGAAAACCCCATTAGTACAATTATTCAAAATTTTATCCTCACCATAGCCAATGGAATAGATTATGTTAGAAGATGGCACTCCATTTTGAATTAAATATTTTTTAATAGCATCTGAACGGCTCTGTGTCAATCTAAAATTAGTGCTGCTACCTCCCCTACTGTCCGTATAGGTCTCTATTCGAAGTTGTACGGATGGAAAATCCCTTACAAATAGCACAACTTTATCAAGTTCTGTTTCTATTTCCGGAGTTAGTTGAGATGCGCTTCTTCCAAAGAAGAATTTTTCAAGTTTTACAACAGCTTGCCCCTCTTTTTCTTCAACTAAATCATCATATGATGAAATACTAATATCATAATTTATACTTTCTTCTCCATCCAATTCCTTTTCTGTAAAGCGTTTTGTAAACATGGAATACCTTTCTTTTGAAGATTCCAATACTAACTCTTTTTCCCAAGGAATCTCCAATCTATAATTTCCTTCATCATCAGTATATGTTTCAGCCAACATGTTACCATTTATATCCCATAGTCTTACGGCTGCCTTATCAACAAACTTGGATTTTTTAACATGCTTTACTACCTTTCCTTTTAAGGCAATAGTTTTAAGCCCTGGTTTCTTATCCACCTTGAATCCATACAAATCGTCTTTACCCTTTCCGCCAGGTCTATTTGATGAAAAATATCCTAAAAGCCCGTCCCCATCGTTCCTCATTATTAAACCAAAATCATCATCGGAAGAGTTAATACCCATTCCAAGATTAATAGGAATACTAAATGTACCCCCATCAATATTGGACCTGTAAATATCCATTCCGCCAAGTCCGTAAAAAACATCCGAAGAGAAATAGAAACTATCTTCAAAAATGTAAGGAGCAATTTCATTTCCAGCTGAGTTTATCCTAGGACCTAAATTTATAGGCGCCGACATTATCTGCCCCCTATTGGTGTGAACAAAATAAATATCTGTGCCTCCAAAGCCATCATCAAAATTGGCGGCGAAATATAGTCTTTCCGTCTTTTCATCATAAAAAGGATAGTAAAAAGAAGTGCTTAAATCTTTAAGTAACAACTGAAACCTTCCATCCTTTACCTGCATCCCTATTGCCAGTGCATTTTTTCCATTCTCATCAAAAGAGAGTTCTCCATCCTCCGAATTGGACAATACATAAAAAATACTTCTCAAGGCCTGTGAATAATAAGGTGTCGCCTTATGGTAGTTAGAGCTGGTAATTCCGGAAAAAGGTATTGCAGTTGATATTTGACCATTGCTTTGTAACCCAGCTTCATAAATATTTAAATACCCCTCATTTGCTGGAACATATCTTCGCTTTGTATCTTGTAATCTTCCACTTGAAAATAATAACTGCCCTCCATAAAACGAGGGTGAGAAATCTGACTGCGGACTATTGCCATTTAAGTTGAAAATTTGAAAATCCATCCCACCATTTGTATTGCTATCCTCCAATAGTTGAGTGTTAAATTCCAAATTCTCTAAAAACTCCTTTTGAAAGCTAGAAGACATTGTTGCCAAAAATGCCTGTTTCCTCTCCTTTTTAGTGGTTTTTGACAAGCTTTGCATCATTTTATTAAAATGGTGATTACTCATCAAAGTATCCTTCTTGTATAAAGAAAGATAGGCGTCTGAAGCTTTTTCAAAATTATTTGTCTTGAAGTAGGCATCTGCTAAGTTCAAAAACTGTTGTTCCGATAGTGTACCATTTTTTAAATCCAGCTCATAAGCGCTTATTGCGTTTTTATAGTCATACTGAAAAAAGTAATCATCCCCTTTGGAACTTTTACTTTGAGCAAAGCAAAAGGCAATACCCAAAAAGTAACCCAATAGTGTAGTACTTATATTTTTTGCTTTTTTCATATTAGAAAAATCTTGGGGAATCTATTTGCTTTGGTTTACCTTTTAGTTTTTTGCTTTTATTTTTTGTTTTGGAACCTCCGCTTCCAAAACCACCTCGTCCAATATAAAATTTTAGTATTGCTTCATGAGAGCCTCCGCTAAACTCTCCTAGTCCATTCGTGTTGTAATCATACGAGTACCCTAAAAACAACCCATTAGAAACCTGAATGCCCGCTAAACCGCTAACTGCATTGTCAAATCTATAGGAAGCACCTATCGTGAGAGCATCTATAAATTGAAAATTTGCGGATAGATTTACATTTACTGGAGATCCTTCAAGATAGTTCACTAAAAATGCTGGCTTAAACTTAGTTCTGTCCGATAATTGAAAAACATATCCGCCAATTACATTGAACTGCATATTATCTTCAACTATAGTTGCCACTTCGTCATTGTACAATCCATTGGTTAAAAAATTGGGAACAGAAACTCCCATGTACCAATCCTCCTCGTAAAGAAAGAGTCCTGCACCAACGGTTGGGTAAAAATCATTTAAATTTTCACCCAGTATTGTTGGGTCTGATGGGTCATCAAGAGTCCCTTCGGAATAGTCCAAGCTTAAAAGTGACCCTCCGGCCGCCAGCCCAAAGGATAGTTTTGTTATCTCTGAAATATTGATCTGGTACGAATATGCCAGGTTGATAAACGTCTGAGTTGAAGGCCCCAGTTCATCGTGCACCACATTAAGGCCCAGCCCCGTTTTTTCATTTGCAAATGGAATATTCACACCAAAGCGCATTGTAGTTGGCGCACCGGGAATATCAACCCATTGCGCTCTATACAATCCAGCAACTTCAGCGGACTCTACAGTTCCAACATACGCAGGATTAAAACTTCCAATATTGTACATGTATTGTGTATACTGGGGCTCTTTTTGAGCCAGGGAAATGCCCATAATTCCAATCAGCAGTAAGCCAAATATCCAATATGTTTTTAAACCAATTTTATTTGGCATGTTTCATTTATCTTATAATTTGAATCCAACCTTTTACAATTTCAACACCATCTCCATTAAGGTCTAAAATATAAAAATAGGTGCCCTTTGGTAAATTACCGCTACTACCTGTTCCATCCCAAGAGCTATCGTAACCTTGCATCTCAAAGACACTATTTCCATAGCGATCAAATACCTCAAGTTTGTTGCTTGGAAAAAGCTCATGTTGTACAAGCTTAAGAGTGTCATTTTTCGTATCCCCATTTGGAGAAAAAATATTACACAAGGTCCCGGGATCCTGACAGGGACTTTGATTCACCTGAACAGCAACCATTGCCGTGTTGTTGGAATCCACAACATCTATTGGAAATGAAGAAGCTATTGTTACGGTATTCTGAAGCTGCCCCGAAGTGGTGACGGTTACAGTAATTTCTAAAATAACACTTTCCTGAGGCATTAATTCGGCAATGGACCAAACTCCCGTAGTTTGATCATATAACCCTTTTGATGCGGTATGGGAAATATATTGAAACCCATTTCCAATCAAGTCATTGACAAGAATATCCAATACCCTATCCATTGTTGTGTTTTCAAGGGTAATAGTAAAGATTATATTACTTTGCAATAATGGTGTATCATTATCAACTTCTTTTGTAATTGCCAAATCAATAGATTCAGGATTACAAGCTGGAGTCAAAAAAGGATCGCAACTATCAAGAGGATTCGTGGCGTTTTCTGGAACCGCTGTTGTACTTGGATCATCAACCACCAATACCTCTTCACCATCTGTTAAACCATCACCATCTGTATCAGGATTGTTAGGGTTTGTACCTAAATCATTTTCTTCTCCATCCGTTAAACCATCATTATCAGAATCTACAATACAATTGCTTACTGAAATAGTTACTTGCACAGAACTGTTAACACAAGGTGCGCCAGCTCCATTTGTAGTGTATTCAAACACGTAATTACCAGAAGGTAAACTTTCAAAATCCACATTATTATCTGAACCTATTGATAGAGTTCCTCCAGATGGATCAGTAATAATTGCCCATATTCCAGAATCTTCACCTGTTAGTGTATCATCCAAATCTATGATTGTTGGGCCACCATTTCCTGCTGCATTGCATGCCAAGGTATTACTTGGTGTTCCCGGTGAAGGTATTTGATTTACAGTAGCAAGTACTTCTGATCTTACTGAAGAACACCCATTAGCAGTAGTTTCCACAAAAAAGGATGTAGTTGTTGAAATTGATGGTGTCTCAAAAGATTCGCCAGTTCCTAAAACAGCCCCACCACTTGCACTAGCGTACCAACTTAAAAGACTCCCGTCACTTACTGAGGCAGTTAACGTTAGTGTACCATCTCCACAACGAGTATCTCCTGTGGTACTATCAATAGTTGGCGTTACATTTAAAAGCAATGAAACCGTCAGTACAGGACTCGCACAATTGTTTGCGACATCGAAAAAGAAACCAAAATAAGATCCCGGGGCCGACACAATGTTGCTTCTGTGTGCAATAGTCGCCAAGGGATCAGGGTCAGTACTCCAAGTAAGCACACTTCCTGCTGGTGGCGCATTGGTTACATAATCATTTAAATCCGCAGCAACAACATCGCAGAACTCGGTAGGCTGAGAAGTATCCAAACTAGGTGCCGTGGTTCCCGCATCACAAGGAATTGCACAATCAATTACGGTAACAGTTAAATCAACTGTTTGGTCCACACAAGGTGGGCTCGCTACAGATGTAGTATATGTAAAGGTATAATCCCCTAAAGGCTGTCCATTAAAGTTTACAATATTGCTAGCGTTAATGGTAATAGAAGCTCCTCCTGGACTGCCAGTTAAAGACCAACTACCTGCATCTGCTCCTGTTAATTGATCATCTAAATCTACTACGCTATCCCCTTCACCTGAATTATCGCAAGTAGCAATGTTAGTTGTTGTACCCGGTGAAGGTGTTGTATTTTGTGTTAATGTAACACTGAAAGTTGAACTAGTACAGTCATTTAATGCATCATAGAAAAAACCAAAATAGGTGCCCTCTGAACTTACTGTACTGGTTGGCAAATAAGTACCACTATTGGAAATATCTGCGCTAGCATTCCAACGCAAGTCTGATCCAGCTGGTGGAACACTCATCGTATACAAATCGAGGTCTTGTGAAAATGCATCACAAAAAGTCGAAAGTACCGAACCGTCAAGTACTGGTGCTGCATTTCCCGCAGCGCAAGTATCATCATTGTTTATCGTTACAGTTGCTGTATCTGATATATCAACGGTTAATGCAGTTGATCCTAGGCTTCCCATTGAGACAATTAACGTTTCATTCAATTCTATAATAGCATCCACTGTTGGTGTTATTACAAAATTCACCATTTCGCCAGCAGTTCCTGTAAAAATGAGAGTCTGTAAAATCCCAGTATAATCATTATCCGCTAAGGTTGCTGAACCATCAGCAGAAGAAACCTGTACCGTAAAACCTCCTGCAACAGCATTGTCTAAAGTGGCTGTTACTGTAATATCTCCTCCATCTTCCGCTCCGCTTGCATTTGCAATGGTGACGGCGGCATTATCATCATTGTTTATCGTCCCAAGGCCCGTATCGTCCGTAAGGGTCGCGTTAACAGGGGCGCTCAGTACTACCGAGAACGTCTCGTTGGCCTCCACCGTCGTGTCACCGTTGACCTGGACCGTANTCCACAGGGAATACCAGGAAACGATGGAGCCGATGGAGCACCGGGACCACAAGGAATACAGGGGATACCAGGGAATGACGGAGCCGATGGAGCACCGGGACCACAGGGAATACCAGGGAACGACGGAGCTGACGGAGCACCGGGTCCACAGGGAATACCAGGAAACGATGGAGCTGACGGAGCACCAGGTCCACAAGGAATACCAGGAAACGATGGAGCCGATGGAGCACCGGGACCACAGGGAATACCAGGGAATGACGGAGCCGACGGAGCACCGGGTCCGGCAGGGCCAATAGGTCCACAAGGAGTACCAGGAAACGATGGAGCCGATGGGGCACCGGGCCCACAAGGAATACAGGGGATACCAGGGAACGACGGAGCCGACGGGGCGCCGGGTCCACAAGGAATACCAGGGAATGATGGAGCTGATGGAGCACCGGGACCACAGGGAATACAGGGGATACCAGGAAACGACGGAGCTGACGGAGCACCGGGACCACAGGGAATACCAGGAAACGACGGAGCCGATGGGGCACC
>NZ_QGEG01000004.1 GCF_003149745.1 Flagellimonas aquimarina
TAAGCCCGTTTGCGCCGATGGTACTGCTATACCAAGTGGGAGAGTAGGTCGCCGCCTTCCTTGAACGCCCTTTACAAACGTAAAGGGCGTTTTTTTGTTTTTAGCTTTTTTCTTCTTTTCTTCTATATCTAAACGGTTTTCTAAAAATTGATATATTTAGAAAAACAACAACACCAACTTAATGAGCAACGATCCACAGAACAAAAAGTTCAAGCAGTGGCTTGATATTCTACAGCAAGAAAGTTGGCAGCTAGAGTTAATTATTTCTGGTTTTGCCATTTATGGATTGTTCATGATTATTGAACCAATAGAAATAGCAAGCGCAGAAGCCCAGAACAATGACAATATGTATCGAATATTTATGATGCAAGGCTTGTTGATCTCGTGGTATATACTTACCATAAATCTTTTAATCCATGTTGTATTAAGAGGCTTGTGGATTGGTGCAATTGGATTACGATATGTTTCTGGGGATATTGACTATGATGAATTGAATTACAGCACAAAATTTAAAAATCATTTACTGAAACGGGTAGGTTCTTTTGATAATTATGTAGCCAAGCTCGAAAAATATTGCAGTATAATTTTTGCTGTTACCTTCTTACTGCTTTTTTATTTACTGGGATTATTGGCATTATCATTTTTGTTTACTCTTTTAGGACTATGGATAGATAGTGAAAACACATCGTACACCATGCGTTATTGGGTTGCAATACCTTTGGTGGTCGCTTTAGGGATAGGTACGGTTTTAACTTTTATCGACTTTGTCACACAAGGATGGCTAAAACGTAAAAAATGGACTAGTTGGTTTTATTATCCAATATATTGGTTGTTTAAGTACCTGACTTTATCCTTTTTATATCGACCAATTGTATACAATTTTCTGGACACCAAATTTGGACGTAGATTAAGTTTAATTTTAGTTCCCCTGTATTTGGTGTTGACCATGTTGGCAGGAACAGGGTTTAGTACTTCAAATTATTGGCATAAGGACTTGAATTCCAATTCATTTATAGCGAATGTGGAAAATTACGATGACTCGGTGGCCAAAAACACTAGCTATGTAAGCTTGGCTTCTATACCTTCTAAAGTAATCACAGATAAATTTTTAAGTGTTTTCATAGTATATGGCCGAACTATTGAAGATGATGTGTTCTATTTTAACAAGAAATTGAAACCAGAAGTTGACAATCGTGGATTGCACTCTACCTTTCAAACAGGTAAAATAGAATGGCAAGACCGACGAAAACTTCTTAAGGAATATATGGCTACCATAAAAGAAATGTACCGACTTAAGATAGACAGCACATCTTATGATTTTGATTTTGTTTTTACCCAAAACAATAGGGAACAAGAAGGTTTTGAAACCTTTTTGGACATTGAGCAGTTGGTAAATGGAAAACACGTGTTAGAAGTGGCCAGAAAAGACCATCTAGAAGATAGCGTTTATTATCGTAGGATTATTAGAATACCATTTTGGTATTATCCTAAGTAAACCAAAACAATTATCAATAATTTAAAAGCTGAACATAGCGCAATATGTTTAACTTAGAACAAACAATTTATCCATGAGAGCATATTTAGTCTTCTTTTTAATTTCATTTAGTCTTACTGTGAATGCCCAGCAAGGTAAAATAAAAGCTCTGGTTGGCGGGACACTTATTGATGGTTTCGGTTCTGACCCCATAAAAAATAGTGTCATTTTAATAGAAGGCGATCGAATAAAAGCGGTTGGTACAATAGAAACGTTACCTGTTCCTGCTAATGCAGAAGTTATATCAACAGAGGGTATGAGTGTATTGCCTGGTCTTTGGGACATGCATGTGCATACCATGATCAATGGACATGCAGATTATACATATTGGGATAAAACATATCCACCCTTATTTAAGGATGTTATCATGCCTTCTTCTGCTCACCAATTACTAATGGCAGGAGTAACAAGCGCCAGGGATTTAGGAGCACCTTTAGAAGAGAGTATTGCTGTAAGGGATGCCATAAACAATGGTGAAATTCCAGGAGCAACACTTTATGTTTCTGGACCATTTATTCAAAAAAAGCCGTATCCAGGAACTGAGGATTTTAGATGGGGTGTTAACGGCCCTGAAGATGGAAGAAGAAAAATAAAAAAATTGGCCAAAGCCGGAGTGGATGTCATTAAATTGATTGATCAAGATCAAATGACTATGGAAGAACTGCGCGCCGTTGTGGATGAAGCCCATAATAACAATTTAAAAGTGGTCGCCCATGGACATCGACCTGAAGAAATTAGAAGAGGATTAACTGTAGGTGCAGATTGCTTTGAACATACAGGCCTTTCGTCTTCTCCGCGGTACCCAGATGACGTTATGACCATGATCAAGGAACGCACGGCGGATATGAGTCAAGGTCCATTGTTTTGGTGTCCAACGGTTGAGGGTTTATACAACTATGAATATGTTCGTGACAATCGTGAAAAACTAGATAATGATTCATGGCACAGAGGGTTACCAGATACCGTCATAACGGACATAAAAAACAGTATAGCGCACCCTGACAGACTTCCTTATTTTCAACTAACACCATCAAGAAAGCCAACCTTAAAAACTAAAATTCAACAGTTATTGGATGCAGGTGTTGTTTTGTTAGTTGGAACAGATAGTGGTATACCTATGAAATTCCACAGTCAATCTACCTGGAATGAGTTGGATGTATGGGTGAATGAGTTTGGTATTGATCCTATGTATGCAATTCGTGGAGCAACATATTGGCCAGCACTTTGGATGGGCGTTGCCGATGAAGTGGGAACTGTTACCCCAGGCAAATATGCGGATATCATTGCAGTAAAAGGAGATGTGTTGCGCTATATAAGCTTGCTTCAAGATGTTGATATGATCATAAAACATGGTAAGCAATACAAATAAGAGATATAGTTGAACAATTCTTTTTAATTTAAAATACCACCATGATTGACCGAATACCATCTATTGTATTCATACTTTTTTCTTTAATCCTTACTGCACAAGAAAACAATCTTAAAGCCCTAGTTGGAGGAACACTGATCGATGGTTTTGGATCAGATCCAATTAAAAACAGTGTTATTATAATTGAGGGAGAAAAAATAATTTCAGTTGGAAACGTAGAAAATACGATTATACCTAGTAACGCGGAGATTATTTCTACAGAGGGAATGTCAGTTTTACCGGGTCTTTGGGATATGCACGTTCACACAAAATTAGTAGGTCATTCTGATTACGGGTATTGGGACAAAGTATATCAACCCCTTTGGAAAGATGTAATTATGCCTGCATCCGCGCATCAACTCTTAATGGCAGGAGTTACCAGCGCCAGAGATTTAGGTGCTCCTTTGGAAGCGAGTATTGCTGTACGTGATGCTGTTAACAATGGAGATATACCAGGCGCAACGTTGTATGTTTCTGGACCCTTTATTCAACATAGGCCATATCCTGGAACAGAAAATTCCAGATGGGGGGTAGATAGTCCCGAGGATGGTAGAAGAAAGGTGAAAAAATTGGCTACTGCAGGAGTAGACGTCATCAAGTTGATTGATCATGATCAAATGACCATGGATGAGCTAAGAGCTGTGGTAGATGAAGCCCATAAGAATAATTTAAAAGTTGTTGCCCATAGTCATAGACCTGAAGAAATTAGAAGAGGATTAGAGGTAGGCGTGGATTGTTTTGAACATACGGGATTGTCGTCTGCGCCCAGATATCCAGATGATGTTATGACCATGATAAAGGAGCGCACGGCGGATATGAGTCAAGGACCTTTGTTTTGGTGCCCAACAGTTGAAGTACTATATAATTTCGAATACAATAGGGATAACTTGGAGTTTATTGATGATGATTCATGGCATTTGGGATTACCAGATAGCGTTATAGTGGACATTAAGAATAGCATTCAACACCCAGATAGGCTTCCTTATTTTCAATTGATGCCTTCAAGAAAACCAACATTGGAAACCAAAATCAACCAATTGTTGGATGCAGGAGTGGTTTTGATGATTGGCACTGATAGCGGTATCCCAATGAAGTTCCACAGCCAATCTACGTGGCATGAGCTTGATGTTTGGGTGAATGAATTTGGCATTGACCCAATGTATGCGATTCGCGGAGCAACGTATTGGCCTGCACTTTGGATGGGGGTTGCTGATGAAGTTGGAACTGTTACTCCGGGGAAATATGCAGATATCATTGCTGTAAAAGGGGATGTCTTAAGGTATATTAGTTTGCTTCAAGATGTGGATATGGTTATTAAGCATGGTAAACGTTACAAATAGATTTTGTTGACTTCTGACCCCAAATCTGTTTTATTGGAAGAAAAATGGAATGCGTATTCGCATGCCATAGGTATTGTACTTTCCGTTTTGGGAATGATCTTTTTCTTTCAGAAAGATATGACGAAAGAACCGCTGCTCTTTAGAAGCATTTTGGTTTATTGTATATCGCTGATTCTTCTTTTTACTGCTTCAACAGTTTATCACGCCGTGCAGAATCCAAAACTTAAAAAGAAACTTAGAGCATTAGACCATATAAGCATATATTATTTGATTGCGGGAACTTATACACCGGTTTGTTTCACTGTTCTTTCCGATTCAAAAGGATGGTTACTCTTTTATCTTGTATGGGGAATAGCGCTCTTTGGAACTGTTTTGAAATTGTTTTTTACGGGTAAATTTGAAGTTTTTTCGTTGGTGCTTTATGGAATAATGGGATGGTTAATTGTGATAGATGTTTCGTTCTTAGTAGAAAACATGTCCAGCAATGGGTTACTGTTTCTTGGATTAGGAGGTGCTTTTTATACTATTGGAATCCTGTTTTATGCCCTTAAAAAAATACCATATAATCACTTGATTTGGCATTTTTTTGTGTTAGGAGGGGCAATTTGTCATTGGGTTATGATTCAAAAAGAAATATTCACTTGAATGTATGCCAATATTAAAAGTTAATAGGAAAATGATAAGGGACTTATACCAGATATGCAATCCCAATACCTAGAATAATCACCACAAGTTTGCGCAGGTTAAATGAGTGTCCTTGAGAGCTTTCAAACAGAATTACTGTAGAAATATGAAGAAATACACCAATGGCCAACGAGGTCATTAAATATCCATTGTTTTCCATCCATGCAGATTGTGTTGCTATATAACTTCCTAAGGGAGTCATAATAGAAAAGACGGCAATAAATAAAATTATTAAACCTCTCTTCATTTTTGAATTCACCAAAAAGATACTCAGAATAATTGCTACGGGAATTTTATGGATGACAATTCCATATAAAATGGAATTGTTACCATCAATAGGAACACCTTCAATAAGGGCATGCAATGCCAAACTTAGAAACAGGAACAAGGGAAACTTGTTTTCTTGCAGATCAACATGCATATGGCCATGCTCGGCCCCCTTAGAAAAGAACTCTAAAAAAACCTGAAGTAATATACCCGCCAGAATCAGCAAAGCAATGGTCTTTGGGCTATGACCTTCATAAACCTCGGGCAGTAACTCAAAAAAAGTCAATGCCAGTAAGAATGCACCACTAAAAGCCAATAAAAGCTTTATGTTTTTTTTGTCTTTGGGTCTTGCTATCCATACAAAAGCAAAACTTGCCCAAACGGCCAATATGGGAACTGCGAAAATCATAAAAAAGGGAAAATTCATTAGCTGGGTTGAAGGGATAAAAATAGCCTATTTTTACCGAAAGTTTTTTATTAAGGATGGCAGAAAATTTTAGAATGTTGGCCAAGACCTTGTATGGTTTTGAACCTATTTTGGCCAAGGAGTTGAGAAACCTTGGCGCAGGAAATGTTGAGGAAGGTGTGAGAAACGTTTCTTTTGATGGTGATATTGGGTTTTTATATAAGGCAAACCTTTGTTTGAGAACCGCTTTAAAAATTATGAAGCCGATGGAGCGGTTTAAGGTGTTCAATGAAAAGGAACTATATGATAACGTATATGCCATTGATTGGCCCGACTATTTTGACCATGATAAAACCTTTGCCATTGATACCATAATGAATTCGGAGGTATTCAATAATTCAATGTATGTTTCCCAAAAAGCCAAAGATGCATTGGTGGATAAGTTTAGGGCTGTTAAAAGACAACGCCCTAATGTAAGTACACAAGATCCAGATATACGTATCAATATTCATTTGTATAAGAACACCTGCACAATTTCTTTGGACAGTTCTGGAAATTCATTGCACCAACGCGGTTATCGCATTTCAACCAATATTGCTCCGATCAATGAAGTATTGGCTGCAGGCTTGTTGCTTTTAAGCGGTTGGGACGGGCAACTGGATTTTTTGGATCCTATGTGCGGGAGCGGTACTTTTTTAATTGAAGCAGGTATGATCGCTTGTAACATCCCGGCTAACATCAACAGGGAATCATATGCATTTATGCAATGGAATGATTATGATGCTGAACTTCATGAGAAAATTGTAACGGCAAGTTTAAACAAGACTAGAGAATTTCATCATAAGATCATTGGATATGATAAAGCTCCTTCGGCAACCAGAAAAGCACAGGAAAATGTTGATAACGCCAACCTTTCTGAATACATCACTATAGAAAGAAAAGATTTTTTCAGAACGGAAAAGCCTGTAGACGGAAAATTGCACATGGTTTTTAATCCACCTTATGGAGAAAGGCTTCAAATAGATGTTGAAGATTTTTACGGTAAGATTGGAGACACGCTAAAACAAAATTACCCAGGTACAAATGCTTGGTTAATTACATCAAATTTAGAAGCGCTAAAGTATGTGGGTCTTAGACCTTCACGAAAAATAAAGGCTTTCAATGGAAAATTGGAATCTAGATTGGTGAAATACGAAATGTACGAAGGGAGTAAGAAAGCAAAACATAAAACAGATACAATATGAGGCCAAAACATAAAGCATTGTTGTTCAATTTTATCGCCTTTGTGGTATTGTTTTTAATAGCTCGTTTAGTTTTGGGGTACTATTTGCCCATAAACCCAATTTTTTTGGCAGTTACCTCTGCTATCATCGCCAATGTGTTGGCTCCTAAGTTTGGTGCTATTCAAACAGATGATGGGGAGAAAGTATTGATGAAATGGATTTTCATTAAAGGAATGAGAGAAATATGATTTTCTTCTTATTTATCTGACCAGACTGCAAGTTCGTTTCCTGAGGGGTCCAGAAAATGAAATCTACGTCCTCCCGGAAATGAAAAAATGTCTTTGGAGATTGCTCCCCCATTTTTTTCAATTCGGCTTTTTATGATATCAAGATTTTCATGATACAATACTATAAGTGCTCCATTGACTATTTCGTCTCCAGTTGTTTCAAAACCTCCTTCAATACCACTTTCTTCAAACGCTATATAAGTTGGGCCATAATCCGTAAATACCCAGCCAAAGGATTCGCTATAAAACTCTTTCGTTTTTTCTAAATCTTTTGTCTTGAATTCAACATAGTTGATGTGGTTATTTTTTATACCCATTTTAGAAATATCTTTTATTCTGTTTCTGGTGATTTCTCTTTTTTCTTTTTCGCTTTTTTGTATAATGGAATAAAATAGGAGATGGAGTAGTTATAACTCACTCCAAAATTACTTCCATCTGTTACTCTGTTAAAACCGGGAATCCAGAGATTTGGAAAACGTTCCTCTTCCTTGTTTGTAACCAAAAAGCCTAAACGAACGCTCATTCCAATATAGATGTTAGCGAAAAGTTCGGCCTTAATTCCAAAAACAAATTCTAACCAAGAAGCACTGAGGCTACTAAACTCTTCTCCTGGTTGAGCACCTGGCAGAAACTCTTCTGGGTTAAAAAACCTGTTGCTCTCAAAAATGCTGTAATCATTTAAGGTTTGACTAAAACTCGCAACAGAATACCGACCGCCAACAGTAATGGCATTGTTCATTCCAAACCAGTTTTCATAAGTGTTCAGGTCCACTCCCAGTTTAATATAACTTCCAGACGATGTATAATTGTAGAGGGGGGTATTGCTTAAGTCTTCAGTCTGTGTTTTTTCTTCATTGCCTAATTCGGCGGCCAGATAAAGTTTTTCGGTTATCCTGTAATCACCAACCAATTCAAAACCTGTATAATCCTCGTCAATAAAAGAAAATATCAGTCTGTTCAAATCGGCCCCAACACGCAAACCATATTCTTGTTTATACTCAACTGTATCCTTTTGCTGAAGATCCAAGGGTTCGCTTTGGCCTTTTGCCAAAAACGAAAATGAGACAAAAATTATACTAATGAAATATCTTAACATGGATGTTATTGGAGTTTTCTATTGTGTCTTCTACCACGGTAATATTTTGAATCCAGTTACTGTCATCCGTGGTTAACCCAATGGTAAGGGTGTTGTAATTGGCCACAAAACCACAGGCTCTAGAAATGAATTGTTCACTAACGGAATAATTAAAGGATAAGGTATCTCTATTACCGGTTTCTTCCATGGTTGTTTCATCATCCGCAGAATCGGTTATTACTTCGTAGGTTGTGGATATACCATCAATTCTTAGGGGAATCAATAACGAATCTGGTGAATTTGAGCGATCGTTAAACGAATCGGTGGTTAAAATACTGTCGTTATCAATGCCCTTTATTCGTATTAAAGGAACCGATTTGAAAACCGTTGTATCTATGGCATCATAAAAACCAATTACCAGTAGTGGGGTGTCACCATCAACACAAATGTCATCTTTTTCACAAGAAGAAACATAAATAAGTGAGAAGGCAACAAGTAAGATGGGAAGGATTTTTTTCATTCTAGAGTAAAAACAAATTTTATCAAAAACTAGGCCCGTTTTTCCAAAAGTACAACATTTTCTACGTGATGTGTTTGCGGAAACATATCAACAGGTTGTACTCTTGTCACTTGATATTTTTCATTTAAAATCGCTAAATCCCTTGCCTGTGTTGCACTATTGCAACTTACGTAAACTATTTTCTTGGGCGAAATCTGTAAAAGTTGTTCTACCACTAATTTATGCATTCCGTCCCTAGGAGGATCAGTTACAATTACGTCTGGTTGTCCATGTTGTTCTATAAATGAGCGATTAAATATTTTTTTCATATCGCCTACAAAAAACTCCACATTGGAAATATTGTTGTTGAGCGCATTATTTTTTGCGTCTTCTATTGCTTCTGGAACCGATTCTACACCAATTACCTTCCTTGCTTTTTTAGATATAAATTGAGCAATGGTTCCCGTTCCTGTGTATAGGTCGTAAACAAGCTCGTCTCCAGTTAGGTTTGCAAAATCCCGTGTTACTTTATAAAGTTCATGGGCTTGCTCTGAGTTGGTTTGATAAAATGATTTAGCATTTATTTTAAACTTCAGCCCCTCCATTTCTTCAAAAATATGGTCCCTACCCGCAAAGCAGATTACTTCTTGGTCATAAATGGTGTCATTTTGTTTTTGGTTGATGACATATAGCAATGATGTGATTTCTGGGAAGGTTTGTTTTATATGGTTCAACAACAGCTCCCTTTTCTTTGGATCATCTTCAAAAAATTGAATCAGCAGCATAATTTCCCCTGTAGAAGTTGTTCTGAGCATCATGGTTCGTAACAATCCCTGCTGTTGTCTGGGATTAAAAAATGCAAATCCATTTTTACTGGCAAAGTCTTTGATTTCCAACCTAATTGCATTGGATGGGTCTTCTTGCAAGTGACATTTTTTAATGTCAAGAATTTTATCCCACATACCGGGAATATGAAAACCCAATGCGTTTCTATCTTCAATCTGAGATTCTGAATCTATCTCTTCTTGGGTCAACCAACGACTACTAGAGAATGAAAACTCCATCTTGTTTCTATAGAAATACTGTTTTTTGGAACCAAGAATTGGAGTTGTTTCCGGTAGCTCAAGATTTCCTATGCGCTTTAAGTTGTTTTCGACTTCCTTTTGTTTAAAATGGAGTTGATGTTCATATGCCATGTGCTGCCATTTGCACCCGCCACAAACTCCAAAATGCTCACATTGAGGTGTGGTCCTTTTTTTGGACAATGTATGAAAATGTGTTGCTATACCTTCAAAAAATGCCTTTCTCTTCTTTGTGGTCATTACATCCACAACATCTCCTGGTACGGCATTAGATAGAAATATAATTCTACCATCAGGGGCTTTTCCAACAGATTTTCCTTTTGCTCCTGCATCTATTACTTCAACATTTTCAAACGTTTGTCGACTTCTTTTTTTGCGCATTTGGCAAAAGTAAGAATAGGTTTCTATTAAGAACAAGTAACTTGTAAAAATGAATGGGTAAAAAGCGTTCTTTTTTGAACCTTTCCAATATTCCACTGTCTATAGGTTAGTATTTGATATGAAAACAACGGAAAAAGTTTTTGATGGGTTAGTGGTATTGGAATATCAATCTGGTAATAAAAAATCATTGTCCATATTAGTAAAGAGACATCATGCTAGATTGTGCAGGCATTCGTATAGGTACACATATGATTTTGAAGCTTCCAAGGATATTGTTCAGGATTCGTGGAAGGTCATAATTAGTAAACTGTACACGCTTAAAGACCCCAATTCTTTTAGCAGTTGGGCCACCAAAATTGTTACAAGAAAGTCCTTAGATCATCTGAGCAGACTAAAAAGAACTAAAAAGAACATTGAAAGCATTCATAAAGGTTCAATAATCAATGATGTTACTGATGACAAAGAAGCTGAGATAAGAAAACTTCTTTTAGCAATTAAAGAATTGCCGGAGAATCAGCAAATGGTATTGAAGCTATTTTACTTAGAAGAATATTCGTTAAAGGAAATCAGCAGCATACTTAACGTATCAATAGGGACAACAAAATCAAGGTTGTTCCATGCTAGGGAAAAATTAAAAGGAATTTTAAAGACAAAAAAAAGATGAAAAAAGACATTGAGAAAATAGACGAGCTTATTAAAGAAGCACTAACCCAAGAAGAGGCAAAGTTTTATGATGACCTTGGAGAACAAAACATTATTGAAAAGCTTGGAAGTGTATTTAAAGGAAAAACAGGATGGTTGGCCATTATTATGAATTTGTTTAACCTGATTATTTTTGGATTGCTCATATTTTGTGTTGTTCAATTTTTAAATACAGAGATTACTAATGAGCTTATTAAATGGGGAACTGGAATATTTGCTTGCCTAATCTTTATGGGTATGATAAAACTGTTTGTATGGATGCAAATGGACAAAAATGATATTTTAAGAGAACTTAAGCGATTGGAGCTGCAAATATCAACTTTATCTCATAAAAAGAATGACTGATTAAAACAAGACAATCTTTTAAGTTTGAAAAAATATTTAATAATTTAGCAGCTCTTCAGGGATGATTTCTCTCCCACGCTGAATTTTCGAGACTTCGAAAGGATAAAGGTATTGCAGGAATGGTTATTTTATTAATTCAAAAACAATTAAAATGGCTGTTTTAGAACATTTAACATCGCAACAAGCGATAGATTTAGAAAACAAGTACGGAGCACACAATTATCACCCACTTCCTGTGGTATTAAATAGGGGAGAAGGTGTCTTTGTATGGGATGTGGAAGGCAAGAAGTATTATGACTTCTTATCCGCCTACTCGGCCGTAAATCAAGGACATTGTCACCCAAAAATTGTTGGGGCAATGACAGAACAGGCCAAAACGTTGACCTTAACGTCAAGGGCTTTCTACAATGATATGTTGGGTAGGTATGAGGAGTATGCTACTTCTACGTTTAAGTTTGATAAACTTTTACCCATGAATACTGGCGCAGAGGCAGTGGAAACTGCTTTGAAAATCTGTAGACGTTGGGCATATGAGAAAAAAGGAATTCCAGAGAATCAGGCAAAGATTATTGTATGCGAGAACAATTTTCATGGGAGAACAACAACGATCATTTCATTCTCCAATGACGCCGTAGCAAGAAAAAATTATGGTCCGTACACGGAAGGCTTTATACAAATTGAATATGATAATTTGTCCGCTTTGGAAGAAGCTCTGGTAAACAATACAAATGTTGCCGGGTTTTTAGTTGAACCTATTCAAGGTGAAGCTGGGGTCTATGTACCATCTGAAGGTTACCTGAAAGCTGCGAAGTCACTTTGTGAAAAGTACAATGTACTTTTTATTGCTGATGAGGTGCAGACTGGTATTGCACGTACAGGACGATTATTGGCAACATGTGGAAACTGCTCGTGCAGTGATAAGCATTGCAGCGGTACACCAGATGTAAAACCAGATGTTTTGATATTGGGCAAGGCCATTTCTGGCGGAGCATATCCTATATCTGCAGTTTTGGCCAATGATGCTGTTATGGATGTAATTACCCCGGGTAGTCATGGAAGTACTTTTGGAGGTAACCCCGTAGCCGCCGCCGTTGGTATTGCCGCTTTAGAGGTGGTCAAAGATGAGGACCTGGCACAAAATGCTTTTGATTTGGGCGAAATCTTTAGAGCAGAACTCGAGAAATTTGTCTCAACATGTGACTTAGTCATAAAAGTTAGGGGAAAAGGGTTGCTCAATGCAATAGTTATAAATGATAGCGAAGACAGTTCAACAGCATGGGATATATGTATGGCTTTAAAAGAAAATGGTCTTTTGGCAAAACCAACTCATGGTAACATCATTCGTTTTGCACCGCCTTTGGTCATGAACCGAGAACAGTTGCTGGATTGTGTTTCGATAATTATAAAAACACTACAAGAATTTGAGAAATAAAAAAAGCCCCGATAAGGGGCTTTTTAATATAAAAACTTGAGTTAATTAAGGGGCTGAGGCCCCACCTTTTGCTTTTGACCTTCGCAATTGACGCTGTATTTTCTTGATAGCGGATTCAATGGACTTTTCAGGCTCTATGATATTGTATTCACCCCAAAAGTCGGGATCGGAAAACCCGAGGGCTTCATCACTTAAAATAATGGATTTTTTAAGTCTCTCCCTGTTTTTTGGCAGTTCGCCGGTAATGTTTTTTTCCCAATCGGTAACGGCCATTTCTGCTGTCATGCTATATACCGAGTTGAATAACTTGTCCTCCCAATCCACTTTAAATTCTAATAGGACATTACTATAGCCGTAGTACCATTTTCCTCCTTTTTCCCTATAATCAACGCGGTAAGCAACCTCTGTGGGCCATACATCCACTCTTGCAGGTTTTCTGCGAACAAAAAGCCTAGCAGCTTTTTCCCTATCAGTTATGTTTAGGGTATAGATAGCACTGGTCAAGGTTCTGTTTTCAACATCAATAAAGAGTTCGCCTGTATATAGAGGCTCAGTAATGGTTTCTAGCTGTTTAAACTTAATTACATAAATAAGCTTATCATTTATTCTTGTGGAACGGCTAAACGTGAATTTATAATCCGAAATGGATCCTTCTGCAAAAATATACTCTGGATACTTTATAATATCAACATATAGGGTATTGAAAGGCCCTCCCTGTAATTTAAGGGCAACAGTATCGAGTTTACTGTAATCTGTGCTTTTTCTTGCTTTGTAAAGTTCAACAGCATCTTTTCGCAATGAGCTGTAAGGGGTTTTATAAATATTAACTACGGCTTCTGATAGTGATACGTTCTTTCTTCTTTTTTTAATGGTTTCTCTATAAAAAGCAGTCATTAAAGTTGGGTCATCAAAGTAATTGTCCCCTTTTCTTGCCAATGTTTCCTTAACCAACGCCGCAGCATCTTTTGGAGCATTAATGTTAACTTCAGAAAGTTCAGTTACAGAAATTATAAGTGAAATCCTGTTCTTATTTGGTTTTAATTGTGAAAGAGGAATATTTTTACTCTTGTATCCTAAAAAGGATACCACTACCGTCGCATCTGTTATGCTTTCCGGGATTTTTAAAAGAAAGCTCCCTTCTGTATTTGTAATTGTACTAATGTTGGTCCCTTCAACGGAAAGTGTGGCAAAAACCAATGCCTTCTTGGAAGATGCATCAATTACTTCTCCTTTATACTGCTTGTAATTTTCTGTTTTTTCTTGTTGCTGAAACGCAAATACATTTGTTGTTCCAAATGCCAAAACGCATAGTACTGAGAGTATTACGGTCAGGGTCTTTTTTTGAATTCTATGGCATCTTTCATACATAACTCCTCCGGTTTTTGGGTTAAAAACTACTACTCTAAATTAGTGATTTTTAATGATATAAAGAAATCGTAGAGCTTTATAGAAAACAATTCTTAGGTTCTATTCCCATGAGAGAATATTTTAATCTACCATAAAAAGTGCATTGGCAAAAAATAGTTTGCCATTTTCCCAGAAACCTCGGAACAATGGGTTGTCAACCATATAGATAACCTGTCCTTTACCGGATTGCTCAACTCCAAAAACTAAAGAATTACCAATGTTTTTTTGGGCATCACTACCCGCAAAACCGGAAACAGGTTTTGTGTTGTTCTCCAGGTAAACTGCATTTCCATTTTTAAGATACTCATAGTTGGAATTTCCTAGCTTTAAAGTGAAATAGTTAGTTCCGTAACCATATGCCAATGGATGGGTATTATCCACTTTGGTTTTAAATATTGCTCCTGTAATGGCATTTTTGATGCGTTCTCTTTGCGTATTCTTATGTGGCTTAGGTTGAACTACTGTGGAATCTTTTGTTGATTTTTTCTTTTTGATACTAAATCCTTTTTCTCCATCAATGGCATTGATGGCACCTCCCATAGCAATAATCTTACCGCCAGTTTTAACCCAGCCTTGCAGTTTTTTTAATTCATCTTCATTAAAGAAATCTCCATAACGACCACTTGGTAAAACCAATATGTGATAGTCCTTTAAATCAACTTTCTTAAAGTAATCGTTATCGATTACGGTTAATGGATAATGCAATTGTTGCTCAAAAAAGTTCCATATTTCACCAAAACGATAGGTTGAAGTAGGCTTCCCTGACAGCACTGCAATTTTTGGCTTTGTAATCATTTGAACGTATGAAGACCCAAAATCCTTTCCAGTATCTACAAAGCCGGTTTCAACGGATATAATCTGTGTTTGACTTTTCTCCCTGATCCGTTTTAGTACTTGAACAAAATCTGTTTTATATTGATTGTCCCCTTTGGTAATGATTAAGCTACCTCGCTTAAATGATTTACCTTTTAATGAGAAAGGATGGTCGGCTTTTCTAACTCTAATGCCTTCCTTAAGCAATTCCGCAAGAAAACGGGCATCTTCCATGCTATTCCAATCCACAACATGGGCATAGGCATTTTCTTTGAAAGTAGGAGGGCCGCCGCTAATATGAATAACAGGGTCCTCAGAATTGGTTTTATCAAAATATGTTGCGTTTACCTCAGATTCTGTAGCCACGGCATCAAGTCCGTAAGCATAAGGCAGGGACCAAGCGGTAATATCATAGGTAAGCGAATCGCTTAGTTTTGCTTTGGGTTCGAACAGCACCTTTACCAAAGTTCCCTTGGACTGATTGGTTGAAACTACCAAACTGTTTTCAGAAATAGACATACTTCCATTGGCACCGGTTTGATACCTGAATCCTTTTACAGATTTTACGTTAGGGCTGCCGAATTCAATGTTATGTTTGGAGAGTAATCTTTTTAATGCAACAATTTTATCTACATCTCCATTCAATACATAGCTCTTATACTTGAAGTTTTTGTTTTGATAGAATTTTCTAAATTCAGTGTTTAGCTTATCTGCATTTTGTGAAGAGACTTCTATTGTGGATAAACCTGTGGTATAGTGATGCGCAATACGATCTTTTAGAGTTAAGGTATCTCCAATTCTTGTGATTACCCCTAAGCCTCCGCGTCCACTTCCACCTTGTTCATAGGTCATTCCAATAGCACCATTATAGGTAGGGTAGGTATCTCCATAACTGGGATAGAAAAGATCAAACATTTCTTTGGTAAAATAGAACCAACCATTTGCATCAAAATATTTTGCATGATTTTTTCCAAGAGTAACCTGAAAATCTCTTTGAAAATCAGTAACCACTTCGTGATATGGTTCCGCTGCTGGAGCAAAAAAGTATGGATTATCTACTCCTTGCTCATGAAAATCTACATGTACGTGGGGCAGCCATTTATTGTATACTTTTATGCGATGTTGACTTTCTACCTGGGTCAACCATGCCCAATCCCTGTTTAAATCAAACATATAGTGGTTGCTTCTACCGTTCCACCAACCTTCATTATGTTCCTTACTGTTGGGATCCACCTGGTATGGTTCATTTTTGTATTGGTTGTACCAATTAATATAGCGATCTCTTCCATCTGGATTTATACATGGATCCATTATGATTACCGTATTTTCTAAGTAGGAACTTTTGGTCGTCAATAAATCATAAATAGTCTGCATAGATGCTTCTGTGCTAACACTTTCATTGCCATGGACGTTATAGCTCAGCCAGACTATTGCTTTGGACGAATTTCCTGACCCTTGAGTATCTTTTAAATGTTCCTGTCTTATGCTCTCTAGGTTAGAAATATTTTCAGCAGAAGAAACATACATCAACAATAACGGTCTACGCTCGTTGGTTTGCCCATAAATGGTCAACTTTACCTGATTAGAGGCTTCTTTGGCCAAATATTCATAATAATCTACTACTTCATGGTGTCTGGTAAATTCTGTGCCAAGCTCATACCCTAAAAATTCTGAAGGAGATTTTAGCTGTTGTGAGGATATTGTAAAAGAAATTAATGCAAAAATTAGTAGTAAAAGTCTAGTCATGAAAAGGTTAATTTGCTGAAATCAAATCTAACAATAAATTCCAGAATGACCATTCTTGTCCTATCAAGTGTTAGGTAAATTAACTAAAAATGTAATTAACGTATTTTTAGGAACTGAAAAAAAGAAGAGGATTATCTTTAGCACGATATTAAAACTTTAATGGAAGTAGATTGTATACCTTTTAAGGAAACGGGTTATTTTTCTAAACTTATTTGTGATTATCTTGACCATAGCAAGAGCTTACAGCCGTTTTTTAACCGATTTCCCAGATTAGAAAATTTTGAAGATCAACTAAAAGAAAAGAAGGCCAACTATCCTGCTTTACATAGGTCTATTCTTTTTAAAGCGATTAACAATCAGTATAAAGGGTTTTCTGTTTCAGAAGCTACCGCAGACCAAATTTCTTTATTACAAGGAGAAAACACTTTTACCATAGTCACCGGACATCAGCTAAACCTTTTTACAGGGCCGTTGTATTTTTTGTACAAGATCATTTCTACAATTAATTTGACAAGACAATTAAAAGAACAATATCCACAATACGATTTTGTTCCTATATATTGGATGGCCACTGAAGACCATGACTTTGATGAAATAAACTATTTCAATTTTAAAGGACAGAAAGTTCAATGGAACCAAGAAGCTTCTGGAGCAGTTGGAAATTTAAAAACGGAAGGACTGGATTCTGTTTTTAATACGTTTTCTTCTAAATTGGGAAATTCGGCAAACGCTGACAAATTAAAGGCATTATTTAAAAATGCCTATTTAGAACACGATAACCTGTCCGATGCCACACGTTTTATTGCAAATGAATTGTTCGGAGAATACGGTTTGGTAATTGTTGATGGTGCTAGTGCTGCACTAAAGAAACTATTGATTCCCTTTGCCAAGCAGGATATTCTTGAAAACCTTCCCTTCAAAAAAGTTTCAGAGTCCATAGAGGCCTTAGCAGAACTATCTCCGGATTACACCATACAAGTAAACCCAAGAGAGATAAATTACTTCTATCTTTTAGACGGTATTAGAGAGCGGATCGTGGAAAGGGACGGAACTTTTCAAGTCAACAATACAGAGATATCCTTTTCTAAAGAAAATCTTGTTGCCGAACTAGAAAAACACCCTGAACGTTTTTCTCCCAATGTTATAGCCCGTCCGCTGTATCAAGAAGTCATTCTTCCTAATCTTTGTTATATAGGAGGAGGAGGGGAGCTCGCATACTGGCTAGAGCTAAAATCTTATTTTGAAGCTATGGACGTTACTTTTCCAATGTTGTTGCTTCGGAACTCGGCATTGGTCATGACAGAAAAGCAGGTGAAAAAAGTGGAAAACCTCAATTTAAAGGTTTCCGATCTTTTTTTAAAGCAAAATAGCTTCATCAATAAGAGGATCAGGGAAATCTCTAATATTGATGTTGACTTTTCACCTCAAAAAAAACTGTTAGAAGAGCAATTCCAAGAATTGTACAAACTTGCAGAAGAGACGGACAAAACCTTTTTAGGAGCCGTAAAAGCTCAGGAAGTAAAACAAAAGAAGGGACTGGATGCATTGGAAAAAAGGTTGTTGCAAGCGCAAAAAAGAAAGTTGAAAGACCAGGTCATAAGAATGACAGATATGCAGAACGAACTTTTTCCTAACCTATCGCTGCAAGAACGCCAGCTTAATTTTTCAGAATTGTATTTAGAGCAAGGAACTGGACTTGTTCCTGCCCTAATGGAAGCCTTGGACCCCTTATGCAATACATTTCTAGTATTGAAATATTAAAACATAAAGTTTTGTTTTTTAATATGTTGAGCTTAAATTTTTGAAAAACATGGTGTTTCCAAAAAACTTTTTTAAAAAAAACACGGATTTAGAGTAGGGTTTTTCTAGAGGTAGTTGTTTTACTACTGAAAATTGCTATGAAATTTTCAAAGATATGAGTAGGTTAACTCATATGTTTAGGTTGGTTTTGATTTTATTTTAAAAGCCTCGGAGTGGTTCCCGAGGCTTTTGTGCTTTATAAAACTAATTCAAACTTAATTCATAATTAGTTACAGGCATTGGTAATATCTCGGGTTTCAGTTGAGGTCTCGATAATTCTATCAATAACGGTATTGCCGCGCACCGTTACCTCAATGTAACCGTCCGCCACCTCCGTTACAACACCGGTAAAGCTATTGAACGCGAATTGGGTCAAAATTTCTTGGCCGGTCAGGGGATCATCGTTTTCTTGATAATTTCCTTCAATCCTGAACTTTTGTACATAAGGTACCCTGATATTTTGATACTGCTGATAAATATCTGCGACCGAAATAGCGGTTCCTGCCGGAACACCAACTTCTCTTGATACCGAAACTTCCACAGATTTTTCAGTACTCAAGCTACGAGATCTGGTATTGGTCTCCGTTGCGGTTTTCGAATATTCATAGCTGCCGGTTATTGAGCCCGTGATGGACTTTTTGGTTCCGCTACCAAAGAATTTGGCCTCTGCTTCGTAAGATACTTGCACACTAACTTCAACACCGGCGGTATTTGTTGTCGAAACGGACATCGTCTCCTCGTAACCAGCAACTTGGGTTGTGCCAATTGTGGTACTTTCTCCTATGGTTTGTGTCAATGTTCCGCTACTACAGTTTCTCAAAGTACTGTTATAGGCACTATTGGTGGCTGAAGGGGGCATGATGGGTTTGGAGAATTTGGAATCAATCACTTGTACATCCCAATCTATATCAAACAGTAAGATTCTAAAGTGATGGGAATCTGAAGGTGTACTACTGTTGGCAATGACAAAATTACTGCCAGATACTACCAAAGGATTTTCAGTACCTCGGGGTACAATTTTGAAAAAACCAGGTCCTTCTTTTTCTATTTTGAACCAATAATGCGGAAAATCGGCAACATTGGTGTTGCCCCCATTTACAACTAAATTCCCCCGACTTTGAACATTTAGTTGACCATTTGATATATATAAATAATGAATATCATCATCATCATGCACAGCAATTGAGAAATATTCTTCATTGTCAGGAATCTTAGCAAAATGATACGTTGTATAAGTTTCGAAGAAATCAGGTTCTTCCGAATAGTTCATGGTTCCCCTAAGTCGTATATCAGCTGGTGGTGAAGTGCCAGTGGCTGGATATCGCTGTGAAGATGGAGCACCTACTACATTATTATCATTATCCACTAACTGCACATAATATTTTAAATCTGGTCGCAGGCTTACCTCGGCGAAGAGGTCGTCTAAACCTTCAGCACCAATTTCTTCATCTTCTGGGCTTGGTTTAAAAGATAGTTTCGCAAAGTCTTGTGTTGCCAAAACGGCATCGTTTTCATCTCGCACAGTAACTTGAACGGCAACCCCGTCTTTCAATTCATTTTCTAAAGTATCATCAAGTGCATCATTTTCAAAGGAGAGAATGGCCAAATTGCTGAATTCATCAAAAGGTACAGTTTGGTCTTCAAGATTGGAGGATGATTCTATTGAAATTACCGCGGTAACTGGATTATATCCTCTTCTTGCAATTTCACGGGCACTGAGACTAATACCAATTTGACCTTCGTCTGTCTCAAATTCACTGGTGGAAATAGTTGGGTCGAGCTCTTCCACCTGCCCATTTTGATTTGGATCTGGGTTTCCGGAATCATCTTTACTACATGCTACTACTAGAATTAACAATAGTAGCATAAAAGATCTACTCAATACTTTAAAATTTGTTTTCATCACTTTTTTGTTTTGTGGGTTAAACTTGATAGTTGTTTTGTGTGACCTGCCCGGGAAACGGTCTGCAGCCCTTATCCGAGCAAGACCACAAAACTGGATGTCAACATAATGACATAACAAACCTAAAGTGCTGATTTTGAGAAATGAAAAAATAGGGGTGGACAACAGGTGGACACCTTAAAAATTAGGATAGGACAATGAGTGGACAGGCTTGAGAATACCTGTTTTTAAAGGGATAACACCAAATCTTGCAAAGAGTCTTCTGTGGAAATATCCAGTTTTTTACGGAGTCGATAGCGTGCTTTTTTTATCCCTTCAGGGGAAATATTGAGGATATTGGCGATCTCTTTTGAAGAAAGGTTCATCTTCAAAAGGGCCAATAAACGAAGTTCGTTTGACGTAACATCTGGAAATTTGGTTTTTACATTGCTATTGAAATCCTTGTGCACTTCTTCAAAATACCGAGAGAAATTTTCCCAATTGTTGTCGTCTTGCAGGTCGAAATTGATGGTTCGAATCAGTTGCTGATACCCATTTTTGGACTCTTCCTTTTCTTTGAGTTCTTGGGCTTTTTGTTTGAGCCCTTCCAAAACTTCGTTCTTCTTGGCCAGATGAAGGGCATGAGTGGTGAGTTCCTTCTTTTTAAAGGCTAGTTCGGCATCTACTTTTTCTTTTTCGAGTTTGTTGCGTTTTAGTTTTTGGCGCACGGCATAGAAACCAATGATGGAAAGTAAAAGCCCTATACCCATAAGAAGCTTTTGCAGGTTACTGATGGAGGCTTCTTGTTCCAAAACCGTTATTTCCTTTTCTTGCAGAACTATTTGTTGTTCTTTTTTTTCGGTATCATAGATAGTACGCAGTTCTTCAATCTGCTTGACTTTGGTTTGTTCAAAAACAGTGTCACTGAGTCGTTTAAACTCTTTGAATTCTGCGAGGGCATTTTTGTAATTCTCCAAACCTTCTAGCGATTCAGCTCTACCTTTATGAATTGAAAATATAAACCCTGGGCTGTTAGCAGATACTCTGGCAAGTTCCATACATTCAGCAAAAGTTTCAAGTCCTAGCCTATACTGTTGATTTGAGTTGTATGCATCTCCTAAGTAGTACAATGACCTAATTAAAGCAACTGGCCTTGTCGTTTCTCTGTGAATTTCCACAGCTTTTTCCAACCAAAAAATAGCCTCTGCGTATTTTTTTTCAGCCAGAAAAGCACGTCCCATGTTTCGAGAAGCACCTCCTTCAAGCAACAGGTTCTTTACTTCTTTAGATAGGGATATACTCTTCTTCAAATATTTTTTTGCTTTTTCATACTCCTTAAGGTCGATATAGTTCTGCCCAACGGCATTACAAGTTACAGCTTGATATAATTTATCGTTTTGTGCCCGGTAGATTTCAAGCGCTTGCAAGGTATACTCGTTTGACTTTTCGTATTTGCCCATAGTCCCTTCCAAACTTGCTAGACCGTTCAAAGCATCCGCTTTGCGAAGAGGTTGATTTATTTTATCATAAATGGACAATGCTTTGAATATATATTCATAGGCTTTTTTCTTTTCACCTTTGTACTCATAAAGCCCTCCAATGAAGTTATATTCCATTGCCAATCCAGCAGAATCTCCCAAGACTTTTCTTTTCTCAATATTTTCGAGGGAGATTTTGAGTGCGCTATCGTATTGAGCCTCTTCAAATTCCAGAATGGATAACGCGTAACTTAGCTTTATTTCATCCTTTAGGTTTCCTTCGATTTTAAAAATGTCTAAGGCTTTATGGTAGTTAAATCGAGAGGAATCTACATGCCCACGATATTTGAAATAATCACCTAAATCATAATATGCTTCGGCTTTGCCGATTTTGTAGCCCAATTGATTAGATAAATTAAGGCGTTCCTCAGCATAGCCCCGTGCTTTGTCAACTTCTTTAGTGATGGTCTCGTCAAAAAGCTTTCCCAAAATAGATACTTTCAAAGTATCATTGGATAATTGATTGTAGACAGAAAGTAGGCTGTCCAACTTTTGGTTTTCTTGGGCATTAATGCACAAACAAAAGTTGAATAAAAGAAAGAAGAGAAGTTTAGAGGTTTTCATGGAGGTTGGATTACCAACTAAAAATAGGAATTTTAAACCAAGCTTTTGAAAAATAGCTCCTTACGGATTATTCTACTTTAAACGTTTCTTTATCTGGTCCCACTCCTTTTAGGGTCAACGATTTCCATTCTTTAGGGAGAACGGGATTTTTCTGAATGATTCCTTCATTGGTGATGTTCAAACCTCCAAAACCAAACAATACCACCTGAAGCATACCTCCTGCACCCGTAGCGAAATAGGGATTGTCACTAGTGGCCGCTTCAGCCAGTGCTCCAAAGGGTGGACGTTTATTTGGTTCAAAACTTCTTCGGAACAAACGATAGGCTTCTTTGGTGTTCCCCAAACGCGCATAGATGACCGCAAACACAGATTGACCCATGGCAGGACCTTCTTCCGCCAATTTGGGTTCGTAGTATTTCAAATCTTTCAACACCGTTTCCTCATCGTTTACCACATCCAAAGGATAGGTCAATAAATTGACATCTGCCTGTTTGATGCGTTCCCCGTCATAAGTAGCATGCTCCTTAGTTGTTCCATCTTCAAATTTTAATATTCTGATTTTGGAAGCAACCTTATTCCACAGTGAGTCCGCAGTTTCTCCAACTATTTTTGCAGCTTCTGTAGCATATTGCAATGCTGTTATGGCCGAGCCATTGGTAAAGGCATTGTCATCTACATTTGGGGCAAATTCGTTGGCGCCCACTACATTCTTAATACTGTAGGTTCCATCTTCATTTTTTATGGAACGGCTTACCCAATAATCCGCAACTTCCTTCATTAATGGATATCCTTTTTCTTTTAACCAATCCATATTTTGAGAAACACGGTAATAATTCCAGAAAGCAATGGAAACATCAGCGGTGATATGGTGTTCAAAAGTTCCGGTCAATGCCCATGCAGGGGTGGCTTCTTCACCGGTATCATCACTTTCCCAAGGGAACATAGCTCCTTTATAACCAAAATTGATAGCCTTTTCTTTCGCTTTTCCCAATCGGTCTGAGCGGTAATTGACCAACGATCGGGCAATATCTTGGTTTAGCATTAAAAGCGGTGGAAACATCCACAACTCCGTATCCCAAAAAATATGGCCGTTATAATTTTGAGAAGATAGTCCCATTGGTGCTATGCTCAAATCAGAATCACCTCGTGAGAAGGCATAAAGGTGATATAGTGCTAACCTTACATCTAATTGATCTTGAAGATTTCCTTCAATAACAATATCTCCTTCCCAAAGTTCCTTCCATAACTTTTTGTGTTGATCTAATAAATCAGCCTTTGGGGTTAATAAATTAAAAATCACAAATCGTTCAGACTCGGTTTGTGGGTCATCAAAATCTTGTGTGGAACATACTGCTCCGGTCCATGCAAATTCGTAAGCTTCGCCTTTTTTAAGTTCTTTTTTAAATGATAATCGGTTATCATATGCTGAAACTTGCCCATGGGTCAATTCCGGTCTTTGATGCTCTCTTGTGGAGTTGATGGCATGCCAAACAAAAGTGGCCGAAGTTCCCACCACATGTCTGCCTAACCTGCTTTCCGCAACGGTTTGCAGAATAGGCATGGTAGTCTCCAGATCTTGCAGTATCCTAAAGGTGCTGTTTGGGCTATGGTATTCATCAGGAGTGCTAATAATCCCGGTCGCCTTTACTTCAATATTTTTGAACGGTTCAATTTGAACATCAATATAACCTGAGTATTGCACATTGCGCAACGCATAAATGGTGTAGGTGACTTTGGCCTTATTCTTAAAGTTAAAACTAGTCGTAAAACCGGCTGTCTTCATGTTTAGTTCCTGTTTCCACTCAGACACATTTTGCTCCGTGATTTTTTCCCCATCTATTTCCATCTCCAAATTGGCAAAGTTCATTCCCAATAGGATACGGCTTACACCAAGCGGTGATTCCTTATCGTAAACATTGTTTAGAATTATGGATTTGGTTTGGAAAGGTTTGTCTTCAGGCAAAATTCCTATTCTACCATTGGCAGCTACTATACCAGTATATTTATCTACTTTGTTAGAGGAAATGCTCCACCCATCTTCTTGGGCAAAAACAAATACGCCCATTAAAAGAGCAAGGAGTGTGGAGGTATTATTTTTCATTTTTAAAGACGTTTAAAACAAGTCTTTAAAATAAGATTTTATTTCGAATAATGTCGCTTCCGCCATAGTGTCAAAACGAAGGTCTGCATGACCTAGTCGCTCTTTTGGCCCTATACCCACGCTGTGAAATCCTCCTGCTTTTGCAGCATCAATACCACTTTCTGCATCTTCAAAAACAATACATTCTTCCGGTTGTAGATTCAACTTTTCGGCACCGTACAGAAAAATATCTGGTTCCGGTTTGCTTTTTGAGACACTGTTTCCATCGCCAATAACGTCAAAATATCCAGAAGCATTTAACTGTTCCAATACTTTAATGGCATTTTTACTAGCGCTTCCTAAAGCAACACTGAACCCTTCCGTTCTTAAATGGGTCAACAATTCTTTGGCCCCGGGTAGGTAATCATCTGGAGTCATGGTCTCAAGGCTTGCAACATAAATATCATTTTTTTTAGTCGCTAGCTTGGCCAAGGTCTCTGCATCCAAAGAGGTATTGTTATGATCTAAAATGACCTGGATGGAATCCATGCGCGAAATGCCTCTAAGTTTGTCGTTGACCTCATGATCAAAATCCCAGCCCATATCATCGGACAACTTTTTCCAAGCCTTGTAATGTGATTCTGCAGTATCGGTAATGACTCCGTCCAAATCGAAGATAAATCCTTTAATCATGGTTCAATGTGTTTACGACAGCAAAGAAATGATGAAAAATGTTAAGAAAAAAACTACTCAACGTTATATTCGAGTCTTCTTGCGTAATATTTGGAACAATACCGGCAAGAAAATTAGGGTGGTAGAGCGGTGTTGATAAATCCTTAGAAAAGTTGTTATAAATATCCAAGAAAAGATACTTTTTCTACTAAAGCAAATTGCTATTTTTGCCCATGCATAACAACGTACTTATCCTAGATTTTGGTTCCCAGTACACACAATTGATCGCAAGACGCGTTAGGGAACTTAACATTTACTCAGACATTAAGCCATATAACAACCCTCCTGAAGATTTATCGATATACAAGGCCATAATACTTTCGGGATCTCCGCACTCGGTTAGAGGGGATAATGTCCCGCATCCCGATCTCTCAGAAATTAAAGGAAAGAAACCACTATTGGCAATCTGTTACGGAGCTCAATATTTGGCGCATTTTAATGGAGGAAACGTGGCTCCTTCGGCCACTAGAGAGTATGGGAGAGCCAATTTGTCCTATACAAAAGAAAACGAAGATTTTTTAGATGGAATAGATGATGGCAGTCAAGTATGGATGAGCCATAGCGATACCATTAAGAAATTACCAGATGGTGCGGTACGGTTGGCCAGTACTCACGATGTGGAAAATGCTGCTTTTAGAATAGAAGGAGAAAAAACATTCGGTATTCAATTTCACCCCGAGGTATATCATACAAAAGATGGGAAAAAGATATTGGAAAACTTTCTTGTTAACATTGCAGGTTTACAACAAGATTGGACCCCAGATGCCTTTGTGGAAACAACAATAGAAGAACTCAAAGAAAAAATTGGAGATGATAAGGTGATCCTTGGTCTTTCTGGCGGAGTGGATTCCAGTGTTGCCGCCATGTTGTTGCATAAGGCTATTGGAAGTCATTTGCATTGCATTTTTGTGAACAATGGATTGTTACGTAAAAATGAGTTTGATAGCGTTCTTGATCAATATAAGGACATGGGTTTAAATGTAAAGGGCGTTGATGCTTCGGCACGTTTTTTGGATGCCTTGAAAGGGGAATCGGATCCTGAAACAAAAAGAAAGATTATAGGTCGCGTGTTTATTGAGGTTTTTGATGATGAGGCACATCAAGTGGAAAATGCAAAATGGTTGGCTCAAGGAACTATTTACCCGGACCGTATAGAATCAGTTTCGGCGAGCGGTGGACCTTCAGCAGTCATTAAAAGCCACCATAATGTTGGTGGACTGCCAGATTACATGAAGTTAAAAGTTGTGGAGCCTTTGCAGTTGTTGTTCAAGGATGAAGTACGCAGGGTTGGAAAAAATTTAAATATGGATCCAGCAATACTTGGTCGCCATCCTTTTCCCGGGCCGGGTTTGGGAATTCGTATTTTAGGTGACATTACAGCAGAAAAGGTGTCTATCTTACAAGAAGTGGATGCTATTTTTATTGATGGATTGAAGAAATGGGGATTATATGATAAGGTTTGGCAGGCTGGAGCTATGCTTTTGCCCGTAAATAGTGTAGGAGTAATGGGGGATGAACGTACATATGAAAAATGTGTAGCTTTAAGAGCTGTGGAAAGTACCGATGGTATGACGGCAGATTGGGTCAATCTTCCTTATGAATTCCTACAAAAGACATCCAATGATATAATAAATAAGGTCAAAGGCGTTAATAGAGTAGTGTATGACATTAGTTCAAAGCCACCTGCAACTATAGAATGGGAATGAAAAAACATATTTTAAGACTTAGTATTGTTGTCTTTTTGTTGACTTCAATTCAGGTTTCGGCACAAAAGTATACAACCCATGCGGTTAAAGAAGGAGAGACATTGCAAAGCATCTCTCAAAAATACCGTGTTACTCCTTTTACCATCTTGCAATCCAATAAGGAAATCAAAACTGCTTCGGATGTAAAAGCAAATACCATTTTGATTATTCCTTTGGATGGGTCTGTAATAGAACCAGAAGAAAAGCCTGAAGAAGAAAAAGTTCAGGAACAGGAAAAGCCCCTGAGTTTTTCTAGGCATAGGGTTAGGAAAAGAGAAACCTTATTTGGTCTTACTCAACGCTACGAGATTACGGAGGAACAACTAAAACGTTACAATAGACAGTTATATTCAGAACCTCTAAAAAAAGGAATGGTATTGCAAATACCAAAATTCCCAGAACCTACACCCGAAGATGAACGGGCACTGGATTTTGAGACATATACGGTACAACCTAAAGAAACAAGGTGGAGTATTGCCCATAAATACGGAATTACGGTTGATAGCTTGGTTGCTTTAAACCCTGATTTAAGTAAAAACTCTGACTATTTAGCGGTGGGGCAAGAACTTAACTTACCAAGACCCAAAGGTGATAGCCTTGAGAACCAACAAGTAGATTTATTTACCTCTTTTACGGTGCCTCCAAAACAAACGTTATATAGTTTAGGAAAAGAGTATGGCATTCCATCGGATTCCATAGTAAAACTGAATCCTGAAATCATGAAACTTGGTGGCCTTAAGGAGGGCATGGTTTTACGTCTTCCCAAGAAAAAGGATACCTCTGGTGAAGTTAACACAGAAAATTTCATTTTTTATGAAGTAAAACCCAAGCAAAACATCTTTAGACTTACCCAAAACTTAAAGATCACAAGGGACGAATTATTTCAATTGAACCCAGATTTGGAAAATGGTCTTAAAGCCGGGATGGTTTTAAAGCTTCCAAGGGCCAATGCCAATGGTCTTGAGGTAAAAAACGCCTTGATTCTTGATAAGATCAATCTTATAGATAGCATTAATGTTCAAAACAGGCCAAAGTTGGTCTTTATGCTGCCTTTTAGGTTGGACCGGGTTAATTTCAATGATAGAAAAAAGACTATAAGTCAAATAGAGACCAGAAGGGATATTAATTTAAGTGTCGGGTTTTACTCTGGGGCCATGGTCGCTTTGGATTCCATTAAAAAAATGGGCGTCTCAGTCGATGTAAAGACTTTTGATACGGAGTTGAGCCAGGCCAAGGTCAAAGAAATTTTGTTTAGGGAAAATCTGTTGGGAGTAAATGCCATTATTGGCCCTGTATCTTCAAGCGCTTTGAATGAGGTAGCTGTGCAAGCCGCTTCCAAAAACATCCCAGTAATTTCGCCAATAGGCTCCAATAGTCAATTGAGTCATGGCAATGTATATTTTTCGGTGCCAACAGATGATGTTCTTAGACAAAAAATGCTTTCCTATATGGAAAAAACTTACACAGATCAAAATGTGGTTATTATTGCAGACTCTACCCATCAAGTGGCATATGATTCTATTATATCCAAGTTTCCTACAGCCCAAATCGCAAAAATCATTGATAATAAGTCATTGCACTTAGATGAATTTTTGATTATGCTTTCAGAAACCAAGGAGAACTGGGTATTTGTAGAAACGGATCAGCCCAACATGGTTTCCAGTGTGAGTTCTATTCTAAATTCAGCTATTTCAGAAGAGGCTCCAGTAAGGATGTTCACGACAAATTTTAATAATGCTTTTGAAAGCGATGCAGTATCCAGCACCCACCTTTCAAATTTAAGATTCACATATCCTTCTTTTTATAGAGAAGCGGCAACTGATGCCTTTACCAAAGCATATAGAAAGCGATATAAAGGTTTAAAACCTGATCGTTATGCAGTGCGTGGTTTTGATGTGACTTTTGATGTTTTATTAAAACTTGCCCATAAAAACAATCTTTTTGAAACCTCCAAAATTATCGGACTTACAGAATATACCGGAAACAGTTTTAATTATTTGAATAATTGGTCTTCTGGGTATTATAATACGGCCTGTTATTTAATGGAGTACGATAGTTTACGAATTAAAGAAATAAAATTAAATGACCTCTAAAGTTACCTATACGGGAGAATTACGGACCACATGTTTGCATCTAAGGTCTAACAACGAGTTTATTACAGATGCCCCAATTGATAACAACGGATTGGGACAGGCCTTCTCGCCAACAGATACGGTAGCGACCGGTTTGGGAAGTTGCATGCTTACAATGATGGGCATTAAGGCTAGGGACTTGGAAGTAGATTTATCAGGTTCCACTGCTGAAATAACCAAACATATGGCTGCAAATCCTAGACGAATTTCTAAGATTGAAGTGAAAATGGAACTCCCTGAAAATGTTTCTGAAAAGCACAGAAAAATTTTGAAGAATACTGCAAATACATGTCCCGTACATTATAGCTTGCACCCAGATATTGAAAAGATAATTGAATTTCATTGGATAAAGTAATTTCTATAGGATGTCTTTTGTTTTTTTGTTTCTTAGGATGTGCCCAGGAAATTGAAGAAGGTGTTTTATGGAATTCAGGTAAACGACTCACGTGGTCAGATTTTAGAGGAAAGGTCCCCCCCGCGGCTGTTCCTGCAGCTACTACCGCTAGTGGAATAAGTTATAAATACTCTGCAAATTTGATTCATCATGAAGTGGATTTGGATTTTGAGGTAAGTGCTTTTTTCTATCCTAATGAATCTTGGTACAAACCAGAAATCTGCGATGACCTTATCCTAAGTCATGAGCAGCTCCATTTTGATATTTCTGAACTCTTTGCCCGTAAGATGCGGGATAAATTAAGGCGCACTTCCTTTTCTGATAACGTAAAGGCCGAGATACGAAAAATCTATAAGGAAATTTTAAAGGAATTGGAAGATTTCCAGGATTTTTACGATTGGGAAACCAGTTTTTCCAGAAATGCCGAAAAGCAATTGGAATGGAACAAGAAAATTAAGGAGGCCTTACAAGAAAGTGAATTCTAGGGTATCTTAATTGGTTTCAAATATCTCATAGATTCAAGGTAAACTCAAGAAGGGAATTCCTCAGAATCATTTTTTTAAAGTGAATGAGGCCGTTAAACCAACACTAAAATTTCTAGGTAATTTATCTATACCTAATATTGCTCTGGAATGCTGGCCTTTTTCTCCTAAAACCTTTACAAATAGATCAGATGCTCCGTCCACAACTAATGGGGAATCATCCCAATCAACTCCAGATTGAAAATAACCGTCTATGTGATTGAGCCCAACTATGGAATCAAGTTCCATTTTGCTGTGTATTTGTGCAAGTACATTTAAAGCACAGATTTCCATGGCCTTGTATCCTTCATTTGTGGTTATTTCTTCGCCCAACCTACCCCTATATAGGTATTCCCCATTCATAATGGGAAATTGTATTGCGACGAAAGCAATATTTCCTCGGATGTTCACGGATACATAGTTTCCGCCAGGCGTTGCACTTTGAGGTAGTTCCAGTTGCAAGTCATCCAAGGCAGCAAGCAGGTTCATTCGTTTCATATATAATTAAAGTTAATGCATTATTCTATTTGAGTAAATGACAGAATCTAGAAATTGGTTGGAGCGGGTAATTCAATTTCAAATAAAGATACAACGGCATTGTGGTAATGGGCTGGTAGACTTTCTGTGTTTTTCAATTGTTTCAACCCTAGAAAGTTGAAACCACAACTTTGGTAGTAAGCAATTAGTTTTTTGTTTTCACCTACAGTATCCATTCTGATAAAACTTTTACCATGTAATTGAGCATGGATTGAAGCCCATTCTAAAATCCTTTTGACCATGTGCATGCCTCTGAACTCTGGGTTGGTTGCAATTCGGTGGAGATACAATGAAGGTTGGCCATTTTTTTCGCCCCAGATAATGGGATCCTCAAAAGCGGAAGCCCAAACACACGCAATTTTACCGTTTACCAGTATTTTCCATTGTCGGTCCTGATCGATTTCATCTGAAACCATTTTCCTATCAAATTCAGGCCAGGTAACCAAACCTTTGGAACGCTGAAAATCTGTGGCGATCAGGTATAGTCTAAATATTTCGTCAATATCTTTTGAAACGCTATTTTCTATGGTCATTGGAAGTTGTATTCAGAGATTTTAAACGATATAAATGAAGGCAAACTGCAATTGAGCATCCCAATATTATCGGAATTGCTTCAATTAAAAAACCATATAGAACATATATTGCATTGGCAATACTGGATACGACCCTGAGTTTGTATTCACCTTTCGAAGACATGGAATACAAGTTCATGACCAAAGCTAGGTAGCCAATGATATCTGAAATAAATGGATTCATGAATTGTTGTATGTTTTACACATCAAATCTATATGGTCTATTTTTACTAGGCAATAACTGTCAAAGTTGACAGGTTAAGAATATAATCATGTTGAAAAATGGCAAAGAAAAAGTTTATCTGTTAGGTGATAAAACCTATCACTGCGGAATAGACGTTACAATGAACTTTATAGGTGGAAAGTGGAAGTGCGTGGTCCTATGGTATTTGAAGAACGGAACGCAACGATTTTCAGAACTCAAGGCACTGATTCCCGACATTACGGAAAAAGGCCTAAGTATCCAGTTAACTGCATTGACCGAAAATGGACTTGTTGAACGAAAAGCCTACGGCCTTAAACCGCCTATACGAGTGGAATACTCACTCACGGAGTTTGGTAAAAGTCTTATCCATGTGATAGATAATATCAATGACTGGGGCAAAGAGCTTGGTTCCGAAAAAGGTACGCTAATCGAGAAAGTATAATCTGTTACACCTACTTAAAAAGAAAAGCTTTTTAAACATCACAGCGTAAAAAAGCATCTTTTAAAGCCCCGATTTTGTCTTCCCAGGTAACAATGAATTCTTGGGCAACGTAGCCACCAAATCCAGTGTCTAAAATTGCCTTCATAATTGCAGGATAGTACAATTCTTGGGTTTCATCTATTTCATGACGCCCTGGTACACCGGCAGTATGATAGTGCCCAAAATAGGGGTGGTAGTTTTGAATGCTTCGAATAATATCACCCTCTTGTATTTGCATATGGTAAATATCAAAAAGCAATTTAAAGTTGTTACTGCCCAAATGTTTGCATAGTTCTACACCCCAAATAGAACTATCGCACATATAATCTGGGTGGTTAACCTGATTGAACAATTCCATTTGAACTACGACACCATGCTTTTCTGCTAAAGGCATAATCTTGGAAAGTCCATCCACACAATTTTGTAGCCCTACATAATCGTTAATTCCCCTGCGATTACCACTAAAACAGATGAGGTTTGTATATCCCGCTTCTGCCACCTTCGGAATAATCTCTGTGTAATTCTTTATAAGTTCTTCATGATATTTTGGGTCGTTCCATCCTTCTGTCAAGCTAATTTCCGCACCATTGCACATAGAACAATGAATGCCGTACTTTTTCAACAATGGCCAGTCTTCGGGGCCAATTAGATCAATGGCTTTTATGCCCAAACTATTTAGTGTTTGAAGAAATTCCTCTAAAGGCAAATGATTAAAACACCATTGGCAAACACTATGGTTAATGTTGTTTTTCAACTCAAAATCCTTGTTTTTTTTTTGAGTTTGTGCTATGGAGGAAGTGGTTACAATGCCCGCAGATCCCGCAGCAGCAGCGGCTATGAAATTTCTTCTTTTCATGATTTGGTGTTTATACCTAGAAAGATAGTATTTTAGAGATACAAATGGAAATACAACCTAACAAAGGAAAGTTGCTGGAACTTGCTCATTACAAAATGCCTTTTGGTAAGTACAAGGGCAGTTATCTGGTGGATTTGCCTTTGGCTTATTTGGTATGGTTCAGACAAAAAGGATTTCCAAAAGGAAAATTGGGAGAGCACTTGATTACCATGTTGGATGTTAAGGATAATGGACTGGAGCCCATGATTAGAAAAATTCAAAAAGAATTTCCTAGGGAATAATCATGTTTTCCGATGGCAATTTGTAACTTTACGCCCCGTAATAGAGTTCCCAATATGTCACAGACCAAGTACATTTTCGTTACGGGTGGCGTTACTTCTTCCTTAGGTAAAGGAATTATCGCTGCATCTTTAGCCAAGTTATTGCAAGCTAGAGGCTACCGAACTACCATCCAAAAGCTAGATCCTTACATCAATGTTGATCCGGGCACATTAAATCCTTATGAGCATGGAGAATGCTACGTAACTGATGATGGTGCTGAAACTGATTTGGATTTGGGACATTACGAGCGCTTTTTAAATGTTCGTACTTCCCAGGCAAATAATGTAACTACGGGTAGAATATACCAAAGTGTTATTGAAAAGGAACGTAGAGGCGAGTTTTTGGGCAAAACTGTACAGGTTGTTCCACATATCACCAATGAGATAAAAGAACGCATTCAGATTTTAGGGAACAGTGGTGATTATGACATTGTTATTACCGAAATTGGAGGTACTGTAGGTGACATAGAGTCTTTGCCATATATAGAGGCGGTAAGACAACTTTTATGGGAATTGGGAGATAATAATGGAATGGTAATCCATCTTACTTTGGTACCATTTCTTTCTGCAGCTGGCGAATTAAAAACAAAACCCACACAACACTCTGTAAAAACTTTGATGGAGAGTGGAATAAAAGCGGATATCCTTGTTTGTAGGACCGAGCATGAGATATCTGATGATATTAAGAAAAAACTGGCGCTCTTTTGTAATGTAAAGAAAGAAGCTGTTATCCAATCCATAGATGCATCTACCATTTATGATGTTCCAATAATGATGCAGGAGGAGGGATTAGATAAAGTGGCACTCGAAAAATTGGCTCTTTCACAAGAAACAGAACCGAATCTTGAACAATGGGAACAGTTTTTGAAAAAGCATAAAAATCCTAAGAACAAGGTAACAATTGGTCTTATAGGTAAATATGTTGAGCTTCAAGACTCCTATAAATCCATTTTAGAATCTTTTATTCACGCTGGTGCGGCAAATGAGGTAAAAGTAGAGGTGCGATCTATACATTCCGAACATATTACAGCATCCGACATAGATGAAAAATTAGCGGGATTGGATGGTATTTTGGTAGCCCCTGGATTTGGAGAAAGAGGCATAGAGGGAAAAATATTGGCAGTAAGATATGCAAGAGAAAACAATGTTCCATTTTTGGGAATATGTTTGGGAATGCAAATGGCGGTAATCGAGTTTGCGAGGAATGTCTTAGGGCTTAAAAATGCCAATTCTACTGAAATGGATGAAAATACACCTGAGCCGGTAATTAGTTTAATGGAGGAACAAAAATTGGTGACGGATATGGGTGGCACAATGCGTTTGGGCGCATGGGATTGCAAACTAACAGAAGATAGTTTAGTGTACGAAGCATACGGCAAAACAGACATTGAGGAGCGCCATAGACATCGTTTTGAGTATAACAACGAGTATAAATCTCAAATGGAAGAAGCTGGGTTGTTGGCGACAGGCCTAAATCCAAAAACTGGGTTGGTTGAAGTAATTGAAATTCCTTCGCACCCATGGTTTATTGGTGTTCAATATCATCCGGAATATAAGAGTACGGTTGCAAACCCACATCCTTTGTTTGTAGGTTTTGTTAAAGCGGTTTTGGCACAAAAAGAACAACAAACTAGTGCCAGTTTGGCATAAACTCCAGTTTTGGACATATATTTGCCACCTGAAAACCTGAGATTAAGATTTTCACTAAATAACTTTCATGGAAGAAAAGAAACTGGACGTCAAATCCATTATTGGTTTTGTATTGATTTTTGGGATACTCATTTATATGTTTTACCAAAATCAACCCACCCCAGAAGAATTAGAGGCCCAAAAAGCAGAGCAGGAAAAAGTTGAAGCCGCAGCAAAAGAGACAGAGGCTATCAAAGAAACGGTGGTCGATAATGAACCCGCCCAAATTAATTTGCAAGATTCCACAGCAGTGGCAAGTTACAAAAGTTCAGTAGGGGCTTTTGGCTTTACCACTGCCTCAGAGGGTACCACAAAATTAGAGAATAAAGTACTTTATTTAGAGGTGGATAATAAAGGAGGCCAAATTATAGAGGCCAGAATGAAGAATTTTGTTGACCACGATTCTGTTCCAATATACTTGGTCAGGGATGGGAATGCCTCTTTCGGTATTAACTTTTCCACCGCTGATAATAGAGTGTTGAATACTTTAGATTTGTTTTTTGAACCTTCATTTTCAGAGAACGGGGATAACCAAGTGCTTTCAATGAAAGCCAAAATTTCCCAAAATCAATTTTTAGAGTATCGCTATGAGATGAAACCAAATGATTATTTGGTGGATTTTACCATTAGATCTCAAGGGTTGAACGGTGTTATCAATTCCACCCGCCCTATTGATTTAGAGTGGAATCTTAAAGGTATTAGGCATGACAAAAGTGTTCTGTACGAAAACCGATATACACGTTTGACCTATAATCATGACGAAGGTAAAATTAGCAAACTTTCTGAGAGTAGTGATTTGGATGAGGAAACAGAAACGGATGTAAAATGGTTATCATATCGTCAGCATTTTTTCAGTTCTATTTTAGCAACGGATACCCACTTTAAGAGTGCAGAACTGAGTTCTACAAATTTAGTGGAGGAAGAAAGCAAAGAAACACTTTTTACAAAAGCATACACGACAAAAACTGTTTTAGAATTGCAAGGTGGGGAGCTTTCTCAAAATATGCATTGGTATTATGGGCCTACAGATGTAAAGGTGTTGGAGGATTATGAAGACTTGGGCTTGGTAGAGTCCATTCCTTTTGGATGGGGAATTTTTGGATGGATAAACAGGTATGTGTTTACTCCCTTTTACAGCTTCTTAAGTTCTTTTCTTCCTTTTGGAATAGCTATTGTTATCATGACGATTATTGTGCGTTTGGCGTTATCTCCAGTAACCTACAAATCCTACCTGTCTCAAGCCAAGATGAAGGTGCTGAAGCCTGAGATTACAGAAATCAATGAAAGATTGAAGGACAATGCGATGAAAAAGCAACAGGAGACCATGAAGCTGTATAACAAGGCTGGGGTAAGTCCTATGAGTGGTTGTATTCCTGCACTGCTTCAACTTCCCATTTTCTATTCGTTGTTCATGTTTTTCCCTACGTCATTTGCTTTAAGACAAAAATCATTTTTATGGGCAGAAGACCTATCATCTTATGATACTATTTTTAATTTACCGTTTGCTATCCCATTTTATGGAGATCATGTAAGTCTTTTTCCAATTTTAGCATCGGTTGCCATCTTTTTCTATATGACCATGACTACAGGTCAGAGTATGCAGATGCAGCAGCAGCCGGGCATGCCGAACATGAAGTTTATCATGTACCTATCTCCTGTAATGATGTTGTTTTTCTTTAACAATTACGCCAGTGGGTTGAGTTTGTATTATTTCATTTCTAACTTGATTACCATCTTCATTATGTTGGCCATTAAAAAGTACATTTTGAATGAAGATAAAATCCATGCGCAAATTCAAGAGAACAAGAAGAAGCCTAAAAAGGAAAACAAGTTCCAGAAAAAGATGCGTGAGATGATGGAGCAAGCAGAAGCACAAAAGAAAACAGGAAAGCGCTAAATATATTTCCACAAAATAAAAACTCCCCCAGAATTTGGGGGAGCTTTCACCACTGATTAGGTATAGTTTGGAAAGATTTGGGACTTCAAAGATGTGACATAATACTTGTCTAAAAAATTAATAGTTGTCAAAAGGGGTGTTTTTGTATGGTAAAGAGACCCCTTTTGATGTGTCATCGACGAACGGTAAACACCTATATAAAAAAGAAACTCCCTTGATTTCAATCAAGGGAGTTTTTAGTAGTATTTAACCTACATTTTTGAAATTTTATTGATATTTAATTTGTAGTGTCTGGTAGCAATACAGTATCTAATACATGGATGACGCCATTTACGGCCTGAACGTCTACCGCGTCAATGCCTATGCCAGTATTGCCAGCACCATCTGTTACATTGGCAATGTTACCATCGGTACCAGGAAGTGTAATAGTGAAGGTATCTCCTTCTAAAGTGGCAGGTGTTACCGTATCACCATCAGGGGTTAAATCTCCTGAACGAACATTAGCTCCTCCAATTACATGGTGTTGAAGAATTGGAATTAAATCAGCCTCCGCAGGGATTGCCGCCAAGGCAGCAAATGCTTCATTTGTTGGTGCGAACACAGTGAAAGGGTCACTACCGTTTCCATCTTGTGCGGAAAGAACATCCACAAAATCAACACTAGGAGTTAATGTTGTAAGAGCCTCTACAAGTGTAGAAAAATTAGGGTCAGCTGCCGCAAAAGTTACCACTGTAGGCAAATCGATTACAGCATCTACAGCATGAACAACACCGTTTGAAGCTACGATATCTGCAATGGCTACATTACTGACACCATTCAAAGTTACCCCATCATCTGTGTTGATATAAAGACTTAAGTTTTCGTCAGTAGCATATTCAGCCGCAGTATTTACATAGGAGTTTGTTAATCCTGATGAAAAAGCTGCTGCTCCAACTACCACATGGTTTGAAAGAATATCATTGATGTCGTTGGAATTTGGATTTGTAAACGCATCAAAGGCAGCATTTACAGGAGCAAACACGGTAAATACCTCTTCTTCATTAGACAATAGGTCTGTAAATGTTGTATTGCCGCCACTGGTAAGTGCACCTACTAGAGAAGTAAGAGCTGGGTTGGCCAATGCGTGGTCAACGATATTAGGTATATCTATAACTGCATCTACAATATGTACCACTCCATTTAATGCCTTTACATTTGGAGTTTCAACAGTTGAAGCTGCATTGAACACAACGCCATCAGCAGTATCAAAGAAAATACTAATGTTTTCATCACCTGCACCTGTTGCAAGCGTATTGGCATATCCAGAGCCTAATGCAATTAAATCTGCAGCCATTAGTTCTCCACTAATAACATGATTCAGTAAAACATTGGTTAAAACATCAACAGGGATATCGCCTAGTTCGGCTCCATTCAAGAAAGCTGTAAAAGCATCATCTGAAGGTGCTAATACCGTGAAAGGACCATCTCCTCTCAATACGGTAGGTAAGTCTCCGTTGGCTGCAGTTAAGGCAGCAACCAAACTTTGAAGGTTTTCATTGCCGATAGCCAAATCAGTAATAGGAACCAGAATAATATCAGCTAGTTGGTCTAAAATAGGCTGAGGCAGTAATACTTTGTTAATTATATGCACAACACCATTGGTAGTCTCAACGTTAGCTTTGGTAACCTCTGCGTCAGCATTGGTTGCATCTCCAATGAATACTCCACCTTGTGTAGAAATTACTAGAGACCCACCTTGCAATGTGGTTAAATTTTGACCGTCACTCAAATCTGAAGAAAGTGCGGCTGCGCCAGGAATAACATGGTATGTTAATATAGTGGCCAGTAGGTTTTGAAGTTCTTGGGTGTTGAAATCATCCAAAGAATCAAAACCATCCAATTGTGCAAACAAATCTGCGAATGCAGCATTGGTAGGTGCAAAGACCGTGAAAGGGCCTTCACCACTTAAAGCACTAACTAAATCGTTGTCGGCGCTTTCATCAGCTTTTTGTAATGCACTTACCAAGCTGCTTAAATCAGCAGTGGCTACTGCAGCTTCTACAATGTTACTAGAGGGTACAACCACGATTGTACCATCGTCATCATCCGAACAGGATGTTAAGATCAAGGCGAACATTAATAATGTGAATTGGGATAATTTAATTAGTGCTTTCATGAGATTTTATTAGATTTTATGTTGTTTAATGTTGTAAAGATGTCATTAAACAAAATAAGTTGCTTTCTGTTTAACCTTTTTTATAAAAAGTTTAACAAATTCAATCTAAAACTGAACGATAACATCAAAAAAACCTGATTCATGATGCCCTGTGAACTGGATTTTCAAGTTCTATTTTATAAACTAAAAACTAAATATGCTCTAAAAATCCTTGTGAGAATAGTACTTTATCTATAGTATGAATTATGCTTTCCAATATTTCCTTATCTGTAGAAGTGACTTTAGAAGGTTTTCTCGCTTTATCTAGAACATAAATATCATCAGTGATATTTATGTTTAACTTTTCTCCTTAAAAAATAATCAATTTGCTAATATTTGATAGGTTTGAGGAGGTTATTTTATAACCATCTATGAAATGATATGTTAGAATTTTTCCCGACAACCGTATTTCTTCTTCCGTATTAAAATCCGCTAAAGAATGGAAGCTATCTAGTTGATCAAATAATTCTAAGAAGGCCTCATTGGTTGGGCCGAATATGGTTAACAGTCCTTTGGCAGATAGTGTATCCACCTATATCGGCAACATTCAAAGCACTTAGAACGTCTGCCGATTAGCCCAGCTCAATAATAGTGGGTATGCTGTTCTGTGTATTTGAATGATAATCAGTGTTTACAATTTCATCTTCTTCCTCGGGATTGGCATCATTTTCGTCAATTTGGTTTTCTGTTCTAAGTTTTGTCCACCAGATACCTCACAATTCCTAATAGGACAGCTTTAGGATTTAATGGTGGTCATTTTGTACTTTTGCACAGTTATATGAAGTAGAAATGAAAAAAGTTGTTGTTGGACTTTCTGGGGGTGTGGATTCAAGCGTTACGGCCTATCTTTTAAAAGAACAAGGTTATGAGGTAATCGGTCTTTTTATGAAGAATTGGCATGATGATTCTGTGATTATTTCTGAAGAATGCCCTTGGGTAGAAGATAGTAATGATGCGCTGATCGTGGCGGAAAAACTCGGAATTCCTTTTCAGACGGTGGATTTAAGTGTTGAGTACAAAGAACGCATTGTGGACTATATGTTCAATGAGTATGAAAAAGGAAGAACACCAAACCCGGATGTGCTGTGCAATCGTGAAATAAAGTTTGATGTGTTCATGAAAATAGCATTGCAGTTAGGAGCAGATTATGTAGCCACGGGTCACTATTGCAGAAAAGGTACAATTTTTAATGAGGACGGTACAGAAACTTACCAGCTCTTGGCCGGAGTAGATGGTAACAAGGACCAATCCTATTTTTTATGTCAGTTGTCCCAGGTACAGCTTTCTAAAACCTTGTTTCCCATAGGGGAACTTACCAAACCTGAAGTAAGGAAAATTGCCGCAGAAAACGATTTGATCACGGCTGATAAAAAGGACTCACAGGGATTGTGTTTTATTGGAAAAGTACATTTGCCAGATTTTTTACAGCAAAAATTGAAACCCAAAAAAGGCGTTATCGTAGAGGTACCAAACACTGCCGCTCTTTTTACTGGTGATACACCAAAATTTGAAAATAAGGGTGCAGAATTGGCATTTTATGCCGAAAAACCAGAGTATTCAGAAACTGATGGAAGAGTAGTAGGGGAGCATCAAGGAGCACATTATTTTACCATTGGGCAACGTAAGGGATTAAATGTTGGTGGAACCAAAGAGCCTTTGTTTGTAATTGATACTGATGTTGAGAAAAATATAATTTATACAGGTCAAGGCAAATCCCACCCGGGTTTATTGCGCCATACGCTTTTTGTAAACGATAATGAACTGCATTGGGTAAGGGAAGATTTGGCTTTAAATGTTGATGAGACCATGGAAGTGATGGCAAGAATCCGATATAGGCAACCTTTACAGCAAGCTACGTTGTACAAAACGGATAGCGGTCTCTATGTGGATTTCAAAGAAAAGCAATCCGCTATTACAGAAGGTCAGTTTGTGGCTTGGTATATTGGGGAAGAACTTATTGGCTCAGGAGTCATTTCATGAATATGAGTCGCAATAGAATCACACAACTTTTCGGAATTAAATACCCCATTGTTCAAGGAGGAATGATTTGGGCAAGTGGCTGGCGTTTGGCATCTGCGGTTTCCAATGCGGGTGGCCTTGGTTTGCTTGGAGCTGGAAGCATGTACCCTGATGTGTTAAAAGAACATATTGATAAATGTAAAAAAGCTACCGACAAGCCTTTTGGGATAAACATTCCTATGTTATACCCCAATATTGAAGAGTTGATGCAAATCATTGTTAGCAGTGGTGTAAAAATTGTCTTTACTTCTGCAGGAAACCCAAAAACATGGACGGCTTTTCTAAAAAAACATGGAATTACGGTGGTACATGTGGTAAGCAGTGTAAAATTTGCTCTAAAAGCGCAAGATGCTGGTGTTGATGCTATTGTAGCAGAAGGATTTGAAGCTGGAGGGCATAATGGAAGGGATGAAACAACCACAATGGTCTTGATTCCATCGGTAAAGGAAAAAATAAATATTCCCTTGATCGCGGCGGGGGGAATTGCTACGGGCCAAGCAATGCTTGCCGCCATGGTTCTGGGGGCAGATGGCGTTCAGTTAGGTAGCCGTTTTGCCGCAAGCGAAGAAGGTTCTTCACACGATTTATTTAAGAAGGAAATAGTGGCCGCCCGAGAAGGAGATACCCATTTGACCTTAAAAGAGTTAGCTCCGGTCCGTTTACTCAAAAACAAGTTTTATGAAGATATTCAAAAAGCATATGCACAAGGTGCTTCAGCAGAAGATTTGAAGGCATTGTTGGGCAGGGCAAGGGCAAAGCGAGGAATGTTTGAGGGGGATCTTGTTGAAGGTGAACTTGAGATTGGACAAGTTTCTGGTCTAATTCATGAAATTAAGCCTGTAGTTGAGATCATGAACAATTTGGTAGCAGAATTCAACAAAGCCAAAGAAGCTGTGATAAATTTTTAAAACAATCAACTTTCTTTACATTTACAGCGCACATGAGAACACTAATCCACACATTAGTTTTATTTGTACTGGCATCACAACTCCATAGTCAAGTAGAGCGAGATAAGGCACTGCATTTTTTAGGAGGTAATCTTTTTGGTCTGGCTGGAGCTGGTATTGCCAAACAGGCCTCTGACGGAAATAGGGTTTGGACATTTGTAGGTGCAGTTGCGGGAAGCACATTAATTGGTCTGGCCAAAGAAACCGTGGATGCCGGGCAACGGGAAAATGGTTGGGATAATGATGATTTAGTTGCAACTATTTTAGGAGGGATAACGGTTGGAGTTGCTATTGAGATTTTTTCAAAAAAACGAAATAAAAGATTAAGGGGAAGTTTTACCGCAGATCATTTAGAAGAAAATTACTTTCAGGTAAACAAGGAGGATAAAAATCTATTGGTTGAAGGGAGCAAGTTACCCAGCTTGACCTCTTTTGGGTTTTCTTCAATGTTTTTAAAGGACAGGCACCCAATAATAAGTTTTAAATAAGGCCTCTGGCTTTTATTTCTAGGTATTTATTTATGGTATTGATGGTCAAATTCTCTGGTTTGGTTAAAATGGTCTGGATTCCATATTTTCTAAGCTCATTTACAATTAACTTTTTCTCGTAAATGAATTTTTCGGCAATGGTTTGTTCAAAAATTTGACGTACCGTATCTGCTTTTTTACTGGCAAATGTATTCAGTTCGGTATTTTCAAAAAATATGACCACCAATAAGTGTTGTTTGGCAATGGCCTGCAGGTAAGGTAATTGTCTATGAAGTGCATCCAGAGTTTCAAAATTTGTGTAGAGCAGCAATAGACTTCTTTGGTTTAGATTTCTTTTGACATCAATATATAATCTACTGAAATCTGTTTCTACAAAGTTTGTCTCTAAATTATAGAGTGTTTCCAAAATCAAACTCATTTGCGAACTCCTTCGCTCAGCTACAACACGGTTCTCAATTTTATCGCTTAATGAAAACATACCGGCCTTGTCCTGTTTTTTTAATGCAATATTGCTAATTACCAATGTGGCATTAATGGCATAATCCAAAAGACTTAGCTCATTGAAGGGCATTTTCATTACTCTTCCCTTATCTATAACTGAATATATTGGTTGCGACTTTTCATCTTGATATTGATTGACCATTAACTGATTTCTCTTAGCGGTTGCTTTCCAATTAATGTTTCTAATATCATCCCCTTGCACATATTCCTTAATCTGTTCAAACTCCATCGTATGTCCTATACGTCTGATTTTTTTTAGACCATATTCATGCAAACGATTCGTGAAGGCAATTAGGTCATATTTTTGTAGCTGCAAAAAGGAGGGGTATACAGGCACTTGCTGGTCTATGTTGAACTCATATTTTTTTGCGAGAAAACCAATGGGAGAGATGGCAAATAGATTTAGGCTGCCAAAAGAATAGATGCCTCGTTCGGTGGGTCTAAGCATGTAGTTGTAATTCTTGCTTCCGCCACTTTCTATTTTACTGGTCAAGCCAAAATCCCTTTTTTGAAATTGGAATGGTATCTCATCAATTATTTTGGCATGTACTTGAAAAAGATATGTATTTGTAACCTCTAACTGAATTAAATTATCATCTCCGTTAGAAAGTTTATCCGGCAATATTCGCTGGCCTACCAACTTGCCTTTAGAAGCAAACAGCAATAACAGGTCTACAATGAACAGCAGTGTAAAAACATAAAACAAAACCTTTATTGCCCCAAACATATCTTCTGCCATGTATGAGAGTAAAAAACCAAAAACAATGATGGTTACCGCTATAAAAAAGCGTTTTTGTAAATAAATATGTTTGAACAGTCTTTTCAAGTATCGTTATTATTTATCGTGGAATTTCTATCCCTTCTATTATTTGTTTTACAACATGTTCTGCTGTTAGACCTTCCATTTCTCTTTCTGGGGTTAAAATAATTCTATGTCCTAAAATAGGGTGCGCCACTCTTTTAATATCGTCTGGGGTAATAAAATCACGTCCATTTATGGCAGCTAGTGCTTTTGAAGCATCCATAATGGCGATTGAAGCCCTTGGTGATGCTCCAAGATAAAGGTTGGAATTGGTTCTTGTATTGTCCACTATGGCCGCTATATATTTCAATAGATTGTTTTCGACTATTATTTCCTTTATGGTATTTTGGTATTCTGCAATTTGTTTGGCAGACAATACTGAAGTTATCAATTGTTCTACCTGGGTATTTTTCTGTTCATGTTTTCGTTCAAGAATTTCTACTTCTTCTTCTAGCGTTGGGTACTCAACATTGATTTTAAAAAGAAAACGGTCCAATTGAGCCTCTGGAAGTCTATATGTACCTTCTTGTTCAACAGGGTTTTGTGTAGCAAACACTAGAAAAGGTGGTTCCATATTGTATTCTGTTCCGTCTATGGTGATTTGCCTTTCTGCCATGGCTTCAAATAGTGCGGCCTGTGTTTTGGCTGGTGCTCGATTAATTTCATCTATCAGAATGATATTGGAGAACAACGGTCCTTTTTTAAATTCAAACTCAGATGTTTTCACATTAAAAATGGAGGTTCCCAAAATATCACTAGGCATTAGATCTGGTGTAAACTGAATACGGCTAAAATCAACGTTCATCGTTTTTGCCAACAGTTTTGCCGTTACCGTTTTAGCCACACCGGGAACACCTTCAATAAGCGAGTGCCCATTGGAAAGTATTGAAATGATGAGCAGTTCAATCATGTTTTGTTGGCCAATAATCACTTTTCCCAATTCGGATTTTACTTGGGAAACAGCTTCCTGTAGTTTGGTTAAATCTACTCTAGAGTTAAACTGTAGTGAATCTTCTTGTTGTTCTTTTTCTTCCATGCTATTGTTGCTTAAAGGCAGTTATTTTTTTGTTAAGTTCGATACTATCTTGCTCGTTGTGGGTTGACTTGTTTTTCAGTTTGATGATGTATTCTATCAAGTTTTTGGTTTCTTCCATTCCTTTTCCTGATTTAGAGGCCAAAACTTGAATTGCCTTTTCATTCAATATTGAAGTGTCCATATGGAAATGGCTTCTAATATATTCTAAAAAGTAGTTGAGTTTTTTATTTATTAAATCTGTAAAATCCTTATTTTGGTTATACAATGATCCTACTGCTTGGGCAAATTCAACAGATGAATTTTTCAATGGCTCGATTACCGGAATAATTCGTTGTTCCCTTTTACTTTTAAAGAAAACAAAAAGTAAAACCCCAGAAATCATTAGATAATAAGCCCATTTTAGTGCAGGCTGGTTCAAAACAAAGCGCATTGGGGAGTTAATGATTGCCCGCCCCGCTTTTTTATAATTGTCCCAATATAAAATATCCTTGTCTTCTAAATATGAAAAGGTATGGGAAACATAATCCTGGTTTCCTTTGAGCATATAATAATTGGAATATGCTTGAGGTGTCGTGTTTAATATGAAATGTCCATTTCCGAATTTAGTTTTTATGAAATTTGCCCTTCTAAACTTCTGAGGGGGTTTGTCGTCTAAAAAGTCTTCTTTGAGATATGTGATGTGGCCCAAAATTGTGGTGTTTGTTGAGTCAACACTTGTAAAATGGGAATTGTAAACCCCTCTTGAGAGTTCAAATTTTTTGGACCTGAATTCTTCGTGTGTAAAGCTCAATTCAGTTGAACCTTCTTTCAAATTGTAATCCGATTCTATTCTAACGTTCAGCGTATCGGATAGATAGTTGCCAAAACCAGAGGCAGAGATAAATATCGTATTCCCTTCACTTACATAATCCAGCATTTGAATGGATTCCTGTTTGTCAAGGTCAATGTACTCATTGATAAATATATAATTGGACTCAATTGTTTTGTCTCTATCCACAAGAACATCATAAACACTTTCTTCAACTGTATTGATATCGCTATTATCAAAAATGGTGGCCAGTTCATTGTACAGCACATAGCAACCAAAAGGTATCTTGGACGATGCTGTGTAGGAAGGTCTCCAATTAATAGGTTTGGGCCTAACAATTTCGGCGACAATAATGCCTACTATTACCAAGGAAAAGATAATCAACACTATTTTAGACTTTCTATCCATAGGCACTACTGCGATATTGAATTGTTTAACTGAGCAAAGCTAAAACTGGCGTTTGTATAGTCTACTTCATCGATAATTTGCTCACCGTACCATATGTATTCGTACAGATAGGAGACTGTTTTAAAGTCGTTTTTTAATTTAATCCCACTGATTTCTCTCTCATAATCCGCATTGGTTTTATCAAAATGCCATTCAATGATTTCCTTTTGAGATAATAATTTTAGGATTTTTAGGTATTGGTACCGTATTGCCAATCGGTAATCTTTATTATTAAGCGCGGCACTCATCAAGGCATCTAAATCTATAACTTCTATATGTTGCTCAGAAAGATCAATGTCTATAATGGCTTTCGCCTTTTTAGAGAATAGGGAATTAAACTTTTCATTAATGAGCACCCGGATTAAGAGATAAATGACCAATAACCCCATTAAACCATAAATAATGTATTCCAGCACTATGAGTATTTTGGGCGAAATATCAATGCCAACAGCATCACCAATGCCTTGAAAAAGCCACTTAATAAAACGCGCCAACAGATTTTTAGATTCTCCAGTATTGGTTTCGTAATTAAATTCTTCCCCAGGATACTTTTCCTTTAAATTTTCATACATCCTGCGCTCTTGTAGCAAAGAGTTTTCATCAATGGGCAGCACCAAGGAATCATTCTGAGCAAATGTTGTGGATACCCACAAAAAAGAAAATAAGTAGATGATGTTTCTTATCACTGGTTGGATTGTCCTATTTGCTCTATTTTACTTCGTGTATTTACATTATAGGTTTTCTCATGTAGCGAATAGAAAAGAATACCGTTAACAATTTGAGAAAGGCACTGTGCATAAATCGATAAAATCAACAATAGACAGAGCCCCAATGTATATACCACGGTAGATACTATGGAAGCTCCTACATCAACACCATTTTCTACAACATGAAAAGTGTAAACGCCCACAATGATTCCAGGTATAAGTAATATGATGAATAAAAGAAGACCATTAAGTAAACCAAGAATAAAATTTACTCCAACAGATTTCCAAAAGTTTTTGCTCACTAGTCCCCATCCTTCACCAAACGCATCTGTTACGCCTTTGTTCTGTTCAAGCATGCTGAAAAAGGAAACCCCAATCCATGCAGCAAGAGAAAATTGAAGAATATATTGGGCAAAGAGGCCTAATAATGGAATGAAAGCGGTAATGACGACCACAATAAAAAACACCAAATAAATGGGGATTAGCAGTAAAATGAAAACCAGTGTATCCCCAAATTTACTTTTAGTAAGGTTCCAAACCTCTTTTTTATCAAAATCAAGGCCTTTGGCCCGTTCATAGTTGACCAAATAGGAAGAACTCAGACTGAAATTTAATCCTGCCACGAGAATGAAAATCACAAAAAATAGAATACCCCCAGCTACAATATAGATCCAATAGGTCTCTTCATTGCTTTGTCCCAATCCACTTCCAGAAAAGCTTCCCTCTTCGGCAATAAGTCCAATAAAGCCAGAGACCAACAAGTAACTCGTAATTAATAAACCTACAAGAAATACCCCGTTGTAACTGATAAAAACGTTAGTGAATTTCTTTATGTTCTGTTTTAAAAAATCAAAATAAGTAGTTAGAATATCGCCAAAATCATGGTTTACTCTAAGTTCTATGTATTTGTCTCTCATATGATCTGTTTACTAAAATAGGATAAAGGACATAGTAAAATACTATTAACAACAAAGACAAGCCAATTATTGCAAAAGCCAACCAATTTGGCATTCCCGAGTAACGGGTAATGAACCCCTCAATAAAACCTGCAATAATAAAAAACGGGATAGTACTGACCACTACTTTTAATCCATCCTTTGCGCCTTTCATAAACGAAACCCGTCTAGAAAATGTTTTGGGAAACAAAATACTGTTTCCCATAATAAGGCCTGCGCAACCTGCAATTATGATTACTGATATTTCTATGGTACCATGCAGCCATATTTGTTTGTTTGCTTCAAAAAAAACGCCTTTGGTATAAAAAAATGTAATAAAAGCACCCAACATGACCCCATTGCTAAAAAGAATGTAAACTGTTCCAATACTGGTAATTACACCAAAAGCAAATGCCAAAAACGCAACTCTTATGTTGTTGATGGTAATGCCAAGAAAAGTTCCTATTTCACTTCCGCTTTTATAAATGGCCGTTGGCTCACCGTTTGCAATATTATTCAGAGTTTCGTTTACGTAACCATCCCCCAGAATGAGTCGTACAAATGTAGAATCGTTCAATGCGGAAATACATCCTATTGCAGAGGCCAGTAGGAATATTAAAAAAGCTATTCCAAGTGTTGTATGGTATTGTTTAAAAAATAATGGAAACTCACGCGCCCAGAAGCTGATTATTCTATTTCCGGATTCCTTTTTATTCTTATAAATCTTTTGATGTGCTTGTGATGCTAATGAGTTTAAATACAATAAAGTCTTACTTTCCTCGTAATACGTTTGTGCATATGCTAGGTCATTTGTAAGTTGAATATACCCATCCACCAAAATATCTGGGTCGGTTTTGGAACTAAGTGCAATAGCTTTTTCAAATGCTATCCATTTTTCCTTATTTTGTTTTACAAAGGCCGCTTCGCGCATAAATAAGAGATTCGTAAAGCTAAAATTACTGTTATATGGGTAACCTCCAAATCAATACAACGCAAAATGTTAACCTAGATTATAAAATTGTAAGTATTGGAGAAAGAATTGTTGCATTTTTGATTGATGGGATCATTTTATACATGTATGCATATTTGGTCAGTATCTTAAGTAATGCCATTGGTTACATCTATGAAGATACTTGGACCCAAAGGGGGCTGGCAGCTCTTGTTTTTTTGCCTGCTATGTTCTATTCACTCTTAATGCATAGCATTTTCAATGGCAGAACGGTAGGAAAGATGCTTCTGAAAATGCGCGTTGTTAGGTTAGATGGAACCCCTGTGCATTGGAGCAATTATTTAGTAAGATGGATGCTGCGCTTGGTTGATATCTGGATATTTTTAGGTTCCATAGGTATATTATCAATACTTTTTTCGGAACGGAGACAACGTGTTGGGGATGCAGCGGCAGGAACAGTTGTTATAAGTACCAAGAACAAAACAAAAGTGTCCCATACCATATTGGAAGAGGTCCATGAGGAATACGTACCTCAATTTACCAATGTGACCCTCCTTACTGATAAAGACGTGCGACTCATAAAAGATACCTTCAGGATTGCTAGGAAAAGTAATGACTTTAAAACCCTTACAGCATTAAGGGTCAAGGTTGAAAGCATTTTAAATACAAACTCCACTTTATATGATGTTCAATTTTTGGATACGGTATTAAAGGACTATAATTACTATACCCAAAACTTGTAAGCATGTTTTATCAAACCATAGATATTTTAGGCACAGTGGCATTCGCCATATCTGGAGTTTTGGTGGCCATGGAAAAACGATTGGACTTATTTGGTGTGTTGATTATTGCTTTTGTAACTGCAATTGGTGGTGGAACTTTGCGCGATTTGCTTATCGGGAATACGCCTGTCGTATGGATGAGAGATCTGACCTATGTTTTAACAATAGCAATAACTGTTGTTTTTGGGGTAATTTTTGTAAACCAGCTAAAATATTTTAGAAAATCATTGTTCTTGTTTGATACGATAGGTATTGGGCTGTATACTATGTTGGGTATAGAAAAAGGACTGCAAGCTGAACTTTCACCCATAATGTGCATAGCTTTGGGTACAATGACAGCAAGTTTTGGAGGAGTACTGAGGGATATACTCTGCAACGAGATTCCAGTGATTTTCAGAAAAGAAATTTATGCCACTGCTTGTATTTTGGGAGGGGCCAGCTATTTTTTGTTCACCAAACTTCCAATTGAAAGCAACTACGCCTATATAGCAGCAATTTCTGTCGTAATTGTATTAAGGCTTTTAGCTGTGAGATTTGGAATACGATTGCCCAATATTTACAGAACGGAAAGTTGATTAAAGGATTTCAGCCTTAAGGATATAAACATTTTTCCATGGCCAGTCTCCATCCCCAACATCAACATTGCTAATGGCATCTACCACATCCATTCCGCTAATGACCTTTCCAAAAGGGGTATAAGAGCCATCTAGATGATAGGAACCAGGTTTGGTTACTACAATAAAAAACTCATAGGGCGATGCCAGTTTATGTGGATTGTCTCTTTCACTGCTCGGCATTGAAATGACCCCTCTATGGTGTTTATGTCCTTTTTTTGCATCTGGTGGAAGTAGATACCTTCCTATAGCTCTTCTCTTTCTTGGAGTTTCTTTATCATCAGAATTTCCGCCTTGAATGATGAAGTCTTTTACAACACGGTGAAATTGGGTGTTGTCAAAATATCCTTTCTGGGTTAAATAAATGAAATTTGCCTTGTGATATGGTACGTCATCAAACAGTTGTACCGTAAAGCTTCCCATGCTTGTGGTAAGCCTTACTTTGTCTTCCTTTAAATCTTTTGCGTAGTTGAAAAAGAAATCAATAGCGTTTTCTTCATTTAGAACAAATGCTTCTTCTTCTTTGGATTCCACTTCTTCAACAATACCTTCTTTGGCAACGGAATCTATTTCAACAACGGTCTCTTGGGTTTGGGTATTATTTTTTTTAGGAGAATCTCCGCAGGAGACCAGAAAAAATAATAGTATACTTGTAGTTAAAGCGGATTGTTTTAAAAACATGGATTTTAAGGAATTTTATCAACAAGCTTTAAAAATAAAAGATCTGCCACTTCCCGGAACAGATTCTCATCATAAAATGTCTCCTTTGATGAGAATTCAATGGCTGAAATCCAATGAAATAAAAAAAAATAACCCAAAAAAGGCAGGGGTTATGGCTCTTTTTTACCCAGACGTAGATCATGTTACCAAGTTGCTCCTTATTCTGCGTAAAACATATCCAGGGGTCCATTCCAATCAAATTGGATTTCCAGGGGGCAAGGTAGAAGAACAGGATAATGACCTTTTGGAAACAGCCTTGCGCGAAACACATGAAGAAGTTGGTGTGAACCCAGAATCTGTGGAAGTTTTAAAAGAGTTGAGCGAGGTATATATTCCGCCAAGTAACTTTTTGGTACAACCTTTTATTGGAATCTACGCAAATCCGAGGCATTTTGTAATTCAAGAGAGTGAAGTTGAAGCCTTGGTCGAGGTATATTTACATGATTTCCTTGACAATTCTAATCATATTGAAGAAAACCTGAGTACTTCTTATGCAAAAAATATAAATGTACCAGCCTATAGATTAAATGGTTATACGGTTTGGGGAGCCACAGCTATGATGATGAGTGAAATCAAGGAACTTTTAGAGCAAGTGCTTTAACTGCTATTTTGTAAATTAGCCCATAACAGATTACTACATGGGGCTATTTAAAGAAAATCCTTTTGGGCATATTTTATTTCTAAAGCGATGGTTAATTCGTATTGCTGGAATGATGACCCACCAGCGATACAAAGGGTTTAATACTTTAGAGATTGAGGGTTCCCAAATAATTCGTGATTTACCAGATAGGAACGTTCTTTTTGTAAGTAACCACCAAACATACTTTGCAGATGTTGTAGCGATGTTCCATGTTTTCAACGCTAGTTTAAAGGGCAGGGACGACTCAATAAGAAATCTTGGCTATCTATGGAATCCAAAGCTGAACATCTATTATGTGGCGGCCAAAGAGACCATGAAACAAAGTCTAATAGCAAAAATATTGGCCTATGCCGGTTCTATTAGTATTGAACGAACTTGGAGGGCAGATGGACAAGATGTGAACAGGCAGGTGAAGTTTAGTGATATAAGTAATATAGCTATGGCGTTGGATGATGGATGGGTAATTACTTTTCCCCAGGGGACAACTACACCATGGAAACCTCTAAGAAAAGGAACGGCCCATATAATTAAAAGATATAAGCCAGTTGTAGTGCCCGTGGTCATTGATGGCTTTAGAAGGTCTTTTGACAAAAAGGGATTAAGGGTAAAGAAGAAAGGAATCCTTCAGTCCATGCAGATAAAGACACCTCTTGAAATTGATTATGAAAACGAGTCTATTGAATCAATCATGGAGAAGTTGGAGTATGCCATAGAACAACATCCTTCCTTTTTAAAGGTGCTTTCCAAAGAAGAAATTGCAGCGTATGAAGCTGACCATCAAAAAAGGAGATATAGTTACCGTGGCGACTAGACTTCTAATTTTTTTAAGTCGTTATAATTTTCCTTTAGCCTTTTAAGAAGAATTCCATAAAGTAATTTATAGAACAACCAAATTAGCACTAAGAGTACTGCGGTAAAAATCATGGATACCGTGATCACCAAAAACCAGAAAGTAGCTTCATTTCCTTCCTGCATTGCTGAAGCTATTATTTCCTTCCCCTGAGGCCCGTATATAAGAACCCCATAAATACTTATAATCATTGTAATGGCAAAGATCATAAGGTTAAACCATACATATTGCGTTACTGTTTTCTTGACATCGAGTATGGTTCTCATTAATTTTTTTGAAGAATCGGTAAAAGATATTTTACGATAGTTTTTATAAAACTTATAAATAAAATATAGGATTACGCCATAATTGACAAAGTTTAAAACCATCATAACATTATAGATATGCATGGCTTTTAACTCTTGCATAGATTCGGGGTCGCTGAACAAGATGTTTATTCCTGCCCAAAAGATAAACTCAATAAGACTTATGTAAAAAATCCACTTAACTATTGAAGATGATTTTTTCCAAATCATTTTATAAATCTGGTCATAGGAGAGTTTAGGAAGATGATCTTCTTTGTTCTGCCAGTCTTTCTTTAAGAGTTCCAGTTCATCCATCATAACTTAAGGATTTAATATGGTTCTTAATTTGTTTTTCACTCTGTTCATTTTCACTCTTGCATTTACTTCTGTTATACCCAGGGTCTCAGATATTTCAGCATAGTCTTTATCTTCTAGGTAAAGAAAAACAAGTGCTTTGTCAATATCTCCCAACTGCTTTACAGCATTGTACATTAATTTTAATTGTTTTTCCTCCGTGTCATCATATTCGTCGGCCTTAATTTTAAAAATTACCGAATCGTAGTCTTGGGTCTGTACTCTTTTCTTTGATTTTCTATACAGTGTTATGGCAGTATTCAATGCCACCCTGTACATCCATGTACTAAACTTGGCATCTCCTCTAAATTTGGGATAAGCTTTCCATAATTGAATTGTGATTTCTTGGAACAGGTCATTGTGCGAATCCCTGTCATTCGTGTATAGCGTGCACACCTTGTGAACAATATTCTGATTATTCTCAAGCTCCGTCACAAAACGATGTTCCAGTTCTTTATTCACTATAGGTTGGTAAGTTTGCTTTATTTGTACCCATAAAGCAGTTTTTGTTACATTACTTTCAAGAAAACCTGCCCTTACTTTCTGTAGTCAAGTGCCGGAGGTCTATTGCCCAATAGAGGAATGTACTTAAAATCTTTACCTCTTCGCTCCTCTAATTCGGCTTTTGCTTTACCGATCGTATTAGGATTTTCAAAAAGGTCCATTGCGGTTAGGGTAATGGTTTTTGCTGCCACCATCATACCTTTTGTGCCTATGGAGGTTCCCCCTGCGGCAACTGCTTGCCAGCTATGTGCAGGAGTGCCCGGCACCCAAGTTGCTGCACTCATACCAACAGTTGGTATCGTATAACTTACATCACCAACATCTGTAGACCCGTAAGCCCTTGCCTCTTCTTTATAAGGCTGAACTCCTGTTGCTCTATCCATATCCAGTTCCTCATAACCTAAGCTAACAGAGATTTTGTTTGCAAAATCTTTTTCTACATCGGTGTAGGTAATGCCACCCACTTTTGATAGGTTGTCATGCATGATCTTTTGTAAGGTAAGGTTGGGCAAAAGTTCATGTGTGCCACCGATCATTTCATATTCCATTGTTGTTCCCGTACCCAAAGCTGCTCCTTCCGCAGCCTTTACCATTCTATCAAAAATATCTATTACAACATCTCTCTTGTTATGTCTTGCGTAGTAATAGACTTCGGCATAGTTGGGAACCACATTTGGCGCTTTCCCGCCATCTGTAATTACATAGTGTATGCGTGCTTCCTGTGGAATATGCTCTCTCATCATATTAATCATATTGTTCATGGCTTCAACTCCATCAAGCGCAGAACGACCTCTTTCCGGAGCACCTGCTGCGTGTGCGGAAACTCCATGAAATCTGAATTTAGCCGATTTATTTGCTAGAGCAGCTCCAGCACTTGCTGCATTTTGGGATCCCGGGTGCCAATGCAATGCAGCATCTACATCATTAAAAAGCCCCTCTCTTACCATATACACTTTTCCAGAACCTCCTTCTTCGGCAGGACAGCCATAAAAACGAATAGTTCCTTGTGTTTTACTTTTCTTTAGCCAGTCTTTTACAGCAATTGCGGCAGCTGTGGAAGCCGTTCCAAAAAGATGGTGTCCACATGCATGACCGGCAGCTTTGTTGGCCGATTTTTTTTCAGGAATTGCCTGTTGGGACAAACCTGGTAAGGCATCATATTCGCCCAATATGGCAATTACCGGATACCCCGATCCATATTCCGCTATAAAAGCAGTTGGAATACCAGCTACTCCCTTTTTTATTGAAAAACCTTGATCGGAAAGTGTTTTTTGCAACAGGGCGGAACTTTCTTTTTCCAAATATCCCATTTCAGCAAGTCCCCAAATTTCGTGGGCAATGTCCCCATATTTTTGAGCTTGGTTGTTTAAGCTCTTTAAAGCATCATCCCTATCTTTTTGAGCAAAAGAAGTGAATACAATTGAGAAGCTTACAATACTAAATAGCAGTACTTTTTTCATTGGAAGGTTATTTAATTAGTCAGACTTTAAATATACTAAAAAACACATCTTAAATTGATTTTAAGGTCATTGGAATGCGTAAATTTGCGGCCATGTCAACTATGAATATTCCTCAATCCAGTTTTCCTCGGGTCATTATCATAGGTGGTGGCTTTGGAGGTATATCACTTGCTAAAAAACTCTGTAAAAAAGAAGTACAGGTAGTTTTGATAGATAAGCACAATTATCACACTTTTCAGCCTTTATTATATCAGGTTTCAACAGGAGGTTTGGAGCCAGATTCCATTGCGTACCCAATAAGAAAAGTGCTTCAAGGTTATCCTAACTTTTACTTTAGGTTGACGGAGGTCAAGAGGATTGACACAGATAAAAAGATGCTCCAAACAAATATTGGAGAAATTGAGTATGATTATTTGGTCGTTGCCACAGGTTCTGAAACCAATTTCTTCGGAAATAAGAATATTGAGACCTTGGGTATGGCCATGAAATCTATTCCACAGTCTTTGAACCTTCGGAGCCTTATTTTAGAAAATTTTGAGCAGGCTTTGTTGACAGACGATTTGCACGAACGGGATGCGTTGATGAATTTTGTTATTGTTGGAGGAGGTCCCACTGGGGTTGAACTCGCCGGTGCTTTAGCGGAGATCAAGAAAGGAATTTTACCAAAGGACTACCCAGACTTGGATACTAGAAGGGCCCAGATCAATTTAATACAGGGCAGTGATAGAATTCTTCCGGCCATGAGTGAAATTGCTTCTAGCAAGGCGGAACGTTTTTTAGAGGGACTGGGAGTCAATGTTTGGAAGAATATTAGGGTTACGGACTATAATGGCAAGCACGTGGCCACCAACACGGAAACCTCTTTTGAGTCTGAAACCTTGGTTTGGGCAGCTGGAGTAAAAGCAGCCTGTATTGAAGGCTTAAATGCCAAAGAATTACTTTGTCGTGGAGGCCGGTTAAGGGTAAACGAATTTCATCAAGTTGAAGGGTTCAAAGAAATATTTGCCATAGGTGATGTGGCACAAATGGAGACTGAAGCTTTTCCAGAAGGACATCCTATGATGGCGCAACCAGCTATGCAACAAGGGGAAAATTTAGGTGAGAACTTGGTGCGGATAGTTGAAAATAAACCTCTAAAACCTTTTGTGTACAAGGATAAGGGCAGTATGGCCACCGTGGGCAGAAATAAAGCTGTTGTTGATTTACCCAAGTTTAAATTTCAAGGTGTTTTTGCATGGTTTGTTTGGATGTTTGTACATCTATACTTTCTAATTGGATTTAGAAATAGGGTAGTGGTCTTTATCAATTGGGTGTACAACTACATCCGGTTTGATCGCGAAGCCCGATTGATCATTAGGCCCTTTAAGAAAATAAAGGCTAAATAGATTTGACCAGATCAAAAGTTTTCCTCGTAAATTTATGCTAGCTTCTTTAACTAGAAATCCCGAACTTCACTTATCGGGAGATATGGTCAATTGAAGTGGCTCATATACAAAACCGTTATGCCTCACACAGGAAAACAAGCTGTTTATGAATTATCAAACATTTCAACCACACCCTGATTTAAGTGCTTTGGTCAAATTTTATTGGACTTTGGAAGTCCCCTTTGACCCAAATAATCAGAAGCAAAAAATTATTCCTGATGGGTGTATTGAGATGACTTTTAATCTTGAAGACAAGATTAAGAGGTATGTATCTGAAAAGGACTATATAATACATCCTAACTCTATGGTAATGGGGCAAAGAACAAAGTCCTATTTTATAGAACCTTTGGGAAATGTTAACTCATTTGCGATTTGTTTTTATCCATACGGATTTGCAAACTTCATATGTACTCCTCTTGAAAATTTGGTTGATGTTGAAACACCAATCGAAAGTTTGTTTGGAGAGATTCCTGCAAAAGAGTTAGAACAAAAAATGCTTCAGGCAGCGAACACTCAAGAACGCATTGAAATTATTGAAACATTTCTTTTGAACAAACTCAATCTGAATAAGACGATTGAAAACTTAGTAAAAACGACTGTGGACACTCTTCTTGCCACCAATGGGAGTACCTCAATAAATCAAATTTTGAAAAATGATTTATCGAAAAGAAGGCAACTCGAAAGAAATTTTAAAAAGCAGATTGGTATTAGCCCTAAACAGTTAGGCAAGGTCTTACGTTTGCAGACAGCTTTAAAAATGTTGCTCAATGACAAGGAAAGCCTAACAAATATTGCTTATGAAAGTGAATACTTTGATCAAGCACATTTTATTAAGGACTTTAAAGAGTTTATTGGAACTACCCCAAAAGAGTTTATAGGAAATGAAAATATGGCTCTTTCTACCCTTTTCTACAAGTAGCATCCAGGTGTCGCATTTTTACAATTTCAATTCATTCATTGAAGATAATTTTGTGGTGCAAAACTTATTAAGATAGATGAAAAGAATAATACTAAGTACCGCCATTCTACTTTTCTTTGGTTTTATGGCTTGTAACAGTCAGAAAAAATCCAACTCAGAAACAGAAAAGCAAGATTTGCCAGTAGAAAAAAATATAAATGATATGAATAGTTTTATTTCCCTTTTTGAAATTCCAGCAACGGACATTCCAAGAGCTGTTAATTTTTATCAAGCAATTTTGGATGTTAACATTGAAAAAATGGAAATGCCAGGAATGGAAATGGGAATATTCCCATATGAAGGACAAATGGTTACAGGTGTTATAATGAAAGGAGAAGGATTCAAACCTTCTACTAACGGTGTAACCATATATTTAAATGGTGGCGATAATCTTCAAACCATACTTGATAAGGTCGAAAAAAATGGCGGAAAAATTGTTGTCCCAAAAACTGCCCACGCAGATGAAAGTGGATTTTTTGCTTTGTTTTTAGATACGGAAGGAAATAAACTCGGTCTGAATTCTCCAAACTAAACGGAACAAAAAGCGAGGACAACAAGATATAAAAGCAAGTACATTTAATCCGTTACTGCTCTCATGCTAACCGATAAGTGTTATTATAGTTTTGAGGTATTGTTCTAAATCAAACTAAATTGATTTAGTCAATTTTATAAACGCATGCTTGATATGGGTTAAGCTCAAAATGGGTACTACTTTTTAAAGCTACATTGGTGTCGTTAGAAATTAGCAGTTGCAATGTTGAACTTGCTAAATCCCCTAGTTCCAAATTTGCCTTTTCTTCGGAAAAACTCAGCAGTATCAAATAATTCTCATCATTCATGCTTCTGGTATAAGCGTACACCTGTTCATTATCCTCTAATAGCAAAGTGTAATCACCATAAACCAATCCCAAGTGATCTTTGCGTACCTGTACCATTTTCTTGAAATAGTTCAATACCGAGTTTTCGTCTTTTTCCTGTTCAGCAACGTTGAGTCCTTTTTTATGGTTTGGATGAACTTTTAACCAGGGAGTTGCTTGGGAAAAACCAGCGTTTTTGGATGCATCCCATTGCATAGGTGTTCTACCATTATCACGACTGGCTTCTTTTTCGTTTTCTATAAACGTGTTCAAATCTACCCCTTGTTGTTTTAATAGTTCATATCTATTTAGGGTATTTATATCTTGATAATCATCAATGGAATCAAACCTAATATTTGACATGCCAATCTCATCACCATAGTAAAAATAAGGAGTGCCCTTCATTGTCAATAAGAAGGTGTGGAGCATGGTGGCAGAATTATGCCAATGCTCTGGAGAATCGTTGCCCCATCTGCTAACGGTTCTTGGGTTGTCATGATTGCTCAAAAACATACTTCCCCAACCCTTTTCTGCAAAGGTCTCATCCCAATCGGAATGTATTTTTTTAAATTCGGTAAGCTTCCATTTGTCCTCCCGCATCCAAAATACTTCATCTCCGTCGCGATCAAGGGACATCAATTCAAAATGAAAGAACATATTTAGTTCTTCTCTTTCTTCATCTACAAAAAGCAGGGCTTGGTCTCTAGCCACCCCGGGAGTTTCCCCAACGGTCATGATATCGTATCTACTAAGGACCTCTTGGTTCATCTCATGCAGATACTCATGTAACTTGGGACCATCAGAATAAAAAGGAATAAAGTTTCCATTGTATTTGGCAGGCAGCTCAGGATAGTTCGTATCTTTAGATATAAAGGGAATAACGTCCATACGGAAGCCGTCCACGCCCTTTTTAAACCAAAAATGCATCATATCATATATTTCTTGGCGCACCTTGGGGTTTTCCCATTTTAAGTCTGGTTGTTTTACAGAAAAGTAGTGCAAATAGTAGCTGTCTGTAAGTTCATCATATTTCCAAGCGTCTCCATCTACATCAAAATAGCTAAAGCGTTTTGGCGGAGTCCCTTTTTCTGCAGGCCACCAGTGGTAGTAATCACGGTATGCGTTGTCTCTGGACTTTCTTGATTCTTGGAACCATTGGTGCTCATCACTGGTGTGGTTCACTACCAAATCCATCACTAGCTTCAAACCTCTGGTGTGCATTTCTTTTAACAATTCGTCAAAGTCCGACATGGTTCCGAATTCTTCCATGATGTTGCGGTAATCACTAATGTCGTAACCATTATCATCATTTGGGGATTTGTAGACCGGGCATAACCAAATAATATCCACTCCCAGACTCTTTATATAATCCAGACGTTGAATGATTCCTTGGATATCGCCAACACCACTTCCTGTGGTATCTTGAAAGCTTCTAGGATATATTTGATAAACTACACCTTCTTTCCACCAAGTACGAGATTGTTCCATGCAATAAATTTAAAAGGCGAATATATTACTTTCTGGGATGAAATTCATTCAGGACTTTCACCAAATGAGTTCGGTTCACGTGCATATAAATCTCAGTGGTGGTTATGCTTTCATGCCCCAGCATTTGCTGAATTGCACGAAGGTCGGCACCGTTTTCCAAAAGATGGGTAGCAAATGAATGTCTAAAGGTATGGGGACTGATATTTTTATCTAGCCCAATTTTTTCGGCCAATTGTTTAATGATAGTGAAGATCATAGCCCGTGTAAGTTGTTTGCCTCGGCGGTTAAGAAAAAGATAGTCTTCATGCTCTTTCTGAATTGGCTTATGGACCCTAATCTCATGCCTATAGATGTTGATGTATTTTTTGTTCAAATTGCTTATGGGAACAAACCTTTGTTTATCGCCTTTACCGGTAACTTTTATAAAATCTTCTTCAAAATAGAGATCTGATAGTTTAAGGTTTACCAATTCGGATACCCTGAGTCCACAGCCATATAGCGTCTCCAAAATTGCTCTGTTCCGCTCTCCTTCAGGTTTTGAAAGGTCAATGGCCAAAATCAGTTGATTGATTTCATCTGTTGACAAAGTATCTGGTAGTTTTCTGCCAATTTTTGGGGTTTCTATCAGGTCCATGGGGTTATCTGTCCTATAGTCTTCAAAAACCAGATAATTGAAAAATCCTTTTAATCCAGAAATGATACGTGCCTGGGAACGCGGGTTAACAGTTTTGGCAATGTCATAGATAAACTTTTGAACTGTATCTGCGGCTATTTGAATAGGTGTTTCGGTAATTTCATGTGCCTTTAAATGGGCAATTAGCTTTTCCAAATCCAATAGGTAACTGGAAATGGAATTTTTAGAAAGCCCTCGCTCTATTTTTAGGTAACTCTGATAATCATGTAAACCCTGCTCCCAGTTCATTGTTTAAAGATAGCTACAAATAACCTTGTTCTGTTGGTGGAATTAATCCTATCTGTCAATTGATATAGGACTTTGGTCAAGTAGGAAAAAAAATAAAGTATAAGTGGCAATATTTTTAATGAAACATAAACTCTCAAATTATATGAATAAAAAATATTTAATAACTGTTGCACTTTTTACAATGGTATTTGTAGCTAGGGCTCAAGAAAATGTAGTTAAAGTAAATCCATTGGCTGCTGTTTTTGGGTACCTGGAGGTTGGTTATGAAAGGGTTTTGAACGAAAATCAGTCTTTTCAAATAGACCTTGGATATGTCTCTTTTTCCTCAGGAAACCTTGATTATACAGGGTTTGGCATAGGTTTGCAATATCGGTTTTATGTGAAAAAGGCAAAGAATGCCCCTGAAGGTTGGTTTTTAGCTCCTGTTGCTAATTATTCTTCATCTTCAGCCAATGAATTTAAAACAACCGTGTTTGCGGCAGGTGGAGTAGCAGGCTATCAGTGGAATTGGGATCCAATAACACTGGATATATACGGTGGCCCAGCCTTTTATAGCGTAGAATCTGATGATGAAGCTTTTAACTTTGGGTTTGATGGCTTAGGAGCTAGATTTGGATTATCGCTTGGATTTGCTTTTTAAGCAATCCAGACTTAGCACATATTCAATTAGGAAGCAAATCGCCTCATTTTTATTTTAATGGTTTGCAACCAAATCCCTCATAAAATGGATGGATAAGATTTAGTAAAAAAATGCTGTTTAACACTATTTTGATATAATGTACGTTTAAGCTTTTACTAAATTTTAACAATCATGAAGAAGACTTTTTTAGTTATCATAACCGTATTTATAGCGGGATTTACCACCAACGCTCAAGACAGAAGTAGTTTTAAGGCAGGATTGATCGCAGGTATCCCTGTTGGTGATGCAACAAATGTTTCAAGTTTTGCCATCGGATTGGATGCAGCTTATCACTGGGGTGTTTCTGAGGTATTTGATGTTGGTTTGGCAACAGGCTTTATAAATGCTTTTGGTGATGATGTTAGTGCCTCGGCAGGTGGTTTAAATATACAAGCGGAATTTGAGGATTTTCAATTTTTGCCATTGGCTGGTTCCGTAAGGATTTATCCAACGTACCAGTTTAAGTTAGGAGCAGATCTTGGATATGCAGTTGGAGTAAATGATGGAAATGAAGGAGGACTTTATTATAGACCCTTGATAGGCTATAATATCACTGGAAATACAGAACTAAATGTTTCTTACGTTGCAGTGGATAATAATGGGGCAACATTTTCCATTGCTATGGTGGGACTTCTGTTTTTATTTTAATTGAGGCCAAAGAACAGCCTAAATATGTAAGTAATAACCATAAATAAAGAAAAATGAAAAAATTATCTTTTGTATTTGTATTGACACTTATGCTGGCTTTTAGTGCTAAAGCACAAACCAGCTATAAGGGAGCAGTTGGTCTAGGCATTGACTTGTATGATAATGCCACTTTTGTTGGACCTAGCGCCAAATACTTTTTCTCCGATAATCATGTTGGGCAAGCCGATTTAGGTTTTGAAGACAACGCTACCATATTAACTTTCCTTTATTCGTTCCATAAACAATTTGTTGGGGCTCCAGGGCTTAGGTGGTATGCAGGAATCGGTCCAAGCATAATTCTTATTGACGATTTTGATAATATTTTTGCTTTGCGCCCACATGCAGGTCTAGACTTTAAAATTGACGGTGTACCAATAGTAGTTAATTTTGATTGGAGACCAGCCTTAGTAATAAGTGATGCCGGAGATGGAGAAGCAGGTGCTTTTGGCTTTGGAATACAATATGCTTTTAACTAACAAAAAGACAGAATATATTATTGAATAATTTTTTTTCCATGCAGGGATGGTCATTGGTTATTCCTACTTGGAAAATTTAGAGTGGCACTTTTAGTATTCAATTGTACTAAAAGTGCCATGTTTTGTTTAAGTGAATTTTAAAAGTTTTGCAGCTTTTCACCTGTTAAAGGACATTGTGTTTAGTATATTTGTTACTCACAACTAAACAATACATCATGAGAAAATCATTTATTTTAATTGTACTTTTTATAGGCATCGTATCAACAACTTACGGTCAGGAGGGCTTTGCTGTTAGGGCGGGTTTTAACAATGTATCTATCAGTGTGGATACTGGCGGTTTTTTTGGAGATGTTAGTGATAGTGAATTGGGATTTTATGTAGGTGGAGGTTATAATTTTGAAGTATGTGAAACCTTTGATATTGAGCCATCCTTGCTTTTTAGCTTTGTAGATGATTTAACTTCTTTGTACCTACCTATAATGGGTAAATACAGGATTACCGATCAATTTAACGTTCAAGCTGGACCTCAAATCAATTATTTATTGGAAGACCTTCCTGATGGTGAATTTGGTCTGGACATTGCTTTTGGAGGCGGTTACCAAATAGATGACAATTGGTTTGTTGAAGCGCGCTATGGCTTTCAGATTTCAAGAGCAGGGGATTTTGGTGACGCCGTAGATATTAACACTCTTACAGTGGGTGCTGGTTATAGATTCAATTAAAAACAATAATAACTTTAAAGAAAGGGGAGGTAGTTGCTTCCTCTTTTTTATGCCCTAAAAATATTGGTACATTTACCTTATGAAACTAATTGTCATCAACGGTCCCAATCTTAATTTGCTCGGAAAACGAGAACCAGAGGTCTACGGTAGCACTACATTTGAGGACTATTTCTCGCAACTACAGGAAAAGTTTCCTGAAATTGAATTGGAATACTATCAATCCAATATCGAAGGAGAACTGATAAGTAAAATTCAAGAGGTTGGCTTTACCTACGATGGGATAGTCTTAAACGCTGCATCGTACACACATACTTCTGTAGGCATAGGAGATGCCGTTAAGGCAGTGAATACACCAGTTGTTGAGGTTCATATTTCCAATACCCATAAACGGGAAGATTTTAGACATGTTTCCTACATTTCTTCGGGAGCCAAAGGCGTGATTTTAGGTTTTGGACTTCAGAGCTATGAACTTGCCATTAAAAGTTTCTTAAGCTAGCTTACTCAAATATTTTTTATCTGCGTAAAACGTACCAAAAGGCAATAAAGACGCTAAAAAAAGAATAATAAACCGCTTAATGGTCCATTTTCTTTCCCAACAAAAAACTAAAGCCACTACCACATAAATAATAAAGAGTGCCCCATGTGCGTAACCTACAACTTTGTTAGGTTCCAACAAACCTGCCCAATACTTTAATGGCATTGTTAACCCAAATAGAAGTAAATAAGATATTCCTTCAAATATCGCTGTTGCCCTGAATACTTTTAGCACAAGAGAAAGATTATAAATGGATAACTTCACCATATGCAGCCGCTACTGCTTCCATTACGGCCTCACTCATGGTTGGGTGCGGGTGAACTGCTTTCAGGATTTCATGTCCTGTAGTCTCTAATTTTCTTGCAACCACAGCTTCAGCAATCATGTCAGTTACACCGACACCGATCATGTGGCAGCCTAGCCATTCTCCATACTTTGCATCAAAAATAACTTTTACAAAACCATCTGGGGTTCCAGCTGCTTTCGCTTTTCCACTAGCTGAAAAAGGAAACTTACCTACTTTTATGTCATACCCTTGTTCTTGGGCCTGTTTTTCGGTAAGGCCTACAGAAGCCACTTCGGGAATACAATACGTACATCCTGGTATGTTTCCATAATCCAATGCCTCTACATGCATTCCTGCTATTTTTTCAACGCAAAGAATACCTTCAGCCGAGGCAACATGGGCCAAAGCCTGCCCTGGTGTAACATCACCAATGGCATAGTACCCAGGAATATTGGTTTGGTAATAATCATTGACTAAGATTTTATCTCTATCAACAGCAATACCAACGTCTTCTAATCCTATATTTTCAATATTGGTCTTAATACCAACTGCTGAAAGAACAATATCAGCTTCCAGAACTTCCTCTCCTTTAGCTGTCTTTATGGTGGCTTTTACACCTTCACCGGAAGTATCTACGTGCGTGACTTCTGCTGAAGTTTTGATCTTAACACCTGCCTTTTTAAAACTACGTTCCAATTGCTTGGAAACATCCTCATCTTCAACCGGAACAATATGTGGTAGATACTCAACTACAGTAACCTCTGTACCCATGGAGTTATAGAAATAAGCGAACTCAATACCAATGGCACCACTACCTACAACTATCATTTTTTTTGGTTGTGTTTCCAAAGTCATCGCTTCTCTATAACCAATTACTTTTTTTCCGTCTTGTGGAAGACTAGGTAATTCGCGACTTCTTGCTCCCGTAGCTATTATGATATGGTCAGCGGTATACTCGGCCGGGTCACCATGTTCTCCTTTTACCACTACTTTTTTTCCGGGTTGTACTTTTCCATAACCATTAAGAACTTCAATCTTGTTTTTCTTCATTAAGAATTGAACTCCTTTGCTCATTCCATCAGCAACACCACGACTTCTTTTTACCACAGCACCAAAATCATGCTCAACTTTTTTGGCACTTAACCCATAGTCTTCGGCATGCTTTAAATAATCAAAAACCTGAGCAGATTTTAAAAGGGCTTTGGTAGGGATGCATCCCCAATTAAGACATACACCTCCTAGACTTTCCTTTTCTACAATGGCTGTTTTGAATCCAAGTTGTGAGGCTCTTATGGCCGTTACATATCCTCCAGGACCACTACCCAAAACAATTACATCGAAGTTGCTCATTAGAATTTGATTTTAGTTGTTAAAAATGAAGTGCAAAAGTACGTAATTCAGATGCCAAATACCAAGATTTGGGATTCCTGATTTTCCTAAGACTGAATTTAGGATTTAGGTGGTCCAAACATCTTTTTATTGAAAGAACTTGAACCTCCTTTTGGAATTGAAAGTGAAATCCAATCTGAACCTTTTATCATTTTCCCCAGAAATGCTAATTGCCCTACGTGGCTTGGATAATGGGCCAATTGTCGATTTATAGCCTCAATTAAGGTGTGTTCTTTGTTTCTGATCTTAATTTTAGTCTCAAAATTTGAGCTATCAATGCTGTTTAGTGCTTTGAAAAGACATTCCCAGCCTCTTTCCCAAGCTGCCATCATTTCCACTTTGGAGGCATATGGTTTTTCAAACTCCATTTCCCGATTGCGCCAGGATTTCTCACCATCTTCAGTTAAAAAGTTGGTCCATCTGCTCAACATATTACCTACAATATGTTTAATAATGATGGCTATGGAATTGTCTGTGGCCTGATACTTCCAATGGATTTCTTTATCGGAAAGTTGGGCGAAGGTCTTATCGCCCATGGTTTTATAGCGTTTGAATTCAAAAACTACATTTTTAAGATAGTTTTCTTGAAAATTCATTTTTCCGCTGATGGGTCAAAATCAATACTTATAGAATTGATGCAATAACGTTGTCCTGTTGTTTCTCTTGGGCCATCGTTAAAAACATGACCTAAATGTCCACCACAATTAGCACAAACCGTTTCCGTTCGAATCATTCCATGTGTGGTATCTCTAATGTATTCAATGGCACCTTCCACCGCTTCATCAAAGGAAGGCCAACCACAGCCACTTTCAAATTTGTGTTCACTTTCAAAAAGTTTGGCGTTACAGGCCTTACAATGATAGTCCCCATTTTCAAAATGTAGGTCGTATTCCCCTGTATGTGGTCTTTCTGTTCCTTTTTGCCTCAGAACATAGTATTCTTCTGAGGAAAGTTGTTTTTTCCACTCCTCTTCTGATTTTTTGATATCATACTTATTTTCCATAACCTCAAATTAAGTGAAAAATGAATAAAATTTTGAAAACTACTAAACTACAAACTGGGCTTTTAGCCTATAAACTAGTTGGAATCTGGGATAAAATCCAAAGCAACACCATTAATACAGTGCCTTTTTCCCGTGGTATTTCTGGGACCATCATTAAAAACATGTCCTAAATGGCCACCACAGGTGTTACAGTGCTCTTCTGTGCGTTCATAGCCAATCTTATAATCTACATCGTACGCAACATTACCTTCAATCTCTTGATCAAAACTTGGCCATCCTGTACCAGAGTTAAATTTGTTTTCGCTACGGAAAAGTGGAGTGGCACAAGCAGCACATACATAAGTTCCTTTTTCTTTGTTGTCCAACAGATCACTGGTAAAAGCATTTTCTGTTGCCGCTTTTCTTAGGACATAATACTCCATATCCGTTAGTTCTGCTTTCCATTCTGCATCTGTCTTGGTTATGGCAAACGCAACATCTTTTTTTGTTTCTTTTTTCTCCTCCTGTGATACACCCTTGCATCCTAACGTAACAAGGAATGCTATTAAAAGCAATTGTTTTCCCATTTTTTAATTTTTTTTAATAGACGTTTTTTTTAGACTATCCTTTCACCATAGCACTGTTAAATAAAAAGACCTACTGGTTTTCAGCAGGTCTTTAAATTAACATTTTTATGAGTTTAATCTATATCGATCTTCATAACTTGATTTTCTTCAATACCTAAAGCGCTCATTACATTCTCTATATTGGATGTGTCCATTTTAGAAGAATTGGCAAACACGCTAGGCACAAATACGATTCTAAAGGATTGATTATCCGTAAAATCAGTACTCAAGGCAGATAGGTCAAAATTTCCATCAATAAATAGCTCTACATCTACAAAGGTATGGGCAAACACGTATTGTATGGTGCCTTCAGGAAGGAAAAAGTTTTGTGGTATTTGGCTCCAAGCGTCGGCCGTGCTGTTGTCATCAAGATCAATGGTTCCATCAAATCTGTATACTAAGACTGCATCTGCTTCAAATACTTCAAAGTTTGTAATGTCTTCAAAAGAAATCAATGCATTGTATATGTTGCCATTTACATCATAAGCAAAATTGACCCCATCTACTTCTACGACCTGCCCTTGAATCCCGTCTTGACCATCTTGACCATCCAGTCCGTCAAACCCATCAAAACCTGGAGGTCCTGCTGGGCCTTCGCAGGATACGCTGAGCAAAACTAGGAATGCTCCAATAATTGTGTTGAATTTATTCATGATTTTTGATTTTTGATTTGCGTTCATTTCATTTGTTTTTCAGTCAAAATCAAAAAGCATTCCATTTTTGGAAGAACATCAATTTATTTTGCAAACAAAGAGACCAAAATCGGATTCTTTGTCAAAGATGTGTAATATTGTAATTGTTAAACCAGCTTATATGTCCAAGGTAGTCGTCCACAGTCTTTTCACCGAGTTTGATATCAATCTTTTCAAAGCTGGAAAGCATTACAGACTTTATGATAAATTAGGTTCCCACTTGATAGAGGTGGATGGTGTTAAAGGAACCTACTTTGCGGTCTGGGCCCCTTCCGCAAAATCAGTTTCAGTAATTGGAGATTTTAATTTCTGGAAAGCGGAAGACCACAAGTTATATGTTAGATGGGATGAAAGTGGTATTTGGGAAGGCTTTATTCCCGGAGTGGACAAGGGCACCAAGTATAAATACAAGATTCAGTCTAACAATAACGACATCTGGACAGAAAAGGCAGATCCTTTTGGAAGGCTTTGTGAACAACCACCTAATACTGCCTCTGTGGTTTGGGATGCTTCTCATAACTGGAAGGATGCAACATGGATGGATACGCGCAACGAGAAAAACGCATTGGATAAACCTTACTCTGTCTATGAAGTTCATTTAGGGTCTTGGAAGAAAAAAAATGGATGGGAGTCACTCTCCTATATAGAATTGGCAGATGAACTGGTGGATTATGTGGAAGAAATGGGGTTTACCCATGTGGAATTTATGCCCATAATGGAATACCCATATGATCCTTCATGGGGGTATCAGTTAACAGGATATTTTGCTCCGACATCCAGATTTGGAAAACCTGAAGATTTTAAACTTCTGGTCGATAAATTTCATCAACGTGGAATAGGGGTTATTTTGGACTGGGTTCCATCGCATTTTCCAGAAGATGCACATGGACTTGGATTTTTTGATGGCTCTCACCTTTATGAACATCCTGATAGAAAAAGAGGCTATCATCCAGATTGGAAAAGTTTGATTTTCAACTACGGAAGAAATGAAGTGCGTGCCTTCTTGATAAGCAATGCAATATTTTGGTTGGATCAATACCATGTGGATGGTCTTCGTGTAGATGCAGTAGCATCTATGTTGTATCTAGACTATTCACGTGAAGAAGGGGAATGGGAGCCCAACATGTATGGCAACAATGAAAATTTGGAAGCCATGTCCTTTATAAGGGAAATGAACCAAGAAGTATATGCCAGTTTTAAAGGAGTACAGACCATAGCAGAAGAATCAACGGCCTTTAGCGGCGTTTCTAGACCTGTTGATTTTGGAGGGCTTGGATTTGGTATGAAATGGATGATGGGTTGGATGCATGATACATTGGAATTCTTTAAAAAAGAACCAATACACAGGTCTTACGATCTAAACGATATCACCTTTAGCATGACCTATGCTTTTACCGAAAACTTTATGTTACCATTTTCCCATGACGAAGTGGTATATGGAAAAAAATCACTGCTTTATCGAATGCCTGGTGATGAGTGGCAACGGTTTGCCAATTTAAGGTTGCTTTTTGGGTTTATGTTCACCCATCCCGGAACCAATCTCCTTTTTATGGGTGCGGAGTTTGGACAGTCTTCAGAATGGGATTTTGAAACAAGTTTGGATTGGCATTTGACCCAATATGATTTCCATGCTGGAATCCAAGAAGTTATTAAAGACTTGAATAAAGTTTACAAAAACAACCCCGCGTTATATGAAAAACAATTTAGTTCAGATGGTTTTGAGTGGATTGAATACAATGACCAAGAAAATACGGTACTGACTTTTATCAGAAAAGGAAGGGATGCTAAGAACGATTTAATTGTAGCGTGCAATTTTACCCCTGTTCCAAGAGAGAATTATAGGGTTGGGGTTCCTAAAACATCACAATTAAAATTGCTTTTTAACAGTAACGACACCAAGTACGCGGGAAGCGGAATGGGTAAGAAAACGCTTAAACCATCACCAAAAGCATGGAATGGACATAAACAGTCCGTAGTAATGACGCTTCCTCCTTTAAGTGTAGTGATTTATCGATAATGCATTTACTAAAACGTTGTAGTTAAGTTGTTCAAAACATCTTTTTAATTTCTCGCCCTAAAGTCTTTCTTTTGTTAGTCTTAATCCACTGAGAATGATTACCAATACAGAAGTAGAAAAAAGAGGTAACCAATACCCAAACCATATAGTTGATTTTAAACAGGAGAACGATAAACTCTATTTTACCACCCAGAACGGTGTTATACTGGAGCTTACCATATTGCGAGATAGTGCAATTCGTTTTAGATATGCCACAGAACATGTATTTGAACCTGATTTTTCTTATGCCATTAGTGATGATGTAAGTTTGGGATACAATGAACTTACGGTAAAAGAAGAGGTGCCAGAGTACGTTATCACCACTTCAAAAGTTAAGATATATGTTAATAAGTCCAATTTGAAGATTCAAATTTTGGATTTAGAGGACAGGATCATTATTGAAGATGAATTAGGTTTTCATTGGGAAGAGAACTATGACTACGGAGGAAACATAGTGAAGATGAGCAAAACTTGCCATTCTGGTGAAAGCTACTATGGAATGGGGGACAAAGCTTCCCACACAAATTTAAAAGGAAAACGAGTAAATAATTGGGCTACGGATTCTTATGCCTATGGTAAAGATCAAGAACCTTTGTATAAGTCCATCCCATTTTATGTTGGACTTAAAGAAAATGTTGCTTATGGGGTTTTCTTTGACAATTCTTTTAGCACTTACTTTGATTTTGCCAATGAAAAAAGAAATGTGACCAGTTTTTGGGCAGATGGTGGTGAGATGAATTATTACTTTTTCTACGGCCCTAAAATGAACCAAGTAGTTGAAGCCTATACTGATTTAACCGGCGTGCCAGAACTACCGCCATTGTGGGCTTTGGGGTTCCATCAATCAAAATGGAGTTATTTTCCAGAAAAAAAGGTGAAAGACATAGCATCAACCTTCAGAAAGCTGAAAATTCCTTGTGATGCTATTTATTTGGATATAGATTACATGGAAGGTTTTCGTTGTTTTACATGGAACAATCGTCACTTTCCAAACCCAAAAAAGATGATTGAAGAACTGGAAGAAGATGGCTTTAAGACCATCACCATGATTGATCCAGGAATAAAAATAGATAGAGATTATTGGGTATATCAACAAGCAATGGACAATGGGTTTTTCTGTCGCCGTGCAGACGGTCCCCATTTTAAAGGTAAAGTGTGGCCAGGGGAATGTAAGTTTCCAGATTTTACGGACCCTGAAGTTCGAGAATGGTGGGCTGGCTTGTATAAAGAAATGATAGCTGACTTGGGAGTAAAAGGTGTTTGGAACGATATGAATGAACCTGCCATCATGGAAGTTCCCACAAAAACCGCAAACCTGGATGTAAGGCATGATTATGACGGTCACCCTTGTAGTCATAGAAAGGCGCATAATGTATATGGCATGCAAATGGTTCGTGCTACATACGAAGGCGTAAAAAAATTCATGTTTCCTAGAAGACCTTTTGTCTTGACTCGTGCTGCCTATTCAGGAACGCAGAGGTACTGCGCAACTTGGACTGGAGACAACGTTGCCACATGGGAACACCTATGGATAGCCAATGTACAGATGCAGCGTATGTGTATGAGTGGTTATTCTTTTGTAGGGTCAGACATTGGTGGTTTTGCTGAACAACCTAATGGAGAATTGTTCGCCAGATGGATGCAATTGGCAATTTTCCATCCATTTTGCAGGGTACATTCCAGTGGAGATCACGGGGAACAAGAACCATGGTCTTTCGGTGATGAAATCACAGATATTGTTAGAAAGTACATAGAGTTAAGATATAGACTATTGCCTTATCTATACACCATGTTTTATAGGTATATCAAAAATGGCGTTCCAATGCTTCAGTCTTTGGTTTTCTACGACCAAGAGGACACCCAGACGCATTTTAGAACGGATGAGTTCCTTTTTGGAAAACAATTGTTGGTATGCCCAATACAAGAACCAAATGCTCAAGGAAGGAGAATGTATTTTCCAAAAGGAAAGTGGTTCAACTATTGGACAGATGAAGTAGTAACCGGAGGTGTTGAAAAATGGGTTGCTGCAGAAATAGAAACAATACCACTATTTGTAAGAGAAGGAGCTATGATTCCTAAATATCCAGTACAGCAATATGTGGGCGAAAAAGAGATAAATGAATTGGAGATAGACGTGTATTACAAAGATGGAATTGAAAATTCAAGCGTTTATGAAGATCAGCAAGATGGATATGACTACAAAAAGGGCCGTTACAGTTTAAGAAAGTTCAGACTACGAGGAAAAGAAAACGAATTGATTATTCAGCAGTTTAAAGATGGAGAATTCATTACTTCCTATAACAAGTTCAAACTAACGTTCCATGGTCTTCCATTTACCATTGGTACTGTAGAATTGGATAATGAGGTAGTGAATGCAAAGGATATAAAACTAAATGGAAACAATACCATTGAAGTGAGCAAGGATTTTACAGAACTTCATTTAGTCGGAAAATAATTTTTTGTAATTTACCTACACTAAACACTATAAATAAAATGAAAAAGTTAATCATTACAGCGGCAATTTTTTTAGCCGTCTCGGCATGTAAAACAAACCCTTTTACGGGGAAAAGCACCCTTAATTTTTACCCAAACAGTCAAATTTTCCCAATGGCTTTTGCACAATATGACCAGTTTTTGACGGATAATAAAGTCATAACTGGAACCTCAGATGCACAAATGATAACCAAAGTGGGTCAGCGGATATCTTCTGCAGCTGAACGTTGGTTAGATTCAAATGGATATCCCGGTTATTTAAAGGATTACAAATGGGAATACAATTTGGTGAATGATGAAACTGTAAACGCTTGGTGTATGCCCGGCGGAAAAATTGTTTTTTACACTGGAATTCTACCTATTACCCAAACTGAAACAGGTGTTGCCGTTGTTATGGGACATGAAGTGGCTCATGCTTTAGCTGATCATGGCGCACAACGAATGAGTGCGGGAATGGTACAACAGATTGGTGCTGTTGCAGGAAACGTGGCTATTAAGGATCCAGAAAAACGAAATATGTTCAACCAAGCTTATGGGTTGGGCTCAACAGTGGGTGTAATGTTGCCCTTTAGCCGGAGTCATGAAACGGAAGCAGATAGAATAGGATTGCAAATTATGGCAATCGCGGGCTACAACCCAGACGAAGCAGCAAATCTTTGGAGAAGAATGAAGGCCAAATCTGGAGGACAGGCTCCGCCAGAATTTATGAGCACACACCCTTCAAACGACACAAGAATCAATAACCTAATGGCATGGGCACCAGCCGCAAAGCAAGAAGCTGCAAAATTTGGAGTAACATCTTTTAAATAACCAATTGACCAAATTAATACTTTAATGTCATCTCAAATATTCCTGATAAAACAGGAGTGTTTGAGATGACATTTTTAATTTAGAAAACCAATGGCACGAGCACTCGCATTAAAGGGAAGTAAAAAGTTGTTAAACGCATGGGCATTTTATGACTGGGCAAACTCGGTATATAGTTTGGTCATCTCTTCGGCTGTTTTCCCTATTTTTTATGGTGCGTTGTTTCGTGTGGCAGAGATTGAAAAGGTAACCATATTTGGTGGTGAGATAGCTAGAGCCCCTTTAATCAGTTATGTTACCTCACTTGCCTTTGTTTTTATTGCAATAGTTACACCTTTGATTTCTGGAATAGCGGATTATTTGGGGAATAAGAAGATATTCTTAAAGTTCTTTTGCTACTTGGGAGCTTTGTCTTGCATTGGGCTCTATTGGTTTTCGTTGGAAAACATTTATTTTGGGTTGGCATGTTACTTTTTTGGTCTAGTAGGGTTTTGGGTAAGCTTTGCCATTAATAATTCCTACCTGCCAGATATTGCATTTCCAGAACAACAAGATGGAATTAGTGCCAAAGGCTTTTCTCTGGGATATATTGGAAGTGTAATTTTGCTGGTTTTTAATCTTGCCATGGTAATGCAACCTGCCGTCTTTGGAATTACAGATAGTGGAGGAGAGGTAGCGGAGATAAAAGCCATGAAATATTCCTTTATTTCTGTAGGGGTGTGGTGGATACTTTTTAGCCAGTATACTTTTATGCACCTACCTAAAGGGTATAAGAGAGAGGGAGCACGAACCAATATCGTTCTCAATGGATTTAAAGAGCTGCAAAGTGTTTGGAAGCAGTTGGGTACAGAAACACGTCTTAAACGTTATTTAGGGGCATTTTTTGTATATAGTATGGCTGTCCAGACCATAATGCTCATCGCCACTTATTTTGGTGAGGAAGAAATTAGTTGGGGAACAGATAGTGAACGCACTACTGGACTAATCATCAGCATTTTAGTGATTCAAATAGTTGCAATTTTTGGAGCAACAGTTACCGCTTTTGCCTCCAAGGCATATGGGAACATTAGAACGTTGATTTTTATCAATGTTATTTGGATTCTGCTATGCGTGTACGCCTACTTTTTACAAACCCCAATGGATTTCTACATTGCAGCTGGTTTGGTGGGTGTGGTCATGGGAGGTATTCAGGCGCTGTCAAGGTCCACATATTCTAAATTTTTACCAGAAACCACGGATACAACCTCTTTTTTCAGCTTTTATGATGTTGCCGAAAAAATAGGAATTGTAATAGGAACTTTTTTATACGGAGCTGTAGCACAGCTCACAGGAAGTATGCGGAACAGTACCATCTTTTTGGGATTGTTCTTTTTGGTAGGTGCTTTTTTGTTGGTTAGGGTCAATAAGAAAGGTAAATAGTGCATCTAATTTCTTTGATAACTCAATTTTCATGGAGGTAAATAGGTTTCTTTATGTTATCATTTTGATGGTTGTATGTTCGTGTACCAACAAGGATAATAGCATCAATGAAACTGTAAAAGAGTATTATGAAACTTATCAAGACCGGAATGATTTTGAAAAGTTTTTGGGTTTTTATGATGAAAAAATAGTTCTGGAGGATATTATCAATGCCGATAGAATTGTTGGGAAAAAAGCTCTTGAAGATTTTTTTGATTGGAATGATCCAGGATATAAAAAGATAGCTGCAGACGCACTCGTAATTTATGAACAGACAATTGAAGGGAATAGAGTGGTTACCAGTGGTTATTTTAATGAATTTCTTTGGGGTGGAAACACCTTTGAAGCAATGCACTTTGTTACCATTTTGACTTTTAACCGATCTGGAAAGATCATTAAACAGGTTGATTGGATAAACTACCCTTCCAATTTGGTCGATTATACAAAAAGGAAAAACTCAAATGAGTGGATTAAATAGTAAAAGCCCTGACCTAAGGTCAGGGCTTTTAAATTATTGATTGATGATGATTTGTTTTTGATTGGTAATAAACTCCTAATTATCCTCTGGAAATATCCCCTGAGCCGGAAGACCTACTTTTAATTTTCTCAGGATTACCTCGATAACTGATATCTCCAGAACCGGAAACCTGTGCATTAATGGATTGGTTGGCTGTAACTTTAACATCTGCCGAGCCAGATACCTGCACCGTGGCAAATTCAGCTTCTAGTTCATAAGCCTTTATATCTCCAGAACCGGAAACCTGAATATCTAAATTTGTGGTTTTTCCTTCTAAGTTGATATCACCAGAGCCAGATAGTGTAGCTTCAACACTTTGTGCTTCTATATCTAGAGAAATGTCTCCTGAACCAGATATTCTGGTACTAAAATTATTAGATTTAAGCGTTGTCTTGCTTACAATATCTCCAGAACCTGATAAGGTGACAGAATTAATGGTTTCTACGGGAACGGTGATATAAATTCCTGATTTCCAGTTGGAAGGTCTAAGATTGACTCCTTTTTCAACTTTAACGATCAATTTTCCGTTTTTCACTTCAGTTTTAATGTATTCCAATAGATTGGACTCTCCTTTTAGTGTAATCTCTCCTTCATTACCATCTACCAGTTCAACATCAAACCAGCCGGCCAATGCCACCGCATCGTAATCCCCAACAGAACGTTCAATTGTAACAATGTTGCCATTTCCTTTTACTCTTTTGCCCCATTGGGCATTTGTAATAGCTACCATAGATAGTGCTAATACCAATGTGATAAACTTTTTCATGATTGTGTTTTAATTATTGTTTTTTGATTTGATTATTAATTTTGATAAAAAGTGATTCCTCCATAGTCACTGGTAATGTAAACCGTGTTTCCAGAGTTTTGACTTCCGTGATATCCCTTAAAATATTTTTGGTTCGATTTTTCTTTACTGACATTGATTTCAAAAGCATCCTTGCCACTTACACCGGCATACTCGGTAGAAATTTCAAAATCAAAATGATATTCTGGGCTATATCCGATCTTAATACCGGTATAATCCGTTTTAATGTTCATGTCGCCAGCATCAGCGGCCATTTCACTTATTTTTAGCGAACCATAGTCAGAATTTATGGTAACGTTTCCGTGTACCGTTCCCAATTTTACTCCAATATAGTCCCCGTTGCCATTTACATTATTGACATTGTTTACTTCAATTGAGCCATAATCACTGGAATAGTCCAAATTTTCCATTTCATTTATTACAGCGTTGGTGTAATCCGCTTTTACGTTGAGGTCACCAGCCTTTTCAACGGTAAAGCCAGAGTAATCTGCTATAATTTCACCGCTGTTGATAAACTCGAACGTAGAACGAGAGGTATAATCAAAGCGTAATTCATTGTTTCTTCCTCTTAATTCCCCAACATCAATTTTTCCGTAATCACAATTAATTTTGGCATGTCCGTCTATACGGTCAAGATATATGTTTCCGTAATCATTGTTTAGGTTGATATTATTCTTTACCGGTAGCTTAATGGTGTAGTTCACTTGCACATTTACATTGTTGCGCTTTCCCCATTTCCAGCCCCAATTGTTGCTCCTATCGCCAAAAAGAGTACGTGCGCTTACCAAGCTGGCACTATTTTCAAAATCCACATCGATTTCATTAAGTCTATTTTGAACTTTTTCCTCGTTGTTGCCATTTGTTTTTATATGAACCTCTATAAGAATCCTGTTTTCGTTCCAAGATGTAATATTCAAGTTTCCATAGCTGTTCTTTACTTTAAAAAGGGCATCTGAATTTACATTGAATTCCTTTTTTATGGTTTTTTCCTTGGTATACCTACCGCCCATTTTACCAGTACTGGCTCCTAAGGCAAAAGGAATTAAGGTCAATGCCAAAAAGGCATATTTATATAGTAATGTTTTCATCATTGTATGCTTTTAAATTTTTAATGTTTTCAATATTGGTCAATACTTCTTTTAATAGATCAATTCTGGTTTGAAAATTGGTTATCATGGCGTTCAATATTATTTTACTATTGCCACCATTCACGAGTTCTTGCTCTAGGTTTTGATAATTTAATTCCAGTTTTTCCAATTGTTGCAAGGTATCATCCACAAGCTTTGCTGTTTCAGGGGATTTTTCATCCTTGAGTTGTTGTACCTGCTCCTCAATAAGGCTGGCAAAATAAAACTCGGTTTTTGAAACCTCAGGCGCAATTTCCACTACCTGTTCTTTAATGTTTGGCCTAGAATTGAATACTTGAAGACCTAGTAAACAAACAAGGGCAATGGATGCCGCTACGGACAAAGGTTTCCACCAGACTGTTCTTTTCTGATGTAAGGTTACTACCCCGTTGGTTTGGCTCAATTTTTCTAAAAATCGTTCTTGATGCCCACTTTTGGGTTCTTCAAAATCAAAATCATCTTGAAGCCTCTCAAACAATTGTTCTAAATTATCTTTACTCATAATCAAGCATTTACAGTCAATTTTTTTCTTAGACTTTCTTTGGCCCTAGAAATTGTGGTTCTACAATTTGCGTAACTGATGTTCATAATGTCACTAATTTCTTGATAATCATACCCTTCAATTAAATGTAAGGTCAAAGAAACTCTGTAATTGTCTTTTAAACTTTTCATGGTCTCCATCACTTTTTGAGCCTTCAATTCAGTGTAACCATTGTGATTCAAAGCAACTTCATCATTGTCTTCGACCTTGTACATTACTTCATCCAGATCAACAGCTCTATTTTTTTGCTGTTTTTTGTAATGATAAATACTGTTGTTTATCACAATTCGCTTCAACCAGGCTCCAAAGGTGACATCTCCTTTAAATGTATGCAGTTTCGTAAACGCGTTCAAAAACGATTCTTGCATTACATCTTCAGCTTCGGCCGAGTCCTTTACAATTCTAAAAGCTATGTTGTACATGGCCTTATAGTACATATTGTAAATTTCCAGTTGTGCACTTTGTTTACCTTTTAAGCACGATTGCAGTAGCGCATCAGTATGTTCATTTTGGTGGCTCAAAAAATGAATGGTTTGTCTTATAGATGGATGAATTTATTAATTGTTACACTTTTTTCTAAATTTTTAGTTTTTAATGGCACAAGAATTGCCCTTATAGCAGAAGAAAAGAACCTAAAACCTTTTGTAATACCTACTTTTAAGAGATTATGAGGGTTTGTAGGTCTAATATAAACTGAAGATTGGTGTCATTTGTGACAAAATGACCGAAACATATGATATGGGAGAAATAAAAATTTCAACTTTTGACAATATATCCCTGCAAGGTCTTGATGAAGATGCAGAATTGATTCCCTTGTTAACACCAGAGGATGAAGAGGAAATGAACAGGGAAGAATTACCGGAAACTTTACCAGTATTACCATTAAGAAATACAGTGCTTTTTCCAGGAGTGGTTATTCCAATTACCGCTGGAAGGGATAAGTCCATAAACCTAATTAAAGACGCGAACAACGGCAATAAGACCATTGGGGTAGTTTCCCAAAAGGATGAAGAGACAGAAAACCCGGGAATAGGGGATATTAACACGCTGGGAACCGTTGCCAGAATCTTGAGGGTATTACAAATGCCAGATGGAAATACAACCGTTATCATTCAAGGTAAAAAGCGTTTTGAGATTGCCGAGGTAATCACTGAGCATCCGTATTTGACCGCTACAGTAAAAGAAGCATCGGAAGAACGGCCCAATGAAAAGAGCAAAGAGTTTGAGGCGATCATAGATTCAATCAAAGAATTGGCTTTTAAGATTATAAAAGACAATCCAAACATACCCAGTGAGGCTACATTTGCCATTAAGAATATTCAAAGCAATTCGTTCCTAATCAATTTTGTGTCTTCCAACCTTAATTTGAGCGTTGGTGAAAAGCAAAAGCTTTTGGAAATTCCAAACTTGCAGGAGCGTGCCCTGACCACTTTGAAGTACATGAACATGGAGCTTCAAAAATTGGAATTGAAGAATGATATCCAGTCCAAGGTACGTAGCGATATGGACCAACAACAGCGGGAATATTTCCTACATCAACAAATGAAAACCATTCAGGAAGAATTGGGTGGAATTTCTTATGAAGAGGAAGTGGATGAGATGCGCGCCAAGGCCACAAAGAAGAAGTGGGGCAAAACAGTTAAAGAACATTTTGAGAAAGAGCTTGCCAAAATGCAGCGTATGAACCCACAAGTTGCAGAGTATTCTATTCAACGTAACTATTTGGACTTGTTTTTAGATCTTCCATGGAATGAATTTTCAAAAGATAAGTTTGACTTAAAACGGGCACAACAAATTTTGGATAGAGACCATTATGGTCTTGAAGATGTTAAGCGCAGAATCATCGAATATTTAGCCGTATTAAAGCTACGTAACGATATGAAATCGCCAATTCTTTGTCTTTATGGACCCCCGGGAGTTGGTAAAACGTCTTTGGGAAAATCTGTTGCAGAGGCTTTAGGAAGGGAATATGTTAGAATTTCTTTGGGCGGTTTACGAGACGAGGCCGAGATCAGAGGACATAGAAAAACATATATTGGGGCAATGCCAGGAAGGATTGTGCAAAGTCTGAAGAAAGCAGGTAAATCCAATCCCGTTTTTATTCTAGATGAAATTGATAAGCTTTCCAGTAGTCACCAAGGTGACCCTTCATCAGCAATGCTAGAAGTATTAGATCCCGAACAAAATAGCGAGTTTTATGACAACTTCTTGGAAATGGGATACGACCTCTCTAAAGTAATGTTTATTGCAACCGCAAATAACTTGGGAACCATTCAACCCGCGCTGCGCGATCGTATGGAAATCATCAATGTAACTGGGTACACCATTGAAGAAAAGGTTGAAATAGGCAAAAAGCATTTGTTGCCAAAGCAGTTAAAGGAACACGGACTTACCGCAAAGGATTTGAAGATTGGAAAACCCCAAATGGAGAAAATTGTAGAAGGGTATACAAGGGAATCCGGGGTGCGAAGTTTGGAAAAGCAACTGGCCAAAATGGTGCGTTACGCAGCAAAGTCCATTGCTATTGAAGAGGAGTATCATATCAAGGTAAACAACCAAGATATAGAGAAAATATTGGGCCCTGCCAGATTGGAGCGCGACAAATATGAGAACAATGATGTGGCAGGAGTGGTCACCGGCTTGGCTTGGACAAGCGTAGGTGGCGACATTCTTTTTATTGAATCAATATTATCCAAGGGTAAGGGTGCTTTAAATATCACCGGAAACCTTGGCAAAGTGATGAAAGAATCTGCTACCATTGCCATGGAGTATATTAAATCCAATGCAGATGCCTTTGGGATAAATTCAGATGTTTTTGAAAAGTATAACGTCCATATTCATGTACCAGAGGGCGCTACACCAAAAGATGGCCCCAGTGCAGGAATAACAATGCTTACCTCATTGGTTTCGCTTTTTACACAAAGAAAGGTGAAAAAGAGCTTGGCAATGACAGGGGAGATAACCTTACGTGGTAAAGTACTGCCGGTTGGCGGAATAAAAGAAAAGATTTTAGCTGCTAAAAGGGCTCGCATAAAAGAGATTATCCTTTGTGATGACAATAGAAAAGATATAGAAGAAATAAAGGAGGACTATTTAAAAGGGCTTACATTCCATTATGTGTCTGATATGAGCGAGGTCATTGATATTGCAATTACCGACCGCAAAGTGAAAAATGCCAAAACCCTATAAACCCAAAGATTATCTGCTTAGGATTGGTTCATCTTTTATTTCTAGGTATTTTTAAGTAATGGGAAAAATTACAATTGCCATAGATGGGTATTCATCAACAGGTAAAAGTACTTTGGCCAAAAGATTGGCTTCAGCGCTCAATTATGTTTATGTGGATACAGGAGCTATGTACCGTGCAGTTACACTTTTCGCTTTAAATAACGAATATGTTGGCGTTAAAGAGGATATTCCCTCTCTAGTGGCGCAATTGTCCAACATTAAATTGAAATTTATGCCCAATGAAACGTTGGGTCTTTCAGAGATGTATCTCAACGGGCAAAATGTGGAAAAGCAGATAAGGACTATGAAAGTGTCCGAGCACGTAAGCAAAGTTGCAACCATTGAAGAAGTTAGGCGTATGCTCGTGGCTATGCAGCAGCAAATGGGTGAAGAAAAGGGCATTGTAATGGACGGCAGGGATATTGGTACTGTTGTTTTTCCAAATGCAGAACTAAAGATATTTATGACGGCGTCTCCAGAAACGCGTGCCACAAGGCGCTATAAAGAACTATTGGAGAGGGGGGAAGACGTAACTTTTGATGAAGTACTCAAAAATGTTCAGAAACGGGACAGAATAGATTCAACCCGTGATGTGTCGCCGTTAAAGAAAGCTGAGGATGCCATTGAATTTGATAATAGTGATATGGGGCTCGATGAACAGTTTGAGCGTATCCATAACTATACACTTCGCGTAATCAATCAAAACAATTAAAAAATGTTGGTTTTTGGTATAATCCAGAATCTCTTGTGATCAACGGATTGTTCCATTGCAAAGGTTAAACAAGATGAAGTATAGTTTTGGATGCACTTATCGTTTAAGATATTGTCCATTTCAATGGACTATATGGCCGATAAGTGAAGTTCGTGAATTTTATTGTAAAAATCTAGATGAAATGGGTAGATGGACCTTTTGGAGAAACAACCTCCAATGTATAAGGGATGTAGGAAAGATAAGGTTGCATTTTCTTTGGAATTAACACAATAAAAAAAGGCGCTTAACAAGCGCCTTTTTCTATAAACAAAGTATCTGTTCTTAAATGTTTGGAATAACCAAAACCTGATCAGGATGAATCACATCCGGATTCTTCAAGATATTGGTGTTTGCATCAAAGATTTTGTTGTACTTCATGGCATCGCCATAATAATGTTTTGCAATTTTGCTCAAAGACTCTCCGCTTTTTACAGTATGTCTGTGGTACACAGAATCATCGGCAACACTAATGTTTGCCTTAACATCGGATGGGCTTTCACCACCAATTTGCTTTATTTTGTCCCAAAGGGCATTTTTTTCATACGGCGTATTGGCCACTCCTTTAATTTTCAATACTCCACCTTCTTCAGATACATCGCCATCCTTTATCCCTAATTCTTGACCTAAATCTAAAACTGCCTGGTATTTTGCTTTTGCACTCATAATATTCTTAATTGTTTTAATGGTTAATATTAAGAAACAAGATATGTATAAAAGTCACATTTCGACTTATTTTTTCACTAATTATTGGTCTAAACACATAAGTGGGCGGCAAGGGTTTGTAAAACAAGGAATTAATTGTATTTTTGCACTCCTTTTTAACAAAGAGACAAGAGGAAAAGGAAATAGAAAAAATCAATAACAACTTCTGCAGTAATTGTTTAACTCTTGTAAAACTGTAGAATACAAATTTTAATCAGCAAATGGCTGAAGAAAAAACAAACGTTGAGGTAGAAGAAACTACCGCAGCAGTACAAGAAGTAAAAGAAGAAACTCCAAAACAGGATCCGAAAGAATATCTTGAAAATTTTGATTGGGAAAAGTACGAAGAAGGAATTGAGCGTGTAGATGATACAAAGCTTAAGGAATTTGAAGTACTTGTAGAGGAAAATTTCGTTGACACCGCTGATGAAGAGGTGGTACAAGGAAAAGTGGTTCACATGACCGATCGTGAGGCTATCATTGATATCAATGCAAAGTCTGAAGGTGTTATTTCGTTGAATGAATTCCGTTACAATCCTGACCTTAAGGTTGGAGATAAAGTTGAGGTTCTTATAGATATTCGTGAAGACAAAACTGGTCAACTGGTATTGTCCCACAGAAAAGCAAGAACAATTATGGCTTGGGACAGAGTTAACGCTGCCCATGACAAAGAAGAAATTGTTCAAGGTTTTGTAAAGTGCAGAACCAAAGGAGGTATGATCGTGGATGTATTTGGAATCGAGGCGTTCTTGCCAGGATCTCAAATTGATGTTAAGCCTATTCGTGATTACGATCAGTATGTTGGCAAGACTATGGAATTCAAAGTGGTTAAGATAAACCATGAATTCAAAAACGTAGTTGTATCCCATAAAGCATTGATCGAGGCGGATATTGAAGAACAGAAGAAAGAAATCATCGGTCAGCTTGAAAAAGGTCAAGTTTTGGAAGGTGTTGTTAAGAATGTTACTTCATACGGTGTCTTTATTGACCTTGGTGGTGTTGACGGACTAATTCACATTACAGACCTTTCTTGGAGTAGAATCAACCATCCAAACGAGGTTGTTGAGCTAGATCAGAAATTAAATGTGGTAATCCTTGATTTTGATGACAACAAATCAAGAATCCAACTAGGTCTTAAACAATTAGAGAAACATCCATGGGATGCTTTGGGTGATGAAATAAAAATTGGTGACAAAGTAAAAGGTAAGGTTGTGGTCATTGCTGACTACGGTGCCTTTATAGAAGTTGCCGAAGGTGTGGAAGGATTAATCCACGTTTCTGAAATGTCATGGTCCACTCACTTACGTTCCGCACAAGATTTTGTAAGCGTTGGTGATGAGGTAGAGGCAGTAGTATTGACCTTGGATAGAGAAGATCGCAAAATGTCATTGGGCATTAAGCAATTAACTCCAGACCCATGGACAGATATTACTTCTAAATATCCTGTAGGATCAAGACACAAAGGAATTGTAAGAAACTTTACCAACTTTGGTGTGTTTGTAGAAATGGAAGAAGGAATAGATGGATTAATTTATATCTCTGACCTTTCTTGGACCAAGAAAATTAAGCACCCATCTGAGTTTGTAGCTGTTGGTGATACTTTGGAAGTTGAAGTATTGGAATTGGATGTTGAAGGACGTAAGTTGAGTCTTGGTCACAAACAAACAACAGAAAACCCTTGGGACAAGTACGCAGCAGAATTTGCTGAGGGTACTATTCACAAAGCAGCTATTTCAGAAGTTGTTGATAAAGGAGCTACCGTTAATTTCAATGAGGATATTGTAGGATTTGTTCCTTCAAGACACATGGAGAAAGAAGATGGCAAGAAGATTGGAAAAGGCGAAGAGGTAGAATTTAAGATCATCGAGTTCAATAAAGATTTTAAGCGAGTGGTAGCGAGCCATACAGCTATCTTTAGAGAGCAAGAAGAACGCAACGTAAGCACAGCTAAGAGAAAAGCTGCCGCTACTGCAGATGAAGCTAAAACCACACTTGGTGATGCTAACTCTCAATTACAGGCGTTGAAAGATAAAATGGAAGCTGATTCTAAAAAATAATCAGGTTTTATTAAAACCAATTGGAAGCCCCGCTGGAAACAGACGGGGCTTTTTTATGCGATCGACCTTTTTAAAGAATTGTTTACTTTTGCATACAACAGAGACGGTAGCATAGCAAATGAGTCAAAAAGTACTTCTTACCTCAAAAGAAATCCACATCATACTGCACCGTTTGGCTTGTCAACTTTTAGAAAACCATCTAGACTTTAGCAACACGGTTTTAATAGGGATTCAACCAAGAGGAATTTTTTTAGCTGAACGATTAGAGAAAATCCTAAGAGAGGAATACAAAGTAAAGGATATAGATTTAGGTTTTTTGGATATTACCTTCTATCGAGATGATTTTAGAAGAGGAGAAAAGACCCTAGAAGCAAACACCACCAAAATAGATTTTCTAGTCGATGATAAAAATGTAGTCTTGATCGATGATGTCCTATACACCGGAAGGAGCATTAGAGCTGCCCTCACTGCCATTCAATCTTTTGGAAGACCTTCTGATATAGAATTGTTGACCTTGATAGATAGAAGGTTTAGCAGACATTTGCCCATTCAGCCCAATTATAGAGGGCGGCAGGTAGATGCAATTAATGAAGAAAAAGTAAAGGTGATGTGGGAGGAAAATGATGGAAAGGATATTGTGTATTTAGTAAATAAATAATTTAAAATGAGCGAATTAAGTGTAAATCACTTACTGGGAATAAAATATCTGGACAAAAAGGATATAGGACTCATTTTTGAAACAGCCGACCATTTTAAAGAAGTTATAAATAGATCCATTAAAAAGGTTCCTACGCTTAGAGATACCACTATTGCGAACATTTTTTTTGAAAATAGCACACGAACAAAGCTTTCTTTTGAGTTGGCGGAAAAAAGGCTATCAGCAGATGTCATCAATTTTTCTGCATCCCAGTCCTCGGTCAAAAAAGGAGAAACACTCATAGATACGGTAAATAATATCCTTTCTATGAAAGTGGATATGGTGGTAATGCGCCACCCAAATCCCGGAGCAGGTATTTTCCTTTCAAAACATGTTAATGCCTCAATAATAAATGCTGGTGATGGAGCGCATGAGCATCCAACTCAAGCCTTGTTGGATTCCTATTCAATACGGGAAAAATTAGGAAATGTAGGAGGAAAAAATGTTGTTATTGTAGGTGACATTCTTCATTCAAGAGTAGCACTATCAAATATTTTTGCACTAAAATTGCAGGGGGCCAACGTAAAAGTATGTGGGCCAAGAACGTTGATTCCAAAACATATAGAATCTTTGGGAGTAACAGTTGAGACAAACCTAAGAAAGGCACTGGAATGGTGCGACGTGGCAAATATGCTGCGTGTACAGAACGAACGAATGGATATTAGTTATTTTCCAACAACAAGAGAATACACACAGCAGTTTGGAATTAACAAAAAACTATTAAATAGCTTAGACAAAGAGATTGTAATCATGCACCCTGGACCAATTAACAGAGGAGTTGAGATTACAAGCGACGTAGCGGATTCTAACCAGTCCATTATTTTGGAACAAGTGGAGAACGGAGTGGCAATCCGCATGGCGGTGATATATTTATTGGCATCAAAAATTAAGTAAAATGATTTTCAACAAAGAAGGAACAACAACCATTGTTTTCCAGGAAAAAATATCACTTTCTACCTTCTTGGAAAATTTGAACAAAGCTTATCCCAAATTAAAGCACGATAATATTATTGTAAACCTTTTCTCTTTCAACGAACTGAAAGCAGGAGACATTCTGGAGTTTTTTGAGATTTCAAATATGCACAAGGCTTCCAATAAATCTTTCGTTTTGGTTACGGATAAGGTAGCATATGATGATACGCCGGAAGAAATTAACGTGGTACCAACAATACAAGAAGCAAAAGATCTTATCGAAATGGAAGAAATAGAACGGGATTTGGGTATATGAAGTTGACCATACTCGGCTGTTATTCAGCTACTCCCAGGACATTTACAAATCCCACTTCGCAAATATTGGAGATTCGAAACCATCTTTTTTTGATTGATTGTGGTGAGGGTACACAAGTACAGCTCAGAAAGAACAAGATTAAGTTCTCCAGAATCAAACATATTTTCATCTCTCACTTACACGGAGATCACTTTTTTGGTTTGCCGGGTCTTATTTCTACGTTCAGACTTTTGGGAAGAGAAACAGAAATGCACATTTATGGCCCAAAAGGAATTAAAGAAGCAATTACCTTGTTCCTTAAGCTTGGAGATTCATGGACTAATTACCCTTTAATTTTTCATGAACTTGATTCTAAAGAATCCGAGCTCGTTTTTGAAGATGAAAAAGTAAGCGTGCATACCATTCCATTAGATCACAGAGTTTATACCAATGGATTTTTGTTTAAAGAAAAATCCCTTCCTCGCAAGCTAGATGTAGATGCCGTGGCTAAACATGAAATTGATAGGAGTCAATACAACAATATTAAAAATGGGGCTGATGGAGTCCTGGAAAATGGTGAAATAATTTCAAATAAGGACTTAACCATTGATCCGCCATCTCCAAAAAGTTATGCATTTTGTAGCGATACGGCTTACAACGAAGCTATTCTGCCACTAATAAAAAACGTGAATACCCTATATCACGAATCTACATTTTTGGAGACCAATGTAGACCTTTGCAAAAAAACTAAGCACGCAACAGCAAAGCAAGCGGCCCAGATTGCGCTCAAAGCAAACGTGGACAATCTAATTTTGGGTCATTATTCCACTAGATACAAATCCATTGACCTTTTTAAAGAGGAAGCCTTGGAAGTTTTTCCTGATGTTGAGCTGGCAGATGACGGAAAATCCTTTGAAATATAATTGTTAAGGAAATAAAACAAAAGGGAACCAACCTTTTTAATCTGCATACTTTTGTTGAAATTTGTTTATACCTAGAACAAATCATGCAAAAAGATTTAAGCAATTATAGAAAGTCTTATGAAAAGAGCGCTCTCATGGAGGATGCTATTTTTGAGAACCCATTAGAGCAGTTTCAAAAATGGTTTTATGAGGTTGAAGCTACCGATGGCATAGATGAGCCTAACGCCATGACAGTTTCTACCATTGGTTTGGACGGATTTCCAAAAAACAGGGTTGTTTTAATGAAAAGATATACCCATGAAGGGTTTATATTCTATACCAACTATGAAAGTGAGAAAGGTAAAGCTATTCAAAACGACCCTTCTACCTGTCTCTCTTTTTTTTGGCCTAATTTGGAACGTCAAATAATAATCAAAGGAAAAGCGGAGAAGATAGCTGAAAACCTATCTGATGGTTACTTTGAATCCAGGCCGGTCGGCAGTCAATTGGGCTCTATAGTTTCAAATCAAAGTGAAGTAATATCATCTAGAGAAGAAATGGAAAAGAGGCTGACAGAAATGGAGAAACAAAATGAAGGAAAGGAGTTGGAAAGACCATCTTATTGGGGAGGTTACTTGGTAAGACCGGTTTCTATAGAATTTTGGCAAGGGCGTCCCAATCGTTTGCATGACAGAATTAGATATACACTTCAAGAAGACTATAATTGGAAAATTGAACGTTTGCAGCCTTAATTTTTCACTTTCTTGGAACATAATCAAAAAAGATAATGAAAACAGTCATTTTGGTAAGGCATGGGAAATCATCATGGGATTATGAAGTTTCGGATAAAGACCGGCCATTAAAAGAAAGAGGAATCAATGATGCACAAATTGTTGCCAAAAAATTTAAGACAGAAGACATTGAAATGGACTTTGCGTATTCAAGTCCAGCAAATAGAGCCTTGCATACCAGTATGATTTTCTTGAGAAACCTTGAATATGATTTAGGTAATTTTCAAGTGGACGAGTCGCTTTACGATTTTTCAGGACAAAGTGTCAAGACCTTTGTGGAAGGTTTAGATAATAAAATGAGCACAGTAATGATTTTTGGACATAATTATGCGTTCACAAACCTTGCAAATACTTGGGGAGATCAGTATATTGAAAACGTTCCCACTTCTGGTCTTGTTCAAATTAAGTTTGAGACTGATCAATGGTCTAAAATTTCAAAGGGAATCACAGAGACAATAATCTTTCCAAAACAGTTGAAACAGTAAATGATTAAAGTTAAGAACGAATACGTAAATAGAGAAATTAGTTGGTTGCACTTTAATGCACGTGTGCTTCAAGAAAGTGCTGATAAAAAAGTCCCGTTAATTGATAGACTCCGGTTCCTTGGTATTTTCAGCAATAACCTAGATGAGTTTTTCAAGGTGAGATATGCAACTGTAAAACGTATTGTAGATGCTGGTAAAAAAGGGAAAAGTGTTTTGGGGGGAGAGAAAGCCCAAGATCTGTTGGCAGAGATTACAAAGGTTGTGATAGCACAGCAAGCAAGAAGTCTTGAAATTCTCCACAGCATTGAAGAAGAGCTTAAGGCTGAAAATATTTTTATTATCAATGAGGATGAAGTAGACGAAACGCAAGCTGAATTTATAAGGGATTATTTTTTCAAAAAAGTCAACCAAGAGTTGATGACCATTATATTAAATGATTTAACTGAATTCCCACTACTTAAGGATACAGCGGCCTACCTAGCTGTTAAAATGGTAATGGCAAATAAAGAGACAGCAGGAATTAATGGGAATAACAGGTATGCCTTAATTGAAATACCAAAAGGGATAGATCGCTTTATTGTGCTTCCAAAGAAAGGTGACAAGAACTACATTATCATTTTAGATGACCTTATACGGTATTGTCTGGATAGTGTTTTTACCATGTTCGAGTTTGAGTCTATTAGCGCTCACATGATAAAAATCACAAGAGATGCTGAACTGGATATTGATAATGATTTAACAAAGAGTTTCATAGAGAAGATTTCTTCAAGTGTAGAACACAGAAAAATTAGTGATCCCGTGCGTTTCGTCTATGACAAAGGAATAGATAAGGATACACTACAGTTTCTTAAGGACAAAATGAACATTGTCGACACGGACAGCGTTATTCCCGGGGGTAGGTACCACAACAGAAGAGATTACATGGGTTTTCCAAGTTTGGGGAGGCATGATTTAATGTATAAGAAAATTGAGCCACTTCCCGTAAAAGGTTTAAGCATGACAGGAAGTCTTTTGGAACAAATACATCAAAAGGACTACCTGATCTATACCCCATATCATACATTTACCTATGTTACCAAGTTTTTGAGGGAAGCAGCACTAGATCCAAAGGTACGAGCCATAAAAATCACTGTATATCGGCTTGCAAATGACAGTCAAATAGCCTCTGCTTTGATAAACGCTGTAAAAAATGGAAAACAGGTTACCGTTCAGATAGAGCTACAAGCAAGGTTTGATGAGCAGGCAAATATCCAATATGCCAATCAGTTACAAGCAGAAGGAATCAATTTGATTTTTGGAGTTCCCGGACTTAAGGTTCACAGTAAAATTTGCTTAATTGAAAGAGAAGAACCGGAAGGAATCAAAAGATATGGCTTTATCAGCACAGGGAACTTTAATGAATCGACCGCTAAAATTTATACTGATTATACTCTTTTTACCGCTCATGAAGGAATATTAAAAGAAATGGGCAAGGTCTTTGAGTTCTTCGAGACCAATTACAAAATAAACAAGTATAAGCACCTTGTTCTATCTCCACACTATACAAAGTCAACATTTATTAAATTAATCGATAATGAGATAGAGAATGCGCGTACCGGTCAAGAAGCTTATATTAAAATAAAAATGAACAGCTTAACTTCCTATAAAATGGTTGATAAGTTATACGAAGCAAGCAGGGCAGGGGTAAAGGTTCAATTGATTATAAGAGGAGTTTGTTGTTTAATTCCAGGGGTTGAGGGAATGAGTGAGAATATTGAAGCAATCAGTATAGTGGATAAATTCTTGGAACACCCAAGACTATTTATTTTTGGTAACCAAGGTGACCCAAAAATATATATCTCATCTGCCGATTGGATGACCAGAAATCTTGATTTTAGGGTGGAGGTAGGCTGTCCTATTTATGATCAGGACATAAAGCAAGAATTACTGGATACATTTAATATTTCTTGGAAAGATAACCTTAAGGCAAGAGTTTTTTCGGAAAAACAGGACAACGCCTATAGGGAAAAGGAGGAAACAAGTCCAGAATTAAGATCCCAGTTTGAACTTTATGATTACTACCTGGAGAAACTAGAATCCTAATATTGCTAAATTGATAATAAGAAAATTTGCTGCCATTGATATTGGGTCCAATGCAATTAGGCTATTGGTGAACAATGTGATAGAACAGAAAGGAAAACCAACCACGTTTAAAAAAAGCGCATTGATAAGGGTTCCAGTGCGTTTAGGAGAAGATTCGTTTATTGTGGGCGAAATATCTACAAAAACCTTGGGTCGCCTTACCAAGACCATGAAATCTTTTGATTTGTTAATGCAAGTATATGGTGTTGAAAAATACATGGCATGTGCAACTTCGGCATTAAGAGAGGCAAATAATGGTCATGAGGTTGTGGAACAGATATATAAAGATTCTGGAATAAAGATTGATATTATAGACGGAAAGAAAGAAGCATCAATCATAGCTTCTACCGATTTAAAGGACCTAATCAATAATGACAGATCGTATTTGTATGTTGATGTGGGCGGTGGAAGTACTGAGTTTACCATTTTTGACCAAGGAAATCTAATTTCGTCAAAATCGTTCAAAATAGGTACGGTAAGAATTTTAAATGATTTGGTAAAAGAATCTGTTTGGGATGAAATAAAAGTATGGATAGGTTCACATTTTAATAAAGAAAGCAAAGTTGAAATTATAGGTTCTGGGGGGAATATCAATAAACTACATAAAATGTCCGGTAGAAAAATTGGTCAGCCTTTATCTTTTATCTGGTTGAATGCACAGTACCATTTTTTGAATAGTATGGAATATGATGACAGGATTTCAGAACTTGGACTAAACCAAGACAGGGCAGACGTGATTATCCCTGCTGCAAAAATATTTTTGTCCGCTGCAAAATGGAGCGGAGCAAAGAAAATACATGTTCCAAAAATTGGATTGGCAGATGGTATGATAAAAACACTCTACCAACAATCGCAATAGAGCTACCCGTGTATGGTTTCCTTTTTGCCCAATTTTTGCATTAATGTTGCCTCATGGTCCAAAAGTTGTTGCCATTTTTCATCTACCACATCTCGCTGTCCATATTTTCGGGCAAATTTTAAAAACATGGTATAGTGATTTGCTTCACTGACCATAAGGTTACGGTAAAAATCAGCAAGCTCCTTATCATTTATTTCTTCAGAAAGTAGTCTAAATCGTTCGCAACTTCTTGCTTCAATCATTGCGGCATATAAGAGCTTATGGACTAAATGGGTTTCTCTGCTTCCGCCTTTAGGAAAGAATTTCATTAATTCAAGAACATACTCATCCTTGCGTTCCCTTCCTAACACCCATCCTCGTTTTACAATTTTGTCGTGAACCATATTAAAGTGTCCCATTTCTTCTCTCGCCAATGAAGTCATTTCTTTCACTAGCTCAGATTTTTCTGGAAATCCAATAATAAGGGATATGGCCATACTGGCAGCTTTTTGCTCACAATAAGCATGGTCTGTTAGAATTTCTTCAATATTCTTTTCAACTATGTTTACCCATCTTGGGTCTGTAGGTAGTTTTAGGCCTAGCATTTACATGTTTTTAGTAAAAAGGTTGCTTACAAAGATAGAAGTATTCATCTTAAAGTTTTAAGAACCTTGAAATTCTAGATGTTAGAGGTGCATTAAAAATCGAGGTCAAATTCTTTACGGAGAATGTCTATGGCCGGATTTTTTTCCCTAAGCTTTTGATATTTCTCTTCTGGAGTAAAAGCAAATTTTTTGGCAACAATTTCATTCACCGTTATGTGCAATGAAATGGAAAAATTATTCATTTTTTCCTTTAAATAATTTAGCATGAGGCTTTGTTCCCGTTCCACTTCCTTTTTCATGGTGTCATTTGGAAGCTCGATCCAAATAACAAAATCATCTTTTAGCTTGGGAATATCTGTTTGAAGGTTACTTGCTAATATTTTACGTCCCTTGTTCTCTAATTGATGCACAAAATCATTCCAATGCTTTAGCATGTCCTCCTTGGTGAACGGTTCCTTTGGGAGCTCCTCCTGGGCAGCTGGTGGCGCCTTCACATTTTCATGTGCCTTTTTTGCCTTGATGCTGGATAGAGATAATCCAGACACCCTATTTTCTGGTGATTTTAGTTGAATCTTTTTAACCAGTATTGGAGTATTTACTTCAAATTTAGACGCTTCAACGCTTTCAATGGGTGGCTTTATGTCCTCTACAACTGCTTCTACTTCCTGCTCTTCTTCAACATTTTTGGTTATTGAAGCGCTATTATGTTCAGGTTCTAGGGCAAAAAATGAAGCTGGAATTATGAAATCAGACTTTTTTTTTTCTCCATCAAAAGTGATGGAAGCCAATTTCATTAATGTAAGTTCAACAAGCAAATGTTGATTTTTACTGGTTTTATACTTTAGGTCACAATCGTTGGCCATGTCCAAGGCTTTTAGTAAAAACTCCTTTTGAGTTTTTTTGGACTGTTCTTGATAGTGTAGCTTAACATCCTCCCCAACCTCTAAAAGTGATAAGGTCTCTGGATGCTGACATACCATTAAATCCCTAAAGTGAGAAGCTAATCCTGAGATAAAATGATGACCATCAAAACCATGGGATAGTGTTTCATTAAATAAAACCAGTAAATCAGGAATTTTGTTTTCAAGAATTAAATCGGTCGCTGTAAAATAGGTGTCATAATCAAGGACATTCAGGTTCTCGGTTACGGACTTTCTAGTTAATTGTTTTCCAGAAAAGCTGACTACCCTGTCAAAAATAGAGAGTGCATCTCGCATAGCACCATCCGCTTTTTGTGCTATAACATGCAAGGCACTTTCCTCAGCTTCTATGCCTTGCTGTTCAGCAATGTATTTTAAATAGTCGGCGGCATCTTTAACCGTAATTCGTTTAAAGTCGAAAATTTGACAACGAGAAAGAATGGTAGGAATTATTTTGTGCTTTTCCGTGGTGGCCAAAATAAAAATAGCATGTCTTGGCGGTTCTTCCAATGTTTTTAGAAAAGCATTAAAGGCAGACTGCGAAAGCATATGTACCTCATCAATAATATAAACCTTGTATTTACCAACTTGCGGAGGTATTCGTACTTGATCTATAAGGCTTCGTATATCATCTACAGAATTATTGGAAGCGGCATCCAACTCAAAAATGTTGAATGCAAAATCTTCATCCTCCAGCTCAGTACCATCTTCGTTTATTTTTTTTGCCAGAATACGAGCACAGGTGGTTTTACCTACACCTCTGGGGCCACAGAACAGTAGCGCTTGCGCCAAATGGTCATTATCAATCGCATTAAGTAAAGTACTGGTAATAGCCCCCTGGCCCACAACATCTTTAAAGGTCTGGGGACGATACTTTCTCGCTGATACTACAAAGGGTTCCAAATCTAAACTTTTTGGATTACTACAAATATAAAAATTGGAATCTGCAAAGCTGGTTGAGCTTTGCATAGTAAACCATTTTTTATTAACAATTGCTTTACCTTTGCAGTCAGCAGGCCACCTTATCGCTGCAATCTTAAGAAATTGGGATTGAAGAGGAAAGTCCGGACACCGTAGTGCAGCATAGCGGGTAACGCCCGTCAGCCGAAAGGCAAGGACAAGTGCAACAGAAAGCAAGTACAGTTAGGCTGTAGTGAAATCAGGTAAACTCTATGCGGTGAAACGTCATGTAAACCAACGTTTAAGGGCTGCACGCCCAAGTTGGAGGGTAGGCGGTTGGAACTTTTGGGCAACTAAAAGTCTAGATAAATGATAAGGCTAGACAGAATCCGGCTTATGGCCTGCTTTTTATTAAAATTTGCATTGCTTCACCTTGGGTTTTAATTGTTGTTGACCTTATTAAGATGTTATTTTTTAGTTAGTTATCTTTAATTAAAAGTCAGCTATCCATAATTAATAAAACCTTATGACACTCAAAGTAACTTTTCTTTTCGTGGCAATTACTCTTGCATCTTGCAATTCATCTGAGACGAAAAAAGATTCTGAGGAATTTGAAGTAGTATCTATACTCGACAACTTATACTGCGGAACTGGTGGTTTAACTGTAGGTCCGGATGGGTATATTTACCTTTCGGATTTTGGACCTTGGTTGAGTGGTACTCCCGTTCTAAACCCTAAAAATCGAGTGTACAAAGTCTCTGAGGACGGTAATATATCGATTTATGCAGCGATGTTTGATGGTGCTTCTGGAAGTAAATTTGATAGTAAAGGCAATTTTTACCAGTCAAACGTGAAATTAGGTCATATCACTAAAATAACCCCAAACGGAACAATAGATACGCTTTTTGTGTCTGGACAAGTATCTCCAGTAGGTATAGAGGTGGATAAAGAGGATAATTTATATATAAACAACTGTGATGCCCACTTGATCAGAAAGGTAACCCAGGCAAGAGATACCACTATCTTTTGCCAAGATTCGCTTCTTAACTGCCCTAATGGTCTTACCAAGGACATTAAGGGGAATTTCTATGCATCAAATTTTTACGATGGCAATGTAATTAAGATTACGCCAGAAGGAAAAGCGAGTCTTTTTGCTACTATTCCAGGAAACAACAATGGTCATGTATTATATCATGAAAATAGTATTTATGTTATTGGCCGATCGGCGCACCAGATTTATAAACTTTCTATGGATGGGGAGATTGAATTATTTGCCGGATCTGGTAAAAGGGGGAAAAAAAATGGCGCCAGACTCGAGGCAACTTTTTCCTATCCAAATGATTTAGATGTAAGCCTGGATGGCAAATACCTCTATGTCAATGAAGTTGCTGATACCATTTCGGACAATAGAGTACTTACACCAACTAGTTTGAGAAGGATTAACATATTTGATTGACTTTTTTTTAATCCAAAGGATTTTCGAAAAAACTAAATACACTTCCGCCATACTTTCTACTTTCTTTAAAAAAAGGACTATTAGAAAGGTTGGTTTGGTCTGAATGCTCTATAATCAAAAGACCATCATCTAGCAAAAGATGTTTTTGGAATACCAAATCAACAATTTTGTAAAATTTATCATCCTTAAAATCATATGGTGGATCAGCAAAAATGATGTGTCCTAGTAGTTTTGTTCTTTCCAGGAATTTAAAAACATCCGATTTAACCGGAGAAATGGGAAGGCCCATTTCTTTTGCCGTTTTGGATATGTATTGTACACAACTAGGAAAACTATCTACAGCTATAATATTGGTGGCCCCCCTGGATGCAAACTCAAAACTAATATTACCAGTTCCAGCAAAGAGATCTAATACCGTTAGTTCATCAAAATGAAATCGATTGTTAAGAATATTGAAAAGACCTTCTTTGGCCATATCCGTTGTAGGGCGAACAGGTAATTTCTTAGGAGCAATAAGTCTTTTGCCCTTAAACTTTCCAGAGATAATACGCATTACAAAGAACTTAAAACTGTAAAATCAATGCTCTTATCTTTCAACTGATCCATAGGTAATATGGAATTACTTGGTGCAAAAACGGAAACATGTTTTATATATCTATAGCACAGTTCGTAAATAGCATCACCTTCTTCAATAAGCCCAAAAAGCTTAAGTTGTAAATGCTCTAAATTCAATTGTAATTGCTCCAAACTAAAGAGCAAGTAATAGAGAAAATCCTCTTTGGTTTTGTATTCGAAAAGGTTATAAAGAAGAAGTTTTTTCTCAGAAATAACCACAACCTCCATTTCTTTTTCAGAAACCTGTACATAACAGATAGGTTCTCTAGAAGCACTGCTTTGACTTAAAAGTGTTCCTATTAGAATGGTGCCACTGTGCTTAAATTCAAATTCACCAAAAAGATCAAAAATATAATTGTTCACATTGGTAAATGGAACATATACATTGACCATATCTTGATTTAGTATTTCATCGAAAACGATATGGTCATTAGCCATTATTTTAGCGTTGAACTTAAGGTAGTTGGGCAATTCTTCTTCATTAAAAAGCGTTTTAGGCACCAAACCAAAGAATCCATTCTTATGAATGACCATGACTTCTGAAAAGTCACTATCGGTAATGTTTTTTTGACTAAGTGCAGTTTTTAACTCTTTTAGCACCAAGTATGGAGTAGAGGATGTTTTGAAAACCGTTTTTTCAAAAACCAGTATTTCATTGGAAATTGTATCCAGAACACAAAAAGAAAGTCCATTCAGGCCAACCTGAATGGACAATTTTTTAATAGTATTATTGGATTTTGAATCTTCTATTTTAATTCTTTTTTTTCCTGTCATAAATCGGAGGCCAATTTCCGTTTGAGCTTACATCTGTAAGTGAGCCAACTTTAATCTCGGTACCATTTACCTCTTCAACACTTTGATGTGCGTTTTCTCTTGCCAACAAATCTTTTGGTTGATCGTAAAGAATAATATCTTTTTTGGTTTTAGCCTCAAAAACGTGTGCTTTATAGCCTTGCTTATCAATGATGTCGGCTTTCATTTCAAATTTTTCACCTCCTTGAGCATAAGGAACATCCATCATGGATTTGAAGCGGTCATCATTTTTAAATAATGAATCTTTGACTTTAACAAACCCTAAAGTATCAATGATAATAGTATCCTTTTGAAGTTCAATACCGTAAGTCTTATCAAACCTCATAAAAGAAGAATCTCTTTGTTGGGTAATGGTATAGCTTCCCGTATCCACAAATTTAACTAAACTGTTAAAATCTTTGGCGAACCTTCCATTTACAGTTTTGTAAGCTTCTTGTGAATCTCTAATATCTTTAAGCTTAGCAATGACTTGAGTGAATCTTTCTTTTCTAACCTTATTAAATTCAATAGGAGCATTAATGGATTGATAAATTTTATATCCTAAGAATATACTTAAAAGACCAAATACGATAACAAGAACTGGTTTTATCTTTTGAGGTAAAAATTTATCAATTAAGAATACTAGGCCTATGGTCAAAAGGCATATAACTAAAACGATAATAATTAAGTTTAACATACTAATATTGTCTTTCTGAGTTAATTTAGCGGTTACAGACAAATCTACAATTTTTTTTTAATCACGAAACTTTTTGCTTTAAAAATCCATGCTATCTTTAGAAGCTTATGAATGACCCTACACCTTCAGGATTTTTAACCATTCTAATTGAAAAATTTCCGCATACTCCAACTATTAAACAAGGTTTGGCAATGGAAAAGCTTGCCAATTTTGTTTTAAATGGAAAAAATGAGGAAGTTTTTCTCTTGAAAGGATTTGCCGGGACAGGCAAAACCACAATTGTTGGAACTGTAGTAAGTAGTCTATGGAAAGTGAAAATGAGTTCGGTTCTAATGGCACCAACAGGCCGTGCAGCAAAGGTTATGTCTGTTTATTCAGGTAATAAGGCATTTACTATACACAAGAAAATATATTTTCCAAAAAAACAAGCTGGTGGAGCTATCCGATTTGTTCTGGCTCCCAACAAGCATAGAAATACACTTTTTATTGTTGATGAAGCTTCCATGATACCGGACACTCCGGCGGATTCTAAACTTTTTGAAAATGGATCTTTGTTGGATGACCTCATGTTTTATGTATACTCAGGTCATAATTGCAAATTGCTGCTTATTGGGGATACGGCGCAGTTACCGCCTGTAAAATTGGATTTAAGTCCAGCATTGGAAGAACAAAGACTTTCTCTAAATTATAATAAGGAAGTTGAGTTTTTGGAATTGGATGAGGTTATGAGGCAGAGCAATGACTCTGGAATTTTGTACAATGCAACAAACCTTAGGGAACAATTACAATCTCATTTTTTTGAAGAATTCAAATTTGAAGTGAACGCTTTCAAAGATATTGTAAGATTGATTGATGGTACTGAAATACAGGAAGAAATAGATACCTCATATAGCCAAAATGGGAGGGAAGAGACCGCAATAATAGTTCGTTCCAACAAGCGTGCAAACTTATATAACAAAAACATAAGGGAGCGTATTTTGTTTTTGGATAATGATTTGGCGGTTGGTGATTATATGATGGTGGTGAAGAACAACTATTTTTGGTTAAGACCCAATTCAGAAGCGGGATTCATTGCCAATGGCGATATCATTGAAGTGTTGGAGTTGTTTTCTATAAAAGAATTATATGGGTTTTCATTCGCCGAGGTAAAAGTGAAAATGGTGGATTACCCAAACCAGAAACCTTTTGAAACTGTATTGTTGTTGAATACGATCAACGCCGAAACCCCTTCACTTTCCTATGAAGAAGGCAATAGATTATACCAAGAAGTCTTAAAAGATTATGCCCATGAAAAATCGAAGTACAAAAAATTTCTTGGTGTAAAGAACAATAAATTCTTCAATGCACTTCAGGTTAAATTTTCATACGCCATAACGTGCCATAAATCGCAAGGGGGACAATGGAATACAGTTTTTGTGGAACAACCATACCTGCCCAATGGGGTGGACAAAGATTATTTAAGATGGTTGTATACTGCGGTTACAAGAGCTAGGCAAAAACTATTTTTAATAGGATTTAAAGATGATTTTTTTCTTGACAAGGAATAACTTATTTTAGACAAAACCATGGGAATGGCACCAGATACCATAATAAGTATATTTTTAGGAATAGGCTTAGCTGCATCAGTTGGGTTTAGAGTTTTCTTGCCACTTTTTGCGCTCAGCTTAGCTGCATATTTAGGTGTGTGGGAGCTTAATGAAAGCTGGCAGTGGATAGGAAGTTTAGCTGCACTTATAACCCTGGGAGTGGCCACTTTTGTCGAAATATTCGCTTATTTCATTCCTTGGGTGGACAATGCACTTGATAGTGTAGCAGTTCCTTTAGCCGCTATTGCAGGTACTGCCGTGGTGGTATCTACCGTTGCTAATTTAGATCCAGTTGTTACATGGTCTCTGGCAATTATAGCGGGTGGCGGAACAGCTACAGCAATAAAAGGAGCAAATGCCGCTGGAAGGCTAACCTCTACGGCAACTACTGGTGGAATTGCCAATCCTGTTGTGGCTACAATTGAAACTGGAACTGCAGTAGCCGTATCAACGGCTTCCATATTAGTTCCACCAATAGCAGCAATTCTAGTTATTATAATATTGATTGTAATTTTTAGGATTTACCGTAAGTTGAGACCAAAACCAAAGAGATAATAATATCAAACTAATATAAGTAGGAGTGAAGATAATTTCTATGATACCGGCTAGGTACCAAGCCTCAAGATTTCCTGCAAAACTTATGCAGGACTTAGGCGGTAAACCGGTCATTGTAAGAACCTATGAAGCAGCTGTGCAAACCGGTTTGTTTGATGAGGTTTATGTGGTTACGGACAGTGATATCATCTTTGATACCATTTCTGCAATTGGCGGTCACGTGATTATGAGTAAAACGGAGCACGAAAGCGGTAGTGATAGGATTGCTGAGGCTGTTGAAAATATGGATGTTGATATTGTAATTAATGTTCAAGGAGATGAACCCTTTATTGATGGAGAGAGCTTAACAAAGGTCATAAAGGTTTTTGAAGCAGATGTTGATGGCGAAATAGACTTGGCCTCCCTAATGACCCCAATTACAGACTGGGATGAAATTTCCAACCCAAATACGGTAAAAGTAATAGTGGACAACCAAGATTTTGCACTTTATTTTTCGCGTTCCCCCATTCCTTACCCAAGAGATGAGAATGTTGAGGCAATATACCATAAACACAAAGGAATTTATGCCTTCAGGAAAAGAGCTTTGTTAGATTTTCAACGATTGCCCATGCTTCCTCTAGAGGCCAAAGAAAAAATAGAGGCAATACGGTTTTTGGAATACGGAAAAAAAATAAAAATGGTTGAAACACATGTCACTGGTATAGAAATTGATACTCCAGAAGACCTAGAACGAGCTAAAAAAGCATGGAAATAGATTTCAAGGATATAAAGGTTATCGGGTTTGATGCCGACGATACGTTATGGGTGAACGAAACCTATTTTAGGGAAACTGAAGAACGTTTTGCAGAATTGTTAGAGGGTTATGAAACCAAGAACAAAGTGGACCAAGAGCTGTTTAAAATGGAGATGGATAACTTAGGGCTTTATGGTTACGGAGTGAAAGGATTTATGCTTTCAATGATAGAATCTGCCCTTGACCTATCAAATAACAAGATTCCACAAGAAACTATTTTAGAAATTTTAAGCTTGGGTAAAAAGATGATTTCCCATCCTGTAGAATTACTGGACGGTGTTGAAGAAGTATTGAGCAAGTTGGTCAACAAGTACAGGTTAATTGTCCTTACCAAAGGAGATTTATTGGACCAAGAACGAAAACTTGAGAAATCCGGAATCTCTAAATATTTTCATCATGTGGAGGTGCTTAGCGATAAAAAAGAGAGTAATTACAAAAACTTATTGGAGCATTTGGAAATTGATGTGAGGGAGTTTTTGATGATAGGAAATTCTTTAAAGTCGGATGTATTACCTATATTGAATATTGGGGCAAATGCGGTTCATGTGCCATTCCATACAACTTGGGCACATGAGATGGTTACAGAAGTGGAACAGGTGAACAATCACTTGAAGTTGAACAGCCTTAAAGACATTTTGAAGTATTTGGATAACTGATGAAGACAGAGAACAATTTGAAGAAAAAGCAAAGAACATCAAACCAGAACACTTCGTACCGTAATTTCCCCATGGTACCAAGAGTGGTTTTTGGACAAGGTAGTTTTAATCAGTTAGGTGATATCCTATTGCCCAAGCGCCTTAATTCTGAAGCCCCATTTATTTTTTTGATTGATGATTTTTTTGAAAAGAGAGAACTTGTTGGCCGTATTCCGATGATGTTCAATGATGAGGTAATTTTTGTATCCGCAGAGGAAGAACCCAAAACGGCACAAGTTGATGCGCTTGTCAAAAGAATTAAAGAAACATTTGAAGAATTGCCATCAGGAATTATTGGCATAGGAGGAGGAACGCTTTTAGATTTGGCTAAGGCCGTTGCAATACTGTTAAACAACAAAGGCAAAGCGCAAGATTATCAAGGATGGGACTTGGTTGGTAAACCATCTTTGTACCATGTAGGGATTCCAACCATTAGTGGAACAGGGGCGGAAGTTTCTAGAACAACAGTGCTATTGGGACCTGAGAAAAAACTTGGGATCAATTCTGATTTTACTACATATGATCAAGTTATCCTAGACCCAGATTTAACTATAACAGTACCAAAAGAACAATGGTTCTATACTGGTATGGACTGTTTTATTCACTGCATAGAATCATTGAATGGAACCTATTTGAATGCATTTAGCCAGAGCTATGGGGAAAAAGCTCTTGAACTTTGTGAAGAGGTTTTCTTGCAAGATGTTCCAATTATGGAGTCGAGGGATAAGCTGATGATGGCATCTTGGCATGGAGGCATGAGTATTGCCTACTCTCAGGTTGGTATTGCCCACGCTATGAGTTATGGGCTCTCTTATCTTCTTGGTATTAAACATGGAATTGGAAACTGTTTGGTTTTTCAACACCTTGAGGAATTTTATCCAGAAGGGGTCCGGTTGTTTAAAAAAATGTTAGAAAAGCATAAGATCCTTCTTCCTAAAGGAGTTTGCTCCAATTTGACCCAGAATGATTTTGATATTTTAGTAAATGTTGCATTAGGCATGGAAGCACTCTGGGAAAATGCGCTTGGAAAAGAATGGAAGAACATCATGACCCCAGAACGTCTTCAAGAACTTTATCAAAAAATATAGGAGTTTTTACAGGCTCTCAAACTTTCTTAAGAAGATTAAACAACATGCATGCACAAGCTTTCTAAGTTTTTATATTTTAAAGTATTGGGTTGGAAGCTTATAGGTTCATTTCCCAAAGTGGATAAATGTGTAGTAATTGTGGTTCCCCATACACATTGGATGGATTTCTTTTTAGGCCTAATAGTTCGGAAAGTTCTTAATGAGGAAATCAATTACATTGGAAAGAAAAGTCTTTTTAAACCTCCATTTGGATGGTTTTTTAGATGGACGGGAGGAGCACCCATAGACCGTTCCAAAAGTTCCAATACGGTTGAAAGCATTGTAGGAATTTTTAAAGAAAGAAAGGTTTTTAGATTTGCCTTGGCACCGGAAGGCACAAGAAAAAAAGTATCAGAACTAAAAACAGGCTTTTACCATATTGCAGTAATGGCACAAGTTCCTATTGTGGCCGTTGCTTTTGATTTTGGAAAAAAGCAGGTCAAGATATCCGAAGCCATTTATCCCACTGGCGAAATGAAGGAAGATTTTAAAATATTCCATAATTTCTATAAAGGGGTTTTAGGAAAAGTGCCCGAATACAGTTTCTAGATTTTTTTTAAAACCTTTGGTTTAGGTTTTTCCGCTTTTTTGGTGTTTCCAGGAAATACAATATTTGTGCTTGAGTAAGAACTCCCAAATGTAACGGCGGCTGAATATACCTGATTTATGGCATCCACAACTTGATGCTCCGAGAGCTCCGCCAATGGATGTGTGAAAACGGACCAGATAATTTCATCACTTAAAGCATACTTTACGTCTAATGCTGAATGGAAGTTGGCCACAAACGCATTTAGTAATTCTTCTTCACCAATTTCTTCCCGTTTTATAATGGGTGAAATAATACGCATTCTATTTGCATTCTCATCATAAATACAGATTAGCATATTCTCTTTGATTAAAAACTGGATGGAATTACCGTTCACTTTAACGGTATCCGCTTCTTGTTCTATGAGTTCAACAAGTTTGGCAGAGGTCATTTCTTGAGAATAGGTGACTCCTACCGTAAATAGCAGAACAAGCGTGGTGATTATGTTTCGCATAGCGGAATAGTTTGTTATTTGGTCGCCAAACAATTCCTTACTTACAAATCAAGGTTTAAATAGATGTTACTCTTGCATGGTATGGTAGACATTTTGGACATCGTCATCCTCTTCAATTTTTTCCAGTAGTTTCTCTACTTCCAAAACCTGTTCTTCACTGAGTTGCTTGGTCACTTGGGGAATGCGTTCAAACCCAGATGATAAAATCTCAATCTCTCTTGATTCCAATTCTTTCTGAATAGACCCAAAACTTTCAAAAGGAGCATAAATTAGAATACCATCTTCGTCAACAAAAACTTCTTCTGCTCCAAAATCAATCATTTCCAATTCAAGCTCCTCTGGATCTATTCCCTCAGCAGGAATACGGAAATTGCATGTATGGTCAAACATGAACTCCACAGAACCGGATGTTCCCAGACTCCCGTTACATTTATTAAAATAACTTCTAATGTTTGCAACAGTTCTTGTATTGTTGTCTGTTGCGGTTTCTACAAGTATGGCTATACCGTGGGGCGCATAACCTTCAAATAAAACTTCTTTATAGTCACCTAGGCTTTTGTCGCTCGCTCTTTTAATCGCTCGCTCCACGTTGTCCTTGGGCATGTTGACGGACTTGGCATTTTGAATTACTGCTCGCAGTTTGGAGTTGGAGTCAGGGTCTGGCCCTCCTTCTTTTACCGCCATTACAATATCCTTGCCTATGCGTGTAAAGGCTTTGGACATAGCGGACCAACGTTTCATTTTTCGCGCTTTTCTAAATTCAAATGCTCTTCCCATGAATTCTTTTTGGTTATGGATAGGGGCAAATTTAGCAAAAAATGCCCCTTTATCAAGCGTTGCTTAGTACAAGGGACTTATTTATTATTGACAATTTTTTCTATGCTTTTGGCAAGGTCGAAATCATTTTGTGTAATGCCACCCACATCATGCGTGTTAAGTTTGATGGTAAGGTTGTTGTAGACGTTTTCCCAATTGGGGTGGTGGTTTTGTTTTTCACATTCAAAGGCAATCCTTGTCATTATGGAAAAGGTGTCTTTAAAATCTTGGAATTTAAATGATTTCCAAATTGAACCTTCATTATAGGCCCAGCCTTTAATATCTTTTAAGGATTCTTCAATTTGATCAGCGCTTAACTTTTTCATAAACTTTCATTTTTTCTAAAGTTAGCTAAATCACTTACAAAAGGTCAAAAGGGATGTTTAAAAAATCAATCTACTGTAATATGGTCGTCTATAATATCCTGATAACTAGTTCTAAGGTTTTTAGGAAGTTTGTTGTCTTTGGGCAAGGCTGCCAAATATCTGTCTTCGTTGGTGGTAAACACCCTTTTCAATAAGGGATGAAAATTACCCATGCGTTTTATGATCTCTTTAATGAATTCTTCATGTTGAATTAAATCAATACTGCCCAGGTGAAAAATACCGCTTTTGTCCCTATTGATCAAATAGTGGATTTGTTGGGTGAGTTTGTCATCATTGGTGACATTTATGATGAGATTTGGAAACACTTCGATGGGCTCATTATTCTCCAAATTTGTTTTAATCTCCCTAACCCTGGGGGATAGGTTTCCAAAGACCATAGGCACTCTTAAAATAGCAGTTTTCTCCTTGGGTAGCCGCATCATCATGTTTTCAATTTTGATCTTGAGTCTGCCATAAACACTTTCAGAAAGTGTTTTGTCAAATTCATAAGAAGGAAATTTACTATAGGCATCAAAAACATTGGCGGAAGAAATGAAGTACAATTTGGCCTTATGCTTTAAAAGGTATTCCATTAAATGTTGATGTGCCTGAATCTGAGCGCCAAAATTTCCTCGTAATGCTGAAATGATTAAATCTGGATTTACCTTATCCAAAACATAAAAAATATCGTCTTCCTCAAGGTCATACCTATAAAACTGCTTATTTGTAGAGAAAGAGGAATTGGAACAGTAGGTGCCATATGTATCAAAATAGGAACAGAGTTCTTTGTAGATAGCATTGCCTATAAAACCACTTGCTCCAAGTATAAGTATCTTTTTCTTATCCAAATATTAAAATATTGACAAACCGGTATCGGTTGTTAGTTTTTCCAAAGCAAGCATACCAAGCTTGGAATTTCCTTTTCTATTTAATCCTGGTGACCAAGTGGACACGCAAAATTTATTGGGCAATAATGCGACAATACCTCCTCCTACACCACTTTTACCGGGTAAGCCCACTTCAAAAGCAAATTCACCGGCTTCATCATAAAAGCCGCAGGTAAGCATTATGGCATTGATACGTTTTACCTGTGGTAATTTTAGATAGTTGTCATTTTGAAGGCAGTTGCCACGGTTCATAAAAATATAGAAGACTTTCACCAATTGTTTGCATGACATTCTAATTGAACAAGCGTGAAAATAAAAATCCAATACCGTTTCTACATCATTCTTCAAGTTTCCAAAAGACTTTATCAAATATGCGGCTGCATAGTTTCTAAATCCAGTTCTTTTTTCAGATGCTGCAACTTTCTCATCATAGGATATAGAAGAATCATTGGCGATACCCTGAACATATTTTAAAAAATCTGACTTTGGATTTTTTAGATTGGAAATAAGAATATCACTTATAACAATGGCTCCCGCATTGATCAGGGGATTCCGTGGAATACCGTTTTCCATTTCCAATAATGATAGATGGTTGAATGGATCCCCGGATGGTTCCACGCCAACACGTTTCCACAAACCTTCACCAATCATGGAAAAAGCCATGGAAAGAGACATTACCTTTGAAATACTCTGTATTGAAAACTGTTCATTGGAATCTCCTGCACTGTATTCAATTCCATTGGTATCCAATATGCAGATACCAAACTTGTTGGGGTCAATATTAGAAAGTTCCGGGATATAGCTAGCCACCTTGCCCTTGTCCTTTTGCCTTTTGGTTTCATTGACAATGTCGTTTATAATAGGCTGAAAATTTTGCATTTACGATTTGTAAAATGGAAGTTTTATGATGGTGGCGGGAACTTGATTTTTTCTTATCTGAATATGTATTGTACTATCTACTTTTGAGTTTTCTTTGGTTACATACCCCAAACCGATTCCTTTTGAAAGGGAAGGGGACATAGTACCGGAAGTTACTTTTCCAATTTCAGCTCCTTCTTCATTCAATATGGGATATCCACTTCTTGGAATTCCTTTTTCTTCCATTTGGAATGCCACTAATTTTCTTTTGGCGCCTTCTTCCTTTTCTTTTGCCAATGCTTCGCTATTGACAAAATCCTTAGTAAATTTTGTTACCCATCCCAATCCGGCTTCTAAGGGAGAGGTAGTGTCATCAATGTCATTACCGTAGAGACAATAACCCATTTCCAAGCGCAAAGTGTCGCGAGCAGCTAAACCAATTGGCTTTATCCCAAAACCGGCTCCAGCTTCCAGAACTTTATCCCAAACTTGTTTCACTTCAGCATTTTTACAATAAATCTCAAACCCACCAGAACCAGTATAACCTGTTGCTGAAATAATAACATGTTCTATTCCGGCAAAATCACCAACAACAAAGTTGTAAAACTTTATGCTAGAAAGGTCGATGGATGATAGGGACTGCATGGCATCAACCGCTTTTGGTCCTTGTATGGCCAATAAAGAATACTCCTCGGACAAGTCTTTCATGGTCGCTCCGATGGTTTCATTGTATTTTGCAATGTGGTTCCAATCTTTTTCAATGTTTGAAGCATTCACGACCAATAGATAGCTCTCTTCTTTTACTTTATAAACGATTAAATCATCGACTATTCCTCCTGTCTCATTTGGAAAACAACTATATTGAGCCTTACCAATTACCAGTTTGGAAGCATCATTGGAAGTTACTTTTTGAATCAAATCCAAGGCTTTGGGTCCTTCAATAAGAAATTCACCCATATGCGAAACATCGAATACGCCAACAGCTTTTCTAACCGTCTCATGTTCAATATTTACTCCTTCATAAGATACAGGCATATTATATCCGGCAAAAGAAACCATTTTAGCTCCTAAAGAAATGTGCGTTTCACTTAATGCAGTAGTTTTCATGACATCAATTTATGGGATAAATTTATTGAATTCACCCAAGATGAGCCTATTTAACGACTAATGTTTTGAACAAAGTGATGTTAATTGAGAAGAGAAATTTGCTAACTATCCATTAAATAGGATTTTAGCTCTTCATATGTATTGATTTTCATTGCCTTTTTTTTCCTGCCCATAACTTTTTGAATTTGGGGAGGTATTTTAGGAGAAAGCCCCAAGGTATCCTCAACAACATCTAAAAACTTAACAGGGTGAGCTGTTTCCAGAAAGACACCATATGTGTTTGGGTTGGATTTTTGATATTCCTTAAGTCCAAGATACCCTACCGCACCATGGGGATCCATAATATAGCCAGATTCCGCATAAATCATTTTCATTATGGATTTTGTAGCTTCATCTGAGAAGGAATAGGACGAAAGATTCTCTTGTATGGTTAAGAAATCATCTTGATATAAATGCCGTATTCTTATAAAATTGCTGGGATCGCCAACATCCATGGCATTAGAAATTGTTGCTATGGAAGGCATAGGTTCATAAACCCCACTTTTCATGAAGTTTGGAACCACGGTATTGGCATTGGTAGACGCAACAAAATGTTTCACAGGCATACCTAATTTTTGGGCCACTATTCCGGCACAAATATTTCCAAAATTACCTGAAGGAACAGCGAACACAATTTCTTTGCCTTTTGTCCTTGCTTGTTTGTATGCAAACAGAAAATAGAACAGTTGGGGCAACCATCTGGCTACATTTATACTGTTTGCCGAGGTCAATTTCTTTTGATTTGTGATTTCAGCATCCAAAAAAGCCGTTTTTACCATACGCTGACAGTCATCAAAAGTGCCGTTCACCTCCATGGCCACAATATTTTGTCCCAAGGTGGTCAGCTGCTTTTCTTGTATGTCGCTCACCTTTCCACTAGGGTACAGAATGACCACATTAACGCCTTTAACACCTAAAAAACCATTTGCTACGGCGCCACCAGTATCACCGGATGTTGCAACAAGTACAATAACCTCATTATTTTTGTCTTCAGAAAAATGGCCCAAGCATTCAGCCATAAATCTTGCCCCCACATCTTTAAATGCCATGGTAGGGCCATGAAAAAGTTCAAGAGTAGCCACATTTTCTTCAATTTGCACTAATGGGAAATCAAAATCCAACACTTTTTTGATGATTTCTTTCAGGACTTCATCTGGAATGTTCTTGTCTACAAATTGATGTATTGCTTTAAAGGCAATTTCGTGATTGGAGTAGGAGTCTATGTTTTCAAAGAAGTTAGCGGGCAACGGTTGAATTTCTTCTGGAAAGTATAGTCCTTTATCTGGAGCAATGCCGTCGATGACCGCTTCTTTAAAGGAAGCTTGAATTTTGGAATTATTTAAACTGTAAAATTTCATGTGTTTATGCTATTCTTTTAACTCCTTCTGTATTGATCTTTGAAATATGAATGTCAAAAGGAATTCCAATGGTCCCATAGACTTCCTTCATCGATTCCGCAACTCTTTGTGCCACATTCTCTCCTTTGCTCAAAGCAAAAATGGAAGGGCCAGAGCCTGAAATTCCGCAACCTAGTGCACCAACACCCATGGCACTGGATTTTACATGATCAAAGCCCGGAATCAATATTGACCGAATAGGTTCTACTATATGGTCTTCTAAAGAACGCCCGATTAAATCGTAGTCATTTTTAAAAAGGCCGGCAATAAGGCCACCAACATTGCCCCATTGTTGTATTCCTTTTTCTAGAGTAATGTTGGTTTTTAAGATTTTTCTGGAATCAGAAGTTTTTATTTCAATCTGTGGATGGATTACGGTAGCAAAAAGTTCGCTAGGGGTTGGAATGGAAATAACATCTAACGGATCGTAACTTCTTACCAATGTAAACCCGCCGTAAATGGCAGGAGCTACATTGTCTGCATGGGCAACATCGCTTGCTAGTTTTTCTCCTTGCATTGCAAATTTAACCAACTCCAAATTTGAGAATGGTTTTCCCAACAATTCATTCATGGCCCATACTGCTCCTGCAGAACTGGCCGCACTGCTGCCGATTCCACTTCCTGGTTTGATTTTTTTGTCAATCTCAATTTCAAAACCACCTTGGTAACCACTTTTCTCCAATAGAGCCATACCCGCCACCCCAGAAACATTTTTAGCGGTTTCAAGAGGTAAATCTTGACCCATAATTTTGGTAATGGCAATCCCTTTTTTAGCTGTTTTTCGAACTGTCATTTCATCACCTACAGCGTCTAGGGCAAGCCCCAGGACATCAAATCCACATGAAACGTTTGCAATAGTTGCCGGACAAAAAACCTTTATTTCCTCCATCTTAGAAGTTTCCTATTCGTATGATATCGGCAAAGATACCAGAAGCTGTGACATCTGCACCTGCACCCGCACCTTTAATAATTAGGGGTTGATTTGGATATCGTTCTGTATAAAACAGCACAATGTTATCGCTACCCTCCAGATTGTAAAAATCGTGTCCTTTAGGTATTTTTTGTAGCCCAACACGTGCTTTCCCATCTTCAAACTGCGCTACATACTTAAGTTTGCTATCAGCGTCCTTAGCTTCTTTGAACATTTTTTGAAAGGTAGTTTCATTTTTCTTCAATGATGCGAAAAATGCTTCATTGGATTTGGTATCCAAGCTTTCCTTTGGCAGAAAGGAGTCGTTTTCAATTTGTTCTATGTCCAATTGGTTTCCACTTTCTCGTGCCAAGATCAGAATCTTTCGCATTACGTCTATACCGCTGAGGTCAATGGTGGGGTCAGGCTCGGTATACCCCTCTTCTTGTGCTTGCTTTACAATATCATGAAAGGTAACGGAATCATTAAAATTGTTAAAGACAAAATTTAGACTTCCTGACAATACTGCTTGTATCTTTTTCACCTTATCTCCCGAAGCGATGAGATGTTTCAATGTATCAATAATGGGAAGTCCCGCACCCACATTGGTTTCAAACAAAAATGGCGAATTGTATTGCTTTGCCAATTGCTTCAAATAGCGGTAGTAGTCGTAATCTGAGGAACAGGCAATTTTGTTACAAGTGACCACGGAAATACTATTTTTTAGATAATCTGGATAGCTTTCTGAAACCTGTTCACTTGCGGTATTGTCCACAAAAACGCTATTACGATAATTTAGCTTTTTTACAATTTTAAAAAACACTTCTTTATCAGCTTTTCGTCCATTTGCCAAAGTGGTTTCCCAATCTTTTAATGAGATTCCATCTTCGTCAAAATCCATGGTTCTTGAATTACTAATACCAATGACTCTTATATTGAGTTTAAGTTCTTCCTTTAGGTATTTTTTCTGTTGCTTTATCTGGTTTAGGAATTTGGAACCAACATTCCCAACACCCATTACAAAGAGATTGAGTTGTTTTATATTTTCCTCAAAAAATTCCTCGTGTAAGGAATTAAGGGCTTTTTTTACATCTGTTTTTGTAATTACTGCAGAAATGTTCCGTTCAGATGCTCCTTGGGCTATGGCTCTTATGTTTACATTGTTCCTCCCCAGAGTGCTGAACATTTTACCGCTGAGCCCTTGATGGCTTTTCATGTTATCCCCAACTAAAGCAACTATAGCTAGGTCTTTTTCAACCAATACCGGTTTTATTTTATTACTGGCGATTTCATATTCAAAAGCTGTGTTTACCACTTGTACCGCTTTTTCAACATCATCATCTGAAATACCTACGCAGATAGAGTGCTCAGAGGAAGCTTGGGTTATGAGTACAACGCTTATATTTTCTAAGGACAAGGTTTCAAAAAAACGTTTTGAAATTCCTGGAACGCCAATCATGCCAGGTCCTTCCAGAGAAAGCAAACTAATATTGCTCACATGGCTAATGCCTCTTACGGTTTTTCCATTGCCATTGTTGTTTTTGGCAATGTAAGTTCCTTCATCTTCAGGTTTAAAAGTATTTTTGATGACAATGGGTATTTCCTTGTTTAGCACGGGCTGAATAGTGGGGGGGTAAAGGACTTTAGCTCCAAAATGGGAAAGCTCCATGGCTTCTTCATAGCTAATATGTGATACACACTTTGCCTGTTTTACCAATTTGGGATTGGCCGTAAACATACCGCTAACATCTGTCCATATTTCTAGAATATCCGCTTTTTGGGCCGCAGCAATTATTGCTGCAGTATAGTCTGAGCCACCTCGGCCCAGAGTGGTGGAATTTCCAGAACCACTTGAAGATACAAACCCGGGAAGTACGGTTATTTGATTTTTGGCATTCTTAAAATAAGCATTGCAGTTAGCATAGGTTTTTTCAACATCGATTGTTGCATTGCCATAGTTCTCATCTGTAAGTATTAATTGCCTGCTATCTTTAAAATCGGCTTTTAGGCCCTCAGCTTTAAAGAACTCACTAATAATAAATGATGAAAGTAGTTCTCCGTAGCTTACTATCTTATCAGATAACTTAGGAGTAAGCTCTCCAATTAAAAATGAACCTTCTAAAAGGGTTTCCAAAACGTTCAAATCACTTTTAACCTTGCTTAAAATGGTACTTTGAGCTTTAACGGGTATAAGCGCTCTAATTGAGTCTATATGTCTATCCTCAATTTCTTTAAGGCCTTTTTTATAGGCTAAATCTTGATTTGAGGCCAAATGGGATGTGTTGAGCAGTAAATCTGTAATGCCCCCAAATGCAGATACCACAATGGCTATCGTATCAGTGTGATTGTTTTGAACAATGGCTTTGACTCGATTTATATTTTCAGGATTGGCGACCGATGTACCGCCAAATTTTAAGACTTTCATGATTGAATTATGTTGTAAAATGTTGAAATAGATTGAATGAGTACGGAAACAAATAGCATATTACCCCAAAGGGGTAATGGTAGTGAAAGTGAAGATAGATGAAAAAGTTTCCATCATTGAATGTTTAATATCCGTTTGTTTAAATTGCATAGCGCAAGACTCGAGGTCAAAAGTAGTACTTTTGAGAGCTTCTTCAAATGATTCTAAAATTTTTGCGAAATCTATAGTAATAACCAATTTTTCTTGTTGAATGAAAATTTTTACCGCAAGTCAGATATATGAAGCTGATAAATTCACAATAAATAAGCAGCAAATTACAAGTGATGCTCTTATGGAAAGGGCCGCTACCAAATTATTTGATTGGATGCATTCCAGGCTTCAAGGTGCCCAGGTTAAAATCCACTTGTTCTGTGGAATTGGAAACAACGGAGGTGATGGTGTGGCTTTGGCTAGACATCTTCATGAACATGGGTATGATATTGCGGTCTATGTTGTCAACTATAGCGAAAAGCGCTCAAAAGACTTTTTAATTAATTTGGATAGGCTTAAAGAACGAAAACTATGGCCTGAATTTTTGGATTCTGATTGTTCTTTACCTGAGATAACCCCGAATGATATTATCGTAGATGCAATTTTTGGGATAGGATTAAATAGGGCACCCGATGCATGGGTTGCAAACCTCATCAAACATCTCAATTCCTCTTCTGCGTTTGTTCTCTCTGTGGATATACCTTCCGGTTTACCCTCAAATAGAAGTCCCTGGGACGGTGAACATGTTGTTCGTGCTAGTTACGTATTAAGTTTTCAGGTTCCCAAATTGGTGTTTTTTCTTCCAGAAACAGGAGTGTACCAAAACCAATGGGAAATCTTGGATATTGGATTGGATTCTGAATTTTTGGTCAAAACCGATACGGATTATGAACTCATAGGCAGACCGGAAATCATGCCAATGTACCGCCCACGACTAAAGTTTTCTCATAAAGGCACTTACGGACATTCTGTAATCATTGGAGGAAGTTATGGAAAAATTGGGGCTGTTCAATTGGCCAGTAATGCATGTTTGTCTGCCGGTAGTGGTTTGGTGACTGCCTTTGTGCCAGAATGCGGATATCATTCTTTACAAACTTCAATTCCTGAAATAATGGTACTGACCGATGATGCGGACGACAGCATAAGCGAGATTGATATTCCATTTGTGCCTACTGCTATTGGTGTAGGAATGGGAATGGGTACAAAAGATGAGACAATTAAGGCTTTTGGTTCATTTTTAAAGAAGGTTGAAACCTCTATTGTAATTGATGCGGATGGCCTAAATATTTTGGCAAAGCAACCTAACTTGCTTAAAGATGTTCCTAAGCAATCTGTTTTAACACCACATCCAAAAGAACTGGAACGTTTAATAGGGAAGTGGAAAGACGATTTTGATAAGCTTGAAAAAGCCAAATCATTTTCAATGAAGAATGATTGCATCATAGTAATTAAAGGTGCGCACAGTATTACCGTATACAAGGATAAAGGATTTGTGAATACAACAGGAAATCCAGGTATGGCAACTGCAGGAAGTGGAGATGTTTTAACAGGAATGATTACAGGTTTAATGGCCCAAGGATATGCTCCTTTACAGGCAGCTATTTTTGGGGTTTACTTACACGGACTGGCAGGAGATGTTGGAGTGTCTACCGCAGGATACGAAGCATTAAAAGCTTCTGGTATTATTGAAAATATTGGTAATGCCTATATGGAGCTGTTAAGACCGCCAAATAAGGAGAATGAGGAAAAAGTTTAAACTTTATTCTTTTATTACTTTTTTTTGAGCCTTTTTTTAACCCATGCCAATGCGTTGTCGTACTCAATAAAGAACTCCATGTTCTTTTTGTAAAAAAGCTTCTCAATTTTAAAATTGTGCATGTCAATTTCTTTCTTGGATACAATTGCGAAAGCCTTTAAGTTTTCCATCCCTCTTAAATAATTGTAGATGGTTGGATCCACAGCATAGGAGTTTTTTCTGAGGCTTATATAGCCAAACCCTTTATCCCTAAAGTGTATTTCTGAAATCCCGATAATTTGATAAGCTCTCTCCAGTGTTAATGTAGCACCTTCGTCAAAAGTTGAAACCATGTAGTTGTTAAAAACCTGAACACTTCCAATGTCTAGTTGGTATTCACGTACAACAATAGCTTTCTTAGTAGAAGCAATTTTCATTCTCCAATATATTATAGTGTCTCGTTGACGAAAGTATACCTATTAGTATGGGAGCAGAAAAATATTAGATTAAAGGCGCAAATATCGTGTGTACGGTAAGTTGGCACATAATAAAAAGAGCCAACAAAATTGTTGGCTCCTTACTATGATTGCTTTTTATTGCTCCGTTTTGGGCGTTTTTTCCGGTTTTTTAATTTTTATGGTGAGTTCTTCTTTTTTCTCATCCAAGTCCATAAAAATGCTATCACCTTCATCCAATTTGGAATTTACGATTTCTTCGGCAAGGGCATCTTCTATGTATTTCTGAATTGCTCTTTTTAAAGGTCTGGCTCCATACTGCTTGTCAAACCCTTTTTCGGCAATATAGTCTTTTGCCTTTTTTGTAAGATTAAGATCATACCCTATATCCTTTATTCTGCCGAACAATTTATCCAGTTCAATGTCAATAATCTTGTGAATGTCTTCGCGTTCTAATGAGTTGAACACCACAACATCATCAATCCTGTTTAAGAATTCTGGTGCAAATGCTTTCTTCAATGCACTTTCAATAACACTTTTCTGATGTGTATCTGCTTGAGCTTTCTTGGCAGCAGTGCCAAATCCAACACCTTGTCCAAAATCTTTTAGTTGTCGAGCTCCAATATTGGAAGTCATTATGATTATGGTATTTCTAAAATCGATTTTTCTACCTAAGCTATCTGTGAGAAATCCATCATCCAAAACCTGCAACAACATATTGAAAACATCTGGGTGTGCTTTTTCAACCTCGTCTAAAAGAATCACCGAGTATGGTTTGCGACGCACTTTTTCCGTCAACTGCCCACCTTCTTCATATCCTACATAACCTGGAGGCGCCCCAACTAATCTAGAAATGGCAAATTTCTCCATGTATTCACTCATGTCAATTCGGATCAGGGCGTCCTCAGAATCGAAAAGTTCCTTTGCAAGAATCTTCGCCAATTGCGTTTTTCCTACTCCGGTCTGTCCTAAGAAAATAAAAGAACCAATAGGTTTATTGGGATCTTTTAGTCCAGCTCTATTACGTTGAATTGCTTTGGCCACTTTTGCCACAGCATCATCCTGTCCAATAACAAAACCTTTGATCAGTTCAGGCAATTCAGCAAGCTTGTTGCTTTCTGTTTGAGCTATTCTGTTCACTGGAATACCGCTCATCATTGAAACTACATCTGCCACGTTATCTTCAGATACTGTCTCCCGATTAAGTTTACTGTCTTCTTCCCATCTTTCTTGGGCTGAGGCAAGTTCTTTTTCTAATCGTTTTTCGTCATCTCTTAGTTTAGCAGCTTCTTCGTACTTCTGCTTTTTAACTACGCTGTTTTTTAGTTCACGAACATCTTCCAACTGACCTTCTAGTTCTAAAATCTGTTTTGGAACATCCATGTTTACGATGTGCACTCTTGAACCAGCCTCGTCCAAAGCATCAATTGCTTTGTCTGGCAGGAATCTGTCCGTCATGTAACGATTTGTCAGCGTAACACAAGCTTTGATCGCATCATCTGTATAAGATACATTGTGGTGGTCCTCATACTTTCCTTTGATGTTCATTAAGATTTCAATGGTCTCATCCACTGTTGTGGGTTCAACGATCACTTTTTGAAACCTTCTTTCTAGAGCTCCGTCTTTTTCGATGTACTGCCTATATTCATCTAGCGTAGTTGCACCTATACATTGAATTTCACCTCTTGCTAGGGCAGGTTTAAACATATTTGAAGCATCTAAACTGCCGGTAGCACCACCAGCACCAACAATGGTATGAATTTCATCAATAAAAAGGATGATATCGTCATTCTTCTCCAATTCATTCATCACAGCTTTCATGCGTTCTTCAAACTGTCCACGATATTTTGTGCCAGCTACCAATGAAGCCAAATCCAAGGTAACAACTCGTTTATTGTAAAGAATTCTTGAAACTTTTTTGTTTATAATTCTCAAAGCCAATCCTTCGGCAATTGCACTTTTACCTACACCGGGCTCTCCAATAAGCAATGGATTGTTCTTCTTTCTTCTACTGAGTATTTGGGATACTCGTTCAATTTCTTTTTCTCTACCAACAACAGGGTCCAATTTGTTTTCTTCTGCCAGTTTGGTCAAATCACGGCCAAAGTTGTCCAAAACAGGGGTTTTAGACTTTTTGGTTCCTTTTTGTGATGAGCTTGAACCAAAAGTACTTTCCTTGGAATCTCCAGCATCGTCAGAGTCACTAGGGAAAGATTCAGCATGTGGAGTATCTAAATAATCATCATCACTGGTGATCATAGATTTAAATTGCTCCTTTACATTATCATAGTCCACTTTAAGTTTGTGCAACAATTTTGTAGTGGGGTCATTTTCATTCCTAAGAATACAGAGCAAAAGGTGGGCTGTATTAATTGAAGAGCTTTGAAAAAGCTTGGCTTCAAGAAAAGTAGTCTTCAGTGCACGTTCTGCCTGTCTTGTTAGATGTAGGTTTTTTTTGTCTTTTTGAATTGTTCCTGTATTTGGATTCGCAGGACTAAGAATCTCCACCTTTCTTCTTAAATGGTCCAAATCCACATCCAAGGCATCCAGAATATTAATAGCTTTACCATTTCCATCTCTTAAAAGCCCTAACATTAAATGTTCTGTTCCTATAAAATCGTGCCCTAACCTTAGGGCCTCCTCTTTGCTATAAGCTATAACGTCTTTTACTCTAGGGGAAAAATTATCGTCCATACACTTCCTTTTCAGCAATTAAAATTAATAAAAGTATCCTTACCGTAGTCAAATACCGTACCCATATTCGATAAAGTTGTAGTTAAAGTCGAAATAAGGGGCTCTTTTTGTTAGGTTTAACATAGCTTTATTACTCTTATTTAATCGAAAGTAATACTGTTGATAATTTTTTTAATAAAGTAAGGCTCAGTTGTTTTGAAAGGTGTGATTTTGCGTATATTGGCATGATATTTTAACCACAAAAAACAATTAGATTTTAGCATGGCAGAAGGAGAAAAGTTAATTTCTATCAACATTGAAGATGAGATGAAATCTGCCTACATTGATTATTCAATGTCGGTCATTGTGTCACGTGCCCTGCCAGATGTTCGGGATGGACTTAAACCTGTTCATAGAAGGGTGTTGTATGGAATGCATGAACTGGGTGTTAGATCCAATAGTGCACATAAAAAATCTGCACGTATTGTTGGGGAGGTATTGGGTAAGTATCACCCACATGGTGACACCTCGGTCTATGATTCAATGGTACGTATGGCCCAGGAATGGAGCTTAAGGTATATGCTGGTTGATGGACAAGGGAACTTTGGTTCCGTGGATGGAGATAGTCCTGCAGCAATGCGTTATACCGAGGCAAGAATGCGCAAGATTGCTGATGATATGTTGATAGATATCGATAAAGATACTGTTGACCATCAACTAAATTTTGATGATTCTCTTAAGGAACCTACTGTTTTACCAACAAGGGTTCCACAATTATTGGTGAACGGAGCTTCCGGTATTGCCGTAGGTATGGCAACAAACATGCCTCCTCATAACCTTTCGGAAGTTGTTGATGGAACAATTGCATATATCGAAAACAAGGATATTGAAATAGATGAGCTTATCACTCATATCAAAGCACCGGATTTTCCAACAGGTGGTATTATTTATGGCTATGATGGCGTAAAAGAAGCTTTTCATACCGGAAGGGGACGCGTTGTAATGAGGGCAAAAGCTACTTTTGAAGAGGTTCAAGGTAGAGAGTGTATCATTGTAACAGAGATTCCATATCAGGTCAATAAGGCAGATATGATCAAAAAGACTGCCGACCTTGTCAATGACAAAAAGATTGAAGGAATTTCTACAATTCGGGATGAATCCGACAGAAATGGTATGCGCATCGTTTACATTTTAAAACGGGATGCGATTCCTAACATTGTACTTAATATGCTGTACAAGTATACAGCACTTCAGTCATCTTTCAGTGTTAATAACATAGCGCTTGTAAACGGAAGACCGAAATTACTCAATCTAAAAGAAATTATCCACTACTTTGTTGAGCATAGACATGAAGTAGTGGTCAGAAGAACCAAGTTCGAGCTTAAAAAAGCCGAAGATCGTGCGCACATCCTGGAAGGTCTTATAATAGCTTCTGATAATATAGATGAAGTAATTGCAGTGATAAGAGGATCTTCCAACGTAGAAGAAGCAAGAAACGCTTTAATGGAGCGCTTTAAACTTACCGAAATCCAGGCAAAAGCCATTGTAGAGATGCGCTTGCGCCAGCTTACTGGACTGGAGCAGGATAAGTTACGAGAAGAGTATGATGCACTTTTGAAGACCATAGAAGACCTAAAAGACATTCTTGATAAGAAAGAAAGAAGAATGCAAATCATAAAAGATGAATTGTATGAGGTCAAGGATAAGTATGGAGATGAAAGAAGATCGGAGATTAATTTTGCGGGAGGTGATTTAAGTATTGAAGATATGATTCCTGATGAACAGGTTGTCATTACCATTTCACATGCCGGTTATATCAAAAGGACTCCTTTATCGGAGTATAAAACTCAGAATAGAGGGGGAGTGGGTCAAAAAGCTTCATCAACTCGAAACGAGGATTTCTTAGAACACCTTTTTGTGGGGACCAACCACCAGTATATGTTGTTCTTTACCCAAAAAGGGAAGTGTTTTTGGATGCGCGTTTATGAAATACCTGAAGGAAGCAGAACATCTAAGGGAAGAGCCATTCAAAATCTAATTAACATAGAAAGTGAGGATAAGGTCAAAGCCTTTATCTGCACGCAAGATCTAAAAGATGAAGATTATGTGAATGGTCACTATGTTATTATGGCCACTAAAAAAGGAACTGTCAAAAAGACATCGCTTGAGCAGTATTCCAGACCACGACAAAATGGTATAAATGCCATTACCATTAGAGACGAGGATGAATTGCTTGAAGCTAAACTTACCACAGGTACCAGTCAAATTTTCTTAGGATTGAAATCCGGTAAGGCAATTCGTTTTGAAGAAAGCAAAACCAGGCCAATGGGCAGAAATGCTTCTGGGGTAAGGGGAATTACTCTAGCAAGCGAGGATGATGAGGTCATAGGGATGGTATCAGTACACAATTTTGAGGACGATATCTTGGTGGTTTCTGAAAACGGATACGGAAAGCGCTCTACAATTGATGACTATCGAGTTACCAACAGAGGTGGTAAAGGAGTTAAAACAATCTCAATTACTGATAAAACAGGTGGTCTTGTGGCCATTAAAAATGTTTCTGATACTGATGACTTGATGATTATTAACAAATCGGGTATTGCTATTAGGATGGGTGTAGAAGATTTGAGAGTAATGGGTAGAGCAACTCAAGGTGTAAAACTTATTAATTTAAAGGACAAGGACTCCATTGCGGCGGTTGCCAAAGTGATGAAAGATGAAGATGCGGTAGAAGAAGCCGATATCCTTGATATTGAGGTTAATGGAGAAGATGGCACAGCAATTGATGATACTTCCGACGAGACAAAAGAATAAACATAAACACTAATAATTATAATTACATTTAAAATGAAGACTAAAGTTTTAATACTACTTGCCATAGGGATTTCTACGATGGGCTTTTCCCAAAAAAATGAAATCAAGGCAGCAGAAAAAGCACTAAAAGTAGGAGATTCCGAAAGTGCTAAGACCGCTTTGGATGGAGCTGCATCTTTGATTGATGCTGCCGATGCCAAAATACAGGCACAATATTACACCGTTAAGGGTAATACGTACTCCGACTTGGCTAAAAAAGGAGATGCAACAGCTTTTCAACCTGCAATTGATGCTTTCAACAAAGTTATTTCAATAGAGGAAGCAGCTGGTAAGGAAAAATATACTACTGTAGCTAGACAGAGTTTGGCCCAAATAACAGCAGATTTAGTAAATGCTGCCGTTGCGGACAATAACGACAAAAAATTTGGAGAAGCCGCTGAAAAACTATACCAGGCATATAAATTGAGTCCAACAGACACTCTCTATTTATACTATGCAGCCAGTAGTGCAGTAAATGGGCAAAACTACGAGAAGTCATTGGAATATTATGATGAGCTTAAGGAAATTGGCTATGATGGTAGCGATGTTACTTTCACTGCGGTTAATATAGAAACGGGAGAGGTGGAGACTATGGATAAGAACACCCGTGATCTTTATGTAAAGGCTGGGACTCATAAGGACCCAAAGGAAGAAAAATCTCCTTCAAAAAAGTCTGAAATTGTAAAAAATATTGCCCTAATAAATCAACAGCTGGGTGATAATGATAAAGCCTTGGCAGCATATGCAGATGCAAGAGCTGTAGATCCAAATGATGTTAACCTAGTTTTGGGTGAAGCTAATTTGTACTATGCCATGGGGGACAAGGATAAATTTAAAGAATTGATGGCTCAGGCCTCTGATATGGCTCCAGATAATGCAGATTTACTATATAACATTGGAGTTATTAATATGGAACAGGGTAATTTGGAAGAAGCCAGGGAGGCCTACAAAAAAACCTTGGCGGTTGATCCAGGTTATATTAATGCCTTGTTGAATCTTTCAACAACTTATGTTAACGAAGGTAACGGTCTTATTGATGAAATGAATACCCTTGGTAGCTCTAGAGCTGATATTGCAAGATATGATGAATTAAAGCAACAAAAAGACGACCTGTTTTTAGAAGGTTCAAAAATTTTGGAGGATGCGTTAAAAACTAACCCTGACAACCAAAGTGTTTTAGCTCAACTTAAAAACATATATGGTGCTTTAGGAGATACAGAAAATTTCATGAGAATTAAAAAATTATTGGGAGAGTAGTTCTTCCTTTAGTAATAAAATAAAAAAGCCCCTTTCGCAGGGGCTTTTTTTATATCACTTTTTTTATTACTCTGAGCTTGTGGGTGTATTGTTTTTTTTGAGCGTTAAAAATACCAGTATGATCAATACGGTCAATACGCACATGCCCATGGGCATGAATAATGTAGTTGTCCTTTAGAATAATCCCCACATGGTCAATAACTCCTTCATTATTATCAAAAAACGCTAAGTCTCCCGCTTCGCTTTCTTCAATGAAGCTTAAAGCTTCACCTTGTTTAGATTGCTGTTCGGCACCTCTTTTTAATGTATGTCCATTTATTTTATAGACCATTTGGGTAAATCCGGAACAATCTATTCCAAACGGAGTTTTTCCACCACTTTGATAAGGAGCTTTTAAATACAACAAAGCCGTATTTATCAAATCTGATTTTTTATTTGCTCCTTCAGTATAATTTCCTTCAAAAGTGTTTTGCAAAGCCTCAGTTTTAGATACCATTGATCCAAGTAAAATAGGCATTAACATTTCATCTTCAGTACAAACATGAGAGATGATATCTGAGGAAAATTTTGGTTTTTCAAATGAGTTGAGAAAAGCGAACTCGTCTTCGGCTATTAAAGTTATTTGATTGTTAGATACCCAACCTTCACATTGGTCATATACAACACGAATTCTGCTCCATTTTTTTCTATGCTCCAAAACTTTGAAGTGATCTCCGTATAGCAATTGAGAGACCATTTCACTGCTATTATCAGGGAGTGTTCTAATAGGAACAATGCTTAGATGGCAAATTCCGTATTGCATCTATTTAATGAGCTTGAATAAATTAATTTCTTTCTAAAACAATTGCCGAAGCACCACCACCACCATTACAAATGGCTGCAGCACCTAGTTTTGCATTGTTCTGCTCAAGTATATTAAGCAGGGTAATGGTAATTCGTGCTCCTGAACAACCCAAAGGATGACCTAAGGATACTGCTCCACCATTAACATTTACATTGGAATCTTGCAATCCTAAAAGTTTCATATTGGCAAGGCCAACAACAGAAAAGGCCTCGTTAATTTCAAAAAAGTCAATGTCTTTTATAGAGACTCCAGCTCTATCCAAAGCTTTAGGCAGTGCCTTGGCAGGAGCGGTTGTAAACCATTCGGGCTCATGTGCTGCATCGGCGTAGCCCTTTATTGTGGCCAAAGGAGTAAGGTTTAACTCAGACGCTTTATCCGCGCTCATAAGTACTACTGCGGCAGCTCCATCATTTATTGTAGAGGCATTGGCGGCAGTAACGGTTCCGTCCTTGGTGAAAGCAGGTCTTAATGCGGGTATTTTTTCCATTTTCACATTGCTGTACTCTTCGTCTTCGCTAACAATGATTGGCTCTCCTCTGCGTTGAGGAACTTCAACAGGAATAACCTCATTTGCAAATTTGCCAGCTTTCCAAGCTTCAGTAGCTCTTTGATAAGATTGAATGGCGAAGGCATCCTGTTCTTCTCTACTAAAATTGTGCTCAACAGCACATGCATCTGCGCAAACGCCCATTGCATTTTGATCATAGGCATCCACCAGTCCATCCTTTTGCATTCCATCCACCAAAGTTCCGGGGCCAAATTTTAGACCATTTCTCATATAAGTGTAATGTGGAATTAGGCTCATGTTTTCCATACCTCCTGCTACCACTATGGAGTTCTCTCCCAAGGCAATGGACTGTGCCGCTTGCATCATGGCCTTCATACCAGAAGCACATACTTTGTTGATTGTAGTGCACGGGACGGTATCCGGTATTCCTGCGTAAATAGCAGCTTGTCTGGCAGGAGCCTGACCAGTACCTGCTTGAACAACATTACCCATTAAAACCTCTTCTACCTGCTCTGGTTTTAAATTTATCTTTTCTAATGCTCCTTTTATGGCTATTGAACCCAATTTAGGCGCTGGAACACTTGATAAAGAACCCATAAAACTTCCAATTGGCGTTCTAACAGCCGAAACAATTACTACTTTATTCATGTATGCTTTTTTCTAATGCGAAAATACTAAATTTAAATGCAAAGCTCTAGTCTATAAAGGGAGCACTACTTCTTATTTATATTTTCTATTTTTGATGCTTACAGCTCACAGAATGGGAAAAACTTTGGATAATGTTTATAAGCATCAATCACTTGCCTACAAGTATTTTCTGTATTTGGTTTCTGTAGCGCTAATCGTGTTCTTTTTTCCAAAAGGAGGTAAATTTAAATATGAATTTCAGAAAGGGAAACCGTGGCAATATGAAAATCTCTACGCTCCTATAGATTTTTCAATAAAGAAGACAGAGGTAGAAATAGCTGATGAGCAACGCTCCCTCCTTGATAATAAAACGGATTATTACACTTTTGATGCCGATGTACCGGGAAATGTAAAAAAGGCACTCCAAACCGATTTAGAAGGGTTCTTTGCACAAAGTTCTTATCCAGAGTCTCAGCAAGGCGTTATTATGACCGCTGGATTAGAGGTTATAGATAGTATTTATGGGGTAGGGGTATTCCAAGATTTGCCAACATCTAGCTCAATTTTGCTTGTTAAGAACAATGAGGCAAGACCCTTGGGAGCTAATAGTTTTATGGATTTACCTGAATCCAAGAAAAGAGTTTCAGGAATACTCTCCACAAAAAGGACTCCGGCAAAGGAAGTTCTGGAAACATTGATAATAAGAACATTGGAAATAAATGTTTTCTATGATGAAGCACTCACCGAAAGGGCATTGGAAGAGGAATTATCCAAGATATCTTTTACAAGAGGTGAAGTTTCGGAAGGAAGACTGATCATTGCCAAGGGAGAAGTTGTCGAGGCAGAGAATTTCAAAATCCTAAATTCTTTAAAGGAAGAGTACGAATCAGAGTTATGGAGAGGTGATAATTATTACTTTATTCTTCTAGGGTATACCATTTTAGTGGCTTTGGTATTGATTATGTTGTTCCTTTTCTTGAAAAGATATCGAACGGAAATATTTCAGAACAACAATAAGGTTACATTTATTTTCGTGAATGTTTTACTAATGGTGTTAGCAACTACACTCATGGTAAAGAATAATGAAAGCTACGTCTATGTAGTGCCCCTTTGTATACTTCCATTAATACTTAAGAACTTTTTTGATGCTAGATTGGGATTGTTTGTTCATGTACTAACAGTTCTTATTTTGGGGTTTGTGGTTCCCAATAGTTTTGAATATATCTTTTTACAGATTATTGCAGGTATAGTTACCATTTTAACGGCATCTGAACTGTATAAGAGAGCAAATCTTTTTATTTCAGTAGGGCAGATTACTTTAATATACATCATAGGATATTTTGCATTTCATGCAATCCATGAAGGGAATCTTGAGAATATTGAGTGGGTACTATTCGGGGTTTTTATTTTAAACGGGCTTTTGACACTTTTTGCCCAACCCCTCATTTATATGTATGAAAAAATATTTGGCCTAATATCAGATGTTTCTTTATTGGAACTTTCTGATACCAATTCCAAGTTACTAAAAGAACTATCGGAAAAGGCACCGGGTACATTTCACCACTCTCTTCAAGTAGCTAATCTTGCCGAGGCCGCTGCAAACGAAATCGGGGCTAACGCAATGCTAGTTAGGGTAGGAGCATTGTATCATGATATTGGAAAGATGAGCAAGCCCACTTTTTTCACAGAAAATCAAATAACAAGTGTAAATCCACATGATGATTTACCACCAAAAGAAAGTGCCAAGATTATTGTTGATCATGTTATCAACGGAATTGAAATAGCAAGAAAGAATAACCTTCCTGATAGGATAATAGATTTTTTAAGAACGCATCACGGTACAACGTTGGTTTTTTACTTTTATAAAAAGCAGCAAGAACTAGAGCAAGAGGTAAATGAAAAAGATTTTAGATACCCGGGGCCTATTCCATTTTCCAAGGAAACTGCTATTTTAATGATGGCAGATGCAGTTGAAGCGGCTTCCAAAAGCTTAAAGAACCCAACCTATGGTATTATAGACGAATTTGTGGAAAAAATCGTGAAAGGTCAAATGCAGGCAAATCAATTTTTAAATGCCAATATCACACTAAAAGAGATTGAAATGGTAAAGAAAGTTTTAAAACAAAAATTGACCAATATCTACCATTTAAGAGTTGAGTATCCTGAGTAACTGAACCACTAAAAAATTGTGTTCAAAAAAATTAGAAAATAGTTGCGATGTTACAAATGAAAGGGTATTTTTGCATCCGCGTTTTGCGTAGGTTCATAGATAGATAAGATTATTGGAGAGGTGCCGGAGTGGTAACGGAGCAGATTGCTAATCTGTCGACGCGTAAGTGTCGCATGGGTTCGAGTCCCATTCTCTCCGCAATTTTCTTTTAAAATAAGATAACCAATTCGGGGTGTAGCGTAGCCCGGTTATCGCGCCGCGTTTGGGACGCGGAGGTCGCAGGTTCGAATCCTGCCACCCCGACTTTTAACATTTAAACCCTGATAATCTATCGATTATTGGGGTTTCTTGTTTTTATTCTTTTTATGATGCCAAATATAGTCTACATACTAAGTGTCAGAAAGTATGGAGACAAATACACTACCTGACTTAAAAATTGTATTTTTAAGATCATCTATTTTGATTATGATTGTCCACCACTTCGGAGAAGGAAACTCGCTCTTAAATCAATTTATTGCAGAAATCAGGGATGTTGAAATCCAAAAAGATGCAATGCGTTTTCGCAGAAATATTGAACGCATCGGCGAGATTCTAAGTTACGAACTAAGTAAGTCACTAAATTATCAGGGCACAGTGGTAAAAACCCCTTTCGGGAGCAAAGAGATGTCGCTGCCCACAGATAGGTTGGTGCTTTGTTCAGTATTACGAGCGGGATTACCCTTGCATCAAGGAATGTTGAATTATTTTGATGGATCTGAAAATGCATTCATTTCGGCCTATCGTCATCATCGGGGAGATGAAGATGCTTTTGAGGTTATCGTCAAATACTTTGCGGCACCTTCTTTAGCCGGCAAAACTTTGGTACTCACTGATCCTATGTTGGCTACAGGAAAGACTTTGGAAAACGTTTTTAAATCCTTGAAGGAACATGGTGAACCGAAGCAGATTCATATCCTTTCCGTAATAGGTTCAAAAGCAGGAATAGAGCATATCAAGAAAGTTTTTCCAGAAAACACTCATTTATGGATTGCGGCCATTGATGAAAAGCTAAACAACAGAGGTTATATTCTACCAGGAATAGGTGATGCAGGTGATTTGGCATTTGGAGAGAAGCTATAGACAATTTTTATTCCTTTTAAAATTAAAGGATCATTCTGTTAATTTTAAAGAACAAAGAACAGTGTCATTTGCATTTATTTATATTCAAAAGAACTCAAATGAAGTCTGCTGGATTATTAAACCTTTATATAAATGAAGAACAATATTAGACCTATATCATGGTTGGTGATAATCTTTTTGGTGACTTTCCATTTTAGCTGTAAAGAACAACATAAAAAGGAAACCAGCAGCAAAAATTCAAAATTACTTGAAGAATCAGGTTTTGATGAAATTGAAAGAGCACTACTTACAGAGGTGCCTAATGGAATAGAAACCCCTATAGGCATGGTCTGGGTTCCTGGCGCTAAATTTACCAGAGGTGCGGTTGCTCTGGATAAAATGGCCATGAGCCATGAGGGGCCACCCCACACCGTTGCTGTAGATGGGTTTTTTATGGATATAACTGAAGTGACCAACAAGCAGTTTAAAAGATTTGTAGAGGAAACGGGCTATATTACAACCTCAGAAAGAGATATCGATTGGGAAGAATTAAAAAAACAGCTTCCAGAGGGAACACCCAAACCACATGATACTATTTTACAGCCTGGATCGCTCACCTTCAAAAAAACAAAAGAATCAGTATCTAATCTTTATGATTTTTCTCAATGGTGGGGATGGACCATTGGAGCGGATTGGAAACACCCAAATGGACCAAAAAGTTCTATTGAAGGAAAAGAGAATTACCCTGTTGTACATATTTCTTATGAAGATGCAAAGGCGTATTGCGATTGGGCAGGCAGAAGACTACCAACCGAAGCTGAGTGGGAACTGGCTGCTTGGGGAGATAAAAGAAATTCCATTTTTTTCTGGGGCAATGATATTGCGCTCTTAAATAAAAATGCAAACACATGGGAAGGGGAGTTCCCAGTAGAAAATACTCAAGAAGATGGATTTGAAGCAAGTGCACCTATAAAATCATACGCTCCAAATAGTTTGGGTCTTTATGATATGGCAGGAAACGTATGGGAATGGACCAGCGATTGGTACAATACCTATTACTACCAAAAACAAGCCGATAACATCAAAGTGCCTTTAAACCCACAAGGACCCATTTCTCCTTATAACCAGCAAAACCCATATGTTAAAGAAAAAGTAATGAAAGGTGGATCGTTTTTGTGCAGTGCATCTTACTGTGCCAGTTACAGAGTTTCTGCGCGCATGGCCACAAGCATTGATTCATCTCTGGAACATTTGGGCTTTAGAACCGTTGTGACTTCTCAAATGTTACAAGAACAAACTAAATGAACATCAAATTAGATTCAAGAATCACTTAAAATATCAAACTGAAAAACGGTCTCATTCAGATAAAGTTGACCTGGTCTTAGTATACTCGATGGAAAATGGGGGTGACTTGTTGCATCAGGAAAATTCTGTGTTTCAAAACAGATTGCAGGATATTTTTTATAGCTTCTGTTATTGGAGTAATTAAGGTCTGGAAGATATTTTGGCGTAAAAATAACGATAGCGGGTTGGTTTGTATAAATGTTCATGCAAATACCATTAGAAGTTGAAAAAAGCATAGCAACATTGAATTGTGTTGGTTCTAAGATAAATGTGTCGTCGATACCTGCAAAACCTTCTTTTTCAATTAGAGACTTTTCACCATAATCAAATCGGGTTCCTTTAGATGGTATTATGCTTCCGGTAGGAAGCAAACGGTTGTCCACTTCTAAATATGAATGACTGTGAACTTGTAAATGATGCTTTAAGATGCTTCCACATCCTTCTAAGTTGAAATATGAGTGGTTTGTTAAGTTTATTACCGTGGTTTTATCGGTGGTTCCTTCATAGGTTATTTTTAAGGTATTGGATTCCATCAACTCATAGTTTACGGATACATGAAGATTTCCAGGATAATTTTCTTCCAAATGCTCACTTATATAGGAAAGTTTGACCGATGAGTTTTTACCATTGATTACCGTATCAATATTCCAGAATTTTTTATCAAAACCTTGTTTTCCGCCATGTAAGTGTGCCCCATTTTGGTTATAAATGGGATATTCCTGGTTTTCTATTGCCATTACTCCTCCAGAGATTCTACCGGCATGCCTTCCAACGGTAGCACCTAGCAAGAGGTGATGATCCAAATAACTTTGCTTGGTATATTCTTCTGGCGATTCCAGTCCTACTACTACATTGATTAGATTCCCATTTTTATCCGGAATTTTCAAAGACAGTATGGTGGCTCCATAGTTGGAAATTTGCAGTATTGCTCCATTTGAATTGCTCAGTGTCACAATTTCTAGCATAGCACATTTGAATTTTTGCAGATCAAAACCTACAAATGAAAGAATTATTGAATTTTCAAGATAGCTATTTTGAACATTTTGATTTTTTTAAATGTATTTTAATAATTGACTTTATTTAATTGGACATTAATTAATGTTAATTGTATATTTGCAGCCGCAAAATAGGTCGCATAGCTCAGCTGGATAGAGCATCTGCCTTCTAAGCAGACGGTCGCAGGTTCGAATCCTGCTGCGATCACCACTTGAAAACCCCAGTGTTCCTGGGGTTTTTTATTTATCCGAGATCATTCCCTACCTTTAATTTGAATGAAATTTCGCTAAAAACGGATGTTTTACGCAATTATTTCCGTCTTTTTTCCGTCTCAAAATAGAAATTAAATAAAACTTCTTACTAGGGAAAGTAAACGAACCAAAAAGGGATTTCCCATAATACTATTAACTGACCTTTTTTAAGTAAATTTTTGCTGGGAAAGAATTTGAGGTGCTATTAATCCTTTATTTGAACTTTAAGAATATGAATTTAGTCTATTGTTGAGGAATTCAATGAAAACCCTTAATAATCTATTCTCCTCACTTTTAATAAAATTCAGTAATCCAATAATTAGAATTGGAAATAAGAATAGGGCAACCAAGAAAACAGGGAATTCTATTTTTAGGAAACTTTGAAGTATTAAAAGCATGACAGGTAGAACTATCATAAGCACCAGAAGAAAAGACTTCTTTTTCGTTTTTAACTTGATTTCTGTTTTTGAATCCTCCAACTTTGCCAAATTTCCGTAAAAAATAATATCACTTTTGGTATTTGGATAGTTTGTATCAAATACCAAATTAGTTCCAAACGAAAAATTCAAACTTATCACGAAGCTGTTTTCGGACAGCCATTTGAAATGAAATTTTTTGTTGCCGTCATCCAATAGTTTTTTCAAATCCACTAAACTGATTTTTACTCCAAGATTTTCCGTTCGGTTATTGAATAATGACTGAAGTTTCATCGTTTTTTTGAACTTTGGTAACGGTTTTGTGCATGATTAGTAGCGATTTTGTATGCGTTATTTTCCGGAAAATAAGTTACAAAATAAAAAAGAAAAGCGATTTGAATTAAGACTCAAATCGCTATTACTTATGCACGTTGTTGGCAATAGTTATTGGACACTTACTTGATTCCATATCCCAGTGGCGGCAGTTTGTTTAGCATAGGTATCAAAGTCTTTGGCTGGCCTACCCAACACTTTGGCAACATCATAAAATACTTCTTGGTTATTTGGGTCACCTAATACTTCTTGGAACAAATAACCAAAGAGCCACACATAAGAATCTGGCAATCCTGCTTTCCGCATTCCATTCTTGAATTCGCCAATAGAAATGGGTACAAATTGAATCGTTTTTTTGGATGCTTTAGCCATAATTTCAACCACTTCTTTAAAGGTTCTTTTTTGAGGTCCTGTAACGGTTATGGTTTGTCCATTATACGAATCATCGATTAATACTTTGGTTACCACGTCTGCGATGTCATCCGCGTCCACAAATGGAATTTCCGCCTCCGGCATTGGCAGTGCAACTACACCATCTAATACAAAATCTAAAAATGCCCCTTCACTAAAGTTTTGATTAAACCACGAAGCCCTAACCAAGGTGTAATTTAAGCCTGAATTGGCAACGATATCCTCACAAGCTTCGGCTTCAGTTTCCCCTTTACCAGAAAGCAATACTACTTTCTCTAACTCAGCTTCTAACGCTTTTTTAGTGAGTGTTGTAATTGCATCTCTAGACCCAGGAACGGCCAAATCTGGATAGTAAACAATATATGCTCTGTCTATATCCTTCAATGCACCTGCATAGGTTTCTTGATTTTCCCAATCAAAAGCTGGTTCTGTTTTTCTTCCCACAACACGAACTTTATGTCCTAACTGAGCTAAATTTTTGGCTACTCGACGACCTGTTTTACCTGTTCCTCCGATAACTAAAATGTTTTGTATTTTCATGTTTTTAAAGTTTAAAAGTTTGTAATTATTCTGTTTTTAATTTTTACTCAAATGCTTTTCGAAACTTTGAAGTTTCTGGGTTAATTCTTCCCGTAAGACGTGATTATTAATTCCATCATCAGAGAAATTTTCAAAGAAACTAGGCAAGGAAAAATCCCCAATTACATTAGCGCCTAAGAAGGGAAAGTAGTTAACAGCACCCTGCAATACAGTGGCACCACCTCGACCACCAGGTGAGGTTGCCATTAAGAGTACGGGTTTCTCTCGCCATACTTTCATATTTGCGCGAGACAACCAGTCTAATGTATTTTTAAATACTGCTGTATAGGTCCCATTGTGTTCTGCTAATGCAATTATAAATCCGTGGGCTTTGTCAAATAATTCATTGAGTCTTTTAATAGCTATTGGTATGCCATTTTCATCTTCAAAATCAACTCCGTAAATAGGCAGAACATAATCGTTTAAGTCGATAGAAATTAGTTCTACATTTTCCATTAAACCAGAAGTATAGGACAACAACCTTTTGTTAATAGATTTCTGACTATTAGTTCCTGCAATTGTGATTATTTTTTTCATGTTATTTAATTTTTGCTATTAAACTATCTATAGACCATTTTCCACTTCCATTTACTAAGACACTTAAAGCGAGACCAATAATTAGAAGCGAATATTCGTAACCTTCACCTGCCTGATTTCCAAACCAATTCATAAAAAAACCATGCTCTAACTGTGTAGTGATAATGATTCCTGTAAACATGCTTGCAAGCGATAAGGCCCAAAATCTGGAGAAGAAGCCAAGAACTAATGAAATAGAGCCAAAAAACTCAATCATTATAACCGAGAAGGCCACAATACCAGGCAAACCCATTTGGGTAGTCAATGATTCCATTGTTCCGGAATAGCCATAACCACCAAAGAGTCCCAATAATTTTTGTGCACCATGCGGAAATATTACTAAACCGAGCGTCCATCTTGCGATACTAAACCCAATATTGGGATTAGTTTTTAAAAATTGTTTTACTGAATGTTGCATAATGTTTGATTTTTAAAGTTGTTTATAGAGTTTTACGATAATAGAATCCGAAGGCTAACTTTGAGATTGGTTGAGGCCCAAACTGGTCGAGATCTATACCGATACCGACCTGATGGTCATAAATGGACACTCCAACTCTAAGCTGTTGAAAGCTCCTTGAATGCCGTTTAAATTCATTCCAAATGGTTAAGAACTGACCGTTTAACCAGAGGGATATATGGTCATTTAGAGGTCTGTTATATTGGATTTGTACAAATACCTCTGCATAGCTAGCACTGTTTTCCTCTGAGTGCGCTACAGTTGGCATGACTACAAATAATAGGCATGAATTTTTGAGTGTATACTTGGCAGATAATCTTTCAGAATAGCCAGCAAAGCTGTTATAGTATATGGAAGGACCTAGGCCAATATTTTTGGTAATATTCCAAAACAATGTGGGTTGTACCCCAACCTCATCAAATTCCTCATTTTCATTTTTAAATTTTTGGAAGAAAGCCAGGGTATTTAGACTTAGTGTTCCGCTTTTATTTATGGGATAACTTGAGAATAAGGTAAAATCTGTTTTATCAAATCCTGAAAACAATTCTACTTGTGTAAACTGTGCTTGTAAAGGGTTTGTAAACCCCATGATTAAAAGAGAACTGAAGATGATTATTCTTTTCATGCTTCAAAATTCCAATAGGAACGCATGAAAAAAAATGAACTAGTTTAAGACTTTTACCTTCGGTTGACTTTGGTAATTATCTTACTCATAAATTCTGGCGTAATGCCAATGTAACCTGCTAGATCTTTTTGAGTAATTCTATTAACGATGTTTGGATATTTTTTTTTGTACTCGATATATCTCTCCTCTGCGGTTAAAGAAAGACCTTGATTTGAGCGTCTTATATAACTAATTAAAGATCTTTGATATAGGTTACGATAAAAACGTTCAAATTTTGGTATCTCTTGAAAAAGCAATTCATAATTTGCTCTTGAAATACCCAACAATTCTGAATCTTCTGTAGCCTTAATAAAATAGCGTGTAGGTTCTTTAGTTATAAAGCTTGCCATATCACCAGTCCAATAATCCTCTATGGCAAACATGGATATATGAGGCGCCCCATCTTCATCTAAAGTATATACCTTTAAACAACCTTTGGTTATAAAATACTCATACTTGGTAACATCGCCTGCTTGCATTAAAAATGTCTTTTTTTTGACTTTTATTTCAGTAAGTAAGGAGAGGTATTTTTGCTGCTCCAGCTTGGTTAAATCAATAAACCTAGCAATGTTTTTGAGTATTAATGTATGTGATTCCTTATAGTTCAATTCAGGTTTTGTTTGATTAAGTTGTCTATTTTATTAGGTATATTCGGTAATTATTGCCAACAACTGAGTATAGATCATATGATCTATATATCTTTTATATGTGGAACTAAGTTAAGATAATTTCAAAGGGTTTTTTCGGGACAGTTTCAATCGTTTTATTGAACTTTCAACAGTCTCGGTTATGAACTCGGTGTGGAATTGTCCGCAGGATTATTCCGCTTAGAAATTAGCCGTTGATTAATACTTTTCTTGGTGAGGCACAAAACCAAAATGAATTATAGCCATTATTAGGTGCAGGCTTTATAGTTGGTTCTCTTTTAAATCTTTAGCTAAACTTGCAACTTTCAGTTTTTTATTCCGCTTCAAATATTCTAAATCTGATGAATTGTCAATCATTAATTGGCGATTATAGTAATTTATATGCTCAAGAATTGCGAAGAGATTGGCTAACATTCCCCACAAAATCAAGTTTTCAGGTATAATTTTCCAGTCATTTAGATACAATTGAATTACAAATATTATTGGAACAAGACCAATTAATGCTAAATTTATTTTTTTAGAACTCCTGAAAATATTTAAGTTTTTCTCTTGATTGAAGGGTTTGTTTATCAATCTGTGTAACTTTAATTTCCAATAGTGTTGACCTTGAATAAGTATTATTATACAAATTAAAATTCCATATATCAGAAAAAATATATCCGTAAATGAATTGTTAAGGATTAGATAAACTAGTATCCCCGGGAAAGTCACAAAAGCGTGAAATCTTTCCATAGGATAATAACTCTTTAACCTTTTAATCAGTTTTTGTTTACCCATATTAATTTACAGCTAGCACTTAACTTGTTTATATGGATGTATAATACATCGTTATACCGTCAAAAAGGAATAAAATCGATGTAATTAGTCATTGTTTATTTGAACTCTCGTAACGGCTCATGTATATTATGCAGGATACGGGGCAAGCATATTGACACACACATAATTAGCAGAATTAATTCTGTTATATTCTTTTAAAATTTTTATCAATCTATCTTCAGGGCATTCATACATTTTATTCTCATATGCTCCAGTCATAGTTTCAGATGCAATCAATGCATTAATTATTGTTTCTTCAGTTGCAAGTGCTGTCGCTTTGTAACTAAGCCGTCATTCAGTTTCTTCCTATGTTCAATTACTTTCTTTTATTCCGAAATTCTTTAGAATATCTTCTAAAAGACACCATTTGGTAAAAGCGGACTGTAACAGGTTGGCACCAACAAATGTTGTAAACCATAACCAGTTGATGTTTACATACATGGCCAACAGCAAACTAATCAATATGAATGAACCGGCAACGGCCCTAACTATCCTATTTTTCATAATTGCAATTTTAAATATACTTTTCTATGGGAACCACAATCGCTTTTATGGGATTATTTGTTTCCAGATTTGTATTGAACTCCTTGATCAATTCAAAGAGCGTATCAATATTTTCGTCTTTGGTAAAAGAGAAGAACATATTGGACTCCACGCCTCCTTTTTCACTTGGAAACCAACTTGACGAGCGTATGATGGTTGAAGGGTTCTTGTAGCCATCGATATCGGAACCGCTAAAGCTCTCGATGTTCGCTTTTGTGAACAGCTCCAAAATTTCGTGTTCAAATTCTTCCACAAGTGTCACTATTAGTAGTTTCATCTTTTTATTGTTTTTCAATTTTTACCGCTACTGTCCATCTTATGTTTTCCATTCTGATTGGCCTTACTATTTTCCAATTCTTCTGGATACTTCTTTCGTTCAATCATGAAATACACCAAGGGCACTACCAATAAGGTCAAAACCGTGGAAACAATGGTCCCGCCCATCAGTGAGATGGCCAAACCTTGGAAAATAGGGTCGAACAGAATCACGAAAGCACCAATGACGACTGTACCTGCGGTCAATAGGATTGGGGTGGTACGGACTGCTCCCGCTTCAATAACCGCTTTTTTCAAAGGAATCCCCTCTGCCAAGCGCAGGTTGATAAAATCGATTAGCAGCACCGAATTCCGGACCATGATGCCCGCCAAGGCAATCATGCCGATAAAAGATGTTGCTGTAAAAAATGCACCGAGCATCCAGTGCCCTAGTACAATGCCGATCAAGGAAAGGGGAATGGCCACCATCATCACGATTGGAGCCTTGAAATTTTGGAACCACCCCACAATCAAGATATAAATGATGATAATGACCCCTAAAAAGGCCAAGCCTAAATCACGGAACACTTCCAAGGTAATCTGCCATTCACCGTCCCATTTTATAGTAAAATTGTCCTCAAAATCAGGTTGTTTTATGTAGAGTTCATCAATGGAATAGCCCTGGGGCAACTCCATCTCCGCAAGCTTATCGGTCATACCTAGAATGGCATAGACCGGACTCTCCAGTTCCCCGGCCATATCTGCGAGCACGTAGACCACCCTTTTCTGGTTCTTTCTATAAATACTTTTCGCCTTAACGGTTTCCTGGATATCGACGAGGTCACCAATGGCCATCATGGTACCTTGATTTGATTTCAGTTTCAATTGGGAAATATCGGATAGTGTCGATTTTTCCTTTTCTTCCAATGCCAAAATCAGTCCAATCTGGTCGGCAGCGTTTTCGTCATATAAATTGGTAACTGCTTTTTCGGAAAGGGCCATGTTCATTGTTTGGACAATCTGTTGGGGAACCACACCATACAACATGGCCTTTTCCTTATCAACAACAAATTCATATTCGTTTTGGTCGGCTTCTACCATCCAATCCACATCCACCACATCGCTGGTGTTTTTAAGAATGTTCCGTACCTGATCGGCAATATCCATTTGCATATCGTAATCAGGGCCGTAAATCTCTCCAACTATAGTGGACAATACCGGGGGGCCAGGCGGCACCTCCACAATTTTAACATTGGCATCATAACTTTTTCCAATACGTTGAATTTCTTCTCGCATGGAACTGGCAATACCATGACTCTGGGCACTACGTTCTTTTTTGTCGATGAGATTTACTTGAATGTCCGCCATATTGCTTCCTGCCCGAATATCGTAATGTCGGACCAGCCCGTTAAAGGTAATTGGAGCCGCAGTACCCACATAGGTTTGATAGTTTACGACCTCCGGTCGTGTACGAAGGTATTGGGCTATCTCTTGGGCAACTACACCCGTACGCTCTAAGGTTGTGCCTTCGGGCATGTCGATGACCACCTGAAATTCATTCTTATTGTCAAAGGGCAACATTTTTACGGCCACGGTCTTGGTAAAGAAAAGAACTACCGAACCGATCAGCAATACAAATGTGATCCCCAAAAACAACCATCGTCTTTTTTTGTTTTCTACAAGGGGGCTTTCGAGCCTATCGTACATTTTGTAGATAAAGCTGTCCTCCAATTTCTTTTCTTTCCTTTTGGTTGTTTTTTTGCCTTTTTCTCTGAGAAGTACGTATCCTAGATAGGGAGTAATTGTCAAGGCCACAAAAAGAGAAAATATCATGGCTATGGAGGCACCGATGGGCATGGGTGACATATAAGGGCCCATCAGTCCGGAAACGAAGGCCATCGGTAGAACGGATGCAATGACAGTAAAAGTAGCCAAAATGGTAGGGTTTCCCACCTCGTTGATGGCATACAATGCCGCTTGTTTGAACGGCAGCCGTTTCATTTTAAAATGCCGGTGCATGTTCTCGGCTATGATAATGGAATCGTCAACTACGATACCCGTAACAAAGACCAAGGCAAAAAGTGTAATCCTGTTCAGGGTGTAGTCCAACATGTAGTAGCTCAACAGTGTAAGGGCGAAGGTGATGGGGACCGATAAAAAGACTACCAGTCCACCACGCCACCCCATGGCCAGCATCACCACAAAGGTTACGGCAATAATCGCCCCGATCAAGTGCATCAAAAGTTCTGAGACTTTGTGTGACGCCGTTTCACCATAATTTCGGGTAACTTCTACATGTACGTCATTGGGAATCAGGGTTTCTTTCAAATGTTCTACCTTCTCTAAAGCGATGTCAGCAATCTTCATGGCATCGGCACCTTTGCGTTTGGCCACTGAAATAGTGACAGCAGGGTATTCAGATGAATGGGAGGTTGCCTTTGCGCTCCCTTGACCAAATCCCAGGGACACATAATTTTTTGGTACTTCGGGTCCATCTTGGATATTCGCAATCTGTTTCAGATAAATGGGTCGGTTCCGTTGAACCCCTACCACTAAATTTTCAACGTCGGCAATGGTCTCCAGAAACCTCCCCGTAGTCACCGTGAACTCCTTGTCGTTGTTATCAAAAGTGCCTCCGCTAAGCTGTTGATTGTTGGCCTTGATCATCTCTGCTACGGATATAAAATCCAACCCGCTTTCCGCCATTTTATCTTTGTCCAGAACCACGCGAAGTTGTCGGTTTCGCCCACCTACTTTTTTGATTGCCGATACGTCATTTATTTTTTTGATTTCGTCGGTAAGCTCATTCGCAATCTGTTTCAATTGGTAATCATCATAACTCTCGCTCCACAAGGTAAGCCCCAACACGGGTACGTCATCGATGGCTCGAGTCTTTACCAACGGAAAGGTTACGCCTTGCGGCATAATATCCATGTGCTTGTTGATTTCATTGTACAACTTAACAAATGAACGTTCAATATCTTCACCCACGTAAAATTGTACAATGACCATGGCCTGTTCCTGCATAGAGGTGGAGTACACGTATTCAATTCCCTTGATGTTGGAGATTAGTTTTTCCAAGGGTTTTACCACCCTGTTTTCCACTTCTGTAGGACTTGCACCAGGATATCCTACGAAAATGTCGGCTATGGGAACATCAATTTGGGGCTCTTCTTCCCGAGGTATCAAAAACGAGCTATAGACCCCGATGACCATAAAGACAATCATTAGCAACACAGTCAATTTAGAACCTATAAATGCTTTGGCTATCTTACCTGCTAATCCTTCTTTCATTTTATATTTTTTTGGTTTTCCCTTGCATGGCTGCTTTTTACTGAATCGAAATTTTGGCCCCATTGTATAGTTTGCCCTGGGCGTCAACTATGTACTTCTCATTGGTGGATAGCCCAGACAATACTTCCACGGAATCCTTATAAGTCTGTCCCAAGCGTAACCAACGCAACAATGCTGTATTGCTTTGGCTCACGGTATAAATTCCCGAAAGCTGACCTTTGGTTACCAAGGCCTCCTTGGGAATAAAGATGGTGCTGGAAGCGGACTTTTCCTCCACAGGAAATTGCACCGTGGCGAACATTCCCGATAGAATCTCCGTGTCATCCTTTTCCAATACTACTTTGACCAAGTATTGTCCTCCGGTATTTTTGGACGAGGAGCTGACTTCAGTTACTTTTCCTTTCACCGTTTTGTCCATGGATTTTAATACTACGGTCGCTTTGGCATTTATTTTTATTCGAAGGATTTCAGATTCGGGGACCATGGCCAATACTTGAAAATTTCCTGGTGCCTCCACTTCTAGCAATGGCATTCCGGGATTGGCCATATCACCTTGCTTAATGAACTTATTGGTCACCACCCCATTGAAGGGAGCCCTGATATTGGCATAAGAAAGCTGCGCATTTACCTCGTTCTTCATCTGCTTGGCCACTTCCAACCGAGCTTTGGCCATGTTGTAATTTGCGGTAATGTCGTCGAGTTCCTTTTGGGATGCACTATTTTCTTCAAAAAGATTGGAGTATCTGATGAAGTCCTTTTCGGCAATGGAAAAAGCAGCGTTCGCTTCGGTAATGCCAGCATTAGCTTGTGCCAGCTTGGCGTCAATATCCGAATTGTTGATTCGCAACAACAACTGACCCTTTTGCACCTTTTCCCCCACGTGCACATGGACCTTATCTACATACCCCATTATGCGAGTACTTAGATTGGAACTGTGTACCGCTTCAACCTTACCACTTATGGATAGTAAGGGATTGCTGCTTTCTTCTTTTACGGTATTCACTTTTACTTCAATTGCTGGTGAATTGTCAGCTACTGCTTTTTTGTCTTTGTTACCACAGCTTGCCATAACGAACATTGCTGTTAACAATCCTAATATTGTTCTATTTTTCATGTTGCTTTGTCTATTTTATCTGTCCTTTACTTAAAAACTGAACATACGCCAATGCATAATTATGATTGAAAATCATGGTGTAATATTCCAATTGTTTTTGAGCGTATTGGGTTTCGGCGAATAAGAGGTCCGTTGTCTTTTCCAATCCTTGTTCAAAACGGTTTGTACGTATCCGCAACGATTCTTGGGATTGTTCCATAGCCAGTTTTGCGAGTAGCAGATTGTTTTTCGCATCCTCCAACATTCGTTTGGCCCTATTGAGTTCTACTTGGTTTTCCGCTTTGTATTGATGTAGTTTTAGCCTCGATTTTTCGTATTCAGCCTTGCTTTTTTTTGCTTTTCCAAAGCGTTTGCTACCCTCAAAGAGGTTCCATTTCAGTTCTGCACCAAATAAATAGCCATCGGTATCCCCTTGAAAAATTTCATCATCATGAAGTTCGTAGGTGCCAAAGGCATTCAATCGGGGTAGAAAACTCATTCTATCTGCCCGGTATACTTGATGATAGGCCTTGCTCTTCAATTCCATGGCCTTGATGTCTGCTCGGTCCTCTGGTACATTATCTGGGGACACGGCACCGCTGTCAACATTCAATGAATCTGATGGCTGTAAAACAGGATAACTGGAATCATCCATCAAAACCGACAAATAATTTGAGACGTTCTGAATATTGCTTCTGGCATACTGCAATTGATTCTGGATTTCTGTAGCCCTAACCTCCACTGCCAATACATCCGATTTTTGCAAATACCCCTGGCTAAAATTGTTCTCCGCAATGCGTTTGTTTTCCAAAGCAGACTCTTTGGCCTTTTCCAATACTTCAACGGTCTTGTAGGCCAGTTGTAGTTGCATATAGGCCTTGTCTACCTCCAGATCTATAAATTCCTGGGTGCGCACTGATTGGAGCTCTATAGCGTTCAATTTGGACTTGGCCGCTTTTCTTTGGTAAAGGCCGTCCAAATTCAACAGAGGCTGTTGTACTTCTATACGAGTGGCATAATCTTCAATTTGGGATGGGTTGTTCAATAGATTGGGGTTGAAATCCTCCTGGGTCAGGATGCCCTGGTTAAGCTTTGAACCGAATGCCATCAATGGATTGGTGGTCGCAATAGCTGTATGGGATATCCCTACATTGGGGAAAAGCACTGCATTGGTCTGATCAAAATCACCCTTTGCCATTAAAACATCTTGTTTGGACATTTGAATGGTATTGTTATTTTTCCTGACCCTTGTAAGAACCTCTTCCTTTGTAATAAAAAGGATTTCTTGTGCCCCAAGACCTAGGGAAAAAAATAATACGAGAAGTAAGAGTATTTTATTTATCATGGGTTCCTTAATCAATGTTCATTTTGTACTGCGCAAAATTAGAGGCTTGTAAGGCTCGTGTCAGTAACAATGGTTACCCTGCCCAAGCTCCTATAATCTATAAACTTCAAGTGGAAGAAGCGATGGGGTTACTGCTCCCTCTTTTTGGTGTTGAACCAATAACTTATTCCAGCCGAGAAATAGAAAACACTTTCTAGATCCTCGGTTATCACTGAATCTTCAGTGGTAATCGTGGCGCTGCTCTGTGGTAGGGCCAATGTAGGTGCAAAAGAAAAAATGAACTGTTTGTGATGGTATTGAACCGGAAGACTCAGTTCCACATTCAAGATGTTGAACTCAGAAGCTTCCTCAATCTCCACCATGGTGGCGGCCGTATTTGTGCCCCCGGTACCTTGACCTTGTCCCTGGCCCTTTCGGTTGCCAAGGCGGCTTGTTAGATAATACTCCTGATAGAAATATTGTGATCCACCATAAATGGAGATTGTTGGATCGATTAAAAAGTTCTGGTCATTGCTGTAAAAAATACGGTCAAGCATCAATCCTGTAAAAATATCTGCAGAACTACCATCGTTAAAGTAGGTACTGGCCATCAATGATATTTCCAACACCTTGAAGTTATAACTCAAGAAGCCCGAAATATCGGCGATAATCTCTGATTGCACATTATAGCTGTCCTCATTAAAGAAATAGGCCGTCCCTGAAATTCCCCCACCGAGTTTTTCACCTTGTGTCAGGTAACCCAAATTTGCCAAAACCAAGTCCACACGATTTTCTTCGGAGCCAACCAAATAGGAAGCTGAAGCATCGACAAAAAAACCAGACTTGTCGTAATATCCTATGGAAGGAAAAATATAGGGAGCTGCAATGGAATCACGCCTGCCCATAAAAATGGCATCGTTGATATAGCTGACATCTGTCAAGATGTAGGACTCCCCATTGTTTGAGATTTCTTCCGCGGATTTCTTGCTGTTCTGAGCCAACATGAATGTAGGCAGAATGAATAAATGGAAAAAGAAAATGAACCAAACTTTCATGATGAAGATTTTAAAGTTATCACGGAACGGGAATGCCCGGGAAGAAAACCCACCTCAAGTTCCGTTTTTACATTCTGGGCATTCCTTTTAAAAACCTATAATGTGCTTTTTTTCTTTTTTTTCATAGGAGTTTTGCCCACTTTTTTCTTCATCATATTTTTTCGTGACATCTTGTTTTTTTGAATCATCATTTTACGATGTTGGTACATATTTGTAAACTTGGCACCATCCATATTGATGCATTCACCATCACGAAGACGAAGTTGTTTTTGCTGCGCATTTTGATAACTTCCATCTGGATTCACCACTAGACCATCACCAAGATTGACCTGATTTTGTATTCGGTTTTGTTCACGGTTCCTGATTTGAAAGGTTTGACCCTCTATCATCATGATCTGGTACCTGTTTTGGTTCCGCTCTTGGATTTGTGTCTGGTTAAGTCCTTTGTTTTCTTGTTTTACCTTATACCGATATTGATATTCATTGCGGTATTTGATACCATCATTATCCAAGCATTCACCATCTCGTAGACGTAATCTGTCGCGATCTCTTGTCATGTAAGAGCCATCAGGGTCCACCACGCTACCATCATTTAAGATTATTGGATCCTGCAAACGTATTTGGTCTCGATCACGAATCTGAAGTACATCACCGTCAACTAGCATTAAACGGTCTTGGTCCCTATCTTGTACCGTGTCCGGATCTTGTGCATTGAGCATCATAGTTCCTAGAACTATAAATACAATTACAAAAAGTGCTTTTTTCATCTTTCCTATGCTTTTAAAATTAACAAGGTGAAGGTATTGATACCTTATGTTGCCTTCAATGACCTGAGTCAGTTACGCTCAATAAATACAACCCTTTACCAGGGTTCTTTTGTAACTTTTGTTACACAAAAACCTCTTTTTTCAAAATTTCCAAACAATTTGGATTTCATTACAGAGCTACATGATAATTGTCATTAAAAAGAATACAGCAACCGATTTTATGAATTGATATGGGCTTTAAACTAGAAAACATAGCTGCCGATGCAGTACCCAGAGCAGATGGTGCACAAAAAGAGCGCCAACCATCAATTCTTGAAAGGGAAATAACACTATTTGGAAAACCATTTTCAAACAAGAAAAAGGAAGATTTTTACACAGAGTTGAGTGTACTTCTAAAAGCGGGGGTGACCCTGAAAGAATCTTTGCACCTAATTGAAGAGGGACAGAAAAAAGAGAAACAAAAAGAGTTATTCAATCATTTGGGTGAAAATCTGCTTTCCGGAAGTAGTTTTTCTGAGGCGATAAAAAATAAAAAGGAGTTTACGGAATACGAATACTATTCTTTAAAGATTGGGGAAGAATCTGGAACACTAGCAACAATTACAAAAGAACTGGGTTCTTTTTTCGCTAAAAAAAATGAGCAGCAACGAAATTTGGTCAATGCATTGACCTATCCTATCATTATCCTTGTAACAGCCGTGTTAGTAGTCATCTTTATGCTAAGATTGGTGGTCCCAATGTTCCAAGATATTTTTAAACAGAACAATGTTGAGCTGCCATGGATCACTCGTTTCATTGTATCCGTATCAGACTTTATAAAAGACTACGGTTGGTGGATTTTACTGCTCATAGTAGGTTCTTTGCTTTTGAGAAAGATGCTCTTTGGTAATGATTGGTTCAAAAAGAGGATGGATTATTTTTTAATGAGAGTACCCTATTTGGGAAACTTTCTTAAAGCTGTTTATCTAGCTCAATTTACCAGGGCAATCAGTTTGTTGACGACTTCAAGGGTCCCAGTATTGAACAGCATAGAGCTCGCCGGAAAAATGATTGATTTTTATCCACTACGTGATGCGTTGAATAGCGTGAGCAGTAAAATTTTACAAGGAGAAAGCTTGAGCAATAGTCTTAAAGGAAATAAGGTGTTCAGCAATAAGATGATTTCTATGGTCAAGGTTGCTGAGGAAACCAATCAGACCGAGTTCATGTTTGAAAGATTGAACCAGCAATATAGTGTAGAGGTCCAACAAAAATCCAAACTATTAAGTACGTTATTGGAACCCATGATAATTCTGGTGGTTGGGGTTTGTGTTGGCGTTATTTTGGTCGCAATGTACCTACCCATGTTTAAATTGGGCAGCGTACTTGGCTAAAATTATTATTTCGGACTTATTTCTGAAAGACATTGTGAAAGAAGGATACTAGCGATTGAATAATAAAAACTTTAGTGCTAAAAAAGCTACTGCCATATAAGACATATCTGCGACCTACTTTATTTGCAGTGAGCCAATTAATGGAATACTGATTATAATCATTTCTTCAACTTTTTTTTCAAGCTAGATTTGGGTGTAAAACTAGGCTATGTCAACGTCGGAATTGATTGTTTTTATAGTTCTTTCAATACTCTCCGAAATCTTTGGAACAATAGGAGGCTTTGGGTCATCAGTTTTCTTTGTGCCCATGGCCAGCTATTTCATGGCTTTTCAGACTGTTTTGGGAATTACCGCAATATTTCATTTGAGCAGTAATATCACCAAAATCGGTTTTTTTAGAAAAGGGTTTGATAAAGCTATAATCCTATCACTTGGAATACCTGCCGTAATTTTTGTGACGGTTGGTGCTTTTCTAAGCAAGTTTTTAGATTCAGAACTACTTACTTTAGGCCTAGGTTTTTTTCTTATTCTTTTTAGTTTGCTTTTCATTTTAAGAAAGGATTTAAAAATACTTCCCACCACTAAAAATGCGATTTTTGGAGGAGCACTTTCAGGACTTCTAGCAGGACTACTTGGCACAGGAGGGGCCATAAGAGGAGCTACCATGTCTGCTTTCGATTTTAACAAGGAGAAGTTTATAGCTACCTCAGCAATCATCGATTTGGGAATAGACCTGAGCAGAAGTATTGTATATACCTACAATGGCTTTGTACAAAAAGAAATTCTCTATCTTATCCCTATTCTTCTGGTTGTAAGCATTTTAGGAACTTATATAGGGAAGTTGATACTTGATAAAATAACTCAGGCCCAATTTAAACGATTGGTGCTTTTTTTAATATTGGGCATTGGAGCGGTTACAATACTAACAAACATATAGTTTGAGAAAAATCCTCCCTCATGCCGTTTAATTTAACAGTTAAGAAAATGATAGCTTTGGTTATAGTAGTACTCGTCTTTGCATTGGTAATTTGTGTTTTCTATGGATATTATCATTTTAATGTATTGGTTGAAAAAGACAAAGAAGAACTTTTTAATCATACTGGAAACTCCGAGAAATTGGTAACCAAAGAGGATTTGGATCATCTGCCAAATAATATGAAGGACTACTTGATCAAGGTGGGTGTCATTGGAAAATGTAAAGATTGCCATGCCATTATCAAACAATCTGGCCAAATAAAACAAAAACAAGATGGTAAATGGGCAAATTTTATCGCAAAGCAGTTTGTTACTGCCAAACCCATTGGGTTTGTTTGGGCAGCAAGAGCGTTCCCTGTTTTTGTCAAAGACAAAAGCATTGAAGGGGTAGGGGAGGTTAACATCAGTTTTTTAGGACTAAGGTCAATAGCAGTTCATCAATCCAAGGAGACAAATGAAAGTGCTTTAGGAAGGTGTTTGGGTGAACTTACACTCTATCCCATTGGTTTTTTGAACAACGATATTACGTGGAAGTATATTGACGAAAATTCAATTAAGGCCACAATAACGGTTGGAGGCACTACGACCGAAGGTGTTTTTTATTTTGATAAAAATGGATTGATAGACCGTTTTGAATCCAAACGATACAGAGATGAAACCTTGGAAGATTTTACTGGTAAAGTAGAAAATTACCAGACAAAATGTGGTCTACATATTCCCACTAAAATGAAAGCCATATGGAATTTGAAGAATGGAGATTTTGAGTATTTTAATTGTAACATCATTGATTACCGTATTGAATAAATGGATTTTATAGACTATTACAAAGTATTGGGCATTCAAAAAAATGCATCCGCTGCAGATGTTAAGAAGGCCTATAGAAAACTGGCCAGAAAGTACCATCCAGACCTAAATCCGAATGACCCACAGACAGAAAAGAAATTCAAACAAATAAATGAGGCCAACGAAGTACTATCAGATCCGGTTAAACGTAAAAAGTACGACCAATATGGAAAAGATTGGCAGCATGCAGAGGAGTTTGAAAAAGCAAGAAAGTCGGCAAGGAGAGGACAACAAGGAAGACAGACTTATTCAGGGGATGCAACGGGTGACTTTTCCGATTTTTTTGAGGCAATGTTTGGGGGTAGCGGTTTTAGCGGCCAAAGGAGAAAAGTAAAATTTAGAGGTCAAGACTATAATGCAGAATTGCAGCTCAATCTCATGGATGTTTACACCACCCAAAAACAAACACTTACAGTAAACAATAAGAAAATAAGAATTACAATTCCGGCGGGGATAGATGATGGCCAGACCATTAAAATAAAAGGGCATGGTGGTCCAGGGATTGAAGGTGGACCACCAGGAGACCTTTTCATCACCTTTTCCATAATTAATAATACCACATTTAAAAGAGAAGGTCCCAATTTGTTCAAAACAATCAAAATACCGCTCACAACGGCCATATTGGGAGGCGATATTTATGTAAATGCCTTATCCGGAAAAGTAAAGCTAATGGTAAAGTCTGGCACAAAAAACGGAACAAAGGTTAAACTAAAAGGCAAAGGATTTCCCAAATATAAAAAGGAGGAGGAATTTGGAGACTTGATTTTGACTTACGAAGTGGATGTACCTACAAACCTAACGTCTGATCAAAAGAGGCTTTTTGAAGAATTAAAGGAGACCAATTTATAATAAGATGAACTCGGATAAATTTATTTCAATAAAAACTTTTTGTAAAATACATGGTGTTACCGAATCATTTGTATATGAATTGGGCGAATTTGATGTGCTGAAACTCCATATAAAGGGCAAAGAAGCACAATTGCCTGTTGAGGAATTGGTGGTTTTGGAAAGGATGGTGCGCTTGAACAAAGAATTGGATATTAATCCGGAAGGACTTCATGCGGTGCACCACCTGCTAAAAAAGTTGAATGAACTACAAGAAGAACTATTTGTCCTTAAACGTAAATTGGATAATAATGTTTAAAAATATGGCTTGATTGTTTTCAATTTGGGTGGACGATAGGTGACTTTCTCTTGCTTATCGATTTTCTTTTTGGAACTACTACAATGCGTCCCATATTGCACAGTTCGCTTCTCACCAAATCCATATCTCTGAACGTTGCATACTCAAAATAGATAGTGCGTTCCGCAAGATTTATATTAACATTGGCTACAAATCCCAACCCCTCCAATTTCTGCTTTAAAGCATTGGCGGTTTTTTCATCTTTCAGGTTTTGTATGAGTAGGCAGGTGTTTAACACAATGTATTGTATATAATTTTTTGACTTACGTCTTGCCTTTATTTATGAGCCACAACCTTAAAGGTAATGTGGTGAATAGATATTTTAAATGACGTAGGTCATTTCAATTTCAACTACCGTCGACTAGTTTCACTATTAAAAATGAAAACAATTCTTTATGCCACAGACTATTCCAAAAACTCTGCTGCCGCATTAAAGTTGAGTTATTGGCTAAGTAAAAAATTAGACGCAAAACTTGTGATATTACATGTTTTTGATCTTAACGTTGCTTTATTGACCCCTTTGAGTTTAACCTATTCCAAAATGGAAAAGGAAACTTATTCAAAACACTTGGAAAAACTATCGGTGTTTTGCGATTCTGCCACGGGCATTTTACCAGATGGCGAACGCATGCAGATTGTGATCAAGGAGAATGCCATAGTGTATGAAGGTATTTTAGAAACCCAGAAGGAGATGGGAGCAGATTTGGTTGTAATGGGCATGAAAGGTAGCAGCACACTCAAGGAATTGATTATAGGTAGTACCACCATTGCAATGATTGAGAAAAGTCCGTGCCCTATTTTGGCCGTACCTTCTTCAATTAATGAAATAGCCCTTAAAACCATTACGTATACCACTGATTTTGAAGAGTCGGATTTGCATGCCATAGCTTGGTTGGTAAAAAATTTCATTTCGAAATTGAACGCTACTCTCAATATTGTACATATTTCCACTAAGAACGAATATGCAGGTGAAGACCAGATGGAATGGTTTAAAGAAATGCTGCAACAAAAGGTTTCTTTTGACAAGCTGGATTTCAAAATTTGTTTTTCTGATGATATCTTCAAAGAATTGGTATTGTTTTTAAGCAAAACAAAGACTGATCTAGTAGTTATGCTGGAGCGTGAAAAAACAAGCTTTATTAAATCATTGGCCCATAGGGATTTGGTCAAACAAATGGCATTCAAAGGAACTTTACCATTGTTGTGTTTCAACAAAGAAATGCTTTCACCCTAACTTAAGAAAATGGTTGATCAAGATATTGAGTTACAAAAAGTTGTTGGGCCCGACACTAAATTTATCAATACTGATTCAGGTCATTGATGGGGTTAGAAGATTGCGATAATTTTATACTACTTAAAACAACGTCATGAAAACACTTTTATATGCCACCGATTGTACCCAATCAACCTCCACTGCGCTAAAGTATGCGCATAGGTTTAGTGTTGCCATGAATGCTAGGTTGCATGTGCTTCATGTTTATGACCTGGCTCCTTTTGAGACGGTTACCGTTAGATCAAGAAGTGTTTTAGAAAGCAACTTTTTTAGCGAACAGCATGCTATCCTGAAGGACTATTGCAAAGAGCAGTTAAAACATGAATTGGGTCCAAAAAAAATAACCTCTATTGTAAAAAAGAACAGATCTGTTCCAGAAGCTATTTTTGAGACTGCAAAAAAACTTAATCCAGATTTGGTCATGGTGGGAACAAAAAACCCAAAAACGTTGCGAGGTTTCTTTAAGGGCAATATTGCCAATGAACTTATGAAGAAGACAGAATGGCCTTTGTTGATTGTTCCAAATGGGGTGTACTACCATGGGCTGTCAACATTGCTTTATGCAACAGATTTTGAAGAAACCGATGTTCACGCAATAAAAAGTGCTGTTGAGATTGCAGAACCTTATGGAGCGTTGATTAAAGTTGTTCATGTTCTTGAAAAAAAGGAACATGGTGTTGATAGGCAAATGATCTGGTTGAAAAAGGCTATAAAACAAAAGATAGGATATCCTGAAATTGTATTTAAAATTCAAGAGGCCAAAGATGTAGAATCTGGCTTGCTTAACTGTATTGATACAGAAATGCCCGAAATTTTGGCCATGATGGAAAGAGAGAATGATTCTTTATTGGATAGGTTTTTGCATAAGGATTTGGTAAAGACCATGGAAAAGGAAATAACTATTCCCTTATTGGTATTTAACAAGAAAAGCATCAAAGCAAAGTTTGCAGAACAGACAGACGACACTTTCTCTTTTGAGCTGGCCTAGTATGGGTTTGTATCAAATAGGATAAAGAAAAAGCTCAATATGATTATTGAGCTTTTTCATGTAATGAAGTTTAATGTATAGAAAATGGTTCCCTAGCGGTGAATAATATGGCCATCCTCCATTTGTATGATCCTATCCGTTTTAGAGGCAAAATCTTCATCATGAGTCACCACCAAAAGGGATAAACCCGCTTCCTCTTTTAGTTGTTTAAAAATGTCAAACACATTTTTTGCATTATAACTATCAAGGTTTCCAGTAGGTTCATCGCCCATTAAAATAGAAGGATTGTTGATTAATGCACGTGCGATTGCAACCCGTTGTTTTTCACCTCCAGAAATTCTGTTCGCTCTTTTTTTTGCCAGATGATCAATATGCAACATTTTCAGTTTTTGCATGGCGTTATGTTCAATTTCCTCATGGCTCAATTGCGCTAATTTTTTAGCGGGAAGCATTACGTTCTCCAAAACACTGAACTCTAAAAGCAAATAATGAAATTGAAAGACAAAACCGATGTGTTTGTTTCTAAGTTGTGAAAGTTCAACACTTGGTTTTCCCGTCACATGTTCCTCGTTGAGGTACAAATCTCCTTTGTAGTCGGTATCCATAGTTGATAGAATATATAACAAGGTAGATTTTCCTGAGCCCGATTTGCCCATGATGGATGCAAATTCCCCTCTTTTGATCTCAAAACTTATGTCCTTCAACACATGGAATAGGACAGGTTTTTTAAAATACTTGTTAATGTTCTTTGCTTCTAAAACGTTACGCATGGGCATTTTTTAGGTTCCTCTGATAATTTTTACGGGATCCACTTTTTTTGCCTTGTTGGATGGTAAATAACCGGCAATAAAGGTTGAAATCAAAGCAAATGAGATTCCAATGGCATAAAAGACAGGATTATGGTTTATGGGGTAAGTGGTAATTGTTGGAAGAGCTTCTGTTTCCCAAGGCAAATTATCTATCAACTGAGAGAAACCAAATCCAATAAGAAGACCCGTTAATCCTCCAACAATCCCTATTATCATGGCTTGGCTCATGAAGATAAGTTGAACGTCCTTACCGGAAAACCCTGTTGCCTTTAAGATGGCGATATCCTTCATTTTTTCATAAATGAGCATATTCAAAATGTTGTAAATGCCAAAACCGGCAACAATGAGCAAGGTGACCGAGACCGAATAGGTTATCAAGTTTCGTATTTGGGTGCCGGTTTCAAATTGGGCATTGGCTTCTTTAATATCCATCGCCTTAATATTGAACTGTTTTCCCAAACGACTGGCCATATTGGGAGCATCTTCAATATCATAAAGCTTCACATTCACATCTGTAATATAGTTTTCTGCCTCCCCAAGAATTTTTTGCACTGTATTAATATTGGCAAAACTTTGGATGTTGTCCACCTCAGCAATTCCACTTTGGTAAATACCCACTATTTTTAGGGGAAAAAGGGTTCCTTTAACTGTACTGATCTGTACTCTGTCACCAATGGAAAGCGACATTTTCTTTGCGATACCCGCCCCTAACAAAATCCCATTGGTGGTGTTTTTTAAAGCTTCAGGTGTACCCTCTGTAATGTAATCATGAAAATTTGATAGCCTTACCTCTTCCATAACGTCTATTCCGGTAAGATTCCCTCCCAAATCAATGGATCCGGACAGGTAAAATATCTGCGCCCTAACCTGTGGAGTGGCCCCTTTTACATTATCATCCTCTTTTAGATAGTTTAAAATGGGCAATGCGTTATGAATTTTCTTTTGGCTCAACTTAGGTTTTATGGAATGCACCTGGTTCAATCCATCTTCAAATTCTGGATATAGCAGTATGGGCTGATTTTCTGAAGGTTCAATTTCGTTATATAGATGTATATGAGGTGTTTGGTTGAGTACCAAATCATCAAGCATAGTATTTACACCTGTCATAAAACTTACCAGGGTGATATAAGCACCAATGCCAAAAGTAACACCTAAAGAAGCAGTCACGGTAGACTTTGATTTGGTGACCAAATGTGTTTTGGCAATATTGAGAATCACCTTCCAATTAATCATTATTTCGGTTTTAAAATATAGGTGTTTTCGTTAATTCCACTTAGAATTTCTACTCTATCCATACTCTGAACACCAGTGATAACCTCTACTTCTCCATCTTCTGTTAGCACCTTGGTTCCTTCAATAAGATATTCCTTGGGCAATGTAAGGGCATCTTCTTTTTCTGCAATCAGGATATTTCCTTCTCCGGAGAGTCCTGGGTATAATTTGTTGGGAGGAGCAATAAAAATCGCTTCTACCTTAAAAGTCTGTGAACGTTCATCTTTTCTAGGGTATATTTTGTGAAGTTTTGCCTCAAATACTTCAGAATTATATGCATCCAGAGTGATTAGGATTCTTTGCCCTAGATCCAATTTTACAATATCCACCTCATCAACCAATAGTTCTACCATGAACTTGTTGCTCAGTCCAACAGCTGCTATTGGTTCTAAGGTATTTACTATTTCGCCTGGGTTTTTGTAAAGTGCATATACCTTACCATCAATTTTGCTGGCCACAGTAAAGTCTTCTGAAAGCGTTTGTGAAGTTTTATAGTTGTTTTCAGCTTGTTTTACCTGGGTTTGAAGTTCTTTCTTTGTACGCTGGTATTTGCTTTTCAACAGACTTACATTATTTTGAGAAAGCTCATAGGCCAATTTCCTATTGTCAAATTCCAACTTTGAACCTATGTTTTGCGCCCATAAGTTTTTTTGTCGGAAGTAGTTGATGGAATCATTTCTGAGTTTTAATTCAGAGGCCTCTATTTCATCCAGAATGGCTGCTAGTATCGCGGCATTTCCATTGTAGTTTTCCTTTGCCAACTCAAACGACAGTTTTGCATTTTCAACACTCAGTTTTGGAGAGGTGTTGATAATCTGTACTATTCCATCTCCTTTGCCCACCAAATCACCTTCTTCCACCAGATTTTTATCCAAGATTCCTACTACAGAAGAGTATGCTTGGTATAGACTATCTGGTTGAACAGTGGCTGAGGCATACACAGATTCTGTGACAGTCCTCTTTTCTGGATATATGTTGTCTGTTTTAGTGCTACAAGAATATAAGCCTAAAAAAACCGCTAAAAAGAATGAGTGTCTCATCATGGTCTTACATAAATGTCTATTGGGATTTGTTTCTTTTGTTTCGTGCATTCTTCTTTTGCCATCCTCTCCAGTTGGGGATGCCATTTTGATTTCTTAGAGGCAAGACAACTTCATTTATTTTAACTTCCATTGCTATAATGGCAGGAGTTCCTTCATAAGTAATTCTTGAGCCCGTAATGGACAAAGTATCCCCAATTGAAAAAATAACATCTTGATCGTCTATATACCATGATGGACCAAGATGAACCGGGATAACCCCTTGATCGTTTTTTACCTCTAGATGTATGCCATAGGTGGATTTTTGGGCTTCATAGATCGTTAGTATGGATGTTACAGAAGCCTCAAAAGTTTCTATCGTTTTTGGGTTGAACATTTTTCCATAATTGGAGGTTTTGTTTGCACTTCCATCCCCTTTCTGAGCATAGAGCGCCATGGCTCCCATAACTGCAAAAGCAATTAAAAATAAAGTCTTTTTCATCTTTATGGATTTTTTGATTTCTACTTTCAAAGGTATTTTGATATGGTACAATTTAGAATGACGTAGGTCATTGTAAATGCGTTTCAATTCAATTTCTTTTGTCACTAAAACAGAAAATGGCTGTTCTGGTTGTATTAATTGTTTTTGTGCTGCTGATCATTGGTTTTCTATTGGTCCCAATTGATTTTTACATAAACACAGAGAGGGATGAATATTACCTTAGGTTAAAGGGGTTGGCAACTGTAAGTATGGAGCATGATCAAGAGGAAGTTATAAAGTTAAAATTGAAGACGCTTTTTTTTCACCATTATTTCTACCCCCTTAGAGGAAAATCTTCTAAAAAACAGAAAAAAATCAAAGACAATAAGAAGACCGGAGGAAAAAATGTTTCAATAAAAAGGATAGTTGCACTACTGAAATCTTTTAAAGTTAAAAGGTTTGTGTTGGATATTGATACTGGAGATTGCATAGCCAATGCAAAATTGGCTCCTCTTTTTGCTTTTCTGAACTATTATGTGGCACATTTCAGCGTCAATTTTGAAGACAGAAACTTTTTATTGATACACCTACATAACCGCCCAATAAACCTTATTAAATCATTTATTAATACTAAAACTTAATGTCATGGATTTACACTTTGAAGAATTACTAAAACAGATTACGGACTTTATAAAGTCTGAAGCAAAAACAGAAACTATTGTTGGAGAACAGTTTCAACTTGGAGAATTTAAATGTGTGCCCGTTATTAAAGTAGGCATGGGATTTGGCTCTGGAGGAGGTGAAGGTACAGAAGGAAAAGTACGTAAAGGCGAAGGAATGGGAGCAGGTGCCGGTATTGGCATAGAGCCCATTGGTTTTTTGGTGAGCAGAGCTGATGAAATCTCATTCTTGGCTGCCGGTAAAACTCATGGATTGGCAGCAGTGTTTGAAAAGGTACCAGATTTGATTGAACGAATTGCAAAAAACAAGAGCAAGGAAGAAACAATGGCTTAAAAACACATTGTTAAATTAAAAAAGGAGCGCTTTAAAGCGCTCCTTTTTTTTTGAATTTATACTTCCTTTCCCTTCAACATTTTGTTCCAATACAGGTAGGGTAGAATGTACTTTTTTAAAATCCACAGGCGCCAATGTTCTTTGCTAGAGTCTTTGATGAACATTCGTTTTAATTTTGGGTCTGGCATAAAATTTTTGTCATAGTCAAACTCGGCCAGCGCCATTTTACCGTACCCAGTAATAAAAGGACATGACGTATATCCATCATATACCTTATTGCCCAATTCTTTGGTTTTTATAAGTAGTAAAATATTATTGACAACGACTGGTGCTTGCTTTCTAATGGCGGCACCAGTTTTGGAGGTAGGTAGATTACTGGCATCACCAAGACTGAATATATTAGAAAACTGTTTGTGCTGAAGTGTTTTGCTATCAATATTGACCCATCCATTTTCATCTGCGAGGTTTGATTTACCTATAAAGTCTGGAGGTATATTTATTGGAACTACGTGCAACATATCGTATTTAATTCCGACCAAACCATTTTCTTCTAATACTTGAAGTTGGGTGGGATTATGTTCCACAAAATCTGGTGCAACTTTAAACCAAGCTATTTTGTTTTTTCCATCTACTTTTTTTAGTTCATGCTCAAACTTGACGTTAATTCCCTTTCTATTAACAACTTTCCAAAGTGTATCTGCTATTTTCTTTACGGAAAATATGATATCACTTGCAGATGCAAATACCACTGAAGTATTTTTCTTGATTCCACGTTTTTTAAAATGGTCATCGGCCAAATACATTACTTTCTGTGGCGCTCCACCACATTTATAGGGTTTAGGTGGTTGTATAAACAGTGCAACGCCCCCCTTAAAGTTTTTTATGACTTGCCAGGTATGATTGGGGTCGGTATAATTGCTGCAGACCACTCCTTTGTCAAGCGATTCATCCAAGCCTTCTGTTAAAGAAGGTGCAAGTTTTAACCCGGGAGCTATTACAAGGAATTCATAAGTGATATGCCTACCATTGGATATAGTGACCGTATTGTTTTTGCCATCTATTGATACAACTTCTTCCTTAATCCAATCGGCCCTTTTTGGAATAACCGTTTTCATGGGCCTCAAGGTTTTCTTATAATTATAAGTGCCCCCACCAACTAAGGTCCAAGCTGGTTGATACCTATGGCTTTCTGAAGGTTCTATAATACCAATATGCAGTTTTGGATTTTTTTTGAGCAAACTGCTAGAAACCATTATTCCTGCTGTTCCACCTCCAATAATCAATATTTGATATCGAGTTTTCATCTTACAGCATGGTGGTTGGTTCAGCGTAATCGGAAATATCAAACTTACCAGTTTCTTTCATTGCTTTGAATCCACCTTTAATATCGATCATGTTTTCATAGCCCATAGCACGTAGAATGGAAATAAATACCATAGATCTATAACCACTTCTGCAGTGAACGTAGTAAATTTTGTTTTTGTCAATTTCGGATAAACTATCCTTAAAATAATCTAGAGGAAGATTAATGGCGTGCAATACATGTTCGCTGTTATATTCACTATTTCTTCTTACATCTAAAAGATTTACATGTTTCTCTTCCATTATAGACGCTAGCCTTTCCGCCCTTATTGATTTTACCGTGAACAATTGTTTGCTTGCCTGCAACCATGCCTTAATACCACCTTTTAGGTAACCAAGTGTATTGTCAAAACCTATTCTGGCCAATCGCGTAGCTACCTCTTCTTCTTTGCCTTTATTGGCTATGATCAATAATGGTTGTTTCACATCAACAATGGTTGTGCCCACCCAATTTGCAAAACTGCCATCTAACCCAATGTTGTAGGAATTTGGAATATATCCGCGAGCAAAGTCCTGTGCATCTCGAGTATCTATAATTATGGCATTGGTCTCTTCCTGAGCAGCTTCAAAAGCAGCTACACTTAAAGGAGTGGTTCCTTTTGAGATAACTTGGTCAACTGACTCGTACCCTTGAATGTTCATGAGGACATTTTGAGGAAAATACCCAGGTGGAGGCGTTAAACCTGTTAAAATACTATCAATGAAATCTTCTCTTGATAAATCAGGGTCCAGGGCATAATTTGTCTTTTTTTGATGGCCTAGTGTATCTGTGGTCTCATCACTCATCATTTTACCACATGCACTGCCCGCACCATGTCCAGGATATACTATAATATCATCGTTTAAAGGCATTATTTTGTTCCTTAAAGAATCATATAAATGTCCTGCCAGTTTCTCTTGCGTAAGTTCTGCAATTACTTTTTGGGCTAAATCTGGTCTGCCCACATCACCTATAAAAAGAGTATCACCAGAAAACAAAGAAGTTTCCTTTCCGTTTTCATCAATCAACAAATAGCAACTGCTTTCCATTGTATGGCCAGGGGTATGCATTAATTTTATGGTTGCACTTCCCAGTTTAAATTCTTGATTGTCTTTTGCTGATAAAAAATCAAAGCCGGTTTCCATTGTTGTGGGACCATATACTATTGTTGCTCCTGTTTTTTTAGCTAAATCAATATGGCCCGAAACAAAGTCTGCATGAAAATGTGTTTCAAAAACATACTTGATCTGAGCACCGCGTTCTTTGGCCATTTCAATGTATGGTTCTACTTCCCGTAAAGGATCAATAATGGCTGCTTCTCCATTGCTTTCTATATAATAGGCGCCTTGTGCCAAACACCCAGTGTATATCTGTTCTACGTTCATAATTATATTGTTTTATTATATTTTTAGATATGATGAAGTACTAAAATCTATTTCACAAATACAGTAACAAAGGTTACCGAACGTAACTTACTTCAGCACTTGAAGACATCTTTAAAAGTTTAGTTTTCTTATTTCCCAGTTGTTTTCAACCTTGACCGCAACAAGTTTATCATTGAGGATTTTTGTATTGATACGAGGAAGTTTGTACCTACTTTTCTTCAATTGTATATTATACCTTCTTCCCAAGAATTCTATAATCTCGCCAGAAGTGTCCATTATAACTTCATGAAACTTGTCTTCATAAATGTTAAGTTTAAATTCGTTCTGTCCTCTAAATATTTTTTCATGAATTATTCCATTGGTAACCCCATCCTTAAATGGATTTACGTTTAAAAACTGATATTCAATCACCAATTTACCTTTGGTATCAATGAAACCATATACAGGAATTTCATCAACGTATGTTCTTACTATGCAGCGTCCATTAGAGAATTGGGGGTATTTCACAGCTTTTACACCCTCTGATGAGTCGCTGGCATTAGGATTCCAATAAACATCCTCCCTAAAATCTATGATAATATTGCCCAAATCATCAATGAATGCCCATTGTTTTCCCTTTCTTATTCCAGCGAGCCCTTCACTAAATGGAGCAACTTCATCCAGTGTTTTTGGCAATTGTGCCGTTAAATTAGTTACTAAAAAAAATACTAGTATTGTTGCTAAAGTTTTCATCTGTTACTTTTTTTATTTATTACTTTTTAGAACATGATATTGGAATACACCATGTTTTTTAGTTCTTTGGGCAATGCATCTCTTATATCTTCCAATTCGCCTAGCGATACATATTTTCTTAAAAAGACAAAGGTTGTTTTGATGTACCTTTCGGCAACCTCATCGCTGTACTCAAAATCGTTGATTGCAGCGGGACCATCATGTTGACGCACCAAATCAATGAAATCCGCCATACGTTTGGCTTTTATTTTCTTACTGTGAAGTTTCCAACCTTGAACATAAACCGCTTTAAGGAACATTGGCAGCTGTGCAATAAACTGAAGCGATTCTTGCGTTGGGATAATATCGCGCAAAGCATGAAGAATTGCGCTCAAAATACGCCCCGCTTTATCCGTATTATCCCCTAGGTTCATTTTCTTGGTATATTCATTCATGAACCTGTTTCCCTCTGTAGCATATTTATTAAAATTGAGTGCCATGTTTTTTATTTTGTGATTGTTACAAAGGTTGGAGTAGACAATTAAATACAAAATGATTTAGGTCATGGCCTAGGGGAATAATGCCTTTTATTTTTACTCAAAATTGGTGGTTGTGTTCAAAGACAATCAATTGGTTATGAAACCTTCATTAAAAAAGAGCTTATGAAAAAAATATTGGTGCCCGTTGATTTTTCTGAATATTCAGAATACGCCTTGGAAGTTGCAGCGCAAATTGCAAAGCAACAAAATGCCGGTATCATTATTTTTCATATGGTCGGTATTTCTGAATCTGTTCTTTCCAAATCTGAACTTGAGGAAGAAGAAGAGGCAAAGTATTACATCCATTTGGCCAAGGAAAAAATAAAAACGTTTACAGATAAACCTTATTTAGAGGGTATTGATGTTAAAACGGTACTTCAAAATCTCAAAATTTTTAGTGAGATTGATTTGGTCGCAAAAGAGCAAAGTGCAGATTTAATTGTTATGGGATCGCACGGAATTAGCGGTTTAAAAACAGTTTTTGTAGGATCTAATACGGAAAAAGTAATACGTACTGCCCAGGTGCCGGTAATTGTAATAAAAAGGAGACGCCCAAGTTTTGATGTCAAAAACATAGTTTTTGCTTTCGATCTAAAACAGGAAAATGCAAATGCTTTTAAGGCAGTTCAAGAGTTTGCCAAAACATTTTCTGCAACGCTTCACTTGGTCTATATCAACACGGTAGGCATTAATTATATGAGCAACTCTCAAATACAACAAAAAATAGATGCGTTTTTAGCTTTGATCGGAGAAGAAATACCGATCAAAATCTATAATGACTATTCAGTGGAGCTGGGGATATTTAATTATGCCAATGATGTAAATGCCGATATGGTGGCCATACCAACTCATGGCAGAAGAGGATTGGCACATTTTTTTATTGGTAGTATTGGAGAAAGTGTGGCTAACCAGTCAAGTACTCCAATAATGACCGTTAAAATTTGATTACCCCTTAAAAAGCAATTCCAGTCTACCCAACAAGATGAGTTCAGATTTATTTCTTCCAGAGAAGGCAGAAGCAATAGCCCTGGATGTTGACATGATTAAATACTTCATTTTTTCTGAGAACATCTTTTTATTGTCGTTGTAAAAGGCTTCAAACTCTTCGTAACAGTCTTCCCCATTCTTTTCATATTCCAATAACCAATCAAATACGCTTTCAATCTGAAAGGCCGCATCTGCTCCATATTCATCGACAATGGCATCAACCTGTAACCAGCTTTCCCTAACCGTTTTTTTTAATCTATCAATCTCCTTAACATGTACACTATGGTCTGCTTGGGCAACAGCATAAAAAAGTTTGCCCAAGTTTTGATAAAACATTTTACCTGTTTGTTTTTTGTGATCTAACATACCCTTAATATTAATGATTACTCAAATGTAGCAGCTACGAAATCTTTTTTCTATGACCAAAATCAGGAATAAGGTTTACCTTTAAGTTGTGAAACTATTTGAAGAGAACGACATTTTTAAAATTCTTTCAGAAGCAATTTCCGAAGGAATCCTTATTGTAAATGAAAACCAGCTCATTGTCGCAAGTAATGCTATGGCAAATGAGATGTTTGGATATGATATAGAAGAGCTTAATGGAAAATCTTTGGATATTTTATTGCCCGCCAAAACTAGAATTACTCATGAAAGACATTTTGGAAAGTTTATAGAAAAAGGGGGGAAAAGAAGCATGGGTTTGGGATTAGACCTGGAAGGAATTAGAAAAGATGGTTCTGAATTTCCTCTTGAAATTGGTCTAAATTCATTTAAATTATTGCGCAAGAACTATGTAATGGCGTTGGTAATTGATATTTCGGAGCGAAAAAAAGCGGAACAGGCCATCAACCATTGGTTTCGAATTTTTAACGAATCCCTTAACGAAATATTCGTTTTTGATTACAAAACCTTTACATTTCTTAATGTTAACCACGGTGCTCAATTAAATCTTGGTTATTCAATTGAAGAATTGAAACAAATGTCCATATTGGATATAAAACCAGAGCTTTCCAAAGAGAGTTTTACAAGACTTCTTAGACCGTTACTAGGGAACAAAAAAGAAAAGATTGAGTTCGAAACAATGCACCAGCGAAAAGATGGTTCCACTTATCCTGTAGAGGTCCACCTTCAATTATCAACAATTGGCAAGAAACAAGTTGTCGTAGCTATAGTACTCGATATTACGGAAAGAAAAAGTTACACGCAAAACCTTGAAAGAAAGGTTGAAGAAAGAACAGAACAGCTTAGTGAAGCATTAAAGGCAGAGAAAAGTTTGAATGAACTAAAGACCAAATTCTTGTCTTTGGTATCACACGAGTTTAAAACCCCGCTGACCAGTATCCTAACTTCTACAGCGTTGTTGTCTAAATATACTGAGACTGATCAACAAGAAAAGCGCAATAAACATATAGAAACAATCAAATCCAAGGTCAAACATTTGAATGATATTCTTACTGATTTTCTTTCACTGGAAAGGTTGGAGTCTGGCAAGGTTACCTATAACCCTGTTTCTTTTCCATTGAGCAAATTGGTCAATGAGGTGGTTTATAGTGCCAATACCTTGTTAAAAGAGGGGCAGCGTATTTTATACCCTAAAAATGTTGATGGCATATCCATAACTTTTGACGAGAAAATAATGACCCTTGCCCTATCTAATTTGGTGCACAATGCAATAAAGTATTCTCCAGGAAACACTTCCATTGAACTAGCCGTAGAACATGAAACAAAAGCACTTAAGATCCATGTTATCGATCAAGGTGTTGGTATTCCTGAAGAAGAGCAACCTTTCATTTTTGAAAGGTATTTTAGAGCTAGTAATGTATTGACCACTCAGGGGACAGGTATTGGACTTAATATTGCGAAGCAGCACTTGTTTAACCTTGGGGGCAATATTACATTTGAAAGTGAACAGGGAAAAGGTTCTATTTTTACATTAGAAATACCTATTTAAAATAGTATAAGGTGAAAAAAATTCTTTTAGTTGAAGATGATTTGTCCCTTCGCGAAAATATAGCGGAACTTCTTGATTTGTCTGGGTTTTTAGTATTTGATGCTCCTAACGGAGAAATTGCCATTGAAATTGCAAAGAAGGAATGCCCTGACCTTATTTTATGCGATATTATGATGCCAGGAGTAGATGGGTACGGAGTGCTGGAAGCACTGTCGGCAAATGAAGATACCAGACATATTCCGTTCATTTTTGTATCCGCTAAGACTGAACGTCTAGATATACGAAGAGGAATGGATTTGGGTGCAGATGATTACTTGACCAAGCCTTTTGAAGAAGAGGAACTCCTTGGTGCTATCCATGCAAGACTTGCAAAGGCAAAACTTATTGATAGTGCTTTTTCCGCTCGTTTTGAAGCATCCAAAAACAAAAATCAAATGCGGTCTTTGAATGAGCTCAAAAACTTTTTTGATGATCATGGCGAACTTTGCACTTTTAAAAAAGAAGAGGTAATATATAGTGAAGGGGACCACTCCAATAACATTTATCTAATACTAAAAGGGGTTGTAAAATGCTATAAGTTGGATGAACAAGGAAAGGAACTGATCACTGCCCTGTACGCAGCTGATGAATTTCTTGGTTTCACCTCTTTAATGGACAATATCCCTCATCAAGAATATGCCGTTGCTATTGAAGGGGTGGAGCTTGCCAATATCTCTAAATCTAGGTTGAAAACCATTCTTGAAGAAAACCAGCAGGTTTCTATGGAGCTCATGGAGCTTATGGCCGGCAATATTTTACAGATAAAAGAACAACTTCTTCAAATGGCATATAGCTCCGTTAGAAAAAAAACGGCCCAAACACTATTACAATTTGCAAAAGCAATGAACAAAAGATCGGAAGAGCCTCTGCAAATCACAAGGGGAGATCTTGCCAATGTTGCAGGGATTGCCACGGAAAGCCTTATAAGAACCTTGTCCGATTTTAAAAGTGAAGGATTGATTGCAGTTGAAAATAGAAAAATAATGATTTTGGATAGGGAATCTTTACAATGTATTAATTGATGTAAGGATGGTTTTATGATCACATAAAAATGATATTTATCATTCGCAATTGAGATTCACGATGCTAACTTAGTTGTGTTATTTCATTAACGATGAAAAATATTTTGATTCCCATAGATTTTTCAGAATATTCTGAAAATGCACTAAGATATGCCCAAGGTTTATTTCAATCAATAAATTGTAATTTTTACCTACTGCATGTTAACACTCTTCTAAATTCTGAAAAAAAAACCATATTGGGGAAAAACTTGAATGGTTCAAAAAATGTGCTAGCACAACTGATGGATAAAACCAAACAGCAAAGTGCAAATGACAATCATCATTTTTATGCACTAAACGAACATGGTTTTTTTATTGAATCTGTTAAAAAACAGATAGAGGACAAAAGTATTGATCTTATTGCAATGGGAACCAAAGGCGTATCTGGTCTTAGGCAAAAAGTGGTTGGCAGCAATGCTGGCGATGTTATTACCAAGGTACAGTGCAATACATTGGTCATCCCTAAAGAGATTGTTTTTTCAAAACCTTCTGAGCTGGCGTTTCCAACAGATTTCAATATTTTTTACTCTCATAGTATTCTAAGTTCCATTACAGAAATATTGCATTTGAGTGATGGACAAATTAGAATAATGAACGTATCCAAGCAAGACCAAACCCTTAATTCGGACCAAGAACAGAATAAGGCATATTTGATTGATTTTTTTGAAGAGTCTTTCCAAAAAAGATTTAGTTTTCATACGATAACAAATAAAAATGTCAAATCCGCAATACAGTGTTTTGTGGAAAGTAGAGATATTGATATGATCGTGATGGTGGCTAAAAACTTGAATTTTATACAGCAAGTTCTTTTTGACTCGATTGTGGAAAAAATTAGCTTCCACACCAAAAACCCTTTTTATGTTATCCATGAATAATTAGAGGTATTGCAATCCTTTAATTGACCAATATCATTTTATGCCTTTATGCCATGGCATATTTTTAGTCAAAGTTTTTGACTATGAACATTATCCTTGTCCCAACGGACTTTTCAGAAAATGCACTACATGCTTTAAAATATGCTCAAGAGCTATATAAGAACGCGCGAACCGAGTTTTATATACTACATGCCTTTGCTGATAAAGTTTATGGAAGATTTAATAATTCAACTGTAAGTGAAAGGAAAAAAGCTGAAAGTGATATTGGACAACAAGTGGAAAAACAGCTAGATACCTTGATTCAATCTGTAAAGGGAGTACCCTCAAACCCTTTGCACACTTTCCACGCAGTTGCATCTTTTGACAGTTTGGTGGATGGGGTAAATGATTTTGTAAACAAGCTCAACCTAGACTTGATTGTTATGGGGACCAAGGGCGAAACCAGCGACCACAAAACCACTTTTGGGAGTTATACCATTGAGGTTTTTAAATATGTTAAATGCCCTGTTCTGGCAATTCCCCAGGATTTTGAATACAAACAGCCCAAACTTATAATGTTCCCTACTGATTATATGCTGCCCTATAAAAGAAGAGAGTTAAAGCTTTTGGGCAATTTAGCAGGAGAGTTCAAATCAGAGGTCCATTGTGTCCATATTTCAGATTTTGACGTGCTGAGTCATAGACAAGAAGACAATAAGCTTTTCCTAAAACGAACTCTCGCCAAAGCCTATCTCTACTTTAAAACGATTCCCGTTAAAAACAGGGTCAACGCCATTTTGGAATACATAGCAGAAAATAATGTTGACATGCTGGCCATGGTCAATTCAAGACATTCATTTTTTGAGGATATGTTATACCGTTCTTCTGTAGATGAGTTAGGTCTTAAGATCAAGATTCCATTTCTGGTCATGCAGAATTTACCAAGATAAATAGTTACTAAGATGAAAAAAATACTCTTGCCCACCGATTTCTCTAAAAATGCTTGGAACGCAATTGATTATGCACTTCAATTTTTTGAAAATGAAGAATGCCTGTTCTATATTTTAAACACCTATACCCCATCATTTTATAGGGTGGATTATATGGTTGGTGGGCCGGTACAAAGCGCAATTCCAGATGTAGGGGTAGATATATCCTTGGGCGGATTGGAACAGACATTGTTTAGAATCGGGAAAAAGTATAAAAACCCTAAACATCAATTTGAATCACTTTCCGCTTTCAACACTCCAACGGATGAAATCAGAGAGGTCTGCGAGACAAAGGACATTGATATGGTCGTTATGGGCACACAGGGTGCTTCTGGGGCAAAAGAGCTGTTCTTGGGATCTAATACCGTACATGTTATTAGAAAATCAAAGTGTCCAGTGCTGGCAGTACCAGTGGAATATAGGTACAGGAAAGTGAAACAAATTCTCTTGCCTACGGATTATATTTCTAAATATAACTCCATTGAGTTGGAACCACTACTAGAGGTAGTCTCAAAAAACAATGCCCAAATACATGTTGTGCATGCTGTTGAAGAAGATGATTTAACTAAAATTCAATTGGAGAATCAACAGCACTTAAAAGGATTGTTAAAAGATTTACCTGTTGTTTTTCAGGATATTACAGATGAGTATATGCCAAACGTGGTGCACAGTTATGTGGAAAAGAACGATATGGATATGATTGTTATGATGAATAAAAAACACTCATTTCTTGAACGTTTGTTGTTAAAACAGAATGTGGACTCCATAGGATATAACAGTACTGTACCATTCTTGGTGCTGCATGATACATCAGAAATACTAAAATAAAGCGATATGAGACAGATTCTTCTTCCCACAGATTTTTCAAAAAATGCGTGGAATGCACTTTTCACCGCAATAAAGCTTTATGCAAATTTTGAATGTACATTTTATCTTATGCACTCATATGAACCCAAATCACAAAACATTGCTGGTTTTAAAAGTTCTACTAGGGCAGGTGAGGTCTATCAATCATTATCAGACCAATCAGAAAAGGAACTGGAAGAAATCATAACCTATCTAGAAACAAATCATAAGAATAAAAATCATACGTTCAAAACAATCTCTACAAACGAAAATCTTGTAACTGCAATCAAAGAACTTATTCCAAAACATGATATTGATGCTGTTTTAATGGGTACAAAAGGGGCCACTGGTGCAAAGGAGGTTTTTATGGGAAGCAACACCGTTAAGGTTTTAAAGGCTGTAAAAAATTGTACATTGATCGCAGTACCCGAAGAGTTTGATTTTCAATCATTGGATGTTATAGTATTTCCTACAGAATATGCACACTTTTTTGCGAAAGGAGTATTGCAACCATTTTTAGAACTAATGGGTGTATGGAAATCCGAGGTTAAAATATTCCATGTGGCCCAGGAGTTTAAGCTAAACGAGACCCAACGATACAACAGGGAGATTCTAAAAAAGAGATTGGAAGGATATCCTTATTCTTTTTTCAAAGTGACCATAAAATCGACAGTTTCAAAAGCCATCCGCGATTTTTCAAAAGAACAAATGGGGGATTTAATCGTACTTACCAATTACTCACATACATTTTTGGAACGTTTAACGCAGGAACCTGTGATTAAGAAAGTAGGATTTAAAACAAGTATACCTTTAATGGTCCTTCCGGATTTTGATGGGTAATCAATAATAGTAAATAGATTATGCAAAGGATATTATTTCCAACGGATTTTTCTGAAAACGCATGGAATGCGGTTGCATTTGCATTGTCGTTATTCAAAAATGAAGAATGTGAATTTTTCATTATGAATGTATTTCAATTAGGTTCTTCAGGTCTTGTTACAACAATGAACAGAGCTAATGAAACAAGACTATATAAAATAACCAAAGAAGAGTCAAAAAAAGGATTGCAAAGCGTATTGAAACGCATTGAAGAAAACTATGATAATCCTAAACATAAATTTAATACCCTTATTAGGGTAAGTACATTGACCAATGCAATACGGCAGGTTGTATTTGATAAGGACATCGATTATATAATCATGGGAACCAAAGGCGCAACAGGGTTAAAGGAGGTCTTTATGGGGAGCAATGCGTACAAAACCATAAAAAACATTAACCTCTGTCCTATCATTGCCGTACCAGATGACTTTGAACAAAACGTAATTGAAACAATACTGTTTATTACAGGGTTTGAGCATATCTACCATACCTATGAAATAAAACCAATGGTTGATATCGCCAAGATTCTCAGTGCCAAAATAAGGGTACTTTATTTAGGTGATTTAAATTCACTGGAACCGCATCAAAAAACAGCTTACGAATTAATTCAAAAACGTCTTAAGATTGTGGAACATGAAATTGTAATCCTAAAAAAAGAAAAACCAATCAATGTTATGATAAAAGAACTTGTAGAAGAAAACAATGATATTGGCGTTGTATGCATGATAAACTATTGGCACAGTTTTCTAGAAAAAATAACCCATGAACCTGTAATAAAAAAAGTTGCTTTCAATACTAAGGTTCCATTTTTGGTAATGCATCTTTATGACTGAAAACGCGTCTCTATTTTGATTCCGTTCTAATGTTGAATTAAGCAGATTCCTGGTTGGCCATATCAATTGCCAAAAAGGCGTTGTCTAGAATATTAAAATCTTTATTTAAAGCGTTCAGCTTATTTTTTGTTTGAATGGGTATGTCATTGTAATCCAAATCCATTGATAACTCTTGTTCGGGATGGTTTAACTGACATTGTATTTCTTGAAGTAAAATTGCAATCTCCCTTATTTCATCTAAATTTTCAACCGTATAAGGATTTGAGAAAAGTCCATCCAATTGCTTCTTCATTTTATTTAATTGGTGATGGTACATTGCTAGGATAGCTTTAAGGTTGTTCTCCTTGGCAGAATGGTCTATTTTGGGTTCTACTACTTTTTCCATTTTCCATTATTTTTTGGAAAAATAGGAAAGTATGGTAGGCAGTCAAATGAGATTGGTCATATGGCCGCATTTTGGAAGATTTTTTAAGAAGGTGCCAACGGAATCAAAGAAAAGACTCCGCCACTCTTACTATTTCGTTTTTTTGCACCACACCAGATTGTCTCCAAAGAAGTTTACCTGCCTTGAACAGAATCATTGTAGGTACCCCACGAACCTGATACTTGCCGGCAATTGACTGATTCTTATCCACATCTATTTTTACAATTTTAAGAGTATCTCCCATCTCCTCTTTTACTTCCTTAAGGATGGGCCCCAACACCTTGCAAGGACCACACCAATCAGCAAAAAAGTCAACTAGTATCAGTTGTTCCGAGTTAATGATTTTATTAAAATTTCCTTTCACAATGTCATGGTTTTATAGTGCAATTTAAAAAACTCTAAATGTATTTTAATTGACCTAAATCATAGTATGCCAACTTCTCTTAATCTAGTTTTGAAAATACAGTAAACTCATTTAAAATTGCTACTATGATCAATATACTTTTACCCACAGATTTTTCAGAAAATGCCTTTAATGCCATTTGCCATGGAATTAGGTTATTTGAAGACAGTACTTGCGTGTTTTATTTGATGCATGCCTATACACCGGCAATTTATCGGGTAGATTATATGATAGGAAGTCCGGGTAAAGTAGGTCTTCCTGACGATCATCAACAAATTGCTCAGACACATTTGGAAGAAACAAGGAAAAAACTGGAGACGAGGTTTAAAAACCCAAGACATACGTTCGTCACGCATGCAGCCTTCAATAATTTGGCGGATGAGGTACAAAATACTGTTGAAAACGAAAATATTGATATTGTGGTTATGGGTACGCAAGGAGCCACAGGAGCAAAAGAAATATTCTTGGGATCTAATACCGTTCATGTATTAAGAAAGACTAAAGTACCTGTTCTGACCATTCCTGTAAACGCAGAATACAAACCCCTAAATCATATTCTATTCCCAACAGATTTGGAAATTGAGTACTCAGCACCAAATCTTGATTATTTATTGGATCTGGCAAAGCTTCATAAAGCAAAAATTCATATAATGCATGTTACATCTCCATATGGGCTTTCCAAAGACCAAAAAAAGAACAAGGTTCTTCTTGAGAAAACAATGGCAACTTCCAATCATGAATTCCATGATTTACCAGATCAAGAGGTGATAGGGGCTATAAATAGCTTTCAAACCGAACATGACATACAACTGTTAGCTATGGTTCAAAACAAGCACACTTTCTTGGAACGACTTTTTGTAGAGCCAGTAATACGTAAAATTGGCCTGCACACTTTGGTACCTTTTTTAGTACTCCCATATAATGCAAAAGCCTAGCCAATTACTGCAGTACCATATTTTATGGAATTCTGATATATAAATTGACTAAAATCATAGTAGCTCATTTTCCGATGAAGTAGTTTTAAATAAAAGTCAATAAAATGAACAAAAGAATTTTACTTCCTACTGATTATTCAAAAAATGCACTAAACGCAATAAGATATGCCCTTGAACTATACAGGGATGTACAGTGCGATTTTTATGTTCTAAATGTATTTCAAGTATCTACTTATACATTGGACAACATGATGGTTCCAGAACCCGGCGAACAGTTTTATGATACTGCCAAGAGAAATTCTGAAGAGGGAATGGCCAAATTGATGGAAATGATAAAGTTAGGCCCAGATAATCCCAAGCACAGATTTCATACCATATGTACATTCAATAGCCTAACTGAAGCTGTAAAGAGCATTATAGCTAAACAGGATATTGATATAATAGTTATGGGGACCAAGGGAGCTAGCAGTCCAAAAGTTAAAATCTTTGGTACCAATACAGTTGCTTTAATGGAAAAAATAAAGGACTGTCCAATAATTGCCGTACCTGAGGGCTATTTCTATACGGTTCCAAAGGAAATAGTGTTTCCAACAGATTATAAATCTGATTACAAAAGAAAAGAGTTGCACTATCTTATTGAAATAGCCAAACTTCATGATTCAAAAATAAATGTTGTTCACATTGATAAAAATAAAGATGGAAAGCTTAGCCATAAAGAAGAAACCAATAAGCAACTCTTGCAAGATATTCTAGATGGCACAGATTATGAAATCCATTTCTTGCCAGCTGTAAACATAGCTGATGGTATCAACATTTTTATTGAAGGTAAAGACTGCGATATGATTACTTTCTTAAATAGAAAACACTTGTTTTTTGGCAGTATCCTGTCTAACCCATTGGTAAAAGAAATAGGATATGACCCAAAAATACCAATACTAGAACTTAATGATAACTAAAAAATTAGTAGTATGAAACAAGTTGGAATATGGTTGGATAAACAAAAAGCTGATTACGTACTATTTGAAAATGGAGAGGAAAAATTCTTTACCATTCCTTCAAATATGGAATTTTTTAATCCTAAGGGTGGTTCTAGGTCAAAGACAAGGTGGGGCCCTCAAGATGTTGTTCAGGATAGCAAATATCTTGAGCGAGAAAAACATCAATTAAAGAGGTATTTTGAAAACTTGGCTACCTCGGTGAAAAATGCGGACCAACTTGCCATATTTGGCCCAGCGGAAACTGCAGATAGATTTATGGGGTATTTGGAGAAAGACCACCAAACACTGGCCGTAAAAGTTAAGGTTGTAGACAAAGCGGACAGCATGACCGAGAACCAGTTCAAGGCATTGGCACGTAGTGCTTTTGACATTTGATTCATTGCTGAATTAAAGCATATGGAAAAAGAACTGGTAATTGTAAAATCTTCTGGAGAAAAAATGATTTTCTCCACAAAAAAACTGGAGAGATCTTTATTAAAAAGTGGTGCTAGCAAAGAGATAGTAGATTACATTGTGGAGCAAGTATCCAATGAGGTCTATGAAGGTATTTCCACTAAAGAGATTTATAACAGAGCATACGCAATGCTCAGACAAAAAAAACCAGTACTGGCATCTAGGTACAAACTAAAAAAAGCTATTTACGAGCTTGGTCCAACGGGTTTTCCTTTTGAAAAATTTGTTGCAGCAATTATGCAATTCTCGGGCTACCAAAAACAGACCAATACCATAGTAGAAGGCAAATGTGTAGATCATGAGATAGATGTTATTGCTTTCAAGAACAACCATCAAATTCTTATTGAATGCAAGTTTCATGGAGAACCTGGTCGCAAATGTGATGTTAAAGTGCCTCTTTACATAAACTCACGCTTTAACGATATAAAAAAAAGGAAGAAAACTGATGACACAGTTGATGAAGGTTGGGTATTAACAAACACTCGCTTTACCAAAGACGCGCTTAAATATGGTAATTGTATAGGTCTTTATTTACTAAGCTGGGATTATCCTAAAGGAGATTCTTTAAAAGAAAGAATAGATAGATTGGGTCTTTATCCTATAACCGTATCCACAATTATGTCTAAACGAGAGAAACAATTTTTACTTAGCAGGGATGTGGTGCTGTGCAGGCAATTAATGAATGATAGTTTTTATCTAGATCATCTTGGGGTTTCTGAAGAAAGAAAACAAAAGATTTTAAATCAAATAGATGAGTTGTGCAATATCTCTCAGTAAAGTATGAAAGCGGTTGAAATCCAATTTTTAGGAGGTGCAGGTACCGTTACTGGGTCAAAATTCTATATAAAGACCCCAGAAATCAAAATTATGATTGATTGTGGGCTCTTTCAAGGAATAAAATCATTGAGAGAAACCAATTGGAAAAAACTTCCTATAAGTCCAGCGCAAATTGATGTGGTTTTATTGACACACGGTCACCTTGACCACACCGGATATTTACCAAAATTGGTAAAAGAAGGTTTTAAGGGCAAAATCATAGCATCTGCCCCGACCCTGCATATTGCACAAATCATTTTAAGGGACAGTGGAAAAATTCAAGAAGAATTGGCAGAAAAGGCCAACAAGGAAGGATTTAGTAAACATGACCCTGCTCTGCCTTTGTATACAGTTAAAGATGTTGAAAAAGTCTTCCCGCTTTTTGAGAGCACTTATTTAGATGATTGGGTGGATTTAGGCCCTGACATTCGATGCAGATTCCGTTACAATGGCCATATCATTGGCGCAACGTTTATTGAATTGGATCTTTACGGGAAAATTTTCGTGTTCTCTGGGGATGTTGGCAGGCAACAAGACTATTTACTTGACCCACCCAAGAAGCCAAAATGGGCAGATTATCTTTTTTTGGAAAGTACGTATGGTGATAAAAAGCATCCAGAGGAAGATGTGGGGTTACGTATGTCCGAATTGATTGGTGATACCATAAAAAAAAGGGGAACACTGATTATTCCAACATTTGCAGTGGAAAGATTACAATCAATAATGTATCTATTATGGCAATTGCACCGTAAGAACAAAATCCCCAATATCCCAATTTTTGTAGATAGTCCCATGGGAACCAATATACTTGAAGTCTTTGCTAAATTTCCTGATTGGCACAAGCTGAGTTCAAAAGAATATTGGGCCATGTTTAACCATTTCAATATTATTGAGAGCTATGCAGATACCTGGAACACCATTGATGACCCCAGACCCAAAATTGTGATTGCAGGCAGTGGTATGGTAACGGGGGGGAGGGTGCTCACCTATTTAAAGCAGCTTGTGGATAACAACTCTACAACTGTATTGTTGGTTGGTTATCAGGCGGAGGGTACCAGAGGAAGAAAACTGTTGGAAGGAGCTGAATTTATAAAACTATTCGGCAAAGAACATCCCGTTAAGGCGCGTATTGAACATATGGAAAGCCTTTCTGCACATGCCGATCAAGGTGAGCTTATCATTTGGTTAAAAAATATCAGCAATATTCCAGAAAAGATTTTTTTGGTTCACGGCGAGCCAGATGCCCAGTACATGTTCAAAAATAAACTTAAAGAAGAGTTTGGATGGAAATGCCAGATACCGAACCTTTTTGATCAAGAGATTATTTTCATCTCAAATTCTTCAAATTGACGTAGATCATTTTATGGTCATGTGCACTTGTTTATCTTCATTTTCAATCAAATAATACTAAGGTGTCCAACAAAAAAGAAGTACAACAAGAGAAAAAAATGGAAGAACTGCATTGGGAGCTTCAAAAATGGAAATCACAAATTCAGTTCATTCAAGATGAAATGCTTTTTATAGAAGGACTTTTAAAGTCATATGTTTTTGAACCAAGAACCCCAAATTTATTTGAGCGCTTAGAAATCTTCAAACAAAAGTTTACAGAGTCAAAAAAGGAAAAGAAAAACTTGAAACGACTCATTGCTATTCACGAAAACAATATCGGAGGTATATTGGAGTGTACCTCTGCCAAATGCGACCTAGCTTACTATAAAAAACACATGAATTTAGATTCAATGGTGTCCAAACACTTTGATGAATACCTTAAACTTAAAGCTGAGGTCTATAATTATGCCGGAGCTGTTTTAAAAAAGAAAAAGCCAACTTCCTAAGTTTAAAAATATCTTGGGAATTGATTCAAATCATTTTACAGTAAACAACAGCTTTCTAAATTGGGAGTAAATAGTATTCATTAATCTTAAATATATAAGTATGTCACTAATTAAATTTAATGGAAACCGATTTCCATGGAACGAGAATTTATCGGATTTCTTTAATCGAGACACATTCGTAAATGATGATTTTTTCAATTTGGAAAAATCGTTACCAGCAATGAACGTCAAGGAACATGACGATGATTTTGAAATTGAGCTTGCCGCACCAGGATTTGACAAAAAGGATTTTGAAATCACTATGAGGGAAGACGTTTTAGAAGTTTCTGCACAAAAAACTAAAGAAGAAACGGAAAAAGATGAAGACTATGCACGTAAGGAGTTCAACTATAACAGTTTTAAGAGAACTATGCAATTGCCCACCACAGTTGACCAAAATCAAGATGTTAAGGCAACATATAAAAATGGTATTTTAAAATTGAACCTTCTTAAAGCAGAAGTAACCAAGGAAAAACCAAAACGTGTTATTGAAGTTGTTTAACCATGTAGGGCGGCGACTAATGAACTCCATTGGTCTCCTAAATTAAAAAGCTATGGAAAATAATACTAAAAAACGGGCATATACAGAATGGTTGAGTGCAGACGAAATGCACGAAGAATCCAAGAAATGGTCATCAGAACTTAAGTTTGCCAAAGACGAACAGAAGTTCCTTAATAGCATGATAAAGGACTATACATTAGACTTGATTGATGTTAAGATTTTTGATGAGGTAAAGCGTGTAATAGATTCTTTGAGCAAGGCAGAAAAAAATCTAATAAAAATCTTTAAAAAAGTGCAGTTGCATGAAAACCAACTACATATTATGGTAGATGAGGTGGACCAGATTAAAATGGAGAATGCATATGTAGAAACTCATACTGAGTTGGACAAAGAGGTGCAGAATTATTTTGCGGGCTATAGAACATCCAAAACAAAAATTTTCAAAATAATTTCCAATATCATGAAGAAAAAAAAGCAAAAAAGGTTGCTTAGTTAACATTGGGAATTTTATGCTGTTAATGACCTTCGACCCTATTAATCATAAAAAATGAAAAAACTAATAATTTTAATGGCACTGGCTTTAATTGGTTGTTCTTCAGCCAGTTTAGTCACTAATTGGAAAAACCCAGAGATTGTTCTGTTTGATGCCAACAAGGTATTGATTGTAGGGATGACCTCAAATACTGAAGCAAGAGCGCAATTTGAAGAAAAGCTCCAGGACGAATTTTCTAAACGAAACATAGAAGCTTTTAAGAGTATTGATCTTTTCGATGTGGAGTTTACTTCCTCTGAAAAATCTGAAGAAGAGCTTTCTGAGGTGGAACAACAGCTTTTGAACAAAGACTTTGATGCTATTCTTTTTACCAAGATCATTGGGTCGGAGAATAAAGAAACGTTTAGAAAGCGGATGTCAAAAATGGACTGGTCACTAAACAGCTTTAATGAAGATTACTTGGAGCATCAACCTATTTTCTACGAGGAAGATTATTACGAAGAATTTACTATTTATCATGCTGAGACTTCTTTGTACTGTATATGCGTGGGCAAAGAGCGCGAACTTATATGGAGAGGAAATATTGACATAACAGACCCCGTAAATATTGATAAAACCATTGATGATTACATAAAGTTGGTGGTTTTTGCGCTAAAAGAACAAGATTTAATTTTCCGTAAAGAATATAGAGATGAAATTACTAGTTTATAGCGCAAAAGAATTTGAAATAGAGAGCCTTAACAAGGCCAACAAAGAGAAATATAAGCTAACGTTTGTAACAGAAGCTTTGGATACCACAACAGCTGTTTTAGCTGCAGGATTTGAGGCTGTGTCCATTTTCTCTGGAGATGATGCATCATTGGTGGTCCTGGAAATTTTAAAGGATTTAGGGGTAAAATTTATTACATTAAGATCAGCCGGTTATAATAATGTGAGCATTAAATCTGCAAAGCGCATTGGTTTAAGGGTGGCCAATGCCCCGGATTATTCTCCGCATGCCATTGCAGAGCATGCAATATGTCTGCTCTTGGCGCTAAATCGAAATTTAATACAGGCCAATGAACAAGTAAAACAGTACAATTTTCTTTTAGATGGTTTAGTTGGGCATAATTTAAATGGGAAAACCGTGGGCATTGTTGGTACAGGTAAAATAGGTTCCATTCTAGTTCAGTTATTTCATGCATTTGGATGCAAAGTGATTGCCAACGACCTAGTAAATAACCACTATCTTGAAAGTCAGTATGATCTACAGTACATGGATTTGGAGAGTCTTTGCAAGCAAGCCGATATAATCAGTATCAATGTGCCGTTAACCTATGAAACCCATCATTTGTTCAACAAATCCCTGTTCAATGTAATGAAGCCAGGAGCTTTATTGGTCAATACTGCCAGAGGTGCCGTGGTAAAGACAAGAGATTTAATCAAGGCGCTTAATAGTAAGGCTTTGAGTGGATATGCTACGGATGTATATGAAACGGAAAAGGGCATTTTCTTTAGGGACAACAGTAAAAGAGGAATTAAGGATGAACAATTAAAGGAATTGATTTCTTTTCCAAATGTATTATTGACTCCTCACCAAGCTTTTGTCACTAAAGAGGCATTAGAGAAAATTGCCGAGACAACCATTTATAATATAGATTGTTGGTACGAAAGGAAAGGATGCAGAAATGAGCTGGGCTATGAAACATTTGTTTCATAACAAAGGGCTCAATAATTTTGCGGACCCTTCAAGAACCTTTATTCGCCATGGTCTTTTTTGATGTGTTTCTAGGTCAAGCAAAACGGATTTAGAACAATCCTGCAGAAAATCTTCTTTCATATTCCTGCATAGTTCATTGTTATAGATAATGGCATTGACCTCATAGTTTTGTTGCAAACTACGATCATCTAGATTGGCTGTTCCAACGCTCACAATTTGGTCATCGCTTATTACTACTTTACTGTGCAAAAAACCGTCTGGATATAAATAGAGTTTTATGCCTGCTTTTAAATAGGATTCGAAATATGCTCTAACACACCAGTCAACCACCTTCATATCTGTACTTGAAGACATTAATATTCTAACGTCTATACCGCTCAAGGCAGCGGTCTGTAAACTTTGAAGAATTGCATGATTGGGAATGATATAAGGATTAATGATATACAGGTACTTCTTTGCATTGTTTATAATTGAAAAATACACTTGTTCCATTGTTGCGAAGTCATCATCCGGCCCACTGGGAACTATTTGTACTTCCATGCCGTTTTGTTCTGTTGGTGTTGCTATGGAATGTTGTGAAAATTCCACTTTTTCACCACCGGCCAAATACCAATCCGTAACAAAGATTCTATCCAGATAACCGGCCGCTTTTCCTTGTATTTTTGAATGAATGTCATGCCAATTTCCGAGGGCATCATCGCCAGTAATGTATTTGTCAGAAATATTGATTCCGCCGGTAAACCCTACCTCACCATCTACTACAAGGATTTTTCTATGGTTCCTGTAGTTTATTGATGATAAAAACCTTCCAAATCTGAAAGGTAAGAACTGATGCACCTCAACACCAATATTCTGAAGATCTTTAATATGTTTTTTACTTAAGGAATAACTACCGATCCCATCATATAAAAGACGAATCTTTACCCCTTCTTGCACCTTTTTTTTGAAAAGTTGCAACAGTTTATCCGCTAACGTGCCATCTTCGTAAATGTAATATTGAATATGTATATGATGTTTTGCATTTTCTAGAGTTGAAAATATGGATTCAAAGGTTTCTTTTCCATCCTTAAGAATCCTCACTTGATTTTGATACGTTAAAGGATAGCTACTGGTTTTATTTATAAGTTTTATGGTTTTTAGACTACTTGGATCATTTACCGCCAACATCTGGTTTATTTCAGAGGAAGTATCATCCAAATGGATGTTCTTTTGATTGAAAAGCTTGTTTTTCCTACGGTTTCTACCTAATAATAGATATAAGAGGACACCACCAATTGGTATGGTGAAAATTGCCAAAAGCCAAGCTAAGGTCTTACTTGGCCTTACACCGTTTAGGAGTAGCCCAATAACCAGGACCAACGCTATAATAATGTACACTATGATTATGGTAACAAGTAGCATTAGTATAAAAACAATTTCCTACAAATATAGGAACCGATGATCATTGAATTTTTGATATAAATCAGTAGAGAAAACACATTCCTTTTTTATGGACTGAAAAATCTTTTAAAACACCCAGCAAAAATTCAAATTCTTGCTTATCATTATTGTAATTCAAACTGAAGCGATTTCCCATTGAGAACGTCGATTTTTATTTGGCCTTAAGATCAAATAATGGCAATAAGGCTTATTTAGGGGAACATTGAACAGGGCTTTTTGTTAGTTTTGAGAATTGATTTCAACTAATTGAATTTAAAAAATCAATCTAAACTTCCGCAATGAAGAATTCTAAATCATACTTGCCTGTCCTATTTTTTATGTTTTTTATGGTAGATGTAGGTGCTCAGCACTTTAATATACATAACCCTATTACCTTACCGGATAAAAGTCAGCAATCTATTATAGCACAACGTATTGGGTATACAGATATCACGGTGAACTATCATAGTCCTGGGGCAAGAGGAAGAGTGGTTTGGGGAAAGATGGTTCCATATGGTAAGGTGTGGAGAGCAGGAGCTAATGAGAACACAATACTCACCATTACAGATGATGTTGAAATTGAAGGACAAAAGTTGGCGGCGGGGAGTTACGGTCTTCACTTGCTTCCAGAAGAAGACAATTGGACGTTTATTTTTTCAAAGAACCATACCTCTTGGGGAAGTTATTTTTATCAAGCAGATGAAGATGTATTGCGAGTAACTGTTCCTGTCCAAAAAGCAGTGGAGATGAACGAATGGTTAAGTTTTAATTTTAAGAAACGGGATAGAGGTGCTGCTTCCATTGTTTTAAGTTGGGCCGATCGAAGTGCAGAGTTAAATTTGACACTTGATATTAATGAAATAGCCCTGGATAACATTAGAAAGCAATTACGTTCAGATGCCTATTGGGAATGGTTTAGTTGGTGCCAAGCTGCAGACTATTGCGCAGAATATAAGATTAACACGAAGGAAGCACTCGAATGGGTCAATAAATCCATTCAACTTCGGGAAAACTTCTCTAATTGGGATGTGAAAGCTAAGTTGCTGAAACAGTTGGGGGAGGACGAAGAGGCCGAAAAAGCAATAGAGAGAGCCATTGAGGTTGGAAGTGACATTTACTTGGAACGATATGGTAGAAGACTTCTAAAAGAAAAAGATTATGATCAGGCCGAGTATGTTTTTGGGCAGGCCATAAAGAAAAATTCAACCTATTGGCGAGCACATTTTAATAGAGGAAACGCTTTAAAAGCACTTAATAAAAATAAAGAGGCTAGAAAGGCTTTTGAACTTGCCCTTAAATATTGTCCGAAGGAGAGAAAAGCCCAAATACAAAACAATCTGGAATCAGTTCGGTGATTTATACTAAAAATTTTGAACTAATTGTTGGTATGCTCACTTCGTAATTTGGTTTTGTAAAATACAGGTTGATACAGTGTTCGGGATTATCAGATTTTATAAACATTTTCTTTTTCGGACATGGTCCTGAAAAACTTAAAGTGTGAAACTGTTTCGGGTTTTAGGATATTGGCAATACTGTAAAAAATTGCATTTACAATGCAATAGGCACCAACCATACTGCCAAAGTAAAAACTGTTAGAGCTATTAATGGATATATGGTGGTCGCTGTATTCTATTAATGGGGAAAGGTCACTATCCACAATGGAAATGGTTGTTGCGTTCTTCTCTGTTTTTGCAATCTTAAGCGCATTGATTGTTTGGTTTTGGCATTTATCCAAACATATACCGATAACCACATCATCTTTTGAGAAATGGGCCATATTCAAAAATAGTTCCCCATGATATTCGGTACTGGCATGTATTTGAGGTACTGCAGACCTGCAAATTCGCTCCATATAATTAGCAACCAATCCAATATGCCCTAATCCAATGATGTATGTTTGTTTTGAATTGATAATGGCATTGGCAATTTTTTCAATTACTTCAAAATCAATGGTGTCATAAGTTTTTTGAAGCATCATTATATCACCAAGTATTGCATCTTGTGCTACCTTTTGGGGATTTGAATGAGCTCGAACTTCTTTGATCATTGAATTGAATATAGAATCGACCCTGGTAAGTTGAACTTCCGTCTTTAAAAGTTCTTTCAGCTCATAAAAACCATTAAGACCAATGGCCTTGCAAGCTTTGACAATGGTGGCGGGGTTAACATCCAATTTGTCTCCAAGTTCTTCCATTCTCATTAACACCACTTTATCAGGATAATCCAAAGCATATTGAATTATCAATCTTCTCTTTTTAGAGAGTTTTGATAAGTCTATGTCATTTATTGTTTTCATAAGTCACAAGAAACAAAAATATAATATAACAAAATAAACATTATTAATATTGCTTTTTAACAAATAACATTTTCAATATTGCAATTTTAATTATTTTTCATACATTGTATTGATTCCTATGGCAAGATATTTTAGTACAATTAAAAGATTTTAAAACTTCTCGAAATTGAACTAGTCACATTGAAAGGTTAAAGTTCTAATAATCATCAAGGTATGTCCAACAATAGATGGAGCAGTAAATTTTCCTTTATCATTACAACCTCTGCTTTTGCAATTGGTTTGGGTAATGTATGGCGATTTCCATATGTGGCAGGAGAAGGAGGGGGAGCAGCTTTTCTTTTGGTTTACCTTGTTTTGATTCTCCTTGTTGGCATTCCAATATTGACGATTGAAATTGCTTTAGGGCGAATGTCCGGAACTACGGTGCTATTAGGTTTTGGACAACTTGGAAAGAAACCATTATGGAATAGTATTGGCTGGCTGGGAGCTATATCATGTACATTGATCATGGGATTTTATATCATGATCATGGCATGGATAGGTATATATCTTTGGGAATGCTTATCTGGGGAAATCTCAAAGCTACGTGTCTCAGAAATTTCGGGACATTTTAACAAGGTAGCATCAAATCTTACCCTTGTTATTGCGGTAATGTGTGTGATTATGCTTGCTGCATTTTTTGTTTTAAGACAGGGTTTAAAATCAGGTCTAGAACGATATGCCAAAGGAATGATGCTTGGTTTAATAGTGTTAATAGTAGGATTGTCAATATGGGCTGCTACATTAGATGGCGCAGTCGATGGTTACCTGTGGCTTCTATCCCCTGATTTTTCCAAAATCAATTTTAGGGTAATTATGAGTGCAATGGGCCAACTTTTCTTTTCGATTGGTGTGGGCATGGCGGTGACATTTGTTTTTGGCAGTTATACCAGTACTAAAGACAATCTTGTAACCAGTACAATCTGGATTGTATTGGCAGATACTTTTTTTGCATTTCTTTCAGGACTCATGTTGTTCCCCGCTATTTTCAGTTTCAACCTTAGCCCAGACTCAGGACCTAATTTAATTTTTGTAACGATGGCTACCGTATTCAATAATTTGGAATATGGATGGGTTGTTGGAGCAATTTTTTTTCTGTTGTTGTTTTTGGCAGGATTCAGTTCACTTATATCTGCGATACAGGGCCTAAAAGACAGCCTAAAAGACAAGTATAAACTATCAGACAATATGGCTTTGTTATCTGTAATAGGTAGCATCCTATTGATATCCATAGCAGTAGTTTTTTCTTATGTGGATGACCCACTGCTACTATTTGGAAAAACCGTTTTTGAAGTATTGGACTACACCACCAGCACAATATTGTTGCCATTGGGAGGACTGTTTGCTATCCTTTTTGCTGGACACGTAGTGGGTTATGACAAACTCAAAACTCATTTGTTGGAAGGAACCAAAACAATGAAATTACATGGTTTTTGGAAGATTGTTTTGATATGGATATTGCCATTATCGCTTGTTACTATTTTGCTTAACGGTTTATTAAATACCTAAAATGGTTAAAACGAACACTCAGAATAAACTTGACAGTGCCATTTCAATTCTTGGCGATTTGGTTGCATTTTCTATTTTGGGTGGTCAGAGCAATTTGCCTATCGCTGAATATATCTTAAAGTGGTTGCAAAAGAATGACGTTGACCATCATGAGGTTTTTAATGAATCAAAGGACAAGGTGAGTATACATTGTCGCATTGGTCCAGAAGTGGATGGCGGAATAATCCTATCCGGACATATGGATGTTGTTACTTCTGAAGGGCAACAATGGTCCAAACCCGATTTCACACTTACCAATGAGGATAACAAGCTTTACGCAAGAGGAACTTCGGATATGAAGGGCTTTTTGGCCTGTTGCCTTGCCATGCTCCCACATTTTAAACAAGCCAATCTGAAAAAACCCATCTATTTTGCCTTTTCTTATGATGAAGAGATTGGTTGCTTGGCCAGTGAACAACTCATTTTATCAATTAAATCAACGTATAAGGAGCGGCCAAGCTTTGCGATTATTGGTGAGCCTTCATTAATGCAAACTGTAAACGGGGAAAAAGGAGCTGCATTTTTTAAAACAACCATATACAGTGCTGCTGCCCACAGCTCCGAAGTTAGAAAAAGCATTAGTGCCATTGAAGAGGCCACCTATTTGATCCAATGGTTACTTGGCAAGATGGATGAATTTATTGCAGAACGGAATTTTGATGACCGTTTTGAACCACCATATACAACCATTCACGCAGGAGTTATAAAAGGGGGAAACGCTGTAAATATTATTGCAGACCAATGCGAGTTTTCTTGGGATGTTAGAAATATACCTTCGGATTCAATACAGGAAGTTCTTGATTCTTTCGAAGAATTCTGTGCAAAGCGAACAGTTGAAAAGAGAGAGACATGCCCTAACTTTAAAATAAAAACTGATAAACAATTTTCAATTGTGCCCAGTCTTGATACTTCAGAAAACTCAGAAATAGTAAGGATTGTAAATTCTTTTAGTGGAACCGATTCCACAAAGACTGTCTCTTTTGCATCAGAGGCGGGTTATTTTTCAGAAGCGGGTTTTGAAACGGTCGTGTGCGGACCTGGAAGCATGGATCAAGGACATAGAGCAGATGAGTTTATCGAAATCAACGAATTAAAGAAGTGTCTTTCTTTTTTGGAACGGATGTCCATTTGGGCCGAAACAAGTAAAGAACCAAATATGGATTATGAAAAAATATGATGTTCTAGTTATTGGTGGCGGAATCTATGGTATTACCGCAGCGGTGGAATTAGCGCTTAGAAAATACAATGTTGGGCTAATCAATCCTGATACCATTCCACATCATATGGCAGCATCTACAGATGTTACAAAAGCGGTTCGAATGGAGTATGGATCGGACAAAGAATATTTTAACATGGTGGAAATGGCCATAGAAAAGTGGCGTTCATGGAATGACTTTTTTGATGAAAAGCTATATCATGAAGTCGGTTTTTTGATGCTTTGCAAGGAGAAAATTGAAAATGAAAAACACACTTTTGAAAAGCACAGCTACGAAAATTTGATAGCAGCAGGTTATGCTCCGGATCGTTTGGATGCAAAAGGAATACGTGAACGGTTTCCGGCTGTCAATACACTCGAGTATATAGATGCTAATTTTAATCGTAAGGCGGGCTATGCAGATTCAGCTTTGACGGTACAAAAATTGGCAGATTACGCAAAATCTCTTGGGGTAGCTATACATGAAGGGCAAACCGCAAGTAGCTTTGAAATTGATAGGGGGAGATTGACTGCTGTGAAGACAAAGGAAGGGGAAACTTTCCAATGTGGCCATGCGCTTGTGGCGGCTGGGGTACATACTCCCATTTTGCTTCCAGAATTACAACCGTACATGAAATCCACGGGACACCCCGTGTTTTGGCTGAGACCGGAGAATCCGACCAATTTTACGCCACCACATTTCTCGGTTTTTACGGCAGATATTTCAAATTCTGGTTGGTATGGTTTTCCTTATTTGCACAAACATGGAATTGTAAAGATTGCTAAGCATTCCAATGGCACACCCGTTCATCCTGAAAAAGATGATAGACAGATTACAGATGCGGAGGTTGCAGATATGCGGTCTTTCGTTAAAACAACGTTTCCAGAATTGACAAATGCTCCATTGGTATATACCCGTAGATGTCTATATATAGATACACTGGACGGGCATTTTTGGATTGATAACCATCCAGACATAAAAGGATTATCAGTGAGTACAGGAGGAAGCGGACATGGGCTAAAAATGGCACCTCTTTTGGGAGCAATGGCAGCAGATGTAATTGAAGAAAAATCCCATAGGTTTTCTAAAAGGCACAGATGGAGGCATTTAACAACAGATACATCGCAGGTGGAAGAAGCGAGATATGTAATTAACAGGAAACTTTAGGATACATGAAAGCAAGTAAAATAATTCACAAATTCATGGCAGCCTATAATGAGAGAAATCTGGAAAAGTTTATATCATTTATGCACCCAGAGTTTAAATCATATCTGTTCGAATCGCAACAATGCCTGTGTTCGGGTATTGTAGATGCCAAAAAGGTATATGGTAAGAGATTTAGAGAAAACAAAGACCTTTTTGTAACCACATTGAATAGGATTGTGAATGACAATATAGTCGTAGAATCTCAATTTATTGAAGGTTTTGATAAAGGCAAAACAATACATGCCATTGCAATTTTTGAATTACAAAACAACAAAGTAAAACGAGCCTCTTTTGTACGAAGGGAAGTGCTGGTCACTGAGAACATTTCAGTGTTATAACAAATTAAAACGGGGACATGGAAAAAGACAAGTATCGCAACAAGGAAGTTCTGCTAGGAGACCTAAGGGAAGGCGTTATGCCTGCTTTTACCCATGTTTTTAATTGTTACTTTAACGAGTTGAACAGCTATATTTCTGTAATATGCGGAAATCAAGTAATGGCCCAAGAGATTGTGCAGCAAACCTTCGTTAAATTTTGGGATAAGCGTAAAAACCTGATCATAAAGGACAACATTAAACGCTACCTGTTTAGGATGGCTTACAACCTTTACAAAGATTTGCAAAAACAGAGCGTAAAAGAGCTGGCTCTGATACAAGAACTGCAATATGCGGCAATAGCTGGTCTTATTGAAAAAGACCCCGAAGATACAGAACGGAAAATGCAGCTTTTAAATCAAGAAATTGATAAACTGCCAAAAAAGTGCAAAACTGTGTTTCTACTCGCAAAAAAGGAGGGACTTTCATATAAGGAAATTGCAGAAAGACTTAACATTTCAATAAAAACAGTAGAAGTACATATGTCTAAAGCAATGCTTAGATTAAAGAATACGCTCACCTGATCATAGTACTTTTCTTTCATTGCGACACTATTTTACGATTTATTCAAGGTTTTTCGAAAAAAGAAGAATAAAAAGTAAGGGTAGCCCTCTTTTTTTTAGTCTAATCTTAAGAAAACACTAAATGATCAATGAATAGTAAAATTGATATCATCATTTCAAAATTTCTTGATGATGAGGCTTCGGAAGCTGAAAAAGCTTTTTTAATTGAATGGACCCAGACTCCAGAGAATAGGGCCTATTTTGAAGATTTCATTAAAACGGAGATTTGGGTCAAGTATAGCTTTAACGCATCAGATGTTGAGAAGCACCTTTCCATGTTATCTATTGTAACCAGGTCAAAAAGAAAAAAAACGCACTTAACCATCTTAAAGTACGCAGCGTTGTTTATCGCAATTTTTACCTCTGCGGCATTTATATACTTTTCAAAAGATGGGTCAGATTTTCAGGTTCTGGACCAGAATACCATTTCATTGGAGATTAATAATGGTTCTTCACGATACTTTTCTCTTGAAGACTATTCTGGTTTCACCTTAAAAGATAAAGCTGTAGCACTTAAAACAAATGGAGTGCTAGAGTATTTGGCCAATAGTAAACAAGAAAAAGAATCCAACAATATTGAATACCATACAATCAATGTACCCTATGGAAAAACATTCAAGGTCAATTTCGCTGATGGTACACAGGTGCATTTAAATTCCGGATCAAAATTGACATACCCTAAAAACTTTAATGGGTCTGATTTAAGGGAAGTGTCACTAGTTGGTGAAGCCTATTTTAAGGTAGCCAAGGCAAATGTTCCATTCCAAGTAAATGTGGAAGGTTTGTCAACCAAGGTGTTGGGAACAGAATTTAACGTTTCGGCATATCAAGATGAGATATTCAAAGAGGTAATCCTAGTAGAAGGGTCGGTTCAAGTGTTTCAGAACTATAAAGGAAAAGGTACATCAGCACCAAAGCTTATGGTACCGAGTCAGAGAGCCATTGGGAAAAACGCCGATATCGATTTAATTATTGAAAATGTAGACATCGCAAACCATATTGCCTGGATGGATGGTGTTCTGGTGTTTGAAAATGAGAACCTGCCAGGTATTATTAAAATTTTAGAGCGAAGATTCAATATTGATATCAAGAACAATTACGAAAGACTTGATGAGATGAGATACAGTGGAAGATTCAAGAACGAAAATATTGACGAGATCCTTAAGACCATGCAAGCGCATACGAACTTTTCATACACATTGAAAGGGAACATCCTGAAAATTGATAAACCGAACTAAAAAAAAGCCTATGGATTAAAAAATGAGCTATTCAAAATTAATGCTAACTAAAATTAAACCTAGATGAAAAATTATTTAATAACTCCCAAAACCAGCTGGTTACTAAAGGCATGCTTCCTTTGTATGGCCATGCTTTGTTTTGCTCATGTAGAAGCTGCTACATGTGAACAAAATGATATGGTTACCGCAAATTTTGAAAATATTGAATTAAAAAAGGTCTTTGAAAAAATAACCCAATCCAATGGTTATAATTTCTTCTATGAGGCTTCGGAAATCAATATTGACAAAAGAGTTTCCATAAGTGTGACTAATACCTGTATCGACAAATTTTTACAGGAACTGTTTTCGGACATGGATTTGAATCATCAAATTGTCGCAAAACAGATTGTTATCAAACCTAAAAAGGTTTCAACCAAAAACGAGAAAATAAAAGAAAAGTCCATTGAAAAACAACAGGCCACCATTACCGGTACAGTGCTGGATGATAATGGCGTTCCTTTACTTGGAGCGACAATTGCGGTTAAAGGCACCAATGTTGGGACCATTACCGATTTTGATGGAAAATTTGAACTTTCAATACCAGAAGGAGCTACAACCTTAACCGTATCCTATATTGGTTTTAGATCAAAAGATGTTGAAATTGGATCTAATACCAACCTCACTATTAATTTAGAACCAGATGCAGCACAATTGGATGAGGTAATTGTAGTTGGATATGGTACACTGGCTAAAAAGAGGGTAACTGGATCTGTTATATCAATTGCGTCAGAAGCTATTGTCGAAGTACCTGCATTGTCTCCTGAGGCCGCAATAATTGGTCAAGTTGCCGGTGTACAAGTCCAAGAAGTGTCTGGAGAACCAGGAGCTGCGCCAAACATAAGAGTTAGGGGTTCAGGTTCTATTTCCGCTGGTAATGACCCGCTATTTGTTATAGATGGTATTCCTATCTCTAGAAATCTCACAACTTCAACAATAGGAGGCGTATCAAGAAGACGGGCCGCTTTTCAACCACCACCGGTAAACCCGTTGGCTACATTGAACCCTAACGACATTGAGTCCATCCAAGTACTTAAAGATGCATCCGCAGCGGCTATTTATGGTTCACGTGGTGGAAATGGAGTCCTTTTGATCACAACAAAAAAGGGATCTTCAACAGAAAAAGGAAGGTTTTCTTTTGATTCCTTTTTCAGCATTCAAAATGTGGCAAACGAAATTGATTTAATGAACGCACAAGAACTTATTGCTTTCACTACTGATGCCAGAAACAACAATTATCTCTCATCGGTAGATGGAGCATCCATTAACGATCCTATTGGCGATGGAGATAGAGGTAATACTAATTTTGAATTACCGGAATCGTTCATTAATTGGGACGGTACGGATACGGATTGGCAAGATGTGATTTTTCAAACGGGAATAACGCAGAGTTATAATTTTTCCTATGCATCTCCAATACAGAACAAAACGAGCTTTTTTGCTTCCGCCAGTTATTTTAGTCAGGAGGGGATTTTAGATAAATCCAATTTTGACAGGTATAACATGATGCTGAATTTAAATTCTCAATTGACGGATAAGCTAAATCTTGATTTAAGAGTTGCTCCAACGATAACTGAAAACCAAAGAGTTCCTGCTTCGGCTCCATACTTTGCGCGCCCTCCTGGGGTTGTTTATTCGGCAATAGTACATTCCCCAACCGTCGCTCCGTATAATGCAGATGGCACGGTCAATCAGTTGAACAACCAATCGTATTTGGGCGGAGGTACTACCACTGCAAGTAATCCTTTGGCCATTTTAAATGCAATAGATGACGAAATTTTTCAATTTCAAACTCGAGCTTCGTTAGCCTTGTCTTATGACATTTTACCTGAGCTTACATTTAGAACTTTTGGAGGAACCTATATAAACCTGTTCAATCAAGATTTCTTTAGGGGAAACACACTTTTGTACAGAAATGCGAGTGAAGGTGAATCATATGCCCAAGCAACATCTTCTACCGAGACGAACTGGGTTTGGGAAAATACATTGAACTGGGAAAAGGAGTTTGGTGATCACTTCTTTAATGCAGTTTTAGGATATACCGCTCAAAGAGACAATATTACCATAAAGGAAGTATTGGCGGATAACTTTCCAGACGATTTAGTCACTACCATCAGTGGAGGTCAGGTATTTGCGGGTAATTCAATTCAAGAACAATGGACACTTGCTTCAGCACTGTTCAGAATGAATTATAGTTACAAGGACAAATACTTGTTTACAGGTACCATTCGTTCAGATAAGTCTTCGCGTTTTGGTTCTAATAACCAAACTGGTTATTTTCCATCATTTTCTGCAGGATGGCGTTTGAATGAAGAAGATATTTTTAATTCAATAGAAGCCATTTCTGAACTTAAACTTAGATTTAGCTGGGGAGAAACAGGGAATTTTGAAATACCTAATTATGGTGCAATAGGCCTACTTTCTCCAGACAACTACAATTTAGGTGGAAATGAAATAAATGGTTTGGTACAATCCACAATTCCCAATCCTGAATTGACTTGGGAAAAATCACAACAAACTAATATTGGACTGGAATTGGGCTTGTTTGATAATAGAGTGTTCTTGTTAGCAGACTATTACAATACCAAAACTTCAGACTTGTTGTTGAATGTTAGTATATCTGGAGTGTCCGGTTTTCAAACAACCTTGCAGAACCTAGGAGAAGTTGAAAACAAAGGATTTGAAATTGCTTTGAGGACAAAGAATTTTGTTGGCGATTTTACATGGGATACGGACTTTAACCTTTCCACGAATAAAAATGAGGTAATATCATTAAATGAAAATAATGAGCCTATTTTCTCTGCAGGTAGTGCGGGGGTAAGGCATGTCACTAGGGTAGGTGATCCAATTGGAAGTTATTTTGGTTATGTTGTTGACGGTATTTATCAAAGTCAAGCAGAAATTGATGCCGCTCCAGTTGACACGCAAGCACCAGATGCTTCTCCGGGAGATTTTAGATTTAAGGATGTAGATGGTGACGGTGAAATAACCCCAGATGATAGAACTGTTACCGGTAGTTATTTTCCTGATTTTACTTGGGGTATCAATAACAGGTTTACGTTTAAAGGATTGGATTTCAGCTTTCTTATTCAAGGAGTAGAAGGGAATGAAATTTTGAACCTTACTTCTAGGCACTTGAAAAATGGAGAGGCAAACTTTAATTCCTATGCTGTTTTTAATAATAGGTGGCGTTCAGCTTCAGAGCCAGGAAATGGAAGTATTCCAAGAGCGGATAGACAAACCGGAAACCATGGTAATAACAATAGGCCTTCTTCATTTCAAGTAGAGGATGGCTCTTTTATTCGATTACGAAATGTTACCTTAGGATATTCATTACCTACAGATAAACTTTTTGGGAATAGTATCAACAGATTAAGGTTTTACGTTACTGGAACCAATTTGTTTACGATTACAGATTACTTAGGGTATAACCCAGAGGTCAGTAATATTTCTAACAATAGTTTAACCCCAGGAGAAGATTATGGAGCTTATCCGTTGACCAAATCCATTACAATGGGTGTCAATCTGACCTTTTAATTTAAAACTGTAAAAGATGAAAAAAATAATCATAATACTAATAACGCTGTGTATTACATCAGCTTGTAGTGAGGACTTTACGGAATTAGCACCAATTTCAAATCGAAATGAAGCTGACTTCTTCAACACAGCCGATGACTTTGTTGCATCTCTTAACGCGAGTTATGCAGGATTGCAAGAGCCAGGAGTTTACGGAAGAGCGTATTGGACCATGTTTGAAATGCGTTCCGATAATACGGATCAAGGCCCAGATGCTACGGGTTTGGCAAGACAGTTTACCGAGATCAATGCATTTACGGAAGATCCCTTGAATGAACAGGTAGATATTGCCTGGGGAGGTTCCTATAGGGTAATTGCCAATTGCAATGTTATTTTGGATCGGATAGAGCCGATAGAAATAGATGCTTCTTTGAAGAATAGAATTATTGGTGAAGCCATTTTTCTTAGATCCTTAATGTATTACCACTTGGCAGTTGCCTTTGGTAACATTCCGCTGCAACTAACCCCGTTTGTACCTGGTGACGAGCTTGTTCAAGTAGATGCAAATACAATCTATGCACAATTGGTCACAGACCTTGCAACTGCAGAAGCCAATCTACCGGTTTCACATTCTTCCAGCGATGTGGGTAGGGCCACAAAAGGAGCTGCTGCAACACTATTGGCAAAAGTGTTATTGACAATAGGGCAGGATTCGGATGCAGCAACTGTATTGCGCAGGATCATTAGCGATTACAATTATGCATTAGTACCAAATTATGCGGATTTATGGGGCGCTTCAAATGAAAATAATGTTGAATCAATTTTTGAAGTACAGTTCATAAGCGGAGGTATTGGCCAAGGGAGTGCATTTACAAATGATTTCTCACCAAGTTCAGATTTGCAAACAGGACAGGGTTTTGGAAGAAATAGACCAACTGCAACCTTGGAAAATGCATATGAGGTAGGTGATTTAAGGTTTGAACCCTCTATGGGAACCGAATGGATCAATGTAGATGCAGAAGTTGTAGTTCAGAACTATGTTAGAAAGTATGAAAGTGATCCACCTACTGAAAATGATTCAGACGTGAACTTTGTAGTCTTCAGATATGCAGATGTATTGTTAATGCTTGCAGAAGCGCTAGGAGAGACCACAGAGAGTTACGGATTAATAAATCAGGTGCGGACCAGGGCAGGATTGGGCAATATAGATGCAGCTACTCCTGGTACTTTTGAAGAAAAACTTTTGAATGAAAGACAGGTTGAACTTGCTTTTGAAAATCATCGTTGGCCAGATCTAAAAAGATTTGGGGTCGTTGCCCAAAAATTGTTGGAGGCAGAACCGGATGTTATTGAAGCAAGTGCAATAAGAAACTTGTTCTTTATCCCACAAAGGGAAATGGATATTAATACCAATTTCATACAGAATGACGATTAATTTTAAGTTTGTTATTTGAGTTTGTTTAGTTATCCCCGGTATCAGAGTTTACCTGCTTATGTTTATTGTTAAAATTTTGAACTCAAATAAGTAATTTGTACTATAAATTATCAGTATAAAACATTTAAATAAAGAACTATAAAATGAAAAATATATTATTGATTATATGCTTGTGTATAGGATTTTTAGTCCAAGCGCAGGAAAAAAAAGTATTGAATATCATTGCCATTGGAGCCCATCCGGATGATTGCGATTCTAAGTTTGGAGGAACGGCCGCACTATTTGCCAAAATGGGGCATAAAGTGAAGTTTGTGGCATTGACCAATGGAGATGCAGGGCATCAAAATATGGGCGGAGGTGTACTAGGTAAACGAAGACGTGCCGAGGCAAAAAAGGCAGCCGAGATTTTGGGCATTGAATATGATGTATTGGACAACCACGATGCGGAGTTGATTCCAACACTTAATGTTAGGCATCAAGTGATCAGAAAAATCCGTGAGTGGAATGCTGATATTGTTTTGGGTCTGCGGCCAAACGATTACCATCCTGATCATAGAAATGCGGGTATTGCCGTTCAAGACGCTGCATACTTGGTAATAGTGCCCAATGTTACTCCAGATACTCCACCTTTAAAAAAGAACCCCGTTTTCATTTATATGAAGGATAATTTTCAAAAACCATATCCATTTTCAAAAGATATAGCGGTGGTTGTTGATGAAGTTATAGATACAAAGGTAAAAGCTTTGGCTGCGCATGATTCCCAAATGTTCGAATGGCTGCCATGGGTGAGCGGTGCAGATATGAGTCAAGTTCCAACTGGTGAAGCTGAGCGAATTAATTGGCTTAAACAAAGATGGGCCAGAGAAAAAACTTGGGATGCAACAGAAGCAAGTGCAATAAAAAAATGGTACCCAAATATGACTGCTTCCAATGCCAAACATGTTGAATTCTTTGAAATATGCGAATATGGAAAACAACCAACGGATGAGGAAATAAAAGAACTCTTTCCTATGCTAGGTAAAAAATAATTTCAACCAATTAAACCAACAGCACCAATGGCCAGTGAAAAAACAACCTCAAAAAGATATTACCATATTATAGCTTTGGTAATGCTGATATTTTTTGTAATATCTTTTATAACCAACATACTAAATTCTATAATTGTTGATGTAAAGAACAGCTTTGACCTTAGTCTAACGCTGACAGGATTATTGCCCTTTGCTTTTTTTATCGCATATGGCGTAATGTCCATTCCCGCAGGGTTTTTATCCGAAAAGTTTAGTGATAAAACTTTGCTGTCATTGTCATTTCTTTTTATGGCATTGGCCTCAATAGGTTTTACTTTCTTTCCTAGTTATGTGGTATTTAGTATAACACTGTTTGCACTGGGTTCTTGTATGGCAGTTTTACAGGTTATTATTAATCCAATGCTCAGGGTTGCCGGGGGAGAGGAACATTTTGCGTTCAACTCTGTTTTGGCGCAGTTGGTTTTTGGCTTGGCTTCTTTTTTAAGTCCTTTTTTGTACAAATACATAGTTGATACGGATTCGAATGAATTTGGATTTGCCGGTTATATAAGAGAATTGGTTCCTGAAGACTTACCATGGGTGGGGCTGTATATGATTTTTTCAATAATTGCTGTTATACTGTTGGCTGTTGTATTTTTTACAAAATATCCGAAATATGAAAAGAATGAAGACGAGGTAGCTGGTGATTCGAGTTCATATTTAAGTCTTTTAAAGAACAAATGGACCATACTGTTTTTCCTGGGGATTTTTTGCTATGTGGGAACCGAGCAAGGTGTAGGTAATTGGATATCGCAATTCCTTAACCAATATCACGGTTTAGATGCTCAGACAATCGGTGCGGATACAGTAGCATATTTTTGGGCAATGTTAACGGTTGGTTGTTTACTGGGCCTACTGTTATTAAAAATTATGGATAGTAGAAAACTTCTGATTGGAGCCACAACTATTACCATGGTTTTTTTGGTTCTGGCTCTTACAGGAAGTGCTAAAGTTGCTCTTTTTTCATTTCCAGCAATAGGTTTCTTTATCTCAGTAATGTGGTCGGTAATTTTTTCTCTAGCGCTTAACTCTGTTAAGGAAAATCATGGGTCGCTTTCAGGAATATTATGCACTGGAATTGCAGGTGGAGCAGTAATCCCATTTTTGGTGGGAGCTTTGGGTGAAATCTCAAGCCTTAAAACAGGAATGTTCTTTTTGCTCGTTCCCTTGGCTTTTGTATTATCCATTGGTTTCTGGGCAAACCCTTTGGTTAACAATAAAACGATTCAATTAAAAGGTAAGCCAAACAAGTAATTAAGATTATGAAAGTTATTGGGGTGGATATTGGCGGCACCACGATCAATGCTGGTATTGTGAAAGATGGGTCAGTTACAGATCAATCTTTGGTGCGTGTTGACAAGGAAGATTCAGAAAAACAGACAGTTGAACGCTTGTTCAATTGTGTTGATGAATTGATTGCCGGCGACATAGAAGCCATTGGTATAGGCGTGCCCGCTGTTGTAGATTCGTCTAAAGGTATTGTGTATGACGTGCAGAACATACCTTCTTGGAAAGAAGTTCATTTAGCAGATATCTTACAAAAGAGATATAATATTCCAGTTAGCATTAATAATGATGCCAATTGTTTTGCAATGGGTGAAAAGCTTTATGGAAAAGGAAAGAATCACCAAAATTTTGTTGGACTCTCTATTGGAACAGGTTTGGGAATGGGAATAATAATCAACAATGAAATTTACAATGGGGTATTATCAGGAGCAGGAGAGATTGGCATGATCGAATATAAAGAGGGTATTTTAGAACAGTATACGAGCAGTTTCTTTTTCGCAAATAATTACGGATTAAGTGCAAAAGAGATTCATGATAAGGCAAGGCAAGGTGAAGATAAGGCCTTAGCTGCTTTTTTAGAATTTGGCTCACACTTGGGACAGTCAATCAATACAATTTTATACCTGTTGGCCCCAGAAGCAATTATCCTTGGAGGTTCAATAAGCAAAGCGTATCCCTTTTTTAAAGAATCCTTGTATCAAAAAGTAAGTTCGTTTGCTTATCCAGAGCAAATAAAAAAATTAAAAATAGTAACGTCGGAATTGGCTGAATCGGCCATTTTGGGAGCAGCAAGTTTGTGCTTTCAAAAAGTTGAGGTATAGAAGAATAACCATTCCGAAGCACTGTTTCACCCTTTGGGGAATACAGTGACAAATAAAAAGCATAAAATGAAAAACACATTACTGGTATTATTGGTTTGCATGGGTCTTAAGGTGTTTGCAGTTGAAACAAAAAAGCTAAATATTACCATTGAAAACAATGTGGAAGGAGCTCCAATTACCATTGGCATTCCTTTTCCCAAGGGTGAACTATATTCTGTGGGCAATATTAGGTTGTTGAACTCAAAAGGAAAAGAAATAGCCTGTCAGACAACAGAAGTAACTTCATGGGAGCCTGCTGATGAAAGCATAAAATGGATATGGGTATTCTTTTTTTCTGAAATAGCATCAGACTATACTCTTGAATATGGTGAAGGCGTAGAACCAATGAGGTCTAAAGAAAGGATAGTCTCTACAAACAATATGAGGCCTAGAGGGGGTATTAAAGTGAATACAGGCCCATTATCGTTTTCTATAAACAAGTTAGGAAACGGATTTCTGGATGAGGTTTATCTTGATTCTGACCAAAATGGCAAATTTGAAGATGATGAGCTTGTAGCCTCCGCGCCAGAAAACAAAAGGGGAACCTTCCTTGATATATTGGATGATTCTGGGATTGATGCTTCCAAAGCAATCATAAATGAAGTTTTTAGGGAAAAAGGTTCAGGTCCCATGCATATGATTTTTAGGGTGGAGGGGACCTACATGTATGGGAGGGAGGATAATAACCTGTCACCATTTACTATTAGATTGCACGCTTATGCTGGAAAGACATATGTGAAAGTTTTGCATACATTGACATACACTGGTGTTCCAGACAAACATAAAATACAGGAAGGGGAACATGCAAATATTGCTACCCAGAACAAAAAAATTCTATCAGAAGATACTGCGGATGACCCAGGGTGGACACAACCAAATGATCAGATAGCAGCTTGCGGTCTGCAGCTTAAATATCACCTTGGTGATGAGGCGGAGGTTTCTTTACCTGTTTATAGCGGAAATTGGGATTCTAAATCCCAAGAGGAAGAAATTAAGAGAATTGATTTTGATGGAAATAAAAAAATCAGCCTTTTGCAAAAAGGTCCAGAAAGAAATAATGGTGCAAGCCTAAGAAGTTTATATATGGGGAAATCCAAAGACGGGAAAAACGGAGATGTACCCAAGGGCGAGGAATCATTGTTCAAAGCGTTTGTAGCAAAAGGCGAACAAGTTGTGAGCCAAACACAAAGGGCAAAAGGTTGGATCAATGTTGCTGATGGCGTAAAAGGAATTAGTGTTGGGATTAAGAATTTTTTAAAAGAATATCCCAAGGGAATTGAAGTTGACCCCGGCTCCAAGATGCTCTTAGGAAACATCTGGCCGTTAGAAAATGGACCTATGAGCTTTGCTCGTGACAATACGGAGATGGACGGTCAAATGTTGGACAATTTTGCTCAGGGAATTACTAAAACCACGGAGTTTCTCTATTATTTTCACGACAATCAATCCAATAATGCTATAAATCAAAAAATGGAGTATGTGCTCAATAGCCCAATAGCCCATGCGTCGCCAGAATGGTATTCAAATTCTAAGGTCTATGGTAACATGGCACCGTTTTCAAGCAAGTATCCCCAATTTGAAAACGCACTGCAGTACAAATACGATTGGTGGTCATTTAATCAAAATAATGAGCCATGGTACGGAATGTTTGATTATGGCGATGGAAAAACCTATTTCTATAACAAGAAGTGGTTTCAATGGACAAATAATGAACCGACCATTGATTTTATGCTATGGACGAATTTTATGAGAACTGGAGATGCAAAATATTTTCATATGGCACAAGCCATGAGCAGACATACCATGGATGTGGACAATATTCATTGGCCCAAAAAGAGGGATTATCTGGGACAGATAAATGATGCCATCGATTTTTGGGACTATAGAGAAGAACCAGAATCAACACCATATTTGGGAATTGGCAGAAGACATGCCAATGAACACTGGTACGCCCTGCTTAGCGCCCATGTCTGGATTCAAGGGTGGATTGCTTCCTATTACATCAGTGGTGACCATCGGGCCTTAGAGGTCGCTAAAATGACGGGCGATACATATTTAAAGCGTATTTGGGGCGAGCACGATTTAAGAGGAAGAAGGTTGTACTTGTCCGTACTCAACCTAGTTGAGCTATACGATGCCACCAAACTTGAAAAATATAAGAAAGAGTTGGATGAAAGAGTTGGACTGATGCTTCAGTTACAAGAAGAGCAGGGGGGGAATTTGTTGTTGGATAGATACGGTTATAGCCAAACTTATGTTGCACAAGGCTTGTATAAATACTACCAGATTACGGGTAAAAAAGAAATAAAGAAGGCTCTTTTGAACCATGCATATTGGATAAGGGATGTACCCCCGTTAAATCATGAAATGGAATCGTACCTGGCTACCATTTATCCTTTGTTGATAGGCTATGAGTTCAGTGGACACAAAGCATTTTTTGAAGAAGCAATAATTCGGGCTGAACTGCTCGAGGTGGGCAGATTGCCTAAAGACGGCGGGGAGTACGATACCGTGGATTCCTATAATGAGGCATTGCTAAAAGTATCCAATCTTCCAAAGAGCGCCGGACGTTTTACCAATTGGGAGATTAACCAAGGTCTAAGGGTTTTTGGTTGGACACACGCCTATAACATTCCATATTTAATTTATTGGCTTAACGATCGAGATTCAAAAAAATAGATGTGTTGGAGATAATTATTTAGGACTTTTCTAAAATAATGGACTAAAGAAAAGTTAGCTATTCTTTAAAACTATTGGCTTCTTTAAATTCATCACTTTTGTTCATTAGGTATTCCCAAACTTCAAAGGAATTTGCCATGTTTGATACGTGGGCAAAATCTTTTTGGGACAGACAGAAAGTGAGAAAACCATCAATATGTTCAAGAGGAATTCCAGATTCTTCTGATATGTTCTTTTTTGAAAACATTTGGATAATTTCATTTTCCATTTTGATGTTTTTATCCCTTGAAACCATATCTTTTAGTGTCTTTGTCCTACCAGAAATGTAATTAAGTGTTTTATGCACGTTTATGTCAATGTATAGACCAACAATTGGGAAAAAGAAAAGAGTATCCAACTGAACACCCCCTTTGACAAACTTTCCTCTATCTGCTTCTAAAAGTAATCTTTCGGTATGCGTCATCACTGGAACATTTGAATTGGGCAGCTTTAAGGATGAAGCAGTGGTGATTGGTTTAACTTCAATTCTTTTCATATCAAGGTCAACGTTTCCTGTCAAATTATACGGCATGACAGTTACCTCATCCAATTTGACGATATTATCCACTAAATGAATGAGCATCATATTGGTATTCAAAATGGTATTTGTCACCATAATTTTTTTCGTTAAGTATTGAACTGCAGTAAATTGTATGGAGTCATTTAGTTTTACTTCAAGGGAAAATATTCCTTCATTATTGGTAATTGTAGTTTTTTTAGTGGTTAAATTAATAACCAATACGTCTGAGACATCATTGCTCAAACTCTGAACCTTTCCGGTTAAGTTCACAATCTTTTCTTGACCAAATCCGGAATGCGAAACAGAGAAAAATAGTATTAAAATAGGAGTTAGTAATCGTAGTCTTATTTTCATACGCGATTTATGCAATGACATAAAGCTATACTTTCATTCTTTGTTTATTCTTAAAGAGCATATAATTAAAACTTAATGAAATTAAAAAGTTTGCGTGCCTCATGGACGATGAATAGCAATTGCCAGATGAGCCTCAAACAAACAGTAGTGGGTTTTAACTCTGTAGTAGTATTATAATTACAAATCTTCTGTATTTAATTAAAGGGATTGTAGTTTGTGAGTTGACGAAATACCTAAAATAAGTGCATACATATTCCAGATAAATGGTTCCGAATGTTAAAAACTACACTCCGGGTTTTATTCTTTTACGAAAAATTACGAAAACCTTTGCGAAAAATTTTCGTAACCGATTGTGATTTATAAATATCTGTTTATCAGGCATCTAAATTGATTTTGACATGTCGAATATATTATTCAATATACCCCCTTTTTATAATATTACTATCTCGACACCCTTTTTAGAACAAGCATTCTTTAAATTTGAGTAAGTCCAACAATTTAGGAATTCATGTATTATTTAGGAATAGATTTAGGCAGTTCGTCGGTCAAGGTAGCTTTGGTGGAAAGCAGCAGTGGAAAGAACATTGGGGTTGTTCAAGAACCCGAAGAAGAAATGTCAATGTATGCTCCTCAAAAGGGATGGGCTGAACAAATACCTGAGGATTGGTGGAGCTTTGTCTGCAAGGGAATCAAAAAAATTAAAAAGGCACATAATGTTTCAAAAAATAATATTGTGGGAATTGGCATTGCCTATCAAATGCATGGTTTGGTTATTGTTGATGAGAATGGAAATTCTTTGCGTAAATCCATAATATGGTGTGATAGTCGAGCAGTTGAAATCGGTAATAAAGCATATCAAGAAATTGGAGAACGGACATGTGATGAACAATTGTTGAATTCCCCATCCAATTTCACCGCTTCAAAACTAGGTTGGGTAAAAAAATTTGAACCGGAAACTTATAAAAAAGTATATAAATTTATGTTACCTGGTGATTATCTTGCCTATCGTCTTTCCAATAGTATCAACACAACTATATCTGGCTTATCCGAAGGTGTTTTTTGGGATTTCAAAAAGGACGCTATTTCTGAGGATGTATTAAATCACTTTAAAATTTCACATGATTTAATTCCAGAGGTAGTTGACACTTTTAGCAATCAAGGAAAAGTTTCTGCAAAAGGAGCTGAAGAAAGTGGGTTATTAGAAGGAACTCCTATTTTATATAGGGCAGGGGATCAACCCAACAATGCACTTTCACTAAACGTTTTCCTTCCCGGAGAAGTGGCTGCAACGGGAGGAACGTCAGGCGTGGTGTATGCCATAACCAACAACCTTTCAGTAAAGGAAAGCTCACGGGTAAACAATTTTGCACATGTAAACTATCAAAAAAACAAAGCAAAGAATATTGGCAAACTACTTTGTATTAACGGTGCAGGAATTCAGTATAGATGGTTGTTGAACAATCTAGCGGTAACTTCTTATGAAGAAATGAATACACTGGCTTCCGAAATTGAGATTGGCTCAGATGGTGTACTACTTATTCCATTTGGCAATGGTGCAGAACGAATGCTTTTAAATCAAGACGTAGGGACTAGAATTGTGAACCTAGATCTAAATAGGCATTCAAAATCTCATATTTGCAGAGCTGCATTGGAAGGTATAGCATTCTCATTTGTATATGGAATGGAGATTATGAAATCTGACGGTATCGAAACCAAAGTAATCAGGGCTGGAAATGATAATCTGTTCCGCTCAGAAATATTTGCCAATACCATTGCCACTTTAATTCAACAAGAAATTGAAATATATAACACTACCGGTGCAATTGGTGCAGCTAGAGCATGTTCCATAGCATCAACCGGATATGATACTTTTTCATCTTTTATAAAAAACGACCACGTCATGACCTTTAAGCCTTTTAAGGACAGGGAAAGGTATATGAAAGCCTACAATGATTGGAAAAAAGAACTGGAACTAATAACAAATAAATAATAGTTAGAATGGCACTTATAGGAGATAAGGAATTTTTCAAAGGGATTGGAGAAATAAAATATGAAGGTAAAGGCTCCGACAACCCCATGGCATTTAAATTTTACAATCCGGACCAAGTTGTTGCAGGTAAGACTATGCGAGAGCATTTCAAATTTGCTGTAGCATACTGGCATACGCTATGCGGCACAGGAGGGGATCCTTTTGGCCCTGGGACTAAAAACTTCCCATGGTCAACAGCTTCTGACCCAATAAAAGCTGCTGAGGATAAAGCTGATGCTGCTTTTGAATTCATAACAAAAGTGGGTTTTGATTATTACTGTTTTCATGATTTTGACCTTGTTGACGAGGCGGATAGCTTATCAGAATCAGAGAGAAGAATCCAGACAATCGTAGAATATATAAAACAAAAACAAGATGTTTCAAATGTAAAGTTGTTATGGGGTACTTCCAATTGCTTCTCTAATCCTAGATATATGAATGGTGCAGCCTCTAACCCAAATTTTGATGTAGTGGCAAGGGCGGGAGCACAGGTAAAGATAGCCCTGGATACAACAATTGCTCTGGGAGGTGAAAATTATGTGTTTTGGGGAGGTCGAGAAGGCTATATGTCTCTTTTGAATACCAACATGAAACTAGAGCAAGACAATATTGGACGTTTTTTAAACATGGCAAGAGATTATGCAAGAGGTCAAGGTTTTAAAGGAACCTTTTTCATTGAGCCAAAACCTATGGAACCTACAAAACATCAATATGATTTTGATGCAGCAACTTCAATCAATTCGCTTAGGGAGTATGGACTGGAAAATGATTTTAAATTAAATATTGAAGTAAATCATGCTACCCTGGCACAACATACCTTTCAACATGAACTTCAGGTAGCCGCTAATGCCGGGATGCTTGGAAGTATTGATGCCAATAGGGGCGATTATCAAAATGGGTGGGATACAGACCAATTTCCAAACAACATAATGGAAACTACCGAAGCCATGCTCGTTTTTCTAAAATCTGGGGGATTACAAGGTGGAGGAATTAATTTTGATGCAAAGACAAGAAGAAATTCAACAGATTTAGAAGATATTTTCCATGCACACATAGGAGGTGCGGATACGTTTGCAAGAGCTCTTTTAATTGCAGATGCCGTATTGCAAAATTCACCTTATCAGTCTTTATTGGATAATAGATATTCCTCTTTTACAACAGGTAAAGGTTTAGAATTTACGGAAGGAAAATTATCTCTAACAGATCTATATGATTATGCAGGTAAGAATGGTGAACCTGAACAAATCAGTGGAAAACAAGAGTTGTTTGAAAACATATTGAATCAATATTCATAAACCTGACATATGGAGCCAATATTAGAAACTGCTGATTGGTGGGTATTGGGGGCATATCTTGCTGCCCTTATAGGGGTGGCCGTTTGGGTGGTACTTCAAAAGAACAAGAATACGGAAGACTATTTTTTAGCTGGAAGAAATGTTGGCTGGTTCGTTATCGGAGCCTCGATTTTTGCTTCTAATATTGGTTCTGAACATGTTGTAGGGCTTGCGGGCACAGGTGCAGAATCTGGTATGCCAATGGCACATTATGAGCTGCATGCTTGGATTGTGCTGCTTTTGGGCTGGTTGTTCCTTCCTTTCTATTTTAGAAGTAAGGCTTTTACGATGCCTGAATTTTTAGAGAAGCGTTTTGATAGCCGATCAAGATGGTTTCTTTCCGTTTTTTCATTAGTTGGTTATGTGATTACTAAGGTTTCAGTAACTATTTATGCAGGAGGAATTGTGGTCTCGGAACTTCTTGGAATCCCTTTTTGGTATGGGGCAATCGGTATTGTAATTTTTACAGGGACATACACCGTCATAGGAGGAATGAAAGCGGTAATTTATACAGAAACTTTACAAACTATAATTCTGATTGCTGGCTCTTTGATCATAACTTACCTAGGGTTAGAGAAAGTAGGGGGCTGGGAAGAACTCCGACTTGTTGCCGGTAGTGAGCATTTTAATATGTGGCGCCCAATATCCGATCCAGATTTTCCATGGACAGGAATGCTCATAGGAGGAACAATTGTGGGTGTTTGGTATTGGTGCACAGATCAATATATAGTACAAAGAACATTAGCTGCAAACAATATTAAAATTGGTAGACGAGGTGCCATTTTTGGGGCCTATTTAAAACTACTCCCCATATTTATTTTTTTAATACCAGGTATCATAGCCTTTGCCCTCGCGAAGCAAGGGGTACTTTCCTATGATAAAAGTGATGAGGTATTCCCAGTATTGGTAAAAACACTATTACCCGTCGGTTTAAAAGGATTGGTGGCCGGTGGACTAATGGCTGCCTTAATGAGTTCATTGGCATCTGTTTTCAACTCTTGTTCTACAATTTTCACCATAGATATCTATAAAAAGTTAAAACCTTTAACCGAGGAGAAAAAGCTTTTGAATGTTGGTAAAATTGCAACTTCTATTGTCGTAGTTCTTGGAATTATTTGGATCCCTATCATGGAAAAAATAGGAGGCGGGGTATTATATCAATATTTACAAAGTGTTCAATCATATATAGCTCCGCCCATTACGGCAGTTTTCTTGTTAGGGGTGATATGGAAAAGAGTAAATTCAAAAGCAGCGATTGTTACCTTGTTTTCTGGTCTTATAGTAGCTGCGCTTAGAATTTTGGCCGAAATTTATCAAACCAATTTATCAGGAGTGCTCTTATCTTTTGCTACCATCAATTTTGCACATATGGCCATCTTTATGTTTATCCTTTCAGTGGTTATCTGTATCAGTGTTAGTCTTGCTACCAATCCACCAGAGTACTCTCTTATTAAAGGACTTTCTTTTGGTACGTTAAGCGCCCAAGACAAACAATTGAACAAGGAGAGTATAACAACTATTGACATTTTACTTTCAGTAATTTTAATTGTGATAGTCGTTTTAGTTTTATCATACTTCACTGGATAACACGAATTATGAAAAATACATTTATATCCATTTTGGTTCTTTTTCTGATGGTCACCTGCAAACCCATCATACAGCAAGAAATATCTGTGACTCCTGCGGAAAACGGAAAACGTAAGTTGGCCAAATTTGAACCAAAAGAAGGAGTTCTACTATTTGTTGGTCAAGAACTGGAAGCCGTTGGGGGGTTAGAGGAATATAATGATGGATATTTGAATCATTTTGAAAAACCTGCAGGATGGACTACTTACACAAATATAAATCCAGGAGAATATTCTTTTTATCGAAGACAGCGTGGGTTGGATGGACTTTGGGAAACACATGATTGGGGAGATAATGACTACAATGCCATCTTACAACATAGTGACCCTGATTATTCCAATATGGCTTTAGCCATTGGGTTGCAATTTGTGAATCATGAAAAAAGGGTGGCGGATGGCACCCATGATAAGTATATTGACAGACTTGGAGATTTTTTAGTTTCTCTAGGCAATAGACCGGTATTCTTGCGCATAGCCTATGAATTTGACGGTCCTTGGAACGATTATGATAGAAAATCTACCATTTCGGCTTACAAACATATTGTTGACATGTTAAGAGCAAGAGGAGTTAACAATACTGCATATGTATGGCAATCCGCCGGCACCATGGCGCCAGACCAGAAACATTTGGAAAAATGGTACCCTGGCGATGATTACGTAGATTGGTTGGGATTCTCTTTTTTCAATGGATGGAAAAAGCAAAAAATGATTGAATTTGCAAGGTCCAAAGGGAAGCCTGTATTTATAGCTGAGGCAACTCCAACTTCTTCGGATTTAGTCTGGGACCCAAAAGAAAATCAAGGCATCACTAAAGAAATGCGATTGTCAAACCCAAGACAGGCCCAAATGGCATGGGACGAGTGGTTTTTACCTTTTTTCAATACCATCAATACTAATTTGGATGTTGTCAAAGCTGTGCATTATATTAATTGCCACTGGGACTCCCACCCTATGTGGCTCCAAAACCCAACTTTTAAAAAAATTGATGCTCGCCTACAATTAAGCGACACTATAAGTAGAAGGTGGAAAGAGCGAACTTCAAAAGCACCTTTTATTTTATCTTCAGAGGATCTATATGATAATTTATATAACCATAAATAATCATGAAAAAGATAGCTTTAAAAGATATTGCAGCCAAATTTGGGGTATCTATTTCTACGGTTTCAAAAGCTATTAATGATAGCCATGAAATCAGTAAGGAGCTAAAGGAAAAAATTAAGAAATATGCCAAGGAACATCATTACAGACCAAATCATGTTGCTCTTAGTTTGCTAAAAAAGAGCACCAAAACCATCGGTGTAATTGTACCTAACATCCTTAATTATTTTTTCACCCAGGTTTTTTATGGAATTGAAAAGACGGCAAACTCTAGAGGTTACAGCATTATAAGTTGTATTTCCGATGAATCTTACTTGAAAGAACTAAAGACAGTTGAGTTGCTGAGTACAGGAACAGTAGAAGGCCTTATTCTATCTTTATCTGAAGAAACACAGGCCAAAGGAAATATTGAACACCTCCAAAATTTGATTGAGAATCAGGTCCCTACTGTTATGTTTGATAGGGTTACCGAAAAAATAGATTGCGATAAGGTTGTTGTCGATGATTTTGAAGCAGGTTACAAGACAACCAAACATTTGTTGAAAACAGGATGTAAAAGAATTGCAATAGTTTCCGCTATTTATAATTCCAGTGTTGGAAAACTGCGTATTGATGGCTATAAGAAGGCACTCAATGAAAATGAAATAGCATATGATAAAAAATTAATAGTAGAGGTAAGAAAAAATGATGATTTACAATTATTGATATCCTTGCTATTGGATAATAAAGGAATAGATGCCATAATCGCTTTAGATGAAATTACGGCGGTGGATACACTTCATATTTTAAAATCGAAAGGTATTGAGGTTCCAAAAGAAATATCTATTGTTGGATTTACCAATGGTCGTCTTTCAAAATATGTTTCGCCAGCCTTGACCATGGTGAGTCAACATGGAAAATATATTGGTGAATTAGCAGCGAACATTCTAATCGACCGGATAGAATATGATGGGGATATGCCTTATACAACAAAGCTTGTGAAGACAAGTTTAATAGAACGGGATTCTACTAAAAAGACTGGGGATAATTCGCTTCTGTACTAAATGGGAAATTATGCTCCTGATGCATTATGGATTAATTTACAATTATCTTTTACCCTCGGAGTTTGTAAATACATTTGTTTTTTATTCCTTCGACATTTAAAACTTTCCAAATGACCTTATTTGTAGATATGGATGAAGTGCTGGCCGATACTTACGGAGCACATATTGAGCTTTATAACAAGGAATTCAATGCACAGCTTACCATGGAAGAATGCCGTGGAAAGGAAGTATGGCAGTGTGTTCCAGAGACTCATCAAAAAAGTGTAAGAAAACATGCTTGGCAAATAGGTTTCTTTAGAGATTTGAAAGTAATCCCAGATAGTCAGGAGGTATTAAAAGCCTTGAGCAAGGAGCACAATGTCTACATAGCTTCAGCTGCAATGCAATTTCCAAACTCATTGCAAGAGAAATCAGAGTGGTTAGATAAGTTCTTTCCCTTTATTCCTTGGCAAAAACGGATACTATGCGGTGATAAACATATTTTAAAAGGAGATGTACTTATCGATGACCGTAGTTATAACTTGAAGAGTTTTAATGGAAGAACCATTATGTTTACTTCACCTCATAACGTTAATACAGAAGGTTTTGATCGTGCGCATACTTGGAAAGAAATCGCAGATAAACTTTTGTAACTTAGGGCATGAAAAAGCCCCAAATTTTATTCAAAGCAGTTGTTCTAACTGGTCTGTTCTTATTAGAAGGTTGTTCAGCACAATCTCAACTTATAGAGGATGAGCTTCAAACCGTTACCACGGAAAGTTTAAAATATTATTTATACTATCCTGAGGGTTATGAATCAAGTAATGATAAAGGATTTGGATTATTACTTTTCTTGCATGGTGGAGGCGAGTCTGGTGCAGAGTTGGAAGAAATTAAAAAGAACGGCCCACCAAAACTTTTGGTTGAAGGAAAACAGTTTCCATTTCTAGTGCTAGCACCCCAAAACCCCTATAGGAGAAAGTGGTGGAATACCGAGGCAATAATAAAACTCCTGGATTCTGTTGTTGAAACCAACAATGTTGATAAAAAACGAATTTATTTGACGGGCTTAAGTAGGGGTGCAAGCGCATCTTGGGAACTGGCAACACAATACCCTAAAAAGTTTGCAGCAATGGCCGTGGTCTGTGGAATGGCACCCTTACCATATGCACATTGGATAAATAAGAAAATGCCCATTTGGGTATTTCATGGAGATAGAGATGAGGTAATCTCTGTTGAAGAATCAGACAAAATGGTGGCCAAGCTCAAAGAAATGAATTATGATGTGAGATACACAAGATATCAAGATGTAGGGCATAATTCATGGAGCAGGGCGTATACAACAGAAGAATTGTATGAATGGTTAGCTGAACAAAAGCAAAAATAATTATAATGAAATGTTACCATCTTTTTTTGATTGCTTTAATTGTTTTGGGCTGTCGCCAAGAAGTTGTCAAAAAACAAAATGTAACGGAAATTAAGGCGAAAATAAAGCCACTTGTTGAGGTCGAGACTGAGTCCGTTCAAGAGAAGAGATTAAAATCTTTTGAAGGGTTGGCAGACACTACTTTTGTTAGATTAGCGGATTTCAGCAACGGTTTTGCTTATGATTTGCGTTATGCCACAGAAAACAATTTCCTAAAGGCGAAAGTATATGATTGCGCAGAATGTTATACCAGAGTTAAGACGGCCAAAGCATTGATTGAAGCGAATAAAGACTTTCTAAGGGCGGGAGCAAAAATAAAGTTCTTCGATTGTTACAGACCAAATTCGGTCCAGTATAAAATGTGGGAGATTGTTCCTAACCCCCAATACGTGGCAAATCCTGTTAAAGGTTCTATACATAACAAAGGAGGCGCAGTGGATATTACTTTAGTTGATTTGGATGGTAACGAATTGGATATGGGCACAGACTTTGATTTCTTTGGTAAAAGAGCGTACCATGACAATTTGGATTTACCAGAGGAGATATTGGCTAATCGAAAACTTCTAAAAGAAACCATGGAAGCACATGGTTTTTGGTCTATAAGAACAGAATGGTGGCATTATAACTTATCTTCTGGCTCCAATGATAGAGTGGCCAATTTTAAGTGGGAATGTAAGGACTAGACTTTCTTACAATTGATTATTATATGCTTGTCATTTACATCAGTAGTAAAGAACAAATATGCATCTCCTCCATCTTTAATCTTATGTTTTTTGCGTAATTCCGCTACAGATACTGGGAAATTCCGGATAGTAATGTTGGCTTTGGTAAGCTGTAATTCTTTTAATCCATTTTTGGAATAGGGATGAACAGTAATGATTTCAAATCTTCTCCCTGGAAAATCCACTAAAGTTTCCGAGGTGTACAAATGTGAATGTTGATGTAGCTTTTTTAGATTGTACGCTTGCCCCACAGATTTAAATCCACCTGATTTTAAAATGGCAGAATTGGGTTCATATAAATAATTTTCAGGTTGATCGTATTTTACAATGGCAGTAGTCTCTTCTTTTAGGGAGAAATTAAAATATCTCGCTTGACCTTTGTGAAAGTTCACAGCATTGACAAAAACCTCTTTTTCAAAGCCATGTTCTAAAACATAAAGCAACTCTTTTACTTCATTGTTGACCGCCACAATATGAACCTCTTTTACAAAACTTAATTCTTTAATGGTTTGGGCAATATCCAAAAGAGGAGAAGTCTTGACCAAAATATTCTTCGTTTTCTCAAAAAGAAATGGAAGGTTTTCTGGAAGATTAGGCAAACAATCTTTTAATAAAAAAACTTTTCCTTTTACATCATTCCGTCGTGAAGGGTCAATGTAAATCCAATCAAACTTTTGAATGGTATTTTTGAGAAACTGAATTCCATCTTCTGGAACAGAATTAATATTGTTTTGGCCAAGTATTTTAAAATTATGCTTTGCAATTTCACTTAGTTCTTGATTGATTTCACAATGAAAAACCGAATTAATTTTTTTTGAAAAAAAGTAAGTGTCAACACCAAACCCACCGGTAAGGTCGAGGAGCGCTTTTCCACTTATAAGTTCTGACTTGTATTGTGCGGTTTGTTCTGAGCTGGTTTGCTCAATATTCAATTTGTTCGGATAATAAATATTGGTGGCTTTAAACCAAGAGGGGAGCTTATTCTTGCACTTTTTTTTGGCTTCCAACTGTTCAGTCAATTCTCTTTGAGAAACCCCCTCGAAAAATTGCTTTTTTAATAAAACTGACATGATGTCAGTGTCCCAGTTTTTTTTTATAAAATCCTGTACACCAGTATTTAATATATCTTTATTCAAACTAAAACTTATAGATTTTTAGTAAGCTTCTTCACAACGGAGTTTTCGGCTAAAAACTCCTTTAAAATTACTTTTATAGCTGTGTAGCCAGGTACAGCCACTACCATGCCAACAACACCAAATACAAGCCCTGCAATAATGATTACAAGAAATATTTCCAATGGATGTGATTTTACACTTGTGGAAAAAATGAAGGGTTGAGAAAAGAAATTATCTATAAGTTGACCTATGATTAAACCTATAAAAACGTATAGCGCTTTGGGTAAAATTACAGTACTAAAATCGGCCCCTAAAAAGCTGGTCATGGTCAAAGTTATCATAATGGCTCCCCCTATGATTGGGCCTATATATGGAATTATATTAAAGAGGGCGCAAAGGAATGCGATTACGATAGCATTTTCTACACCAGCAACTAAAAGTGCAATGGTATAAATAACGAATAAAATAAAAAGTTGAAGTAAGATTCCTGCAAAATATCTAGACAATAATCCGTTGATTTTATCTACTGATTTTACTAGATTACTTTCTTTGTTATCTGGAACGAAAGTCAGCATTCCATTTTGAAAGAGCTTGCTGTCCTTTAGAAAGAAAAATGAAATAAAAAGAACAGAGAAAAGACCAATGCTAAAGTTGCTCAGTGTATTCACAAATGAATTGAGAAAATTTGGAATGAATCCTAAGTCTAAACCTTCAAGCACATTTTTTTCAAGGTCTGAGTCTTCAATCAAATGGGTTACATTATCGGTGGTGGCACCAAAATATTCAAGGATCTGAAGGTAAAGCGTGTTTACATCCGCTTTTAAAGCTTCTATGTCCAATAAGGACAAATTCTTGCTTTGTTCAGAAATAAGAGGAATGAAGAGCGCCAGAATTCCTAGAAAAACTGCCAACATGCAAACCATGGTAACTATAACTGCAAGAGTATTGGGAAACTTTAGCTTTCGTCTTAAAAAAAGAACTATTGGTCTTCCCAAAAGTGCAATTACCGCTGCAATGGCCAAATATGCCAATACCGATTGAATCTTAAATAAAAAATATGCTAAAAGAACAACACCAACAATAATGGCTACAGCCCTTAAAATTCCATTGGCAATAATCTTTGAGGTCATAATCTAGCTTTTAAAGGCAAATTCTACAATGTTTGCTCCCATTTGAAGTGCTTTTAATCTTATTTCTTCAGGGTCGTTATGCACGGATGGATCTTCCCAACCATCACCTAAATCACTTTCAAAGGTGAACAATAACAGTAATCTTCCCTCATGAAAAATGCCTAGGGCTTGTGGTCGTTTTCCATCATGCTCATGGATTTTGGGGAGACCAGCCGGGAATTCATACTTTAGGTTAAAAATAGGATGGTCAGTGCCAAGTTCTTCTAATCTTTTATTTGGAAATACTTTTTCCAATTCCCTCCTTAAATAAGGTTCCATACCGTAATTGTCATCAATATGCAAAAAACCACCAGAAAGTAGGTAAGTCCTTAAATTCTCTGCCTCTTCATCAGAGAAGAAGACATTTCCGTGACCAGTCATATGAAGGTAAGGGTATTGAAAAATGGAAACACTGCCCACCTCTACGGTTTCTGGTTTTGGATTTATTTTGGTGCCTATATTGTTATTGCAGAACTGAATTAAATTTGGCAAAGCCGTTGGATTGGAATACCAGTCACCCCCGCCACCGTATTTTAAAATTGCAATTTCTTGGCCATTGACAAAGCTTATCACAAAAAAAGTTAAAATACTGCATAGCATGGTAAGTTGTTTCATTTGCTTTCGAATAACTAAGAAATCAAAAGTACAGTATTCATGTTTAAAAAAATCATAATTCCTAGCATGGCATTTTTAGGAATGTCATTGATGGCATTTTATACAGCAAAATATGAAAATAGGGTTGAACCTGAAAATGATGTAGTTAAAGAAAAGTCTTATGAGTCCGCTGTAGTTTTAGAGTTGTTTACCTCGCAAGGCTGCTCTAGTTGCCCCCCCGCGGATATGCTTTTGGAGAAAGTAAAAAAGCAATACCCAGAAAGTGTTTATGCACTGTCTTATCATGTGGATTATTGGAACTATATTGGTTGGGAAGACCCTTTTAGTAAATCGGTTTACACCAAAAAGCAAAGGGAATACAATAGAAAATTTAAATATAGAGGCAATTACACCCCACAATTGGTAATCAATGGGGAAGAGCACTTTGTGGGCTCCAGTCAGTCAAAAATGTACACTAAGCTAAATGAATACAAAATAAAAAAAGCTAGCAACGCAATTGACATTAATATTGGTAAAACAGGCGATAATTCAATAGCGTTTGACTACGCTATTGAAGGCGACCTGATTGGTAAACAACTTAGAATTGTATTAGTGCTGGATGAGCGCACAACCTCTGTCAAAAGAGGGGAAAATAGGAATAGAGTTTTAAAGAACAGTAATATTGTTGTAGCGGAAAAGTATATTCCTGTTAGTGCTAAAAAAGGAGAGTCTTCAATTACCGTCCCTAAGCTTGTATCTTCTGATGACAAATTAACCTTAATAGTGCTTATAGAGTCTAACGATTTGGATATTACGGGTGCCGCCAAAAAGCCTATTTCTCGTTAACTGTTGATTATTGAAACAGTTGTGCAAGCAACAATTGCGGCAGTTTCTGTTCTTAGGCGGTTGTTTCCTAGTGATACAGGCACAAAACCTTTGGTGTATGCAAAATCTATTTCTGTCTTTGAAAAATCCCCTTCTGGGCCTATGAGGATAATTATATCTTTATCTGCTGCAACCCTTCTTTTGAGCTCCATTTTTTCACCTTCATCACAATGTGCAATAAATTTTAAACCACTTAATTTTTGACTCATGAACTCTTTGTAAGAGACTGCAGGGTTCAATCTAGGTAAATGGGTTTGCAGAGATTGTTTCATTGCGGATTGCAACACCCGTTCCATACGTTCCAATTTTATGGTCTTTCGCTCAGAATGTTCGCAAATGACAGGCGTTATTTCATCAATCCCTATTTCCGTAGCTTTTTCCAAAAACCATTCATATCGTTCGTTCATTTTGGTAGGTGCAACGGCAAGATGAAGGCTATAGCGTTTTGGGATGCTTTTTTCTACGGAAATTATTTGCGCTTTGCATTTACGAATGTCAGCATCTAGAATTTCAGCTTTAAAGAGATACCCTTTTCCATTGGTGATGTGTAGAATATCTCCCTCTTTCTTTCTCAATACTTTTAAGATATGTTTACTTTCCTCAGATGGAAAAAAGAACTGTTTAAAGCTATTATCTAGGGAAGGATTATAAAATAGTTGCATGGATTACAGTTTATTTTTTGCGTGCTCCAAACCAAGTTCAATCCAGTTTTGAAGTTGTTCTTCAGTTTTAAAACCTTCTGGGGATACAAAAACAAACTCTTTCATAGGTTTGCCGGTAAAATCCATGGGTCTTGTAAATTCCTGTGCCAAAACACCGGGCATTTTATCTCCTATTACACGAACCATTAAATCATTTTTTACAGGGCCTACGGTCATTTTTCCGTTATATAAAAAAGCAACTCCTCCAAACATTTTCTTTTCGGTAAAATCTTCTGGAAATATTGCCAATGCATGACGAATTCTGCTTACTATTTCTTCGTTATATGCCATCCTTGGATTTAAAAATGTAAAAGGTAGAAATTTAAAATTAATCAACACCAAATTCAACTTCCAATCGCATACCTTGCTTTAGCTCCAATACTTTGGTCCGTGAATTGCCCTTCTAAAAACTTTAAATAGCCTACTATACCTATCATTGCGGCATTATCCGTACAATATTGAAATTTAGGAATATACGTTTTCCAACCCAATGTTTCTTCAGCTTCTTTTAGTCTTGCCCGTATCCCAGAATTAGCGGCAACCCCTCCTCCTATGGCAACCTGCTGAATCCCTGTCTGCTTAACCGCAAGTTTGAGTTTGTCCATTAAAATTTCTAAGATGGTATACTGAACGGAAGCACAGATATCATTGATATTTTCAACAATAAAATCTGGGTTCTTTTTTGTTTCACGTTGCAAAAAATACAGAATACTGGTCTTTAATCCACTAAAGCTAAAATTGAGGCCATCTACTTTAGGTTTTGGAAAGTCAAACGCTCTTGGATTCCCAAGTTGTGCATTTTTGTCGACCAATGGGCCACCGGGATAGGGCAACCCCATTAGTTTTGCGCTTTTGTCAAAAGCTTCGCCCACCGCATCGTCCAAGGTTTCACCCAAAACTTCCATGTCAAAATAGTTGCTCACCTTAACAATCTGGGTATGTCCACCGCTTATGGTCATTCCTAAAAAAGGGAACTCTGGAGCGGTCATACTTTCATCATCAATAAAATGTGCTAAAATATGGGCTTCCATGTGGTTTACCTCAATTAAAGGAATGTTAAGCCCCAATGACAATGACTTGGCAAAAGAAGCTCCTACCAATAAAGAACCCATAAGTCCCGGACCTCTTGTAAAAGCTATGGCGGATAGTTGTTTTTTATCGATATTTGCTTTGGCCAAGGCTTGATGTACTACAGGAACTATATTTTGTTGATGGGCTCTGGATGCTAATTCCGGAACAACACCTCCATATTGCTTGTGTATTTCTTGTGTTGCCACCACATTACTTAACACTTTTGTATTGCATAAAACAGCAGCGGAAGTATCATCACAAGAAGATTCTATTGCAAGAATGTAATTTTTTTTATTTGCCACAGGTTTTGGAACAAAAATTGGTCAAGCAAAGGTAAAACATAAAGCCCTATCAGAAAACTCAGGAAAATACTGTTAAGATTACTTTTGGCAATTCTGCTAATAATGGTATTGGGCTCCTTGATATTATCAATTCCGGCAGTACAAACCAAAATGGCAAAATATGCCACAAAATCGCTTAACGATGAGTTTGGCACCAATATTTCCATAGACCGTCTTAGTTTATCGCTGTTTAATTTGAACACGGGTATCAAAGGCATATATATTGAAGACTACCAAAAAGACACACTTGCATATATCGAAAAATTGACCACATCAATTTTAAACATTAGAAATGTGGCCAATGGTAAAATGGAGTTTGGTGATATTGATGTAGACGGCCTATTCTTTAACTTAAAAACCTATAAAGGAGAAAGAGATACCAATTTAGATATTTTTGTTGCCAAATTGGACGATGGAAAACCAAGAGCACCGGGTACCCCGCCTTTCTTCATGTCTTCCGATGAAATAAATATCTCTGAAGGCAAGTTTAAACTTGTTGATGAAAACTTGGAATCCCAAGAAATCCTGTATTTCACCGACATGGCTGTTTTGGCAAAAGATTTTCAAGTTTTGGGTCCAGAGGTCACCCTCAACATTGCCGGTTTATCTTTTCAGACCAAGCGGGGATTGAAAATGGAAAATCTTTCTACTCATTTTAAGTATACCAAACAGCAGATGCGGTTTGATTCGTTGAGAATTCAGACTAAAGAATCAAAAATTAAAGGCGATTTAGTGTTCAATTATAATCGTGAGGATTTTTCAGAATTTTTAGATCGAGTTAACGTTGTTGCAGATTTTAATGAGTCTACCATTGCTTTAAACGAAGTCAACTCATTTTACAATGAATTTGGTACAGATAAAGCGGTTTCATTTGCCGGAAAGGTAAGCGGGGTGTTGAACAAGTTGCAGGTAAAAGAATTGTTCATCCAATCTGAAAACACAGGTATTAGGGGCGACTTTGAGTTTGATAACATGTTTAGCAAAGAGGCTCCGTTTATCATGAGGTCAGATATAGATAACCTTACATCTAGTTACTATCAACTAAGGTCTTTGCTGCCAGATATTTTAGGAAAAAACATCCCCTCTTCTATACAAAGACTGGGTCAGTTTACCATTAGAGGAGATGCAGAAGTGACAGAAACATCTCTAGACGTGCAGATCAATTTGAATACGGCCATAGGCAGCAGTTATACCAATTTGCAAATGACCAACATCCAAGCTATAGATGATGCTTCCTATATTGGGTTTGTATCGCTTATAGATTTTGATCTTGGAAACTTTGCAGAAAACGATCAGTTGGGTCTGGCTACAATGGATGTAAATGTTGAAGGAAAAGGGTTTATAGCTGAGTATTTGAACACAGAGGTTATTGGAGAAGTATATAAACTGGAATTTAATGACTATGAATACAATGATTTAAGGGTATCCGGGGTTTTAAAAGAAAAGCTGTTTGATGGTTCTTTGGTAAGTAAGGATGAGAATTTTCAATTTAATTTTAAAGGATTAGCGGATTTTGGCGATAATGCCAATAACTTCAATTTTATTGCTTCCGTGGCGCATGCGGACCTTAAGAAACTTAATTTCATCAATGACAGTGTCTCTGTTTTCAAAGGAGATTTAAATATGGACATCCAAGGAACCACACTGGACAATATCATTGGTCAGGTGCGTTTTTCAAACACAACATATCAAAACATTAATGAAACCTATTATTTTGATGATTTTGCTGTTTCCTCTTCTTTTGACCAAGACACCACAAGAACTGTGGAAATAAACTCACCGGACATTATAACCGGTTATGTAAAAGGAAAATTCAAGGTAAAAGAAATAGGGAAATTAGTACAGAACTCCATAGGAAGCATATATACAAATTATAAACCTTTTGAAATCTCTGAAGGACAAAGGCTCAACTTCAATTTTAAGATCTACAATAAAATAGTGGATGTGTTTTTCCCTCAAGTAGTTTTTGACCCCAACACTTTTATTCGGGGAAATATAATTTCAGATGAAGGCGATTTTAAACTAACATTTAAATCACCAAGTATTGAGGCTTATGGTAACGATTTTGATAACATAGAGTTGAAAATTGACAACAAGAACCCGCTTTTCAACACTTTTGTATCGGTTGAAGATATGTCAACAGTGTACTATGACGTAAAAGACTTCAATCTTATCAATACAACCCTAAAAGACACTCTTTTCTTTAGAACAGAATTTAAAGGGGGCAGCGAATACAATGATAGCTATAATTTGAATTTCTATCATACATTCAACAAAGAAAACAAATCGGTAATAGGGCTCAAAAAATCCGATGTCAATTTCAAGGGTAATGTTTGGGTACTTAACAAAGATGGAAACAATAAGAACAAAGTTATCATTAACAGAACTTTGGACAGCATTAGAATTGAAGATGTTGTTATGGACAATAACGATAGGGAGCAAATAAGGCTAAGGGGAGAATTGGCAGATTCAACGTACAAAGATCTGGACCTACAGTTTAAAATTGTTTCACTTAGCAAGATAACACCAGAAATAGACAGCCTAAAGCTGGATGGGTCTGTAGATGGATTTCTCAATATTTTGCAAAAGGATGGCAAGTATTTACCAACCTCCAGTTTAAACGTTCGTGATTTTAGTATTAACAAAATACGTCAAGGTGATTTAGAAATAGGCATTTTTGGAAATAATGATTTAACACAATTTGGTGTAAGCACTTATTTGAATGACAATGGAAAAGAGAGATTGAGTGTCAATGGTAAGGTTACCAATCTCAATAAAAACAGACAGCTGGATTTGGCCGCAAACTTCACCGATTTTCGTCTTGAGCCTTTCAGCGCTTTGGGTGATGGGGTAATCTCGAACATTAGAGGTAGTGTTAGCGGAAATGCCAAGATTACGGGAAGTGTTTCTAATCCTTCCATAAATGGTGCGCTTAGTTTAAATGATGCAGGAATTGGCATACCTTATCTAAATGTAGATTATGATTTTGCCCCATATTCGAGGGTTCGTCTTTTTGATCAGACCTTTTACTTTGACAATATTAGACTTTCAGATGTAGTTGAGGGTACCACGGCAACTTTGGATGGAACCATAAACCACACCGCTTTTGATGATTGGTCCCTTGATTTGGACGTGGACACAAAAAACAACCGCTTTATGATTCTGAATACAGAATTTGATGAGGAGGCATTGTACTACGGAGCGGGCTTTATAAATGGAACCGGGAGCATTTATGGCTCTACTGATGCTCTTAATATAGCTGTGGATGCGACCACGGCCAGAGGAACATCATTAAAAATACCCTTGAGCGATGTAACCAGTGTTGGCGATTATTCATTTATCAATTTTATTGAGAAAACAGGTTCAGAATCGTTTAAGGAAGAACGGGTGCTAAAAGATTATCAAGGTTTGGAAATGGCTTTTGATCTGGCAGTTACTCCAGAAGCCGAGGTGGAAATTGTGGTGGATAGGAGTACTGGAAGCTCTTTGAAAGGGACTGGGGAAGGTATTCTTCTTATAGAGATCAATACCAATGGTAAATTTAATATGTATGGGGAATTTGTTGCGGTAACAGGAGAATACAATTTTAGGTATGGTGGAGTAATAGATAAGAAATTCCAGGTACGCCCTGGGGGTACCATACTCTGGGAACGTGATCCATTGGCGGCACAACTTAACTTAGAGGCAGTCTACGCACTTAATGCAAACCCCGCTCCGTTATTGGACAATCAAGGATATAAGGCAAGAATACCAACAGAAGTTGTAGTGCGTTTGGATGGGGAGCTGGAAAGTCCTAACATTAATTTTGATATCGATTTTCCTGGAACGAACTCTGTAATACAATCTGAGCTTGAATACAGATTGCAAGATCCAACGGTCAAAGAACGTAATGCATTTTTTCTTTTGGCCCAAGGGACTTTTGTAAATGAACAGACAGGCATAAACCAACAAGCGGTAACCGGTAATTTAATTCAAACGGCATCAGGACTTCTTAATCAAATATTGGCTGGTGACAATGATAAATTCAATTTGGGCGTTTCTTATGAACAGGGCTATTTGGATACTAGCGCAGATATTCAGACTGAAAATAGGATAGGGGTAACGGTATCAACACAAATATCAGATAGAGTTTTGGTAAATGGAAGGGTAGGGGTTCCCGTAGGCGGTGTATCAGAAACAGTGGTTGCCGGTGATGTGGAAGTTCAAGTACTGCTTAATGAGGAAGGCACGTTAAGCGCCAAAATTTTTAATAGGGAAAATGAAGTGCAACAGTTTTTGGCTGAACGCCAAGGATATACACAAGGTCTAGGACTTTCATATCAAGTTGATTTTAATAGTTTTAAGGATTTGATGCAGAAAGTATTCAAAAAGAAGAAAAAGAAGATTGCTCCACCAGAACTTCAACAATCTACAGAGATTATGGGAAAAGATAGTCTTATTCGTTTCACCGCTAAAGACAAGACTTCCAAAAAGTTACCTAATTAAGGTTATATTTTTAGTGTTTTCTGATAAAAAAAATTACGAAAACGTTTGCGAAACCCCCTGAAAACAAATTAGTTAATATGTCATTCATTAATTAAATAAAGTTTCCTAGTTTTGGTTTTTTAAAATTTTGAATGGCATCAGAAATTAAGAAAATAGCGGTGTTTACATCAGGCGGTGATTCTCCAGGAATGAATGCTGGAATTCGCTCGGTAGTTCGTACCTGTGCATATTTAAAAATTGAATGTGTTGGTATCTACAGAGGCTATGAGGGAATGATAGAAGGAGATTTTAAGCCTATGGACGCCCGTAGCGTAAACAATATCATCAACAAAGGCGGAACAATCCTAAAATCTGCCAGATGTGATGAGTTTAGAACTAAAGAGGGGCGTAAGAAGGCTTACGAACAGCTAAAGAAAGAAGGGGTAGATGCGTTTGTTGTTGTAGGAGGCAATGGAAGTTTTGCCGGAGCGCTTGCCTTTAATGAAGAATATAATTTCCCAGTTATGGGAATGCCAGGGACTATAGATAATGATATTTTAGGTTCCACCTATACCATTGGTTTTGATACAGCTATCAATACGGTTGTAGACGCTATTGATAAAATACGGGATACCGCAAGTTCGCATAACCGTCTCTTTTTTGTTGAAGTAATGGGTAGAGATGTGGGGCATATTGCTTTAAATGCGGGAGTGGGAGCAGGAGCAGAGGAAATTTTGATTCCGGAGCAGAATCTTGGTTTGGAACGTTTGCTAGATTCTTTAAAGCGAAGCAAGAAGTCTGGGAAATCGTCCAGTATAGTAATCGTTGCGGAAGGTGATAGAATAGGAAAGAATGTTTTTGAACTAAAGGAATATGTTGAAGAACATTTGCCAATTTATGACGTAAGGGTATCCGTATTGGGGCACATGCAGAGAGGTGGCAATCCTACATGTTTTGATAGAGTACTTGCCAGTAGAATGGGGGTAAAGGCCGTAGAAAGTTTATTGGAGGGGAAGTCCAACTATATGGTGGGTATAAGAGATAATAAACTGATACTTACACCAATAAGTGAAGCAATTAAAGCGCATACAGAGATAGATGAAGAACTCTTAAGAGTTTCTGATATAATGACTACATAATTATAACCAAATACAGTAAAAATGTCAAATTTGAAAATTGGAATTAACGGATTCGGTAGAATAGGAAGATTGGTGTTTCGTTCAACAATAAAGCGAGATAATGTTGATGTTGTGGCTATAAATGATTTGTTGGATGTGGAGCATCTTGCATATTTATTGGAATACGATTCGGTCCATGGAAGGTTTGATGGTACGGTCGAGGTGAAGGATGGAAACCTTATAGTTAATGGAAAAACAATAAGGATTACCGCAGAGAGAGACCCTAAAGTCTTGAAGTGGGATGAAGTGGGAGCTGATATAGTTGCGGAGTGCACGGGTATTTTTACAACTTTGGAAATGGCTCAGTATCATATTGATGGAGGAGCAAAAAAGGTTGTTATTTCTGCACCGTCAAAAGATGCACCAATGTTTGTAATGGGAGTTAACCACAATGACGTAAAAGCATCAGATACAATTGTATCAAATGCATCCTGCACAACAAACTGTCTTGCTCCATTGGCAAAAGTATTGAATGATAAATTCGGTATTGAAGAAGGCCTAATGACTACTGTTCATGCTACCACAGCCACGCAGTTAACTGTGGACGGTCCATCAAGAAAAGATTATAGAGGAGGTAGAAGCGCTATGCTAAACATTATTCCAGCATCTACAGGAGCGGCTAAAGCAGTTACAAAGGTAATCCCCGAACTGTTGGGGAAACTTACAGGGATGGCATTCCGTGTGCCAACAGCAGATGTTTCAGTTGTTGATTTAACTGTTAGGTTGGAAAAAGAAACTTCTTATGATGAAATTAAAAAAGCATTTAAAGAGGCTTCTGAAGGAGATATGGCCGGTATTTTAGGATATACGGAAGAACCCGTTGTCTCACAGGATTTTGTAGGAGATGCAAGAACAAGCATTTTTGACGCAGGAGCTGGTATGGAACTGAACTCCAAGTTTTTCAAAGTTGTTTCTTGGTATGACAATGAAGCAGGTTATTCCAATAAATTAGTTGATTTGGCCCAACACGTGGCAAATCTTTAGTTTATTATCTTACATAGTAAATCCTGAAAAAGGTAATTCGCCTTTTTCAGGATTCATAATAAAATTTGGCATATGATATTGATTGTGGATAGTGGAGCAACCAAATCTGATTGGATTGCTTTAGACAAAACTGGTGAACAATTGTTCCTTACCCAGACACTAGGGCTGAGTCCTGAGGTACTTACACGGGAAGTTATAGAGGACAGATTGGCCAACAATTTTGAACTTTCCAAAAATAAAGATATCGTAACCCAATTGTATTTCTACGGTGCAGGTTGTGGTACCGATAGAATGAAGAACTTTCTAAAAGAAATCTTCAAGGATTTTTTTCCAAATGCAAAGGCAGAAGTAAGAGAAGACACTTTTGCAGCAATTTATTCTACCACTAAAATTGGGCACCAAGGAATAGTGTGTATTTTAGGTACCGGGTCAAACTGCAGTTACTATGATGGTCATCAATTGTTTCAGAAGGTAACCTCTTTGGGTTATATTTTAATGGATGACGGAAGCGGTAATTTTTTTGGAAGAAAGCTTTTAAGAGATTATTACTTTCATAAAATGCCACAAGATTTGGGAATAAGATTTGCCAAGGAATACAATTTAGATGCAGATGTAATAAAGGAGCATCTTTATAAGCAACCAAATCCCAATACGTATTTGGCAACCTTTGCGCGTTTTATTATTGAAAACAAAGACCACCCTTATTGCCGAGGGGTCATAGACAAAGGGTTGCAGCAGTTTGTGAACAACTATATAATGCAGTTTGAGCTAGCAACAAAAGTTCCCATAAACTTTGTTGGAAGCATTGCACATTTTTTAAGTGATGAACTCACTACCGTGTTGGAACGCAATGACTTAATATTAGGGGTTATCCGTAGACGTCCTATAGAAGGTTTAATGGAATTCCATAGAGAGACTATTTAATTGCAATCATAGAAATTTCTACGTTCACGAATTTTGGGAGATTAGCAACTTCTACAGTTTCTCTAGCAGGCGCGGTATCTGTATTAAAATACGCTCCATACACCTCGTTTATTTCGGAAAACTGATGCATATCCTTGATGAAGATGGACGTCTTTACGACATTTTCAAATGTCATATCGGCTTCGGAAAGAATCGCCTTTAGGTTTTCCATAGACTGTTTGGTTTCTTTTTTTATATCACCTTCAACCAATGCTCCCGTTGCTGGGTCGATGGGAATTTGCCCAGAGATATAAAGTGTGTCTTTAATGAGCACTGCTTGATTATAAGGGCCTATTGGTGCTGGGGCACTGGAGGTATTTATTATTTTTTTCATGTGATGATGTTTTAATTGATAGTTGGATACCAAGTTATTTAAAAATTTGTTCTACCTGCTAAAGGGCTGGCTCCTATTTTCCCATTTAAGATCACTGAGAATAGAGCTCTTTATCCCAATAAAGAAATACCATCGTTCAAATCTTCCAAAAGGAGTCCAGTCAAAGCTTAGGCGAAAACTGTTCAAATCCCTTTTAAAATTAAGTCGAGTGTCCGCAAATCCTTTGTTTTTAATGTCATAACCGGAGTTGAACCCAACCTCCCATTTAGGGGAAAGTTGCACATTGCCAGAGAACATTAATGAGTGATTGGTTATTTCCTTCTGTCTATTACTGTTGTTATATGTAGCTACATAGGTAAATCTTAAATCCCAAGGAATTTTGGTGTTGTAAAGTGGATTGTCCACCTCGTCAGAATCTGGGTTATCCTTCTGAAAAAATGGTTCTCCATCTCTTGCACCTTCCAATTCAAATGGGTTTGCACCATAATCTGGGTCTTGGTCTTCCGCTTTCTTGCTATTTTTATCGCCCCCTTTTTTAAACATGTCACTTCTTAAAGAGAATCCGGTATTTATTCTTGCAGATGTCAAACGTAAAAGCCCGCCCCCATTATTAACATTGAAGGTGTTGATTCTTCTCCCGTTGTTATCTATTGCATAAGGGTCCAATGTGGCGGAAAAGTTAATAGGAACATTTTTTATGATTTCAGTACCACCATTTAGGTTAATAGGGCTCAATTTTAGCGAATCGGCTTCAAAATTATAGCTTGTAGATAATGTAAGGTTACTAAGTATGCTAACTTTCCTAGGTTCTACAACAGTGGAGTCCTTGTCCCTTACCTTGGCCTCTAATGTATTTTGTAATGAAAAGCCTATAGAATTACTTTTGCTTAAAGAAGGTCTTCCATACAAGCTAGTTTCAAACGGGGTATATTGAACATCTTCCCCATCACCATCTGCATAGGTTTCATAAAACTGTTCAAATGAAGGAGCGTACGTATAGCTAATAGATGGACGCATAACATGCCTTATGGCTTGTATTTTTTTGTCTTCACCAAAATTAAAAGTACCATAAACAACGGTACCTACGCTAGCTCCAAGGTTATATCTGTTGAACCTATCAAACCCGGCAATGGTATCGGTAACCACTTCTTCCTGTTCGGCATCAAATCTTCGACTTATTGTTTCTAGTGCCCAAACATCCTCATAACTACCGTTTAAGCTTACACTTAAGTATTTGGCTACTTTAAAATTGGTCCCAATAGGAATTCTATGTCTGGCACCTACTCGAGCATCATCAAACATTGCACTGGTAAAAAAATCCTCTTCCGTAGTGGTTATGCTATTTTGTGCATTTACATCGTACTGCAAGTTGACATTCTGAACAATTCCTTTTTTAATACCATCACGTTTGGCAAATGGAAAAATACGTTCCATGCTGGCTTGAAAAGTTGGTAAGGACATTTGAATGGCCTGTGTTCGCGAGTTTTGCGAGTGGGTCAATGTAAGACTTGTGTTTACAGATGGATATGCCGGAAAGGTTTTGGAATAGCTTATGGAAGAAGCAAATGTATTAGTTTGTGTATTTGACCTATTTACCTGATTTAAAGAATTGGTAAAAAACTGACTGCTACCCAAGTTTACGGAAGCTGAAAACCTGGAATTTGGGCTAGCCTTGGCATCTTGTGTATGTCTTATCTGGATATTGTAATTACTTGTACGGCTAAAATCATCAAATCCTTTTTGACTTTGAATAAGATTTTCAAAATTGAAATTTATGTTCCCCCTGAACTTATAGCGTTTTGCATAAATGGATTGCGCTCTAAAACCATAACTACCATTTGTATAAAAATCCCCGGTAAGACTTAAATCCACGTAGTCGCTTATTGGTAAATAGTATCCTCCGTTCTGTAAAAAATAGCCTCTATTTGGGTCATTGCCAAAGGTTGGGAATATTAACCCTGCGGATCGCCCTGTTGTAAGTGGAAAATAAGCAAAAGGCAGTGCAACAGGGGTGGGAACATCAACAATATAAATATTGCTGAAACCTGCTATTATTTTCTTTTTGGGCACAAACTTAGCTTTGCGGATTCTAATATAATAATCCGGGTCAATCGTGTCTTTGGATGTAGTCAGTTTTCCTTCGCTTAAAAAATAGACCGAATCATTTTCCTTTTTAGTGATCTCTGCATAGACCTTCATTGCATCTGCACCCAATTGGCCCAATCCCGCCTGTTGTTCTGTTCTTGAGTTCCAGATCAGCGCTTTTTGCGTATCAAAATTGAATCTAATGGAGTCTGGCCTTACTTCGTTTGTTCCCTGTTTAAAATAAGGTAATTGAGAATAAGTGCCAGTAGAATCTTTTAATCTACCTGCATAGACTTCGTTTTTTATGTAGTCCATTATAATGATACCCGCCTTGAGTTCTGTATCTTGATAATATATTTCGGCCTCGTTATATAAATATATTTTGTTGTCTTTTTGGCTTAGTTTTACATAGTCCTTGGCCTTATATTTAATTTTATCAAGTAGTAAAGGCTGTTTTCCTTGAACGGTATCTGTTTGTATTGAATCAGCGGAAATAGAGTCATTTAATATGTTGGTAGGTAATAGTGGAGCGGTAATACTATCGGTGGTTCCCTTTATTGGTAAAGGCTTGATAAGGTCTTCTTGCGCCAGAAGATTTATTGTGCCGCCAAGGAGAACAAATAGGAAAACTAAAAGATGTTTGTTTGATTGCAACGTGATAAATCCTATTTTTGTGCTAGTTTGGCTTAGTTTTTGGGCTCAAACTTACATATATTTTTTGTTCTGTTGATTGGGGATTACAATATTTTTAACCATTACAGAGCACTATAATTACTCAGTTCTTATGAATAAAAGTCAGCTAGCTTTTTTTGTTCTACTCTTTATACTTCCTTTGGCTTCATTTACCAAAAATGATACCGAAGCACTACCAAAAGATAAGTTTATTGTTGTTTTAGATGCTGGACATGGCGGACATGATCCGGGCAACTTGGGAAATGGATACCTAGAAAAAAATATTGCCTTGGGCATTGTATTGAAAGCTGGTGAGGAATTAGAGAAAAATCCGAATATCAAAGTGGTCTACACTAGAAAGGATGATACGTTTGTTGATCTTTTTGTAAGAGGGGAAATTGCCAATCAGGCAAACGCTGATCTTTTTGTCTCGGTTCACTGCGATTCACATAGCTCAGATGCCCATGGAGCAGGAACTTTTGTTCTTGGACTTCATGCCAATAGACAAAATTTTGAAGTAGCAAAGAAAGAAAACTCTGTTATTTACCTTGAGGATGATTATGAGAAGCGGTACGCAGAATACGATATTAATTCTCCCGAATCTGTTATAGGACTTACCATTATGCAAGAAGAATTTTTGGACCAAAGCATTATGCTGGGCAAAAAGCTTCAAGATAACTTTACTAAAAAATTAAGAAGGAAAGACAGAAAGGTAAAGCAAGCTGGTTTTATTGTCTTGCATCAGACCTTTATGCCAAGTGTTTTGGTGGAATCAGGTTTTTTGACCAATAAAACTGAGGGAAGTTATTTAAACTCCAAAAAAGGCCAAAGTGAAATGGGCAAAGCCATTGCCGCTGCTATTTTAGCTTATAAAGCAGATATTTCCAATGGTTTCGATGCAGAAGATATTCCCATTGTTATTGAAGATAGTTCGGGAGCGGTGCATACCACCACAAAGAAGACACAGGAAGAACCAAAGCAAGAAACTCTCTCCACAACCACTTCAGATACAAAACCGGCAGTTACGGTAGCACAAAAAACAGAAAAGTCTATAACGCCAAAAAGTGAATTTATTTTTAAAGTGCAATTAATGGCCAGTGCCAAAAACATTCCATTGAAGGGCGCTAATTTTAGAGGATTGGATATCTTGTCCAAAGAACCGTTCAAGAACCTCTACCGCTATATGTACGGTAATGCCACTTCCTATAATGAGGCAAAAAACCTTAAAACCAAAGCTGATGCCAAAGGGTATAACACTTCCTATATCGTGGCATATAAAAATGGTGTAAGAGTTTCATTAAAAGAAGCCCTTAAATAGGAATGAAAGAACTATAGTTGCCTTCTCAAAATTATTCCTAATTTTGTTTGAACAGTAAACAGAACCTTTTGAAACTATCCAGGGAAATCAAAACTGGGATTATAGTACTTGCGGGAATTTTAGCATTGATTTTCGGGTTAAGTTATCTAAAGTCCTCTTCATTTTTTGAAAACAACAAAACGTTTTACGCTTTATACGACCACGTAGGTGGACTACAACAAGGAACCCAAGTTTCCATAAACGGCCTTGTTGTTGGTAATGTGATAAGCATAAAGTTCAATGACAATAAATTTAGATCTGTTGTTACATTTTCGATTAATGAAGGATATGAATTTTCAAAGAACAGTAGAGCAGAAATTTATGATACTGGGATAATTGGGGGTAAAGGCATCCAAATTCATCCAGTTTTTGACGACTCTCCAATGGCAAAATCCGGAGATACGCTCAAATCCAGTATTAAACCGGGCATTACGGCTCTTGTACAGGAAAAACTAACTCCTTTGCAAATGAAGGTGGAAGGAGCGGTTTCTCATGCAGACTCTTTGCTAATGAATGTTAACGATGTTCTTGATGACCAAACCAGATTGGAATTAAGACAAAGTATAGCTGGACTAAATGATTTGGTTAATTCTTTTAAAGGCAGTGCGGATAAACTGAATAGTTTATTGGAAAACAATAAAGAGCAATTAGACAATTCCTTAAAAAATGTAGATAATATTACCGCTAACTTTTCTAAACTTTCAGACTCATTGGCAAATGCTGGTTTGGCAGAAACAGTTTCTAATTTTCAAACTACTGTGGAGAAGTTGAACGCGGTACTTGGGAAAATTGAAAAAGGAGAAGGTTCTCTTGGGAAACTTGCCCATGATGATAAACTGTACGAGAACCTTAACTCTGCCTCACGAGAACTAGACCTTTTGCTGCAAGATTTTAGGCTTAACCCTAAGAGGTACGTTAATGTTTCGGTATTTGGAAAGAAGCAAAAAGAATACGAGCTTCCAGAAAATGATCCAGCAGCACAAAACCAGAATTAATATATGGAGTACTTACCCAATATACTTTTTGCCATTATCCTTATTGTTGGAATAGGATTTTTTTCAAAAAATGTCAAAAAATTATCCAGAAATATCAAACTAGGAAAAGATGTTGATGTAAGCGATAACAAATCGCAAAGATGGAAGAACATGGTAAGGATTGCTTTAGGTCAAACCAAAATGGTAGTACGTCCTATAGCTGGGTTAATGCACATAATCGTTTATGTAGGTTTTGTAATCATCAACATTGAGGTTTTAGAAATAATTATAGATGGGGTATTGGGAACTCATAGAATATTTGCCTCATTGGGAACATTGTATGATTTCTTGATAGGTTCTTTTGAGGTATTGGCCTTCTTGGTCATAGTTGCGGTCGTTGTTTTCTGGATCAGAAGAAATATCATCAAACTAAAGCGATTTATAAAACCAGAAATGGATGGTTGGCCAAAGAAAGATGGCAATATGATATTGTACATTGAATTGGTGCTGATGCTTCTATTCTTAACGATGAATGCAGCTGATTTTCAATTACAGCAATTAGATGCAGCGCATTATACTAAAGCAGGAGCTTTTCCCGTAAGTCAAATAATAGCACCATTATTTGATGGTATGTCCGTTTCCAATTTAATACTGATTGAGCGCACGGCGTGGTGGTTACATATTGTTGGAATATTGTCTTTTTTAAACTACCTCTATTATTCCAAGCACCTGCATATTTTATTGGCTTTTCCAAACACATATTACGGAAAGCTGGCACCGCAAGGGGAGTTTAACAATGTAGAAGCGGTCACCAATGAGGTAAAACTAATGATGGATCCTTCCGCAGACCCTTTTGCTGCTCCGGCAGAGGATGCTCCTGACCCAGAAAAGTTTGGAGCTTCAGATGTTATGGATTTAAATTGGGTACAACTACTAAATGCTTATACATGCACAGAATGTGGTAGATGTACTTCGGAATGTCCTGCTAACCAGACAGGGAAAAAACTTTCTCCAAGAAAAATAATGATGGATACCCGTGACCGACTGGAAGAAGTAGGTAAAAACATGGATGCCAATAAAGGGGAGTTTGTGGCAGATGGAAAACAATTGTTGGGCGATTACATCAGCCACGAAGAATTGTGGGCGTGCACTACGTGCAACGCATGCGTTGAGGCCTGCCCAGTGAGCATAGACCCTTTATCTATTATTATAGAGATGCGAAGGTTTCTGGTAATGGAACAATCCGCGGCACCATCAGATTTGAATAATATGATGGGCAATTTGGAAAATAACGGAGCTCCTTGGCCTTTTAACCAGATGGATAGACTTAATTGGGCACAAGAATCTTAAACAATACTAAATGGCAAATGAAATGAACGTACCTACCATGGCTTCCCTTTTTGCAGAAGGAAAACAACCTGAAGTTTTGTTTTGGGTAGGCTGTGCAGGAAGTTTTGATGATAGAGCAAAAAAAATAACCAAGGCATTTATAAAAATATTGAACAAAGCAGAAGTCAGCTTTGCAGTATTGGGTACAGAGGAAAGCTGTACCGGTGATCCAGCTAAAAGAGCTGGTAACGAGTTTTTGTTTCAAATGCAGGCTGTTACCAATATAGAAGTGATGAACGCATATGAAGTAAAAAAGGTAGTTACGGCATGTCCACATTGCTTTAATACCATCAAAAACGAATACCCGGGATTAGGAGGTAATTATGAAGTAATTCACCATACACAGTTTTTAAAACAATTGCTGGATGAGGGTAAGATTTCCTTGGAAGGAGGTACCTATAAAGGAAAACGGATTACATACCATGACCCATGTTACCTAGGCCGGGCAAACAATGTTTTTGAAGCTCCAAGAGACTTGATCAAGAAACTAGATGCCGAGCTTGTTGAAATGAAAAACTGCCGCAAGCGCGGCCTTTGCTGTGGAGCTGGTGGAGCTCAAATGTTCAAAGAACCGGAAAAAGGTGATAAAGACGTGAATATTGAGAGAACTGAACAGGCGTTGGAAACCCAGCCCGAGATCATAGCTGCAGCATGTCCTTTTTGCAATACCATGATGACTGATGGGGTGAAAAATAAAGAAAAAGAAGCCGCGATCAAGGTTATGGATGTAGCAGAACTTATTGCAAGCGCTGAAGATTTATAGACAATTTAATTTCCTTTTATCATGAAACACCTTTTAACATATACATGTTTTCTCATTGGTATTGTTTTGATGTTTGCTTTTACAACTAAAAATAAAATGGCCGAGGACTTGTTATTCTATGCTTCCTTTGATAATGGCACATCTGCAGATGTAGCCGTTGGGGACAAAGAGATGTATACGGCTGACCTAAGAAGGAACATTGAAAATGCAAAACCTGGATTACTGAACCCAGATGTGGAAATTGCCAAGGGAAAAGGGTTGTCCGGAAATGCTCTGGATTTTAAGAAGAAAAGCAGAATGGTAACCTTCTTTAAAGCTCATGAAAATATGGGGTATTCCAAGGAAAATTGGAATGGTTCGGTATCCTTCTGGTTACAATTAAATCCAGAAAAAGATTTAGAACCGGGTTACTGTGACCCCATTCAAATAACCGATGTAAATTATGATGATGCTGCCCTATGGGTCGATTTCACCAAAAGTAATCCAAGAAACTTTAGGTTAGGTGTGCTGGGCGATTTGGAAGTTTGGAATCCAGATAAATTGGGGCCGGATGAGAACCAAGATTACTTAAAGCGATTGGTTACCGTACAACAACCTCCATTCAAAAGAGGAGAATGGACACATATTGTCATTAATTTTTCTGGATTAAATACAGAAAAAGGAATTTCAGAACTGTTTATAAATGGAAAAAGTATGGGTACATCACCCACTATAAAAGATCCTTTTACGTGGGAAGAAGAAAGAGCAAACATAATGTTAGGTCTAAATTATATAGGTTTGTTGGATGAATTGGCAGTGTTTAATAGACCTTTGACTTCAAAAGAAATAGAACTTGTTTTTGATACCAAAGATGGGTTAAAATCAATTTTAAATTGATTTAAGGATAAACTTAAAAAAATAGATTTTCATGTTAGTACCTTTTGAAACGCTTCCTGATAATGCTAGAATATGGATTTATCAGTCAAATAGAAGCTTAAATGACGCGGAACTAAAAGAAATAGAGGAAAGCCTTGCTGCATTCTTAAAAGAATGGACTGCACACGGGAGTGAATTGGAAGCTGGCTTTGAACTAAAGTATAAGCGATTTATAGTAATAGGTCTAGATCAGTCCAAAGCTGGCGCATCTGGCTGCTCAATAGATACATCAGTACATTTTATCCAAAATTTGGAACAAAAGTATAAGGTTGAGTTATTGGATAGAATGAATGTTTCATTCAAGCAGGGAGAGTACATTACCTATAAGTCATTAAAAGATTTTAAAAGAATGGCTAGGGAAAAAGCCATCTCGGGCAATACCATTGTATTTAACAATTTAGTTGCCAGTAAAGCTGAATACCAAGAGCATTGGGAAGTTCCTGCTAGTGAGAGTTGGCATTCAAGATTTGTAGGATGATATCCTTAAATAATCCTAAATACAGTGCTTTCTTCGATGAAATACAATATTTTTATCAGTTGTAAGTTCATGTCCTAGACAGATATTTATGCGGATAAACCTTTACTTTCCCTTTTTCTTACTGTTTTTTTTAGGTGTTAGTGGTCAGAACAGCCCACTGATTACTAAAGATTCATTGGCACAACTTGGTTGGGTAGATACCAAGTACAATAGCATGTCCTTAGAAGAGCGTATTGGACAATTGTTCATGGTAAGTATTTCTTCTAGTCAAGATAAAACAGCAACCGACAAAATAAAACAACTCATAAAGGAACACCATCTTGGTGGCGTAATTTTTTCAACTGGCGGACCAGTTCGCCAAGCAAAACTTACAAATGAGTATCAATCAAACTCTAAAATACCGCTATTAATAGGCATGGATGCGGAATGGGGCCTTGCCATGCGTCTAGATTCCACCTATGCTTTTCCTTGGAATATGACTTTGGGCGCAATAAGAGATAGCGCTATAGTTGAAAAAGTAGGATTTCAAATAGGTAAACATGCAAAAAGACTTGGGGTGCATATCAATTTTGCACCGGATATAGATGTAAACAATAACCCCAAAAATCCCATAATAGGCAACCGCTCCTTTGGGGAAGACCCCGCAAACGTAGCCCAAAAAGGGATGGCATTTATGAAAGGAATGGAAAAGGCAGGTGTTTTATCTTGCGGAAAGCATTTTCCAGGACATGGAGATACAGCTACAGATTCCCACAAAGCATTGCCCATCATCAATTCAACAAGAGAACGACTTGATTCTATAGAACTATTTCCATTTAAAAGTTTGATAAATAATGGGTTGAGTTCAGTGATGGTTGCACATTTGGATGTTCCCAATGTAGAAATTAGAGAAGGATTGCCCTCTACGCTTTCAGAACAGATTGTTTCTGGGCTGTTACAAACGGAACTGGGCTTTAAAGGGTTGATTTTTACGGATGCACTGAATATGAAAGCGGTTTCAAAATTCGCGCCAGAAGGAGAGGTGGAACTTGAAGCTTTTCTTGCAGGAAATGATATGCTTTTAATGCCCGAAGATGTTCTTAAGGCAAAAGAAAAATTGGTAGAGGCATATAGTAAAGGAAGAATTACGGAAGAAAGACTTGCTTTTTCTGTAAAGAAGATATTAATGGCCAAGTACAAAGCAGGCCTGGCCAATTATAATCCAATAGAGTTGGAAAACCTTTATGAGGATTTAAACGACGTTGAAAATGATGTTGTATATGAAGAGGCCATTGAAAATGCAATTACCATTGCAAAAAATAATTTCTCCTTGCTCCCAATTAAAAAGCTTGAGAATAAAAGAATTGCATATGTGAAGTTCGGAGATGATTCTGGACAAGCTTTTTCTGAAACACTTTCCAAGTACGCAAATGTCACCCAAATCAATGCCAAGGATGCAGCTGGATACAGAAAATTATTAGGAGAGTTCAATCTGGTTATTATTGGTTTTCACAAAAGCAATGAAAGCCCCTGGAAACGATATAAGTTTTCCGAGAATGAACTATTTTGGCTGCAAGAAATATCAAGACTTAGAACTAGTAACACCATACTAGCGGTGTTCGCAAAACCTTACGCACTTTTAGATGTAGTGAATTTTGATACTATTGATGGAGTTGTTGTTGCCTATCAAAACAGTGAAATTGCTCAAGAGAAAGCGGCCGAAGTGATTTTTGGTGCTGTGGATGCAAAAGGAACGTTGCCCGTTTCAGTAAATGATAAATTTCTGGTAAATACTGGAACCAAACTTAAAGCTTTAAAAAGATTAGGATATAGCATTCCTGAAAGAGTTGGTTTAAGCTCCAGAAAATTGGCGGTGGTAGATAGTTTGGTACAAGTTGGTTTGGATTCTTTGATGTACCCTGGGGCCCAAGTCTTAATTGCTAAAAAAGGGAAGGTAATCTATAACAAGAGTTTTGGAAAACCTACATATGCAACGGAGCAAGAAATAGATGGTAATTCAATCTATGATCTGGCTTCATTGACCAAGATTCTTTCTACTTTACCTTTAATAATGAAAATGGAAGAGGAAGGTAAAATTGCATTGAACAATACGTTTAAGGAGCTAGTTCCAGAATATGAATCCTCAGAATTAAAAGACGTAACGGTTCTAAAAGCACTTTCCCATTATGGTCGTCTACCTGCATGGATTGCATTTTATATAGACACTTTGACCAAAAATAGAAAACCATCTTCGGATTTTTACAGAAATCAGCCTACGGAAGGTTTTTCATATAAAGTTTCTGACCATCTTTATTTAACGGATGCTTATAAAGATTCAATTTACAATAGAATAGGGAGGCAGTCATTAAAATCCAATAGGTACCGTTATAGTGATGTGGCCTATTATGTTTTCAAAAAATATATAGAGGACACTTATGGTAAATCCATAGATGAATTAATCAGTGAGTTTTTATATACTCCAATGGGTTTACAACGCACTTCTTTCAATCCATTGAACAAGTTTTCAAAAAATGAAATTGTACCTTCAGAGGAGGACAAATACTTTAGGTATCAAACGGTACAGGGCTATGTGCATGACATGGGCGCAGCGATGCAAGGAGGAGTAGGAGGACATGCTGGATTGTTTAGTAATGCCAATGATGTGGCCAAAATAATGCAGATGTATCTTCAAGGCGGGTTATATGGCGGTAAGCGTTTTTTAAACGAGAGGACCATAAAAAAATTCAATACTTGTTATTTTTGCCATAAAGATGTGCGAAGGGGAGTTGGTTTTGATAAACCCCAGTTGAAGGAAAAGGGACCCACCTGCGGATGCGTGTCCAGAAAAAGCTTTGGGCATAGCGGATTTACGGGAACATATACTTGGGCAGACCCAGATGAAGAGCTTGTTTACGTTTTTTTATCAAACAGAACATATCCTTCTGCAAGTAATACACTTTTGGTAAAGTCAGCTTTAAGAACAAGAATTCAGCAAGCTATTTATGATTCTATTATAAATTAGACTGTAAATATTGATTTAGATTTGTTGGTATGAAGATAGCAATCGTTTGTTACCCTACGTTTGGCGGTAGTGGAGTTGTAGCCACAGAATTAGGAATTGCCTTGGCAGAAAGAGGGCATGAGGTTCACTTTATAACCTACAAACAACCTGTGCGCCTAGAACTTTTAGGAAATAACATTCACTTCCATGAAGTGCATGTGCCCGAATATCCTTTGTTTCATTATCAGCCTTATGAACTGGCATTATCTAGCAAATTGGTAGATACGGTTAAGTTTTATGGCATAGAACTGTTGCATGTGCATTATGCAATTCCACATGCATATGCAGGATATATGGCAAAAAAAATGCTTCAAGAGGAAGGAATTTTTATTCCTATGATCACTACGCTTCATGGTACAGATATAACTTTGGTGGGGAAACACCCATTTTATAAACCGGCGGTCACATTTAGCATCAATAAATCTGATGTTGTTACTTCAGTTTCCGAGGATTTAAAACAAAGCACTTTGGAAATCTTTAATATTGAAAAAGAGATAGAAGTTATTCCCAATTTCATAGATACCTCAAAATACAGTTTGGATTATACTGATTGCCAACGCTCTTTAATGGCTAATGAGGATGAGAGGATCGTTACCCATATAAGTAATTTTAGAAAGGTGAAACGTATTCCAGATGTAATCAATGTATTTCATAAAATCCAAAAAGAAATACCTGCAAAACTGATAATGGTAGGGGAAGGGCCAGAAAAAGAAATGGCCGAACAGCTTAGTGATGACCTTGGAATTAAGGACAAAGTGTTGTTTTTGGGCAATAGCAATGAGATAGATAGGATCCTATGCTTTTCAGACCTATTCTTATTGCCGTCAGAATCTGAGAGTTTTGGCCTAGCTGCATTGGAAGCAATGATTAACAGGGTAGCTGTGATTTCAAGTAATACAGGAGGAATCCCTGAAGTTAACAAAGATGGTGTTTCAGGATTTCTTGCCAACGTGGGAGATGTGGATGAAATGGCATCAAAAGCACTGCAAATATTAAGGAGTGATGAAGTTTTGGCAGATTTCAAAGAAAATGCGTACAAAGTAGCTTCTAAATTTGATATCTTACATATTTTGCCATTATATGAAGAGGTATATGAGAAAGCATACAAGTCAAGATTCAAAAATTCATATTAGTATTTTGAAACATTTTGTAATTATAGTTTTGGTATGTTTTGCGTCATGTAAGGCTCAGAAGGAAACGCAATTGCAATCTAGTGAGAATGATGAGATGATTTTGATAGCACATGATGCATTTAGTGGTGTTACCGAGTACGAGACCATGGTTGTGAGAGATGTAAAATCTCTTAATAAATTTTATGCTACAATAAATAAAACCCGTAAACCTGGACTGCCTGTACCGGTCATAGACTTCTCAAAGGATATGGCCCTTATTGTTTGCTTAGGCGAGCGTAAAGGGCAAAAAATACCTGAGCTATCCAAGACGGAAGAATCTGAAAATGAGGTTATAATGGCAATTGAAATGATTGCTCCAAAAGAAACCAAGAACTCAGAAAACCAATCTGTTTCATATCCTTTTTATGTTTATAAGGTCCCCTATACTTCCAAATCCATAAGTTTTCAAAAATTACGCTGGTAGTCCAGTAATACCCTCTCTTTTTAGCTTCTTATCGAAAATTAGAGCACTTGAAAGTACAAAAGATGTCATTTTTGCACAGTTGAACTAGTTTTGCTTTCAGTAATCCTCAAATCTTACATTATGAAAGCTTCAAAACCAGTTATTGCTGTGTTGGCCTTGTTATTTTCCTTGGTAATTACTGCCCAAGAAAAGCCACTAACGAAAAAAGACAGTATAGTCAAAAGTGCATGGATTGTTTCCATAGGAACCAATTTTGTTGATGATTCTGGTGATGAATTTGGTGAACTGTTTGATTTTAAAGAAGGTTGGAACGCTGTTCCATTTCCTTCTCGCGTAAGTATTGGCCGTTATTTTGAAAACGGCATTGGACTTGAGGCAATAGGAACATATAACAAATACAAGGAAGGAAAGATTGTTGATAATGCTGTAAATCTTGAAGATGTAGATTATCTAGGCATTGACTTTAGGGTAAGCTATGATTTAAATATGATTTTAGGCGATACTGGTTTTTTTGACCCTTATATTGGCATTGGAGCCGGGTATACAGATGCAAATAACCAAGGTAGAGGAACTTACAATGCAGTTTTAGGTTTTAGAACTTGGTTGTCCGATCATTGGGGTTTGGATTTTAGTTCTACTGGCAAGTGGACAATGAGTACTGATAATTCCACAAACCATGTTCAACATTCCGCTGGTCTTGCATATAGATTTAATATTAAGAAAGGCCTTTCAAGAAAAGGTGAGGAAAAATTGGCCTTTTTGGAAGAGTTGGAAAAAGAGCAACAAAGAGTTCAAGACTCGATAGCTGCTAAAGAAAGAGCTAATGAAGAAGCCCGTTTGCTAGCGGAAAGGTTGGAAAGAGAAAAAGAAGCGGCAAGATTGGCTGCAGAAAAAAAGAAGAAAGAGGAAGAAGACGCCAGACGTGCAAAAATAGAGAATGAAGTTAGGAACCTTGGAAGAGTGTTCTTTAAATTAAACTCATCATACCTTTCAACCAAGGACAAAGAGGTTTTGGATAAATTAGTGGGAATATTGGAAAGAGCACCAAGTTTGGTCATTGAAGTTTCAGCACATACAGATTCTAGAGGAACAGATAAATACAATCAATGGCTATCTGAAAAAAGAGCAAAACGAACTGTTGAATATATAATTTCCAAAGGAATCTCTCAGGAAAGAGTCAAATACGATGCATTTGGAGAAACTAGGCTGACCAATGAATGTGATGATGAAACACCTTGCCCAGAAAAGAAACACAGCGAAAATAGAAGGTCGGCATTTGAAATAATAAATCCTTGATCAGAATAGATTAAAGTCTTTTTTTAGTAAGAAGAATTTAAATACTGCTGATGGTACTTTGATAAGAGTTAAAAAACACTCTAACCAAAGTACCATCAGCAGTATTTTTTTATCTAAGGTTATTTTTAGTTATAATTTAATAGGCATCATTCTGTCGCACTTAGAAAACATTAGACCGGCGGAGAACTTGTTGAATTTATCTATATCGATGTCACCGTTGATCCATGAAATGTATATGGCAGGAGTGTTAATGCCCGCTTCATGCGAAAAAGGATACCCACCACCAAATCTAGGGTTCATTTCTAAGTAATAGACTTTGTCATCTTTGAAAAAGAAATCGCAATCCATATTCCCAACATGCTTGGTATTTTTAGCAATTATTTTAGCAATTTCCGAAAACTTGTCATCTATTACTGATACGGCCTTATCTGTTTCTCCTGAACGCATTGCTAGTTTTTTACGAACAAACGAATTGTAATGATTGCCTTCAAGATCGTTCAAAATATCAATCCCGTATTCTTCGCCATCAATTTTTTCCTGTATAAGAATACTTTTCTCAATATCCTCAGAACTTGCATTTTTTAAAATGGATTTCTGTACTTTAAGGTGTTGTAGTTTATAGGCGAGCATAAGTTCCTCTTCGTTTTCAGCAATGTCAATGGAAATTGAAGCACTTCCCCATCTGGGTTTAATGATTAAAGGATAATGCAATTCAGAATTTTGAATAGCATCAAGCGCGTCTTGTATAGTTAAATATGTTTTTGGGGTATCTATTCCAATACTCTTGAAAAAAGTGAAAGTTCTCCATTTATCAAAGGCAATTGCTATGGTGTCAGGGTTAGAAATAATAACTCTTGCCCCTAGGTTTTCTAATTCCTTCCTGTGCTTTGACAAGATTGGCAGCTCAAGGTCATTCAAGGAAATAACTGCATCAATATTTTCCTCTTTTATTACCTCTTTTAGGGCAGGGATATAAGCCGAATCGTATATACTGGGAACTTTCCTAGCTATGTCAGCATCTACTAGGGCAGGGGCTGAAAGTTGCATGTCAACGGCAACAACTTTTCCATTTCCATTCAATGATTCTTTAAAATAGTTAATAAGGTAATTTCTTCTTCCAGCGCAGGTAAAAAGGATATTGGTGTTTTTCATCTATATAGTTGGCTTGGTGATAAAAGAACTATCTAATGCATTTTGCAGGAGTTGTTCTGAATACAAATTTCGTGTAATTTTTCTTTTTTTGGAGCTCAACAATGGAATTTCATCAACATACTCAACTTTTAGTTCAGCATCACTCCCAACAATTGATTTGAAAAGAGCTACTAATTTCATCTCCTGTAAAAATTCTCCTTTTACATTGATTTTAATTATATATGCAGTTTTTTTGGTTTGGATAAACTGCACTTGTTCTATCTCTGGATATTGAGGCAAAATGCCCATAAATTTAAAAGGACTGATCATTGCTCCTTTTGTGTTGAATAGAATATCGGCTTTTCTTCCCTCTACCGTTTTTAGCATAGGAAATGTATGATTATCTATGTCGGTGAGTGCTCCAATATCACCGGTATCATAGCGAATCATGGGAGTTGCGTGGTTATAGAGATCAGTTATAACTATTCGCCCAAGATTTCCTGCTTTTACTGGAACATCTTTTTCAAAATCTAAAACCTCCAGAACGTAACTCGCCCAATTAATTTCAAAATAATTACTGTCGCCGCGCTGTTGTGCGATTATCCCATTTTCAAAATTTGAATATCTGGATACCATAGGCGTATTGAAATAATGCGACATTTTACTTCTTACATGACTACTTAGATTTTCTGACATTCCAATAATGGATTTTACATTGCAATTCAAAGGTTTCGAATTTATGGAATCAAGATAATCACAAATTTTTTCTAATCCGGATGGATAAGCAAGCCATCCCTTTGGTGACTTGTCTTTTTGAAGTTTTATTAATAGAGCCTCAATATAATTGGAATTTAAATCTTCAATATTTATCTGGTCTATGTTTTGCATATAGGCCGAAATCTTCTTTTTCTTTAAGTTTTTGTTCCATAGCCTTAAATAAAGTAATTTATCCCCAATAGTGTAGCCGGCTTTCCCTGCAAAATATATGGTGTCCGCTGTATTTCTATGTCTTTTCCTTCGGGTTTGATAAACCATAAATGGTGTTCCAGTGGATCCGCTTGTAAATATGGAATGTAGTTTGGTTTCTCTGGAAGATGCAATTTGAAGTTCATCAAAATTTTCCTTGATGATATGCTTGTTTATTACTGGAAAGTCTTGAAGAGATTCATAGTTTTTAAACGTACTGTAAAATGGGGTTTCTTGGGTAACTTTATCAAGAAGATTATACAGTCTTATTTCATTCTTTTTTTGAAGTGAATCAAAGGAGTTTTGAGTTAACAAGCGTCGAATATCTTTCAATTCCCTTAGGACTTTTCCTCCTTTAAAAGCATCTAGAGCCCAAAAAGATAAGTATCTAAGCTTAGAAGGCAGGTTATTTTTCATAGCAAAATGAGTTAAGTTCAGGTCTAAAAATCAAGGGCATCAATTTTTATACTTTCTTCTATTCACCAAAGGTTATTATACATTGTAAACAATATTGACCAATTTGGTGAGGATTTAGGGCAAAATTATGGCAAAGATACAATGTCATTATTAGCAATAGATATCAAAAACTTTAAACTTTACGCTAAATTTTTATGATATAATGTTTCTAAAAAGTTGTGTAAATCTAGATTTTTAGAAAGCTGCAAACATCTCCTAAATAGCAACGAAAATTTTGCACAATTAGTATGGTATAATTCAAGGTGTAAGTTTTTGACAGACACTGTTTTTATTAAAGCGATAAAGACGAATGTTTCAGTCAAAGTTTTTTTTTGCGTTTCATCGATATTTTAAATCAAAATAATTGATTCTGTTTACCGTGCTATACCTTTGTTATATTCCCCCTGTTCATCAACCTTTAAACCAATTCTCCATGGTCAAAAAATTACTTTCAGCCTTATTTTTATTAGGAACTTTTATGGCTGCTGCGCAGAATTTGCACACGCAATCAAATGCAGCTTCAATTGAAAACGAATCTGACGCGACAACGGGTTGGACCGGTTTAGGAGTTATTACTTCAGACAATACAGAAGCCCAAACGGGCAACTTTGCTATTAGGGTGGAATCCACCGCTAACAACGGTAGAACATTGCAATATACTTTTAATGCAACCGTTGGGGTAGATTATACAATTCAAATTTGGGCAAAGCAAGGTCCTCAAGTCACTAATAATAATGATCCGGCTTTCGCCAATTGGTCTGGGTTCAGTGGTTTTTCTACAACAACAATTAATAATACAGATTGGGTTGAGTACGTTTTTAACGTAACTGCAACAGCTACCAATCCAATAATAAGAGTGTATACCAGCCCTTACCAATTCAGGTTTACCGCAGGCAACACCGTAATTATAGATAGCGTATCCATTACTGCTGATGGTAGTGATACAGAAAACCCAAGTGCGGTTTCAGATTTATCTTCTTCAAATACTACAGATACAACAACTGACCTTAGTTGGAGCGCATCTACTGACAATGTGGGGGTGACCAACTATGAGGTCTTTCAAGATGGTGTCAGCATCGCCAATACTGGAACAACCACTAATTTTAATGTTACGGGCCTTTCTCCAAGTACCGGTTACAACTTTACGGTATTTGCGGAGGATGCCGCAGGCAATACTTCTGCAGTGAGCAATACTGAGACGGTAAATACTCTGGCCGATAGCCAAGCTCCCAGTGCAATAGCAGATTTGTCCTCATCAAACACAACTGAAACCACTACAGATCTTTCTTGG
>NZ_QGEG01000005.1:0-300 GCF_003149745.1 Flagellimonas aquimarina
GACGTCCCCGATACATTCCACAGTGATGCCCGAAGGGTCGCTGGCCGTGGGATCCGTAGTATCATTGACCGTGATGGCCTGGGTGACGTTGATGCTGTTGCCCGCCTCGTCCGTAACGCTATAGGTCCTTGTTATTGTTCCTGGGTTGCTCCCCACAAGGGCACTGTCGCTTACAAAGGCAACAGTGATGTTCGCCGCCAAGCTACAGTTGTCCGCCTCATCGCTCACCACACTGATGTCCGCAGCGGGGACGTCCCCGATACATTCCACAGTGATGCCCGAAGGGTCGCTCGCCGTGGG
>NZ_QGEG01000005.1:312-106951 GCF_003149745.1 Flagellimonas aquimarina
TGACCACACTGATGTCCGCAGCGGGGACGTCCCCGATACATTCCACAGTGATGCCCGAAGGGTCGCTCGCCGTGGGATCGGTCGTATCATTGACCGTGATGGCCTGGGTGACGTTGATGCTGTTGCCTTCATCATCAGTTACGCTATAGGTCCTTGTTATTGTTCCGGGGTTGCTCCCCACAAGTCCGCTGTCGCTTACAAAAGCGACTGTAGGCGTACCACAATTGTCCGCCTCGTCGGTGACCACAGTGATGTCCGCCGCTGGGACGTCACCGATACATTCCACCGTGATGCCCGCAGGGTCGCTAGCCGTGGGGTCTTCATTGTCAACAGTTATTGTTGTGACTCCTGTTATACTTAAAACTGGGTCTCCCGTTGTTCCCCCATATTCTACCACATATCCCTGTGCTTGATATGGTCCGGAGGTAGAGGTTGTATTTGGTAAATCATTCCAAGATCCTGGTGTTGACGTCACAGAAACATCTGTAATGTGTGCGTAATCTTCATTTCCCGATTGGTTGGGTTCTCCTGCGTTCCAAAAAGCAAAAAAATCCGGTGCAGTAGTTGTACCTCCTGCAGTTCCAGACCAAAAAGGAGTTCCTGCACCTGCATTGGCAAGGCCTTCTGGACCCGTAACCCATCTCCAATCTCCTTCTGTTGCGGCATCACTACCGCCAATCCAACCCACTCCTGTAGTTTGTGAACCTGAGAAATCCGCTTCTGCCTGAGAAGTTAAGGTTGCTAAATACCCTTGCAGACCAAAATACGTTCTTAAAGCAGCCGCATCCCGAGCGGCAGTCCATGTGATATTAGGGCTAGAAATGAACTCATAATAATGACCTGTGGGTGGCAAAAAGTTAGCACTGCCTGGAGTAATTGAAAATTGCCTACTTCCTGCAGGGCTTACTGCACTGCTAGAATATTCAACAGCCAAAACTGCTGCTTCAAATTCTGCAAAAGTAGTAGGTCCTTGCAAGGTGAGCTCACCTTCGGTAGCATCCCACGTTGCCGTAATATTTGGATGTGTTCCAGTAAGCGTCAATAAATCTTCTCCATTTATATATCCTGAAGATATTTGTATATAAATCGCGTCTGTTGTTGTATCGTCTGGATCTGTTAAACTGAATGTTTCTGCTATAGGCAATGAGGTTCCTGGACAATATGCTTGGTCTCCAGTTACCGTTAGTACCGGGGGTTGATCAACCGTAGGTGAAATTGACTCACTTAAGTCATCTGAAGTTGCATTACTATCTGTTTGGTCTGCAGTTACTGAAGTAATTGTATTTGTAATGGTTGAACCGCTTGTACTACCATCAACACTAGCTGTAATATTTAAGGTTGCTGTATTTCCGTTATTCAAAGTACCAATAGTCCATACTCCTGTACCAGAATTATAGGCCCCATCATCACTTACATAGGACACTCCAGCTGGTAAAATATCTATTAGACTTACATTGGTTGCATTTGTTGGTCCATTATTTACAACACTCAGGGTGTAAACAACATTGGATCCTTCTGAAGGTGTGCTATTATCAACAGTTTTTGAGACTGCCAAATCTGTTGGAGCAGCTGCCGTACAAACCTCAATTGAAAAGCTGTTTAAAGTACCTGTATCTCCATTAAAATCATCAAATATTATTAAAGTCCAGGTTCCACTAGGGTCTTCACCAATAAAATCTGATAGATTTCCTTCGGGTCTAAAAGTACCTGTAAAAGGTGCACCTCCTGCAGTTATTGCCGTTCCTGCGGCATCATCAAAAACCGTGTTTGTATAATTATCTCCACTACCTCCATTATCATCAGATAAATTCACGGTAGTACCGGCAGGACTTCTAAGGCTTATATCTAAATCTGAATCCCAGGTATGGGTGATGTTTATGGTAACATTTACATCGGTAATTGTCCCAGATGCCAAACCGCTTACGTTGGAATTCAAGGTAGTAAGGTCAAAAATTGTTGATCCTGGTGAAGAGGAAATTGAGCTACAGCTCGATGCGGTTCCTTGTACCAAGAAATTGTCAATTTCAAAAAACTCGCTGCCTCCAGTATTGTACATGGTAATCCTGAAGTCTATAGTCCCCCCCGACAAACCAGTTACACTGTATGAAGATTGTATTGGATCAGATGGCGAAGTATCTCCAGAGGCGTTTTCAATTTCTATGTAGGTTCCTCCGTCAATTCGATACTGAATTCTAAAAACATCTATTCCGAAGTCTAATCCTCCTCCAGAATTAGCATCGAGACTGAAAGATACATTGGTATAACCAGTGATTGTTATGGGGTTTGTAGTCCAGTATGCCGTGGTATTATCTGTATTCTGACCTCGTAAAACTTGAGATCCCCCGGATGTGCGGACATCCACATCTCCATCATTAGTGGACCACGTGGCCGTACTAGTGCCTGTTCCGGCCCCTGTTTGAGTACCGTTGGCATAACTTTCAAAATCTTCTGACCAAATTGTAGTCTGGCCAGAAACGGCAAAGGTTCCTAGAAAAAGAATAAATAGGATTAAACTTTTATTATTGAGGTTTTTCATGTACAAACACTAATTTGGAAATTGACGTATCATTTCCGCATCATCAAAATCTCAATAAAAATAGATTGGAAGCCCTTGTGTGCCCAAAAAATGTTGTCTAGACCTCTATTACGCTAGTGAAGACTATAAATAATGGTGTATGTCTTTTCATTAATCCCCAAAAAATGTTAAAATTCAGGTATTTTATCGATAAGGGCTTTAAAATAGAAATCTGACAGAGAGTAGAAACCCAGTTTTTCTGCTATTTTACTAGGTAAATTCTTGAAGTAAATGGGGAGAAAATTATTCAAAAATAATAAACTCCGATCGTCTATTTAGCTGATGTTTTTCTTTGGAACAGGGAGTCCCATTTGCACAGTCATTTACCAATCTAGTTTCTCCATACCCTTCTCCTTGGAGTCGATCGGCAGAAATTCCCTTGGAAATCATATATGCTACAGTAGATTGTGCTCTTTTTTGAGATAACCATAGATTATAAGCATCGTTACCTCTACTATCTGTATGGGAATTCACTTTAATCTTTAAACTTGGATATTTCTCCATTGCCACGATAACCTTTTGAATTTCAATCTCAGCATCAGCCCGAATATCAAACTTGTTCAAATCAAAATAAATCGTACTTAATTGCAGTAGTTTAGCCAAATCATCACCAAAACCTCCTGTTACCACATCGCGTTCTAAGTAAAAGTCAACAATCCTTGGCTTTCCATATGACTTATTAAGGTATTCTTCCGCAGGAACATACCCATCTCTGGATGCTCTAACAAAGTTTCCTTTTGAGCAATCAAGGCCCAAAACGTAATTCCCTTTTGAGTCTGTAATAGTAGAGGAAACTTCATTGTTCTCTTCATCGATAATCTTTACAGTAGCTCCTACTAAAACTTCATTTGATATTCTATCCCTCACGGTTCCAGTAACGTCCTGCAAGCAATCCAAAACCAAAGGTTCAGTTTCTTCAAATTGGTAAATATCATCTTCTCCTAAACCACCCGTTCTGTTTGAGGAGAAATAACCTTTTTTGGTCTCATTCTCTAAGATAAATGCAAAATCATCATGGCTCCCATTTACAGGTTTTCCAACATTTACCACGGGTTCTCCAAAATTCCCAAAGGTGATTTTTGTGGCAAAAATGTCCAATCCTCCTAGTCCTTGATGTCCATCGGAAGAGAAATAAAGCACCCCTTCTTCTGTAATAAAAGGGAATGTTTCTCGTGAACTTGTGTTGATATTCTTTCCTAAATTAACTATTGGTCCGTAAGTACCATCGCCAATAATGTCTGTCATGAAAATATCCGATTCTCCGACAGTTCCCGGCATATCAGAAACAAAATACAACTTCTTCTCGTCTGGACTCAATACAGGGTGCGCAACCGAGTAGGAATCATTGTTAAATGGTAACTCTACTACGTTAGTCCATTCTCCATCAACCAATTCCGCGCTATAAATTTTTAATCGTATAACTCCGTTTTGATCTTTATACTTTTTACCATCCAAGAAGTTGTTTCTTGTAAAGTACATTGTATATCCATCTTTGGTAACTACGGAGGTAGATTCATGAAGTCTAGTATTGACGTCCCCCTCCAATTTTATCACTTTATTGTTGGAAACACTATCAGCGTTTACTTTGTACAAGTCCAAAAAGTCCCTAGAATTCCAGGTATGTCTGTAACGGGCCAAGTTTCCTGTATCTCTATCAGATGAAAAGATTAGTCCTTTTTCGTAGAATGAGGCTGCAAAATCTGAATACTTACTGTTGTAAGGAAAGGGCTTAACATCATATCTTCCAGAATTCTCTTCTATTTTGGCTAGGTAATCTTCATCATAAAAATCACTATAATCATTGATTGAAGTCATTTCCTTGAACTTGGTCATTACTTCTGCAGATTCATCGTAGCTTCCCAGGGTTTTTAAACTTTGGGCGTATCTAAAAAAATAATCAGGTTCAGTTCCATCTGGAAAAGTCTCTACCAGTTTTTTGTAAACATTGGCAGCTTCTTCATATTTGGCATTGAAATAGTAGGCATTTCCCAGACGTTTTAATAAATCTGAAGACACATAACCTTTGTCCAATACTTTTTTATAAATATCTATTGCAGGGCTAAAAGAATATTCATCATACTGCTCATCTGCTTTTGCCTTCACTTTTGCCTGCTGCTTCTCATTCACCTTATCTTGTGCCAAGATATTGGTTACGTATCCTGAAAAAACAATTATGAGTATAAGTATTCTTTTTAGCATTTTACACTGTAATTAAAAGAATCTAGGTGATACGGTTTTTTGAAACGCTTTTAACAACTCCAGCCTTAAAAAAACTTCAAAGGAGCCATCGTTAAATTGGGTTCCTCCTAATTCTGTTGTTTCTCTATCATAAGCCAGACCAAGCATAATCTGATCCGTTACTTGAAATCCTGCTAATGCACTGACCGCTGCATCCAATCTATATGCCGCACCAAAGCTAAATTTATCCGCAAAAAGAAAATTTGCAGAGATATCAACTTGCAATGGTGCCCCACCAACCGCTTTGGTCAACAAAGCTGGTTTAAATTTAAGATCTGCATTTAAATCAAAAACATAACCTGTGATCAGATAGAAGTTTATTCTTTCCGTGGCCAAAAAATTTACCGCTTCTGGGTTATTTGAACCATTGTCAAAGTATTCCGTTTCCAAAATGCTTGGTGCAGAAATTCCAGCATAGAATTTGTCTGTATGATAATATATCCCTAGTCCAAAATTTGGAGAAAATTGGTTATCTATATTATCTTGATTTACCACTTCTTGGTCAAAATTTCGAAGACCATTGAAGTCTAAACTGAGCATGTTACCCCCTGCTTTCAGCCCAAAAGAAAGTTTAGAATCAAGTCCTACATCAATGGTGTATGAAAGCACAGCATCCAAATATGTTTCTTGAACCACGCCATCTCCAATATTATCATTTACAATTGAAACCCCGTAACCTAATCTGCTATTGCGAATGGGTGAATGCAGGTTTAACGTAAAGGTCTCTGGAGCTCCGTCCAACCCAACCCATTGGGAACGATATAATCCTGCAAAACTTAATTGTCCTCTTGATCCAGCGTATGCAGGGTTAACACTCAATGTATTAAACATATATTGTGTGTATTGAGCGTCTTGTTGGGCAACAAGACTCTGAAATATCATTCCAATAAATAAAAACGGAATTAAAAAATGTTTTTTAATCATTCTCTTTCAATATGTTACCTACTTATGTATATGTATTCGGAGTCTGTAAAACTTCCTTCGTCCGTTTCGTAGTCAAATATATAAAAATATACTCCGGCCGGAAGATAATCGTTCGCACTCAAAGTTGATCTTCCTCTAGACCTCCCATCAAAGACATTGTTGATATTATTGTAGTCTTTTCCTTCGTATACTGCGACCCCCCATCTGTTAAAAATTCTAAGTGTACTTGTTTTAATATTTCTAACTCCTCTTATAAAAAGGAAATCATTTTTTAAATCTCCATTAGGAGTCAACATTTGGTTAACCAAAATATTTTCTAAAGATACTGTAACTGTGACAGTAGCAGTATCGCAGTTATCTGAATTAGCGGCCTCACAAATTGTATATTCAATGGTATAAGTACCATCACGGGTACCAGGAATTACACTTACAATTCCATCATCATTGATGGTCAGTTCACCTGTGGGGTTGGAAGTCAGAATCACATCTGACGAGATAATTGATTCACCATTAAGGGTGTCGTTGGAAAGTACATCACTATCCAAAATAACTCCTCCTGAACTATTAGAACTGTATGCATCATCCACTGCATCGATCACATTCATGCCAGGACCGACTTCAACGGTAACAGTTCCCGTATCACAGTTGTCCACATCTGCAATCTCACAAATCGTGTATTCAATGGTGTAAGTCCCTTCGGGGGTTCCAGGTTCTACACTCACACTTCCATCTTCAGTGATGGTCAATTCATCTGTGGGCGTGGAAGTCAGAATCACATCTGATAAGGTAACCGGTTCACCGTTAAGGGTGTCATTGGAAAGTACATCACTATCCAAAATAACTCCTCCAGAAGTATCAGAACTGTATGCATCATCCACTGCATCGATCACATTCATGCTAGGACCGACTTCAACGGTAACAGTGCCCGTATCACAGTTATCGACATCTGCAATCTCACAGATTGTGTATTCAATGGTATAAGTCCCTTCAGGAGTTCCAGGTTCTACACTAACACTCCCATCTTCAGTGATGGTCAGTTCATCTGTGGGCGTCGAGGTTAGAATCACATCCGACAAGGTAACAGATTCACCGTTCAAGGTGTCATTGGAAAGTACATTTCTATCCAAAATCACTCCTCCCGAGCTATTGGAGGTGTAAGCATCGTCCACTGCATCGATAATATTTAACATGTTGGGGTCCAAGTAGTCAGGGGTGCCGTCTTCATCCGTATCATCGTTGGTGGGGTCACCGTCCTGATCCACATCCTCGTCAGGGGTGTCGATACCGTCACCGTCATCATCAAAATCCCTATAGTTCACGTCCTCGGTACCGTCCGTATCGGGAAGGTCGTTCGAAGGGTCGTCTATCTCATCGTTGACATCATAGCCATCGTTCACATCACTGCCCTCATAGCCATCGTCCAATCCGTCGTTGTCCGTATCGGTGCCCGTGTACGTCTGGTCGGGAATCCCATCAAAATTGAAGTCGTTCCCTTCATTGTTGTCCGCCACTAGGTCGTTGTCACTGTCATCGTCCAGATAATCTGGCTCGTCCTCGCCATCCGTGTTCTCGGGGGTAAGACCGCCAAGGTAGGCAGAGTTCACTCCGTCGTTCGCAGTATAGGTCGCCTCGTCATCATCGTTCGGTGCAATATATCCCGTAGTGGGCTGTGCCTCAACATTGTCCGGAATGCCGTCATCGTCACTGTCGATGTCCAAATGATCGGGGCGGCCATCACCGTCACTGTCCAATGGATCCGTCAACGGATCGTTGTCATTGTCAAGGTTCGGGTCCTCCACAGTGTCCAAGATACCATCGTTGTCGTCATCTAGGTCAACACTGTCAGGTACGCCGTCATCGTCCGTGTCATCACCATCTTCATTAGGGTCTAAGTAGTCAGGGGTGCCGTCTTCATCCGTATCGTCGTTGGTGGGGTCACCGTCCTGATCCACATCCTCGTCAGGGGTGTCGATACCGTCACCGTCATCATCAAAGTCCCTATAGTTCACGTCCTCGGTACCGTCCGTATCGGGAAGGTCGTTCGAAGGGTCGTCTATCTCATCGTTGACATCATAGCCATCGTTGACATCACTGCCCTCATAGCCATCGTCCAATCCGTCGTTGTCCGTATCGGTGCCCGTGTACGTCTGGTCGGGAATGCCATCAAAATTGAAGTCGTTCCCTTCATTGTTGTCCGCCACTAGGTCGTTGTCACTGTCATCGTCCAGATAATCTGGCTCGTCCTCGCCATCAGTGTTCTCGGGGGCAAGACCGCCAAGGTAGGCAGAGTTCACTCCGTCGTTCGCAGTATAGGTCGCCTCGTCATCATCGTTCGGTGCAATATATCCCGTAGTAGGCTGTGCCTCAACATTGTCCGGAATGCCGTCATCGTCACTGTCGATGTCCAAATGATCGGGGCGGCCATCACCGTCACTGTCCAATGGATCCGTCAACGGATCGTTGTCATTGTCAAGGTTCGGGTCCTCCACAGTGTCCAAGATACCATCGTTGTCGTCATCAAGGTCAACACTGTCCGGTACGCCGTCATCGTCCGTGTCATCACCATCTTCATTAGGGTCTAGGTAGTCAGGGGTGCCGTCTTCATCCGTATCGTCGTTGGTGGGGTCACCGTCCTGATCCACATCCTCGTCAGGGGTGTCGATACCGTCACCGTCATCATCAAAGTCCCTATAGTTCACGTCCTCGGTACCGTCCGTATCGGGAAGGTCGTTCGAAGGGTCGTCTATCTCATCGTTGACATCATAGCCATCGTTGACATCACTGCCCTCATAGCCATCGTCCAATCCGTCGTTGTCCGTATCGGTGCCCGTGTACGTCTGGTCGGGAATGCCATCAAAATTGAAGTCGTTCCCCTCGTTATTGTCAGCCACTAGGTCGTTGTCACTGTCATCGTCCAGATAATCTGGCTCGTCCTCGCCATCAGTGTTCTCGGGGGCAAGACCGCCAAGGTAGGCAGAGTTCACTCCGTCGTTCGCAGTATAGGTCGCCTCGTCATCATCGTTCGGTGCAATATATCCCGTAGTAGGCTGTGCCTCAACATTGTCCGGAATGCCGTCATCGTCACTGTCGATGTCCAAATGATCGGGGCGGCCATCACCGTCACTGTCCAATGGATCCGTCAATGGATCGTTGTCATTGTCAAGGTTCGGGTCCTCCACAGTGTCCAAGATACCATCGTTGTCGTCATCAAGGTCAACACTGTCCGGTACGCCGTCATCGTCCGTGTCATCACCATCTTCATTGGGATCTAGATAATCAGGGGTACCGTCACCATCGGTATCGTCGTTGGTGGGGTCACCGTCCTGATCCACATCCTCATCTGGGGTGTCGATTCCATCTCCGTCATCATCAAAGTCCCGGTAGTTAACTTCCTCAGTGCCATCCGTATCGGGAAGGTCGTTAGCAGGATCGTCTATCTCATCGTTCACATCATAGCCATCGTTGACATCACTGCCCTCGTAGCCATCGTCCAATCCGTCGTTGTCCGTATCGGTGCCCGTGTACGTCTGGTCGGGAATCCCATCAAAGTTGAAGTCGTTCCCCTCGTTGTTGTCAGCCACTAGGTCGTTGTCACTGTCATCGTCCAGATAATCTGGCTCGTCCTCGCCATCCGTGTTCTCGGGGTTTATTCCTTCCTCTTCACCGCCATCATAAGCATTATCTAGCCCATCCTTATCATCATCTTCTCCAGTAGGTGGAATATAACCTGCTGTAGATTGCCCTTCCACATTATCAGGAAGACCATCATCATCACTATCTATGTCTCTAAAATTGGGAAGTGGATCATCATCACTGTTAACAGGCGTAATACCCTCACCGCCACCAGGGTGAGACTCATAATGATCATCCAATCCGTTACCATCACTATCAACACCGCAAGGTGCTTGAAAGTAATCTGTTTTTTGTGCTTCTACATTGTCGATAATACCGTCATCGTCACTATCAATGTCTCTAAAATCTGGGTGATGGTCAGAATCTGTATCTATTGGAGTCAAGCCTTCACCTCCACCTGGGCAACTTTCGTAATGATCATCCAATCCATTCTTATCCTTATCTATTCCGCAAGGCGCTTGAAAATCTGTTGTGGTTTGAGCCTCCACATTATCCAAAATGCCGTCATCATCTGAATCTATATCTACATAATCTGGGTGGTGGTCATAATCGGTATCAATTGGGGTTAATCCTCCACAAGCACCTGGAGTTTCTTCATAAGCATCGTCTAATCCATTACCGTCTTTATCTTTTCCTGATGGTGGTATATATCCGTGGGTTGTTTGCGCCTCAAGGTTATCTAGAAGACCATCATCATCAGAATCTATATCCAAGTAATCTGGAATATTGTCTCCATCCGTATCTGTTGGATAGGTCCAATAACAATCATCCCCATCTTCATTTTGATCTTCAATGGTATTAATTATTCCATCTCCGTCAATATCTATATCTTTTTTATCTGGAACCCCATCACCATCTGTATCGATATCGGGAAGAACGAACAGTTCCAAATCTATTAAAGTGTCAGGAGCATTACTAAATGAAGTGACCGTAAGATATACGGCAAATCCTGCTATTAAAAAAAGACTGTATGAAACCTTTTTCTTAAAATCTAAGAAAGTATTTTTTTCCATAAATGACAGTTTTGGTCAACTAATCACCATGGCCTGTAGTTCTCGTAAGTGTAAGAAAATGGGGCTTTTCTTATTAAAAAATGGTTATTTGTGTTCTCCTTGCACCAAATAATCTCAAACGCATAATTAATGCATTTAAAGCTTATCACCTATTTTTATCGATAAAAGGCTTATTCCTCATCATTACTAACCACTTATATTAATACGTAGGGTTCTCATAAAAAGATTACGATATAGTAAAAAACAAAAACCTTAAGCGTACGAAAATTACTTTACTTTTTATTTTTAGAGGCCATTTTTTTTCTTTTTTTGTTCTAATTATATTAACAATTATTTATAAACCCCCTAATTAATTATAACAGGGATATTTACGTTATTTTTGCCGAAATTTTCTCCGATGGATTTTGATAAAGAGATAGCAAGACGAAGGACTTTTGGCATTATTTCTCACCCAGATGCCGGTAAAACAACACTAACAGAAAAGTTATTGCTTTTTGGTGGTGCCATTCAAGAGGCTGGTGCGGTAAAAAACAACAAAATCAAGAAATCAGCTACGAGTGATTTTATGGAAATTGAACGCCAAAGGGGAATTTCTGTTGCCACATCGGTGTTGGCATTTATTTACAATGATAAAAAAATCAATATCCTTGATACGCCAGGGCACAAGGACTTTGCTGAAGATACTTTTAGAACCTTAACCGCCGTGGATAGTGTTATTGTGGTCATTGATGTGGCCAAAGGTGTAGAGGAACAAACTGAGAAATTGGTAGAAGTCTGTAGAATGCGGAATATTCCCATGATTGTCTTTATCAACAAATTGGATAGAGAAGGGAAAGATGCGTTTGACCTTTTAGATGAAGTTGAACAAAAACTAGGTTTATCCGTTACCCCTCTTAGTTTTCCCATTGGGATGGGTTATGACTTTAAAGGAATCTATAATATCTACGAAAAAAACATCAACCTCTTTAGTGGGAATAACAAGAAAAACATTGAGGAAACGATTGCTTTTACTGATATAGAAAGTACAGAACTTGAAAACATTATTGGTGAATCTGCTGCATTAGAATTAAGGGACAATCTGGAGTTGGTGAACGGAGTTTATCCGGAATTTGATAAAGATTCCTACTTAAAAGGTCAACAACAACCTGTGTTCTTTGGATCAGCGTTGAACAATTTTGGAGTACGAGAGCTGTTAGATTGTTTTGTTGAAATTGCACCTCCACCAAGGCCTAAAATGGCAGAAGAACGTTTGGTGGAAGCAAGTGAAAAAGATTTCTCAGGCTTTGTATTTAAAATACATGCTAATATGGACCCGAAACATCGCGACCGTTTGGCATTCATAAAGATTGTTTCTGGTACTTTTGAGCGGAACAAACCCTATTTACATGTGAGGCATGGTAAAAACTTGAAGTTCTCAAGTCCGAATGCATTTTTTGCAGAAAAGAAAGAAATCGTTGATATTTCCTATCCCGGGGATATTGTTGGGCTCCATGACACCGGGAATTTCAAAATTGGAGATACGCTTACCAGTGGCGAGAAATTAAGCTATAAAGGTATTCCAAGCTTTTCTCCGGAGCACTTCAGATATATTAACAATGCTGACCCCATGAAGGCCAAACAACTATATAAAGGTATTGATCAACTCATGGATGAGGGTGTTGCCCAATTGTTTACATTAGAACTTAATGGTCGCAAGGTTATTGGTACCGTTGGTGCGCTTCAATATGAAGTTATTCAATACAGGCTAGAGCATGAATATGGGGCCAAATGTACGTACGAAAACTTTCCTGTGCACAAGGCATGTTGGGTAGAAGCAGATGACGCCTCCAATGATGAATTTAAAGAGTTCAAAAGAGTGAAACAGAAGTTTTTGGCCATTGATAAACGAGGGCAGTTGGTCTTTTTGGCCGACTCTCATTTTTCATTACAGATGACACAGCAAAAATACCCTTCAGTTAAGCTTCATTTTACTTCGGAGTTCGACTAGAAATAAGTTTGATAAAAAAAAGCCCATAATCTATGATTATGGGCTTTTTTTACGCCTCTCCTGTAGGCCCAAAATTTAAAGGGATTGGAGGCTGTTCATAATCCTTTATAGTACCATGAGCTTTTTCAAACCTAGTAACGTTATCATTCAAGGCTTTCAAAAACTTTTTGGCATGTTGCGGTGTCAAAACAATTCTGCTCTTAACCTTGGCTTTAGGTGCCCCTGGCATCATACTAATAAAATCTACTACAAATTCGGACACTGAATGATTGATGATTGCCAAATTGGAATATATTCCCTCTGCAGTTTTTTCATCCAATTCTATATTTATTTGCTTCTGGTTTTGATTTTTCTCCGCCATTGTATTTTCATGTATTTGTTAAAAAGAAAACCCTGACGATATCGCCAGGGTTTGTTCATTAGAATTTGAATTCCTCTTTTCGGGCCATGATTTCATCGTATTCCTCCTTTGAGCCTACAATGATACTGTCATAATCCCTCATACCAGTACCGGCAGGAATTTTATGTCCTACGATAACATTCTCCTTCAAGCCTTCTAAGGTATCGACCTTACCACTTACCGCGGCCTCATTCAATACTTTGGTAGTCTCTTGGAAGGATGCAGCTGAGATAAACGATTTTGTCTGCAACGAGGCACGTGTAATACCTTGCAAGATTGGGGTTGCAGTAGCTGCAACGGCATCTCTTGCACTAACAAGGGCTTTATCGGCTCTTCGTAATACAGAATTTTCATCCCTTAATTCACGTGCAGAAATAATCTGTCCCGCTTTAAAGTTTTCAGAATCTCCAGGTTCTTCAACAACCTTCATTCCAAAAATCTCATCATTTTCACGAATAAAGTCATCTTTATGCACCAATTGATTCTCTAAGAAAGTCGTATCTCCCGAGTCTTCAATACGTACTTTACGCATCATTTGTCTAACAACAACTTCAAAATGTTTATCGTTGATTTTTACACCCTGTAAACGGTAAACTTCTTGTACTTCATTTACCAAATACTGTTGTACCGCTGATGGTCCTTTGATTGCCAAAATATCTTCTGGAGTAATAGATCCATCGGACAAAGGCATACCTGCACGAACGTAATCGTTCTCTTGTACCAAAATCTGATTTGAAAGTTTCACCAAGTATTTCTTGATTTCACCCAATTTTGATTCAATAATAATCTCACGATTACCACGCTTTATCTTACCAAAAGAAACTACACCATCAATCTCAGAAACAACTGCTGGGTTAGAAGGGTTACGTGCTTCAAAAAGTTCCGTTACCCTTGGCAGACCTCCTGTAATATCACCTGCTTTTGCAGATTTACGTGGAATCTTAACCAAGATTTTTCCTTCTTTGATCTTATCTCCGTCATCCACCATAATATGTGAACCAACAGGCAAGTTGTAAGAACGTAGTGTTTCTCCCTTACCATCTTTAATCAATAAGGTCGGTATCAGTTTCTTATTCCTTGATTCAGAAATTACTTTCTCTTGGAAACCAGTCTGTTCATCAATCTCAACTTGGTATGTAACTCCTTGCTCAATGTTTTCATAAGCAATCTGACCAGGGAATTCGGAAACAATTACACCGTTATATGGATCCCATTGACAAATTACAGTTCCTTTCTTGATTTTATCTCCGTTCTTAATGAACAATTGTGAACCGTATGGAATGTTATTCGTACTTAAGGTAATTCCTGTGGTACCATCAACAACTTTTATTTCCGAAGTTCTAGAGATTACAATATTTGCTTTTTCTCCATCACTGTTTTCTCCAACAACTGTTCTTAAATCTTCGATTTCTGCAACACCATCAAACTTCACCTCCAACTTGTTATCCTCAGAAATGTTACCTGCAATACCACCAACGTGGAATGTACGTAAGGTCAACTGTGTACCTGGTTCACCAATGGATTGTGCTGCAACGACACCAACAGCTTCACCTCGCTGAACCATTTTATTGGTTGCAAGGTTTCTACCGTAACACTTACCGCAAATTCCTTTTGGTGCCTCGCAAGTTAAAGCAGAGCGTACTTCAATACTTTCAATTGGAGCCGCTTCAACTCTTTTCACATCAGCCTCAGAAATTACTTGGCCAGCGGCCAATACCAATTCCTCATTCAATGGATTATATACATCATGAAGTGACACCCTTCCAAGAATACGTTCTCCAAGAGTTTCCACTACTTCCTCATTCTTCTTCAAGGCTTTTACTTCAATTCCTCTTAACGTACCACAATCTTCAATATTAATGATCACATCTTGAGAAACATCTACCAAACGTCTTGTCAAGTATCCTGCATCTGCAGTTTTCAAAGCGGTATCGGCAAGACCTTTACGAGCACCGTGAGTGGAGATAAAGTATTCCAAAATAGATAACCCTTCCTTAAAGTTGGAAAGAATAGGGTTTTCAATGATCTCCCCACCTCCGGCAGTAGATTTTTTAGGCTTAGCCATCAAACCACGCATACCTGTCAACTGACGAATCTGCTCTTTAGAACCCCTTGCACCAGAATCCAACATCATATATACAGAGTTGAAGCCTTGCTGGTCTTCGCGAATTCTCTTCATCGCCAATTCAGTCAACATGGCATTGGTAGAAGTCCAAACATCAATAACTTGGTTATATCTTTCATTATTTGTAATAAGACCCATGTTATAGTTGGCCATGATTCCATCAACTTGCCCATTGGCTTCGTTGATCATTTCATGCTTTTCCGGTGGAATGATAATATCACCTAAACTAAAGGACAATCCTCCTTTAAAGGCAAAATCATATCCCATTGATTTTATCTTATCCAAAAATGCCGCGGTAGTAGGTACGTCTGTAACCCCAAGAATATCCCCAATGATATTTCTTAGTGATTTTTTGTTCAATACTTCGTTAATATATCCTGCTTCTTCAGGAACAACGGTGTTGAACAGTACTCTACCAACAGTTGTAGCAATAATCTGACTTACAAGCTCTCCTTCTTCATTAAAATCTTTGGCCCTAACCTTAATTCCTGCATTCAAATCAACCATTCCTTCATTAAAGGCAATTTCTACTTCTTCTGCAGAATAGAACGTTAATCCTTCACCTTTGATAGGAACTTCTTTTGTTGATTTTCTTTCCTTGGTCATGTAGTAAAGACCCAAGACCATATCCTGTGAAGGAACGGTAATTGGAGAACCATTTGCAGGGTTCAAGATATTTTGAGATGCCAACATCAATAATTGAGCTTCCAAAATAGCTTCTGGGCCCAATGGCAAATGCACCGCCATCTGGTCACCATCAAAATCCGCATTAAACGCCGTACAAGCCAATGGGTGCAAACGAATAGCTTTACCTTCTATAAGTTTTGGCTGGAATGCCTGTATACCCAATCTGTGCAATGTAGGGGCACGGTTCAATAATACCGGGTGTCCTTTTAGGACATTTTCAAGGATATCCCAAACAACAGGCTCCTTTTTATCTATAATTTTCTTTGCAGATTTTACGGTCTTTACAATACCTCTTTCTATCAGTTTTCTGATAACAAAAGGTTTGTACAGTTCCGCTGCCATATCTTTTGGAAGACCGCATTCGTAAAGGTTCATTTCTGGACCAACAACAATTACGGAACGAGCAGAATAATCCACACGTTTACCCAAAAGGTTCTGACGGAAACGACCTTGCTTACCTTTCAATGAATCTGAAAGTGATTTTAAAGGTCTGTTCGATTCTGTTTTTACCGCCGAAGCTTTTCTTGTATTGTCAAAAAGAGAATCCACAGCTTCTTGAAGCATACGTTTCTCATTTCTCAAGATTACCTCAGGAGCCTTAATTTCCATTAATCGCTTTAAACGATTGTTACGGATAATCACTCTACGGTATAAGTCATTTAAATCTGAAGTAGCGAAACGACCACCATCCAACGGCACCAACGGACGTAATTCTGGTGGAATAACCGGAACTACCTTCATGATCATCCATTCAGGTCTGTTTTCTCTATTATCTTGAGACTCACGTAACGCCTCAACAACTTGAAGCCTTTTTAAAGCTTCTGTTTTACGTTGTTTTGAAGTCTCTGTGTTCGCCTTATGTCTTAGACTGTATGAAAGTTCTTCCAAATCAATTCTAGACAGTAAATCAATTAGGCACTCCGCACCCATTTTGGCAACAAACTTGTTAGGGTCTGTATCTTCCAAGTACTGGTTTTCTGCTGGAATGGATTCCAAAATATTAAGGTATTCCTCTTCGGTCAAGAAATCCATTTTATTGATTTCTTCACCTTCTGGCCCTTTGGCAATACCAGGCTGGATTACAACATATCTTTCATAATAGATAATCATATCCAACTTCTTGGATGGTAATCCCAATAAGTATCCTATTTTATTTGGAAGTGAACGGAAATACCAGATATGCGCCACAGGAACAACAAGGTTAATGTGCCCAACACGATCTCTACGTACTTTTTTCTCTGTTACTTCAACACCACAACGGTCACAAACAATACCACGGTAGCGGATACGCTTATATTTACCACAAGCACATTCGTAATCCTTTACAGGACCAAAAATACGCTCACAGAACAGCCCATCACGTTCGGGTTTGTGCGTTCTATAGTTTATAGTTTCGGGTTTTAAAACCTCTCCACGGGACTCAGCTAAGATTGACTCCGGAGAAGCCAGTCCTATGGAAATTTTATCAAACCTTTTTGGTGCGTTATTATCTTTTATTCTAGCCATAACAATATGGAGATGATATAATTAAAAATGCTTTTCTATAGTATTCTACTCTTCCAGTCTGATATCTAAACCTAATCCCTTAAGTTCATGCATCAATACATTGAAAGATTCTGGCAACCCAGGTTCTGGCATGGTTTCACCCTTAACGATGGATTCATACGTTTTTGCCCTTCCGATAACATCATCCGATTTAACGGTCAATATTTCTCTTAGTGTGGCAGAAGCTCCATACGCCTCAAGTGCCCAAACTTCCATCTCACCAAAACGCTGACCACCAAACTGAGCTTTACCACCCAATGGTTGTTGTGTAATCAACGAATATGGTCCAATAGATCTAGCGTGCATTTTGTCATCTACCATGTGTCCTAATTTCAACATGTAGATAACACCAACGGTAGCTGCTTGGTCAAAACGTTTTCCTGTTCCACCATCATAAAGGTGTGTATGTCCAAATCTTGGTACGCCAGCCTCATCAGTAAGTTCATTGATCTGATCCAAGGTAGCTCCATCAAAAATTGGGGTTCCATACTTTCTTCCCAATTTAAGTCCGGCCCATCCCAACACGGTCTCATAAATCTGACCAATGTTCATCCTAGAAGGTACCCCCAATGGGTTCAATACGATATCCACAGGAGTTCCGTCTTCCAAGAAAGGCATATCTTCTTGACGCACAATACGCGCAACAATACCTTTGTTACCGTGACGTCCTGCCATCTTATCACCAACCTTTAGTTTACGTTTTTTAGCAATGTAAACCTTGGCCAACTTCATAATACCTGCTGGCAGCTCATCACCCACTGAAATGGTAAACTTATCTCTTCTAAGATTTCCTTGAATATCATTCAATTTAATCTTATAATTGTGCAACAAGTCTGCAACCTGTTCATTGGTTTTGCTATCGGTTGTCCAACTTCCACCCACTAAATGAGCAAAATCATCAACAGCGTTCAACATTTTGATGGTATATTTCTTTCCTTTTGGAAGTACTTCTTCACCAAGATCGTTCATTACACCTTGCGAAGTTTTTCCATTGATCAACCCAAACAGTTTTTCAATGAGAACATCTTTCAATTGTTCAAACTTCACTTCGTAATCCATCTCCAATCTAGAGATCGCTTCCTTATCTTCTGAACGTTTTCTCTTATCCTTTATAGAACGTGAGAATAATTTCTTATCGATAACGACACCTCTTAAAGATGGTGATGCTTTTAGTGAAGCATCTTTTACGTCTCCTGCTTTGTCACCAAAAATAGCGCGCAACAGTTTTTCTTCTGGTGTTGGATCAGATTCACCTTTTGGTGTAATCTTACCAATCAAAATATCACCAGGTTTAACCTCCGCACCTATTCTGATCATCCCGTGCTCATCCAAATCTTTGGTAGCTTCTTCAGAAACGTTAGGGATGTCATTGGTAAGTTCTTCAGCACCTAGTTTGGTATCTCTTACTTCAAGCGCATACTCATCAATATGGATAGAGGTAAAGATATCTTCGCGTACTACTTTCTCAGAGATTACGATGGCATCCTCAAAGTTGTAACCTTTCCAAGGCATAAATGCCACTTTTAGGTTTCTACCAAGTGCCAACTCTCCTTTTTCTGTTGCGTAACCTTCACATAAGACCTCTCCTCTTTTAACCTTATCTCCTTTTTTAACAATTGGTTTTAGGTTAATACTTGTCCCTTGGTTCGTTTTTCTAAACTTGACCAAGTTGTACGTCTTGGAGTCTTCCTCAAAACTTACTAAGCGCTCATCTTCAGATCTGCTGTACTTAATTGTTATTTTCTGTGCATCTACATATTCTATAACACCGTCTCCTTCCGCATTGATCAATACTCTAGAATCTGTAGCCACTTGCCTTTCCAATCCTGTTCCCACAATTGGAGATTGTGGTTTTAACAATGGAACTGCCTGACGCATCATGTTTGATCCCATCAAAGCCCTGTTTGCATCATCATGTTCCAAAAATGGAATCAAAGATGCAGATATTGAAGCAATTTGATTTGGAGCAACATCTGTATAGTTAACTTCACTTGGATCTACTACAGGGAAATCACCTTCTTCACGTGCAATGACTTTATCATCCTGAATCTTCCCCTTCTCATCCATTGGGATGTTTGCTTGGGAAATTTTCATTCCTTCTTCTTCCTCTGCACTTAGGTATCTAAACTCTTTAGTATCAACAACTCCGTTTTCAACCTTGCGGTAAGGAGTTTCCAAGAAGCCCATTGGGTTTACTTTTGCAAATACGGACAGCGAAGAAATCAAACCAATGTTTGGTCCTTCTGGAGTCTCAATAGGACATAATCTTCCGTAGTGCGTATAGTGAACATCACGTACTTCAAACCCTGCTCTTTCTCTAGAAAGTCCACCAGGTCCTAATGCCGATAATCTTCTTTTGTGTGTAATCTCTGCCAATGGATTTGTCTGGTCCATAAACTGAGATAGCTGGTTGGTACCAAAGAACGAGTTGATTACAGAAGACAATGTCTTAGCATTAATCAAATCTATTGGTGTAAACACTTCATTATCACGAACGTTCATACGTTCACGAATGGTACGCGCCATACGTGCCAAACCAACTCCAAACTGAGATGACAATTGCTCACCAACAGTTCTTACACGACGGTTGGACAAGTGATCAATATCATCAATCTCTGCTTTTGAGTTGATCAACTCAATCAAATATTTGATGATCGTGATGATATCTTCCTTGGTCAAGACTTGTTTGTCCATTCCAATGTACAACTGTAATTTTTTGTTCATTCTATAACGACCAACTTCACCAAGGTTGTAACGCTGATCCGAGAAGAACAATTTGTCTATGATACCGCGAGCTGTTTCTTCATCTGGCGGTTCTGCATTACGCAATTGTCTATAGATGTGCTCTACCGCTTCTTTTTCTGAGTTGGTAGGGTCTTTTTGCAATGTATTATGGATAATTGCATAATCTGACTGCGCATTGTTCTCTTTATGAAGCAAGATAGTTTTTACATCTGCTTCTATAATTTCATTTATATGGTCTTTTTCAAGAATGGTATCACGATCTAAAATAATCTCGTTTCTTTCAATAGAAACTACTTCACCCGTATCTTCATCCACAAAATCCTCATGCCAAGTATTCAAAACTCTTGCGGCCAATTTGCGGCCCAATACTTTTTTAAGACCTGCATTAGAAACCTTTACCTCCTCAGAAAGGTCAAAGATTTCCAAAATATCCTTATCTCTTTCAAAACCGATTGCACGGAAAAGTGTGGTAACCGGTAATTTTTTCTTTCTATCAATGTAAGCGTACATAACGCCATTGATATCTGTTGCGAATTCAATCCAAGAACCTTTGAAAGGAATTACTCTTGCTGAATACAACTTTGTTCCGTTTGCATGGAAAGACTGTCCAAAGAAAACCCCTGGAGATCTATGCAATTGCGAAACCACAACACGTTCGGCACCATTGATCACAAAGGTTCCACTAGGTGTCATGTATGGAATTGTACCCAAATACACATCTTGAACAATAGTTTCAAAATCTTCGTGCTCTGGATCGGTACAATATAATTTTAAGCGTGCCTTTAACGGAACGCTATAGGTAAGTCCACGTTCTATACATTCTTGAATGGAATATCTTGGCGGATCTATAAAATAATCAAGAAACTCAAGTACAAACTGGTTTCTGGTGTCTGTAATTGGAAAATTTTCCATGAAGGTATTGTAGAGACCTTCATTTCCTCTTTCATCAGATTTTGTTTCAAGTTGAAAAAAGTCTTGGAACGATTTAATCTGAATGTCCAAGAAATCCGGGTATTCCGGTATGTTCTTAGCGGATGCAAAATTTACTCTTTCAGTATTGTTTGTGAACATCTATGGACAAATTTTGATAGTGAATTCTCTAAAGGGTAACGTGTGCCATCACACGTTGCTGTAAAAACAGGCTAAGGTCTAACCGTTTTACGGAAAGACCTTAACCAATATTTGTATGGTAAAAGCTATTATTTAAGCTCAACTTCTGCTCCTGCTTCTTCCAATGATTTTTTGATACCTTCTGCCTCATCTTTGGCAACACCTTCTTTAACAGCTTTTGGTGCGCTGTCAACGATGTCTTTAGCATCTTTCAATCCTAAACCAGTTAATTCTTTAACTAGTTTTACTACTGCCAATTTAGAACCACCGGCAGCTGTAAGGATTACATCAAATTCTGATTTTTCCTCAGCAGCCTCAGCTTCACCACCACCAGCTCCGCCAGCAGCAACAGCTACTGCAGCAGCAGCAGGCTCAATACCGTATTCTTCTTTTAATATGTCGGCCAACTCATTTACCTCTTTTACTGTAAGGTTTACCAACTGTTCTGCAAAATCTTTTAAATCTGCCATTTTTCTATCGTTTAATCAAATTTTTAAAAATATACTTAGTTTATTGTGCGCGAATTATTTTTCAGATAATGTTTTAAGGATACCGGCCAATTTACCACCACCAGATTTAAGCCCAGAAATAACATTCTTGGCAGGTGACTGTAGCAGTCCGATAATATCCCCGATAACCTCTTCTTTAGACTTGATATTAACAAGTGAGTCAAGGTTTTCATCACCTACATAAACAGCCTCCTCTATAAAAGCTCCTTTGAGTAGTGGTTTATCTGATTTTTTTCTGAAATTTTTGATAAGCTTTGCTGGAGCATTTCCTGTTTCGGACAACATCAACGATGTATTTCCTTTTAAAACATCTGGAAGTTCTCCAAACTCCTTATCAGAAGCTTCCATTGCTTTTGCAAGCAAGGTGTTCTTAACAACTGCAAGTTTAATGTTAGCCTTAAAACAAGCCCTTCTTAAATTTGAAGTGGCCACAGCATCCAATCCTGAAATATCAGCTAAATAAATATTAGCGTTATCAGCCAACTGTGCAGTCAAATCTTCTATTACGATTGCTTTTTCTTCTCTTGTCATAGTTAAAATATTGAACTACCAGTTACGAAACTGCTTTTGGATCTAATTGAACACTAGGACTCATTGTACTGGATAAATAAATGCTTTTCATGTACACACCTTTTGCTGCTGCCGGCTTCATTTTTACCAAAGTATCTAACAATTCTTTGGCATTACCAGCAATTTTATCTGCAGAGAAAGATGTTTTTCCAATTGCAGCATGTACTATTCCAGTCTTGTCCACTTTAAAATCAATCTTACCGGCCTTAACCTCGGATACTGCCTTCGCTACATCCATGGTTACCGTTCCAGTTTTTGGATTGGGCATTAAACCTCTAGGCCCTAAAACCCTACCTAATGGTCCTAATTTTCCCATAACGCTTGGCATAGTTATGATAACATCAACATCTGTCCAACCGCCTTTTATTTTATCCAAATATTCATCTAACCCTACAAAATCGGCACCGGCCGCTGTAGCCTCTGCTTCTTTATCTGGGGTCACCAATGCTAAAACTTTTACGTCTTTACCAGTACCGTGAGGTAGTGTAACAACGCCACGTACCATTTGATTAGCTTTTCTTGGATCTACACCCAAGCGAATCGCCAAATCAACGGAAGCATCAAATTTTACATTAGTTATTTCTTTTACTAAAGCAGATGCCTCATCCAAAGAATACAATTTATTCTTATCTATTTTGGAATGGGCCTCCTTTTGCTTTTTTGTCAATCTTGCCATTATAAATTGCTTTAAGATTTTAAAAAGGTCTTTTGCCTGCTACTTTTAAACCCATAGATCTAGCGGTACCTGCAACCATACTCATTGCAGACTCCACTGTAAAAGCATTCAAATCGACCATTTTGTCTTCAGCGATTTGCTTTACTTGATCCCAGGATACAGAACCATTTTTAACTCTGTTAGGCTCGCCAGATCCTTTTTTAATCTTAGCTGCTTCCATCAATTGAACTGCCGCTGGTGGTGTCTTTACAACAAAATCGAAAGATTTGTCTTTGTAAACGGTGATCACAACAGGTAATACTTTACCCGGTTTGTCCTGTGTACGAGCATTAAACTGCTTACAGAACTCCATGATGTTAACACCTGCAGCACCTAAGGCGGGTCCAACCGGTGGCGACGGATTCGCAGCACCTCCCCTAACTTGTAATTTAACTACCTTATCTACTTCTTTTGCCATTGTTTTTAATTAAATTGAAAGTGTGTCAATTGGAAGCAACACAACTTTATATGTAACAGCTCTCTTATACTTTTTCTACTTGCATATAACTTAATTCCAACGGTGTTTTTCTTCCGAAAATTTTCACCATGACCTCAAGTTTACGCTTTTCCTCATTGATTTTCTCCACAGTTCCATTGAAACCATTGAAAGGACCATCAATAACCTTAATTGTCTCACCCAGCACAAAAGGAATCGCCACGTTGTCTGTATTGACAGCAAGCTCATCCACTTTTCCTAACATTCGGTTGACCTCCGATTTCCTTAAAGGAACCGGGTCACCCCCTTTGGTCTCACCCAAGAAACCTATTACATTGGTAATGGAGCGAATAATATGTACCATTTCTCCACCCAAATTGGCTTTTATCATTATGTATCCTGGAAAGTAAACTTTTTCTTTATTGATTTTCTTTCCGTTACGGATCTGCACTACTTTTTCTGTTGGAACAAGAACTTCTTCTAGATAGTCGCCAAAGCCATTGCGTTCCACTTCACTTTCGATATAGCCCTTGATCTTATTCTCCTGGCCACTTACCGCTCTAACTACATACCACTTTTTCTCCAGAACCTCAGACATACCCAACTATCCTATTACGTTATCAAAATACAATCTAATCAACTTACTAAATAGGGAGTCTACACCCCATGTGGCCAACGCGAACAAAATTGAAAAAACAGCAACCACTACCATTAAATTAGAAGCTTTCTCCCGATCTAACCAAGTTACATTGCTCTTTAACTCCTCGAATGATTCCTTTATGTAAGTGAACATATTCTAATTGTATTTTCTAGCACGGGCGGAGAGGCTCGAACTCCCGACACCTGGTTTTGGAGACCAGTGCTCTACCAACTGAGCTACGCCCGTAAATATGGCGTCTTACTATCTCAAAATATCAGAGATGAACTACACCCGCTTCTATTTACGTCGAAAGGTATCCGTCAAATGACGGACACCCTCTTAACGTAAACTATGATTATATAATAATTTTAATCTAAAATCTTAGTAACCTGACCAGCACCTACTGTTCTACCACCTTCACGGATAGCGAAACGTAGACCTACACTTAGTGCAATTGGCTGAATCAACTCTACAGTAATAGTCAAGTTATCTCCAGGCATAACCATTTCAACTCCACTAGGAAGAGCAATGTTACCTGTTACGTCTGTTGTTCTAACATAGAACTGTGGACGGTAGTTATTATGGAAAGGAGTGTGACGACCACCTTCTTCTTTCTTAAGGATATAAACCTCAGCTTCAAATTTAGCGTGTGGCTTAACAGAACCTGGCTTACAGATTACCATTCCACGGCTAATCTGAGCTTTCTCAATACCTCTTAACAAGATACCTACGTTATCTCCAGCTTCACCTCTATCCAATATCTTACGGAACATCTCAACACCAGTGATTGTAGAAGCCAATTTCTCAGCACCCATACCAATGATATCTACAGCGTCTCCTGTGTTTGCAATACCAGTCTCAATACGTCCTGTAGCAACAGTTCCACGACCAGTAATCGTAAATACATCTTCAACAGGCATTAAGAAATCTTTATCAACATCTCTTTTAGGAAGCTCGATCCACTCATCTACAGCAGCCATCAATTCCATTACAGTGTCAACCCATTTTTGCTCTCCGTTCAACGCACCAAGTGCAGATCCAGAGATAACAGGTCCATTGTCACCATCGTACTCGTAGAAAGAAAGCAATTCTCTTACTTCCATTTCAACAAGCTCTAAAAGCTCCTCATCATCAACCATGTCAACTTTGTTCAAGAAAACAACGATTCTTGGAATACCTACCTGACGTCCTAGAAGGATGTGCTCACGAGTTTGAGGCATTGGTCCATCAGTTGCAGCTACAACCAATATTGCACCATCCATTTGAGCAGCACCAGTAACCATGTTCTTTACGTAATCCGCGTGACCCGGACAGTCAACGTGCGCATAGTGACGGTTTTCTGTTTGATACTCTACGTGAGATGTGTTAATTGTAATACCCCTTTCCTTTTCTTCAGGAGCATTATCAATAGAATCAAAGCTTCTAAGCTCTGACAACCCCGCATTTGCCAATACAGTAGTAATAGCAGCAGTCAATGTTGTTTTACCATGATCCACGTGTCCAATAGTACCAATATTTAAGTGCGGTTTGGAACGATCAAAAGTTTCCTTTGCCATTTTAAATAATTTTAATCTTAGTTTATATTAGTGTACAAATCGTTTTGAGCCAATGACGGGAATTGAACCCGTGACCTCTTCCTTACCAAGGAAACGCTCTACCCCTGAGCTACACCGGCGTAAAGTGTTGAAACAACTACTTTAAAATAGTCCTCCCATAATTGGAAGAGATTCTTGTCTTCACAAGAATGACTTTAGAGCGGGAGACCGGGTTCGAACCGGCGACATTCAGCTTGGAAGGCTGACGCTCTACCAACTGAGCTACTCCCGCATTTTTTTTGGGCCAACACCCAAAATAATTCAATATTTCAAATTTAAAATTCCAAAAACCGTTTTTAAACAGGTTTTACTAAAGGAATTTCAACGCTCCTACTTTTTGTGTGGGGAGAGCAGGATTCGAACCTGCGAAGACATAGTCAGCAGATTTACAGTCTGCCCTCGTTGGCCGCTTGAGTATCTCCCCATTCTTGATTTCCAGTACATTAAGAGCCGATGGAGGGACTCGAACCCACGACCTGCTGATTACAAATCAGCTGCTCTAGCCAGCTGAGCTACATCGGCATTTTACCACCTTTTTAACACAAAAAAAGCCCGCTATTTCTAACGGACTGCAAATGTATATATTTATTTATTTAATCAAAATAAAATCGCAAAAATTTTACTTAAGCTTTTGCTCTCATTTTTTCTTTCTTTTTTACTAATTTTCTTTCCAATGAATGGCAAGCGGAATCTACTGCTTCCTCAAATGATTTACATTGTTTTTTTACAATCAGCTTATCTCTGGGCACTAATAACTTAATCTCTACTATCTTATTTTCTTTTGCACTTGTGTTTTCAACTTTTAAATATACGTCAGAACCAATGACCTTATCATAAAAATGTTCTAGCTTGTCCATTCTCTTTTGGATAAAATCCATAAGTTTTCCATCCGCAACAAAATTTACCGATTGTGCATTTACTTTCATAAGATGTAGTTTTTAGTGCTACCAAATGGCAGCTAGGTTAAACAATACAAGGAATATGCTACTCCTTGTTTCTAGGATGGGCCTTTAGGTGAACCTTTTTTAGTTCAGCTATACTATTGTGGGTATATACTTGCGTAGATGCCAAACTTGAGTGACCCAATAATTCCTTAACAGAATTTAAATCCGCTCCCCTGTTAAGTAAGTGTGTTGCAAAAGTATGTCTTAAAATATGTGGACTCTTTTTTACCTTTGGGGATACCAAACTAAAATACTTATTTATAGTCCGATAAACAAGTGTTTCATAAATTTTAAGACCGCCTTTTGTTAAAAACAGATATGAATTATCGGTTATTTTTTCCAGTTTAGATCGGAGCGATACATATTCTTGCAGCATATAAACTGTAGATGTCAAGAGGGGAAGAATGCGCTCTTTGTTTCTTTTTCCCAATACTTTCAAAGTATTATTTGAATTATTGATGTCCTTTAGCTGAAGACCCACCAATTCTGCCCGGCGAATACCTGTAGTATACAGCAACTCTATGATGAGTTTATCTCGAACACCCTCAAAATCATTATTAAATGGTATTTCTGATAATATTTTTTCCATCTCTTTTTCTGAAAAAGGGACTTCTATCTTTTTATTGGTTTTAAGGGCTTTGTGCTTAACTAAAGGTGAAACACTTATTTGATTGATTTTTTGTAAAAATCTATAGTAGGCCCTCAATGAAGAAATCTTTCTATTTATTGTCCTGTTTGTTACTCCTGCATTGGACATAAAAACAATCCAGCTTCTAATAATGGAATAGTTTACCTCAATAATGGTAGCCATATTGTAGTGAGCCGCACAGAATTCAGAAAATTCGGTTACATCTTTTTCATAAGCGCCTATTGTGTGTTGGGAATAGTTTTTCTCTAACCTTAAATATGATATAAACGAGTCTATAGGCATTGTTCAAAGTTACCTAAATCTATCATATAGAATTACAAAACGAAAAAATCCCGCTCCAATAGGATTGGAACGGGATTTGTAAATATCATTGGCAGAAAACCTTAAATTTCTTCTTGGTCTCTTAGTCCTTGTATATATTCAGCTTTTTGAATTTCAGCTCTTCGTTTTACTGAAGGTTTGGTAAACTGCTGCCTTTTTCGCAACTGGCGCATAGTGCCGGTCTTATCAAACTTACGCTTGAAACGCTTTAAAGCTCTATCGATGTTTTCTCCTTCTTTTACTGGTATTATTAACATTGGCTACAACCTCCTCTCTTTAAAATTATACCCCGTGTTGAACGGGGGTGCAAATATACAAATGTATTCTTGGCAGAAAAAGATTTATTTTAAAATATTTTTTGAAATAACCACTTTCTGTATTTCTGTAGTGCCCTCACCAATTGTACAGAGTTTAGAGTCTCTATAAAACTTCTCTACAGGAAAGTCCTTTGTATATCCATATCCTCCATGAATCTGTACAGCCTCATTCGCAATTTTTACGCAAACTTCCGAAGCATACATCTTAGACATTGCGCCAAGAGTGGTAACCTTTCTTCCAGAGTTTTTTAAGAACGCTGCCTTATGCAATAAAAGCTCAGAAGCCTCAATTTCCGTAGCCATGTCCGCTAGTTTAAAAGATATTCCTTGAAACTCACTGATTGGTTTACCAAACTGCACTCTTTCTTTTGAGTATTTTAATGCCGCCTCATAGGCTCCCTTGGAAACCCCCAGTGACAAAGCTCCAATTGAAATTCTGCCTCCATCCAACACTTTCATAGATTGAATGAATCCATCCCCAACTTCACCTAAACGGTTTTCATCAGAAATTCTACAGTCAGAAAAAATGAGCTCGGCTGTCTCACTAGCTCTCATGCCCAGTTTGTCTTCCTTCTTTCCACTGGTAAAACCGGGAGTACCTTTTTCAATGGCAAAAGCTGTCATACCATGGCTATCTCCTTTCTCACCAGTTCTGGCAATTACAACTGCAATATCACCGCTTTTTCCATGTGTAATAAAGTTTTTGGCCCCATTCAGCACCCAAGAATCTCCATCTTTTACAGCTGTAGTATTCATACCCCCTGCATCTGAACCTGTATTGTGTTCGGTCAAGCCCCAAGCGCCTATCCACTCTGCAGTAGCCAATTTAGGAATCCATCGCTGCTTTTGCTCATCGTTACCAAAAGATAGAATATGATTGGTACATAAAGAATTGTGAGCAGCAACAGAAAGCCCAATAGAGGGGTCAACTTTTGAAATCTCTTCTAAAATCGCAATGTACTCATGATAACCCAAACCGGAACCGCCCAATTCTTCTGGCACCAAAACCCCCATAAATCCCATTTCCCCGGCTTTTTTAAAAACCTCAATTGGAAATGTTTGCGACTCATCCCATTCCATTACATGAGGTAGAATATAATGTTGTGCAAACTCTCTGGCAGATTCTGCGACCATCTTTTGGGTTTCCGAATAATCAAAGTTCATTGTGGACAAAGTATCCGTTATCATAGTACAATTTTATAGGGTCAAATATAGCTTAATTCTATCAATCCTCTCAACAGGAAACGTCTTAACGCCTACTAATTCGTCTACCTTCCCATATGCACCGTTAACTTCTCTAAAAGCAACTATTTCCTTGGCCAAATCATAGTTGATATAGACCAAACGGGACAGTTCTTTTGCTGTAGCCGTATTAATATTGATTTTTTCTATTTTGGGTGGTTGAACAACCTTGAAATTACTCAATACTCGTTTTACCACATCTGGTTTCAATCCGTAGACATCGTTCAATTGTTTATTGATAACAAAACCACCCAATCGATCTCTAAACTTTACTATACGAGCCGAAAGCTTGTCACCTATTCCCCTAATGGTTTTGAAATCATCAATTGTGGCCAGATTTAAATCCCTGACCTTATCAACTTCCTTTTCCTTGAACTGGCTTTTTGAGTTGTTATGTACCGGTATTTGCCTATTCTTCTGGGTCCACTCAGGAAATTTAAAATAGGGGGCGATGGTCTTTAAAAGAGAATCTGAAACCTTTGTCACCTTTTGAAAACTTTCTGCAGAATTAACAAACCTCTTCTGTTTTCTATATGCAAACAATCGGTCCAGTTCTTCAGGAGACATACCTAAAGTATAGCCTTTATAATCTGTAATATAATTTGGATTGAAAGGGAAAATCTTTTTTGAGTCTTTTTGGTGCACCAGCTTTTTGATACTGTCCAATTTAGATTCCGCCAACATATTTACCGAAACTTTTGGTGAAGTATCAAAAGGATTTGCCTTTACAAAAAAACTCACCCCATATAAGGCTATGATAATAAATAGCAAAAAGAAAATCCCACTCCGTTCCTGTTTATTGAACTTAAAGTGGGACTTGAAATTATTCAATTAAACGATATTATTTATTCTTAACAAAGTTCTTGATATCCGTAAGATATTTGTCCATTTCTTCTCGAACTTTTGGAAACAGAAATAGAAGTCCTATCATATTTGGGAAAACTAGAGCCAAAATCATTGCATCTGAAAATTTGATTACAGCATCAAGCGTGGCCGCAGCTCCGACAACGACGAATAATAAAAACAATACCTTATAAACGATATCCGCTGTTCTGCCTCTTCCAAAAAGAAATTTCCAAGACTGCAATCCATAGTATGACCAAGATATCATTGTAGAAAATGCAAAAAGAATAATAGCAATGGTCAAGACATACCTAAATCCTGGTATTACGGAATCGTATGCCATAGAGGTCAAATCCACTCCACCAACATATGCTCCAGATTCACTAAGCAGAACTGTACTACCAACTGCATTTCCATAATCAAAAGCTCCGGCGTCCATATTAAAGAAGATGATTACCAAAGCTGTCATGGTGCATATTACCACGGTATCTATAAATGGTTCCAATAATGCAACCACACCTTCACTAGCAGGGTATTTTGTTTTAACCGCTGAGTGGGCAATTGCCGCTGAACCAGCACCTGCTTCATTAGAAAAGGCCGCTCTCTGAAAACCAACGATGATAACACCTACAATACCACCTAAACCGGCTTCTGGAGTAAATGCTCCGGCAAAAATCATCCCAAAAGCATCTCCTATGTATTTGATATTGGCAAAAATGATGACCAACGAAGCAAGCACATAAACCCCTGCCATAAACGGTACAATTTTCTCCGTTACACTGGCAATTTTCTTGATACCGCCAATTATTACGATTCCAACTAGAATAGCTAAAATTACTCCAATGATGACACCTATTGCACCACCTTCAAGATTAAGCATTGTGGTTAATTGAACTGCGGCTTGATTTGATTGAAATGCATTTCCACCTCCGAAGGAAGCTCCAACACAAAGAATTGCAAAAATTACTGCAAGTACTTTTCCCAAACCTTTAAAACCTCTTTCTTTAAGTCCTTTTGACAAATAATACATTGGCCCGCCATATACCGTTCCATCCGGTCCAACATCTCTATACTTTACTCCCAGGGTACATTCCACAAATTTTGTTGACATTCCTATTAAACCACAAACGATCATCCAAAACGTTGCTCCGGGTCCACCAAGAGCTATTGCTACCGCAACCCCTGCAATGTTCCCTAAGCCAACTGTTCCTGAAACTGCTGTCGCCAGTGCTTGAAAATGACTTACTTCTCCTTCTTTGCTTTCATCTTTTATAGTGTGCGGTAAATCTCCATCTACAGTATTCAGTTCCGTTTTTTCAACGCTATGATGATCCAACTCATCATATTTTCCTCTGACCGTGTTAATGGCAAGTGAAAATTTTGTAATGTTTGGAAACTTAAATGCAATCGTAAAAAAGGTGGCCCCTGCAATAAGAAGGATAAGTACAATTGGCATATTGTAACCCCCGATTGGTATTGTTGTCAAAACAAAACCTTCCCACCAAGTAGCAAAAGGCATGAATGCATCGTTCACTTTTTCATCTAAACCTTTCTCTTGAGCTATACTTAAAAAGGGAATCAAAAGCGAAAAAACTGTAAGAAGTCTATACTTCATAATGTATTATTTGGTTATGTTAATTTGATGTAAAGGCGACAATATCCTAAAAAAATTCAACGGAATCAAATATAAAAGTTATAAAACTATCCTATCTGAAACATTTCATTAAGCTTTCTAATTTGTTCCGGCCTCCCTAAAACAATGACTTTGCCTTTTGGTTGAAGTACCAAATCTGCCTCTGGGTTGATAATGTAATTGCCACCTGGTTCTATGTAACCTATTATTGTACATCCGGTTTTCTTTCTTAGATCCAAATCTCTAAGTGAATTACAATCAATTTGATCCGTAAAATCCTCAATCTCCACTTCCTCCAAATTTGTGGTATGTTCTCCCTCCATAGAGAGCTTGTCCATAAAGGTTATCAAATCTGGCATTACTACTAGCGAGGCCATATGGTCCCCTCCAATTTTATCTGGCATTATCACTTTATTCGCGCCTGCCAATTGCAATTTTGCCTGCGAGGTAATTTGTGATGCCCTGCTTATAATAAAAAGATTCTTGTTTAGCTGACGTGCAGAAAGCACAATGAACAGGTTTGCCGCGTCATCTGGCAATGCGGTGATAAGGTATTGTGCCCTTTCAATTCCCGCGGCATACAGGACCTCATCTTCATTGGCATCTCCTTCTATAAAAAGAACATCGTCCTCATGGTGTTCCACTATCTCCTTATCTCTTTCAATTACAACAAAAGGTTTCTTGTACTCTTTTAATCTTTCTGCCGCTTGCATGCCGTTTCTTCCATATCCGCAAACAACAACATGGTTGGTCAAATTATCTATTCTCTTTTTCACTTTTTTCTTTTTTAATATCTGAAGCGAATTTCTTCCTAATAGGTATTCCGTAATAACGGATAAAGCAAAACCAAAAATAAAAACACTGGTAACGATTAAAAATACAGTAAAAATCTTTGCATTTGGGTCTAGTGGCCTAACTTCAGAAAAACCAACTGTGGTCACCGTAATGATGGTCATGTAAATTGCCTCGACCCATGTAAAACCAGATATAATCTTATATCCTATTACACCAAACAGCAACACAAACAACATTAAAGAAAATGCCCAAACTATTTTAGAACGCAATAATCTTATCATAATTAGAGGTCAAATACTGAGGTTCTTTTAGTGTAAATCAAATCTTTTATTCGTAACCAAAATGCCATAAAAAGGTAAAGGGCAAAACCAAAGCCCAAAGTTGCAAAGGTTAAATATATAAAGGTAGTTCTAACCACTCTGGCTCTAATGCCTAAACGCTCCGCAATGCGCCTACAGACCTCAAAGCCTCTTTTTTGGAAGTAATAGAGTGTATTGTAAAACAAACTCATACCTAAAATTATGTATTTCTGTTCAATAAATGTGCTCCTAAACTACACTGTAAACATTTATTTTTTGAACAATAGTTATTATAAAGTTGAATTTTTGCTTGGCTCTGCAACGCATTTCTGGTTTTGGACCCAAGATTTTCAAAACCAGAAATTACTGAATTCTCCTCTTTTTTCACTTGTGAAATCAACATCATTAAGTCATCATTCATATCCTTCCCCAAATGTTTGGAATAGCAAAATTTCATAGGAACAATCGTGTTGATCACAAGCAAATCTACAAAACGCTTGGAAAGCTTCTTTTTTCTTTTTTTGGAAACTTTACCAAAAGTGAAATGATCATCCCAATAATGGCTGGCGGCAGTTTCAAAAATGGTGTATACATCTTCAATACCATCTGTTTGCATTAGTTTTGAAAACAGGTTTTGGTGTTTTGCGTACAAATTGGCAAATTGAGATAAGCGAATTGTGGGAAAGTTAGATGGTCTTAATCCAAAGAATTCAGGTTTTTCAGTAGTGGTGGATAATTCAAACTTTTTGGAAAGATACTCGTATTCCTTTTTTAATGTTAAAAAATAATTGTCTGGGCAGTCCTTATCCTCCAATAATCCAAAATAACCAAAAAGCAGGCTTTCTAATTCCTCCAAACTATTTCTGGATTTACGGATAATGGAAAAATTTAGGCTTTTGGCTCTCTCTAAAAAGAACTCGCCATTCACTTTGGAACCAAAGTTCTTCATCAGCATTACAAAAAGAACTTTCTCCCAATCATTCTTTGATTTTTTTAAAAGATCAAAAATCAAACTGGATTTCTGTTCTAAACGATCAATGTACAGTCTATCCATCCAATTTTGAAACAAAAAATCATCAATCGCCCCAAAATCCTTTTCGCAATTAATAAAGGAAGAGTTTGAATGTTCCATCAAACTCTGGTACTTTTCCAAAAGTTGGAAAGAGACATGGTCATTTAATCTTAACGTTGGAATAATTGTGCCATCCTTTCTAAAAACATGCATATCGTCTTCCCAAACAACATGAAGTATCACATTGTCATACTTGGGATCCTTTTCATGGTGGTGCGCATACCAATCTGATGATTTAAGGTGCATCTCTACATTACCTGCCCATGTTTGGCCATTGATCTCCACTATAGCATTGAAAAAATCCGGGCCTGAAAACTGGTTCAAGCTTCCAGAATTCTTTATTTCTATTTGCTCCAGGGCAGAGGTAACAAGTTGTTTTCCTCGGAGTTTATTATGCCTCCAAATAAAATGAAGTAGGTCTTCTCGCATGATTTGGGATTAACGAGAACTATTCGGCTACTTCACCCTCCCAATTCATGAATCCACCTTCTAGGTTATAGGTGTTTTCTATTCCAACACTGTTCATGATCGCGCATGCCTGCGCACTTCTGTTGCCAGATCTGCAGTATACATAATAGTTTTTTGACTTGTCCAGCTTTTCAATTTCATTCAGAAAATCTTGACCCAAATAAATATCTATATTGGCGGAATTTGGTATATGGCCTTCCTCTACTTCTTCGGTTGTTCTTACATCCAATACAAAGGCGTTATCATCATTGCTTAACTGATCCGCCCATTCTTCTTGTGATAAATCTGACATTTTTAAAAGTTTAAGTTCTGCAAAAATAAAAATCCGGAGCATAACCCCGGATTTAAATCTACTTATTCTTCTTATTAAACTTTTATACTGCATCCAATGGCCCGTGTAGTGGTAACCTTTATCTCCTTTCCGGCCAACATTGCATCCACAGCATTTTCCACAAATTTTTCTTCAACGTTGGACGCATCTCCGGAGTTGTCATCTATTGCGCCGATATATTTTACTACGTTACCTTTTAAAGTTTTCTCTAGCAAGAAAACATGCGGTGTTCTTTTTGCTCCGTATTCTGGGTATATTTTTTGCCCTTCATCCAATAAATAGGGAAAGGTAAATCCTTTTTCTGTGGCCCTGGTTTTCATAGCTGCAAAACTATCTCCAGGTTTTTTTTCTGGATTATTGGGGTTTATGGCGATGACCGGGACACCTAATGGCTTGTATTTGGCATCCAAAGCATTTATTCTATCTTCATATGCAACTGAGTATGGACAAGTATTGCAGGTGAAAATCACTAAAAACCCTTTTGCACTTTTGTAATCTGAGAGCGAAATCGTTTCACCATCCACGTTTTTTAATGAGAAATCCGTAGCAGTATCTCCTATATTGTAACCATTATCAATAACAATTGATTTTGAAGAAAACCCAGCCAGCGTGATTAGTACTGCCAACAGGACAAAAGCTTTAAGTGTTTTCATTATACTTTAGTTTATGAATTTGTTCAACTCTTCATTTAGTTCTTCATAGGTAAACCCTTGTTCATAAAAACTACGCTTATCTTTATTGTAGATTAAAGTAGCGGGTATTCCCCCACCCCATTCTTCCGCAACTTTTGGAATCCAATCATTTTGTTTGGGATCATCCAGAATAACAACAGTAGACTTAATCTCTTTCTTCTCAACAAAAGGTTCCAGTTTGGATTTCCACATGGAAGGCATATCAAGACTTACTAAAATCACCTCAACATTGTTATCTTTCTGTTCAGCATTTAACCTTTCAAAATAAGGAAGTTCCACAATGCATGGCTTGCACCATGTGGCCCAAAAATTTACCACATAGGTTTTGTCATCGTCCTTGTATAACAATGGCTCAAAGCTTTGAAAATTATATATGGGAAATTTAACCTCATCATTCACTTTAGATTGAATTTCAGCATATTCAGGCTGAGAGTCTTTCACTTTTTCTTCGCTCTTGGCTTTGTTGTTACAACTAAATATCATTACCAAGACTATGGGACCCAAAAGCAACAAATGTTTCATTCTCTGCATTTTATGGTATTAAAAGTAAATAAAGTGATATTCCACAATTTTTTTTTAACAAAATTTTATCTGTTAAAGATGTCAAAATCAAGAATAACCATTATACATTTGTATATACAATTATTGTATAAACATGAATGTTGAGGAAATCATAAAGACAGAAAAGGAGCTCCCTTTAAAAACAAGGACCATGATTCATTTTGCCTTGGTAAGCAATAAAATAAGTGAGCAATTTGCATTAGCTCTTAAACCATATGAAGTTTCCGAACAACAATTTAACGTATTGAGAATTCTACGTGGGCAAAATAACAAGCCCGCGAACCTATCCACTATAAATGAAAGGATGGTCACAAAAATGAGCAATACAACACGCTTAGTGGACAAACTTATTGCAAAAGGCTACGTGAAAAGGTGGGTATGCGAATCCAACAGACGTAAAGTAGAGATTTTGATTACCGATAAAGGGAAAACTATTTTAGAAAAAATAGACAAGACCATGGAAGGTGCAGAAAAAGAAATTCTCAAGAATTTTACTGCAAAAGAACTTACAGAGTTAAATATATTATTAGATAAATTTTAAAAATGAACAACGTTTTAGAAAACAGAACATGGCGTTACGCCACTAAAAAATTTGACAGCACAAAAAAAGTATCAGATAGTGATTTGGAAATATTGCTAGAGGCCACCCGACTCAGCGCTTCTTCATATGGTTTGCAGCCCTATCACGTTTTTGTAATTGAAAGTCAAGAGATAAAAGAACAATTGAAGCCGGTTTCCTGGGGGCAATCACAGCTAACAGATGCTTCCCACATAATCGTTTTTGCCAACATCACGGATTTTGGGGAAGAGCTTATGGATGATTATTTAAATAATGTTAGCACAACCAGAAACATACCATCAGAGGGGTTAAAAGGCTACAGTGATTTTATGAAATCTAAATTACTGGATTTACCCGAAGACACAAAGGGTGTTTGGACAGCAAGACAAGCCTACATTGCCTTTAGCAATATGATGCAGGCTGCCTCAGAATTAAAAATTGACACCTGTCCCATGGAAGGTTTTGAGTCTGAAGCTTACAATGAAATTCTAGGCCTTTCGGAAAAAAACCTTAATGCTTCCGTAGTACTGGCAGTGGGTTATCGCTCAGATGAAGATGAAACCCAGCATTATGCAAAAGTTAGAAAGTCAAAAGAAGAATTATTTACCATTATATAAATATTAAACCTTAATTAAAACAAGAATTAAAGCACACAATCATGAAAAAGACAATTTTAAGTTTAGCGTTGACAGCAGTATTTGGGTTAACTGCTCTTGCCAATCCAATTGACGGCGAAAAGAAAGCTGTAAAAGTTGATGAAAGTACCGTAACATGGAAAGCCTACAAAGTAACGGGCTCACATACGGGTACCATAGCACTAAAATCAGGTAATTTAGAATTTGATGGAGACAAACTTACAGGCGGGGAATTTGTGGTAGACATGACTTCTATAACAAATACCGACCTGGAAGGCGAGTATAAAGGGAAGCTTGAAGGACATCTAAATTCAGATGACTTTTTTGCGACCGCAACAAATCCAACATCTAGTTTGGTGTTTACAAAAGTTGAAGCCTCTGGAAAAAACTCCTATAAGGTAACTGGAGATTTAACCATTAAAGGAATTACAAAACCCGTTGCATTTGACGTATCTATTTACGGAAGCAAAGCCACCGCTACCTTAAAAGTGGATAGAGCGGCTTACAACGTAAAATATGGTTCTGGCAGTTTCTTTGACAACTTAGGGGACAAAACAATTTATGATGAATTTGATTTGGTAGTTGATCTACAACTATAATCAATGCTAGTTTAGTGTTTGGAAATCCCGCTTAAGGCTATCTTAAGCGGGGTTTTTATTTTTAAAGACCAAAATTTGCCAGTTTCAATTTCCTTTCTATCTTTGATACAATGAATTTAAGAACAGTTAATACTTGGTGGTGGATTAATTTACGTCGAATGTCGTGAACCAGTCCCCCATTGTAATCATATAGAGGCTTGTCATCACGACAAGCCTTTTTTAATTTATCACTATTTTGAAATGACCTATACATTACAAACACATTATAAAAAAATACTAGCGGACACCATTACTCCAGTGAGTGTTTACCTAAAAATTAGGGATAAATTCCCAAACAGTATCCTCTTGGAAAGTAGCGATTACCACGCCAACGATAATAGTTTCTCCTATATCTGTTGTAATCCAATTGCTTCCATAAAGGTTCAGAACGAAATTATTACTCAAATCTTTCCAGATGGCACAAAAGAAGAGCTTCCAATTTCATCTACAACCGATGTTACCGAAGTGATACATGATTTTGGTAAAAAGTTTTCTGTTTCCAACAATGGCTTCAAATTTATAAACAATGGCCTTTTCGGTTATATGTCTTACGATGCAGTTCGCTATTTTGAAGATGTGGAGATTTCGTCCAAGGAAAACTCTATTCAAATACCGGATATTTATTATGCGGTCTATCAGAATATCATTGCCATTAACCATTTTAAAAATGAGGCATACCTCTTTGCCCATTGTTTTGGGAGCGAAAGCAATGTTGATGAAATAGCTCAATTGTTCAATGTAAGAAACTTTGCGTCTTATAATTTTTCAAAAGAGGGAGAACCAAAATCCAACTTAGAAGATGAGGAATATAGGGAGCATGTGAAATTGGCCAAAAAACATTGTCAGCGAGGTGACGTATTCCAGTTGGTGTTGTCACGTAGATTTTCCCAAGCCTTTAAAGGAGATGAGTTTAATGTATACAGGGCATTGCGGTCCATAAATCCATCACCCTATCTCTTCTATTTTGATTATGGTGACTTTAAAATTTTCGGTAGCTCACCAGAAGCGCAACTCATTGTAAAAGAAGGAAAAGCTGAAATCCACCCTATTGCCGGCACTTACAAAAGAACAGGAAATGATGAGCAAGATGCTGAATTGGCAAAAAAACTAGCCCAAGATGATAAGGAAAATAGTGAACATGTAATGTTGGTGGATTTAGCACGAAACGACCTCAGCAGAAATGGAAACACCGTGAATGTGGAAACCTATAGAGAAGTGCAGTATTTCTCTCATGTTATCCACTTGGTATCTAAAGTAACAGGGCAAAAGAAAAAGGATATCTCAACCATGAAAGTTGTTGCGGACACCTTCCCAGCTGGTACTTTGAGCGGTGCACCAAAACATATGGCCATGCAGCTGATTGAAAAGTATGAGAAAACTGGGCGCGCATATTATGGTGGTGCCATTGGCTTCATGGATTTTAAGGGAAACTTTAACCATGCCATTATGATCAGAACTTTTTTAAGTAAAAATCATGAATTGCATTACCAAGCAGGTGCTGGTCTTGTAGCTGCATCTGACCCAGAAATGGAATTACAAGAAACCTATAATAAATTAGGTGCTTTAACCAAAGCATTGGAAATAGCGGAAACAATCTAAACATGGGAAGAAAGATTTTAATGATAGACAATTACGATAGTTTCACCTATAACCTGGTGCACTATTTAGAAGACTTGGATTGCGACGTTACCGTAAAACGTAATGACCAATTGACTTTGGAAGAGGTTGATGCTTTTGATGAAATTGTCCTGTCTCCTGGCCCTGGAATACCAGATGAGGCGGGTTTTCTCAAAGAAATCATCAAAACCTATGCTCCCAAAAAGCGTATTCTTGGAGTTTGCTTAGGGCAACAGGCCATCGGAGAGGTTTTTGGCGGAACACTGGTCAACCTTGATCAGGTATATCATGGGGTTGCAACCTCCATAACGATTACCAAAAAAGATGTCATTTTTGAGGGTATGCCCAATACAATAGAAGTAGGACGCTACCATTCTTGGGTTGTGCATCCAGACTTGCCAGAAAGTTTAGAAGCTACCTCAGTTGATGAAAATGGACAGATAATGTCCCTAAAACACAAAACGTATGATGTAACTGCAGTTCAGTTTCATCCGGAATCTGTTTTGACACCAGAAGGAAAACAAATGCTAAAAAATTGGTTAGAAAATGAAAGAGACACTCAATAGACTCATCAATCACGAAATACTCTCCAAAGCTGATGCCAAGCAAATCTTGGTGAACATTGCCAAGGGTGATTACAATACATCACAAATAGCAGCATTTCTTACAGTTTATATGATGCGCAGCATCACTATAGAAGAGCTTGAAGGCTTTAGAGATGCTCTTTTGGAGCTTTGTATGGCAGTAGACCTATCCGACTATAACGCTATTGACCTCTGCGGTACCGGAGGAGACGGAAAGGATACCTTCAACATATCTACATTAGCATCATTTGTTACGGCCGGGACAGGAATAAAAGTAACCAAACACGGAAATTACGGGGTTTCCTCTAAATGTGGTAGTAGCAATGTCATGGAGTTTCTAGGCATTAAGTTTAGTAATGAAGCGGACTTTCTTAAAAAATCTATTGATAAAGCAGGAATATGTGTTTTGCATGCCCCACTATTCCATCCAGCCATGAAACATGTAGCCCCAATTCGTAGGGAACTTGCCGTTAAAACTTTTTTTAATATGTTGGGGCCAATGGTGAATCCTGCATTCCCCAAAAACCAAATGGTGGGGGTTTTCAATTTGGAATTGGCCAGAATGTATGGATACCTCTATCAAAACACCGATAAAAACTTCACTGTTCTGCATGCGTTGGATGGCTATGATGAAATTTCTTTGACTGGAGCCACAAAAACCATTTCCAAAGATTCAGAAGGAATGCTCACTCCTGCAGATTTTGGAGTGAAAAGCATTTTACAAAAAGAGATAACAGGAGGAGAAGATGTAGCACAATCAGCCCAAATATTTTTGGATATTCTGAACGGCAGAGGTACCCAAGCACAAAACAATGTGGTCTGTGCCAATGCCGGAATTGCCATTTCCACGGTTGAAGGTACAACACCAAAACAAGGTTTTGAAAAAGCAAAAGAATCGCTCTTAAGCAAAAGAGGATTAGGAGCATTAAAAAAATTACAAGAGTTAAGTGCCCAATGAACATCCTTGATAAAATAGTAGCGGACAAACGCAATGAGGTCGATTTAAGAAAATCATTGATTCCTATTTCGCAATTGGAACAATCGGTGCTTTACAATAGAAACACTGCCTCTTTAGCTGCCGCATTAAGAAATAGCAACTCTGGAATTATAGCAGAACACAAACGACGTTCCCCTTCAAAATCCTTAATCAACCAAAAGTTGAATGTTCAAGATGTGGCAACAGGTTATGAGCAAGCCGGAGTTTGCGGAATGTCTGTTTTAACCGATAGCAAGTATTTTGGGGGCTCTTTGGATGATTTATTGCTGGCTAGATCGGTTACAAAGATTCCATTATTGCGAAAAGAATTTATTATTGATGAATACCAAATTTTGGAAGCAAGGGCACATGGTGCAGATGTAATCCTGTTGATTGCGGCCATTCTATCAAAAAATGAAATTAAAACCTTATCAGAAGCGGCTAAAAGCTTAGGGCTCGATGTACTTTTGGAAGTTCATAATATAGAAGAGCTCCATAAATCCATTATGCCCAGTTTAGATATGTTGGGGGTAAACAACAGAAACTTGAAGACTTTCGAAGTAAGTCTAGAGACCAGTAAAAATCTATCAAAGCTTATTCCAGATGAGTTTGTAAAAGTTTCGGAAAGTGGTATCAGCTCAATTGAGGCGATAAAAGATTTAAAACAATATGGATACCAAGGTTTTCTGATTGGAGAGAACTTCATGAAAACAGAGAATCCTGGAAAGTATGCATCCGAATTTATTAAAGAATTGGAATCATGAAACTAAAAGTCTGTGGAATGCACCATAATCCAAAAGATGTTGCTCAATTGCAACCAGATTATTTGGGCTTTATTTTTTGGGAACCTTCCACCCGCTATTTTGATGGTGACATGCCCGATTTGCCAAAATCCATTAAAAAAGTCGGGGTTTTTGTAGACGAATCAGTTACCAAAATTATCTATAAAATTATGAGTCATAAGCTTGATAGTGTTCAATTACATGGTACTGAAAGTGCTAAATATTGCCAAGCTTTAAGAGACGTCATCCTAGAAAATGAAATTGGAGAAGACAACTTTGAAAGAATCCAATTTGATATCATCAAAGTTTTTTCCATCAAAGATGATTTTGATTTTTCAGTTCTTGAAGCGTATGAAGCATCCTGTGATTATTTTATGTTCGATACCAAAGGAAAACTGCCAGGAGGCAACGGATATACATTTGATTGGAATATTCTAAAAGAATATCCGTCCACAAAACCTTACTTTTTAAGTGGGGGTATTGGACTAGAAGAAATGGACAGTTTATTGGCTTTTTTGGAGAGTCCAGCCTCAAAACAATGCTATGCCATTGACGTAAACAGTAGGTTTGAAGTAAAACCAGGTCTAAAAAGCATTGAACAACTAGAAAAATTTAAAAAATTGCTGCTAAACTAGCATCAACTTTAAACTGTTACCCAGATATGAGTTATCACGCTAACGAAAAAGGATATTACGGAGAGTTTGGAGGAGCATTCATCCCAGAAATGCTTTATCCAAATACGGAGGAATTACGGCAAAATTACATTCGCATTATGGAAGAACCTTCTTTTAAAGAAGAGTTCAACCAATTACTCAAGGATTACGTAGGGCGCCCTACCCCACTCTATTTCGCTGAGCGACTATCCAAAAAATACAACACCAAAATCTACCTGAAACGAGAAGATTTGTGCCATACCGGTGCGCATAAGGTCAACAACACCATAGGTCAGATATTAATGGCCAAAAAGCTCGGCAAAAAAAGAATCATTGCAGAAACTGGAGCTGGCCAACATGGTGTTGCAACGGCCACCGTTTGTGCCTTAGCTGGTATTGAATGTGTGGTTTATATGGGTGAAATTGACATTGCCCGTCAAGCGCCAAATGTAGCACGTATGAAAATGTTGGGCGCAGAAGTACGCCCTGCGTTATCAGGCAGTAGAACCTTAAAAGATGCTACAAATGAGGCAATTCGTGACTGGATCAATAATCCTGTTGATACCCATTACATTATTGGTTCTGTAGTAGGACCACATCCGTACCCAGATATGGTGGCTCGTTTTCAATCGGTGATCTCTAAAGAAATCAAAAAACAATTGCTAGAAAAAGAAGGGCGTGAAAACCCAGATTATATTGTTGCTTGTGTGGGTGGAGGAAGTAATGCCGCTGGTGCCTACTATCACTATTTAGACACTCCAGAAGTTGGAATCATAGCCGTAGAAGCCGCTGGGAAAGGCATTGATACTGGAGAAAGCGCTGCCACTTCGGCCTTGGGAAAGGTGGGAATCATTCACGGTAGCAAAACGCTGTTAATGCAAACTAAAGATGGTCAAATTACTGAGCCCTATTCCATTTCTGCAGGATTGGACTACCCTGGTGTTGGGCCAATGCATGCCCATCTATTCAAATCGGGTAGAGGAGAATTCATCTCTATAACAGATGACGAAGCCATGACGGCGGGATTGGCGTTATGTCAACTGGAAGGCATTATTCCTGCCATTGAATCATCTCACGCGTTTGCGATTTTAGAACATAAAAAATTTAACCCTTCAGATATTGTTGTCATTAATCTATCTGGGAGAGGTGATAAAGATTTACAGAACTATATTGATTACTTCAAATTATGAACAGAATCAACCAAAAATTGAAGGAGGATAAAAAACTTCTCTCCATATACTTTACTGCTGGTTACCCAAATTTAAATGATACTGCAAAAATCATTCATGACCTTGAAAAGTACGGTGTGGACATGATTGAAATAGGTCTACCTTTTAGTGACCCTTTGGCTGATGGACCAACAATACAAGAAAGCTCCACCGCTGCGTTGCGCAATGGTATGCATACTGAATTACTCTTTGAACAACTCAGAGATATTAGAAAAACAGTTTCCATTCCACTAATAGTAATGGGGTATTTTAATCCTGTATTTCAATACGGTGTTGAATCCTTTTGCAAAAAATGCCAAGAGATAGGTATCGATGGTATTATTTTGCCAGATCTACCCTTAGATGTTTACCAAGAAGAATATAAAACCATTTTCAAAAAATTTGGGTTGATCAATGTCTTTTTGATAACTCCACAGACCAGTGAGGAAAGAATTAGACAGATTGATGCTGTTTCTGATGGTTTTATTTACATGGTAAGTTCTGCCAGCACTACTGGAGCAAAAACAGGCTTCGAGAACAAAACCCAAACCTATTTTGAACGAATCAATGCAATGAATCTTAAGAATCCCCAAATTGTTGGTTTTGGTATAAGTAATTCAGATACTTTCAGTCAAGCCACCAGAAAAGCAAAAGGGGCTATTATTGGTTCAGCATTTATTAAGCATCTCACTAAAAATGGGGTGGAAAAAATTGATGAGTTTGTGAATGGAATTCGTTAAATTGAACTCAAAATAAATTCAATGTCAACACTCAAAAGATTTACATTTCTATTTACTGTAATCTCTTGTTTTTCAGTTTTTTCCCAAGATTCTATTGCCGTAAAATCTCAAGTGGCCAATGCCATAGAAGAGCTAAAGGATTTTGTTTCCATCCCTAATGATGCTCTTAATGCTGAAGATATAGATGACAATATTTTTTGGTTAAGGAAAAAGTTTGGTGAACGTGGATTTAATACCACAGTGTTGGAAACAGAGAATTTGCCACTTTTTTTTGCGGCCTTGCCCATGGATGACTCCAAACCGACCATGCTTATTTATATGCATTTGGACGGCCAATCCGTGGACCCATCAAAATGGAATCAACCCAATCCATATGAAACTGTTCTGAAAAAACCCATCGAAAATGGGTATGAAACCATTTCTTTTGATGCTTTAGGTGATGATGTTAACTATGATTGGAGACTATTTGGTCGTTCCACTTCTGATGATAAAGGGCCCATAGTCATGTTTTTGAATGCCATTGATTTGCTAAAAAAAGAAAACAAAGAGCTTCCTTTTAACATTAAGGTCATTTTGGATGGCGAGGAAGAAAAAAGCAGTAAACCACTGCCCAAAGCTGTAAAACAATATAGAGAATTACTTGATGCTGATTTTTTGGTCATAAATGATGGTCCCGTTCATCCTTCAGGAGACCCAACTGTAATCTACGGTTGTCGTGGCATCACCTCATTGACCTTAACCACTTATGGTCCAATAACGCCACAGCATAGTGGGCATTATGGAAATTATGCTCCAAATCCAGGATTTCAACTTTCTCAATTGTTGGCGAGCATGAAAGACAAGGAAGGTCGTGTAATCATTCCTGGGTATTACAATGGAATTTCCTTGGACGATACTGTTCAGGAGGTTTTAAAAAGTGTGCCTGATAGTGATGCCACCATTGCGGAGAAACTTCAATTTAAATCTGCTGAAAAAGTAGGAGGCTTCTATCAGGAGGCCCTGCAATATCCATCCTTGAACATTAGAGGGCTAGGTTCTGGCTGGATTGGAAAAAAAGCGCGAACCATAGTCCCCGAAAGTGCAACCGCAGAACTCGATTTACGTTTGGTGCCAGAAAGTGATGGCACTCGTTTGAAAGGGCTGGTTAAAGACCACATTACCAAACAAGGATATTATGTCTTGGACCACATTCCATCCAAAGAAGAGCGTATGGCACATGATAAAATCGTCACAGTGACCGAGGGCAGTGTCACTGACGCTTTCCGCACCAACTTGGACAATTCCTATGGAAAATTCTTGGTGGAGGCCCTACAGACAGCTTTCAAAAAAGATGTGGTACGAATTCGAATCATGGGAGGAACCGTTCCCATTGCCCCTTTTATTAACGAATTAAAGATTCCTGCATTTATTGTTCCTATGGTAAACGCGGACAACAATCAGCATAGCCCCAATGAGAACTTGAAAATTGGACAATTGGATTACGGGATTAGAGCGTTTTACAGCATCATTTCCACTCCGATAAACTAATCGCAAGGCTCTATACTCTAGCTCCGCAAACTGCAGTTTACTTCGATTAACAAAAAACCTGTTCTCCATGAAATGGATAAAATCATGATTTTATCCTGATAAAAAAGTAATACATCCTATTTTTCTTTACAATAGTGTAGGCAAAACTAACTTTGATTCAAGTTATTTACCTACTTATTATGAAATATAGTACCATAGTTATTGATGATTCGTCAATTCAGCGTTTAGCTACATCTGTATTGGTCAAAAATCACCCAAATCTCCACTTTGTTGGTTCTTATGAAAGTCCATACAAAGGAATAAAAACCATTTATGATCAAAAGGTGGATATTGTTTTTCTTGATGTGTTGATGGAGAACGTAGATGCTTTTGAGCTACTTGACAACATTGAAATAAATTCGGCCATTGTTTTGAACTCCACCTGGGAAAATTTTGCTGAGAGGGCTTTTGATTATGGGATAAATGATTTTTTAATGAAACCCATGCCCAAAAGGAGGTTTGATAAAGCAATAGACAAAATCATCAAGCAAATTGAACAAAAGAAGGTCAAACAAATCAAAGTCTTTCCTTTTTCAGAGTTGTTATCCAATTTTGACCTTAACTAAGAGGTTCCTAAAAAAACTCTTCGTACTGCATCACTCTGAAATCCAGCGTGTTGAAATAAGGATTTTTGTTTTTTAAATCTTTATAGGCTTGCAGGCTACCAACTGCTCTATTGGCAGCACCAGAGGGTGCAGTCAACGATACCGTTTTAATCATTCTAGATTTATTGATTCCTCTCGAAGTGACCGGAAGCATAAACTGATGGATTCTTGGCACTTCTCCAGAAACCACTTCTAATTGCAAGCCATATTCTTTCAATTGTTTCCTAAAAAAGTATTCAGGGCCATTTTTGCTATTTCCTCCAGTGAACAAAAGTGTATTTATATTGGTATACTTCTGTAGATACTTTACCAGGTTCCGAAGTTTAGCATTTTGCATTCCCAGATCAGAGGCATCAATTTTACTTCTCTCTGCACTTCCCACAATATCACAAACACCTATTTTTCTTTTCAATAAGAACTTTTTACGCTGTTCCGCAGCTTCGTCAGTGGTTTCATACTTAAGGTTCAAATTAAAAATCCTGTCCAAAATAGGCCAGAGCATGCCATTTCTGCTACCGTAACAAAAGTCAACATCATCGTCCTTTAACTCACCGGTAGTGAATCTTGGTGGCGGAAGGGTACCTACAATCAGTTTTGTGGCCTCCGGAAAAAGAAATGGCTCATAAGGATGGGTATGAACGAACAGTTTTGAGCTCAAGATTGTAAATTGTTATTAAATCTATTTTCAAACTTAATGGTTTAAACCCTAAGCTGAATTTCTACTGGCATTAATGTTACCGTATAGTGACCTTGTAACTATTTTTTCGTACAATTCCTTGTATTCGGAATTCTGGGTAATATGGTACAATGCGTTTTGTTGAATGACCAACAATGGAAGAACGATCTTTTCTCTAATCTTTACAGATTCTCTTGAGACCGCTTCGTCCTCCATTAAAATCTTATGCCCAGAAATCTCTAAAAGCATCTTTTTAGATAGTTGATATTCATCATGGAGTATGTTCCAAAATTCTCCGAACTCTTTATCTTCTCTCATATAACTGGTCAACTCAAAATTGGTCTTGGCCAATGACATCATACTATTCATCATCAATGCTCTAAAGAACGGGACTTCTTTGAACAGTTTTTTTACTTCTTTCAACCTTCCTTGTTCCCTAAAGGCCTCAATAGCTGACCCTAATCCAAAATAACCGGGGACATTCTGCTTTAGTTGGCTCCATGATCCTACAAACGAAATCGCCCTTAAATCTGAAAGCTCCAACTGTTTTTTACTGCCTCTTTTTCCTGGACGACTTCCAATATTAGCTTTGGTATAATACTTTAACGTACTCCTGTTCTCTAAATATGGAATAAACTTTTCATGTTTTTTTAAGGCATCATACTTGGCAAAACTTAATTCTGACAGCTCTTCTATCAACTTACGTTCCTTGGTCGAAATCACATGCTCTTTGCCAAAAAGGTTATTGCTCAACCCAGCTGTGAGCAACTGTTCGGCATTATGAATAAACTGCTCTTTGGTACCGTAGGTACTTGTAATGGTCTGGCCCTGTATGGTAAGCTGTATCTCGTGATTGGCCACATCTTTGGTCTGTGCCGCGTAAAAACGGTGTGTTTTGCCTCCACCCCTGGCCGGTGGTCCTCCCCTGCCATCAAAAAACATGGCCCTTATACCATTCTTTTTACAGACCTTACTTAGGGTCTCCTTTGTTTTAAGAATAGACCAATTTGCTTTTAGATAGCCACCGTCTTTGGTCCCATCTGAAAAGCCCAACATGATGGTATGGTCATTTCTCCTACGCTCTAGGTGAGCGCGATAACTAGGGTTATCAAAAAGGGTTTGCATTACTTCTTCAGATGCATCCATCCCTTTCATCGTTTCAAAAAGTGGCACAATATCGAAGGTAATATCCTTTTCTTCCCAACCACACCATCTAAACAATCCAAAAACAAATAGAACCGCATAAATGTCTTCAGAATTGCTGATTATGTACCGATTGCATCCCTCCTCACCATTCTTAGATTGAATCTCTTTTAATTGTTGAATGTTGGTTATGGTATCTTTAACTATTTCTTCGTTGTAATCTTTTGGATTTAGCTTTAAATCTTTTTCTAACAGCCATTTTATTAATTCTTTATCACTAAGCTCTTCTATATTCTCTTTAATTGCCCCGTTCTTTTTTAAGATTGACTCCACCGTCAAATAGTGCTTGCTATGGTCTTGACGAATATCTAAAGTGGCAAAATGTGTTTTAAAAATATGAACTCTGTCTATTAGGATATTTAGGTCATCTAAATACAATCCGTGATAATCCTCATTTAATGTCTCACGGATTTTAATAAGTGATTCAATTATTTCAGGATAACCAATAATGAACTTGGCATCAAACATGGCGCGATACAGCTTATTGCTTAGTCCCGTCAAGTCCTGTTGCAAATTTTTAAAAGTCAACTTTTTCCGTAATGCCTTTAGCTCGTTGTAATAACATTTCATCAGTGTCAACCTAAGTTCGTCTGCCACTTGTCTTGTTATTTCCGCTGTAACGAATGGGTTGCCATCACGATCGCCTCCTGGCCAAAAACCCAATTTCATTATGTTGTAGTTGGAAAAGTCTTCTGCCCTAATATTACTTTTTACATACTGAAACAATTCACCAATAGCATCATAATAAGTGTGCCGTAAAATATAGATGATATTTTTTGCCTCATCCAAAGGTGTGGGCTTCTTTGCGTTTATAAGAGATGTCAATCCCAATTGTTGCAGGGTAACATCAATTTCATTGACCTCATCCTCATTGATCAACGACTGCATTTTAGAGATAATGTCCAATACCGCAGGGGTGTAGAATTGGGTAGGATGAGCCGTGAGCACAATTCTTGCACTGAATGTTGACAATTTCTTGGCTATTTTATCCCAGTTCTTATTTTGATCCACCAACTCAAAATAGTCCTTTATAGAAAGTGAATTGCTATATTCCTGTAATTTAGAAAATGCGGCGTCCTCAACACTATCATACAGCACAACCTGGCGTTCAACGTATTGAATAATTCTGAACATGAAATCCAACCTTTCCCTCTCATCTTTGATTTCCACAAAATTTGTAAAAAAAGTGTCCAAAATTTCTTGAGGGGTCTTCCCATCTTTTAAACCTTTTTCGCATTGATCGAACAAAAGTGGGACCAACATGATTACATTTTCTATATGTCGATATGGTAATGTTAAAAATAGGCTGTTATAAATATTGAATTTATTGGTTACCGATTTTTTAAACTCCTCTAAACGCTTTGCTTGTTGTACTGAATTCATCGGTGAAATGTATTTCTAGATTAATTTTAAAGAATCAAAGATGGTGATAAAAGTCAAAATTAGCGGCCTATTTTATTTACATCACAATTTAAAGCGTGACAAGGCATAAACCTAACATCTTTGCAAAAAAAATGGGTGCAAACAGTAGAAATTACCTGATAAAAACAGGTTGATTTTCTTTTAGGGTATGTTCAGCACTAAACACATAATTGTCATAATCAAAACCTTTGACGTCCTCCAAAGTCTGTGCATTGGTATCCAAAATATAACGGACCATTGAACCACGTGCCTTTTTGGCAAAAAAACTAATAACTTTTAGCTTGTCATTTTTCCAGTCCTTAAATATTGGTGTGATTACTGGTACTTTAAGCTTTTTCTCGTCTATCGCCCCAAAATATTCGTTGCTAGCCAAGTTGATAAATAGCTCCCCATCTTCCAATTCAGAATTTAAATGTTCCGTTAATTGTTTGCGCCAAAACTCATAAAGGTTCTTTTTACGTGCCACTTTTAATTGAGTTCCCATTTCCAGACGATAAGGCTGTATCAAATCAAAAGGTTTTAAAATTCCATAAAGCCCAGATAAAATACGAAGCGTATCTTGAAGTTTATCCAACTTGTTCTCTGGAATGGTATGGGCATCCAACCCCTGGTATACGTCTCCATTAAATGAAAATACTGCAGGCCTTGAATTTTCTGTGGTGAATGGAGTTGAAAATTGTTGGTTTCTTTGCCAATTAAGCTCAGCCAAATTATCTGATATTGACATAAGCTTGGACAATGCCTTTGGCTTTTTCTTGGCCAATACAGCGTTCAACTTTTTAGACTGCTCCAAAAATTCGGGTTGGCTGTATTTTGATGTAGGCAAGGTCGTTTCAAAATCTAACGACTTAGCTGGAGAAATAACAATTTTCATGAAAACTAATTTTAAGTAAAAATATGGAGAAAAAGCATTTTTATGTTATTTGTGCAACAGGTGTTTTCAATCCTTCAATTGAGGAAAACTATTGTTCACTTTGCTTTGTATAATTTCTCCATTTTTCAATACAATTTACCATATCCTCTGGCAGTTCAGTGTTAAATCGCATAAATTCTCCGGTTTTAGGGTGTTCAAAACCCAAGGTTTTGGCATGAAGTGCTTGTCTGGGTAATATTTTAAAGGCGTTTTCCACAAATTGCTTGTACTTGGTAAAAGTGGTTCCCTTTAAAATTTTGTTTCCTCCATACCTTTCGTCATTAAACAATGTGTGTCCTATATACTTCATATGAACACGAATCTGGTGGGTCCTTCCGGTTTCCAATTGGCAAGAAACCAAGGTGACATAACCTAATCGTTCAACTACTTTGTAATGTGTAACAGCTTCTTTTCCTTGGTCTCCATCTGGAAAAACCATCATTTGCAGTCTATTTTTAGGGTTTCTGGCTATATGCCCCTCAACGGTTCCCTCATCTTCCTTTAAATTGCCCCAAACCAATGCCAAATACTCCCGTTCACTACTTTTCTCAAAAAATTGTTTGGCCAAATGAGTCATGGCAGTTTCTGTTTTGGCTATTACCAGAAGACCAGAGGTATCTTTATCTATACGATGCACCAATCCTGGTCGTTCAGAACTGTTCTTGGGCAAATTATCAAAATGGTGGACCAAGGCATTGATTAGAGTTCCTGAATAGTTACCATGACCGGGATGCACAACCATTCCTGCGGGTTTGTTCACCACAAGAAGTGTTTCATCCTCATAAACTATTTCCAATGGAATATCCTCTGGAGTAAGCAAAAACTCATAGGGAGGGTGTTCGAATAGCACTTTTACCTCGTCCCCAGCTTTAACCTTATAGTTTTGTTTTACTATACTATCATTCACCCAAATATGTCCCTGTTTGGCTGCCTGTTGAATCTTGTTTCGGGTAGCGTTCTCTATAAAATTCATTAGAAATTTGTCTACCCTCAAAGGTTCTTGTCCTTTGGATGCTACAAATTTATGGTGCTCAAAAAGTTCATCTTGCGAGGGCTCTGTATTTTCTGAAGTATCCATAGTTATTGGGAATCTGCCTGTACGCGAGCACTCCCTGTAATTGTTCCATTACCACAAATCAACTCTATCTTAGACGTTTTGGGCAGCTTATCACCAGGTTTTAAATACTTTCCCTTATACTTCATTCTATAGACCATATCTTTCCCCAACTCATCTATATAGGTAACTCGCTGGACATCTAACCCTACCGCTCTTAGCATAGATGCCGCATTGCGTTGGGTAACTTGTATAATATCCGGAACAGTCACCTTTTTATAGCCTGAAGGGTTTACGGTGAAATATATTTTTCTATTGGATTTTACCTTGTTTCCAGCTGGCGGTTCTTGATCTAAAATTGAAAATCTAGGATAATCTGGGTTATAATTGGATGAATCCAAAACCTGATAACGAAGCCCTGCATTTTCCACTGCATCCCTCATTTCCATTACTGACATTTTTGAAAAATCTGGCACTTCCACAAACTCTCCATGATTTGTAGAACCTTTTAACCATTGCAACACCAAAAAGCAAAAGAGTACAACAGCAACCAAGGCCAAACCAATTTGGATTAGGAAAATCTTACTTTTTAAAAAACTTAAAAAATGTTTCATGCATATGCCTTATCTGAACAAATATAGGAAAGCCAGTCCTTTTTTCTTTACTTTGACATAGTGATATTCGATAAGCTGATGAAAAAAAACATTGCCATCATTATGGGTGGTTACTCCAGTGAATATGAAATTTCTATTAAAAGCGGTAACGTGGTACATCAATATTTGGATAAAACTATCTATGCTCCATACCGTATTATCATCACGGACAAAAAATGGGTTTACTTAGATGAAGATAATATAGAAACCCCAGTGAATAAATCCAATTTTAGTATAAAAGTTGAGGGTGAAGCAATCCATTTTGACTGTATTTTTAATGCAATCCACGGAACTCCTGGTGAAGATGGATTATTGCAAGCTTATTTTGAATTGTTGCAAATACCCCAAACATCCTGTGGCCATTATCAAGCTGCTCTTACCTTTAACAAGCGCGATTTACTAAGCGCTCTTAAGCCATATGGAATACTTTGTGCCCAGTCTTTCTATTTAAATTTGGGAGATCCAATTAATGCAGACACCATTGTAGACAAAGTAGGTCTTCCTTGTTTTGTAAAAGCCAATAGGGCCGGTAGCAGTTTCGGTATATCTAAGGTCTACGAAAAAAAGAATCTAAACAAGGCCATATCAAATGCATTTAAGGAGGACAATGAGGTCATAATTGAATCTTTTTTGGATGGAACAGAAGTATCTGTGGGGGTAATTACATATAAAAATCAAATCAAGGTACTCCCCATAACCGAAATAGTCTCAGAAAACGATTTTTTTGATTATGAGGCAAAATATCAAGGAAAATCACAAGAAATTACACCAGCAAGAATTTCCAAAGAACAAGAGGAACGCGTTGTAAAATGGGCAGAATATATTTATAAGACACTAGGATTAAAGGGTTACACCCGCAGTGAGTTCATTTTTATAAAAGATGAGCCCTATCTACTAGAGGTAAACACCACACCCGGTCTTACCAAAGAAAGCATCTTACCGCAACAGGCCAAAGCCGCAGGAATATCTTTAAAAGAGCTATTTGGTAGTGCTATAGAAGAAACATTACGATAGAAAATCTGTATTTTTAAACAAACTTTCCAAACATGAGACGCGCCATTTTTCCTGGTTCTTTTGACCCACTTACTTTAGGCCATTACGATATTATAAAAAGGGGCATTACTTTATTTGATGAACTTGTGATTGCAATTGGCATAAATGCGGATAAGAAATACATGTTCTCTTTGGAAGAAAGAACAGAATTCATTGAAAATGCATTTAAGGACGAACCAAAAATTAAGGTTGTAACCTATGAAGGGCTTACGGTCGATTTTTGTAAAAAAATAGATGCCAATTTTATTTTAAGAGGGTTGAGAAATCCAGGAGATTTTGAGTTTGAAAAGGCCATTGCGCATACCAATAGAAAGCTTTCCGAAATTGAAACGGTATTTTTGCTTACCTCTTCTGGAAAATCTTATATCAGTTCATCCATTGTAAGAGATGTGATTAGAAATGGTGGAGACTACACTGGCTTGGTCCCAGATACCGTGATAGTTAAGCCATAGCAATCATTCACAACATTCTAAATTTTGTAAAAATCTGTGGTAAGTCATAATTCTTTGATCTTCCACCTTTCTAACTTCTTGTTTCGTATAAGAAACAACAGATTTGCGTTAGTTCACAACAATAAATAAGAGAAAAAGGTTAATACCTATATTTTAGTAAGAAATTTCTTATAAATTAAAGAACCCCCAAATCTCAACCTTATTTTGAAAACTGTTGAATCTGTTCCCCACAATTACCTAATTAAGCAACTACCCAAAGCCACTGCTCTTGTTGACACTAAGTATTCGGTGGTTGAAGCCTCAAACTCATGGTTGTCCATTTTTGATTTAGAACCAAAAGACACTCGTGGAAATAACAAGAATATTTTTGGTTTTTACGATAATCATGAAGAATTTTCAGCTAAAACCTTGAAGGAATGCTTTCTGGAAAATTGTAAGCATGTCATTCGTCATAAAAAAAAGAACAAGGAAAACGAGAAATGGTTCGAAAGTGTTTTTGTACCCTGGTTTGATGAAAAAGAAAACATAATTGGAACAATTGTACAAACCGAAGATATAACACATATTATTGAAAAAGAACTGGAACTGGAAAGAACCAAAACTTTACTCAAAGCAACATCAGAAGTTTCATCAGTTGGTAGTTGGGAATACGATATTGCAACAGAGAAACTTAATTGGTGTGAGGTAACAAAACAGATTCACCAAGTCCCAGATGACTTTGAACCTAAAATAAACCAAGGTATAGAGTTTTATAAACAAGGGTATAGTAGAAACAAAATTTCTATGTTGTTCCATAAGGCATTGGAAGAGGGAACACCTTATAGTGAGCGTTTAATCATAATCACGCACAAAGGAGAAGAGAAATGGGTAACAGCAGGTGGAAAAGCAATCAGAAAAAATGGGAAAATAGTCAAGCTTTTTGGAACTTTTCAAGACATTAACGATCAAGTTTTAGCGGAGATCAAAACAAAGGAAAGTGAACAGTTACTGACCACCTTGATTGATAATCTTCCCATAAACGTTTTCATAAAAGATAAGGACTCTCGAAAAATATTGGTAAACAAAGCAGAGTGCGAGTATTTGGGAACAAAACCAGAGGATCTAGTAGGGAAAACGGATTTTGATCTTTATGATGAAAAAGTGGCGCAAATTTCTAGAGACGAGGACCTAGAGGTAATGCGCACATTAAAACCCATGATTGGGAGAGAGACCATTAACATAAAAAAAGATGGTAGTGCCACCAATTTCCTTACCTCAAAAATTCCTCTTCTGGATATAAAAGGCAAAGCATACGGACTTATAGGTATGAGTATGGATATTACCCATATAAAACAAAAGGAAGATCAATTGCAAGACTTAATCAACGTAACTGCAATACAAAACAAAAAGCTTATCAATTTTGCGCATATTGTTTCACATAATCTGAGGTCGCATACTGCTAATTTTTCAATGCTTTTGGAATTTCTCATCAAAGAAAAAGAAGAAAAGGAAAAAAAGCGAATCATGAAAATGTTGTCTCATGCATCTGACAACTTATTGGATACATTGGAAAATCTTAATGAAGTAGTTGATATAAGCACCAATGTTAATCTAGATAAGAAATCATTAAATCTAAATGAAAACATCCTTAAAGTTCAGCAAAATTTGGCTGGTTTCTTAGTAAAGAACAAGGTGAAATTCATCAATTCGGTTCCAGACAACGTAGCGGTCATGAGTGTTCCCGCTTATTTGGAGAGCATCATTCTAAACTTGATAACCAACGCGGTAAAATATAGCAAGCCAGAAGAAAATGCAGTTGTTGCCCTAAATGCCAAAAAACAAGATAAAAGTGTTGTTTTAAGTGTAAGTGACAAAGGCTTGGGCATTGATTTAAACAGGTATGGAGGTAAAATTTTTGGAATGTATAAAACCTTCCATAACAACAAAGATGCTAGAGGTCTAGGACTATATATCATAAAGAACCAGGTAGAAGCAATGGGCGGAAATATAACTGTAAGTAGTGAAGTGGATAAAGGTTCCACATTCAACGTTTATTTTAATGAAGAAGATTAACAGTATATATATCATAGATGATGACCCAATAACTATTTTCGGCATAAAAAAAATGTTGAAAACCACTGTTATTTGTAAGGATATTAAGGCCTTCGAAAATGGAAAAGCTGCATTGGAGGGATTGACAAAAAGGATTCATAAGGGAGCATCCATACCAGAAGTTATCTTTTTGGATATAAATATGCCCATTATGGACGGATGGGAATTTTTACAGGAATTTGTGAACATGGATGTCAAGGAAAAAATAATCATTAATGTTATCACATCATCGATAGATCCATTAGATTACCAGAAATGGAATGACTTTAGACTAAAGTCTCCGCACTATCTTAATTTCAAAAACAAACCTATTTACAAAATTGAAGCTTCTGACCTTAACAGGGTCAATATAGCATCATAATTATTTTATTGACTATTTTTATCATTGGAAAGAATTTTCCCCCAATTTATTTTCAACTAGCATTCCACACCTTGAAGTATTTTGTTCTTTTTATATTACTAATGTTCTTTTTATCCTGTGAAACACAAACACAAGATAAAATAGACTCCTACCAAACTTTTTTTGAGACCACAGAAGGAAAAGAAACTCCAACTTACCTGGAAACCATTGCTTTTTATATAAAATTGGCCAAGGATTTTCCTGAAATCAATATTCAAACATTGGGAAACACAGATAGTGGATATCCATTGCATATGGTCACCTTCAATCCTGATGGAGATTTTAATTTTGAAAACGTAAGAAATGAAAAAGCCATTATCCTAATAAATAATGGCATACACCCGGGAGAGAGCGACGGCATTGATGCTACCATGCTTCTTTATCGTGATTTGGCAACCAAAAAAATAGCTCACCCAAAAAATTCCATTTTGGTGACCATTCCTGTTTATAATATTGGAGGAGCACTGTATAGAAATTCAACTACCAGAGCAAATCAAAATGGACCCATAGAATATGGTTTTCGTGGTAATGCCTTGAATTATGACCTTAATAGGGATTTTATAAAAATGGACACTAAAAATGCGAAGACCTTTACACAGATTTTTCATTTAGTGGAACCTGACGTTTTTATTGACAATCATGTTAGCAATGGAGCGGATTACCAGTACACGCTTACTCACCTTTTTACTCAACATAACAAATTGGGTGGAAAACTCGGTAATTACCTACATAAAGAATTTATGCCAAAAGTGGAGAAATCATTGGCAGAAAAAGATTTGGACATTACACCCTATGTTAATGTCTACAATAGGCCACCAGAATACGGGTTTAGCCAATTTATGGACCATCCCAGATATTCAACGGGATACACGACCCTTTGGAGTACCTTGGGTTTAATGGTGGAAACCCACATGCTAAAACCTTATGCAAAAAGAGTGGAAGGTACATACGAACTTATGCAAAGCATGATATCTGTTGTTGAAAAAGAATATGGAACAATAAAAACCATGCGTAAGGAAACTTTGGAAGGGAACACAAAACTCTCTGAGTATTATTTTGATTGGCAGGTAGATACTACACGAACATCTGAATTAAATTTTAAAGGGTATGAAGCTGAACAGATTAAGAGCGAAGTAACAGGGCTGTCCAGGTTAAAATATGACCAATCCAAACCTTTTACAAAAAAGACCCCTTATTATAATTATTATAGCCCACAAGATACTGTAACCGTTCCTGCCGCCTACATTGTTAAACAGGGTTGGCAAAAAATAATGGATAGACTGAATGCCAACAAGGTTCAATATTTTAAGATAGAGAAAGATACTGTACTAACAGTGGAATCCTATAAGATTTTGGATTACGACACCAGAGAAAACCCATATGAGGGCCACTATCCACACTATAATACTCAAGTTGATAAAAAAATGGTCAAAGCCACCTTTAGGGCAGGTGATTTTATAGTGCCCACAAGTCAACAAGGAATTAGATATTTACTGGAGACCTTGGAACCTATGGGAGCAGATTCCTTCTTCAATTGGAACTTTTTCGATACCGTGCTTCAACAAAAAGAGGGGTTCTCTCCGTATGTTTTTGAAGACGTAGCTTTGGATATTCTTAAAAAAGATTCCGTACTACGTGGTAATTTTCTGCTCAAAAAAGAAGTTGACCCAGATTTTTCTCAAGACTGGTACGCTCAATTAGATTGGATTTATCAGCGCTCAAAGCATAAAGAAGAGCCCTATTTAAGATATCCTATCTATCGTATTGTAAAAGGTAGTGGTGCATCCTCTATTCTTGATCGGGAATAGACCAGCCCTCAAATAAAATTTTAATGTTAAAATAGGAGTTTTCCAATGCCTTTTTAACTTTCTTGGGGCCTTTCCATTTCACTTTCATGATTCCTTCATCTTTCTGACCAACCAATTTGCCATCGTATTTGGTATACATGGCAAACCAATGTACTTGCTTTAGGCGGTATTCTCCATTTCTCCTAAAAATATGGTAGGTGGTCCGCAAAAATTTATCAATAACCAAATCTCTTACTCCTGTTTCCTCCTCCACTTCTCTAATAGCAGCTTTTTCAATGGATTCCCCTTTATCGACCTTACCTTTAGGCAAATCCCATTTATCATTTCTATAAATGAATAAAATCTTGCCTTTCGGATTTGTTACAAACCCTCCCCCAGCTACCACGACTGGAATCTTATGCATAAAAACATCAAGGATCTTTTCTTCATCCGGATGATATATGTAAGCTTCCTTCAATCTACCCTTGGACAAAGATTCAATAGCCATTAATATAGAATCACCATCTAAAGAAAAGAGGTTTCCATTAGAATTCTCTTGACGCTCATTTGTTAAAATCAGTGGGGACTCATTAACAAAAACTTTATACATTTGCGCAATGGTTTTAAACAAGGACACTGCAAAAAAAACAGCCGAACTTCTATTACAAATTAATGCAATTAAGTTGGAACCAGAAAATCCATTTACATGGGCTTCTGGGTGGAAATCTCCCATTTATTGTGATAATAGAATAATGCTTTCATATCCCAAAATAAGAAATTATGTTGGCGAAGAGATGGCAAAACAGGTGGAAACATTATATGGAAAACCAGATGTTATTGCAGGAGTTGCAACTGGTGCCATTGGTATAGGAATTTTGGTTGCAGAAGCAATGGGACTTCCTTTTATCTATGTTCGTCCAGAACCAAAATCCCATGGAAGACAAAACCAAATAGAGGGGTATTTGGAACCAGGGCAAAATGTGGTAGTTATTGAGGACTTAATAAGTACGGGCAAAAGCAGTTTAAATGCCGTGAGAGCTTTAAAAGCAAAGCAAGCAAAGGTAAAGGGCATGGTTGCTATATTTACCTATGGCTTTGCTACCGCTACCGACAATTTTTCCAATGAAGATGTGGAGCTTCACACCTTATCTGATTATGACCATTTGATTGAACAAGCCTCAGAAACAAATTATATAAAAGAATCTCATCTACAAACCTTATTGCAGTGGAAAACAAATCCACAGCAATGGAAATAACCTTTAATTATGCATATTGAAGTCTCTAAAAAGAAAGTGGCAAAAAGTGATAAAGAAGTTTTTGATTTTTTAAGTGACATTAAAAACTTTAAGACCTTAATGCCCGATAACATTGATAAATTTGAGGTTTTAGATGAAAAAACCTTCAAATTTGCTTTAAAGGGCATGCCAGAAATAATTCTAAGGCTAAAAGAACAGTTCCCCAATGAAAAGGTTGTCCTTGGAGCTGCCAGTGATAAGCTGCCGTTTACACTAACTGGAAACATTAAGGCTTTAAGCGAAAATGAAAGTGAAGTAGGCCTTAGTTTTGAAGGAGAATTTAATGCCATGATGGCCATGATGATTAAAACTCCAATCACCAATTTCATGGAGACGCTTTCATCAAATTTGGATAAGATAGGTTAGTACAAAAGGGATACTTCCTTTAATCCGTATTCTTTAAATACCTTGTCCTCCAATTCTAAAATCAGTTTTCCTTCTGGTGATATATTACGGATAAATCCCATGAACAACTGCCCCTCGGTATTTCTAAATGTTGAAGGTTTATCCTTTCTAAAAAGTAGCTCTAGGTAATCCGGTAATAATTGTACAACTGATTTTTCCTCAATTTCGATAAAATAGAATTTTAACCGTTCTAAAATTTTATTTAGCAGTTCTTCAAGCTCAAAATGCATTCCAGTTAATGACTTTAGTGATGCAACTTTTTCTAAGTTTCCATAATTAGTTTGGTTCACATTTAGGCCTATACCAATAATAGAATTTTGAACCAACTGCCCTTTAAGAACATTTTCAATCAAAATGCCACAAATTTTAGAAGAACCTGACATAATGTCGTTGGGCCATTTTACCTTTAAATCTGGTATGGATAATTCCTTTAGAACATCACAAATTGCCAGTGAAATACAGATGTTCAAATTGAATTGGCGAACTACTTGAAAGGACATGAATTTTTTTAAAACACTAAATGTCAAGTTTTTACCTTTTTCAGACTGCCAAGTTGTTCCCATTTGACCTCTTCCTTTTAATTGGTTTTTGGCAACAATTACTGTAAAATCCCCTAAGGTATTGGATTGCATCAAATCTTTTAAATAGAGATTTGTAGAGTCCGTGGCATCAAGTTTGATTATCTGTGATAGTTCTCCCAAAGCGGTGCGTCCAATGTTATGTTAAAAACTAGGGCTAAGAAAACAAAAAAAATATAACTTTGTAGAAACTAAAATTTTTGAATGCAGAAAACGAAAGCTAGCGCAGATGAATTGATTGCCTTAATATTACATGGAATAGAAGAAGTTAAAGGAGTAGATATAAATCTACTTGATCTTAGGGAAATTGAAAATACAGTTTGTGACTACTTTATTATCTGCAATGGTACTTCCAACACGCATGTAAACGCAATTGTTTCATCCATCCAAAAAACTGTCAGCAAAGCAATACAAGATAAACCTTGGCACGTTGAAGGTTCTGAAAACGCAGAATGGATTTTGATGGACTATGTAAATGTTGTTGTTCATGTATTTCAAAAACACATTAGGGAATTCTACGACATAGAAGGGCTTTGGGGTGACGCTAAAGTAACAATGGTGGAGAGCAGCTACAATTCTTAAAAAAAATGGCAAAAGACAACAACAATTCCAATACTCCTAAGAAACCTCGTTTTAGTTCATGGTGGATCTACGGGGTGGTAATCGCATTAATTATTGGTTTTCAATTCTTTGGAGGAAATAGTTTTTCCAGTACAGAGAAAACCACAACCTCAGAGCTACAGGAGTACTTGAGAAACGGAGATATTTCAGAAATTCTCATTATCACCAATGCAAGGCAAGCAAAGGTTTTCTTGACTGAAGAAGCACTTCAAAAAGATGTGCACAAAAATGTAGCGGAGAAACCTTTTAATTTTTCTGCAGGAAAAATTCCACAGTATATTTTGGACTATGGAGATCTTCAGAATTTTGAGGACGAAATAAAAAGCATCAAAAAAGAAAACAATCTTGATACGATTGTTGACTTTGATACCGAATCCAATGTTTTAGGGGAATTATTGCTTTCACTACTCCCATTTGCATTGATAATTGGTATTTGGATTTATTTGATGCGAAGAATGTCTGGGGGTGCCGGTGGTGGCGCTGGAGGTCAGATTTTCAATATTGGAAAATCAAAAGCAAAACTTTTTGACGAAAAGACCGATACTAGAACTTCATTCAAAGATGTTGCAGGATTGGAAGGCGCAAAAGAAGAAGTGCAAGAAATTGTAGAATTCCTTAAACACCCAGATAAGTATACATCTTTGGGAGGAAAAATACCCAAAGGAGCTCTATTGGTAGGACCTCCAGGAACAGGTAAAACGCTTCTTGCCAAAGCAGTTGCTGGTGAAGCAAAGGTTCCTTTCTTCTCATTATCCGGTTCGGATTTTGTAGAAATGTTTGTGGGTGTTGGAGCTTCAAGAGTACGTGACCTTTTTAAGCAAGCCAAGGATAAATCACCGGCAATCATTTTTATTGATGAAATTGATGCTATTGGTCGTGCTAGAGGAAAAAATAACTTTACAGGCTCAAATGATGAGCGCGAAAACACACTGAACCAATTATTAACCGAAATGGATGGTTTTGGTACCAACACCAATGTAATTGTGTTAGCGGCAACCAACCGTGCAGATGTTTTGGACAAGGCATTAATGCGTGCCGGTCGTTTTGACCGTCAAATTTATGTAGACCTACCAGACATTAGAGAACGAAAAGAAATTTTTGAAGTTCATTTACGCCCCATTAAAACTGCCGAAACGCTTGATTTGGATTTTCTAGCCAAACAGACACCTGGCTTCTCTGGAGCTGATATTGCAAACGTTTGTAATGAAGCTGCATTGATTGCTGCAAGAAAAGAGAAGAAAGCGGTAAACAAGCAAGATTTCTTAGACGCCGTAGATAGAATTGTTGGTGGTCTTGAGAAGAAAAACAAAATCATAACTGTTGAAGAGAAAAAGACCATTGCGTACCATGAAGCAGGCCATGCAACAGTTAGTTGGATGTTAGAACATGCCGCACCTTTGGTAAAAGTTACCATTGTTCCTAGAGGACAATCTCTTGGAGCTGCATGGTATCTGCCAGAAGAGCGCTTGATTGTTAGACCAGAGCAGATGTTGGACGAGATGTGCGCAACCATGGGAGGAAGAGCCGCCGAACGGGTTATTTTCGATAAAATATCTACTGGTGCACTTAGCGATCTGGAAAAAGTAACCAAACAAGCAAGAGCCATGGTTACCATATACGGTCTTAACGAGCAATTGGGCAATATAACTTACTATGATTCTTCAGGAAACAATGAATATGGTTTTACAAAACCATATAGTGAAGAAACAGCCCAGAAAATTGATGAGGAAATTTCAAAAATCATAGAGGAGCAATACCAAAGGGCCATAAAATTGTTAGCTGATAATAAGGATAAACTTACAGAGTTAGCAGATAGGCTTTTGGAAAAAGAAGTTATCTTTAAAGATGATTTGGAAAAGATTTTTGGAAAAAGGCCATTTGAAAAAGAAGAATTGGAACCTGCAGACTAAATTGAAAATCCAAAAGTTATTTCAAGTAAATAAATGTTATTGATACCATAAATGGGGATTTTTGACAAGCTTTTTGGAGGTGGCAAAAAGGTTTCCAAAGAAACCGTGGAGACCCGTGGGGATCATATGCCCGATCTAAAAATTCCTGTCGATGAAAAGTTTACCATATATTTTAAAAAAAATGGTGGCAAATTTATCTATTGCGAAGATGACTCTGAAATTACGGAAGCATTAACCAACATCATCTCAGAGAACAATTGGCAAAGTCATTTGTTTTATTCCCTTGATAAGCGTTTGCAAAGTCGTTTTTCTTCTGAGAAGATAGGCTTTACCGAAAACCGAAAGGAGAGTGATATTTTCTTTACCACCTGCGAACATCTAATTGCACACAATGGTTCCATTTTAGTTTGCTCCAATCAGATCAAAGAAAAAAAACTGGATGAACTCCCTTCCAATTTAATTGTTTTTGCCACTACAAGCCAATTAGTGGATTCCATCAGCGAAGCATTAAAGGTCATCAAAGAAAAATATCAAAAAAATATTCCCAACAACATCACAACCTTAAAACACTTCCAACCTACCCCAGAAAACAAAAATGACTTCTTATCCTACGGAAGTGCCTCAAAAAATGTATATCTTTTACTCCTAGAAGATTACTAACTTTATGAAAGAAATTCTAAGGCGCTCTATTACAGGGGTCATCTATGTGGTGCTCCTAATGGGGGCTGTATTTTTGAGTTCAGATGCTTTCGATTTTCTTTTCATGACATTTGGTTTGGCCTGTCTATATGAATTTAAAAAAATTGTTCGCCTAAAAGGATACTACATTTTCATTGCCTATTTGGCACTTTGGTGGGCCTTTATTTACTTAGTGCATAATACGGTCATTATTACCGCACTCATGTTACTTACAATTACGGTAGATTTGGCACTTTTAGCATTTTTATTCCATAAAAAAGCAAAACATTTTAGTGAATTTCAAAAGTTTATAATTGCAGTTTTTTATGTAGGTGGAGGCTGTATATTTTTAACCATGATTCCATATAAGCAAAATGATTTTGCCAAATTTCTTATTATGGGCATTTTTATTTTAATTTGGGTTAATGATACTTTTGCCTATTTGGTGGGGCGATCCATTGGGCGAACAAAACTTTATCCTTCAGTTTCTCCAAAAAAAACCATTGAAGGTTCTATAGGAGGTCTTATTTTTGCACTAGTGGCAGCATATTTTCTAGCATGGTACGAAACCAGTTTAACATTGATGCAATGGATGATTCTTGCAACGGTAATAGTAATTGCCGGTAGTTTGGGTGATTTACTGCAGTCTAAGTTTAAAAGAATTGCCGGTGTAAAGGACAGTGGTGCCATATTGCCAGGACATGGCGGTATTTGGGATAGATTGGACAGCTTGGTATTCGCAGCCCCATTTGCATATTTTGTACTTAATATATTTTCGCATGTTTCATAAAGAGGGTCAAAAAATTATAATTACAGCCTTTTTCATAGTGGTTGCCATTATCCTTTCTGCACATTTTTATATTGATGTTCCTTGGATCAAGTTAATCATTCAAATAGCCTCACTTGTTATATTGGTTTTAATATTGCAATTCTTCAGAAACCCTAAAAGACCGGTGACCCCAACTTTTGATGAAATACTTGCACCCGTTGATGGTAAAGTTGTGGTAATCGAAGAGGTTGAAGAAACTGAATATTTTAAAGACAGACGTAAGCAGGTCTCTATTTTTATGTCTCCGCTGAATGTCCATGTCACACGCTACGCAGCCAGCGGCACGGTCACCTATTCTAAATACCACCCGGGAAAGTATTTAGTTGCATGGCACCCAAAATCCAGTACTGAAAACGAACGTACCACGGTAATACTACATACCCCAAAATTTGGTGAAATTGGATATAGACAAATTGCAGGGGCCGTTGCGCGACGAATTGTTAACTATGCTGAGGAAGGAGAACAAGTTGCTCAGGGTCAAGATGCAGGTTTCATCAAATTTGGTTCTAGAGTTGACCTATTATTACCTCTGGATTGTGATATTGCGGTAAAACTAAATCAAAAAGTGGTTGGCGCAAGAACATGTATAGCTTCCATTCGAAAAAAAGATGACTGATAGGGCCAAACTACATAAACAGTTTGAGGAAGCGGTGGCCTTCGTAAATGGCTATACAAAGCCTTTACCAGCAGATCTTCTGCTAAAGCTATATGCATACTTTAAAGTTGCTAACAAAAATTTTGGAAATCCCGGTAGTAAAACTCCACTTATCAATGCATTTAAGGCCAATGCTATGATTCAAGCCCAAAACATAAGTATTGAAGAGGCCATGCAAGGTTATATTGATCTGGTCAATAAGGAAATCAAGAAGTCTTAAGCTACCGTATTTGCAGGTATATGTTTCTTTTCATAGTAAGAGAAATATATTCCCCCAAAAATTGTAATTAGAAAATAGAGACCTACCAAGTAACTACCCGCGGGAAAATAGGTGTTCAAACCAAACCAATCATCAGTAAGATATATTAGAATTAGTCCTGCAACACTTCTAAAAACCTCAATCCATATGGCATAGGCATCTTTATCCATCAAAGTGGAGTAACCATAAATGCCAACGAATATAAAAGCGCCGAACAAAAGAAGGCCGTTAAACCCTATTTCAGAATAATTATAAAACATAAACAACATTAGCAAGGTGTTCGTTACCAGTTGAAAAATTGAGTAGCCCTTTAAACGTATGGAAGCCTCAGGCTTATATTTTTTGAAGTTATAAACATCTTGAATAATCTGGATGGGGTATTTTTCCTTAACATCCTTGGGCCTCCACCCAGTTGGCATAAACCAGATTCTAAGTTTATCCCAATAATTCTTTGTATACCAGGCATCCTTGGACAATCGCCATATATGTTGAAAATTTATGAGTATGGGGTTCCATGTGCTAGCAGGTTTTAAAACACCATATTGTGGCGGAACTTCCGGTAATTCCTCTTGAAAGGTGCCAAACATTCTATCCCAAAAGCTAAAGATCTGTCCTAAATTCTTATCTATATACTCTGGGTTAATAGCATGATGCACTCTATGTTGGGAAGGTGTAATAATTATGTATTCTAGCCATCCCATCTTGCCTACATGCCGTGTATGATACCAAAACTGCGCGAACAAATGAATTGGGGCCAAAACCGCAATCACCTTATGGGGTACGCCCAACAAAGCCGCAGGAATCAATAATAATGGAAAGTAGCCCAACAAATTGGAAATAGACTGACGTAGCGCACAGGCCAAGTTAAATTCTTCACTACTATGGTGTATTACATGTTGGTTCCAAAAAAAATTGATGCTATGACTTAAGCGGTGATTCCAATAACCCGCAAAATCAAGAGCTACAAAACCAATAACCCAGACCAACCAGGTTGCTTTTATTTCGGTTAAAGCCAAATACTGCAACAGAAAAGGATAGGTGACAAGGATAATTCCAAGACCCAAAGAATCTTTAACAACATTGGTAAGGCCAGAACTTAGACTACTTATGGTGTCCATTACATTGTGCATCTGTTTTTTTACAAAATGCCCATAAAGCACCTCAAAAAGTACAAGTCCTATAAAAAATGGAGTGGCATACAATAAAGCCGTGGCGTAAGTTTCCATACTACAAACATAAAAAATAAGAGGTTTTATCGATGTTTATCAAGAAAATGAGGTATGAACAATGAGCTTCTTGAGCAGCGATATGACTCTAAAAATAGTAAAAACTACCATAAACCTCACAGATTATCCAAAAAATAGAAGTCTTGTGTTGTTTTAAAACGAGGGGAAGTTAAAAATCCAATTTTATTTTTACTGTTTGGTTTTAAGGCTATTACCTAGTTTTTATAACCAAAATTATCTGATCTGTATTTTAACAATAACAGATTTACTAACCGGTGTATGACTTTTATCTGCGTACAAATCTATGGGAACAAGAACATTGGTTTCTGGAAAATATGCGCACAGATTTCCAGAAGGAATATTATAAGGAATCAGTTTGAATTTTTCCGCTCTACGCTCTGTACCATCATAGCTGCTTACTAAATCCACAATTTGTTGTGGCATTAATTGTCCTTTTCTCATATCATCGATATTCATAAAAACGACCCGTCGTTCTCCAAATATACCTCTGTATCTATCATTCATCCCATAAATGGTAGTGTTGAATTGGTCATGGCTGCGCACCGTCATCAATATGAATTCATCTTCTTTTAAGTCATGTTTAGGTGTTGCGCAGATTGAAAATTGTGCTTTTCCGCCAGGTAACTTGGAAAAATCAGCTTCTCTTGAATTATTGGGAAGGTAAAACCCCGAACCCTTAGACCTTTTTGAATATTCCCGGTATCCATCTAAAACTTGAGAAATTTTTTCTCTTACCAAATCATAGTTGGTCCCCAATGACGTCCAATCAACCACGGAATCTTTTCCGAAATAGGTTTGTGCCATGTTCGCAACAATCTCTGGTTCACTCTTTAAATGCGAACTAGCGGGTGCTAACCTACCTTTACTTTGATGCACCTTTCCCATGCTGTTTTCAACGGTCACAAAACGTTCCTTATCCATTTCCGTTCTTCCCAAAGTAGGTAAAATCAAAGCCGTTTTACCAGCTGTTAGATGAGTACGATTCAATTTTGTGCTTACAGAAACTGTTAAATCACAAGCCTGGAGTGCTCCGGAGGTATATATGGTATCTGAGGCCGCAGAAACAAAATTCCCGCCTAATGCAACAAAAACCTTGGCTTTTCCTTTGTGCATTGCCTTTATGGCATTCACCGTATCCAATCCTTCTTTATTTGGTGGTTGAAAACCGAAAACGTTCTTAATGGATTTGTTCAACGATTCCGAAACATAGTGCATAATACCCACACTTCTATCTCCTTGTACATTACTATGCCCACGCACAGGACAAGTACCTGCTCCTTTTTTACCTATGCTTCCTTTGAGCAACAAAAGATTTACGCATTCCTTTATGTTTTCAACTCCATTTTTATGCTGCGTAAGTCCCATGGCCCAACATATAATTATTTTGGATTTTTTTGCCAATACATCAACCGCCAAGTCTATTTTTGACGAATCTACACCACACAATTGAAGTAATTCTTGTTCACTATAGTTCTTCAGATCATCCAATAGTTCTTGAAATCCAATCGTTTTTTCCGAAATAAAATCATTGTCAAATACGTGTTCTCCCTCTTGGTGACGATTTGCCAACCGTTTCATAATCAGTTTTAGCAAAGAAACATCCTGGTTTATTTTAACCTGAAGAAAGATATCCGTCAGCTGAGTGCCAGTTCCCAATATTCCACTTAGTTGCTGTGGGTTTTTAAATCTGTTCAGTCCACTCTCAGAAAGTGGGTTAATGGTAATGATCTTACCGCCATTGTCCTTACATTTTTGCAAAGCAGTCAACATTCTGGGGTGATTGGTTCCTGGGTTTTGCCCAACAACAATTACCACCTCAGCCTCTGGAAAATCCTCCAGAACCACAGAGCCTTTGCCAATACCTAAAGTTTCTGAAAGGGCCACTCCACTAGATTCATGACACATATTGGAGCAATCTGGCATATTATTAGTGCCAAAAGCGCGCACAAAAAGACCATATAAAAATGCGGCCTCATTGCTAGAACGTCCAGATGTGTAAAAAATAGCTTCATCTGGAGAATCTAGAGCATGTAGATTTTCTGCTATTATTTGGAAAGATTCCTCCCAGGAAATGGGTTCATAATGAATTGAGCCTGGCCTTAAAATGAAGGGCTCGGTAATTCTACCACTTTTTCCTATTCGATAATCTGTCCATCTAGAAATTTCCTCAACGGAATACTTCTCAAAAAAAACTTTATCCACGCGTTCCAATGTAGCTTCCTCTGCAATTGCTTTAGCTCCATTTTCACAGTACTCCCCTAATTTGGAAGGCTTTTCTGGGTCTGGCCAAGCGCAGCCGGGACAATCAAACCCTTCCTTTTGATTCATATGGGAAAGCGTTCTTAAAGACCTGAACAAACCGGATTCTTTACTTACATGCTCCAAAGCAGCCTTTATCCCCGGAATTCCGGCGGCATAATCTGAAGGTTCTCTAACATTCAAAGAAGAAAACTCTATAGTTCCTGTAGCAGAAATGTTCCGTTTTAGCGTGTTGGCCATAAATCAAAATTATCTTTAAAGATACAGATTGCAATAAACATTGACTAGGCATGCCTTCTCCTCTAAAAAATAGAGAAGAAGTCATAACCTAGCTGTTTGCCTATAAGGCTAGCTATAGATTAAAAGTTTCCTTAATGCTTTTAGTAGAAAGTAACTTCTTAATAGACGCCAGCTTATCCGGGCTTTTTAAAAAAGGATGCTCTTGATATATTTTTTGATAATCTGATAACACCTCATTGGAATATGTCTCTATCTTTTTATCAACCATCTCACTGACTCTTCCAATTACGTCTTTTTGAAAGTTTAGTCCAACAGGGTCAACATATCCCATTTTAATAAAGCCCGCCGTTTTTCGATGACACCTGCAAGGGTTGGCAGTATTTATGAGTCCACACTTGTGGTCCATGAAATTATATAACTGTTTTTTGGCCCGGTGCAGCTTCACTCTAAAGTTCTGCCTACTGATCTCCATAACCTCGCTCCCCATAGTATCAGGAAACTCAAAAAGTTCTCCAATAATGTATATGAGGCGTTGCTCTCTATCCAAACATAATAACATCCCTTTCATACAACTGATCTTTGCCTCTTGAACCAACATTTTTTCTTCAACCTCAAATGAATAATTCGAAAGTGATTCGTCCGGTAATTGGTCCAAGCCTTGCCCAAATTGGTCAAAAGTAAGCGGGTCCAGCTCATGCTTTCCTCTCTTCATATTAAGAAAGTGGTTCTTAATAATACGGTACATCCAGGTTTTAAAACTGCTTTTTTGCTTAAAAGCAGCAAGCTTTGTAATTACCTTAATTAATACCTCCTGTGTAAGATCTGCTGCTTCACTGCTATCGCCAATAAAAGAAACAGCAACATTGTAAATCCAATCTTGATGTTTTTTGATCAAGAGCTCCAAGGCCTTTTTATTGCCAGAAAGTGCCTTTTCAATAAGAACTTCATCAGCTGTATTCAGATTTAATTTCAAGGACATACCTTATTTATTCATTAGAAAGTTCCCATGCGGGTTATCAAACGTAAGCAACCATTTACCATCTACTTGTTTTTTAAGATTGGCAATAGAAAGCCCACTTTGTTGGATTTTGGTGCCATCTGGTGCGGTCCCATTCATTACCCATGGTGCAATATGAGTTGCGGTATCTCCATTCACAAAAACTTCGTGCCCTTTGGGATACTCAAATATTGGGTCAATGGAAAATGCGCCCAAAAACATGTCCCGCAATTGCTCAGTATCTGTAACGGGAGACTCTGGTTCAAAGATAACCAATGCTCCAGATTGATAACTGGACATTACTCCTTCGATATCTTTTCCATTAAAGGACTTGGTCATGGACTCCACGGCGTTGAGCACATCTTGTTGATCTTTTGAAACTTCTGTTGTTTGCATAATTTTTGGTGTTTGGGAATTAATACTTGTGGTCATACCTAAGCACATGACCAATGTTAGATAAATGCATCTTTTGTAAATCATATTGTTTGCTTTATGATTTAGACACATCTCACAACACGACTGTTACAGTAACTTTTGAAGATTCTTGATTATTTAAAAAAAATATTGATGTCCTCCGCGTTGGTCAAATCAGGAATATGTTCTGAACGGGGATAGCAAATCATACTATTGGGATTATCTGTCACCAGGTTTCTGACAGCTTCTGGCAACTCCTTCTCTCCCCTAATAGAATGTATGGGGCATTTTACCAAATAGGGATAAATACTTTTTCCAAAAAAACTAAAAATGTTCATGCTTACCCTTAATTCTCCTTCTGAATCTCTAAACATATCCAAATCCTCCAACTCTGGTTTTTCAATAATGCCTTTTAAAAAGCCCTTATCGGAAATATCCATTAGTGCAAATTTTGAAATGCGATCATCAGAAAACCTTAATCCTGTGCTTCCGTAACTTATTAAGGCATTAGGAGCTTCCCTTTCTTCTCGCAAATCTTGCAGTGCTTCTTTTGAATATAGATTGTCCCCATTACAAACCGTAAATATCCTATTCTTTAACTCAGGATATTGATCTAAACATTGTTGCAAGGCATCAGCGGTACCCATTGGCCTTTGTCTACCTTCGGGTATGGTTTGAACTGCAAAATGTACTGAAAGATTTAGATATGTGTTATCATAATCCTTTTTGCCAACCAAATCCTTGAATCCCATATTTGTATATCCAGTAACAAGATAAACTTCCATATATCCTGCATTTGCAGCATTTTGAATTAGATAATGCAATAAGGGTTTCCCTGCTTTTCCTAATGGAATTAAACTTTTATGCTGCTCTTTTGCTATGGTTTTTACGGATTCTTCCAAATCTGCAGTTTCCAAGCTTTTCTTCATTCGCGAGGATGCTCCACCAACCATGATGATCAAACTTTCGTTCTGCATTAGACAATAGTTGTTAATTCAACTTCATATGCAGCTTTTGCGCCGTGCGTCATGAACGCCTCCATAATCTCTTTTTGGTTTTCCTTTGCCAAGGCTACCATGCAGCCTCCACCACCAGAGCCAATTATTTTTGTACCCAAAGCTCCGGCCTTTAACGCGGCTTTCATCATTTTCGTCATTTCAACTGGTGTATTTTGAATATTTTCCTGAAGTATGGCCTGATGTTGGTTCATTAATTCTCCCAAAATTTCTACATCTGGGATGGGCTTCTGTAATTCTTTTTTGGCTTTCAAAGTTATGTTGTAATTAAAAATAGTGGCATACCAATGGGATTGAAACTCCTCTGGGACTATATTTAAATACTTTTCATAATCTTCAGGGCTCGCCTTATGCAAATTAAACAAAGGGGTTGCTCTCTTTACAGCCTCTATCCCCTTTTGAGCATATACCCTAGCATTTTTCAACACATCGAGTGTTCTTTTTGGCAATCCAGATTCGGCAACAACCAGTTTTCTCAAACTTGATTTTAACGGGGTGCTTTCACTTGTTTTGGTGTTTATGTACAACAATCCTCCTTGAGCAATCGTATACTGATCCATTAGCCCCCCTGGTTGATTAAAATAAACGACCTCAGCTTCGTAAGCCCATTGTCCAATAGTTGCATTGTTCACCTGTTTTGGTTCCTCTTGAATAGCAATCAGAAATCTTATCCAAGCAACCATAAGGGCTGATGAACTTGACAATCCTGCGTTTAAAGGAATGGTTCCATGTATTTCAATCGTATAGCCACGCTTAAACTTAAATCCATACGTTTTAAGCACCGATATTCCTGAACGAAAATAATCTCCATTGGAAATATTCTTAAGAGCATCATGAATTGAAATAACCTTTTCTTCTCCTAAATCTGCAAGTAAAATTCTAAATTCGGACTGTTCATTTGGAATTGCTTTTATATGGATAAATCTATTGATGGCTCCAGCAATTACAGGAAGGTCCAAATAATCCTGATGATCTCCATAAAAACAGATTCTTGCAGGGGCCGAAACTTCAATCATACCTAAAATCTAAGTAATAATATTTAGCGGTTGGGTGGTTTTCCAGTTTCCCCTAGTGAAATCTGGAAAATGTTGAGGAGACCCTCCACTAGCAACAGAACGCTCACTTAAAGGTGCAACAGCGCTCCAAAAACAGCCTTCATATACGTTCTGATCTAAAGGAAGCCCTTTTTGTAGACATTCCACAATGCGATAAACCATAATACCATCCATGCCTCCATGACCACTTCCTTTAGCCGCTTCATTCAATCTTTTGTAAAGAGGGTGATCATATTTTTGGTAAATAGCTTCCATTTGCTCTCCTTGGACCCAATCGTGATGATTCTTGGTTATGCCTTCAACACCCCCTTCCAAGGCTATGCGTGTAGGAAATCCAGCTAGGGCACCCTTGGTCCCCTGTATTAGATTTAACCTTGTATAGGGTCTAGGGCTAGTTTCGTCCCATTGTACCATAATGGTCTTGCCCATGGCTGTTTTTAGAATCGAGGTATTTAAATCTCCCCCTTTAAAATCCAAGGCATTCCATTTATGGTCAGCTGGGTAGTTCTTTTCTGCATATGCTTTCCTTCCTAATGCCGGAGTAGAAAATGAGACCAGACTATGCAGATTATCCTCGCTTCTGGCCAAGTTCATGTATTGTGCCACCGGGCCCAATCCATGGGTAGGGTACAAATTTCCATTTCTATGGGCATAATGGTGTGTGCGCCAAGAACCGGTGCCCCGTTTCTGCTCTTCCATTTGCCAGCGTAATTCATGAATGTAAGATGCCTCACCATGCAACAGCTCACCTATCAGCCCTAGTCTGCAAATATTCAGGAAAAGCAACTCATCCCTACCATAATTAACATTCTCCATCATCATACAATGCCTCTGAGTACGCTCAGAAGTGTCAACAATATCCCACATTTCATTCAGGGTAACAGCAATGGGAACCTCAACAAATGCGTGTGCTCCTTGGTTCATGGCTTCTATGGCCATTGGAGCATGATTCAACCAATTGGTCGCAATAAACACAAGATCTGGCTTTACCTCTTGGAGCATTAATTTCCATTTATTTTCATCACCCCAATAATGCGCTATTTTCGTATGCCCATTTTCTCCCGAAACTTCTTTGACCCATTGTGTTTTTTCCTTCACCAAATCTTCATACAAATCGCAAATGGCCACTACTTCAGTGTTTGGCAATGTGGCGAAGAATTTTAGGTGTGTTCCTCCTCTGGCGCCAACACCAATAAATGCCGCTCTTATCTTTTCCAGTTTAGGAGCCGCATAGTCTCCCATATATGTGGATAGTCGTGGTCTTCCTGAAATGGCCTTTAAACTATTTGGGAGCAAGGAAACTGCAGCTGCGGATAATGAGGTCTTCTTGAGAAAGTTTCTTCTGTTTAGTTTTTTTTTCATTGAAGGATATTGAACAATTTAGTCAATCAATAGTAATTACATTCCAGTGTTGAATGTAATGAATATTGGGATACTAGTCCATAATCTATTCCTAAGTGATAGATATTGCTATTAAAGCACTATCTGGTAAACAGTAAGAAAATTTAAGGCGCTTATCCTAAACTTGCCAAACTTTTCTCTAAAGTCTCAATTTTGGCCTCTGCATCAGATGCTTTCTTTTTTTCAATAGCAACCACTTTTTCAGGGGCATTGCTAACAAAACGTTCATTGCTGAGCTTCTTTTTAACAGATTGCAAAAAACCTTTGGTGTAATTGAGTTCATCGGTAATCTTCTTGATCTCTGCCTCAACATCTATAGCACCGCCAATAGGAATAAAGTACTCGTTACTTTTTACCCTGAAACTCAAAGCGCCTTCCAATGCTTCTTTTACAGTTTCCATTTGAGATAAATTGCACAATTTGGATATGACTGGATCCATTTTATTGCTTACCTCCCCGCTATTTAAGACAGAAAGTTCCAATGCTTCTTTTTGAGGTATGTTTTTTTCCTTTCTTATTGTCCTGATTCCAGAAATTACTTCAGCGGCAAAGTCAAACCCTGAGATTAGGTCTGTATCAACATTAACTCTTTTGGGCCAATTTGAAACAATAAGGGCCTCTTCTGGAGAACGTTCAGTGATATGCTGCCAGACTTCTTCTGATAAAAATGGCATAAAGGGATGTAACAATTTCAAATTCTCTTCAAACAAATTAATTATGGCATCAAAGGTGGTTTGATCTATGGGTTGTTGATATGCCGGCTTAACAATTTCCAAAAGCCATGAACAGAAATCGTCCCAAACCAGCTTGTAAATTGCCATTAACGCATCTGAAATTCTGTATTTTGAAAAATGATCTTCAATTTCTGCGAGTGTCTGATTGAATTTAGCCGTATACCAATCAACTCCAATTTTTGCAGCTTCTGGTTGCGGTAAATCTTCTACTTCCCAACCTTTTATCAATCGGAAGGCATTCCAAATCTTATTGGCAAAGTTTTTTCCTTGCTGACATAATGCTTCATCGAACATAAGATCGTTACCTGCTGCAGAACTCAACAAAAGTCCGACCCTTACTCCGTCTGCTCCAAAATCTTTTATAAGCTTGAGAGCATCCGGAGAATTACCCAGTTGTTTGGACATTTTTCGGCGTTGTTTGTCGCGCACCAACCCAGTCAGATACACATTTTCAAAAGGCCGTTTTCCCTGGTATTCATAACCGGCAACAATCATCCTTGCCACCCAGAAGAACAAGATATCTGGTCCAGTGACCAAATCACTCGTAGGGTAGTAATAATTTATCTCTTCGTTATCAGGGTCTAAAATTCCATTAAAAACGCTAATAGGCCATAACCATGAGGAAAACCATGTATCCAGCGCATCTGGATCTTGAGTTAGGTCATCTACGGTTAAAGACTTCTCAACTCCATTGGAAATGATAGCTTCCTGTGCTTTTTTAAGGGCTTCTTCTTTGTTTTCGGCAACAACAAAGTCGTTTTTACCATCGCCGTAGTAATAGGCAGGAATCTGCTGCCCCCACCATAATTGACGAGAAATATTCCAATCCCTTATGTTTTCCATCCAGTGGCGGTATGTATTTTCAAACTTTTTAGGGTATAATTTAACATCTCCGTTTTTCAACACTGCATCTAGAGCGGGCTTGGCCAGGCCTTCCATTTTTAGGAACCATTGGTCTGAAAGTCTTGGCTCAATAACTGCTTTGGTGCGCTCAGAAGTGCCCACTTTGTTAATATGTTGTTCTGTTTTTACCAAAAAACCCTTTTCTTCAAGCTCTTTTGAGATTTCTTTTCGGACCACAAAACGGTCTTTTCCCTTGTAGTGGAGACCATACGAGTTAAGTGTGGCATCCTCATTAAAGATATCTATGACCTCCAAATCATGCTTATCTCCTAAATTCTTATCATTTTCGTCATGAGCTGGTGTCACTTTTAAGCATCCTGTACCAAATTCAATATCCACGTATTCGTCCTCAATTATGGGAATAACCCTGTTGCAGATAGGAACAATGGCCTTTTTTCCTTTTAAATGGTGGTATCTCTCATCATTAGGATTAATACAAATAGCGGTATCTCCTAAAATAGTCTCGGGACGCGTGGTCGCAATGGTAACTTTCTCATCTGAGCCTTCAATTGGGTAAGCAAAATAATATAAGGTGCCCTGACGTTCTTCATGCACTACTTCTTCATCAGATAAGGTAGTTTTAGCCTCTGGATCCCAGTTTACCATCCGATACCCCCTGTAAATCAGGCCTTTTTCATATAAATCCACAAAAACTTTGATAACAGATGCTGACATATCGTCATCCATTGTGAATTTTTTTCGTTTCCAGTCCAAGGAACACCCAAGTTTTTCTAGCTGTTTAAAAATAACACCTCCGTACTCATGGGTCCATTCCCAAACATGCTTTAAAAACTCTTCTCTAGTCAAATCGGATTTTTCAATCCCCTCAGCCTTCAATTTAGCAACCACTTTTGCTTCAGTGGCAATGGCTGCATGATCTGAACCCGGTACCCAACAAGCATTCTTACCCATTAGCCGCGCTCTTCTTATTAGCACATCTTGAATGGTATTGTTAAGCATATGGCCCATATGCAACACTCCGGTAACATTAGGTGGGGGTATTACGATTGTATAAGGTTCTCTATCATCAGGTTTTGAACTGAAAAAATCGTGCTTCATCCAGTAATCGTACCAGTGCTCTTCTACCCTATTTGGGTCATATTTTGATGGAATTTCCATTTTTCGGTATAGTTTTTGTCTTTTTGGACTCAGATTGGTTTTTTGAAGGGAACACGCTATGTTAATTTATCGCTATTCTTCCTCTGAGAGCCAATCTCGAAATACGAAACAAAAATAAGTAACGTTATTACATAACAAAAGAATTTTGGATGCAGGTGTGAAAACATTTAAATTTGAAGTTCACCCAAAACTAGAAATGATGAAAAAAACTGTACTCATGTTGTTTGTTGGACTTTTGTCTTTAGGCGTTTATGCCCAAGAGTCAACAGCAAAGATTGAATTTAAAAGTGAGACCATTGACTACGGTGAAATTGAAAAAGGTAGCGATGGAGTTCGAGTTTTCGAATTTACCAATACAGGAAGTGTTCCGCTGGTAATCAGTAATGTTAAATCCAGTTGTGGATGTACCATACCAAAAAAGCCGGAAGACCCAATTTTACCAGGTAAAACTGGCCAGATTCAGGTTAAATATGACACAAAAAGGGTTGGCCCTATCAGAAAGGCCATCACCGTAACTTCCAATGCGGATACTCCTACCAAGGTTCTTAAAATAAAAGGGAACGTTAAGGCTGAAGGAGCCAAATAGAAGAAAATAATTCAGAAACTAAAGTCCTGTGAATATTCATTCATGGGACTTTTTTTATTTAGAACACCTTTTTAAGCACAAAAGAGAACAACAAATCTTTGTTATACCGCTCTATTAAAACGCGTACACGCTTTCCTTCTTTTTCATTAAGCATTTTTAGGACTTCTTGCAGTTTATAACGGTGTATTCTTTTACCGTTGACCGCTAATATCACATCTCCAGCCTGTAATCCAGCCTCTGCAGCTGGGCTTCCTGCTCTAATTCCAGAAACTATAATTTCCGGCACTAGGCTCAGTCTGGTCTTATTTTCCAGGAGAATCTGGACATTACCAAAGGAGCCTTCTTCGCTTTTCACCACTCCATTAAAACCCGCTATACTCTCCGCTATATACCTGAGCCCATTATGCTGTAATTCTATACCTGCCATGTTATATTGGAATGGGGCCCTAAAATTTCCATTCTTTTTAAAAGTGACCTGTCCTCTGGCGTAATCAAAAATGATATTAAACCGTTTTAAAATTTCACCACCCACGCTCCCATTGCGATCTCCCAAGTTTTTAATAAATCCAAAAGATTCTCGATATGGAAAAGCTGCTTTTGCGTCTTTTAACTCAAAATCTCCAATTTTAATTCCACTGACCTTCGTGCGCTTGCCAAAAATATCTCCGCTTAATCCACGTCCTAAATAGTCTTCATAGTTTTTCTCAGGTATCTCCAACCCTTTTTCTGGTTCTCTAAAAAGCCAAAGTGCATCACTACTTCCCGTATCCACTAGTAATTTAACAGGGATATCTTCATCATTCTCCATTAAAACAGTACCCTCAACATAGGCTTTCCTTCGTTCTATGGATAAACGGAGGGTTTGGGATTTACTATGGGGGTCATGTTTGTATAAATCAGGATTATGTAGTTTAATGTTTCGAGCAGCATAGTTAATTTCTACTTTAAAGTCCCTGAACAGGTCATATCCCAAAATACCATGCACAGGTATTCCTAAGGATGTCGAGAAATTAATTTCCTTGTCTAAAACCACATATAAATCTTGGTTGTAATTCTTGACTTTTCCAAGCTTAAACACATTACCCTTGGAACTTAACGCTTTCATTGGTTCACCATCCCCTAGCCCTCTAATTGTGACCTCCGAAACATTGTTAATTTGTAACGAATCTCTATCCGAAAGATTAAAAAGTATAGGTTTACTTACTCCTGAATCTAATACAAAAGTGAGTTCTTCACCATTAATTTCGATAGGAATTATGATAAGGTTGTTAATTAGATCAAAATTGATTTTTTGGAATTTTTGGTCTTTGGGCAACTTAAAGCCTTGTGCCGAAATCAAAAAAGGAAGTGACACAAAAAGAAGTGTAAAAAGATGTAGGTTTTTTTTCAAATTGCTTACTTCTAAAAGGTTATGTTATTCAATATACAAAATAATAACCGACTCTAACTTTAATTTAACATTCCTATAACCACTCAAATAAAATGCTAATGTGTTGTTTCCAAGAGTTGGTTTTACCATTTTTGCTTAAAATTTAAAGCATGCCAGGTATATCTAAAAAAGGGCTACAAATGCCCGCCTCACCCATACGTAAATTGGTTCCTTATGCAGAGGAAGCAAAAAAAAGAGGTACCCATGTAATTCATTTAAATATTGGGCAACCAGACATTAAAACGCCAAAAATAGCGTTGGAAGCCGTAAGAAACCATACCATTGAAGTACTTGCGTACAGTATGACAGAAGGTTCTGAGCAGTACAGGGAAAAAATTGCTGCTTATTATTCCAAAAACAGCATAAATGTCTCATCCAAGGATATCATTGTAACCACAGGCGGATCAGAAGCCCTTTCTTTTGTAATGGGAACAATAATGGACAGCGAAGACGAAATTATCATTCCTGAGCCTTTTTATGCCAACTATAATGGATTTGCAACTGCTTCTGGAGTAAATGTAGTGCCAATCGCATCTTCAATTGAGAGTAACTTTGCTTTGCCTCCAATCGCGGATTTTGAAAAATTAATAACTACAAAGACAAAGGCAATTCTTATCTGTAACCCAGGAAATCCGACCGGATATCTTTACAGCAAGGAGGAAATTAAACAACTGGCAAATCTGGTCAAAAAACATAATTTGTTCTTAGTTGCGGATGAAGTGTACAGAGAATTTACTTATGAAGGACGTGAGCATTACTCTATTTTACAAGAACCCGGGCTTGAAGAGCATGCCATTGTTGTAGATTCTGTTTCTAAAAGATATAGTATGTGCGGGGCGCGCATTGGCTGCTTGGTTTCTAAAAATAGAGACGTTATACAAACCGCCATGAAATTTGCACAAGCCAGATTGTCTCCACCAACTTTTGCTCAAATTGCAAGTGAGGCCGCTTTGGAAACTCCACAGAGGTATTTTGATGATGTTATCAAGGAATATGTAGAGCGTAGAAATATTCTTGTTTCGGAATTACAAAAATTGGAAGGTGTTAAAATTGCGATACCTCAAGGAGCCTTTTATTGCGTTGTTGAGCTACCTGTTTCTAATTCCGATGATTTTGCACAATGGCTTTTAGAAAAATTTGAAGTGAATGGGAATACAGTTATGGTTGCTCCTGCCGCAGGGTTTTATGCCACTAAAGGGTTAGGGGAAAACCAAATAAGAATTGCTTATGTTCTTGAAAAAGAGCAACTTGTGAAAGCCGTGCAAATATTAGGTGAAGCTTTGAAAAAATATAGGGACAAGTGAATATTCAAGAAAACATATCGCTAAAAAGCTATAATACTTTTGGAATTGATGTAAAGGCCCGGTTTTTCATTGAAATAAATGGCCTAGTACAGCTTCAAAAGGTACTTGAACTTGAAGCCTATCCAAAAAAGTTCATTATTAGTGGTGGAAGCAATATGTTGCTTACCAAAGATATTGATGCCCTGGTAATGCATATTAATTTAAAAGGTATTACAGTCATAGAGGAAACCGAAGAAGAGGTTGTTATTAAGGCAATGGCGGGAGAGAACTGGCATGACCTAGTGCTTTGGAGCTTGGCCAAGGGTTATGGCGGATTAGAAAACCTATCGCTCATTCCAGGGAATACCGGCACAGCACCAATACAGAACATAGGCGCATATGGTGTGGAGCTCAAAGATGTTTTTACAAGTTGTTCCGCAATGGAAATAGAGACAGGCGAATTAATAGCTTTTGATAAAAAAGCTTGTGAATTTGGCTATAGAGATTCTATTTTTAAAAATGCCGCTAAGAACAAATACATCATCACCTCGGTAAGCTTAAAACTGACCAAGGAAAACCATGATCTAAACACGGGTTATGGAGCAATTGAAGCTGAGCTCAAAAAAAATGGTATTGTTTACCCTACTATTCAAGATGTATCCAACGCGGTAATAGCAATAAGAAAAAGTAAGCTGCCCGACCCAAAAGAGATTGGTAACAGTGGTAGTTTTTTTAAAAACCCTGTGATTACAAAAAAAAGCTTTGAGAAACTTAAAAAACTGTACCCTGACATTCCCTCCTTTGAAATGGGCAAGGATCAATTCAAGATTCCAGCAGGTTGGTTAATTGAGCAATGCGGATTTAAGGGAAAGCGATATGGAGATGCCGGCGTACATGAAAAACAAGCCTTGGTTCTTGTAAACTATGGGAATGCCACTGGGGGAGAAATAGTTGAGTTGGCGCAATTGATTCATCAAGAAGTGGATAGAAAATTCAATATTCGTATTCATCCAGAGGTAAATATCATAAAATAACCCCTGTATTGAATCAATAACAGGGGTTATACCAAACCAAACTAACCAAAATTGTATAAACTTAACTATGTATTCTTTCTTTATCTTGCATTTAAACGCTTACAAATAATCCTTTTTCTAATTTAGCGTTGTTTTATATACGATATAAACGTTATTTTAGATTTTAGCCCCCTAAAATTTTACCTTAACGCCCCATAAATGAGTACACTAATTGAGAAACATATTGTTTCATTACTTGCTGAAAAAGACGATAAGGCAATATCATTGTTATACGACAACTATGGTGACACACTTTTTGGTGTGGCATATAAAGTTGTAAGAGATGAAGATTTGGCACAAGATGTTCTTCAGGAAAGTTTTATAAAAATTTGGAAAAAAGCAGATTCTTATGACGCATCTAAGGCAAAGCTTTTTACCTGGCTGTTTCGTATAACAAGAAACACAGCTATAGATAAGTTAAGAAGTGTCAACAATAAATCAGACAAAGAAGTCCAAATAGACGTTTCAGACGTATATAATCTAGGAGTGAACGGCATAATGCCAGATTTTATAGATGTCCAAGACAACTTGGAGAAAATAGAACCCAAATATCAAATTGTTTTGGAAGCTCTTTTTTTTCAAGGAATGACGCAACAGGAAGCAAGTGAAGAGTTGGATATTCCACTGGGAACGGTTAAATCAAGATTAAAGATTGGTTTAAGGGAACTCGGAAAAATTTACGGCACCACAATGACCATACTCTTATTGATAATTTTATTACCATGAAAGAAAAAGTAAAAATATTCTTGGATTCCGATATTTTGGAAAAACATCTTTTAGGAGATACCTCTAAAGAGGAAAATCTAAAAGCCGAAAGATACATCACCATGTATCCTGAAGTAAGGGAAACCTACAATGAACTTCAAGATAATTTGGAAGCTTTCGCAAAAATATATGCCAGAAAAACACCTGAAGGACTTAAAGAAATTATTCTTCATAGTGCTAGAAAAGAACAAGTTGCAAGTAAAAAATTCTTCCGCTATGCGATTGCTGCCAGTGTAGCCATAATGATATTTGCTGGCTCCTCGTACTTTTTCTGGAATCAAAACAAAAGCCTTCAAGAAGAAAACACATTGGTTACCAACCAAATGAAATATTTGGAAGAAAACATGAAAAATCAACTGGAAGATGTTAGAAACCAGTTTATCGTCCTTAATAATCCTGATACCAAAAGATATAACGTAAGAGGTAAGATGGAAGCGAAAGAGCTTAAAGCCGTGGCATACATAAATCCAGTAAAAAAACTATCCTACATCAATGTTAGCAATGTGCCTAACCTTCCAGAAAACAAATGTTTCCAAATGTGGGCAGAAGTTAATGGAGAGCTCGTAAACTTGGGCGTGATCAAGCAATTTGATGACAAGAACAAGCTTTTAGCACTTCCGTATGCAAAAAATGCAATAGGGTATATAACTATAGAACCAGAAGGAGGCAACACCTCCCCTACAGTACAAAATATCGTTGCCAATATCACCTATTAAATACTATCACTAAAGTATCCTTAAACTTCGGTTGCTTTAGATAGGTATTTTGTAACTTTGTACAAAAGTTGGAAAATGAAGTTAGCATTATTGACCATAGGGCTTTTAGGACTTGCATTTGCAGGTATTGCCATTAAAATTTGGTCTAAAAAAGACGGTGAATTTGCAGGTACCTGCGCAAGTCAGAATCCTTACCTAAACAAAGATGGAGAAGCCTGTGGCTTTTGTGGAAAACTTCCATCTGAACAAGACTGCAAAAAAGATACCGTACCCGAATTACAATAGCTTACTTTAGAATCCACCCTGCAAAATATCGTTTTTTGAACAAAATTGAGCAGTCCATTCAGGAGAACATAAAAAAGGCAATAGATGGTAATCAAATCGCCTTCAGTATACTTTTGGATACTTTTTGGAACGATGTTTACGGATTTCAGCTCACAAGGACAAAAAACGAAAATGATGCAGAGGATATTACCATAAGAACATTCTCCAAAGCATTTGATAAGATAAATTCCTATGACGATGCCTATGAGTTTAAAACATGGCTCATCACAATTTCTAAAAATCTTCACGTAGATCTCATCAGAAAAAGAAAAAGAAGTCTTTTGGATGAAATGGACAATCATGGCGATGCCGTAAAAAAGGTTTTGGATGAAACGCCTTCCGTCGAGGATCAGTTAATTATTGAACAAAATCTTGCCAATCTTTTACAGGACATAAAAAAATTAAAACCACACTATCAAAAAGTCATTAACCTAAGGTATTTCAATGAATTGAGCTATGCAGAAATAGCAAAAGAGCTCAATGAACCAGTTAACAATATCAAGGTAAAACTGCTACGGGCAAAAAAACTTTTAGCCGAGATCATCAAAAAAAAGTAAGGACATCACAAGAAGTTCTTTCCTTACTAGTTTCGTATCTTTGTGAATCAAATTTCTTTTATGAGCACAGCTGTTACGGACAACGTTCTACCGCCAAAAGGGAAACCAAAATGGCTTAGGGTAAAGCTCCCAACCGGTAAAAAATATACGCAGTTAAGAGGCCTTGTGGACAAATATGACCTACATACTATTTGCACATCCGGAAGTTGCCCAAATATGGGTGAATGCTGGGGTGAAGGTACAGCCACCTTTATGATCCTTGGAAATGTTTGTACTCGCTCCTGCGGATTTTGCGGGGTTAAAACCGGAAGACCAGAAAGTGTTGATTGGGCAGAGCCAGAAAAAGTGGCAAGATCCATAAAAATTATGGGAATAAAACATGCTGTTGTCACTTCTGTTGACAGGGACGATCTAAAAGATATGGGCTCCATTATATGGGCAGAAACGGTCAAGTCCATTAGAAGAATGAACGCGGAGACCACACTGGAAACACTTATCCCTGATTTTCAAGGAATTGAAACCCATCTAGATAGAATCCTAGAAGTTGCACCAGAGGTAATCTCTCATAATATGGAAACCGTAAAACGACTCACTAGAGAAGTGCGAATTCAAGCTAAGTACGAAAGAAGTTTGGGTGTGCTGGATTATCTTAAGAAAAATGGGGCCAACAGAACCAAATCGGGCATTATGCTAGGGCTTGGAGAATTGGAAGAAGAGGTAATCAATACAATGAAGGACCTAAGAAAGGTCGATGTTGATGTAGTTACAATTGGACAATACCTTCAACCATCAAAAAAACACTTGCCCGTAAAAGAATTTATACTTCCTGAGCAGTTTAAAAAATATGAGGAAATAGGCTTGGAAATGGGCTTTAGGCATGTTGAAAGTGGCGCTTTGGTGCGCTCCTCCTACAAGGCTCATAAACATATTCACTAGTACCAATACAACGGTTCACCTATTCTTTATTGCATGAAACAAGTTAACATTGGCATAAACGGCTTTGGACGTATTGGAAGAACCTTGTTCAGGTTGCTTCAAAGTCATTCCAATATAAATGTTGTAGCCATTAATGATCTTAGTGATGCCAGAACATTGGCGCATCTATTAAAATATGATAGCATTCATGGCACCTTTAATGCCCAAATAGGATCTGATGGGAATGACATCATCGTTGAAGAAAAAAAGGTCAAGGTATTAAACCACGATAACCCGCAACAGATCAATTGGAAAGCCCACAATGTTGACATTGTGGTTGAAGCATCTGGAAAGTTTAAAAAAAGAGAAGATTTAGCACAGCATCTGAAAAATGGTGCCAAAAAGGTGATTTTGTCTGTTCCACCTGAAGATGAAGACATCAAAATGGTTGTTATTGGAGTAAATGAAACACAAATTGGACCAGATGACCATATCATCTCCAATGCATCATGTACAACCAACAATGCAGCCCCAATGATAAAGGTAATTGATGAGCTCTGTGGCATTGAACAAGCCTACATTACCACGGTTCATTCCTATACTTCTGATCAAAGCCTACATGACAGGCCCCACAGGGATTTAAGAAGGTCCAGAGCAGCTAGCCAGTCCATAATACCAACAACAACAGGCGCAGCCAAAGCATTAACACGGATTTTTCCACACCTATCGGAAGTCATTGGAGGGTGCGGCATTCGTGTTCCTGTGCCAAATGGTTCATTGACAGACATCACCTTCAATGTTAAAAAAGAGACCTCAATTGAGGAAATAAACCATACTTTTGAGTATTATGCCAACAATCAACTGAATAATATACTACAATACACCGAAGACCCCATTGTTTCCATAGATATAAACAATAGTTGTTATTCTTGTACGTTTGATTCATTAATGACATCCGTTATTGGAAAAATGGTGAAAATCATTGGATGGTATGATAATGAAACTGGATATTGCTCTAGAATTGTTGATTTAATAGCTTTGTTTATAAAGAAAAACTACGTTTGACGTCAAATACAATATATAAATGTGTTTGTAGCATAAAGCTGATTATGCTGTGCATTTTCCTTTGCACCCAAGTTTCTTATGGACAAAAAGATATTAGTTCTACCACAAAAGTGCAGTCTATTTTTGACCAATTTATGGTCTACAGGCATCAAAACAAGGTGGACAAAGCCTTGGAAACTTTGGACGAAGCGGCAAAAATTGCCGAGAACAATGAAGATGCAAAGCTTCTTCTAGATACGTACCATCAATACGCAAGGCTATTTTTGGAAGAAGGAGACAGAGAAACCACAATCTTCTATTGGGATAGAGCAAGCATACTTTTAAAAGACCTCTCCTATTCATTTGGACAAGCTTTTCATAATTATTTGGAAGCAGCAGTTCGTTTTGATGAAGGAAACAATTTTCAATCCTTGAAGCTTTTAGAAGAATCAAGAAAGTTGAGCAACAACAGGAATTTAAGCAACAACATCCTCTTGCTTGAAGCGTACATATATACCAATATTGAAAAATACGAGGATGCCATTAAGAATTTACATGCACTTATAGTCAATTCAGACGATAAGGAAAGGCCGTACCTAGCCACCAAAGCAAACCTGCAACTTGCAAAAATAAGCCTTCAACTTAACGACTTGGAAGAGGGAATCATTCATTCCAAGGCAGCTCTTGAGCTTGCAGAAAAGCACGATTACTCCAAAGAAATAAGAATAGCTAACGAAAGACTTTCCATTATTTATGAGAGGATTGGCAGTTATGATGAATCTCTGCGTTATAAAAAGAGCTTAGAGCAGATCAAGGATTCTATTTTTAACATAGAAAAGGTGAAATTAGAGTCCAAGACGGCAGATAGAATTAGGTTTGAGCATCAAATGACAGAAATAAACAAGCTCACCGCTAAAAATGAGGAGCTAAGTGAATCTAAAAATAGATCTGAGATTACCGCGATACTTACCTCGGCTTTTTTAACCATTATCTCGTTATTGGCAGTATCCCTTTTTAGAAATAATCAAATCAAACTTAAAACGAACGATTTATTATATACAAAAAATAAAGAGTTGGAGTTGGCAAGAGACTCGGCGGTTTCTGCCATGGAGGCCAAGACCAACTTTTTATCTACGGTGACCCACGAGCTGCGTACTCCACTGTACGCCGTTACGGGATTAACACATTTGTTATTGGATGAAAATCCGGCAGAACATCAAAAAGAACACTTAAGATCTTTAAAGTTTTCAGGAGATTACCTTTTAAACTTCATTAACGATATACTACAAATCAACAAAATAGATGCTGATAAGCTAGAACCCCTAAATATTGAATTCAAACTCCATAAAGTATTGGCAGATGTAGTGGATTCATTGCAGCAAAACGCCAGTGAAAACAATACCACTTTGGTTCTGGACTATGACCCAAAAATTCCACAACATCTTCTGGGAGATCCCATAAAATTATCCCAAATATTCATGAATCTTATGGGCAATGCCTTAAAGTTCACCAAAGATGGTAAGGTAGAAGTCATTGCTAAATTATTGAACAAGGACGAAGAGAACGTAAAGCTGTACTTTGAGGTTAAAGATAATGGCATTGGAATTTCAGAAGATCAGCAGAAAAACATTTTTGACAGTTTTGAACAAGGTTCGGTTCAAATAAATAGGGAATATGGAGGAACAGGATTAGGATTAACAATTGTAAAAAGCCTGTTAGGCCTTTTCAACAGCAAAATAAACTTAGAAAGTGAACTGGGGCATGGAAGCTCCTTCTTCTTTGAAATGGACATTAAATGTGATGCCAATGCCCTAAATGAAGTTTCTTTTGAATTAAACCCTGAAGAATTTGAATTTAAGGGATTACATATTTTAATTGTCGAGGACAACAAAATAAACCAGGTAATCACCAAAAAAATGCTCACCAAAAAGGAAATTACCTGTGATATTGCCAATAACGGTAACGAAGCTATTGATATGGCCAAGGCAAATACCTATGATGCCATTCTAATGGATATTCACATGCCGGGAATAAGCGGAGAAGAAGCAACACGCCAGATAAGAAAGTTTGATCAGGAAATTCCTATTATCGCTTTAACTGCCATTTCTTTGGATGATAGTTTGGACAGCTTTTACGAAGCTGGCTGTAATGATGTGGTAACCAAACCATTTAAACCTGAGGTTTTCTACCAGAAAATTGGTGAGAATATCTTTAGAAAAAAAATGGAGGGGCAGGTTTAAATCAAGTCCATTACGGACCGCTCCAATACGCTATGGTCTTCATCTGAAAAATGATGGGCAACTTCTAAATAATAAACGTTCTCCACCCTACCTTCTAACCTTACATAGTCCTTTTCTGTGGTCAATATTATATTGAAATCTCTAAATTGATCTATTTCTTTATTAGAAAAATAGTGATGATCGCTAAACTCAAAATGCTTGAATTCCACATCAAGGCCCTTAAGATGGGAAACCAAAGGTTTTGGAGAAGCTATCCCTGTCACCAATGCAATTTTTTCGCTCTTTAACACAGAAAGTTCAATAGTCCCTTTTGCATTTTTAAAGACGTTGGCATATTTTAAACTACAAAAAAGTACTTTCTGATTCTTGGTAGGTTTCAACCTTTTATAAATAGACGTTCTTTCATCTTTTAATAAAGATTCAGGACATTTGGTGACAATAATGATGTCTGCTCGCTTTTTTTCCAATTTGCTGTCCCTAAGATTACCAGTTGGCAAATACCAATCATTGAAAAACAAATTGTCATATGCCGTTAGCAAAATGGAAAAGCTTGGTTTTACCCTTCTGTGTTGAAAAGCATCATCCAAAAGAATAACCTCTGGCTTTATACCATTTTGAAGCTGTTCAATTCCATTTCTTCTATCCGAATCAACGGCAATTGTGATCTGTGGAAATTTTTTGTACAGTTGAAAGGGTTCATCACCTAAATCCTCCACCGAACAATTTTGCGTTGCAACCAAAAAACCTTTGGACCTTCTTTTATAACCCCTACTTAAAACCGCTACCTCTTTTTCACCCATTAATCGAATTAGGTATTCAATCATTGGGGTTTTTCCTGTACCGCCAACACTAAGGTTGCCAACACACACGGTTGGCGTTTTATAGGTTATCGATTTAAAGAATCCAATATCATAAAGAAGGTTCCTTACATATACGACCAATGCATAAATCAAAGAAAATGGAAATGCTATTTTCCTAAGCAGTTGCTGCATACAGCGAAAATATAATATTTTATCTTTAACCACATTAAGAAACATCAAATGACCGTAAAGGATATTACAAAAATACTGGAAGAACTTGCGCCACTGTCTTATGCGGAAGAATTTGACAATGTGGGGCTGCTCGTTGGTGATCACAACATGAATGTAACGGGTGTCCTGGTTACTTTGGACACTCTAGAAAATGTTGTGGACGAAGCAATTAAGAAGGATTACAATATGATTGTGAGTTTTCATCCCATCATATTTACTGGGCTTAAAAAATTAACAGGGGCAAATTACGTGGAAAGGGTAGTTTTAAAAGCGATTGCCAATGATATAGCCATTTATAGCATGCACACTGCCTTGGACAATTCCAATATGGGCGTAAACGCCAAAATATGCGAAGTTTTAGGTATCCAAAACGCAAAAATCCTTATACCAAAAAGAGGAACCATCAAAAAATTGACAACCTATGCCCCAATGCCCAATGCCGATGAAATTAAATCCGCTCTTTTTAAGGCCGGTGCCGGAGAAATGGGAAAATACAGTAATTGCAGTTTTAGCACAGATGGTGATGGTAGTTTTAAGGCCGGAAACGATGCCAAACCAACAATTGGTAAGATTGGAGAAACCCATATTGAAAAAGAAGTACAAATCAATATGGTTTTTTCATTTGAAAAAGAGAAATCCATTCTCTCCGCACTTTTTAAAAACCATCCATACGAAGAAATAGCTTATGAAATAACCACATTGGAAAATACCAACCAAAATATTGGAATGGGAATGTTTGGGGTTCTGGACACTGAAATGGATGAGGAGGCCTTTCTACAAATGGTAAAGAAAAGAATGAACGCTGCTGTCATTAGGCACTCCAAATTACTTGATAAAAAAGTAAAAAAGGTAGCTGTATTAGGTGGTAGCGGTGCCTTCGCAATTTCTGCGGCTAAAAAAGCAGATGTTGATGTTTTTATCACTTCGGACCTAAAATATCATCAGTTTTACGAAGCAGAGGGTCAATTAGTACTGGCAGATATTGGGCACTTTGAAACTGAGCAGTTTACAAAAGACCTATTAGTTGATTATCTTATCAAAAAAATTCCTAATTTTGCAATCTCGTTATCGGAAAGTATAACAAATCCCATCAAGTATTTATAATTTATGGCGAAAAAAAAGGAAAACACCGTAGAGGAAAAATTAAGAGCGCTGTATGATCTACAGTTAATTGATTCTCGTGTTGATGAAATACGCAATGTAAGAGGTGAACTGCCTCTAGAGGTGCAAGATTTAGAAGATGAGGTACTAGGTCTTAAAACCCGTATGGACAAATTAAAAACGGATGTAGAAACTGTGAACTTTGAGATTGCAGCTAAAAAAAATCTTATAGAAGAGTCCAAAACACTCATCAAAAAATATGCTGAACAGCAAAAAAATGTTAGAAACAGCCGTGAATTTAATTCCTTAAGCAAAGAAGTTGAATTCCAAGAATTGGAAATTCAATTGGCTGAAAAAAACATAAAAGAGTTCAAAGCTCAGATAGATCAGAAAAAAGAGGTCATAGCAGACACCAAAGAAAAACTATCAGAAAGAGAAGGTCACCTTAAACATAAAAAAGGGGAACTGGATGCTATTCTTGCCGAGACTGAAAAAGAAGAAAAAGCACTCTTGAAAAAGTCTGAAGAGTTTGAAGAAAAAATTGAAGAGCGCTTAATACAGGCATACAAACGAATCCGCCATAATGTTAAAAATGGTCTGGCAGTTGTTGCTGTAGAAAGAGGTGCATCTGGTGGTTCTTTCTTTACAATACCACCTCAGGTACAAGTTGAGATTGCCTCAAGAAAGAAAATTATCACTGACGAACATAGTGGCAGAATCTTGGTTGACCCTCAACTTGCTGAAGAAGAGCAGGAAAGAATGCAAGGAATGTTTGCTAAAATATAGTCAGACGCTCTTTCCAAAAACATAAGCCACCTTTTAGGTGGCTTTTTTTATTCTCGCTATACAGAAACGTTTCACTCTGCAAGTAGGTTGAGGATTTCGTTTTCAACTGCATCAGAATCCCATTTCTCCTCAATATCTGGATATTGCATTATCTTTTGCATAATTTTTTCTTGCCGGTCCCCTATTCCCAAAGCTTCCGCATAAGGCCTTTCAGAAAATGTGACCCTGCTATAGACCGGTATCCATTTTTCTGGATATTTTGCAGCAAACCTCTTCTCTATTTTCTTCTGCAACAAAAACTTTGGATTGGCCGTTTTACTGCTCATTTCTACAAAATTTCGATAGCTAAGTTCCGCAATGGCATCTGCATTGGGTTTGCGTATTCTTTGGTATTCGCTAAAAATAGTTTCCCAATCATCCCCATGGCTGTTCATTAGTTCATCTAGCACAGAAATATCTTCAAAACCAGCATTCATCCCCTGTCCATAAAAAGGAACGATCGCATGGGCAGAATCACCCACTAAAGCTACTTTGTCCCAATAACTCCATGGGTAGCACTTCATAGTTACCATGGCACTGGTTGGGTTACTAAAAAAATCCTTGGATAAATTTTCAATCTCCTTTCTTACATTGGGAAAATAGGTTTTGAAAAAATCTTTGGCTTCGTTTTCATTCTTGATGTTCTCAAATGAAACTTCTCCTTCAAAAGGTAAAAACAGTGTACAGGTAAAACTCCCATCAATATTGGGCATTGCAATCAGCATGAATTTTCCACGAGGCCATATATGAAATGAATTTTTATCCAGTTTATGCGTCCCATCCTCATTTGGAGGGATTGTAAGCTCTTTATAGCCAACATCGATAAAGTCTTGGGAATAATCAAATCTACTGCGGCGCTGCATCTTATGCCTTACCCTGGAAAAAGCCCCATCACATCCAAAAACTAAGTCATAACGGTATTCTTTCCATTCGCTTTTTTCAGATTCACCTGTAAATATTTTAGCCTCTGGCAGATCAATATCCCACACTTTTTCATTAAAACGAAAAATGGTTCCCGCCTCTTCCGCCAAATCAATCATCCTCCTATTCAATATTCCTCGGGAAATGGACCATATAGCTTCCCCCTCTTTACCATATTTTTGAAAATAAACGGGCTTTTCATTTACATGCATAGCGCGTTTATCCAAAGGAATTGCTATTTCTTTAATACTGTCTTCTAAACCTAATTTACGAAGTGCTTTCCAACCTCTATTGCTCATGGCCAAATTAATGGAGCGGCCAGAAAAATCTATTGTCCTTATATCCGGTCTTCTATCGAAAACCGTTACCGCATGTCCTTTTCTCTTTAAATATATAGCTAAAAGTGAACCCACCAATCCAGAACCGATGATGGCAATATTTTTTGAAGTTTGTATCATATGCGCCCGTGGGCCAGTTCCCATTAAACTATAAAAATAAGGAATTTACAGCGTTCTAATCGTCTTTGACAATGCTTAAAAATTGAAGTTTATCTGCATACGCAAAACTCTAAATCCAACTTTATGAAGAACTTCAATCTGATTTTAGAATTTTTTAACACAAGCTTGTAAGCTTTTGGTATTATAGTTGACGTATATATTATAAAATATTCCGCTCCGGCGTCCATATATATAAAAAGTCCTTCACAATAAATTGCGAAGGACTTTTTCCTTTTTAAATCGAATCAATAACAATTATTCCATAATGCCGTCTACTATACCATAGGCAATGCACTCTTCTGCTCCCATCCAGTAGTCACGATCAAAATCTTTCATAACCTTATCATAGTCCTGACCACAATTATCCGCCAATATTTTAGCCCCCAGCTCTTTAGTTTTAATGATCTCTTTGGCCTGTATCTCTATATTGGAAGCCTGCCCCTGAGCACCACCACTTGGTTGGTGAATCATCACACGGGCGTGGGGTTGAATAAACCTTCTGCCTTTTTCACCAACAGATAGCAAAATAGAGCCCATTGAAGCTGCTAAACCGTAACAAATTGTGGATACCGGACTCTTGATCTGTTTTATAGTATCATAAATAGCAAAACCAGAGGTAACGTACCCTCCTGGACTATTGATGATTAATTGAATTTCTTTGTTATTTAGTAAATCCAAGTACATTAAACGATCAATAACATGTTTTGCAGAATCATCATCCACCATTCCCCATAAAAACACTTTACGTTCTTCTAATAATTTTTCTTGCACTAACTCTTGAACCTTGCCTTTTTTTGAACTCATTTTTTATTTGTTGAAAGTGTCAAAATTAATCAAATTCTAAGGAAGTTATAGTCTTCATGAATCTACTTGTTCAAATAAAATTATTTTGTTTTTATCTCTACCTTTTTAGAAACCACATCTTTTATGGGTATCACAAATTTCCCAGTTTTGGTCACCAGGGTCAAAGTATTGTTTTCTATTGCCTCTATGGTACCTTCATTTTTCCCAATTACGACCTTATCTCCCACTGCATAGGTTCTTCTGGTATAAAAAGACCGCAGAAGGTCTGTTATTATATCTCTGGAACCTAATCCTAATCCTATGGCAAATGCTAACAGGAATGAACCTAAAATTAAGGTGATGTTATTGGTTATAATGGTAGTATCAATACCGGCCTGATTTAAAGCAGTTATTGAAATAAAGATTACAATGATATAGAACAACATGTTACTTACTAGGTTAGATCCTCCAAATTCCAAGGAGTCGAAAAGCTTTTTTACAGTTGTTTTTATAAAATTACCTATGTAAAGACCTATCATCATCAAAGCTAAAGCACTAAATAATCTGGGGAGGTAACGCAAAAGGTTTCCTATCTCGGTCGAAATAATTTCCCAGCTCAAAATATCTGCAGCTACGATCAAGAATACAAGAAGTAATAACCACTTTACAAAACCCAGGATTACTTTTATAATGTCAATTTTAAAGTCTCCTTTTCCAAAAAGGTCCATTTCATTGATCTTATCGCTCAATGTATCCATTTTGGCAAGCTTTAAAACCTTGCCTAAAACAAAAAGTACAATTTTGGTGACCAACCATCCTATTAAAAGAATTATCAAAGCCCCTATAATCTTTGGCAAAGCCAATGCTACATCTCTGCCCATGGCAGCCAAGGAATCAAAGGTCAAGTTCTTCCATTCGTTAATTGTTTCCATATCTATAGTTTTATAGTGTTGTTATTAATTGTTTCCAGGTGTTCTAAAAAGTTTTCGTAAAGCTGAACCAATATTAAAAGAGAACAGTGAAGCCAAGTCCATAATCAACTTTGCCGCCGCAATATCGTTCATGACTTTTTTCTTCATACCGGGGGGCACCTCTCTTAATGAGGCTTCCAATTCCCTAAATGGATTTCTTCTTTTCTTTGCCATCTATTATAAGGTATTATAGATTTCCAATAGTTTCTCTTTTGCTCTTTTAAGCCGCATCTTAACCGCACTTTCCCCCAAATCCATCAGGGTGACCAAATCTTTGATAGATGCTCCGTCTTGATATTTTAGCAATAAAATGGATTTATCTTCTGCTGAGACCAACTCTAAAGCTTCCTTTAACTTGGTAGCCTTCATTTCATAAAGACTTTCATCTGGCACTTCTTCTCTGATCTTATATTCTGAATCTTCTACCGGGACGGATTTATCGCTCATTTTCCGCTGCTTGTTTCTATTTACATAGTTCACACAAAAGTTATATGTAAAGGAATACAGCCACGTAGAAAATTTGGATTTTCCTTTGAACATCTTCAATTTTATGAACAATTGCAGAAAAACATCCTGTGTTAAATCTTCCGCTTCGTCTTGCGATCGTGCAAATCCATAGCATTTGTTATAGACCATTTTTGCATACCGATCGTAGAGCTTGCCAAATAACATGGGGTTATTATTTGCAACAATTCGTTCTACCAATTCCTCATCGGATAAATGAGTATAAGGGTCGTCTGCTTCCAAAGATTTCTTATCTAGGTTATTTATAAGAATTAGAAACAGCCTTTTTAGAAAAGTCACTTAGCGAGGTTTTTGATTCTATTGAAATTCTTTATGGAAACGTTGAACAAGATAATTTAAAATGCCTTTATATTTGAAGTAAAATTTATTATGAAAGTCAATTCCCTTTTTACAATCTTATCTTTCATCATCTTTTTATCATGCAAAAGTGATCCAAAAAAAATGATACCTGAAGAAAAGCCCAAGCAGACAGTTCTTGAGAAGATTGCATATGCACATGGTTACGAAAATTGGAAATCGGTAAAAGAGTTTAGGTTCACCTTTAATGTGGACAGGGATAGTTCTCATTTTGAGCGTACTTGGATATGGAAACCCAAGTCAAACGACATTACCGCCATTTCTGAAAACGATACTCTGGTCTATAACAGAAAATCTATGGACAGCATTGCCACTAAAAGAAATGGGGGATTTATTAACGATAGATATTGGGTTTTAGCACCGTTCAACCTTATATGGGATTCTAAAAATTTTACCTATGAGCATACTCAAGAGGAAAAATCTCCCATCAGTGGTGATGCCATGCAAAAACTTACTGTAGTTTATTCCAGTGAGGGAGGATACACCCCAGGTGACGCCTATGATTTTTACTTTGGTGATGATTTTATATTACGTGAGTGGGTTTTTAGAGAAGCAAACCAAGCAGAACCATCAATGATAACAACTTGGGAAAATTACATTGATGTTGGTGGTCTAATACTGGCACAAGATCATAAAAAAGCCAAGGAAGGTTTTAATCTAAATTTTACCAATTTAGCAGTTGTAAAATAATAATCTAGGACTTACTTTTTTTCAATAACAACGTGACCGCTAAAACAAGCAAAATACAGCCCAAAAGGGCAAAAAAACTATGTTTTAGAGAGGCACTCTCTGCTAAAAACCCCAAAATAACAGGGCCCAACAAAAAGCCGGAATAGCCCGTACCGGCAATAAAAGAAACCCCTTGGGCAGAGTCTACACCTTTAACATTTCCGCCGATTCTAAATAATTCAGGAACAATGACAGAGAAACCAAGACCATTGAGAGCAAAGCCAGTTATGGCCAAAACTGTATGTCCCGAAAGCACAAGTAGATAACCAAAAACTGCAATTAAAGAACCTAGGGCCACAATTTTCATCGAGCCTATTTTGGCACTTATACCATCTCCTAAAAACCTACCTAAGGTCATTGCTGCCGAAAAAGCCAAGAAACCTGACCCTATAAGCGCTTCTGGTGCAAGTGTTATCTCCTTAAGATAAAGCCCACTCCAATCTATAATTGCACCTTCGCTCCCCATTGCCACAAAACCTATTATCCCCAATAAGAACAAAGGTTTAAACAATTTCAGACTAAAGGGTTCTTTTTGAACAGGAGCTGCTACTATATGTTTATAGTTCTTATAAATAAGAAGGTTGATTACAAAAACAAAGGCAACAGTGATACCCATATGCAAGGCAGGATTTCCAATAATCGGAATCAAAAAACTGCCTATACCAACAATTACACCTCCCAGACTAAAAAAACCATGAGCGGCCGACATGAAGTTTTGCTTGTCTTCCTTTTCAATTTCTGTCACCAAAGTGTTCATGGAGATGTCCAAAAGTCCATTGGAAGCACCAAAAAAGAAAAGGGAAATCATTAACAAGTAATAGTTAGGCACCAAAAGTGGAAATAGCGCAGCAATACTACTTAAAACAACACCTGCCCATGTAGCCTTTCCCACTCCAAGTTTATCAATGATTTTGGAAGCTATGGGGAATATGGTAAAAACACCTAGAGAGAGACAAAAGATAGCAATACCCAAGTCCGCCTTATCAATCCCCAATTTATCCTTGATGGTAGGAATATAAATTGCCCAAGTTCCAAACCAAATATTAAGACTGGCAAACACCCATGCAGGTGCAAAGTACCTTGGATTGGAAAAAATAAGACGAAGTGATTTCATATTGGCTAATGTCCACACAAATTAACTAAGGTTCCATCTCAATTTTTAGCATAAAACATTCGGAAAATAAGACATTTTATTCTTTAAGATGTTTCTTGTGTCATTATTTAGGTAATTTTACTTTATGAAACCAATGCTAGAAGCAATCAATGTAGCAACGAACACCTCTTTTAAGATAGAGGCATACAACAGTTCAAGTAACTGCGAATCCACAGGTTGGCATATTCATCCAGAGTTTGAGTTGGTCTATGTAAAAAATGGTTCTGGCATTCTAAACATTGGTTCCCAAAAGAAAAATTATGATGATGGTGTGCTTGTCTTCTTAGGCGGTAATATTCCTCACGCTGATTTCGGAAATAAGGATTATGAAGATGGTCTTGAGATTGTAATTCAATTTAAAAAAGAGTTTTTGGAAGAAAAATTAAAAGTCTTCCCCGAACTTTCAAAAATCAAAGAATTGGTTGAAAAATCCAAACAGGTTTTAATTTTTGACCATCAGACCAAAGAAATCCTCTGGCCTTTTTTTAAAAGGTTTGAAAAATTGGACAATCAAGGGAAATTGATAAACCTGCTATCTGTTCTAGATTATCTTTCTGAAAGCGCGGTTTATGAAAAGTTATTCGATGCTATTTCGTTGAGCAACTACAAAAAAGATGAAATCAGAAGGTTAGAAGAAACTTTTGAGTATGTCAACAACAACTATCATAAAAACATTTCGGTAACAGAAATATCACAGAAACTGGGTTTTACCCCTAATTCTTTTTGTCGTTTTTTTAAAAAAATGACCAATCAAAAGTTTATAACTTTCGTTAATGAGTTTCGGATTGGCAAGGCGCTTGAATTCTTCAGCGAAAATAATACCGTAATAGCTGATGTAATGTACAGGTCGGGTTTCAATGACCCTTCTTATTTTACAAGACAGTTCAAGAAATATCAAGGAACTACACCTTCTGCCTACTTAAAATCCAGATATAGTGAATCACCTTTGCAGGATTCCTTGCTTTAAAATCTGTCCGAAATTGTACATATCTGAATAAGAGGAATAGAACGGCACTGGTGCCAATCGGATGACGTTGGGCTCCCTCCAATCTGTAATAACCCCATTCTTCATAAGATAATCGAACAAAGCCCTGCCTTCTCCATGCAAAAGAACAGAAAGTTGGCAACCTCTTTCACTGGGAGTAATGATTTCAAAAGAGCTTTCTACTTCTTTGTCAATCTCTTTTAAAATAAACTCAAGGTAGGCAACTATTTTTCTCTGCTTTTCAATAAGTGCATTCATTCCCACCTCATCAAAAAGCTCTAAAGAGGCCAGGTATGGGGCAACAGACAATATGGGTGGGTTGCTTAATTGCCATGCATCTGCAGTTTCAATTGGGTCAAACTCGGGTTGCATTAAAAAACGGGTTTCTTTTTTTGTTCCCCACCAGCCTTCAAAGCGTGGAATATCTTTCTTGTTCAAATGCCTTTCGTTTACGAAAATTCCCGAGGCATTTCCTGGTCCGCTGTTCATATATTTATAGCTGCACCAAGCTGCAAAATCGGCCCCCCAATCATGAAGTTTTAATTCCACATTGCCAACGGCATGTGCCAAATCCCATCCTACAAAAGCGCCAACAGATTTTCCGGCACTTGTTATGGTTTTCATATCCAGCACCTGCCCATTGTAATAATTAACACCGCCTAAAAGCACCAAGGCCAGCTCATCCCCCACTTCCTTTATTTTGTCAACAATATCTTCTGTTCTCCAGTAATGTTCTCCTTCTCTTTTCTTTACCTCAACAATTGTCTCATTCGGGTCAAGACCATGAAATCTCACTTGGCTTTGTAACATATATTGGTCAGAGGGAAACGCTTTTTCTTCACAAAGGATTTTAAAGCGTTTGTTGTTTGGTCTATAAAAAGAGACCATCAATAAATGAAGATTAACGGTAAGCGTATTCATTACAGATATTTCCATGGCGCTTGCACCTACTACTCTTCCTAAACCGGTCGCCAAACGCTCGTGATAATCCCACCATGGTTTGTCTGCATAAAAATGCCCTTCCACGGCTAGCTCTCGCCAATCTTTCATTACATCATCTACAAACTTCTTCGTTCTTTTTGGCTGTAATCCAAGGGAATTACCGGTAAAATAGATGACGTCCTTTCCATTTACTTGTGGATAGTGAAATTCTTGCCTGTATTTGGAAAGTTTATCTTCTGCATCCAACTGTTTTGCAAACTCAAGGGAATTCTGGAAAGTCATAGTTCTGGTTTGTTTCAAAAATACGATATGTAGACCTATTTAATTTGCGTAATTCACGCTAACCGCATTTCTATGAGATGTTTTTCAAAGCCTACTTTTTCATAAGCTTTTATCGCTGGAATATTATCTTCATAAACCGTTAATCTAACCTCTTTATATCCATTCGATTTTGACCAATCTTTCAACTCTTCCACAATTCTTGCATTAAGACCTTTTCCCCTAAAATCTACATGTGTAAACATAAAGCCCAAGTAGGCATAATATTCATGGTCAAGATAGTGTCTGGCCTTTTTGGGAATAGCATACCCAGATGCGATCACTTGTCCCTTTGTCTCAACTACCAAAACGCAGGAATTCTCATCTTGGATTATCTGTTTTAAGTCATAATAGCTGATTGGGTCTTCTTTTAAAGTAACATCAAAAGGACGTTCTGCCTTAATAAGTTCTTGTTCAAAGTCCAAAAGAATTGGCAAATCTTCTAAGCTTGCTTTTCTTAACTTAAAATCTGGTGATACCATAATCATCCATTTAATTAAAAACTGAAATCCTAATGTAGTTCTTTTCTATATTTTTACGAAAATTTAAGCATGCATTTCCTATCCCCTTTATTGGAAAATTATATAACAGAAAATTCTGAGTCAGAACCTAAAATTCTCACAGAACTAACGAGGGAGACACATTTAAAAGTAGTGCAACCCAGAATGATTACAGGGCACTTTCAAGGGAGGGTGTTAAGCTTACTTTCAAAAATTATTTCTCCAGAAAACATCCTTGAAATTGGCACTTATACCGGCTATTCTGCTATTTGCTTGGCCGAAGGGCTGTTAAAAACAGGAAAATTGCACACAATTGAGATAAATGAAGAGCTACATGACCTACAGCGCAGGTATTTTGACAAAAGTGGTTATGGAAATCAAATTGTACAGCACACGGGAGATGCTTTGGATATTATCCCTAAGCTAGACATCTGTTTTGACCTTATCTTTATTGATGCTCAAAAGGTAAACTATAATGCCTATTTTGAAACTGTCATTAAAAAAACAAGACCTGGAAGTATCATCCTTTCTGATAATGTTTTGTGGTCCGGAAAGGTTATTGAGCCAGTGGCTAAATCTGATAAGGCCACTGCTGTTTTGATTGACTACAACCAAAAACTGAAAAATGACCCCAGAGTGGATACCGTTATTCTTCCTGTGAGGGATGGATTGACTCTGAATAGGGTGAAATAAAACGGCCGTACAACTTGTAAAAAAGCATTGCGGTTAAAACACCAACAAAAGCTCCTACTATTATATCCACAGGAAAGTGAACTCCTACATATATCCTGCTTATTGAGAATAGCAGTGGCCATATGAAAAACAAAACCAACCACTTGCTTTTTTTTCTAAGAAAAAGAAAAACCAAAACAGTTATTGAAAAAGAACTTGCTGCGTGTCCTGAAAAAAAGCTGTAATCTGTTGGGTTCTTTAAAATACGAATCAAAGTGTTGATTTCTTCTACATTGTTTGGTCTAAGGCGTGCTACCCAAGTTTTTGTAAAATGGGTAACTGAAATGATGAAAAACACCAATGCAAAAACCGTGATTAGTTTAAAAAAAGCTTCTTTTCTTGGGAATTTCAATACAAAAAAAATAATGAAGAATAGAAATAAGGGAATCCATGTGGAAATACTGGTAATGGCCGACCAGAAAAAATCATATTCCTCAACGCCTAAACCATTTAAGTAAATAAAGATGTCCCTGTCCCACTTAAGAAGCTTCTCTAACATGGGTGTTATTTAGTGCTTCTTTTAACGGCACCTGTAACCTCATCTACATTTTTCTTGACCTCATTAATTTCTTTCCTGATATCTTTTGTGAAATCCGTATCAATACCCTGTTTTTCTGCACTTTTTTGAATTTCACGCTTAATATCATCTGTGGCATCACGCAATTGACGCATTCCTTTACCTAGCCCTTTGGCGATTCCCGGGATTTTATCCGCACCAAATACCATTACCACTATAAAGAGGATAAAAAAGATTTCTCCGCCGCTAATAAATAGAAAATGCATACAACAAATATAATGAGAACTTGGGTGTAAAATAAAAAAAGCCCTATGAAATCATAGGGCTTTTAGTACTTGTTTTGGGTAATGACTACCCTTTTATATTTTCTTTGAACTTATCAAAGTCAGATTTCTCCTCTTTAATTGGCCAAGAATTATTGGCTGTATCAATGTCCGCAGTCTCCAACTTTGGATCCACCACAATACCGACCAATTCTTTTTGGGAGGAAACAACTCGTTTTACTTCAGCATCATTCTTTCTCCAAATTTCTGCGGGGTATGTAATATTTTCCTTGCTACCATCTGCATAAGTATATTCAACAATCAATGGCATTGGAATACCACCTGGCTTATCAAAAGTTATCTCATAGAAATACTTGGGCTCTTTAACTTTGGCTCTTTCTGCCTCTGTCATATTGTCCATCATAAATTCCCTCAAGTTTTGAGAAGTCTCCGTTGGCGACTTTCCTTTTAGCTCTGGAGAAAAATCTTCACTGTCCTCTTCTGCCAAATATACCAAGGGTGGCAAATCAGCTTCTGTTAAGTTCCTATCAGCCATATATTTTTCCATTTCTTTGGTAGGCTTATTGGTAACATAGTATTTCTTAACACCTTTGACTCCAATATCTACGTAATCTGTTGTGTAAAACCAACCTCTCCAATACCAATCTAAATCTACAGCAGATGCATCTTCCATTGTACGGAAGAAATCCTCTGGAGTGGGATGTTTGAATTTCCATCGTTGCGCATAGGTTTTGAACGCGTGATCAAACAATTCTTTACCCATAACCGTCTCTCTTAAAATATTCAGGGCGGTAGCTGGCTTGCCATAGGCATTTGGGCCAAGTTGGTAAACATTCTCTGGGTTAGACATAATAGGTGAGATATGGCTTTGATCGCCGCTCATATAAGGTACCATTTTAGAAGGAGCTCCTCTACGGGAAGGATAGGCATCATTAGGAGCTATAACCGTTGGATACTTTTTGCCAAACTCTTGTTCTGTTAAATACTGCATAAAGGTATCCAAACCTTCGTCCATCCATCCCCATTGGCGTTCATCTGAATTAACAATCATTGGAAAGAAGTTGTGTCCCACTTCATGAATAATAACACTGATCATTCCATATTTTGTTCTATCGCTGTAAGTACCATCTTCATTGGGACGGCCGTAATTCCAACAAATCATTGGATATTCCATACCTTGATTTTTTGCATGTACGGAAATAGCTTTGTGATACGGATAGTCAAACGTATGCTTGGAATATGTTTCTAAAGTCTGCGCAACGGCTTTTGTGGATTGTTCTTCCCAAAGTGGGTTTCCTTCTTTTGGATAAAGTGAAACTGCCATTACGTCTTTGTTCCCTATCTTAACAGCTTGCATGTCCCAAATAAATTTTCGGGAAGTGGCAAAACCATAATCACGCACGTTTGTAGCTTTAAATTTCCAGGTTTTTTTCTTTTCTGAAAAACCTTTTTCTGCTGCTTCTGCTTCTTGTTGCGTTACTATGATCACCGGCTTATCATAAGTCTTCTTAGCAGTTTCGTAACGCTTCATCATTTCCTTGGAGAAAACTTCCTTTCTGTTCTGTAATACTCCTGTTGCATCCAAAATATGATCCGCAGGAACTGTAATGCTCACATTGTAGTTACCAAATGGAAGTGCAAATTCTCCGCTGCCCCAAAACTGATGGTTTTGCCATCCTTCCACATCGCTATATACTGCCATTCGAGGGAAAAATTGTGCAATAACATAGGCACGGTTTCCATCTTTTGGAAAATATTCATAACCTGACCGTCCTCGACCATTAACATGATCGTTGATATTGTACCACCATTTTATGGAAAAAGAAATTTGCTCTCCACTTTTTAAAGGCTGAGGAATGTTCAAACGCATCATGGTTTGGTTTATGGTATATGATAATGGCCTACCATTGGCATCTTTAACATATTCTATGTTAAAGCCACCATCGAAGGGCTCTGTAACATAAGTATTTGCAAAGTTCCCTGTTGTGTAAGCAATATTTACACCATTTCCATTTCGCAATGGAGATTTAGAATCCTTGGAGCGAACGTTTTGGTCCAATTGCACCCACAGAAACTCTAGGTTATCTGGAGAATTGTTAAAATATGTAATTGTTTCTTCTCCGTATATTTTGGCATTTTTGTCATCCAATTCAATATTCATATCATAATCCGCCCGTTGCTGATAATAATCAGGGCCCGGAGCTCCAGAAGCCGACCTGTAGGTATTTGGGGTAGCAAATTCCTCATACATTTGTTTAAACCTACTTTGATTGTAATGGCCTGGCTCTCTCTCTTCTTTGCTTTCCTCTTCTTCCTGCGCTATGGCCATAGCTCCAAAAAGGAACAACATTGAAGCAAAATAATACTTGATTTTGTTCATTTTATTTTTGATTTTAAAACGTTGAAAAATAACTTTTTTTTAACCAATTATTAAGGATTAGTTACAAGTTTAACATTCCTTTATTATTCTCTTTGATCAACACAAAACTCTTCTTCTGCCCATTGCATTTTATATGGACAATATTTTGTTGTTCTTCGAACAAATCGGTTAAGATTTCATTTTGGATGGAAATTGATTTTAGTTCAGAAAAGTTCACATCTGTTAACTCCATATAGCAAAGAATAACATCATTGTCATACTCTTTACCTAAAAAGGTATACTGAGCTATTTCTCCATTAAGTTCTATGGAAAATTTTGCCCTAAAGTACTTTTCAATGTATGCGTTGGAAACTTTGGCTTCATCGGTAGTTGCCAACTTAGCATCAATACCATACCGCTCCTTCAAGAGCTCTTCCAAATCATCAATAAAAATACGGCTTGTAACCTGGAATGAGTTATTTTTTTCAGAGTAAACCACATTGGTTACACTAACATAAAACTTATGCGCTGTGGTAAAAGACAAAAGTAGTATTACCGTCGCAGGCAACACGATGGACCTTATTGCTTTCAAATTCATCATATTCTAATAGACTTGGTAACATCAAGGATGTTACACCATTTTTGTTAAACTTCTTTACACTTGTAACATTTTTGAAACAAACTATATGCCAAGTTTTGGATTAGTCCAATTCATTATTTTCCCTGTAAGCTCGGCTCTTTAAAACCAGAAAATCCCAAATTTTCAGCTTATCCTTTGAATCCACAATTCTTTGAAATGATTCATCAACCTCGCAGAAATACATGAAATCTTCAATTTTTTCAATAGGTATCTTTAAGGTCATTATGAACAGGGAATCAACGTAGAAGTCTTGAACTCTTTGGGTTCTTGCATAGGCTTTATCAACTTTCACCCTATTCTTTAACATCTTTGTACGCCCTGTAATGGCATTGATAATGGGATCTAGAGGAGGTGATAGAATCATACCGGCATTGAATTTCCCAAAACTGGCCTGTTGCAATTTGCGTTGACTTTGTGTTGGTATTTTCTGATGGGCGTTTGGTAACCCCAAGGCCTCTGCACTAACATCTTTTTCCAACTGTAACCCTCCTAAATCTTGGCCCAAATCTCCAGAAAGGTCGTAAGGCTTTACAACCACCTCCTGCAACTCGTTCACAAATTCTTCCAAAGGAACTGTTATAAAATTTGTATTGAAAAGTACTTCATTTACCGGTAAAACTTTTCTTTTAAACTGAACTGCAGAAAATACAAGGGTGTCATTAAGTTTTATTGAAATAGAAAAATTTCCATCAATATCAGTAATTACAGCACGTTCCGTTGTAACATTTTGTACAACTACGCCAACAACATCTTTGTCTTTACTGTAAACTTTTCCTTGTAGCTCCTTTTGTTGAGCACTAACCAAAAAAGTCACTAAAAAAAATAATGAAAAAAGGAGCCTAATCCTCATCCAACTCAGCTAAGTATGTTTTACTGTGGGTCACCAAGAAATCAATCAACTGAAACTCATTTTCCTTGCGTAGGAGCGTTTGGGAAGGTACTTTGTCGTCACAGTAAATTAAAAAGGCATCTATTTTATCTTGAGGTAACTTTAAATCGACAACAAAAAACTCGTCTTCATATACTTGCCGTAATACTTCGCTAACCTTTAACGGTGTTTTATCCGAACCATCTTCTTTTTTAGACTTAAACATTGCCTTAAAAATGTTCACAAAATTAATTCCATCTCGCATTCCGCGCACACTACGCGATTCTGCAATGTTCTCTACTTCTGTTGTACGATCAATTTCATATTCAAAACCTTTAAAATCTTCATTTTTTACTTCTAGAAATTTTTTCTGATTTTCTGGAGATACAATCACTTCATCAAGCTGTGTCACTTTTTCCGTTACTTCTACGACCAATCTGTTGTTGTTCAATATTTCCGGGGTAATGGTAACCACTTCCAATTGATAGTTCACAGCAGTAAAAACGAGCTGATCGCCTTCTTTAACCAAAATGACAAATTGCCCATCTTCATTGGTGATTGTAGCAGTTTCAGTAGTTGAATTAATGACATTTTCATTGGGTACGTTACTGCCTCTGTACAGCACCTTTCCTCGCAGCACCTGTCTGTTATCTTGTGCCAGGGATGCAATTGAGAAAATGAGAGAAAATAAAAGTAGGATAGTGTTTTTCATAAAAAGGCCATTTAGCTCAAGTTAAAGAAAACCCTTGAAAGGCAGATAAAAAAATAAACGTATTCTAAACTTTTGTTAATTCTATGAAATGAGCTGATCCATTGGGTTGTCCGTTCACCATAGAACTAAGCATTTTGACGGTAATAATTAGAATAATCCGATCATAAAGTTAGTTTTGTCAATTACATTTTGAAAATCCTCAAATACTCAAACACTGTGAATGCACGTATTACAAATTTGGTCATTTGCCTACTGATGACTGCTTCGCTAAAAGCTCAGATTAAAATTGGTGATAATCCACAGAATTTAGATCCCTCTTCTGTTCTAGAGCTAGAAAGTAACTCTCGGGTATTGGTCATTACCAGAATGACCACAATACAAATGGAAAACACAGCTCCCTTACGAGGAGCCGTAGTCTACAATACAGATACGCAGTGTGTTCATTTTTATGATGGTGCCCTTTGGATCAATCTTTGTGATAGGCCAGATGAACAGACATTCTCTGCAGATGCCATTGTAAACTTTAGTCCTACAATGATTATAACCCCAGATGCGAATGGAACCAACTTCAACTTTGAAGTTGGTGAAATAAGGGGTGAAAATATTGTGGATACATCAATTAATGGCTCAGTGGATATACAGGAAGGATCCATTACTGGGCTTCAATTGCAAGATGCCACCATATCTTTTGATAAGTTGGCAGATGGAATCAACACAGGTGAACTTCTACAATGGAATGGCGCCGAATGGATATTGATAGATGAGACCGGCTTAACGGTTACCGAAATTGATGGTGTGGTTGGAAATGAAATTTTGAATGCAGCTGACGGAACGCTTATACGCACCGGAGCAGGAAGCGACATTGACCCTTTTGTATTGGATGTTAGCGTTGGTGGAATAACAAACGTGGAGATAGGAGCTGATGCAGTTACTTCGGATAAAATTCTCGATGGGGAAGTCAATACGAACGATATTGCCAATGATGCTATCAATAACGCAAAAATGGATGATGATGCAATAGGTACCAATGAGATAATCGACGATGCCGTGACCAGAGACCAAATAAACGCTAACGTTGCAGGAATTGGATTAGTCCAAGCGGTTGATGGATCTCTAGAAGTAGATGTGACCGCAATTACCGGGGACGGAGATATCACATCAACCGATGGAACCATAGCATTTGTGGGAACGACCACAGATGCCCTCTTCGAGGATGTATCCTTTGATGTAGCTGACAATGCCATAACAAATCTAAAGATGGCGGATAATGCCATAGGTACTAACGAGATAATCGATGATGCCGTGACAACGACAAAAATATTGGATGCCAACGTCACAAATGCAAAACTTGACAAAGCAAACATCCCATTAAGTGGGTTTGGGGCAGCTACCGCAAATGTGACCATGGGAAGCTTCCAAATAAACAACCTGTTGGACCCTACACTTGCGCAGGACGCCGCA
>NZ_QGEG01000006.1 GCF_003149745.1 Flagellimonas aquimarina
AGCGACCCTTCGGGCATCACGGTGGAATGTATCGGGGACGTCCCTGCTGCGGACATCAGTGTGGTCACCGATGAGGCGGACAACTGTAGTTTGGCGGCTAACATCGTTGTTGCCTTTGTAAGCGACAGCGGACTTGTGGGCAGCAACCCAGGAACAATAACAAGGACCTATAGCGTAACGGACGAGGCGGGGAACAGCATCAACGTGACCCAGGCCATCACGGTCAATGATACGACCGATCCCACGGCCAGCGACCCTTCGGGNNNNGGCAGCAACCCCGGAACAATAACAAGGACCTATAGCGTAACGGACGAGGCCGGCAACAGCATCAACGTTGTCCAGGCCATCACGGTCAATGATACGACCGATCCCACGGCGAGCGACCCTTCGGGCATCACTGTGGAATGTATCGGGGACGTCCCTGCTGCGGACATCAGTGTGGTCACCGATGAGGCCGACAACTGTAGCCTGGCGGCGAACATCGTGGTCGCCTTTGTAAGCGACAGCGCCCTGGTGGGGAGCAACCCCGGAACAATAACAAGGACCTATAGCGTAACGGACGAGGCGGGGAACAGCATCAACGTCACGCAGGCGATTACAGTTCAAGATGCAGATCCAGATATTACTATTGGAGATGCTTCAGGATTAGAGGGAACTGATATTAGTTTCCCAGTTACACTTAGCCAAGCTAAATGTGATGAAGATTTAACGCTTACATTCACATTAACTAATGGAACGGCAGGAAATTCGGATTACGTAACATCGGATGTCCAAATAACAATTCCAGCAGGGGATATTTCGGCCATAGTGATTGTACCTACAACTGATGATATCATTGAAGAATTAAGTGAAGACTTTACTATAATGATAGGAAGTGTAGATTCTGGAACTGCAGGAGACATATCAGATATAGCAACAGGAACAATATTAGATGATGATTTGGTGTTGACAGAAATCGATAGCGACGATGATGGTATTGTTGATAGTTTTGAGGACTTGAATTCTGATGGGGATGATGACCCAGCAACAAACCCTACTGATACGGATGTTGATGGAATACCTGACTATTTAGATATTGATAGTGATAATGATGGAATACCGGATAACATTGAAGCACAATCCACGTTAGGTTACATAGCTCCCGGTATATTGGATATCAATGGAAACGGTTTAGCTGATGTTTATGAGAATGGTGGTAGTATTGGATTGATTCCAGTAGATACAGATGGTGATGGAATCCCTGATTATGTTGACGATGATAGTGATAATGATAATGTTCCTGATAGCATTGAAGGTAATGATCAAAACCAGGATGGAATTGCAGATGTAGTATTTATTGGTTCCGATAAAGACAATGATGGTCTTGATGATGGCTTTGAAGGAAGTACGGTTATTGACATAGATGTAAATGATGAAATTGATGACCCAAGCACTAATCTGGTAGATACGGACTTTGATGGTATTCCAGATTATAGGGATACAGATGATGACGATGACGGCATAGAAACCATTGATGAGGATTTGGATTCGGATGGAAATTATGCCAATGATGATTCTGATAATGATGGAATGCCAAATTATTTGGATCCAGATTTAGGTCCAACACAAGCAGACCCAATAGATGTAATAAATGTTATAACACCTAATGGAGATGGTATACATGATGTATTAATAATTAATAGTATAGAAAATTATCCAAACAATACAGTAAAAATTTATAACAGATGGGGTGTGCAGGTATACGCAACCAAAGCATACAACACAACAGGAAATGTCTTTGATGGTACTTCAGAAGGTAGAATAACTGTGGACAAGGACAACAAACTTCCAGTTGGAACGTATTTCTATATCATAGACTTTGAAGATCTAGAAGGAAATATGCAACAACTTTCAGGGTACCTATATATTAATAGATAAAGAAATGATTACTGTGGATAATATCAGCATGAGAAAAAAAATACTGCAAATCACCCTTGTTATACTGTTTAGCGTTACAAGCTTTACTTATGCTCAACAAGATGCCCAATATACGCAGTACATGTATAACACAGTTAGTGTAAACCCAGCATATGCTGGTTCAAGAGGACATTTAAGTATTGCAGCCCTTTATCGCAATCAATGGTTAGGCTTAGATGGTGCTCCAGAAACACAAACCCTTAATCTTCATAGCCCTATGGGTTATAGAGGAGTAGGTTTGGGAATATCCATTGTCAATGATAAAATAGGACCTACATCTGAAACATACTTTGATATAGATTTTTCATATACCATACAAACATCATTTGATGCCAAGTTAAGTTTTGGGTTAAAGGCAAGCGCCCACATGTTGGATATTCGGTATTCAGAATTGGATGAATTTGAAATTGACCCTCAATTGCAATCACAGCAAGATATTCAAAACAAGTTTTCACCTAATATTGGTGCTGGAATTTACTATCATACCGAGCGTTTTTACACTGGACTGTCAGTACCGAGATTGTTAGAAACAACCCATTTTGACGAGTCATCAATTTCTACTGCTACAGAACAGATTAATTTATATTTCATTACCGGTTATGTATGGGACTTAAATCCCTTTCTCAAATTTAAACCAACACTCTTGACCAAGGCGGTTCAAGGGGCTCCTTTTCAAGTGGATGTATCTGCAAATTTCATGTTCAATGAAAAATTTATAGGGGGTGTTGCTTATCGTTGGGATGCTGCTTTTAGTGGTCTTTTTGGTTTTAGAATATCCGATGAAATGTTTATTGGGCTTGCCTATGATCGTGAAACCACGGATTTAGGTGCTGCTACCTTCAATGATGGATCTTTTGAGGTCATCCTTAGATATGACTTTATAAAGAATCTAAGCAATTTAAAATCTCCACGTTTCTTTTAGAGTTAAAGGTTTTAGAAACATTTTAGAACCTGTATTCATGTATTTCCTGACAAACGTCATATTTTTACCTTATGAAAGAGGAAAATGTGATATTGGTCAATGAGAATGATGAACCTATTGGCCTAATGCCCAAAATGGAAGCTCATGAGAAAGCTGTTCTGCATAGAGCTTTTTCTGTCTTTATTATGAACAACAAGGGCGAGACCATGCTGCAACAGCGTGCCAAGGATAAGTACCATTCACCTCTGTTGTGGACAAATACCTGTTGCAGTCATCAAAGAGAAGGGGAAGCCAATGTGGAAGCTGGAAAAAGGCGCCTTCAGGAGGAAATGGGCTTTACAACAGAACTGAAAGAACTACTCTCTTTTATCTACAAGGCACCATTTGATAACGGTCTTACAGAACATGAATTGGACCATGTAATGATTGGTTATTATGATGAGAACCCGATAATAAACCCTTCCGAAGTGGAAGATTGGAAGTGGATGCACCCTTCAGATATTAAGAAAGACATTTCTACGAATCCAGATGATTACACGGCTTGGTTCAAAATTATTTTTGAACGGTTTTATGCCCATATCTCTAATAATGTTAACAAGCAATGAAAGTAAAGGTTAGCAGAAAAGCCAATTTTAACGCTGCACATAGGTTATATAGACCAGATTGGAGTTTTGAGAAAAACGATGCCGTTTTTGGTAAATGCAACAATCCAAATTATCATGGCCACAACTATGACCTCATTGTAAGTGTTACGGGAGAAATTGATCAACAGACAGGTTTTGTCATGGACCTTAAAGTACTTAAGGATTTAATTAAGGAACATGTTGAGGAAGCACTTGACCATAAAAACTTAAACAAAGATGTACCAGAGTTTGAGGACCTAAACCCTACAGCTGAAAACATTGCCGTGGTCATATGGAATAAGATTAGACCTCATATAGAAAAAACCAAAGAATTGGAGGTAGTACTTTATGAAACACCTCGTAACTTTGTAACTTATTCTGGATAAATGACCTTATACCCATTAAAATTTAAACCAATTCTAAAAGAACGCCTTTGGGGCGGAACAAAACTTAAAGATGTACTTGGAAAACCTATTGACAGCGAAATCACTGGTGAAAGTTGGGAACTTTCAGGGGTAGCGGGAGATATTTCTGAAATTTCCAATGGAGCATTAATTGGAACTTCTTTGCAGGAATTAATTCAGGAAGAAGGAAAAAACTTGTTGGGTAAAAGTGTTGTGGACCGCTTTGGAAGAGATTTCCCGATTCTTATAAAGTTTATTGATGCTAAGCAAGATTTGTCCATACAGCTTCACCCCAATGATGACTTGGCCAAGAAAAGACATAACTCTTTTGGAAAAACCGAGATGTGGTACGTAATGGATGCAGACCCAGGAGCCAAGCTAATTGTAGGTTTTAATAAAAGTGTTGAAAAGGAAGAATACATTAAAAGTCTAGAAGAAAACACCCTTTTGGATTTGATGAACTATGAAGAAGTTGAAGAAGGTGACACCTTTTTTATAAATACTGGCAAAATCCATGCAATTGGCGCAGGAGTGTTATTGGCAGAGATTCAACAGACCTCAGATGTAACCTACAGGGTTTTTGATTTTAATAGAAAAGATAAAAATGGAAACCTTAGAGAATTGCATACGGAGTTGGCCCTTGATGCAATGGATTATTCCAAAAAAGACGACTTTAAGGTTAATTACCCAAATAAGGCAGATTTCATCAACCCAATGGTTGATTGCCCTTATTTTAAAACCAATTTTTTGGAGTTAGGCACAGGTATGCATCAAGATACCACTTTAAGGGATTCCTTCACCATCTATATGTGTGTAGGAGGAGAAACAGAAATTGCCAATGACTGGGGCAGTGCATTCATAAAAAAGGGAGAGACCGTTTTGGTTGCTGCATCAAGCAGCTTTATAAATATTAAGACACAAGGGGTTAAACTTTTAGAAGTTACCATTTAATAGTACATTTGAAAAAACAGCAGTATGGCGAGTATTCGTGATTTAAAGAAGGATGTCAATTTTGTTTTAGGAGATATCATAGAAGCGGTCTATATATGGGAGGCTGGGTCTAACAATAAGGACTCAGAAGAAGGTACTGTGCTTATTGACAAAGCCATAGCGGTGTTTGACGAACTTATGGATAAGATTCATCAAAAAGATGTTGATAACAGCAAGACGCACTTCAAGGATATACGTTCGCAACTAGAAGAAAAGGCTACTCAACTCGTTGAAGAGTTAAACAAATTAGCTGGCTAACCTCTTATTTCTTTAAATATTCCTTAAAAGCCACCCCATATTTTGAAGCAGCAACTTCTGGGGTCAGGGATTTGTATATGGAATCCAGATACTTTGGGTTTGCCTCGTTTGCAGCAATTAGCATAACATAAGGGGTAACATAAGAATCGCTATTGTTTAAACCAAAATTTAGCGTGTATCTATATCGTTTTAAAATATTTTGCGATATCAGGTTTTGCACTGAATCCAAAACCAAAGAGTCTTCTTGAACTTCTGGTAAAAAACTCTGTTGAGAAAGTTCAAGTTCTTTAATGTTGAAGTTAGATATCATGGTATTAAACTCCTTAAGTTTTTCATGTGCTTTGGAACCTAAGACTTCGGCATTGGTTTCAAAAGTGTTCCAAGATGTGTTAATAGTAATTTCCCCAGGCTCTCCAAAAAAAGTAATTCGGTCATTTACATCGTTATTGTCCGCTTTATCTAGATAGAGGTAAAAAATTTCAGGACTTTCTACCTCATGAGAAAAAGAGAAGCTTCCATCTCCTTGGATTTGAAGCGAATCTATTACCACTAATGACGAATCATTAAAGTGTTGCAAAAACAGGGTTCCTTTCTTTAATCCTTTAATATTTCCTGAAACGGCCATGGTATTTTCCGTGTTCTTTTGACAAGAAACAATAATTAAACTAAGTGTCAGTACAAATAAAATCCTCTTCATTGTTGAAATTTAGCGGGGCAAATATCAATAAACTTATGGAATAATTAAACTTTAGAAGCTACTTCCATCAACAAAGCGCATAAATAAGCACCTGCGGTGCCCACAACATAACCAAAAACAGCCAAGAGAATGCCCACTGATGTTAGAGAAGGATGAAACTCCGCTGCCACCACGGGGGCAGAAGCCGCTCCTCCAACGTTAGCTTGGCTACCTACCGCTAAGAAAAAATATGGGGCTTTGATCAATTTGGCCACAAGAATTAAAAGTCCTGCATGTATCGAAATCCATACCAAACCAATAGCAATAAGACCAGGATTTTCCAGAACTCTGCCCAAATCCATTTTCATGCCTATGGTTGCGACCAAAATATAAATGAAAACACTGCCAATTTTGCTAGCTCCTGCACCTTCGTAATTTTTAGCTTTAGTAAAAGAAAGTCCAATACCAATTGCGGTTGCAAAAACAACCATCCAAAGAAATTTGGAACCTAGCGAGGATAATATTTTTTCTTTATTTCTGATGACTTCAAAATTGTTCTCCAAAAACTCTGCAAAATGATGACCCAATAAGTGTGCAATTCCCACTCCTGCAAAGGCATACAAAAGCATCATCATAAAATCATGCAAACTGGTTACACGAGCAATTTTAGCAGTATATGTAGAGACTTTTTCTTTTAACTCTTCAATAGAGGAGGAGTCGGCTTTTAACCATTTGTCAATTTTTTTCGTTTTACCGATTCCCAGTAAAAGTATGGCCATCCAAATATTTGCCACTACAATATCAATTAAAACCATGCCGCCATAATTGTTCTGGTTGTATTGAAATACTTCAAGCATAGCAGCTTGATTTGCCCCACCGCCTATCCAACTTCCCGCAATTGTGGCAAGACCCCTCCAAACGGCATCAAAATCACTACCGCCAACGGTTTCGGGTGAAAAAATCGAGACTATTAAAATGGCCAAAGGCCCACCAATAATAATTCCTGCTGTTCCGGTTAAAAACATGATCAAAGCCTTGGAACCCAAATTTATTATGGCTTTTAAGTCAATGCTCAATGTCATTAGAATAAGCGCTGCAGGTAAAAGATACCTGCTGGCTATATAATATGTCTGTGATGCTTTTTCATTTATTATTCCAGTGCTGGCTAAAATAGCAGGCAACAAATAACACATAAGCACGGTTGGAACTATGCCATAAAATTTTTTCCAAAATCCAACTTTTATGGATGATGTATAAAAGACAAAACCTAGACAAAGACAAAGAAGTCCAAAGATGATGGTATCTTCGGTAAAGGGTAGTTGGTTCATATAGTTTTTATAGTGATGTGTTCAAATATAGGAAAATCAAAGATGGTCTTTGATGAATTGGGCAACGCCATGTTCAGTATTGCTCAAGGTCACTTTTTTCGCAATATCTTTTACCTCTTTCCTGGCGTTTTCCACCGCTACACCAAAACCAACATGCTTTAACATTTCAATATCATTGTAATTATCACCAAATGCGATGACTTCATCTAAGGATTCATTGGGTTTTAACAAGGATTTTATTGCAGAAAGTTTTGAAACTGATTTGGGGGCTATTTCAATCAGGGTGTCGTTAGATCGGTAATAATTTATGTAATTGGAAAAACCATCTGCTAACTTCTGGGTAATTTGGTCCATACTTACTTTAGTTCCCATGAGCATGATTTTATGAGGCCCCCTATTTCTTTTTCCCCATCTCTCTATAGTTTGTTCAGTAGATTCAAAAATAGGATTGGCTTTTGTATTGAAAACCTCTTTTTTTACGCGCTCAGAGGTTTCACTAACACACCATTCATCCTTACAATATAATCCAAGTTTTATTTGATAAGATTGGCAAAGCGTATTTAGCAATTCTGTATTTTCAGAAGAAACCATAGTTGAACTAAGTTCTTTATCATTCTCAAGAATCAATGCACCATTGTAGCAGATAATGGGATTTTCTTGTATTGCCATCCTTTTTTGAAGGTAGGCCATGGATTTTGGCATTCTTGCTGAAACGAGAATAATCCTAAGGTTTTCTTTTATTCTATTTATTTCTGAAACGGTAAATTCAGAAACATCATTTTTTGTAGACAGCAGGGTACCATCCAAATCAGAACAAAGTACCTTAAAATTCATTTTAAATGTTTAACCAATAGGTAAGCTTAAGGTTTATAGACCTATTCCGTGGCATGAACGAATTCACAAAATAATTGTCATTATAAACTATGAACAAATCTGAGAGTGGTGCAAACCTCCACTGCAAACGAGAATTAAAACCTAAATTGTCTCGTTGGTTGCTATACTGCACTAGAGTTGACCAGAACACAGACTTATTGAAAGTAATGTTAACTCTTGGACTTACCAACCAGAGGTCTGCACTTGGAAATGGGTCTGGCAGATTTATGCTGTCATAGTTTAGGTCTAAGGAAAGGGATACTTTTGGTTGAAGCCTTAGACTCAAATCCCCCTCAAAAGAAAATCGGTTACCGTTATAGAAATCACCATAGCCTGGCTCCATAGAGTAAGAAAAAACTTTTCGTCTATCACTTTGAAATTCAACTTCATAACTGGTATAGTAGTACCCTTGGTCTGCTGGAAGCTCAAGTGCACCATCTGTATCCGTAGGATCAAAAGAATCCGTCAAAAAAGTGAACCTATTGAACATTCTGGCTGATATCTCTTCTTGGGTTTTAAATTGAGCGCGCCAACTGGTAAAAATGGTATAGTCAGTGTTTTGGTAGTCCAAAGTTGGTCTCCATATGGCGTTTGGGCTAAAACGGAAGCCATGCGAATTGATTTTACCTTTCTTGGGCCAAAAGTTAAATTCAATAAAAGGTCTTGCCGCAATTATATCTTGTCTTCTTACAAAACCTAAATCTGATCTAAAATCATTACCAACATAATTTCCACGTAATCCAAAATTAATGGTTCTGGAATTGTATTGAAGGTCAATCCCTCCAGCACTGTCGTCATCACCAATATCATGCGCAAAAGATTTATGAAAGAAAAATTTACCCACCCAGGTGTTATCTGCAGAAGCTAGATTGTAATCCAGACCAACTACTCGGTTGTACCTTTCTGTGTCCTCTAAAAAATCATAATCCTTGAAGGTCTCGCGGTTTACAAAAATAAAACTGAGGTTAGATCTGGAGAACATCTTTTTTTGAAGTGCAAAAACAGTATTGTTATTACTGGGGATTTCATTTTCGGTATCTTCTTCGGTTTGAATATTCAATAGACCTAAACGCCAATCTTCATTTAGTTTTCCGCTAAGGCGTACTCCTCCAATAATGCCATTTTCAATGGTTTCTCCATCCAAATCCTCAGCTATTCCTATTCTTCTTGAGAAAAATGGGTTGGAATCGCGTGAATTACCAAATGCTCCAAAAAGGTCGCTATTATCAATAAAAAACTGCCTTCTTTCCGGGAGGGATATCTCGAACCTTGTAAGGTTCGTGAAAACATTGTCTACCTCTACGTTAGAAAAATCTGGGTTTACGGTTATGTCCAAATTCATTCCGTTGCCAATGGCAACTTTAGCATCTCCACCAAAATTCAAGTCATTGATGGTTTCGTTCGTTTCAAAATCTTTCGAAGATATTCCATTCACATATGGGATAATTGCTAGCGGTGTCCTTGATTTTCCCAAGGGTTTTTCAAAAACCATATCGCCCATAAATGCTAGACCAAAAATAAACTGGTTCTGTGGAATTTCTATCCATGTACTGGTTTCATTGGTCTGCATATCAAAACGATAGCTGTTAAAACGCCATTTGGTCTCACCTTGTTTAAATTTGAAGGAGGTCAAAGGAATGGCCATTTCGCAGATATAGTATCCATCATACATTTTGGATTCGCCGCGCCATTTCACATCCCATGAAGTGGTAAAACCCCTCAGGTCGGTACCACCATTGGAAATTAGTGCCTCTCTTCTTACTCCATAGGGATTCATGCCAAATAGAAAAGCATTTGTTCCATCATTAAAGGTGTCAAAAAGCAAGCTGATGTTGTCATTTCCTCCAGCTCTATAGTCTCTTTGTAACGAGGGAATAACATAGTCGTCCCCTTCCGTATTTACCTTTATGCCTACATACAACGTAGTTTCGCTGTATAGCATTTTTATATCGGTTTGCTGCTCCGCTAAGATAGAATCCGAAGGAAAATACTGCTGAAAATCATGGGCGCTCTCGGCCGTTTCCCAAATAGACTCATCTAAAATACCATCTATTTTAATGGACTGAGAAATATATTTTACCGTAAATTGTTTTGGATTGATCTGAGCAAAAAATACAATAGGGAAGAGTGTTGCAGCGAGTACAAAACGGAATTTCAACATTGGATAATTAAGTTAGTCCGTCAAATTTACGGGTAAGCTTAGTTAAAAAAATCCCAAAAATTAATTATCATCATTACTCTTTTTCTTGGGCTCCCTTTTTACCTCTTTTAGACTTTTCATTAACATCCATTCTATCTGTCCATTAGTACTGCGAAATTCGTCAGCAGCCCATTTTTCAATTGCTTTGAGCATATCTTCATTGAGTCTTAGGGCAAATGCCTTTTTTTTACTCATGTATTCTAGCTAATGCTTTATTTTTCTTTTGATGAAATTGTATCTTTTAGATACAAATAAGTATCAATGATTAAGCGTGCCTGTATTTACAATAGGCGATGCATCTTTATCTGAACATAGCACAACCATTAAATTGCTTACCATGGCCGCTTTTCGTTCTTCATCCAAATCAATTATTTGTTTTTCATTTAATTCCTCCAGTGCCATTTCTACCATACTTACCGCACCCTCTACAATTTTATGCCTAGCGGCCACAATTGCCGTGGCTTGTTGGCGCTTTAGCATGGCATTAGCAATTTCTTGCGCATATGCCAAATAACCAATTCTAGCTTCGAGTACTTCAATTCCTGCCATACCCAGTCTTTCCTGGACTTCTTTTTCAAGAGCCTCGCTTACTTCATTTAAACTGGAGCGCAAGGTAATATCTTCTTCTATACCTTCATCAGCAAAGTTATCATAAGGATACATACTGGCTAATTTTCGTACAGCAGCATCTGTTTGGACCCTTACAAAATTTTTGTAGTCATCAACATCAAAAGCCGCTTTATAGGTATCAGTGACCCTCCAAACCAGTATAGTACTTATCATGACCGGATTTCCTAGCTTATCATTGACCTTAAGCCGTTCACTGTCAAAATTACTGGCCCGTAAAGAGATTTTTCGCTTGGAGTATAGTGGATTCACCCAGTATAGTCCATTCTTCTTTATGGTACCTACGTATTTTCCAAATAGCAATAAAACTCGTGAACTATTGGGATTGACCAAAACCAAACCAGTGGCCATTATCAACCCAAGGATGATGGTAATAATAAACCATGCTGCCTTGATGGTTATAATAGCGCCGATTCCTCCAAAAAAAAGAACCAAGGAAATGAATAACATGAAGTATCCATTTAGAGGGGAAATTACTTTCTCATTTGTCATAGTTGTTGATTTGTAATGATATTAAAATGATATCATAAATATATCACATAAAAATTAATATTCCAAATGATGTCAACTGATTGTTTTAAAATGCATGTTTAAGATATGTTTTAATTAATTGTAGTTTTCTACTTTTGAAAAAATCATCAATCATGAACAAAACAATTTTACTTTTTTTGCTGGTTCCATTATTAGGATATACCAATTATTGGGGAAAAACGGGGCATAGGGTTACCGGACATATTGCGGAAAACTATTTAACAGGAAAGGCAAAGAGAGCGTTGAACGATTTGTTGGACGGACACAGTTTGGCCTTTGTTTCCACTTTTGCAGATGAAATAAAAGCTGACCGGAGTTATTCAAAATTTTCTGCATGGCATTATGTGAACTACCCTTTGAACATGCGCTATGAGGATTCTGCCAAAAGTGAGTATGGTGATTTGGTAAGAGCCATTGAGGAATGCACAAGAATTGTAAAGGATGAAAATAGTTCCAGAGCGGATAGGGTTTTTTACCTTAAAATGCTAATCCATCTGATTGGCGATTTGCACCAACCCATGCATGCCAGTAGAGCTGAGGACAAGGGAGGTAATGACATTCAATTACAATGGTTTGGTGAAGGGACCAATCTTCATCGAGTTTGGGATAAAAACTTGATACTTTCTTATGGCATGACTTATACAGAGCTTGCCAATGAACTCAAGCAGGTCTCAAAAAAGGAACGTAAAAAAATACAAGAAGGAACCATATACGACTGGGTGGACGAGTCTCATGAGCTATGTGCCGAAATTTATACTTCTGCTAAAGTTGGTGAAAAGTTAGGGTATCAATATGGTTACAAATACAACGATGTGTTGTTTCAGCAGCTGCAAAAAGGAGGCCTAAGACTCGCAAAAGTGTTGAATGAGCTTTTCAAATAATTATTTTATTATTCTAAAGGTAAGGTTTACCCGTTCTCCTATTTTTTTAGCGGTTTTTGCAATTTGATGATGCCAATGGTGTTGGGTTTCCCCTTTCATTAACAAAAGACTCCCATGCTCCAACAACATCTTATGTTTAATGGTTTTATTCTTTTTATGTCTCAAATGAAAAAAACGCTCAGCTCCTAATGAAATTGAGGCTATGATAGGGTTCTTGCCAAGTTCTTTTTCGTCATCCGAATGCCAGCCATTGCTATCCTTTCCATCTCTGTAATAATTAAGCAAACAAGTTGAAAACTCTGTTCCAACTTCTTTTTCTATTGTAGATTTTATTGTGAGTAGTTCTGGAGTAAAATCAAGAGGTTTCATTGTAATGTTGGAATATGAATAAGTTTTCCCATTATTCCCGTACAAGGCCGTTAATCTTGGCTGGAGATATGTTTTTCCAAAAATTGTGATTTCATCTTGTTGCCATGGAATGCCATCTCTTACTGCTTTAAAGTATGAATTGGCTTCTTCCTTCAAGAAATTTGGATAATACGAAATATCGCAATCGGGAAGGTCTAAAACTATTTTTTCCGAAAACAATGCCATACTATTTAAGTATCGTCTTCAATTGATTTCTATATTCCGAAGGGTTTTGACCTGTAAATGCCTTAAAGGATTTATTAAAATGTGAAAAATTATTGAAACCGCTGTCATAGCAAACCTGAGTGATGCTTATAGGTTGTTCCGCCAATAGCTTGGAGGCATGTACCAATCTGTATTCATTTACAAACTGTGTAAAGGTCTTGTTAGTGATTTTTTTAAAGTACCTGCAAAAAGAAGGAACCGTCATACTTACTATGTTGGCAATTTCATCAAGACTAATATCTTCTTTGAAATTTGATTTAACATGATTGAAGACAATATTGATTCTGTCGTTGTCCTTGACTTCCGTTTCCATAGAAAAACCTTCACCGTTCAATACTTTTATTTCCTCTGATGTAGCAAGCTGGTTTAAAATGTTAAGAATTGATAGTAGGCGTTGAAAATCTGTTTGATACTCTAATATCTCCATTTTTTCGCCAACCTTGGTTTTGGTTTTACCGAAGAACGCTATTCCACCTTTTGAAACTTCAAACAGTTTTTGAATATTCTTCATTTCTGGAATATCGAAGAAGTCGCTGCCCAGAAAATCAGCTTTCATGTGCACCAAAGTCTCACTTTTGTTTCCGGTGAGCTTATCTGTAAAACCGCAGTGGGGTAGGTTGGAGCCAATAAGGATAAGGTCTCCGTCTCTAAAATAAGAAACATGACTGCCTATTTGTCTTTTGCCTGAACCACCTTTTATATATACCAGTTCCAGCTCAGGATGGTAATGCCAGCCATTATTTTTGTTTTCCTTGTTCTCATGAAACTTTTGATAAGTGAAAGAGTGACCAAAGCTTGGTGCAATTGCCTCAAAAGCAGGTTTTTGAATCGTCATAGCCATTTTAATTTCCTTATGTAAAGTTATAACTGGTGTAAGCATACCTTCTATGCAAAATTACCTAAAATATGTTCTATTTTACCCTTAATATTAATTTAACATATCAAGTGTGTTAATATTCCATATAAATTGGAAAAAATGCTGGTGTTTTTAGGCAATATCCCATAGTAGTTTTGTCTTGTAATCTTAAAAAAACGAAACGTTATGAGATCAGTTTTAAATTATGTTACGGTAGCAGCATTCCTATTAGTTTCTTCAATGGGGTTTGCAAATGGACCAGAGAACACTTTTGGTAAAAAAGGAAGTGCCAAAAGTGAGGTGAAAAAGGAGCTAATCAAAATTGAATTAGATCCAGTCTTTGTAAAGAAAGGAGAAAAGTTATTCTTGAATCTATTAAACCTTACGCAAGGCAAGGTGGTACTTAAAGTATATGACAGCCAGAATAGACTTGTCTATAGCGAATCTATTGATGGTGAAATGGTTATTGAAAAGGCCTTTAATTTTGAAAGAGCTTTTGAAGATAAATATACCCTTGTTGTGGTTGATAAGTTGGGAACTTACACAGAAACAATAGCGGTAAAATAAGTTTGTTTAGTTAATTTCAGTGAAAGGAGGCCCATTTATGGGCCTTTTTTTATATGTGCCTTTTTAGTTTCTCTCTTTTTTTAAGGGGCAAGGCATCATTGTTAATGGCCAGTTTCAATAGTTCAACATCTTTTGTTCTAGAAAAAAGTAATTTATAAAATTGTTGAATAGTCAAGGTGCTTTCAGATTCTTTTACCAATTCTAACGTATCCCCGTTCTTTACTTCCCCAACTTCCAAAACCTTAACATAAGTGCCCGGAAAGCCATGGTCAATGAATTGTTTAAGAATTTCCTGTGTTCCAAATTTTATTCCCAGTTTAAAACAAGGTTCTCTGGGTTGGGTTATTTGGATCAAAGCACTGCCAAGTTTGTAAATACTTCCTATTCTAATTTTGGTTTCATCAAGGCCTTCAATAGTTAGGTTTTCACCAAACATTCCCCAATTCCAATCAAGTTCTGGGTATTTTTCTTTCCAATATGGATAATGGTCGGCGGAAAATAGGTAACAAGCTTTAAAAACACCACCATGTACTTTTCTATCACTTATGGTATCTCCTGCCACACTTTCACCTTCAAGCAAGAGAGATTGGCTTACAGGGTATTTAAAAATTCCTGTAGTTGTTTGTTGGCCATTCCAGTTTATCGGGGTTGGTTTGCCTATGTTTGTTGAAATAATTTGCATAGGGTTAAGATAAAAAAACCACCATTAACAATGGTGGTTTAATCAAAATGATTTTGTTGGTATTTAATCTTCTTTCTCCAAACGTTTTGTCATGTTGAACCCAACTAATAGACTTATACCTGCCAAAGTGAAGATTGTTCCCGGGTATGCAACATCATCTTCCACTCCAAAACTGTATACCAAGATTGAGGCTATGAAAATGGCAGTACCTATACCAATTAATAATAGCGAAATGTTTAGAATAATGATTTTCCAAAAGGGGGCAGCACCTGCTCTCTTACCTTTTACAAAAATACTTGCATCTGCTCCTTTTTCTATCAAAGCCAGTCGTTCTTTATTTCTGGTTGAAAAATAGAGGTATGCAACCCCAAAAACAACTCCAAATAAAATTGGTACAATGATTAATTCAGATCCCATAACTGTTCGTTTTTTAAATGATTATTATTTTATTTGTTCATTGTCTATGACGATGGTTTTTTAACCGAGGTTACATTTTTTAATAAAAAAAATAAAATCTGTAACCTAAACGCACGTTTTTGCGTCCAATATGCAATGACAGCCAATAAAGAAAAACATCTACTCCAGAAAATACGGAATGGGAATACCCAAGCCTTTTCAGAACTGGTAGATGCTTATAAGAATTTGGTGTATACTTTAGCGTCTAGAATGTTAGGAAATAGGGAAGAGGCCGAGGAAGTATCTCAAGATACTTTTATCAAAATATTTAAATCGCTGTCACATTTTAAGGGGGATTCTAAGTTTTCCACATGGATTTATAGAATTACCTACAATACATGTTTGGACAGAATAAAACAAAACAAAAGACAGAATACATTTGTAGACATTGACCATGTTAAAGATGTTTCATTTGTAACTATGAACAATGCCTTGGACAAAATGATACTAGAAGAAAGAAGAGAGTTGATAAAAAAAAGCCTGAATTCTTTACCAGCGAAGGATGCTGGTCTTCTTACTCTGTTCTATTTTGAAGAACAAAGCTTAGCAGAAATGGAAAAAACTTTGAATATTCCCGATCGTACCATAAAGGTGCAGTTGTTTAGAGCAAGAAAAAAGTTGGCCACGGTATTGGAAAAGAATTTGGAAAAAGAAATACTTCAGAATTATGGATAATAATGAAGAAAGAGAACTAAAGAAGTTTGTTGACAAAATTATGAATGAGTCAGTTTTGGAATCTCCTTCATCAAACTTCACAGATCATATCATGTCTCAAATTACAGAACCAACATTAAATGACGCTACTCAATATAAACCACTCATCCCTAAAAGTGTTTTGATAGTTTTATTTTCCGGATTGGTCGGAATGATATGGTATTTGGCAACAGACAATAGTTTAGTTAATGAATCTTGGTTTGGAAACGGGCAAATTGAATTGTTTTTCGAAAGAATTTTAGATTGGCCCCAAATGTTATCACCTTCAAAAACAACGGTATATGCCGTGCTATTTTTTGGGTTGTTGTTTTTGATTCAGATTCCTTGGTTAAAAAGATACTTTGATAATACCTGGATGTTAAGGTAATAAATACATGTATGCCCAATACATTAAACCAAATTGTAATGGTATCCTAAGCAAGAGTATCCATCTGGGAATTCCTGCAGCTTCTTTTTTACCAGATAGCATGTAAAAGTGAACCAACAAGAAAACAAGTAGCATTGCTATGATTGCATAGATGCCAAAGTTCCTAGTTTGTTTAAAACAAAGGGCAATGCCCAAGAGAATCTCTGCCAGCCCGCTGAGCACAATTAGGAGTCTATGATTAGGAAGATATCTGGGCATAATGCGGAGATATGCCTTTGGATAAACAAAATGGGCAATACCGGCAATGATGTACATGCTGGCCATTGCATAAAGATGCCAAGGGTTTTCCATCTGGATAAAAATAATAAAGGCAGATCATATGATCTGCCTTTAATTGAAATTTATCAAATTGACATTACTTTATCATTTCGTAACTACGAGAAATGAAATTGGTAAGCTCTTCTCCTTTTAACAATCCTTTGGACAAGCGCGCCAAATCCAACGACTGATTAATCAATCGTTCACGTTTTTTTGCGGTTTTGGTATTCAGAATTTCGCCAACCAGTTCGTGATTGGTGTTTACAATGAGATTGTACATTTCTGGCATATTTCCCATACCAAACATTCCGCCGCCGCCGCCGGTTTGTTGCATCTCTTTCATTCTGCGCATAAATTCTGGCTCGGTAATAATAAATGGTGATGCAGAGCTGTCCATTGCTTCCATTTGAATGGTGTAGCCTTTTTCCTGGATTACACCTTCTATTTCTCCTTTCAGTTTTTCCTTCTCTTCATCAGAAAGCTTAGAAATGGCAGTGTCTTCCTTTTTAATAAGGTTGTCCAAATGATCAGCATCAACCCTGGCAAAAGACAAGTTCTCTTTAGAAGTTTCCAATTTTTGCATTAGATGCGATATTATGGGAGAATCCATCAATAGTACTTCATAACCTTTTGCCTTGGCGGCTTCAATATAGCTATGTTGGGATTCTTTGTCAGATGCGTACAAAACAACCAACTTTTCATCTTTATCTGTTTGGTTGTCCTTTATTTTATTTTGTAATTCTTCAAAAGTGAAGAACTTTCCATCTACAGTTGGGTACAATGCAAATTTGTCCGCTTTTTCAAAGAACTTCTCTTCAGAAAGCATCCCATATTCAATAACAACTTTTATGTCATTCCATTTTTGTTCAAAATCTTCACGATTGCTTTTAAAGAGTGAACTCAGTTTATCTGCAACCTTTTTGGTGATATAAGAAGAAATCTTTTTAACAGCACCATCTGCTTGTAGGTAGGAACGTGAAACGTTTAAGGGAATGTCTGGAGAATCTATTACACCACGAAGCATGGTCAAAAACTCTGGGACAATGCCTTCAACATTGTCAGTTACAAAAACCTGATTTTGGTATAATTGAATTCTGTCTTTTTGAATGTTCAGGTCGTTGGTCAGCTTAGGAAAGTATAGGATACCTGTTAGATTGAAAGGGTAGTCCACATTTAAATGAATATGGAACAAAGGCTCTTCAAATTGCATTGGATACAATTCTCTATAGAAGCTCTTATAATCTTCATCCTTTAAATCCGCGGGTTTTTTTGTCCATGCTGGTGCAGGATTGTTAATGATATCATCAACCTCCTGCGTTGGTGCAGGGTCATCTTCTTTAGCATCTTCTGGTTTTGGAAGCGTTTCCGTTTTCATTCCAAACTTAATTGGAATAGGCATGAACTTGTTGTATTTGGTCAACAATTCACGAATCTTTGAATCTTCTAAAAACTCTGTGGAATCTTCTGCAACATGAAGAACGATCTCGGTTCCTCTATCTTTTTTCTTTGCTTCTTTTAAAGTAAATTCTGGGGATCCATCACAAACCCAATGAACGGCAGGTTCATCTTTAAAACTCTTTGTTATGATCTCCACCTTTTCTGCAACCATAAATGCAGAATAGAAACCTAGTCCAAAATGTCCTATAATACCAGCATCTTTGCCAGCATCCTTGTATTTGTCCAAAAACTCTTCTGCACCGGAAAAGGCCACTTCGTTAATATACTTTTTAACTTCATCTTCCGTCATTCCAATACCTTGGTCCGTAATACGGATTTGTTTTTTGTCTTTGTCGACCTTTATTTCGATCATTGGATTGCCATACTCAATCTTGGCCTCACCAATAGAAGTAAGATGTTTAAGTTTTAACGTTGCGTCCGTAGCGTTGGAAATTAGTTCTCTTAAGAAAATTTCGTGATCGCTGTAGAGGAATTTTTTTATTAGAGGGAATATGTTTTCTACTGAAACATTGATTTTACCTTTAGCCATTGTTTAATACTTTTCTTTAGTTTCCATAGATGACAAAAAAAATACCATAATTATAAAAGTGACAAACTGACATTGTACTGCACATTTAACAGGTCTAACAAAATTTAACATAGTTTTGTTTATTCTTTTTATGTAAAAGATAAACAAAATGTATATATTTGTAGTGTTATGGAAAAATTGCTATGAAATAGTATCATGCTATAACAAGTTTGTTTATTTATTGGTTAGGTTGTTGAAAACGCACTTTCACCCGAAAGTGCGTTTTCCTTTTATTTCTTAAGAAATCTTAACTATTCTTTTGTTCTATAAATCGTATTTTTGATTAAACATAAAGTGCAATGGCAAATACTTCAAATTCAAAGGTTACAGAAGAGAAAATTATTGGTTGGTTCATGGACACTGTCTTGGAACATGAGGTAATACCAAAATCAATTTATAAGTTTTGTAAGGAAAATAAGATAAAGGAAGAGGAATTCTATAAATTCTTTGGGTCCTTTGACGGCTTGCAGCACGCAATTTGGGAAAAGTTTTTTGAGAACACCTTGGCTGTCATGCAAAAGAATGAGACATATGGTGGTATGACTAATGAAGAGAAGATGCTTACATTTTTCTACACCTTTTTTGAGTCATTGACCTTGAATAGGAGTTATGTTCTTTTCACCCTAAAAGAGCATAAAAACACAATGGAGAAACTTGGTCAGCTAAAAGGCCTTAGAAATCATATAAAGGATTTTGCTTCTGAACTCATTGAAGAAAGGAACAGCGAAAAGAACTTAAAAATACTGAAACATAGCCCGCAGTTGTTTTCGGAAGGTGCATGGTTACAGTTCTTGTTTCTCCTAAAATTTTGGATGGACGATAATTCACCAGATTTTGAAAAGACAGATATTGCCATAGAAAAATCAGTGACTACAATTTTTCAAGTTTTTGAAAGTGCTCCGTTGGAAAAAATTATTGACTTCGGAAAATTCCTTTATAAAGAAAATTTTGTTTAGTAGTGTATGAAAACATTGGATAGTATTCCCACGGGAAAGATTGAGAGAGCAGGAAAACTTGTAAAGACGGGCGTAAAAATTGGAGGGAACTATGTTAAGTACTACGGAAAAAAATTGGTCAACTCAGAAACTGCAAAAGAAGAACTGGACCAAGACAATGCGGAAGATATTTATGATGGCCTAAAAAGTTTAAAAGGAAGCGCTCTTAAGGTAGCTCAAATGCTTAGTATGGAGAAAAACCTCCTGCCCAGAGCCTACGTGGACAAGTTTTCACTTTCCCAATTTTCAGTACCGCCGCTTTCAGCACCTTTGGTTAGAAAAACATTTAAAAAGTACTTGGATAAATACCCTGAAGACATTTTCGACACTTTTGAAAAAGATTCAGTTAATGCGGCAAGTATTGGTCAAGTGCACAGAGCGAAAAAGGACGGAAAAGAACTGGCGGTAAAAATTCAATACCCAGGTGTTGCTGAGAGTATTAGCAGCGATCTTGCCATAGTAAAACCCATTGCAATTAGAATGTTTAACCTAAAGGGCAAAGATTCTGAAAAATACTTTAAAGAGGTTGAAAACAAATTGGTCGAAGAGACCAACTATATTTTGGAACTTGAGCAGAGTGAAGAGATTACCAAAGCTTGCTCGGCAATTCCCAATATGGAATTTCCCAATTACTATCAAAGCTTGTCCAGCGAACGTATCCTTACAATGGATTGGATGAAAGGAAAACATCTAAGCGAGTTTACAAGTACCAATTTTGATCAAAATCTTGGAAATAAGCTTGGACAGGGGTTGTGGGACTTTTATATGTTTCAAATACATAGTTTGCGTAAAGTGCATGCGGATCCCCACCCAGGTAATTTTTTGGTAAGTGCGAATGAAACCTTGATTGCCATAGATTTTGGATGTATCAAAGAAATTCCGGATGAGTTTTACATTCCTTATTTTGAATTGGCCAAAGAAGATAATATCAATAATGATGAGGTCTTCATGGAAAAATTATATGAGCTAGAAATTTTGACCCCAACAGATTCTGATAAGGAACTAGAATTCTTTAAAGCACTTTTCAAGGAAATGCTTACCCTGTTTACATCTCCTTTTCATCAAAATGAGTTTGATTTTGGAGCTGATACATTCTGGAACAAAATTGCAGATTTAAGTGAACGCTACTCAAAAGACGATCAAATAAGGAAGATGAACGGTAATCGTGGCTCCAAACATTTTCTGTACATGAATCGTACTTTTTTTGGACTTTACAACTTACTTCATGATTTAAAGGCCAAGGTAAAAGTGAACGATTTTAAAAAGTACATTGGCTAATTTTTCTGATATATTCACGGTTCTTTGAATATATTTTTTACTTTTCCGTTAAATAACCTTCGGCTATTTTTTAATAATTTTTATTTAACAATACTATATGTACAATTCAAAAATATCTGGACTCGGATTTTACGTACCCGAAAATGTAGTGACCAATAACGATCTGTCCGAATTAATGGATACCAATGATGAATGGATTCAGGAACGTACTGGAATAAAGGAGAGGAGACACGTTGTAAAAGGTACCGACACTACTACTTCCATGGGCGTAAAAGCAGCCAAGGTTGCTATTGAACGAGCAGGTATTGATAAGGATGACATTGATTTTATCGTTTTTGCAACACTTAGTCCAGATTACTATTTTCCTGGACCCGGTGTTTTGGTGCAACGTGATCTTGGTATAAAAACAGTTGGAGCTTTGGATGTAAGAAACCAATGTTCCGGTTTTGTCTATGGAATTTCTGTTGCGGACCAATACATTAAAAGCGGAATGTATAAAAATGTGTTGGTAATAGGTTCAGAGCTGCATTCTCACGGTTTGGACATGACTACCAGGGGTAGGGGAGTGTCAGTTATTTTTGGAGATGGTGCCGGTGCCGCCGTATTGACCAGAGAAGAAGATACTTCAAAAGGGATTCTTTCTTCTCATTTACATTCCGAAGGTCAGCATGCCGAGGAACTTTCATTGATTGCTCCTGGAATGGGAAAAAGATGGGTTACCGATATTATTGAGGATGAAGACCCAGATGACACTTCTTATTTTCCTTATATGAACGGCCAATTTGTCTTTAAAAATGCTGTAGTTCGTTTTAGCGAGGTGATTATGGAGGGCTTACAAGCTAATAATTTAAGCCCACAGGACATAGATATGCTGATTCCCCACCAGGCTAATCTGCGTATTGCGCAGTTTATTCAAAAAAAGTTTGGCCTATCCAATGACCAGGTGTTCAATAATATAATGAAATACGGTAATACTACAGCTGCTTCAATTCCGATTGCTTTGACCGAGGCATGGGAAGCCGGTAAGATCAAATCTGGAGACCTAGTGGTTTTGGCTGCCTTCGGCAGTGGATTTACTTGGGGCAGTGTAATTATTAAGTGGTAATTGTGTATGGGCAGAAAGCTGGATAAACTAACCCCGGCCCTCATCGATTTTATTAAAAGTCAAAAACTCTTTTTTGTGGCCACCGCAATGGAAAAAGGTACAATAAACCTTTCTCCCAAAGGATTGGACTCGTTACGGGTTTTAGATGAGAACAGAGTGGTCTGGTTGAATTTAACTGGCAGTGGCAATGAGACATCAACACATTTGTTGAACAAAGATCGTATAACCATGATGTTTTGTGCTTTTGATGGAGACCCTATTATTTTGAGGTTATATGGAAGTGCACAAGCATATAGAAGCAATACCGAGTTTTGGAAAGAACACATTGGTCTATTTCCTAAAATAGCGGGAAGCAGGCAATTGGTCGATGTAAAAATTGATTTGGTGCAGATTTCATGCGGAATGGGTGTGCCAATAATGGAACATAAACATCAACGCGAATCTTTAGTGGATTGGGCAGAAAACCAAGGAGAAGAAGGTTTGAAGAAATACTGGGCAAAGAAAAATACCGTTAGCCTTGATGGGTATCCAACTGATATTTCAGAATAAAAACAAAACCCCGATTCCAAACAGAACCGGGGTTTTTATTGATATACCCTGAAAGACTAACCAACCAACACTCTTCTAGGAATATCAAATTCTTTTACAAAATACCTCCTCCAGACTGTTTGGTGTTGCTATCTCTTCTTTTACGCTGTTTAGCTCTGTTTTTACCGCTACCAAATCGGTAAGATAGCCCAGCATATACATTATTGCTTTCCCAATTAAAGCCTCCAACCTGATCATATGGACGGTCACCGTCAAAAGAAAAACGCATGGTGTTGAAAATGTCGTTGTAGTTTAGGCTAATTGTACCTTTGCCTTGGGCAAAACTGTAGCGTGCCCCCAAGTTTACAAAGTACATAGGTTCTGCGGTAAATTGTATGGTTCGGTTTTGACCTCTGTAAAACCCGAATAACTGAAAGGTCAATTCTTTGTTCACTTTAAAGCTATTGTTCAATCTCATGTTCCAGGCAGTGTTGTCCACTTCAACATTCTCCACAACTATATCATTTTCTGTTGGGTCTGGACTATTACCGCTCAAGCTTTCTGTAATACCTCGTTGAGTTTGGGAGTAGAAGTCAAAACTTCCATTGACACTCCACCATTGTGTTAGCTTATAGTTGGTTGAAAGCTCAAAGCCGTATGCAGATGTATTATCAAAATTATCAAAGGTTAAAATGAGCTTATTGAAGTCGAGCCTGTCAACGTAAACAGCCCTATTTATTTCATCAGAAATAGTTCTATAGAAAATACCTGCTGTTACGCTTCCTCCTTTTATACGTCTGGTATAATTGGTTTCGTAAGAATTTGTGAACTGTGGTACCAAGCTTGGGTTTCCAAAAGAAGATATAAGAGGTGTTGCCCATTCTCTAATTGGGTTTACCTGCTGAAGACCGGGTCTGTCTACCCGTCTGCTATAACTTATTTGAAATTGATTTTTTTCATTTGGATTGTACGTCACAAATGCTGAAGGATAAACCTCGGTGTATTTATCTGTAAATGCTCGCAACCTGTTGGTGTCTGCCTTAACTTCAACATCCTCGACACGAACCCCAGCCTGATAAGAGAATTTTCCTCTTGTTTGGCTAAAGGTGGCATAAGCAGAATATATGTCCATGCTATAGACAAAGTCAGTGCTCGGTGTAGGAATAAGGTTCCCATTGGAATTAAAGGACAAACCAGTTGATGAATAATCCACATCGGTTTCAAAAGTCCTAGATTCCAAACCTACTTCCAATTTGGAAATGCTGTCCAACGGATTTACATAATCTAAGTTGACAAAAGTCTGCGTGCGTTCGGTATCAACAAAATCCATGTAATCTGGGAACAGAGAAGCTCCTGAGGTTCTGAAGTTAGCATCCTGATCGCTGTTGAATCGGTTATGATCTACTTCCAATTCTATATTATGACCTTCTTTTTTGAAATCATGTTTGTAGTCAAAATTATATTGCTCACTAAGATTATCGCTTATGTCATTGAAAAACTGCGTTACATTCCTTGATAAATCATTGTTATACGTAACTGCAGTTATTCCTTCTCCGGTTCCATCAAAAATGTTTTGATTGGTAAAAACAGAAATCGTGTTGTTGTCGTTCAAGTAAAAATCGACACCTACTTTATAAAGATGTGATTTATTGTTATTGAAGAAATCAAATACTTGCTGAGAATTCTCATCAATTCTTGTAATACTGCCATCATTGACATATTTACCAATGTTATTTCCGTAGTTACCATAAAAATTGAATTTCCCTTGTCTATAGTTCATGTCAATAGAACTATTGAATTTAGCCTCAATGCCTTTGGTTAGCCCTGTGGTAATGTTTCCATTGAAACCTATATTGGCATTTTTGTGCAATATGATGTTGATAATACCACTCATACCTTCGGGATTGTACTTCGCTGACGGATTCGTAATCAATTCTATTGATTTAATAGAAGTGGATGGTATTTGGCGCAACAGTTGCGCAACTGGTACGTTAGACAGTTTGCCATCGACCATTACACGAACGTTGGAATTACCCCTCATAGAGATATCACCTGTTTGTGAATCCACATTAACAGATGGAATATTGTTCATAATGTCTGATGCGGTTGCGCCGGCCGTGGTTAAATCCTTCCCAACGTTTATTACTTTTCTATCCACCCTTTGTTCAATGGTTGTTCGTTCAGCTACAACCTCAACCTCAGATAATTCTTCAGTCTCTTCCACTAAAGTAATGGTCCCAACCTCTACTTTTCTATTCTTTTTGGTAATGACCAGTTTTTGGGAATGTGTTTTATATCCTATAAACTGTACCTCTAAAACAAAAGAGCCCTCTGGTAATTTTTTTATTTCAAAATTTCCATCTTCAGTAGTAATCCCTCCTGTAATTGTTTTACTGCCATCTTCAGACTTAATCACTATGGCCGCATAGGCAACAGGTTGTTTAAGAGTGTTGTCGATTACAGTCCCTGATATAGTGCCTATTGGAACGTCAGTATCGTTGTTGGCAGTTAAATGTGTTGAATAAATGCTACACAAAAGCAGCGCGAAAAGTATAATTCCTCTTTTCATGAGTTTGTTCGTTTTTTGATTAGATTGATGTTGTCTACAAGACGACGCTAAAAGAAAGTTGTTACAAATAAAAATGCGTTTAACATTTTTTAACAGAAGGAGCGATTAAACAATGAGAAGTGAGATTATTTTTTAAAAGATAAACCCTGGCTCCCGATAGTGATCGAAACGCCAGGGTTCTTTACATTGATAAGCTATACTAAACACTAACCATTAACTATAAAAAAAATACAGTCTTACCAATGATTTCTTTTACACGTACAATAGACGAGTTTTTTTTTGATTAGTTACAATCTTTGATTTAGTTTAACACATAAATTAACAAATGGTTAAGACACTTGTTTTGGGAGCATCTTTAAACCCCAGTAGATATAGTAATTTGGCAATCCATCGTTTGATCGAAAGCAAAATTGAAACAGAAGCATTTGGGGTAAGGGAAGGAACTGTCTCTGGAGTACAAATTAAAACCAACCTAAATGATTTTCAAAATATTGATACGATAACTTTGTATCTGAACCCCAAAAGGCAAGAACAATACTACAAGGATATCGTCCGCCTTATGCCACAAAGAGTAATTTTTAATCCAGGTACTGAAAACCCTGAGTTTTACAAAATTCTTGAAGAAGCCGGAATAAAAGTAGAGGTAGCTTGTACCCTAGTGTTATTGGCTACTGGTCAATATTAGGATTTAGTTTTCGAGTCCTGATCAGCCAAAGGCCAAAAAAGGTGAGCAGGCCATTGAGCGGTAACAACTCGTAGCCAACTACGTACCCTCCCAGAAAAGATGAAGGAATATTGGCTATTAAGGCTATAATAACAACGGATAATAAAGAAACAACCCAAACATATTTGTCTTTTATTTTATGATTGGTCAAAATACCGAAGGCAAATAGCCCCAATAAAGGACCATATGTGTAACCCGATACGGTTAACAAGCTATCAATAACGTTGCTGCTCAAAATATACTTAAAGGAAATAATGACCAATACAAGCATAATGCTCATTGCAATATGGGTACGTTTTCTAACTTTCTTTTGATCTTCTTCTTTTCTTTTCTCCACATTTAAGAAGTCCACACAAAAAGAGGTGGTAAGTGAAGTTAACGCGCTATCTGCGCTACTATATGCGGCAGCAATTAACCCCAACATAAAAGTAATGGCCAGTGTAAGTCCTAGGCCACTGTTCAACGCGATTTCTGGAAACAATAAGTCAGATTTTGGAGAACCGTCCATTAACGGAATCGAGATGCCATTTTTTCCGGCATAAATAAATAGCAAAGCCCCAAGCAACATAAACAAAAATGTGACGCCTACCAGAACCAAACTGAACGAAACCATATTTTTCTGAGCATCTTTCAAAGATTTACAAGTAAGGTTTTTTTGCATCATATCTTGGTCAAGGCCAGTCATGCAAATGGTTATGAACATTCCGCCAATAAAGGATTTTATAAAATGGTTACGCTCCAGAAAACTATCGGTAAAGAGGAATTTGTTGTATGGTATTAATTCTTCTGATGCCAAAAACTCTCCAAAACTCCAATCTAGCTCTCTATTTATCAGAACAATCGACAAAACAACAGCAATAATCATGAATAGCGTTTGCAGGGTGTCTGTCCAAACAATGGTTTTTATGCCTCCTCTGTTTGTGTAGATCCATATCAACAGGATGGAAATGATTACGGTAAATTCAAAACGAATGCCCAAATCATCAAAAACAAATTGTTGTAAAACTATAGCTACTAGATATAGTCTAAAAGCTGCGCCCAAGACTCTAGAGATAAAAAAGAAAAAGGCCCCGGTTTTATGACTAACAGAACCAAACCGATCTAGTAAATACTCATAAATCGAAGTGAGGTTATATTTATAGTATAAGGGCAGTAAGACGTATGCCACAACAAAGTATCCAAACAAATAACCAAAAACTACCTGCATGTATCCAAATTGGGAATCCTCTATCCATCCAGGAACTGAGATAAAAGTGACTCCCGAAAGTGAGGCGCCTACCATGCCAAATGCAACAAGGTACCAAGGTGATTGCTTTCCCGCTTTAAAAAAATCTGAATTGGAATCGTTTTTTCCCGTGAAGTAAGAGATGATCATCAATACCAAGAAATAGGCACCAATGAGCAAAAGAATCTGTGTTGAGGACATATTTGGAATTTGATTTGCAAAGTACAAAAGTAAATTGGTAACGGTAAAGTTGTAATTTTGTTTGATAATTGTAGGTATGGAATTTTCATCAAAACTTTTGGAGAATGCAGTATATGAGATGTCTCAACTGCCGGGTATTGGTAAGCGAACAGCATTGAGGCTGGTGCTGCACCTTTTAAAACAACCAGAAGAAAGAACAAACTACTTATCGGATGCCTTGACCAAGCTGAGGGGAAAAGTGAATTTTTGCAGCAGTTGCCACAATATTTCGGATACAGTACTTTGCGAGATTTGCGCCAATCCAAAGAGAGATAAAACCTTGGTATGCGTCGTAGAGGATATTAGAGATGTCATGGCCATTGAAAACACCTCTCAATATCAAGGATTATATCATGTGCTAGGAGGTAAAATATCACCAATGGAGGGTGTTGGCCCCCAAGATTTGAATATTGTTTCTCTTGTCAATAAAGTAAAAGAAGGCACAGTTAAAGAGCTTATTTTTGCCTTGAGTTCCACAATGGAAGGAGACACGACCAACTTTTATATTTATAGGCAGTTAGAAGAATTGGATGTGACCACATCTACAATTGCGCGGGGAATATCAGTTGGGGACGAATTGGAATATGCCGATGAGGTTACATTGGGTAGGAGTATTTTGAACAGGGTTCCTTTTGAAAGTTCTATCAAAGCAAATTAACAATTGATTAAAAAATACATATAAATTAAGGATAAGGAGTTTTCTTTATTATTTTTGCAAAATATAAGTCGATATTACGTCGTTAAATAAGAATATGTCAAAGTTTGAATTGAAATTACCGCAAATGGGAGAGAGTGTTGCAGAGGCAACATTGACAACTTGGTTAAAAGAAGTAGGGGATACCATTGAAATGGATGAAGCAATATTTGAAATTGCTACGGACAAAGTAGACTCTGAAGTGCCAAGTGAAGTGGAAGGCGTATTGTTGGAAAAACGATTTGACATTGATGATGTAATAAAAGTAGGTGAGGTAGTTGCAGTAATACAAACTGAGGGAGACGTTGTTGAGGTAAGTTCCACCGCTGCCGAATCTGTTGAAGCAACAGAAGATGTGATAGCAACTCCTGTAGCGACGATAGAAAGCCAGATGGCTCAAGTAAAAGAGTCTGTTGCTTCCCCAGTACAAGATTTTTCAAGCTCAGAACGATTTTATTCCCCATTGGTGAAGAATATTGCCAAAGAGGAAGGTGTCTCCATGGAAGAACTGGAAGCAATAATCGGTACCGGAAAGGAAGGTAGGGTAACCAAAAATGATATAAAATCATTTTTAGAAAACCGTTCCTCCAACGGAAAAACCGAAGTGTCGACTATAAAAGAAAATAGCAAGCCAGAAGTTCCAAAAAAGAAAGCAGAAGTTACAGCAGAAAAGCCAAAGGCTGCTCCAGTTCCTGTTTCCCAAGGAGATGAGATAATACCGTTGACCCGTATGGGCAAGTTAATTGCTCAACACATGGTAGATAGCGTATCTACATCTGCACACGTTCAAAGTTTTGTAGAAGTAGATGTGACCAATGTTGTAAACTGGAGGAATAAATATAAAAAGGCATTTGAAGAACGAGAAGGAGAGAAATTGACCTTTACACCAATCTTTATGGAAGCCGTTGCGGTAGCTCTAAAAAAATACCCAATGGTTAACATCTCTCTTGACGGAGATAAGGTCATAAAAAAGAAAAACATAAACATTGGTATGGCAGCGGCACTGCCAGATGGTAACTTAATTGTCCCAGTAATTAAAAATGCCGACCAGCTTAATTTAGTTGGTATGGCAAAAACTGTGAATGATCTGGCTAACAGATCTAGGAATAATCAACTTAAACCAGATGAGATCAAGGATGGTACTTATACGGTTACCAATGTTGGTTCCTTTGGCAGTATTTTTGGAACACCCATAATTAATCAACCACAAGTTGGTATTTTGGCACTTGGGGCTATTAGAAAAATTCCTTCCGTTATAGAAACAGATCAGGGAGAATTCATAGGTATTCGCAGTAAAATGTTCCTTTCGCACAGCTATGACCATAGAGTGGTCAATGGAGCGCTAGGAGGAATGTTTGTTAAAACGGTTGCGGATTATCTTGAAGCTTGGGACATAAATAGAGAAATCTAGCTTTAAAACTCTTCTATTCTTTCCACTATTGTTAATTTAGAGGCTTAAACAAATTCATCAATCATGAAGTTTTTAGTCTCATTAAGTGTAGCGTTACTTTTTTTGTTCTCAGGTAATATGATAGCACAAGACCTTTCGGCCTACAAAAAAATGGTTTTTGAAAAAGGTGGGAATAGCATTCCCTATCGCATCTTATTTCCCAAGAACTATAAAGCATCAGAAAAATACCCTTTAATTCTTGTTCTGCACGGTTCTGGAGAACGAGGAAACGATAATGAGGCACAATTGGTTCATGGATCGGGTTTGTTTCTAAGCCAAGAAGTTAGGAACGATTATCCTGCCATTGTTGTCTTTCCGCAATGCGCGGCCAATAGTTCTTGGGCCAAGATCAATGTGGAAGGGGAGATTCCAAACAGAGAATTTGTTTTTTACGAAGATTCAGAACCTACAAAAGATATGCTATTGTTAGAAGGACTCTTGAAACATATAAGGAAAACCTATAAAATTGATAAAAATAGGATCTATGTGGGTGGACTTTCCATGGGCGGTATGGGAACATTTGAAGTTGTTCGTAGAAACCCAAAACTATTTGCAGCGGCTTTTCCAATCTGTGGGGGTGCCAATCCAGAAATAAGTAAGAAATTGAGCAAACCACATTGGTGGGTATTTCATGGAGATGCGGACACCGTTGTGCCAGAAAAATATTCGGCTAGAATGGTAAAGGCAATGAAAGAGATGGGCATAAAAGTAAAATATTCTGTATACCCAGAAGTTGGCCATAATAGCTGGGATAATGCCTTTGCTGAACCAGAATTATTACCTTGGTTATTTTCTAAATCACGATAAAAATATTTTTATGGAGTTACAATTAACCAAACCTATTTGTTTTTTTGATTTAGAAACTACGGGTACCAACGTCGCCAAGGATAGAATTGTTGAAATTTCAATATTAAAGGTTTTTCCAAATGGAAACAAGGAAAGCAAAACCTGGTTGGTAAACCCAGAGATGCCCATTCCACCAGAAGTGGTTCTTGTGCATGGTATTTCTAACGAGAAAGTGGCGAATGAGCCCTCATTCAAACAACTGTCAAAAGAAATCTACAAGATGATCAAGGATAGTGATTTGGCTGGCTTTAACTCGGATAGGTTTGATATTCCGCTCCTTGCGGAAGAAATGCTTCGGGCCGATGTTGATTTCGATATGAAACATATGGTTTCAGTTGATGTACAGACTATCTTCCATAAAATGGAAAAACGCACTTTAGGGGCCGCTTATAAATTTTATTGTGATAAAAGCTTGGAAGATGCGCATAGCGCCGAGGCCGATACTAAGGCCACTTATGAGGTACTCTTGTCGCAGTTGGACAGATATCCAGAATTGGAGAACAACGTAAAGAAGCTGTCTGAGTTCACAACCAGAAAACAATCTTTGGATTTTGCTGGTTTTATTGGTGTTAACGAAGATGAACAACCAATCTTTTCTTTTGGCAAACACAAAGGGAAAACAGTAGATGAGGTCATGGAAACCGAACCAGGTTATTTTGGTTGGATTTTAAATGCCGATTTTCCACTCTATACCAAAAAAGTACTGACCCAGATTAAATTAAGTAAGCTGAACAATAAGCTGTCTTAAAAGACCATATAAATAGCACGTTATGAAACTGATTTGTATTGGCAGAAATTATGCTGCCCATATTGAAGAGTTGAAAAATGAACGACCAGATGAACCAGTTGTTTTTATAAAACCAGATTCGTCCATTTTGCCTAAGGAACAGGATTTCTACATTCCAGAGTTTTCAAATGATATACATTACGAGGTGGAGGTTTTGGTTAAAATAAACAAAGTGGGCAAACACATTTCCGAACAGTTCGCACATAAGTATTATGATGAGATTGGCTTGGGAATAGATTTCACAGCAAGGGACCTTCAAGCTAAACTTAAGGAGAAGGGTTTGCCTTGGGAGAAAGCAAAGGGATTTGATGGATCAGCTGTTGTTGGTAAGTGGATGCCTAAAAGCATGTACGAAAACGTTGACAAACTGGGGTTTTCCTTGTTAAAAAATGGGGAAAAAGTACAAAATGGCAATACTTCCTTGATGCTGTGGAAGATAGACGAGTTAATAGCCCATGTTTCTACCTATTTTATGCTTAAAAAGGGCGATATTTTGTTTACTGGCACCCCAGCTGGTGTTGGTAAAGTAAGTCCAAATGATTACCTTTCAGGTAGACTCGAAGGAGAGAAGATGTTTGAAATTAATGTGAGATAATGATTTACAACCTTGACAAAATAAATGAAATGGCAGAAGGGGACCAAGATTTTATAACCTCTGTGATTTCTGTTTTTTTGGAAGAAGTCCCTGTTGATTTAGAAGCTTTGGAAAAAGCTATTGCTGAAAGGGATTATGAAAATGTATACAAACTTGCCCATAAAATAAAACCTAATGTAGATTTACTGGGTATGGAACAAACAAGGGCTACTGCACTTGAAATTGAAACCTTGGGCAAAAGTGATGCAAACATGCAGGAAATTGAGAATAAATTTCCCCTTCTAAAGAAGGATGTGCATCAGGTGGTTTCTGAACTCAAAAAAGACTTCGATTTATAAATGCAGGCAGAAATCATCACCATTGGGGATGAAATTCTCATTGGGCAGATTGTAGACTCCAATTCTGCATTTATTTCCAAGGAACTAAATAAGATAGGTGTTTCCGTGTACCAAATCACTTCGGTGCAAGATGACCGTGACCATATCTTGGCAGCTCTTAAAACGGCAGAAGATAGATCATCGGTGGTTATCATGACGGGAGGTCTGGGCCCAACAAAAGATGACATCACTAAACATACCCTGTGTCATTTTTTTGATGATGAACTCATTCAAAATGATGTGGTTTTGGAATATATAGAACATTTGTTCAAAAAATATATATCCACTCCAATCTCTGACCTAAATAGAAAGCAAGCGTTGGTACCCTCAAAAGCTACGGTGCTGCACAATGCACATGGCACAGCTCCAGGGCTTTGGATGAAAAAGGGAGATACTGTTTTTGTTTCGTTGCCCGGTGTTCCTTTTGAGATGAGAAATTTGATTAAAAATGAGGTCCTTCCAAAAATCATACAAGAATACAAACGTCCCCATATTTTTCATAAAACCATTATGACATATGGTTTGGGTGAAAGTGCCATCGCCATTAAAATAGAAGAATGGGAAAACAACCTTCCTCAATTCATAAAGCTTGCATACTTACCTAATTTGGGGCGTGTACGCCTTCGTCTTAGTGCAAAGGGCATTAGCAAAGAAGAGATAATTGTTGCGGTTGAAGCAGAAGTAAAAAAGTTATATCCCTTAATAGGTGATATTATTTATGGTGAGGAAGAAGATGAATCAATTGAACATCAAATTGCCAAACAACTCACCGAAAAAAAGATGACGTTAGCCACGGCGGAAAGTTTTACGGGAGGCAAGATTGCGCAACAACTTACTTCAATTCCAGGAGCCTCATCTTACTTTAAAGGAAGTGTTGTGAGCTATGCTACAGAGACCAAGGTTAATCTGTTGAACGTGCCCAAAGAGATGATTGAAAAGCATTCTGTGGTGAGTAAGGAAGTGGCGATTGCGATGGCCAAAAATGTTAGAGATTTATTGGGAGTGGATTTTTCAGTAGCCACTACCGGTAATGCAGGTCCTACCAAAGGAGATTCAAATGCAGAGGTTGGAACGGTCTTTATTGCCATTAGTACTCCACAACATACTTTTGCCCAAGAATTTACAATGGGAAATCATCGTGAGCGTATTGTTCAGAAGTCTGTAAACAAGGCATTTGAACTATTGCTAAAAGAAATTCTAAATTTCTAAAAAAGAATTTTGTCCGTCCCATTAAAATGCTATAAATTTGCACCCTCAATAAAATCACTCAAAAGTTAGGGAGATGTCTAAGATTTGTGAAGTAACAGGAAAAAAGGTGATGTTTGGAAACAACGTTTCCTTTTCTATCAATAAAACCAAGAGAAGATTCGATGTGAATATTTCTAAAAAGAAATTTTACATTCCAGAAGAAGATCGTTGGATAACCCTAAATGTATCTACCAGAGGGTTAAAAATTATTAACAAAAAAGGAATCTCTGCCGTTTTAAAGGATATCAATTCCAAGAAATAGGTAGCATAAGATTTTAAGTACGATACAATGGCAAAGAAAGGAAATAGAATTCAGGTTATTTTAGAGTGTACAGAACACAAGGAGTCTGGTATGCCAGGTACTTCTAGGTACATTACAACTAAGAATAAAAAGAACACGCCAGATAGAATGGAGATTAAGAAATTTAATCCTATTCTTAAGCGTATGACTGTTCATAAAGAAATTAAATAAGGTAGGTCATGGCAAAGAAAACGGTAGCAACACTACAAGGAAGTTCAAAAAGATTAACAAAGGCCATTAAAATGGTTAAGTCGCCAAAGACAGGTGCTTATATTTTTGTTGAATCAGTTATGTCTCCAGAATTGGTAAATGATTGGTTGAACAAAAAATAATCAATTATTAGAACAAAATTCAAAGCCGCTATTTAGCGGCTTTTTTCATTTTAAGATTTTCGATTTCTACAAGAACGATGATTAAAAATTTGAATACGGATTCCTGCTTTTACTTTAAATGATAATCTAACTTTAACAAAACTCCCCTTACTTTCCTATCTTTGAAAATTGATGACGAACGCATATGAGCCTATTTAAAAAGATATTTTCTTCTGATAAAAAAGAGACCCTGGACAAGGGGCTCGAAAAATCTAAAAGCAGTTTTTTTGGTAAGTTAAGCAAAGCTGTTGCCGGCAAGTCTAAAGTAGATGATGAAGTCTTGGACAATCTTGAAGAGGTTTTGGTCTCTTCAGACGTTGGCGTTGATACCACCTTAAAGATTATTGACCGTATTGAAGAAAGAGTTTCCCGGGACAAGTATATGGGTGCTGATGAACTCAACAATATTCTTCGAGAGGAGATTGCAGGTCTCCTTTCAGAAACACACGTGGGAGAAGATACTGAGTTTGTAATTCCTTCAGATAAGAAACCCTATGTTATTATGGTCGTAGGAGTAAATGGGGTAGGAAAGACTACTACCATTGGTAAATTGGCCCATCAATTCAAAAATCAAGGCTTAAAAGTCGTTTTGGGAGCGGGTGATACATTTAGAGCAGCTGCAATAGACCAATTGGAGGTTTGGGCAAAACGCGTGGATGTGCCCATCGTAAAACAAAAAATGGGAAGTGATCCGGCATCAGTTGCTTTTGACACCCTGAGCTCAGCAGTGGCAGATAATGCCGATGTAGTTTTGATTGATACAGCAGGTAGATTACACAATAAGGTGAACCTTATGAATGAACTCTCCAAAGTAAAAAGAGTAATGCAAAAAGTAGTGGCAGACGCCCCACATGAGGTATTATTGGTTCTCGATGGTTCAACCGGGCAAAACGCTTTTGAACAGGCTAAACAATTCACAAAAGCTACAGAAGTAAGCAGTTTGGCAGTTACAAAATTGGACGGTACCGCTAAGGGCGGAGTGGTCATTGGCATCTCTGACCAATTTCAAATACCTGTAAAATATATTGGAGTAGGGGAAGGTATCGAAGATCTTCAGGTTTTTAACAAGTATGAATTTGTTGATTCCTTTTTTAAGGTGTAATACTCCGTAGGGCTCTAATTAATCATACAATGTTCCCCTAATTTATATGGTAGGTTTATTATGGGAAGAATACATTTATTTGAATTTGAAGACCAAAAATGGTTTCCTAAGTTTTTAAGGGACTATGGCACTGATTTTTTACAATTCCTTTCCAACAAGACAAAACTTTACAGGCCGGTAGTTTCCATTCTTGAAAAAGGTTTAAAAACTGATAAGACGAATACTATAATAGATTTAGGCTCTGGAGGAGGAGGAGGCCTACTCTGGTTGAATTCTGAATTGCTAAAAAATCATCCTGACCTAAAAATAGTGCTGACCGATTATTACCCAAACCTTAGCGCTTTTGAATACACTAAAAAACTGGCAGGTAATTTTGAATTCATTGCAACATCCATTGATGCTAGAAAAGTACCGGAGAGTTTAAAAGGATTACGAACGCAGTTTTTGTCCCTGCATCATTTTAAGCCTGATGATGCCAGACAGATTTTACAAAACGCCGTGGATTCTAATAGTGCTATCGGTGTTTTTGAAGCACAAGAACGAAGTGTTCCAAGCATTTTGGCCATGTTATTTTCGCCAATAAGCGTTTTGTTGACCACCCCTTTTATTAGACCATTTAAAATTGGAAGGCTGGTTTTTACGTATCTGATACCAATAGTTCCCCTATTTGTACTTTGGGATGGGGTAGTATCCTCACTACGAACCTATTCAGTTAAAGAAATGCATTCTCTTATAAAAAGTCTGGAAAACGGTGATATGTACAATTGGGAAATTGATAGAGTTAAATCGGGTCCGGGAGTTATTTTATATCTTTTGGGAATTCCAAAGTAGATTCTTAGTTTTAGAAATATGAATATAAAATATGCAATTTTACCTGATAGGGTAAAAGCGTTAATTATTGATCAAGTAATTGTAATAGCTGCCATGTACGGGGTTTCAGAATTATTCGCAACTTTTGAAGATGTATCGACCAACCTAAGAATTATTGCTTTTCTTTTGATTTTCCTTGTTTATGAACCTCTTTTTATTTGTTTGTTCGGAGGTACAATAGGACATTCTCATAGTAAAATTAAGGTTAAACGGGAGCAAAATTTAAATAAGAACATTTCATTTTTGGCGGCTTTGATAAGATTTGTTGTGAAAATCTCTTTAGGGTGGATTTCTTTATTGACAGTTACCTCAAATGAAAAAAGAAAAGCTATTCATGATTATTTAGTAAACTCTGTGGTAATAGAATCTGATAACAGTTAATTCGGTATTTTGAAACAAAACATTGTCTCTCTTTTATTTTTTACAGCAAGTATTTCATTTGCACAAATCAATCATCCCAAGGCAAGCCCGTTTGCAACAGTGGAACAAGAGGTGGGTCTTTCTAAAATTTCAGTGAAATACTCGTGCCCCGCAGCTAAAGGACGGGAAATTTTTGGTGGACTGGTGCCTTATGGCCGGATATGGCGGGTTGGTGCTAACGAATCCACAAAGATTACGGTAGATACAGATATGATTGTATTGGGAAATGCCTTACCCAAGGGTACCTATGCGTTATATGCTTTTCCAGAAGCTTCGGAATGGGAAATGGTGTTCCATAAAAATACTTCCCATTGGGGGGATGGCCGCAAAAATTACGATGCCAATGAAGATTTGTTTAGACTAAAGGTAAAACCAAAAAGTGTTCCCTATCATCAAGAAAATTTTTTAATCGCTTTTGATTCTATTACCCACAACTCCGCCAATATGTCAATGACTTGGGCAGGAACCCAAATAATCATCCCTTTTGTTGTGGATACACATGCTCAAATGGAGGTTGAGATTGCCAAACAAATTGAGGAAAACCCCCAAGCCCAAACATATTATGAGGCTGCCCGCTATTTGCAAGAACAAGAAAAAGACTATGAGCGAGCTTTGGGATATTTGGACAAAGCACTGGAATTGGGCGGGGATACCTACTACTTTCATCGTGTTAAAAGTTTAGTGCAGGCAGAGTTGGGAGACTATGAATCTGCCATACGGTCTGCAGAGAAATCCCTGAAAATTTCTGCGGAACTGGAAAAGGATGAATTTGTACGTATGAACCAAAAGAACATTGCCAAATGGAAAACCTTACTTCGGGATTAAAACGATCAAAATATCTATTCTTTTCTATCTCTCTTGTCATATTTATTGGCTGTAAACAGCAGTCTAGTGATCAAACAAAAAAAGAGGATGTTGTTGTATTATGGGAACCTTATAACGATTCTTTGGAAGTAGCTGCAAATATTAACCATGAAGTAGAACGGTTACGATACAAGTTTATACAATCCAAGGTATTGGATAAAAACAAAGTGTTTTTGCCACTTTATGATGAGGTTTCAAAGTTTAACACTTCAACTTATGAATCCTTAAAGCCGTTGATTTTAGAGCAGGACATTCCCTCTATTCAAAAGCATATAGCAGATGGTAAACTAACCTATGAGCAATTGGTTCTTTTTTATTTACATCGCATTTATAAGTATGAATTAGATAATGGGACCACTCTAAATACTGTTATTGCGCTTAATCCCAAGGTGTTGGAAGAAGCGAGGAAATTGCATTCAGATTCTAAGGGACAACATCCTATTTATGGTATGCCCATACTGATAAAAGATAACATTGGTGTACAAGAAATGAAGACTACTGCCGGGGCAATAGCCTTAATGGAAAATCAAACAGACGATGCGTTTATTGTTGAGCGTCTAAAAGAAAGAGGAGCATTGATTTTAGGCAAGGTAAACCTGAGTGAGTGGGCCAATTATATTTGTAAGGGCTGTCCAAATGGGCAAAGTGCTGTTGGGGGACAGACCTTAAATCCGTATGGTCGACGTGTTTTTGACACGGGTGGTTCCAGTGCCGGTAGTGGAACTTCGGTTGCAGCCAATTATGCTGTTGCTGCGGTAGGGACAGAAACTTCTGGTTCTATTTTGTCACCATCAGGCCAAAATTCTGTTGTAGGGATGAAACCCACCATTGGACTTTTGAGTCGAACAGGAATTGTACCTATTTCCAGTACATTGGACACTCCTGGCCCAATGACCAAAAATGTAATCGATAATGGTATTTTGTTGGATGCCATGCGTGGATTTGATAACGAAGACGAGAAATCAGTACAAGCGGATTGGCCTGAAAAATGGTACACCGAGGAAAAACCATCACTTCAAGGAAAGCGTTTTGGGGCCTTCAAAAACTATATCAAAAGCGATTCCATTTATAAAATAACTTTAGAAAAAATGAAAGCCGCAGGTGCTACTATCATAGAATTTGAGCCTCCGGAAGTAGAATTTGATGGTTTTCTTTCCATTTTGAACATTGATATGAAAAATGATTTGCCTAATTATATAGCTGCACAGGTAAAAGATAAAAAAGTAGTTAAGGTAGAAAACGTTGAAGATGTTGTTCAATTTAACTTGCAAGATTCATTGATTAGAATTCCTTACGGGCAAGGTCGTTTAGAAGGCATTTTGGTTGATTCCACCTCCGCAGAGACACTTAAGAAAATCAAAAAAAGATTGAGAACCAATGGACGCAAATATTTTGATGGTCCTATGAATGAACATAGATTGGATGCCGTTCTATCCATCAATAATTATGATGCAGGTGCTGCTGCTGCTGCTGAGTATCCTGCTTTAACGATTCCTATGGGATACAAGGAATCTGGAGAACCTATTAGTTTAACCTTTATTGGAAAACAGTTTCAGGAAGGCAAGTTGTACAGTTTGGGGGCAGCTTTTGAAAATTTGACTAAAATGAGAAAAATTCCAGCTGATTATGTTAATTAATATAAGCATTCAACTTTTCCCAGAGTTCATTGTCAAAACTTGAAGGGCCAAGCAAATCCTCACCAGAATCTTCTCCCATGCGAACAATTACAAGACCTTGACTAGGAATTATATATAATTTCTGATCATTCTTGCCAAGTCCAGCATAGGTGTCAGCAGGGGCATTGGGAATCAACTCGCCTTGAAACTCCGTTTGAAGGGCGGGAGCTCTGTAGCTTTGTTTTCCATTCAACCACCAAAGGTATCCATACGACTTGTTTAAACTCTGTGAAGTATTTTTCATAGCGGTTCTATATGATGAATCACCAAGAATTGTTTCGCCATCCCATGCCCCATTGTTTAAGTTTAGGAGCCCAAAACGTGCCATGCTTCGTGCAGTACTGAAAAATACATTGTTTGAGCCATTGGTGGAGAACCAAAACCCATCCATTCCAATCTTATCCCTTAATCTAGAATTAAAATAATCTGTCCATTCCATTTCAGAGGCAGTAGCAACAACACTTTGCAAAAGTGTATATGGCCCATTGTGATAGGCCCATCGTGTACCTGCATTTGCCAAATAGGTTAGACAATCTGATGTTACACAATCAAATTGAATATCGTTCATGCCGCTTGTCATTGTCAATTGGTGCCAAATGGTAATGAGATTTTCTTTTTCAACAGGTAGGCTTGTCCATGCTTCACCCAGATAATCAGAGGTTTTGTCGTTAATGTTTAAAAAAAGCTCTTGCTGGGCAAGTCCAACGGTAAAGGAGGTCAATGTTTTTCCTGCAGATGCCCAATACCAACTTGTATTCTGCGTATGGTCACCAAAATACCATTCAATTACAATTTTACCATCTTTCAAAATAATAAAAGCTTTAGTATCCTTTTCTTCCAAAAAATCAAATACAGCTTGTTCTGCAGATTCGTTCCAGCCTAATTCAGACACAGAAATTGTTTCCCATTCTGCAGATTGTTCTGGTGGAAAATACAGGTTATCAGTTGCCTGTTCATCAATGATTCCATCATCCGTATCGGAGGAATCCGAACAACCGCCAAACAGAAGTAAAATAAAAATTGTTGCGAAAAATGGGTTTTTCATGATTTGGGATTTTAATTTGGACAATCAAGTCCCATAAAGGTTTAACGTTTGTTCTAGAAAATTATTCGAGCAAATCGATGTAATGCGCTGTCTTATTGTATTTTTGCACTCCATTTAGAAAAAGTATGCGCACAAAATCGCTTAAGAAAAACAAAATCAATGTAGTGACCCTAGGGTGTAGTAAAAATGTTTACGATTCTGAGGTGCTAATGGGACAACTTCGAGCTAACAACAAAGAGGTAGTTCATGAAGAAGAGGGCAATGTGGTGGTCATAAATACTTGTGGGTTTATCGCCAATGCAAAAGAAGAAAGTGTAAATACTATTTTGGAGTACGTTCAGAGAAAAGAGGCGGGGGATGTTGATAAGGTTTTTGTAACTGGATGTTTAAGCGAGCGGTACAAGCCAGATTTAGAAAAGGAAATTTCCAACGTAGATGAATATTTTGGTACTAGCGAACTGCCCAATTTACTTAAAGCTTTGGGAGCTGACTACAAACATGAGTTGATTGGGGAGCGGTTGACCACCACCCCAAAAAATTATGCCTATTTAAAGATTGCTGAAGGTTGCGATAGACCGTGTTCATTTTGTGCCATCCCAATAATGCGAGGAAAACATAGAAGTACACCAATTGAGGAATTGGTTTCTGAATCCGAAAAGTTGGCTGCTAAGGGGGTCAAAGAGCTCATTTTGATTGCACAAGATTTAACCTACTATGGTCTTGATCTCTACAAAAAAAGGAATTTGGCAGAGCTACTTCAAGCTTTGGTAAAAGTTGAGGGAATTGAATGGATTAGATTACATTATGCATTTCCTACTGGGTTTCCGATGGATGTTTTAGATGTAATGAAGAAAGAATCAAAAATCTGCAATTATATCGATATTCCTTTGCAGCACATAGCGGACCCTATTTTAAAAAGCATGCGCCGGGGTACCACTAAAGCTAAAACTACAAGGTTGCTTAAGGATTTTAGAGCAGCAGTTCCAGAAATGGCCATTAGAACGACTTTGATTGTTGGGTATCCGGGGGAAACGGAAGAAGATTTTAAAACGCTTAAGGACTGGGTTAAAGAGATGCGCTTTGAACGGTTAGGATGTTTTACATACAGTCATGAAGAAAACACACATGCCTATTCATTGGAAGATGATGTGCCAGAAGAGGTAAAGCAGCAGCGGGCCAATGAGATAATGGAAGTACAGTCTCAAATCTCTTGGGAACTCAACCAAGATAGAATTGGTAAAACCTTCAAATGTATAATTGATCGTAAAGAGGGCAACCACTTTGTGGGTCGTACTGAATTCGATTCGCCAGATGTAGATAATGAAGTGTTAATAGACGCCACAAAACATTATGTGAAAACTGGTGATTTTGTGCAGGTTAAAATTACCGAAGCTTCAGATTTTGATTTGTACGGAGAACCTGTAACATAAACCCCAATGCTTTTATTGGGATTTATGTTTTACTGCTAGTTGTTTTGTTCTGGAGACAAGTATTTGTAGACCACCCCTGCAATAATAGCTCCTAATATAGGGGCTAGCCAAAACAGCCATAATTGTGGAATTGCCCAGCTACCTTCAGCAAACAGAGCCTGACTTGTGCTTCTGGCAGGGTTGACGGAGGTGTTGGTTACCGGAATGCTTATTAAGTGAATAAGTGTCAATCCTAAACCAATTGCTAGACCAGCCATGCCTTTTGGAGCTTTTGAATGTGTTGCTCCCAAAATAATCATCAAAAACATAAAAGTCATTACAACCTCGGTGATAAAGGCAGAAACCATATTGTATCCTCCAGGAGAATGTTCTCCATAGCCGTTTGCTGCAAACCCACCAATTTCAATACCGGGTTTACCGCTAACAATAATATAAAGAATGCCTGCTCCCGCTATACCGCCAAGTATTTGCGCAATGATGTAGGGTAGAAGGTCTTTTTTGTTCAATCGGCCTCCTAAAACCAAGCCGATGGATACTGCTGGGTTTAAATGACAGCCTGAAATATGACCAATTGCATAGGCCATGGTTACTACGGTTAAGCCAAAAGCAAGAGCCACTCCGGTAAACCCAATTCCCAATTCTGGATATGCAGCTGCAAGAACCGCACTTCCACATCCGCCTAATACAAGCCAAAAGGTGCCGATGAATTCGGCAATTAGTTTTTTCATATCGTTCTGTAATTAGTTAGTATACTTTTTTAGAAACAGAAAGTATGACAAAGTCACATATGGGATCAAGTACCTAATGGCGGGGTAGTTATTGCCACTAAGAAATTTATAAACTGACGTTGCTTTGGGAAATCTCTGATAAACTATCCTTTATCCGTGGTGCTTTAATTTTAAATTCCCTTCCTCAAATATCAAAAGTGAAATTTCTATGAACATTAGTGTTTATGAGGTTGATATATATCATTGTTCTAGCATTGAACCAATTGTAGTTTTGATTTGTAAATTATGAATCAACAACTTTTAGCTATGATTGATAATAAAAGAGAAAAAAGAATAAAAGTCAGTATTACGCTATTGCGCATTTTTATTGGTTGGCATTTTCTTTATGAGGGCGTTATTAAAATGTACAACCCTGAGTGGACTTCATTTGGTTATCTGGCTTCCGCCCAAGGTCCATTAAAACCCGTATTTTCTTTGCTGACCAGTGAATCAGTATTAGAATGGGTGAACGTTTTAAACATTACCGCTCTCATAGTTGTTGGAATTACCCTAATTCTGGGAATTTTTGAGAGAAAGGGAGCTTTGGTAGGCATTGGTCTGCTCGCATCGTACTATTTGGCCCATCCTCCTTTTCCATGGCTACATCAAATGAATGTTGAAGGAAGTTATTGGTTTATTAACAAAAACCTTATTGAACTGGTGGCCTGTATTTTAATTTATAACTATCCTACAAGTCGGTTTTTTGGACTTGGTTATTTCATGAAAAATAAACTGACCAAAATTGAGAATTATGAAATGGACTAGAAGAGAACTGTTAAAAGGTTTGGGAGGACTTCCCATTTTGGGCGCTGTTTGGTGGGCCGGAGCTGCAAATGCTGTTCACAATAGGAAGGAAAGACTTGAACTATTGCAACAATTGAATATAAATCCATCATTGCCAAATGTGTTGCCAGGAATTGAAGGAGCCCCTATTAGGGTTGGAATCATTGGTTTTGGAATACGAGGAGAACAATTATGCAGGTCAATGGGTTATGCCACCAAGGAATGGATTGAAGAAATGAGAATTGAAGCAGAAGCAGACCCTAACAATAAAGCTTTAGAAGATTTTTTAAATCAAGATAAACTCAACATTAAACTTGTAGGAGTATGTGATGTTTTTGATGTAAGGGCAGAAAAAGCACTTAACTCATTTTCCACCCCTGAAAACAAAATAGAAAGGTATACAACTTATAAAGAAATGATTCAAAGTGGAGATGTTGATGCTGTTGTAATTGCAACACCAGATCATTGGCATGCCCCTATGGCCATTGAAGCACTTGACAATAATGTTCATGTCTATGTTGAAAAACCGATGACACATACCATTGAAGAAACATATAGATTACGAACGGCTGCCGAACTTTCCAAAGCAGTTTTGGCTGTGGGTCATCAACATAGACAAACCCTGAGTTTTAGAACAGCGAAGGACATTGTGGAAAAAGGTACATTAGGGCATATTTCCTTAATCCAAACCAATACTAACAGAAATGATGACAATGGTGCCTGGAACTATGATATCCATGAAAAAGCCAATCCTAACACTATTGACTGGGACCAATTTTTAGGCTCCGCACCTAATATACCCTTTAACAAAAACCACTTTTTTAGATGGCGTAAATGGTGGGCGTATGGGTCAGGGCTTTCAGGAGATTTGCTAACCCATGACTATGACCGTTTAAATTGTGTGTTAAATATGGGTATTCCTGATTCTGTGTCTGCTTCGGGAGGTATTTACACCCATAATGATGGACGCAATGTTCCAGATGTGCTACAGGTAAATATGGAATTTCCCAGGTTCAATATAGGTAGTAGTCAAAGCAAGGGCAAGGAAAGGGGCATGACTTTTTGTTATAGTGCAACTTTGGGCAATGGTTTTAATAGACCTACTGTGTTGATGGGGCATGATGCAACCATGGAATTGGGCAATAAATTAACCATTTGGCCAGATGGTTCATCAACCCGCTACGCGGATATGTTGGAGGCCGAAAAAATGAAGCCCAATATTCCTATTTATCAATACAATCCTGGAGCCAACGTCCCAGATGCCATTTCCTCGGCCACCTCACAATACTTTGCAGATAAAGGACTTATGTGGACATATATAGATGGTGTTAGGGTAGATTCTACCTTTTTGCATATGCAAGAATGGTTAAGTGCCATCAAAAACGACACTGCTGTGAGTTGCGGCTTAAAAGAAGGTTTTGAAGAGGCAATTACCGCTCATATGGCGGGCCTTTCATGGAAACTAGGAAGAAAAATAGAATGGGATGCCGAAAATGAGATACTTAAACCAATCGAGGGATTGGATTTTGATGAAATCTTGCTTTCTGTCAATAAAGCGGAACCGCTGTTGGTTGGGTAAAATTGGTTTTCCCACCCTTTCAATGTGTTTACATATTTACAAACTCAAATCCTGCCAATGGGATGTTTCGTAAGTCGAATTCCTTTTCATTTAAGAGGATGTCATGTTCTATATAGGCCTTCAAATTTGCCAGCCAAAAAGTCCAGCCATTACTGCATCCATGATGTATACTGAGTTTGCTCTCATCATCCGTTGGTATTTCATATTGTTTTAGCGTTACCAAAACTGCTTTTTTATGCTCTTCAAGTTCTATGGACACCTTGCTGTCCGCAAAAGATAGCTCTAGAAAGTCTTTACCGTTTGCTTTAAGCACTTTTCCAGTTTCTTTTCCGTCCCAATTGTGCCATTTCCAGGTATAGGAATCACCCGCTTGAATGTGTTCGCTTGATTTTCGTTCCTCTCCTAATACAGAAGTGTAGTTAGCGGTGTTTAAAAACCAAGAGCAAATTCCCTCGGCAGTGCCCCAACACCAATACAGTTTTTCCTTAGATGCTTTTATGAAGATTTTCTTGGTAAAACAATCAAAAGTAAGCTTGCTCATCGTTTACGTTTTAATTCATAATTATAAAGCTCTCTGCCCAATTGTGCCAAAAAAGGAATTCCCACCTCATCGTATTCGTACGTATTGTCATTAAAAACATCATTTTTGTTGACCAATATGGTGGCAGTAACCATAAAATCAATATTGTTTTTAACATCTTGTATATAAGCACAATCCGTTAACGTGCCATAAGCATATCCAACTTTGTTATAGATTTTGATATACTCGGGAATTGGGTCGGTAGAATCTCCAAACATTAAGAATTTTACATAACTGTCATAGAACTCCGTGGCATCATAACCTAGGTCTTTGGGTAGGGTGTGCATATGGTTCAATAATAGTTCATGTTGAAATTCACTTAAATTAAAGCGTTTATCAGCTGTAAAAGCTTGTGGAAAGATTATACGCTTCAACAAAGCATGTTGTGCTTGCACTGGGTAATAGTTTTTAAGAGAGAAATCAAAAGCCCCTTTCTGCAGAACTTCATCGGTATAAAAACCTTTTCCTTTTTCAATTTTATGGAGTGCTAAGGGCTTTGGGTAAGTGTTTATGATGGATTTGCTGGAAACTGTTGTGGAATCATTCAGGTAGATGACCAAGGGTTTTGTGGTAACATCATCAGCATTTGGAATGGAAAGTCTATGTGCTATACGAATAGGTCCAATGTTCTTGTTTTGAATACGCTCGTTAAGGTGATCTTGTCCTAAAAACTCAATCAGTCTGTTATTGGCAGCGTTATCAGAAACGGCAAAAATCTCTGAAATGGTCTTGGAAAAAGTAGTTTCTATTGAATCTCCTTCAATATAAAACTTTGTATGAACAGATAGCGAATCAGTTTCATTGATTTTCTCAAGAGCTGCAACTGCGGCAGGAAATTTTACTGTACTGGCTGGGTAGAAATAGTTGTTCTTATCAACTTGAAAATCAAAATCCGTAAATACAATACTATCTTTCTGGTGATTTATTTGAGTATAGCGAACCTGCAATTCGTATTGGGCAAGACTGTCCATAACTCTCTTTATTAATGGATTTTCTGAGGAAAGAGCCGCCTTTAAGGGGTCTTTGGACCGCTCCTTTTCACAAGAAGCGCAGAGTAGAATCATCAGGGAGAAAAGAATACTAAATCGTTTCAATACAATAAATGTTAGGTTAATGGGGTATTCTAGAATTAGTTCTCAAGATATACCTCTCCTCTCTGAGGTTTTAAAATTTCCCGAACTTCTTTCATCTCAAATTCGGCAACTACCAAATAGGCAATACTGTGCATGTCCGTCATATGTTGAAAACCCGTAATGTCAAACTTTAGCTCTTCAATTATTATGAACTCGGCCAAGTGTTTTTCGTAATGTTCAGCTGTTTTTGCAGCTCCAGGGCCACGAAAATCCCAAATCAATTTAATTTTTCTATCCAATACTTTTTCCATAACAATTAAGTGTTGAGCACTGAGGTGCCATTTTCTGCAAATGCCTTAAAATCCTTTAGATACTTCATTGATTGTTTTTTAAAAGCACTAGGCATTAGAAATCCCATCAATTTCATCCCAAATCCAGAAAATTGGAACTCACATTCAGATATCCATTTGGTTTTACCGTCAATTTCCTTAAAATAGTTTTTCTGGATGTTGTGAACTCCTTTGGTATCATACGTAGTGTGAAATTCATCTGGGAAATTGCTTTTAATAATGGTTTCTACCATTTCGAACTCACGTTTTCCCATTTTGTATTTTAAATTCATCTGGGCTCCTTCCGCTTTTGGATTATTAGAAAGGAGTTCGTACCCCAAAAGACCTTGCTGCCAATGTTTCATATGTTCTGGATTATCCAATTTTTTTATGAATTCATCGCGAGGTAAATCAACAGTTATTTCTGTGGTATACTTCATTTTTACAGGTTTTGTACTAATGTAATAAATTATATGATTTTAATAACCTACTAAAAATCTGTTAATGAGAACAAAACCTTCTTGCGAGGGTTTAAGTAATTGTTATTTTTGCGGAATGTCTATTCTACAAAACAATAGGGTATTTCTCTTAATATCATTTGGGCTTTTGGTTTTCACTTCATGTGATTCCCTTTTTAAGAAGAAGGTTGAAAAAGAACCTTTGGCCAGAGTGGGAGATTCTTTTTTATATAAAGAGGACTTAACCTCTTTTATTAGAGATGATATGTCTGCCCAGGACAGTGCTCTATTTGTAACGAATTATATTAATAATTGGGCTTCAAAACAGTTGTTACTATCTAAATCAAAGATTAACCTTTCGGAAGAAAAACTGAATGAATTTGACCGTTTGGTCAGTGATTACCGAGCGGATTTGTATACCCGGGCATATATAGAGGCGCTTGTACTACAAGCACAAGATACAGCTGTTACTACTTCTCAGCTTAGACAATATTATGAAAAAGAGAAGGAAAATTTTAAGTTAAATGAAAAATTGGTGCAGCTTAGGTTTGTTGGTCTACCAACTCAATTTTTGGACAAAGATGAGGTAATCGCCAAAATGAAAGACTGGGGAGATGCAGACAAACGCTATTTAGATTCTGTGGCGGTACAGTTTAAAAAAATACACTTTAACGATTCTATTTGGGTTGGAGCATCTAGGGTCATGGAAGCAATACCACCGCTTACGCCAATGAATGAGGAGAAGTACTTAAAAAAATCACAATTTTTTGAAATACAGGATTCCTTAGGAGTATATTTGGGAAAGGTGACGGACGTATTGGAAATCAATGATACAGCTCCTTTCGAATATATATCGCCAGATATAAGACAACTGATATTGAACAGAAGAAGACTGGATTATGTTAGAAGGTTGGAAACTGAGATTATTGATGAAGCTATAAAGAAGAATGAATTTGAGGTTTATGAAAAAGATGAATAAAAAACTATTGGTATTGGCATTTTTTACTGCATTTGGGTTTTTGCGAGCTCAAGATACAGACGAAGCCGTTTTGATGAAAAGTGATACTACAAGCTCTACAAAAAAGGTAAAATTAGATGGTATTGCAGCGGTAATTGGCGATTATGTGATTCTTGATTCCGATATTGAAAAAACCCTCATAGACCTTAGAAGTCAAGGAGCATCAACACAAGATATCACAAAATGTAGTCTTTTAGGAAAGCTAATGGAAGACCGGCTTTATGCACACCAGGCAGTGCAGGACAGTCTGTTGGTTTCAGATGATCAAGTGAACGCTCAAAGTGATAGGCAAATACAGCAACTTGTGTCTCAGGTTGGGTCCATGGAAAAAGTATTGAAATTTTATAAAAAAACTGATGTTGAAAGTTTTAGAACAGAACTTTTTGAAATCAATAAGCTTCGTATGCTGTCCGAGAAAATGCAGAGCAGCATTGTTGAGGAGATAGAAGTCACTCCTGAAGAAGTGCGTCAATTCTTTGGCAAAATTCCGGAGGATGAGAGACCAGTCTTTGGTGCTGAGCTTGAAATAGCCCAGATTGTTAAGCAACCTACTGCGCCAGAAGAGGAAAAACAGAAAGTTATAGATAGGTTAATGCAGATAAGGCAAGATGTTCTTGAAAACGATGCCAGTTTTAATGTTAAGGCCATTCTTTACTCCCAAGACCCGGGGTCAAAATCCAAGGGGGGGTTTTATAGCATGACCAGAGAAACACCTTTTGTAAAAGAGTTTAAAGATGTTGCTTTTAGTTTACAACAAGGTGAAATCTCAGAACCTTTTGAAACTGATTTTGGGTACCATATTATTTATATTGAAAAAATAAGAGGACAAGAACTGGATTTGCGCCATATTCTTTTGATACCAGAAATACCTCAAATTGCCTTGGACACAGCAGTAAAAGAGTTGGATAGCATACGCCAACAGATTTTGGACGGTAAATATAGTTTTGCTGATGCAGCTTTAAATTTTTCTGATGAAAAAGAGACCAAATTTGATGGTGGCCTGTTGCGAAATCCAATTAATTTTGATTCCCGTTTTGAACTGACTAAAATGGATCCTGCTTTGTACAATCAGGTAAGAAATTTAAAGGACGAAGAAATTTCAAGACCTATTAAGGAAGATGACCAGAGAGGAGGCCCTCCAAAGTTTAAGATAATGAAAATCTCCAATCGTTACGATGAGCATAAAGCTGACTTTGCAAAAGACTATTTAAAAATTCAAGAGTTGGCACTTAGAGAAAAACAATTCAAGGCCATTAAAGATTGGATGGACGAGCATATAGATGACACCTACATCCACGTAAACACAGATAACAGAGGTTGCGATTTTGCAAACAAATGGGTAAAGGAATAGTTGCATGTCAGACGTAGTTGCCGTTGAAAACCTCGTAAAAAAACACCAAGCCTTAAAGAAAGAGATTGCCAAGATCATTGTTGGTCAAGAAAAGGTGGTCGAGCAGATCTTACTGTCAATTTATACAGGCGGTCATTCACTTTTAATTGGAGTCCCGGGACTGGCAAAAACCTTGATGGTAAATACAATTGCCCAAACTCTGGGCCTGGACTTTAAGAGAATACAATTTACTCCAGATTTAATGCCTAGCGATATTTTGGGTAGCGAAGTGTTGGATCAAAACAGGAATTTCAAGTTTATCAAAGGGCCGGTTTTTGGTAATATTATTTTAGCAGATGAGATTAACAGAACTCCACCCAAAACCCAAGCTGCACTTTTAGAAGCTATGCAAGAAAGGGCAGTGACCATAGCCGGACAACAATATAAATTGGATATGCCATATTTTGTATTGGCGACGCAAAATCCTATAGAACAAGAAGGTACATATCCATTGCCAGAGGCGCAATTAGACCGTTTTATGTTTGCCATTGAGTTGAAGTACCCTTCAATTGAAGAAGAGGTGCAAGTAGTAAAGTCTACCACAACGGATGAAACAGTAGAGATAAACACATTGTTCAATGCCGATGAAATTATTGCTGTACAGCATCTGATCCGTCGAGTGCCCGTGCCGGATAACGTAATTGATTACGCGGTTCGGCTGGTCAACAAAACGAGACCGGGTATGGAAAATTCTTCAGACTTTATAAACAATTACGTAGATTGGGGAGCTGGCCCCAGAGCATCTCAAAACCTGGTTTTAGGAGCAAAGGCCCATGCTGCGATCAATGGAAAGTTTTCCCCAGATATTGAAGACGTAAAAGCAGTGTCAATGGGAATTCTTCGACATCGGATCCTAAAAAACTACAAAGCCGAAGCAGAAGGCATTTCTGAAGAAAATATTATTTCAGAATTGTTATAAATATCAAATCATTACGACTTATTTAGGGTAATTCTAATTCTTAAATCGTAGGTATTTCACTAAATTTACCGAATTACTGAAATCTTAAAATCCAATTGTAGAATGGCATTTGACATTGATATGATTAAGGGTGTTTACGCTTCTATGGGGGAGCGTATAGAAAAAGCCCGCAAACTAGTAGGAAGACCTTTAACCCTTGCAGAAAAAATTTTATACTCTCATTTATGGGAAGGAACACCTAGCAAACAATTTTCAAGGGGTAAAGATTATGTTGATTTTGCTCCAGATAGAGTAGCCTGTCAGGATGCTACAGCCCAAATGGCCTTATTGCAGTTTATGCACGCTGGTAAGCCTAAGGTTGCAGTGCCAACCACGGTACATTGCGATCATTTGATACAGGCAAAAGTTGATGCAAAAACAGATTTAAAACGAGCAAACCAAACCAGTAATGAAGTTTTTGACTTCTTGGAATCCGTTTCAAACAAATATGGTATAGGCTTTTGGAAACCAGGAGCTGGGATTATTCACCAAGTAGTATTGGAGAATTATGCATTTCCCGGAGGAATGATGATAGGAACTGATTCCCATACGGTAAATGCTGGTGGTTTAGGGATGGTAGCTATTGGTGTTGGTGGTGCGGATGCTGTTGATGTAATGGCGGGTATGGCATGGGAACTAAAATTTCCAAAACTGATTGGTGTAAAGTTAACAGGAAAACTGTCTGGATGGACAGCGCCTAAAGATGTAATTCTAAAAGTAGCGGATATCCTTACCGCCAAAGGTGGAACAGGAGCTATTATCGAATATTTTGGAGAAGGGGCCACTTCAATGTCATGTACGGGAAAAGGTACCATTTGTAATATGGGAGCTGAGGTTGGAGCCACCACTTCCACATTTGGTTATGACGAATCCATGGATAGGTACTTAAGAGCCACGGATCGCGCCGATGTTGCTGATGCTGCCTTTGAAGTAAAAGAGCACTTAACGGCTGATGCTGATGTATATGCAAATCCAGAAAAATATTTTGACCAATTAATAGAAATTAATTTAGATACTTTGGAACCGCACTTGAATGGTCCTTTTACACCAGACTTGGCAACTCCAATCTCTAAAATGAGCGAAGCTGCCAAAGAAAATGACTGGCCTTTAAATGTTGAAGTTGGTTTGATCGGATCATGTACCAACTCTTCTTATGAGGATATTTCTAGAGCAGCATCCCTGGCAAAGCAGGTTTCTAACAAAAAGCTGAAAATGAAATCTCAGTTTACCATAACTCCAGGTTCCGAACAAGTACGTTATACCATAGAACGCGATGGTTTTATAGATACATTTGATGGTGTGGGTGCTACTGTATTTGCAAATGCTTGTGGACCTTGCATAGGAATGTGGGACCGCTATGGAGACAAAGCCGCAGATGGGCCAAGAAATACCATTGTTCACTCATTCAACAGAAACTTTGCCAAACGTGCAGATGGAAATCCAAATACTTTGGCATTTGTAGGCTCCCCAGAATTGGTCACAGCTATTGCTATAGCGGGACGGTTGGATTTTAATCCAGTATCGGATAAGCTTATTAATGAAGATGGAGAAGAGGTGATGTTAGAAGAACCTCGTGGATACGAATTGCCACCTGAAGGTTTTGCAGTGGAAGATGCTGGCTTTATAGCTCCAATGGAAGATGGTAGTGGTGTGCAGGTTGTTGTTTCACCAACATCTGAGCGTCTACAACTTTTAGAACCGTTTGTTCCTATTACAACAGAAAGCCTTCAAGGGGTGAAATTGTTGATCAAGCCATTTGGAAAATGTACTACGGACCATATCTCAATGGCAGGCCCTTGGTTAAGATACCGAGGACACTTAGATAATATTGCCAACAATACGTTGATAGGAGCGGTTAATGCATTTAACAAGCAGACCAATTTTGTTAAGAATCAGTTGACGGGTGAATACGTTGCTGTTCCAGATGCACAGAGGGCCTATAAAAAAGCTGGGATTAAAACTATTGTAGTTGGAGATCACAACTATGGCGAAGGCTCTTCCAGGGAACATGCGGCCATGCAGCCCAGACACTTGGGCGTTGCAGCCGTTTTGGTTAAGTCTTTTGCCAGAATCCATGAGACAAACCTTAAAAAGCAAGGAATGCTGGCTTTGACCTTTGCAAATGAGAATGATTATGATTTAATTCAAGAGGATGATACATTCAATTTTGTGGATATCAAGGATTTTGCTCCTGGTAAGCAATTAACATTGGAAGTTGTGCATGCAAATGGCAGCACAGATAATATAATGGTTAACCATACATATAACCAGTCACAAATTGAATGGTTCAATGAAGGTTCTGCTCTAAATGTGATTAAAAAAGAAAATGCATAAATCTATTTAGAGATATAGTTAAAAAAACTCCTGATATTGCATCAGGAGTTTTTAGTTTTAATAAAATCATAATAAATGAGGATTAATAAAAAGACCATATTGAATATTGCAGTAATGCTTTTTATACTTTCATTCTTTGTTACCCCTATGGGACATTATGGTAAAATTTTATTGAATAGATTGTTTTCTTTCTCTCCCTCGGTCATAGAAGAGGCAAACAGAGAAAGAATAACAGATTATGATTGGAAACTAAAAGACGCTGATTGGGATTTTTTCAACTTTGAAAAATCAAAAGGCAATGTGGTTTTTATAAACCTTTGGGCCTCATGGCGATTACCTTGCGAGGCAGAATTGGCAAGTATTCAAAAAATGTACAACAAGTACCAAGGGAAAATGGATTTCTACATCATTACTAACGAAAATAGGCCACCTGTTGAAGAGTTTGTTGAGAAACATGGGTTTACATTTCCTGTGACTTATCTAATCATTGGAGAAAAGACACCTATTAACCCAGATGAGGTTCCCTCTTCTTATCTAATTGATAAGTCTGGAAACATTGTAATTTATAAACAGGAAATAGCCGACTGGAATTCTTCAAAAGTATACGATCTCTTGGATAAGTTAATTGCTGAGTAAAAATGAAAATTTCCAAAGAACAGATTGGTAATGGTATTTGGATATTGGCCATTATTCTTATTTTATTTACTCCTGTTGGGTTTCATCTTCGTGTTTTTGTGGGCAAGCTCTTCTCAACTAGCGCTACTGTTATTAAAGTTGAGGAAAGGAAGATGCTTAAAAACTATGATTGGGACCTTGTTGATTTGAACGGTCAGAGATTTAATTTTGAATCTTATAAAGGTGAAGTAGTGGTTGTGAACCTGTGGGCGACTTGGTGCCCTCCTTGCGTTGCGGAGCTTCCAAGCTTGGTGGCTTTACACCAAGATTATAAAGATGAAGTGGTTTTTGCCTTTGTTGCCAATGATAAGAAAGGCAAAGTGAATTCTTTCCTGAAAAAAAAGAATTATGAAATACCTGTTTTTTTTGAGGCATCCAAAACGCCAGAATTGTTAGTGTCCAAAAGTATACCGGCAACCTATGTTATAAGTAAAACTGGCAAGGTGGTAATTGCTGAGCAAGGTGTGGCAGACTGGAATTCTAGAAGTACAAGAGATTTATTGAACAAGCTTATTCTGGAATAGTGTATTCTAAGCTTTTCTAAAGTATTTAAAGGGCACAAAGAGCATTCCAAAACATTCCCCCTTTTCTTTGCCCAAATGTTTATGGTGTATTTTATGAGCTCTTCTTACACCTCTTGCATACCAGTTATTGGCATTCCTAAACATTTTAAAACGTTGATGAATAAAAATGTCATGAACAAAGAAATATGCAATACCATAGGCTAAAATACCAAAGCCAAGAGGCCAGCCGTACCAAAAAGTGGTTTCCGCTCCCAAATAAAAACAAACCATACTTACAATTGCATAAAAAATGAAGAATGCATCGTTGCGTTCAAACCAAGAATCGTGGTCCTTTTTGTGATGGTCTTTATGTAGACTCCATAAAAAACCATGCATTACATATTTATGTGTGAACCAAGCCATAAATTCCATTATGGAAAAAGTTCCAAGAAAGATAAGAATCCAAAGTGCCACTTTCATTTAAACGAGTTGTAATTTATAATTAACATATGACTGTGCCAAAAGTCCGAATTTTTGATAATTTGGAACACGAATTCGCGTATTTTTTATTTCAAGCGGGGGTGTGCTCTGCAACTTTTTAAGGAGTTTATTGTAATATTTATAGGCAGTATAGACACCAAACTTAGCTTGATCTGGTAGTTTTACAATACCAGTGTAACCTAAGGCAAAATCGGCCTTTATTTCATCTACAATCCTTTTTTTAGAAGCTTCATCCAACTCCATCAAATTTGTATTTGGAAAATAAGTGCGTTCCAGTTCTTCATAATCAGCTTTTAAATCTCTAAGAAAATTCACTTTCTGGAAAGCAGAGCCCAATGCCATTGCTGGCTTTTTTAGTTCTTCGTACTTTTCTTTGTCTCCGTTTACGAAAACACAAAGACACATTAGACCAACCACATCTGCAGAACCATAAATATATTCCTGATACTCCTCAATGGTATTGTACTTTTTCTTATGAAGATCCATACGCATACTTTTCATAAATGCTTCCACTAAATGGTGTGGAATACCATATTGATGATATGTATGTTGGAAGGAATTAAGAATTGGGTTTAAGCTAATTTTGTTTGCAATGGCGTCTTCCATTGCCTTTTCAAAGTTATCAAAAAGCTCTTTTTTGTTATAATCATGGAAAGTATCTACAATCTCATCAGCAAAGCGAACAAACCCATAAATGTTATAGATGTGCGCTCGTATAGAGGGTGATAACATTTTTGTGGCCAAAGAGAACGAAGTACTGTAAGTTTCCGTTACAATTTTACTGCAGTTGTAGGATACGCTGTCAAAAATAGTTTTCATTTTCCTAACTTTTTTTAGTTATCAAATCGGATACCAATTTTCCTGAAATTAATGATGGTGGTACACCTGGACCGGGAACGGTCAACTGACCCGTAAAAAATAAATTTTTTACTTTGCTACTTTTAAGGTTAGGTCTTAAGAAAGCAGTCTGTCTCAGTGTATTTGCCATGCCGTAAGCATTGCCTTTGTAAGAGTTGTACTGCTCAATAAAGTCGTTTACACAGAAGCTATCTTTAAAGATAATGGAATTTTTCACGCTCTGTCCTGTACGTTTTTCAAATCTATCTATAATAATATCAAAATATTGAGACCTTAACTGTGGCGTATCTTCAAGGCCAGGAGCTATGGGAACTAGAAAAAAACCGGTCTCATGGTCCTTGGGAGCCATTGAAGAATCAGTTACTGAAGGGAAATTTGCATAAAACAATGGGTTGCTTGGCCATTGCGGGTTATCATAAATCTCCTGAGCGTGTTTTTCAAAATCTGTATCGAAAAATAGATTATGGTGCTCAATGTTTTCGAGTTTTCTTGAAAATCCAACATAAAATAGGAGAGAGGAGGGGGCATAGGTTTTTTTATCCCAGTAGGTTTCAGAGTACTGTCTGTAATTCTTTTCTAAAAGCATTTCGGAATGGTGGTAATCTGCACCACTGATTACGATGTCAGCTTCTAATTTTTTTCCTATTGAGCTTATACCTGATACTTTTCCATCCGAAACAAGGATTTTATCTACAGGACTATTGGTGTGGAATTTTACCCCCAATTCTTCGGCTAGGTTCTTCATGGCCTTTATGATTTCATACATGCCTCCTTTTGGGTGCCATGTTCCTAATCCGAAGTCAGCAAAGTTCATAAAGCTATAAAAAGAAGGTGTTTTGCTCGGTTTTGCACCAAGGAAAAGAACGGGGAATTCTAATGTTGAAATCAATTTTTGATTTTTGAAACGCCTGCGAACCTCTTGACTTATTGTTTTAAAAAACTGGTCGACTCTTAGGACGGTTTCTTTGGTGACTAGCTCCAAAGGTGATAGGCCAGGACGTAAAACCACTTTGTTGATGGCTATGTCGTAGTTTTTCTGGGCCTTTCCAATAAAATGCTTAAGATGTTTTCCACTGCCTGGTTCAATCCTTTCGAATTCTTTGCATATTTTCTCCATACAATCCCCAATGGTAATCACGTCATCATCAAAAAAGATTTTGTATGCAGGACTCAACTTATCCAATTGATAATAATCTGAAGTTTTCTTATCAAAATCGGCAAAAAACTTGTCAAAAATATCTGGCATCCAGTACCAACTAGGCCCAATATCAAAGGTGAATCCATCTTTGATCAATTGCCTTGCTCTACCACCAACGGTTCCATTTTTTTCCAAAACTGTAACATTAAACCCTGCCTTAGCCAAGTAGCAAGAGGCTGAAAGCGAAGAAAAACCAGAACCGATTACAATAGCATTTTTCATTTTAGTAGGTTAGGGATGTGTTTCAAACAGAATCCATGAGGTGTTCAATGGAATTAAAGGTTTTTACATAGGTTGGGAGCTCATCTTTGACAACATATTGTATTTGATGTCCTAAAACGAGAAGTTTAGAATTACCAGACATGTTTAGCGTACTGGAAAATTTGTTAAAATAAGAAGTTAAGTCATCTTTTGTTGGTGAAACCGTAAAATAGGATACAAAGTATAAATTACTATAGTATTTTAACAAATCTACTAAGCTTTCAATGGGCATTGTTTGTCCAAGGTAGATAGATTTATATCCTCTTAGCGTAATTTCATAGTTGAGGTATAATAGCCCAATTTCATGGATTTCATTTTCTGGTAAAAAGAGTGCAAATACCTTATCTTTTTGGGTAGGCTCAACCATTTGAAGCTTTTCCGTGTTGATGTATATTTTTTGTTTGATTAAGTGGGTAATAAAATGTTCATGTGCAGGACTGATAGTATCTGTCTGCCACAAAAGTCCAAGTTCATTCAACAATGGAATAAAAACCTCATTAAAGATATCCCTAAACGATCTTTCAGATAATAAGCTGTTATATGTATTAAGGAAGAGTGTTTGATCAAAATTAATCATGGCGAGCTTAAAAGCATTGATTGCATGGCTTTTTTCGCTGTTATTTGATACAATTTCCCTTACCATTACAGGTATATTGGAGTCCTCTAACTTGGCTATTTTAGATATTTTATAACCACTATTGTAGAGTAGAGTAATGTTTAACAACTTCTGTAAACTGCTCAAACTGTATGTTCTTATGTTTGTGGTAGTCCTTTCTGGCGTAAACAGATTATATCTTTTCTCCCAAATTCTTATGGTATGTGCCTTGATACCGGAAAGATTTTCCATGTCACGGATACTAAAGGACTTCTTTACATTGTTCATCTTTTAAGTATAAACGTTAAACAAATTTACAATTTAAATGTAGCTGTCCTAATTTATACCCATAAAATTTAGAAGAGTTTAAGGAATAAACTTTGTTTTGGTTAAATGATTTAGGGGTTTTGAAGAAAAGAAAGTCCAATAAAAAACCGCATCTAAATGCGGTTTTGTGCCCACGACTGGAGTCGAACCAGCACGTCCTTTCGAACACTACCCCCTCAAGGTAGCGTGTCTACCAATTCCACCACGTGGGCAAATAATTTGTTTTAAACAAATAAAGTTAAGCCGAAGACTTAACTTTTAGTAACTAAAATTGGACTACAAATATCGGTAAAATTTATGTTTTGAACCAAGTAAGATTTCCTTTTCTAGTTTGAGAAATTGGACCAATTCTCTTTTATAGATTTATGAACTGCAAAGTTAAGTCAACAAATTTCCGTTTTCATCCCATTCCGCTATTGTAGCCCTCTTGCTTTGGTCTACACATTTTGCCAACCAATCATCATCATAAGCAACATTATGTTTTGCCAGTACTTCTTCTGGAACACCGTTCCAAACATTGGGCATGTTTCCTTTGTAACCAAGTTCCTCAATACCTATTTTTGAAGTGTAATACCCAGTAAGTGTCAAATTTCTCATCAAAGAAAAAAACTGTATTTCCAAGGGATGTTCTTCTTCTGGTATTGTTACATCTGGATAGGCAATTGTATCTAAAATTGATTTTTGTTGTTCTTCAGATGCGGATTTAAACATTAGGTTGAAATCTGTATTGCATTTATGATCGAGCCACATAAGACCGCCACGAAGAGGAGTTTGTAGTTCTGGAATATCTTTGGCCATGAATTCAATCAATTCTGGAACTTCGGCATCTAAAATGCTACCAGTCCCTTCAACAGCAGGTAAAATTAAATTACACAGAACATTTATGGTATCCATTTCGTGTTGATTGAAAAACTCCTTAGCGCGTAATTCTTCATCTAACTTTTTTTCCTTTGGAGTTCTCCCATAAATGTATTTTTCCGTAAATACAAGTTCATCAGCGGTTTCGGCAGGTTTTGGATTACAACCGTGAACAGCCAATCCGCTGGCCACTCCACCAAGTAAGATTGATTTTAAACTCTTTCTTCTATCCATTGCCTAGATGTTTTGTTGTTTAAGTTGTTGTACTATGTAATCCGAAGTCCTCCATGAGAGTGCCAAAATCGTCCATGTCGGATTTTTATCTGCTTGGGAGACAAAAGGACCTGCATCCACAATAAAAACATTTTTTGCATCATGCAGTTGTTGGAATTTGTTGACGACAGAGGTTTTGACATTATCTCCCATGCGAGTGGTACCTACTTCATGAATAATCTTCCCTGGAGCTAGTATGCCATAATTTTCATCTTTTCCTGGTTTGTCCCCCAATGGTTCAGCACCTATGTTATGAAGAATTTCTTCGAACGTATCATGCATATGTTTTACCTGTTTCATTTCATGGTCTGTCCATTGATAATTGAACTTTAGGACCGGAATGCCAAATTCATCCACTGTAGTATTGTCAATTTCACAATAATTGTTCTTCTGCGGAATTGATTCTCCTCTTCCTGAAAAACCCAGAACAGACCCGTAGTATTTTTTAACATCTTTACGCAGGCTATTGCCATATCCACCCACTTTTAAATTAAAGAATTGGTTGAAGAGATTGGGGTTGAAACCAAAACCATAGCCGGGCATTCCCATACCACCCCAGATTTCAATATGATATCCTCTTGGAAAATCCAGTTTCTTATTGTCTAACCACCATGGAGTGTAAACGTGCATGCCTCCAACGCCATCTTCATTGTACATATCCCTGTTCATTAAATCAGGAACGAATCCTGCTCTTCCAGCTCCAGTAGAATCATGGAGGTACTTACCTACAATATCACTGCTATTTCCTAAACCATTGGGATGCTGTGTACTTTTTGAGTTTAGCAATATCCTGGCAGAGCTACAGGCAGAAGCTGCCAAGACCACCACTTTGCCCTTTATTTTATATTCTTTTCTATCATCTTTGTTTATGTAAGAAACACCAGTGGCTTTCCCTTCTTCATTTGTGGTGACCTCCCTTACCATACAATTGACAAAAAGATCTATTTGCCCCCCGTTCTTTTGTGCTGGGAATATTAAACAAGTACCTGCGGAAAAATCTGCATAAACCTGGCAAGCTCTTGAACATTGTCCGCAATAAAAGCATACACCCCTATCGCTATTGATTTTTTTGGTGAGCATGGACATTCTTGATGGAAAGACCGGGATATTGGATTTTCTGGCACCCTTTATGTAAAAAAGCTCATGAAGCCTTGGTTTTGGTGGAGGAAGAAAAAAACCATCGGGGTCATTGGGCAAACCTTCGTTAGTGCCAAATACACCTATTAATTTGTCCACTTTATCATAATACGGCTTTACATCTTCATAACCAATTGGCCAGTTATCACCTAAACCATCTTGGTCTTTTCGTTTAAAATCCTTTGGGCCAAAACGAAGCGAAATTCTTCCCCAGTGATTGGTTCTTCCGCCAAGCATTCTTGAACGAAACCAACTAAAATCACTGCCCTCTGCATTGGTATAAGGTTCTCCATCAATCTCCCAGCCTCCATAGGCAGAATCAAAATCACCAAAAGGTCTAACGGTATTTGCACCTCGCCTTGGTGACTCGTAAGGCCATTTCATTTGAGTCATTTGTTCGGGGTCAGCTGGATCAAAAAAGGGCCCTGCCTCCACGACGGCAACTTTTAAGCCTGCTTCTGACAAAATTTTAGTGGCCATGCCTCCACCAGCCCCTGAGCCTACTATTATTACATCGTAGACTTGAGAAGATTCAATTATTTGCATCTATTAGAAAATTATACAAGCAAAATATGAAATAATGTAGAGTGTTTGTTATTTTTTAGCTATTTGGTGATAAAACATGAACAAATAACAAAAATGGAGAGGAATTCGTCAATATTAGTAACTTTTTTGCCCGTTCTTTTTGATTTTTTTCAATGTAAAATATTTTACTCCTCGTTCATTTGAAGGAGAGAGGTCTATTGTGGGGGAATGTCCTATTAAAAATCCTTTCTTTTTGCTTTGTATGCCAATCTGCCAATTGGTAATACCGTCCATAATAAGAGCATTAGGATAGATATAATTAAACCGGTATTCGTTCCAAAGAATTCTTTGAATACAGCGCCGGTATAACCTAGCAACGCAGATATGTCTAGTTTTAAGAGAATCAATGTTCTAGAAAGATCTATGGGGTTAAACATCGTTGCCGCCAATGAGAATGAATCAAGGGGGTATTCTTCAAATACAATAAGTGACATCAAAAATAATCCATCATAAACAACTGCCAAAAACAGCCAGGCCAATACCGCATATCCAAAACCTTTTATTTTGTTTTCATTTGAAAGGGCAATATTGAAGGCTATAGCTGTAAATATGAGCGTTAAAAATGCACCTGTAACCAGTAATAGCGAAAAATCGAATATTACATTGCTCTTAAAGAGGCCGTAAAGAAGAAAAGGAATGCCCAATCCTAAAACAAGACTCAAGGTTAAAGAGCAAGCAACACCAAGATATTGACCAAGAAAAATGGAGGACCGCTTAATAGGTTGTGCCAATAAAAGCTCTGTAAATTCTTTGGAATCATAATAATACATTACGCCAAAGATGGTGCCGATCAATGGCACCAGTACAATGATTATGTTCATCAATGTTATAACAGCCTTAGATACATCATTGTTCAAAAATAGAAGTACAAACCCCAGCGCCAAGTAAAACAGAAAATATACATAGCTCCAACGACTGCGCATTAAATCATAAAAACTGTATTTTAAAATTTTAAGCATTGCTCTTTTTTGTTGCTATGGCCGCTATGGCATGTTCAAAATTAGTTTGGGCTGTCTTTTCCATAAGTTCAGAAATTCCTCCTTTAAAATAGATTTTACCTTCTAATAAATAAACAATTTCATCTGCAACTTCTTCTACAAATTGCATAATATGACTTGTTATTAGAATTGTTTTGCCTTCTTGTTTTTCTTTCTGAATGAGTTCTTTCAAACTAATGAGGGCGGCAGGGTCCAAACCGGTTGTTGGCTCATCAAGAATTATCAATGGACTATTGAACATAAAGGCTAAAACAATGTTTACTTTTTGTTTTGTTCCCCCAGATAATGTAGCCAATTTTTTATCCATAAAAGGTTGTAGTCCAAATAGCTCAATAAGCCTCTTTTCTTCACAGGGTTGTTGGCGGAGGTCCTTTATCATTCTAATAAGTTCCTTGACTCTAAGATTGCCGGGAAAGTTGGCAATCTGTGGCAAGTATTCTATTTCTTGACGATACTTCCATTTATTCTTAATGTGTTTTCCAAAGACTGAAACCGTTCCTTTATCCGCTATGACCATACCCAAAATAATCTTTATAAGTGTGGTCTTTCCAGAACCATTTGGTCCTAAAATTGCAAAAATCCCTCCTTCTTGAATATTTAGATCCAATCCCGTAAGGACTTGATTCTTACTAAACTTTTTATGTAAGTTTTCTACTTGAATCATTTTGTTCTTTTCATTAATGGATTTGCATCCAAAAGGTTATCTGGAGTAAAAACAGGCGAAACTTTTTCAGAGAAATCAATAATATCCATAAACAGACTACGCAGCAATACTATGGTTTCTGGGGTTCTATTAACGATGTAAGAGAACAATTTTACCGGTCTGTAGGGTACATCTCCAATGCCATTTTGGTCCAAATCGTAACCCGCGTAGTCACTCCAATAATTTTGATTAAAAACATTGTCGTTCAGTTTACTATTATAAGAAATATCAAAAGAATTATAAAGGAAATTGTTTTTTTCAAAGGTATTGGTGTAGCAGGCCCCCAACACTTTAATTGCCCACCCGTTTTTAATAAAATTGTTGTTTATGTATTTGATTCTATTTGAACCTTCTATATTGATGCCTATTGTGTTTTCCTCGAAAGTATTTCCGCTTATTTCTGCATCGTTAATTTCTTTCAATAGCATTCCAAAGGCGGCAGCGCCCCAGTTTTTCCTAAACGTATTACCAATCATTTTTATTCTTTTTGAAAACATAACGGCAACTCCGGCACCATTGTTCTCAAAGGTGTTATTGGTGTAAATGTCATCATTTGAAAACATGAAATGTAACCCATACCTTAAATTGTTAGTGCTAATATTATTGTTGATTGTGATGTTGTCCGAAAACTCTAGATAAATTCCGTCACGTACTCCTTGAACAATATTACGGTCTACTTCTACATTTTTAGAATACCAAAGCTGAATTCCATTTCCTGAATTGTACTCGTCAACAGCATCGCCAATAATTTTGTTATGGTACACTTTTCCGTTGTTGGACTTTTCTAAGTAAATCCCAAAAAATAGCTTTTCCAACACTATGTTTTGAATAATAAAGTTTTCACTCTTCACCACACGAATGGCGGCATAGTCAGAGGTGTAGCTTGTGCCAACATTGATAATGAAGAGCCCGTCGATTGTGACATTGTCCGCAGTGACCCTAATAATCTCTCCTTGATCTTCACCATCTATTATTGGAAAGTTTTCCCCTAGCAATGTTAGCGGTTTGTCTATTAGAATGTTAAACTCTTTATACGTTCCCTTTTTGATTAAGAGCGTATCGAATTCAGCAGCAGTTTTAATTCCTTCTTTGATGGATTTTATTTTACAAGTAGAACATACTGAAATAGTTTCTGCAGAAAGACAATGTCCTGAAAACATAATTATGATAACCAGTAGCCCGTTTAGATATCTCATTATCTAATGATCAAAAATTTTGAGTTTTCGTTTGCTTTGACCCAATGAGGTATTTCTTTTGGAAAACTAAAATGTTGCTGTTCTGTTATGTGAAAAGTTCTACCTTGAATATGGAAGTCTATATTTCCTTCCAGCATTACTAATTGGGCATCGGTAGGGGAGGTGTGTTCGGGAAAGGTCGCATCTTTTTCTAAACTAATACCAAGTATTTCCAGCGTATCTGTCTTTGTAAGTTTTTCAATTTTAACCTTGTTGAATTCTTGATTTTTTATAGTGTCCTTAACTGTATACATGCTATTGGTTTAGATTATGCAAAAAGTTATTATCTAATTTAAATATTAATTTTGTTCAGGCTCTCTGTACTTTCCTGAAATATCGTTTATATTGACTCTGTACACTACGGGCAATTTTCGCTCACTTAATCTACTTGAAAAATCACTGATAAATTTGGGGCTTTCACCTATTTTTTTGGCTATTGTTTCTTGAACCCCATTTGAAAACTTACGTAAATATTTTTTTGCGGTACTTCCTTGTAATTCTTCAAACCTTCCATGTATCAATACGGACTTCCAGTTTTGGATGGTATTGATTTCATCAACTTGTAATGACACTGATGGAAACTTTCTCATGGCATTTATTTTATGACCTTCAGTTGAATAACTTAAAATGCTCTTTTCTTCTGCATCATGAAAATAAGTTATGGGTGTTATGTGCGGACTTGAATGCGAGATAAAGCCTAAACGCCCAATATAGTTTTCATTTAGCAATTGTAGGCAGTCGCTTATTTTTAAATTTTTAATGGCTTCTTTCATTCTAAAACTGTTTTATGACCCAGTTTCATTTTAAATTTATCAATTAATTCTTCCCAAGTATAAAGTTCACCTCCATTATCAACTTGTGCTTTTATAGCAGTTTCCTTGCGATCAAACGCCGTTAAGTACTCACCCATTGGACTTGGAATGTTCTTGCTGATTAGATAAGTGGCTTTTGTAGCGTCAACAAGCTCACCCGGGGTATTATAATCATTGACTAAAAAAAGTGAAACAGTCGTTTTGTCAATTTCGTTTAAATGGTTCATCATACATTCGGCAGCATCAAACTTAAAAACCTTCCCTTTTTCCGTAACAAATTGGGCAGCATGTTGTCTGTCTACAATGGTCATGCTACAAAAATGGCACCCATCGTTACCATAGTTTATGGGTTTTGGTCCAATATTACAGGAAGATGCCAACAGTGCCAATACAACACCGAAAATGATAAAATACTTTTTCATGAGCTTGAGTGGATTTTAGACTTTTTTGCTTTGTTAGCTTTCCAACCAACAAAAAAGGCGGCCAGAATTAACATCATCCCGGTGAACATCATCCAGGCACCAGTAGATGGTAATGAGGTAACACCAAAATTCAACATTTTTGCATGCCCAAACAAAGGTGGTTTATAGCTCATTGGGGTGCCATCAGGATTAGAAAGTTTCATAATAGCATTGGGATCTAAATTGGTTCCGTAATCTACCATCCAGGCATTAAAATCGTACATGCCCAGAACTCCTAAAACGGACATAAGAACAAACCAACCCATAAACCAACCGTAGCTCACTTTTTTAAAATATCCCAATACACCAATGACCAATCCCAAGAAGACCATTCCGCCAATTACCAAAGGAAAGGTACTAAACTCCCACATTTCTTCTGGCTTTGGTAATTTACGCATGCCAATGTAATGGTTAAGACCGTCTATATTTTGCAAATCGAATTCATTGACATCGCGGATGCCATCAATATGGATATTCATTCCTAAGGGTTCTGGATATTGAGGTGCACCCAACATAATGTTCCACAAAGGAAAAACATACAGCCCTAAAAGAAACAAAGGGCCTACTATCATAAGGATACTTGCTTTTTTCATCTTTAAAAACTTTTAAATTGCTTACAAATTGGATGTAGTTTTGGATTGATTGTTCTAATTTGTAAAAAAGCGGGCAGACTCTGTAGCACTGCCCGCTTCAAGCTTGAAAAAAATAAATCTATTGTTGCCTACTCACCTAAAGACCATGAAAGCTCAATATTGGAATTAGCAGGAGATACCCTTACGTAACCTTGCATTTCTTGGTGCAGGGCTGAACAGAAATCTGTACAGTAAAATGGCCATACACCCACTTTTTTGGGTTCCCAAATAGATGTCTTGGTTTGACCTGGCATAACCAATAGTTCTGATGTATTCTGACCTATTATAGAGAAGCCATGCGGTACATCAAAATCTTGTTCATGATTGGTAATATGGAAATATACCTTGTCACCCACTTTTATCCCTTCAATATTATCTGGTGTAAAGTGACTTCTAATGGTAGACATATATATATGTACCTCATTGCCGTTACGTTCAACACGGGCATCATTTGGAGTAAGGGTTGCAAACTCGTGTTTATTCTCGGTCAACCTATAGATTTTTTTGGACTTTGGTGCCAAAAGTTCTGCAGGACAACCAGCGGCATAATGCGGCTCACCATGCGTTGGGAAATCATAGAGCAATTCCATTTTCTCTCCCGAAATATCATAAATCTGCGCTGAGTGCTCCATTTCCGGTCCAGTAGGTAGATAACGGTCCTTGGTAATCTTGTTCATAGCCACAACATACTTTCCAAAAGGCTTTCTTGAATTTCCTCCTGGAATCATCAAGTGTCCTACGGAATAGAAGGTAGGTTTACGGTCTATGACCTCCCAAGTGCCCAATTTCCATTTTACTACTTCTGATGAAATAAAGAAAGTAGTATATGCATTTCCTTTACCATCAAATTCAGTGTGCAGTGGCCCTAGACCACCACTTTTAACAGTTCCGGCAAGCACATCTTCAAATTTAAGGATAGGAATGCCATACGCTTCTCCATCAAATTTTTCACCTTCAATGGCGGCAATCATTTTATCAAAAGAATGCACTGTAAGGTCTGCGGATAGTTTTCCATTTCCGATAATATATTGACCTGTTGGATCTACATCACAACCGTGCGGTGATTTTGGCGTTGGTAAAAAGAAGACTGCGCCAGGAACTTTGGTAGGATCTACCGTAAGCACCTCTTTCCTCATAGTCGAAGTGGCCGTATGGGAATGCTCATCATATACGTTATGCGCATAGTTGGCGGGCATTTTGGTTCCACCTCCATTGTTCACGTACTCCTCTATTTTCTTCCAATTGATCGCGGCGATAAAATCCTTATCATTTTGAGAAGAGTTCACTTCCATTAGGGAATTGGCCTCTTCTGTGTTATATGTGGTAAAGAAGAACCACCCATGGGATTTTCCTCTACCAGGATGCGAAAGGTCATAGTTGAACCCAGGCATCAACAATTGGAATTTCATATCTAAATGACCGTGCTCAGGATCAACACTGATAAACGATAAGGCGCCTTTAAAGTTGCCCTTGTACTCGTTTATGGGCATATCTCGCTGTGGAACAGGTACTGAAAAGCGGGTTCCTGCAACTACATATTCAGTGTTCTCGGTAATAAAAGAGGAACTGTGGTTACCAGCACTATTTGGTACCTCAATGATTTCCTCTGTTTCAAAAGTGCTAAGGCTAATCCGAGCAATTCTAGGTGTATTATTACCGTTTATAAAAATCCATCGTCCATCCAATTCTCCATTGGTTTGGGAGATATCTGGGTGGTGAGAATCATCCCATGGAACAAATCCAAAGGATGTGTTCAACATAGGCTTGGTTTCTTCGGAATATCCATATCCTGAAGTGGGGAATTGCGAAAAGACAGGAATTTCTTTGAACATCCTACCAGAGGGTAGACCGTATACTGTAAGGTTTCCACTATAACCACCAGATAAAAATGCGTAGTATTCATCTTGCTCTCCTGGAGCCACATATACTTTTTCTGCCGCACTGGAAGATAATGCCCCATTAGAAGAGCTCTTGCCATTCTGATTGCCGCATCCTGCTAGCAATAGGCCCACTCCCAGAAGTGCGAAAACATAATGTTTGTAATTTTTCATTTTTGACTATTTATTGTTTGTTATTTATTTATTCTGAAGGTGGAAGGATTACCTTGTCCACAACATGTACGATTCCATTCCCCGCAGGGACACTGGCTATAATTTTGGCGCCGCCTACATATACATCTTCTCCTTTTACCTCTACAGTAGTGTTTTGATCATTGGCCTGGCCTAATTTTTTAAACTTTTTTAGAAAATCTTTTGAGTAGTTTCCCGCGGTAACATGATGCTTTAAGATATTGGCCAGAGCATCTTTGTTTTCTGGTTTCAGTAAATTTTCAACGGTACCTTCTGGCAAAGCGTCAAAAGCAGCATTGGTTGGTGCAAAAACCATAAGTGGCCCAGCATTTACAAGTGCATTTTCTAGATTTGCTGCTTGTACGGCAGCCACAAGTGTAGTGTGATCAGGTGAACCAATGGCTATTTGTAGCACATTTGGTGTTGACCCATCGTCTTCAATAAAGGCCTGGCCTTTTTCTTTGTTAGCCTCAGTATCGTTTGTTGTAACTGAAACGGAGGAATTATCAGTTTTGGGCTCGTTTTTACATCCAACTGCAAAGAATATGAGCAGTATTGGATAGATTAAAAATTTAAGTTGGAAAATTGCTTTCATATGAATCAGTTTATAATGTTCTAAAATATTCAAGTATGGAACGGGTTTCTTCTACTGTCAAATTTTGATTGGCCATAGCGGCACCGTTAAATTCGATTAGCAAATCTTTGGCACAACGATCCTGTTCGGTCATTAGTTTAGGGTCTAGAATCATATTCATAATCCACTCTGGACTTCTTCTTTTCATAATACCTCTTGGAGATGGTCCAATGAATCTTTTGTCCAATTTGTGACAGGCAGTACAGTTTGTATTGTAGATGGCCTCACCTGCATTAGCCATTTCCATATCAATCTCCGGATCAAGTGTGATGGATTTTATTTGCCCTACTCCTTTTTCATCTAAGGTGACGCGCTGTGAAGCTGGAACTTCATCTGTTGCAGTAGATGTTTCTACCGTTTTTTCAGTAGATTTTGTGCGATCTACACTAAAACCATCTTTCTTTTTTTCTTCTTTGCCACCACAAGCAACAAGTAGCAGAGAGAACATTAGTGCCGATAATACGATATTGATTTTCATACAGGGATATTTTTATTAAATGTTCAAAAATAGACAGGCTAAACTGCTTAAAACATGACAATTATCATATAAAGGATAAAAATGTCTTTTAATCTTTATATTTATTTTAAAACCTCTTGTAAATGATATCCAATTCCTCTAAATATGCTGTTAAGGCGGTTCTCTACCTTGCACTAAATTCATCTGAAAGCCACAAAATATTGGCAAAAGATATCAGCAGTCCCACCAATATTCCAAAAGCCTATTTGGCTAAGGTATTGCAAGAGCTCTCGAGACATAATATTGTCTCTTCTGTAAAAGGACCTGGAGGAGGTTTTTATCTTTCAGAAGACAACAAGAAAATTCCTATAATGAAAATTATACATGTTATCGATGGGGACAATAGACTTACTTCGTGCATGCTCAGTCTGCAGGAGTGTGATGAGGAAAATCCATGTCCTATGCATGATCTTGTTGGCAATACAAAAGTTAATTTTGTGAAGAATTTGGAACAAAACACGGTTGAAGACTTGGTTGAAGACATTCGCGAGGGGAAATCCTTCTTACCATTATAATATCTATGGAAAGATAAAAGACCATCCTTGGTTGAATGGCCTTTTTAAACAAACAATAAAACTGAACTACTTTTAGAACTCTATTTCAAAAAATAGACTACTACTTTCATTTTCTTCTGTAATATCTTCTCCTTTTAAAATTTCTCCACTTTCGTTTTCCAATTTTAGATTTATTTTCCAATAGCCGGTCATGGTCAACGACAGTTTTCCCATGTATATACCAGAAGATGTGTTAAAAAACAGGTCTTTGTTGTTTGGTGAACTATGATTGCCCATACCAGGCATTCTAGGGTCAATATGTACTTTGTAATTTTCCACGGCAGGGAATGACATCATATTTTCCATTTTGAACAGCATAGCTGCAAAATCATTGACTGCAACTTCTGGGTTCATGGGCATCATGGCTAAAACATATCTGGTATCGTCACTTCCCATAAATACATTTACTGTTTTTTTACCATCTAACGGGGTACGGACTTCAATACGTTCAGTAGCATTATAGGTTTGCCCTTCAATAGTGTATTCTATGGTCATTTCCCAATATTCATCAGCATTTCCAGGCATTTGAAATACTGTATAACCTGTATAAACTGAGGCATCATTGGTTTTGGATACGGTTGAATTTGGGCAAGAGTGCATCATTGATGTCATATGCATTACTGGTTTCCAAGAAACCTCTGCATTGGAGATATAGCTATCAGAAGCATCATCTTTAATACGAAAGAAGAGTTCATTGTACCCTACGGTGAACTGTTGCTGCTCGGAGTAGATTTCTACACTATGGTTGTTGGCCGTAAAACTGGTTAACATATTGTAATCCTCCAATGGATTTTCAGATATGACAATAGGATCATCATTATCATTATCTGAACAGGAGAAAAAAGTTGTCGATAGTATAAGTGCGGTAAATAAAATTTTAATTATTTTCATTATGTTGTTTTATAGTATAATTTATTGTCTATTACTTTAGTTAATGGCATACGAAACGGTCATGAAAAAGTTACGCCCCATGCGAGGTATATTGTTCCAATCCGTGTATGTGGAATAGAATTCGTCAAAAATGTTTTCAACACCTGTCTTAATATAAACAGCATCCTTGTTGATGGAGAAAGATTTGCCCAAGGCCATAGAAAAAACCGTGTAAGCATTGCTGCGGTCTTCTCCAAAAACAGGATTGAAGTTTACTTGGTCCGCTGCTCCACGCATGGTTAGTGAACCCGAAAAGGTTCCTGTGGTATATTGTACCATGGAATTATAGGCTATTGGACTTATAAAGGGCAGGTTTTGCCCATCTTGGTCCGTTCCCCTGTGATAGGATATTAATCCCGTCCAAAGGAGTTCTGGGGTAACCTCATATTTGGTATCTAAAGAAATGTTGTACAAATTGGCATATTCCAAGTTTTTATATACCTTGACTCCTTCTGCGCCAATGGTCATAACGCTTAAATCTGGATTTACCTCTCCAATGATAAAATCCATAGTGTGGAAGTAGTTGGCCTCAACACCTATAGTTAGTTTTTTCATTGGTAAGGAAACCTTGACATTGGTTTCGATTGCTTTTTCATTTTTTAAGTCCGGGTCACCTATATAATCATGGTTGTCAAAACTGTTGAACAGATAAAACCCAAAACCTTCAGAAACAGAAGGTGCACGATCGCCGTAGGAGAGTCCACCATTAACATGAAGCATTTTGAACTTTTTATGGTAAGCCGCGGAAACACTTTTTAGAAAACGGGCCTGTCTTTGGCTCATTTCAGGATAAAAAATCCTAAGACTGTTGAGACCAAATTCATCCGCAACATTAAAACCTTGTACGGCTAACCTTGTAGAAAGTTTTAAAGAACCTTCTTTAAGACTGATTTCGTCCTCGGCATAAAAACCAGAATTAATCATACGTACATCTGGCCAAGTTAACATGAACATTTCCCGCTCATTTGGATTGATGGGATACATAGTCATTTCGGCCAAAGAGCGATTGTAAAAACCATCTAATTTGAGCAGAAACTGATGTTTGTCCATTGTTAACTCCGTTTGGGAGTAGTACCCGTAGGTATCGCTCCATCCAGGCATGTCCATTCTAATTGGCACATCTGGTCTTTGGCTGTCATCCATGATATGTGTTATGGAGTTGGCATAAAGCTTTGTTTCCCAATTTTTAAAATCGCCAATAAAACGGGACTGTACCCAGCTTATGGAACCAATAAACGCCCTAGCTAATGAAACGTCCATGGGTAGGGCAGGGTAGCCAACATTTTTTGCTTCATCATAGATAAAACTTGCCAATAACTGCTGGTCGTCTGAAATTTTATAACCTGCATTTGCTGATATGTTATATTTTTCAAACTGAGAAAATGCAACCTCACCACCACCTGCGGTATAATTTTCCGCCTTTCTATAAATGATATCGGTATCTATATAGAATTGTTCGTCAGAGTAGTTCAGCTCACCTCCTATAATTTGGGCTTCATTGTTGGTTTCACCACCGGTTTCCACAGAGCCTACCCACCCTTTAGGTTTAAAATTGCTTTTTTCGAGCCTTAAATCAATACCTCCCCCTATGGTCGTCCCTTGTTCTGCGCCCTGTTGACCAGATGCCACATGAACATCGGAGAGGTTAGAAACATCTACATAGGAAGTTATTGGGTCCATTTTGTCCGTGCATGCGCCAAAAACCCGCATGCCATCAATAGTGATAGACAAGCGTTCTGAACTCATGTCATTAAGGACCGGTTCCCAGGCGTATGCTCCTCTTTTTATCATGTTCACTTTGTTAGAGGATTCTAGATATTCATCTAAAGTGGACAAGGGTTTATGGTGCGATTTATGTTCCAGTGCTTTGTTGTAGGAAGAAATTACAATGACCTCTTCTAAATGAACAGGTAATATAGAGTCTGTCACTAGGTCTACTTTTGATTCTTGTGCCGTACTAAAGCAATGGAATACCATTGCAAGCAGAACCGGAAAGAACAGTTTTGTTTTTTTTAGGGTACCAATAGTAGAATGGCTGAGCCCAATACTATATTCGGTTTTCATAAGATTATATTTTAAACTAATTCAGAAGGTGACGGGTACACACTTTCTTTGGATAAAAAATCATCCAAATGGAAAAGCAAGTACAACAGTTTGAATTAGGATACTTCTGGTGGCTCAGAAATCTCTGAAACAAATGGAGTTGAAATCAATAGGGAAACAAATTTGAAATTGTCTTTTGCCCCTTGCAATAAATCTTCCCCAAAGTCGATTTGGGCAGACAATTTATAGAAGAAAATATGTTGAACTTCAGTCTGGGATTGTTTTTCTCCAAATGGATTTTCTTCACTTTCCTTGGATTCTTTGGCCAACAATTTGGAGAGGTAACATTTTCCGTCGCAATTCAAAGCAGGTTTGTCCCTATTTTCACATAGGTTGTTTACGATGTAATTATAGTTTACAATATACTCAGCTATAGGATATAGGGGTTTAGCCAATATGGACAGTGAGAATAATATGATTGTGACATTTTTCACAGCTCAAAAGTAACGCCACTGCTATGGGGAAAACATGATAATTATCAGAATTAAGATAAAAATGTCTTTTTCTATTTTATTCGACTAAAATGGGAAAACAAAAAAGTCCTAAAACTTGATGGTTTTAGGACTTTTGGAACAATTTGCAGAAACTAATTTGTGACCTGACAAGTGTCTTTTTGAACACCAGTTAGCTTAAATAATACTGCGTCATTTGCCACTTAATGATTTTCTGAGGACACTAACCGGTATGTCGCCGTGTTTTAAAACTTCTTGATGAAAGGTCTTAAAATCAAAATCTGACTTCGTTTTTGCACTTTCAAGCAATTCCAGAAACATTTTTGCCCCATATTTATAAGTAATAACTTGTGCAGGCCAGCGTTTCATCCTGTTGATTTCCCGAAGTGCAATATCATCTTGGCCTTTTATATGTTCTTTCCAAAAGGCCATAGCCTTATCATCTGACCAACCATAGTAGTTCAAAGCAACGTCCAAGCATACTCTTACAGACCTGACCAAATCCCACTCCCATTTGCCGTACTCATCATAAATTGTTTCAAATATTCCTAGCTCATTACCCAAGTATTCCACATAAGCACCCCAACCTTCTGCATAGCCGGGGTACCAAAACAGGTTTTGGATTTCTGTTCTTTTGACGATGCTATTGACCATAGACTGATAATGGTGCCCAGGTATGGCCTCATGGGCATAAAACCATCTTAGCTGTCTTTTATTAAAAGGCTTGTCAAAAACATTATAAAAAAATGTACTGTTGCTGTAATAAGCGGGAGCATGGGACAATTCTTTATTGGTTCCCCTTGCAATTTTCACCTCTGGTATGCCCGAAACGTAAGGTAATAAACCATTGGCAAGCACTCCGACCTTTAATTTAATTTCTTCAAATGCTTTTTGAATATCATCAGGGTTATCAAAGAAAAAGGTTTCGTCGCCTAGATATTCATGAAATTCTTTTTCAGACAAACCGGACGATTCCTGCAGCCTTTTCATATTGGACTTTACAATTTCAATTTCAGCCAAGCCAAATCTGAACATCTGCTCCGGTTTCACCTCAGCATCAACCCAAAGCTTTAATAAATAGGCATACCATTTTTTTCCATTTGGTATGCTGTGAATACTTTTTGAATCGTCCAACTCAGTATTATAGTCCCATTGTTTTTCCAAAGAAATTCGCTCTAGGCGCAAAGCAATTTCATATTGCATTAGCTGATAATCCAACTTCTGATAGTCATCCAAATTGGTCAAGCTTACATCATCCAATTTCTCTTTAAATGCTTTATAAAAATTTTCTTGGCCTCGAATCTCTTTGGGTGGCTTTATCATTATTAAGCCTTGGGTGTAATTAATATGAAAATCAGATTGTTGTAAATGTATATGCCCATCGATAAAGTCCTTTCTCAAGTCTTCAAAATTGATGTTTTGGGAAGTTCCCATTTGAACAACGAACAGTATTAGTACGAGTATTTTAAATTTTCTATTGCTCATTTATCTCCAATCTTCTTTGTTAAAAGCAGCGACATAGATATCCAAATGCCCATCAAAATTTTCTGGGTTATCTGAATCTCTAGTAGAAGTAAAGAACAGGTTTTTTCCATCAGGTGTTACAAATGGACTTCCATCCACACCTTTACTATTTAACGACCGCATATTTTTTGGTTTGCCCCAAACACCGTTTTCTTGAAAAGCAATGTAAAGATCAGATACACCCAGGTCGCCTTCCGCGTACATGCGCACAAAGATCATAAAGGATTCATCGGGGGATACATAAGCGTCTGATTCCAATAAACTGGTGTTTATATAATCTGGAAGTGGTTCCGCTTCTTGATAACTTCCATTGACCAATTTTGAAACATAGATATCATAGCTGGTATCTTTATTTTCCCTGCTAAAGTATATGTTCCCTTTTCTGGTATATATTGGATAGTATTCGTTCAAAGTTGAATTGATTTCCTTCGGCAGCATTTCTGCCTTGCCCCAAGTTCCATCATTCAGTTTACTTCGCCAAATATTCCCATCTGTTCTAAGAGGCTCCGCTGATATGCCTCCCCTCATTTTAAAGAAAAGGTATTCGCCATTTTCGGTAATTTGAATATCACTTGCATCGTCGTAAGTTTTTCCACCTATTACAATTTCTTCTGGCTTGGAAAACACTCCATCGGTAATTTTACTTACTGTTATTTGCCTTTTAGTAAAATCTGAAGCCGCCCTTGTGAAATAAATTCCATCGTACTTTGAAGAAATACTGCCGCCATACTCCACATTTTCTGTTGTGACGATACCAACTTGAAACCTAGCCGAGGTTGTTCCAGAATAGCTTGGATAACTTTCTTTTCCCAAATATTTTTCTGGGTCAAAAGAAACAATGTAATGGTTAAAAAATGTGTTGTCGTCCGTACTTCCCCTGCTACTTGTAAAAATTAGGTAGTTTTCATCTCGGGTTACAAACGGACTTCCGTCATACCCCTCAGAATTGATGTCATCACCGAGCCATATTGGTGATGACCATACACCATTTTTACTAAAACTGATGTATAGGTCCGATTTCCCTAAATTTTGATATCGTTCAAATCCCGCAAAAATCAAATAGCTCTCATCTGGAGCAACAAACGCGTCCCCTTCCAATTTTTGGGAATTGATAGAATAGGGGAGTGCTTTGGGTTTCCCATATACACCATGAACATATTCTGAGACGTACAGATCACTGTTTTGAGAACCATGTGGTGTAATTGAAAAATAGAGGTTCTTACTATCTGTCATCCAAGGGTAAAATTGGTTTCCCTCTTGGTTTTGGGCAAAAAATGGTTTGGGTTGTTGCCATTCATCATTTTTTCGTTCTGACTTCCAAATGTTCCAATCGGTAATGGTATCATTTTCATGTTCTTGCATTATTGAAGAAAACAACATCATATTCCCTTCTGGATTTACATACACATCCGAATGTGGGGACCCTTCTGGTAATGGTATTGTTTCCAAATTTTTGAATGTACCTTTTGCATAATTCATTTTGTTGATGACTGAAGCAGATTTACCCATTTTAGTAAAGTATAGCTCCTTGGTTTTGGAAACAAACACGTTATTCCATTGTATAGAATCTGTAGATAGACTTCCCAGTCCAAGTTTTACGGGCACTCTAGTGTTTGCATATTGTGCAAATTCATCCTTAGTGTTATTGCAAGACAGCATTAACGCCAAACCTGCCATCAAAAAACAACATTTTCTCATCTATTCTTTATTAATTTATAATTGGCGGACAAGATTAACAGCTTCTTTTGCATATTTTTTTATTCAACTATAAGAGCTTCATACTTCTCAAGTTCAAAAGACACGTAAAAAACATTAAAAAATTCCTCCTGCCCGGGATTATCTGGATGTCTGCTACTTGTAAAGATTAAATACTTGTCATCTGAAGTTACATATGGACTACCATCAAAACCATGAGAATTTATGTTCTCACCAAGATTAATGGCATTGGACCACCCATTTTGGGTCCTAAATGAGATATACAGGTCACTTTTACCATAGTTATTTTCCTCACCAAAACCTGCAAAAATTAGAAAACGTTCATGACTATCAATAAATGGATCTCCTTCAAATTTATCTGTATTAATGTGCGATGATAGTTTTACAGGTTTATCATAATTGCCTTTGTTGAATTTAGCATAGAAAATGTCCATGTTTCTTGATCCATCAGCTGGGATATAAGCAAAGTATAAATCTTTATTGGCAGTTGTTGTTGGGTATCCAAAACCACCATCATAATCCATTTTTAATTCTATAAACTTTGGTGCGCCCCACCCATAGGGACTTTTGTTAAATTGCCAAATGCCATTTTTTGAATTATCGTCCAGTCCTCCATTTTGGGGCAAGGTACTTGTTAAGGTCACTGTGTTGCCATCCAAGGATACACTAGCATCGGCAAATGAATGTAAAGTGTCATTTATAATCTCAAGTGGATTAGAGAATTTTCCATTGATAAAGTTTTGGACAACTACTTTTGAAGGTTTTTTTCCATCACTTATTGTATACACCAATTTAGAACCATCTCCACTGAAAGATGAACCAAAATGCCTTAATCCCCTTTTTGTAACCATTCCTGGCATAAACAATTTTGGAGTGGCTGTTGCTTCTAATTGAGACTCGAAAACAACAGGCTTTACCTGTGTCTCAGAACAAGATGAAAGCAATAAATTGATAACGAATAACATTAAGACCTTTTTTTTCATTTTTTTTATTTTGCTCTGAACACAAAGGCATTCTTCCTTTACAAAGTTTTACGAGAATTGGGGAGGTTGCATACCGCGGAATTACATCAGCAGTATTTGTGCAACCCATCATCAAAAAAAACCTAAGAAGCTGCTCCACTTTAGAGCAAACATTTTATCCCCAATAGATTCGTTAACTTTTTACATATAGCGAGAGGTTAACATAATCGATAATGGCCTTATAATCTGTTAATATATCAGCCCCAATGACCCCATCGACTGGTTCAAGCCCAAGTCTTTCAAAGGCTTGGTTCACATGGTCCAAATTCATCATCATTAAATCCTTATCGTTGATATGTAATGCTCCCAGTATCAGATTGTTGTTCTCTGATATTTGCATTTGCATACTACCCCCGCCTGCCCCAGCGGCTAGTCGGTCAGATTCCTGTGATTCCATTTTAAATTTATCCTTGTTTTTTTCATCGATTACCGTTCCACTTGCTCCCGTGTCCAATAAGAAGTTTACTTGGATGCCATTTAAAATGCCCACTAAATGTAGATGCCCTGATGGCAATTTGTGCATTTTCAGTTCAACGTAACCGGCGTTGGATAAAAATTGATTCAACGGATTATTAGCAGTATTTGTGCTCTTTTCTGATTGGCCCCAGATATTTGACCCTAGACCCACTATGAGTAAAATGGAGAATGTCAGAAACGATTTCTTATTCATATTTTTCATTCGAGTTTGAATTAGGTAGAAGTTAAGATTGGTTTATTGTGGAAACTGATAGTTTCCTGCGTTGATTTCAGAAATAATTTCCTTAATACGAGATTTTCTGGGTACAGGTGCCAACGTCAAGGCCTTGTTTGCACCACTTAATGCCTTTTTCTTATCCCCAAGAAAGTAATGCCCCAAACCTTTGTTCAAATGCAAAAACCATGCTTTTGGAAAAGTTTTAAGATTCTGATTGGTCAATTTTAAACCTTGCTCGTAAAAGCCATCACGTAACAAAGTCTGGGTCAAATAATTTGCTTCCCAATCTTGTATGACCAAACTTTGTGCTTCATCGATGGTTGGTTGCAAGTCTCCTGTTTTACCCAGTTTGGCAATTAAATTGATTTTGGTCACTAGGTTCCTAATATCTCTATGCGCCGCAAAACCATTGTAGCCTCCGTTAATAGAGCGGTTTACCCATTCGTAGGCCTGTTCTATATTGGTGTTGTGGTCAAGGCACCATCTAGCGGCATCATTCCATGCCTGCCAATGGTACGTGTTGATTCCCCTGAGTTCACTCCGCAAACTCTCTACTACAGTTTTGTTGAGGTCAACCTCAATTTTAAAAGGTATTCTTTTCTCTCCCCACTCTAACCCAATGACCAGGGAGTTTTCAGTCCTGTTTAAAAATTCAAAATCCAATCGTTCAGAAATGGCGCAGGGTTCAGGATTCACGGTCACCTTCAGCGTAATATCTTTTTCAGTATCCAAATAATAACTCCCCCATTGGTCAAAATTATGTGCAAAAAGCAATGTATATGTATCGTTTTCAGGAATGATATGGAATCCATATTTGCCAGCTTTTAAAGGCTCTCCTTCAATTCGTACATCTGTGGAAAATTCAATGGTAGTGGCCATATTGGCTCCTGCACGCCATGCAATGGGATCTCCTCCTTGTGGTACCACATCATTCCAAACATCTCTATTTCGCAATGCAGGGCTTCCATAATCCAATGTGATCTCTGTTATGCCCAACCTTTGGGTCTCTTGTACCCTGGGGCTTCCTTGTGGCATGTTCAAGGTGTGAAATTGTGCAGTAAGGTTCTGCGACATAAATGCTATTAACAAAATAAATACTGGTGTTCTCATTTTTATCTGTGTGTTTTAAAATTTATTCGTTGATAATTGATTGAAAATGTTTGGTGGAGGAAGGTTCAAAAACCATTTTGTTTTCCTTTTGGTTGAAATACCCCATGGATACCAACCCCACCAACTTGCCTTTTGCATCTAAAACCGGCCCGCCACTGCATCCACCATATGTTCCTTTGGGAATATCTAGACTTAAATTGCCTTCCTGGGTAAAGCCTATAAATGATCCAACCACATTTACTGGTTCTGCAGTATTGTAGGGGTAGCCTAAGAAGCGAACTTTTTCTCCCTCTCTTAAAGGTTTCTCTCTCAAAGTATAGGTAATAATGTCTTTTGGGATATCTCCTTTAATGTCAAAGACCAACCAATCGGCTTTGGGAGGCATTGTTATGGCTTCGTTTGTATTTTCGTTGATTAGTTTGCCAGCAAGAACTTTGTTCTTTTCATTCTTTTTTGAAACAAACTCCCAAGATTTTAGCTCATCGCCTAAACTTATGGTCTTCATGCTATCAGTCTTTGCAAAAAACAGCACATGCTTAGCAGTACAAGCATACACCTTACCTCCATATCTCAGTAAAAATGCACTACCCGCATGTGGATTGTCAAATTTTTTGTTCTTGAATTTCACATCGCAAACTAGTACGGAATCTATCTGGGCCGAACAGCAGGAGATGCTAATTAAAAAGAGTGCCCATGTTGTAATAATGAATCTAGTCATAGCCTTGTTATACTGCAAATCTGTGAGTTAATTTTAGAATGATAGACTGGTTCTTTACATTGAAACCATTGGTGTCATTGTTCTGGTTATAGATCAAGAAAATGTCTGATAAAGGAGAATACCGCCACTGGAGCCTTGAAAAAACACTGAAATTTTCGCTCTGCGTATTGTATTGAACCGTATTGTTGAAGAATAGTTTGTTGCTAAAACTGATCAAGCCACGAAACCGGAACAAATGCAGGTCAAGGGTACCATAGTTTTCGGGCAAATAAATATCATTGTAATTATAGGACAAATTGAAATTTCCCCAATACCCAAACCGCAAATTTGCAGAAGCACTTAAAGTAGTTATGTTTCCGTTAAAAAACTCACCATAAGTTGCAGAGGTTTGATATGTAAATTGCTTACGGCCATCTGAATTGTATTGAACGGTTCCACTTGTAAAATTATAATTCCCAATAGGCAGATTATCAAATTCTGGACCAAGAAAATTTGTGGCAAACTGCAGATTCACTTCTCTGTTGGTACCCAAAAGTGTAAACTCCGAGGTGTTCCTGAAGAAAATGTCATATGCCAAATTGTTATCCCTGTCATTTAGAGTTCCATCAGAATTTAAGTAGAAATTATGGTTAAACCTGAATCCCTGAAAGTTAAGTTTGCTTGATTCTTTTTTGGGAAAGAACTTATAGGTAACGTACGGATTGGCAAAAATATAACCTTTTCTAACTACAGATTGGCTGTCTGCATTATAGTTAAACAACCGAGGTGTAAATCCCAATTCTGCTTGATAATCTTCATCCATTACATCCACAGTTAAACCAGTTCTAATCCTTCTGGTCGCATAGTGCCCGTCTATTCCAAAATATGAGCCTTCAGTGTTTTCATCTGTAATTGACCTATGATACTTTATGCTGTTGTTGAAGTTTCCTTTTTTTGAGATATAAGTAAACTCTGCCCCGTAGTTTCGTGCATAGTCATTAATGGTGTCATTGCCAGTTTCTTGCCTGTTTACAAACAATCCTTTTAGCTGTGACCTATTTAAAACTTTATGGTTGAACGCAACAATGGTATTGTTCTGGGCATCTAACCCTTCATCCTTTTTAGTCTGTACATTCATTGCCCCTATTCGCAGATCATCGGTAACATTACCTGTGACCCTGGCACCATAGGTTATTGGTGTGTTCAACCCGACTCTTCTTGAGAAAAATGGAAAGATTGAATAGCTTCCAAAACCCGAAAATATATCTGCATTTTCAACAAAAAACTCACGCTGTTCTGGGAATGAAATATCAAAACGTGTGATGTTTGTGACTTCCTGATCTATATCGGCATTGGAAAAATCAGGATTCAGTGTTACATCGGCATTCAATGATTTAGTTATGGCCATTTTTATATCGACACCAGCATCTATTTTGGTGTCGACATCGGTATTCTCAGCTTGATTGTCTTTTAATGATGACAGTGTTGTATAGGGTTTTACAAATGCAATCTTGTTTTTAACTACTGGAATCTCGGGCCATACCAATGTCCCCATATAATTGACATCGATCCCATTAAAATTAATGGGGAAGGGGGTAGTCCATGTGGTATAGTAGCCTTCAACTTTATCTCCTCTAATAAAGTTGATTCCCCATTTCAAGTTATCCTTGTTGTACCTCAAACTTGTAAAAGGAATCGCAATTTCGGTCAGCCAATAATTGTCGTATTGTTTTGTTGATGAGAACCAGCGTTCATCCCAGACATCGGAATAGGTTGTGCGGGAAGGTTCTACCAATAGATTACCATCCAACTCCGCTCCTCCGGCATTTATTCCAATAATGATTCCACTTTGCTTCTTATTTATTGGGTCCATGGCTATGGTAAACGAATCACTTCCCCATTGCGAATTATCCGAATCTCTTTGTAATGATTGAATGATCCGTTCGCCCTGATCAAAATTTTTGGCAAATATGTAGAGATTCTGATCATCGAAAGCTAATCGAATATTTGATGGGTTCTTTGAAACTCCAGTGTCAGTTGGGTTATGATTGTAAAGTGTATCTATCAACTGTGTATTATTCCATTCGTTTTCACCTTCAACCCCATCAATTTTAATGACTGTTCCAGCTTTTTTTATATGATATCTAAAGTCTTCCCTAGTGGAAACTTCTTGGGCCAAAGTATTAGTAGCATAGAATTGAAAAATGAACATAAGAATTAGCGAAGGATTGGTTTTCATTAACATTAATGTTGTTTTATTTAGTCTATGATTAAACTAAGACCCTTCCATTTTAAAGTATTTGGGAATGCTCCATTGGATGGATTTGTGCTATAATGAAGAAATACATCATCAATATCCGTTGAAAGAACTCCTTCTGAATGGAAGTACAGCTCAGTTTGGATTTCAAAAAAACTTTTCATTTTTCTGGACATTGTTAAGGACAATTTTCCATTGTTGTATTCAAGATTTATTCTTCTGCCATTTACCTTATAGGTACCTCTTAATTGTTCAAACAATGCTCCTGAGATAGGTTTTGGTAGTGATTGTTGATTGTAGTTCATAACGACGTTAATCCATGGATCCCTATTATTGGCCTTGTCTTCATAGGAGTAGGCCACATTTAAATCTGGTTTTAAAAAAGTATCTGTGTCTTGGTTCCAACTGGTTGACCATAAGGTAAGTGTGAGAGACACTCTTAGCCCTGAATTGGGCAATGTTATATACTTTGTATCACCTACTGTGTTTGCACCTTCGGCAGTGGGTTGCCCAACAACGATTGCTTTGGTATTAAGAGAAAGTATCGATGCAAGTTCCACCAAGGTGCCGCGGGTGGCACTACTTGTCAAGACAAATAGGTTTCCTTTTTTATTTATGGATTCGGAATCCCGAAGCAAATCTGTCAGTGATTTAAGTTTAAATCCATTGCCCCCTCCTCCATAGCGTAAGTCTATAATCAACCTGTTTACCTTCCCTCCGGAAATTAAGGTTTCGATCTTATCCACAAATTTGGAAAAGGAATCTCCATTCTCATGGTTTACCACTTTCTGGATCTGCACAAAAAGAGTTTTGGAATTTGGAACAAATTCGGACCAATAATTTTCATTTTGATGGTCCGAGTTGGTCATGTCAAAGACCCCATCATTTGGCAACCCTCGCCGTAACTTTGCGTACTCGCTTATTGCCTCACTTTTTACAGTTGTCTTTTTTCCCGAGGCGAACTCCAAATTTATTTTATCCAAGTCGGCACTTAAACCTGTGCTCTTTAAAAGGGATGGCATTAAACCGTAGGCTTGAAACAGGTATTTTCTATAATAATCGTTATCGGCATTTAAATGCGGTATAAATCTATGAAACACATCTTCCACCTTTACTCCATTGATTTTCACGATTTTTTCCCCAATGAATGCTCCGTATGTTGAACTGGCATCCAAAATATATAGACCATCATCGAACCAATACGTTTTTAGCGGAAGAACCTGCATGTTAAGTCTGGTTTGAAAGAAAGGTAGATTGCACCCTTCATCATTAAGCGTATTCAATAATCGCTGTATGCCAATCGCCACCTGCATTCCATCAAGATTATTTGAAGATGATATCAACCCTTTGTAGCTTTTTAAAAAAGCTTCTTTTTTCTCATTTTTATAAAATGGAACCGTGCTCTCCACCCTTTTTTTTAAAAACTCCAGATCTTCTTGCCATTGTGTATTGGTCAGGTTTAGATCCATCTCTTGGGATACGCCCGCAATTGAAAAAGCAAGCATGCTTAGAGCTGCCAAGAACTTTGACTTCATTTTTGCTTAAGATTTTAGATTTCTTTTTATCCAGTCAATGGTTTCTTTAGCTATTTCGGTATTGTAGTTGTCTCTGGCATACAATCCCATATTTCCACGAGCAAGGGTCTCAACATTATGTTGCATGGAATTAAAATTTATAAACCCGTGGTCAGCATTTTCTATTAGGACAAAAGTTCCTTTTCCACCATTTTTATTGACCAAATCAGCAATTTTCTGTGCTCCCTTTTCATTAATTGCCTGAATGTCAAACTCGCCGTGCATGGCTAAAACGTTGGTTTTCGTTCTAGACCAAGCTTGTGGGATGTCTACATCTACTAATCCTTGCCAAAATTTGAAATCGCGACCTATGTATTGACCTCTTTTAAAGTCTTCCAGATTAAATTGTGATGCGTATTCTTTTTTCTCTGACATTTCCTTTCCAGATAACTTACGGACCAACAAATCGTCATTGAATTTTAGATTGATTTTATTGTCTTCTTTGATTTGTGCATCGGTAACTCCAAAATGCTTGGGTTGGATGGTATAGAGATCAATCATATAATCATACCAGTTTTTTCCAACAGTTCCATAGGTAATGACACCTTGAGGTAATTTTATATGGTTTAAAAGTGGCGCAATGACCCCTCCCATAGAGTGCCCGAACATGAAAATGTTGTCTGTATCTATTGCTGATTTTTTCAATAAATCATTATACCCTTCTTTAAACGCCTTAAATTCTTCCTCAAAACTTATTTGCGAACAGTCCTTTTCACTCTTACTATCGCCAACCCCTGGTTTTTCAATTCGGTAGATGGCAAAACCAGCATTTACCCAGTCGAGCATTAATTTTTTCATTGGGTTATCATTAGATACTGTTTCTACGGAACCACAGGTATAACCTTGTAAAAAATATATTACTGGTGGTTTGGTCTTATGCTTCGGGGTCACCAAAATGCTTCTTAAAACATTACCTTCATAGACTACTTCATCATAAGAAACATTGGCATTTTCAAAAGTTTCTATTGGCCTCCCCAATAACGAGGTGGACTTGTTTTGCCTTTTGTTGCCCGAATAGTATTCTACTTCAATAATATCTCCTTCGTGTAATTGTCCGGTAATGCCCAATACCTCTTGAATGGTATTAACAGACCTACCATTTAGTTTTGTAAGCACATTGCCCTGCTTGACACCCAAATTTGAAAAAGTTGAATTGGGCATTACTGTGGAGATATACACACCCGAGCTGACCTTTAAGTTATTCTGCGTAACGATGCTGTCATTTAATGTTTGCATCATAATGCCTAAAAGTCCTTTTCTTTTTAAGGTTTGAGCATGATTGGAGTGTAACCCTACAATCGAAATAAAAAGGAATATCCAAATGGGCGATATATGATTCATAACATGTGTTTTTAGTAGCTTTTATTATGAAGCAAACCTACCTGTTTAATGGTATCAAGTCGTCCGAATAACAGTAAATGCAAAAATTAGTACCTACTTTTAAGAGACTTTAACAGCAAGTATTGGAGATAAAGGTTGGAAAAGGGATTAACCGTAAAGTTTAGCCATATGGTTTTTTCGAAAGGAAGAGGGCGTTTCTCCGACCATTTTTTTGAAAACCGCATTGAAAACGGATTTATTATTAAATCCGGATTCATAGAGTATTGTTAAAATGGTCATGTCCCCTTCATCATTTTTTAAAAGTGACTTTGCTTCTTCTATCCTATAGTAATTTATGAAGTCATAGAAATTGCCGTTGTAAAAATTGTTGATCAAAGCAGAAACATTTCGCGGGGATTGATTCAAAGCTTCTGATAGGTTGCCTATCTTCAAATCTGCATTTTTATAAAGTTGCTCGCTAATGACCAGATCACAAAGCTTATCATAATTCTCTTTATTGATCACTCCCATGTTAGGTTCTTTTTTCAATCTGACGGACAAGTTGTTATAAAAAACCTCGGGGCTTCCCAGCATCAAGAAAACGGTGACATTCGATAATATCAAGAGAAATAAAACACCAATGGCAGTGAGCGTATCGGAAACCATTGCATTACTTTGGAATATTGAGCTTGTCAAAAACAAAAACCAAATCGCAATGAATATTAAAAGAACCTGCTTTAACCATTCCAACATTTTGTCAAAGCCTATACTCTTTGATTCTGCTTTATAAACGGTCCAAAAAGAAATGCCAGTGTATGCCACTACTTGGAAGAAATATAACATTTCAAAGGCATTCCTAAACCATAAGAAATTTTTAAACTCAGGACCTTGGTTCCCCATTACCAAAAACATTACTACCCCGATATTCAGTAGAGCAAAAATGAAAAATGGTACAAAATGAATACTGAATTTTTTAATTGTAACCGCCGATTTTACAATATTCAAAGTAAACCAATACAAAAAGGGCGCATAGAAAAACAGAAAAGAATTTAATAAAATCCCTGTGGTATAAGCAAACCTGTTTCCTGAAAAAAAAGAACCATCCAATAACAAATTGCTCATTAAAGTAATTCCCTTCCCTAAAAGAAAAAATGAGAACACCAAAATGGCAGCATCCAACTTTTTTCTGTGGTACCATATCAGTCCCGTAAAAAGTAAAAAGTTGAATAGCGTTATTTTTTGTAGTAAATCAATCATTTGGAGATTTTTGAAAGAATATCTGTAGTTTTTCGGATTAATGAAACGTATGATTCTCCCTGATTTTGGTTTGGTTTTATAGTAATATTTCGCCCCTTTCTTCAACCAAACTTTTGAAATTCTGAAGGAAATCAAAAACCAAATATAACTGTAATAAATATTTCAAGTAATATGTCACTGCCTAATTGCTTAAGATTTTAATGGCCTTAAGGTGCTCATTTTTCAAATTTCTGAAGTGTAAACCGATTTGAATACCACAAGGGTTGTAATTAGTTGATATCAAATGAAACCATGAAAACAAAAAAGTCCTAAAACCATCTGGTTTTAGGACTTTTGGAACAATTAGTAGAAACTAATTTGTGACCTGACTGGGGCTCGAACCCAGGACCCTCTCCTTAAAAGGGAGATGCTCTACCAACTGAGCTATCAGGTCTTACTTAATACAACAGTTATATATTGTTCTAAGCGGCTGCAAATATAATATCATTAATTTATTTTACAAGGTGATTTAATGATAAATTTGTGTTTTTTTAAAATCACTTTTAAATCTAATAAATGAAAGTAGTTTTGGTTGGTTATATGGCAAGTGGTAAGTCATCTATTGGCAGGTTGTTGGCCAGGGACTTAAATCTAGAATTTATTGATTTGGACGAGTTCATTGAAAACCAATTGCAAAAGACCATACCTGCTATTTTTTCGGAAAAGGGAGAGATTTACTTCAGAAAAATAGAGCATGAGATGTTGTCAATGGTGCTTAACGAAAAGCAATCAGTAGTTCTTTCAACAGGTGGTGGTACGCCTTGTTATGGAGGCAATATGAAAACAATCCTTGAACAATCCAATCATTCTCTTTATTTGCAACTGCCAGTTTCTACTTTAGTGGACAGGATTAGCAATGAAAAGAATGATAGACCATTAGTGAAGAATATTGATAATGGGGACTTACTTGAATTTGTTGGTAAGCACCTTTTTGAAAGAAGGCAATTTTATGCTCAAGCCAAACATATTGTAGATGCCGATAAAAAGTCAATAGAGGTATTGGTTGATGAAATAAAAAAGATCTTACTCTAAGTATACTGCATCATTTTTAGATTGAAATTCGACCCTAATGTGCTCATTCAATGATGTAGAGAGAGAAATACCCTTATAATCAGCTTTAATGGGATATTTTTTATGGTTTCTATTTACCAGTACAGCTGTTTTAAGCTGTTTTATAGGTGTTTTTAGAAAATGATGAACACCATAGATCAGAGTGGTTCCAGAATTTAAAACATCATCTACAAGAACAATGGATTTGTTTTTGTATGCTTCCTCTGAAATTGAAGTCTTGACACCACTGGCCAATGGATTTTTCTTGTCCATGTTTATTTTGCACAACACAATATGGGCCTCCGTGATTTTTTTAAGAACTGCAGATATTTTTTTAGCAAAATTTAGTCCTCCACCTTCTATACCGGCAATGATGATTTCCTTTTCATCAACATTGGCCTCATAAATCTGATAGGAGATACGTTTTACTGTGTGTTTAATTTGCTCGTGGGTCAATATGCGGTTCACCATAAATTAAATATACTAAGATAAATAAACCAATCATTCAGATTCGTCAAAATATTCATCAATATCTCTTCTGTCTTTTTTAGTGGGTCTGCCCAATCCTTTTTTTCTATAATGGTCTTTTGCAGATTTTAGCAGATCAGAGTGCTCAAAAGCTTCCTTAGGAGTGGTATCTTTTCTGTAAATGTCTACCAACTTAGCTCCAACTCTACTTTCAGGAATATCCAGTACCGTAAGCTGATATTCTATCTGATTTTTTCTAACCAAAAGCTTATCCATGGGGTAAACTTCTCTAGAAGGCTTTACCACAGCCCCATTTACTCTAACTTGACCCTTTTTAACAGCAATAGCAGCAACGTTTCTGGTTTTATAGTATCTAATACACCAAAGGTATTTATCAATGCGCATAAACTCTGCAAATCTTTGTTAATGAAATAAGCAAAAATAGCGGAAAATTGTATCTTGCGCAGCTAAATTATATATTAGATGAAGTACGGGTTTTTTCTTTCTTTGTTTTTTGTGATACTACTTTTTTCATGTAAAAATGATGATGACGTAAATATTGAAACGATCCCACCTAGATTGTTGGCAGATGTTTCTCCAGAAAACGACGAAGAAATAAGGGAATTTTTAGAAACTCATTTCTACAATTATGAGGAATTTGCAGCACCTCCTGCTGGATTTGATTTTAGAATAAAAATAGATACCATTGCTGGTGAGAATGCAGATAAAACACCATTAATGGATTTGGTAAGGAATGCTACTGTCACCGTTTCATCAACAGAACTTGGGCTTACCGAAGAAGAAAATGATATACCCCATAAATTTTATTACCTCTCTGCAAGGCCAACTTTTACAGAGCTAGATGCAATGCTGCCCACCCCAGAGATAGGAGCTTTCCCAACTGTGGCAGATTCTGTATTTGTGCGTTATGAAGGAAAATTGCTCAATGGAACATCATTCGATAGTTCTTTAAATAACCCTGTTTGGTTTGATTTAGCTAGGTTACAGGATTTAGCACAAGGATTTAGAGGGTTTGCAGAAGGAACACCAATGCTTAAAACAGGAGGTGAGATTATTTCCAATGATGATGGGACTGTGGATGTTGAGGAGTATGGAGTTGGAATGATAATCTTCCCATCTGGATTAGGAAATTTTTCTAGAGTAAATGGTGTAATTCCCCAATACAGTCCACTTATTTTCACCATAGATCTTTTTACATTGAACAGAACCGATCATGATGACGATGGTATTCTTTCCATTGATGAAGACGTAAATGGAAACGGCTTCTTGTATGATGACAATACCGATGTTGATGATGAACCAATAAACATTTCGTTTGCAAACTTTCAAGATGCAGATGATGATGGCGATGGGGTTTCTACAAGAAATGAAATTTCCGCTGAAAATGGGGATATAATCTTTCCATATCCAAGCACTGGAGGCGTGCCAGATTATCTAAATCCAGATGTTCAGCGAACACCAAGTGGTAATTAAAAATAAAAAAGGCCCATTTTAAATGGGCCTTTTTTCTAACCTTTTCCTCAAGTTTATAATTTAACCGATAAGGCAAATATTATTTGTGATGGTCTTGAATCAACTCGACCAGATATATCTGTGATATTGTTTCCAATGAAATTGGCTTCATTTTCAGAAAATCCACGTTCATAGCGCACGTCAACACCAATTTTACCAAGGTTGACACCAACACCTGCATTAAGCCCAACGGTAAAATCACTTTCAACATCTTCAACTTCCAAATCCCCCAAATCATTTTTAAGGGTATACTGAAAAGCTGGACCGGCAAAAATATGTAAGGGCCCTATGAGTTTGTACCCCAAGAGAACGGGAAGGTCCAATTTTGAAATGTCATAGTCACTGGATTCGCCATTAACATCATAAGTACTTTTGGTTTTAGAGTAAACCAGTTCTGGTCTAAGGTAAATCTTTGGAAAATCCAATTTTCCCCAAAAGCCTACATGGTAACCCGCTTTGCCCTCGGCTCCCTCGACAATGTTTTGACCGGCATCACCAACTGATCCAATTAAATCTCCATTTTTGTTGTAACTAAGCCCTGCCTTAATACCAAATCCTGAGCCGCTTTGTGCAAATACAGCAGACCCCACAAGGGTCAACACTGCTACTAGAAGTGTTTTTTTCATAAGTGTTTCGTTTTAATAGATTGAAGAATATCAAAGATGATACCGAAAAATTATTTTCGTTTCAACACTTTTAAAACGGCAGCTTCAATGGCTTTATTGTTCAGCCCATACTTATCCATAAGCTGTTCAGGAGTCCCACTTTCACCAAAAGTATCTTGCGTTGCCACAAACTCTTGGGGTGTTGGATGGTGCAAAGCCAATACTCTAGAAACACTTTCTCCAAGTCCACCAAGATAATTATGCTCTTCTGCAGTAACAACACACCCGGTCTTCTTAACTGAGGTCAAAATAGCTTCATCATCAAGGGGTTTGATGGTATGAATATTTATTACTTCAGCAGATATACCTTGATTTTCTAAGGTTTCAGCAGCAATCAAAGATTGCCATACTAAATGTCCTGTTGCAATAATGGTAACATCGGTTCCTTCGTTGAGCATCAAAGCTTTTCCAATCTCAAATTTTTGATCAGCAGGGGTAAAGTTTGCCACCTTTGGTCTTCCAAAACGAAGGTATACAGGCCCATGGTGCTCAGCAATGGCCAAAGTAGCGGCCTTGGTCTGGTTAAAATCACAAGGATTGATCACCGTCATACCAGGAAGCATTTTCATTAAACCGATATCCTCCAAAATTTGATGGGTCGCCCCATCTTCTCCCAGTGTTATACCAGCATGGGAGGCACATATTTTAACGTTTTTATCCGAATATGCTATCGATTGCCTAATTTGATCATACACCCGACCTGTTGAGAAATTGGCAAATGTTCCTGTAAATGGAATTTTTCCACCAATAGTGAGCCCGGCTGCAATCCCCATCATGTTCGCCTCTGCAATTCCTACTTGAAAGAAACGTTCTGGGTTTTCATCAATGAAGGTTTGTATTTTAAGAGAGCCGACCAAATCGGCACATAACGCAACAACATTTGGGTTTGTTCTCCCCAACTCTGTCATTCCTGCTCCGTAACCACTTCGGGTATCATTTTTTCCTTGATCTACATATTTTGTCATAATAGCTTTATTCTAAAGTGAATTTTAGGTCTACAGTGCCTTTTAATGGGTTCTCTTTTACTTCTAAAAGGCGAATTATTTCATTTCCTTTTTTATCTCTGGCATACACCAATACACCATTGGGAATATCAATTTTAAACATCCCGCCAGCAGCACCCGAAACGAGTTTTTCAAAATGTTCGTTGTAATTCAAGTCATAAGAATCATCAAAAGCGGCATAAAGTACATCATCCGGTTTGTTGTTTGGTGCAATTTCGTACACCCTATATTCTTTACCGTTAACTTGAACGATTTCTGTTGTAGCCTTTTTTACAAGTGTCATTTCCTCTGGAGCATCAATTGGTCTTCCGCGATTCATAAACGTTGTTAGGTCAACATGCCCCCAAATAATATTGTCATCGATAGTCATTTGCATCAGCATAAAGCTGGTTGACATATCTATAAATAATTTTGCGGTTGTCATTGCGTCTTTATCCCTAGAACCAAACCTACGAAATGAGCTTTTAAAACTCTCGGCTACTTTTTTGGAATCTGTGTATAGGTATTGACCTTCGTTGCCTACCTTAATATTTATGGTGTCATTTGATTTTGGAAGAAAATAGCTTACCTCGTAATCCAAAGAAAAATTGAAATTTTGCGAAAAACCAGTAACTCCAAATAATACAAATACAACTAAAAAAATAGCTTTTTTTATCATCGGTCACTCTTAATAATCACCTAAAGTTTCTGGGTTTTGCGCTAATGCTATTTCCAATTGTTCATCACTTGGTGCTTTGCCATGCCATGCATGTGTATGCATCATAAAATCAACCCCATTGCCCATTTCTGTTGTCATGACAATGCACACAGGTTTTCCTTTGCCAGTTCTACTTTTTGCTTCCTTCAATCCATCAATTACTTGATTTAAGTCGTTTCCATTTTCTATTTCTAGAACGTCCCAACCAAAAACCCTGAACTTTTCTCCTATATCGCCCAATGGCAATACATCTTCTGTGCCTCCGTCAATTTGCTGTCCGTTTCTATCCACAGTTGCAATAAGGTTATCCACTTTATTGCCGGCAGCATACATTATAGCTTCCCAATTTTGTCCTTCCTGTAATTCTCCATCGCCATGTAAACTATAGATCAAGTGATTGTCACCATTCAACTTTTTTGCCAAAGCAGCACCAATCGCTACTGACATACCTTGGCCTAAAGAGCCAGATGCAATACGAACGCCTGGGAGTCCTTCGTGGGTTGTAGGATGCCCTTGCAGGCGAGAATTTATCAACCTGAAAGTATTCAGTTCATCAATCGGAAAATACCCTTTTCTTGCCAGCACACTGTAAAACACGGGTGATATATGACCATTTGAAAGGAAGAAAAGATCTTCGTCGTTTCCATCCATATTAAAACCATCTTTTAACTCCATGATTTCGTTGTACAGTGCAACTAAAAATTCAGTACAACCTAAAGAACCTCCAGGGTGGCCTGAATTTACTTTGTGGACCATTCTTAAAATGTCTCTTCTGACCTGGGTCACTAAACTCTGTAATTCTTGAGTGCTTGGCATTGTGTTAATTTTATTGTGTCAAAAGTAACCGCATTCACTTTGTTAAACAAACAACTGCGGATTATTTTACGAAACACTTTGCGCAAACAAACTTTATTTTTTTGTTAAGGCTTTGTGGAAATGAGTTGGCTATATTTGCCCTTTTAAAAGCAACAATTGAAGTTTACCCTAGAAAAAAAAGATAATCTAAGTAAGGCGCGTGCCGGTAAAATGACCACGGATCATGGTACTATTCAGACTCCAATATTTATGCCGGTGGGTACGGTGGCCTCTGTTAAAGGAGTACACCAGCGCGAATTAAAAGATGAAATAAATCCAGATATCATATTAGGTAACACCTACCATTTATATTTAAGACCGGGTACTAAAATCTTGGAACAGGCTGGTGGTTTGCACAAATTTATGGGTTGGGATAGAAACATTTTGACCGATAGTGGAGGATATCAGGTGTATTCGCTTTCTGCCAATAGAAAGATTAATGAGGAAGGAGTAAATTTTAAGTCTCATATTGACGGATCCAATCATTTTTTTACTCCTGAAAATGTAATGGAAATACAACGAACCATAGGTGCGGACATCATTATGGCTTTTGATGAGTGTACGCCTTATCCTTGTGACTACAATTATGCAAAACGCTCTATGCACATGACTCATAGATGGTTGGAAAGGTGCATTTCTCATTTGGAAAAACTTCCATATAAGTATGGATATTCCCAAACGTTCTTTCCAATTGTACAGGGTTCAACCTATAAGGATTTAAGAAAACAGTCAGCAGAATATATTGCTTCAGTAGGTGCGGAAGGAAATGCAATAGGTGGCCTCTCTGTAGGGGAGCCAGCGGAAGAGATGTATGAAATGTCGGAAATTGTATGCGATATTCTTCCAGAGGATAAACCCAGATATTTAATGGGAGTGGGCACGCCTATAAACATTCTTGAGAATATTGCTTTGGGTGTGGATATGTTTGATTGTGTAATGCCAACGCGCAACGCACGAAATGGAATGCTGTTCACCGCGCATGGTACCATCAACATTAAAAATAAAAAGTGGGAAGACGATTTTTCTCCCATTGATGATATGGGAATCACTTTTGTAGATACAGAATATTCCAAAGCATATTTAAGACATTTGTTTGCCGCCAACGAATATTTAGGTAAGCAAATAGCAACAATACACAACCTTGGTTTTTATCTTTGGTTGGTGCGTACTGCTAGAGAACGTATTTTAGCGGGGGATTTTCTTGAATGGAAAACCAAAATGGTACAACAAATGGACAAAAGACTCTAATGCTTACCATACTTGATAGATACATTTTAAAACGCTATTTGGTTACCTTCATCGGAATGCTTTTGCTCTTCGTTCCCATAGGGATAATGGCCAACTTGGCCGAGAAAGTGGGTAAAATTATAGATAATGAAGCACCATTAAGCGAGGTCATTGTATTTTACGGGAATTTTACTTTGGTCATTGGTAATCTGTTGCTTCCTATTTTCCTATTCCTTTCTATTATATTTTTTACTTCAAAGTTGGCAAGCAATACAGAGATAGTTGCTATTCTAAGTTCTGGAGTTTCATATTCTCGTTTTTTGAGACCTTACTTTTTAGGAGCCACGTTGGTGGCCATTTTAATTTTTATGATGGGCATGTTCATAGTTCCACATGCCAGTATTGGATATAATGAATTTGAGTATAAATATTTTAAAAAGGGGCGTCAGGACAGGGTCACTGACAATATTTTTAATCAGTTAAATGAAAATGATTACATCTATGTAAGCAGTTTTGATCCAAATAGAAAGATTGGGTACAATTTTACGTACGAACATTTTGATTCGATCAAAAAACTGGACTATAAGATTTCCGCAACTAACATTAGATGGATAGAGAAAGATAGTATTTACAGATTAACTAATTATGCGAAAAGAAAACTTCGTAATAATGTTGAGGTTATGCAGACCAAAAGAAGACTGGATACGCTCTTTACTTTTAAAATAGAAGACCTTACACCCGTATCTTATGTTGCAGAGACCAAGAATTTGTTTGAACTAAATGAGTTTATAGAAGACCAAAAACAGAAAGGTGCCTCTAACATCAATGCCTATATCTTAGTTAAATACAAAAGATGGGCATTGCCAATAGCTGCATTTGTGCTTACTGTTATTGCTGTGGCTGTTTCATCCGTAAAAAGAAGAGGTGGAATGGGCTTAAATTTGGCATTTGGTATAGGGGTAGCATTTATTTACATCTTTTTTGATAAAGTTTTTGGAACGCTGGCAGAACAGTCAGGTTTTTCGCCACTATTAGCGGTTGTCATCCCAAACCTTATTTTTGGAGCTTTTGCAGTTTACATGCTTTTAAAGGCAAAACGATAAATTACAAAGCACTTTTATTCATATTAATAATTAATAAATCGAGTGCCAAAGAGTGTCCTTTAAAGTTTTATATTTGTCCCCATTATATTATTCTGAAACCAACTTTCCATGGAATATTTAGATTTTGAACTTCCCATTAAAGAACTTGAAGACCAACTTCAAAAATGTATGGTCATTGGAGAAGAAAGCGATGTTGATGTTAGTGAAACCTGTCAACAAATTGAAAAGAAGTTAGGAGAGACCCGAAAGGATATCTATAAAAATTTGACCGCATGGCAAAGAGTACAACTGTCTAGGCACCCAAACAGGCCATATACCATGGACTATATCAATGCTATTTGTGGAGATACATTTTTAGAGCTTCATGGTGATAGAAATGTAAAGGATGATAAGGCAATGATCGGTGGTTTGGGTAAGATCGGTGACCAGAGCTATATGTTCGTTGGTCAACAAAAAGGATACAATACTAAAACCCGGCAATACAGAAATTTTGGTATGGCCAATCCAGAAGGCTATAGAAAAGCCTTACGTTTGATGAAGTCTGCCGAGAAATTTGGTATTCCAGTAGTTTGTTTTATTGATACTCCAGGTGCTTACCCTGGTATTGAAGCAGAAGAAAGAGGTCAAGGAGAAGCTATCGCACGAAATATTTTAGAAATGACGCGCCTAAAAGTACCTATTATTGTTGTGATCATAGGTGAAGGAGCTTCTGGAGGTGCATTGGGAATAGGAGTGGGCGATAAGGTTCTAATGCTGGAAAATACATGGTACTCTGTAATTTCACCAGAATCCTGTTCTTCCATACTTTGGAGAAGTTGGGAGTACAAAGAACAAGCGGCTGACGCATTGAAACTTACTGCAACGGATATGAAAAAGCAGAAGCTTGTTGATGAAATTGTTCGTGAACCCTTAGGTGGTGCACATACCAATAGAGAAAAAACTTTCGAGACCGTCAAGAACAAAATTTCGGCTCATTTTGAAGAACTCCAAAAGTTATCACCAAAAGATTTGGTAAAAACCCGTATGGAAAAATATGCGGAGATGGGCGTGTTTAACGGCTAATCACTGTTTTCTAGCCGTTACCTCTTTTTGTTAATATTTTTCTTCAAACATTTTCATGTTATTAACAGAATTTCTTAGTTATCAACATTAATTTTGTTGAACACCTGTGAACATCACAGTAAGTCAATTTAAAGTTAACTAAAGGTTAATTACCTACTTTCGCACGTATGGACAAACCTAGCCCAATTATTGGTCATAAAGTTGATAAGTCAACCCTCATTAACTTGGAGAGGGGTAAGATACCCCCGCAAGCAGTTGATTTAGAGGAAGTTGTGATTGGAGCTATGATGATTGACAAGAAAGGTGTAGACGAAGTAATAGATATCCTACATCCAGATGTTTTTTATAAAGATGCCCATCGTTATATCTATGAAGCTATCTTTAAATTGTTCGAATCCTCTGAACCAGTGGATTTATTAACCGTTTCCTCGCAATTGAAGAAGGATGGACGATTAGAGATGGTGGGAGGAGACTTTTACCTAATAAAATTGACTCAAAAAGTGGCTTCTTCTGCCCATATTGAGTTTCATGCCAGGATTATCCTGCAAAAATATATTCAAAGAAGCTTAATAAAAATTTCTAATGAAATCATTGAAGATTCTTACAGTGATTCCAAAGATGTTTTTGACCTTTTGGACAATGCCGAAGCAAAACTGTATGAAGTAACACAAGGTAATTTAAAGCGCTCGGCAGAGACAGCTCAGAATTTGGTCATCCAGGCCAAAAAGAAAATTGAGGAAATCTCAAACAAGGAAGGTTTAAGCGGAATCCCGTCAGGTTTTGATAAGTTGGATAAGTTGACATCTGGTTGGCAGCCCAGTGATTTGATCATTGTAGCGGCAAGGCCTGGTATGGGTAAAACGGCGCTTACGCTTTCTATGGCCAGAAATATTGCTGTTAATTCAGAAATACCCGTGGCTTTCTTCTCTTTGGAGATGTCATCGGTTCAATTGATAACGAGGTTGATTTCCTCAGAAACCGGCCTTTCATCAGAAAAATTAAGAACGGGTAGATTAGAAAAGCATGAGTGGGAGCAATTGAACGTAAAGGTTAAGGCACTGGAAAAGGCGCCATTGTTTATTGATGATACCCCTTCGCTGTCCATTTTTGATTTACGGGCAAAGGCGAGAAGATTGGCATCTCAACACGGTATAAAACTCATTGTAATTGATTATTTGCAGCTGATGACAGCAGGAGGTAGTCAAAAGGGTGGTAACCGTGAGCAAGAAATCTCTACTATTTCAAGAAACTTAAAGGCATTGGCCAAGGAACTTAGTGTCCCTGTAATTGCACTTTCCCAGTTATCACGTGCTGTGGAGACCAGGGGCGGTAGCAAGCGACCTATTCTTTCAGATTTGAGGGAATCTGGTGCCATTGAACAAGATGCGGATATTGTATCATTTATTTATAGACCTGAATACTACAAAATTGATGAATGGGATGATGAGGAACGTACCCCAACCCAAGGTCAGGCAGAATTCATTGTGGCAAAACACCGTAATGGTGGATTGGATAATATTAGGTTAAAGTTTGTGGGTGCACTGGGTAAATTTGATAACTTGGATGACTTTGATTCCCCATTCGAATTTCAATCGAAGATGAATGCGGATGAAGAAAACCCCTTTGCAACTCCAAATTTGCCAAGTGCAAACGAGGCTTTTGGTAGTGCAATGAACAGTGATGATGATCCAGATGATAACGACGTACCTTTTTAGAATTACATCCTTTTTAACGCCTCGTGCACAATCGAGAGGTTTTCTCCTTATATTTTTTATTTTATTCTATTTTCAATCTTTTGGATCTGCAATTCTTATACCTATGGATTCCGAGGGTCAAGAAAATCATTTAAAAGCTTATGGCATTACATATTGGGTGCTTACAAAACAACAGAAAGTCCAATGGTTGTTAAACTATCGTGGAGGCTCTTTTCTATTGCCCGATGGAGAGATCATTAGAAAAGAATGCCAAATTAGAGGAATATCTTTTGAAGTACTTTCAGATGCACAAGCAGATGCTATTTTAGATGATATTAGTAGTCCATCACAAAACCAAGATGCGGTTATTTTAGAGAAAGCCCCAAAGATTGCTGTTTATTCTCCCAAAGGAAATCTACCATGGGATGATGCCGTTACAATGGTGCTCACCTATGCAGAAATTCCCTATGTTACCATATATGATGAGGAAGTGCTTGGGGATAAATTGGTTTTGTACGATTGGTTGCATTTGCACCATGAAGATTTTACGGGACAATTTGGTAAGTTCTACGGTGCCTACAGGGCGGCACCTTGGTATATAGAAGGTAAGGCTGAAGCCGAGGCATTGGCTCAGAAGTTGGGATTTTCCAAAGTTTCTGAAGAGAAGAGGGCAGTGGCCCTAAAAATTAGAAACTATGTGATCGGGGGTGGATTTATGTTTGCCATGTGCTCTGCCACAGATAGTTTTGATATTGCCCTAGCTGCTGAAAATGTGGATATTTGTGAACCCATGTTTGATGGTGACCCGTCAGATGCAAATTATCAGGGCAAGCTAGATTACGGAAACACTTTTGCTTTTACCAATTTTATTCTTGAACGTAATCCTTTGCGGTACGAGTTTTCTTCTATTGATATGACAAATAAAAGAAGAAATGTTCCTAAAGAGTCGGACTATTTCTCTCTTATGGAGTTTTCTGCCAAGTGGGACCCTGTGCCAACCATGTTGACACAAAATCATACAGCTTTGGTAAAAGGTTTTATGGGGCAGACAACATCATTTACCAGAGACGAAGTAAAACCGGCCGTAATGGTCTTGGGAGAAAACAAAATAAATGGAGAAGCGCGCTATATTCATGGAATAAAAGGCAAAGGTTTTTTCACCTTTTATGGAGGACATGACCCCGAAGATTACCAGCATCGTGTAGGTGACCCCAAAACTGAATTGGAACTACACCCAACATCACCAGGGTATAGGCTTATTTTAAATAATGTGTTGTTTCCTGCCGCACGGAAGAAGAAGCAAAAGACCTGATTATTTCTACAAAGTTTTATAGCTGGGTTATACCAATATTAATGAAAACGGCATCTAAGGGTCTATTGTTGTTATTTACCACATATCTAAACAGCACTTCGTCATTGGCATTTAAAGGATAGACCATTGTACCTGATGTGCCCCACCAATCTCTGTTTGGAAGTGATGCAAATCCTCTTGATAGATATCCCCTTAAAGCTCCATTTACAAAAAGGCCAATGATGTATTTTGTATCTCCAGAAGGCATATCCCGCACGGAAAATGCCGCACTCATAAGATAAGTGCCGGTCTGAGTGACCCTTATTCTTCCATTGCCCACCGTTTGGAAAATGCCTCCTGTATTGCTAAGTTCATGAGAAGCATTTATTGGAAAGTTAAAATATTGGTTGTTCCTGTTGGCAATAAGATCATTGTTGCCGTTGTTTGCCCTATTAAGGACCAAAGTTTTACTGGTATTACTTGGAGCAACCCAATTAGAGCCCTCAAAAAAGTTAAGTTGCTTGGTATCTTCGTTGTAGATAAGCATACCTTCTTCCTCATTGGAAAGGCTGTTGATTTCCGTTTGAGTTGCCTCATGGACCTTAATCAAATTCCCAACAGAAGGTGCTTGGCCCCAACATTGCGTTATGTTTATAAGGCTTAAGAATAAAAATGGCCCAAGTACTTTACGCACACCCGTTATAGGGGTAACGAACTGGAACATACCTTGTTTGTTTTCAATAAAGCTAAAATGACCGGGTCTAGATTACAATAAATTGTTGTGAACTATCTGATTTGTAATGTTATCCAATCAGAAATAGCATTTTATAAAATCGTAATTATCCTGTGGCCTCATATAATGATAGGAATTTAGAGGTGGGTGAACTTTTTTATAATTGCCTCATGTTCTGGAAATTTCTCAAGAAGTTCATTTTGAGTAGGGAGTACAAAATCTTTAAAATCAAAGCCAGGAGAAACAGAGCAGCCCACAAGCGAGTAAGCATTTGTATCTAATGTCTCGGCTGCAAACCAATGGTTTCCGGGCACTACAAATTGGGGAGTTTCTTCTTGTAGAAAATTTGAGCCTATTACATGTTCAGAATATATACCTTCATCAGAAATAATATGCAATTTAATGGGAGACCCTGCATAAAAATGCCAAATTTCATCTTGCTTTATTTTATGAAAGGCAGAAAAGGTATTAGAAGTCAATAAAAAATAAATACAAGTAGCATAATTACGGTTGCCTTGATAACCGGTCGGCAAGGAGTTTTTATCTATTTCTCCGCTGCTTCTATAGCTCTCTCTGAAGTAACCGCCCTCTGGGTGCGGACTAAGATTGAATTTTTCTATAATTTCTTCAACTTTTATCATAACATTTTTTCTAAAATATGCTCTACTCCATGTTCATTATTGCTCAAGGTATTGTATTTAGCTACCCTCTGAATGTTAGGATGCGCATTGGCCATGGCAAAACTAAAATTGGAAAGCTGTAGCATTTCCAAATCATTATTGTAGTCCCCAAAAACCATGATTTCATCTGAATTAATTTTATAGGTACGCATTAGTTTTTCCAGGGCATAACCTTTATGCGCATTTTTATGTGAAACATCTACCCAATTAGAACCGGATACTTTTACTTTTAAAGTATCTTCAAGGTGCTTTACTACCGGATAAATATGTTCCTCAGAGCTTTCAAAATGATAGATTGCAACCTTTAAGATTTCATCTTTCACTTTGGTTTGGTCTTCCACAATTTCAAATTCCGTATAATATTCTTTAAGCATTTCCAAAAATTTGCCCGAGTTGCCTCTAACATAAGCGCTCTCTTTACTGCATAATACAGGATGCACATTGGTGGTCCGTGCAATTAAAGAGAGTATGGAATTAACATGCTTTTTATCAATTGGAGTGGTCAACAGTACTTCTTCCTTTCTTTTTACAAAGGCCCCGTTTTCGGCAACAAAAATCACATCATCTTGAATGGCTTCCAACTTATCCACCATACTATGATATTGGCGTCCACTTGCTGCCACAAACTGAATGTTTCTCTGTTTGAGTTCTTTGTGAATTTCAAAGAAGCGATTACTTACTTCATGTTTAGAGTTTAACAATGTGCCATCCATATCGGATACCACCATTTTTATCTTTGATAAGTCCATTTTTTATTTTAGAAATGCAAAGGTATGTGTTGAACAAGGAATGATGTAAAGTTTGTATTAATTTCACACATTATGAAATGCTACCAATCTGAAATAAGACTTAAGCCCTACGCCAGGGGGTTCCATTTAATTACTGACACTATAATTGATTCTTTTCCTCAAATCACAAAGATACAGTCAGGAATATTGCAAATTTTCATTAAACATACTTCTGCAGGGTTGACGATTAATGAGAATGCTGATCCAACTGTTCGTGTAGATTTTGAGAGCCATTTTAATAAGATGGTTCCAGAGGACACACCATATTTTATTCACACTTATGAAGGAACTGATGATATGCCAGCGCATATTAAGGCATCTTTACTGGGAAGTTCTGTTCAAGTCCCAATTACCAATGGAAAGTTGAACATGGGAATTTGGCAAGGAGTTTATTTGTGTGAACACCGAAATAGTGCTTCTGGGAGGAAACTGGTGTTGACTGCATTTGGTTTGTGATTTGGATTGAATACAAACTTCTTTCCTAAAACTGTTTAAGTAGTTTTTTGCTAATTTTTTTAGCCCATATCTTATACATCTTCTTAGAAGGATGAAGACTGTCTGAAGCTATTAACGAAGGGTTTAAAGCAGCATTTCTGGAAGACTGCGTTATATCAATGAACATAACATTGTGTTTTTTGGCTTCTTCTTCTATAATGGTATTGTAATTGGTCAATTCTTTTACAATCTTTTTTTTGTCCCTAAGCCTGGCAAAAGGAGTTACGCTCCAATCGGGTATAGATAGGACAAACACGTTTTTTGGATTGTTTTGTGCCAATGCAATACTAGTTTTCAGAAGTTGGGGGAATTCTTCTTTAAATATATTAATGTCCTTTCCCTTGTACTGATTGTTGACACCTATTAAGAGAGAAACCAATCCAAAGGAAGAAACCGGTTGCTGTGCCTCTATATTGCTTAAAAGGTCTGTAGAAGTCCACCCCGCTTTTGCCAGAATTATTGGAGTGTCCAATGCAACTCCCTTCTTTTTTAGGATTTGAACCAGTTGTTGGGTCCAACCATTGACTTGTGACTCGCTTGTAGCCGCTGTGTAACTATCGCCCAAAGCTAAGAACGATATGTCCTTATTTTGACCTGTTGATGAAATGGGGCCTAAAAATAAGAGGAACAATAGAGAAATACATTTAAACATGAAAGGTGTATTGATCCTTTAAAATACAAAAATCCCGCTCAATTGAGCGGGATTTTAATAAGCGGGGTAAGTTTATATTAACTCTTATTTTACTCTTTCAACAACGGCTTTAAAGGCATCTGGATGGTTCATTGCCAAATCGGCCAAAACTTTTCTGTTAAGTTCTATACCGTTGGATTTTACCTTCCCCATAAATTGAGAGTAAGACATTCCGTGCATTCTTGCTCCAGCATTAATACGGGTAATCCAAAGTGCGCGGAAATTTCGTTTTTTATTTCTTCTATCTCGGTAGGCATAAAGCATAGCTTTTTCTACCGCATTTTTGGCTACTGTCCAAACGTTTTTACGTCTTCCAAAGTAACCTTTGGCTTGCTTCATTACTTTTTTTCTTCTAGCTCTTGAAGCAACTGAATTTACTGATCTTGGCATAATGTTTCATTTTTTTGTAGTAGGCGGTCCTTTTTTTTGACACTTTTAAAGCCCAACTCCATGGTTAATAATTAATGTACCGGATTGCGAACAATTATTTTAAACGTAATTGTTCTTTAATACTGTTGACATCGGACTCATGTACTAATGTTGAGTGTGTCAACTTAAGCTTACGCTTTTTAGACTTTTTTGTCAAAATATGACTTTTAAAAGCGTGCTTTCTTTTGATTTTACCAGAACCTGTAAGCTTAAAGCGCTTTTTGGCACTGGATTTTGTTTTCATCTTAGGCATTTTCTCCTCTTTATAAATTATTGCTGAAAAAATTCAGCATCCCGCTTATTTTTTACTGGCTTTGGGAGCTAAGAACATGGTCATTCGCTTTCCCTCCAGTTTTGGCATTTGTTCCACTTTTCCTAGTTCTTCAAGCTCTTGTGCCAATCTTAATAATAATATTTCACCTTGATCCTTGTAAACAATGGATCGTCCTTTAAAAAAGACATAAGCTTTGAGCTTGGCACCATCTTTTAAGAATTTTTCAGCATGTCGCTTTTTAAATTCATAATCATGGTCATCCGTTTGTGGGCCAAATCTTATTTCTTTTACGATTACTTTAGTCGCCTTGGCTTTCATTGCCTTGTCGCGTTTCTTTTGCTCATAAAGAAACTTTTTGTAATCTATAATTTTACAAACCGGCGGAATTGCTTTAGGAGAAATCTCCACTAAATCCAATTCCAGTTCGTTAGCTTTTACCAATGCCTGCGGAGTAGGATATACTCCAACTTCAACATTATCTCCAACAAGCCTAACTTCTGGAGCTGTAATACTTTCATTGATGTTATGGGGGTTTTTGTTTTCCCTCCTAGGTTGGGGCCTAAATCTTCTTCGTATTGCTATGACGTGTATTTTTTAATTAAACTAAATTTTGTTAAAACGACTTTAAGGTACTATTTATTTTAGTAGATACCAAGTCGGAAAATTCACCTATGCTTAAACTACCTACATCTTCACCTCCATGCCTTCTAACAGATATGGTTTCAGATGCTTCTTCCTGCTCACCAACGATGAGCATGAACGGGATTTTTTTAAGCTCAGCCTCACGGATTTTTTTCCCTACCGTCTCATTCCTATTATCAATGAGCGCGCGAATTTCGTGATTTTCTAAAGAACTTAAAACTTTTTCTGCATATTTTTCGTGTTTCTCGCTGACCGGCAATATAATAGCCTGCACAGGAATGAGCCATAATGGAAAGTTTCCACCAGTATGTTCCAATAACAATGCTATAAAACGCTCCATACTCCCAAAGGGAGCTCGGTGAATCATTATTGGTCTGTGTAGCTCATTATCACTGCCCTTATAAGTAAGGTCAAAGCGTTCCGGCAGATTGTAGTCTACTTGTATAGTGCCAAGTTGCCACTTTCTTCCAAGAGCGTCTTTTACCATGAAGTCCAATTTTGGGCCATAAAATGCGGCTTCACCACTTTCTATTACATAATTCAATCCTTTTTCTTCTGCAGCGTTAATAATGGCCTGCTCAGCTTTTTCCCAGTTTTCAGTATCACCAATGTACTTTTCGGGTTTGTCTAAATCACGAACAGATACTTGCGCCGTAAAATTTTCAAAACCTAAAGAACCCAATACATATAGTGAAAGGTCAATAACATTTTTAAACTCATCATTCAATTGGTCCGGTGTACAGAAAATATGTGCATCATCTTGAGTGAACCCCCTTACTCGAGTAAGTCCATGTAATTCGCCACTTTGTTCATACCTATATACAGTGCCAAACTCGGCATAACGTTTAGGAAGGTCTTTATAGCTAAAAGGACTACTATTATATATTTCACAATGATGAGGACAGTTCATTGGCTTCAGTAAAAATTCCTCATCTTCTTTTGGAGTATGAATTGGTTGAAAACTGTCTTCACCATATTTTGCATAGTGACCAGATGTTACATAAAGCTCCTTCTGTCCAATGTGCGGAGTTACTACCATTTCATAACCAGCTTTCTTTTGCGCATTTTTTAAGAATTGTTCTAACCGCTCGCGCAATGCTGCCCCTTTGGGAAGCCATAAAGGTAACCCTTGTCCAACTTTTTTAGAAAACGTGAACAGTTCCAGCTCTTTCCCCAATTTTCTATGGTCTCTTTTCTTTGCTTCTTCTAAAAGTTCTAAATATTCGGTAAGTTCTTTTTGTTTTGGAAATGAAATTCCGTAGACCCTTGTTAATTGTTTGTTATTCTCATCACCTCGCCAATAGGCTCCTGCCACGCTCAACACTTTTATGGCTTTGATAATCCCCGTATTGGGAATATGTCCACCTCTACATAAATCAGTAAAAGAACTATGGTCGCAAAAAGTTATGGTGCCATCCTCAAGATTTTCAATAAGCTCTACTTTATATTGATTGTCTTGTTTTTTGTAATAAGCAAGTGCTTCTGCTTTTGAGACACTTCTCATTTTATAATCATGTTTGCCCCTTGCAATTTCCAATGCCTTCTTTTCTATTTCTGGAAAATCTTTTTCAGAAATGGAATGCTCTCCAAAATCAACATCATAATAGAATCCATTTTCAATAGAAGGACCTATGGTTAGTTTTATGCCAGGATACAACTCTTCCAAAGCCTGGGCAAGAACATGCGAAGTGGAATGCCAAAAAGCTTGCTTGCCTTCATCATTGTTCCATGTATATAGTGTTAAGGTTCCATTATGGTCAAGTGGTGTTGTGGTTTCCACAATGGTGTTATTGAATTTGGCGGAAATAACATTTCTTGCTAACCCTTCACTAATGCCTTTTGCAATCTCCATTGGAGTGGTGCCTTCAGAAACTTTCTTTATTGCGCCGTCTGGCAATGTAATTTCAATCATTAGTTCTCCTTCTTTTAGATGGTGCGCAAAGATACTATCTTGTATCGATGCTTACAATAGTATATACTGTTCAAATGATAGCAAGCTTTCAATCAATTACTTAACTACATAATTATAGATGTTATGTAGCTGATTTCTTGAAATTATGTTTTTAAATAATTGATTTTCAAATACTTGAATTTTTTTTCATTTTTTTTTCGATTTTGTTTTGTGGTATCATAATAACCTTTCTATATTTGCACCCGCTTAGCTGATAAGGCTGGGTTTGGAAAGAGGGGAAAAAGGGCCTGATAGGGGTCGTTTTTTTTCTTGATTATTGAAGAAGTTCATTTACATATTGTATAGACAGCGTAA
>NZ_QGEG01000007.1 GCF_003149745.1 Flagellimonas aquimarina
AACATTGGACGACGACATGGACGGGGACGGCTACGACAACGCCGATGACTGTGACGATGGCGACCAGACCGTCAATCCAGGTCAGGAAGAGATCCCATACAACGGAATCGACGACGACTGCGACCCCGCAACATTGGACGACGACATGGACGGGGACGGCTACGACAACGCCGATGACTGTGACGATGGCGACCAGGCCGTCAATCCAGGACAGGAGGAGATCCCATACAACGGAATCGATGACGACTGCGATCCCGCAACATTGGACGACGACATGGACGGGGACGGCTACGACAACGCCGATGACTGTGACGATGGCGACCAGGCCGTCAATCCAGGTCAGGAAGAGATCCCATACAACGGCATCGATGACGACTGCGANACTGCGATCCCGCAACATTGGACAAAAATGATGCCGACACGAATATCTCAGAAATCATTGAGAAATCCAGAGACGATGGATTTTCAGTTTATCCGGTCCCTACTAAAGAACTACTGTATATATCGGGTCCGGAAAATACCACATATAATGTTTCGATATTTGATAGCAACGGGAGATTAGTGCTTACGGATAAAGTTCAGGATGTGTTAAATCTTCAGGGGTTACAACAAGGAGTCTATACTCTGATATTTCTGGATTTGAAAAATTCAAAGAAGTTCATAAAGAAAATCATGACAGTAAAATAGAAGTCTAATAGTTTTCAGTAATACTTGATTTGACCAATTCATTCTTAAAAATGATAATTCCAAACTATCACACTATGAGGTCCTTTCTTTCCAATCAATCCAAAACCTCTCCTATCGGCCTTCCAGTAGTCCCATTAGGAAAAGCTATCCCCAACAAAGTTGATACGGTAGGCGCAATATCTGGGATTTCAGTATGGTTGGTGGTACTACCCTTTTTTATTCCGTTTCCATAAAACAACAAAGGCACATGAGTGTCGTAAATCATAGGTGAACCATGTGTGGAACCCATTCTTGGATATGAAACAAAACCGGGTTTCTGCACATAAATCACGTCCCCAGAACGTTTTTGGTTCCATCCGTTTTGTATAATGTTAGGCAGCCCTTTAGTATACTCATTTTGCCACATCTGATAACCTGTATAGGTTTTGGCAATACCTTCATATCCCAATAATTCAAATGCAATTTCCTCTTGTACATTGTCTAAATCCATATCAAGGTTATCAATAACTTTTCTATCCAAAAAAACTTGATAATTACTAATCCCCTTCACAATGTCCGTGGTCCCATATTTATATTTCAAGAATTCATCAAACTTTTCTTTATTCCCATCCATTTCCAAATATCCAGCTGGAATTTTTTGATCCTTTAAATATGCAGGTACATTGATGGCACCATGATCAGCGGTCAAGAATACTGTGTACTGACCTACGCCTACTTTTTGATCTAGGGTATTCAAAATCCGTTCTAAGTCCACATCCAATCGTAAATATGCATCTTGAACTTCTTTGGAATTCACACCATATTTGTGCCCGATATAATCAGTGCTTGAAAAACTGATTGCTAAAAAATCTGTAATGGCATCAGTCCCCAAATTTTCTTTTTCCAAGGCTTCCAAAGCAAAATCGGCAGTAATACTGTTGCCGTAAGGGGTATATTTTAGAATTTCAAAATCCTTTTCTTTATTCAATAAATTTGGTGTGCTATGTGGAAAGGTAGGTGTAGCTTCATCTTCAAACACCCCTTCATAAGCATTATTATCAGTGCCACTTTCCAAGTATAAGCTAACATCCTTCAATGTTGTCCATGCCTTTTTGTACGCCTTAATTTTGTTAGACCCATTAAAATCATCAACCCATTTGGGGAGCTGTTGCATATAGTAGGTACTGCTTATCCATTTACCCGTATCACCACCTTCAAACCAATAGGCAGCATTCGCAGTATGTCCGCCAGGCAGTACCGCTCCCCTATCTTTTAATGCCACAGCAATCACCTTCCCTCTTTTCTGGGTATGAAGTCTTAGTTGATCTGTTATGGTCGTGCTCAGCATACGATGTGGTGACATTTTTCCTGCGTCAGAAGACGTACCTACTGACTCGTATGTATCATCTCCCGCACAGTAAACCTCTTTATCCTGAGTTTTGTCATACCAATTATTGCCTATTATACCATGTGTGGCCGGGGTAGTCCCCGTATAAACAGATGCATGACCAGGCCCTGTACTTGTAGGGGCATAATTAAAATGATGGTTTTTACAATTGAACCCACTATTTACCAAACGCTTAAACCCACCTTCACCATAGTGGTTCCAAAAACGGGTCAGGTAATCATAACGCATTTGATCTACAACAATCCCCACTACCAATTTTGGAGAATGTGCTATTTGTTTTGGTTTTTCAGGGATTCCATTTTTTCCTTTGCGCTGTGCAAAAGATGAACTGGCCGTAAATAAAACCAGCAGTAAGACTAAGAGGTTCGTTTTTCTCATGGATCGAATTATTGCTAAACAGGAGCAAAACTATTCATTTATCTTTTTAAAACTTTAAATGAAGGTTAAATACACATCAATATTCTTATTTTTATGGCTGCAAGTCTATTTTTAGTGCATGAACTATCTTGAAGCGATTGGAAAATACTTCATCATGATATGGGAGGTATTTAAAAAACCAACCAAATGGCCAATCATGAGATCCCTGATTTTAAAAGAAATCGATGAGTTGATTTTTGGCTCTCTTGGCATCATCATTTTTATTGCTTTCTTTATTGGAGGGGTTGTTACTATACAGACAGCCTTAAATCTAAATAGTCCGTTTTTACCAAAAAGCCTTATTGGTTTTGCAACAAGACAGTCTGTTATTTTAGAATTCGCCCCCACTTTTACTTCAATAATCATGGCCGGTAAAGTTGGTTCTTACATCACTTCCAGTATAGGCACCATGAGGGTCACGGAGCAGATAGATGCACTCGAGGTCATGGGAGTGAACTCCTTGAACTATTTGGTTTTTCCTAAGATAATTGCAATGCTAATGTATCCTTTTGCTGTTGCTATTGCCATGTATGTTGGTATTCTTGGTGGATGGGTTGCAGCAGTTTTTGGCGGTTATGCCCCAAGCGGAGAGTTTATTAAGGGATTGCAGCTAGATTTTGATTCGTTTCATGTCACCTATTCATTTATAAAAACCTTAGTATTTGCCTTTGTTATTGCCACAGTACCTTCTTATCATGGCTTTTACATGAAAGGAGGCGCTTTAGAGGTAGGTAAGGCAAGTACCACCGCTTTTGTTTGGACAAGTGTGGTGATCATTATTTTGAATTATACCCTTACACAACTAATGTTAGGCTGATGATAGAAGTTGAAAACATTCATAAATCGTTTGGAGATACCCATGTGCTCAAGGGCATCAGCACTACTTTTGAAGATGGAAAGACAAATTTGGTCATAGGCCAAAGTGGTTCTGGAAAAACGGTCTTCTTAAAATGTTTATTAGGGTTATTTGAACCTGAAGAAGGCCAAATTTGCTATAACGGCCGGTTTTATTCTGAACTTTCTAACAGTGAAAGGCGTAATCTAAGACAAGAAATGGGGATGGTCTTTCAAGGAAGCGCCCTATTTGATTCTATGACTGTTGAAGGAAACGTAATGTTCCCGCTGGGCATGTTCACAAAACAGTCTAAAGCTGAAATGCAAGAACGGGTAGATTTTGTTTTAGAGCGCGTAAACCTTATTGATGCACATAAAAAATTTCCTTCCGAAATATCTGGGGGAATGAAAAAAAGGGTTGCTATTGCCAGAGCTATAGTTATGAACCCAAAATATCTTTTTTGCGACGAACCCAATTCTGGTCTAGATCCAAAAACCGCAATATTGATTGATAATCTTATTCAAGAAATAACTAAGGAATACAACATAACCACTATCATCAATACCCATGACATGAATTCCGTTATGGAAATTGGAGAAAAAATCATTTTTCTAAAAGATGGTCATAAAGAATGGGAAGGCACCAATAAAGAAATCTTTAAAACTGACAATGAAGCTGTAACCAACTTTGTTTACTCTTCAGAACTCTTTAAAAAAGTACGCCAAATGTATATTGAAGAAAGGAATTGATATTTAGCGATAGGTGATAGAATTGTTATTCTACTTCCTTAACAACAAGTGTGGTATCCTGAAGCCTAAGTTTTAACCAAGCAGCCATCTTTTTAGCATCTGTTTCCTTCTGGTCTCCTCTAATACCATCTTTCCATTTCACTTCAAATACGGGAACTGTGTCCAACTTATTAAAATCTGTCTGCATCTGATAAGAGAAACCTAAACCTGCAACATTTTCATAATTTGCTTTGGCCTCTGCACTTATATTTCTGAATGGAATTTGTTTGCCCGCATTCTTGGTTAAATTGGCAACTTCTTCTTCCAGTAATCGAATCTGTTCATCTTTGTTCAGCAATTCGGCCTTATTTTTCTCATAAAGCTCGCTAACGTAGTTGAACTTCTCTTCTGAATCATCTTTTCCTCCTTGTAAAATTCGAAACTCAGCATCCTTTAATCTGGAATATTCATTCTTTTGAACCCTCCATGTATTTATGATGTTTTCAGGTATTAATTCATCGCCCATACAGACTAACTCTATTAACGGTGTTCCGTCATCAACATATTGAATTTTGGTAAGGTTATCCACATAACGGCCAGATGCATTAAACTGATACACCTCAATGGTCTCCTTTAAGAACTCCTGTGCCTGTTTTTTAAACAAAGATTCTTGGAATACTTGGTAAAATGTGAATCCCGCAGGAATCATAACCAAAATACCTGTAATGGAAGCCACTCTTGCAATAAATCGGCGTCTTTGCGAATTTGCGTAGCGCACCATTGGAAACCTTAAAAACTTAATTACCAAAAAAGTGGCCAAACCAATAAAAATGGTGTTAATGGTAAACAAGTACATTGCACCTGCTGCATACCATGGTTTACCAATGGCCAACCCAAAACCTACAGTACATAATGGAGGCATAAGTGCAGTGGCAATGGCAACTCCAAAAATAACACTGGCTATTGTCCCTTTTTTGGCACGGGCAATCACCAAGGCCAAACCACCAAAAAATGCTATTAAAACATCTCGAATATCCGGTTTCGTTCTTGCCAAAAGTTCTGAAGATTCATCCCTAAGTGGAAACAAATAGAAAAACAAAAAAGCCGTGATTACACTCAGCACCACCATCACGGCAAAATTTTTGATAGATCTACGTAATGTATCTATATCGTTGATTGCCAAAGAAAGTCCCATTCCTAAAATAGGCCCCATTAAAGGCGAAATCAACATTGCTCCAATAACAACGGCAGTGGAGTTTGCATTAAGTCCTATCGAAGCTATAAAAATGGAACAGATAAGAATCCAAGAAGTATGTCCTTTAAAAGGAATATCCGCGATTATGGACTCCTTAGTGGCGACAGCATCTGTATTGGTCCTTATTTCCAGAAGATCTGAAAGAAACTTACGTATGCTGCCCAACAGGCCTTTAAAGTCTTTTTTTACCTCGTCTCCGCTATCCTGATTGGGAGCATCGTTCCCACCAAACAAATGTTCACTCATATCTATGTGTATTGCTCGCCAAACTCTTCTTTTACCTGAACAAGCACTTTCTTAATATCCTGCTGCTTAGATTTAGGATAAATAAGTAAAACCTCCTCTTTATCCACAATGATGTAATCTTCCAATCCATCAACAACAACAATTTTTCCTTTAGGGGAACGTATCATGTTTCCTTTGGCATCTTGCAACAGTGCTTTGCTATTGACAATTGCATTTTCCGATTCATCTTTGTCTAATTTGTCATAAAGAGCGCCCCATGTTCCCAGGTCATTCCAGTCAAAAGTAGCAGGCAGGGTAAAAATGGATTTGGATTGCTCCAATATAGCGTAATCTATCGAAATGTTTTCTGCCTTGGCATAGTTTTCCTGGATAAATGGTTTTTCATCAACAGTGTTGTAGCATGCAATACCGTCTTGAAACAACTCAAACTGACTAGGTTGATAATTTTTAAAAGCATTTACAATTGTAGATACACTCCACATAAATATTCCTGCATTCCACAGAAAATTGCCTTGTTCCAAAAACTCCTTGGCAGTTTCATAGTCCGGTTTCTCTCTAAATTGAGATACTTTTTTTAATTTTTTGTCACTACCTTTTTCAAACTCAATATATCCAAAACCTGTATTGGGAAATGTAGGTTGAATACCCAACGTACAAAGCACTTCCTCTTTTTCACATTTATCAAAACAGGCTTTAACATTATCCTCAAAGGCCTGTTCATCTTCAATCCAATGGTCACTTGGCGCTACGATCATCACCGCATTGGGATTCATTTTCTGAATTTTCAATGAAGCATACAAAATACAGGGTGCCGTATTTCGCATTGCAGGCTCTAAAACTACCTGCTCTTTTGTAACCATGGGCAACTGTTCCAAAACCAACTCGTTATAGCGCTCATTGGTAAGGATCAAAATATTTTCGGTTGGGATGAACCGGTTAAGGCGGTCAAATGTTTTTTGAATTAAGGTTTTACCGGTCCCTAACATATCATGAAACTGTTTGGGGTAGGAAGATGTGCTAACAGGCCAGAAACGGGAACCTACGCCCCCTGCCATTAATACTGCATAATAATTCTTGTTCATGCTTGCTCTGTATTTCTTATTTTAAAATGGTGGCTCAATATGTTTATCCTGAATCCGTTCTACCTCTGCATTGGGCTGGAACAAATATAACCTACCCGTAGATAATTCGATACATTCATATCGTTTTACTCTTTTTTTTCCTTTCTTGAACAAACGCCCATTATACAAGCGAAAGGTACTACCTATTGGTAATTCAAATACATAACTGTTTTTCCTTTCTTCTTTGTCAAAAGCTTTTAGTGCTATTGATAAGTGCGCATCCGTGCTACTGCTAGCCTTTGGGTTCTTAAAGTGATTCGCGATGATAGGCAACAATTTAGAAGGAAAAATCTCTGGCCGTATAAAAGGAATCATCATATGCTGAAAAGTGCTTTTCCATTCAATTCCATGAGGTTTAATAAACCGTCCATATTTTTCAAAGGCAACCAAATGGGCAATTTCATGAACAAGCGTAATCAAGAATCGATACTTGTTCAGTGAAGCATTTACGGTAATTTGATGCAGTCCGTTGGGCATTTTCCTATAATCACCATGCCGCGTTACCCTGTGATCAACAATTTTCAAATGCACTCCATGCTGCTGTATTAAAGCAAAACAAGGTGCTACTGCTAAATCTGGAAGGTATTTTTGGAGAACATCATCCATGAATTCAAAAGTAGTTTATTTATGAATCATCTTGGAATCTAAATCGTATTGAAAAATACCTAAAGATCTATTTGCAAAGGAAGAGAAGTATGTCTATTTTGCCCGCATAACCCTGATTATTAAGCCCCAAAAAAGTATGTCCAAAATACTACGAGCACTTTCTTCGCTTTTAAAAAAAAAAGACTCCACAAACATTGAATTTGAAACTTCCAAACAGTACTGGGAAGACCGTTACAAGGTTGGAGGCAATTCCGGAGCAGGATCTTATAACAGACTTGCCAAGTTCAAAGCGGAAATTATTAACTCATTTGTTACTGAAAAAAATATAGAAACTGTAGTAGAGTTTGGTTGTGGAGATGGAAACCAATTGAAGTTTTTTAGACTTAAGTCTTATACAGCCTATGACGTAAGCAATACAATTATTGAAAAATGTAGGGAAACTTTTAAAAATGACACTTCTACTTCATTCTTTCACGTTAGCGAATACCAGGGTCAAACATTTGATCTTTCACTCAGCCTGGATGTGATCTATCATTTAATTGAAGATGAAACCTTTTTTCAATATATGAACAATCTGTTCAATGCTTCTTCCAACTATGTCATTGTATACTCATCAAACACTACAGAAAATGAGGAAACCGCGGTGCATGTAAAACACAGAAAGTTTACAGATTGGGTGGAACAAAATAAACCAGATTTTAAGCTGATCAAGCATGTTCCAAACAAATTCCCTTTTGACAAAAGAAACCCAAAAACAACTTCGTTTGCCGATTTTTATATTTTCAAGAAAGAAGAATCAAAATAGAAATCAGGGGGTTGAAGAGGATACCTGAAGTAACTTCCCGTTATACATTTTATGGCCTGTAAGGGCAAAATCCTTGATATAGGTTGCCATTTCCAAAGCAGATACTGGTGCCTGGTAACCCGGAAAAGCTTCCTCCAACATTTCTGTTTGTACGGCTCCTAAAGCCAACACATTAAAGCTGGGGCCTGTTTCTTTAAATTCTTCGGCCCAGAGTTCTGAAAGTGTTATTACAGCGCCTTTGCTTGAGCTGTATGCAGAAAGACCCGGGAATTTCATGCTGCCCTGCACTCCCCCCATAGAGCTGATGGTAACTACATGTCCTGTTTTTCCCATTTTTGGCAATATGGTCTTGGTCATTTTGGCCACACCAAATACATTTACTTTGTACACCGCTTCAAATTCTTCCTGGGCGGTTTCCAAAAAAGGTTTGTTGAGCAAACGCCCTGCATTATTTATGAGAACGTCCACCGCATCCCACTTTTGAATGAAATCAGTTACTTTTTCAAAGTCAGCGGCATTCCCCAAGTCAAAAGAAAAACTATGCACGTTGGGAAGTTTTAAATCGGTAACTGGTTTTTCGTTTCTGGACAGTGCCAAAACCTGGTGCCCTTCATGGGCAAACAACTTCACCAGTTCAAGACCAATTCCTCTACTTGTTCCTGTTATAATAATATTTGCCATACGAGATACTTCAACTACGTTTGAAGTTATATTATGAATTAGTTTACCTTGATTTCCTGCTCAGAAGCATTGGAAATACCCTCTATAACAGGCAACATTTTATTGACCAAGATTGCCATATGATCAAAATCCATAAGGCTTATTTCATCCCCTACTTTATGATAGTGGTCAAAATTGGTGAAATCAAAAGTGCAATAGGTATGTGATGGGACTCCAAATTCTGTATGGAACGGATAATTGTCCGATCGCTGGAATAAACTATATTCTCTAGCCGTTGGTAAAAAACCTACCAGTTTCTCTTTGGCATATACATTGCTTACTTCTGCCAAATTAGATTTTTTATACCCTGTAATATAAACCAAATAGTCCTTTCCTCTTAATGGTACTCCTGTCATCTCAAAATTCAGCATTGTATATAAGTTCAAATTCTGTGCTTTAAGTTTTTTTGCTAAATGCTCTGAACCCAACAATCCTTTTTCTTCTGCACTGAACAAAGCAAAAATTAAACTGCGCTTATTGGTCTTTTTAGTTCCAAAATAACGAGCCAATTCCATTACTGTAGCTGTTCCAGATGCATTATCGTTAGCTCCATTGGCAATGGCATCCCCTTTATCAATAGTAATAATTCCAATATGATCGTAATGAGCCCCAATTAAAATGTATTCATTCTTCAATATCGGGTCGTTTCCTTCCACCACTCCAACAACGTTATAAGATGTTTTCTTATAGTTAGAAAGAGTATCCCTATATGATTTAAAATAAGGCGCAACACCATTTGATTTGAAATGATTTTTAATATACTTTGCTGCCATTTCAATGCCTTCGCTACCTGAATCTCGGCCTTTTAGGTCATCCGAAGCCAAATAATTCATCAAGGTTCCAATCTGTTTTGCATTTGTAAATTCAGCTTCTGAATCACCTGAAGCTTTTATTTCTGAAACCTCTTCAACCACACTACCTTTAACTCCTTCCGGACCTGAAGGTCCTGCTGACGGACTGACCGTTGTGGTTTCAACTATTTGCGTAGAACCGCAGCTTAATATCAGTGCTATTGAAAAAAAGCTTAAAACTTTTCTCATCTTAATTGATTTATGTTTTTAAAGATAAAAAAAGCATCCTTAAAAGGATGCTTTCAATTTTTATTGTTTTTTACGGCAATCGAAGTGGCAATGATTTTATGCCAACATCGTAACCGGATTCTCTAAATAAGCTCTAAGGGTCTGTAAAAACTGAGCTCCAACAGCACCATCAACAGTTCTATGATCACATGCCAATGTTACTTTCATTGTACTCCCAACTACAATTTCACCATTTTTTACAACAGGTTTCTCAACTATGGCCCCAACGGACAAAATAGCAGAGTTTGGTTTGTTGATAATTGATGTGAATTCCAAGATTCCGAACATTCCTAAGTTGGAAACAGTGAATGTGCTGCCTTCCATCTCATCCGGTTTTATCTTTTTGGATCTTGCTCTTCCGGCCAAATCTTTTACTGAGGCACCAAGTTGGGTCAAACTTAGGTTGTCAGCAAATTTTATTACAGGCACCACAAGGCCTTCATCAACAGCTACGGCTACTCCCATATGAATATGGTGCTTGTAGATTGTGGCATCATCCGTCCATGTTGTATTTACCTGTGGATGTTTTTTTAGTGCCATGGCACAGGCTTTTAGCACCATGTCATTAAAAGATACCTTGGTATCTGGCAAATTGTTGATCTGCGCTCTTGAGGCTTTTGCATTGTCCATATCCACCTCTATAGTAAGGTAGAAATGCGGTGCAGTAAATTTTGATGCGCCCAAGTGCTTTGTTATTGCTTTGCGCATTGAAGAGTTCTTTACTTCTTCCATGCTTTCTTCTCCAACAGGTAAATTAATTGGCGCCATTGGAGCGGCGGCCTTAGTTTCGGAAGGTGCAGCGGCAACAGGCGCAACTGAGGCTGAAGGTTTGTAATTCTCAACATCCCGTTTTACTATTCTTCCATGATCCCCCGAACCGGTAACATCAGACAAATTGATTCCTTTATCACTAGCAATTTTCTTTGCCAATGGAGAAGCCAAAATACGCTGTCCGTTTTGTGAAGAAATAACTTCTGCGGCTTTCTCCGGTGTTTTGGATTGCTCGGTTACTTGGTCTTCCTTTTTTACAGTACTTTCAGCAGCACTTGAACTTGGAGCACTAAGCACAGCGTTCACATCTGTTCCTTCTGGTCCTATTACGGCTAAAACTTCATCTACCGGAGCAGACTCACCTTCTTGAATTCCGATATGCAATAACACACCTGAATAAAAAGATTCAAACTCCATGGTGGCTTTGTCTGTTTCAATCTCAGCCAAAATATCGCCTTCTTCTACAGTATCTCCTACCTTTTTTAACCAAGCCGCTACCGTACCTTCTTCCATTGTATCGCTTAAGCGTGGCATGGTAATAATTTCAACCCCTTCTGGAATTTCAGTACTTGCAGCAACTGGAGCAACTGGAGTTTCAGCAGAGCTTTCTATTTCTGCTGGAGCTTCAGCTAGTGGCTGCGCACTACCGCCTCCATTTAACAATGCAGAAATATCTTCTCCATCTTCACCAATTATGGCCAAAAGCGAATCAACAGGAGCACCATCTCCTTCCTGTATACCAATATGTAGTAGTGTTCCTTCATGAAAGGATTCAAATTCCATTGTGGCTTTGTCCGTTTCAATTTCGGCCAAAATATCACCTTCCTCTATTTTGTCCCCTACGTTCTTGAGCCATTTGGCCACGGTGCCTTCCTCCATGGTATCACTCAATCTAGGCATGTTGATTACTTCTGCCATCTACTTATAATTTATGTTGTAAAAATGGATAATCTTTTTGTTCGTAAACGGTATCGTACATCTGCTGAACTGGTGGGAAATCTGATTCTTCGGCGAACTTTTCACATTCTGCCACCAAATCCTTAACCCGTTTGTCCATCTCTTTAATTTCATCTTCAGTTGCATATCCTTTTTCAAGAATAATTTCCTTGACCTGACTTATTGGGTCAATTTTTTTATACTCTTCCACCTCTTCTTTAGTACGATAATGCTGTGCATCTGACATGGAATGTCCACGATAACGATACGTCTTCATCTCTAAGAAAGTAGGTCCACCACCGGTGCGCGCTCTCTCAACAGCCTTATCCACTTCTTTGGCAACAATAGCAGGATCCATTCCATCAACAGGACCGCAAGGCATCTCATACCCAAGTCCTAACTTCCAAATATCTGTGGAATAGGATGTGCGAGCAACCGAAGTTCCCATAGCGTACCCATTGTTTTCACAGATAAATACTACTGGCAACTGCCATAGCATAGCCAAATTGAAAGCTTCATGCAAAGAACCTTGACGAACTGCGCCATCACCCATATAGCAAAGGGTTACCGCATCTCTTTTAAAGTATTTATCAGCAAAAGCCAATCCGGCTCCTAAAGGAATCTGCCCACCAACTATACCGTGTCCTCCATAAAACCGATGTTCTTTGGAGAAAATATGCATGGAACCACCCATACCTTTGGATGTACCTGTTACTTTACCAAAAAGTTCGGCCATTACACGTTTAGGGTCTACACCCATACCAATTGGCTGTACGTGGTTTCTATAGGCAGTTATCATTCTGTCCTTGGTCAAATCCATTGCATGCAACGAACCTGCCAAAACTGCTTCCTGACCATTATATAAGTGAAGGAAACCCCTAACTTTTTGCTGAATATATACTGCGGCCAATTTGTCCTCAAACTTTCTCCAGAACAACATGTCCTCATACCATTTTAGGTAAACTTCTTTGGTGATTTTTTTCATCAACGGTTATATTATATGAAATTCTCCAGTGTTGGAGAAAAGCAAAAATACATATATATCTGTTTTGTAAAAAGATTTGGTTTAAGAATCACTTAAAAATGAACTACTAAAAGCTAAAGGCAAAATATCAGCTACAGAATCACATTTATAAATAGGCCCCGTTTCTCCTCTAAGCAATATGGAAATGGGCGACTTTTGTTTCTGTTCATACTCTATAATCGATTGTCTACAATTACCGCATGGGCCTGCTGGAGAATCAACTACATAATCTTTGGAGGTTGCACTAATAGCTATGGATGTGATGCCAATACCCGGATATTTTGCTCCTGCCTGGAATATGGCCACACGCTCTGCACAAAGTCCAGATGGGTATGATGAATTTTCTTGATTGTTTCCAATAACAGTCTCTCCATTTTCCAGTAAAACTGCTGCACCTACTTTAAAATTGGAATACGGCGCATATGCATTTTCTCTAGCCAGTTCAGCTTCACTTAACAATTTCTGTTCGTTTTGTGATAGCGCTTCCTTGTTATCGTAAACGGAAAGCTCAAAACCAATGTGCTGTTTTTTCATTTTGATGTTAGGTATTGACCAAAAATAAGAAAACCTGTCGATGGACAGGTTTTCTTATGATTTTATTGTACTTGCTTAGTCATTCACATACTCCTCACCAAAATTAAAGGTAAGTGAGAATCGCAACGTATTTTCTAAAGGATTCCTAACTTGAGAAGTAGAAAACAAGTAAGAAAGGTCTATCTGCGCAGCCTTAAATTTAAAACCTGCTCCTAAAGTAAAGAATTGTCTAGCACCTTTTTCTTCGTTTTCATTAAAATACCCGGCACGTAACATGAACGCTTCTTGGTATTTGTACTCTGCGCCCAATGCCCATGTAACTTCTTTTAGTTCTTCTCCAAAACCATCAGGAGCATCTCCTAAGGATTCAAAAGCTCCACTTAAAAAACCTATTTGCTGATATTCATTGTTGTCCTCTGCAGTAATTAGTCCATCTCCTGTGAAGTCCCTTGGTGTTGGCACCAATAACTTATTGAACTCCGTAGTAAGTCCTAATATATTGTCTTGGTCTAGGATGAAATCAAAACCAGCTCCAAACTTTAAGTTTGTGGGCAAAAAGTTTTCCTGACCGCCAGCATCGTATTGAATCTTTCCACCAAGGTTGGAAATATTGAATCCTGCCCTCCAACGACCATCAAAACTATTATAGGCTATCTCTCTAGAGCGGAAAAAACCTGCAATATCCACCGCAAAAGCGTTAGCGGCCTGCGAGTCTTGCGTACCATCTTGAAATCTAAGATTTGAACTGATGAACCTTCCTCCTACAGCCATAGAAAATGTTTGGCTAAGCTTTAAGGAATATGATCCGTCTATTGCAAATTCATTAGGCTTTACTAAGGTAGCGTCTTCATCAATTGTTTGGCGAAGTTCTATTTCTCCCAAGCCAAAATACCGTATGCTCGCAGCAAAAGCACTACGATCATTGATTTTGTTGTAAAAGTTTGCATTTAATAAGGAAACATCATTAACAATGCTTTCCAAATACGGGGTATAACTTACTCCTATTCCGGTTTTTTGGTTTGCAAATGCAAATTTTGCTGGATTCCATTGTTGCGAGAAAGCATCAACAGAAGTGGCCACACCCATATCTCCCATACCAGATGCTCTTGCATCTGCTGCAATTGTTAAGAATGGGACAGCTGTTGTAATTACTCTTTCTTGTTGTGCACTTGTCCGTGAGGCTATGACAAGTAACACTACCAATATCAGTAACTTTTTCATTTTAAGCGTTTAGCGTTTAGTAAATGTTCAAGGTTCAGAGCGTTCTAAAGTATTAAAATAACTTTAGACGTATTACATGTAAACGAACTTTTCCAAAAATTCTTGTAATTAACACCTTTTTTTTTAATCAATCATAAAGACAAGGTAACCTGCATCACATAATTTGAATCTAAATTTGCAGTGCAAAACCGTTAAAAACCCAATTAAATCATACTATTTTGAAACCTCTAGCGTTTAAATCGTAGAAGAAGTTTGTTTGATGGTTGTCATAATTATTTTACAAGCACAAAATATTATGGTTAAAACATCGTTTTATTGCCAATACAAAGATTTTAATAAATCAAATCAAGTTAAAGTAGCTAGGGGTGAAACCCTAAGTTTTAAAGTACTCAAGCCCAAATTATGAAAAAACACTTTATCAAAGTTGTACTTTCTTGCGCTGTTATAGTGGGAAGTTTTTCTAGTTGTAAAAATTCCTCATCCTCTTCTTCCAAGAACGTTTCTAGAGCCACAGGATGGAAAATAAATGCTAAAGAAGGTGGATTTCAATACAATTCTGATTTTAAAGAACAAGTAACTCCTCCGGGAACCGTGTTCATTGAAGGTGGAACATTTACCAAAGGTAAGGTCCAAGACGATATTATGCACGATTGGAACAATACTCCCACGCAACAACACGTGCAGTCATTCTATATGGATGAGACCGAGGTGACCAATGTTATGTATTTAGAGTACTTGGATTATCTTAAGTCCGTATATCCTCCAGAAAACCCTAACTATAAAAACATTTATACTGGTGCATTGCCAGACACATTGGTATGGAGAAACAGATTAGGCTTTAATGAGACCATGACCAATAATTATTTGCGACACCCTGCATATGCTGAATATCCGGTGGTTGGTGTAAATTGGGTACAGGCCTCTCAATATGCTGAATGGAGAACCGATAGGGTTAATGAAGCAATGTTGGAAAAAGAAGGTTTCTTGGCCCAAGATGCAAAATATAAGGTTTTGAACGGTGAAATTGGAGGAACCTTTAGCACAGAAGCTTATTTGAACAACCCAGAATCAGTTTATGAGGGTCAAATAGATTCGCTTCAAGGAAAGCAGAAAAGGGACTCCATTAATGCATTTGCCAAAAGAAGCAGTGGAATCATAATGCCAGAATATAGACTTCCAACGGAAACTGAGTGGGAATATGCAGCTCAAGCTCTTATTGGATCTAGAGAATACAACAACTACAGAGGTAGAAAGAAATACCCATGGGAAGGTGATTACACCAGAAATGGTCAACGTGTAGGTCGTGGTGATCAACTGGCCAACTTTAAGCAAGCTAAAGGTGATTATGGCGGAATTGCAGGATGGTCAGATGACGGTGCTGATATTACAGCAGAAGTAAAATCATACAAACCAAACGATTTTGGGCTTTATGAAATGGCAGGTAACGTATCTGAATGGGTTGCGGATGTATACCGTCCCATTGTTGATGACGAAATAAGTGACTTTAACTATTACCGTGGAAACATTTTCTTGAAGAAAGCCATTGGTGAAGACGGAAAAGTTGAAATCCTTAAGGACGAAATTGTATATGACACACTACCAAACGGCAAGATTATAGCTTTAAATCTTCCAGGAGAAATTAAAGAAGTTCCTGTAGATGAACAAGAAACCTATCTAAGAACCAATTTTTCTTCAAGTGATAACCGTGGTTATCGCGATGGCGACCCAGGTTCTTCAAGATTTTTCGAAAGGTTTAGCGATGAGAACGATAACAGAAAAATGTATGACTCACCAAAACATAAGGTAGAAAGAGATTCTACTGGTAAAATCCTTCGTCAGTATGATACTTCCAATTATAGAACATCTTTAATCAATGATGAAGTAAGGGTATATAAAGGAGGTTCTTGGAGAGATCGAGCTTTTTGGCTAGACCCAGCTCAACGTAGATATCTACCACAATACATGGCAACTGACGATATTGGGTTCAGATGTGCAATGTCTAGAGTAGGTTCAAAGTCTAAAACAAAGAATAAGACAATAAGACACAAGAAAGCAAAATAACAATACTTAGAGTATTTTATAAAAGCCCTGACCAAAATCAGGGCTTTTTTTTATCTTCGATTTATGAGATTGGAAAAACTTCACGCGCTCTTTCTGGAGCACCCAATTATTTGCACGGATACAAGAAAAATAGTTGAGAATTGCCTGTTCTTTGCCTTAAAAGGCCCAAACTTTAATGGTAATAATTTTGCAAAAGACGCACTTGAAAAAGGGGCTGCCTACGCTATTATTGATGAAAAGCAAGAAGAAGCCGCAGATAATTGTTTGTTAGTTGAAGATGTGTTGGAAACGCTACAGAAACTATCAATATTTCATAGAAACTACAGCTCGGCAAAAATTATCTCTCTTACTGGAAGCAATGGCAAAACAACAACAAAGGAACTTATTAATGAAGTGCTTTCCAAAAAATACAACACCATTGCCACAAAAGGAAATCTCAACAACCACATTGGGGTACCTCTCACCCTTTTGTCCATTAAGAACGATACAGAAATAGCCATTGTTGAAATGGGAGCCAACCATAAAAAGGAAATAGCGTTTTTAAGCAATATTGCCCAACCGGACTTTGGTTACATAACTAATTTTGGAAAAGCCCACTTAGAGGGTTTTGGAGGCGTAGAAGGTGTAATCAAAGGAAAGAGCGAACTTTATGATTATCTCATTTCTAATGAAAAGTATGTTTTTTTAAATGCTGATGACGATATACAGCGTGATAAACTGGGGCATTATGTTAAAAAGTTTGGGTTCAGTAAGGAACGTCCAGATTACTACAATATTACATTTATTGAGGCAAATCCATTTGTTGTTATTGAAGTAGAAGATGAAAGGATAGAAACACAGCTTATTGGCAAATATAACTTCTCCAATTGCTGTGCAGCCATTTTAATGGGGAAGTATTTCAATGTTGCAATGGATGACATTAAAAGTGCAATTGGATCCTATCAACCACAAAACAACCGTTCTCAGATTATAGATAAAAACGGATTCAACATCATTCTTGACGCCTACAATGCAAATCCTTCAAGTATGACCGTAGCCCTGGAAAATCTACAGTTGATGGACGCGCAAGAAAAGACCCTTATTCTTGGGGATATGTTTGAGCTTGGATCAGATGCAGAAAAAGAACACCAAACAATTGCAGATTTGGCTAAAAACCTAGGTTTTACCAATGTATTGCTTATTGGTGAGAACTTCTGCAGGGCAAACACTTCTTTCAAAAAATTTAAAAGCTTTGATGACTTAAAAGAAATGCTGATTAAAAATCCTATTAAAAAATGCACTTTGCTCATCAAAGGATCAAGAGGAATGGCTCTTGAACGAGTTCTGGATTTTTTGTAAGCAAGTCATAAATAAATCATAATTCTAATAATATCAGGCACTTATTTCAATGCCTTCTGAAATGTCCTTTCATTTTGTGCGACATAATAGTTGACAAACCAAAAGGATCATGGAAAAAAATACAATAGTTTTTGATGGAGAATGCAATCTATGCAATGGCGTGGTAGGATGGTTGTTAAAGTTTGCCCCTAAAGATATCTTTGAATTTGTACCTTTTCAATCCCCGCAAGGGCAAAAACTTTTAAAGCAATATGGGTTTTCAACAAATCAATTGGAAACCGTAATTCTTTTTGATGATCATGGAAAGTACACACACTCTGATGGGTTTTTAAAAATTATTTCTAAAATACCCAAATGGCGATTAGTCTCCGCTTTGTTGGCATTTATTCCTAGAATTATAAGAGACACCATTTACAATCTTGCTTCCAAAAACAGAGTAAAATGGTTTGGAAAATCTCAGGCCTGTACGGTAAGCTTCTAAAAAAAGTGGGATATACTGGATTCGAACCAGTGACCTCTGCCCTGTCAAGGCAGCGCTCTAAACCAACTGAGCTAATATCCCCTTTAAGAAAAGATGTGCAATATCGTAAAATTGTCACCAATCTCCATACTCAGCAGAATTCTTTTGCGTTTCATGCAAGGTAATGTGGAGTAACTGATCCTTTTCCAGTTCTGGTTTCAAAATATCATAAATGACCTTCACAAAATATTCCGTGGTAGGCAACAGTTCCTTAAATTCCGGACAATCCTCATTTAGGTTCTTATGGTCAAACCTGTCTTCTATCTCTTCTTTAATCAGGTTTCCCAAAACTGCTAAGTCCATTACAAAACCAGTATCAGGATTTACCTTTCCCCTAATTCTTACCTCCAAATCAAAATTATGCCCATGAAAATTATGGCTATTGCATTTACCAAAAACCTCAACATTTTTTTCATTGCTCCATTTAGGGTTATGCAGCCTATGAGCTGCATTAAAATGTGCTTTTCTACAAATTGTGGCAATCATTCTACAAAGCAAATAAAAAGATATGACCCATCACAATTTTACCTATAATAAAAAAAGGGTCGTTCAAGAACGACCCTTTCCATATTAATTAATACAGTTTAAACTATAGATTATTTAAGCAATAATCAATGAGTTCTGCTTCAGCTGTTATAGTCCCATTAACTCCATCAACATCTACCACGGTATTTCCATTGGCCGAAATAACCTGTCCTGTTACCTCACCATCAAAATCACCTGATATAAAAACGATAGAAATTATCTGAGCACCGCCAGAAACCGTAAAAACCTCAGAGCCAGCACCACCATTGGCTAACGTATAATCAGTTGCCGTGCCATCTATCGTCACTCTAAAAGCAGCATTGTTCCAACCGTCTCCAAAGGTATCCTGAAAATTTATGGTCCAATCACCTGCTGTAGGAACTGTTGGTGGACAAACTACTGGAGAAGTATACGCAAATGGAGAACTAAAAAATGACCCATTAGCTACTGTACCCGCAGCATTGTTAGTAAATATGCGACCGTCTGTAAGGACAGCCTCTAGTCTAAAATTAAAAGTATCTCCTCCATCAATGTCATCAAAATCTATACCCGTAGCGGCAATTGCTTCCGCATACGTCACACTCACGTCTCCTCTTGGGAATCCAAATGGTCCCTCGGTAAAGCTAGAAGCCGATACGGATGGCAGAGCCGCTTCATCCGTACTTAAATCCGGGTCACCATCTTCTATGGTATTATCAACGAACGTAACAAACACCCTTATTTCTGAAAGTAAGGCACCACCCTCAGAGTCTTGAGCCTCTAAAGTCCTTCCCCATACTGAACTTGTGTCCGAAATATTAAAATTATCCCCTAAAGTGGTTACCGTCCTCAATACTAAACCACGTGCAACGGTTGCTTGTACGTCATCCACTATTTTTTCCTCCGAACAGGAAACAGCTGTCATAAACCCTATAGCGAATAATATGTATGTTCTTATTTTTTTCATAATATTATTTTTATCAGTCATTGCTTTAATTAGTTTGATCTAGGGAATGAAGGTCCCGCTGGATTATTATCCCAAAATACCTGTACCGCAAGATTTGCTTTTTGTGTAATGTTGGAATTAGAAGTCACTGCCTGGTTAGGATAGAACATAGATCTTGGGAAACTTCCCGGATCTAGTTCCCTATTAGGCTGTAAACTATTTGGAAATCCTGTTCTTCTATAGAAGTTATATGTTTCTATACCGTTTCCATAATGAGCAACAAAGTAACTTTCTGCCAAGATATTCCATTGGTCATCTCCAGAAGCTGCTCCAAAGTCTGAAACCACTCCATTAATAAAGTCGGTTACATCTGTAGCTAAGGGTTCAAAAGAAAGATCAGCATTAGGATCTACGGATACAAAACTTCTTGCTTTAGCCATCTGTTTTGTTATTCCCGCTTCCAAGAAACCTTGGGCCAATGCGGCATTGCCTTCAGCCAACGCTATTTCCGCTCTCCAAAAATCAACCATAAAAGCATTCAAGATTGGTGTTATACCAGCACCGCCGCCGCCATTTGATAATGGATCGGTAGGCTGCGCCACAGGACTAAAGCTGTCGTCGTCAAAACGACCGCCTGCAGGATACACCCCCCAAGTTGTTCTTAAGGGACCATCTGGCGGAGCACCTTCATCATCTCCGTGATCTCTACCCCAGTACCCATTTGGCAGATTGCAAAATGTAAAGCCTCCGGCTGTGTAATGTCCCGGTGGGGTCTGCAACGAGCATCTTAACGTCTGCTCATCCGCCGGAATTTCCTGACCAGGAACTTCATTGGTCTGTCTATAAAAATAGTACCTAATCCTAGGATCATTGGATGTTTGCATTTTGTTTATCAACCAGTTTGAAGCATAATCCCCAGGACCATTGGAAACGTAGTTAAGCCCATATCTTGGATGCCTATTATCTGGCTGCGCAGCGCTTGTACCTGGCCAAACAAAATCAAAATCGTCAGCAGTATCCGTAATATAATCTCCAGAATTGACTATTGCATTAAAGGCATCTATAGCACCTGGGTCCACTAACCTTGTCTGTAGGTAAAGCTTCAGTTTTAACGTATTGGCTGCCTTAACCCACTTTGTATAGTCATTGCCATAAAAAAGCTCCGTTGGCGGTGTGGCAGACGCCGTATTGGTAAAATTGATTATTGCCTGATCCAAAAGTGCAAGTGCTGCCTCATAGACGGATGCACCGCTATCTAAAGTTGCATTAACGATTTCTGGAGCTTGGACTGCTTCTGTATATGGAATATCCCCAAAAAAGTCTACCAAAGAAGATATTGTATATGCTTCAATAAACTGCGTTATACCTAAATGGCGTGTTTGCCCAGCTTCTTCCGCCAAGGGGGTCATCAATCTAATATCGAAAAGGATTCCTCTGTAAGCATTATCCCATTCATCATCAACATCGCTATCTTGATAGGTACTTTCATAATCCCTACTGGACATTTGCATTATTCTGGTCAATTCCATTCCCAAAGGTGAAAGTCCATCTCCGAATTGAAAACCACCGGTTACAAAATTGTCGTTTGGATCACCTGAAACGTCACCGTCCAATTGTCTAGCAAAATCTTCTTGAATAGAAGTAATAAAGAAATCTGGAGCTGCTAAATCTGGTGTTAGAAAGTTTGGATCGTTTGTTATATCCAATTCAGTGACTTCACAAGAGGTCATCATCAAGAGTCCAGTAAAAAGACTCATTGCTATATGTTTGCTTCTTATTTTCATTTTTCTATCTTTTTTTATCATCTTAGAATGTTGCTTTTACACTGAATCCATATCTTCTTGAACTTGGTCCATTAAGGAAATCGAAACCAAATCCGTTACCCACTCCTGTACCAGAAGTATTAGGATCAAAATTGGCGCCGTCTGGAGTATTAATTGCATCATACCAAAGATTGAATCCAGAAACAGTAAAGGAAAGTGCACCAAACGGAGTGTCTTTTAAAAACTTCTTAGGCAAAGAGTATCCTAGCGTAACTTCCTGTAAACGAAGTACGGTGGCATCAAATACCTGTAGTTCGGAAATATTTCCTAAAATGTTATTGAAAAAATAATCTGAGTTATTTATCTGTACATCATTCACACTACCATCACTTTGAACGCCTGGCAATACAAATGTATTTTCACGATCAAGTGTTTCTACAATAAGACCTCTACCCAGTAGGGTGGAAATTGTACTGGACCAAATATCTCCTCCTTGGGTCCAATTGAACTGGAATCCAAGACTAAAGTTTTTGTATGAAAAAGTGTTGTTGATGTTCGCTACAAAATCTGGATTAGGATCGCCAATTACACCATCTTGTGGATCTTGTACAAAATCTCCAATACTATTCACAACAAATTGTCCATTTGCGTCCCTTAGAATTCTACTACCATAAATAATCCCTAATGGTTCTCCTTCTATGGCTGCGTTCCCAAGGTTACCAAAACCAGAGTATACAATTAAATCAGTTTCTTGTCCCAAATCAGTAACCTCAGACTCGTTGGCAGTAAAGTTGATATTAGTGTTCCAGTTAAAACCACCTTCTTCTTGACTTCTAAAAAAGTTAAGTCCAAGGTCTATTTCTACCCCCTCTCCTTTGATCTCACCTACATTAGTATTGGTTCTAAAGAAACCAGAGGACGGATCCAGCGGCTGCTGAACTATCAAATCCGTAGTAGTTCGTTCATATAACGAAGCATCTAACGTAATCCTACCATCCCACCATCTTGTTTCAACACCAATTTCTATTTCGGAAACCTGCTCAGGCTTCAAATCCGGATTTCCAAGTGTTAACGGGCTTGTATTGGTTACAACATTTGTCCCTGTTGGATCTTGAAAATCCTGAGTATCTAATACCAATCGATTGGAAACAGGGAAATTATCAGAATTCGCATCTGGGAATCCAGCTGAAGTACCATATCCTGCCCTTATTTTTAAGTAGTTGAGTACATTTTCACTTTTGAGACCATCAAAAGCTTTTGTTGGCACAAAAGAAATACTTGCACTAGGATAAAAAAGTGATCTGTTAGCAGTTGAAAGGTTGGAGACCCAATCGTTTCTTCCAGCTAGGGTTAAATACAAATAGTTATCATAGTCAAATTCCAACTGTCCATAGAACCCAACTAGGTTACGTTCTGAGGTTTGTTGAATCTCATTTTGATTTAAGAAATTGAAATGTCTTAGTACATTAAACACTTGCTGTGCATCACTGGCAACTCCTTGTTGGTCAAAAATCTCTCTTCTACCATTAACACCAATATTAAAAGTGGTCCCTACTTTTTCGGTTAAATCATAATCCCCATTGATTGCTGCATTATGATCCCAGATAGTGTTGGTATTGTTCCATGTTTCATAAATACCACTAGCAAGTCTAGGTTGTGGAACATTCCCGTTGATTCCTCCTTTATTTTGAAAATTCACGTTGTTCTCACTATAAACGTCTATACCAACCCTATAGATAAAGTTTAAATTATCATTAAACTGATATTGTAAGCCCATATTACCAAAAACCCTATTGGTTTCTTGTCTTGTTCCTGCATTATTTGCGGTCCATAATGGGTGTTGGATATCATTACCGTTTCTGTAATAAATACTACTTCCATCAATGGGGCTTTGAAAAGGAAGCCCAACTACATCAATACTTCTAGGTGTAAAGAACAAATCTCCAAATACTGAAGAACCAGAACCTGTGGCCCCATTACCTTGACTCAAGGCCACTGGAGGCGATATAAACTTTGTTCTTGCAAAATTCAATGCTCCTGATATTGTGAACTTGTTACTAAGAACAGCACGACCACCTATACCAAAATTGTTTCTATTTAAGCTGTTTCCAGGTGTAAAACCAATATCTTTTAAATGGCCATAATTGGCATTGTAGGATATTTTACCATCGTCAGAGCTACCACTTGCATTTATAGATAGATTGGTAACTGTTCCAGTTTTAAAGAAGTCTCCAAAACTATCATAAGGTCTCCATTCATATCTTGCGTTAGCAAATTCTGGGAAAGCTTGTTGTCCCGCAGCAGAAATTGAATATGGGTGTGGAAGTGTTCCATTGGCATCAAAAGCTGCACTGTTTCCCCAACCAGAGATTCCCTCTCTGTCAAAACTAGGTCCCCAGTTACTGAAGAACCATCCAAAGGACTGGTCAAAACCATTACCAAATTGATTTTGATATTCTGGGGTTGAAGCAATCTCATTAAAAAACAAAGAACTGTTTACAGTAATCTCTGTCTTCTTTGCGCCCTGACCTCCAGCACCTGCTTTTGTTGTTATTAGGATAACACCGTTTCTACCTAAAGACCCATAAAGTGTAGACGCCGCCAAACCTTTTAACACATTTACACTTTCTATACTGTTAGGGTCCAAGTCCAAAAACCTACTGGATCCGTTATTCCCGTTAATAAAATCCTGTCTAGACCCTTGTCTACCCGAGGAATTAGTATCTCCATTAAAAGGAACCCCATCAACAATAAATAAAGGTTGATTACTTTGACTAAAAGAATTATAACCTCTAATAATGATGTTTGTTCCAGATCCAGAAAGTCCACTTTGCTGAGTGATATTAACCCCAGATGCTTTACCGATCAGGACTCTTCCCAAATCTCCTTCGGCCTTATCTTCTAATTGTTCAGAAGAAACTTCGGCAACTGCGTATCCCAAAGCTTGCTTTTCCCTTTTAATACCCAATGCTGTTACCACAACCTCTTCCAAGGCTTGCGCATCTTCCTCCATTTGAATATCTATAACACTTTGCGCACCAATGAGTCTTCTTGCAGGTCTTTGGCCAAGATAAGTATACACCAATGTCTGACCAACACTTGCACTTATGGCATAGTTACCATCAAAATCAGATTGGGTTCCATTAGTAGTACCATCGACTACAATATTGACCCCAGGCAGGGGTATCCCTGTTTGATCAATGATTGTACCGGTAATCGTTTTTTCTTGAGATCGAGCAAATGCTACACAAAATAACATGAACACGAGCGTCCCAAATAGCTTCTTTACTTTCATAGAATTAAAAGTTTTGTTAGTAATTAATGAGTTAGCGCAACTGAGAAAGGCAGGCGGGATAAGGTGTTTGATAGCTAATTCAAATAATACTCCCTAGTACGAAAACAAAACTTATTGGAAAGTCTCTATTTTAAGGTAGTAAGGCCTCTCACCGCCTTACCTTTACAATTGCAACAACAAAAGAATTGCATCATTAAAAACTAGGAGTACTTCTAAAACGGGGCGAACAACAAAAAACTTCATCCCCAACGGGAAATACCTTTTTTAACATTTAGTTATCTAAGGGCAGTGACTTAAAAGGTTTGTTAATTTTTAACTTAAAAGAGCATTTGGCTTCATAACCCATAGGTTAAGACCGTAAAACATGCAGAGTAAACCCTACTAAAATGACCATTGGGTTATTGCATTTTTAAATGAAAGGAAAGCTTCGTTTGTCCGAAGAAAACCACGGAAAACAGAAATGGTAAAAAAACTAATGGAAAACTGTAACTTGTTTAGGAAGCATACATTGCCAAACTACGATAGTCATTTGGACTTAAACCTGTGTCTTTTTTAAATGCGCTGTAAAAACTTGTTTTACTATTGAACCCCACCTCATACATAATTGCTTTGACACTTAGAAATGGTTGTGATATTAGTAGGTCCTTTGCCTCTTTTACCCTATAATGATTCAATAAGGAGTAGAAGTTCCTTGCCAGGTATTCATTTAATACTTGTGAAACCTTATACCTATCTCTGGCAATATGTTGTGAAAGGTCATTAAGTCCTATTGCATTGTTCTTGTAGACCTTGTCATTTTCAAAAGCCTCTTGTATCCTTTGTCTTATTTCTTTAGCCTCTTGAAGGGTAAGTCCAGATTTCACATATTTAGATGTCATTACATCCTTATACACTTCTGGTCCGGCTTTGTAAGTAGAGAAAAAATGCTGAATAAGTTTTCTCATGTTATCGTGGTTTGGTTAAACTGCATATATAATTACCACAAAAACAGCGCTTTATAGGTCTATCCGATAAGGATTTACGTAAAAATATATCGGGGTTGCTTACCCATTTACTTTTAAATCCTTGAAAATTAACAGATGAGGGATTCCAAATGAAAGTATACAAAATGGGACTTTTTTTTATGGAATATTGAAGAATAGGTAAAACTACCTATGAGGACCTAATGTACAAAACGCAAAAAACCCACCTTAATAAGGTGGGTTTTTAGTTGTGGGCGCGAAGGGATTCGAACCCCTGACCCCCTGGGTGTAAACCAGGTGCTCTGAACCAACTGAGCTACGCGCCCGTTCTTAAAACGGAGTGCAAATATAGCACCATTTTTTGTTTACCAAAAAGAAAAAACATAAAATATCTAAACCACTTCTGCAACCACAAATGTACTGCCCCCAACATAAATTAAATCATCATCCTTTGCATTGCCCAAAGCTTTTTCTAGACCTTCTTTAACAGATTTGGAGATTTCTCCAATAAGTTCAAATTTTGCCGCTTTGTCTTTTAACTCTTTAGCTGGCAATCCTCTTGGCACATTTGGTTTTACAAAATAGTATTTTGCATTTTTCGGGAACAAGCTAAGCACATCATCTAACACCTTATCATTTACAAAACCAAGAACAAAATGTACTTGCGGAGATTTAATTTTTTTTATTTGTTCTAGCACTAAACTAAGCCCTTCTTTATTGTGTGCCGTATCACACACAATTTTTGGTTTTTTACCTAAAATCTGCCATCTTCCCAAAAGACCAGTATTATCAATACACTTTTTTAGCCCTGCTTTTACATGGTGATCATGGACTGTTAAACTTTTTAGCTTTTTGATGGTTGCAACCACACCCTGAATATTCTTATGCTGATAGTTGCCCAGCAAGTCTGTTTTATAGTTTTTTATTGGAAGTTCATCCGCGAAAACAATTTCAGAATTCTTCTGTGCTGCAATTAACTTAAAAATTCCCTCGGTTTCGGGTTGTCGTTCACTAATGACCACGGGGATCCCTCTTTTTATTATTCCAGCTTTTTCTAGAGCAATTTTTTCTAAAGTGCCTCCTAAAAGTTGAATATGGTCCAGTCCTATATTGGTGATTAAAGAAACTTCGGGAACAATAATATTTGTTGAATCCAATCTTCCCCCTAAACCAACTTCTATAACCGCAACATCCACTTTCTCTTCTTTAAAATAATGAAAGCCCATTCCCACAGTCATTTCAAAAAAAGAAAGTTCATTTTTTTCCAAAAAAGACTTATGAGCTTTTATAAAATCTTTTACATTGCCTTTACCAATGGCCTTTCCGTTGATTTTAATTCGCTCTCTAAAATCTTTTAAATGAGGGGATGTATAAAGACCAACCTTATATCCCGCTTCCTGAAGAATAGATGCAAGCATGTGGCTACAGGAACCTTTTCCATTTGTGCCTGCTACATGTATACTTTTGAATTTCTGATGGGGGTTTCCAAGGACTTCAGAAAAATGGATGATATTGTCCAGCTTATTTTTTAATGCAGATGATCCCTTCTGTTGATACATTGGAAGTTGTTGAAACATCCAATTCAAAGTTTCTTTATAAGTCATCTATTGACCTAACTTGAAGTTGACAACCACAAAACCAATCTGTTGAGATGGCGCATTGGAATCCAGGTTCCACTTATGAAGAAATGCTGTTTTTCTTGCCGGCTCCAATAAACAAGGCGCATTATTGGTAGTTCCTTTTACTCCGGGAGTTGCTTTTATTACCCTTCCATTTTTGTCTACCACAATCCTTACCACTACACGACCATCTTCATTGCATTCTTGTTGTACTTTTCCTTTACTCACCAAAGAACGTCCATTAAGCCCATATCCTCCCGTTCCGCTTCCACTTCCCGGGGTTCCGTAATAACTGGTTGCGTAAGGGTCTCCCTCTGGTTTTCCTTTATCTCCCGCCTTATTATCGTCCCCTTCACTTCCTGTTGTTTCTCCGTCAGATTTTCCAATACCTCCTATTAAGGCATCAAGGCTTTTTTTCTTAGATTCTTGCTCTTGTCTTTTTTGTTCTTCAGCTTGTTTTTTCTCTTGTTCGACCCGTTCTGCATCGGCCCTTGCTTTTTTAGCAGCTTCGTCTGCTTTTCGTCTGGCTTCTTTTTGCTGATTTATTCTTATGGTCTCCTCGTTCTCACTGGTCAATACCTTTTCTACCGGTTCTTCCGTAGCAGTTTCTTTTGGCTGAACCTGTTCCTTGACCTGTTCCACCGGTTTTGTTACCTCCTTTTTGGGCTGGGAACGAACTTTTTCTTTAGGTTGCACCTCACCACTACCAAAATCCATGGTGCCAAAATTGACAGCAATCCCATTTTCAATTGGTGGATCTAAATAGGTAAGTCCAATATAGAAAAGCAATAGCAATACCACGCTTAATAGAAGTGTAGTAAGCGTAAATGATTTTTTCTTGTGTCTCGTATCTAAAAATGACATTATTTTGGCCGCACCGCCAAGATAACCTTGTAACTATTTCTATTAGCAATATCCATAACGTTAACGGCCTCTTTAATTGCCACGCTTTCTTCTGCTCTTAGAATGATTGTAGGCTTTTCTTGACCTTCAAGTGCCTTTTTTAATTCAATTTCAATGTATTCCTCGTTTATCTGTTCATTGTTCACAAAATATTCCAAGTTCTTATTAATGGTCACCGAAACATTCTGCGTATTTGTAGACTTTCCCTTTGCTTTTGGCAACAGTAAATCCAAAGCATTTGGTGCATTGGAAGTCAACATAAAAAACACCAATAACAGAAATACAATATCTGTCATGGATGACATACTAAATTCTGGACTTACTTTATTTCTTCCTTTTAATTTCATACTGAAATTCTAGATAGGTTCATTCAATAAGTCTAAAAACTCTACCGCATTCGCTTCCATCTTATGAACCACTTTGTCAGTTCTATTTACCAGATGGTTATACCCTATATATGCTATAATACCAACTACAAGTCCAGCGACCGTCGTAGTCATTGCAGTATAAATTCCTGAAGCCAAAGAACCCATTTCTGCTTGACCACCGCTGCTTGCCATCTCATGGAAAGCTAAAATCATACCAATTACGGTTCCCAAGAACCCAATCATTGGTGCCGCACCGGCCACAGTAGCCAAAACACTTACGTTTTTCTCTAGTTTATAAACCTCTAAGGTACCAGCATTTTCTATTGCAGTATTTATATCGTCTAAAGGTTTGCCAATCCTTGACACTCCTTTTTCCGTTAATCTGGCAACAGGGGAATCTGTTTGTGCACATAGAATCTTTGCTGCTTCCAATTTACCGTTCATGACATGGTCCCGAATCTGGTTCATGAAGTTTTTATCAATTTTTGAAGCTGCCTTAATCGCAAAAATGCGTTCAAAATAAATGTACAAAGCAACAAAGAGAAGTACAAAAAGCACCATGATAATGACTATGCTGCCCGTTCCTCCGTTAACTATTAAATCAATGACAGAAAGAGTTTTCTCTTCTGAAATAGCTGCACCCATCTCAACCCCTTCCTCTAAATCTTGAAAAGTAATCATATAAAATCCCCAATTTAAGTTGCAATAATAACGGAGATTTTTAAAGTAAAGTATTTTTTAGAAAAAATATCGCATCGCCACAAAACAAATAGCACCAGAGATAAATCCAAGGAATGCCAACCATGCTATTTTTTTCAAATACCAAAAGAAGTCGATTTTTTCCATCCCCATGGCCACAACACCAGCTGCAGAGCCAATTATTAACATACTACCACCTGTTCCTGCAGAATAAGCAATAAAGTGCCATAACGGGTTATCCGTGGGTTCAGAAAACATCCCCAAACTTGCAGCTACCAGAGGAACGTTATCTATTACGGCCGATCCAATACCCAGAATAATTACGACCAAATCAGAAATCTCAGTACCTGGAAGCTCAGTCCCTAATAACCCAATACCTTGTTTTAATCCTTCTGCAAAATTGAACAGCAGTCCTAATGATTCTAGAGCTGCAACAGCCATTAAAATTCCCAGGAAGAACAATATGCTTGGCAACTCAATCTTAGTTAAAGCACTATGCACCGGACTGTGATGCGATTCTGCATCACTTTCTGGGTCTACAGAAGAAATAGAAATTTTTGAATTACTGTAAATTTCTGCGAAAGTTGCCACTACTGCCAAAGACAACATCATACCGACATAGGGGGGCAAATGTGTTATTGTTTTGAAAATGGGCACAAATACGATTGCCCCAAGTCCCAAATACAGCATTGTTGCTCCAAATTTTGATTTTGCAGGTTCCGCTTCCTCAACATCAATATTTCCTTTGAAAGCAGGCAAAAAAGAAGCGATGAAGGTTGGCACCAACATACATACTAAAGATGGCAATAAAAGGTATCCTATTAACTTACCTGTTGTTACTTTGTTTCCAATCCATAACATAGTTGTGGTAACATCCCCAATGGGAGACCAAGCCCCTCCTGCATTTGCCGCAACAATAATTAAACCGGCATACCATAATCTATCATTTCTTACTTTAACTATTTTCTGTAGAATGGATATTAGAACAATCGTTGCAGTAAGGTTATCTATAATCGCGGAAAGAATGAATGCCAAAAAGGCAAAAATCCAAAGTATTTTTCTTTTGCTCCTTGTCTTTACAAAAGATTTTATTGTTGCAAAACCATCAAAGTAATCAATGATCTCAACAATTGTCATAGCCCCCAAGAGGAAAACCAATATTTCAGAGGTCTTTCCCAAATGATGCAATAGCGTCTCTTCCAGAACATGCATTTTATCTTCATGTCCTAAGGCAGAAAACCCTTCCATCAAAGCATGTTTACCAGAATCAAACCAGGTGGTAAACCCGTCAATTCCAAATGCCATCATTGCCCAAAGAACAGCCATCATTGCCAATGCCGGAATCAGCTTATCTATCTTTAAGTTGTGTTCAAGGGTAATGGCAAGGTATCCAATAACAAATATGGCAATGAGAATGGTTTCCATGTTTAGTTGGTTTATTTAGTTGAAATTTATTTTGCTTAAAAGCAATCTACTTTGCTAAAGATATTCAAAATGAGTTTTCCTACATAATCTAATTTCTAGAAAAATACTCGATTTAGAAAAATCGACAAACAACATTATATCATTCTCATTTTTTAACGCCATTTATCAAAAAAATCCTAGTATAGAGCTATATTTGTATCCAATTTTTATTTATTTCTCAATTTCATGGACTTTACACTTTCTGAAGAGCAACTAATGATACAACAAGCAGCAAAAGATTTTGCCCAAAATGAATTGTTGCCCGGGATAATAGAACGAGATGATGCCCAAAAATTTCCTGCTGAGCAAGTGAAAAAAATGGGCGAGCTTGGTTTTTTAGGAATGATGGTAAAAGAAGAGTATGGAGGCAGTGGTCTTGACACCCTTTCATATGTCCTTGTTATGGAAGAACTATCTAAAATTGATGCATCAGCTTCAGTAGTGGTTTCCGTAAACAATTCCCTAGTATGTTGGGGATTAGAAACTTTTGGTTCTGAAGCCCAAAAGAAAAAATACTTAACCCGCTTGGCTTCAGGAGAGAACATAGGTGCTTTCTGTCTTTCAGAACCTGAAGCGGGCAGTGATGCAACTTCGCAAAAAACCACAGCTATTGATATGGGGGACCATTACATTGTTAATGGAACCAAAAACTGGATAACAAACGGTAGTACAGCGGAAGTTTATTTGGTCATAGCGCAGACAGACGTAGATAAAGGACATAAAGGAATTAACGCCTTGATCGTTGAAAAAGGAATGGAAGGGTTTGAAATTGGGCCTAAAGAAAATAAACTTGGAATTAGAGGAAGTGACACACATTCTCTTTTATTTAATGATGTTAAAGTGCCTAAAGAAAATCGTATTGGTGAAGACGGCTTCGGGTTTAAATTTGCCATGAAAACCCTAGCTGGAGGAAGAATAGGCATTGCTGCGCAAGCCCTGGGTATAGCTACAGGAGCCTATGAACTTGCCAAGAAATATTCAAAAGAACGAAAAGCATTCGGAACGGAAATTGCAAATCATCAGGCTATAGCGTTTAAATTGGCCGATATGCATACCAAAATTCAGGCTGCGCGCTATTTAGTATATCAGGCAGCATGCGATAAGGACAATGGAAAAGATTACACACTTTCTGGAGCCATGGCCAAACTCTATGCATCTGAAGTTGCAATGGAGACTGCCGTTGAAGCTGTGCAAATACACGGCGGTAACGGTTTTGTAAAAGATTACCACGTGGAAAGGATGATGCGCGATGCAAAAATCACCCAAATCTACGAGGGTACTTCCGAAATTCAAAAGATTGTGATTTCTAGGAGTATCTTAAAAGATTAGCAGTAAAACAATTTACCTTACCCGTCAAATTGATAGGCTAACTCCCTTTTTATATGATTTTTGGTTAAACAAACCCTATTTATTTATGGGTAAAATTGTTTTTTTGTTCAACATTTAATCCCTGTCCCCCATTTTTCTACATGTACCTCTAAATATTTAGAGGTGTTTTGAGATAATCATAATTTAGCAATGCTCAAATTTTGATTTTGAATATTTTTTAACTCTTCATTCCAAACGTTGATGATTTAATCGTTATTGGCTAAAAATCTTGTTATTTATTCAGTTAATATGATATTTTTGAAGAAATACCATAATGAAGATGTTAGAGAAACAGGGATTATATCTACCAGAATTTGAGCATGATAACTGTGGTGCAGGATTCATTTGTAGCTTAAAAGGAAAAAAGTCCAATGATATCATTCATAAGGCTCTAGAGATACTGGATAAGCTAGAGCACCGAGGTGCAGTTAGCTCAGATGGCAAAACAGGCGATGGAGCCGGTATTCTAATTGATATTCCACATGACTTTTTTACAGAAGTATGTAAATTCGATTTACCTGAAGCTGGTGATTATGCAGTAAGCAACGTTTTTCTTCCACAAAAAGAAAATCAACGGAATTTCTGTATTTCAACTTTTGAAGAGAATATTGAAAAACAAGGATTGCGGTTATTGGGATGGCGCAATGCTCCTGTCAATCGCTCCATACCCGGAAGAATAGCTGCTGAGACCGAACCTTTTATAAAACAAGTGTTTGTTGGCAGGGATGATTCTATTGATGATTTTCACTTTAACTTGAAGCTTTTCATTGCAAGAAAGATTACGGAACATACTATCATTAAAAGTAAACTTTCGCAGAGCCAGTTCTTTTACCTACCAAGTCTCTCCACCAAAATCATCATCTTCAAAGGACTTTTGGTTCCCTATGACATTAGCAGGTATTACGAAGACCTTTTGGACCCAAGAGTAGTAACTCGTTTGGCACTGGTTCACCAGCGCTTTTCGACCAATACTTTTCCAACCTGGGATTTGGCACAGCCCTTTCGCTATATGTGCCATAATGGAGAAATAAATACCCTTAGAGGAAACGTATCTAGAATGCGTTCCAGAGAAGAGCTTTTAAAAAGTGATTGGTTTGGTGAGGATATTAAAAAAATACTTCCCGTGGTTTTACCAAGAAAGTCAGATTCCGCAAGCATGGATATGGTTGTAGAATTGCTATTGATGACAGGGCGCTCCCTGCCAGAAGTAATGATGATGCTAGTGCCAGAAGCTTGGGAGAAAAATACAGAAATGTCAGAATCCAAAAGGGCATTTTACGAATACAACTCCTGTGTAATGGAACCTTGGGACGGTCCCGCTTCAATCCCCTTTACGGATGGCAATTATATAGGTGCGGTTCTAGATAGAAATGGACTACGTCCATCCAGGTATTCCGTTACCAAAAAAGGGTATGTAATCATGTCGTCAGAAACTGGAGTGGTTCAGTTGGAGCCAGAGGACATTGAATTTCATGGCCGATTAGAACCTGGAAAAATGTTCCTGGTAAATATGGAAGAAGGCCGTATAATCAATGATGAGGAAGTTAAAGAGGCTATTGCCAAAAAGCACCCTTATAAAAAATGGCTACAAAACAATCTTGTTCACCTAAAGGACATTCCTTATAATGATTGTCCCGTTTTTTATGGAGAGTTTCCTATTGAAACCAGAAGAGCTGCTTTCGGCTACACCTTAGAGGATATAAACACTATTATTTTGCCAATGGCAAAATATGCCAAAGAACCTATCGGTTCTATGGGTTCAGACACACCAATAGCAGTCTTGTCCGAGCGTCCTCAACTTATCTACAATTATTTTAAACAATTATTTGCACAGGTTACCAATCCGCCTTTGGATGGGATTAGAGAGGAATTGATTACGGATATCAGTTTAACACTTGGTAGCGACCAAAATATTTTTGACACATCAGGGCATCACTGCAGAAAACTAAAGATTCAGAATCCTGTTATCTCCAAAGAAGATTTGGATAAGATTAAAAACTACGATGCCAGTCCAGACTACAAGGTGGTCTCCATTTCCATTCTGTATGAAATTTCAAAAGGGCATAATGGGTTAGAAGAAGCCCTGGACACAATTTTGCATAAAGCCTCATCCGCAATAGATGAAGGGGCCAACATTATCATTTTATCAGATAGAATGGTCAGCACAGAAATGGCGGCGATTCCTGCCCTACTAGCTTGCTCCTATGTAAACAGCGGGCTTAGCAAATTAGGAAAGCGCTCCAAGCTTAGTATCATCATTGAATCTGCAGAGCCTAGGGAAGTGCACCATTTTGCTCTACTTTTTGGCTTTGGTGCTAGTGCCATAAACCCCTATTTAGTTAATGAAATCATAGGCGAACAAATTGAAGAAAATGACATTACAGAATACACTTTTGATGAGGCTATAAAAAACTACAATAAAGCTATAGGAAAGGGAATATTAAAAGTGATGAACAAAATTGGAATCTCAACATTGAATTCTTACAGAGGTTCTCAATTATTCGAATGCATAGGCATAAATACCAAGGTAGTTGACAAATACTTTCCTAATACGCCAACACGTATTCAGGGAATAGGTTTGTATGAAATTGAAAAGGAGGTAGCAAAACGCCACAAAAAAGCATTCAAAACTCAGGAGTTAGCAGCTAATCTTGATATTGAGATTGGCGGAGAGTATCGTTGGAGAAGGGATGGTGAAAAACATATGTTCAATCCATTAAGTATTGCCAAACTTCAAAAATCGGTACGCAATAACGAGCCGGATACTTATAAAGAGTATTCCAAATTGGTTAATGAGCAATCAAAAAACTTGATGACCATCCGCGGGTTGTTTGAATTTTCAAACTATGACCCAATTCCAATTGAGGAAGTAGAACCATGGACCGAAATTGTAAAAAGATTCAAGACCGGTGCCATGTCCTACGGAAGCATAAGTAAGGAAGCCCATGAAAATTTAGCGATTGCCATGAACCGAATTGGTGGAAAGAGCAACTCTGGTGAAGGCGGAGAAGATTCGGCTCGTTTTTATAAAAATCAAACAGGAGACTGGAAAAACAGTGCTATTAAACAAGTAGCTTCAGGTAGGTTTGGGGTAACCTCCAACTATTTGACCAATGCTAAAGAAATTCAAATTAAAATGGCCCAAGGGGCCAAACCAGGCGAAGGTGGACAACTGCCAGGTCCAAAGGTGAATCCTGCAATTGCAAAAACTAGAAATTCCACACCATATGTAGGCTTAATTTCTCCGCCGCCGCATCATGATATTTACTCCATTGAAGATTTGTCCCAATTAATTTACGATTTAAAATCAGCCAATAGGGACGCTCGAGTCAATGTGAAGCTTGTATCCGAGGTGGGTGTAGGAACTGTTGCTGCAGGTGTTTCAAAAGCTAAGGCAGATGTAATCCTGATATCTGGCTTTGATGGAGGTACAGGAGCATCACCTCTTACATCATTAAAACATGCAGGGCTTCCATGGGAACTAGGAATTGCCGAGGCACAACAGACTTTAGTTTTAAACGATTTAAGAAACCGCATAGTTTTAGAATGTGACGGACAACTGAAAACAGGTAGAGATGTTGCCATAGCTTGCCTATTAGGAGCAGAAGAATTCGGATTTGCAACAGCTCCTTTGGTAGCCTCTGGTTGTATAATGATGCGTGTATGCCATCTAAATACATGCCCAGTGGGCATTGCTACTCAAAATCCAGAACTTCGTAAGAAATTCAAGGGTAAACCGGAACATGTAGTTAATTACATGTATTTTGTTGCTCAGGAACTTAGAGAGATCATGGCTAAACTTGGCTTTAGAACCATTGATGAAATGGTAGGTCAAGTCCAAAAACTAGACAGAAAAAAGGCCATTGAGCACTACAAAGCAGCTGGTATTGATTTAAGCCCAATATTATATCAAGTGGATGTTCCGGAAGGAACTAAATTCCATAATACTCAAAAGCAAGTTCATAGCATTGAGAAATCCGTGGAATTTGATATTATAGCCCAAGCACATCCCGCTTTGTTCAGAAAAGAAAAGATTTCCTTGGATTTCCCCATTTACAATACAGATCGTGCGGTTGGAGCCATTATCAGTAATGAAGTCTCTAAGATTTATGGGGCAGATGGACTGCCAGAAAACACTTTAAAACTCAATTTTACAGGTTCGGCCGGGCAGAGTTTTGGCGCTTTTGCTACAAAAGGACTTACAATGGTTGTTAACGGAAACACCAATGACTATTTAGGAAAGGGGCTTTCCGGAGCAAAACTTATCATCAAAGTACCTTATAAATCCACACTAAAACCAGAAGATAACATCATAACCGGAAATGTTACTTTGTATGGCGCCACCTCGGGAGAATCATATATAAACGGGAAAGCAGGCGAACGTTTCTGTGTAAGAAATTCAGGAGCAAAAGCAGTAGTAGAAGGTATTGGTGATCATGGCTGTGAATACATGACAGGAGGTGTTGCAGTAATTTTAGGAGCCGTTGGAAGAAACTTTGGCGCGGGAATGAGTGGTGGAATTGCATATGTTTTTGACAAGGACAATTCTTTTGAGAAAAGATGCAATGGCGAAACATTAAATCTACTGCCAGTTGAAGAAGATATTGATATTAAGCAGTTAGAAGAGCTCATTGAAAACCATTACAATGCTACATTGAGTCCATTAGCACAGTATATTCTAGAAAACTGGGAAGAATGCTTACCTAAATTTGTGAAAGTTTTTCCAGAAGAATACCGTCAAGCATTAATACGATTAGAAAAAGAAAAATTGCAAACCTTATAAGTTGAGCCATGGGAAAGACTACTGGATTTATGGAGTTTGACAGGAAAATAGAGACCTATGCTCCTGTTAAAGAAAGAATCAAAAACTATAAGGAATTTACAATACCCTTAAAAGAAAATGAATTAAAAGACCAAGGTGCAAGGTGTATGGACTGTGGCATTCCGTTTTGTCATAGCGGTTGTCCATTAGGTAACCTTATCCCTGACTTTAACGATGCCGTGTATCAGGGCAAGTGGGAAAAAGCCACCAAAATTCTTCATTCAACTAATAACTTTCCAGAATTTACAGGCAGGTTATGCCCTGCACCATGTGAAGAAGCCTGTGTATTGGGGATTAATGAGGATCCAGTATCTATTGAAAACATTGAGAAAAACATAGTAGAAACAGCATTTAAAAATGGGTGGATCAAACCTGAACTTCCAATAAAAAGAACCGGTAAAAAAGTAGCTGTCGTAGGTTCCGGACCTGCGGGCCTTGCTGCTGCACAACAATTGAACCGAGCAGGGCATTCTGTTACAGTTTTAGAACGTGATGAAAAAATTGGCGGGCTATTGCGTTATGGAATTCCTGACTTTAAAATGGAAAAGCATATAATTGACAGGCGGCTAGAAGTAATGAAAAAGGAAGGTATCGTCTTCAAAACCAGTGTTCATGTGGGAATCGATGTTACTGCCGATGAACTCCAAAAAGAATTTGATAGCATTGTGCTTTGTGGTGGTGCTACCGTTAGAAGAAGTCTTCCCATACCGGGCTCTGATCTAAAAGGTGTTGTACAAGCAATGGATTTTCTTCCACAGAACAATAGAAAAGTAGATGGCATTCCCTACGCCGGTGAGGAGCTTTCTGCGAAAGGAAAAAAAGTTATTGTTATTGGTGGTGGAGACACTGGCTCTGATTGTATTGGCACTTCAATTCGTCATGGAGCAGTTTCGGTAACGAATTTTGAGATTATGCCCAAATCAACCACAACCAGACCGGAGGGGCAACCTTGGCCTTTCTGGCCCATGAGGCTAAGAACAAGTTCTTCTCACAAGGAAGGTGCCGAGCGCGTTTTTAGTATTTCGACCAAAAAATTTGTGGGTGATGAGAAAGGCAATTTAAAAGGTCTGGTCACTTCTGAAGTATACTGGGAAAAAAAGCAAGGACAACGACCTGCCCTTAAAGAAGTGGAAGGAACAGAAAAAGAATGGGAATGTGATTTGGCCCTTCTTGCGCTTGGATTCACAGGTTCGGAAACGACAATAGCGGACCAATTAGGATTGAAGATGGACGCAAGAACCAATATCAATGCCTCTACCAAGGATTATAAAACTAACATTCCCGGTGTTTTTGTTGCAGGTGATCAAAGAAGGGGGCAATCTCTAATAGTTTGGGCCATATCCGAAGGAAGAGAAGCGGCCCATCATGTGGACAACTTCTTAATGGGGAAATCTAACTTACCTTTAAAAGGTGATGGTGATTTACCAAGAGTTTAAATATTAATACCCAACCAAACCCTTTATAGAAAACTCCCCAAAGAACTATTTTGGGGAGTTTTTGTTTCCAATCATCTAATTACCAAACGGTGAACTTCAGTTTCTTCGGATGTGATCAATTTTAAAAAATACAGTCCAGGAGTGTATTCTTCCACATTAAAGGAAGCTCCCATTTTATAGTTGCCTGCATGAATAATTCTTCCATCAGCAGTTATCAATTGGATCACCACATCTTCATAACTACTGTTTTCCAATCTAAAAGAAGAACTTGTGGGGTTTGGATAAAACAAGGTTTGTGCTTGTTTCTCGATAAGAACATCAAACAATTCAACATCTTCAGGCAATTGTGCTTTTAGAGAGGTTCCGCTAGACTGAAATTCATATGCTCCCACATCAAAGGCACTACCAGAAGGTCTTGATGCGTTGTCCATATCAAACGTTACCCCCCAAGAAGTAACACTTGAACCCACATCAACCACATCTGAACCAGCAGAAGAAGGCCTATAATCATTATTCAAGACATCCATTAACCCTAAAGTATCTATTTGACGGGTCATAATGTTTGAATAGATGTTGGCTAACAAACTGTCCCTTGTATCCCGTTCATTAAAGTCAAAATAACTTTCCTGATTTTGTTTCCAAGTATTGCCTCCTTCAAAATCATATCCAGGATCAACTACTAGGTTATTTACAAAGTATGAAGGAACCTCGCTTTGATTTTTATACAAATCTGCTGGATCTACTGGGTGTAATACTGTAGTATTATAATGCACGCCAGCTCTTTCTGGCTCTACTATTGTATTGTTTGCTACATAATAACCCTCATTTAAATCTTCAAACTCATGTCTGTTATGAAGAAAGATTCCATGCATTTTAGGTTTTACAAACACATTGTTATAAACCTTTGTACCGCTCTCGCCATTAATTATCTGCATTCCCCACCCTTTTTCCAAAGGGCCATTTACCACATGATTATTATAGACTTCATAAGCGCCTCCACCTATGCTCATGGCAAAGGCTTGTCCCCAATTCCCTCTGGTACCATAATCATAAATGGTATTGTCTCTCACCTTGCTATTAATATGAGCCAAATTCAACTGAATAGCGTCCCAACCAGTATCTTCAACCACGTTATGGTGTATGTCAACATTTTCCAACCAATGCCCATAGACCTCTGTACCACCACAGTTTCTCCCTGAATCTAATTTATATCCCAGGGTAAATCCAATATAAATTCCCTCACCATGTGTATTATGAATATAATTATGGTGAATGTTCAAATTTTTCATTACAAAGCCGTTAACCCTCCATGTATCAGGATTGTTACAATCGGGATCCGTCTTTGCCATTAAACCTGCAAAACCAGCATGCGCAACTTCTATATGATCTATTTCTACGTCCGTACTAAGAGCACTTAAAACCATGCCCATAGCCCAAGGACCAGTTCCTTCTATCTTAATTCCATAATTATGGTTAACGTCTCCTGTACCTGTTAAATGAATATACTTACTGTTTTTAAACTCCAATGCTGAATAGGCGGTTTCGTTAAGAACAACTTGCCCTCCGCAATTCTTAAATGTTATTGGGTTTGATGCTGTTCCTTCAAAATCATAAAAGCGTATGCCGGCATAATTCCCTGCTGGTATGCAGATTGTATCTCCAGGAGAGTAGCTAACATTGGATGCCCAGACTAGGTTTAAAGTTGTAGATGACAACCCAGAAAGAGTAACATCACAATTACAAGATTGTGATTTTACGGTAAGGGTTACCACAAAAAGTGTGACAAAAAGTAATTGTTTCCTCATATTATATAGTCTTAATGGTTACAAATTCAAAACCATAGCAAATCCGTTACATATTGTTAATACATGCGGGTTATTGAAACAAATTCATGTGAGGCATTCAAATATAAGAATTTGTAAGTTAATTCCTACTTTTAAAATAGTGTTGGTTGTGAAGAAAAGAAGAAAAAAGCTAAAAACAAAAAAACGCCCTTTACGTTTGTAAAGGGCGTTCAAGGAAGGCGGCGACCTACTCTCCCACTTGGTATAGCAGTACCATCGGCGCAAACGGGCTTA
>NZ_QGEG01000008.1:0-2500 GCF_003149745.1 Flagellimonas aquimarina
TATATTTGCACCCGCTTAGCTGATAAGGCTGGGTTTGGAAAGAGGGGAAAAAGGGCCTGATAGGGGTCGTTTTTTTTCTTGATTATTGAAGAAGTTCATTTACATATTGTATAGACAGCGTAAAAGAGAATAACAAAGAACCATTTTGATGTCAAGGACTTGGTATTGTTTAGGGAGTTGAATAGATATTTAACGATAGACAATGAAGAGTTTGATCCTGGCTCAGGATGAACGCTAGCGGCAGGCCTAACACATGCAAGTCGAGGGGTAACAGGGTAGCTTGCTACTGCTGACGACCGGCGCACGGGTGCGGAACGCGTATGGAACCTGCCCCTGTCAGGGGAATAGCCCAGAGAAATTTGGATTAATGCCCCATGGTATCGATTAGACACATGTTTTTTCGATTAAAGATTTATCGGACAGGGATGGCCATGCGTACCATTAGTTAGTTGGTAAGGTAACGGCTTACCAAGGCAGCGATGGTTAGGGGCCCTGAGAGGGGGATCCCCCACACTGGTACTGAGACACGGACCAGACTCCTACGGGAGGCAGCAGTGAGGAATATTGGACAATGGTCGGGAGACTGATCCAGCCATGCCGCGTGCAGGATGACTGCCCTATGGGTTGTAAACTGCTTTTATACGGGAAGAAACGCACCTACGTGTAGGTGTCTGACGGTACCGTAAGAATAAGGACCGGCTAACTCCGTGCCAGCAGCCGCGGTAATACGGAGGGTCCGAGCGTTATCCGGAATCATTGGGTTTAAAGGGTCCGTAGGCGGGCCATTAAGTCAGGGGTGAAAGTCTGCAGCTCAACTGTAGAATTGCCTTTGATACTGGTGGTCTTGAGTCGTTGTGAAGTGGCCGGAACATGTGGTGTAGCGGTGAAATGCATAGATATCACATAGAACACCGATTGCGAAGGCAGGTCACTAACAACGTACTGACGCTGATGGACGAAAGCGTGGGTAGCGAACGGGATTAGATACCCCGGTAGTCCACGCCGTAAACGATGGATACTAGCTGTCGGGACTTCGGTCTCGGCGGCCAAGCGAAAGTGATAAGTATCCCACCTGGGGAGTACGTTCGCAAGAATGAAACTCAAAGGAATTGACGGGGGCCCGCACAAGCGGTGGAGCATGTGGTTTAATTCGATGATACGCGAGGAACCTTACCAGGGCTTAAATGTAGTATGACAGGACTAGAGATAGTTTTTTCTTCGGACATATTACAAGGTGCTGCATGGTTGTCGTCAGCTCGTGCCGTGAGGTGTCAGGTTAAGTCCTATAACGAGCGCAACCCCTACCGTTAGTTGCCAGCATGTAAAGATGGGGACTCTAACGGGACTGCCGGTGCAAACCGTGAGGAAGGTGGGGACGACGTCAAATCATCACGGCCCTTACGTCCTGGGCCACACACGTGCTACAATGGCCGGTACAGAGGGAAGCCACCCCGCAAGGGGGCGCGGATCTATAAAACCGGTCACAGTTCGGATCGGGGTCTGCAACTCGACCCCGTGAAGCTGGAATCGCTAGTAATCGGATATCAGCCATGATCCGGTGAATACGTTCCCGGGCCTTGTACACACCGCCCGTCAAGCCATGGAAGCCGGGAGTGCCTGAAGTCCGTCACCGTAAGGAGCGGCCTAGGGCAAAATCGGTAACTAGGGCTAAGTCGTAACAAGGTAGCCGTACCGGAAGGTGCGGCTGGAACACCTCCTTTCTAGAGAAAAGATTTCCGGACGATGTCCGGTCCTTTCATCGGGGTGGTCCTTGTTTTTCTTTTATGCTGTCTTATAATATGTTTTTAAAATACTGGCGACAAAAGGCCAAACAGTCTCATAGCTCAGCTGGTTAGAGCGCTACACTGATAATGTAGAGGTCGGCAGTTCGAGTCTGCCTGAGACTACTGATCGAGCCAAAGGCTTGTATATGGAAGTTTTGGGAACAGGGCTTTCAAACGTTCATTAAATATTGAAGGAAATTCTAGAAGTTGTGCGACCTGTCAACTATAACCTGGCAATCGCCAACGTATAGTAAAAGGGGGAATTAGCTCAGCTGGCTAGAGCGCCTGCCTTGCACGCAGGAGGTCACCGGTTCGACTCCGGTATTCTCCACAAGGGCGTAAAAGCTGTCCACGGCATATTTTTTTGCCAGAGGCGGCCCGCCAAAAGTTCATTGACATATTGGGACGGAGCGTGATGGTTTTACCATCATGGCGAAGTCAAATAAGAAACACGAAGTAGAATAGAATATAATAAAGGATTACGAGGGCATTTGTACATATGTACAGGTGCGACAAGCAAAAGAAGGGCGTATGGGGGATGCCTTGGCTCTCAGAGGCGAAGAAGGACGTGATAAGCTGCGAAAAGCCACGGGGAACTGCACACGAGTGTTGATCCGTGGATATCCGAATGGGGCAACCCGGCTGGTTGAAGGCCAGTCACACCGCAAGGTGGGCAAACCCGCTGAACTGAAACATCTAAGTAGGCGGAGGAAGAG